>NZ_CP192633.1:4800000-7180675 GCF_051903975.1 Streptomyces sp. P9-2
CGGCTCGAACAGCACCGCGGACGCCACGGCCACCTCCACCTGCTCCTTCAGCGAGTCGTACGTCTCCATGAAGTCGAGCTGCCGGGACGCCACCTGGTGCATCAGCCGCGCGTACGGCGCCATCAGCTCCGCGTCCCACGGGTAACCGAGCCGCCGCAGTGTGGCGACCGCCACCACCAGCGAGCGGTGCACGGGGGAGAGGGTGGCCAGCTCCCGCGAGGTCTCCCAGCCCAGCGTCTCCAGTAGCCGGTCCACCTCCGCGCGGGCCGCCACCACGTCCGGGTCCCCCTCGTCCGGCTCCGGGTCCTGTGGCAGCGCCCACAGCGCCGCGCCCAGGCGGATCGTGCGGCCCAGGGAGTCGTCGTCGATGTGGCTCAGCACCTCACGGGCCCTGGCCACCGGGATGCCGCCGACCTGGATCAGCGCGCGCACCAGCCGCAGCCGGCGCAAGTGCTCCTCGTCGTAGTCGGCCGTCGTCGCGTTGACGCGGCGGCCGGGCGGCAGCAGCCCTTCGCGCAGGTAGTACTTGATCGTCGCGGTGGACACACCGCTGCGTTCGCTCAGTTCAGCCAGCCGCACCTCTTGCGCCTTTCATGGGATAGCGAGACTATCCAAGAGTTCCTCCGGGAACCCGTCCAGGCCACCCTATGGATCCGGGAGTGAGACATGCGGCGCAGGTTCGGGGTCGCCGAGCGCACCACCGCGGCGGCGGAGGGCGACGTCGTCGTCCTGCTGATCGGGATGCGTATCAACCACTTCTGGGCGGTGCACCACTGGCTGCCCGTACTGGCCTCCATGCCGCGCATGCTGCGCGAGCTCGGCAGGCGCCCCGGGAGCGGACTGCTCAGCCACGTCCTGCTCATGGCCTCCCCGCGGACCTACTACGTCGTCCAGTACTGGGAGTCCAAGGAGAAGCTCTACGCCTACGCGCACGCCCCGGGCACGGTCCATCACCGCGCGTGGACGTTCGTCAACGGCAAGGAGCGCGCCGGCAGGGTGCGGGGCCATGTCGGGCTCTGGCACGAGGCGTACGTGGTGCCGCAGGGCAACTACGAGGCGATCTACGCCGACATGCCGGCGTTCGGACTCGCCGCCGCGCACGGGCAGATACGGCTGGAGAAGCGCGGCCGGCGCGCCAAGGACCGGTTCGCGTACCGGCCGGAGGGGTCCGCGCGGCCCGAAGGGGCGGAAAAGACTGCGCCGTCGGCGGTGGCCGACGGCGCGTGAGGCGGGGGAGGGGTCCGCCGCGGCGTTGAGGCGGACCCGTTCCCGCGGACGGGTTCGGTGGACGAGGAGGGCGCTCAGGAGCGCCGGAGAGCCTCGGAGAGGCGGGCGGCGGCGTCGATGACGGCCTGGGCGTGCATCCGGCCCGGGTGACGCGTCAGACGCTCGATGGGGCCGGAGACCGACACGGCCGCCACCACGCGGTTCGACGGGCCGCGCACCGGCGCCGAGACGGACGCCACGCCCGGCTCGCGCTCACCGATCGACTGGGCCCAGCCGCGGCGCCGTACGCCGGAGAGGGCCGTCGCCGTGAAACGGGCGCCCTGCAGGCCGCGGTGCAGCCGCTCGGGCTCCTCCCACGCCATGAGGATCTGCGCCGACGAACCGGCCTTCATGGTGAGCGTGGAGCCCACCGGTACCGTGTCCCGCAGTCCGGACAGGCGCTCCGCCGCGGCGACGCAGATGCGCATGTCGCCCTGGCGGCGGTAGAGCTGGGCGCTCTCGCCCGTCACGTCGCGCAGGTGGGTCAGCACCGGGCCCGCCGTGGCGAGCAGCCGGTCCTCGCCCGCGGCCGCGGCCAGTTCGGCCAGGCGCGGACCCAGGATGAACCGCCCCTGCATGTCTCGCGCCACCATGCGGTGGTGCTCCAGCGCCACCGCGAGACGGTGGGCCGTGGGTCGTGCCAGTCCGGTGGCACCGACCAACCCCGCGAGGGTGGCCGGGCCGGACTCCAGGGCGCTCAGGACGAGTGCTGCCTTGTCCAGAACGCCGACGCCGCTACTGTTGTCCATGCAACGATACTTGCGTCTCACTCTGTGAAACGCAAGTTCAATTTCTCGTGGAACCCGCCACTCTTGAAGCACGAAGCAACGCGGCCCGTGGACCACCGGGCCTGACGGCGGACGCCCGGTGTCAGGGGCGCGGGCGCCGTCTCACAGATCTCTAGTTGGGCCGGAGGGCAACGTGCCGGCCGGAGGGAAAGCGATGGGTAGGACACTCGCGGAGAAGGTCTGGGACGACCACGTCGTCCGGCGCGCCGAGGGCGAGCCCGACCTCCTCTTCATCGATCTGCACCTGCTGCACGAGGTGACCAGCCCCCAGGCCTTCGACGGCCTCCGCAAGAACGGCCGCCGGGTGCGCCGTCTCGACCTCACCATCGCGACCGAGGACCACAACACCCCGACCCTCGACATCGACAAGCCGATCGCGGACCCGGTCTCCCGGGTCCAGCTGGAGACGCTGCGCAAGAACTGCGCGGAGTTCGGCGTCCGGCTGCACCCGCTGGGCGACGTCGAGCAGGGCGTCGTGCACGTCGTCGGCCCGCAGCTGGGCCTGACCCAGCCCGGCATGACGGTGGTGTGCGGCGACTCCCACACCTCCACCCACGGCGCCTTCGGCGGACTGGCCTTCGGTATCGGCACCTCCCAGGTCGAGCACGTCCTGGCGACCCAGACGCTGCCGATGGCCCGCCCCAAGACCATGGCGATCACGGTCAACGGCGAGCTGCCCGAGGGCGTCACCGCCAAGGACCTGATCCTGGCGATCATCGCGAAGATCGGCACGGGCGGCGGCCAGGGCTACGTCCTGGAGTACCGCGGCGAGGCCATCGAGAAGCTCTCGATGGAGGCCCGGATGACCATCTGCAACATGTCGATCGAGGCCGGCGCCCGCGCGGGCATGATCGCCCCCGACGAGACGACCTTCGCCTACCTCGAGGGCCGTCCGCACGCCCCCAAGGGCGAGGACTGGGACGCGGCCGTCGCCTACTGGAAGACGCTGAAGTCCGACGACGACGCCGAGTTCGACGCCGAGGTCGTCATCGAGGCCTCCGAGCTGTCGCCGTTCGTCACCTGGGGCACCAACCCGGGCCAGGGCGCGCCGCTTTCCGCGTCGGTCCCCGACCCCGCCTCGTACGAGGACGCCTCGGAGCGGCTCGCCGCCGAAAAGGCCCTGGAGTACATGGGGTTGGAGGCCGGTCAGCCGCTGCGCTCCATCAAGGTGGACACCGTCTTCGTAGGTTCCTGCACCAACGGCCGCATCGAGGACCTGCGCGCCGCCGCGGACGTCATCAAGGGCCGCAAAGTCGCCGACGGCGTACGGATGCTGGTCGTCCCCGGCTCCGCGCGGGTGGGTCTGCAGGCCGTCTCCGAGGGACTGGACGTGGTCTTCAAGGAGGCCGGCGCCGAGTGGCGGCACGCGGGCTGCTCGATGTGCCTGGGCATGAACCCGGACCAGCTCGCCCCCGGTGAGCGCTCCGCCTCCACCTCCAACCGCAACTTCGAGGGCCGGCAGGGCAAGGGCGGCCGGACGCACCTGGTGTCCCCGCAGGTCGCCGCGGCCACCGCGGTCCTCGGCCACCTGGCCTCCCCGGCCGACCTCGCCGCCGCCGACGACCGCACGCCCGCTGGAGTCTGATCAGTCATGGAAGCATTCACCACCCACACCGGCCGGGCCGTCCCGCTGCGCCGCTCCAACGTCGACACCGACCAGATCATCCCTGCCCACTGGCTCAAGAAGGTCACGCGGGACGGGTTCGAGGACGGGCTGTTCGAGGCCTGGCGCAAGGACCCCGAGTTCGTGCTCAACCGGCCCGAGCGCGAGGGCGCCACGGTCCTGGTGGCCGGCCCCGACTTCGGCACCGGCTCCTCCCGTGAGCACGCCGTCTGGGCGCTGCAGAACTACGGCTTCAAGGCCGTGATCTCCTCCCGCTTCGCCGACATCTTCCGCGGCAACTCGCTGAAGAACGGCCTGCTGACGGTCGTCCTCGACCAGAAGACCGTCGACGCCCTGTGGGAGCTCACCGAGGCCGACCCCACCGCGGAGATCACCGTCGACCTCGAGGCCCGCGAGGTGCGCGCCGAGGGCGTCAACGCCCCCTTCGAGCTGGACGAGAACTCCCGCTGGCGGCTGCTGAACGGCCTCGACGACATCTCCATCACGCTGCAGAACGAGGCGGACATCGCCGCGTACGAGGCGACGCGTCCGTCGTTCAAGCCGCGGACCCTCACGGCCTGACCTTCGCGCCGCCGAAGTCCTCGGCGGAGGTCGACTTTCGGCCACCGCGTCATCGAAGCCCGTACCCCCGATCGGACCGATCGGGGGTACGGGCTTCTTCGTACCCGTTCGGCCCCGCGTGCCGTCTTGAGGGCCGCCAACTTGCCACGTTAAGAAGGTGGTTGCCGGGGTACACGTGTCACGTGGCCGTGGATCCCGGGTGTGTGCGGACGGCTGTCCGGCGCGGCAGTTGCCCCCTGGGCAGGCGACAACTCGCCCCAGATGGCACAATCTGTGCATGGAACACGACGGCCAACTCCAGCTCTATACGGCGGTCGCGGTCCGGCTCAAGCAAGCGCACTCGAGGGTGCGCGCACTGCAAGTCCCGGAGGGCGTACGGATGGCGCTGACCCGGAAGCTGTTGGTCATTACGGCCGCGGCCAAGCACGATCTCGCCGGTGCGGCAAGGCGTCTGGAGCGGTTCATGGCGGACCTCGACGAGGGACGGATCCCCGACGAGGAACGCTGAACCAGTCGAGACAACCGAGTTCGTTGCGGCACAAGGGTGATTAGCCCGTTTCGTGTTTGATTTGCGGTATATATCTGCCTAACGTGCGAAAAAGCTTGAACACATTCGTTCTGGCGATGTCTCCGAAGGGGAAGACGTGAACAAGGCGCAGCTCGTAGAAGCGATTGCCGACAAGGTGGGCGGCCGCCAGCAGGCCGCCGACGCCGTCGACCACGTACTGGACGCCATCGTCCGCGCGGTCGTCGCGGGGGAGCGGGTCTCGGTGACCGGCTTCGGTTCGTTCGAGAAGGTCGACCGTCCCGCCCGCTACGCCCGCAACCCCCAGACGGGCGAGCGGGTTCGGGTCAAGAAGACCTCCGTCCCGCGTTTCCGCGCCGGCCAGGGCTTCAAGGACCTGGTCAGCGGCTCGAAGAAGCTGCCGCGCGGCGGCGAGGTCGCCGTGAAGAAGGCTCCCAAGGGCAGCCTCACCGGCGGCGCTTCGGCGACGGTGAAGAAGGCCGCGGCGAAGAAGACCACGGCCAAGAAGGCCGCCACCGCCAAGAAGGCGGCCGCGAAGAAGACCACGGCCAAGAAGGCCACCGCCAAGACCACGGCGAGCAAGACCGCCGCGAAGAAGGCCCCCGCCAAGTCGACGGCCGCGGCCAAGAGCACCGCCGCGAAGAAGACCACGGCCAAGAAGGCCCCGGCGAAGAAGGCGACGGCCAAGAAGGCCCCCGCCAAGAAGTCGACCGCGCGCAAGACCACCGCCAAGAAGACCACCGCCCGCAAGAAGTAGCGGACGCCTCGTCCCCCCTTCGGGCAAGCGGTACTCACGTGTCGGGCCGGACTCCCCCGGGAGTCCGGCCCGCGGTGTGTCCGGGTCCGCCCGCGCGCGTCAGAACGTCTGCAGAGTCACCAGCGTGATCCGCAGGGACGCGCCCTCGCCCTCCGTCTCCAGCCGCACCCGCTGCCCGGGACGCAGCAGCCTCAGGCCGCCCGCGTCGAACGCCGCGGCGTCGAAGGGGACCGGGGTGCCGTCGTCCAGCAGCACCTGACCGCTGCGGCTGTCGGGGTCGTAGGTGTACGCGGTGGCCTGCATGTGCGGCAGCCTACTGCTGCCCCGCGGGCAGCCGCGCGGCGGCCGCGGCCGTGCGGGGACCGACACCCAGCGCCAGCGCCGCCCGCAGATCCCCGCCGGTGTCCACGTCCTGGCGTACCGAGTCGACCGCGTCGAGGTCGAGCTCCACCGCGCCGGACGCCCGGTGCCGGGCACGCGAACCGACGCCGAAACGCGGACGGAGTTCACGGCCGCGGGTCGCGGCGAGAAGCGTCGTGCCGAGTCCCGCGGAATCCGCGAGGAAGGACCGCGGGAATTCCGTCGCCGCGTCCAGCACACGGGCCAGTTCGGACGAGCGCAGCGCCGGCAGATCCGCGTTCAGCGCCGCCACCGAGGCCGCGCGGCGGGCGGCGCCCACCACCGTCGCGGCATGGGCGAGCGCGGCGTTGAGCCCGGCCCGCGGAAGGTCGGGGACGGTCCCGGCGCCCAGAGCCGCCAGCTCACGCGCGGCCAGGGCGTCGTTGGTGACGACCACCACATCCCGCACCGCCGGGCAGCCGAGCGCGGCGGCCACCGTGTCCTGCGCGAACGCCAGCGCCAGACCCGGCCGCAGACCGTCGTCCGCGGTGTCCGCCAGCCTGCTCTTGGCCTGCGGCAAGGGCTTCAGGGGTACCACCAAGGTCCACTGCACGAGTGTTGCGTCCCTCTCTTGTCACGGCCATTGTCCCCCGGGGCGGCCGACGGCCGCGGGACCGGGCGTACGGTGTTCTCGACAGACCGGCGGCCCGGGGCGACACTTGTGCGGCCCGCCCGGCCTTGAGGGGGCCGGGACCTGGGCCTGTCGTCCGTAAGAGGAAGGTGTACTCGTGCCGCGCCGCAGAATCGGCTTCTGGTACCGCTTCGCCGCGGTGATCTGCAAACCGCCGCTGGTGGTACTGCTCAAGCGGGACTGGCGCGGAATGGAGAACATTCCGGCCGAGGGTGGATTCATCACCGCGGTGAACCACAATTCGCACATCGATCCTTTGGCCTACGCGCACTTCCAGTACAACACCGGCCGTGTTCCGCGATTCCTCGCGAAGAGCGGGCTTTTCAGCAAGGGATTCGTCGGCGCCGCGATGCGCGGCACCGGGCAGATCCCCGTCTACCGCGAGAGCACGGACGCCCTGAGCGCCTTCCGCGCCGCCATCGACGCCGTGGAGCGCGGCGAGTGCGTCGCCTTCTATCCCGAGGGCACCCTCACCCGGGACCCGGACGGCTGGCCCATGACCGGCAAGACCGGCGCCGCGCGCGTCGCCCTGCAGACCAAGTGTCCGGTCGTCCCGGTCGCCCAGTGGGGCGCCAACGAACTCCTCCCGCCGTACGCGAAGAAGCCGCGGCTGTTCCCGCGCAAGACCAGCAGGGTGCTGGCCGGCCCGCCGGTCGACCTCTCGCGCTTCTACGACCGGGAGATGACGCCGGAGCTCCTCAAGGAGGCCACCGAGGTGATCATGGCCGCGGTGACCCGCCTGCTGGAGGAGATCCGCGGCGAGAAGGCCCCCGAGACGCCCTACGACCCGCGCACGGAGCGGATGGAGCAGCGCCGCCGGACGCACGCGCAGCGCAACGGCCGTAACGGGCGGCAGGACCGCACCCGGGGCGAGCGCGCCGCCGTCCGGGAAGTACGCGAAGAGGGGCTGGGCACGTGAGCAAGCCGGTCAAGGCGGCCGTCTTCGGCACCGGATCGTGGGGGACGGCCTTCGGCATGGTCCTCGCCGACGCGGGCTGCGACGTCGTCCTGTGGGGACGGCGCCCCGAACTCGCCGAGGCGATCAACTCCACCCGCACCAACCCCGACTACCTGCCCGGGGTCGAACTCCCCGACGGTCTGCGGGCCACCTCGGACGCCGCCGAGGCCGCGCGCGGCGCCGACTTCACCGTCCTCGCCGTGCCCTCGCAGACGCTGCGCGGCAACCTCGCCCAGTGGCGCGACCTGCTCGCGCCGCGCACGGTCCTGGTGTCCCTGATGAAGGGCGTCGAACTCGGCTCCGCGATGCGGATGAGCGAGGTCGTCGAGGACGTCGCCAAGGTCGGCCGGGAGCGGATCGCCGTGGTCACCGGCCCCAACCTGGCCCGCGAGATCGCGGCCCGGATGCCGGCCGCGGCCGTCGTCGCCTGCACCGACGAAGAGGTCGCCCGGCGGCTTCAGACCGCCTGCCACACCCCGTACTTCCGGCCGTACACCAACACCGACGTCATCGGCTGCGAGCTGGGCGGCGCGGTGAAGAACGTCATCGGGCTCGCCGTCGGCATCGCGGACGGCATGGGCCTCGGCGACAACACCAAGGGCTCGCTCATCACCCGCGGCCTCGCCGAGACCACCCGGCTCGGCGTCGCGCTCGGCGCCGACCCGCTGACCTTCTCCGGACTCGCGGGCCTGGGCGACCTGGTGGCCACCTGCTCCTCGCCGCTGTCCCGCAACCACACCTTCGGCACCAACCTCGGCAAGGGACTGACCCTGCAGGAGACCATCGCGGTCACCAAGCAGACCGCCGAGGGCGTCAAGTCCTGCGAGTCGGTGCTGGACCTGGCCCGCCGGCACGGTGTCGACATGCCGCTCACCGAGACGGTCGTCGGGATCGTGCACGAGGGCAAGCCCCCTCAGGTGGCGCTGAAGGAGCTGATGTCGCGCAGCGCGAAGCCGGAACGACGCTGAGCGACGGCCGGACGGCGGCCCCTCCGTTCGGCCCACGCACGGCGTTGCGGGCGCTGTATCCCCGCTCCGGCAGCGGGTACGCTCGTCGCGATATGAGCACCGAGAACCTCCCCCAGAGCCCCGACTCGCCGTCGCGCAAGCCGCGTGTGGCCGTCGTGTTCGGCGGGCGCAGCTCCGAGCACGGGATCTCCGTGGTCACCGCCGGCGCCGTCCTCAAGGCCATCGACCGGAGCAGGTACGACGTCCTGCCGATCGGCATCACCCAGGACGGCCGGTGGGCGCTCACCGCCGACGAACCGGAACGCATGGCGATCGCCGAGCGCCGCACCCCGACCGTCGACCAGCTGGCCGAGTCCACGGAGGGCGCGGTCGTGCTCCCCGTCGACCCCGCGGACCGCGAAGTCGTGTACAGCGAGCCGGGATCGGTGCCCAAGGCACTCGGTGAGGTCGACGTGGTCTTCCCGGTGCTGCACGGCCCCTACGGGGAGGACGGCACCCTCCAGGGACTGCTCGAACTCTCCGGCATCCCCTACGTGGGCTCCGGTGTGCTCTCCTCGGCCGTCGGCCAGGACAAGGAGTACATGAAGCGGGTGTTCACCTCCTTCGGGCTCAAGGTCGGCCCGTACCTGGTGATCAGGCCGCGCGAGTGGGCGCGGGACGAGGCCGCCGCCCGCAAGAAGATCGTCGACTTCGCCGGCGAGCACGGCTGGCCGCTGTTCGTGAAGCCCGCCCGGGCCGGCTCGTCCATCGGCATCACCAAGGTCGACGACCTCTCCGGGCTGGACGACGCCATCGCCGAGGCCCAGCGCCACGACCCGAAGATCCTCGTCGAGGCGGCGCTGCGCGGACGCGAGATCGAGTGCGGCGTGCTGGAGTTCGAGGACGGGCCGCGCGCCTCGCTGCCCGCCGAGATCCCCCCGCCGGACGCGCACGCCTACTACGACTTCGAGGCGAAGTACATCGACTCCACGCCCGGCGTCGTGCCGGCGCCGCTGACCGACGAGGAGACGGCCGAGGTCCGCCGGCTCGCGGTCGAGGCGTTCGACGCCGCCTCCTGCGAGGGTCTGGTCCGCGCGGACTTCTTCCTCACCGAGGACGGCGAGTTCGTGATCAACGAGATCAACACCATGCCCGGCTTCACGCCCATCTCGATGTACCCGCAGATGTGGCAGGCGACCGGCGTCGGCTACCAGGAGCTCGTCGACCTGCTGATCCAGGCGGCGCTGCGCCGGTCCACCGGACTGCGCTGAGCCGCACCCCGCGCGTGTGTCAGGAGGCGATCCCCTCGGGGATCGCCTTCTTCACGGCCGGGGCCAGGTCGATCAGCACACCCGTGCTGTCCCGCCCGTCGGCCACCTCGACCTCGACGTACGCCTCGCGGTTGGCGGTGGTGAAGCGCTGCACACCGTCCTCGTGCCGTTCCATCAGCCAGTCGACGCCGTTCACCCCACCGGGCACCGCGTCGGCGTCCTGGCCGCCCGCGACCTTGGGATCGGTCATCTTCGGCGGCCGCGTGACACCGCACCGCAGTATGATCGCCACGCCGCCCCAGCCCGCGGTCAGTTCGGACGCGGGTTCGGGGTCGTCGCGGCTCTCACCGTCCACCGTCGCCGGCAGGACCTTGTCCAGGTTCTGACACAGCTCGGTGACCTTCGCGTCCGGGCTGGGAACCGCCGCGGACACGTTGTCGTCTGCCGAGGAGCAGCCCGCGACGGTGATCAGCACCGCGAGGGCGGAGCAAACGGCGTGCCGGTGACGGAAGGAGTTCACCGGGACAGGGTAGACGGGGGCTACAGATGCACCACCGGGCAGGTCAGGGTGCGGGTGATGCCGTCCACCTGCTGCACCTTGGCGACGACCATGCGTCCCAGGTCGTCGACGGTGTCGGCCTGGGCGCGCACGATGACGTCGTAGGGACCCGTCACGTCCTCGGCCTGGACGACTCCAGGGATCTTGCCGATCAGATCGGCGACGGTCGACGCCTTGCCGACCTCCGTCTGGATCAGGATGTACGCCTGTACCACGGAACCTCCAGGGCGGCCACGAGGATCATGTGGGGAAAAGGAACGCCACGGTATCGCGTCGCCGCTCGTCGCGGGGAGACCTGCGGGAACCGGGGCTTGCGCGCCGGGGTACAGGCACGGGAGAAGTTGACGGTCAGTTCGACCGTAACGAGGACTCGGACGACCCGCGACCGGGCACGCACAGGGATAGAAGGGGCGTAAGGGAAATGAAGGGCACTGTTGGTGAGCTCGGGGAGTTCGGGCTCATCAGGGAGCTCACCTCCCGTCTCACCACCACCCCGGCGGTCCGGGTCGGCCCCGGCGACGACGCCGCCGTGGTCTCCGCGCCCGACCGGCGGGTCGTGGCCAGCACCGACGTCCTGGTGGAGGGACGCCACTTCCGCCGTGACTGGTCCACGGCCTACGACGTCGGCCGCAAGGCCGCCGCCCAGAACCTCGCCGACATCGCCGCCATGGGCGCCGTGCCGACCGCGCTGCTGCTCGGCCTGGTCGTGCCCGCCGAACTGCCGGTGACGTGGCCCAGCGAACTCATGGACGGTCTGCGCGACGAGTGCCAGGTGGCCGGCGCCGCGGTCGTCGGAGGCGACGTCGTACGCGGCGACACCATCACGGTGTCCATCACCGCGCTCGGCGACCTGCGCAACCAGGAGCCCGTCACCCGGGGCGGGGCGCAGCCCGGCGACATCGTCGCGGTGACCGGCTGGCTCGGCTGGTCCGCGGCCGGGCACGCCGTGCTCTCCCGCGGCTTTCGCTCCCCGCGCGCCTTCGTCGAGGCGCACCGGCGCCCGGAGCCGCCGTACCACGCGGGCCCGGCCGCCGCCGGTCTGGGCGCGACCGCCATGTGCGACGTCAGCGACGGACTGATCGCCGACCTCGGGCACATCGCCGAGGCCAGCAAGGTCCGCATCGACATCCGCTCCGGCGCGATCGACATCCCCTCGCAGATGAACGACATCGGTCAGGCCGTCGGCGTCGACCCCATGCAGTGGGTGCTGACCGGCGGCGAGGACCACGCCATCGTGGCCACCTTCCCGCCGGACGTGAAGCTGCCCGCCCGCTGGAAGGTCATCGGGGAGGTCCTCAACCCGTCCGCGCTGCCGCAGGTGACGGTGGACGGGGCGCCCTGGACCACCCAGGGCGGCTGGGACCACTTCGGGGACATCGAGTCATGAGCGCGCCGCCCCGGGTCCTCACGGTGGCCGGCTCCGACTCCGGCGGGGGGGCGGGCATCCAGGCCGACCTGAAGACGATGCTCGCGCTCGGCGTGCACGGCATGAGCGTGCTCACCGCGGTGACCGCGCAGAACTCCCTCGGCGTGCAGGGCGCCTGGGAACTGCCGGTGGAGGCGGTGCGCGCCCAGTACCGCAGCGTGGTCGACGACATCGGCGTGCAGGCGGTCAAGACCGGCATGCTGTCCTCGGCCGAACTCGTCGAGACGGTCGCCGACTTGCTCGCGGACACCGACGCGCCGAAGGTCGTCGACCCGGTGGGCGTCTCCAAGCACGGCGACCCGCTGCTCGCGGCGTCGGCGCTGGACTCCGTGCGCACCAAGCTGCTTCCGGTGGCGACCGTGGTCACCCCGAACCTGGACGAGGTCGCGCAACTCACCGGCGTGCGCGTGGCCTCCGAGCCGGACATGCGGCGGGCCGCCGCGGCCGTGCTGGAGTTCGGCCCGCGCTGGGTGGTGATCAAGGGCGGGCACCTCGCCGGCGGGGCGTCGGAGGAGGCCGTCGACCTCCTCACGGACGGCACCGAGGAGCGCTGGCTGCGCGCCCCCCGCCACGACAACCGCCACACCCACGGCACCGGCTGCACCCTGGCCTCCGCCATCGCCTCGCACCTCGCCCTGGGGCACACGGTCCCGGAGGCGGTGACGGCGGCGAAGACGTACGTCACCGGAGCGCTGGCGTCGGGCTTCGCCCTGGGCGGCGGTATCGGCCCGGTGGATCACGGGTGGGTGCTGCGGCGCGGAGAGCCGTGGGACGCCTGACGACCGACGGGGAGTGGGCCCACTCGGCGAGGCGGCAGAGCGAAGGTGTCCCGTCGCCTCCGCGGCCCGGGACGACCACGTCGTGCCGCGCCTGCCTGGCAGACGGGACCGAACCGCGCCGTCGGGCGGCATCCGGCCGACGCGACCGGCACACCCACGCGTCACGGCCGCCATCGACACCGCACCCGGCGCAAGGCCGTCGGGCCCGGTCTCGGTCACCAGGCCCCGCTGAGCGTCGAACGCCGCGCGCGGCGGCGCTCGCCCCCGTCGGTCACCCGGCCGTCAGGCCGACACCCCGCCGCCGGGCACAGCAAAAAGCCGGTCCACCGTGAGGTGGACCGGCCCGTTGCGGCGATACCGGCTGTGGCCGCGCGCTCAGCGATTGCGTCAGCGCGAGACCTTGCCGGCCTTGATGCACGAGGTGCAGGCGTTCACGCGCTTCGGCGTCCCGCCGACCACGGTACGCACACGCTGGATGTTCGGGTTCCAGCGACGGGGCGTACGGCGGTGCGAGTGCGAGATGTTGTTGCCGAAGCCCGGCCCCTTGCCGCAGACGTCGCAGTTGGCAGCCACGGGTCACTCCAAAGACTTCAGATGCACTTACGGTTGATCCCGGCAGGCCGGGATCCAGATCCAGGACTCGGAAGAGCCGGAGGATCTGAGTGGCGTTGCCAGGGGAGACGCCCGATCGGATCGGGCAACCGGAGCAGCATACAACGGCTGCACCCGTAGGACGAAACTAGCATGCCAGCTCACGGGGCCGCCTGCGGCCCTCTTCCGGCAGGCGGGGGCCCACCGTCTACGCTGCGTGCCACGTCCAGCAGCTCGAGGAGGCGCAGGTGCCGCAGGTGCCGCAGACGTTCGATGCTCTCGCGGTGCGTGCCTGGTGCGGTCTCGCGCTCGACGCGCTCGGACGGGCCCGCGAGGAGATCGACGCGATCAACGTCTATCCCGTGGCGGACGGCGACACCGGCACCAATCTCTATCTGACGCTGGAGTCGGCGGCCACGGCCGTGGAGGCGGTGTTCGCCGGTCATGAGGCGGGCGGCGGCGGGGATCCGGGACCCACCCTGGCCGACGCGGTGCGCGCGATGGCGCACGGCGCGCTGATCGGGGCGCGCGGGAACTCCGGGACGATCCTCGCCCAGCTGCTCCGCGGCATGGCCCAGGTGCTGGCCGGCGCCGACGCCCCCGCGTACGCCGACGGGACCGGCCTCGGCCTCGCCCTGCGGCACGCGGCCGACTCCGCACGGCAGGCGGTCGCCCACCCCGTCGAGGGCACCGTCCTCACCGTCGCCTCGGCCGCCGCCGACGCGGCCGGGGACGCCGGCGGCGACTGCGGCGCCGTGGCCCGCGCCGCCTACGAGGGCGCCCGCACGGCGCTCGCCGAGACCCCGGGCCGGCTGGACGTCCTGCGCCAGGCGGGCGTGGTCGACGCGGGCGGACGCGGCCTGGTGACCGTCCTGGCGGCGCTGGTCGAGACGCTCACCGGGGAGACGCCCCGGGGAACGGCGGCACGCGGCCCCGGGCTGCACGCGCGCGGAGGGGCGCACACGGTCGCGGCTCCCTGCGCGGACGACGACGCCGTGGCCGGGCCCGGCGGCCCCGCCTTCGAGGTGATCTACCTGCTGGAGGCCGAGGACGCGGCCGTCGCCCGGCTGCGGGAGCGGCTCGACGCCCTCGGCGACTCCCTCGTCGTGGTCGGCGGCGACGGCCTGTGGAACGTCCATGTGCACGTCGACGACGCCGGCGCCGCCGTGGAGGCGGGCGTCGAGGCGGGACGGCCGTACCGGATCCGGATCACCCACTTCGGTGACGGGGACGCGCACGCGGCGGGGGCCGAGCGGGCGCCCGCCGAGCGCGTCCAGCGGGCCGTGGTGGCCGTGGTGCCCGGCGAGGGCCTGGCCGGCCTGTACACGGAGGCCGGCGCCACCGCCGTGCTCGCCCGCCCCGGGGAGCCGCCCGCGAGCGGCGAGCTCGTCCAGGCCGTACGGCGCGCCCACGCGCGCGAGGTGGTGCTGCTGCCCAACGACGCCGAGCTGCGCCACACCGCCGCCGCGGCCGCCGAGCAGGTGCGCGCCGAGGGCGTCCGGGTGGCGCTCATCCCCACCCGGTCCGCCGTGCAGGGCATCGCGGCGCTCGCGGTGCACGAGCCGGAGCGCCGCTTCGACGAGGACGTGGTGGCGATGACCTCCGCCGCCGGCGCGACCCGGTACGCCGAGGTCACCGTCGCCGAACGGCAGTCCTGGACCATGGCCGGCATCTGCCAGGCCGGCGACGTCCTCGGCCTGGTCGACGGCGACGTGGCGGTCATCGGCCAGGACCTCACCGAGACCGCCCTGGCCGTCCTGGACCGCATGCTCGCGGCCGGCGGCGAGCTGGTCACCCTGGTCGTCGGCGACGGCGCCCCGGAGTCCGTCGCCGAACGCCTGGAGGCCCGGGTCCGCGAGGGCTACCTGGCCGTCGACACCGTCGTCTACCACGGCGGCCGGCAGGGCTCCGTCCTCCTCATCGGCGTCGAGTGACCCGTCCGCCGCCGCCCGGCGCGGACCGGGCGGGCGGCCCGCCGTCCCCGCTCTGTCAGTGGAGTGGTGTCCAATGGATCCGTGCCCGCACTGGACGAACCACTGAAGAAAGTGCTCGGCCCCGCCACCGCGAAGGTGATGGCCGAGCACCTCGGCCTGCACACCGTCGGCGACCTGCTGCACCACTACCCCCGCCGGTACGAGGAGCGCGGCCAGCTCACCCACCTCGCCGACCTGCCGATGGACGAGCACGTCACCGTGGTCGCGCAGGTCGCCGACGCCCGGCTGCACACCTTCGCCTCCAGCCGCGCCCCGCGCGGCAAGGGCCAGCGCTTGGAAGTGACGATCACCGACGGCAGCGGCAGGCTCCAGCTGGTCTTCTTCGGCGCCGGCGTCCACAAGCCGCACAAGGAACTCCTCCCGGGCACCCGCGCGATGTTCGCCGGCAAGGTCTCCGTCTTCAACCGCCGCCTCCAACTCGCCCACCCCGCCTACGAGTTGCTGCGCGGGGACGCCGAGGAGACCGTCGAGACCTGGGCGGGCGCGCTCATCCCGATCTACCCGGCCACCGCCAAGCTGGAGTCCTGGAAGATCGGCAAGGCGCTGCAGACCGTGCTGCCCAGCGCCCAGGAGGCCGCCGACCCGCTGCCGGAGTCGCTGCGTGAGGGCCGCGGCCTGGTCACCCTGCCCGAGGCGCTGCTGAAGATCCACCGCCCGCACACCAAGGCGGACATCGAGGAGGCCCGCGCCCGCCTCAAGTGGGACGAGGCGTTCGTCCTCCAGGTCGCCCTCGCCCGCCGCCGGCACACGGACGCCCAGCTCCCGGCCGTGCCCCGCCGCCCGAGGCCCGACGGCATCCTCGCCGGCTTCGACGACCGCCTCCCCTTCACGCTCACCGAGGGCCAGCGCAAGGTCTCCGAGGAGATCTTCGCCGACCTCGCCACCGACCACCCCATGCACCGCCTGCTCCAGGGCGAGGTGGGTTCCGGCAAGACCATGGTCGCCCTGCGCGCCATGCTCGCCGTCGTCGACGCGGGCGGTCAGGCGGCCATGCTCGCGCCCACCGAGGTCCTCGCCCAGCAGCACCACCGCTCGGTCACGGAGATGATGGGCGAACTGTCCCAGGGAGGCATGCTCGGCGGCGCGGAGAACGCCACCAAGGTCGTGCTGCTCACCGGCTCCATGGGCGCCGCCGCCCGCCGCCAGGCCCTGCTCGACCTGGCCACCGGCGAGGCCGGCATCGTCATCGGCACGCACGCGCTGATCGAGGACAAGGTGCAGTTCCACGACCTCGGCCTGGTCGTCGTGGACGAGCAGCACCGCTTCGGCGTCGAGCAGCGCGATGCCCTGCGCGGCAAGGGCAAGCAGCCGCCGCACCTCCTCGTCATGACGGCCACGCCCATCCCGCGCACGGTCGCCATGACCGTCTTCGGCGACCTGGAGACCTCCGTCCTGGACCAGCTCCCGGCCGGCCGCTCGCCCATCGCCAGCCATGTCGTCCCGGCCGCCGACAAGCCGCACTTCCTCGCCCGCGCCTGGGAGCGCGTGCGCGAGGAGGTGGAGAAGGGCCACCAGGCGTACGTGGTCTGCCCGCGCATCGGCGACGAGGAGGACGGGGCCAAGGCGAAGAGGAAGTCCCCCGAGGACGAGGCGGAGAAGCGGCCCCCGCTCGCCGTCCTGGACACCGCCGAGCAGCTCGCGCGGGGCCCGCTGGCCGGACTGCGCGTGGAGGTCCTGCACGGCAGGATGCAGCCCGACGACAAGGACGCCGTGATGCGCCGGTTCGCCGCCGGCGAGGTGGACGTCCTGGTGGCCACCACCGTCATCGAGGTCGGCGTCAACGTCCCGAACGCCACCGTGATGGTGATCATGGACGCCGACCGCTTCGGCGTCTCCCAGCTGCACCAGCTGCGCGGACGCGTCGGCCGCGGCTCGGCCCCCGGACTGTGTCTGCTGGTCACCGAGATGCCCGAGGCGAGCCCCGCCCGTCAGCGGCTCAACGCCGTCGCGTCCACCCTCGACGGCTTCGAGCTCTCCCGCATCGACCTCGAACAGCGCCGCGAGGGCGACGTGCTGGGCCAGGCCCAGTCCGGGACCCGGTCCAGCCTGCGCATGCTCGCCGTCATCGACGACGAGGAGGTCATCGCCGAGGCCCGCGAGGAGGCCACCCGGATCGTCGCCGCCGACCCGGACCTGGAGCGCCTGCCCGCCCTGCGCACCGCGCTGGACGCGCTGCTGGACGAGGAGCGTGAGCAGTACCTGGAGAAGGGCTGACAGACTGGGGACCGGCCCCCGGCCCGCCCGGACCGGCCCGGACCCGCACGAACCGACCCGCACCCACGACAAGGACCGAGGACATGACCCGCGTGATCGCCGGCGCCGCCGGCGGACGCCGCCTGGCCGTCCCGCCGGGGCAGGGCACCCGCCCCACCTCCGACCGGGCGCGCGAAGGACTCTTCTCCACCTGGCAGTCGCTGCTCGGCGGCCCCCTCGACGGCGAACGCGTCCTCGACCTGTACGCCGGCTCAGGCGCCGTCGGCCTGGAGGCCCTGTCCCGCGGCGCCGGGCACGTCCTGCTCGTCGAGGCCGACGCCCGCGCGGTGCGCACCGTCCGGGAGAACGTGAAGGCGCTCGGCCTCCCCGGCGCCGAGGTGAGGTCCGGCAAAGCGGAACAGATCGTCCGCACCGCGCCGCCGGAGCGGCCGTACGACATCGTCTTCCTCGACCCGCCCTACGCCGTCTCCGACGCCGATCTTCGGGAGATCCTGCTCACACTCCGCTCCGAGGGGTGGCTCGCGGAGGACGCCCTCGTCACCGTGGAGCGCAGCACCAGAGGCGGAGAATTCGCCTTCCCGCCGGGTTTCGAGGCCATCCGGGCCCGTCGTTACGGCGAGGGAACGTTTTGGTACGGTCGCGCCGCCTCTACGTGCGAAGACGCACGATGACCGGACCGGAGAGCGAGGAATCACCAGTGCGCCGCGCCGTATGTCCCGGGTCCTTCGACCCGATCACCAACGGACACCTCGACATCATCGCCCGGGCCTCCCGGCTGTACGACGAGGTCTACGTCGCGGTGATGATCAACAAGTCCAAGAAGGGCCTGTTCGAGATCGAGGAGCGGATCGACCTGATCCGCACCGTCACCGCCGAGTACGGCAACGTCCGGGTCGAGGCCTTCCACGGCCTCCTCGTCGACTTCTGCAAGCAGCGCGACATCCCCGCCATCGTCAAGGGCCTGCGCGCGGTCAGCGACTTCGACTACGAGCTGCAGATGGCCCAGATGAACAACGGCCTCTCGGGCGTGGAGACCCTCTTCGTCCCCACCAACCCCACCTACAGCTTCCTGTCCTCCTCGCTCGTCAAGGAGGTCGCGGCCTGGGGCGGCGACGTCTCCCACCTGGTGCCCGCCGAGGTCCTCACCGCGCTCACCGAACGCCTGCGCAAGGACTGAACGCGCCCCGCCGGAACGGACGTCAGGGGGCATCCGGTGTCCACCGGACGCCCCATGGCCGTACAGTCGTCCCGTCCGTCTCCAACACAGCTGTAGAGAGTGGCGAGCACACGGTGGACGTGCAGAAGAAGCTGGACGAGATCGTCGCCGCGGTCTCCAGTGCCCGGTCGATGCCCATGTCGGCGTCGTGCGTGGTCAACCGCGCCGAACTGCTCGCCATGCTCGACGAGGTGCGCGCGGCGCTGCCCGACTCCCTCGCCCAGGCCGAGGAGTTGATCGGCGGCCGCGAGCAGATGGTCGAACAGGCCCGCCAGGAGGCCGAGCGGATCATCTCCGAGGCGCACGCCCGGCGCGGCTCGCTGATCGCCGAGACCGAGATCGCCCGCCGCTCCCAGGCCGAGGCCGACCGGATCCTCGCGGAGGCCCGCAAGGAGGCCGAGGAGATCCGCGCGGAGGCCGACGACTACGTCGACTCCAAGCTCGCCAACTTCGAGGTCGTCCTCACCAAGACCCTCGGCTCCGTCGGCCGCGGCCGCGAGAAGCTGCTCGGCACCGGCCCCGGCCTCGACGAGCAGGGCTACGAGGACGAGGACGCCCCCGAGCGCAGCCACGACCCGGAGACGCTGCGCCGCAACGCGGACGCCTACGTCGACGTCAAGCTCGGCGCGTTCGAGGCGGTGCTCGCCAAGACGCTGGAGGCGGTCGGCCGCGGCCGGCAGAAGCTGCACGGCCGGATCGCCACCGACGACCTGGGCGCGCTCGCCGACGACACCACCACCGTCCAGCACTCCAGCGACGCCGACTACCTCGCCGACCTGGCCTCCCTCGCCGAGCAGGACGCCCAGGGGGGCCGCAGGGCCGAGCAGCAGCAGCCCGCGGTGCCGGACCAGCCGCCCCAGCCCCCGGCGCAGCCGTACGCCCAGCCGGAGCCCGTGTACGGCTACGACCAGCAGGCCGACCCCTACGGCGGCTACCAGCAGCAGTACGGCGGCGTCCAGGACCCGTACGCCCAGGCGGGCGGCTACGCCCAGCCCGACCCGTACGCGGCCTACCAGGGCTACGACCACTCCCAGCAGGCCTACGACCACGGCCAGGCCGCCCAGCAGGTCCCGCAGCAGCCCCAGCAGGGGTACGCGCTGGACGAGACGAGCCTGTTCGACACCAGCATGATCACGCCCGAGCAGCTCGAGGCGTACCAGCGCGAGCGGGGGCTCTAGGGTCCGATTGGGCCGTGGGCGGAAGGTCCAGTATCCTGGCTCTTCGGTCGCGCGTATGACCGCGATCCACGCTGCCCGGAACGCACCCGTACGGCAGCGACACCCTCTGAGCTCGAAGATCGAAAGCAGGAATGGCTCTGAACGCCCGCCTCGACCACCGCAACCCCCTCGTGTTCGACACGCACGAGCTGGGGCGGCGGCCCGGTGCGCTGCAGCGCCTGACCCGTACGGTCGACGCTCCCCAGGACCTCGGTATCCAGGGAGTCGTCGGAGTGCCGGAAGGCGCCCCGGTGGAGCTCGAACTCCGGCTCGAGTCGGTCATGGAAGGTGTGCTTGTCACAGGCACCGGCCGTGCCAAGGCCGAGGGGGAGTGCGTAAGGTGTCTGGAGCCGCTCGAGCTGGAGCTCGAAGCGGACTTCCAGGAGATGTTCTCGTACCCTGACGCCGACGACCGGGGCCGCGTGATCGCGGAACCGGGCGACGACGCCGAGGACGACGAGGACCGGCTCCTCCTCGAGGACGGCCTGTTCGACCTCGAGCCGGTGCTGCGCGACGCGGTGGTGCTCGCACTGCCGATGCAGCCGGTGTGCCAGGAAGACTGCCCGGGTCTGTGCTCCGAGTGCGGAGCACGGCTGGCGGACGACCCGGACCACCACCACGACGCCGTCGACATCCGTTGGGCGGCTTTGCAGGGACTCGCCGGCACCATGAAGGACGGCGAGAAGGACGAGATGAGCGGCGCCGAAGCCGGCGTCGACGAGAAGCAGGAGAAGTAGCCGTGGCTGTTCCGAAGCGGAAGATGTCGCGCAGCAACACGCGCCACCGCCGGTCGCAGTGGAAGGCTGCGGTCCCCACCCTGGTTGCGTGCGAGCGCTGCCACGAGCCCAAGCAGCAGCACATCGCGTGCCCGTCTTGCGGCACTTACAACAAGCGCCAGGTCCTCGAGGTCTGAGCGGCTGGTGAGAGGCACTGTGTCCACGCCGAAGAAAAACTCTGCGGACAACCAGGCCTCGTCCCCAACGCTTCTGGAAGGGCGGCTCGGCTACAAGGTCGAGTCCGCCCTTCTGGTGCGTGCGCTGACCCATCGTTCCTACGCGTACGAGAACGGCGGTCTGCCGACGAACGAGCGGCTGGAGTTCCTCGGGGACTCCGTGCTCGGCCTCGTCGTCACCGACACGCTGTACCGCACCCACCCCGACCTGCCCGAGGGCCAGCTGGCCAAGCTGCGGGCCGCGGTGGTCAACTCGCGTGCGCTGGCGGAGGTGGGCCGCGGGCTCGACCTCGGCTCCTTCATCCGGCTCGGCCGCGGTGAAGAGGGAACGGGCGGCCGGGACAAGGCGTCCATCCTCGCCGACACCCTCGAAGCGGTGATCGGCGCGGTCTATCTCGACCAGGGCCTGGAATCGGCGGCGGAGCTGGTGCACCGCCTGTTCGACCCGCTGATCGAGAAGTCCTCGAACCTGGGAGCCGGCCTGGACTGGAAGACCAGTCTCCAGGAGCTCACCGCGACCGAGGGGCTCGGCGTTCCCGAGTACCTGGTCACGGAGACCGGCCCCGACCACGAGAAGACCTTCACTGCTGCCGCCCGCGTCGGAGGCGTCTCGTACGGCACCGGCACCGGCCGCAGCAAGAAGGAGGCGGAGCAGCAGGCCGCCGAGTCCGCGTGGCGGTCCATCAAGGCCGCGGCGGACGAGCGGGCCAAGGCGGCTCAGGAGGCCGAAGAGGTCGTCCAGGCCGCCGAGGCCGAAGCCTCCGGCAAGAGCGCCGACGCACCGTCGGCCTCCGCCTGACGCAGTACGCGCGACACGAGCGCCCGTCCCCCGAACCGGGGCGGGCGCTCGGTGCTCGTTCCACCGGTCCTGGGAGGGGACGCCATGCCCGAGCTGCCCGAGGTCGAGGTCGTACGGCGCGGACTCGAGCGGTGGGTCGCCCACCGGACCGTCGCCGACGCCGAGGTCCTGCACCCGCGCGCGGTGCGCCGCCACCTGGCGGGCCCGGACGACTTCGCGCACCGGCTGAAGGGGCACCGCATCGGCGTGCCGCGCCGGCGCGGCAAGTACCTGTGGCTGCCGCTGGAGGACACGGACCAGTCGGTGCTGGCCCACCTCGGCATGAGCGGCCAGCTGCTGATGCAGCCGCACGCCGCGCCGGACGAGAAGCATCTGCGGATCCGCATCCGCTTCACCGAGCCGCAGTCACCTGACGAGGGCCCGGCGGGCGACACCGAGCTGCGCTTCGTCGACCAGCGCACCTTCGGCGGTCTGTCGCTGCACGACGACACCCCCGAGGGCCTGCCCGACGTCATCGCGCACATCGCCCGCGACCCGCTCGACCCGCTCTTCGACGACGAGGCCTTCCACCAGGCGCTGCGCCGCAAGCGGACCACGATCAAGCGGGCGCTGCTCGACCAGTCGCTGATCAGCGGCGTCGGCAACATCTACGCGGACGAGGCGCTGTGGCGCGCCCGCATCCACTACGAGCGCCCGACGGCCGGCTTCACCCGCCCCCGCACGCTGCAGCTGCTGGGCCACGTCCGCGACGTGATGAACGCGGCCCTCGTCGCCGGCGGCACCAGCTTCGACAGCCTGTACGTCAACGTCAACGGCGAGTCCGGCTACTTCGACCGCTCCCTGGACGCGTACGGCCGTGAAGGTCTGCCCTGCCGCCGCTGCGGGACGCCGATACGCCGGCGGGCGTGGATGAACCGCTCCAGCTACTTCTGCCCGCGCTGTCAGCGGGCGCCGCGCGCCGCGTCGTAACGCTCCCGGGCCTCGAGGACGGCGTCCATGCGGCCTTCGAGGAGGTGGATGAGCGCCATCAGCCGCTCGGTGACCTCGTGGCCCAGCGGGGTCAGTTCGTAGTCCACCCGGGGCGGGTTGGTCAGCTGCGCCTCGCGGTGCACGAGCCCGTCGCGCTCCAGCGCGTGCAGGGTCTGCGACAGCATCTTCTCGCTGACCCCGTCGACCCTCCGGCGCAGCTCGTTGAACCGCAACGACCCCTCGTACAGTGCCCCCAGCGTCAGCGCCCCCCAGCGCCCGGTCACGTGTTCCAGCGTGACCCGCGACGGGCAGGACTTGGCGAACACGTTGAACGGGAGGTCCCGGTCCTCCGGGGCCGACTGCGTGGTCGTCATAAGCTCAGCGTACTTCAGAGCAGCGCTGACTGACGGGGAGCGCTTACTGCTGGTAAGTGAAGGAGGAGGCCGCTCATGCTGATCCGGAACGCCCGGCCCGACGAGGCCGGTGAGCTGACCGAACTGGCCCTCCGCTCGAAGGCCCACTGGGGCTACGACGAGGCCTTCATGGCGTCGTGCCGAGAGGAACTGACCGTCCGCCCGTCGGAGGTGACCGGGCGGCGCACCGCCCTGGCCGAACGCGACGGCCGCATCCTCGGCTTCACAACGGTGGACGGCAGCCCGCCGGAGGGCGCGCTGGGCATGATGTTCGTGGATCCGTCGGCCCTCGGCCAGGGCATGGGCCGAGCCCTCTTCGCCCACGCCCTCGCCACGGCCCGGGCGGCCGGCTTCCACCGCCTGACGATCGACGCGGACCCGAACGCGGAACCGTTCTACCGCGCGATGGGCGCGGTGAGGATCGGCGAGACACCGTCGGGGTCGATACCGGGGCGGGTGCTGCCGTTGCTGGCGGTCGGCTTGTGAAGACGACGGGGCGCCGGCGAAAGGCCGGCGCCCCGGAGTTCAGGCCCAGTGACGGCTCAGTAGCCGAAGTTCTGCGTCCACCAAGGACCGCCCGGGCCCAGGTGGACGCCGACGCCGAGGGTCTTGAAGTCGCAGTTCAGGATGTTCGCCTTGTGGCCGGGGCTGTCCATCCAGGCCTGCATGACGGACTCGGCGTCGGCCTGGCCGCGGGCTATGTTCTCGCCGCCGAGGTTGGCGATGCCGGCCGCCTGGGCGCGGTCCCACGGGGTGTCGCCGTCGGGGTCCGTGTGGTCGAAGAAGCCACGGCCGGCCATGTCGTCGCTGAAGGCCGTGGCCAGCGCGGTCAGTGCGCTGTCCGCGGTGACCGGGCTGCAGCCCACCTTCGCGCGCTCGGCGTTCACCAGCCGCAGCACCGCCGCGGCGGCGGTGGCCTCGGCCGAGGTCTGGCCCTTGCCCTGGCTCTGGTCGCCCGCCTTGCGCTCGGTGTCGGGCGTCGTCCTGCGGTCCTGCGCCTGCTCCTCGGTCTTCTCCGGGGCGGCGGCGGACTCCGTCCTCTCCGGCGACTTCTCCGCCTCGGGCGCCTTCGTCGCCGTGCTCGGGGCGGACGGCGTCGCGGAGGGCGCCGGGGAGGTCGCGCGGCCGCCGTCGCGGCTCGCGGGGGCCGACGCGTCGCGACTCGGCGTCTCCACGGCGCCGGACGTACCGCCCTGCTCGGTCGGCAGGCTGGTCGCCACACCGGCGCCGGCCTGCACGTTGTCGCTGGCGCCGCTGTCGCCGCCGAGCTTGTAGTTCTCCAGGCCCGGCACCGCGCCGGTGGCCACCGCGACCGTGCCGATGGCCACGGCGGCGGACACGCCGAGCAGCCCGGTGCGGACCGGCGTCGCGGCCTTCTTCTTGCGGCGGCGTCCGTTCGCGGGCCGGTCGTCCGCGCCGACCGACGAGGTCATGGTGGTGCGGGCCGTCCGTACGGGGCGGGGCCGGGGGGTCACGTCCCACTCCGGGAGCGGGTCGCCGGCGAAGGACCGGCCCGTGAAGTCGTACTCGGCGGTGCGGGGGCCCGGGACGGTCGGGGCGCTGACGGTCGGGGCGGTGACGGTGTCCGCGGCGGATGCCGGGTAGGCGTACGCGGCCGGGGCGGGGTCCGCGTCCGGGTAACCGCCCGCCGTCGCGAAGCCGGTGCCGCCGGCGGGGACAGCGGTCTCGTCCGTCGCGTACAGGTACGCCTCGCTGCGGGCGTACGTCTCCGCGTAGGCCTCCGGGTTCAGGTACGGCGCGGTGCCCATCGTGGGCGGGCCGTCGGCTCCGGCGCCTCGCGGGTCCAGGCCTTCACCGTAGGAGCCGTCGTGGTGGGTGACCCCGGCGGCGCGGCTCGTGGCGGCGCGGCCGGCGTCGGAGCGTCGGTGGCGTCCCATGTATGGCCTTCCTCGTCCTCGCGGTCGGCCGCGTCCCGCGACCAGCCCGAACACTCGACGATCACGAAACTCACACGAACGAGTGAGTTTCATATGAGATTCATGGGTGGGGACGCTACCGCATGGCGCAAGAGGGCGGAGTGCCCGGTGTGACTTTGTCCGGTTAGGTTGCAGGCATGAGCGAGGATGTGCGACTGGTCGCCTGGGTGCGCGGACACGTGCAGGGCGTGGGCTTCCGCTGGTTCACCCGGGCCAAGGCCCTGGAGATCGGCGGCCTGCGGGGCTTCGCCCTGAATCTGGGCGACGGCAGGGTGCAGGTGGTCGCCGAGGGCCCGCGCGACCGCTGCGAGCGGCTGCTGGAGTGGCTCCGGGCCGGCGACACGCCCGGGCGCGTGGACGGTGTGACCGAGATCTGGGACACACCCCGCGGCGGCTACGACGGCTTCGCGATCCGCTGACGCCGCCCGCCGGACCGCCGTACCCAGGCCCCCGCGGCCCTCGGTGTGAAGCGTCCGGACGTAAAAAAGTGCTGGTGATCGAAGCGAACGGCTTGCCAGAGGCAACTGCGCCCGCCAAGATGATCGCCACGCCCCGAGGACCCGCGAGGAACGCGACGCCGCCGCCGTCCGGCCGTATGCGCCCGGTTGTCCCCCAATACGGGGCGTGATCGTGTTGACCCTCAAACTTTTTGGTGAGACGCTGAAAGCCCCGCGCACCTTAGCTGTTTGGCATGGCTGAACGGCAGCACAACTCCAGGCCTGCCAAGCACCGCGGGTGCGAATCCCTCACGACCCACACCGCATCGGTCGGTCACTCATTGTGGAGGACCATCCATCATGGCAAAGGCGCTTCTCGGTTACGTCGGCGGCTCCGACCCTCGACTCCTCGCCGAGATGCGACGGCTCCAGCAGCGCGTCCAGGACCTGGAATCCGAGCTCGTGCGGATCCAGGCGGAGAAGGACGCCCTGAAGGCTGCCGCTTCTCACGACAGGATCATGGAGAGCGTTGACGCACACCAGGCGGAGCCTGCGCTCACCTGATCACTGCACGCTCCACGAACAGCACGCAGTGGTCGGGCTTGCCCGTCACCACCGCCAGGCAGTCAGAACTGCAAGGGACGCTTCGGCGTCCCTTCTTTCTTCACCCCTCCGCGTCCCGAACCGCTGAGCCTGCCGTCCACCCGCGGGGAACCCCGCGACCCCGCGCGGCGCACTCTCTGTCCCGCGCACCTTTTCACTTCTCAACGTCTGGCATGCCCTGAGCGTTCACCCGCGAAACCGCGCGCTCATGGAGTGAGACATGCCCGCCGGGTAGAGTCCGACGGCGTGCACCTCAAGGCCCTGACCCTCCGCGGCTTCAAGTCGTTCGCCTCGGCGACCACGCTCCGGTTCGAGCCGGGCATCACGTGCGTCGTCGGTCCGAACGGCTCGGGCAAGTCCAACGTGGTGGACGCGCTCAGCTGGGTCATGGGCGAACAGGGCGCCAAGTCGCTGCGTGGCGGCAAGATGGAGGACGTCATCTTCGCCGGCACCACCGGCCGCCCCCCGCTGGGCCGCGCCGAGGTGTCCCTGACCATCGACAACTCCGACGGGGCCCTCCCCATCGAGTACTCCGAGGTCACGATCACGCGGATCATGTTCCGCAACGGCGGCAGCGAGTACCAGATCAACGGCGACACCTGCCGCCTCCTGGACATCCAGGAACTGCTCTCCGACTCCGGCATCGGCCGCGAGATGCACGTCATCGTCGGCCAGGGCCAGCTCGACTCCGTCCTGCACGCCGACCCCATGGGCCGCCGCGCCTTCATCGAGGAGGCGGCCGGCGTCCTCAAGCACCGCAAGCGCAAGGAGAAGGCGCTGCGCAAGCTGGACGCGATGCAGGCCAACCTCGCCCGCGTCCAGGACCTCACCGACGAACTCCGCCGCCAGCTCAAGCCGCTGGGCCGCCAGGCCGCCGTCGCCCGCCGCGCCGCCGTCATCCAGGCCGACCTGCGCGACGCCCGCCTGCGTCTCCTCGCCGACGACCTCGTGAAGCTGCGCGAGGCGCTCCAGGCCGAGATTGCCGACGAGGCCGCCCTCAAACAGCGCAAGGAAGCCGCCGAGGCCGAGCTGAAGAGGGCCCTCCAGCGCGAGGCGCACCTGGAGGACGAGGTACGCCGCCTCACCCCGCTCCTGCGGAACGCCCAGCAGACCTGGTACGAGCTCTCCCAGCTCGCCGAACGCGTACGCGGCACCATCTCCCTCGCCGACGCGCGCGTGAAGAGCGCCACCCAGGCGCCCGTCGAGGAGCGGCGCGGCCGCGACCCCGAGGACATGGAGCGAGAGGCCGCCCGCATCCGCGAGCAGGAGGCCGAACTGGAGGCCGCACTGGAAGCGGCCGAACGCGCGCTGGAGGACACCGTCGCCCACCGCGCCGAACTGGAGCGCGAACTCGCCCAGGAGGAACGGCGCCTCAAGGACGTCGCCCGCGCCATCGCCGACCGGCGCGAAGGGCTCGCCCGGCTCAAGGGCCAGGTCGGCGCCGCCCGCTCCCGCGCCGCCGCCGCCCAGGCCGAGATCGAACGCCTCGCCGCCGCCCGCGACGAGGCAAGACAGCGCGCCGTCGTCGCCCAGGAGGAGTACGAGGCCCTCCAGGCGGAGGTCGACGGCCTCGACGCGGGCGACGCGGAACTCGCCGAACGGCACGAGGAGGCCAAGCGCGAACTCGCCGAGGCCGAGGCCGCCCTCACCGCCGCCCGCGAGGCGGTCACCGCCGTGGAGCGCAAACGCGCCGCCACCCAGGCACGCCACGAGGCCCTCGCGCTCGGCCTGCGCCGCAAGGACGGCACCGGCGCGCTGCTCGGCGCGAAGGACAGCCTCACCGGGCTCCTCGGCCCGGCCGCCGAACTGCTGACGGTGACCCCCGGCTACGAGGTGCCGCTCGCGGCCGCGTTCGGCGCGGCGGCGGACGCCCTCGCCGTCTCCTCCCCGTCCGCGGCGGCCGACGCGATCCGGCTGCTCCGCAAACAGGACGCGGGCCGCGCCGCCCTCCTCCTGGCCGGCCCGTCTACCTCCGGGGGCGCGGGGAACGGCGCGCCCAGCCCCGACGCACCCGAACCCGTCGCTCCCCCCGGAGACCCCCTCCCCGCGGACCACTTCGTCACCGGCCCCGCCGACCTCATGCCGGCCGTCCGCCGGCTCCTGCACGGCATCGTCGTCGTCGCCACCCTCGAGGACGCCGAGGAACTCGTCTACGCCCGGCCCGGCCTCACCGCCGTCACCGCCGAGGGCGACCTGCTCGGCGCCCACTTCGCGCACGGCGGCTCGGCCGGCGCGCCCAGCCTGCTCGAGGTGCAGGCGTCCGTCGACGAGGCCGCCGCCGAGCTGGAGGAGCTCGAGGTGCGCTGCGAGGAACTGGCCGAGGCGCAGGAGGCCGCTGCCGCCCGGCGCAAGGAGTGCGCGGCCCTCGTCGAGGAGCTGGGGGAGCGGCGCAGGGCCGCCGACCGGGAGAAGTCCGCCGTCGCCCAGCAGCTCGGCCGGCTCGCCGGACAGGCACGCGGCGCCGCCGGCGAGGCCGAACGCGCCGGGGCCGCCGCCGAACGCGCCCAGGAGGCCCTCGACAAGGCCCTCGCCGAGGTGGAGGAGCTCGCCGAGCGGCTGGAGGCGGCCGAGGAGATGCCGTTCGAGGAGGAGCCCGACACCTCCGTGCGCGACCGGCTCGCCGCCGACGGGGCCAACGCCCGCCAGACCGAGATGGAGGCCCGCCTCCAGGTCCGTACGCACGAGGAGCGGGTCAAGGGGCTGGCCGGACGGGCCGACTCCCTGGACCGGGCCGCCCGCGCCGAACGCGAGGCACGCGCGCGTGCCGAGCAGCGTCGCGCCCGGCTGCGTCACGAGGCGGAGGTCGCCGCCGCCGTCGCCGCGGGCGCCCGCCAGCTGCTGGCGCACGTCGAGGTGTCCCTCGCCCGCGCCGCCGAGGAGCGCACCGCCGCCGAGGCCGTCAAGGCCCGGCGCGAGGAGGAACTCGCCCGGGCCCGCGCCGAGGGACGCGATCTCAAGGCGGAACTCGACAAGTTGACGGATTCGGTCCACCGCGGCGAGGTACTCGGCGCCGAGAAACGGCTGCGGATGGAGCAGCTGGAGGCGAAGGCGCTGGAGGAACTGGGTGTCGAACCGGCCGGGCTGGTCGAGGAGTACGGCCCGCACCAGCTCGTGCCGCCCTCGCCCCCCGCCGAGGGCGAACAGCTCCCGGAGGACCCGGAGCACCCGCGCAACCAGCCCCGACCCTTCGTGCGGGCCGAGCAGGAGAAACGGCTGAAGGCCGCCGAGCGCGCCTACCAGCAGCTCGGCAAGGTCAACCCGCTCGCCCTGGAGGAGTTCG
This sequence comes from Streptomyces sp. P9-2, assembly GCF_051903975.1. NCBI lineage: Bacteria > Bacillati > Actinomycetota > Actinomycetes > Kitasatosporales > Streptomycetaceae > Streptomyces > Streptomyces sp. P9-2. The sequence continues at coordinate 4,829,115 of NZ_CP192633.1, forward strand.
CGGCGCTGGAGGAACGCCACCAGTTCCTCAGCGAGCAGCTGGAGGACCTGAAGAAGACCCGCGCGGACCTGCTTCAGGTCGTCAAGGAGGTCGACGAACGCGTCGAGCAGGTCTTCACCGAGGCCTATCGGGACACGGCCCGGGAGTTCGAGGGCGTCTTCTCCCGGCTCTTCCCGGGCGGGGAGGGCCGCCTGGTGCTGACCGACCCCGACCACATGCTCACCACGGGCGTGGACGTCGAGGCGCGCCCGCCGGGCAAGAAGGTCAAGCGGCTGTCGCTGCTGTCGGGCGGCGAGCGGTCGCTGACCGCGGTGGCGCTGCTCGTGTCGATCTTCAAGGCGCGGCCCAGCCCGTTCTACGTGATGGACGAGGTCGAGGCCGCCCTCGACGACACCAACCTCCAGCGGCTGATCCGGATCATGCAGGAGCTGCAGGAGGCCTCGCAGCTGATCGTGATCACGCACCAGAAACGCACCATGGAGGTCGCCGACGCGCTCTACGGCGTCTCCATGCAGGGCGACGGCGTGTCCAAGGTCATCAGCCAGCGTCTGCGCTGAAGCGGTTCAAACTCTTCAAGATGTGAACCTCTGGTGGGGCCTGCCTGGGCGCTGACGTCTTCCAACTCACAGCCGAGAGCCTATTGACTTCAAAACTTGAAGACATAGTCTCTGCAATGTTGTTTTTACCTTCAGGTGCCTACGGCAGAAACCTTGAAGGGCTGACCCCCATCCGGCGATGTTGCCGGTGGCCCGAGGAGTACACGTGACCAGCACCGCGCAGGCACAAGCGTCAGGAGCCAGGACGGCTCATCCCGAACATCTCGGGCATGTCATCTTCATCGCCGCTGCCGCCGCCATGGGCGGCTTCCTCTTCGGCTACGACAGTTCCGTGATCAACGGCGCCGTCGAGGCGATCCGCGACCGGTACGACATCGGCTCCGCCGCGCTCGCCCAGGTCATCGCCGTCGCGCTGATCGGCTGTGCCATCGGCGCCGCCACCGCCGGCCGGATAGCCGACCGCATCGGCCGCATCCGCTGCATGCAGATCGCCGCGGTCCTCTTCACGGTCAGCGCCGTCGGCTCCGCGCTGCCCTTCGCGCTGTGGGACCTCGCCTTCTGGCGCGTCGTCGGCGGCTTCGCCATCGGCATGGCCTCCGTCATCGGCCCGGCCTACATCGCCGAGGTCGCCCCGCCCGCCTACCGCGGCCGGCTCGGCTCCTTCCAGCAGGCCGCGATCGTCGTCGGCATCGCCGTCTCCCAGCTCGTCAACTGGGGCATCCTGAACGCCGCGGACGGCGACCAGCGCGGTGAGCTGATGGGCCTCGAGGCCTGGCAGGTCATGCTCGGCGTCATGGTGATCCCGGCCGTCCTCTACGGCCTGCTCTCCTTCGCGATCCCCGAGTCGCCCCGCTACCTGATCTCCGTCGGCAAGCACGAGCGCGCCCGCGAGATCCTCTCCGAGGTGGAGGGCAGCGAGACCGACCTCGACGCCCGCGTCACCGAGATCGAGACCGGCATGCACCGCGAGGAGAAGTCCAGCTTCAAGGACCTGCTCGGCGGCAGCTTCTTCTTCAAGCCGATCGTCTGGGTCGGTATCGGACTGTCGGTGTTCCAGCAGTTCGTCGGCATCAACGTCGCGTTCTACTACTCCGCCACCCTGTGGCAGTCGGTCGGCGTCGACCCGTCGGACTCGTTCTTCTACTCGTTCACCACGTCGATCATCAACATCGTCGGCACCGTGATCGCGATGATCTTCGTCGACCGCGTCGGCCGCCGGCCGCTGGCCATCATCGGCTCCGTCGGCATGGTGGTCGGTCTCGCGCTCGAGGCCTGGGCGTTCTCCTCGCCCCTCGTCGACGGCCAGCTGCCCGCCACGCAGGGCTGGGTGGCCCTGATCGCGGCCCACGTCTTCGTCCTCTTCTTCGCCCTGTCGTGGGGTGTGGTCGTGTGGGTCATGCTCGGCGAGATGTTCCCGAACCGGATCCGTGCGGCGGCGCTCGGCGTGGCCGCGGCGGCGCAGTGGATCGCCAACTGGGCGATCACGGCCAGCTTCCCGTCGCTGGCGGACTGGAACCTGTCCGTCACGTACGCGATCTACACGGTGTTCGCGGCGCTGTCGATTCCGTTCGTGCTGAAGTTCGTCAAGGAGACGAAGGGCAAGCGGTTGGAGGAGATGGGCTGACGCCCCTCTTCCCCCTGTACCCGAGGGGTGGGGGTTACCTCCCCGCTGCTCCCGCCCCTCGTATGCCACCCCCCCCACCCGCCCCGGCTCGGATCTTCGAGCCGGGGCGGTGGCATGTTCGTGGTCGGGTGCGGGTTGTGCGGGGCCTGTCGCGCAGTTCCCCGCGCCCCTGAACGGGGTGGTGGCTGCGGAGTCGCATCGTGCGGCGCCGTTGGAGTTGAGCGCGCCGTCCCCCGCGCCCCTGAGGGTGTCGCAACGGGCGGCGCTGCTGGGGGCTGGGCGCGCCGTCCCCCGCGCCCCCGGGCGTTTCAGGCTGTGAGGAACTCGTGGAAGCGGGCGGCGAAGTGCCTCGGGTCCTGGCTCAGGGAGGACTTGACCATGGCGGTGAACTCGTCGGCCACGACCTCGTACACCTCGGACTCGACGCCGTCGAGGGCGGCTCGGGCGACCTCCGCCGCTGTCATCTTCGGTACGTCGAGGCCCTTCGTCATGTCGGTGTCGGCGGCACCGAGGTGGACCGAGGTGAGACGGGTTCCCTGGTCGGCCAGTTCCTGGCGCAGGGCGTTGCCCATGCTCCACACGGCGGCCTTGGAGACCGCGTACGCGCCGGTGCCGGGGAAGACGAACCACGACGCGGACGAGGCGATGGTGAGGAGCGCGCCTCCTCCGTTGCCGGCCAGGACCGGCGCGAAGGCCCGGATCACGGACAGCGTGCCCCAGAAGTTCACATCCATCGTGGCGCGGACGCCGTCGAGATCGCCGAGCAGGGTTCCGCCTCCGATCCCGGCGTTGTTGACCAGCAGGTCGACGTCACGGGCCTGCTCGGCGGCGGCCGCGACGGAATCGGGATCGGTGACGTCGAGGGCGAGGACCTCCACACCGTCGAGGTCGATCGACTCGGGCCGGCGGGCGGTCGCGTAGACCTTCGCGCCCCGCTCGGCGAGCTGGGCGGCGAGGTGGCGGCCGATGCCGCGGCCGGCCCCGGTGACGAGCGCGGTCGCTTTGTTGATGTCCATGCCGCGTACGCTAGAACCTCACGTCGGCGTGAGGTTCAAGCCGCGAGCAGCCGGAGGCGCGATGCGTATCGGAAAGGTCGCCGAACGGGCGGGGGTCAGCGTCCGCGCGCTGCGCTACTACGAGGAGCAAGGACTCGTCGTCCCCGCCCGCGGCGCCGGGGACCAGCGCGACTACGACGAGTCGGACGTCGAGCGGGTGAAGTTCATCCAGCTCCTCTACGCGGCCGGGCTGCCCAGCAAGGCGATCCTGCACATCCTGCCGTTCCTGGACACCCTCGTCGCCACCCCGGAGATGACGCGGCGGCTCACGGAGGAGCGGGACCGCATCCAGGTCCGGCTGGACGATCTGACCCGGGCGCGGGACCGGCTCGACGAGCTGATCGGCCTCGCCGGTCGGTACACGGAGTCGTCGACGGCCGAGTGCCGTCCGCCGCGGGAGCGGGCTTCCGCCTGACCGGCCCGGTGGGGGCCGGGCGCGCCGTTCCCCGCGCCCCTTCGGGGCGCCTCGGGCGGGGCGCGTCCGTATGGGGGGCGCGGGGCAGGCATGGCTGATACTGGACGGGTTATGGACATCGTCATCCTTGCTGTAGTCATCGCCGTGGTCGTGCTCGGCGCGCTCGGCGGGCTGATCGTCGGGAGCCGGCGCAAAAAGCCGCTGCCCCCGCCGCCGCCCGCCGCGCCCGACATCACCGCCCCGCCGGCCGAGCCGCACGTCGGCGAAGAGGCCGAGACGCCGCGGGAGGAACCGCGGCGCACCATCGAGGAGGTTGATCTTCCGGCGGGCGCCGGTCCCGTCGTCATCGAGGAACCGCCCGCCGCCGAGGCTCCCGAGATCGAGATCCCGGAGCCCACCGCCGGCCGTCTGGTCCGGCTGCGCGCCCGGCTGTCCCGGTCGCAGAACGCCCTGGGCAAGGGCCTGCTCACCCTGCTGTCCCGCGAGCACCTCGACGAGGACACCTGGGAGGAGATCGAGGACACCCTGCTCACCGCCGACGTCGGCGTCCAGCCCACCCAGGAGCTGGTCGAGCGGCTGCGCGAGCGGGTCAAGGTGCTCGGCACCCGCACCCCCGAGGAGCTGCGCGCGCTGCTCCGCGAGGAGCTGATCACGCTGGTCGGTCCCGAGATGGACCGCACCGTGCACACCGAGAACCCCGACGGCGGGCCCGGCGTCGTCATGGTCGTCGGCGTCAACGGCACCGGCAAGACCACCACCACCGGCAAGCTCGCCCGTGTCCTGGTCGCCGACGGCAACACCGTCGTGCTCGGCGCCGCGGACACCTTCCGCGCCGCCGCCGCCGACCAGCTCCAGACCTGGGGCGAGCGGGTCGGCGCCCACACCGTGCGCGGTCCGGAGGGCGGCGACCCGGCCTCCGTCGCGTTCGACGCGGTCAAGGAGGGCAAGGAGATGGGCGCCGGCGCGGTGCTCATCGACACCGCCGGCCGGCTTCACACCAAGACGGGCCTCATGGACGAGCTCGGCAAGGTGAAGCGGGTCGTGGAGAAGCAGGCCCCGCTGGACGAGGTGCTGCTGGTGCTCGACGCCACCACCGGTCAGAACGGCCTGGTGCAGGCGCGCGTCTTCGCCGAGGTCGTCGACATCACCGGCATCGTGCTCACCAAGCTCGACGGCACCGCCAAGGGCGGCATCGTCATCGCCGTCCAGCGCGAGCTGGGCGTCCCGGTCAAGCTGATCGGTCTCGGCGAGGGCGCGGACGACCTCGCGCCGTTCGAGCCCGAGGCCTTCGTGGACGCGTTGCTGGGGGAGTGACACCCCCGGAGCCGTCCGGCCCCGTACGCGAGGAAGCGCCCGCCCCCGGAAACAGCCGGGGGACGGGCGCTTCGCCGTACGGGGGGGGGGAGGGTCAGGCGCCCGAGCGGTGCGCCACGTACGCCAGCGTGCCCAGCAGCAGACGCGCCTCCGGAGGGCGGGAGGCGGAGTCCAGGGCGGGTGAGCGGAGCCAGCGCACCGGGCCGAGGCCGGCGCGGTCCGACGGCGGCGCCGTGATGTGCGTACCGCGTCCGAGGCCGCGCAGGTCCAGGGCGCCCGGGTCGTCCCAGCCCATGCGGTACAGCAGATCCGGCAGCACGGCCGCGGCGCCCGGGGCGACGAAGAACTGGGCCCGGCCGTCCGGGGTGGCGGCGACCGGCCCGACCGGCAGGCCCATCCGCTCCAGCCGCGCCAGGGCATGGCACCCGGCGGGCTCCGCCACCTCGATCACGTCGAACGCCCGCCCCACGGGCAGCATCACGGAGGCGCCCGGGAACTCCGACCAGAGCGCGGTCACCTCGTCCAGCGGCGCACCCGCGCGGATCACCGGCGCGTGCTCCAGGGGGTGGGCGCCCGGCGCCCGGCAGCCCGTGCGCCCGCAGGAGCAGGACCCGGCGAGGGCGCGGACGCCCGGCACCACGTCCCAGCCCCACAGTCCCGTGTACTCCGCCACGACCGTGCCGTCCGAGGAGCGGCCGCGCCGCCGCGAGCCGGACCGGATGTCACGGATGCCCCGACTGATACCGATCGTGAAGCCCATGCCCCCTCCAACGGGTCCGACGTACCGGTGGTTACGTAGCGGACGCAGTGTGTGACTCTCTGTTTCCGGCTTCCCGGTGCCACCTGCGCCAACCAGCGCCTTGATGTGCACAGGGTGGTGCGGCGGGTGTCGTGCGCCCCGGAGTGCATCGCTGCATCCACTCTTGTCTGTCCTGTGTCAAGTCAATCGCGGGACGGCGACGGTGCGTTCATTCGAAGGGGTGGCGAATGGTGGCGATTGAGGTTCCGCCATGGTGGGGCGGGTGATCATAGGGTTACTGTGTGTGCACGGCTTGGATGGGGCACATGCACTCGCGGGTATGCCGGAGGCAACTCGGCTTTCCGTTCGGAGGGTGGCAACCGCCGGACGGGCGGCCCCAACTACCGGCATTCTGATAGGGCTTGGCGCACTCGGCGACAAGTGGTCTTCAGGGATGGGGGCGTTCCAGTGAGCGGCAACGGCGGTGGCGGGACGAGTTCTGCGAGTGCGGAGAAGCGCCCGAACGAGCTGCTCACCTCATGGTTCGTCCGCAGCGGCTGGTCCAAGGGTGAGCTCGCCCGCCAAGTGAACCGCAGAGCGCGGCAGTTGGGCGCCAACCACATCTCCACCGACACCTCCCGGGTGCGCCGCTGGCTGGACGGGGAGAACCCGCGCGAGCCGATCCCGCGCATCCTCTCCGAGCTGTTCTCCGAGCGCTTCGGTGTCGTCGTCTCCGTGGAGGACCTGGGCCTGCGCACCACACGCCCGGCGCCCTCCGCGACCGGCGTCGACCTTCCCTGGACGGGCCCGCAGACCGTGGCCCTGCTCAGCGAGTTCTCGCGCAGCGACCTCATGCTGGCGCGGCGCGGCTTCCTCGGGAGCTCGCTGGCCCTCTCCGCGGGCCCGTCCCTCATCGAGCCCATGCAGCGCTGGCTCGTCCCCTCCCCGTCCTCCCCCCTGGCCAGGCCCGAGCCGGACGTCGCCCCCTCCTCGGCGCGCGCCCGCGGCCGGCTCTCCAAGCCGGAGCTGGACCTGCTGGAGACCACCACCGTGATGTTCCGGCAGTGGGACGCCCAGTGCGGCGGCGGACTGCGCCGCAAGGCCGTCGTCGGCCAGCTCCACGAGGTCACCGACCTCCTCCAGGAGCCACAGCCCGACGCCACCACCAAGCGGCTCTTCAAGGTCGCCGCCGAGCTCGCCGAACTGGCCGGCTGGATGTCGTACGACGTGGGGCTGCAGCCCACCGCGCAGAAGTACTTCGTGCTCGCCCTGCACGCCGCCAAGGAGGCCGGCGACCGGCCCCTCGGCTCCTACGTCCTCTCCAACATGAGCCGCCAGATGATCCACCTCGGCCGCCCCGAGGACGCCCTGGAGCTCATCCACCTCGCCCAGTACGGCAGCCGCGACTGCGCCAGCCCCCGCGTCCAGTCCATGCTGTATGCGATGGAGGCCCGCGCCTACGCCAACATGGGCCAGCCCGGCCGCTGCAAGCGCGCCGTCCGCATGGCCGAGGACACCTTCGCCGAGGCCGGCGAGTGGGACGAGCCGGACCCCGACTGGATCCGCTTCTTCTCCGAGGCCGAGCTGTACGCGGAGAACAGCCACTCCTTCCGCGACCTGGCCTACGTCGCCGGCCGCAGTCCCACCTACGCCTCGCTCGCCGAGCCGCTGATGAAGCGCGCCGTGGAGCTGTTCGGCAAGGAGGGCGGCGAGCACCAGCGCTCCTACGCCCTCAACCTGATCGGCATGGCCACGGTGCATCTGCTCCAGCGCGAACCCGAGCAGAGCACGGTTCTCGCCACCGAGGCCATCAAGGCCGCCAAGAAGGTCCGTTCCGAGCGCGTCAACACTCGTATCCGAAAGACCGTGGACACCGCCGTACGTGACTTCGGGGAGCTCGCCGAGGTCGTCGAACTCACCGAGCGGCTCGCCGTCGAGCTGCCCGAGACCGCCCAGGCGGTCTGAACACCGAGGAACCCTGGACCCCGGCCGCGGCCGGCCCTCCCGAACTGCCCGACTCGGCTCCCCCATGCCAGTCATTCGGAAGGCCGGCCGCGGCCGGTCGTGTGTCTCCCCGGCCGCGGCTCACCGCCGTACACCGAAGATTGCGCCACGATAACGATCGGCGCGCCCCGGATCCGGCGGTTCACCGACCCGTAACACGCCGGGTGCCTTCGTCACGGCGGCGAAACAACGAGGGGCTTCCACCGAAACGGCGCTGCGCCAATCTTCATGGCGCATAACCGGCCCACCCCTCAATCCGCTCAAGGCTTCGCCCGCACGGGGCCGTACCAACGACGAGGAGACGCCGATGGCACAAGCCATCACCCTGGCAGCAGACGCGCCCACGCTGTCCGCCGCCAACACAGGGTTCATGCTCATCTGTTCCGCGCTGGTGATGCTCATGACCCCCGGTCTGGCCTTCTTCTACGGAGGCATGGTCCGGGTCAAGAGCACCCTGAACATGCTGATGATGAGCTTCATCAGCCTGGGCATCGTCACCATCCTGTGGGTGCTCTACGGGTTCTCCGTCGCGTTCGGCGACGACAAGGGCAGCCTCGTCGGCTGGAACTCCGACTGGGTGGGCCTGAGCGACATCGGCCTGACCGAGCTGTGGGGCTCCACCACGATCCCGCTGTTCGTCTTCGCCGCCTTCCAGCTGATGTTCGCGATCCTCACGCCCGCCCTGATCAGCGGCGCCCTCGCGGACCGCGTGAAGTTCAGCGCCTGGGCCCTGTTCATCACCCTGTGGGTCAGCGTCGTCTACTTCCCGGTCGCGCACTGGGTGTGGGGCGAGGGCGGCTGGGCCTTCGACCTCGGCGTCATCGACTTCGCCGGCGGTACCGCCGTGCACATCAACGCCGGTGCGGCCGCCCTCGGCGTGATCCTGGTGATCGGCAAGCGCATCGGCTTCAAGAAGGACCCGATGCGTCCGCACAGCCTCCCGCTGGTCATGCTCGGCGCCGGTCTGCTGTGGTTCGGCTGGTTCGGATTCAACGCCGGCTCGTGGCTCGGCAACGACGACGGCGTCGGCGCGCTGATGTTCGTCAACACCCAGGTCGCCACCGGCGCCGCGGTCGTCGGCTGGCTCGCCTACGAGAAGATCCGCCACGGCGCGTTCACCACGCTGGGCGCCGCCTCCGGCGCGGTCTCCGGTCTGGTCGCCATCACCCCGGCCGGCGGCGCGGTCTCCCCGCTCGGCGCCATCGCGATCGGCATCATCGCCGGTGTCCTGTGCGCCATGGCCGTCGGCCTCAAGTACAAGTTCGGCTACGACGACTCCCTCGACGTCGTCGGCGTCCACCTCGTCGGCGGCATCATCGGCTCCCTGCTCATCGGCTTCCTCGCCACCGGCAAGGGCCAGTCCGACGTCGAGGGCCTCTTCTACGGCGGCGGCCTCGACCAGTTCTGGAAGCAGTGCGCCGGTGTCTTCGGCGTCCTCGCCTACTCCCTGATCGCCTCCGCGGTCCTGGCCCTCCTCATCCACAAGACCATCGGTATGCGAGTCTCCGAGGACGAGGAGGTGGCCGGCATCGACCAGGCCGAGCACGCCGAGACCGCATACGACTTCAGCGGCGCGGGCGGCGGCGCGGCCCGGACGCCGGCCAGCAGCCCCGTCGCCCCGGCCGAGAGCAAGAAGGTGGACGCATGAAGCTCATCACCGCCGTCGTGAAGCCGCACCGGCTCGACGAGATCAAGGAGGCCCTCCAGGCCTTCGGAGTGCACGGTCTGACCGTCACCGAGGCCAGCGGCTACGGCCGCCAGCGCGGCCACACCGAGGTCTACCGCGGCGCCGAGTACACCGTCGACCTGGTGCCCAAGGTCCGCATCGAGGTCCTGGTCGAGGACGACGACGCCGAGCAGCTCGTCGACGTCGTGGTCAAGGCCGCCCGCACCGGCAAGATCGGCGACGGCAAGGTGTGGACCATCCCCGTCGAGACGGCCGTACGGGTCCGGACCGGCGAGCGCGGCCCGGACGCGCTCTGACAGCAGACCGACCGAACAGGAGTCGCCGGGTGACGAGGACGGACATGCACGGCCACGAACAGGACTCGGGACCCGGCGGCTACGCGGCGGCCCGGCTGCGCCTTCTCAACGAGAAGGCGCGGTCCGGGCCGCCGCGCCGTTCCGCCCTCGCCGGCCTCACCGACGAATGGCTCGCCGGACTCTTCGCGGCCGGCGCCCCCGGAGCGCGCGGGGTCTCCCTCGTCGCCGTCGGCGGCTACGGACGCGCGGAACTCTCCCCGCGCAGCGACCTCGACCTGCTGCTGCTCCACGACGGCGGCGACACCGAGGCCGTCTCCAAGCTCGCCGACCGCCTCTGGTACCCGGTCTGGGACCTCGGCCTCGCCCTCGACCACTCCGTCCGCACCCCGGCGGAGGCCCGCAGGACCGCGGGGGAGGACCTCAAGGTCCAGCTCGGCCTGCTGGACGCCCGGCACATCGCCGGCGACCTCGGCCTCACCACCGCCCTGCGCACCACCGTCCTCGCCGACTGGCGCAACCAGGCCCCCAAGCGGCTGCCCGCCCTGCGTGAGCTGTGCGAGGAGCGCGCCGCACGCCAGGGCGAACTGCAGTACCTCCTCGAACCCGACCTCAAGGAGGCCCACGGCGGACTGCGCGACGCCACCGCCCTGCGCGCGGTGGCCGCCTCCTGGCTCGCCGACGCCCCCCGCGAAGGACTCGCCGAGGCCCGCGGCCGCCTCCTCGACGTACGCGACGCCCTGCACCTGACCACCGGACGCGCCACCGACCGGCTCGCCCTCCAGGAACAGGACCAGGTCGCCGCCGAACTCGGCCTCCTCGACGCCGACGCCCTGCTCCGCCAGGTCTACGAGGCCGCCCGGGTCATCGCCTACGCCGGCGACGTCACCTGGCGCGAGGTCGGCCGCGTCCTGCGCTCCCGCTCGGTGCGGCCCCGGCTGCGCGCCATCCTGGGCGGCGGGAGAGCGCCGGGCGGCGGCAAGCCCGCGCCCGAGCGGTCCCCGCTCGCCGAAGGCGTCGTGGAGCAGGACGGCGAAGTGGTGCTCGCCCGCGCCGCGCGCCCCGACCGCGACCCCGTGCTCCCGCTCCGCGCCGCGGCCGCCGCCGCCCAGGCGGGCCTCCCCCTCAACCTGCACGCCGTACGCCGCATGGCCGCCGGCGCCCGCGCCCTCCCCGCGCCCTGGCCCGCCGAGGCCCGCCAGCAGCTCATCACCCTGCTCGGCTCCGGCCGGCCCACCGTCGACGTCTGGGAGGCGCTGGAGGCCGAGGGACTGATCAGCCTGCTGCTCCCCGACTGGGACCGGGTGCGCTGCCGCCCCCAGCGCAACGCCGTCCACCTGTGGACCGTCGACCGGCACCTCATCGAGACCGCCGTCCGCGCCTCCGCCTTCACCCGCCGCGTCAGCCGCCCCGACCTGCTGCTCGTCGCCGCCCTGCTGCACGACATCGGCAAGGGCTGGCCCGGCGACCACTCGGTGGCGGGCGAGGTCATCGCCCGGGACGTCGCCGCCCGCATCGGCTTCGACGCCGACGACGTCACCGTCGTCGCCACCCTCGTACGCCACCACCTGCTGCTCGTGGAGACCGCCACCCGGCGCGACCTCGACGACCCCGCCACCGTGCGCTCCGTCGCCGAGGCCGTCGGCTCCCCGGGCACGCTGGAGCTGCTGCACGCCCTCACCGAGGCGGACGCCCTCGCCACCGGACCGGCGGCCTGGTCCTCCTGGCGCGCCTCACTGGTCGCGGACCTGGTCAAACGGGTCGCCGCCGTACTGGCGGGGCAGGCCCCGCCCGACCCCGAGGAATCCGCGCCCACCGCACAGCACGAGCGGCTCGCCCTGGAGGCCGTCGCCACCGGCGCGCCCGTGCTGTCTTTGCGGGCCCAGACCGAGCCGCCCGCCGAGCCCTCCGGCGACCCCGAACCGCTCGGCGTGGAACTGCTGATCGCCGTGCCCGACCAGGCGGGCGTGCTGCCCGCGGTGGCCGGCGTGCTCGCCATGCACCGGCTGACCGTGCGCACCGCCGAGCTGCGCTCGCTGGACCTCCCGGACGGCGTCGACGGCTCCGTGCTGCTGCTGGACTGGCGGGTCGCCGCCGAGTACGGCTCGCTGCCGCAGGCCGCCCGGCTCCGCGCCGACCTGGTCCGCGCCCTGGACGGCAGCCTGGACATCTCCGGCCGCCTCGCCGAACGGGACGCCGCCTACCCGAGGCGCCGCGGGGTGGTCGCCCCGCCCCCGCGTGTGACGGTCGCCCCGGCCGCCTCCCGGCACGCCACGGTGATCGAGGTCCGCGCGCAGGACGCCCCGGGCCTGCTGTTCCGTATCGGACGGGCGCTGGAGGACGCGGGCGTGAGCGTGCGCAGCGCCCACGCCGGCACGCTCGGCGCCAACGCGGTCGACGCCTTCTACGTCACAGGGACCGAGGGCCTGCCGCTCCCCGACGAGGAGGCGGTGTCGGTGGCGCGGAAGCTGGAGGAGACGCTGCGGGCGTGACATGCGGCGGTGCACGCGTTGAGCAGGGCGTGCTCCCCGCCGGCGCGGGGATGGACCGCCCGCTCAGCGGGTTCTGAAGACGGTCAAGGAATGCTCCTCGCGGCAGCGGGGGTCTGTCCCCGCCCGCCGGACGACGCGGGCGGGGACGATTTGCTTGCGGAGCCGGATACCCTGGAGGGCAGCCCAACCGCCCCCGACCCCGAGGACCGACGCCGCCGTGTTCGACACCCTCTCCGACCGCCTCAGCGCGACCTTCAAAAACCTCCGCGGAAAGGGCCGGCTGAGCGAAGCGGACATCGACGCCACGGCGCGTGAGATCCGCATCGCCCTCCTGGAAGCGGACGTGGCCCTGCCTGTCGTCCGCGCGTTCATCAAGAACGTCAAGGAGCGTGCGCTCGGCGCCGAGGTCTCCAAGGCGCTCAATCCGGCCCAACAGATCATCAAGATCGTCAATGACGAGCTGATCCAGATCCTCGGCGGCGAGACCCGCCGCCTCCGCTTCGCCAAGCAGCCCCCCACCGTGATCATGCTCGCGGGTCTGCAGGGTGCCGGTAAGACCACCCTCGCGGGCAAGCTCGGCAAGTGGCTCAAGGACCAGGGCCACTCCCCGCTCCTCGTCGCCGCCGACCTCCAGCGCCCCAACGCCGTCAACCAGCTCAGCGTCGTCGCCGAGCGGGCGGGCGTCGCCGTCTACGCGCCCGAGCCGGGCAACGGCGTCGGCGACCCGGTGAAGGTTGCCAAGGACTCCATCGACCACGCCCGCGCCAAGGTGCACGACATCGTGATCGTGGACACCGCGGGCCGCCTGGGCATCGACCAGGAGATGATGCAGCAGGCCGCGGACATCCGTGACGCGGTCTCGCCCGACGAGATCCTCTTCGTCGTCGACGCGATGATCGGCCAGGACGCGGTCAACACCGCCGAGGCCTTCCGCGACGGCGTCGGCTTCGACGGCGTGGTGCTGTCCAAGCTCGACGGTGACGCCCGCGGTGGTGCCGCGCTGTCGATCCGGCAGGTCACCGGCAAGCCGATCATGTTCGCGTCCAACGGTGAGAAGCTCGACGACTTCGACGCCTTCCACCCGGACCGGATGGCCTCCCGCATCCTCGACATGGGTGACCTGCTCACCCTGATCGAGCAGGCGGAGAAGACGTTCAGCCAGGAAGAGGCCGAGCGGATGGCCTCCAAGCTGGCGTCGAAGAAGGGCCAGGACTTCACCCTGGACGACTTCCTCGCCCAGATGGAGCAGGTCCGCAAGATGGGCTCCATCTCCAAGCTGCTCGGCATGCTCCCCGGCATGGGCCAGATCAAGGACCAGATCAACAACCTGGACGAGCGGGACGTCGACCGCACCGCCGCGATCATCAAGTCGATGACGCCCGGCGAGCGCCAGGACCCGGCGATCATCAACGGCTCGCGCCGCGCCCGTATCGCCAAGGGTTCCGGTGTCGAGGTCAGCGCCGTGAAGAACCTGGTCGAGCGGTTCTTCGAGGCGCGGAAGATGATGTCCCGCATGGCGCAGGGCGGCGGCATGCCGGGGATGCCCGGGATGCCGGGCATGGGCGGCGGCCCGGGCCGCGCCAAGAAGAAGCAGAAGCAGGCCAAGGGCAAGCAGCGCTCCGGCAACCCGATGAAGCGCAAGCAGCAGGAGCAGGAGGAGGCCGCGCGGCGCGCGGCGGCGGCCCAGGGCGGAGGTGCCTTCGGTCTGCCGCAGCAGGGCGGCAAGGACTTCGAGCTGCCCGACGAGTTCAAGAAGTTCATGGGCTGAGGCCGCTCACGACGGCCGAACGAACGCCGCAGGGGCGCTCTCCTCGTACGGAGGAGGCGCCCCTGCGGCGTTCGTTCGTTGTGGGTGCCCGTGCCGGTCAGGGCACGCGCGCGACGAGGTACCGGAACACGTTCGGCATCCACACGGTGCCGTCCGCGCGCTGGTACGGGTGGAGGGCCTCGGTCAGTTCCTTCTCGACCTGCACCCGGTCGGTCGCGGTGATCGCCGGGTCGAACAGACCCGTCGACTTCAGTCCCCGTACGGCGCTGTCGGCGTCCGCGTAGCCGAAGGGGCACGCCACCCGGCCCGAGCCGTCGGGCCGCAGTCCCGCGCGCTCGGCGACCCGCTCCAGGTCGTCGCGCTCGGTGGGGCGCCAGGCGTCCGCGCCGCGCAGCGGTTCCGCCAGCTTGGCGGCGACCCGCAGCACGGTCGAGGTGGTGCAGCGCTCGGGCGGGCCCCAGCCGGCCAGCACCACGGCCGCCCCGCGTCCGGCCAGCGGCAGCGCCTCGGCGAGCAGCTCGCCCAGTCCCTCCGCGTCGCCGGCGAGGCACCCGATCGGTTCGAAGGCCGTGACCACGGTGTATCCGGCGGCGTCGGCGGGGCCCGCCTCGGCGGGGGAGCCCTGCACGATCCGGGTGCCGGTGCGCGTGGGGGTGTCCCGCTCGTCCGGCAGCAGCCGTTCCCGGGCGAGGGCCAGCCGGTCGGACGAGGTGTCCACGCCGGTGATCGCCGCGCCGCGGGAGGCCGCCATCAGCAGGGCCAGTCCCGATCCGCAGCCGAGGCCCAGCAGCCGGGTCGCCGGGCCCACGTCGAGTCGCTCGTACACCGCCTCGTAGAGCGGGACGAGCATCCGCTCCTGGATCTCGGACCAGTCACGCGCGCGTGCCCGCAGGTCCACGCGCGGGGCCGCCCCCGTGCGTGACGGGTGCTGCCGCACGAGCGTAGGTGTCATAGGTAAGCGCCCCAATCAGCCGAGAGTTGCCGCAGTGCCCGTTTTCCTGGCCCCCGTGCAGTGCGCCCGCACACCCCCCGTATGCCAGGTAACTCCGCCCTCGACGTGTCGTCCAGTGGAAGGAGGCGGCCGTTTGGTAGTTGCTCGTGCCAGTGGCAAGAATTCACATTCCGGTAATCGGGGGCCGCCCGGACGGTCATGGCGGGGACGTCCGCGGAACGGTTCCGGCCATCGGCGGCGGCGCTTCGCCGGGCGGGCCAGGGCCGGTTCGCGGTGCCGGGAGCGGACCCGGTAGGTTCTGCCGTCACGGCGTTCCGGGTGGACCGGACGCCGCCTCCCGCCACGAGCGCGGCCGAAAGGTCTCTTGCGCGGCCCGTGAGGCGCACGCGCACCGGCGCGTGCGGACCGGGTACACGCGGGGGCGTACGTCAGCCTACGCACCACCTTGCGGTGAGCTGCGAGGCTTCTCCGCAGATCAGCGCACCCGTGGTCGTCAGGACGCATCAGTGCCAACTGACGGGTACGTGCAAATTATTTGGGATGCCCCGGAATCGGAACACAGAGGCACCCAGGCTCGTTGTCATTACGTGAGCACGACACAGACACCACCTGTTCTCGCCGCAGAGCTGGCACAGGCGTGGGCCGACATTCAGCGGTACCACCCCGAACTGCCCGATCTTGCCGCGCCCGAGTCCCTGATCGGGGAGTCGTCGTCCGCGTGCGGGCACGAACTCTCCTTCGAGCGACTGCTGCACGAGGCAGTCCACGGCATCGCCGCCGCGCGCGGCGTGCGCGACACGTCCCGAGCCGGGCGGTACCACAACCGCAGGTTCCTGGCCATCGCCGAGGAGCTGGGCCTGGACCACCCCGAGGAGCCGCACCCGAGCAGCGGCTTCTCGCTGGTCACGCTCACCCCCGAGGCGAAGCGCCGGTACCGTCCGACGACGGAGCGGCTCCAGCGTGCCCTCAAGGCCCACACCGCGGCGACGGCGGGCGACAGCGCCCGCAGCTTCCGCGGTCCGGCCGCGCGGCACGGCTCGTCCGGCGGCGGGGTGCGCGTGAAGGCGGTCTGCGACTGCGGCCGCAACGTACGCGTCGTCCCGTCCGTGCTGGCGCAGGCGCCCATCGTCTGCGGCGGCTGCGGCAAGCCGTTCCGTATCCCGGAAGTCGTCGCGGCGAGCTGAGGCCCCGGCACCTCGTGGGTGCCGGGGTCCCAGCCCCGCCGGCCACCGGGCGCACCCGACGCGAAAAGCACATGCGCCGGGTGCCGCTTCGCCGTGCCCACGTGCGCTCACCCCGCGGCCGTCCGGCCCCTCAGGGTGTGGCACAATGGCTAGCTGTACTCGACAGCCGCACAGGACCCCTCTCTCCTCCGGCTGACGCGTCCATCGGGCACTCGGGTACCGCAACCCCACGCGGCCGTCCCGCCGTGCCCAACCACGTCAAATCCAGGAGAACCCACTCCCGTGGCAGTCAAGATCAAGCTGAAGCGTCTGGGCAAGATCCGTTCGCCTCACTACCGCATCGTCGTCGCCGACTCCCGTACCCGCCGTGACGGCCGGGCCATCGAGGAGATCGGCAAGTACCACCCGACGTACAACCCGTCGGTGATCGAGGTCGACGCCGAGCGCGTGGCGTACTGGCTCTCCGTCGGCGCCCAGCCGACCGAGCCCGTGCTCGCCATCCTGAAGAAGACCGGCGACTGGCAGAAGTTCAAGGGCGAGCCCGCCCCGGCGCCTCTGCTGCAGCAGCCCGAGAAGCCCGCCCGTCCGTCCTTCGAGGCGATCGGCGGCGACGACGAGGGCAAGGGTGAGGCCATCACCCAGAAGAAGAAGGCTGAGAAGAAGGACGAAGCTGCCGCTGAGTCCGCGTCGACCGAGGCCTGAGCATGCTCGAGGAGGCTCTCGAGCACCTCGTGAAGGGCATCGTCGACAACCCTGACGATGTGCAGGTCGCCTCGCGCAACCTGCGCCGCGGTCGCGTGCTCGAGGTCCGGGTCCACCCGGACGACCTCGGCAAGGTGATCGGCCGCAACGGCCGCACCGCACGCGCGCTGCGCACCGTCGTGGGCGCCATCGGCGGCCGCGGTGTCCGTGTCGACCTCGTCGACGTGGACCACGTCCGCTGACGCCGTAAGCAGCACCGGCTCGGGCCGGGGAGGGCCACTGGGCCGTCCCCGGCCCGCAGTCGTATGACAGGAGAACGAACACAGTGCAGCTGGTAGTCGCGCGCATCGGCCGCGCCCACGGGATCAAGGGCGAGGTCACCGTCGAGGTCCGCACCGACGAGCCCGAGCTGAGGCTCGGCCCCGGCGCCGTGCTGGCCACCGACCCGGCCTCCGTGGGGCCGCTGACCATCGCGAGCGGCCGGGTGCACAGCGGCCGCCTGCTGCTGCGCTTCGAGGGCGTCCACGACCGCACCGGCGCCGAGGCCCTGCGCAACACCCTGCTGATCGCCGACGTCGACCCCGAGGAACTGCCCGAGGGCGAGGACGAGTACTACGACCATCAGCTGATCGACCTGGACGTCGTCACCAAGGACGGCGAGGAGGTCGGCCGGATCACCGAGATCTCCCACCTGCCCACCCAGGACCTCTTCGTCGTCGAGCGCCCGGACGGCACCGAGGTGTACGTGCCGTTCGTCGAGGAGATCGTCACGGAGATCGACCTGGAGGAGCAGCGCGCGGTCATCGACCCGCCGCCCGGCCTGATCGACGACCGCGCCGAGGTGGCCTCCGCCCGCGACGCCGCGGAGAGCGGGGACGACGCCCGATGAGGCTCGACGTCGTCACGATCTTCCCCGAGTACCTCGACCCGCTGAACGTCTCCCTGGTCGGCAAGGCGCGCGCCCGCGGACAGCTCGGCGTGCACGTCCACGACCTGCGGGACTGGACGTACGACCGGCACAACACCGTCGACGACACCCCGTACGGCGGCGGTCCCGGCATGGTCATGAAGACCGAGCCCTGGGGAGAGGCGCTGGACACGGTCCTGGCGGACGGCTACGAGGGCGGCGCGCACCAGCCCGCCCTGATCGTCCCCACCCCGAGCGGCCGTCCCTTCACCCAGGAACTCGCCGTCCACCTCTCCGGGCGCCCCTGGCTGATCTTCACCCCGGCCCGCTACGAGGGCATCGACCGCCGCGTCGTCGACGAGTACGCCACCCGTATGCCGGTGTACGAGGTGTCCATCGGCGACTACGTGCTGGCCGGCGGCGAGGCCGCGGTCCTCGTCGTCACCGAGGCGGTGGCGCGGCTGCTCCCGGGCGTCCTCGGCAACGCCGAGTCGCACCGCGACGACTCCTTCGCCCCCGGCGCCATGGCCAACCTGCTCGAGGGCCCCGTCTACACCAAGCCGCCGGCCTGGCGCGGCCGGGAGATCCCGGACGTGCTGCTCAGCGGCCACCACGGGAAGATCGCCCGCTGGCGGCGGGACGAGGCGCTGCGGCGGACCACCGAGTACCGCCCCGACCTCATCGAACGCTGCGACCCCAAGGCCTTCGACAAGAAGGACCGCGAGATGCTGTCCATCCTCGGCTGGGAGCCGGACCCCGAGGGGGAGCCGTGCGGCCGATTTTGGCGCAGGACCGGCGGCGTGGAACAATAGGCCGCTGTTGTGCGCCGTCAGGCGAGCGCCCCTGCCGCAGGGGGACACGACGCCCGCCCCGCACCGCACAGCCCGATCCGTTACCTAGTGCCGTTGATGACCTGCGGCATCAGCGAAGAAAGCAGACGACATGTCTCACCTGCTCGACTCCGTCGACACCGCGTCGCTCCGCAGCGACGTCCCGGACTTCCGTCCCGGCGACACCGTCAACGTCCACGTGCGCGTCATCGAGGGCAACCGCTCCCGTGTGCAGCAGTTCAAGGGCGTGGTGATCCGCCGCCAGGGTTCCGGCGTGCGCGAGACCTTCACGGTCCGCAAGGTCTCCTTCTCCGTCGGCGTCGAGCGCACCTTCCCGGTGCACACCCCGATCGTGGAGAAGATCGAGCTCGTCACCAAGGGTGACGTCCGCCGCGCCAAGCTGTACTACCTCCGTGACCTCCGCGGCAAGGCCGCGAAGATCAAGGAGAAGCGCGAGAACTGAGCGCTTTACCGGCGTCATATCGCGGCCGGATAGCATCTGGCCCCGATGGACACGGAAGCACAGCCGACGGAGCGCGACCGCTCCCTCCCCCCGGACCCCGAGGACTCCTCGGGCGTGCCGGGGCCGGAGGGGCGGTCGCGTTCCGCGTTGGTCCCGCGCTTCACGGACCGGCTGCCCGGCGGGCGGATCACCCTGACCCTGTTGCTCTGCCTGCTGTTCCTGCTGGCGGTCAACCTGTTCGTGGCGCGGCCCTTCGAGATCCCGAGCGGATCGATGGAGAAGGGATTGAGGGTCGGGGACCGCGTTCTCGTAAACAAGTTGGCATACGCCTTCGGCGACGAGCCGGCCCGCGGCGACGTGATTGTGTTCGACGGCACCGGGTATTTCGGTGACGCCGACTACATCAAACGGGTCGTCGGGGTGGGCGGGGACCATGTCGTCTGCTGTGACGGGGAGGGGAGGATCCGGGTGAACGGCCGGTCGGTCGACGAGTCGGGCTTCCTGTTCCCCGGCGACAGCCCCTCCGCCGTGCGTTTCGACGTCGTCGTGCCCGAGGGGCGGCTGTTCGTCCTCGGCGACCACCGCGGCAGCTCCAGCGACTCGCGTGACCGCCTCGGGGCGCCCGGGGGCGGGATGGTGCCGGTGGAGAAGGTCGTCGGACGCGCGGAGGCCGTCGTATGGCCGTTCGGCCGCGCCGGACGCCTGGAGCCGACGGACGCGTACACGAAGGTGCCGTCGGGGGAGGCATCCGCGCACGCGGCGGCTCCGACGGGAGGCGGCCATGGGTAACCGCGGCAAGCCCCGCGGCGTGCCGGCGAGCGCCGCCGAGAACCTGCTGCCCACCGGGGCCCGCCGGGCCGTGTCCCCGGCCTCCGGCCGCACCCGCGCCGAGCGGCGCAAACTGCAGCGCAAGGTCAAGCGCCGCCGCAGGCGCAGCGCCGTCAAGGAGATCCCCCTCCTCATCGGCGTCGCCGTCCTGATCGCGCTGGTCCTGAAGACGTTCCTCGTGCAGGCGTTCGTCATCCCGTCCGGCTCCATGGAGCAGACGATCCAGATCGGCGACCGCGTCCTCGTCGACAAGCTCACCCCCTGGTTCGGGTCCAAGCCGCAGCGCGGCGACGTCGTCGTGTTCAAGGACCCCGGCGGCTGGCTCAAGGACGAGCGGACCACGGTGAAGAAGGAGGACCCGGTCGGCGTCAAGCAGATCAAGGAGGGCCTCACCTTCATCGGTCTGCTGCCGTCGGAGAACGAGAAGGACCTGATCAAGCGGGTCGTCGGCGTCGGCGGCGACCGCGTCCAGTGCTGCGACACCCAAGGCCGCGTCACCGTCAACGGCGTCCCCCTGAACGAGGACTACCTCTACCCCGGCAACGCCCCCTCGCTGACGCCCTTCGACGTCACCGTGCCGGAGGGCCGCCTGTGGGTGATGGGCGACCACCGCGCCAACTCCGCGGACTCCCGCTCGCACCAGGACACCGACTACGGCGGCACCGTCTCCGAGGACGAGGTGGTGGGCCGCGCCATGGTCATCGCCTGGCCCTTCGGCCACTGGAGCACGCTCGACGAACCGACGACGTACGCCTCCGTGTCCGACTCGGCGCCCGGGTCGATCGCGGGCGCCCCGTCGTCGCATAGGGTTGCCCCGGACGATCCCGGACAGCGTGAAGAGATTGTCCAGCTCCCGAGCCCTGCGGAACTCCCGCTCGTTATGGGAGTGGTGGGCCTGCGCCGGGCATGGCGCGGGCGGCGGCAGAGAGTGAGGAGTCGGCGTGGGGGATGTGGCGGTAGGCGCACGGTCCGGTCAGGGCGGCGAGGAGAACCGCGGACGCTCCGCGGGGCCGGGCGACCCGGGCGCGGGCCACGCCGCGTTCTCCGGGAGTGACGGGCGTGTGGTCGAGGACGGCGGAGTGAACGAGGACGGGACGCGGGCCGGCGGTCAGGGACCGGACGGTCCGGACCGGGACCGGCCGAAGAAGCAGCAGCGCTCCTTCTGGAAGGAGCTGCCGATCCTCATCGGCATCGCGCTCGTCCTGGCGCTGCTGATCAAGACGTTCCTCGTCCAGGCGTTCTCGATCCCCTCCGACTCGATGCAGAACACCCTCCAGCGGGGAGACCGGGTCCTGGTCGACAAGCTGACCCCGTGGTTCGGCTCCGAGCCGGAGCGCGGCGAGGTCGTCGTCTTCCACGACCCCGACAACTGGCTGGCGGGCGAGCCGACCCCCGACCCCAACGCGCTGCAGAAGGCTCTCAGCTGGATCGGCCTGATGCCGTCCGCGGAGGAGAAGGACCTGATCAAGCGGGTCATCGGCGTCGGTGGCGACACGGTCGAGTGCAAGGGCACCGGCCCGCTGAAGGTCAACGGCAAGGCGCTCAACGAGCCCTACGTCTACCCGGGCAACACCCCGTGCAGCCAGGACGACCAGGGCGGCCAGTTCAAGGTGAAGGTTCCCGAGGGCCACATCTGGGTCATGGGCGACCACCGGCAGAACTCGCGGGACTCCCGCTACAACACCGCCGACAAGAACCAGGGCTTCGTCCCCGTCGACAAGGTCGTCGGCCGCGCCGTCGTCATCGCCTGGCCGGTCAACCGCTGGACCAACCTGCCCGTACCGGACACCTTCGACCAGCCCGGGCTGAACACCCAGCAGCAGGACGCGGCGGCCCTCACGGTCGCGCCTCCCGCGCTCGCGCTGGCCGGCGCGGTGCCGTTCGCGCTGTGGCGGCGCCGTCGCGCCTGAGGCCGGACCCCTGGCGCCCGGCACCCGGCGCCGGGGGTCGCCAGGAGGGGCTGACCCGCCCGGGTACCGCCGGGTAGGGTGCGGCCCATGAGTGGTCAGAGCACGACGCGTACGGTCCCGGGCAGCGGCGGTTCCGGCACGGCACGCAGCGGCCGGACCGGGCAGGTGCTGTCCAACGTGGCCGTCGCGCTCGGGCTGGTGTTGTTCCTCGGCGGGTTCGCCTGGGGAGCGGTGGTCTACCGGCCCTACACCGTGCCGACCACCTCGATGGCCCCGACGATCGACGCCGGCGAGCGGGTGCTGGCGGAGCGCATCGACGGCGGAGACGTCCGCCGGGGCGATGTCGTCGTCTTCCGGGACGACACCTGGTCGAACGCGCCCATCGTGAAGCGGGTCGTCGCCGTCGGCGGCGACACCGTCTCCTGCTGCAAGGACGGCAAGCTCACGGTCAACGGCAAGACCATCGACGAGCCGTACCTCCCCGACGACCCGATGGCGCGGTCGTCCACCTTCCCCGAGGTGACCGTGCCCGAGGGGCGTCTGTTCCTGCTCGGCGACGAGCGCTCCGGGTCGGTCGACTCCACGGCCCATCTGACCGACGCCGCCGGCGGCACCGTCGCCCGCGACGCCGTCCAGGCCCGCGTGGACGCCGTGGTCTGGCCGATGGACGGCATGCTCGCCAAGCCCACCGGCTTCCAGACCCTCGGCCCGCTCTCCACCCCCGGACCGCTGGCGAGCGTTCTCGCCGCCGTGGTCGGCGGTGCGGTGATGGTGCTGGCCGGGGCCGCGTACGGGCCGCTGGCCAAGCGCGCGGCGGCCTCCCGGGGCCGGAGCGCGGGTGGGAGCGGGGCGGGGAGCAGCGGTGGCCGCTGAGCGGGCCCCGGCCGCACCGGACACGTACGAGGGCGGGCTGCGCAGGGTCGCCCGGGTGGTGCTGCTCGACCCGCGGGACCGCATCCTGCTGCTCCACGGCCACGAGCCGGACGACCCCGCCGTCGACTGGTGGTTCACGCCCGGCGGCGGCGTGGAGGGCGACGAGACCCGTGAAGAGGCGGCCCTCAGGGAACTCGCCGAGGAGACCGGCATCACCGACGTCGAACTCGGCCCGGTGCTGTGGCGGCGGCGCTGCTCCTTCCCGTTCGCGGGCCGCCAGTGGGACCAGGACGAGTGGTACTACCTGGCCCGTACGACGCAGACGGCCACCGTGGCGACGGCCCTGACCGAGCTGGAACGGCGCAGTGTCGCCGGAGCTCGCTGGTGGACCTGGCCGGAACTGCTGCACGCCCGTGAGACGGTGTATCCGACCAAGCTCGCCGGGCTGCTGCGGACGCTGCTCGACGAAGGCCCCCCGGCCGCGCCCGTGACCCTGGACACCGAAATCGTCCGGTGACCCCAGGGACTGGCGCACAATGGTGGGATCGCACGGCTGAAGGGGAACATGCCATGAGCGCCGAGGACCTCGAGAAGTACGAGACCGAGATGGAGCTGAAGCTCTACCGGGAGTACCGCGATGTCGTCGGTCTGTTCAAATACGTGATCGAGACCGAGCGGCGCTTCTACCTCACCAACGACTACGAGATGCAGGTGCACTCGGTGCAGGGTGAGGTGTTCTTCGAGGTGTCCATGGCGGACGCCTGGGTCTGGGACATGTACCGGCCGGCCCGCTTCGTGAAGCAGGTGCGGGTACTCACGTTCAAGGACGTGAACATTGAGGAGCTGAACAAGAGCGACCTGGAGCTGCCGAGCGGGTGAGGTTGTCGGGCCGTGGGGCTGTGGGGCTGTGAGTCCGTGAGCCTTTGAGGCCGTGAGCTTGTAAGGCTGTGAGGTTCACGCTCGCGGGTGGCGGGGTTTTCCACAGTCGCCGGGTTGTGCACGGGGCCGAGCAGGGTCCGCGGTGATGCGTGACGGTTGGCGCCGGAGGTGGTGCCGGCATGGACGCACGGCAGAACACGCAGGTACGCGGTGACGGTGGCGGGCAGGCCCAAGGGGCGCTCGGCAGGTACGGGGAGACACTGGCCGCGCGGCGGCTGACCCAGGCCGGGATGACGGTGCTGGCGCGGAACTGGCGCTCCGGCAGGGCCGGCGAGATCGACATCGTGGCGCGGGACGGCGACGCCCTGGTCGTCTGCGAGGTGAAGACCCGCCGCGCCGATTCCTTCCAGCACCCCATGGCGGCGATCTCCCCGGCCAAGGCGAGCCGGCTGCGCGGCCTGGCGGAGCGCTGGCTCCAGGAACACGGGGGAGCACCGCCCGGCGGCGTCCGCATCGACCTGGTCGGCGTGCTGCTCCCGAGGCGCGGCGCCCCCGTGGTCGAGCATGTCAGGGGGGTGGCCTGAATGGGATTCGCCCGTACGTGTTCGGTGACGCTCGTCGGCGTCGAGGGCGTGGTCGTCGAGGTGCAGGCCGACCTGGAGCCGGGGGTCGCCGCGTTCACGCTGGTGGGACTGCCGGACAAGAGCCTGACGGAGAGCCGCGACCGGGTCAGGGCCGCCGTGGTCAACTCGGGCGGCGAGTGGCCGCAGAAGAAGCTCACCGTGGGCCTGAGTCCGGCGTCGGTGCCGAAGGCCGGCTCGGGTTTTGATCTCGCTGTCGCATGCGCGGTCCTCGGCGCCTCGGAGCGGATCGACCCCCGCGCCCTCTCCGACATCGTGATGATCGGCGAACTGGGCCTGGACGGCCGGGTGCGGCCGGTACGGGGCATCCTGCCGGCGGTGCTGGCCGCGGCGGACGCGGGCTTCGAGCAGGTGGTGGTGCCCGAGTGCGCCGCCGCCGAGGCCGCCCTGGTGCCGGGCGTGTCCGTGCTGGGCGTGCGCAGCCTGCGCCAGCTCATCGCGATCCTCACCGACGAGCCGGTGCCCGACGAGCAGCCAGAGGAGCCGGACCGGCCCGACCCGCTGATGGCGGGCCTGCGCGACCTCGGCAGCGGAGGGATCACCGGCATGAGCGGCGGTCCCGGCCGGTACGACCAGGGGCACGATCTCGCCGACGTCGTGGGCCAGCACGCGGCGCGCACGGCGGTCGAGGTGGCCGCGGCGGGCGGACACCACCTTTTCCTGGAAGGCCCGCCCGGCGCGGGCAAGACGATGCTTGCCGAGCGCATGCCGTCCATCCTGCCGCCGCTGGACCGCCAGGCGTCCCTGGAGGTGACGGCCGTCCACTCGGTGGCGGGTCTGCTGCCGCCGGGCCGCCCGCTGATCGACACCGCGCCCTACTGCGCCCCGCACCACTCGGCCACCATGCAGGCCCTCGTGGGCGGCGGCCCGGGGACGGCCCGGCCGGGAGCGGTGTCCCTGTCCCATCGAGGCGTGTTGTTCCTGGACGAGACCCCCGAGTTCAGCAGCAAGGCGCTGGACGCACTGCGCCAGCCGCTGGAGGCGGGGCACGTGGTCATCGCGCGCAGCGCGGGCGTCGTGCGCTTCCCGGCGTGCTTCCTCATGGTGCTCGCGGCCAACCCGTGCCCGTGCGGCCGGTTCTCGCGCACCGACGACCACTGCGAGTGCCCGCCCTCGGCGATCCGCCGCTACCAGGCCCGGCTCTCCGGCCCGCTGCTCGACCGGGTCGACCTGCGGGTCGAGGTGGACGCCGTCACCCGCGGCGAACTGACGGCGGCGGGCGCCCGGGGCGAGACGACCGCGACGGTCGCCGACCGGGTGCGCTCGGCCCGCGAACGCGCCGCCGCCCGGCTCCAGGGCACACCGTGGAGCCTCAACAGCGAGATTCCCGGCCGGGAGCTCCGCAGCC
This sequence comes from Streptomyces sp. P9-2, assembly GCF_051903975.1. Lineage (NCBI taxonomy): Bacteria > Bacillati > Actinomycetota > Actinomycetes > Kitasatosporales > Streptomycetaceae > Streptomyces > Streptomyces sp. P9-2. The sequence goes on from NZ_CP192633.1 coordinate 4,854,580, forward strand.
GCTGGCAGGCCGCACCGGGTGCCATGGACGAGGCCGAACGCAGCCTGGAGCGGGGCGTGCTGACCGCGCGGGGCATCGACCGGGTCCTGCGGGTCGCCTGGACGATCGCCGACCTGGCCGGCCATGCCCGCCCCGACGCGGGCGACGTCGCACTGGCGCTGCAACTGCGGACGGGTGTGCCGCGTGGGGTGCCGATGGTGATCGGGGCGGGGGCATGAGCGGGGGAAACGGGCCGTTCGGCCCGCCGTGGTACCTCGATTCGGCGGGGTCGGCTGGGCGGGTGGGGCGCGGTGACCCGCCTCGGCAGACCGAGCCAGGGGGTCTGCCTGGAGGGGCCGGGGCTGATGGTCCGGCGCGACCGACCGGCCCAGGCGGCCCGTCCGGGGAGGCCGGGTATGACGGAGCGCCTCGGCAGACCGAGCCAGGGGGTCTGCCTGGAGGGGCCGGGGCTGATGGTCCGGCGCGACCGACCGGCCCAGGCGGCCCGTCCGGGGAGGCCGGGTATGACGGAGCGCCTCGGCAGACCGAGCCAGGGGGTCTGCCTGGAGGGGCCGGGGCTGATGGTCCGGCGCGACCGACCGGCCCAGGCGGCTCGCCCGGGGAGGCCGGGTACGACGGAGCGCCTCGGCCGAACGGCCAGGGCGACCGGCCCGGATCGGCCGGGCCCGACGGCGCCCCGCGGCCGACCCGCTTGGGCGGGCCGCCCTTGGGCGGCCCGCCTGGGGTGGGCGCGCACGGCAGCCAGCCGCGGCCGGCCGGTCAGGGCGGCCCACCCTGCGCGACCGGGCCCGACACCTCACCCCCACCCACCAACCACGGCGGCCTCCTGGGCCGGATCTACCTCACCCGCGTCATCGAACCCGGGGACGAGACCGGCGGGCGTTGGGTGCGTGAATTCGGGGTGGACGGGGTGGTGCGGCGGCTCAGGCACCGGGGGGAGTCCCTGCCCGGCGTCAGCCAGAAGCGGTGGGCCGGGTTGCTGGCCCGGGCCGAGCGGGCCGACCCGCGGCGGGATCTCGCCGTCGCTCAGGACGCGGGTGTGCGGTTCGTGTGTCCCGGGGACGCGGAGTGGCCCGGCCAGCTCGACGACCTCGGGGACGCCCGCCCGCTCGGCCTGTGGGTGCGCGGCACCGCCGACCTGCGGATGTGGGCGCTGCGTTCCGTCGCCCTCGTCGGCGCCCGGGCCTGCACCGAGTACGGCGCGTTCATGGCCGCCACCCTCGCGGCCGGGCTCGCCGAGAAGGGGTGGATCGTCGTCTCCGGCGGCGCCTACGGCATCGACGGCGCCGCCCACCGAGGGGCGCTCGGCGCGGGCGGCGCCACCGTCGCCGTGCTGGCCTGCGGCGTGGACCGCCCCTACCCGCGCGGACACGCGGGACTGATCAACCGGATCGCGGAACAGGGTCTGGTGGTCGGCGAGTTGCCGCCGGGCGAGCATCCGACCCCCAGCCGCTTCCTCCTCCGCAACCGCGTGATCGCCGCCCTCACCCGGGGCACGGTCGTCGTCGAGGCGGCCCACCGCAGCGGCTCCCTGGTGACCGCCCGCGCCGCCCGCCGGCTGGGACGTCACACGATAGGGGTACCGGGCCCGGCCACCAGCGGCCTCTCCGCAGGGGTGCACGAGCTGCTCCGGCAGGACGCCGTCCTCGTCACCGACACCGACGAGATCGTCGAACTGGTCGGCGACATGGGCGAGCTCGCCCCTGAGCGCAGAGGCCCCGTCCTGCCCCGTGACCTGCTGGATCCGGCGGTCCGCCAGGTCCTCGCCGCGCTGCCGGCCCGTAGGGCGGCCCGCCCGGACGACATCGCCCGCACGGCGCAGACCACCACGGACGACGCGATCGCGAAACTGTACGAACTCCGAGCACTTGGTTACGTCGAACGACACGGCGACGCCTGGAAGTTGACGCGCCAGGCGATGATCTCGGTCCGGGGCGGCGCCGATGTCCGTTGACGCAGCGTGTTCGGCCGTCCGGGGGAACCCCGACACGCCTTGGAGAATACGTCAGTTGGGGTATCCGAGTGATCACGCAGAGCGACGGCTGTGCCCCGGCGGGACTGCCCCCGGAACGTATCTGCGCACGGCCCGGCCCCCGTTCTTCGCACACCGCGACGCCGCAGTCACGCTACGCTCACGAGGGCCGAGACACGGACAGCCCAGAACAGACACCAGAACAGACATCGGACAGACCACGCACCCAGGCAGTACCAGCCCACGGCAGAACGGCACTAGGCGACGAATGCCCCAGCACACCTCCGGGTCCGACCGGGCGGCGATCCCCCCAGCCGCCCGCGACGGTGGCAGCGTGCGGCCGCCCGCTCCCTCGACGCTCGACGAGCTGTGGCGGTCGTACAAGGCGACGGGGGACGAACGTTTGCGGGAGCAGCTGATCCTGCACTACTCACCACTGGTGAAGTACGTCGCCGGCCGGGTCAGCGTGGGGCTGCCGCCCAACGTCGAACAGGCGGACTTCGTGTCCTCCGGGGTCTTCGGGCTGATCGACGCGATCGAGAAGTTCGACGTCGACCGCGAGATCAAGTTCGAGACGTACGCGATCACCCGGATCCGCGGCGCGATGATCGACGAACTGCGGGCGCTGGACTGGATCCCCCGCTCCGTGCGGCAGAAGGCGCGCAACGTGGAGCGCGCCTACGCCACCCTCGAGGCGCGGCTGCGGCGCACCCCGACGGAGAACGAGGTCGCCGCCGAGATGGGCATCACCGTCGGCGAGCTGCACGCGGTGTTCAGCCAGCTCTCGCTCGCCAACGTCGTCGCCCTGGAGGAGCTGCTGCACGTCGGCGGTGACGGCGGCGACCAGCTCAGCTTCATGGACACCCTGGAGGACACCGCCGCCGACAACCCGGTGGAGGTCGCCGAGGACCGGGAGCTGCGCCGCTTCCTGGCGCGGGCCATCAACACGCTGCCCGAACGGGAGAAGACCGTGGTCACGCTGTACTACTACGAGGGCCTGACCCTGGCCGAGATCGGCAATGTGCTGGGCGTCACGGAGAGCCGGGTGAGCCAGATCCACACCAAGTCGGTGCTCCAGCTGCGCGCCAAGCTGGCCGGTTTCGGCCGCTGACCTGTCGCTGACCCGTCGCTGACCTCGGCCGGCGGCCGGGGTGACCGGCCGGGCGAACCCCTGGCCGCGGTGGGCGGGGCGTCCGTAAAGTGGACGTCGTGCCAAGGATTCGAGCGGCCTCCGTGGCCGAGCACCGGTCGATGCAGCGAGCCGCCCTGCTGGACGCGGCACGCTCCCTGCTGTCCGAGGGCGGTACGGAGGCGCTGACCTTCCCGGCCCTCGCCGAGCGCACGGGCCTCGCCCGGTCGTCCGTGTACGAGTACTTCCGCTCGCGGGCGGCCGTCGTCGAGGAGCTGTGCGAGGCCGACTTCCCCGTCTGGGCGGCGGAGGTCGAGGCGGCGATGGCGGACGCCGAGGGCCCCGAGGGCAAGATCGAGGCGTACGTCCGCAAGCAGCTGGAACTGGTCGGGGACCGGCGGCACCGCGCGGTCGTCGCGATCTCCGCGAGCGAACTCGACGCCGGCGCCCGGGAGAAGATCCGCGCCGCCCACGGCGGGCTGATCGCGATGATCGTCGACGCGCTCGCCGAGCTGGGCCACGCCGAGCCGCGCCTGACCGCCATGCTGCTCCAGGGCGTGGTCGACGCGGCCGTGCGCCGTATCGAGCTGGGGGCGGCCGAGCACCCCGACGTGATCGTCCGGGCGGCGGTCTCCCTGGCCCTGGACGGCGTCCGGGGCTGAAGCCGCCTGCCCGCCCGCGAGGCGCCCGGCCCCCTCAAGGCAACGACACCCCGAGCACCGGCAGGAGCCGCGACGGACCCCGGTGCAGCAGCCACGGGGGCAGCAGCGAGAGCGGGTCCAGGTAGGTCTCGTCCCGCAGCAGACCCCAGTGGACGCAGGGCGCCGCGCAGTGGGAGCCGCCCGCCTCCACCGTGCCGATCACCTCGCCCGCCGTCACCTCCGCGCCCTGAGGCACCGAGGAGCGGACGGGTTCGTAGGTCGTACGCAGCGGCGGATCCCCGGTGCCGGCGAGCTCCACCGACACGACCCCCTTCCCGGCCACCCGGCCCGCGAAGGACACCCGGCCGTCCGCCACCGCCCGTACCGGCGTCCCCGAAGCCGCCGCGAGATCGACACCCCGGTGTCCGGGCCCGTAGGCACTCGCCGGCGGTTCCCAGCCGCGCAGCACCCGCGGACGTACCCCCACCGGCCACGTACGGCCGACGGCCGGGACGGCCTCGTCGTCCGCGGCGGGGAGCGCCCCGACGACGGCCGTCGGCGACCCTCCCGCTCCCGCCGCGAACAGCCGTGAGGCCGGCGGCGCCAGCAGTGTCACCACCGTCAGGGCCACCACCAGCACCAGCCGCACGCACCGCCTCGGCCAACCGCCCCGCCCGCTCCCATCAGCCATTTCGGCCCGTTCACGCCACCCACGTCCCTCGCTCCGTACCGGTCCTCGCATGGCGGAAGCGTCTCCCGAGGAGGTGATCTCCGCCGGGACCTGTGGACGGACGGCCGGGTTGTGGACAACGGCGTCACCCGGCACCCCGCGGGTCCCGTACACTTCTGGTGGCGACCCGGGCCACCGGGTCGACTTCGCACGCCCCGACATCGGGACCGGTCACGGCCGTGGCCCGGTGTCAGCGCCCCTCGGTCCTTCGTGGCACGGCGCGTCGTGGGCGTCAGGCGCGGGAGCCGTCCGGCCCCCGCGGCACAACCGAGAAATTCAAGGAGATACGGCCATGGCCGTCGTCACGATGCGGGAGCTGCTGGAGAGCGGCGTCCACTTCGGTCACCAGACCCGTCGTTGGAACCCGAAGATGAAGCGCTTCATCTTCACGGAGCGCAACGGCATCTACATCATCGACCTGCTCCAGTCGCTGTCGTACATCGACCGCGCCTACGAGTTCGTCAAGGAGACCGTGGCCCACGGCGGCACGGTCATGTTCGTCGGCACGAAGAAGCAGGCGCAGGAGGCCATCGCCGAGCAGGCCACCCGCGTCGGCATGCCCTACGTCAACCAGCGCTGGCTGGGCGGCATGCTCACCAACTTCTCGACCGTCTACAAGCGTCTGCAGCGCCTCAAGGAGCTCGAGCAGATCGACTTCGAGGACGTGGCCGCCTCCGGCCTCACCAAGAAGGAACTGCTGGTCCTCTCCCGCGAGAAGGCGAAGCTGGAGAAGACCCTCGGCGGTATCCGCGAGATGCAGAAGGTGCCCAGCGCCGTCTGGATCGTGGACACCAAGAAGGAGCACATCGCGGTCGGCGAGGCCCGGAAGCTCAACATCCCGGTCGTCGCCATCCTCGACACCAACTGCGACCCCGACGAGGTCGACTACAAGATCCCGGGCAACGACGACGCGATCCGCTCCGTCACCCTGCTCACCCGCGTGATCGCCGACGCCGTCGCCGAGGGCCTCATCGCCCGCAGCGGTGGCGCCGAGGGCAAGGGCGAGAAGGCCGCCGGCGAGCCGCTGGCCGAGTGGGAGCGCGACCTGCTCGAGGGCGAGAAGAAGGCCGACGAGGCCGCTCCGGCCGCCGCCGAGGGCGAGAAGCCGGCTGAGGCCCCCGCCGCCGAGGCCCCGCAGGCCGAGGCCGAGCCCAAGGCCGAGCAGGCCTGACCGCTCCGTCAGAGCCGATGACGGCGGGAGCGGTGACATGACGTCCGCTCCCGCCGTTCACCCGTAGACCGGCGGTGGCCCGGGACCTGCCCACGAAGCGGTCCCGCCCCGCCGCTCTTCGAACCTCCAGACTTCGAGAAAGATTCACAGACTCATGGCGAACTACACCGCCGCCGACGTCAAGAAGCTCCGGGAGCTCACCGGCGCCGGCATGATGGACTGCAAGAAGGCGCTGGACGAGGCCGACGGCAACGTCGAGAAGGCCGTCGAGGCGCTCCGCATCAAGGGCCAGAAGGGCGTCGCCAAGCGCGAGGGCCGCTCCGCCGAGAACGGCGCCGTGGTCTCGGTCATCGCCGACGACAACTCCTCCGGTGTCATCGTCGAGCTGAAGTGCGAGACGGACTTCGTCGCCAAGGGCGAGAAGTTCCAGGCCGTCGCCACGGCGATCGCCGAGCACGTCGCCAAGACCTCCCCGGCCGACCTCGAGGCCCTGCTCGCCTCGGAGATCGAGGCCGGCAAGACCGTCCAGGCGTTCGTCGACGAGGCCAACGCCAACCTCGGTGAGAAGATCGTCCTCGACCGCTTCGCGCAGTTCGCCGACGGCTACGTGACGGCGTACATGCACCGCACGATGCCCGACCTGCCCCCGCAGATCGGTGTGCTCGTCGAGCTGGACAAGCCGAACGCCGAGATCGCCAAGGGCGTCGCCCAGCACATCGCCGCCTTCGCGCCGAAGTACCTCTCCAAGGAGGACGTGCCGGCCGAGGTCGTCGAGTCCGAGCGCCGCATCGCCGAGGAGACCACCCGCGCCGAGGGCAAGCCCGAGGCCGCGATCGGCAAGATCGTCGAGGGTCGTCTCAACGGTTTCTTCAAGGACGCCACGCTGCTCGGCCAGCCGTACGCGCTCGACAACAAGAAGTCCGTCCAGAAGGTGCTGGACGAGGCCGGTGTCACCCTGAAGCGCTTCTCGCGCATCAAGGTCGGCATCTGAGTCCGCACCGCGACGGACGCGCGACCCCGATAGGGTCGACAGCAGTCGTTCGGACATGCGTCCACGCACGCGCGCGTGCCGGGCGACAGCAGATCTGACGAGGAGGCCATTGCCGCATGGGATGCGAAACACGCCCCACCGGCAATGGCCTTCTTCGTATGTGCAACACGTGAAAGAGGCGGGATTCGACCATGACGACCAAGGCTGAGAAGAGCGACGACGGCAAAGTGCGCGGCCGGTTTCTGCTGAAGCTGTCCGGAGAGGCCTTCTCCGGTGGCGGAGGCCTGGGCGTCGATCCCGACGTGGTGCACGCCATCGCCCGTGAGATCGCGGCCGTCGTACGCGACGGCGCGCAGATCGCGATCGTGATCGGCGGCGGCAACTTCTTCCGCGGAGCCGAGCTCCAGGTGCGCGGCATGGACCGCGCCCGTTCCGACTACATGGGCATGCTCGGCACCGTGATGAACTGCCTGGCCCTCCAGGACTTCCTGGAGAAGGAAGGCGTCGACTGCCGTGTGCAGACGGCCATCACCATGGGCCAGGTCGCCGAGCCCTACATCCCGCTGCGCGCCGTGCGCCACCTGGAGAAGGGCCGCGTGGTCATCTTCGGCGCCGGTATGGGCATGCCGTACTTCTCCACCGACACCACCGCCGCGCAGCGCGCCCTCGAGATCGACGCCGAGGCGCTCCTCATGGGCAAGAACGGTGTCGACGGGGTCTACGACTCCGACCCCAAGACCAACCCCGACGCCGTCAAGTTCGACGCCCTCGGCTACGGCGAGGTCATCACCCGGAACCTCAAGGTCGCCGATGCCACGGCCGTCACGCTCTGCCGTGACAACAGCCTCCCGATCGTCGTGTTCGAACTCCTGCAGGAGGGCAACATCGCCCGCGCCGTCAAGGGTGAGAAGATCGGCACGCTGGTGGGCGACCAGCCCGGGCACAACTGACCGGGGGATGGACAATGTCCTGCCGGTCGTGAACCGTGCAGGAAGAAGACGCGACGCAGCCGGCCGCCGCCCCGACCGAGGACCGCAGCCGGGCCTACTCAAGACACGCAGGAGCAAGTGGTGATCGAAGAGACCCTCCTCGAGGCCGAGGAGAAGATGGAGAAGGCCGTCGTGGTCGCCAAGGAGGACTTCGCCGCGATCCGCACCGGCCGTGCGCACCCGGCGATGTTCAACAAGATCGTGGCCGACTACTACGGCGCGCCGACGCCGATCAACCAGCTGGCCTCGTTCTCCGTGCCCGAGCCGCGCATGGCCGTGGTGACCCCGTTCGACAAGAGCGCCCTGCGCAACATCGAGCAGGCGATCCGTGACTCGGACCTGGGCGTCAACCCGAGCAACGACGGCAACATCATCCGGGTGGTGTTCCCCGAGCTGACCGAGGAGCGCCGGCGCGAGTACATCAAGGTCGCCAAGGGCAAGGGCGAGGACGCGAAGATCTCGATCCGCTCCGTGCGCCGCAAGGCCAAGGAAGCCATCGACAAGCTGATCAAGGACGGCGAGGTCGGCGAGGACGAGGGCCGCCGTGCGGAGAAGGAGCTCGACGACACCACGGCGAAGTACGTCGCTCAGGTGGACGAGCTTCTGAAGCACAAGGAAGCGGAGCTGCTCGAGGTCTGATGAACGACTCTTCCTGGGGGACGCCGCAGACCGGGTACTGGGGGCCGTCCGACCAGGGACCCGGCCCGGGAGCTGTCCCGGCGGGTCCCGCGTACGATGCGCACCAAGCACAGCAGACGCGGCCCATGCCCATCGTGCCTGATGTACCCGAACACGGCGGAGACCAGGATGCGGACCGGGGGGCTGCTCGGCTGAGCGGCCCCCTGTTCCGAGACGAGCCGACGCGGGCCCGCCCCCTGCCGGGGGAGGTGCCGCAGAATCCGGAGCCCATGCCCCACGCCCCGCAGCCGGCACCCGCACCGCAGAAGAAGACCGCGGGGCGGGACCTCGGCGCCGCGATAGGCGTCGGCGTCGGACTCGGCGCGGTGATCGTCGCGTCCCTGTTCTTCGTCAAGGCCGTCTTCGTCGGCGTGATCGCGGTCGCCGTCGTGGTGGGCCTGTGGGAGCTGACGACGCGTCTGGACGAGCGCAAGGGGATCAAGGCGCCCCTCGTGCCGCTGGCGCTGGGGGGCGCGGCCATGGTCGTCGCCGGGTACGCCCGGGGCGCCGAGGGCGCGTGGATCGCCATGGCCCTGACCACGCTGGCGGTGCTGGTGTGGCGCATGACGGCGCCGCCGGAGGGCTACCTCAAGGACGTCACGGCCGGTGTCTTCGCCGCGTTCTACGTCCCCTTCCTGGCGACGTTCGTCGCGATGCTGCTGAAGGCCGAGGACGGCCCGTGGCGCGTGCTGACCTTCCTGCTGCTCACCGTGGTCAGCGACACCGGCGCGTACGCGGTCGGCTGGCGCTTCGGCAAGCACAAGCTCGCCCCGCGCATCAGCCCGGGCAAGACCCGCGAGGGCCTGCTGGGCGCGGTCGCCTTCTCGATGGCGGCGGGCGCGCTGTGCATGCAGTTCCTGATCGACGACGGCCAGTGGTGGCAGGGCCTGCTGCTGGGCCTCGCGGTCGCGGCCAGCGCGACGCTGGGCGACCTCGGCGAGTCGATGATCAAGCGGGACCTGGGCATCAAGGACATGGGCACGCTGCTGCCGGGCCACGGCGGCATCATGGACCGCCTGGACTCCCTCCTGCCGACGGCGCCGGTGGTGTGGCTGCTGCTGGCGCTTTTCGTGGGGGCGGGCTGAGGTTCGCGTCCTCGCTGTCGTCGGGCCCCTGTCCTCTCGGACGGGGGCCCGAGTGCTGTGTACACGCCTCTGGCGACCTGCGATCATGATCACGGGGTTGGTCATACACACCGTGAGGGGCACACCGTGCGCAGCCTGATCGTGAATGTCGTGCTGGTCGTCGCCGTCTTCGCGCTGGTGCTGCTGGCGCTCGGCAGCGGTATGGGAGGGATGGAGATCACCATCTGGTTCGGCGCGCTGCTGGCCTCGCTGGTGTTCGTGATCTCGCGGTACGTCAGGCAGCGGGGGGCGCGTACGGAGGCGCCGCGCTGAGCACCTTGGCCGAGGTGCGCGAGCGGGGCGGCGCGTCCGTCAGGGCCGCCGTGCTGGCGTTCGGTGCCTGTCACCGCCGTCTCGGCGAGGCCGCGCCTGACTGGGAGCGGGCGAAGCGGCACTTCGCCCGGCTGATCGCAGTGATCGCGGGGGCGGTGCCCTCGCAGGCGGCCGAGCACGAGGCCGTCCATTTGTTGCTCGCGGTCGACAACGTGCCCGGTCACCGCTGTCCCATCTGCGTGAGGCCTCAGGCACCCCTCCCTCGGCCGCCGGCCCGTGCCGGAGGCGACCTGACGGACGACGAGCGGGCGGAGCACGCGGCCCGCCTGCGCGGACTGCTCTACCTGGCCTGCCCGGACGCCCCGGCCGGAGCGCTCGAGTACACGGCGGAGGCCATCACGGAGCGCGCGGCGGAGCCACCTGCGGAAGCGGTCCCGGAGGCCGCAGATCTCGGCCGCCCCCGGCGCCCGTACAGCGAGGACCCTCTCAACCTGTGCGGCGCGGACCTGCGTGGAGCGAGCCTCACGGCCGCTGACCTGAACCACGCGGACGCGCACGGCGCGGACTTGACGGGTGCGGACCTGACCGGCGCGGAATTGTCGGGTGCGAACCTGACGGGCGCGGGTCTGGGCCACGCGATCCTGTCAGGCGCGGACCTGACCGACGCGAACCTGAGCAACGCGACGATGAGCCACGCGAACCTGACCGACACCGTCCTGCGCGACGCGGCCCTGACGGACACGGACCTGCGCGGTGCGCTGCTGTGCGGCGCGGACCTGACCGCCGCGGATCTGACATACGCCGACCTGACCGACGCGAACCTGACGAACGCGATCCTCACAGGCGCGGACCTGACCGACGCCGTCCTGACGGGGGCGGTGCTGGCGGCTACCACGGACCTGCGCGCCCCCGAGTGAGGAGCCCTCGGGGTCGGCCCCCGCCCCGCTAGATGTGCTGACCGGGCAGGTTGGTGACGCGGCTGGCTGGTGGGTGGCCGCCGATGCCGGTGTGGGGGCGGTGGTAGTTGTACCAGTGCAGCCAGTCGGTGAACGCTTCCCTGCGCTCGTGGTCTGAGGTGTAGGGCCGCTGGTAGGCCCATTCGTCGAGCAGGGTGCGGTGGAAGCGTTCGACCTTGCCGTTGGTCTGGGGCCGCCAAGGCCTGGTCCAGCGGGGGCTGATGCCCAGGTCGCGGCAGGTGTCACGCCAGGTGTTCTTGCTGTAGGCCCAGGCGTTGTCGGTCAGGACCCGCTCGATGCGGATGCCCAGCGATGCGAAGTAGGCCGTGGCCCGGACGAGGAAAGCTGCGCAGGTCGGGGCGGTCTCGTCGGGCAGGTCCTCGGTGTAGGCGATCCGGCTGTGGTCGTCGAGGGCGGTATGCAGGTAGGCCCAGCCGGCGCCGTTGGTCCGGCTGCGGTGGCCGTCGGCCCGGCCGAGGGTCTTGTGGCCGCCGCCGTCGGGGATCCTGCCGAGCTTCTTGACGTCGATGTGGACCAGTTCGCCGGGTCGGGCGCGTTCGTAGCGGCGGACGGGTTCGCCGGTGGCCCGGTCCAGGGCCCTCAGAGGCGGCTGGCCGTGCCGCTGGAGGATGCGGTGGGCGGTGGAGGCCGCGATGTGGCACCGGACGGCCAGCCGCAGCGGGCCGATGCGGTGTTCGCGCCGGAGCCGGAGGACTTCCATCTCGATCTCGGCCGGCGTCCTGCGGGGCTGGTGGTGGGGCCGGCTGGAGCGGTCGTTCATTCCGGCGACGCCGAGCTGCCGGTAGCGGGTGGCCCAGCGGGCGGCGGTGGTGTGGCTGACCTGGAAACGCTCGGCAGCCCGGCGCAGCGGCCAGCCGTCGTCGACGACACAGCGGGCCAGGCGAAGACGCCCGGTCTCGGTCAGCGGGGCATTACGGTGGGGCACGAGGGCCTCCTCGGATCGGTGCAGATGTCGCAATCCACACCGAACCCGGAGGCCCTCACCCGTTCAAGAACCCAGCACGCGTGTCACCAACGTCCCCGGACAACACAGCTAGAGGCCCGGCAGGTCGACCGAGGGGCGTGACGTACGCAGTTCAGCGGTCCGGGAAGGCGGCCACGCCACGCAGCACAACCCCGATCGAGAAGAGGACTGCTCCTCCTGCGAGCGACTTCAGCGAGAACTCATCCGACAGCGCGAAGAGGAAGAACACGCAGAAGCAGAAGAAGCCGCACCCCGAAAAGATGTGGCCCAGTCCGTGGGGCACGAGGCGCAGGACCCGGCCCCGCTCCCATGGGTGGATCCAGCCGGTGGTGAGCCCCGCCACGCCCAGCCCCACCATGCCCAGGGCGACGGCCGTCAGCGCCGGCAGGACCACGTGGACCATCGCACCTCCCCGGGGAAGATCGTGGCACGCGAACGTCTCCTCCGGTGACCCACCGCACAGCCCGTCCGATCAGCCACGACCCCCACCGACAGGTGTGGCCCCCGACACCCGCAGGTCACGCGATTCGATCTGCGACACTGGTACAGCCATGCCTAAGCCCGGAGAACTTACATTCGTCGCGCCGCGCGGAGCCAAGAAGCCGCCGCGGCATCTTGCCGATCTCACGCCTGCCGAGCGCAAGGAGGCGGTTGTCGCGGTCGGTGAGAAGCCGTTCCGTGCCAAGCAGCTCTCGCAGCACTACTTCGCGCGGTACGCGCACGATCCGGAGCTGTGGACCGACATCCCCGCCGGGTCCCGCGGGAAGCTGCGGGAAGCGCTGCTTCCCGAGCTGATGAGCGTCGTGCGGCATCTGTCCACCGACCAGGGGACCACCCGCAAGACGCTGTGGAAGCTGTTCGACGGGACGCTCGTCGAGTCCGTGCTGATGCGGTACCCGGACCGGGTCACCATGTGCATCAGCTCGCAGGCCGGCTGCGGCATGAACTGCCCGTTCTGCGCGACCGGGCAGGCCGGGCTGGACCGGAACCTGTCCACCGCCGAGATCGTGCACCAGATCGTCGACGGCATGCGCGCCCTCCGTGAGGGCGAGGTGCCCGGCGGGCCCGCGCGGCTCAGCAACATCGTGTTCATGGGCATGGGTGAGCCGCTCGCCAACTACAACCGGGTCGTCGGCGCCATCCGGCGGCTCACCGACCCCGAGCCGGACGGGCTCGGGCTGTCCCAGCGCGGGATCACCGTGTCGACGGTGGGCCTTGTCCCGGCCATCCACCGGTTCTCCGACGAGGGCTTCAAGTGCCGCCTCGCGATCTCCCTGCACGCCCCGGACGACGAGCTGCGCGACACCCTCGTCCCCGTGAACACGCGGTGGAAGGTGCGCGAGGTGCTCGACGCCGGGTTCGCGTACGCGGCGAAGTCCGGGCGCCGGCTGTCCATCGAGTACGCGCTGATCCGGGACATCAACGACCAGGCGTGGCGCGGTGACCGGCTCGGGCGAATGCTCAAGGGGCGTCCCGTGCACGTCAACCTCATCCCGCTCAACCCGACGCCCGGCTCCAAGTGGACCGCGTCGCGGCCCGAGGACGAGAAGGCGTTCGTCGAGGCGATCGCCGCGCACGGTGTGCCGGTGACGATCCGGGACACCCGTGGTCAGGAGATCGACGGGGCGTGTGGTCAGCTCGCCGCCACCGAGCGGTAGTCTGACCGGCGTCAACACATCTGCATATTCCGACAGGGGAGCGCCACAGCGCTGAGAGTGCGGCACCGGCCGCAGACCCTCCGAACCTGGCCCAGGTCATTCTGGGTAGGGAGATCGGTCATCACTCGAGCTGTTGCGCCCTGCCCGGGACCCCCAGGGGTTCCGGGCAGGGCCGCGTCTCTTCCTGGTCACCCCAGGAGGAATCAAGTGGGCATCACCAAGAAGGTCACCGTCCTGGCCGTCGGGCTGGGGCTCGTCACGCTGTCCGCCTGCGGGTCGTCCGACGGGGACGGCAGCGGCGCCGGCGGCGAGGGCTCCACGACCGTGACCCTCGTCAGTCACAACTCGTGGGCGGTGTCCGAGGACGTCGTCGCCGCCTTCGAGAAGCAGTCCGGCTACAAGCTCAAGGTCCTCGAGGACGGCGACGCCGGGCAGGCCGTGAACAAGGCGATCCTGACCAAGGACAACCCCCAGGGCGACGTCTTCTTCGGCGTCGACAACACCCTGCTGTCCCGCGCCCTCGACAACGGCCTCTTCCAGTCCTACGAGGCCGAGGGATCGGACCAGATCCTGCCCGCGTACCGGGTCGACGAGGGCAAGCACCGGGTCACCCCCGTCGACACCGGTGACGTCTGCGTCAACTACGACAAGGCGTGGTTCGAGAAGAAGAAGCTCACCCCGCCGAAGACCTTCGACGACCTGGCCGAGCCCGCGTACAAGGATCTCCTCGTCGTCGAGAACGCCGCCACCTCCTCGCCCGGCCTCGGGTTCCTGCTCGGCACCGCCGCCGAGTACGGCGACGACGGCTGGGAGGACTACTGGAAGAAGCTGAAGGCCAACGGCGTGAAGGTCGTCGACGGCTGGGAGCAGGCGTACAACGAGGAGTTCTCCGGGTCGGCCGGCGGCAAGAAGGCCAAGGCCGACCGTCCGCTCGTCGTCTCGTACGCCTCCTCGCCCCCCGCCGAGGTGATCTACGCCGACCCGCGGCCCGAGACCGCCCCCACCGGCGTCGCCGAGGGCACCTGCTTCCGCCAGGTCGAGTACGCGGGCCTGCTGAGCAACGCCAAGAACCCCGAGGGCGGCAAGGCGCTGCTCGACTTCATGGCCGGCAAGACCTTCCAGGAGGACATGCCGCTCAACATGTTCGTGTACCCGGTGCGCGAGGACGCCCAGGTGCCCGAGGAGTTCGTGAAGTTCGGGCCGCAGGCGAAGGAGCCGCGGACCATGGACCCGGCGAAGATCGCCGAGAACCGTGACCAGTGGGTCAAGTCGTGGACCTCGCTCGTACTGAAGTGAGCCCGCCCGAGGTGAGCCCGCCCGGAGCGCGCCCGCGCCGCCCCGGCTGGTGGCGGCGGAACGTGGCCCGGCTCGGTCTGATGGCCGTGCCGGCCGTGTTCTTCGCCGTCTTCTTCGCCTACCCGGTCGCCGCGATCGTCGCCCGGGGACTGAAGGCCGACGGCGGCTGGCAGTTCGGGCGGATCGCGGACGTGCTCACGCAGTCCGACATCCGCCAGGTGCTGTGGTTCACCACCTGGCAGGCGCTCGTCTCCACGGCCCTCACCCTGGTGATCGCCCTGCCCGGCGCCTACGCCCTGGCCCGCTTCGACTTCCCCGGCAAACAGGTGCTGCGCGCGGTGATCACCGTGCCGTTCGTGCTGCCGACCGTTGTCGTCGGCACGGCGTTCATGGCGCTCGTCGGGCGTGGCGGGCTGCTGGACGAGCTGTGGGGCGTGCGCCTCGACACCACGGTCTGGGCGATCCTCCTCGCCCACGTCTTCTTCAACTACGCCGTGGTCGTCCGCACCGTGGGCGGGCTGTGGGCGCAGCTCGACCCACGGCAGGAGGAGGCCGCGCGGATGCTCGGCGCCTCACGGTTCACCGCCTGGCGCACGGTCACCCTCCCGGCGCTCGCGCCCGCCGTGGCCGCCGCCGCGCTGATGGTCTTCCTCTTCACCTTCACCTCGTTCGGCGTGGTGCAGATCCTCGGCGGGCCCGCCTTCTCCACCCTGGAGGTGGAGATCTACCGGCAGACCGCCGACCTCTTCGACCTGTCCACGGCGGCCGTCCTCACGATGATCCAGTTCGTCGCCGTCGGCGCCATCCTCGCCCTGCACGCCTGGACCGTGCGGCGGCGCGAGACAGCGCTGCGGCTGGTCGACGCCTCGGTGACCGCGCGCCGCCCGCGCGGTGCCGGACAGTGGGCGCTGCTCGCCGGGGTCGTCGCCACCGTCGTCGTACTCCTCCTGCTGCCGCTCGCCGTCCTGGTGCAGCGCTCCTTCGGCGGCGCCGGCCTCACCTACTACCGGGCGCTGACCGAGGCGGACGGCGGGGTCTTCCTGGTCGCCCCGATCGAGGCGATCGGGAACTCGCTGAGCTACGCCGTCGCCGCCACCGCCATCGCCGTGGTGATCGGCGGTCTCGCCGCCGTCGCGCTGACCCGGCGCGACGCGGGACGGCTGGTACGCGGCTTCGACGCGCTGCTGATGCTGCCGCTCGGTGTCTCCGCCGTGACCGTCGGCTTCGGTTTCCTCATCGCCCTCGACGAGCCCCCGCTGGACCTGCGCGCCTCCTGGATCCTGGTGCCGCTCGCGCAGGCTCTGGTCGGCGTCCCCTTCGTCGTACGGACCATGCTGCCCGTGCTGCGGGCGGTGGACGTGCGGCTGCGGGAGGCGGCCTCGGTGCTCGGGGCGTCGCCGTGGCGGGCGTGGCGGGAGGTGGACCTGCCGCTGGTGCGGCGGGCGCTGCTGATCGCCGCCGGGTTCGCCTTCGCCGTGTCCCTGGGCGAGTTCGGCGCGACGGTGTTCATCGCGCGGCCCGACAACCCGACCCTGCCGGTGGCCGTGGCGCGGCTGCTGGGACGGCCCGGGGACCTCAACTACGGGCAGGCGATGGCCCTGTCGACGATTCTGATGATCGTGTGCGCCGTGGCTCTGCTGGTGCTCGAGCGGCTGCGGACCGACCGGACGGGGGAGTTCTGATGTCCGTCGAAAGCCCGACGCCCACCGACAGCCTGCTCAGCCTCCAGGAAGCGACCGTCCGCTTCGGCGGCCGGGCCGCCCTGGACGCCGTCGGCCTCGACGTCGCCGAACACGAGATCGTCTGCGTCCTCGGCCCCAGCGGCAGCGGCAAGTCCACGCTGCTGCGCGCGGTCGCCGGACTCCAGCCGCTGGACGCCGGGCGGATCCTGCTCGACGGACGGGACCAGGCGGGCGTGCCCGCGCACAGGCGGGGCGTCGGGCTGATGTTCCAGGACCACCAGCTGTTCCCGCAGCGGGACGTGGGCGGCAACGTGGCCTTCGGTCTGCGCATGCACGGCACGCCGCGCGCCGAACAGACCCGGCGCGTGCGGGAGTTGCTGGAGCTGGTCGGGCTGCCCGGGGCGTCCGGGCGGGCCGTCGCCGCGCTGTCCGGCGGTGAGCAGCAGCGCGTGGCGCTGGCCCGTGCGCTCGCGCCCAGCCCCCGGCTGCTGATGCTCGACGAGCCGCTCGGCCAGCTGGACCGGTCGCTCAGGGAACGCCTTGTGGTCGAACTGCGCGAGCTGTTCGGCCGGTTGGGCACCACCGTGCTGGCCGTGACGCACGACCAGGGCGAGGCGTTCGCGCTGGCCGACCGGGTGGTGGTGATGCGCGACGGACGGATCGCCCAGTCCGGCACGCCCCTCGAGGTGTGGCAGCGGCCCGCCGACGCGTTCGTGGCCCGCTTCCTCGGCTTCGAGAACGTCGTCGAGGCGGCCGTCGCCGACGGCGTCGCCGTCACCCCCTGGGGCAAGGTGCCGGTGCCGCGGGACGCCCCCGAGGGCACTCGGCCGCTGCTGGTGCGGCCCGCCGGGGTGTGGCTGGCCCCGGCCGGGGAGGGGCTGCGCTGCACGGTGACCGCGCGCACCTTCCGCGGCACCCATGTCGCCGTGCGCCTCCAGCCGGAGGACGCGCCCCCGCTGGAGGCGGCCTGCGCCCTGCGGGACGCCCCGGAGGTCGGGGACGTCACCGGCGTGGAGTTCGACGCGGCGGAAATCGCCGTGCTCGGCTGAACGCCGCTGCCTAGGGTGTGCGGCATGACACGACTCGCACACACGCGCTACTGCGACGAGATCGCCCACCAGATCGGGCAGTTGAGGGCGGTGGTGACCTCGGGGACGGACCTGTCCCGCACGGTGCCGACCACGCCCGACTGGTCCGTGGAGCAGCTCGTACGGCACCTCGGCGGCGCCCTGCGCTGGGCGGCCCTGATGGTGCGGACCGGGGCCGAGAAGGAGGCCGAGGAGGAGGACGTGCCGGGCTTCGAGGGGCCCGAGGCGCGCGGGGACGCCGCCGCGCTGGACGCCTGGCTGGCGGAGAGCGGCGGCCTGGTCGTGACCGCGCTGCGGGAGGCCGGGCCCGACGCTCGGGTGTGGAGCTGGGCGGGCGTCGAGAACGCCGGCTTCTGGGCCCGCCGTATGGCCCATGAGGTGACCGTGCACCGCGCGGACGCCACGCTCGCCGCCGGACTGCCCTACGACGTCGCGCCCGAGGTGGCCGCCGACGCGGTCGACGAGTGGCTGGAGATCGTGGAGTGGGCGCAGCGGACGATCCCCGACGACGAGGTGCACGGGCTGCGCGGCCCCCTGCGCACGATCCATCTGCATGCCACCGACACCGCTCCTGAGCTGAACGCCGAGTGGCTGGTGCGGCTCGACGAGGACGGGGTGTCCTGGAGCCGCGGCCACGAGAAGGCCACGGTCGCGCTGCGCGGGCCGCTCACCTGGGTGCTGCTCGCCTTCTACCGCCGCATCCCGCTGGACGACTCCCGCATCGAGGTGCTCGGCGAGCGCACACTGCTCGAACACTGGCTGGAGCGCGCCACGTTCGGCTGAGGAAGGGCCAACGGCGAGCGGCCCGCCCCCGGTTCGGGGACGGGCCGCAGGCGTTCCGTGAGGCGTCAGCGCTGGCTGTTCGCGCCGCGGCGGCGCATGCCGAAGAACACCGCGCCACCACCGATCGCGACCAGGGCGGCCGCGACACCGGCGATCATGCCGGTGTTGGAGTTGGCGCCGGTCTCGGCGAGGTTGGACTCACCGGCCGGGGACGGGGCGTTGTCCGACGTGTCCGCCGGCGGAGCGCTCTCGCTCGTGCTCTCCGACGGAGCCGGGGTGGGCTCCTCGCTCTCCTCGGCCGGGGCCGAGGTCTCCTCCGACGGCGTCGGCTCGGGGGACGGGGTCTCCTCGTCCTCCTTGCACGGCGTCGACGGCGTCACCAGGTTCGGCTTGATGTCCTCGTCCACGTACGGCTTGGCCGTCACGTGGATGCGGTACTCGGCGTTGGGCTTCCAGTCCTCCTCGAAGGTGATGGTGGTGCCCTCCTTGGACCCCTTGACCACCTGCTCGCCGACCTTCTCGATGTCGGCGCCGTTGTTCTGGAGGAACACGGTCACGGTGGCGGGGACGCCGGCCGGGTCGACGTCGGTGACGGTGATGACACCCTTGTCACCGTCGCACGTGGCCTCGGCCGAGAACTCGTTGATGTTGCACGCCGCGGCGTTGCCGGCGGCACCGAGCGCGAGCGCGGCGGACGCGGTGACGACACCGAGGGCGCGCACGGAGCGGGTCACGGTACGGCGTGATACGGACAGAACTGCCACGTTTGTCCTTTACATGATGCGCAAATGCGGGGGGTTGAGGGAGGGGTGATGAAAGATCAGCACTCCCATGAGGCTCTCAGGTCTATAAGCGCCGCATAAGTAGTGTCAACGCATATGCCTACCGGGGGCCCCGGCTTTGCCTATTTGTTAACCACCCGCACGTTTACGCGCCGTGCGAACCGCGTCGATCCGGCCGCGGCGTCCGAGAACGGTCACCGACTGTGTGTCCGGACGCAGTTGGGGCGGCGGCAGGTCAACAAGCCTGCCGCCACCCTATGTTGACCTCAGCCCTCGATCGCCGCCGGGTCCATCCAGACGACCTCCCAGGTGTGGCCGTCGAGGTCGTCGAAGGAGCGGCCGTACATGAACCCGAGGTCCTGGGTGTCGCCGGCCACGGAGCCGCCCGCCGCCAGCGCCTGCTCCACCAGCTCGTCGACCTTCTCCCGGCTCTCGGCGCTCAGCGCCAGCAGCACCTCGCTGGTCTTGCGGGCGTCGGCGATCTCCTTCTTCGTGAACTGCGCGTACTTCTCCTTCGTCAGCAGCATCGCGACGATCGTGTCGCTGATCACGACGGACGCCGTCGACTCGTCGCTGAACTGCTCGTTGATGGAGTAGCCGAGCGCCGTGTAGAACGTCCGCGACGCGTCGATGTCCTCGACGGGCAGGTTCACGAAGATCATCTGCTGGTACATGACGGGGCCTCTCCCTCACGTGTTGCGGTTCGAGGGGGTAGACCGGAGGTCCGCGCGGAACTCATCGCGCCGCGGGAAGGTTTTTTCGGATTCTCTTCGCTCAGCCGCTCAGCCGCTCAGCCGCTCAGCCGCTCAGCCGCTCAGCCGCTCAGCCGCTCAGCCGCCCAGCGGCCACGCCGACAGCTCGGCCACCGCCACGGTGAGCGGCCCGAACAGGGCGAGCAGCGCGACCGCGCGCAGGGCGGCGGCCCGGCGGAGGGTCCCCGCGGGCGCCCCCAGCCGACGCAGCGAGGCCGTGGTGTCCGCGTGCGCCTGCTTCGCCTCGACGGCCGCCGTGAGCAGCGTCGCCACCGTGCAGCCGGCCACCAGCAGCACCCCGAGCACCACGAGCGGACCGGCCGACGGGTCGTCCCGGTCGTGCAGCGACGCCATCGCGTACGCGGCCGACACCACCGCGCAGACCACGCCCAGCGGGCGTCCGATGCGCGTCGCCTCCGTCATCAGCACCCGCCCGGCCAGCAGGCGCAGCGCGCCCGGCCGCACCGCCTGGAGCAGCCGCCCGCACAGATGGGCGAGCCCGGGACCGACCAGGGCCAGGCCGAGGGAGGTCAGGGCCAGCCCGAGGAACGCGGCCGGACTGCCCTCGGACCCGGTACGGCTCGTCAGCGCCTCCACCGCCAGGCCCACCGCGAGCACCGCGACGCCCCAGGGCAGCCCCGACGGGGCCGCGGTCGGCACGGGCGGCGGGACGACGGCGGGGGAGCCGTCGGCGGTCTCCTCGGCCGCTTCGTCCTGTGTACCGTCCTCCTCCCGCGCCGGCGCCTCCGTGACCGTGCGCCGCCCCCGCGCCGCGGCCCCCAGCTGCCGGCCGAACCGCCCGTACGCGCCGAACGACTCCAGCGCCGGGGTGCGCCGGTAGGCCCCGAACCTGCCGTACGCCCGTGCCGCCCGGCCCGCGCCCGTCACCGGCTCGCGCGGCCGCAGCGACACCGCCACCGCGGCCGACGCGCTCAGCGGCACCAGGGCCAGCAGGGTCAGCGCGGCCGGCAGCGGCAGGGGACGTCCGGCGGCCAGGAACTGCTGCGCGCCCCCGCCGAGGGGCATGCCGGCCAGGTCACCGCGCAGCTGGAGGAAGACCAGCAGCGCCAGCACGGAGCCGAGCAGGCAGGACGCGGCCGTGGTCGCCGCGGAGATCGCCATCAGCTTCACGGGGCCGAGCCCGACCGCCGACAGACCGGGCCGGGGCCGGGTCGCCGGATCGGTGCGGGCGACGGCGACCGCGAGATAGACCGTGGCCGCCAGGGGCGCCGTGCACCAGGCCAGCCGGAGCGCGGAGGCGGCGGGGTCGGGGTGGCTCATCGCGTGGCCGAGGGCGCTCAGCAGCAGGAAACCCGTGCCGCCCGACGCGCCCGCGACGAGGAGCCGCCGGATCTGGACGGCGGGCTGGGCCCCGAGGGTCAAACGGAGAGCGAGCACGCCGCCCGGCCTTCCGACTCGGCCGGTCCGGAGACCGGGGGGAGGTGCACGGTCCGCACGCATCGCCCGTCGAGCAGTGACACCGTGCGGTCGGCGAGGGCGGCGGTCTGCGCCTCGTGGGTCGCCAGGACCACGGTGATGCCGTGCGAGCGGGCCGCCGTGGTGAGGGTGCGCAGCACATGGGCGCGGTCGACGCGGTGCAGCGGCGCGGTCGGCTCGTCGGCGAACAGCACCGACGGCGCCGGGGCCAGCGCGCGGGCGATGCACACCCGCTGGCGCTCCGCGTGCGTCAGCTCCACGGGGTGCTTGCGCGCCCGGTCGCCGACGTCGAGGCGCTCCAGCCACTCCAGGGCGGCCGCCTTGGCACGGCGGCGGCCCGTACCGCGCAGCATGAGGGGCAGCGCGGCGTTCTCCCACACGTTCAGCTCGGGCACCAGCACCGGGGCCGGGTCGATCCAGCCGAACCGGTCGCGGCGCAGCCGCTCCCGGGCCGCCGGGCCCATGGTGTGCACGGGCACGCTGTTGAACCAGACCTCGCCGTCGTCCGCGCGCACCAGGCCGGACAGACAGCGCAGCAAGGTCGACTTGCCGCTGCCGCGCGGGCCTGAGACGGCGAGGATCTCGCCCTCCCGGACGCCGAGCGAGACCCCGCTCAGGCCGGGTGAGCCGTCCTCGTGCCGGAAGTGCAGGGCGCGCGCCCAGAGCACGTCGTTGTCCGGTGGGGCCACCATGGCGTACACCTCGGTTCGGATCGGAAATGCCGTGCGCTCTTCGGGTAAATCCCCCGTCCGGGGGAACGAAGGGCGGGCCGATCGGTCACTGGGCACGCTAGGCAGGCGGTGGCGGACGGCAGGACAGCACGCGGCCCCGGGCCGCCGTTTCTCACTCGAACGGGCGGCACCGGGGCCGGTGTTGATCATTCAAAGAGAAGATCGGTACCTCGGACGGCCTACGGTTCACGACCGCGGCCGGGGAAGCTCTACAGCTTCGTCCACGCCTCCGTGAGCGTCGCGCGCAGGATCTGCTCGATCTCGTCGAAGGTCTCCTGATCGGAGATCAGCGGCGGCGCGAGCTGGATGACCGGGTCGCCGCGGTCGTCGGCCCGGCAGTACAGGCCGTTCTCGAACAGCTTCTTGGACAGGAAGCCGTACAGCACGCGCTCGGTCTCGTCGGCGTCGAAGGACTCCTTGGTCGCCTTGTCCTTGACCAGCTCGATGCCGTAGAAGAAGCCGTTGCCGCGGACGTCGCCGACGATCGGCAGGTCGTGCAGCTTCTCCAGGGTGGAGCGGAACGCGCCCTCGTTGTCGAGGACGTGCTGGTTGAGGCCCTCGCGCTCGAACAGGTCGAGGTTGGCGATCCCGACCGCCGCCGACACCGGGTGGCCGCCGAAGGTGTAGCCGTGCAGGAAGGTGTTCTCGCCCTTGTAGAACGGCTCGGCCAGACGGTCGGAGACGATGCACGCGCCGATCGGGGAGTAGCCCGAGGTCATGCCCTTGGCGCAGGTGATCATGTCCGGGACGTAGCCGAACTTGTCGCAGGCGAAGGTGGTGCCGAGGCGGCCGAAGGCGCAGATGACCTCGTCGGAGACCAGCAGCACGTCGTACTGGTCGCAGATCTCGCGGACCCGCTGGAAGTAGCCGGGCGGGGGCGGGAAGCAGCCGCCCGCGTTCTGCACGGGCTCCAGGAAGACCGCGGCGACCGTGTCCGGGCCCTCGAAGAGGATCTGCTGCTCGATCTGGTCGGCGGCCCAGCGGCCGAATGCCTCCGGGTCGTCGCCGTGGATCGGCGCCCGGTAGATGTTGGTGTTCGGCACCTTGTGCGCGCCCGGCACCAGCGGCTCGAACGGCGCCTTCAGGGCGGGCAGTCCGGTGATGGACAGGGCGCCCTGCGGGGTGCCGTGGTAGGCGACCGCGCGGGAGATGACCTTGTACTTGGTCGGCTTGCCGGTCAGCTTGAAGTACTGCTTGGCGAGCTTCCAGGCGGTCTCCACCGCCTCGCCGCCGCCGGTGGTGAAGAAGACCTTGTTGAGGTCGCCGGGGGCCTCGTGCGCGAGCCGCTCCGCGAGCTCCACGGCCTTGGGGTGGGCGTAGGACCAGACCGGGAAGAACGCCAGCTCCTGCGCCTGCTTGGCGGCCGTCTCGGCGAGCTCCTGGCGGCCGTGGCCGGCCTGCACCACGAACAGGCCCGCCAGGCCGTCGAGGTAGCGCTTGCCCTTGTCGTCGTAGATGTGGGTGCCCTCACCGCGGACGATGGTGGGGACGGGCGCGTTCTCGTACGACGACATGCGGGTGAAGTGCATCCACAGGTGGTCGTACGCGGACTTGCTGAGGTCCTTGGGGGTGTCGGTGCTCACGGTTATCGGGTTCCCCACATGTAGGTCTGCTTCTTGAGCTTGAGGTAGACGAAACTCTCGGTCGAGCGCACGCCGGGCACGGCGCGGATGCGCTTGTTGATGACCTCCAGCAGGTGGTCGTCGTCCTCGCAGACGATCTCGACCATCAGGTCGAAGGAGCCGGCGGTCATCACCACGTACTCGCATTCGGCCATCTCGGCCAGCGCGTCGGCGACGGCCTCCACGTCGCCCTCGACGTTGACGCCGACCATCGCCTGCCGGCGGAAGCCCACGGTGAGCGGGTCCGTGACGGCGACGATCTGCATCACGCCCTGGTCGAGCAGCTTCTGCACGCGCTGGCGCACGGCCGCCTCCGACAGGCCCACGGCCTTGCCGATCGCGGCGTACGGCCGGCGGCCGTCCTCCTGGAGCTGCTCGATGATGGCGAGGGAGACGGCGTCCAACTGCGGTCCGCCGCCGTTCTTGGACTCGCGGGAGTCCCTCGGGTCTGCGCTTCGACTGGCCACGGGGTCACTGTGCACGACGTATCGACAGTTTCGCAAGGCTCGATCGATGAAATCCGTTGTTAACGAAGCCTACGCATGCGGATTTCGCAGATGCGAGGGGAGTGGGGGTGTTGAAAACGTCAGCGGTCCGTCTAGGGTGGGTGTCTCAGAGGCTGGACACCTCACATCCGTTCACACCCGACACCTCGGGCACCCACAAGGAACACCAGGAGGGCCTGCAGTGAGCACCGAGCTGCGTCGTCTGCGCAACTACATCGGCGGTGAGTTCCGGGACGCCGCCGACGGACGGACCACCGAGGTGGTCAACCCCGCGACCGGCGAGGCGTACGCGACGGCCCCGCTGTCCGGTGCCGCGGACGTCGACGCCGCGATGGCGGCCGCCGCCGAGGCCTTCCCCGGCTGGCGCGACACCACCCCGGCCGAGCGGCAGAGGGCGCTGCTGAAGATCGCGGACGCCTTCGAGGAGCGCGCCGAGGAACTCGTCGCCGCCGAGGTGGAGAACACGGGCAAGCCCACCGGGCTCACCCGCACCGAGGAGATCCCGCCGATGGTGGACCAGATCCGCTTCTTCGCGGGCGCGGCGCGGATGCTCGAGGGCAAGGGCGCCGGCGAGTACATGGAGGGCCTCACCTCCTTCGTGCGCCGTGAGCCGGTCGGCGTCTGCGCCCAGGTGGCGCCCTGGAACTACCCGATGATGATGGCCGTCTGGAAGTTCGCCCCGGCGATCGCCGCGGGCAACACGGTCGTCCTCAAGCCGTCGGACACCACCCCCGCCTCCACCGTCCTCATCGCCGAGATCCTCGGCTCGGTCCTGCCCAAGGGCGTCTTCAACGTCGTCTGCGGCGACCGCGAGACCGGCCGTCTGATGGTCGAGCACCCGACCCCGGCGATGGCCTCCATCACCGGTTCGGTGCGCGCGGGCATGGCCGTGGCCGAGTCCGCCTCCAAGGACCTCAAGCGCGTCCACCTGGAGCTCGGCGGCAAGGCCCCGGTCGTGGTCTTCGAGGACGTCGACATCGCCAAGGCCGTGGCGGGCATCTCCGAGGCCGGCTACTTCAACGCCGGCCAGGACTGCACGGCCGCCACGCGCGTGCTCGTCCACGAGTCCGTGCACGACGAGTTCGTCCAGGCGCTCGCCAAGGCCGCGTCCGACATCAAGACGGGCATGCCCGACGACGAGGACGTCCTCTACGGCCCGCTCAACAACCCCGACCAGCTCAAGCAGGTCGAGGGCTTCATCGAGCGGCTGCCCGCCCACGCGCGCGTCGAGGCCGGCGGCAAGCGGGTCGGCGACAAGGGCTACTTCTACGCGCCGACCGTCGTCTCGGGCCTCAAGCAGGACGACGAGATCATCCAGAAGGAGGTCTTCGGCCCGGTCATCACCGTCCAGTCCTTCACGGACGAGGACCAGGCCGTCGAGTACGCCAACGGCGTGGAGTACGCGCTGGCTTCGTCGGTGTGGACCAAGGACCACGCCCGCGCCATGCGGATGTCGAAGAAGCTGGACTTCGGCTGCGTGTGGATCAACACCCACATCCCGCTGGTCGCGGAGATGCCGCACGGCGGCTTCAAGAAGTCGGGCTACGGCAAGGACCTGTCGGCCTACGGCTTCGACGACTACACGCGGATCAAGCACGTGATGACGTCGCTGGAGGACTAGGGCCTCTTCGGCGTGACGTTCGGCCCCGGACCGGTGCACCCGCCGGTCCGGGGCCGACGTGTTTCCCGGAAGGCGCCGTCAGGCATTTTTGAACATGTTCAACTTCGGGCGTACGCTCCTGCCATGAGCGACAGAGCCGCCCTGCTCAAGGGCATTCGCGTGTGGCTGGTGTTCTTCGTCGTCTGTCTGGTGCTCAGCGGGGTCACGGCCTTCCCGCTGGTGCACGAACTGCGCTGGACCGAGGAGGCGTTGCGGTCCCTCGGGGCGCCCGAGCACCTCCCCGGCCTCATGGAGTGGATCGCACGCGTACGGTACGGGCTCGACACCGCCGACGCCGACCACCCCTTCCTGCTCTACGGCACCGACTGGCTGGCCTTCGCGCACCTCGTCATCGCGGTCGCCTTCCTCGGCCCCTACCGGGACCCCGTACGCAACATCTGGGTCGTGGAGTTCGGTCTGATCGCCTGCGCCGGCGTCGTCCCGCTCGCCCTCATCTGCGGGCCGATACGCGGCATTCCCTTCTGGTGGAGCGTCGGCGACATGGCGTTCGGGGTGTTCGGCGCCGTCCCGCTGTACGTCGTCAGGCAGAAGATCAAGCGGCTGGAGGCGCTCACGGAGGCGGCTGTTCCGGGGGGCGCCGCCGTCCCCGCTCAGTAGGTTGGGCCCATGAGAAGTGAACGGGTGGGCGGGGCCGTCACGTGGGGGCTCCTGGGCGCGTGGGCCGTGCACGACCTGGAGGAACTGGCCACCGTGCCCTGGTGGTTGAGGCGGAACGTGCCCGAGCTGCGGAAGCGGTTCCCGCGGGTGCCGGAGGGTGTGTGGCGGCGGGCCGAGAGCATGGGGGCCGCCGAATTCGCCGCCGCCGTGGGGGTGATGGGGGCCGTCGTCGGCACGGCGTCGGCCGCCGGGCGGCTCACCGGAGGGCGGTCCGGCTTCTACCAGGGCGCGTTGACCGGCTTAGGACTGCACGGCCTGATGCACATGGCCCAGGCCGCCGCCGTACGCGGCTACACCCCCGGCTCCGTGACCGCGCCGCTGGTCGTCGTGCCGTTCACGCTGTGGGCGCGGGGGCGGCTGCGGAAGGCCGGTGTGCTGCGTCCCGCGCGGCCGCGTGACGCGGTGGCCGGGCTCGCCGCCGCCGGGGCGGCCACGGTCGCCTCGCACCTCGTGGCGCGCCGGCTGCTCAGGCCGGCGCGACGGCCGTCATGACGTGAGGCGGTCCCGCAGCGCGCACAGGACGTCGATGCGGTTGGTGGTGACCGAGTCCACGCCCGCGGCCAGCAGACGGCGCATCGAACGGCGGGTGTCCGGGGTCCACACCGACAGCAGACAGCCGTCGCGGTGGACGCGGTCCGCGAGGGCCCGGTCCACCAGGCTGAAGCGGTAGTTGAGCCAGCGCGGCCGGACCGCGTCCAGGAGTCCGGCGCGCGGCGGGGCGTGGGAGGTGTGGGTGAGCGCGATCTCCGCGTCCGGGTCCACCGCCCGCACGGCCAGCATGGCGGGGGCGCCCGCGCAGTAGTACACGCGGTCCTCGGCGCCCTGCTCGCGGACGACGTCCACGATCCGGCGCACCGCGCGCTCGCCCGGGGCGCCCGGCAGGTCGATCATCACCCGGCTGCCCTCGGTCGCGGCCAGCGCGTCGGCGAGGGCGGGCACCCCGCCGTCCGTCACCTCGCGCACCTCGTCCCAGGTGAGGGATGCGAGCGGCCGGTCGTGGTCCCACAGGCGTTCGAGGGTCGCGTCGTGCAGCAGCACCGGGACGCCGTCCCGGGTGAGCCGTACGTCGATCTCGACCGCGTCCGCGCCCCGCCCGATCGCGGAACGCAGGGAGGGGAGGGTGTTCTCCCGGACGCGGTAGGGGTCGCCGCGGTGGGCCACGGCCGTCACGTTTCGCATGGTGCCCTTCGCGGGGTGGGTCAGGAGGGTCGCGGGACGGTCAGGAGGAGAGCCAGGAGGCGGTGTACGTGTCGATCTCGGCCACCAGACGCGCCTTGCCTGCCGGGTCCAGGAACGACGCCTCGACCGCGTTCTTCGCCAGGCCGGCGAGGCCCCGCTCGTCGAGGTCCAGCAGCCGGGCGGCGACCGCGTACTCGTTGCCGAGGTCGGTGCCGAACATCGGCGGGTCGTCGGAGTTGACCGTCACCAGCACGCCGGCCCGGGTGAACTCCTTGATCGGGTGCTCGTCCAGGGTGGCGACCGCGCGGGTGGCGATGTTGGACGTCGGGCACACCTCCAGGGGGATGCGCCGCTCGGCGAGGTGCTGGAGCAGCTTCGGGTCCTGGGCGGCGCTGGTGCCGTGGCCGATGCGCTCGGCGCCGAGCTCGTTCAGCGCGTCCCAGATCGTCTCCGGGCCGGTGGTCTCGCCCGCGTGCGGCACCGAGCGCAGCCCGGCGGCGATCGCGCGGTCGAAGTACGGCTTGAACTGCGGGCGCGGCACGCCGATCTCGGGGCCGCCCAGGCCGAAGGAGACCAGGCCCTCCGGGCGCAGCCGGTCGTCGGTGGCGAGCCGCGTCGTCTCCTCGGCGGCCTCTAGGCCGGCCTCGCCCGGGATGTCGAAGCACCAGCGCAGCACGGTGCCCAGCTCGCTCTCGGCCGCCTTGCGGGCGTCCTCGATCGCGTCCATGAAGGCGCGCTCGTCGATCCCTCGGCGGGTCGAGGAGAACGGGGTGATGGTCAGCTCGGCGTACCGCACCTGCTGCCGGGCCAGCTCACGGGCCACCTCGTACGTCAGCAGCCGCACGTCCTCGGGGGTGCGGACCAGGTCGACGACGGACAGGTACACCTCGATGAAGTGCGCGAAGTCCGTGAAGGTGAAGTAGTCCGCGAGGGCCTCGGGGTCGGTGGGGACCTTCGAGTCGGGGTGGCGGGCGGCCAGTTCCGACACGATGCGGGGGGAGGCGGAGCCGACGTGGTGCACGTGCAGTTCGGCCTTGGGCAGTCCGGCGATGAAGGGGTGCAGGTCACGGACCTGTCCGGCGGTGGCCGCGGTGTCGTGGCGGTCGGTCAAGGTTCCTCCCCGGGAACGGCGTCCCGGTCGGGTCGCGGCGGGACGCGGGTGATCGGCTGATCGGTGGTGCGGGGATCATCGTAGGCCCGGCGTACGCGCGAGGGGCCGGGGCCGTAGCATGACGGTTCGTCCGAGGAAGGGGTCGCAGCGCATGTCCGACGACGCACCGGCACCGGGGGCAGGGGACCGCGCGGGGGAGGGAACGCCTCCGGCGGGTTCGTCCGCCCCTCAGGCGTGGCCGGCACCGGCCGACGGCGGGGCGCCGCATGTGGCCCCCTTGGACGGTTCGCTGGTGGACGCGCGGACCACGGAGACGGGTGGGCCGGCGGGGGCGGCTCGGGACACCGCGACGCCTGCGGGCGATCCGTGGGCGCTGCCCGGGGACCGGGCGGCGGGGGCCGGCGGGCCGGGGGAGACCGTGGTGGCGGGGGAGGGTGCGCCGTGGGCGGCGCCCACCGTGCATGATCAGCAGACGGTGACGTCTTTTCCGGCGGCTTCCGATGCGACGCCGCCGGCGCCTGCGTACGGGGGTGCGTGGGCGGGGCCCACCGGGGCCACCTCGCCTGTGCCGCAGCCTGCCGCTCGTCCCGCGCCCGCCGATCCGTTCGCGCCCCCGGCTGCGGGGGCGGCTGTTCCACCGCCGCCCATCGGGCCGGAGGGGCCCGGGCAGGTGCCGTACGGCTATCCGCCCGTCGGTCAGGGATACCCCGGCTGGGGTGGGGTGCCGCCTCTGCCGAGCAACGGCATGGGGGTCGCGTCCCTGGTGCTGGGGATCATCGCGGCGGCCGCGTTCTGTCTGTGGCCGGTGGCCATCGTGCTGGGTGTCCTGGCGGTGATCTTCGGGGCGATCGGGCGCGGCAAGGCGAACCGGGGCGAGGCGACGAACGAGGGGCAGGCTCTGGCGGGGGTGATCTGCGGGGCGGTGGGCAGTGCGTTGGCACTCACGTTCGGCGTGCTCGTGCTGGTCACCTGAGCGGTGGAGGCGCCCTTAAGGGGCGCGGGGAACTGCGCGCCCAGCGACGGACGACCCGCACTCGGCGTTGCAAGGGTGCCGCTGAGCCCACCCGTGCCGCCCTGGGGCACGACTGCCCGCTGCTGGGGCGTCCCTCAAGGGCGCGGGGAACTGCGCGGCCAGCGACGGACGGCCCGCACTCGGCGTTGCAAGGGTGCCGCTGCGCCCACCCGTGCCGCCCTGGGGCACGACTGCCCGCTGCTGGGGCGTCTCCCTCAGGGGCGCGGGGAACTGCGCGGCCAGCGACGGACGGCCCGCACTCGGCGTTGCAAGGGTGCCGCTGAGCCCACCCGTCCGCCCTGCGGCACGACTGCCCGCAGCTGGGGCGTCCCTCAGGGGCGCGGGGAACTGCGCGGCCAGCCACCGACCGCCCGCAGTCGCCCCCGCGCCTCCATCAGCGCGAACCCCAGCACATTAGGCCCCCGCCAGCGGGCCGGGTCGTTCGCCCCGTCCGCGTCCGCCGCCAGACCGATCCCCCACACCCGGTCCACCGGACTCGCCTCGACCAGGACGCGCTCACCCGTGTTCAGAAGGAAAGACCGCAGCTCACCATGAGCTGCGAACTTGTGCACGCTTCCCTCCACCACGATCCCGAACCGCTCCCGCTCCCAGACCTCCCCGTCGAAGCCCCAGACCAGCCGGCCCGCCTTCTTCGCCTCCGAGGGGTGGCCCGCGGCCAGGACCCGCCGCTCACCCTCCGCGTCGCCGAAGAGCCGCGCCTTCGCCGCCATCATCCAGTGCTCCGCCGTCGCGTACTCGACGCCGTCGACGGTGAACGGCGACGGCCACCACTGGCTCAGGCAGCTCGTCCCGACGCGGCCGTCGGGCAGCGGCCGGTGCCCCCAGAAGTGCAGGTACTTCACCCGCTCCCCGGCCCGCACCGCCTCGATCAGCGCCTCCCGGGACGCCACCGTTCGTACGGATCCGTCCACGCTCATCCACCCCCATGTCGGTCTGTGCGCAGAGCAGTCTGGCAGGCACCACGGACACTCCGTCCTGCCTTTTCCGTTGCCACTCGACACCTGGTCGACAGATTCCGTCGCGTAACCAAATGGCAACAACGGAATCACTTGTTGGAGTGCCTTCCCTCTGTCAGGATCGGCACTCAAATCGAGCTCAAGCCACGCCGCCCCCCTCGGGGACACGGAGGAGAGCGACATGCACACACCCGGCTCCACCCCGCAGGACCGCTTCCCGGCCGCCGAACGGTTCGCGGACGGCGCGCAGTTCATCGCGGGCCGCCCGGCGAAGGGCACCTCAGGACGCACCCACTCGGTGGTCGATCCGGCCACCGGCGACGAGGTGTACACCTACGACCTCGCCGGCGCCGACGACGTCGACGCGGCCGTCGCCGCCGCGCGTGAGGCGTTCCCGGCCTGGGCCGCCGCCACCCCCGGCGAGCGCTCCGACGCCCTGCACCGGTTCGCCGCCGTGGTCGCCGAGCGGGCGGAGGACTTCGCCCGCGCCGAGTCGCTGCAGTGCGGCAAGCCGCTGAAGCTGACCCGTGAGTTCGACGTGCCGGGCACGATCGACAACATCGCGTTCTTCGCGGGCGCCGCCCGCCACCTCGCGGGCCGGTCGGCCGGCGAGTACTCGGGCGACCACACCTCCTACGTCCGGCGCGAGCCCATCGGCGTCGTCGGCTCCATCGCCCCCTGGAACTACCCGCTGCAGATGGCCGCGTGGAAGATCCTCCCGGCGATCGCCGCGGGCAACACCATCGTGCTGAAGCCCGCCGAGCTCACGCCGCTGACCTCGCTGCTGTTCGCGCAGGCCGCCACCGACGCCGGCATCCCGGGCGGTGTGATCAACGTCGTCACCGGAACCGGCAAGGAGGCCGGCGAGCACCTGGTCGGGCACCCCGACGTGGCCATGACCTCCTTCACCGGCTCCACCGCCGTCGGCAAGCGCGTCGCGGAGATCGCCACGGCCACCGTCAAGCGCCTCCATCTGGAGCTGGGCGGCAAGGCCCCCTTCGTGGTCTTCGACGACGCCGACCTCGACGCGGCCGTCAACGGCGCCGTCGCGGGCGCGCTCATCAACACCGGCCAGGACTGCACGGCCGCCACGCGCGCGTACGTGCAGCGCCCGCTGTACGACGCGTTCGTCGAGCGCACCGCCGCGCTGATGGAGACCGTCCGCCTGGGCGACCCCTTCGCCCCCGGCACCGACCTCGGCCCGCTCGTCTCCCACGCCCAGCGCGACCGGGTGGCCGGGTTCGTCGAGCGCGCGCGTGCCTACGCGCGCGTGGTGACCGGCGGTGAGACACCTCTGGGCGATTTCGCCCGAGGTGCGTACTATCTCCCCACGCTGATCGCCGATGCGCCGCAGGACAGCGAGGTCGTGCAGTCGGAGATCTTCGGGCCGGTGCTGGTCGTCCTGCCCTTCGACACCGACGACGAGGGCATCGCACTCGCCAACGACACCCCGTACGGGCTCGCCGCCTCCGCCTGGAGCCGGGACGTGTACCGCACGGGGCGGGCCACCCGCGAGATCAAGGCGGGGTGCGTGTGGATCAACGACCACATTCCGATCATCAGCGAGATGCCGCACGGCGGCTACAAGGCGTCCGGCTTCGGCAAGGACATGTCCGCGTACTCGTTCGAGGAGTACACCCAGATCAAGCACGTCATGTTCGACAACACCGCGGTGGTCCGCAAGGACTGGCACCGCACCGTCTTCGGGGACCGATAGCAGCCAGGCCGCCAGACCCGCGGCCACTTCCCGAAAGGGCACCACGCGCATGGAGCAGTACGAGCCCGACCGCCTCTCGCCGGCCCAGCAGGCCGCGATACGGCGCAGTTTCCGCAACGGCAGGGCGGCCATGACCCGCCGTTCCCTGCTGCGCGCCTCAGCGGGCGGCGCCCTCGCGGTCGGCGGCCTGGGCGCGCTGAGCGCCTGCGGCATCCCCGCCGCGGGGAACACCGAGGGCGGCGTCTCCGCGGAGGACCGCTCGGCCAAGGAGAAGACGGTGAACTTCTCCAACTGGACCGAGTACATGGACACCGACGACAGCGGACGCCGGCACCCGACGCTGGACGCGTTCACCCAACGCACCGGCATCAAGGTCAAGTACACCGAGGACATCAACGACAACACCGAGTTCTTCGGCAAGATCAAGCCGCAGCTCGCAGCGGGCCAGGACACCGGCCGCGACATCATCGTCCTCACCGACTGGCTGGCCGCCCGCCTGATCCGCCTCGGCTGGGTGCAGAAGCTCGACGCCTCGAACCTGCCGCACGCCTTCGCCAACGTGGCGTCGTCGTACCGCACCCCCGACTGGGACCCGGGCCGCGCCTACTCGTACCCCTGGCAGGGCATCGCGACCGTCATCGCGTACAACAAGAAGGCGCTCGACGGCGTCGAGGTGAAGACCCTGTCCGACCTGCTGGACAACCCTAAGCTCAAGGGCCGGGTCGGGCTGCTCACCGAGATGCGCGACACCATGGGCATGACGCTGCTCGACATGGACAAGGACCCGCGGTCCTTCACCGCCGACGACTACGACGCGGCCCTCGCGCGGCTGCAGAAGTCCGTCGACAAGGGGCAGATCCGCCGCTTCACCGGCAACGACTACACCTCGGACCTCACCAAGGGCGACCTCGCCGCGTGTGTCGCGTGGGCCGGTGACGTCGTGCAGCTCCAGGCCGACAACCCGGACATCGGCTTCGTCATCCCGGACAGCGGCTACATGCTCTCCAGCGACAACATGCTGATCCCCAACAAGGCCCGGCACAAGACGAACGCCGAGCGCCTGATCGACTACTACTTCGAGCCGCAGCCGGCCGCCCAGCTCGCCGCCTACATCAACTTCGTCTGTCCGGTCGACGGGGTGAAGGGGGAGCTCGCGAAGCTCGACGAGGACGCGGCGAACAACCCGCTGATCCTCCCCGACAAGGCCATGCAGGCCAAGTCCCGTGCCTTCCGCTCGCTGAGCTCCGAGGAAGAGACGGCATTCGAAGGCAAGTTCGCGAAGCTCACTGGGGCGTGACGAGATGAAGACCACCGAAGAGACCACCACGGCCGGCGGCGGTGACGTCCGCCTCACCGGCATCAGCAAGACCTACGGCGACTTCACCGCCGTGCACCCGCTGGACCTGACCGTCCCCGAGGGCTCCTTCTTCGCCCTGCTCGGCGCGTCCGGCTGCGGCAAGACCACCACCCTGCGTATGATCGCCGGCCTGGAGGAGCCCACCGCGGGCACCGTCCACCTCGGCGACCAGGACGTCACCGCGCTGCCGCCGTACAAGCGGCCGGTGAACACGGTCTTCCAGTCCTACGCCCTCTTCCCGCACCTCGACATCTACGAGAACGTCGCCTTCGGTCTGCGCCGGCGCGGGATCAAGAGCGTGAAGAAGCAGGTCGAGGAGATGCTGGAGCTGGTCCAGCTCGGCGAGCAGGCGCGCAAGAAGCCGCACCAGCTCTCCGGCGGCCAGCAGCAGCGCGTCGCCGTGGCCCGCGCGCTGATCAACCACCCCAAGGTGCTCCTCCTCGACGAGCCGCTCGGCGCCCTCGACCTGAAGCTGCGCCGCCAGATGCAGCTCGAGCTCAAGCGCATCCAGACCGAGGTCGGCATCACCTTCGTGCACGTCACCCACGACCAGGAGGAGGCCATGACCATGGCCGACTGCGTCGCGGTGATGAACGCCGGCCGGGTCGAGCAGCTCGGCACCCCCGCCGACCTGTACGAGAACCCGCGCACCACCTTCGTCGCGAACTTCCTCGGCACCTCCAACTTCATCGAGGCCGAGGTCGACTCCACGTCGGGCGACGACATCGTGCTCAAGGCGGGCGGCGGCAAGCTGGTCCTGCACCGGGCCCGCGCGAGCGCGCCCGCCACCACGGGCGGCAAGATCCTCGCCGGGGTGCGCCCGGAGAAGATCTCCCTCACGCACGCCGACGACGCGGGCGAGATACCCGAGGGCCGCAACCGCATCACGGGCCGGATCACCGAGTCCAGCTTCATCGGCGTCTCCACGCAGTTCGTCGTCGACAGCCCCGTCTGCTCCGACTTCGAGGTCTACGTGCAGAACATCGACCGGGACCCGCGGCTCGCGCCCGGCGCCGAGGTCGTCCTGCACTGGAACCCGGCGCACACCTTCGGCCTCGACGCTGCCCAGGACATCGACGCGGGCGTCGAGACGGTCGAGGAAGAGGTCGCCTGATGGCCACGGTCACCGAGGCGCCGCCGACGCCGGCGCCCGTCGCCCCCGAGAAGAAACCGCCGCGCAAACGCGGCCGCTGGACGCCGTACCTGCTTCTGCTGCCCGGTCTGCTCTGGCTCGTCGTGTTCTTCGCGCTGCCGGTGATCTACCAGGCCTCCACGTCCGTGCAGACGGGCTCCCTGGAGGAGGGCTACAAGGTCACCTGGCACTTCGCGACCTACTGGGACGCGCTGTCCGAGTACTGGCCGCAGTTCGTCCGCTCGGTGCTCTACGCCGCCTCCGCGACCGTGCTGTGCCTGCTGCTCGGCTATCCGCTGGCGTATCTGATCGCCTTCCGCGCGGGACGCTGGCGCAACCTGATCATGATCCTGGTGATCGCGCCGTTCTTCACCAGCTTCCTGATCCG
The DNA here is from genome assembly GCF_051903975.1 of Streptomyces sp. P9-2. Lineage (NCBI taxonomy): Bacteria > Bacillati > Actinomycetota > Actinomycetes > Kitasatosporales > Streptomycetaceae > Streptomyces > Streptomyces sp. P9-2. The sequence goes on from NZ_CP192633.1 coordinate 4,889,767, forward strand.
CACCCTCGCCTGGAAGACGATCCTCGCCGACGGCGGCCCGGTGGTCGGCGCCCTGGACGCGCTGCACGTCCTGGACGTCACCGCGTTCCTCGGCTGGACCGCCGGCGACCGGGTGCTCGCCACTCCGCTCGCGGTGGTGTGCGGTCTGACGTACAACTTCCTGCCGTTCATGATCCTGCCGCTGTACACCTCGCTGGAGCGGATCGACCCCCGGCTGCACGAGGCCGCCGGCGACCTCTACGCCAAGCCGTCGACCACCTTCCGCAAGGTCACCTTCCCGCTGTCGATGCCGGGCGTGGTCTCCGGCACGCTGCTGACCTTCATCCCGGCGTCCGGCGACTACATCAACTCGGACCTGCTCGGCTCCACCGACACCCGGATGGTCGGCAACGTCATCCAGTCGCAGTTCCTGCGAATCCTGGACTACCCGACGGCCGCGGCGCTCTCGTTCATCCTGATGGCCGCGATCCTCGCCGTCGTCACGGTCTACATCCGCAAGTCCGGCACGGAGGATCTGGTTTAAATGGCCTTCGTCAATTGGTTCAAGCGCAACGTCGTCGTCATCGCGGGCCTGCTGACGCTCGCCTACCTGCTGCTGCCGAACGTCGTCGTCACGGTGTTCTCCTTCAACCGGCCGAAGGGGCGCTTCAACTACGAGTGGCAGCAGTTCTCCGCCGACGCCTGGAAGGACCCGTGCGGGGTCTCCGGACTGTGCGAGTCGCTCGGCCTCAGCCTGCAGCTCGCCTTCTGGGCCACGCTCGGCGCCACCCTCCTCGGCACGATGATCGCGTTCGCGCTGGTCCGCTACCGCTTCCGCGCCCGCGGCGCCGTCAACTCGCTGATCTTCCTGCCGATGGCGATGCCCGAGGTGGTGATGGCGGCCTCGCTGCTCACCCTGTTCCTCAACATGGGCGCCGAGCTGGGTTTTTGGACGATCCTCATCGCCCACATCATGTTCTGCCTCAGCTTCGTCGTCGTCGCGGTGAAGGCGCGCGTGATGTCGATGGACCCCCGGCTGGAACAGGCCGCGCAGGACCTCTACGCCGGACCGGCGCAGACGTTCCTGCGGGTCACGCTGCCGATCGCCGCCCCCGGCATCGCGGCGGGCGCGCTGCTCGCCTTCGCCTTGTCCTTCGACGACTTCATCATCACCAACTTCAACGCCGGCTCGACCGTCACCTTCCCGATGTTCGTGTGGGGCTCCGCGCAGCGCGGCACGCCCGTCCAGATCAACGTCATCGGCACGGCCATGTTCGTGGTCGCCGTGGCTCTGGTGCTGGTCTCCATGGCCGTCGGCAACCGCCGCAAGCGGCAGAAGGCATGACCCGCTGATCCACAGTCCGCAGTAGGGAGTTGAGATCATGGCCCCGAGCGCCATGAGCCGTTGGACGCAGTTCCTCTCCGAGGCCCGGCCGGTCTCCTACTGGCTGGACGACCCCGGCCGCCCCGACCCCGAGCCGGCCCTCACCGACCGCACCACCTGCGACCTGCTCGTCGTGGGCGGCGGCTACAGCGGACTGTGGACCGCGCTGATCGCCAAGGAGCGCGACCCCTCGCGGGACGTCGTGCTCGTCGAGGGCCGCGAGGCGGGCTGGGCCGCCTCCGGCCGCAACGGCGGCTTCTGCGCCGCCTCCCTCACCCACGGCCTGTCCAACGGCCTCGCCCGCTGGCCCGGCGAGATCCACACCCTGGAGCGGCTGGGCGCCCGCAACCTCGACGCCATCGAGGAGACGGTCGCCCGCCACTCCATCGACTGCGACTTCGAGCGCACCGGCGAGATCGACGTCGCCACCGAGCCGTACCAGGCGGAGGAACTGCGCGCCTGGTACGACGAGATCAGCGCCCGAGGTCTCGCCGAGGGCATCGAGTACCTGGACGCCGACGCGGTCCGCGAGCAGGTCGACTCGCCCACCTTCCTCGCCGGGCTGTACGACCGCCGGGGCGTGGCCATGCTCAACCCGGCCCGCCTCGCCTGGGGCCTGAAGCGGGCCTGCCTCGACCTCGGGGTGCGCGTGTACGAGCACACGCCCGCGCTCACCCTCAGGCGGTACGGCGCCGGCATGTCCGTCCGCACCCCGTACGGCGCCGTCCGCGCCCGCCGGGTCGCGCTCGGCACCAACGTCTTCCCCAGCCTGGTCCGCCGGGTCCGCCCCTACACCGTCCCGGTCTACGACTACGCCCTGATGACCGAGCCGCTCACCGAGGAGCAGCTCGACTCCATCGGCTGGAAGAACCGCCAGGGGCTCGGCGACAGCGCCAACCAGTTCCACTACTTCCGGCTCTCCGCCGACAACCGCGTCCTGTGGGGCGGCTACGACGCGGTCTATCCGTACGGCGGCCGGGTGCGCGCCGAGTACGACGACCGGCCGGAGACGTACGCCAGGCTCGCGGGCCACTTCTTCTCCTGCTTCCCGCAGCTGGAGGGGGTGCGCTTCACCCACGCCTGGGGCGGCGCGATCGACACCTGCTCCCGCTTCTCGGCGTTCTTCGGCACCGCCCACGCGGGCCGGGTGGCGTACGCGGCCGGCTACACCGGGCTCGGGGTGGGCGCGACGCGGTTCGGCGCGGAGGTGATGCTGGACCTGCTGGCGGGGGAGCGGACCGAGCGCACGGAGCTGGAGATGGTGCGCAGCAAGCCGCTGCCGTTCCCGCCGGAGCCGTTCGCCTGGACGGGCATCGCCCTCACCAAGTGGTCGCTGGCCAGGGCGGACGCGCACCAGGGCCGGCGGAACCTGTGGCTGCGGACGATGGACCGGCTGGGCCTGGGCTTCGACAGCTGAGTCTCTCCGGGACCGGGCAGGGGTGAGCAGGGGGCGTGCGGGGTCGCTGCGTGAGGTCTTGACAACCCAATTGGTCTGGACCAAATTGAGCGCGCTCCACCCCTCCAAATCCCCCCTGCCCGGAGGCCCTTGTGGACCGCGCCAGACCCCACGCCCCCCGCCCCCTCGCCGTGCTGCTCACCGCCACCGCCGTCGCCGCGGCCGGCGTCACCGCCCTGACGCCGGACGCCCGCGCGGCCGACGCCGACCTCGTCCGCAACGGCGGCTTCGAGGCCGGCCTCGACGGCTGGAGCTGTCCGGCCGGCGCCACCGTCACCTCGCCCGTCCGCACCGGCGCGTCCGCCCTGAAAGCCACACCGGCCGGGTCGGACAACGCCCGCTGCGCGCAGACGGTCACCGTGAAGCCGGACTCCGCCTACACCCTGTCCGGTCACGTCCGCGGCGCCTACGTCTACCTGGGCGCGAGCGGAACCGGCACCACGGACGTCTCCACCTGGACCCAGTCCGCCCCCGACTGGCAGAAGCTCACGACCACCTTCCGCACCGGCCCCTCCACCACCAGCGTCACGATCTACACCCACGGCTGGTACGGCACCGGCGCCTACCACGCCGACGACATCACCCTCGTCGGCCCCGGCGGCGAGACCGGGCAGCCGCCCGCCCCGCCGACCGGCCTCACCGCGTCCGGGACGACCTCCACCAGCGTCTCCCTGTCCTGGTCACCGGCCGCGGACGCCACCTCGTACGCCGTTTTCCGTGACGGCACGCGGATCCGCACCGTCACCGGCACCTCCACCACCGTCACCGGCCTGTCCCCGTCGACGGCGTACGCCTTCCAGGTGTCCGCCCTCAACGACGCGGGGGAGTCGGCCCGTTCGGCCACCGTCACCGCGACCACCTCGGCGCCCGGCTCCGGCGGCGGCGACTCCGGCCTCCCGGCCCACGCCCTGGTCGGCTACCTGCACGCGAGCTTCGCCAACGGCTCCGGCTACACGCGCCTCGCCGACGTGCCCGACAGCTGGGACGTCATCGACCTGGCCTTCGGCGAACCCACTTCCGTCACCTCCGGCGACATCCGCTTCGAGCGCTGCCCGGCCACGGAGTGCCCCGGCGTGGAGAGCGACGCCGAGTTCAAGGCGGCGGTCAAGGCCAAGCAGGCGGCGGGCAAGAAGGTGCTGATCTCCATCGGCGGCCAGAACGGCCAGGTGCGGCTCACCACGACGGCCGCCCGCGACACCTTCGTCAGCTCCGTCTCGCGCATCATCGACGAGTACGGACTCGACGGCCTCGACATCGACTTCGAGGGCCACTCCCTCTCCCTGGACACCGGCGACACCGACTTCAGGAACCCGAAGACCCCGGTCGTCGTCAACCTGATCTCCGCCCTGAGGACGCTGAAGGCCCGCTACGGCGACGACTTCGTCCTCACCATGGCCCCGGAGACCTTCTTCGTCCAGCTCGGCCACCAGTACTACGGCAGCGGCCCCTGGGGCGGCCAGGACCCGCGCGCGGGCGCCTACCTCCCGGTCATCCACGCCCTGCGGGACGACCTCACCCTGCTGCACGTCCAGGACTACAACTCCGGCCCGGTCATGGGCCTGGACGGCCGGTACCACTCCATGGGCGGCGCCGACTTCCACATCGCCATGACCGACATGCTGCTCACCGGCTTTCCGGTCGCCGGCGACACGAACAACGTCTTCCCGCCCCTGCGCCCCGGCCAGGTCGCCATCGGCATGCCCGCCACGGTCAACGCCGGCAACGGCCACGTGCCCCCGGCGGAGGTCGTCAAGACCCTCAACTGCCTGACGAAGAAGACCGACTGCGGCTCCTACACGACCCACGGCACCTGGCCGTCCCTGCGCGGCCTGATGACCTGGTCGATCAACTGGGACCGCTTCGGCGGCTGGGAGTTCCGGCGGACGTTCGACGGCTACTTCGGCTGACGAGCGCCACACCGGTCAGCAGCATCGCGCCGAGGCACCAGCTCCCCGCCACGTCCAGCGGCCAGTGGTAGCCCCGGCGCACCAGCCCGTACGACGCGCCCAGGACCAGCAGGGCGCACAGCGCGACCAGGCCCCGGCGCACGGCCGGTGACCCGAGCAACGGGAGGAGCATCAGGGTCGCCGTGCCGTACGCGACCATCGCCGTGGCCGTGTGGCCGGAGGGGAAGTAACCGGTCGCCGGGGGCACGGCGGGGGTGCCGGGGCGGTCGGTCCAGGCCTTCAGCGGGGCGACCAGCACGGGGACCAGGACCATGGCCGCCGCGCCGGCCGCGGGCGGCAGCCACCAGCGGTCCATACCTGTGGCGCGCAGCCGCCACGCCGTCACCGCCAGCGCGAGGGCCAGGACGGGCACGGCGACCTCGACGTTGCCGAGGTCGGAGAGGAGTTCGGAGGGCCGGTCGGGGTGGACCAGCGCGTCACTCAGACGCTCGTCGAGGCCGAGGAGCGGGCCGTCGGCGAGGACCTGCCAGATGATCAGGGCGAAGAGGACGAGCGGCACGACCAGCAGCAGCATGCGGGACAGCCTCGCAGGCGGAAGGGGGCGGACACACCGGAGGGCCGGCACAAAGGGGGGGTGTGCGCCGGCCCTCCGGGGAACGGCTTGCCGTGTCTGGTGCCCGGACGGCCGTCCGGATCGGAACGTCGCGCGCCCCGGGGGGTCTGGGGCGGGCGACCGTCCGATCGTGAGGAGACCCGGGACCCGCAGGCCCCGGTTGTGTGCGCGAGGGCACGACCAGGTCGAAGCTGGGGAGGCCCCGGCCTGAACCGCCCACAGTTCCCTGCGGGCGGGGTGTATCTCTCATCCGGGTAGAAACCTACGGCAGGGGGTCGCCCGGCGACAGGGCACACGGGCACCTGTCATCCACCTCGCACACGTTCTTCACACGCTCTGCCGCTGTCCGGATCCGGCCGGCCGGGGCAGGGGGTCCTGGGCGGCCCACCTGCCCCGATGCGGGATCCGACACGGCGTCAGTCCGGAACGGGCCGCGTCAGATGCGGGTGAAGGCCTGCTCGATGATGTCGAGGCCCTCGTTCAGCAGGTCCTCGCCGATGACCAGCGGCGGCAGGAACCGCAGCACGTTGCCGTAGGTGCCACAGGTCAGGACCAGCAGGCCCTCCTGGTGGCAGGCCTTGGCCAGCGCGGCCGTCGCCTCCGGGTTCGGCTCCTTGGTGGCGCGGTCCTTGACCAGCTCGATCGCGATCATCGCGCCGCGGCCGCGGACGTCGCCGATGATGTCGAACTTCTCGGCCATGGCGGTCAGGCGGCCCTTCATGACCTCCTCGATCCGCTTGGCGCGGGCGTTGAGGTCCAGCTCCTTCATCGTCTCGATGGCGCCGAGCGCACCCGCGCAGGCCACCGGGTTGCCGCCGTAGGTGCCGCCCAGGCCGCCGGAGTGCGCGGCGTCCATGATCTCGGCGCGGCCGGTGACCGCGGCCAGCGGCAGACCGCCCGCGATGCCCTTCGCCGTGGTGATCAGGTCGGGGACGATGCCCTCGTCCTCGCAGGCGAACCACTGGCCGGTGCGGCAGAAGCCGGACTGGATCTCGTCGGCGACGAAGACGATGCCGTTGTCCTGGGCGAACGTGCTGATGGCGGGCAGGAAGCCCTTGGCGGGCTCGATGAAGCCGCCCTCGCCGAGCACCGGCTCGATGATGATCGCGGCGATGTTCTCGGCGCCGACCTGCTTGGACATCTGGTCGATGGCCTGCGCGGCGGCCTCCGGGCCCGCGTTCTCCGGCCCGGTCGGCCAGCGGTAGCCGTAGGCGACCGGCACGCGGTACACCTCGGGCGCGAACGGACCGAAGCCGTGCTTGTACGGCATGTTCTTCGCGGTCAGCGCCATCGTGAGGTTGGTGCGGCCGTGGTAGCCGTGGTCGAACACGACGACCGCCTGGCGCCTGGTGTACGCGCGGGCGATCTTCACGGCGTTCTCGACGGCCTCGGCGCCGGAGTTGAACAGCGCGGACTTCTTCGCGTGGTCGCCCGGCGTCAGCTCGGCGAGCGCCTCGGCGACGGCCACGTAGCCCTCGTACGGCGTCACCATGAAACAGGTGTGGGTGAAGTCGGCGAGCTGTGCGGAGGCGCGGCGGACGACGGCCTCGGCGGACGCGCCGACGGACGTCACGGCGATGCCGGAGCCGAAGTCGATCAGACGGTTGCCGTCGACGTCCTCGATGATGCCGCCGCCGGCCCGCGCGGTGAACACGGGCAGCACGGAGCCCACGCCCTGCGCGACCGCGGCGGTGCGGCGGGCCTGCAGTTCCTGCGACTTCGGGCCGGGGATGGCGGTGACGACGCGGCGCTCCTGCGGAAGTGCGGTCATGCGGGGCTCCTGGGGGGTGTGACGGACGCTCGATGCTTCTTTTCTCGCAGGCTAGGGCGGGGGGAGAAGGCTGGGCATGCTCCATGTGGGCGTTGTCCGGGGGTCCGGGTTGTCCGTGATGGACATACCCGCCGGACGGCGGCCGTGCCGACGCGGCGCGGCGGTGGGTTCCGGCCGGACGCGGACCCCGGCCGTGCCATCGGTGGACCGGGCCTGTCGGGGCGTTAGATTGACGTGTCTGTAGGCGTACGAGGCGGCTGCTCAGGGGGCAGGGGCGATGGACAGCGAGGGTACCCAGGACGCGCGGGGCACACAGGCAGGACCCGTGCCGCGCCCGGCGGGACCACCTCAGGTACCGGCGGCGCCACCGCGCCCCGCGCACGCGCCGGGGACGCCGCCGCCCCCGGACGGCTCCGCGTTCCTCGCCTGGCTGCGCACCGCGCGCCCGGAGACGCTCCCCGGCATCTGGCGGTTCGGCCACCGGCCCCGCCCCGAGGAGGAGCCGGAGCGCATTCCCGGCCGCCAGCTGTTCAGCGGCGCGCTGATCGCCTTCCTCGTCGGCTGGCTGATCTGGTCGCTGCTGTGGAACGGCTACCTGGGCGGCTGGTGGCTGCTGCCGCTGTACGCGATGATCCCCGACTCCTGGGCCGAGCCGCACAGCTTCGCCTCCGTCGTGGTCGTCTACGCCTACTACGTGCTCGTCGCCGGGGTCATCATGGTCGGCGTGGGCCGGCTCGGCCGCTGGAGCGAGATCTGGCGCCGCTACGGTCCGCCCGCCTGGCGCCCCACCCCCCGCGAGGGGCCCCCGCCCGCCCCCGAGGAGGACCCGGCCGCCTGGCCCGCGCTGCGCGCCGCCGGCGCCGTGGACGCCGCCGAGCGGCTGGCCTCCGACGCCCGCGCCGGGCTGATGCGGGACGTCGACCACGCCCGGATCGCCCGCGCCTGGCAGGGCGTGCGCACCGGCCGGCACAGCCTCGCCACCTTCACCGGGGCCGTGCTCAAGGACGGCGCCGCCGCCTGCCCACACCCCTCCGGCGCCCGCGACCTGCCCGTCCGGCAGGCCCGCCACGACCTGCTCACCGGCCAGGTGCGGCTCGGCACCACCGCCGACGACCCGCGCAACCCCTACGCCTACCGGGGCGCCGGCCTCGCCCTCGGCACCGACCTGCTCGGCACCTCCATGCTGGTGGTCGGTCCCGCCGGGTCCGGAAAGACCGGCGGTGTGGTCCGGCCGGTCGCCGAGTCGCTGTGCCTCCAGGCGCTCGCCGGGCGGACCGCCGTGGTGGTGGTCGGCGCGGCCGGCGCGGGCCTCGGCCCGTCCGACGCCTACGACGTCGTCATCCGCATCGGCAGCCCCGACTCCGTCTACGACCTCGACCTGTACGGCGGCACCGCCGACCCCGACGAGGCCGCCGCCGTGCTCGCCGAGGCGCTCGTCGGTGACCTCGCGGACCCGCACCCCGGCAGCGACACCCGACGCTCCACCACCGTCCTCGCCCAGCTTCTCGGACCGTTCCGCGCGGTGCACGGCCGCTTCCCCTCGGTGCCGGAGCTGCGGCAGCTCCTCGACGGCGCCCCCGCGCCCCTGGCCGCCCTGCGCCAGGGACTCCAGGAGGCGGGCCAGGAGTCGCTGCTGCGCGAACTCGACGCGCGGGAACGGCAGATGGGCCACCCCGGCGACGTCGGCGGCATCCTCGCCGACCGGGTGGCGCTGCTGGACCGGCCCGCCTTCGCCGGGTTCTTCGACACCTCCGGCGAGTCCCGGCCGTTCACCCTCAAGGCGCTCGACCACCCCGTCCGGGTCCGCGTGGACCTGCCCGAGCGGGGCCACGCCGACGCCTCGCGGATGCTGGCGCGGCTGGTCCTCGCCCAGTTCACCGCGAGCGTCACGGTGCGTGAGGACCGCTCCCTGTTCGCCTGCCTGGTGCTGGACGACGCCACCGGTGTGGTCACCCCCGAGGCCGTGCGCGGCATCCAGCGGCTGCGGTCCGCCAACGCGGGCGTGCTGCTCACCCTGCGCACCCTGGACGACGTGCCCCGGCAGCTGCGCGGGCCGCTGCTCGGCGCCACCGGCTGCCGGATGGCGCTGTCCGGGGTGACCCCCTGGGACGGGCAGGACTTCGCCGAGGTGTGGGGCAAGGAGTGGACCGAGGCGCGGGACGTCACCGACCGGCAGATCATCGCCGAGAGCCCGGCCGGCAAGGCCGTGCACGCGCTGCGGCGGGCCATCACCGGCAAGGCGCCCACCGCGCGGGCGGTCACCGTCCGCCAGGTCGAGCGGGAGCGCTGGTCCGCGTCCGAGCTGGCGCACGCGGTGCCCGCGGGCCACGCGGTGCTGTCGCTGACCACCGTGAAGGGGGAGCACGCGCCTCCGCTCCTGGTGGACCTGCGGGAGTGAGCGGGCGTGGCCGCCGGGGACCGTACGGTGAGGCAGAATCGACACAGGTCGTTCATACGAGACGGCCAAAAGATCACCGTTCTTGCACACCGACACCGACCCCCGACCGCCGAACCGAAGGCTCACCGCCCCGATGCCCCCGACGCTCGCCTCGCTCGTCCACCACTCCGCGCTCAAACTGACCGTGCGCGCGGGGGAGGACCGCCTCGACGCGCCCGTCCGCTGGGCACACGCCAGCGAGCTCGCCGACCCCGTGCCGTACATGGAGGGCGGCGAGCTGCTCCTGATCACCGCGCTGAAACTCGACGCGGAGGACCGGGACGCCATGCGCCGCTACGTGAAGCGGCTGGTCGGCGCGGGCGTGGTAGGACTCGGCTTCGCCGTCGGCGTCCACTACGACGACATCCCCGAGGCGCTGGTGGAGGCCGCCCGCGAGGAGGGGCTGCCGCTGCTCGAGGTGCCGCGCCGCACCCCGTTCCTCGCGATCAGCAAGGCCGTGTCCGCCGCGATCGCCGCCGACCAGTACCGCGCGGTCACCGCCGGCTTCGCCGCCCAGCGGGAACTCACCCGCCACGCCCTCAGCGACGGCCCCGAGGGGCTGCTCGCCGCGCTCGCCTCCCAGGTCGACGGGTGGGCCGCCCTGTACGACGCCTCCGGGTCGGTCGTCGCCGCCGCCCCCGACTGGGCGGGCCGGCGTGCCGCCCGGCTCACCGCGGAGGTCACACGGCTGCGGGAGCGGCCCGCGCCCGCCTCCTCGGTGGTCGCGGGACCGGAGAACGAGGACCGGGTCGAACTGCACTCCCTCGGCACCGGACGGCGGCCCCGCGCCGCGCTCGCCGTCGGCACCGCGTCCGCCCCCGGCACCGCCGAGCGCTACGCCGTCCACTCCGCCGTCGCGCTGCTCACCCTCACCACCGAACGCTCCCGCTCGCTGCACGCGGCCGAACAGCGCATCGGGGCGGCGGTGCTGCGCATGCTGCTGGCGGGGGAGCCGGACCACGCCCGCGCGGTCGCGGGTGATCTGTACGGCGGGCTGCTCGACGCGCCGTTCCGGATCATCGTCGCCCAGGGGGTGGCGGAGGGGGACGCGCTCGGGGCGCTTGCCGAGGCCGCCGAGTCGGCTGCCGCGCGGTCGGGGGAGGCGGTGCTGGTGGTGCCGGAGGGGGAGCGGCTGGTGGTGCTGGCGGCGGACGGTGGCACCGTCGTCGGTGCCTGCGGTGATTTCGCCGCTGCGCGGGAAGCCGCGCGTAAGGCTGACGACGACGAGTTGGTCGTCGGGCTGTCGGCGCCGGCCGGGCCGATCGCCGCGTCCGCCGCCTACAAGCAGGCCGAGCAGGCGTTGTCCGTGGCCCGGCGGCGGGGGAGGGTGCTGGTGGAGCACGAGCAGATGGCGGCTGGGTCTGTGCTGCCGTTGCTTGCCGATGATGCAGTGAAGGCGTTCGCCGACGGGTTGTTGCGGGCGCTGCGGGACCATGACGCGACCGGGCGGGGTGACCTTGTCGCCTCGCTGCGGGCTTGGCTGTCGCGGCACGGGCAGTGGGACGCGGCGGCGGCGGATCTCGGGGTGCACCGGCACACGCTGCGGTATCGGATGCGGCGGGTGGAGGAGATCCTGGGGCGGTCGCTGGACGACCCGGACGTGCGGATGGAGCTGTGGCTCGCCTTGAAGGCGACGGCGGCGGATACGGGGTGAAGGGCTGAGGCCTCGGGGCCGGGTGCGGGTGAGTGGAGGCTGGTCGCGCAGTTCCCCGCGCCCCTTTGAGAGTGGTGCCCGCCGGGGTTCTGTCTGACCGGCCGGTGGGGGTTGAGCGCGCAGTTCCCCGCGCCCCTGAGCAGGCGCAGTTGCCGGGGTTGTGCCGTGCCGGGCCGGTGGGGGTTGAGCGCGCAGTTCCCCGCGTCTCTGAGCGGGCGCAGTTGCCGGGGTTGTGCCGTGCCGGGCCGGTGGGGGTTGAGCGCGCAGTGCCCCGCGTCCCTGAGCAGGCGCAGTTGCCGGGGTTGTGCCGTGCAGGGCCGGTGGGGGTTGAGCGCGCAGTTCCCCGCGTCTCTGAGCGGGCGCAGTTGCCGGGGTTGTGCCGTGCAGGGCCGGTGGGGGTTGAGCGCGCAGTTCCCCGCGTCCCTGAGCGGGTCGCGCTCGCCGGCGTTCAGTCGTAGGCCAATCTGGCACGGACGTGCCGGGTACTACTCCGCCCCGGACAAACGCTGCCCCGCCGCCCCGCACCTACCGTGGTGCCCAGCAAACCCACGTACTCCTCCAACGCGGAAGGGCCGGGACTCACGATGACTTCCACCCACGCCTTCTGGCTCGCCGGCCGCCAGGCCACCGGCGAGACCGCCTTCGACGTCACCTCCCCCTGGGACGGCCGGGTCGTCGGCGCCGTGAGCGTTCCGACCGACGCCCAGGTCGAGGAGGCCGTGGCCGCCGCGTACGCCGTACGGGACGAGTTCGCCGCCACCCCCGCCCATGTCCGGGCCGCCGCTCTGGACCACGTCAGCCGCCGGCTGGCCGAGCGCACCGAGGAGATCGCGCGGCTGATCTCCGCCGAGAACGGCAAGCCGATGAAGTGGGCGCGCGGCGAGGTCGGGCGGGCCGTGTCCGTGTTCCGCTTCGCCTCCGAGGAGGCCCGCCGCTTCAACGGCGGCGACGCCCAGCGGCTCGACACCGACGCGGGCGGCCAGGGCCGGCTCGCCTTCACGCGCCGCTTCCCGAAGGGCGTCGTCCTCGGCATCGCCCCGTTCAACTTCCCGCTGAACCTGTGCGCCCACAAGGTGGCCCCCGCGATCGCCGCCGGCGCGCCCATCATCCTGAAGCCGGCGCCCGCCACCCCGCTGTCCGCGCTGATCCTCGGCGAGCTGCTGGCCGAGACCGAGCTGCCCGCCGGCTCCTGGAGTGTCCTGCCGGTGCCCAACGACCGTATGCCCGCCCTGGTCCAGGACGAGCGGCTGCCGGTCATCTCCTTCACGGGCTCCGAGAAGGTCGGCTACGCGATCATGGACTCGGTGCCGCGCAAGCACTGCACCCTGGAGCTGGGCGGCAACGGCGCGGCCGTCGTCCTCGCCGACTTCGCGAGCGACGAGGACCTCGACCGGGCCGCGACCCGCATCGCCACCTTCTCCAACTACCAGGGTGGCCAGTCCTGCATCTCCGTGCAGCGCGTCATCGCGGACGCCTCGGTGTACGACCGGCTGCTGCCGCGCATCGTCGCCGCCGTGGAGGCCCAGGTCACCGGTGACCCGTCCGACGACGCCACCGACGTCGGCCCGCTGGTCAGCGAGGACGCCGCCAAGCGCGTCGAGAGGTGGGTGGACGAGGCCGTCGCGGCCGGCGCCACGCTCCGCACCGGCGGCAAGCGCGACGGCGCCTCGTACGCGCCGACCGTGCTCACCGACGTGCCCGCCGATGTGACGATCTCCTGCGAGGAGGTCTTCGGCCCGGTGCTCACCGTGCAGAAGGTGAACGGCGAGGCGGAGGCGTTCGCCGCCGTCAACGACTCCAAGTACGGCCTCCAGGCGGGCGTGTTCACGCACGACCTGCAGACCGCCTTCCGCGCCCACCGCGCCCTCGAGGTCGGCGGCGTGGTCGTCGGCGACGTGCCCTCCTACCGCGCCGACCAGATGCCGTACGGCGGCGCCAAGCAGTCCGGTGTGGGCCGCGAGGGCGTGCGGTTCGCGATGGAGGACTACACCTACGAGCGGGTGATGGTCCTCACCGGTCTCGCCCTCTGAGCACCTGACGCAGAGGGGCCCGGTACCGACGCGTTCGGTGCCGGGCCCTTCGCCGTGCGGACTCAGGCGGTGAAGCCCACCCGCGCCACCCGCAGCGGCCCCCGCACCCGCACCCGCACGTCCCGCACCCCGCCGGGCGTCCCGTCGACGGGCGTGGTCAGCGGGACGTACGCGTAAGGATCATCCGTGGACGCCTCCAGGGAAACGGAGGCGAGCAACGGGCCGCCGTCCAGCGCGACCTCCACCGTGCCCGTGCCGGACACCTCCACCGACACCTCCCGCACCCCGGTGCCCAAGTCGCAGCGCCGGTACAGCAGTTCGCCGTCCTTCCCGCCCAGCGGGGTCACCGCGTCGCCCGACTCCTTCGTCCGGTCCACGATCTCCGTGCCGCTCTGCTCGTCGAAGGCGGCCGCGTCCAGGCCGAGTTCGGCGACCGGACGCGGGGAACCCGGCTCGCCCTCCAGGGTCACTGTGGTGCCCCGCCGCACGTCCTCGCTGGACGCGCCCGCCAGCAGCTCGTACGCCCCCGGCTCCACCCGCCACCGGCCGGCGGCCACGTCCCAGAAGGCGAACGCGGACAGCGGGAGGTCGAAGAGGAGGCGGGTGCTCTCGCCGGGCGCGAGCGTCACCCGGCGGTGGCCGAGCAGTTCGCGGCGCGGGCGCGGCACCGACGGGTCCACCGCCCGCCCGTAGAGCTGGGCCACCTCGTCGGCCGTGACCGCGCCGGTGTTGGTCACCTCGAAGGCGACCCGCACCCCGGACTCCGTCACGTCGGCCGCCAACTCCCCGTAGGCGAAGGCCGTGTAGGACAGGCCGTGGCCGAAGGGGAACAGCGGGCCGCCCTCGAAGTAGAGATAGGTCTGGCGGCCGCCGATCACGTCGTAGTCGAGGAGTTCCGGCAGGTCGGCGTCGTCGGCGTACCAGGTCTGCGGCAGCCGTCCGGCGGGGGAGACGTCCCCGGCGAGCACGCGCGCGAGTGCCGTGCCGGCCGCCTGGGCGCCGTGCGCGGTCCACAGCACCGCCGGGAGGTCCGCCGGGTCCACCGCGTACGGGTAGGCCGACACCAGGGTCAGCACCGTGCGCGGGTTGGCCGCGCGGGCGGCGCGCAGCAGCCGCTCCTGCTGGGCGGGCAGGCGCAGGGTGGTGCGGTCCTCGGTCTCCCTGCCGTTGATGTGCGGGTCGTTGCCCGCGACCACCACGACCACGTCGGCCGCGGCGGCGGCGCGGGCCACGGCGTCCTCGCCGCGCTCGGTGACGACCACCTCGAACACCTCGGGCTCGCCCTCGGCGGCCCGCACCCCGTCCGGGGTGACCCGCACGGGATGCCCGGTGCCCAGGTGTCGCAGCAGCCGGCCGTCCCTGTGCGGCTCCAGCCGGAACGTCTCCTGCACGATCCAGCCGCCCGGCTGGTCGGCGGAGGCGCGCAGGTATCCGTCGTCGGCGACCGACAGGTACCGGCCGTCCGGGGCGCGCAGGGTGAGCACGCCGTCGCCCCAGTCGACGAGGGCGAGTCCGGTGCCCTCCGGGGCGGTGGTGAGCGGCGGCAGGTCGGTGCGGCCCGCGAGCAGCGCCGGGTCGAGGGCGCCCTCCTCGCCGCGCGCCGTGTCCGGGGCGTCGGGGGCGGGCGGCACGTGCAGGAAGGCGCCGGCGGAGGTGCGCAGCAGGACGCGGTCGACGCCCTCCGCGAATTCCACACGGTCGGGGCCGAACCGCTCGTACAGGCCCTCCAACGGGGTGGAGCGGTGGATCAGGCTGCCGCTGTACCAGTCGAGCTTGCACTCGTCGGCGAGCAGTCCGACGACGGCGACCCGGCATTCCGGCGCGAGCGGCAGCAGGCCGTCGTTCTTGAGCAGCACGACCGCCTGCTCGGCGGCCTCCTGGGCGAGCGCCCGGTGCTCGGGGGTGTCGAAGGCCCGCTCGTCGGCGTACGGGTCACGGCCGGGGTCGAACTCGCCGAGCCGGAACCGCACCGACAACTGCCGACGGACCGCCGTGTCGATGTCCTCCTCGGTCAACAGGCCCTGGTCCAGCGCCCCCTTGATGCGGCTGACGATGGTCGAGCTGTCGGTGCCGTGGTCGGTGAAGCTGTCGACGCCCGCGCGCAGCGCCGCCGCCGTGGCCTCCTCGTGCGTGTCGAAGTAGTGCTCGGAGTCGACCAGGTTGGACGGGGCGCCCGCGTCCGAGCAGACCAGCAGCTCCTCGTCGGTCCAGGCGCGCAGATGCTCGCGCAGATAGGGCGACACATGGTTGGGGCGGCCGTTGACCAGGTTGTACGCCGGCATCACCCCGGCCACCGCGCCCGCCTGAACGGCGTCGCGGAAGGCGCGCAGGTCGTACTCGTGCAGCACGCGCGGCCGGACCGAGCTGGACGTGGTGTCCCGGCGCGTCTCGTTGTTGTGCGCCAGCCAGTGCTTGAGGACGGGCGCGGTCCGCCAGTACACGGGGTGGTCGCCGCGCAGGCCGCGGGTGTAGGCGGTGGCGATCGCCGAGGTGAGGCGCGGATCCTCCGAGTAGCCCTCCTCGTTGCGGCCCCACAGCGGGTGGCGCAGCAGGTTCACGGTGGGCGCCCAGACGTTGAGGCCGACCCGCTCGTCGCGGGCGCGCATCGCGCGGGTCTCCCGGGAGACCGCCTCGCCCACCCGGCGCACCAGGTCGTCGTTCCAGGTCGCGCCCAGCCCGACGGCCTGCGGGAAGACGGTCGCCGGGCCCATCCAGGCGACCCCGTGCAGGGCCTCCTGGCCGGTGCGGAACGCGGCGACGCCCAGCCGCTCGACGGCGGGACCGAACTGGTGCAGGAAGCCGATCCTCTCGTCCAGGGTGAGCCGCGACAGAAGGTCGTCGATGCGCTCGGCGAACGGCAGGTCCGGGTCGCGGAACGGCGGCGTGGGCGGGGTGGGTGCGGTCACGTGGGTCCCCTCGGGATGGAGCGCTACGGCGCTTTCGAAGCGCTTCGATGCTCAAGGGATGCCAGGGTGGGTGTCAAGCATCCCGGTTCCTGGACCACTGAGTCCTCAGGTCACGCGTGGGTTCGACTCTCCTGACTCTCCTCCCTAGTGATCGCACATCCGTCTCAGGAATTATCGGACCGGGCCTTGTGTGCCACTGGGTGTTCACTTAACCTCGCAGCAACATCGAAGCGCTTCGACAGCGAGGCCGCCGTGATGGCGTGCACCTTCAGCCGGACGACCGCTTCCGATCGGCCAGTTCCACCGAAGACACCACAGCCGACGGCCACCTGCCGGGTGTCCTGGTGCGCCACGAAGGGTTGACGCAATGACGCCGAACGCCGCTTCCTCCTCCGGTCCGAGCCGGAGAGGCTTCCTCACCTCCACGGCGGCAGCCACCGCGGCGGTCGCCGTGGGCTCGCCGCTGCTGGCCGCCTGCGGCGGCGGGGGCCAGGAGGGCCGCAAGGAAGGCACCACCTCGGGCAAGGAAGCCGCGAAGATCCTCCCGGCGTTCGTGGCGTCGAGCGTCGTCACGCCCGACATTCCGGCGAAGAACGGCTCGGCGGCCGGCTTCACCCGGGCGATACCGACGGCCGAGCTGAAGACCTCCGTGCCGAAGACGCTCGGCAGCGGCGGCAAGCTGAAGATCATGTCCCCGTTCTGGGGCACCCCGCCGAGGGGCGACAACCCGTACTACACGGCGATGAACAAGGCCGTCGGCGTCGACGTCACCTGGCAGAACCAGGACGGCGTCACCTACGACCAGAAGCTCGGCGCGGTGCTCGCCTCCAGCGAGATCCCCGACGTGGTGGTCGTCCCCGGCTGGAACCTGATGGGCCGCATCCCCAGCGCGGTCAACGCCAAGTTCGCCGACCTCGGCCCCTACCTCTCCGGCGACAAGGTGAAGGACTACCCGAACCTCGCCGCCGTCCCCACCGAGGCATGGCAGCGCGGCATCTTCGGCGGCCGGCTGCGCGGCATCCCCATGCCCGCCCCCTACGTCACCGACATCGCGCCGCTCTACCGCAAGGACCTCTTCGCGAAGAAGGGCTACACCGTCCCGGGCAGCCCCGACGAGTTCCTGGCCTGGGCGAAGGAGGCGACCGACGCGAAGTCCAAGCTGTGGGCGTGCGACGACATGAAGTGGACGGCGTTCCACGTCTTCGGCGTCCTCTCCGGCGGCGACAAGGCGCTGTGGTGGAACCTGGAGGGCGACAAGCTGGTCAACCGCATCGAGACCGAGCAGTACCTCGAGGCGCTGGAGTGGACCCGCAAGCTGTACGCCGCCGGAGTGGTCCACCCCGACGCGGTGCAGGGCGAGTCCGGCGGTGACGCGGGCAACCGGTTCACCGCCGGAGAGGTGCTGGTCTACAACCAGAACATCTCCGACTGGTGGGGCAAGACCGCCGAACAGCGCACGCAGAACGCCGACTTCGAGATGGAGGCGTTCGACTACTTCGGCCCCGACGGCGGCGACCCCACGCTGTGGGCGGTCCAGCCGTCCAACATCTTCACCTTCGTCTCCAAGAAGGCCTCCGAGCAGCAGATCAAGGACCTCCTCGCGCTCTGCAACTTCTGCGCCGCGCCCTACGGCACCAAGGAGTTCATGCTCACCGCCTACGGCGTCGAGGGCACCGACTACACCGTCGAGAAGGGCCTGCCGGTCAAGACCCAGCAGGGCATCAACGAGGTCAACGGCGCCTACGACTACACCGGCAACCCGGCCCCGTACATCGCCTACCCCGACCTGCCCCAGGTCAGCAAGGGGATGGTCGAGTGGCAGCAGCGCATGGGCGCCTTCACCAAGAAGTCGTCGTTCTTCGGACTGACCGTCACCGAGCCCACCCGCTGGGCCAACCTCGCCGACGACTTCGAGCAGCTCGAGGACGACGTGGTGCGCGGCCGCAAGAAGATCAGCGACGTGCAGCAGGCCGTGTCCGACTGGAGGAGCAGGGGCGGCGACGGACTGCGCGACTGGTACCGCAAGCTGCTTGACGACAACGGCTCGGCCGACTGACCCGGGGCGAGGCGAGGAGACGGCCGTGTCGCACAGCACGGTGCCTCGGGGGACGACCGAGGCACAGACATCCCCGCAGGACGAGGACGGGACGACCCGGACCCCGAAGGTCCCGGCCCCGTCCGGGAAGGGCGGGCGCGGGCCCCGCGCGAAGAAGGCCGGACGGCTCCCGTTCGGGATCCGATGGCGGCGCGACCGCACGCTGATCCTGATGACCGTGCCCGCCCTGCTGCTGGTCCTGGTGTTCAACTACGTGCCGATCCTCGGCAACGTGGTCGCCTTCCAGGACTACGACCCCTATCTCAGCGAGAACGGCTTCGTCGCCATCTTCGAGAGCCCGTGGACCGGGTTCGAGCAGTTCGAACGAATCTTCGCCGACTCGGCCTTCTGGCACGCGGTGCGGAACACGTTCGTGCTGTTCTTCCTCCAGCTGGTGCTCTACTTCCCGGTCCCGATCCTGCTCGCGCTGCTCATCAACAGCGTGGTGCGGCCCCGGGTGCGGGCGGTCGCGCAGGCGATCATGTATCTCCCGCACTTCTTCTCCTGGGTGCTCGTCGTCACCGTCTTCATGCAGATCTTCGGCGGCGCCGGCATCATCGCGCAGACCCTCCGCCGACACGGCTACGAGGGCTTCGACCTGATGACGAACCCGGAGGTCTTCAAGTACCTGGTGACCGCCGAGACCGTCTGGAAGGACGCCGGCTGGGGCATCATCGTCTTCCTCGCGGCCCTCTCCTCCGTCTCCAACGACCTGTACGAGGCCGCCGCCATGGACGGCGCGGGACGCTGGCGCCGCATGTGGCACGTCACCCTGCCCGCGCTGCGCCCGGTGATCGCCCTGCTCCTCGTGCTGCGCGTCGGAGACGCCCTCACCGTCGGCTTCGAGCAACTGCTGCTGCAGAGACAGGCGGTGGGCGTCGACGCCTCCGAGGTCCTCGACACCTACGTGTGGTGGAACGGCATCCGCAACCAGGACTTCAGCTACGCCGCCGCGGCGGGCCTCGTCAAGGGCGCGGTGGGCCTCGGCCTGGTCCTCACCGCCAACAAGGTGGCCCACCTCATGGGCGAGCAGGGGGTGTACAAGAAATGACCGCCGTCCTCGGCACCCGCCCGGACCAGGAGAAGAGCCGCGTGAAGAAGCACGGCCGCTGGTCCGCGCCGCCCCGCCCGGTGTGGGAGGAGGAGCCCTCCCGCGCCGGACAGGCCGGCAAGGGCATCGCCCTCGGCCTCGCCTGCCTGGCGATCCTCTTCCCGCTGTGGATCGTGATCGTCACCAGTCTGCAGACCAAGAAGACCATCGACGAGGCCGGCGGCCTGGTGGTGATCCCCAAGGACATCACCTTCGTGGCCTACCAGGAGCTGCTCGGCGGCGGTCAGGTGCAGCGCGCCGCCCTGGTCAGCGTCGGCGTCACCGTCGTCGGCACGCTGTTCAGCATGGCCGTGTCCGTGCTGTGCGCCTACGGCCTGTCCCGCAGCGGCTCGCTGGGGCACCGCTGGATCCTGATGACCCTGCTCGCCACGATGTTCTTCGGCGCAGGGCTCATCCCGACGTACCTGCTGGTGCAGGCGCTCGGGCTGACCGACACCTATCTGGCGCTGATCCTCCCCAGCGCGGTGAGCGTCTTCAACATCCTGGTGCTGCGCGCGTTCTTCATGAACATCTCGCAGGAGCTGGTCGACAGCGCCCGCATCGACGGGGCGGGGGAGTGGCGCATCCTGTTCCGCATCGTGATGCCGCTGTCCCGCGCGGTCATCGCGGTCATCTCCCTGTTCTACGCGGTGGGCTACTGGAGCGCCTGGTTCAACGCCTCCATCTACCTCACCGACCAGGACATGATGCCGCTGCAGAACGTCATGATCCAGCTGGTGCAGAGGCAGGAGCGGCCCGTCGGACTGGCCGCGCAGATCAACACGGGACAGCTGTCGCCGCTGGCCATCCAGATGGCCGTGATGGTGCTGGCCCTGCTGCCGGTCGCCGTGCTCTCGCCCTTCGTCCAGAAGCACTTCAAGAAGGGGATGCTCACCGGCGCGGTCAAGGGGTGACCCCCCGTGCGGGACGCCTCCGGGCGTCCCGCACCCGCGCGCATCCTCCCCGTCCGCCCCTTGCCCGAGGACCCTGACATGCCCGTGCCCTCTCCCCGCCGGCGTCCCGCGACGGCCGCTCTTCGGGGGACCCTCTGATGCCCCGCCTGGACGACGTCACCCGCGGCCGCATCCTCTACGGCGGCGACTGGAACCCCGAGCAGTGGCCCGAGGAGACCTGGGAGGAGGACGTCCGCCTGATGCGCGAGGCGGGAGTCAACTCCGTCACCCTCGGCGTCTTCTCCTGGTCCCGGATCGAACCCCGGCCGGGCGAGCGGGACTTCGGCTGGCTGGACCGGCTGATGGACCTGGCGCACGACCACGGCATCGGCGTCGTCCTCGCCACCCCCACCGCCTCGCCGCCGCCGTGGATGGGCCGGCTGCACCCTGACACGCTGCCCGTCGACGCAGACGGCCACACCGAACTGTGGGGCGGGCGCCAGCACTTCTCGCACTCCAGCGCCACCTACCGGCGCCTCGCCGCCGCGATCACCGAGGACCTGGCCGCCCGCTACGCCGCCCACCCCGCGCTCACCCTCTGGCACATCAATAACGAGTACTGCACCTACGACCACGGCGACGAGGCCGCCGCCCGCTTCCGCATCTGGCTGCGCCACCGGTACGGCACCCTCGACGCCCTCAACACCGCCTGGGGCACCGCCTTCTGGAGCCAGACCTACGGTGACTGGGAGGAGGTGCTGCCGCCCCGGCGCACCCACTACCTGAAGAACCCCGCGCAGGTCCTGGACTTCCGGCGCTTCACCTCCGACATGCTCCTGGAGTGCTTCACCGCCGAGCGGGACATCGTCCGCCGGCACACCCCGCACCTCCCGGTCACCACCAACTTCATGCCGCTGTGGTCCGGGCAGGACGCCTGGCGCTGGGCCGAGGAGGAGGACGTCGTCTCCGTCGACCTCTACCCCGACCCGGACGACCCCTTCGGCGCCCAGCACGGCGCGCTCGTGCAGGACATGACCCGCTCGCAGGCGCGCGGCCCGTGGATGCTCATGGAGCAGGCGGCCGGCGCGGTCAACTGGCGGCCCGTGAACCGCCCCAAGCCGCGCGGCCTCAACCGCCTGTGGTCCCTCCAGGCCGTGGCGCGCGGCGCGGACGCCGTCTGCTGCTTCCAGTGGCGCCAGTCCCGGCAGGGCGCCGAGAAGTACCACTCCGGCATGCTCGGCCACGCCGGCCCCGAAGGCCGCGCCCACCAGGAGGTACGCAGGCTCGGCGCCGACCTGGCGCGCATCGCCCCGCACGTGAGCGGCAGCGCGGTCACCGCAGACGTCGCCGTGCTGCACGACTGGCACGCCTGGTGGGCGGCTGACCAGGAGGGCCGCCCCTCCCGGGAGACCGGCCACGCCGAACTCCTCGGCGCCTGGCACCGCGCCCTGTGGCGGGCCCATCTCACCACGGACGTCGTCCACCCCGAGCACGACCTCACCGGCCACCGGATGGTCGTCGTCCCGCAGCTGCACCTCCTCACCGACCGCGCCGCCGACAACCTCGTCGCGTACGTGCGCGGCGGCGGCACCCTGGTCTGCGGCTTCGGCACCGGCGTCGTGGACGAGGACGACCGGGTGCGGCCCGGCGGCATGGACGAGCGGCTGCGCGCCCTCTTCGGCATCCGCACCCTGCACGAGTGGTGGCCGCTGCAGCCGGGCGCGACCGTGGAGACGGAGGGCGGAGTGCGCGGCACCCTGTGGTCCGAGGAACTGGAGGCCGACGGCACCGCCGACGAGACCCTCGCCTACCGGGGCGGCGAACTCGACGGACTGCCCGCCGTGCTCCGCAAGGGCAGCGCCTGGTACGTCTCCACCCTCCCCGAACCGGACGCCCTGCGGGACCTGCTCACCCGCGTCGCCGCCGGGGCGGGGGTGCGGCCGGTGCTGGACGGGCTCCCGGACGCGGTGGAGGCGGTGCGCCGGGGCGGGCTGCTGTTCCTGCTGCACCACGGGCGGGGCGAGGTCACCGTGGACGTCCCCGGCACCCACCGCGACCTGCTCACCGGCGCCACCGTCACCGGCCGGGTCACCCTCGGCCGCTACGGCGTGGCGGTGCTGGCGCCATGACCGGCGGACCCGTGCACGGCACCTGGGAGCCCCGGCCCGCCGCCCGCTGGGAGGACGCCTTCCTGTGCGGCAACGGACGGCACGGCGCCCTCGCGCTCGGCGACCCGGACGACGACCGGACCGTCGTCACCCACCACACCCTGGTCCGCCCGAACGACGACGCGGGCGGCCGGCACCGGCTGCCGCCCCTGCTGGCCGACGCGCTCCCCGGCGTCCAGGACCGGCTGCTGTCCGGCGACCTCACCGCCGCCGAGGACTTCACCGACGGGCGCCCGCTGCAGTGGGTGCGGCCCTTCCATCCCGCCTTCCAGACCCGCCTGCGCCACCAGGAAGGCGCCGCCGACCTGACCGGCTACCGCCGCGAGGCCGACTTCGCCACCGGAGAGGCCACCGCCCGCCACGACGGCCGCACCAGCCGCGTCTTCGTCTCCCGCGCCGACGACGTGATCGTCCAGCACGTCACCGGCCGCGACCTCACCCTCCGCCTCTCCCTCGACCACCGGCTGCCGAACGCGCCCGAGCGGCTGCGCGTCGGACACGGCGCCGTCCTCACCCCGGAGGGCGCCCTGCTCAGCCTGCGCGCCCGCTACCCCGGCAGCGACCTCGCGTACACCGGGGTGACCGTGGCGGCCGTCACCGGCGGACGCACGGAACTCGCCCCGCCCGGGGTGCGGATCACCGGCGCATGCTCGGTCCTGCTGCTCACGCGGGTGCTGCGGCACACCGGCGAGGCGGACGTGGTCGCCGAGGGCCGCGCCCTGCGCGACCTGCTCACCACGGACGGGCGGGCGTACGACACGCTGCTCGACCGGCATCTCGCCCTGCACCGCACCGCATACGAACGGGTCACCCTCGACCTGGACGCAGACCCCGCCGAACGGGCGTTCTCTGGCTCGGCGTTGCTCGCCCGGCCGCGTAGCACCGCGCTGCTGGAGCGGCTGTTCGCGGCCGGCCGCTACCACCTGTTGTCGGCCGGCGGGATGTTCCCGCCCCGGCTCACCGGACTGTGGACCGGCGACTGGGACACGGCCTGGTCGGGCGGCTTCACCCTGGACGCCAACCTCAACCTCCAGACCGCGTCCGCCGCCGCGGCCGCCCTCCCGGAGGTCACCGAGGCCCTGGCGACGCTGGTCCAGGGGCAGTTGGCGCACTGGCGGGACAACGCCCGCGCCGTCTTCGGCGCCAGGGGCGTGGTCGCGCCCGCGCACACCGACGGCGAGTCCGGGCACAGCTACCACTTCAGCCGCGAGTACCCCCTGCACCTGTGGACCGCCGGCGCCGACTGGCTGCTCAAGCCCCTCGTCGACCACGACGAGACGTACGGCTCCCGCGACCCGCGCACCGCCGCCGCGCTCGGCGAACTCGCCGACTTCTACGAGGACTTCCTCACCCGCACCGGACCCGGCGGCCGCCTGGTCGTCGTCCCCTCCTACTCGCCGGAGAACCGCCCCGCGAACGGCAGTTGGGGCGCGCTGAACGCGGCCATGGACCTCTCCGCCGCCCGCCACGCCCTGCACACCGCCGCCGGCTACCACCCGGACCGCGCCGACCGCCTGCGCGCCCTCGCCGACCTGCTGCCCCCGCACCGGGTCAACGCCGACGGCGCGCTGGCCGAATGGGCCTGGCCCGGTCTGGAGGACACCTACGACCACCGCCACCTCAGCCACCTCTACGGCGTCTGGCCCCTGGACGAGATCACCCCCTACGACACCCCCGAGCCGGCCCGAGCGGCCCGCCGCGCCCTGGAACTGCGCGGCCCCGAGAACGACTCCGCGCACGGCCATCTGCACCACGCCCTGATCGCCGCCCGCCTCCGGGACGGCAAACGGGTCGCCGCCGCGCTCGGCCGGGTACTCGACGGCGACTTCTTCCACGACTCCCTGATGAGCGCCCACTATCCCCGCCGCCACGTCTTCAACGCCGACGCCGCCCACACCCTGCCCGCCGTGCTGATCGAGGCGCTCGTGCAGTCCACCCCCGACCGGCTGGTGCTGCTGCCCGCTCCGCTCCCGTCGCTGCCGAGCGGCCGGCTGACCGGCGTCCGCACCCGCTTCGGCGCCGCACTCGACCTCACCTGGACACCGGACGGCGGCACCGCTGTGCTCCGGCCCGACCGCACCGCCCGCATCACCCTGTGGACCTCCGCCGGCGCCGAGCCGCTCCGTCTGGCCGCCGGCGAGGAACGCGTCGTCCCGCTGCCCGCGGCGACGCGATGACCAGGCACGTCCCCCCCACCCATGGAAGGAACACCATGGCACCGAAAACCCTGCGCGGAATCGTCCGGGCGCTGATCGCCCCCGCCCTCGCGCTCGGCGCGACGGCCGGACCGGCCTCCGCGCCCGCGCACGCCGCCGTCTGGAACTCCTGCGACCAGTGGGGCAACACCACCCTGGACGGCTACACCCTCTACAACAACATCTGGGGCACCGGCGCCGGTTCGCAGTGCGTCTGGGCCAACTCCGGCACCAACTGGGGCGTCTGGGCCGACCACCCGGACACCGGCGGCATCAAGTCCTACCCGAACAGCAAAAAGGTGATCAACAAGCCCATCTCCTCGCTGACTTCGCTCACCAGCACCTACCGGGTCACCGTCCCGTCGGCGGGCGCGTACAACACGTCGTACGACATCTGGGACACGGACTACGACTACGAGATCATGCTCTGGGTCAACTACAACGGAGCCGTGGGCCCCCTCGGCACCGCGCAGGGCACCGTGAGCCTCGGCGGCCACACCTGGAACGTCCACAAGGGGAACAACGGCGCCAACGAGGTCTTCTCGTTCCTGCGCACCTCGGACTCGACGTCCGGCACCGTCGACATCCTCCCCGTCCTGAAATGGATCAAGGACACCAAGGGCTGGATGGGCAACGAGACCATCGGCGACGTGCAGTTCGGCTACGAGATCACCTCGTCCGCCGGCGGCCTCGACTTCCGCACCGACAGCCTGACCGTCTCGGGCGGCTGACACACACCCCCCTGTGCCGTCCGCACCGGTGCGGACGGCACAGGGCCGGTCAGCGCACCGGCGCGGGACCCGAACTCGCCCGGACCGTCAGCTCCGGCGGCAGCAGCACGACCTCGTCGCCGCCCCGCCCGTCGAGCTTGGCGACCAGCTGCTCCACGGCGTGCCGGCCCATCTCCTGGGCGGGCAGGGACACCGACGTCAGCCGCACCGACGCCTGCACGGCGACCTGCTCCGGGCAGACCGCCACCACCGAGACGTCCTCGGGCACGGCGCGCCCCTGCTGCCGCAGCAGGGCGAGGAGCGGCTCGACCGCGGCCTCGTTCTGCACCACGAAGCCGGTGGTGTCCGGGCGTTCGTCGAGGATGCGGGCGACCGTCACGGCCGTCGCGTCGTACCCGCCCTCGCAGGGGCGGTGCAGCAGCCGCAGTCCCAGCTCCCGGGCGCGGGAGCGCAGTCCGTCCAGGGTGCGCTCGGCGAAACCGGTGTGCCGCTCGTAGACCGCCGGGGCCTCGCCGATGACGGCGACGTCCCGGTGGCCCAGCCCGGCCAGGTGCTCCACGCACAGCGCGCCGGTCGCCTTGAAGTCGAGGTCCACGCAGGTCAGGCCGGTGGTGTCGGCGGGCAGCCCGATCAGCACGGCCGGCTGGGAGGACTCCCGCAGCAGCGGCAGGCGCTCGTCGTCCAGCTCGACGTCCATGAGGATCATGCCGTCGGCGAGACCGCTCCCGGCGACCCGGCGAACCGCGTCCGGGCCCTCCTCGCCGGTGAGCAGCAGCACGTCGTACCCGTGGGTGCGGGCGGTGGTGGCGACCGCGATGGCGATCTCCATCATCACCGGCACGTACATGTCGGTCCGCAGCGGCACCATCAGGGCGATGATGTTGGACCTGCTGCTGGCCAGGGCGCGGGCGCCCGCGTTGGGGTGGTAGCCGAGCTCGCGGATGGAGCGCTCGACCCGCTGCCGGGTGGTCGCGGAGATCGACCGCTTGCCGCTGAGGACGTAGCTCACCGTGCTCGCCGAGACTCCGGCGTGCTGGGCGACCTCGGCGAGGGTGACCATCCGGCATTCTCCCAGGGTGTGAAGCGCTTCGACAGTGCACAGAAGCGGTAAAGAAGCTTATGAGAACCGGTTCGACCCTAGACCCCGGAGGGTCGTGATGTCCAGACAGTCGAAGCGCTTCGACAGGGACCTTGCACGCGACCACCGCCGTACGGGGATCGGCCGGACGGCGGCACGAAGGGTGGTGGGGTCGCTACGAATCGGGTACATACGATCGAGTAGCACCGGTCCGTACCGCAATGACTCCATCCTATTCGCGGCGAGGTGAGCCTCATGTCCGCAGTACCCGAGACACCCGCGGCCCCGTCCCGGCCGACCGTCACCGAACGTGAGGCCCGGCAGGTCGCCGAGGCGGCGAGGGAGCAGGACTGGCGCAAGCCCAGCTTCGCCAAGGAACTGTTCCTCGGACGCTTCCGGCTCGACCTCATCCACCCCCACCCGCTCCCCGCCGACGAGGACGTCCGCCGCGGCGAGGAGTTCCTGGCCGGGCTGCGCGACTTCTGCGAGACGAAGGTCGACGGCGCCCTGATCGAACGCGAGGCGCGCATCCCCGACGAGGTGATCAACGGGCTCAAGGAGCTCGGCGCCCTCGGCATGAAGATCGACACCAAGTACGGCGGCCTCGGCCTCACCCAGGTGTACTACAACAAGGCCCTCGCCCTGGTCGGCTCCGCCAGCCCCGCCATCGGCGCGCTGCTCTCCGCGCACCAGTCGATCGGCGTGCCCCAGCCGCTGAAGATCTTCGGCACGCGGGAGCAGAAGGAGACGTTCCTGCCGCGTTGCGCCCGCACCGACATCTCCGCCTTCCTGCTCACCGAGCCCGACGTCGGCTCCGACCCGGCCCGCCTCGCCACCACGGCGGTACCGGAGGGCGACGAGTACGTGCTGGACGGCGTGAAGCTGTGGACCACCAACGGCGTGGTCGCCGACCTGCTCGTCGTCATGGCCCGCGTCCCGAAGTCCGAGGGCCACCGGGGAGGCATCACCGCGTTCGTCGTGGAGGCGGACTCCGAGGGCGTCACCGTGGAGAACCGCAACGCCTTCATGGGCCTGCGCGGCCTGGAGAACGGCGTCACCCGCTTCCACCGCGTGCGCGTCCCCGCCTCGCACCGCATCGGGGAGGAGGGCCAGGGCCTGAAGATCGCCCTGACCACCCTCAACACCGGACGGCTCTCGCTGCCCGCGATGTGCGTCGGCGCCGGCAAGTGGTGCCTGAAGATCGCCCGCGAGTGGTCCGCCGAGCGCGAGCAGTGGGGCAAGCCCGTCGCGCTGCACGAGGCCGTCGGCTCCAAGATCGCGTTCATCGCGGCGACCACCTTCGCCCTGGAGGCCGTGGTCGACCTCTCCTCGCAGATGGCCGACGAGGACCGCAACGACATCCGCATCGAGGCCGCCCTCGCCAAGCTCTACGGCTCCGAGACGGCCTGGCTGATGGCCGACGAACTGGTCCAGATCCGCGGCGGCCGCGGCTTCGAGACCGCCGACTCGCTCCGCGCCCGCGGCGAACGCGCCGTCCCCGCCGAGCAGATGCTGCGTGACCTGCGCATCAACCGCATCTTCGAGGGCTCCACCGAGATCATGCACCTGCTGATCGCGCGCGAGGCCGTCGACGCCCACCTGTCCGTCGCGGGCGACCTCATCGATCCGGACAAGACCCTTGGCGACAAGGCACGGGCGGGCGCGAGCGCCGGCGCCTTCTACGCCAGGTGGCTGCCGAAGCTGGTCGCGGGACCCGGCCAGCTCCCGGGCACGTACGGCGAGTTCAAGCACGGCATCGACCTGTCCCCGCACCTGCGCTACGTCGAGCGCACCTCCCGCAAGCTGGCCCGCTCCACCTTCTACGCCATGTCCCGCTGGCAGGGGCGGATGGAGACCAAGCAGGGCTTCCTCGGCCGGATCGTCGACATCGGCGCCGAACTGTTCGCGATGAGCGCCGCCTGCGTCCGCGCGGAACTGCTGCGCGGCCGGGGCGACCACGGCCTGGAGGCCTACCAGCTCGCCGACGCCTTCTGCCGCCAGGCGCGACTGCGCGTCGAGGAGCTGTTCGGCCGGCTCTGGAGCAACACCGACGACCTCGATCGCAAGGTCGTGAAGAACGTCCTCGGCGGCTCCTACACGTGGCTGGAGGAAGGCGTCATCGACCCCTCCGACGACGGCCCCTGGATCGCCGACGCCACCCCGGGCGAGAGCACCCGGGAGAACGTCCGCCGCCCGATCCGCTGAGCGCCCCGGGGAGGGGCCGGCCACGGCGCGCGTCCCCTCCCTCCGCTCCCCGCGCACGGCGGACACGCCCCCGGGGTACCGGGGCGGGGGCCCGACGGCCGCCGCGACCGGACACAATGGGGGCCATGACCGACGCTCCAGCCCCCCTCGCCGACCCGCACCTGGTGTACGACCCCGTCGCGGGAGACGGCCCGAAGGACGTGGTGATCCTCGGCTCCACCGGGTCGATCGGCACCCAGGCCATCGACCTCGTGCTGCGCAACCCCGACCGCTTCCGGGTCACCGCCCTGTCCGCCCACGGCGGCCGGGTCGCCCTCCTCGCCGAGCAGGCGCACCGCCTGCGGGTGCGCACGGTCGCCGTCGCCCGCCAGGACGTCGTGCCGGAGCTGCGCGAGGCGCTGTCCGCGCGGTACGGCGCGGGGGAGCCGCTGCCGGAGATCCTCGCCGGGCCCGACGCGGCCACGCGGGTCGCCGCCTCCGACTGCCACACCGTCCTGAACGGCATCACCGGCTCCATCGGGCTCGCCCCGACCCTCGCCGCCCTGGAGGCGGGCCGCACCCTCGCCCTCGCCAACAAGGAGTCGCTCATCGTGGGCGGCCCGCTGGTGAAGGCGCTGGCCAAGCCCGGTCAGATCATCCCCGTCGACTCCGAGCACGCGGCGCTGTTCCAGGCGCTGGCCGCCGGCACCCGCGCCGACGTCCGCAAACTGGTCGTCACCGCCTCCGGCGGGCCCTTCCGCGGCCGCACCCGGCAGGAGCTGGCGGCGGTCACCGTCGAGGACGCCCTCGCCCACCCCACCTGGGCCATGGGCCCGGTCATCACGATCAACTCCGCGACCCTCGTCAACAAGGGCCTGGAAGTCATCGAGGCGCACCTCCTCTACGACATTCCCTTCGACCGCATTGAGGTGGTCGTGCATCCCCAGTCGTATGTCCACTCGATGGTTGAGTTCACGGACGGATCGACACTGGCCCAGGCGACGCCCCCCGACATGCGGGGGCCGATCGCCATCGGCCTCGGCTGGCCCGAACGGGTCCCCGACGCGGCCCCGGTCTTCGACTGGAGCAAGGCGTCCACCTGGGAGTTCTTCCCCCTCGACAACGAGGCCTTCCCCTCGGTGAACCTCGCCCGGCACGTCGGCGAACTCGCGGGGACCGCCCCCGCGGTGTTCAATGCCGCGAACGAGGAGTGCGTCGAGGCCTTCCGCACCGGTGCGCTGCCGTTCCTCGGCATCATCGACACGGTCACCCGGGTGGTCGAGGAACACGGAACGCCCGCCGCGGGAACCTCACTGACCGTGCCGGACGTCCTCGAAGCGGAGACCTGGGCCCGAGCGCGGGCCCGCGAACTGACAGCCCGGACGGCGAGCGCGGAGGCGCGTGCATGACGACCCTGATGTTCATCCTCGGCATAGTCGTCTTCGCGGCCGGCCTGCTGTTCTCCATCGCCTGGCACGAACTGGGGCACCTGTCCACGGCCAAGATGTTCGGCATCCGCGTGCCGCAGTACATGGTCGGCTTCGGCCCGACCATCTGGTCACGGCACAAGGGCGAGACCGAGTACGGCGTCAAGGCGATCCCGTTCGGCGGCTACATCCGCATGATCGGCATGTTCCCGCCGGGCCCCGACGGCAAGCTGGAGGCCCGCTCCACCTCTCCGTGGCGCGGCATGATCGAGGACGCCCGCTCCGCCGCCTTCGAGGAGTTGCGGCCCGGCGACGAGAAGCGCCTGTTCTACACGCGCAAGCCGTGGAAGCGGGTCGTCGTCATGTTCGCCGGCCCGTTCATGAACCTGATCCTCGCGGTCGTGCTGTTCCTCATCGTGCTGATGGGCTTCGGCATCCAGCAGCAGACCACCACCGTCAGCTCCGTCTCCCAGTGCGTGATCTCCCAGAGCGAGAAGCGCGACGACTGCCGGAAGTCCGACCCGCAGTCGCCGGCCGCCGCGGCCGGCATGAAGGCCAAGGACAGGATCGTCGCCTTCGACGGGGTCCGCACCGACGACTGGGGCAAGCTGTCCGACCTCATCCGTGACAGCGCCGGCAAGACCGTCCCGATCGTCGTCGAGCGCGACGGCGAGGAGGTGACGCTGCAGGCCACGATCGCCACCAACATGGTCGCGAAGAAGGACGGCAACGGCGCCTACGTCGAGGGCGAGTACGTCAAGGCCGGCTTCCTCGGCTTCAGCGCCGCCACCGGCGTCGTCAAACAGGACCTCGGCGAGTCCGTGACCTGGATGACCGACCGGGTCGGCGACGCGATCGACTCCCTCGCCGCCCTGCCGTCGAAGGTCCCCGCCCTGTGGGACGCGGCCTTCGGCGACGGACCGCGCGAACCGGACTCCCCGATGGGCGTCGTCGGCGCCGCCCGCGTCGGCGGCGAGATCGCCACCCTCGACATCCCGGCCTCGCAGCAGCTCGCAATGTTCGTGATGCTCCTCGCGGGCTTCAACCTCTCCTTGTTCCTGTTCAACATGCTCCCGCTGCTGCCGCTCGACGGCGGACACATCGCGGGCGCCCTGTGGGAGTCGCTGCGCCGCAACCTCGCCAGACTGCTGCGCCGCCCCGACCCGGGCCCCTTCGACGTGGCGAAGCTGATGCCCGTCGCCTACGTCGTGGCGGGGATCTTCGTCTGCTTCACGATCCTCGTCCTGATCGCGGACGTGGTGAACCCGGTGCGCATCTCCTGACCTGCCCGCACCACGACACCCGTTGTTCACGACGGCCCGGAACCCTGGTGTTCCGGGCCGTCGCCCTTTGGGCGGGTTTAAGGGCGCGATGTGCTCGAGCCTTGGCCATTGCCGTAATCTCGGAGCCCGGAGCCCGCTGCTCACGGGGAGCCGGACCTTGATCCACGACTTGGGGTTGCACAGCAGATGACTGCGATTTCTCTCGGCATGCCGTCCGTCCCGACCACGCTCGCCGTGCGCCGGAAGAGCCGGCAGATCCAGGTCGGATCCGTGGCGGTGGGCGGTGACGCCCCGGTGTCGGTGCAGTCGATGACGACCACGCGCACCTCGGACATCGGCGCGACGCTGCAGCAGATCGCGGAGCTGACCGCCTCGGGCTGCCAGATCGTGCGGGTGGCGTGTCCGACGCAGGACGACGCGGACGCGCTGCCGGTGATCGCGAGGAAGTCGCAGATCCCGGTGATCGCCGACATTCACTTCCAGCCGAAGTACGTGTTCGCCGCGATCGAGGCGGGCTGTGCGGCGGTGCGGGTGAACCCGGGCAACATCAAGAAGTTCGACGACCAGGTCAAGGAGATCGCCAAGGCGGCGAAGGACCACGGCACGCCGATCCGTATCGGTGTGAACGCGGGTTCGCTGGACCGGCGGCTGCTGCAGAAGTACGGCAAGGCCACCCCGGAGGCGCTGGCGGAGTCGGCGCTGTGGGAGGCGTCGCTGTTCGAGGAGCACGACTTCCGCGACATCAAGATCTCGGTGAAGCACAACGACCCGGTCGTGATGGTGGAGGCCTACCGTCAGCTGGCCGAGCAGTGCGACTACCCGCTGCACCTGGGTGTCACGGAGGCGGGTCCGGCGTTCCAGGGCACGATCAAGTCGGCGGTCGCGTTCGGCGCGCTGCTGTCGCAGGGCATCGGCGACACCATCCGCGTCTCGCTGTCGGCGCCGCCGGTGGAGGAGATCAAGGTCGGCATCCAGATCCTGGAGTCGCTGAACCTGCGGCAGCGTGGTCTGGAGATCGTGTCCTGCCCGTCGTGCGGGCGTGCGCAGGTGGACGTGTACAAGCTGGCCGAGGAGGTCACCGCGGGCCTGACCGGCATGGAGGTGCCGCTGCGCGTCGCGGTGATGGGCTGTGTCGTGAACGGTCCGGGTGAGGCGCGTGAGGCGGACCTGGGTGTGGCGTCCGGGAACGGCAAGGGGCAGATCTTCGTGAAGGGCGAGGTCATCAAGACCGTCCCCGAGTCGAAGATCGTCGAGACCCTGATCGAGGAGGCGATGAAGATCGCCGAACAGATGGAGAAGGACGGTGTGGTCTCCGGCGAGCCGCAGGTCGCGGTGGCCGGCTGACCGGACCCTCCCGGCGGACGCGGGATCCGGGGGCGGCGGCCCCCGGCGTCCGCGGGTACAGTGCGGAAATCAGGCAGAACCCTTTTGTGTGAGGCCCCGCACGTGTTGACGCAGACCACCTCCCGGGTCCTCGAACCGAGCGACCTGGACGCCGCCCTCGCCGTACTCGACCGCGACCCGGTCGCCAACGCCTTCGTGACCGCGCGCGTCCAGATCGCCGGACTCGACCCGTGGCGGCTCGGCGGCGAGATGTGGGGCTGGTACGAGGACGGCATCCTCACGTCGATGTGCTACGCGGGCGCCAACCTCGTCCCCATCTGCGCCACCCCCCGAGCCGTCCGCGCCTTCGCCGACCGCGCCCGCCGCGCGGGACGCCGCTGCTCCTCCATCGTCGGCCCGGCCGAGCCCACCGCCGCCCTCTGGCAACTGCTCGAACCCCAGTGGGGCCCCGCCCGCGAGGTCCGCTCCCGCCAGCCGCTGCTGGTCACCGAGCGCATGCCCGACACCGTGGCGCCCGACCCGTACGTCCGCCGCGTCCGCAAGGACGAACTCGAGACGATCATGCCGGCGTGCGTCGCCATGTTCACCGAGGAGGTCGGCGTCTCCCCGCTGGCCGGCGACGGCGGACTGCTCTACCAGGCCCGGGTCGCCGAGCTGGTCGGCTCCGGCCGCTCCTTCGCCCGCTTCGACGCCGACGGCAACGTCGTCTTCAAGGCGGAGATCGGCGCCGCCACCGACCGCGCCTGCCAGATCCAGGGCGTCTGGGTCGCCCCCGAACACCGCGGCAAGGGCGTCGCCGTCCCCGGCATGGCCGCCGTCCTGCGCTACGCCCTCGCCGACGTCGCCCCCGTGGTCAGCCTCTACGTCAACGACTTCAACACCCCCGCCCGCCGCACGTACGACAAGGTGGGCTTCCGCGAGGTCGGCGCCTTCATGAGCGTGCTGTTCTGACGGGCGCGTCCCTGTAGTCTCCCCGGCATGCTGCGCTTTCCCGGTCACGGCCGCCCCCAGCCCGACGACATCGTGATCGGTCCCCTCGACCTCCCCGCCCACGTCGACGAGGCGCTGGCCGTCCAGGCGGTGGCGTTCGGACTCGGCCCCGACGAGGTGGCCGTACGCCGGCATATCGTGCTGCGTCACATGACCTTCCCCGGCGCGCGGGCCTTCGGCGCGACCGTCGGGGGACGCCTGGTCGGCTTCGTCTACGGCATGCCCAACGACCGTTCCCACTGGTGGTCCACCGTCGTCGAGCCCTACCTGCGCGCCCGCGGCCACGACGACTGGCTCGACGACTCCTTCGTCATCACCGAGCTGCACGTCCACCCCCGGCACCAGAAGCACGGCATCGGCCGCGCCCTGATCACCACGATCACCGACACCGCCGAACAGCCCCGGTCGATCCTGTCCGCGCTGGACATCGACAGCCCCGCCCGCCACCTGTACCGGTCGCTGGGCTACCAGGACCTCGCCCGGCAGGTCCACTTTCCCAGCGCGCCCACCCCGTACACCGTCATGGGCGCCCCGCTGCCCCTGCCGCGCGGCTAACCGATTTCCGCCGTCCCGTCCCGCCCGGCTAACCTCGCCTTCATCACCTAGACGCAGCAGGAGTACGAGAACCATGGCGAACGCACCGGTCCAGCGCATGTCCCAGTTGATGGCGAAGACGCTGCGCGACGACCCGGCCGACGCCGAGGTCCTCAGCCACAAGCTGCTGGTCCGCGCGGGCTACGTCCGGCGCACCGCCGCCGGCATCTGGACGTGGCTGCCCCTCGGCAAGAAGGTGCTCGCCAACGTCGAGCGGATCGTGCGCGAGGAGATGGACGCCATCGGCGCCCAGGAGGTGCTCCTCCCCGCCCTCCTGCCGCGCGAGCCCTACGAGGCCACCGGCCGCTGGGACGAGTACGGCGCCGAGCTGTTCCGCCTCCAGGACCGCAAGGGCGGCGACTACCTCCTCGGACCCACCCACGAGGAGATCTTCACGCTGATGGTGAAGGACCAGGCGTCCTCCTACAAGGACCTGCCGGTCATCCTCTACCAGATCCAGACGAAGTTCCGCGACGAGGCCCGCCCCCGCGCCGGCATCCTGCGCGGCCGCGAGTTCCTGATGAAGGACTCCTACTCCTTCGACCTCGACGACGACGGCCTGGCGCAGTCCTACGCACTGCACCGCGAGGCGTACCAGCGGATCTTCGAGCGCCTCGGCCTCGACTACCGCATCTGCGCGGCGACCGCCGGCGCCATGGGCGGCTCCAAGTCCGAGGAGTTCCTCGCGCCCGCCGAGGCCGGCGAGGACACCTTCGCCGACTGCCCGAACTGCGACTTCGCCGCGAACACCGAGGCCGTCTCGTACGAGCTGAAGC
The DNA here is from genome assembly GCF_051903975.1 of Streptomyces sp. P9-2. Lineage (NCBI taxonomy): Bacteria > Bacillati > Actinomycetota > Actinomycetes > Kitasatosporales > Streptomycetaceae > Streptomyces > Streptomyces sp. P9-2. Next base: position 4,924,752 of record NZ_CP192633.1, read on the forward strand.
CGGTGGACGCCGCCGGGGTGCCCGCCGCCGAGGACATCCCCACGCCCGACACCCCCACCATCGAGTCCCTCGCCGCCCAGCTCGGTGTCCCCGCCTCGGCCACGCTGAAGAACCTGCTGGTCAAGGTCGACGGCGAGATCGTCGCCGTGGGCGTGCCCGGTGACCGCGAGGTCGACCTGGGCAAGGTCGAGGCGCACTTCGCCCCGGCCGAGGTCGAGATGGTCACCGAGGCCGACTTCATCGCCCGCCCCGACCTGGTGCGCGGCTACGTCGGCCCGCAGGGCCTGGACAAGGTGAAGTACCTCGCCGACCCGCGTGTCGCCCCCGGCACCGCCTGGATCACGGGCGCCAACAAGGCCGACACCCACGCGAAGAACGTCGTCGCCGGCCGTGACTTCGAGGTCGACGAGTACGTGGACGTCGTGGTCGTCGAGGAGGGCGACCCCTGCCCCAAGTGCGGCACCGGCCTGAAGCTGGACCGCGCCATCGAGATCGGCCACATCTTCCAGCTGGGCCGCAAGTACGCCGACGCCCTCAAGCTCGACGTCCTCGGCCAGAACGGCAAGCCGGTCCGCGTCACCATGGGTTCCTACGGCGTCGGCGTCTCCCGCGCGGTGGCCGCCCTCGCCGAGCAGACCGCCGACGACAAGGGTCTGTGCTGGCCCGCCGAGGTCGCCCCGGCCGACGTCCACGTGGTCGCCGCCGGCAAGGCGCTCCAGACCGAGCTGGCCCTCGAGGTCTCCGAGAAGCTCGCCGCCGCGGGCGTGCGCGTCCTGGTCGACGACCGTGCGGGCGTCTCCCCGGGCGTGAAGTTCACCGACTCCGAGCTGATCGGCGTGCCCCAGATCCTGGTGGCGGGCCGCCGCTCCGCCGACCGCGTCCTGGAGCTGAAGGACCGCCGGACGGGCGAGCGTGAGGAGCTGACGGTGGACGAGGCGATCGCCCGCCTGACGGCGCGCTGATCCGCACGGCGCAGCCCCGGAATCGTCCCGGCCGCGGACGCCGTCGGTGTCCGTGGCCGGGACGACGCGTGTCCGCAGGTGGCCCTGCCTGGGCGTCGCACTGGGCGGAGGCTGTTCGTGGGGCGGCGGGCCGGAGGGGCGCCGGTCAGCACGCCTCCGCCGTCAGCGCGCGGCTCAGGATGCTCGCGGGGAGGTCGACGTGTTCGCCGCAGAAGCAGAGGAGGGCCGTGCCCGAGCCCTCGGGGGCGCCCAGGTCGACCGTGAGGAGCGCGCGCAGTTCACGGACCACGTCGAGCAGATGGGCGCCGCGCGCCACCAGCACGCTGACCTCGTCCGGGTCCCACACCACGATGTCCGGCAGGTCGTCCGCCGTGTGAACGCGAATGCACATGACTGTCTCCCCAGGGGTGCGCAAGGGCACGGTGTTCCGCTTCGGGAGGCCAGCGGCTTCCGATCGTAGCGATGCCGGTGAGCACCTGTGGGGCTTTCGGGACATTCGTGGGGCGTCGGGAGGTTCCGGCCGTCAGGGGACGATCAGGTGATCCTGCTGACCTGCAGCATGGCCTCCGCGTCCTTGATCAGCGCACGCTGCCGGGCCTCGGGGAGCTGCCGGTACAGCTTCAGCAGCCGCGCCTCGCGCTCGTCGCGGCTGGGTCCCGGCACGGGACGCCCGACCGCCTCGAAGAACTCCTTGGGCGTCGTCCGCACGCCCCACCGCCGGAACACCTCGACCATCGCCCGCAGCTTCTCGGGAGGGATGCGGGACGTGCCGCGCGTGCGGTTCATCCAGGCGTTCAGGGTCGGGTAGGAGATGCCGGCCTCGCGCGCCAGGTCCTTCTGCGTACCGCTCTGGGGAAGTGCGAGGAGGCGCTCCAGCAGCGCCGCCAGATCCTCACCCGGGGACTCCGGACCGCCCTCGGCGGTCCCGGGCGAAGAAGGCAGTGTCTGTCGGCTCGTCACGCGTCCGAGCATCCGTCATGCCTGTCTACAAGCGCAAGTAGATTGCATATCGACGGCCGGATCAGGGGGTGTGCGCCGGTGCATTCGGCCCGATTCGCGCTACCCTGCCCCGCCCTTCGTTCCTCCGTCCGCCCCCTCTGCGCCCTTTCACTCGTCGGTCGGAATATGCCCTGTCAACCTTGACCCGATCTTCATCTACATGAAGACTGTAGATGCTTTCGGGAGTCGGAACCCCTTGCGTCGACGGTCGGCCGCGCCGGCCGGACCCGCCCCCGTGCGCGCATCCCTGTCCGCCGGCCCGCGTCGAACACCCACCCGGAATCTACATCTACATGAAGATCGCAGACATCGTGCGGTCGTGCCGGGCGGTCCGCCCGTCCTTGCCAGCCCCCCTTACCGAGGAGCAACGAACGTGTCCTTAGCGACCACTTCATCCACCGCCGGAAGAACCACGGGCGGGAGAAACGCCGTTGGGAGAACTCCCGTAGGGAGAGCCGCCCCGAGCGCGTCGGAGCCGGCGTGGCTGGCCCGGGCCCGCACCGGGGACCCCGAGGCGTTCGCCTTTCTCTACCGCGAGTACCACGGCACGGTGTACGGCTATCTGCTGGCCCGCACCCGGGACCGGCACCTCGCCGAGGACCTGACCCAGGAGGTCTTCGCCCGCGCCCTGCGGAACATCTCCGGCTTCGCCTGGCGCGGCACCGACCCCGCCGCCTGGCTGACCACCATCGCCCGCAACATCCACCTCGACGAACTGGGCCGCAGCCGCCACCGTCGCGAGATGCTGGTCGCCGAGTTCGGCGACCCCAGACAGCCGGGTCCGGAGCCGGAGACTCTGGTCCTGCGCGACCTGGACGCCGTCGACGCCCGCGAGACGGTGCACCGCGCCCTGAGCGCCCTCGCCCCGTCCCAGCGGGCGGCCGTGGAACTGCGGTTCCTCGGCGGTCTGTCCATCGAGCAGACCGCGCACACGATGGGCCGCACCGTCGGCGCGGTCAAGGCGCTGACGCACCGGGCCATGTGCCGGCTGCGGTGGGCGGCGGGGGCGGTGCCCGCGTGAACGAGTACCCGGACGCCGTCCCCGTCCTCCGCGTCACCGTGGCCGTGCCCGGCCTCCGCGACCTGTACCTCGCCTCCGCCTCGCCGCCCGAGGTGGTCGCTGTTCCGTCCGGCGCCCTGCCGCACCCGAGCCTCCTTCCGCCGCCCGCGCCGACCGAGCTGGAACGCCAGGCCCTCGCCTGGGACGCGGCCCGCGAACGCGCCCGGTCCGTGGCCCTGACCATCGAGCGGGAGGTCGGCACCCACCCGGACGTCCGCACCGTGCGGGCCGACGGCGACACCGTGCACGTCCTGCTCCAGCTCGAACCGCCGTACGCCCGCTGGCCCGGCTGGTGCGCGTACTTCGGCATCACCGCGGCCGCCGAGTGCACCGCGCCGCACATCCTGGCGGGGGAGGGCAGCAGGGACGGGGTCCGCGTGACCGCCGCCGTCCAGCCGCTGCCGTCCGGCCCGGACGGCGAGCCCGAGGAGGAGCACGCGCGGGGAGCGGACACCGGAGGAGCGGACACCGGGGTGGAGGGGACCCCGGAAGCCGCAGCCGCACACCCCGACGACGAGCCGTCGCCGGACGGGCCGGCCGGGCCCATGCGCCCCTTCCTGTTCGGCGGCACGGCGTACGACCTGGCCCTGCCGTACCGCGACGCGCACGGCGAGACCTGGTACTTCCAGGGGCACCGCGCTTACGACGGGATGCCGTTGATGTCCCTCGACGGCCGCCCGGAGCGGTGCTCGCTGGCCCATGTGGCCGAGTACGCGGGCCCGTTGACCCCCGTGACGGAGCCGCCGTCGGAACCGGAACCGGCCCCGGACGAAGGGGACCGATGACCGCGCACGCACGGGAGGGACTGCTGGGGCGGCTCGTGCGCCCCCGCCGCCCCGCCGCGGAGCCGGTGGACCGGCTGCGTCTTGAGCACGAACTGGCCGTGAGCCGTTTGAGCCTGGAGCGCTGGCAGCAGCACGCCGACGCGTACGAACGGCGGCTGGGCGACGCGGAGCGGGAGCGGGCGCACCTGCTGTCCTGGCTCGCGGCGCTGCATCCCGCGAGCGCGGTGCTGACCCCGCTGGGCGGGCCGGAGCACGAGGGGACGCACCGGCTGTGCCTGATCGCCGGGGGCTGGCATCTGTCGTGGCACATACCGCCGGCGGATCTGGCGCTGTTCGCGCATGTGCCGTTCCGGGCGGAGGCGGGGGATGAGCATGCCGTGCCGGACGCGGTGGACCAAGGCGCGCTGATTCGTCGCCACGTGCGGCTGCTGGCGATGGAGGGGGCGGTACAGGCGGGCCTGGCCGGCCCTCTCTGACCCCGGCACGGCCGAGACTCCGGCCGGCAAGCTCGGGAGGCCCGCCGACCGGAGCGCCCCCCCTGCACGCGCAGGGGGGGCGCACCCTCGCCGTCTCATCACCGCTGAGTGCCGATCGCGGCCCGTCGGTGGCTGGTCACGCAGTTCCCCGCGCCCCTTGCGGGTGCTGCAGTGGCCGCGCGTCGAGAAGGGGCCGGGGAGGCGTCACCCCGCGGTACGGGACCTGGGTGTGACGCCCAGCCCACCGGCGGCGTCACACGCCCCGCGTCCTACAACCAGCTCGCGAACTCCAGCAGGAGTTCCGCGTCCCTCTCGCGCCCGACCCTCCGCGCCCGCACCCCCGACTCCACCGCCCGGAACAGCGTCCACCCCCGCAGCCGCTCCCGGTCCACCTCCAGCGACTCCGCCAGACGCCGCACCCGCCGCCGCGTCGTCGTCGCGCCCGACGGCTGGGCGATCAGGTCCTCCACGCGGTCCCGGACCAGCCGCGCCAGGTCGAAGGCGTGCTCACCGACCACCGGATCCGGCCCCACCGCGAGCCACGGCATCCGCTCCCCCGACAGCACCTTGCTCTGCCGGAACGTCCCGTGCAGCAACCGGTGTTCGGGAGGCGACTCCAGCAGCTCCTCCCGCGCCGACAACGCCGCGTCCACCAGCGGGGCCACCTCCGGCGCCGCGTCCGCCCCGGCCCGCATCGCCCGCGCCTGCCGCCCGGTGCGCTCGGCCACCGTCTCGAAGACGTGGCCCTCCGGCGGGTCGACCCACAGCCTGCGCAGGGTGCCCGCCGCCTCCAGGAGCGCCTTCGCCTCGGGAAGCGTCCGCACGGACACATCGGGGTGCAGCCGCTCCAGCAGCAGCACACCCTCGGTGCCCTCGGACACCGGCTCCAGCAACTGCACCGCCCCCCGGCCGCCCCAGTGGGCCAGCGCCACCCGCTCGCTCTCCGGACGCGCACGGGGCGGCGCCAGCTTCAGCACGGCGGGCGTGCCGTCGGCCCTGCGGGCGAGCACCACCAGGCTGCTGCGCCCGCCCGGCAGCTGCACCCGCTCCACCGTCAACTCGCGCCGCTCCACGGCCTCACGCGCCAGCTCGGGCAGCTTCTCCAGCCAGTCGTCACCCTCGGGCGCCGTCTCACCGAGCGCCCTCACCAGACGCCGCGGCGGTTCAAATGCCATGCGCGAGTCGTTCCTTCCTGATGTCACACGGTGCCGGAGCCCCCCGTCATGTCACGGCGCCGGCGCCGGGCCGCCCGGAGCCGTTCCGCTCCGCTCGGCGAGCCCAGGGAAGGCTACGCTCTCCCCGCTCCAGCGCACCGACCGCACCGCCGCCTCACGCATCGCCTCCGCCGCCGACCTGCGCCGTTCGCCCTCGCTGGAGCGCACCAGGTCGGCGTAGACGCCCGCCACCCGCATCTCCAGCTCCGCAGCCAGCCGCACCGCCCCGGCCGCGTCCGGCACCGGGAACGGCAGCGCGTACCCGGCCGCCGCCGCCACCGGCGTACCCCCGACGTCCTTCACGTCCCGCACCAGCGCGTCCCTGCGCGCCCGGTGCGCGTCGTACGCCGTGCGCGCCTCCGTGCGCCGCTGCTCACCGATCCGCCCGCCGACGACGCCGTAGCCGTACACCGCCGCGTGCTCCGCGGCGAGCGCCGCCTGCAGCGCCCGCAGCTCCTTGTCCTGCGCGTCACTCACCGTCGGGCCTCCGTCAGCAGGTACACGTGCGCGGCGCCGGACGCCGACACCGACGCCAGCAGCCGGGCCAGCTCGGCCGGCGCGGTCAGCAGGTCCTCCGCTCGCCGGTCGGCGATCTCCCGCTCCGCGGCGGCCAGTTGGGCCAGCGCGTCCTTCTCGTTCGCCGGCACGGCGGGCGCCGTGGGAGAAGCGGAGGCGGACGGCGCGGCCGCCGCCGTCGCCCCGGCCGAAGGAACGGCGGACGCCGACGGCGCCGGCGACGCCGAGCCGTCCGCGCCCCCCTCGAACGCCTCCGCGTGCCGCACCACGTCCGCCCGCAGCGGACGCAGACGCTCCGCCAGCTTCGGATGCGCGGCGGCGACCGCGTCGTACCGCGCGGCCAGCGCCCTGCTGTCCCGGGCCGCGCGCGCCCGGGTCCGCTCGGCGGCCGAGGGCCGCGCGGGGGCGGGGCCGCCCGGGTCGTCGGACCCGGCGGAACACCCCGCCGCCAGCAGGGCCGCCGGGGCGGCGGCGAGCAGACTCCTTCTGCGCGGCCCCGAACGGGCGCGCGGAGACAGGGGGAACGACACGGCAGACGTCCTCGGGGGCTCGTGACGAACGGGGCTGGAACAGGGATTCGGGCAGGGCCCGCGATCACCGTACCCGCAGGTACGCCCGGCGCCCCTCAGCGGCACCCAGGCCGACCGGGTGGACGGCAAGGGTGGACGGCAACACCCCTTGCGACCGGATACCCTTTGTGCAGACACGCGCACCGTCCCACAACAGCACACGCGGCCGAGGAGTCACCCGGATGAGCACCACCCAGAGCGAGAGGCTTCGAGAACTTCTGGAGCCGCTCGTCAGCTCCCAGGGCCTGGATCTCGAGGAGATCGCCGTGGACACGGTCGGCCGCAAGCGTGTGCTGCGCGTCGTCGTCGACTCCGACACCGGGGCCGACCTCGACCTGATCGCCGATGTGAGCCGCGCGCTCTCGGCGAAGCTCGACGAGACCGACGCGATGGGCAGCGCGGAGTACACCCTCGAGGTCGGCACCCCCGGCGCGGAGCGCCCGCTGACCGAGCACCGTCACTACGTGCGCGCCACCGGCCGCCTGGTGCGGTTCCAGCTCGCCGAGGGCGGCGAGCTGGTCGCCCGCATCCTCGCGGCCGACGACGAGGGCCTCGACCTCGAGGTGCCCGGCGTCAAGGGCCGCAAGGCCACCGCGCGCCGACTCGCCTTCGACGACATCGCCAGGGCGCGCGTCCAGGTCGAGTTCAACCGCAAGGACGACGCGTCCGACAAGAACAACAAGAAGGAAGAGGAGGCGTAGCCGTGGACATCGACATGAGCGCCCTGCGGGGCTTGGTACGGGAGAAGGAGATCTCCTTCGACCTGCTGGTCGAGGCGATCGAGTCGGCCCTCCTCATCGCCTACCACCGCACCGAGGGAAGCCGCCGGCACGCGCGCGTGGAGCTCGACCGGGAGACCGGGCATGTGACCGTGTGGGCGAAGGAGGACCCCGAGGACCTCGAGGAGGGCCAGGAGCCCCGCGAGTTCGACGACACCCCGTCCGGCTTCGGCCGTATCGCCGCCACCACGGCCAAGCAGGTCATCCTGCAGCGCCTGCGCGACGCCGAGGACGACGCGACGCTCGGCGAGTACGCCGGCCGTGAGGGCGACATCGTCACCGGCGTGGTCCAGCAGGGCCGCGACCCGAAGAACGTGCTGGTGGACATCGGCAAGCTGGAGGCCATCCTGCCCGTGCAGGAGCAGGTCCCCGGCGAGACCTACCCGCACGGCACCCGCCTGCGGTCGTACGTCGTCCGGGTGGCCAAGGGAGTGCGCGGTCCGTCCGTCACTCTTTCGCGTACGCATCCCAATCTGGTGAAGAAGCTGTTCGCCCTCGAGGTGCCGGAGATCGCCGACGGCTCCGTGGAGATCGCCGCGATCGCCCGTGAGGCCGGTCACCGCACCAAGATCGCCGTACGCTCCACCCGCTCCGGGCTCAACGCCAAGGGCGCCTGCATCGGCCCCATGGGCGGCCGGGTACGCAACGTCATGGCGGAGCTGAACGGCGAGAAGATCGACATCGTCGACTGGTCCGACGACCCGGCCGAGATGGTGGCGAACGCCCTGTCCCCGGCCCGTGTCTCCAAGGTCGAGATCGTCGACCTGGCGGCCCGGTCCGCCCGGGTCACCGTGCCGGACTACCAGCTGTCGCTCGCCATCGGCAAGGAGGGACAGAACGCCCGCCTGGCCGCCCGGCTCACCGGCTGGAGGATCGACATCCGGCCGGACACCGAGCAGGCCGGGGAATAGATCCAGGCCGCGATCCGCTGAGATCACGACAGCTTTGCTCGTGGCGTTGTTCGATTCCTGCCCCGGAGGGGTGAGGTCGGTCCGGGGAGGTAGACTGAGGAGTGTCTGGCCGGACACAGGCTGGCGTGTGCCCCGAACGCACTTGCGTGGGGTGCCGCGAGCGAGCGGTCAAGGGCGAGCTGCTGCGGATCGTGGTGATCGAGGACGCATGCGTCCCGGATCCACGCGGTACGCTGCCCGGCCGGGGTGCGTATGTGCATCCCGTACCGGCTTGTCTCGACCAGGCGGTGCGCCGCAGGGCGTTCCCGCGGGCGTTCCGCGTCCCGGGACCGCTCGACGTAAAGGCGTTGCGTCACTACGTCGAGCAGGCACAAGGTTGCCGATCAGCGGCCGAGACGTCGGCTGATCAGGCGGCACGGTAAGAACTTGCCGCACGGAAACCCCCGTGCGGCCTGGTACCTCGCGAGTCGAAAGCAGGTCGAGATTGCGATGAGCACTCGATGAGTACGCGATGAGTACGCCCATGAACTAGCGACGGTCCGGACGCAACCCGGACCTCAAAGGAGCGAAGTGGCTAAGGTCCGGGTCTACGAACTCGCCAAGGAGTTCGGTGTGGAGAGCAAGGTCGTCATGGCCAAGCTCCAGGAACTCGGTGAATTCGTCCGTTCGGCGTCTTCAACCATCGAAGCGCCCGTAGTACGCAAGCTGACAGACGCCTTCCAGCAGGGCGGGGGCAACGGCAAGTCCGCCGCGAAGCCCGGCGCGCCCAAGAAGGCGGCCCCCAGGCCCGCCGCGCCCTCCCCGGCGCAGGCTGGGGGCACCTCCCGCGCCGGTCAGGCAGCGGGGGACCGTCCGGCTGCCCCGAAGCCGGCGGCAGCGCCCAAGCCCGCCGCGGCCCAGCCGCCGGCGGCTCCGTCGGCGCCCTCCGCGCCGGCCTCCGGTCCGCGCCCGACTCCGGGCCCGCGCCCCGCGCCGCGTCCGGCGCCGGCCGCTCCGGAGTTCCAGGCCCCGCCCGCGGCGTCCCCGGCCCAGTCCGGTCCGAAGCCCGGCGGCGCGCGTCCCGGTGCTCCCAAGCCCGCCGGCCGTCCCGCCGGTCCCGGCCAGGGCCAGGGCGGCCAGGGCCGTCCGGCAGGCCAGGGTCAGCGTCCCGGCGGCGGTGCGCCGCGTCCGGGCGCCCGTCCGGCCGGTCCGCGCCCGGGCAACAACCCGTTCACCTCGGGTGGCTCCACCGGTATGGCCCGTCCGCAGGCTCCGCGCCCGCAGGGCCAGCGTCCCGGTCCCGGCGCCCCCGGCGCCGGCCCCCGTCCCCAGGCCCCCGGCCAGGGCGGCGGTCCCCGTCCGCAGGCTCCCGGCGGTCCCCGTCCCACTCCGGGCGGCATGCCGCGTCCGCAGGGCGGTCCCCGTCCCGGCGGCGGTCCCGGCGGTCCGCGTCCCAACCCCGGCATGATGCCGCAGCGTCCCGCTGCCGGCCCGCGTCCCGGCCCCGGCGGCCGTGGTCCGGGCGGTGCGGGTCGTCCCGGCGGCGGCGCCGGCCGTCCCGGTGGCGGCGGCTTCGCCGGCCGTCCGGGCGGCGGTGGCGGTGCCGGTCGTCCCGGTGGCGGCGGCGGTTTCGCCGGTCGTCCCGGCGGCGGTGGCTTCGGCGGCGGCGGTGGCCGTCCCGGCTTCGGCGGCCGTCCCGGCGGTCCCGGTGGCCGTGGTGGCACGCAGGGCGCCTTCGGCCGTCCCGGCGGTCCCGCGCGTCGCGGCCGTAAGTCGAAGCGGCAGAGGCGCCAGGAGTACGAGGCCATGCAGGCCCCGTCGGTCGGCGGCGTGATGCTGCCTCGCGGCAACGGCGAGACCATTCGCCTGTCGCGCGGTGCGTCGCTCACCGACTTCGCGGAGAAGATCAACGCCAACCCGGCGTCGCTCGTCGCGGTCATGATGAACCTCGGCGAGATGGTCACCGCGACCCAGTCCGTCTCCGACGAGACGCTCCAGCTCCTCGCGGACGAGATGAACTACACCGTTCAGATCGTCAGCCCGGAGGAGGAGGACCGCGAGCTGCTCGAGTCCTTCGACCTGGAGTTCGGCGAGGACGAGGGCTCCGAGGAGGACCTGGTCGTCCGTCCGCCGGTCGTGACCGTCATGGGTCACGTCGACCACGGTAAGACCCGGCTCCTCGACGCCATCCGCAAGACGAACGTCATCGCGGGCGAGGCCGGCGGCATCACCCAGCACATCGGTGCCTACCAGGTCACGACCGAGGTCAACGACGAAGAGCGCAAGATCACCTTCATCGACACCCCGGGTCACGAGGCGTTCACCGCCATGCGTGCCCGTGGTGCGAAGTCGACCGACATCGCGATCCTGGTCGTCGCGGCCAACGACGGCGTCATGCCGCAGACGGTCGAGGCGCTCAACCACGCCAAGGCGGCCGACGTCCCGATCGTCGTCGCGGTCAACAAGATCGACGTCGAGGGCGCCGACCCGACCAAGGTGCGCGGTCAGCTGACCGAGTACGGCCTCGTGGCCGAGGAGTACGGCGGCGACACCATGTTCGTCGACATCTCCGCCAAGCAGGGTCAGAACATCGACAGCCTCCTCGAGGCCGTCATCCTCACGGCGGACGCCTCGCTCGACCTGCGGGCCAACCCGAAGCAGGACGCGCAGGGCATCTCGATCGAGTCCCGGCTCGACCGCGGCCGCGGCGCCGTGGCGACCGTGCTCGTCCAGCGAGGCACCCTGCGGGTCGGCGACACGATGGTGGTGGGCGACGCCTACGGCCGCGTGCGCGCCATGCTCGACGACAACGGCAACAACGTCGCCGAGGCCGGACCCTCGACGCCGGTCCAGGTCCTGGGCCTGACCAACGTCCCGGGTGCGGGCGACAACTTCATCGTGGTGGACGAGGACCGTACGGCCCGTCAGATCGCGGAGAAGCGCGCCGCCCGTGAGCGGAACGCCGCGTTCGCCAAGCGCACGCGCCGTGTCTCCCTCGAGGACCTGGACAAGGTGCTCAAGGCCGGCGAGGTCCAGCAGCTGAACCTGATCATCAAGGGTGACGCCTCCGGTTCGGTCGAGGCCCTCGAGTCCTCGCTGCTCCAGCTGGACGTCGGCGAAGAGGTCGACATCCGCGTCCTGCACCGCGGCGTCGGTGCGGTCACGGAGTCCGACATCGACCTGGCGATGGGCTCCGACGCCATCGTGATCGGCTTCAACGTGCGCGCCGCCGGGCGTGCGCAGCAGATGGCCGAGCGCGAGGGTGTGGACGTCCGGTACTACTCGGTCATCTACCAGGCGATCGAGGAGATCGAGGCGGCCCTCAAGGGCATGCTCAAGCCGGAGTACGAGGAGGTCGAGCTCGGCACGGCGGAGATCCGCGAGGTCTTCAAGTCGTCCAAGCTGGGCAACATCGCGGGTGTCATCATCCGCTCCGGCGAGGTCAAGCGGAACACCAAGGCGCGCCTCATCCGCGACGGCAAGGTGGTCGCGGAGAACCTCAACATCGAGGGTCTGCGTCGCTTCAAGGACGACGTCACCGAGATCCGCGAAGGCTTCGAGGGCGGTATCAACCTCGGAAACTTCAACGACATCAAGGTCGACGACGTCATCGCGACGTACGAGATGCGCGAGAAGCCGCGCGTCTGACCGCAGCAGCACGCGATCGGGGCCGGTCGGCGGAAGCGTATTTCCGTCGATCGGCCCCGGCCGTTGCGTGTACGGTTCCCGTACCGGCGCCGCTGCGGCGCCCTTCCCCGGGGTACCGGCTCCGTCCGGGCCGGGGAGGTCCCTGATCCCGAACCGGCGGGTCATCCGGATGCACACATGTATGTGGGGACTCTGTCCTTCGACCTGCTCCTCGGCGACGTCCGCTCGCTCAAGGAGAAGCGCTCCGTCGTCCGTCCGATCGTCGCCGAACTGCAGCGGAAGTACGCGGTCAGCGTGGCGGAGACCGGGAACCAGAACCTGCACCGCAGGGCCGAGATCGGCCTCGCGGTGGTCTCCGGGGAATGGGACCACCTCACCGACGTCCTCGACCGCTGCGAGCGGCTGGTCGCGGCACGGCCCGAGGTGGAACTGCTCTCGGTTCGACGCAGGCTCCACAGCGACGAAGACTGAAGCAAGACGTTAAGCACTTAAGGAGACGGACCAGTGGCCGACAACGCGCGTGCCAAGAGGCTGGCGGACCTCATCCGAGAGGTGGTGGCCCAGAAGCTGCAGCGCGGGATCAAGGACCCGCGGCTCGGCTCGCACGTCACCATCACGGACACCAGGGTCACCGGCGACCTCAGGGAGGCGACCGTCTTCTACACGGTGTACGGGGACGACGAGGAGCGGAAGGCGGCCGCGGCCGGCCTGGAGTCCGCCAAGGGCGTGCTGCGCTCCGAGGTGGGCCGTGCGGCGGGCGTGAAGTTCACCCCCACCCTGACCTTCGTCATGGACGCCCTGCCGGACACCGCGCGCAACATCGAGGACCTCCTCGACAAGGCGCGCCAGTCCGACGCGAAGGTGCGCGAGGCGTCCGCGGGCGCCACGTACGCCGGCGGAGCCGACCCGTACCGCAAGCCGGAAGACGACGAGACGGACGACACCGCCGAATGACCCAGAAGCAGACCCCGCCCGACGGCCTTGTCATCGTCGACAAGCCGTCGGGCTTCACTTCGCACGACGTGGTCGCCAAGATGCGCGGCATCGCCCGCACCCGCCGGGTCGGCCACGCCGGCACCCTCGACCCGATGGCGACGGGCGTCCTCGTCCTCGGCGTCGAGCGCGCCACCAAGCTCCTCGGCCATCTGGCGCTGACCGAGAAGGAGTACCTCGGCACGGTCCGGCTCGGCCAGACCACCGTCACCGACGACGCCGAGGGGGAGATCACCGCCTCCGCCGACGCCTCACGGGTCACCCGCGAGGCCATCGACGCGGGGATCGCCGCCCTGACCGGCGACATCATGCAGGTGCCGTCCAAGGTCAGCGCCATCAAGATCAACGGGGTGCGCTCGTACAAGCGGGCGCGCGAGGGGGAGGACTTCGACATCCCGGCCCGCCCGGTCACGGTGTCCTCGTTCTCCGTGTACGACGTCCGCGAGGCCGTCGCCGAGGACGGCACACCGGTGCTGGACCTGGTCGTCTCGGTCGTCTGCTCCTCGGGCACCTACATCCGCGCCCTCGCCCGCGACCTGGGCGCGGGACTGGGCGTCGGCGGCCATCTCACGGCGCTGCGCCGCACCCGCGTCGGGCCCTACCGGCTGGACGCGGCGAAGACCCTGGACGAACTCCAGGAGAACCTGACGGTCATGCCGATCGCCGAGGCCGCGGCGGCGGCGTTCCCCCGCTGGGACGTCGACGAACGCCGGGCCAAGCTGCTGACGAACGGCGTCCGCCTGGAGATGCCGGAGGAGTACGCCGGCCGGGGGCCGGTGGCGGTCTTCGGGCCCGAGGGGCGGTTCCTGGCGCTGGTGGAGGAGCAGCGGGGGAAGGCGAAGAGCGTGGCGGTGTTCGCCCCCTGACCGTTCCCGGGGCTCCGCCCCGGACCATGCACCTCAAGCGCCGGAGGGGCTGTCTGCAGCCCCTCCGGCGTTTGAGGACGAGGCCCGCCAGGGCCGACGAGGGGGTCTGGGGCGCAGCCCCGGGGACGACGGGGTTCCCCCGCCTCGAGCGGAGCCGAGAGTGGGGGAGGGAAGGGACGGCGAGGGCGAATCCCGGACGGCGGGACCCGCAGCGACCCCGGTGTCACAGAACCGCCGGAGGCCGTCCGTGGAGCGGCGCGGCACGGGGTCGGCTCTGCGCCGCTCCACGGCCCCCCTCGGTTCCCCCACCCCTAGGGTCTGTCCATCACCCCCTCCCTGTTCACCCTCATGTGCGGGCGCTCGGAGTGAACCGGGGGAGTGGAAGGGGGCGCGTTCCCCTGCCGCACTGCGCCGCTGATCATCGGGGCCCTAAGGTCACGGGCAAGGCACCAGGTACGGCACGGCAGGAGGCTCCATGATGCCGTCGCTCGACGCCCCGAGGTACGCCCTCGAGCGGTTCCGGCCAGCCGGGGACCCGCCCGCGGACCCCGGGCTGGTCACACTCCACGACCTGGCCGGCCGTCCCCGCGGCACCGGCTTCGTGGCCGACCGGCACGGCACCGTGATCACCAGCCACGAGACCGTCGACGGCCTCCCCCGTCTCGTCCTGCACGGCGCGGAGGGCCGCCACAGCATCGTGACCGCCGATGCCGTCACCCCGCTGCCCGCCCTCGGCCTGGCCCTCGTACGCGCCGGCGACCTGGGCGTGGCCCCCCTCCCCGTCACCTCACGGGACACCGTGCCGACCGGCGCGTACGTGCGCATCCCCGCCGGCGGCTGGCGCGAGGCGCGCGTGCTCGGGACGACCACGGTCACGTACACCGCCACCGACCGCACCCACCACGTCCCCGGCGCCCTCGAACTCGCCGTCGGCACGGCCGGCCGGGACGCGCTGCGGCTCGGCGGCGGAGCGGCCGGCGGCCCGGTGCTCGACCCGGCGACCGGCACCGTCGTCGGCGTCCTCGGCACCGCGCTGCGCACAGCCGCCTCCGACGTCGGCTTCGCCGTCCCCCTGCACCCCATGGTCCCCGCCCTCGCCGCGCTGCTCATGGAGAACGCGGCCACGGTCCCCGCGTACGGGACCGACCTCAACCTCGCCGGTGTCGTCGAGCTCACCGCCGCCTCCGTGGCCCGCCACGCCCCGCGGCCGATCGTGGAACCGGCCGAACGGGCCGCCGCCCGCGCCGAGTTGTACGCCTTCGAGCGCGGCGACGCGACCGTCCTGGGCCTCGTAGGACCGCCCGGCAGCGGCCGCAGCACCGAACTCGCCGCCCTCGCGGCCCGCCGCCACCACGCGGGCCTGCCCACGCTCTGGCTGCGCGGAACCGACCTGCGCGAAGACGACACCTCCGCCGCCGACGCCGCCCGCCGCGCCCTGGACCGGGCCGCCGCCGATGTGGCCGCCTCCCTGCCGTTCCCGCCGCAGGACCTCGGCGACCTCGCGCCCGAGCGTCTCGCCGCGCTCGCCCACGCGGCCGGCCGCCCCCTGCTGCTCCTCCTCGACGACCCCGAGCAGATGCAGCCCGGCCTGTACCGGCGGCGGGCCGCGTGGACCGAGGAGACCGTGCGCCGGCTGCGCGCGACGGGCACCCGCCTCGTGGTGTCCTGCACCCCCGAGCACTGGGAGGAGGCCGGCTACCCGCCCGCCCTGCTGCACCACGGAAGCGCGTGCCCCGAAAACCTCCCGCCCTGTGTGGTCCTCGGCGACCTCACCGCCGACGAGGCCCGCGACGCCCGCGCCCGGTACGGCATCCCCGAGGGCGCCGTCACCGACGCCGACGCGGCCCACCCGCTGACCCTGCGCCTGCTCGCCGAGGTCCGCTCCGACGTAGCCGCCACAGCACCCGACGGCCCCGTCGACCGCGACGACGTGCTCACCGCCCACCTGGACCTGACCTGCCTGCGCATCGCCCAGCGCCTCGCCGGGGGACTCGGCGCCCGCGGCACCGCCGTACGCCGTCTGGCCGTCCGGGCCGCCGGGAAGGCGCACGAGGCGGCCCGCCGCTGCCTCGGCACGGAGGACGGGGCGCTGGACCGCGCGTCGTTCGAGGAGCTGTTCCCCGCGTCCGGACCCGCGACCGCCGTGAACAGTACCGACGGCACAGCGCCCGGCTGGGCGGGCGCCGTCGTCGCCGAAGGGCTGCTCGTCCCGGCCGGGGACGGCTACCGGTTCGGGCGCGAGGAGCTCGCCGACTGGCTCCAGGGGGCCCACCTCGACCTCGACGGCGCCCTGCGCACCCTCGTGCACACCCCCGCCGCCGACACCGACCCCGTGCCGCGCCACCGCATCGGCCCCGTCGTCGAGGCGCTGCTGTGCCTCGCCCGCCGGCACGGCCCCGCCCGGCTCGCCTCCCGCCTCGCGGACCTGACGCACGCCCTGGACGCCGACCCCGGCTCCTGGTGGGCCTCCCGCCTGCTCACCGGCGCCCTCACCCGCGTACCCGACGCGGGTCCGTACACGGACGTGCTGCGGCTGCTCGCCGACCGTGTCGTGGCCTGGCGGGAGCAGCGGCGGACCGTCCCGCCCGAGCTGGGGCCCGCCTTCTGGACGCGGCTGCGGCTGCCCGTGGAGGCGCGCTGTGCCCTGCTGCGCCGGCTGCTGCCGGCCGACGGACCCCCGTGCGAGAGCGGCCCCCGCTTCCTCGACACCGTCGCCGGGATGCTCACCGCCGACCCCGCGACCGTCCTGCCGTACCTGATCCGCTGGTTCGACGACGAACGGCCGCTGCCGGCCACCCCGCACGCCACCGTGGCGACCGCCGCGCAGGCCCTGCTGCACACCCACCGCCACGGCGCGCCCGACGCGCTCACCGAGGCGCTCGTCGACAGTCCGCACCGGCGCGCCGACGAACTCCTCGCCGTGCTCGCCGAGGAGGACCCGGGAGCCCTGTGCCGGGCCGTCGACCGGTGGGCGGAGGACCCCCGACCCGCCCGCCGCGCCGCGGCCGTCACCCACGGCCTGCGGGTCGCGCCCTACGCCCGCGACCTCGGCGACCGCACCCTGCTGCGGTACGCCGCCCTCGCCGTCCTGGTGCGCAGCGCCGACCGCGCGCTGCACGGCGGCGCCCTCGCTCTCCTCGTCCGTGACCCGGACAGCAGGGGACGCCACCTCGCCCGCGCGCTGGAGCGGTTCGCGGCCGGCGACCCGCACTTCCCGGCGAGCGCGCTCAGCGACGCCCTCACCACCCACACCGAGCCCGTCCTCGACGCCTTCCGCACCCGGCTCACGCAGGGCACGGATCCGGACGACACCTTCCGCGCCCTCGCCGACGCCACCACGCCCGCCCTCGCCCGGCCGGTCGCCGCCCTCGTCCGGGAGGCGGCCGCCCGGCGGCCCGAGCTGACCGGCTGCGTCGCCGGGTACGCCGACCGCCGCATCGAGCTCGGCCCCGCCGCCCGCGCCGTGCTGCGCCTGCTCCTCACGGAGCTGCTGGACAGCGGTCCGCGTCCCCTGCGGGAGGCCCTCGCCGGGGTCCTGGCCGCGCCCGGCACCTCCGCCTCCCGGGCCCTGCGACGGGGCCTGCTCGACACGCTGCTCGACCGGGAGACCGACCCCGGCGTGCTGGACGCGGTGCTGCGCGCCGGTGCCCGCACCACCGGTCCCGAGCTGCGCGTGCTCGTCCACCGCACGGCACTGCTGCTCGTCCGCACCGCCGAGGGCGCCGTCCGCCTCGACCGCACCCTCGCCGACCTGGCCCGCCACGTCCCCGGCCTCGCGGCCACCGTGGCCGGCTGGCTCACCGACGCCCCGCACGTCTGGGGACCGCTCGTCGGACCCGCCACCCGGGAGGTGATCGACGAGCTCACGGGCGCGGCTGTCCCCGTCTGACGCCACCGGCGCGCGCACGTGACGCCACCCGGCGCGTGCACGTCGTCACACAGCCCCCATGCCGATGCGAGCCGGGGCCACCCGGCATGGCACTCTTAGAGCTGCGCAGAGAAGTCACGGACTCGGGTTCGTCCGACAAGGTTTCGACAAGGAGCAGTCACAGTGCAGCGCTGGCGTGGCTTGGAGGACATCCCCCACGACTGGGGGCGCAGCGTCGTCACCATCGGCTCCTACGACGGAGTGCACCGCGGTCACCAGCTGATCATCCGGCACGCCGTGGACCGCGCCCGCGCGCTCGGAGTCCCGGCGGTCGTCGTCACCTTCGACCCGCACCCCAGCGAGGTGGTCCGCCCCGGCAGCCACCCGCCGCTGCTCGCCCCGCACCACCGGCGCGCGGACCTGATGGCGGAGCTGGGCGTCGACGCGGTGCTGGTGCTGCCCTTCACCACCGAGTTCTCGAAGCTGTCGCCGGCCGAGTTCGTGGTCAAGGTGCTGGTCGACAAGCTGCACGCCAAGGCCGTCGTCGAGGGCCCCAACTTCCGCTTCGGCCACAAGGCGGCGGGCACGGTGCAGTTCCTCGCCGAGCAGGGCAAGGTGTACGACTTCGACGTCGAGGTCGTCGACCTGTACGTGTCCGGTGAGGCGGGCGGCGGCGAGCCGTTCTCCTCCACGCTCACCCGCCGCCTGGTCGCCGAGGGCGACGTCGAGGGCGCCGCCGAGATCCTGGGCCGCCCGCACCGCGTGGAGGGCGTCGTCGTCCGCGGCGCCCAGCGTGGCCGCGACCTCGGCTTCCCCACCGCCAACGTCGAGACGCTCCCGCACACCGCGATCCCCGCCGACGGGGTCTACGCGGGCTGGCTGCACGCGCAGGGCGAGGCGATGCCGGCGGCGATCTCCGTCGGCACCAACCCGCAGTTCGACGGCACCGAGCGGACCGTCGAGGCGTACGCCATCGACCGCGTCGGCCTCGACCTGTACGGGCTGCACGTCGCCGTGGACTTCCTGGCGTTCGTGCGCGGGCAGGCCAAGTTCGACACGCTGGACGATCTGCTGGAGCAGATGGGGCGGGACGTCGAGCGGTGCAGGGAGCTCGTCGCCGCGGCCGCCGAGCAGGCCAGAGACGCCTGAGGCATTCAGGTATTTCGGGGAGGTCAGCGCCCAGCCGCCCAGTGGCACGCGACCTGCGCGGTGCCGTCGCCGGTCAGGATCCCCGGGTCCCGCGTCCGGCAGGCCTCGGCCACCCCGGCCCGTTCCGCCTCCCCGCCCGCCAGGATCTGGCAGCGCGCGTGGAAACGACAGCCGGACGGGACACGGGACGGGTCCGGCGGCTCACCGGTCAGCACCACCGGGTCGCCGGGCGCCTCGGGGAGCACCGACAGCAGCGCCTGCGTGTAGGGATGCCGGGGAGCGGTCAGCACCTGCTCCACCGGCCCCGTCTCCACGATCCGGCCCAGATACATGACCGCCACCCGGTCGGCGATGTTCCACGCCAGCCCCAGGTCGTGCGTGACGACCAGTGCGGACAGCCCCAGTTCGTCGCGCAGGCGCAGCAGCAGCGCCAGGATCTCGCCGCGCACGGACGCGTCGAGGGACGCCACCGGCTCGTCGGCGACGAGGAGTTCGGGCTCCAGCACCAGCGCGCCCGCGATCACCACCCGCTGGCGCTGACCGCCGGACAGCTCGTGCGGATAGCGCAGGAAGAAGCGCTCCGGCGGTCGCAGCCCGGCCCGGGACAACGCCCCCGCCACGGCCGCCTGTTCGTCACCGCGGTGACCGTGGATGCGCAGCCCCTCGGCGACCGCGTCGTACACGGTGTGCCGGGGGTTGAGCGAGCCGCTCGGGTCCTGCAGCACCAGCTGCACCCGCTTGCGGTACGCCTTCAGGGAGTGGCCGGAGTACTCCAGGGGCCGCCCGTCGAAGGTGACGCGGCCGTCGGTCGGGGTGACGAGCCCGAGCAGGGTGCGGGCCAGCGTGGTCTTGCCGCACCCCGACTCACCGACCAGGGCGACGATCTCACCCCGCCGGATGTCGAGGTCGACCCCGTCCACGGCCCGGGCGTCGGACGCGCCGTGCCGCCCGGGGAAGGCGACGTGCACGCGGTGGGCACTGAGCAGCGCGGTCGTCGTGGGGGTCACGGAGGCGATGGGGGGCGTGGGGATCATGGGGTGCGGGGCCTCGCTTCCTTGCCGGGGCGGGCGGGCTCACCGGGCGGTGGGGGGCCTTCGCGCCGCTGGTCCGGCTCCGCGTCTACGGGTCGCTGGTCTGGCCCTGTGCCTTGGCGTCGCTGGGCCGGGCTTGCGTGTTCGCTCCGCTGGTCTGGCACCGTGTCTTCGTGTCGCTGGGCCGGGCCTGTGTCTTCGCGTCGGTGGCCTGGGCCCGCGTCTTCGCGCCGCCCGTCCGGGCTCGCGTCTTCGCTCCGCCCGTCCGGGCTCGCGTCTTCGCTCCGCTGGTCTGGCACCGTGTCTTCGGGGCGCTGGTCTGGCCCCGCGTCTTCTCCCCGCTGGGCCGGGCCTGTGTCTTTGCTCCACCCGTCCGCCCCCGCGCCTTCGCGTCGCCCCTCCGCCCCCGCGCCTTCGGATCCGCCCCGCCCGACCCGTACGCAGGCCGCCCGCCAGGCCGCCGTGCCCGCCTCGCGCAGGGGCTGGTCCTCTACCGCGCAGGAGTCCAGCGCCACCGGGCAGCGCGGATGGAACGTGCAGCCGTCCGGCAGCGCCGACGGGTCGGGCGGGTCGCCGGGGAGGCCGCGCGGCGCGAAGCGTGAGGACGGGTCGCCGATACGGGGGAACGCGGCCGACAGGGCGCGTGCGTACGGGTGTCGGGCGTCCTCGTAGACCTGGGCGGCGGGCCCTTCCTCGACGACCCGCCCCGCGTACATCACCGCGAGCCGGTCGCAGGTGTCGGCGAGCACCGCCAGGTCGTGGCTGATCATCATCAGCCCCACCTCCTGGTCGGCGACCAACTGCTCGATCAGGCGCAGGATCTGCGCCTGGATCATCACATCGAGCGCGGTGGTCGGCTCGTCCGCGATGATCAGACGGGGGTCGCAGGCGAGCGCCATCGCGATCATCACCCGCTGCCGTTGACCGCCGGACAGCTCGTGCGGATACGCCGACGCACGGGCCGCCGGCAGACCCACCTGCTCCAGCAGCTCCCCCGCCCGCTTCCGGGCCCCGGCCGCCGTCGCCCGGCCGTGCAACAGGATCGGCTCGGCGATCTGGTCGCCGATGCGGTGCACGGGGTTGAGGGAGTGCATGGCGCCCTGGAAGACGATCGAGGCGCCGGCCCACCGCACCGCGCGCACCCGGCCCCACTTCATGGCCGGCACGTCCTCGCCGTCCAGCAGGATCTCCCCGCCGACCCGGGCGCCGGCAGGGAGCAGCCGTAGCAGCGCCAGCGCGAGCGTGGACTTGCCGCACCCCGACTCTCCGGCGATCCCGAGCTTCTGGCCGGCCTCCAGCCGCAGGTCCACCCCGCGCACGGCCGCCGCGCCGCCCGCGTACGTCACCGTCAGGTCCCTCACCTCGAGCAGGCTCACCGGGACACCCCCAGCCTCGGGTTGAGAACCTGCTCCACGGCCCGTCCGCACAGCGTGAACGCCAGCGCCACCACGGCGATGGCGACGCCCGGCGGCACCAGGTACCACCAGTGCCCGGAGCTCACCGCGCCCGCCTCCCGCGCGTCCTGCAGCAGCGCGCCCCAGGACACGACCGTCGGGTCGCCGAGCCCGAGGAAGGCGAGAGTGGCCTCGGCGAGGATCGCCGTGGAGATGATCAGGGTCGTCTGGGCGAGCACCAGCGGCATCACGTTCGGCAGCACATGCCGGGACATGATGTGCCAGTGCCCACCGCCCAGCGCCCGCGCCCGCTCGATGTACGGCCGGGTCTCCACGGCCAGGGTCTGCGCGCGTACCAGCCGGGCGGTGGTCGGCCAGGTGGTCACCCCGATCGCCACCACGATGGTGAGCAGCGACCGCGGCATCACCGTGGCCAGCGCGATCGCCAGCACCAGCGTCGGCATCACCAGGAACCAGTCGGTGATCCGCATCATCACCGTGGCGTACCAGCCCTTGAAGTGCCCCGCCGTGACCCCGATCAGCGTGCCGATCGCCACCGACAGGACGGCCGCGAGCAGCCCGACCAGCAGCGAGACGCGCGCACCCCAGATCACCAGACCGAGCAGGTTCCGCCCGAACCGGTCGGTGCCGAACGGGAATCGAGCGCTCGGGTCCTCCAGCGGGCCGCCGGGCGCATCGGTCACGTTGTCGACGTCGGAGCCGACCAGCAGCGGAGCGGTGAGCGCCAGCAGCGCGAACAGCAGCAGGGCCGCGAGACCGGACAACCCGGCCCGGTGGGCCCGGTACTGCCGCCAGAAACGCGCGGCCGAGTCCCGTCGCCGCCGCCAGGCGAGCGAGCGCGACGGGACCGCGAGCGCCGTCTGCGCCTTGGTCGTTCCGTTCTCGGAAGTCATCGGCCCACCCGGGGGTCGAGCAGCGGATAGATCAGATCGGCCAGGGTGTTCATCACGATCACCGCGGCGGCGAACACGAGGAACAGCCCCTGCACCAGCGGCAGATCGGGCACACTGAGCGCCTGGTAGAACAGCCCGCCGAGGCCCGGCCAGGAGAACACCGTCTCCACCAGGATCACCCCGGCCACCGTGCGGCCCAGGTTGATGAAGATCAGCGTCACGGTCGGCAGCAGCGCGTTCGGCACCGCGTGACGCCGCCGTACGAGGTCGTCGCGCAGCCCCTTGGCGCGGGCGGTGGTCAGATAGTCGCTGCCCATCTCGTCCATCAGCGCCGACCGGGTCACCAGCAGCGTCTGCCCGTACTCGACGGCCACCAGCGTCACCACCGGCAGGACGAGGTGGTGGGCCACGTCCACGACGTACGCGAAGCCCTCCTCGCCGCCCGACTCCATGCCCCCGGTGGGGAACAGCCCCGGCAGCGGCCCGATCCCGACCGACAGCGTGACGATCAGCAGCAGCCCCAGCCAGAACGACGGCACCGAGTAAAGAGTGAGCGCCAGACCGGTGTTGAGCCGGTCGCCGAGCCGCCCGTGCCGCCACGCCGACCGGGTGCCGAGGAAGATGCCCAGCAAGGTGTAGATCACGAAGGCCGTGCCGGTGAGCAGCAGGGTGTTGGGCAGCGCCTCGGTGATCTTGTCGATCACCGGGGCGTTGAACTGGTACGAAGTCCCCAGGTCTCCCGTGAGGGCCTTGCCGCAGTAGTCGGTGAACTGCTGCCACATCGGCAGGTCGAGCCCGAACTGCTTACGGTAATGGGCGAGTTGCTCGGCCGAGACCTGCCGCCCGCCGGTCATGAACTTCACCGGGTCGCCGGGGATCAGCCGGAACAGGAAGAAGCTGGTGACGAGCACCGCGAGCAGCGAGACCGCCGCGCCCGCCAGCTTGCCGGCGACGTACCGCAGATACGCGGTGGCGGTGCGGGCGCCCGGCCCGTGGGGCGCCGCCGCGGGTCCGGCGGCGCCCGTCTTCCCGACCGGTGCGGACGCCGCGTCGGCGGTCATCGGCACCTCCGTCCGCTACTCACGCTCGTCGGCCGTCGCCCGGCGCCGCAGGGTGAAGAAGGCGCCCGCACCGGCGAGGACGACGACACCGGCCACGATCCCGACGACCACCCCGGTCGACGACGAACCCCCGGAAGAATCACCGGAGTCGGCCGGCACCGCCGACCACCAGCTCCAGTAGCCGTCCTGTCCGTAGATGTTGCCCGCCTTCGCCGGCATGGTGGTGATCGACTCGATCTGGTCGGTGCGGTACGCCTCCACCGCGTTCGGGTACGCCATGACGTTCATGTACCCGAGGTCGTACAGCCGCGACTCCATCCGCTTGACGATCGCCGCCCGCTTGTCCGGGTCGTACTCGGCGAGCTGCCGCGCGTACAGCTCGTCGTACGTCTTGTCGCAGATGAAGTTGTCGGTCGCTCCCGTCTCCTCGGGGGTGGCGGGCAGCGCGGCGCAGGTGTGGATCGACAGCACGAAGTCCGGGTCGGGGTTGACGGACCAGCCGTCGAAGGCGAGGTCGTACTCACCGGCCAGCCAGGGATCGGTCACGTTGTCCAGGCAGTTGAGGGTGACGCCGATGCCGAGTTCGCCCCACCACTCCTGGAGGTACTGGCCGATCGCCTTGTCGTTCGGGTCGGTGGCGTGGCACAGCACGCGGTAGGTGATGGGCTTGCCGTCCTTGCCGATACGCCGCCCGTCCGCGTTCTTCTTCAGCCCGGCCTGGTCGAGCATCCGCCCGGCCTCGTCAGGGTCGTACGTCAACTCCTGGCCGGGCGACGGCTTCCAGAAGTACGGGGAGAAGCGCGGCGGGATGTAGCCCGCGCCCTCCACGGCGTGCCCCTGGAACACCTTGTCGATGACGGCCTCGCGGTCCACCGCCTTGAACAGCGCGTTGCGCACCCGCTGGTCGAGCAGGGAGGGGTGCCCGTCACCCATCGTCTCGCCGTTCTTCGCCCTGGCGCCCGGGTTGGTGGCGAGGGCGTAGAAGCGGCGGCCGGGGGCGTCGTTGACGTGGATGTTCTTCTCGCCCTTGAGCGAGGCCGCCTGGGCGGGCGTCAGCGAGGGCGATCCGGCGACGAACGACACCTCGCCCTTGCGCAGCGCCGACACCGCCGCGTCCTGGTCCTTGTAGTAGCGGAAGACCAGCTCGTCGAACTTCGGCGCGCCACGCCAGAAGTCCTTGTTGGCCTTCAGCCGTACGTAGCTGTCGGGCTTGTAGTCGGTGAGGACGAACGGCCCGTTGCCGACGACCGGGAAGTCCTTGTCGTTGTTGAACTTCGAGTAGTCGTCGACCTTCTCCCACACATGCTTGGGCACGATCGGGACGTCCAGCGCCGTCATCGTGGCCTGCGGCTTCTTCAGCTCGATGACCAGCTGGGTGGGGCTCGGGGCCGTCACCTTCTCGAAGTTGGAGACGAAACTGCCGTTGGCGGTGGCCGCGCCCGGGTCGGTCATCATCGTGTTGAACGTCCACGCCGCGTCCTCGGCGGTCGCCTGCTCGCCGTCCGACCACTTCGAGTCGGAGCGGATCGTGTACGTCCAGGTCAGCTTGTCCGGGGAGGACTCCCACTTGGTCGCGAACCCCGGTACGACGCTGTTGTCCTCGGGGTCGTAGTTGGTGAGGTACTCGTAGGTGAGCCGGTGGATGCTGGTGCTGAGCAGCCGCACCGCGAGGAAGGGGCTGAGTGAGTCGACGCTCTGCGCCACCGCGACCGTCAGCACCTTCTTGCCGTCGTCGTCGGCCGCGTGGGCCTGTGACGGTGCGGGACTGAGGGGAGTGGCGAGCCCGGCGCTGAGCGCGAGCGCCGCGGCGCCGGCAGCCGCGACGAGCCGGGCGCGGCGGGGAGTGCGGCCGAGCGGGGCCCGGCCGGGGGTGCGGTGATGGCCGCCGTACTGATCGTTCGTGTCCATGGGCGCAGACCTCGTGTCGTCGATCGCACGGGTGGGACGGGTTGATCAGATGAGTGAGGGTGTGTCTATCAGCGGTCCGTGCGGCCGTCAACGGCGCTGGCACCCCGTGTGGCCTGCGGAAACGCTGATTTGACGCAGAGTTTGCGCCCATTGGTCGAGACCGGTGACGCGGTGCTGGTGGGCGGCTGGCGACGCGGATACGGGAAAGCGGCCCCTCGGTGGAAGGGGCCGCTTTCGGTTACGGCGGGGTTTGGCTGCGCGCTGCTACTGCTGGCCGGGGTACGGGGGGTAGGGCTGCTGGCCGGGCTGGGGCTGCTGGCCCGGCTGGGCAGGGGGCTGGGCGGGGTATCCCGGCTGCCCCGGCTGCCCCGGCTGCCCCGGCTGCCCCGGTTGTCCCGGTTGTCCCGGCTGGGCGTAGGGCTGGCCCGGGTGGGGCTGTGGGGCCTGAGGCGCCTGCGGGTTCTGGGGGGCCTGCTGAGGTTGCTGCGGGGCCTGCTGAGGCTGCTGCGGGGCCTGCTGGGGGTGCTGCGGCGGCTGGGGCTGCTGCTGCGGGTACGCGCCCGGCTGCCCGGGGACGACCTGACCCGGCACGTACGGCCCGGGGGCGGGCTGACCGGGAACCGGCTGACCGGGGACCGGCTGACCGGGGTAGGGCTGGCCCGGGACCGGCTGGCCCGGCATCGGCGGGGCGGCGACCGGCGGCGGGTTGCCGTCGGACGTCCACAGCCCGTGCGACTGCTGGTGCCGGACGAAGTCCTCGGCGACCATCGCCGCGAGGTTGAAGTACGCCTCGCGCACCTTGGGCCGCATCATGTCGAGGTCGACCTCGGCGCCGGCGGCCAGGTGCTCGTCGAACGGCACGACGATGACGCCACGGCAGCGCGTCTCGAAGTGGGACACGATGTCCTCGACCTTGATCATCTTGCCGGTCTCGCGCACACCGGAGATGACGGTGAGGGAGCGGGACACGAGGTCCGCGTACCCGTGCGCCGACAGCCAGTCCAGCGTGGTGCTGGCGCTGCTCGCGCCGTCGACGGACGGCGTGGAGATGATGATCAGCTGGTCGGCGAGGTCCAGCACGCCGCGCATGGCGGAGTAGAGCAGACCGGTACCGGAGTCGGTGAGGATGACCGGGTACTGCTTGCCGAGCACGTCGATCGCGCGCCGGTAGTCCTCGTCGTTGAACGTCGTGGACACGGCCGGGTCGACGTCGTTGGCGATGATCTCCAGACCGGAGGGCGCCTGCGAGGTGAACCGCCGGATGTCCATGTAGGAGTTGAGGTACGGGATCGCCTGGACGAGGTCACGGATGGTGGCCCCGGTCTCACGCCGCACCCGGCGGCCGAGCGTACCGGCGTCCGGGTTGGCGTCGATCGCCAGGATCTTGTCCTGCCGCTCGCTGGCGAGCGTGGCGCCGAGCGCGGTGGTGGTGGTCGTCTTGCCGACGCCGCCCTTGAGGCTGATGACGGCGATGCGGTAGCAGGACAGCACCGGCGTGCGGATCAGGTCCAGCTTCCGCTGCCGCTCGGCCTCCTCCTTCTTCCCGCCCAGCTTGAACCGCGACCCGCCGGCCGCGGGACGGCTGCTCTTCGCCTTCTGCTTCTTGCTGTTGAGTAGGCGGTCCGACGACAGCTCGACGGCGGCGGTGTAACCGAGGGGCGCGGCACCGGGGTTGACCGGCTGCCGCTGGTCGTGCTGCACGGGCTGCGGCCAGGCGGTGCCGGTCCGCGGGTCGACGGGCGGCTGCGGGGGCTGGGGCTGGGCTGTCTGCGGGGCCTGAGGCACCTGCGGGGGCTGGGCCTGGGGCGGGATGCCGGGGTGGGGCTGTTGGGCGTGCTGCGGCTGCGGCTGGGCGGGCGGGGTGGGCTGCTGGGGGAAGCCGTAACCGCTGGGCTGTGCCGGGGGAGTGGGCGCACCGGGGGCACCGGCGGCGGGGCCGGGCTGGGGGAAGCCGTAACCGGCGGGCGGGGTGGCGGGCGCACCCGACTGTGGTTGCGGCTGGGCGGGAGGCTGGGGGAAGCCGTATCCGGGCTGCGCCTCGGGCTGGGACTGCGGCTGGGCGGGCCCGGTGGGCGGGAAGCCGTACCCGGTCGGGGGCGCGGGCGGGGTCGGAGCCTGGGGCGGTTGCTGGGCGGCGGGCGCCGAGGGCTCGGCGGTGGGCTGTGGGAACCCGTAGCCGGGCTGCTGGGCGGGCGGCTGCGTGGGCCCGGTGGGCGGGAAGCCGTACCCGGTCGGGGGCGCGGGCGGGGTCGGAGCCTGGGGCGGCTGCTGCGCCGCGGCAGCCGGCTGCGCCGGGGGAACCGGCGGGGGGTTCCAGGCAGCGGGCGCCGGCTGGGGCGCCTGCGGCTGGAAAGGCGGCTGTGGAGCGGGCGCGGCGGCCTCCGGCGCCTGCGGTTGCGGGGGCTGGACGGACCAGTCACCACCGGCAGGGGGAGCGCTCGGGAAGGCGGGCGGAGCCGTAGGCGCCTGAGGCGCGTCGACCGACGCCGGAACGGCATCCTCGGGCCCGTCGTCCTGCTCGTCCGCGCCGGCGGGGACGGAGTCCTCGGGCTCGTCGTCGGAGGGGATTGAGTCCTCGGGCTCGTCGTCGGAGGGGACGGCGTCCTGAGGCTCGTCTGCGGCCTCGTTCTCGTCCTGGGACGCTGTCGGAACGTCGTCCTCGTCGCCCTCGTCCCCGGCAGCGGCGCTCTCCACGTCGTCGGGTCCGAAGGAGTCGACGTCGAGAGCGTCAGGCTCGTCGGCGCTCTCACCGGACTCGGAGGAGTCGTCGGAAGCGTCGTCCTCCGCGACGACGGGATCAACCGAAGCGTCGGAGCTGTCGGTGTGGGAGTCGATGTCGACGTCGGAGCGGCTGTCGGACTCGGACTCGGCCCCGTCCTCGTCCCCGGAAGAGACCTCCTCCGCGGCCTCCTCCTGAACCTTCTCAGCCTCGGCCTTCTCCGCCTCGGCGGCGGCATCGCGCTCCGCGATCTCCCGCTTCAGGGCGGCGGCTGAGAAACGAATGGTGGCGCCGCTCTCGATGTCGCCCGAGTCGGTCCCGTCGGAGGGCTCGATGGGCTGCGACGGCTCC
Organism: Streptomyces sp. P9-2; assembly: GCF_051903975.1. NCBI lineage: Bacteria > Bacillati > Actinomycetota > Actinomycetes > Kitasatosporales > Streptomycetaceae > Streptomyces > Streptomyces sp. P9-2. Next base: position 4,952,904 of record NZ_CP192633.1, read on the forward strand.
TGCCCGACCGGCATGACGGGTACAGCGGCAGGAGACACAGAAGCGTCGGAGGAAGCCGTCGCAGGCTTCCCCTCCTCCGCGTCCGCTTCCGGCTGCTGCGGCTCGAACCCACTGCCGACAGGCAGCCGGGGTACGGCGACAGGCCCGCCGGAGGGCGGAGGGGGAGGCGTGAACGGCGCACCGGGCGCGGGCGCGGGAGGCGTGAACGGGGCGCCCGGAGCGGGCGCAGGCGGAGGCGGGGTGAAGGGCGCGCCGGGAGCCGGCGCCGGAGGCGTCGGAAGGGCGGACGGCCCGGAGGCCCCCACGGCATGCGGAGGCGGAGTCAGCCCCGGCAGAGGCGGAACGGCCCCGGCGGACAGCGACGAAGAACTCCCCGAAGCCCCCGAACCAGCGGAACCCGCAGACGAACCGGACGAGCCACCGGAACCGGACCCGGAGTCGGAGTCGGAACTAGGGGTGGAACCGGAGGAACCGGAGGAACCGGCGGCCGAAGCCGACGAAGAAGCCTCCGAGGCGTTCTGCGTGTACCAGGCCGGCGGCGCGTAGTCGATGGTGAACTCGCCCGTCGTCTCGACGGCGGACTCCGCGTCGGGCTGGTCATCGCCGGGGGTCGCCCAGCTCCCGTGCGTACCGTCCCGATCGCTGCTCACAGTTCCTCCTGGTTGGTCGAGCACCCTTGTGCCGTGCTGGGGGCGACCATCTGCCCTCCCCGTCAGGACGCCCGTACCCGTACAACAGGTTCTGGCACAGGTTCTGGCGTCACACCGGTACCAGCCTAATCACCACGACGCTCCCCCCGGGAGGCCCGCCCTCCGGGAACCCGGACGAAAGCACGCCGACCGCGACGAACTCCCCCAAGGGAAAAGGCGCTGATCACGCGCCGCCCCCGGGCCACGGGAGTCCTGCTGAACGTCCGGACGTCAGTCCATCCGCCGAGGCGTACCGAGCAACCCCACTTCCGCGTCGGTCGGCTGCGTCGTCACGTACTGCCGGTCGCGGTCGGAGCACCACAGGGTGACACCGTCGACGAGGGTCGGCAGGGCGTCGATGTCGGCGCGGGGCAAGCCCATGGTGCGCCCCAGTTCGGCGGACTCGTCAGGAGATATCCGTTGAACGCCCACAAGCCGGGCCTGCCGCACCAGCCGGGGCGCGACAGGGCTGAGGTAGGGCAGCAGGGTCAGCACCGACTGCCAGGGTCCGGACACCACGCGCCCCCGCGGAGGCCGCATGCCGCAGTCCCGCACCACCAGCACCGGGGTGCCGGCCGAGGCGCCCTGCGGGGGCACGCGCCCCACGTCGTACACCGAAAGCCCGTTCTGGCCGCCGCCCATGGCGTGCATCATCTGCGTCCAGGCCTGGGGCCGGCCGGTCTCCACGGCCACCCGCGCGCCGGTCGCAGCGGCCCGCAGCGCGAGCACCTGGGCGGTCCACAGACCGCCGATGAGCACGACGTCGTACGGCGTGGGCCGGTTCACCCCGAGGACCGCGGGCTGTCCTTGGGCGTCCACACCGATGACGACACCGTCGTCCCCGATGGGCAGCGCGAGGCCGTCCAGGTCGTCCGCGGACAGGGTGTGCCGACCATGGCGAGGCCCGAACAACCCGAAGCCGAAACGCAACGCGCCACGCGCCCGCCGCCCACCGGCGTCCGGGACGGCCAGCCCGTCACCCGCCGCCGCACCCGGCGGCACGCCGTAGTTGCCGGGCCCCTGCGGGTTCTGTGTCGTCATGGCCGTCACCGGGCACCTCCGAGCGGCAAAGTGGCGAGCACGCCGGGCAGTTGCTCCCGGTCGAGCCGGGTCAGCGCGGCGCCCGCGTCACGGGCGGCCGCCTCCAACGCGCGCCGGGCCCCGGTCAGTTCCTCGGCGCTGCGTCCGGTCACCCGGAGGTGGCCGGTCAGCGACATCTCGCGCCGGTCGCCGGGGGAGAGGGTGAGGCTGATCGTGGTGGCGAGCGCGTGCACGCCGGTGACCCGGGCGACGAACTGGTGCAGGGACGCACCCTGAGCGCCGCCCAGGGAGGGCCACTTGCGGATCCAGTAGGTGGTGTGCCGCCGGTTGTCGCAACGCCAGCTGCGGCTGGACTCCTCGGTACGCCGCTCCCGCCGGTCGGCCCGCCCCGCCTCGGCGGTCACCAGAGGATTGGCGCAGGCGGAGGTGGCGACGGCGGAGATCAGCTCCTCCTCGTCGAGCACCGTCGCACGGAACCCGGCGCCGGTCAGCCGGCTGGCCAGGTGGTCGGCGACGCGCACGACGCACTTCTGCGCGCCGTGCAGCCCGCCACCCCGGGCGGCCACGGCCTCCGGGCACAGCTCGGGGTCCAGCTTCAGCGCGATCCAGGTGATGCGCACCGCGGGAGCGCCAGTCTGCGCCTGCAGCGGCGCGTAGTTGGTGACGGCGACCGACTGCGGCGGCAGATGCAACGCGGGCGCGGGCTGGGTGTGCAGCACCACCTGCGCCGACTCCAGCCGGATACCGTCCACTTCGAGAGCGTCCCGCACCAGCGCCAACGGCAACGGCCGCCGGCTCCGCTCGGCCCGCAACGCGGTGGCGTCGGCCTCCACCTGCACCACAGCGGTGACAAAGGTCCCGTCCCCGACGATCCCGACGGGGCGGCGGTCACGTACGCCGTAGGAGGAGGTGCGCAGGGCCGGATCGCACTCGAGCACCGGCGTCAGTCCCGGCTCGGCCCCAGGTGGCAGTTCGAGGGCTGCGCCCCGCTTCTGCCGCGCCCTCAACGCCCTAGCTGTGGCCAGCCATTCGGGCAGCGAGCGCCCACGGCGACGGACCAGGGCCAGCACCGTGAGCACGACGGCGACGACGGCGGCCGGCACCAGCGCCACAGGGCCGATCACCCACCCGGCGAGCAGGAGGGCCACGGCGATCTCCAGCGGCACGAGTCGTTGCAAGCGGAACGAACCGGCGTGCCCCGTACGCAGTCTGAGCTGGAGCGAACCCCGCGCCTGCCGGTCGTCGGCCGACGGCCCGGCGGCCCCCTCCGGCCCGGCTGCCGGCGATCGCGTCGCCCCTGCGGGACCGCGCGCCCGCGTCCTCGAAGCCCTCACTCCATCCCCCGCTCTGGTCACAACAGCCTGAGCAACAACACCGTCAGCGGCTCAGAATGAGCTCGCGTACCCTACCCGTCGCCGCACTCCGACGATCACCAGGCATAGTAGGGGGCCCGTCCGACAGTGGACGGCCGGGGATTCGCACCCGGGGCGGTAAGTGGGGGAGCGGCAGGCACCGATGGCATCACGGCGGGACGAACTCAACGCCTACACCTTTGCGAAGCGGCGCATGCTGGCTGCTTTTCTCCAGCCCTCGCCGTCGGGATCGGAGGAAGGGGCGCCACGGCCGCTGCGGGCCGTCGTCCCCAGCCTCGTCGTCGGCGTGCTGGCGCTGGGCGTCTTCGGAGCGTGGGGGATGTTCAAGCCCACGGCGCCCGCGGGCTGGGACGAGCCCGGTACCCGGGTGATCGTGGGCAAGCAGTCGACGACCCGTTACGTCGTCCTCAAGACGGACGGCGTCACCCGCCTGCACCCGGTCCTTAACCTCGCCTCCGCGCGCCTGCTGATGAAGGACGCGGGCTACAAGGTCGTCCAGGTCAGCGACAAGGTCCTCGACTCCGGGAAGCTGCCACGCGGACCGATCCTCGGCATCCCCTACGCGCCCGACCGTCTGCCCTCCGCCGAGGAGGCGGGCGAGGCCAAGCGCTGGGCCGTCTGCGCCCAGCCCGGCGGCAAGGACGGGAAGGGAACGGTCCAGGAAGCCACGTTCGTACTCGCCGACGGTGACCGGAAGAAGACCGACGACGCCGACCGTCTGTCCGGCGGGGACGCCCTGTACGTGAAGACCCGCGCGGGTGATCGCTACCTCGTCGACTCCCGCGGCACCGCTTACGCTGTCACCGGCGAGAAGTCCGACCCGCTGACCATCGCGCTCGTCGGCTCGCGTGAGCCGCAACTCGTCACCGAGGAGTGGCTGGCCACCCTGCACGAGGGCGACCCGCTCCGCTTCCCGGAGCTCCCTGCCGGCGTCGGCGGCCCCGCGGACGTGCCCGGGCAACTGTCGGACGACGAGAACCGGGTCGGCATGGTCCTCCGGACGGAGACCGGCGAAGGAACCCGGTACTTCGTCGTCCTGCCCGGCAAAGCGCAGCCGGTCAGCGAGTTCACCGCTTGGCTGCTGATCTCCTCGCCGCAGACGGCCGGACTGAACATGAACGGCAAGGCCCGCACCGTGGGCCTGCAGGACTTCACCCCTGACACCGAACCCTTCGAGGGCCAGTCCGACGACTGGCCGGATCTGCGCGTCCGCCAGGTCAACTCCCCTGACGGGGGGCGGGACACCGTGTGCAGCGTGCTCCGGGACGTGGGCAAGGACAACTCGACGGTCCTCAGCACCTGGGCGGGCACGGACTATCCCGTGGAGATCACGGCCGACGGCACGAGCACGTACGTCACCCCGGGAACGGGACAGCTCTACACCCAGATCCAGGGCACGGCGTCCGACGCCGGATCCCTCTTCCTGGTGACGGACACCGGACTGCGGTACGCCGTCCAGGCGAACGGGGACAGTGACAGCGAGACCTCGGACATCGGGGCCGACCCGGAAGGCGGTCCGGACGGCAGCCCCGAGCTCAGCGAGGCGCAGGTCAAGCTCGGCTACCAGAACGTACGTCCGGCGAGGATCCCGCTGGCCTGGTCGGAGTTCCTGGCGAAGGGGCCGCGCCTCGCCACCAACAGCGCCCGGCAGCCCCAGGGTTCGTGATCCGCCGGCCACGGGTGGACGCATGTCCCCCTCGCGCGTACGGACCATGGACGACGGACGAGAAGAGGACCGAACCGGTGTCGCCGACGAAGGCCGCCCTGCTGGCCGCCGCCGCAGCCCTGACCGCTCTTGGTGTCTGCCCGCCCGGGACTGCGGCCGCGGCCGGCCAGGACGGTCCAGGGAACCCGCAGGTGCCCGTGCGGCTCGCGGGCAACGGTGAGTGCACGTATCCCAGCGAGAGGCAGTTCAAGGCCCGCCCCTGGTCGCTGCAGCGCGTCCTGCTGGACGAGCTGTGGCAAGGAACCGACAAGGGCAAGGGCGTAAGGGTGGCCGTCATCGACACGGGCGTCGACGACAAGAACCCGCAACTCGCCGGGGCCGTCGACAAGGCGGCCGGGCTGGATCTGCTCGCCGGAGGGAAGGACGGCGGCCCCACCGACGACCAGGTAGGGCACGGAACCAAGGTCGCGGGCATCATCGCCGCCCGGCCACGGGAAGGTACCGGATTCGTCGGTCTGGCGCCCAACGCCACCATCATCCCCATCCGCCAGAACGACGCCGACAGCAGCGGCGACTCCGACAGCATGGCCCGGGCCATCGACCATGCCGTCGCCCGCGGCGCCGATGTCATCAACATCTCCCAGGACACCACCAAGCCGCTGTCCAACACCTCGGCCCTGGCCGAGGCCGTCCGCAAGGCAATCGAGCAGAAGGTCGTCGTGGTCGCCTCCGCGGGCAACGACGGCCTCGACGGCAAGCAGAAGAACACCTACCCCGCGGCCTTCGACGGCGTGCTGGCCGTCGCCTCCTCCGACCGGAACAACGAGCGCGCGGCCTTCTCCCAGACGGGAAGCTTCGTGGGGGTGGCCGCCCCCGGGGTCGACATCGTCTCCACGGTGCCCGGCGGCGGCCAGTGCACGGACAGCGGCACCAGCTTCTCGGCACCCTTCGCCGCGGGGGTGGCGGCTCTGCTGAAGGAGAAGCACCCCGGCTGGACCACGGCCCAGATCGTGACGCAGATCGAGCAGACGGCGGAGCGTTCGGTCAACGGCCATGACGACTTCGTCGGCTGGGGAGTGATCGACCCCGTCCGCGCCGTCCAGGAGTCCGACATCGAGGACCCTCCCTCGTCGCCCGCTCCCGACCCCGGGGTGCCACGGGCCCAGGCTCCCGACGTGGCCCCGTTCTCCCTGGCCGAGACACCGGCGGAACGCGACGAACGCCACGCCACCTACGCGCTGGGAATCACCGCCGTCCTGGTCGCGGTCGTCACCGGCACGGCTGTCGTGCTGCGCGACCTGCGCCGCCGCCGGCAAGCACGAGCAACCTGACGTGCCCGCCGCCGGCCCTTGCAGGAGGTCAGTCGGCGGCTGCCGCACCCTCCGGAGACGTCTCCAGGTCGAACTCACCGTCGCGCGCGCCCAGGACGAAGGCGCGCCACTCCGCCTCGGTGTACCGCAGCACCGTGCCGGGGTCGAGTGACGACCGCATGGCCACGGCGCCGCCGGGCAGGTACGCGATCTCCACCCGCTCCTCATGCGTCTCCGTGCCCGGGGCGCTGTGCCACTCGACGCCGGAGATGTCCAGCGCGTACAGCTCGTCCCGCTCGCGCTCCTTGCGCGCCTTGATCTCCTCGGGCGTCTCGCGCCCCTGGTCCGGCAGCTCTGCCATGGCGGAACGGTGTCCTTTCGTGACGTACCAACGATCCATCGGTCACCGTACTGGGGGTCGCTTCGCGAGACCCCCGGATGACCTGATCACACGCTTCTGGCGGACGGTACCCGCCACGAACTGGCCTGTCCTCGCTTTGCAGTTGGAACCCCCACGTCAAGTGACTAAAGTGGCTTCGGTGCCACGAGTGTGGTACGGCACGGGGGCGGCGCGGCGCTGCGACCACGCGTCGCGCGGGGTGCAGCGGTTCTTGCCCGCCAGGACAGCCTGGATACCCATCCACGGCGGCCCGTCACGGTGGCCCCGGCCGCCGGTGCATCGAAGGAGGGCAAGCGACCATGAGCGTCAACTACAGCGACTCGGACTTGACCGAACTCGCGAACAAGATCCGCGACTTCCATACGGACGTGAGCAGCAGGGTGACGTCCCTCAACGCTGTCGTCGACATGATCCAGGCGGGCTGGCAGGGTGCCGCGGGCAAGGAGTTCGACTCCGTCCAGCGCGGCGTCAACCAGCACCTGAAGAAGATCCAGGACGACCTCGTCGACCTCGAGGACGTCATGCGGATGAGCGTCAAGGGCTTCAGCGAGCACGAGCAGCAGCGTGTCACGGAGATCCGGCAGGTGGACAACTCGTACCAGGTCACCAGCCGCATCACCGACCTCGCCTGACCGCAGCAACGCCGCCCGCTACCCAGGAGAAACGCACAGTGAGCGTCAATTACGACCGCACCGCAGTCAACTTCGACACCGTCACCCAGGCCGCCCAGGACGTGCGCAAGACGGCCAAGGAGCTGTCCGACCAGCTCGAGGTCCTCATGCGCAAGGTCAAGGCCGTCGCTGAGACCTGGGAGGGCGAGGCGAAGACCGCCTACGGTGAGATCCAGCGCAGCAGCAGTTCGGAGATGGACCAGATGTGCCAGAAGCTGAACCGCATCGCCAAGCTGCTGGACGACTCGGTCATCGGCTACAAGGACACGGACCACGGCAACGCGGCCCGCTTCCGCATGCTGATGGGCTGACCCCCCGTCACCGACCTGAACGGACAAGAGGTGGCCCGCCCCGGGCCACCTCTTGGCATGTGGGAAACATCACGAGCCGTGTCGCAAAGGCGCGTTGCGCGCCGTGAAGCGCATGTGTGATCTTTGGGCGCATGTGTGCGAACGGGGGAAGCACGGACACCACGGCTGCGCCGGAACACCCGGGTGAGCCGGACGACGAGACGCGCCTGGTCGAGGTCGTGCGACGCGCAAGGAACGGGGAGGCGTCACCTCATGACGTCTTCGAGACGTTCCTGCGGGCCCGCGTCTACTGCGAACGACCGGACGCTCCCGGTTTCCTGACCGTCACCGCGTCGGAGGTCCCGGGCGAGGACCAACCCGCCCCTCGGGGCTCCCGCATCCTCGACCTGGCCGTCGTCTCCGACGCCACCGACGCCACGGAGCAACCGACGCGGTTGGTTCCGGTGTTCACATCGCTGGATCAGTTCGCGCTGTTCACGGGCGGAGGAGCCTGGTTCTCGACGACAGGCGCCGACGTTCTCGGCCTGCTGCCGCCGGGGCTCGACGTGTGGCTGGACCCGGCCGCCGAGCATGCGGTACGCCTCACCTCGGCCGCCACGAGGATCGAGCCGGTCCTGCACATCTCGTACCGCTCCCGTGGGAGCGCGGCATGAGTGACACCCAAGGATGGCTCATCCCGCTGGGCGCGGACGGAGGCGAGTTCAAGTGGGAGGTCCAGTTCCTCCAGTCGATCGCGCACCCCCTCGAAGAGTCCACGGCCGCCGCGCGGAAAATCTCCAAGGAACGCGCCGAGGCGGCCTTCGATCTGGCTTCGCTGGCCGGTGAGGACAAGACTGGGGCGAACGAAGTGACGGGCGCGGTCAACGACTTCCTCGACAAGTGGTGCCACGGCCTCGGCTGCATCGCGGACGACGCGGACGTGATCGTCGCCGCGCTGAGCGCCACCATCAACGACTTCCTGGTCACCGAGACCAAGACCCGGTACAAGGCCATGATGCTCGAGCGGCAGCAGCAGTTCGAGGACGACCATCCGGTCACCGAATTTTTCGAGGGGCACGGCATCGCGGAGAAGCGCACCGAGATCCGCGGCCGCCTGGAACCGGTCGACCGTGACGGCGGAACCGGCCCCGATCAGGCCCCGCGATAGAGGCAGGAGCAGGAACACCCAGCATGTCGGAGAAACGGTTCCTCTTCCGCCGCATATGGATCGGCCCCGACGACACCGTCCAGGACTGGGTTCCGGGAAAGCCCGCCGAACTCGACCGGCTGGTCAAGAAGCTCGGCGGTGCGGCGGCCCACTTCGGCGAGGGCGCGGAACAACTGCGCAAGCTCAACACCGATCCCTGGCAGGGCGAGGCCGCGGAGGAGTTCCGCAAGACGGTCAAGAAACTGCCCAAGGACCTCGACGAAGCGATGGACGCCTTCGTCGAGGCGGGCGTCGCCGTGCTCGCCTACCGCGAGGTGCTCGACGGGGCCCAGCGACTGACCCAGCGGATCCTCGACCACGAGGCCCCGCTCGCCCGCGACCTCTCGCGTCAGTACGCCAAGGCCGTGGACGACTACAACACGGCGGTCAAGGCCGGGGAGACAAGCCTTCCGACCCGGCCTCCCGAGACGGACCCCGGCAGAACGGCGATGGCCGAACTCGTCGAGATGATCAACGGTGCGCAGGAGGAGGTCGCGCAGGCAGCGACCACCGCCAGGCGGAGCCTCGACAAAGCCGCCGAGAAGGCCCCGAAACGGCCGAGCGGCTGGCAGCGCGCCACCGAAGGTGCGAAGGAGGGCTGGAACGACCTCGTCGAGTTCGGCCTGGCGGTCAACCCGGGCCGGCTGCTGACCGAGCCGAAGGCCTACCTGCACGACGCGGCGATGGTCATAGACGGCGGCGTCAACGCGGTTAGGGACCCGATCGGCTTCTCGAAGGACGTCTACCAGGGCGCCTCCAACACCTGGGACGAGTTCCAGAAGGACCCGGCCCGCATGCTCGGGTACATGGCGCCCAGCCTCGCCGGGGGAGCGGCCTTCAAGGGCGCGGGCAGCCTGGCGCGCCACATGGACGGCCGTAACGCCCTCGGCAGTCCGACGGGCCTGGGCACGGCCGGCTCCCACGTGGACGGCAGCGACCCCGGCACCCACAGCGACGGCCACGCCACGCAGCACAACCCCACCGACCCGGTGGATCTGGCCACCGGCAAGATGTACATGCCGCAGACCGACGTGGCCCTTCCCGCGACGCTGCCCCTCCTGTTCAAGCGGCGCGCTGAGTCCGGCTACCGTGCCGGCCGCTGGTTCGGCCCCTCATGGTCGTCGACCGTGGACCAGCGGCTCGAAATCGAGCCCGAGCGCATCGTCTTCGTCCACGAGGACGGTCTGATCCTTGCGTACCCACATCCGGGGGAGGGTGGTACGAGCCTTCCCACGGAAGGACCACGCTGGGAACTGCGCTCCGAGCCCGAGGGCTACACGATCATCGACCCCGCTGCGGGCCGCACCTGGCACTTCGCCCGGCACACCGACGCCCACGCGCTTCTGGAACAGATAGACGACCGCAACGGCAACCGGATCACGCTCGAACACGACGCCGACGGCACCCCCACAACCGTTACGCACAGTGGCGGCTACCGGATCCGTGTCAGCACGGAGGACCACAGGATCATTGCCCTCCACCTGGCTGGTGCCGCTCCCGACGGGGGCGACCAGGAGCTGATCCGCTACGGCTACTCCCCGGCGGGCGACCTCACCGAGGTGGTGAACTCCTCGGGCGTGCCCCTGCGCTTCACCTACGACGAAGCGGGACGCATCACCTCCTGGACCGACACCAACGACCGCGGCTACACCTACGAGTACGACGACCGCGACCGCTGCATCGCCGAGGGCGGCACCGAAGGCCACATGAGCCTGCGCATCGCTTACTCCGACCGGGACCCCGAGACGGGCCTGCGCACCACCACCGCCACGACGGGCACCGGACACGTCTACCGGTACTTCGTCAACGACCTGTGCCAGGTCGTGGCAGAGGCCGACCCGGTGGGTGCGGTGACCCGCTTCGAGCGGGACCGCTACAACCGCCTGCTGACCCGAACGGACCCGCTGGGTCACACCACGCGCTACACCTACGACGAGGCCGGCAACCTCACCTCGGTCACCCACCCCGACGGCAGCGAGTCGCAGGCCGACTACAACGACCTTCACCTCCCCACGACGGTCCGGCACTCCAACGGCACCACCACCCACCAGGCGTACGACCTCCGCGGCAACAGGTCGTCCACCACGGCGCCGACGGGCCACACCACCCGCTTCACCCGCGACGAGCAGGGCCGCCTGACGGGCGTCGTCGACCCTCTGGGCAACACGACGACGGTCCACTGCGACGACGCGGGACTGCCCGTACGTGTCGTGGACCCGCTCGGCGCGACGACGTCCTACGACCGTGACCCCTTCGGCCGGCCTGTCGCGATCACGGAGCCCACGGGCGCGGTGACGCGCCTCGAGTGGACGGTGGAAGGCCGCCTGGCCCGTCGCACCACGGCCGATGGCGGCACCGAGTCCTGGACCTACGACGGCGAGGGCAACTGCACGACCCACACCGACCGACTCGGCGGCACCACGCACTTCGCATACACGCACTTCGATCTGCTGACGGCGCGCACGGGTCCCGACGGCGTGCGCTACGAATTCGAGCACGACACGGAGCTGAACCTCACCCAGGTCACCAATCCTCAGGGGCTGACCTGGAACTACACCTACGATCCCGCGGGCCGCCTGGCCACGGAGACCGACTTCGACGGCCGCACCCTCACCTACACCTACGACGGAGCAGGTCGCCTGGCCTCCCGTAGAGACGTGCTGGGACAGACACTCTCCTACGAGCGCGACGCGCTGGGCCGGGCGACAGTCAAGCGCACACCCGACGGTGTCACCACTTACGCGTACGACCCGACCGGCCAGCTGATCGAAGCCGTCGGGCCCGACGGCACGACGGTGACGATCGACCGGGACATCCACGGTCGCGTCCTCTCCGAGACGGTCGATGGCCGCGTTCTCACCTACACCTACGACGACTTCGGCCGCCGCACGGCCCGCACGACCCCTTCGGGCGTGACCACCACATGGACCTACGACACGACGGGCCGCAGCGTCGGCATGACGGCCTCGGGACGCACCATCGACTTCGCGTACGACCCGGCGGGACGGGAAGTGACGCGCCGCATAGGTGAAGTGCTCACTCTGGACCAGGCGTACGACGCCCTGGGGCGCCTGACCACACAGTCGGTGACTGGCCCGGCCGGCCGCCCCGTGCAGCACCGCGCCTATTCCTACCGTGCCGATGGCAACCTGACCGCCATCGAGGACCAGCTGGCCGGCTCGCGCCGCTTCGAACTGGACCCGACGGGCCGTGTGACGGCGGTGCAGGCGGCGAACTGGACGGAGCGCTACGCCTACGACGAAGCCGGCAACCAGACGTCCGCGTCCTGGCCGACGTCCCATCCGGGCGGCGAGGCGACCGGCTCCCGCGATTACACGGGCACCCGCATCACCCGAGCCGGACGCGTCCGATACGAACACGACGCCCTGGGCCGCACCACCCTCCGCCAGAAGTCACGTCTGTCCCGCAAGCCGGACACGTGGCATTACGCCTGGGACGCGGAGGACCGCCTGACCTCGGTCATCACCCCGGACGGCACCCGCTGGAGCTACTCCTACGACCCCCTGGGACGCAGAACGGCCAAACGCCGCCTTGCAGCGGACGGGGAAACGGTCACGGAAGAGATCCTCTTCACCTGGGACGGCACCACCCTCTGCGAACAGACGACGAGATCAGCGTCCCTCCCCAACCCGGTCACGCTGACCTGGAACCACCGGGGCCTGCACCCGATCACCCAGTCGGAACGCATCACCGCCGCGGACGCCCCCCAGCACGAGATCGACTCCCGTTTCTTCGCCATCGTCACGGACCTGGTCGGCACCCCTACCGAACTCGTCGACGAGCAGGGCGACATAGCCTGGCGCACCCGCAGCACCCTCTGGGGCACCACCACCTGGCCGACCTCCAGCACGGCCTACACCCCCCTCCGCTTCCCCGGCCAGTACCACGACCCGGAAACAGGCCTCCACTACAACTACTTCCGCCACTACGATCCGGAAACAGCGCGGTACTTCACGGCGGACCCACTCGGTCTGGCGCCGGCCTTCAACGTCAGCGCTTACGTGGCTAACCCGTTCACATGGAGCGACTCACTGGGTCTGGCACCCGACGGGTGCCCCAACGAAGAGCACCTCTTCCGCGGCACCACCCGAGGCTTCGACGCCAGCAGTGGCACTCAAGAGTCTGGATACACCCCAACTTCCACCGACCCAGGTGTTGCCACGGCCTTCGCCAGGCATTCCGAGCAGTACGGAGAAGCCGTGGTGCAAGTGATCCCCCGGAGCGCACTGGACGGTGTACCCCTGGAGTCAGGCTACATCCGAGCCGAAGCCGAGGTCGCGGTAGGCCTGCCGGCGTCAGAGTTGGCTCGGCGAGCAAGTATTCATCTGCCGTCGGACGTTGCACATGACATCCTTAAAGGAATGGGGATCCATGTACCACAAGTAAGGACGTACGAGGGCATGAGCGACGCCTTGGAGTGGGACATCCCGAAGCTCACGTCGGAGCAAATCGCACAATTCCTGTCGGAGGCGTACAAATATGGAAAATGACAATGCGTGCGGGAAGTTGCAGATCTACTCCGTAGAAGATCGAGGGCCTACTCACGCCACTTGTGTCGTTCGCTGTGTAGGTGGGGTCGCTCGCACGGGACATCGATTCACCACAAACTCTGCGCCAGACTCCTTTGGTGAAAATATCTCTATTACGCTCACGCGTATCATCCGCTACGGCGAAACGGTAGATTTTGTTGATCCGCCTCACAATGCGAAGGTTGATTTCTCCGGCGAAGGCGTGAGTGTTTTGGAGCGAGGTGTGATCGTCGTTTCCCGGACGCTTTGACACGAGCGCCCAGACGCAACCCTTCCTACCGCAACCGTCAGCAGTCGTGGCGCACTGGCGTTCCGCCCCTCGCGCCGACGCCGCAGCACATGCAGACGCTGTCGAGCCTGCATTTCGCCCGCAGTGCAGGACGTCACCATCAGACCCGCTACCGCCGGTTATGGACAGTTGAGGCCCGGAAACGGCGCTTGCCGTGCTCGTCGTGTCCGGTTCACGCATGGAGTCCGGAAACGGGGCGGGGCGCTTCCGAGACGAGTTCAGGGGAACTGTTGTTTGTTCGCGCGACTTCCTTGTTGTACTCCTCCGAGTCCTTCTCGAAGCCCTTGTCGATCTGCCCCAAACGTGAGTTGTCCAGGATGAGCTTTGCCTGCCTGCTTCAGGGAGTCGTACTCGGTACCGGAGAAGTTGTGCTTGTCCTTGCCCACCAGCGTGCGCAGGGCGCTGGACGCGACCTCGGCGAAGCGATCATTCGCTTCCCGCTTGAGATTCAACATCCGAGAGGTTCGCCGGCAACGAAATACGTTCTTGGCACTCGCCGACTCGATATGCATGCTTAGTGATAGCGTATGCGAAATCGGTAACTGCTTGACGCAGTTCCTCCCCTTTTGCGCGAGTCTCCCCGATCGTCCTTGCTTCGGTGATTAGAGAGTAGGACTGGACTGCCTCACCGGGATCGGTCCTTGGGGGAGTGCACGGAACGTATACGCTTACCAAACCGCCCGGCAGGGACAGAGCCTGCACTGGTCCCTTCCTGATCCGCACCAGCTTGTCGCCCCCACGCTTCCCCTTGTAGAAATCCATCCAAGTGGCAACGGAGGAATCAGAAGCCTGGGATTCGCCGGAGAGAGTAGATTCATCGCCGGAGTAGATGTAGCACGAGAAGAAGAAGTGTTGGCCGGGACTGCCGCTCCTGTCACCTTCTTCCGCGCTCCGGGAAGGTGGGAGAGCCCGTACAGCGGTCTCCCTGTCCACTGCGCCAGAGCATACTTCATGCGGAAGTTTCTCCAGCCCGTTGGTAAAGAGGTAGCGGTAACCGGTAAATCCTCCTGTGAGAAGGAGGCAACCCGCACCGATGTATAGCAGTGCCCTGGCATTCTTTTTCATGGATCTCATCACCGTCACAGCTCAGGCGCTCGGGCGCGCGTGTGTGTCTTCGAGTGCGCCGTCGCTGCGATTCCATCCGTCATTCACCGAGCCGCGGATCAGATCTCTGGTGGAGTCCACCGGAAGCTCGGAAGCGTGCGCTGCGATAGCATCGAGAGCAGACCACTGCGTCTGTTGTACGACAGAATCCTGGGCCCTGTTGAGATCCTTCCCTGTCCGATACAAAGAGTCATCCAGTGCTCCCTCCAGCTGCTTACCATCATAGAAGCGGTCGATGGCCATGCCTGATACGCCGGAGAAGAAGCCTCCAGCAGTTGCCGTAACCAGGGAGGAGACGGCAGGGAAAGAACTGGCGCCGACCCCGATTCCGGTGGCCACGATGGTTTTGATGAAATCTCCCTGCTTCTTGATGGCGTCGTTGTATTCCTTTTCGGTGCCGGTGGCACTCCCGATCCCGGAGTCTGCTGTCGAGTGAGCCACAATTCCCTGGATGTGGCCCGCGTTGTACGCAACCGTCTTGATCGCACTTTCTGTGCTTCCGTCGTACAAGGACGGATCGGCTACATGCGCCGCAAGAAGGCTTGCGGTATAGATGCTTTCACCATACTGAATTGCTGCCTTCCCGTCGGGGTCCCGGGCCACTTCGTAAAGGAAGCGTGTTACGTCCGTCCGGTCGAGTCCTTCGTACGCCTTGCTGGTTGTGAGGAGAGCTGCGTCGGCTCCGGGTCCAGCCAAAACGTTACTGATTTCCGGCATGTACGCCGAGGCAATGTGTCCGAAGCTCTCACCCAAGCCAGCCTTGGAAACGAGGCTGTCCCCGCCGCCAGATTCTGCGACCGCGTGGACGACGTTCTGGGCGATACCTACTTGTTCCCTGCTGTGAGGCGGAACCCCGAAGGCCGGCTCTCCTGGGGTGACACCAGTTACCGCTGCTTCCAAGGCCTTCCCCAAGGATTCGCCGCGGTCTGTGTACTTACTGCTCTCGAGCAAATGGGTCAGATCGGGCTTGCTCGCCAGTGTTTCTGTAGCAGCCTCCGGGTTGCGGGAAAGTGCGTTCAGATAGCCGATCACGGGGTCTCGTCCGGTTTCCTTACCGAAAACAAGGTCGGCACCTCTTTGCCACATCTCATCCGTGTACTTCCCTTCACCGGCCGGAGCCTTGTCCACCTTCAGGAGGGCCTTGCCGTAGTCGTCAAGGAAGTCGGAATCGTACTTTCCGCTGCCCATCAGGCTGCTCATGACCTGGAAGCCAACCGCTCCGGGAGGGCGGTAGAAGGGGTCCCTGGAGTCAGCTTTAAAACTGATGTTCCCAGCGTCGATCACTCCCTGCTTCCACTGCTGCATAGCGCGAGATTCGGAGTGGGTCGCATTGGCCAAGTTGGTGCTGATCTGGTCCTGAAACCCCTTCAGATCCTTCAGATCCGCCCCTTGAGCACCGGCATGCTTTTCCGACAGGTCGACCCAGAACTGAAGCGTTCCCTTCGCGCCGAGAGAAGTCGCGAACCTCTCATTGAACAGGGGGTCTCCCTCATGCTCCGCGAAGATGCCCCGCATGTGCTGGACCTGGGCCACGGAGAGGTCGCCCCCCTTGCGGGCGAGTTCGACCATCGCTTTGGCATCCTGGAGAGCCTCCTTCCTCCGCTGCTCCGCCTCTTTGATCGTGGTGGCGGTGTCCGTGTTGAACCCGCGCGCACTGCCGTTCGGGTCTGAAGTCAACGCGTAGTGCAAGGCCGAGTCGGCGTCATCGGCATCCTTGAGGACGGATTCCACTCTCTTGTTGCAGTCCTGTACCGCGTTGAAATATCCTTTAGTCAACGATTCGCGGTTCTCTACTGGCGCGGCAGAAGGGTCGCAGTAGACACGGCCTTCGGATGTGATCTTGAGGTACTTGTCTTCAGCTACATACTTCTCGATCTTCTTCAGTTCGTTCTTGGCTGCCTGAAAGGCGTCGAGTGCACTGCGCAACAGAGTGTGGACGTCGTGAGCCTCGTCAGAAGCCGCTTTCATTTGTTTTTCAATGAGGTCGAACTTCTCAAGAGCTTCAGTGGCTGTCTCACCCTTCCAGTCCGAGTCCCTGAGCCCCTTGGTGACGGTACTGCCGAAGGACCGGGCGATGGTGTCGAACTGTCCTGGCAAGCGCCGCCATGCGTCAACTGCGTCTGACAACGACGAGAGATTCACGGTGCGCAACTGTTGGTAGGTGATGGCCATGTCAGTTCTTGTCCCTGCCGTTGCCCGCTCGCTTGACGTCGCTGAGTCGTTCGGCCTCTTCAGCTTTGAACTCCGCTGCCGAGGCCTGAAGGTTTCCCTTGACCCCCTGCTCCAGCAGGCTCTCCAAATACCGCATCTGGGTGCGCCAGCGCTTCTGGAAGACGGCGACCCCCGAATCGGACTTGAATCCCTTCAGGCTGATGCCACTCGTCGCGCTCAGCGCCTTGTTGTCCGCGTCCATGAAGTTCTTGCGCACGGTTTCGGCGTTCTTTGATCTTTCCTCCAGCACGGAGGCGTCCACATGCAAGTGAGGTTGGGTCGTGCCACCCTCGGCAGGCAGCTGGTTCAGCTGCATGCTGCTCCGCTGCCGCGCGAGTGCGTTGCTGCGGGCCTGGCCCCACATCTCGTCGAATGACACGTCGGTTCCCTCGTGCTGTCCCGGATGGAAGATCGTGGCGGTGTGGCAGGCCTCAGAGATGCCGGCTTTGGTCGGACCCTGCCATCGGCGGCGGCGGGTTGGTGTGTCCCGGCGGTGGCCCGTAGGGCGGGGGCGGCTGCTGCGGCGCGTACGGGTAGGCAGAGGGCGGGAAGGGCGGAGCCGCCGGCGCGGGGGCCGGGCGCCGGCGACGGGCGCGGACCGCGGAAACGGCGACCGCCGCCGCGAGGAGAGCTGCGGCTCCCATACCCAGGGCCACCCACGGAACGCCGCTGTCGTCCGAGTCATCCGCAGCAGATGCCGCGGGCTCCGCCTTCTCGCTAGCTGCCGTGCCGTCGTCCGCGTCCGTGGATGACGGTCTCTCCGTCGACGGAGGCGCCGAGGCAGCCGCTGCCAGGTCGGGCAGAGGGTATTCGTCGGCGGGGCCCGGGTCGCCCGGATTCTTCAGCGCGATGCGGGGCCGGACCATGCCGTAACCGACGGCGTCCGTGCGCTCGTCCCCGCTCTTGGGCTTCCCCGCCGTGTTCAGCATGACCCGTAGTACCTGGTGGTTGGTCCAGTCGGGGTGCTGGGACCATATGAGGGCGGCTGAGGCCGAGGCAAGGGCCGCGGCAGAGCTCGTGCCGCTTCCCTTGCAGAGCTTCGTGCCGGTCGCGCAGGCGTTGACGATGTCGCCACCGGGAGCGGTGAGGTCGACCTCAGGGCCACGCTGGGAATTGTCGAGGACTCTGGCGTTCTTGTCCGCAGCACCAACGCCGACGACGCCCGGTGTGGCTGCCGGATATTCCGGGAAATTGGTGGTGTCTCCTGTGTTGCCGGCAGCGGCGAAGATCAGTTTCCCCTGGTCGATGGCGTACCGGACTGCCGCAGCGAGCTCAGGAGTCCCTACATTCTTTCTGCCTGGCGCATTGGAACTGCCCATGGAGATGTTGATGATCCGGGCATCGGTGTCTGCCGCGTAGCGGATCGCCTTGGTCAGGGTGCGCGAGTACTCCGCCTTGCCGTCGACCTGACCAAACTGCTCAGTGGCGTAGCGCATCCGAATCGGAAGAATCTTGGCTCCTGGCGCCAGGCCGTAAGAGCCGTGCACAGGGCCCTGGGCCCCAGTTGCAGCGATCAGTGCCGCGGTGGATGTTCCGTGGTCGGCGATGTCGGTGTGTTCGTCCCCGCGTAGCTCGGAGAAGTCCTTGCCCGAGAGGACCTGGCCCTTCAGATCCGGGTGAGTGTTGTCGACGCCGGAGTCGATGACGGCGACGGTGACGCCTTCACCCGTACTGGTCTTCCACATCTCCTCGGCGTGCATGGCGTCCAGGTGCCATTGCATCTGACGTGCCGTCTCGGCGTGGGCGGGTATCGCGGCGATACCCACCAGCAGCAGGCCGAGAGCAGCCGACGCAGCTGACAAGGGGCGCCGTGATCGCGTGCTGCTGGTGTGCATCTGCCTTCCTGAGTGCCGTTGTGTCAAGGGCTCAGTCGACGACGGGAGGTACCGCACGACGGTCATTGCGAGCCCAGGTCTCTTCCTCTTCTGTCAGGTAATCCGGACGCTGACTGCCGTCCTGTTCCTCGTTTCGCCGCGAGGCCGACCGAGCGGCGGAGGGAGCAACCGCTCCCGCACGACCGGCCGTCGGACCGTGTCCGGAGCCGCCTGCGTTCACCTGCCGCACCAGGCCGACACCACCCGGAGTGAACGGGCGTGGACCGGAGCCACCCGGCTGGGCGGGACGGTTGCCGATCACCCCGCCGGCTTCTGAGGCGAGGCGTCGTCCCCCGCCCGTGCCCGCGGGTCCGCCTGCGGCGCCGCCGACTGACGGAACCCCGGTGGACACAGCGCGACCCATGGCAGAGTGCCCCTGCGCCGCACGCCCGTAGCCCGCATCGGCGCCGATCACGGTCCCTCGTGGAAGGCCTGTGGTCGCCTTACCCGCACCGGGCTGCACCGGGCGCCCCCCGACGATCCCGCTGTCACCCACTCTTGGGAGCCGCCCTCCCCCCGGTGCCGCCTGCCCGGGGAGCAAGGGCGGACGTGGGGTCGGCGCGTTCTGCTGCGGTCCGAGCGGGCCAGGGAGGCCCCCACGGCCCAGGGGCGCAGGCGGTGTGCCCAGTGGCTGCGGAACCGGCCCGGCATCGGGCCGCGGGCTCGCGGCGGGCGGCGGAGTCGTCGACACCGGGGTGGACGTACGAGTCTCGGGCAGCGCGGTCACGCCGTCGATCTCCATGGCGACGGGACGCGGCCGGACCGGTTCCCTGGCGGGTGCCGCATTGTCCCCGAAGGCGGTCGCGTACGAGGCCGACGGCGTTGGGGCAGTCGATCCCGCGTATCCCTCACCCTTGACGGAACTGCCGGTGGACGCGTGCGCCATCGAGGCCCCCGACCCGACCACATGCTGCTGGTCCGGCCTCCGCCACTCCGCCGCATCCAAATGCTGCGCCGGCGGCGAAAACGTAGGCGGCTCCACGCTGTTCACCTGGTACGCCGAGTACTCGTACGTCTGCGCCAGCTTCCGCAACTGCTGGATCGCCTCCGCCCGCGCCGCCTCCATCCGCTGCTGCGCGGCCGCGGCGTCGGACTGGGCGGTCCGCGCCAGCTTCCGTGCGTCGGGGTCGTTGCGGGCGCCCGGGTCCTGCGTCGCCGCGAGCGTCTTCCGGGCCTTCGCGAGGTCGGCCTTGGCCTGCGTCGTCTCGGACGTGGCGGGGATGGCCGCCTTGGCCTCGGCGACCGCCTGGGCCACCGTGGACAGCCAGCGGGAGGCGACTTCCGCGTACTGGCCCAGGCGCAGCGTCGCGGCCGCGCTCTGCCCGCCCCAGTCACGGAAGGCGTCACCACCTTCGCCCCGCCACTCGAGTCCCTTGACGTACGTCATGAGATCGTCGCCGATCTTGGTGATCGTCGACGAGGCCTTCGAGAGCTTCGTCGCGAGTTGCGCGGCGCCCTCCGGGCTGGCCGAGTCCAGGAGAGCCACCAACTGCTCGTGGGTCATGGACTCGAAGTCGGTGCGGGCCGGCTGCGGTGTCCTACGGCGTGCCTGCTCGCCCATCAGAAGCCAACCTTTTCCTCGGACTCGGACTGGGACACGGACGCGCGCTTGTCCGGCGTGGACGCCGACCGCTCGGCGTACGGATCACGCTCCGCCGCGTAGTACTTCTCCACCTCCGCGTTGACCGCCTTCATCCGCGCCTTGATATCGGCGTCCAGGTTCTCGTAACCCACCCGGGACGCCTGGACCGCGAGCCCCATACCTTCGATCTGCGCGCCCAGGGCCTTGGAGAGTTTCTCCAGCTCGTCGTGGACGATGGCGTACGAGTCGTAGAGGAACTGTGCTTCCTTGAACTCCGCGGAGCCCAGTTGCGACCGCTCGATGCGGTCCTTGCCGACCTTCGTCGGAGCGGCCTCCGAGTCGTCCAGCTCGCGCAGCAGGTCGTCCACGCGCTTCTTGAAGCCCGCCATGGCGCTGTGCTGGATGTCCAGCGCCATCGCGGGATTGACGTTCGACAGCGTGTCGAACGCCTTCCCCGTGTCCGGGACACCGCCGGTGCCGCCGCCCCCGTTCGAACTCACTCGGCCCGCCTCCCCGTTCCACTCGAACGTCTCGTTCTGCGATCGGTCGATCACCCTAATGCCGTTGCGGAAGCAAGCCCACCTGAATCAGCGGCGTACCGCGCTTGCGCGAGACGAACACGCCACGCCCCGGCGGCATGGGCCGGGCCCGCACGTTGCCGAGGATGTCGCCTTCGCTCGGATCACCCGAAAGGATCACACCCTGGGCGCCCAGTTCCTTCAGGCGCTGCATGAACGACTCGTACATCGCCCGAGACGCCCCGGCCGAGCTGCGCGCGATGATGAACTTCACGCCCACGTCACGCGCGAAGGGCAGGTGCTCCACCAACTGGCCCAGCGGGTTTCCGGAGCTGGTCGCGACGAGTTCGTGGTCGTCGACGACGACGAACAGTTGCGGGCCGCTCCACCAGCTGCGGTCGCGCAACTGCTGCGGAGTGATGTCCGGCTTGGGGGCCCGCTTCTCCATGAACTGGCGCACGGCGTCCATGTGCACCTGCATCGCGGACGCCATGGGGGCGTACTCGAGCAGGTGACTCTCCGGCACCGCTTCCAGCATCGTGCGCCGGTAGTCGCCGACCACGATCCGCGCCTCGGCGGGCGTGTAGCGTTCCGCGATCTGCTTGGTGATCAGACGCAGCAGGTTGGTCTTGCCGGACTCGCTCTCGCCGAAAACGAGAAAGAAGGGGTCGGTGTCGAAGTCGACGAACACCGGCTCCAGATTGGCCTCGTCGATGCCGATCGCGATGCCGTACTGAGGGAACTCGAAGCCCTTGGGCAACTGGTCGGCGGGCAGCTTGCGGGGGAGCAGACGCACGGTCGGGGCCGCCGGACCTTGCCAGTTCTCCTTGACCGTCCGGACCAGGTGGGCCGTGGCGTCGGCCAGGTCGTCTGCGTCGGAGGACGAGTCGATCCGGGGCAACGCCGTCATGAAGTGCAGTTTGGCGGGAACTTGACCACGGCCCGGGACCCCGGTCGGCACGTTCATGGCGACCTTGCGGTCGAATTCGGAGTCCATCGCGTCGCCGAGGCGCAGCTCCAGGCGTCCGAGGATCTGGTCCTTGAGCACCGCACGTACCTCCATGTAACGCGAGGCGGAGAGGACCACGTGGATGCCGTAGCCCAGGCCCCGGGCGGCGATGTCGTTGACGACGCCCTCGAGGCCCTCGTAGTCGTTGCGGAAGTTGCCCCAGCCGTCGATGACGAGGAAGACGTCCCCCCACGCCTCTCCGGGCAGGTCGCCCGCCGCGCGGCGCCGGCGGTACGTGGTGATCGAGTCGATGCCGTGCGCGCGGAAGAACTGCTCGCGGCGGTTGAGGATGCCGGCGACCTCCGCGACCGTACGCCGCACGCGCTCCGGGTCGAGCCGCGACGCGACCCCACCCACGTGCGGCAGGTCGGCCACAGCCGTCAGGCCGCCACCGCCGAAGTCGAGCCCGTAGAACTGCACTTCGTACGGCGTGTGGGTGAGCGCGAAGGACGCGATCAGGGTCCGCAGCAGGGTCGACTTGCCCGACTGCGGGCCGCCGACCACCAACATGTGGCCCGCGGCGGCGGAGAAGTCCTGGTAGAGGACCTCCCGCTTCTGCTCGAAGGGCTTGTCGACCAGGCCGAGCGGGACCGTCAGGCCGCCCGGTGCGGAGTACTCCGCGGAGTGGAGCCCGCGCTCTGCGGAGACGGTGAGGGCGGGCAGCAGTTCGTCCAGCGCCGACGCCCGGTCCAGCGGCGGCAGCCACACCTGGTGCGCGGGGACGCCCTGCCCCTCCAGCCGCTGCACGACCACGTCCAGCACGGTGTCGGCCAGGGCGTCGTCCTCCTGCCGCGGCTCGGGGGTGCGTGCCCGGTCCGGATCCGGTGCCGCGTACACCATTGGTACGGGGGCCGCGGTGAACAGCGCGGGCCGCCGCTCGACGGGCGCGCGGCTGAGACCGGTTTCCGGGCCTGCCGTGCGGTACACGCCGGAGACGTACGCCGCCTTGAAGCGCACCATCTCCTCCGTGCCGAACTTCAGGTAACCCGAGCCGGGCACGGAAGGGAGGTGGTAGGCGTCCGGCACACCGAGGGCCGCGCGCGACTCGGCGGCCGAGAACGTCCGCAGACCGATGCGGTAGGACAGGTAGGTGTCCAGTCCGCGCAGTCGGCCCTCCTCCAGCCGCTGCGAGGCGAGCAGCAGGTGCACGCCCAGCGAACGGCCGATGCGTCCGATCTGGATGAACATGTCGATGAAGTCGGGCTTGGCGGTGAGGAGTTCGCTGAACTCGTCGATCACGAGCACGAGCGAGGCGAGCGGCTCCAGCGGAGCACCGGCGGCGCGTGCCTTCTCGTAGTCGTGGATGTTGGCGTAGTTGCCCGCGGCGCGCAGAAGCTCCTGGCGCCGCTGGAGTTCGCCGCGGATTGCATCGCCCATGCGGTCGACGAGCGTCAGGTCGTCGGCGAGGTTGGTGATCACGGCGGCGACATGCGGCATGCGGGACATGCCCGCGAACGTCGCGCCGCCCTTGAAGTCCGCCAGGACGAAGTTCAGCGTCTCGGAGGAGTGCGTGACCGCCAGGCCCAGCACCAGCGTGCGCAGCAGTTCGGACTTGCCGGAGCCGGTCGCCCCCACACACAGACCGTGTGGACCCATGCCGTCCTGCGCGGCCTCCTTCAGGTCCAGCATCACCGGTCGGCCGTCCTCGCCGACGCCGATCGGCACCCGCAGGCGCTCCGGCGTCGACCGCGGCCTCCAGGTCCGCGCGACGTCCACCGCCGCCGCATCCCCCAGCCCGAGCAGTTCGGTGAAGTCCAGGTTGGCGAGCAGCGGTTCGTCGTCGTTGCCGCTGCCCAGCCGCAGCGGAGCGAGTTGCCGCGCGAGCGCCTCGGCTGCGGGCAGCGACAGCCTGTCGGGCTCGCCCTCGTAGGCGACCCCGGCCCCGGAGTCGAGGAACAGCCGCTCCGGACGCACGACCACCGAGAGGTCCCCGCGGAGATGGTCCAGCTCACCGCTCACGACCTCGACGATGGTCACCCCCTGGATGCCCTCGGCGGCCGCGAACGCGGAGGTCGGCGGAACCATGCCGCCATCGAGGACGACGAGGATGTGCGGGTGGTCGAGGAGCGGCTGCCCGTCACGGCTGAACCGGGGGCGGCCCTCCAGCCGGTTCGCGAGCATGTGCTCCAGCTCGCCGAGGTCGTCCCCGAACAGGCGGCGCGTGCCGGCGCCGTCGAACGACCCCGCCACCTGGCAGTGCGGCAGCCACTTGGTCCAGTCCCAGCGGCCCACGGCTCCTGGAGCGGTCACCACGGCGACCACCAGGTCGTCGGGGGAGTGGAGGGTGGTGGCCTGCGCGACCAGCGCGCGCGCTGCGGCGTGGGCGCTGTCCGGTTCTCCGGAGACCGTCACGTGGTAGAAGGCGCGCAGGGAGACGGCGACCGGCAGACCGTCCAACTGACCGTGCACGGACAGGAAGCGCTGCATGGCGCCGGCGCACAGCGGCTCCAGCTCGTCCACCGGCGCTGTGTGCGGGGCGACCAGCGGGGTGGCCAGCTGCTGCGGTCCCAGACCCACCCGCACCTGCCCGAAGTCGGCGTCGCCGACGCGGCGTTCCCACACCCGGCTGCCCTCGGCGGCCACCGCCCACAGCTGCTCGGGCGCGGGATGCAGGTACAGCTGCGCGTCCCGCTGGCGGCGGGCCGTCCCGCGCACCTTGCGGCGGGTCTGTGCGAGATACCGGAGGTAGTCGCGGCGCACGTCTGCCATTTGCCCCTGCGTACCCCTGCGGTACCGCACGATCTGGGCGACGACCATCGCGGCCGTCGACACCAGCATGACCACGCCCATGATCCGCATGAACGGGTGTGCGTTGGGAGAGGCGAAGTAGAACACCACCGACGAGCCCATGCCGAGCGTGGGCAGCACCTGCATGAGGACGCCCTCCTGCTGCCCGCGCGGCAACTCGGGAGGAGCTTCCAGCTGAAGCTCGTCCGAGGACACCTCGGGCGGCAGGGTGCGCGGTGGGCGCTTGACGACGATCTGGCTCACCGAGGCCTCAATCCCCCTGTGTGGACGATCGGTTGCACGCCGGCACCCCCGTGGTGACGGTCGTCCTCCACACCGGGGATCCTACGTGTCACCCCCGACAGGACTTGTCGGTAGGGTTGCGCCCCGCAGCGTACGCATCCGCGAAGCAGGGGGTCAGTGAAGGTGAGTACGACCACGGCGACGGGTTTCTGCAGAGTCACGGTGGTGGCCCCCGACAGCCGTATCGACGTGGCGCTCCCGGTGGACATCCCCGTCGCTGACGTCTACCCGGAGATCCTTCGTCTGACGGGTCAGGCCCAGCAGGTCGGCACTCCGACGGGATATCACCTGGTACGGCGCGACGGCAGGGTCCTGGAAGGCGCCCGCACGCTCTCCGACGAGCAAGTCCTCGACGGAGAGGTCCTCAGCCTGCGGCCGTTCGCCCACTCGCTGCCGCCCGCCGTGCACGACGACGTGTCGGACGCGGTCGCCTCGGCGGTGGTCCGCGACCGGCACCTGTGGAGCGACGACCTGTTGCGCGCCGCCGGACTGACCGGAGGCGCCCTGCTCCTGCTGCTGCTCGCGTTCGTCCTGTGGTTCACCGATCCGGTCTGGCACGACATGCACGGTCTGCCCGGCATCGTCGCGGGAGGCCTCGGCTTGCTGCTCACCGCCTTTGCGGGCGTCCGTGCGCGGGTCTACGACGACCGGGCCACGGCCGTAGCCCTGGGACTGGGCGCCCTGCCCCTGCTGCTCGTCGCCGGGTCGGGGATCATCGCGGCCCCGGCCGGGCAGGGGCCGGGGAAACTGCAGTTCATGCTGGGCTGCGCGGCGGTTCTGGTGGTGTCGGTGACCCTCCTCGCGTTCGCGCCCGGCTCGGACGCCCCCTTCGTGGCCGCGACCTTCCTGGCGGGGGTGGGCACCCTGGCCACCTTCGTCACGATCGTCACCGGAGCCTCCGCGACCGACGCCGCCGCCGTCTGCGCCCCCTCCGCGATCGCCCTGGTCGCCTTCCTCCCCGGTCTGTCCGTGCGCTTCGCGCGCCTCCCCATCGGCTATGCCGCCCCGCGTTCCGCCCTCCACGACGACTTCGAGGCGGACCCGTCGCAGGCGCCGGACGCCGAGGCCCTCGACGCCGAGCACATCGCCGCCCAGGCCCGGCGCGGGCACGAAATGCTGCTGGGGCTGGTGGGCGGCACGTCCGCCGTCGTCGTCGCCTCTGCGGCGGTCCTCGGATTCTCGGACGACGTATGGGCCCAGCTGCTGGCGCTCGCCGTGGGCCTGTCCATGCTGATCCGCGCCCGCCTGTTCCGTTACACCTCCCAGGTGACCTGCGCCCTCGTCGCCGGCATCGGCGCCGTCGCGCTGCTGCTGGTGGGGATGGTGCTGAACCCTCCGTCCGAGGCCCTGACGGAGTTCGTCCTGCACGGCGACGGGGGAGCGCTGGAACTGCGTACCCTGTGGCTGTCCGCGGCCGTCGCCGTCGGTGTCGCGCTGATCACCGCCATCGGTCTCGTCGTCCCCCGCAAGGGCCTTTCACCCTTCTGGGGCCGCTTCCTCGACCTCACCGAGTCGGCCGTCCTGCTCACGCTCGTGCCGCTCTGCCTGGCCGCTCTGGGCGTCCTCACCGCGGTCCGGTCGCTGACAGGCTGAGGCGCCGGCGTGTCCGGCGTTCCCCGCAGCCGGGGGCGGAGGGCGGCGGAAGCCCTGGTACTCTGGGCGACGGCCGTATGTGTACGCACCCCCGGAGCGACCTGCTCTGGAGGCCGCGCCCAGCGGATCCCCGCCTTCCGAGTCATGGAAGACCCCCCGAGAAGCAGACCGGGGGCACTCGGTGGCCACTCACAGATCATGAGGAGTACGCGTGTCGCTCGACGCCGCAGTGAAGAAGCAGATCATCTCCGAGTTCGGCACCAAGGAGGGTGACACCGGCTCCCCCGAGGTCCAGGTCGCTCTGCTGTCCCGTCGGATCTCCGACCTGACGGAGCACCTGAAGACCCACAAGCACGACCACCACTCCCGCCGTGGCCTGCTGATCCTCGTCGGTCAGCGCCGCCGGCTCCTGCAGTACCTCGCCAAGAAGGACATCCAGCGCTTCCGTGCGCTGGTCGAGCGCCTCGGCATCCGCCGCGGTGCGGCGGGCGCCAAGTAAGACGCCGTGAAGGGAGCGGTTCCCGGGACAAGGGGGCCGCTCCCTTTGCTGTACGTGCGGAGTGTCACTGCCCCTTTGTAGTGTGGTAGCACAACGCAAGAACTACGACTCAGCGTGATGACCGGCGCCGCATAGGGTATGCGACCCACGGACCATCACACCGGACGTCACCCGATGTCCCTCGCGGACATCACCGACGTCCACCTTGGACGCCATTCGGCGTCCGCCCGGACGTCACCCGACGCCCGCCCAGGAAGCCCTCCGGCTTCCGCCCGGACGTCACCCGACGTCCACCCAGGGCGTCACCCGACGTCCACCCAGGGCGTCACCCGACGTCCACCCAGGGCGTCACCCGACGTCCACCCAGGGCGTCACCCGACGTCCACCCAGGGCGTCACCCGACGTCCACCCAGGGCGTCACCCGACGTCCACCCAGGGCGTCACCCGACGTCCACCCAGGGCGTCACCCGACGTCCACCCAGGGCGTCACCCGACGTCCACCCAGGGCGTCACCCGACGTCCACCCAGGGCGTCACCCGACGTCCACCCAGGGCGTCACCCGACGTCCACCCAGGGCGTCACCCGACGTCCACCCAGGGCGTCACCCGACGTCCACCCAGGGCGTCACCCGACGTCCACCCAGGGCGTCACCCGACGTCCACCCAGGGCGTCACCCGACGTCCACCCAGGGCGTCACCCGACGTCCACCCAGGGCGTCACCCGACGTCCACCCAGGGCGTCACCCGACGTCCACCCAGGGCGTCACCCGACGTCCACCCAGGGCGTCACCCGACGTCCACCCCGGACGTCACCCGACGTCCCCCGTACGAGGGGAAGCGCACCTCGCCGCCGCCGGTCCTCGGTAGTGGCCCCCGGGAGAGTCAACCCCGGGTGCTTCGATCGAAGACCGGCCCGCACCAGTGGAGCGCTTCTCCGCCCCGTCCCCCCGCCACACGGGCGGGAGGGACGAAAGACGACAAGTAACGGAGAAAACGCTGGTGGAGAACGAGACCCACTACGCCGAGGCCGTCATCGACAACGGCTCCTTCGGCACCCGCACCATCCGCTTCGAGACGGGCCGCCTGGCCCGTCAGGCCGCCGGCTCCGCCGTGGCCTACCTGGACGACGACACCATGGTGCTGTCGGCCACCACCGCTTCCAAGAACCCCAAGGACCAGCTCGACTTCTTCCCCCTCACGGTGGACGTCGAGGAGCGGATGTACGCGGCCGGGAAGATCCCCGGCTCGTTCTTCCGCCGCGAGGGCCGTCCCTCCGAGGACGCCATCCTCACCTGCCGTCTGATCGACCGCCCGCTGCGCCCGTCCTTCAAGAAGGGCCTGCGCAACGAGATCCAGGTCGTCGCCACGATCATGGCGCTCAACCCCGACCACCTGTACGACGTCGTGGCGATCAACGCCGCCTCCGCGTCCACGCAGCTGGCCGGCCTGCCCTTCTCCGGCCCGATCGGCGGCGTCCGCGTCGCGCTGATCCGCGGCCAGTGGGTCGCGTTCCCGACGCACACCGAGCTCGAGGACGCCGTCTTCGACATGGTCGTCGCGGGCCGCACCCTGGAGGACGGCGACGTCGCGATCATGATGGTCGAGGCCGAGGCCACCGAGAAGACGATCAAGCTCGTCGAGGGCGGCGCCGAGGCGCCGACCGAGGAGGTCGTCGCCGCCGGTCTGGACGCCGCGAAGCCCTTCATCAAGGTGCTCTGCAAGGCCCAGGCCGACCTCGCCGCGAAGGCCGCCAAGCCGACCGCCGAGTTCCCGATCTTCCTCGACTTCCAGGACGACGTCCTGGAGGCGCTCACCGCGGCCGTCAAGCCCGAGCTCGCCCAGGCGCTCACCATCGCCGGCAAGCAGGAGCGCGAGGCCGAGCTGGACCGCGTCAAGCAGCTCGCCGCCGAGAAGCTCCTGCCGGAGTTCGAGGGCCGCGAGAAGGAGATCTCCGCCGCGTACCGCGCGCTGACCAAGTCCCTGGTGCGCGAGCGCGTCATCAAGGAGAAGAAGCGCATCGACGGCCGCGGTGTCACCGACATCCGCACCCTGGCCGCCGAGGTCGAGGCCATCCCGCGCGTGCACGGCTCGGCGCTGTTCGAGCGCGGTGAGACCCAGATCCTGGGCGTCACCACGCTGAACATGCTGCGCATGGAGCAGCAGCTGGACACCCTCTCCCCGGTGACCCGCAAGCGCTACATGCACAACTACAACTTCCCGCCGTACTCCACCGGCGAGACCGGCCGCGTCGGCTCCCCGAAGCGCCGCGAGATCGGTCACGGCGCCCTCGCCGAGCGCGCCCTGATCCCGGTCCTGCCGACCCGCGAGGAGTTCCCCTACGCGATCCGTCAGGTGTCCGAGGCCCTCGGCTCCAACGGCTCGACGTCCATGGGCTCCGTCTGCGCCTCCACCATGTCGCTGCTGAACGCCGGTGTGCCGCTGAAGGCCCCCGTCGCCGGTATCGCCATGGGCCTGATCTCCCAGGAGATCGAGGGCGAGACGCACTACGTCACCCTCACCGACATCCTCGGTGCGGAGGACGCCTTCGGCGACATGGACTTCAAGGTCGCCGGCACCAAGGAGTTCGTGACCGCCCTCCAGCTCGACACCAAGCTGGACGGCATCCCCGCCTCCGTCCTGGCCGCCGCTCTCAAGCAGGCCCGTGACGCCCGCCTCCACATCCTCGACGTGATGATGGAAGCGATCGACACGCCGGACGAGATGTCCCCCAACGCGCCGCGGATCATCACCGTGAAGATCCCGGTCGACAAGATCGGCGAGGTCATCGGCCCCAAGGGCAAGATGATCAACCAGATCCAGGAGGACACCGGCGCCGAGATCACGATCGAGGACGACGGCACGATCTACATCGGTGCCTCCGACGGCCCGGCCGCCGAGGCCGCCCGCGCCACGATCAACGGCATCGCCAACCCGACGATGCCCGAGGTCGGCGAGCGCTACCTGGGCACGGTCGTCAAGACCACGACCTTCGGCGCGTTCGTCTCGCTGCTCCCCGGCAAGGACGGTCTGCTGCACATCTCGCAGATCCGCAAGCTGGCCGGCGGCAAGCGCGTGGAGAACGTCGAGGACGTCCTCGGCGTGGGCCACAAGGTCCAGGTGGAGATCGCCGAGATCGACTCCCGCGGCAAGCTCTCCCTGATCCCCGTGATCGAGGGCGAGGACGACGACAAGAAGGACGACGCCGACAAGTGACGTCCCGTGGCTCCAAGGCGACGGCCCGCACCTCCTCGGAGGCGCGGGCCGTCGCCCGTACCCAAACCCTCATCAAGGGCGAGAACGGCATCGGCACGGTGCGCAGGACCACCCTCCCGGGCGGACTGCGCATCGTCACCGAGACCCTGCCCTCGGTCCGCTCCGCGACCTTCGGCATCTGGGCGCACGTCGGCTCCCGCGACGAGACCCCGGCCCTCAACGGCGCCACCCACTACCTGGAGCACCTGCTCTTCAAGGGGACGGCCACCCGCTCAGCGCTGGACATCTCCGCCGCCATCGACGCCGTCGGCGGCGAGATGAACGCGTTCACGGCCAAGGAGTACACGTGCTACTACGCGCGCGTGCTCGACACCGACCTGCCGCTCGCCATCGACGTGGTGTGCGACATGCTGACCGGCTCGGTGATCCGCGAGGAGGACGTCGACGTCGAGCGCGGCGCCATCCTCGAAGAGATCGCGATGACCGAGGACGACCCGGGCGACTGCGTGCACGACCTGTTCGCGCACACGATGTTCGGCGACAACCCGCTCGGCCGCCCCGTCCTCGGCACGGTCGACACGGTCAACGCCCTCACCGCCGACCGCATCCGCCGCTTCTACAAGAAGCACTACGACCCCACGCACCTGGTGGTCTCCTGCGCGGGCAACGTCGACCACAACAAGGTCGTCCGCCAGGTCCGCGCCGCCTTCGAGAAGGCCGGCGCGCTCAAGGACCCCGAGGCGCAGCCGATCGCCCCGCGCGGCGGCCGGCGCGCCCTGCGCACCGCCGGGCGCGTGGAGCTGCTCGGCCGCAAGACGGAGCAGGCGCACATCGTGCTCGGCATGCCGGGCCTCGCCCGGACGGACGAGCGGCGCTGGGCTCTCGGCGTGCTGAACACCGCCCTCGGCGGCGGCATGTCCTCCCGCCTCTTCCAGGAGGTCCGCGAGAAACGCGGCCTGGCCTACAGCGTGTACTCGTACACGTCGGGCTTCGCCGACTGCGGCCTGTTCGGGGTGTACGCGGGCTGCCGGCCCTCCCAGGTGCACGACGTGCTGAAGATCTGCCGCGACGAGCTGGACCAGGTCGCCGAGCACGGACTGCCCGACGACGAGATCGAGCGTGCCATCGGCCAGCTCAGGGGCTCCACCGTCCTCGGCCTGGAGGACACCGGCGCGCTGATGAACCGTATCGGCAAGAGCGAGCTGTGCTGGGGCGAGCAGATGTCGGTCGACGACATGCTGTCCCGGATAGCCTCGGTCACCCCGGACGACGTGCGCTCGGTCGCCCGGGACATCCTGGGACGGCGGCCCTCCCTGTCGGTCATCGGCCCGCTGAAGGACAAGCAGGCGGCCCGGCTGCACGAGGCCGTCGCCTGACCCACCCCGGCACCACACCCGGTAAGGAAGCAACAGACATGAGCAAGCTGCGCGTGGCGGTCCTCGGCGCCAAGGGCCGGATCGGCTCCGAGGCGGTACGGGCGGTCGAGGCCGCCGAGGACATGGAACTGGTCGCCGCCCTCGGCCGGGGCGACAAGCTGGAGACCCTCGCCGAGACCGGCGCCCAGGTCGCCGTCGAGCTGACCACCCCCGCCTCGGTCATGGGCAACCTCGACTTCTGCGTGCGCCACGGCATCCACGCGGTGGTCGGCACCACCGGCTGGACCGACGACCGCCTCGCGCAGCTCAGGGGGTGGCTCGACCAGTCCCCGGAGACGGGCGTGCTCATCGCCCCGAACTTCTCCATCGGCGCCGTGCTGACCATGAAGTTCGCCCAGATCGCCGCCCCCTACTTCGAGTCCGTCGAGGTCGTGGAGCTGCACCACCCCAACAAGGTGGACGCCCCCAGCGGCACCGCCACGCGCACCGCCCAGCTCATCGCCGAGGCCCGCCGCCAGGCCGGCAGCGCGCCCGCCCCGGACGCCACCACCACCGCCCTCGACGGCGCCCGCGGCGCGGACGTCGACGGGGTCCCGGTGCACGCGGTCCGGCTGCGCGGCCTCCTCGCCCACCAGGAGGTCCTGCTCGGCGCCGAGGGCGAGACCCTCACCGTCCGCCACGACTCCCTGCACCACAGCAGCTTCATGCCGGGCATCCTGCTCGGCGTGCGCCGCGTGGTGACCAATCCCGGCCTCACCTTCGGCCTGGAACACTTCCTCGACCTGAACTGAGCCGGTCACACCCCTATGCGCGCGAAGATCTCCTACGCCCTCACGGCCGCCGTCCTGGTCGTCTACTTCGTCCTGGTCGGCAGCCGCGGCGTGCTGCTCATCAAGGCCGGCACGCTCCTCACGGTCACCTTCGGGGTGGCCGTGCTGATCCTGCCGGTCATCGGCGTGTGGTTCCTCTGGAAGAACACCCAGTTCGTACGGGACGCCAACCGCCTCGCCGCCGAGCTGGACGCCGAGGGCGGCCTGCCCGTGGACAACCTCAGGCGGCTGCCCAGCGGCCGTATCGACCGCGAGTCGGCCGACGAGATCTTCGCGCTGCGCAAGGCCGAGACGGAGGACGCGCCCGACGACTGGCGCAGTTGGTTCCGCCTCGCCGTGGCCTACCACGATGCCCGGGACACCCCGCGCGCCCGCAAGGCGATGCAGCGGGCCATCGCGCTGCGCAAGACCGCCTCGTAAGGCGTCCCGCCCTCACGGCCGCCCGTACTCGTCCGCCCACGCCTCGACCGTGTCGGCCGCGCGGTCGAAGGCGAGCGGGTCGCGTCCCAGGAAGTCCGCGTTGTGCGAGGTCAGCAGCGGCGCCGGCCCCTGCGCCGAGCGGCCCCGCCGGTTCATCACGAGCGCCTGCCCCTGCACGGTCCTGGGCAGCCCCAGCCAGCGCACCGGCTGCTGCACCGTACGCACCGCCGTGACCTGGTCCCAGGCCGTCGTACGGGTGCTGACGAAGGCCACGTGACGCAGCCCCCGGGCGCTCACCCACACCCCCATGCGCAGCAGCCGCAGCGCTGCCACCACGATGACCAGCGCGAACCCGAACACGGTCGCCGCCGACGCGGGCGTGGCCGTCGCCGCGATGATCACGGACGAGAAGAGCACGAACGAGGCGAGCAGCAGCAGGACCGCGGCCGCGCCGACCCGCCAGGGGCCGGGCCGGTAGGGACGCCGCCAGCGGTCCCGGTCGTCGTACGGCAGCGCGACGTCGTCCGTCGTGTCGAAGGCGCGGTCGGCCGTCAGGAAGGGCAGGGGCACGGTGGTCCTCACTCGATCCATGCAGGGGCTGTGCCCGGTGAGGCTATCGATCTGTGTCACCCGTCACCACCCTCGGGGGTCCGGACGGCCCCGCGTCCGCGCCGTAGAGTGGGCGGCGCCCCAGAAGTGATGGAAGGACCCTCCGCGCCGTGACCGACACCCCTGCCGACGACCTCAAGCCGAGTTTCCGCAGCGATGTGACCGTCGAGCTGGTGAAGCACACCGCGTCCGACGCCGACGTGCTGTTCGCTGCCCGTGTCTCGACGCTCGGCGAGCAGTCGCTGGACGAGCTGCAGAAGGACCCCGAGCGGTCCAAGGGCCTGATCAACTACCTGATGCGGGACCGGCACGGCAGCCCCTTCGAGCACAACTCGATGACCTTCTTCGTCAGCGCCCCGATCTTCGTCTTCCGCGAGTTCATGCGGCACCGGGTCGGCTGGTCGTACAACGAGGAGTCGGGCCGCTACCGGGAGCTCCAGCCGGTCTTCTACGTCCCCGACGCCGACCGCAAGCTGGTCCAGGAGGGCCGCCCCGGCAAGTACCGCTTCGTCGAGGGCACCGCCGACCAGCAGAAGCTCGTCGGACGCGCCATGGAGGACTCCTACCGGCAGTCCTACGAGGCCTACCAGGAGATGCTGGCCGCCGGCGTGGCCCGCGAGGTCGCCCGCTCGGTCCTCCCCGTCGGCCTGTACTCGTCGATGTACGCGACCTGCAACGCCCGCTCGCTGATGCACTTCCTCGGCCTGCGCACCCAGCACGAGCTGGCCAAGGTGCCGTCCTTCCCGCAGCGGGAGATCGAGATGGTCGGCGAGAAGATGGAGGCCGAGTGGGCCCGCCTGATGCCGCTGACCTACGCCGCCTTCAACGCCAACGGGCGCGTCGCCCCGTAACGGGCGCCCTCCCGCGCCCCGGCGCGGCAGGCGAGCACTGGTGTGCGCATCAGCCACGCGAAGTGTCCGTATTGCGGCATTTCGCGAAGTTCATCTAGCCTGATCAAACGGGCCCGGCACTGCCTGAACCCCCGAGCAGGCAGTGCCGGGTCCCCCCTTCGCACCCCTCCGTCGCCTCCCCCGAGGGAAGACCCCGACCTGAGCAACGAGTAGCGTGTAACCCATGGCTCCGACCTCGACTCCGCAGACCCCCTTCGGGCGGGTCCTCACCGCCATGGTCACGCCCTTCACGGCGGACGGCGCACTCGACCTCGACGGCGCACAGCGGCTCGCCACCCACCTGGTGGACGCAGGCAACGACGGCCTGATCGTCAACGGCACCACCGGCGAGTCCCCCACCACCAGTGACGCGGAGAAATCGGATCTCGTACGGGCGATCGTGGAGGCGGTCGGCGACCGCGCCCACGTCGTGGCCGGTGTCGGCACCAACGACACCCACCACAGCATGGAGCTGGCCCGCGCCGCGGAGCGCGCCGGCGCACACGGCCTGCTGGTCGTCACGCCGTACTACAACAAGCCCCCGCAGGAGGGCCTCTACCGGCACTTCACGGCCGTCGCCGACGCCGCCGAGCTGCCCGTGATGCTCTACGACATCCCCGGCCGCAGCGGCGTCCCGATCAGCACCGAGACGATCGTCCGCCTCGCCGAGCACCCGCGGATCGTCGCCAACAAGGACGCCAAGGGCGACCTCGGCCGCGCCGGCTGGGCCATCGCCCGCACCGGTCTCGCCTGGTACTCCGGCGACGACATGCTCAACCTGCCGCTGCTCTCCATCGGCGCGGTCGGCTTCGTCTCCGTCGTCGGCCACGTCGTCACCCCCGAGCTGCGCGCCCTGGTCGAGGCGTACACCTCCGGCGACGTCCAGAAGGCCACCGAGATCCACCAGAAGCTGCTCCCCGTCTACACGGGAATGTTCCGCACCCAGGGCGTCATGACCACCAAGGCGGCGCTCGCGCTCAAGGGCCTCCCCGCGGGACCCCTGCGCGCCCCCATGGTCGAGTGCACGCCCGAAGAGATCGAGCAGCTCAAGATCGATCTTGCCGCGGGCGGGGTACAACTCCAGTAATCAGACTTCGCGCGCCCCGGGCGCGCAGATCGACTCCACAACTGAATACGCGGGCCACCGGTGCCCGCACATCCAACGACAACTGCTTCTGCACGAACGTCATGCGCGCCACGTGCCCAACCGGTACGTGGCGCGTGTGGTGAGGAGAGTCTTTTGAGTCATCCGCATCCTGAACTCGGCCCGCCCCCGCCGCTCCCCGAAGGCGGCCTGCGGGTCACCCCGCTCGGCGGCCTCGGCGAGATCGGCCGCAACATGACGGTCTTCGAGTACGGCGGCCGCCTGCTGATCGTCGACTGCGGAGTGCTCTTCCCCGAGGAGGAACAGCCCGGAATCGACCTGATCCTGCCCGACTTCTCGTCCATCCGGGACCGTCTCGACGACATCGAGGGCATCGTCCTCACCCATGGTCACGAGGACCACATCGGCGGCGTCCCCTTCCTGCTGCGCGAGAAGCCGGACATCCCGCTGATCGGCTCCAAGCTCACCCTCGCCCTGATCGAGGCCAAGCTCCAGGAGCACCGCATCCGCCCGTACACCCTCCAGGTCGCGGAGGGGCAGCGCGAGCGCATCGGCCCCTTCGACTGCGAGTTCGTGGCGGTCAACCACTCCATCCCGGACGCGCTGGCCGTCGCCATCCGCACGCCCGCCGGCATGGCGGTGCACACGGGCGACTTCAAGATGGACCAGCTCCCGCTGGACAACCGCCTCACGGACCTGCACGCGTTCGCCCGGCTCAGCGAGGAGGGCATCGACCTCCTCCTCTCCGACTCCACGAACGCCGAGGTCCCGGGCTTCGTCCCGCCCGAGCGCGACATCTCCAACGTGCTGCGCCAGGTCTTCGCCGGCGCCCGCAAGCGGATCATCGTGGCGAGCTTCGCCAGCCACGTCCACCGCATCCAGCAGATCCTGGACGCCGCCTACGAGTACGGCCGCCGGGTCGCCTTCGTCGGCCGCTCGATGGTGCGGAACATGGGCATCGCCCGTGACCTGGGCTATCTCAAGGTGCCTCCGGGTCTGGTCGTGGACGTCAAGACGCTCGACGACCTCCCCGACAGCGAGGTGGTCCTGGTCTGCACGGGCTCCCAGGGCGAGCCGATGGCCGCGCTGTCCCGCATGGCCAACCGCGACCACCAGATCCGCATCGTCGAGGGCGACACGGTGATCCTGGCGTCGTCGCTGATCCCCGGCAACGAGAACGCGGTCTACCGCGTGATCAACGGCCTGACCCGCTGGGGAGCCAACGTCGTCCACAAGGGCAATGCCAAGGTGCACGTCTCCGGACACGCCTCGGCCGGCGAGCTGCTGTACTTCTACAACATCTGCCGCCCGAAGAACCTGATGCCGGTCCATGGCGAGTGGCGCCATCTGCGCTCCAACGCCGAACTGGGCGCCCTCACCGGCGTCCCGCACGACCGCATCGTCATCGCCGAGGACGGCGTGGTCGTCGACCTCGTCCAGGGCAAGGCCAAGATCGTCGGCAAGGTCCAGGCGGGCTACGTCTACGTCGACGGCCTCTCCGTCGGTGACGTCGGTGAACCGGCGCTCAAGGACCGCAAGATCCTCGGCGACGAGGGCATCATCTCGGTGTTCGTGGTCCTGGACGCCTCCACCGGCAAGATCACCGGCGGACCGCACATCCAGGCCCGCGGCTCCGGCATCGAGGACTCGGCGTTCGGCGATGTGATCCCGCGGATCACCGAGACGCTCGAGCGCACGGCGCAGGACGGGATCGTCGACCCCCACCAGCTGCAGCAGCTCATCCGCCGCACGCTGGGCAAGTGGGTCTCCGACACCTACCGCCGCCGGCCGATGATCCTGCCCGTGGTGGTCGAGGTCTGACGGACCGTCGGACGCCGCACACGCGTCAACCGGCAGCGGGGCGCCTCGATTTGCATCGGGGCGCCCCGCTCCAGTACGTTTACAACTCCTCCCGAGCGGGCACCCGGCCACTTCATGCGGTCGGACACCAGTGCCCGGTGAGGGTGGGAAAACCGGCTCAGAATCTCTGATAAAGTCGGGTCCGCCGGAAAGGAAAGCGCGAAAACGCCGGACTGGAAAGCACCGAGGAAATCGGATCGGAAAGATCTGATAGAGTCGGAAACGCAAGACCGAAGGGAAGCGCCCGGAGGAAAGCCCGAGAGGGTGAGTACAAAGGAAGCGTCCGTTCCTTGAGAACTCAACAGCGTGCCAAAAGTCAACGCCAGATATGTTGATACCCCGTCTCTCTGAGGCGAGGTTCCTTTGAAGAAATACACAGCGAGGACGCTGTGAACGTCGGGATTATTCCTCCCGATGTTCCGCTCTCGTGATGTGTGCACCCGATCACGGGTAAACATTCACGGAGAGTTTGATCCTGGCTCAGGACGAACGCTGGCGGCGTGCTTAACACATGCAAGTCGAACGATGAAGCCCTTCGGGGTGGATTAGTGGCGAACGGGTGAGTAACACGTGGGCAATCTGCCCTGCACTCTGGGACAAGCCCTGGAAACGGGGTCTAATACCGGATACTGATCGCCTTGGGCATCCTTGGTGATCGAAAGCTCCGGCGGTGCAGGATGAGCCCGCGGCCTATCAGCTTGTTGGTGAGGTAATGGCTCACCAAGGCGACGACGGGTAGCCGGCCTGAGAGGGCGACCGGCCACACTGGGACTGAGACACGGCCCAGACTCCTACGGGAGGCAGCAGTGGGGAATATTGCACAATGGGCGAAAGCCTGATGCAGCGACGCCGCGTGAGGGATGACGGCCTTCGGGTTGTAAACCTCTTTCAGCAGGGAAGAAGCGAAAGTGACGGTACCTGCAGAAGAAGCGCCGGCTAACTACGTGCCAGCAGCCGCGGTAATACGTAGGGCGCGAGCGTTGTCCGGAATTATTGGGCGTAAAGAGCTCGTAGGCGGCTTGTCGCGTCGGTTGTGAAAGCCCGGGGCTTAACCCCGGGTCTGCAGTCGATACGGGCAGGCTAGAGTTCGGTAGGGGAGATCGGAATTCCTGGTGTAGCGGTGAAATGCGCAGATATCAGGAGGAACACCGGTGGCGAAGGCGGATCTCTGGGCCGATACTGACGCTGAGGAGCGAAAGCGTGGGGAGCGAACAGGATTAGATACCCTGGTAGTCCACGCCGTAAACGGTGGGCACTAGGTGTGGGCGACATTCCACGTCGTCCGTGCCGCAGCTAACGCATTAAGTGCCCCGCCTGGGGAGTACGGCCGCAAGGCTAAAACTCAAAGGAATTGACGGGGGCCCGCACAAGCGGCGGAGCATGTGGCTTAATTCGACGCAACGCGAAGAACCTTACCAAGGCTTGACATACACCGGAAAACCCTGGAGACAGGGTCCCCCTTGTGGTCGGTGTACAGGTGGTGCATGGCTGTCGTCAGCTCGTGTCGTGAGATGTTGGGTTAAGTCCCGCAACGAGCGCAACCCTTGTCCCGTGTTGCCAGCAGGCCCTTGTGGTGCTGGGGACTCACGGGAGACCGCCGGGGTCAACTCGGAGGAAGGTGGGGACGACGTCAAGTCATCATGCCCCTTATGTCTTGGGCTGCACACGTGCTACAATGGCCGGTACAATGAGCTGCGATACCGCGAGGTGGAGCGAATCTCAAAAAGCCGGTCTCAGTTCGGATTGGGGTCTGCAACTCGACCCCATGAAGTCGGAGTCGCTAGTAATCGCAGATCAGCATTGCTGCGGTGAATACGTTCCCGGGCCTTGTACACACCGCCCGTCACGTCACGAAAGTCGGTAACACCCGAAGCCGGTGGCCCAACCCCCTTGTGGGGAGGGAGCTGTCGAAGGTGGGACTGGCGATTGGGACGAAGTCGTAACAAGGTAGCCGTACCGGAAGGTGCGGCTGGATCACCTCCTTTCTAAGGAGCACTTCTAGGCTGCCTCGGCAGTCCAGAGGCCAGTTCATCAGCGAACGTCTGATGCTGGTTGCTCATGGGTGGAACGTTGACTACTCGGCACGGTCCAGGATGGACCAGGCGCTAGTACTGCTCTTCGGGGCGTGGAACGCTGATCTGGTCAACTGACTGTGTCGGGCACGCTGTTGGGTGTCTGAGGGTACGGCCGTGTGGTCGCCTTCAGTGCCGGCCCCAGTGCACTCGAGCCGTATGGCTTGGGGTGATGGGTGGTTGGTCGTTGTTTGAGAACTGCACAGTGGACGCGAGCATCTGTGGCCAAGTTTTTAAGGGCGCACGGTGGATGCCTTGGCACCAGGAACCGATGAAGGACGTGGGAGGCCACGATAGGCCCCGGGGAGTCGTCAACCAGGCTTTGATCCGGGGGTGTCCGAATGGGGAAACCCGGCAGTCGTCATGGGCTGTCACCCGCTGCTGAACACATAGGCAGTGTGGAGGGAACGCGGGGAAGTGAAACATCTCAGTACCCGCAGGAAGAGAAAACAACCGTGATTCCGGGAGTAGTGGCGAGCGAAACCGGATGAGGCCAAACCTACGACGTGTGAGACCCGGCAGGGGTTGCGTCGTGGGGGTTGTGGGATCTCTCTTTCATGGTCTGCCGGCCATGAGACGAGTCAGAAACCGTTGATGTAGGCGAAGGACATGCGAAAGGTCCGGCGTAGAGGGTAAGACCCCCGTAGTCGAAACGTCAGCGGCTCGTTTGAGAGACACCCAAGTAGCACGGGGCCCGAGAAATCCCGTGTGAATCTGGCGGGACCACCCGCTAAGCCTAAATATTCCCTGGTGACC
The DNA here is from genome assembly GCF_051903975.1 of Streptomyces sp. P9-2. Lineage (NCBI taxonomy): Bacteria > Bacillati > Actinomycetota > Actinomycetes > Kitasatosporales > Streptomycetaceae > Streptomyces > Streptomyces sp. P9-2. Next base: position 4,992,940 of record NZ_CP192633.1, read on the forward strand.
GATAGCGGATAGTACCGTGAGGGAATGGTGAAAAGTACCGCGGGAGCGGAGTGAAATAGTACCTGAAACCGTGTGCCTACAAGCCGTGGGAGCGTCGCGCAAGGACTTGTCCTTGCGTCGTGACTGCGTGCCTTTTGAAGAATGAGCCTGCGAGTTTGCGGTGTGTTGCGAGGTTAACCCGGGTGGGGAAGCCGTAGCGAAAGCGAGTCCGAACAGGGCGTTTCAGTAGCACGCTCAAGACCCGAAGCGGAGTGATCTAGCCATGGGCAGGTTGAAGCGGAGGTAAGACTTCGTGGAGGACCGAACCCACCAGGGTTGAAAACCTGGGGGATGACCTGTGGTTAGGGGTGAAAGGCCAATCAAACTCCGTGATAGCTGGTTCTCCCCGAAATGCATTTAGGTGCAGCGTCGTGTGTTTCTTGCCGGAGGTAGAGCACTGGATAGGCGATGGGCCCTACCGGGTTACTGACCTTAGCCAAACTCCGAATGCCGGTAAGTGAGAGCGCGGCAGTGAGACTGTGGGGGATAAGCTCCATGGTCGAGAGGGAAACAGCCCAGAGCATCGACTAAGGCCCCTAAGCGTACGCTAAGTGGGAAAGGATGTGGAGTCGCACAGACAACCAGGAGGTTGGCTTAGAAGCAGCCACCCTTGAAAGAGTGCGTAATAGCTCACTGGTCTAGTGATTCCGCGCCGACAATGTAGCGGGGCTCAAGCGTACCGCCGAAGTCGTGTCATTCACACAATAGGGCCAACGCCTGTGTGGATGGGTAGGGGAGCGTCGTGTGCCGGGTGAAGCAGCACCGGAAGGTAGTTGTGGACGGTTCACGAGTGAGAATGCAGGCATGAGTAGCGATACAAACGTGAGAAACGTTTGCGCCGATTGACTAAGGGTTCCTGGGTCAAGCTGATCTGCCCAGGGTAAGTCGGGACCTAAGGCGAGGCCGACAGGCGTAGTCGATGGATAACCGGTTGATATTCCGGTACCCGCTGTGAAGCGTCAAACATCGAATCCAGTGATGCTAAGCCCGTGAAGCCGCCGGCTGAGTCTTCGGACGAGGTCGGAGTGGTGGAGCCGGTGACCCGAGCTGGTAGTAGGTGAGTGATGGGGTGACGCAGGAAGGTAGTCCATCCCGGGCGGTGGTTGTCCCGGGGTAAGGGTGTAGCCCGAGTGGTAGGTAAATCCGCCACTCGTATAAGGGTGAGACCTGATGCCGAGCCGATTGTGGTGAAGTGGATGATCCTATGCTGTCGAGAAAAGCCTCTAGCGAGTTTCATGGCGGCCCGTACCCTAAACCGACTCAGGTGGTCAGGTAGAGAATACCGAGGCGTTCGGGTGAACTATGGTTAAGGAACTCGGCAAAATGCCCCCGTAACTTCGGGAGAAGGGGGGCCATTCCTGGTGAGAGCACGTGCTGCTCGAGCTGGGGGTGGCCGCAGAGACCAGCGAGAAGCGACTGTTTACTAAAAACACAGGTCCGTGCGAAGCCGTAAGGCGATGTATACGGACTGACGCCTGCCCGGTGCTGGAACGTTAAGGGGACCGGTTAGCTCACCTTTGGGTGGGCGAAGCTGAGAACTTAAGCGCCAGTAAACGGCGGTGGTAACTATAACCATCCTAAGGTAGCGAAATTCCTTGTCGGGTAAGTTCCGACCTGCACGAATGGCGTAACGACTTCTCGACTGTCTCAACCATAGGCCCGGTGAAATTGCACTACGAGTAAAGATGCTCGTTTCGCGCAGCAGGACGGAAAGACCCCGGGACCTTTACTACAGTTTGATATTGGTGTTCGGTTCGGCTTGTGTAGGATAGCTGGGAGACTGTGAAGCTCGGACGCCAGTTCGGGTGGAGTCGTCGTTGAAATACCAGTCTGGTCGTGCTGGATGTCTAACCTGGGTCCGTGATCCGGATCAGGGACAGTGTCTGATGGGTAGTTTAACTGGGGCGGTTGCCTCCTAAAGAGTAACGGAGGCGCCCAAAGGTTCCCTCAGCCTGGTTGGCAATCAGGTGTTGAGTGTAAGTGCACAAGGGAGCTTGACTGTGAGACCGACGGGTCGAGCAGGGACGAAAGTCGGGACTAGTGATCCGGCGGTGGCTTGTGGAAGCGCCGTCGCTCAACGGATAAAAGGTACCCCGGGGATAACAGGCTGATCTTCCCCAAGAGTCCATATCGACGGGATGGTTTGGCACCTCGATGTCGGCTCGTCGCATCCTGGGGCTGGAGTCGGTCCCAAGGGTTGGGCTGTTCGCCCATTAAAGCGGTACGCGAGCTGGGTTTAGAACGTCGTGAGACAGTTCGGTCCCTATCCGCTGTGCGCGTAGGAGTCTTGAGAAGGGCTGTCCCTAGTACGAGAGGACCGGGACGGACGAACCTCTGGTGTGCCAGTTGTTCTGCCAAGGGCATGGCTGGTTGGCTACGTTCGGGAGGGATAACCGCTGAAAGCATCTAAGCGGGAAGCCTGCTTCGAGATGAGGGCTCCCACCTCCATGAGAGGGTAAGGCTCCCAGTAGACGACTGGGTTGATAGGCCGGATATGGAAGCACGGTAACGTGTGGAGTTGACCGGTACTAATAGGCCGAGGGCTTGTCCTCAGTTGCTCGCGTCCACTGTGTTGGTTCTGAAACCATGAACAACCCCATGCCAGGTCATGGTGTGGTGCCGGTTGTCAGTTTCATAGTGTTTCGGTGGTCATAGCGTAGGGGAAACGCCCGGTTACATTCCGAACCCGGAAGCTAAGCCTTACAGCGCCGATGGTACTGCAGGGGGGACCCTGTGGGAGAGTAGGACGCCGCCGAACAATACTTGCATGGGTTGGTCCCTGAACTTCGGTTCAGGGACCAACCCTTTTTTGTTGTCCGTCACTTGACGTTCACGTTGCCTGCCGAGCATCCCGAGTATGGGAATCGCTGCACTGCTCAGGGCGGCCGGCGTAAGAGCCGGTGACGAGGTCGTCGTACCGGCCTTCGGCAACGTGGAGGTCGCGCGGGCCGTGACGCTCGCGGGCGCGCTGCCCGTGTTCGCCGACATAGACCCGGCGACGTACTGCCTCGAACCCGCCGCGGTCGACGCGGCGCTGACTTCCCGCACCGCGGCGGTCGTTGTCGTCCACCGCTTCGGACACCCCGCCGACCTGGGGCAGTTGCGCACGCTCGGACAGCGGCGCGGTCTTCTGGTGCTGGAGCACGCCGAGTTGGAGGTCTCCCGCGACGAGACCGCGCGGCGGCGCGAGCGGGCCGCGTATCTCGACGCCCGGCTGCGTGGCGTGCGAACGCCCGAGGGAAGCGCCGGCCACCGTTATCAGCAGTACGTCGTGCGCGTGCCCGGCAACGGGCGGCCCGACCGGGACGCCTTCGCACGTGCCGTACGGGCCAAGGGAGTTGCCTGCCGGATACCCGTACCGACTCCGGTGCACCGGCTGCCCGAGTTCCGGCGTGACGTGTCGCTTCCGGAGACCGAGCGGGCCGCCGACGAGACGCTCGCCCTGCCCGTCGACGGCTCGCTGACGAAGCGGGACATGCAGCGGACAGCGTCCGTGTGCAATGCGCTAGGAGGACTGCTGGCGCCGGCCCTCTGAGTGCGGTTATGAGCACGGCTTCGTTCGGGGTATGATCTATTCCGTTGCCGCGAGGGAAAACCGAGCGACAACAGGCCCCTATAGCTCAGTCGGCAGAGCGTCTCCATGGTAAGGAGAAGGTCAACGGTTCGATTCCGTTTGGGGGCTCAGCCAGAAGGCCCCGCCCATTCGGGCGGGGCCTTTCGCATGCCCGGGCGCGGGCCGGGCGTCAGTCCTGCTGGAGGCCCGGCACGCGCATCGCGAGAATCGCCATGTCGTCCGACGGAGCGTCCGAGGCGAAGCGTTCCACCGCGCGCATGATGCGGGCCGCGACCGCGCCGGCCGTCAGCCCCGTGCACGTCGTCAGGACCTCGGCGAGACCGTCGTCGCCCAGCATCCTGGAGCCCTCACGGCGCTCCGTGACGCCGTCCGTGACGCACAGCAGGACGTCGCCCGGGTCGAGGGTCACCGTCTGCTCGTAGAGCTCCAGATCCTCCAGGACGCCGAGCAGCGGCTGCGGTTCGGCGGCCGGTTCGACCGTGCCGTCCTGGCGCAGGCGCAGCGGCAGCGGGTGACCCGCGCAGACCACCTTCAGTTCCGCGCTGCCGTCCTCCTGCGGGCGCATCTCGCCGTACAGGAGCGTGAGGAAGCGGCTGCGCTCACCCTCGTCGAGGATCGCGGAGTTGAGGCGTTCCAGGACGGACGGGCCGCTCAGGCCCTCCCTGGCGAGCAGACGCAGCGCGTGCCGGGCGAGGCCGGTGACGGCCGCCGCGTTCGGGCCCGTGCCGCAGACGTCGCCGATGGCGAAGCCGTAGGCGCCGTCGCTGATCGGGAAGAGGTCGTAGAAGTCGCCGCCGACCTCGTTGCCCTCGCCGGCCGCGCGGTAGATGACCTCGACCTCGACCCCGTCGATCTGCGGCAGCTCCGGCGGCAGCAGGCTGCGCTGGAGGGACTGGCTGATGGCCGTGCGCTCCGAGTACAGGCGGGCGTTGTCCAGGGCCAGGGCGGCCCGGCGGGACAGGTCCTCGGCCAGCTCCAGGATCTCCTGGCGGAAGTGCTCGTCGGTGGGCTTGCCGAGCGTCAGCATGCCGATGACGCGGTTGCGGGCCACCAGGGGCAGGACGACCGTTTCCCCGCCGACCGCGGAGGCCGTGGCGAGGGTCGGGCCGATGCCGGTGGTGACGTGCCGGGTGGGGCCGCCGCTCAGGCCGAGGCTGCGCATGGACGTGCGCAGGGCGGCCTGGTGGGCGACCTCCGCGGGCGCCGACCAGACGCGGGCCCCAGGGGTGGGTACCGGGTCCGGCGGGGGGATCTTGGACAGCAGGGACTTGATGCCGTCGATGAGCTCCTCGTCCTCGTGCAGCACGTAGGACAGGTCCGGCTCGGAGGACTGGTCGGCGATCGTGTAGACCGCGCACCAGGTGGCGAGCGTCGGGACCGTCATCTGCGCCATCAGCGCCAGCGTCTGGTCCCGGTCGAGGGTGCCCGCGAGCAGGTCGGACGCCTCGACGAGGAAGCTGAGGGAGCCGCGGCGCAGCCGCTCAAGCTCGCCCAGGCGGGCGGACTCGACGGCCAGGGCGATGCGGTCAGCGGCGAACTGGAGGCGCAGCGCCTCCTCGTTGGAGTAGCGGCCGGGCGCCTCCGCGGCGACGCCGAGGGAGCCGGTGAGGCGGCCCTCGACCTTGAGGGGCACGGTGACGACCGAGCGCATCCCGGTGCCGTTGAGGAGCGGGACGGCGCCGGGGACGGCCGTGAGATCCTCGTGGACGGCCGGCATGCGGGCGGAGCCGTAGCGGCCGGGGCCGCCCTCCACGGGGACGCGTGCGAAGCGCTGGCGGGCCGAGGGCAGGCCGGTGGAGGCGCGGACCTCCAGCTCCGTCTCGTCGTCGGTGGCGAGCAGCAGGAAGGCGGAGTCGCCGTCGAGCATGTCGCGGGCGCGCTCCACGGTGCGCTGCAGCAGGCCGTCGAGGTCGTCGGGGGCGGGGGAGCCGATGAAGACCTCGAACGGGTCGGCGCTCGGGCCCTCGGAGCCGCCCGGGGCGTCGGTGGCGGGGGCCCGGAGCGGGGTCTGCAGAACCGCCCGTTCGTGGTCGCGTACCAGGAGACACACGGTTGACGGCTCGCCGTCGGTGTCGCGGACGCGCAGATGGGAGGCGTACACCGGGATGACGCGGCCGTGGGCGCCGCGGATGCCGTAGGAGCCCTCCCAGCGGGAGAGCTGGAGGGCGTCGGCGATGCCGGTGCCGGTGCCGGGGGTGTGCGGCCAGGCGGCGAGGTCGGTGAGGGGCTTGCCGGTGACCTGCTCCGCGCTGTAGCCGAACAGCTCCTCCGCGTCCTCGTTCCAGGCGGTGATGGAGCCGGAGCGGTCGATCTGTACGACGGCGACACGGACCCGGGTGTCGGCGAGCGGCAGCAGGTGGGCGGGGAGGGCGGGGCCCGCGGTGCGGGTGCCGACGGGGCGCTCGGGGAGGTCGAGCTGGAACCAGACGGTCTTGTGGGTGGGCGTGTAGTCGACGCCCCAGTGGCCGGCCAGGGCGGCGCAGAGCTGGAGGCCGCGTCCGCCCTCGCGGTCGGGGCTGCCCATGTCGACGGGGGAGCCCTGGAGGGGGATTTCACGCTCGGGATACCGGTCGGCCACCTCGATGCGGACGCCGTCCTCGCTGCGCAGACAGAGCAGGTCGGCGGAGGTGCCCGCGTGCACGACGGCGTTCGTCACCAGCTCGCTGGTCAGCACCACGGCGTCGTCGACGATGTCGCCGAAGCCCCAGCCCTGGAGGGTGTCACGGACGAAGGAACGGGCGCTCGCGACGGATCGTCCGACGGGCTCGAAGCTGGCGGCCGCGCGCGCGGTGATCACAGAACTCCTCGACCGGTTCTCGACGGGCATGGCTCCCTGGCCGGCCGGCTCGTGCCGCTGGTGCGGCAGGCCGTCCGTCGGCCGTGGGTCGTCCGGGGGCTGTTCCCCCGGGATCAGTCCGGTGGTCATGTTGTGCGGCCGCCCCTCCGATGCCCGCTCGTTCTCGTGCCACCGCCCAGGCCGGACGCGCCGGCGTGGCTGGACAGCCGCATGCAAGGTTACTTACCTTCGCGGTCCGAGCGGATGCCGGTCTGCAGTGTTTCCGTCCGAGGTGTTCGCCGTCCGGCGGGTGTGCGGACGATGTGCGAAGCTGCCGAACTGTTATGGCCTGGTTCCGCGGGGGTGAAACACTGGGCAGGCTTGTAGGGAAGGTCCGGGCAGGCAGTGTGGCGCCGGGGCCGGGTGGGCAGCAGCCCCCTGGCGGCGCCTCGGAACGTCGGGCAGGGCGTCTCGGTCCAACAGGAAAAGCAGTCAGGAGCAACGGGAGCACCCTGGACGGTGTGACCGGGCACAGCGGTAACGGTCGACCCCTGCGGGAGGGACACAGTGGAGTCTGGCGCAGCGACGCGGAGCACGAAGACGACGCGCGCGAAAGGCGGACAGTCCCTGAGCAAGGCGGGGAAGGCCCGGGGCGGCACCGTGACGGTGGAGGCGGCGTCGTTGAACCGCCTGCTGGGCGCCCTGGTGGCGATGCGGGACGGAAACTTCCGCAAACGCCTCACGGTGACCGGCGACGGTGTGATGGCGGAGATCGCCGCCGTCTTCAACGAGGTCGCCGACCGGAACCTGCACCTCACGGGCGAGCTGGCGCGCGTGCGCCGCATGGTGGGACGTGAGGGAAAGCTCACGGAACGGCTGGAGACGGGTCCCTCGGAGGGCTCCTGGGCGGCCGCGATCGACCATTCCAACGCCCTGGTGGACGACCTCGTACGGCCGGTCTCCGAGGTGAGCCGGGTGCTGTCGGCGGTGGCGGAGGGTGATCTGTCGCCGCGGATGGAGCTGCGGACGCAGGCGCCGGACGGGACCGGGCATCCGCTGCGGGGCGAGTTCCTTAAGGTCGCGCGGACCGTGAACAACCTGGTCGACCAGCTGTCGACGTTCACCGACGAGGTCACGCGCGTGGCCAGCGAGGTGGGCACCGAGGGCAAGCTGGGCGGTCAGGCGCAGGTGCGGGGCATGTCCGGGTCCTGGAAGGACCTGACGGACTCCGTGAACACGATGGCGGAGCGGCTGACGGCGCAGGTGCGCGACATCGCGCTGGTGACGACGGCCGTGGCGCGCGGTGACCTGTCCCGCAAGGTCACGGTGCACGTCGAGGGGGAGATGCTGGAGCTGAAGAACACCGTCAACACGATGGTGGACCAGCTCTCCGCTTTCTCCTCCGAGGTGACCCGTGTCGCGCGCGAGGTCGGCACCGAGGGCGCCCTGGGCGGTCAGGCGCAGGTGCCGGGTGTGGACGGTGTGTGGAAGGAACTCACCGATTCCGTCAACACCATGGCCGGGAACCTCACCGCGCAGGTGCGCGGGATCGCCGAGGTGACGACGGCGGTCGCCAACGGTGACCTGTCGCGGAAGGTGACGGTGCCGGCGCGCGGCGAGGTGGCGCAGCTGGCCGAGACGATCAACCAGATGACCGAGACGCTGCGGATCTTCGCGGACGAGGTCACACGGGTGGCGAACGAGGTCGGCGCCGAGGGGCGTCTGGGCGGCCAGGCGAACGTGCCGGGTGCCGCGGGCACGTGGAAGGACCTGACGGACTCCGTCAACACGGTGTTCCGGAACCTCACCACCCAGGTGAGGGACATCGCGGCGGTCACCACGGCGGTGGCCAACGGTGACCTGTCGCAGAAGGTCACCGTGGACGTGGCCGGCGAGATGCTGGAGCTGAAGAACACCGTCAACACGATGGTCGACCAGCTGTCCGCGTTCGGCGCCGAGGTGACGCGGGTGGCGCGGGAGATCGGCGTCGAGGGCGAGCTGGGCGGCCAGGCGCAGGTGCCGGGCGCGGCCGGCACGTGGAAGGACCTGACGGACTCCGTCAACACCGCGTTCCGCAACCTCACCGGTCAGGTGCGCAACATCGCCCAGGTGACGACGGCGGTGGCCAACGGCGACCTGTCGCAGAAGGTCACCGTGGACGTCTCCGGCGAGATGCTCCAGCTGAAGAACACCGTGAACACGATGGTGGACCAGCTGTCGAGCTTCGCCGACCAGGTCACGCGGATGGCCCGGGACGTGGGCACGGAGGGCCGCCTCGGCGGTCAGGCGCAGGTGCCCGGGGTGTCCGGGACCTGGAAGGAGCTCACGGACTCCGTGAACTCGATGGCCGGCAACCTGACCTCCCAGGTGCGGAACATCGCCCAGGTGACCACGGCCGTGGCGCGCGGCGACCTGTCGCAGAAGATCGACGTGGACGCGCGCGGAGAGATCCTCGAGCTGAAGAACACCATCAACACGATGGTGGACCAGCTGTCGTCGTTCGCCGACCAGGTGACCCGGGTGGCCCGTGAGGTGGGCACGGAGGGCCGCCTCGGCGGTCAGGCGCAGGTGCCCGGTGTGGCCGGCGTGTGGCGGGACCTGACGGACTCCGTGAACGGCATGGCGTCCAACCTGACCGGCCAGGTGCGCAACATCGCGCAGGTGGCGACGGCGGTGGCGCGCGGTGACCTGTCGCAGAAGATCACCGTGGACGCGCGCGGGGAGATCCTCGAGCTGAAGAACACGCTGAACACGATGGTGGACCAGCTGTCGTCGTTCGCGGAGGAGGTCACCCGGGTCGCCCGTGAGGTGGGCACCGAGGGCATCCTGGGCGGCCAGGCGGAGGTGCAGGGCGTCTCCGGTACCTGGAAGGACCTCACACAGTCCGTGAACGGCATGGCGAACAACCTGACCCTCCAGGTGCGCAACATCGCCGAGGTCACCACGGCGGTCGCCAAGGGCGACCTGTCGAAGAAGATCACCGTCGACGCCAAGGGCGAGATCCTGGAGCTGGTGACCACCGTCAACACGATGGTGGACCAGCTGTCGTCGTTCGCGGAGCAGGTGACCCGGGTGGCCCGTGAGGTGGGCACCGAGGGCATCCTGGGCGGCCAGGCGCACGTGCCGGGTGTCACGGGCATCTGGAAGGACCTGAGCGACAACGTCAACCTGATGGCGAAGAACCTCACCACCCAGGTGCGGAACATCTCCCAGGTGTCCGCCGCGGTGGCCAACGGCGACCTGACGCGGCAGGTCAGCATCGAGGCGCGCGGCGAGGTGGCGCAGCTCGCGGACACCATCAACACGATGGTGAAGACGCTGAGCGCGTTCGCCGAACAGGTCACCAAGGTGGCCCGTGAGGTGGGCACGGACGGCATCCTGGGCGGTCAGGCGCACGTGCCGGGTGTGGCGGGCACGTGGAAGGACCTCACCGAGTCGGTGAACCAGATGGCGTCCAACCTGACCGGTCAGGTGCGGAACATCGCCATGGTCACCACGGCCATCGCCAAGGGTGACCTGACGAAGAAGATCGACATCGACGCGCGCGGGGAGATCCTCGAGCTGAAGACGACCATCAACACGATGGTCGACCAGCTGTCGTCGTTCGCCGAGGAGGTCACGCGCGTGGCCCGCGAGGTGGGCACCGAGGGCCAGCTGGGCGGTCAGGCGCGGGTACGGGACGTGGACGGCACCTGGCGGGACCTGACCGAGTCGGTGAACGAGATGGCCGGGAACCTGACCCGGCAGGTGCGCGCCATCGCGCGCGTGGCGACCGCGGTGACCCGCGGCGACCTGAACCTGAAGATCGACGTGGACGCGTCCGGGGAGATCCAGGAGCTGCAGGACTACATCAACAAGATGATCGCCAACCTGCGCGACACCACGATCGCCAACAAGGAGCAGGACTGGCTGAAGGGCAACCTGGCCCGCATCTCCGCGCTGATGCAGGGCCGCCGGGACCTGGAGGACGTCGCCTCACTGATCATGAGCGAGCTGACGCCGGTGGTGTCCGCGCAGCACGGCGCGTTCTTCCTCGCGATGCCGCTGGTGGACGGCGAAGACCTGAACGCGGCCGACGAGGAGCAGTTCGAGCTGCGGATGCTCGGCTCGTACGGCTACTCGATGGGGTCGATGCCGACGTCGTTCCAGCCCGGTGAGGGGCTGATCGGGACGGCCGCGATGGAGAAGCGCACGATCCTGGTGGACCAGGCGCCCAGCGGCTACCTGAAGATCTCCTCGGGACTCGGGGAGGCGCCGCCGGCACAGGTGATCGTGCTGCCGGTGGTGTTCGAGGGGAAGGTGCTCGGCGTCATCGAGCTGGCGTCGTTCACGCCGTTCACGGCGATCCAGAAGGACTTCCTCAACCAGATCGCGGAGATGATCGCGACCAGCGTCAACACCATCTCGGTCAACACCAAGACCGAGCGGCTGCTGGCGCAGTCGCAGGAGCTGACCGAGCAACTCCGAGAGCGTTCGGCGGAGTTGGAGCAGCGGCAGAAGGCCCTTCAGGCGTCGAACGCCGAGCTGGAGGAGAAGGCCGAGCTGCTGGCCCGTCAGAACCGCGACATCGAGGTGAAGAACACCGAGATCGAGGAGGCGCGGCAGGTCCTGGAGGAGCGCGCCGAGCAGCTCGCGGTGTCGATGCGCTACAAGAGCGAGTTCCTGGCGAACATGTCGCACGAGCTGCGCACGCCGCTCAACTCGCTGCTGATTCTGGCCAAGTTGCTCGCGGACAACGCGGAGGGGAACCTCTCCCCGAAGCAGGTGGAGTTCGCCGAGACGATCCACGGCGCCGGGTCGGACCTGCTGCAGCTCATCAACGACATCCTCGACCTGTCGAAGGTCGAGGCGGGCAAGATGGACGTCTCCCCGACGCGCATCGCGCTGGTGCAGCTCGTGGACTACGTGGAGGCCACGTTCCGGCCGCTGACGGCGGAGAAGGGCCTGGACCTGTCGGTGCGGATCTCGCCGGAGCTGCCGGCCACCCTGCACACCGACGAGCAGCGGCTGCTCCAGGTGCTGCGGAACCTGCTGTCCAACGCGGTGAAGTTCACCGACTCCGGATCGGTCGAGCTGGTGATCCGGCCCGCCCGGGACGATGTCCCGCAGGCCATCCGGGAGCAGCTGCTGGAGGCCGGTTCGCTAACCGACCCGGACGCGGACCTGATCGCGTTCTCGGTGAGCGACACGGGCATCGGCATCGCCGCCAGCAAGATGCGGGTGATCTTCGAGGCGTTCAAGCAGGCCGACGGCACCACCAGCCGCAAGTACGGCGGCACGGGCCTGGGGCTGTCCATCTCGCGGGAGATCGCGCAGCTGCTCGGCGGTGAGATCCACGCGCAGAGCGAGCCGGGCCGCGGCTCGACGTTCACGCTGTACCTGCCGCTGCACCCGAGCGAGCTGCCGCCCAACGGCTACCAGCAGCCGCCCATGCCGGCGCTGGAGGCCGGGGACCTGGTGGCGTCGGCCGAGCTGCCCCCCGCCCCGGAGGCCGAGACCCCGGCGGAGGTGACCTCGTACCGGGAGGCGCGGAACGGTCCGGCGGCGCTGTTCCGGCGCCGGCGCCGGGTCTCGCTCCAGCAGGACCAGCGGCCCTCCGCGGAGCTGGAGGAGTGGCCGGCCGTGGAGCAGGAGCCGCAGACGGCGCGCACGCCCCGCAAGGGCATCCGCTTCGGCGGGCAGAAGGTGCTGATCGTCGACGACGACATCCGCAATGTCTTCGCGCTGACCAGCGTGCTCGAGCAGCACGGCCTGTCCGTGCTGTACGCGGAGAACGGCCGCGAGGGCATCGAGGTCCTGGAGCAGCACGACGACGTGGCGGTCGTGCTGATGGACATCATGATGCCCGAGATGGACGGGTACGCGACGACCACGGCGATCCGGCGGATGCCGCAGTTCGCCGGGCTCCCGATCATCGCGCTCACCGCGAAGGCGATGAAGGGCGACCGGGAGAAGGCGATCGAGTCGGGTGCCTCGGACTACGTCACGAAGCCGGTCGACCCCGATCACCTGCTGACGGTGATGGAGCAGTGGATGAGGGGGGAGTGAGACCGGCGGAGGCAGAGCATGCGAAGGTGACGGGAAGCTTCGGCGGACTCGAGGAGTTGTCCACGCGTCGCGCGCGAAGTCGTGTAGAAGTGCGGTGGACGGGGAACCTTCTGGTCTCCCGCTGCGTTTCCGCTACGTACACAGTGACATCGCGGTGACAGGGTGTGGCGACGAGCGGGGTGCGGCTACGATGACCGGCACAAGGACGGGCGGCGCAAGGGAGTCGTCCCCTGGGGCGGTACCCGCGGGTGCTGCGCCAGGTCCTGCGGACAGGGAGGGCCCCAAGCCGGGGCGAGGAGGGCGGGCCATGGTGCAGAAGGCCAAGATCCTCCTGGTCGATGACCGGCCGGAGAATCTGCTGGCGCTCGAGGCGATCCTCTCGGCGCTCGATCAGACGCTGGTGCGGGCATCGTCCGGGGAGGAAGCGCTCAAAGCACTGCTCACGGACGATTTCGCGGTCATTCTGCTGGACGTCCAGATGCCGGGCATGGACGGTTTCGAGACCGCCGCCCACATCAAGCGGCGGGAGCGGACCCGGGACATCCCGATCATCTTCCTCACCGCGATCAACCACGGCCCGCACCACACCTTCCGGGGGTACGCGGCGGGCGCGGTGGACTACATCTCCAAGCCGTTCGACCCGTGGGTGCTGCGCGCGAAGGTCTCGGTCTTCGTCGAGCTGTACATGAAGAACTGCCAGCTGCGGGAGCAGGCGTCGCTGCTGCGGCTCCAGCTCGAGGGCAGCGAGAAGGACTCGGGGGAGTCCAAGGAGTCCGCGGGGCTGCTCGCCGAGCTGTCGGCGCGGCTCGCCGCCGTCGAGGAGCAGGCCGAGGCGCTCACCAAGCAGCTGAACGACGAGTCGACGGACGCGGCCGCGGTCGCCACGGCGGCCCATCTGGAGCGCAAGCTCACGGGATTGCGCCGAGCGCTGGACGCCCTGGACCCCGGGACGGGAAGCGCTCCGTCGGTGTCCTCGCAGAACTGACCCCGCACGCGCGGGCCTTGTCCGCGTCCGGAGGCGGCCCTCACCTTGAGGGGCCGTCAACTCCGTGCCTCCAAGGGCACCACGCGTCAGTTTCGCGCTGCGAAGTGGGCGACACGAACGGGTGAAGCATCCGCCACGCGTGTCACTCGCCGTCTCCCCCGGTAACCTCACAGCATGGCCTCACGTCCCTCCGCAGCCAAGAAGCCGCCCGCGAAGAAGGCGGCCGCTTCCGCGAAGGCTCCGGCGAAGAAGGCCGCCGCCAAGAAAGCCCCGGCGAAGAAGGCACCCGCCCGGAAGGCTCCGGCGAAGAAGCCCGCCCCCGCACCGGCCCCGAACCCGACCGGCGCCGTCTACCGGCTCGTCCGCGCCCTGTGGCTGGGGCTGGCGCACGCCGTCGGCGCGGTGTTCCGCGGCATAGGGCAGGGCGCCAAGAACCTCGACCCGGCCCACCGCAAGGACGGTCTCGCGCTGCTGCTGCTCGGCATCGCGCTGATCGTCGCCGCCGGCACCTGGGCCGACCTCGAGGGGCCCGTCGGCGACCTGGTGGAGATCCTGGTCACCGGCGCGTTCGGCCGGCTCGACCTGCTGGTGCCGGTCCTCGTCGCCGTCGTCGCCGTACGGTTCATCCGGCACCCGGAGAAGCCCGAGGCCAACGGGCGCATCGTGATCGGCCTGTCCGCGCTGGTCATCGGCGTCCTGGGCCAGATCCACATCGCGTGCGGCTCGCCCGCCCGCGCCGACGGCATGCAGGCCATAAGGGACGCCGGCGGCCTCATCGGCTGGGGCGCGGCCGCCCCGCTGTCATCCACCATGACCGACGTCCTGGCCGTGCCCCTGCTGGTGCTGCTCACGGTCTTCGGCCTGCTGGTCGTCACGGCCACCCCGGTGAACGCCGTCCCGCAGCGGCTGCGCCATCTCGGCCGGCGCCTCGGGCTGGTGCACGAACCGGAGCCGGCGGAGTTCGGCGAGGACGACGAGCGCTACGAGGAGCAGTGGCGCGAGGCGCTGCCCCAGAGCCGCCGCAGGCGCCGCCCCGCGCCCCAGGAGTACGACCCGGCAGCCGCGGAGGAGGAGGCGCTGTCCCGGCGGCAGCGCCGCCCGCGCCGGTCCGCCGTGCCGCAGCCCGACGCCAACCGGCCGATGGACGCCGTGGACGTGGCCGCCGCCGCGGCCGCCGCGCTCGACGGTGCCGTGCTGCACGGCATGCCGCCCTCCCCGGTCGTCGCCGACCTCACCCAGGGCGTCAGCACGGGAGACTACGAGCCGACCACCCCGACGCCCGTCCCGTCCGCCCGCCCGCAGCAGGACGCGTCGTCGAAGAAGGGCAGGTCCAAGCGGGACGCGTCCGCGCCGGAGGAGGGGACCGAGCAGCGGGAGCGGCCGCCCGCGGGCGTGCTCGACATGACCAAGGCGCCGCCGCGCGAACCCCGCGACCTGCCGCCGCGCGCCGAGCAGTTGCAGCTCTCCGGCGACATCACGTACTCCCTGCCCTCGCTCGAGCTGCTGCACCGCGGCGGTCCGGGCAAGGCGCGCAGCGCCGCCAACGACGCCATAGTGGAGGCGCTGCGGAAGGTCTTCACCGAGTTCAAGGTGGACGCCGACGTCACGGGCTTCACCCGCGGCCCGACGGTCACCCGGTACGTCGTCGAACTCGGCCCGGCCGTGAAGGTCGAGCGGGTCACCGCGCTCACCAAGAACATCGCGTACGCCGTCGCCAGCCCGGACGTGCGGATCATCAGCCCGATCCCCGGCAAGTCCGCGGTCGGCATCGAGATCCCCAACACCGACCGGGAGATGGTGAACCTCGGCGACGTGCTGCGGCTCGCGGAGTCCGCCGAGGACGACGACCCGATGCTGGTCGCCTTCGGCAAGGACGTCGAGGGCGGCTACGTCATGAGCTCGCTGGCGAAGATGCCGCACATGCTGGTCGCCGGCGCCACCGGCTCCGGCAAGTCGTCGTGCATCAACTGCCTGATCACGTCGATCATGATGCGGGCGACCCCGGAGGACGTCCGGATGATCCTGGTCGACCCCAAGCGCGTCGAACTGACCGCGTACGAGGGCATCCCGCACCTGATCACGCCGATCATCACCAACCCCAAGCGGGCCGCCGAGGCGCTCCAGTGGGTCGTGCGCGAGATGGACCTGCGCTACGACGACCTGGCCGCCTACGGCTACCGGCACATCGACGACTTCAACCGCGCGGTGCGCGAGGGCAAGGTCAAGCCGCCCGAGGGCAGCGAGCGCGAGCTCCAGCCGTACCCGTACCTGCTGGTGATCGTGGACGAGCTGGCCGACCTGATGATGGTCGCCCCGCGGGACGTCGAGGACGCCATCGTGCGCATCACGCAGCTCGCCCGCGCGGCCGGCATCCACCTGGTGCTGGCCACCCAGCGGCCCTCGGTCGACGTCGTCACCGGTCTGATCAAGGCGAACGTGCCGTCCCGGCTGGCGTTCGCCACGTCCTCGCTCGCCGACTCGCGGGTCATCCTCGACCAGCCCGGCGCCGAGAAGCTGATCGGCAAGGGCGACGGGCTGTTCCTGCCGATGGGCGCGAACAAACCCACGCGTATGCAGGGCGCGTTCGTGACCGAGGAGGAGGTCGCGGCGGTCGTCCAGCACTGCAAGGACCAGATGGCGCCCGTCTTCCGGGACGACGTCGTCGTCGGCACCAAGCAGAAGAAGGAGATCGACGAGGACATCGGCGACGACCTCGACCTGCTGTGCCAGGCGGCCGAACTGGTCGTCTCCACCCAGTTCGGGTCCACGTCGATGCTCCAGCGCAAGCTGCGCGTCGGCTTCGCCAAGGCGGGCCGGCTGATGGACCTCATGGAGTCCCGTAACATCGTCGGACCGAGTGAAGGTTCGAAGGCTCGTGACGTTCTTGTGAAGCCTGATGAGCTGGACGGCGTGCTCGCGCTGATCCGCGGGGAGTCTGAAGGGTAGACGGCGGGGACACGGTCGTCGCGCCGGGACGTCCGGCCGGGTGATCGTGACCCTTCCGTAAGCGATCAACGAGCAACCGTTTCCCGTCGGCATACGTCAAGTTGAACGAAGTGTCGGACAGCAGGACGACCATCGGAATGTCGGGCCATTCCGATGGCGTACAAAGTACGAACGCCCGGTTGCCCCACCCCTTCGTACCCCACCTAGACTGAACCTCCAGCACAGGCGGCTACACGCTCGAAAGGCGCCCCCGTGTCCATCGGCAACTCCCCTGAAGACGAGCGTCCGTTCGAAGACGTTTCCGAGGAAGACCGCCCTTCCGTCTCGGTCGGCCGTGCGCTGCAGCAGGCGCGCATCGCCGCCGGGCTCACCGTCGACGACGTCAGTAGCGCCACCCGCGTCCGTATCGGCATCGTCCACGCCATCGAGCGCGACGACTTCGCGCCCTGCGGCGGCGACGTGTACGCGCGCGGGCACATCCGTACGCTGGCCAAGCACGTGAAGCTCGACCCGGCCCCGCTGCTCGCCCAGTACGAGGCCCAGAACGGCGGCGGACGCCCGGCGCCCACCCCGGCCGCGCCCCTCTTCGAGGCGGAGCGGATCCGCCCCGAGCGGCGCGGACCGAACTGGACCGCCGCCATGGTCGCCGCGATCGTGGTCGTGATCGGCTTCGTCGGCTTCACCATGGTCAACGGCGGTGACGACGGCGAGGCGAACGTCGCCGGCGACACCGAGCCGACCGCGTCGCCCACGCCCAGCCCCAACACCAAGACCGCCAAGCCCGTCGTCCCCGCGCCGGATCCGTCGGACAGCGCCATCGCCGCGGCCCCGCAGGACAAGGTGACCGTCAAGGTCGTCGCCGCCGACGGACCCAGCTGGATCTCCGCCAAGGACCACAACGGCAAGACGCTCTTCGCCGAGCTGCTCAAGAAGGGCGAGGACAAGACCTTCCAGGACAACTCCAAGATCGACCTGGTCCTCGGCGACGCCGGAGCCCTCGATCTGTTCGTGAACGGCAAGCAGATCGAGGAGGAGTGGGGGCCGGGCACCGTGGAGCGCCTCACCTACACCAAGGGCGACCCCCAGGCCGGGTGACCGGCTCCTCCGCACGCGATCACCACGGGGTTGGCCGGGTCCGGCCAACCCCGTCGACGTGGGGCGTCGCCGGGACGAAGTAGTCTTGAGCCCATGCCTGAACGCCGTACCGTCGCACTGGTCACCCTTGGCTGCGCCCGTAACGAGGTGGACTCGGAGGAGCTCGCAGGCCGTTTGGAGGCGGACGGCTGGCAGCTCGTCGAGGACGCCGAGGACGCGGACGTCGCCGTCGTCAACACCTGTGGCTTCGTCGAGGCTGCCAAGAAGGACTCCGTCGACGCCCTCCTGGAGGCCAACGACCTCAAGGGACACGGGAGAACCCAGGCCGTCGTGGCCGTGGGCTGCATGGCCGAGCGGTACGGCAAGGAGCTCGCCGAAGCCCTTCCCGAGGCCGACGGCGTGCTCGGCTTCGACGACTACGCGGACATCTCCGACCGTCTGCAGACCATCCTGGACGGCGGCATCCACGCCGCACACACCCCGCGCGACCGGCGCAAGCTGCTGCCCATCAGCCCGGCCGAGCGGCAGGAGTCCGCCGCCGCCGTCGCGCTGCCCGGGCACGGCCCGGTCGACCTGCCCGACGGCCTCGCCCCCGCCTCGGGCCCCCGCGCGCCCCTGCGCCGCCGCCTGGACGGCTCCCCGGTCGCCTCGGTGAAGCTGGCCTCCGGCTGCGACCGGCGCTGCTCCTTCTGCGCCATCCCCTCCTTCCGCGGCTCCTTCATCTCCCGCCGCCCCAGCGACGTCCTCAACGAGACGCGGTGGCTGGCCGAGCAGGGCGTCAAGGAGATCATGCTGGTCTCCGAGAACAACACCTCCTACGGCAAGGACCTCGGCGACATCCGTCTGCTGGAGTCCCTGCTGCCCGAACTCGCCGAGGTCGACGGCCTGGAGCGGGTGCGCGTCAGCTACCTCCAGCCGGCCGAGATGCGCCCCGGCCTGATCGACGTGCTGACCTCCACCCCCAAGGTCGCCCCCTACTTCGACCTCTCCTTCCAGCACTCCGCGCCCGACGTGCTGCGCGCCATGCGCCGCTTCGGCGACACCGACCGCTTCCTGGAGCTGCTCGACACCATCCGGAGCAAGGCGCCCCAGGCCGGCGTGCGCTCCAACTTCATCGTCGGCTTCCCCGGCGAGACCGCGGCCGACCTCGCCGAGCTGGAGCGGTTCCTGAACCACGCCCGGCTCGACGCCATCGGCGTGTTCGGCTACTCCGACGAGGAGGGCACCGAGGCCGCCGGCTACGACGGGAAGCTGGAGGAGGACGTGGTCGCCGAGCGGCTGGCCCGCGTCTCCCGGCTGGCCGAGGAACTCGTCTCGCAGCGCGCCGAGGAACGCGTCGGCGAGACCGTGCACGTCCTGGTGGAGTCCGTCGACGAGGAGGAGGGTGTGTACGGCCGTGCCGCGCACCAGGCTCCCGAGACGGACGGCCAGGTGCTGCTCACGAGCGGCGAGGGACTGAGTGTCGGCCGTATGGTCGAGGCGAAGGTGGTCGGCACGGAAGGTGTCGACCTGGTGGCCGAGCCGCTCTTCGAGGGCTCGCCCGCGCGCATCGAGGAGGCGGGCAGATGACGGGTGTCCCGGCATCGGCGGCAGGTGGCCCCTCCGGCGCGAGGAGGGCGAAAGGCCCCGCGTCCGGGAGCCTGACACCGGCGTCCGGCCGCGCGCTCGCGCGGGAGGCCAGGGACACGGCTCCGGGCGGCTCCGGGGACGGGCGGGCACGGCGTGAGGCGCCGAGCCCCGAGGAGGTCCGCCCGCAGCACTCTCAGGGAAGCGCCGACGCGGCGGAGGCGCAGGGCTCCACGCGGGCCCCGCGCGGCGGCAAGATCGCGGCGGCCGCCGTCGACCAGGCCAGCGTCTGGAACATCGCCAACCTGCTGACCATGCTCCGGCTGCTGCTCGTGCCGGCGTTCGTCATGCTGATGCTGGCCGACGGCGGCTACGACCCGGCCTGGCGCTCGCTCGCCTGGGCGGCCTTCGCCATCGCCATGATCACCGACCTGTTCGACGGTCATCTGGCGCGCACCTACAACCTGGTCACCGACTTCGGGAAGATCGCCGACCCCATCGCCGACAAGGCCATCATGGGCGCGGCGCTGATCTGTCTGTCCGCGCTGGGCGACCTGCCGTGGTGGGTCACCGGCGTCATCCTCGGCCGGGAACTGGGGATCACCCTGCTGCGTTTCCTCGTCATCCGGTACGGGGTGATCCCGGCCAGCCGGGGTGGCAAGCTCAAGACCCTCACCCAGGGCGTGGCCGTCGGCATGTACGTGCTGGCGCTGACCGGGTGGCTGGCGACGCTGCGCTGGTGGGTGATGGCCGCGGCGGTGGTGCTGACCGTGGCGACCGGACTCGACTATGTGAAACAGGCCATTGTGCTCCGCAGGCAGGGAATCGCCGAGCGCAAGGCGGCGTTGGAGGAGACGGAAGAGTGAGTTCAACGGCCACCGAGGTGGTGCGACTACTCACCGTGAACGGCGGGACGCTCGCGGTCGCCGAGTCGCTGACCGGTGGCCTGGTGGCGGCGGAGATCACCTCCGTCCCCGGGGCGTCCAAGGTCTTCAGAGGCTCGGTGACGGCCTACGCCACCGAGCTCAAGCACCGGCTGCTGGGCGTGGACGCCACTCTGCTGGCCCAGCGTGGAGCGGTGGATCCGCAGGTGGCGGCCCAGATGGCGGCCGGGGTGCGCAAGGCGCTCGGCGCCGACTGGGGCATCGCCACCACCGGGGTGGCCGGCCCCGACGCCCAGGACGGGCAGGCCGTCGGCACGGTGTACGTGGCCGTGGACGGCCCTTCCGCGGACGGCGACGGTTCCGCCTCTGGCGGAAAAGTGCGCCATCTGCGGTTGAACGGCGACCGCGCGGAAATTCGTATGGAGAGTGTACGGAGCGTACTCGCACTGCTCCTCGCGGAGCTTGCGGGCGAACAGACCGGGAATGAGCGGGCACAGGATACGGAACGGAACGGGGGGTTTTGATGTTTGCAGCCCAGAGTGAACACGACATCGCTCCCCGCACGGCCGCGGCGCGAGGCGGTACGGTGGGGCGAGAAGGATGCGGCTACGCGGTCCGAGGAGGGAGCCACCGATGATTCTGCTCCGTCGCCTGCTGGGTGACGTGCTGCGTCGGCAGCGCCAGCGCCAGGGCCGTACTCTGCGCGAAGTCTCCTCGTCCGCCCGAGTTTCGCTCGGCTATCTCTCCGAGGTGGAGCGGGGGCAGAAGGAGGCTTCCTCCGAGCTGCTCTCCGCGATCTGCGACGCGCTGGACGTACGGATGTCCGAGCTCATGCGCGAGGTGAGCGACGAACTCGCTCTCGCCGAGCTGGCCCAGTCTGCTGCAGCGACCCCCAGCGAGCCCGTACCCACGCCGGTTCGACCGATGCTGGGTTCCGTGTCGGTGACCGGTGTGCCACCGGAACGGGTGACCATCAAGGCGCCCGCCGAGGCGGTGGACGTCGTCGCCGCCTGAGCCCGGTGTCCGGCGCCCGCGCGGTGTTGAAGGTGTGAGATGCCCCGGTGAGGGCTCCTCCGGAAGATCCCGGAGGGGTGGCGCCGGGGTTTTCGCATGCCCGGACAGGCGTGGGGAGCGGGGCGTGGCTGCGTTTGCCGGTGCGGCGACGGGCCGTCATCGTGGAAGCGGAGGCGGGGGAACAGCCACGGAGGTGCGGATGTACGTCGTGAAGAGCCCGTTGTCCGACGAGAACCTGAAGACCGTTTCTGAGGCGCTGCAGGGCGCCCTGGTCGATCTGATCGACCTTTCCCTGGTGGCCAAGCAGATCCACTGGAACGTGGTCGGACCGCGCTTCCGCTCCGTCCATCTCCAGCTCGACGAGGTCGTGTCCACCGCGCGCACCCACTCCGACACCGTGGCCGAGCGCGCCGCGGCGCTGGGCGTCCCGCCCGACGGGCGGGCCGCGACCGTGGCCGTCGGCAGCGGCATCGGTGTCACGCCCGAGGGCTGGGTGGACGACGCGACGGCGGTGAGCGCGCTGGTGGACGCGCTGGGCGCGGTCATCACGCGTATGCGTGAGCGGATCGCGGCGACCGAGGAACCCGACCCGGTGACCCAGGACATCATCATCACCATCACCGCCGACCTGGAGAAGCATCACTGGATGTTCCAGGCCGCGAACGGGTGACCCGGCCGCGGGGCGCGGCCCCCGCGCGCAGGACCCGGCCCGGGGTGGGCCGGTGGGCCGCCGCCGTGGCGTTCACGGCCCTGTGGTGGTGGGCGGCGGCGCGGCTGCTGCTCGCGCCCGACGCCGGCGCCCTGGAGGGCGCGGTCGCGGCCGGCGGATGGGGACTGAGCGTGCTTCCGGTGCACTGTCTGCCCAAGGCGCGGGCGGACGGGGCGCTCGCCGCCGGGCGGTGGCGGCGGGCCTGGAGCGCGGGGCGCTCGCGCGGGGCGGAGCGACGCCCTCGGGGTGGAGGCGCCCGCTAGATGTGCTGACCGGGCAGGTTGGTGACGCGGCTGGCTGGTGGGTGGCCGCCGATGCCGGTGTGGGGGCGGTGGTAGTTGTACCAGTGCAGCCAGTCGGTGAACGCTTCCCTGCGCTCGTGGTCTGAGGTGTAGGGCCGCTGGTAGGCCCATTCGTCGAGCAGGGTGCGGTGGAAGCGTTCGACCTTGCCGTTGGTCTGGGGCCGCCAAGGCCTGGTCCAGCGGGGGCTGATGCCCAGGTCGCGGCAGGTGTCACGCCAGGTGTTCTTGCTGTAGGCCCAGGCGTTGTCGGTCAGGACCCGCTCGATGCGGATGCCCAGCGATGCGAAGTAGGCCGTGGCCCGGACGAGGAAAGCTGCGCAGGTCGGGGCGGTCTCGTCGGGCAGGTCCTCGGTGTAGGCGATCCGGCTGTGGTCGTCGAGGGCGGTATGCAGGTAGGCCCAGCCGGCGCCGTTGGTCCGGCTGCGGTGGCCGTCGGCCCGGCCGAGGGTCTTGTGGCCGCCGCCGTCGGGGATCCTGCCGAGCTTCTTGACGTCGATGTGGACCAGTTCGCCGGGTCGGGCGCGTTCGTAGCGGCGGACGGGTTCGCCGGTGGCCCGGTCCAGGGCCCTCAGAGGCGGCTGGCCGTGCCGCTGGAGGATGCGGTGGGCGGTGGAGGCCGCGATGTGGCACCGGACGGCCAGCCGCAGCGGGCCGATGCGGTGTTCGCGCCGGAGCCGGAGGACTTCCATCTCGATCTCGGCCGGCGTCCTGCGGGGCTGGTGGTGGGGCCGGCTGGAGCGGTCGTTCATTCCGGCGACGCCGAGCTGCCGGTAGCGGGTGGCCCAGCGGGCGGCGGTGGTGTGGCTGACCTGGAAACGCTCGGCAGCCCGGCGCAGCGGCCAGCCGTCGTCGACGACACAGCGGGCCAGGCGAAGACGCCCGGTCTCGGTCAGCGGGGCATTACGGTGGGGCACGAGGGCCTCCTCGGATCGGTGCAGATGTCGCAATCCACACCGAACCCGGAGGCCCTCACCCGTTCAAGAACCCAGCACGCGTGTCACCAACGTCCCCGGACAACACAGCTAGAGGGCGGGGCCCCGGCGGTTTCGCGGTGCGGGGCCGGGGGCCGGTCCCGGCTGGCAGACGGGGCACCAGTAGGTCGGGCGTTCGCGTGAGCCGTCGCCCTGCTCGGCCACCCGGACCGGCGTGCCGCAGCGCAGACAGGGGCGGCGGGCGCGGCCGTACACGTAGAGGTCCTGGCCGCGGCGGCCCGTGGTGTTGCGGACGGGGCGGTCGCGGTTGAACTCCAGGAGCTTCCTGGCCAGCTCGGGGAGGCTCGCCATGCGGTCGGCGGGGAGTTCGCCGACGGGGAGCCAGGGCGTGACGTTGAGCAGGAAGCACAGCTCGCTCTTGAACACGTTGCCGATGCCCGCGAGGTTCCGCTGGTCGAGCAGGGCCTCGCCGAGTTCGCGGTCGGGGTCCTTGCCCAGGTTGGCGAGCGCGACGTCGGCGTCCCAGTCGGGGCCCAGCAGGTCGGGGCCGAGGTGGCCGACCGCGCGGTCCTCCTCGTCCTCGGTGCGGATCAGCTCCAGCACGGGGAGCCGGTAGCCGACGGCCGTGCGTTCGGCGTTGGCGAGGACGGCGCGGATCTGGTGCGCCGGGCCGCCGTTCCAGCGCTGCCCGGGCCCGAAGATACGCCAGGAGCCGTCCATCCGCAGATGCGAATGCAGGGTCAGCCCGCCCTCGATCCGGGTCAGCAGGTGCTTGCCGCGCGCGGTGACGTCCAGCACCGAGCGTCCGGTGAGGTCGGACGTGGCGAAGCGGGGCACGCGCAGATCGCTGCGGACCAGGACTCTGCCCGCGAGGGCGTCGTGCAGTCGTCGCGCGGCCTGCCAGACCGTGTCTCCTTCGGGCATGCGTCAAGGGTGACACGGCCGGGCCGTACCCGGTCAGGCGCGCAGCCGCAGCCCCCGCGGCGTGGCGACGAAGCCCGCGGCCTCCAGAAGGGCGCCCAGCGGGGACGTCAGCGCCGGGGTGCCGTTGACGCGCTCCACGGTGACCGTGCCGAGGGAGCCCGCGCGGGCCGCGTTCGCGAGCGCCTCGGCGGCCGCCGGCAGCCTCGGGTCGTCGGCCGGGTCGGCGCCGGGGTCGGCGGGCCAGGCGAGCACGGTCTTGCCGCCGCGCTCCATGTAGAGCGTCAGCTCGCCGTCCACCAGCACCACCAGGGAGCCGGCCTTGCGGCCCGGCTTGTGGCTCGCGCCCTCCGGCGGCTCCGGCCAGCCCAGGGCCGCCCCGTAGGCGTTGGCCGGGTCGGCGGCGGCCAGCACGACGGCCCGCGAGCCGCGGTCCGGCCCCGTACGGCGTCCGGCGAACGGGTCGTACGACGGGCCTCCGCCGTTCTGCCAGGGCTGCGAGCCCTGGGCGGCGAGGTCCCGCGGAGACACGTACTCACCGGGCTTCGAGGGCAGGTACGACGTGTCGTCCCGGCCCTGCCCGAGCCCGTACGGGTCCGACTGCCCGCCGGACGGAGCGGGCACGTCCGGGGCCGTGTGCCCCTCCCCGCGCTCCCGGGCGTTGGCCACCGCGCGCAGGCGGTCCACGGCGCCGTCCATCGCGAACTGGGCGGCGCCGAGGCCCTCCACCACGTAGCCGCGACGGGCCTGACCGGTCTCCTCGAAGGCGGACAGCACCCGGTACACGGCCGAGAAGCCGCCCTCGACGCCCTCCGCCGCGACGGCGCCCCGGGTCACCACGCCGTGCCGGTCCAGCAGGGTGCGGGCCAGGGCGTGGGCGCGGACCGTGGTGTCGCCCTCCCGGTCCGGCAGCAGCGACCAGCGGCCGGCGACGGTCGGCGGCCCCGTGCGCGAGGCGCTGCGGGCCGCCGCCGTGAGGGAGCCGTAGCGTCCGCGCGGCACC
The DNA here is from genome assembly GCF_051903975.1 of Streptomyces sp. P9-2. Taxonomy (NCBI): domain Bacteria; kingdom Bacillati; phylum Actinomycetota; class Actinomycetes; order Kitasatosporales; family Streptomycetaceae; genus Streptomyces; species Streptomyces sp. P9-2. The sequence goes on from NZ_CP192633.1 coordinate 5,017,734, forward strand.
GCGCGCTTGGCGCGGTGGGCCGTGGACCCGGCGGTGCGGCCGGAGCCGAGCAGGGCGCGCAGGGGATTGAGCGTGTCGTTGGTGAGACGCCCGGACCAGGCGAGGTCCCACAGGGCGTCGGCCAGTTGCACGTCGCTCGCCTCGGGGTGCGTGGTGGCGCGCACCTGGTCGGCGATCTGACGGAAGAACAGGCCGTAGCCGCCGGACAGGGCGGCCAGCACCGACTCGTGCAGCGCGGTCGTCTCCAGCGGATGCGGGGGAGGCAGCAGCAGGGGGGCCGCGTCCGCCAGGTACAGCGACACCCAGCCGTCCTTCCCCGGCAGGGAACCCGCGCCCGCCCAGATCACCTCGCCGGACGCGGTCAGCTCGTCGAGCATGGCCGGGGCGTAGTTCGCCACCCGGGACGGCAGCACCAGCTTCTCCAGGGCGGAGGCGGGCACGGACGCGCCCTGGAGCTGCTCGACGGCCCGCAGCAGTCCGTCGATGCCGCGCAGGGAGTGGCCCCTGCCCATGTGCTGCCACTGGGGGAGGAACTGGGCCAGCGCGGCGGGCGGCACCGGCTCCAGCTCGTGCCGCAGCGCCGCCAGGGAACGGCGGCGCAGCCGGCGCAGCACCGCCGCGTCGCACCACTCCTGGCCGATCCCGGCCGGGTGGAACTCGCCCTGCACGACCCTGCCTGCCGCCGCGAGGCGCTGCAGGGCGCCCTCGGTGACGGCCACGCCCAGCCCGAAGCGGGCGGCCGCCGTCGCCGACGTGAACGGGCCGTGCGTGCGCGCGTACCGCGCGAGGAGGTCGCCCAGGGGGTCCTTCACGGGCTCCGTGAACGCCTCGGGCACGCCGACCGGCAACGCCGTGCCCAGCGCGTCCCGCAGCCGGCCCGCGTCCTCGACGGCAGCCCAGTGGTCCTTGCCCGCGATACGCACCCGGATGGCGCGCCGCGCGGAGGCCAGCTCCTGCACCCACTGCGGTTCGGCGCCCCGCTCGGCCAGCTCGGCATCGGTGAGCGGACCGAGCATCCGCAGCAGGTCGGCGACGCTCTCCGCGTCCTTCGCGCGTCGGTCCTCGGTGAGCCACTGCAGCTCGCGCTCCAGCTCCGTGAGCACCTCGGCGTCCAGCAGTTCGCGCAGCTCCGCCTGGCCGAGCAGCTCCGCGAGCAGCCGCGAGTCCAGCGACAGGGCGGCCGCACGGCGCTCGGCGAGCGGGGAGTCGCCCTCGTACAGGAACTGGGCGACGTACCCGAAGAGCAGGGAGCGGGCGAACGGGGACGGTTCCGGGGTGGTGACCTCGACCAGTCGCACCTTCCGGGACTCCAGGTCGCCCATCAGCTCGACCAGGCCGGGGACGTCGAACACGTCCTGCAGGCACTCGCGGACCGCCTCGAGGACGATCGGGAACGACCCGAACTCGCCGGCCACCTGGAGCAGCTGGGAGGCGCGCTGACGCTGCTGCCACAGCGGCGTGCGCCGACCGGGGTTGCGGCGCGGCAGCAGCAGCGCGCGGGCGGCGCACTCACGGAACCGGGAGGCGAACAGCGCCGAGCCGCCGACCTGGTCGGTGACGACCTGGTCGACCTCGCCCTTGTCGAAGACGACGTCGGCGGCGCCCACGGGGGCTCGGTCCGCGTCGTACTCGGCGCCGGCCTTCGACGGCTCCTGGTCGAGCAGGTCCAGGCCCATCAGATCGGCGTCCGGCAGGCGCAGCACGATGCCGTCGTCGGCGTGCATCACCTGGGCGTCCATGCCGTACCGCTCGGACAGGCGGGCGCCGAGCGCGAGCGCCCAGGGGGCGTGCACCTGGGCGCCGAACGGGGAGTGCACGACCACCCGCCAGTCGCCCAGCTCGTCGCGGAACCGCTCCACCACGATCGTGCGGTCGTCCGGGACGTGCCCGCACGCCTCGCGCTGCTCCCTCAGGTACGACAGCACGTTGTCCGCGGCCCAGGCGTCCAGGCCCGCGGCCAGCATCCGCAGCCGGGCGTCCTCGTCGGGCAGCGAGCCCACCTCGCGCAGGAACGCGCCCAGCGCGCGGCCCAGCTCCAGGGGGCGGCCCAGCTGGTCGCCCTTCCAGAACGGCAGCCGGCCCGGCACGCCCGGCGCGGGGGAGACCAGGACCCGGTCGCGCGTGATGTCCTCGATACGCCAGGAGCTGGTGCCGAGCGTGAAGACGTCGCCCACGCGCGACTCGTAGACCATCTCCTCGTCCAGCTCGCCGACCCGGCCCCCGCCCTTCTTGGGGTCGGCGCCCGCCAGGAACACGCCGAACAGACCGCGGTCCGGAATCGTGCCGCCCGAGGTGACGGCCAGGCGCTGGGCTCCCGGGCGGCCGGTGATCTCGCCCGTGACCCGGTCCCACACCACGCGGGGGCGCAGCTCCGCGAAGGCGTCCGACGGATAACGCCCGGCGAGCATGTCCAGCACCGACGTGAACGCGGACTCGGGCAGCGAGGCGAAGGGGGCCGCCCGGCGCACCACCGCCAGCAGGTCGTCGAACTGCCAGGTGTCCATCGCCGTCATCGCCACGATCTGCTGCGCGAGGACATCCAGCGGGTTCGACGGGACGCGCAGGGCCTCGATCTCGCCCGTGCGCATCCGCTCCGTGACGACGGCGGCCTGCACCAGGTCGCCCCGGTACTTCGGGAAGACCACGCCCGTGGACACCGCGCCCACCTGGTGGCCCGCGCGGCCCACGCGCTGGAGGCCGGAGGCCACCGACGGCGGCGACTCGACCTGCACCACCAGGTCGACGGCGCCCATGTCGATGCCCAGCTCCAGGCTGGACGTGGCGACCACCGCGGGCAGCCGGCCCGCCTTCAGGTCCTCCTCCACCTGGGCGCGCTGCTCCTTGGACACCGAGCCGTGGTGCGCCCGCGCGATGACCGCCGGCGCGCCATGGGCGGCCCCGGAGCTGCCCATCAGCTCGGCGGGGGAGTGGTGCTCGTCCAGCGACTCGCCGGTGGCGCGCTCGTAGGCGATCTCGTTGAGCCGGTTGCACAGCCGCTCGGCGAGGCGGCGGGAGTTGGCGAACACGATGGTCGAGCGGTGGCTCTGCACCAGGTCGGCGATCCGCTCCTCGACGTGCGGCCAGATGGAGGGCTTCTCCGCGCCCTCCGAGCTCTCGGAGACGGGCGAGCCGCCCAGTTCGCCGAGGTCCTCGACCGGCACCACCACGGAGAGGTCGAACTCCTTGCCCGACTCCGGCTGCACGATCTCCGTCTTGCGCTGCGGGGACAGGAAGCGGGCCACCTCGTCCACGGGGCGCACCGTCGCCGACAGGCCGATGCGCCGGGCCGGCTTCGGCAGCAGCTCGTCCAGCCGCTCCAGGGACAGCGCCAGGTGCGCGCCGCGCTTGGTGCCCGCGACCGCGTGCACCTCGTCGAGGATCACCGTCTCCACGCCCGCCAGCGCGTCGCGCGTGGCGGACGTCAGCATCAGGAACAACGACTCGGGCGTGGTGATCAGGATGTCCGGCGGACGCGTGGCCAGGGCGCGGCGCTCGGCCGACGGGGTGTCGCCGGAGCGGATGCCGACCTTCACCTCCGGCTCGGGCATCCCCAGGCGCACGGCCTCCTGCCGGATACCGGTCAGCGGGCTGCGCAGATTCCGCTCGACGTCGACGGCGAGGGCCTTCAGCGGTGAGACGTACAGCACACGGCAGCGCTTCTTGGGGTCGGCCGGCGGGGGCGTCGAGGCCAGCTGGTCCAGGGCGGCGAGGAACGCGGCCAGCGTCTTGCCGGAACCGGTCGGCGCCACCACCAGCACGTCCGAGCCCGCCCCGATGGCCTGCCAGGCCCCGGCCTGGGCGGCCGTGGGCGCGGAGAAGGCCCCCGTGAACCAGCCACGGGTCGCGGGGGAGAAGCCGTCCAGGGCGCGGCGCGGATCGCTGACCATGTTGTCCATCGTGCACCCGGCCACTGACAACCGGGCCGGTCCGGGGCGCCGGCGGGGCCTTCGGACACCGGTCCGGGCGTCGCGCGGGCCGCGTGACAATGACGGTATGGCGCAAACGCGAGAGGAACGGGCGCGGCACTGGCGGTACGAGGAACTGCCCGGTGTCGACCTGCTGCGCGCCCGCTACATACGGAAGTCGTTCGTCCGGCACACCCACGAGCACTTCGTGATCGCCGCCATCGCCGACGGCGTCGAGGTCTTCCACCACGGGAGCGGCGACCAGTACGCGGGCGCGGGCGCCCTCGCCCTGGTGAACCCGGACACGCCCCACACCGGCCGGGCGGGCGTCCCCGAGGGCTGGCAGTACGGGGCCGTCTACCCGTCGCCGGACGTCATGGCCGCGATCGCGGCCGAGACCACCACCCTGCGCGGCACCCCGGGCTTCGTCACGCCGGTCCTCGACGACCCGTACACCGTGCGACTCGTCCACCAGGTGCTGCGGGCCACCGACGAGGGCAACGCGCTCGCCGCCGACACCCTGCTGCGGGTCGCGGTGACCCGGCTGCTGCGGCTCAACGGCGGCACACTGCCGCGCCGCGAGGTCCGCACGGCCGGCGCCAGGAACGCGGCACGCGCGCGTGCCGTGCTCGAGGAGCGCATGGCCGCCCCGCCCACCCTGGAGCAGCTCGCCGCCGACCTGGGCACCAGCCCGTTCGCCCTGCTGCGCGCCTTCCGCGACACCTACGGCATGCCCCCGCACGCCTGGCTCACCGACGCGCGCGTACGGCGCGCCCGGCGGCTGCTGGACGCGGGGACGACACCGTCCGAGGCGGCCGTCACCGTGGGCTTCACCGACCAGCCGCACCTCAACCGGCACTTCACCCGCATCGTCGGCGTCCCGCCCGGCGCCTACCAGCGCGAGCGCAAGAACGTACAAGACGCGCGCGGCGGGCTTTCCGTAACGTCGGGGGTGTGGCAGTGGAACGGACAGCAGAGCACGAGTACGCGGACATACGGTCCGATCGCGGAGGGCATGCCCCGCCCGGGGCCGGAGGGAAGCCGGACGGCGCCGTCGTACGGGACGCCCTCGGCGTCGGGGTCGCCGTCGGACTCTCCGGGTTCGCCTTCGGCGTGACCTCGGCGGGCAGCGGGCTCAGCCTGCTCCAGACCTGCGCGCTCAGCCTGCTGGTGTTCACCGGCGCCTCCCAGTTCGCCCTGGTCGGGGCGCTGGCGGCGGGCGGCGGCGCCGTCACGGCCGCCGCGGGCGCGTTCTTCCTCGGCGTGCGCAACGCCTTCTACGGGCTGCGGCTGTCGCAGCTGCTGGCGCTGCCGCGCGCGGTGCGGCCGTTCGCCGCGCACTGGGTGATCGACGAGACCACCGCCGTCTCGCTCGCCCAGCCCACCCGCCGCGCCGCCCGCCTAGGCTTCCTGGTCACCGGGCTCAGCCTCTACGTCCTGTGGAACCTCACCACCCTGCTGGGCGCGCTGGGCGCGGACGCCATCGGCGACACCAAGGCGTGGGGCCTGGACGCGGCCGGTCCCGCGGTGTTCCTCGCGCTGCTCGCCCCCATGCTGCGCACCGGCGCCGAGCGGGCCGTCGCCGCGCTCGCCGTGCTGCTGGGGCTCGGCCTGCTGCCCGTGCTGCCCGCCGGCGTCCCGGTCCTGGTGGCCGCCTTGGCGGCTCCGGCCGTCCTGTGGGCGCACGGCCGCAGGACCGCCGCGCGCGCCCGCACGGAGGCTCACACGAAGGAGGGGCAGCGGTGAACATCTGGCTCGCGATCGTCCTGACCGTCGTCGGTTGCTACGCCGTGAAGCTCGCCGGGCTGCTGGTGCCCGCGGGCGTCCTCGAACGGCCCCTCGTCCGGCGCCTCGCCGCGCTGCTTCCCGTCGCCCTGCTCGCCGCCCTCACGGCCCAGCAGACCTTCGCGGACGGCCGCGCCCTGGTGCTGGACGCACGCGCGGCCGGTCTGGCGGCAGCCGCCGTGGCGCTCCTGCTGCGCGCGCCGTTCCTGTTCGTCGTGGCGGCGGCGGTGCTGGTGACGGCGGGGGTGCGGGCACTGGGCGCGTGAGGCGGGGTGCCTCGCCCGGTCTTCTGGGGCCCACCTCAGGCGGGGCCGTGCGCGGCCGAGGTGCGTAGTGCCCGAGGGGGGCAGACGCATGCGGCCGAGGTGTGCGGCGCCTCGGTGGTCGCGACGACTCGGTCGTCGGACGGCGGGAGGACGGGCGCTTCGTCCGGCCTCCTGTGGCGGTGGGAAGCCGCCTCAGACCAGGCGGCCGTACGCACCCAGCGTGCGCAGCGCCTCGATCGTCGCGATGGGACGTGCCTCCAGAAGCGCGGCCGGGGTGGGCTGGGCACCCGGGAGCCGGCGGGCGGGCCAGCCTCCGTCGTCCTGCTGCCCGGCCGCGAGGGCATCCAGGGAACGGTCCATCTCCGCGTCGGCGAACCACGCGCGCGCCGGTGAGTCCGGGGTGCGCGCGTAGTCGTGAGGGAAGTGGCGGTCGCCGTGGGCGTGACCGGAGGGGGCCGGGGCGGAAGGCCGGTCGTCCGGGTCCTTCAGGTTGAGCACCACCAGCCGTTCCCGGCGTACCAGGCGCCCCAGCCGCTCCGCGGCGGTCTCCGCACGGGCGCGGTCCGGGGCGTGGTCCAGGAAGAGCACCGAGGCCGCCACGTCACCGGGGCGCGCCGCCTCCAGGGACTCGACGGCCTGCCAACAGAAGTCGGTCGCGCGGAACAGCCACGGGTGCCACACCTCGTTGCGGTGCAGCAGCCCCACCACCGGCGCGGTCGCCGACAGCGACCCGGGCAGGCGGGCTGCCGCCCCACCGCCGTTCGCGTACGCGTCCACGGCCGGAAGCGCGCCCTCCGCCGTCGAGACGGACGTCAGGAAACGGCACACGTCCTCCGCGCGGCGCGCGTCGCAGCGCCCCACGGCGTCCAGCACATCCAGCGCGCGTGCCGTGTGCGCGGGCAGGCTGACAGGCCCGCGCAGGGCGGGTTCCAGGCCGTGGCCGTAGCCGCCGTCGTCATTCCGGTATGCCTCCAGGGCGGTCTCCACCGGGCCCGGTGCGCCGTCGCGGAAGTGATGGGCGAACAGGCGCTGTTCCAGTACGCGCGCGGTGAGCCACACGAAGCGCTCCGCGCGCGCGAGCGTGCCGTGCGGCGGGGACGCCGGGGTGAGCGGTACGGCTGCGATGTCGGCCATGGCACCGACCGTAGGGGCGCGGCGGAACCCCGTGGGGCCCATGGCGGGGTGCCACCCCCGCAGGCGGGATACTGGGGGGCATGCGGTTGACGGTTTTCTGGGAGCGCATGACGGAGTACTTCGGCGCGGGCTACGCCGACACCTTCGCGCGCGACCATGTCATGTCCGAACTCGGCGGACGGACCGTCCACGAGGCCCTGGCGGCCGGCTGGGACGCCAAGGACGTCTGGCAGGTGGTGTGCGCCGTCATGAACGTCCCCCGGGAACTGCGCTGATCGTCACATAACCCCCACGGGAGCGGACAGTTGTCGTGGCCGTGGGTGAGACTTGGGCCGTGGCAGCCACCGACGAGACCGGGCCCGCGGGCCAGAACACGACCGCGCCCGGCACGCCCCCGCCCGCCGGCCCGCCGGCGGACCCCGCGCCCCGGACGAACGCCCGGATGCCGCGATGGCTGCCGCGCGCCATGGTGCTCGCGCTCGCGCTGATCGCCGTCTTCCAGCTCGGCAGCTGGGCCTTCCACCAGCTCACCGGGCTGCTGATCAACGTCCTGATCGCGTTCTTCCTGGCGCTCGCCGTGGAACCCGCGGTGAGCTGGATGGCCGCGCGCGGGGTGCGCCGGGGCTTCGGCACCTTCCTCGTCTTCATCGGAACCCTGGTCGTGGGCGCGGGCTTCGTCACGCTGCTCGGCTCGATGCTCGCGGAACAGATCATCAAGATCGTCGAGGACTTCCCGCAGTACCTCGACTCGGTGATCAACTGGATCAACACCCACTTCCACACCGAGCTGCGGCGCGTCGACATCCAGGAGAACCTGCTCCGGTCCGACTGGCTGCGCAACTACGTGCAGAACAGCGCCACCGGCGTGCTGGACGTGTCCGCCCAGGTGCTCGGCGGGCTCTTCCGGCTGCTGACCATCGCCCTGTTCTCGTTCTACTTCGCCGCCGACGGTCCCCGGCTGCGCCGCACCATCTGCTCCGTCCTGCCGCCGGCCCGGCAGAGCGAGGTGCTGCGCGCCTGGGAGATCGCCGTGAACAAGACCGGCGGCTACCTCTACTCGCGCGGTCTGATGGCCCTCATCTCGGGCCTCGCGCACTACGTCCTGCTCGAGTTCCTCGACGTGCCCTACGCGCCCGTGCTGGCCGTGTGGGTCGGTCTGGTCTCGCAGTTCATCCCCACCATCGGCACGTATCTGGCGGGCGCGCTGCCCATGCTGATCGCCTTCACCGTCGCGCCCTGGTACGCGGTGTGGGTGCTGGTGTTCGTGGTGGTCTACCAGCAGTTCGAGAACTACGTGCTGCAGCCCAAGCTGACCGCCCGGACCGTCGACATCCACCCGGCGGTCGCCTTCGGCTCGGTCATCGCGGGCACGGCCCTGCTCGGCGCGGTCGGCGCCCTGATCGCCATCCCCGCGGTGGCCACGCTCCAGGCGTTCCTCGGCGCGTACGTGAAGCGGTACGACGTCACGGACGACCCGCGGGTGCACGGGCATCGAGGGTCGGGCGGGGCGAGCGCCTTCGGACGGCGGGTCCGGGGGCTGTGGGCCCAGCGGGGTCCGGTGAGCGGCGGCGCCGGGCCGACGGCCGGTGCCGGAGTGGCCGGAGGGGGAGGGGCCGCCTCCGGTGCGGCTGGTTCGGCCGGCGCGACAGGCCCGGCCGGAACCGGCGACGGCGGGACGCCCGGAGCGTCGTGAGGGCCCGAAGCCTCTGACATAGCGGGGCGCGGATCCCCGGCGGTGCAGCTTGACACAAAAATCGAACATCCATTCTTATGGGGGAGCCGGTGAGGCTCAACGCCGGGCGTTCTGCCCCAGTAGGGGCGGGTATGGGCCCGGGTTATCCACAGGCCGGACGTGCGTCGGGGCGCGTTGTCAGTGGCAGGCGTTAGCGTCTTTGACGTGAAGCGATCGACTCAAGCAAACCGGGTGGAACCCATGGCAGGAACCGACCGCGAGAAGGCGCTCGACGCCGCGCTCGCACAGATTGAACGGCAATTCGGCAAGGGCGCGGTCATGCGCATGGGCGAGCGGTCGAAGGAGCCCATCGAGGTCATCCCGACCGGGTCGACCGCGCTCGACGTGGCTCTCGGCGTCGGCGGCCTGCCGCGCGGCCGTGTGGTGGAGATCTACGGACCGGAGTCCTCCGGTAAGACGACCCTGACCCTGCACGCGGTGGCGAACGCCCAGCGGGCCGGCGGCCAGGTCGCGTTCGTGGACGCGGAGCACGCTCTCGACCCCGAGTACGCGAAGAAGCTCGGCGTCGACATCGACAACCTCATCCTGTCCCAGCCGGACAACGGCGAGCAGGCCCTGGAGATCGTGGACATGCTGGTCCGCTCCGGCGCCCTCGACCTCATCGTCATCGACTCCGTCGCGGCGCTCGTGCCCCGCGCGGAGATCGAGGGCGAGATGGGCGACAGCCACGTGGGTCTGCAGGCCCGTCTGATGAGCCAGGCCCTGCGGAAGATCACCAGCGCGCTCAACCAGTCCAAGACCACCGCGATCTTCATCAACCAGCTCCGCGAGAAGATCGGCGTGATGTTCGGCTCGCCGGAGACCACGACCGGTGGCCGCGCGCTGAAGTTCTACGCCTCCGTGCGTATCGACATCCGCCGTATCGAGACCCTCAAGGACGGCACCGAGGCGGTCGGCAACCGCACCCGCTGCAAGGTCGTCAAGAACAAGGTCGCGCCGCCCTTCAAGCAGGCCGAGTTCGACATCCTCTACGGCCAGGGCATCAGCCGCGAGGGCGGCCTGATCGACATGGGCGTGGAGCACGGCTTCGTCCGCAAGGCCGGCGCCTGGTACACGTACGAGGGCGACCAGCTCGGCCAGGGCAAGGAGAACGCCCGCAACTTCCTGAAGGACAACCCCGACCTCGCCAACGAGATCGAGAAGAAGATCCTCACGAAGCTGGGCGTCGGCGTACGGCCCGAGGAGGCCGCTGCTGCCGAGGCAGGCGCGGACGCCGCCGCACCGGCCGACCCCGCGGCCGTGCCGGCCCCGGCGGCCAAGGGTTCCAAGTCCAAGGCCGCGGCGGCCAAGAGCTGACCCGTGGCCCGACGAACCGACTGGGCCGAGTACGAGTACGACGCCCCCGGTGTCCCACGGGGGAGGGACGCCGTGGGCGGCGAGGACCAGGCCGCCGGCGGTGACACGGCGTACGACGACGCGGACCCCGGCCTCCCGGAAGCGGGCGGAGGCGGAGGCCGGCGACGCGGCGGTCGTACGGCACGGACGGGTGGCTCGCGTGACGGCGGGCCGCACGGTGGACGCGGGCGCCGACGCCGCTCCTTCGGCGAGGCCTCCGCGGCGGACGGAGGCGCCTCCGACTCGGTGAGGGCGGAGAGGGAGGAACCTCCGGGGGACCCGGTGGAGCGGGCGCGGGCGATCTGCCTGCGGCTGCTCACCGGGACCCCGCGCACCCGGAAGCAGCTTGCCGACGCCCTCCGCAAGAAGGAGATCCCCGACGAGGCCGCCGAGGAGGTGCTGTCCCGGTTCGAGGAGGTCGGACTGATCAACGACAGCGCCTTCGCGGACGCCTGGGTGGAGTCCCGGCACCACGGCCGGGGGCTGGCCCGGCGCGCCCTCGCGCGGGAGCTGCGCACCAAGGGCGTCGACTCCGCCCTGATCGACGAGGCCGTCTCCCGGCTCGACTCCGAGCAGGAGGAGGAGACCGCCCGTGAACTGGTCGCCCGTAAGCTGCGCGCCACCCGTGGGCTCGACCGCGACAAGCGGATACGCCGCCTCGCCGGCATGCTCGCCCGCAAGGGTTACCCGGAGGGCCTCGCCCTGCGCGTGGTCCGCCAGGCGCTGGAGGAGGAAGGCGAGGACACCGAGTTCCTCGGCGACGAGGGGTACTGAGCGAGCGCCCGGACACCCGGGCGCCCCTCCCGGTTACGCGGCCGCCGTCGTCACCGGCAGCCCCGCCGCCCGCCAGGCCTGGAAGCCGCCGACCAGATCGGTGGCCCGGCGCAGCCCCAGCCGGTGCAGCGACTCCGCGGCCAGGCTGGAGGCGTACCCCTCGTTGCAGACCACGACCACGCGCAGGCCGTGGCCCATGGCTTCGGGGAGACGGTGGCTGCCGCGCGGGTCCAGCCGCCACTCCAGTTCGTTGCGCTCGACGACCAGCGCGCCGGGGATCAGCCCGTCCCGCTCTCGCAGGGCGGCGTACCGGATGTCCACGAGCAGTGCGTCGCCGGACCGCCAGGCGTCGTACGCCTCCTGGGCCTCGACGCGGGGGTATCCGGCGCGGACGCGCTCAAGCAGCTCGTCGATGCCGGGCGGCCGGCCGTCGCCCTGGGCGGAGTGCCCCTCGGTTCCCGTCCCGCTCACTGCCAGTCCTCCGGGCGCTCGACCTGCTCCAGGCGCAGGGTCTGGCCGGTGCGGCTGTAGCGGCGGATGCGCGGCAGCGGCGGGTAGTAGGCGTGCACGGAGATCGCGTGCCGGTCCGTGGACTCGTTCAGCACCTCGTGCACATGGTGCCGGCCGAAGGCGCGGCCCTCTCCGGTCGCCAGCCTCCGCTCCCGGTCGACGCCGCCGGTGAGTTCGAGGGTCGTCCAGCCGTCGGTGGGGAGCCGTACGGCGAGCGAGTTCTCCTTCAGCTCGCCCGACGCGGTCATGAACGCGCCGACGGAGTCCGCGTGGTCGTGCCAGCCCGTGCCGGTGCCGGGCGGCCAGCCGATCAGCCAGGCCTCGCTGCCGCCCGGCCCCTCGAGCCGCACCCAGGTACGCCCCTCGGGGTCGAGCGGGAGCGAGGCGATCAGATCGGCGTCGGCGACGGCACGCCGTACGAAGTCGAGGAGTTCGGCCTGCGTCGGCGCGGACGCGGACCGGGGGGCGGACGCGGGGGCGGGGGCAGCGGGGGAGACAGACATGTGCACCGTCCTGGAGGTGAAGTCGCGGAGCGCGCGCGTCGACGACGTCGCCGTCCGGGAAGTCCGGGACGGACGGTCAGGGCGCGCGGAAAGAAGGGGGAACGTCGCGAATCAACAGGACGGGCGACACACGCAGCCCGCGTAGCGGAGGAGGTCCATGTGGACCCTCCGCCACAGGTGCACGCGGGTGTCGGTCATGAGCGGGAGTACACCATGGGGCTGCGACCGGGTTCAACCGCTCGCCACGATGTGGACGCCGGCGTGGCGCGGACGTTCCGGCGTTCGAGCCGGGGGCACGGGGGACGCGCCGGGCGTGGTGGGGCGGGCGTGCGCGGGGCGCCAGGGGCTCAGCCCGTCACGCGCTCAGCGCACACCCCACCTCATCGCGATCCTGCCCCCGCGTCCTCCCGCGCCCCCGCCTCGGCACCGGCGTCCGCCTCCGACGCCGTCCCGCTCACCGGCCCGCCGAGGGCCGTTTCCGCCGCCGCGTACATGTCCGCCGGGCGGACACCGCTCAGGGCCGTGACGAGGTGGCCGTCGGGGCGGACGAGCAGGACCGTGTGGGCCGCCGCGCCCGGATAGCTCTCCGCGACCAGCAGCTCCGCGCGGTGCGGCAGCGCGGAGACGGCGGTGGCCAGGCGCGGCATGATCCCGGCGGACACCCAGTGGCGGCGTTCCCACACCCCCGTGCCCGGCGCGATCAGGACCACCAGCAGGGCGCCCCGCCCGAGCCGGTCCCGGAGCCGGACGAAGGTGCCGTCCTCGGCGGTGACGATCACGTCCGTGACGGTCGCCCCGGGAGCCGTGGCGACCGGGGCCTCGCCCTCCAGACGGCCGGGCGCGAGGGGCGAGTCGGCGTACGTGCCGGGAGCGCCCAGTGCCCCGCGCCCGAGGTGACCGTCCATCAACAGCGTGTCGAGGCTGCGGGAGGAGCCGGGGACGTAGGTGCGCAGTCCTCCGCCGCCGCGCAGCAGCGGCAGTGCCTGGTCGGCGGCGCGCAGCCGGGAGGCGACGAGGGCGCGGCGCTCGGTCTGGTAGCTGTCGAGGAGCGCCTCGTGCGGGCCGTGGTGCCAGGCCAGGGCGAGTTTCCAGGCGAGGTTGTCGGCGTCGCGCAGCCCCTCGTCCAGCCCGTGCGTGCCCAGCGCGCCGAGCAGGTGGGCCGCGTCCCCGGCGAGGAAGACGCGGTCGGCACGCCAGCGCCGGGCGAGCCGGTGGTGGACGGTGTGCACGCCGGTGTCGAGGAGTTCGTACGGGGGCACCGTGCCGCCGTTCCAGCCGGCCAGGGTCTCCCGGATGCGGGTGAGCAGCATCTCCGGGGTGACGAGGTCCTTGCCCGGCGGCAGCAGCCAGTCCAGGCGCCACACCTCGTCCGGCAGCGGGCGGGCGATGATCTCCCCGGCGGAGGGGCCGGAGGTCCGCCACGGCGGTGAGCGGTGCAGCAGCGCCTCGTCCTGCCAGGGGAGTTCGGTGCGCAGGGCGGCGACGGCGTGACGCTCCACGGCGGTGCGGCCGGGGAAGCGGATGTCCTGGAGCTTGCGCACGGTGGAGCGGGGGCCGTCGCAGCCGACCAGGTAACTGCCGCGCCACCACGTGCCGGAGGCGCCCCGGGTGTGGGCGGTGACGCCGGACCGTTCCTGCTCTATGGTGTCCAGCCGGCTGTCCACGGCGATTTTGACGAGCCGTTCGTTCTCCAGGGCGGCGCGCAGCGCGCCGGTCAGGACGTGCTGGGCGATGTGCAGGGGAGCGGCCTCGGCGTCCTCGAAGGCCACCTCGTTCGTCACCTGCTTGCGCCGCATCGACCGCCATCCGGCCCAACGGAACCCCGCGTGGTCCAGGGACAGGCCGGTCAGCCGCTCCATCAGCGCGGCGGTGTCCTCGCGCAGCACGGCGGTGCGGGCGGGACGGGGCTCGTCCTTGCCCGGCCCCTCGTCCAGGACCAGGCACGGGACGTCCTGACGCGCCAGCGCCAGTGCCAGCGTGAGCCCGACGGGCCCCGCTCCGACGACGATCACCGGGTCCACGGCGCGGCGCTCCCTGCTCGGAGTGACGTCGGGGAGGACGTAAGGGAACAGGAAGATGGAGCAGGGTGCACGATCACAGAACGTATGCAACCCATTGCCGGTGCTTGCGTCAAGTGACCGAAGGGCGGTGGCGATCATGAGCCGCCGCGGGAGCGGTCCCAGCGTGTGACAGTTCATCACATGAGTCCACGGCGCATCGCTCATCCGTCACGGTGACGACGACCGGTCACCGACATGACTGTGGCCCGCCGTTCCCGGCGGGCCACAGTCATGTCAGGAAGGAGTCGCGCGTCAGACGCCGTCGGTCTTGTGCGGGCCGCCGACCTCGGCGGCGTTGATGTCGTCGACGTCCTCGACTCCGAGCACCGCGCCCGTGCTGCGCTTGCTGCGGCGCAGGCGTGCCTCCAGCCAGGAGGCGAACGAGGTGAGGGCGAAGTTGAGCGCGATGAAGAGCACCGCCACCACGGTGAAGCTGGCGATCACGTTGGCGCCGTAGTAGCCGCTCATCGTGTTGGCCGAGGCGAGCAGCTCGGGGAAGGTGAGGACGGCGCCGCCGAGGGCGGTGTCCTTCACGATGACGACGAGCTGGCTGACGATGGCCGGGAGCATCGCGGTGACCGCCTGCGGCAGCAGGACCAGCCGCATCAGCTGGTTCTTGCGCAGGCCGATCGCCATCGCGGCCTCGGACTGGCCCTTGGGCAGCGACAGGATGCCGGCGCGCACGATCTCCGCGAGGACGGAGGCGTTGTAGAGCACCAGGCCGGTGACGACCGCGTACAGAGGACGGTCGTCGGAGCTGACGTTGGTGTACTCGGCGAACAGCGCCAGACCGAAGATCATCAGGACCAGCACGGGGATGGCGCGGAAGAACTCCACCACGATGCCGGCCGGGACGCGGACCCACGCGTGGTCCGAGAGACGGGCGATGCCCAGGACCGCGCCGAGCGGCAGCGCGATGATCACCGCGAGTACGGCGGCCTTCAGCGTGTTCTGCAGACCCGGCCAGATGTACGTGGTCCAGGCCTCGGTGCCGGTGAAGAACGGCTTCCACAGGGCCCACTCGAGCTGGCCCTTGTCGTTGAGGGTGCTGAACACCCACCACAGCAGGGCGGCGAGGGCGAGCAGGAAGGCCACCGTGAAGATGACGTTCCGCCGCTTGGCGCGGGGCCCCTGGGCGTCGTACAGAACGGAGCTCATCGCTTCACCGCCACCTTCTTGCCCACCCAGCCGAGGAACAGGCCGGTCGGCAGCGTCAGAACCACGAAACCGAACGCGATGATCGCGGAGATCAGCAGCAGCTGCGCCTCGTTCTCGATCATCTCCTTCATCAGCAGCGCCGCCTCGGCGACGCCGATCGCGGCGGCCACCGTGGTGTTCTTGATGAGTGCGATGAGGACGTTCGCCAGCGGGCCGACGGACGAACGGAACGCCTGGGGCAGCACCACGAGGCCCAGCACCTGGTTGAAGTTCAGGCCGAGCGCGCGGGCGGCCTCCGCCTGGCCGACCGGCACGGTGTTGATGCCGGAGCGCAGCGCCTCGCACACGAAGGCCGAGGTGTACAGGATCAGACCGAGGACGGCGAGCCGGAAGTTGATCGTTTCGAAGTCGTCCGCGCCGAGGCTGACGCCCAGGGTCTGGTTGAGGCCGAGCGACGTGAACAGGATGATGACCGTCAGCGGGATGTTCCGCACGATGTTCACGTACGCGGTCCCGAAGCCGCGCATCAGCGGCACCGGGCCGACGCGCATGGCGGCCAGCAGGGTGCCCCAGATCAGGGAGCCGACGGCGGAGAGCACAGCGAGCTGCACCGTCGTCCAGAAGGCCCCCAGCAGGTCGTAATCTTCAAGAAAATCGAACACGATCTCCCGCGCTTCCGCGTGTAGGGATGCATGCCCCGGTGCGCCGCCCCGCGTCGGGGGCGGCGCACACGGTCAGGCGCTGCCTCAGCTCTTGATGTCGCCGATCTTCGGAGCGGGCTCGTTCTTGTAGTTGGCCGGGCCGAAGTTGTCCTTCACGGCCGTGTCCCAGCTACCGTCGGCGACCATCTCCTCAAGGGCCTTGTTGATCTTGTCCTTGAGGTCGCTGCCCTTCTTGACGCCGATGCCGTAGTTCTCGTTCGTCAGCTTGAAGCCGCCGAGCTTGAACTTGCCCTTGAACTGGTCCTGGGCGGCGTAGCCGGCGAGGATCGAGTCGTCGGTGGTCAGCGCGTCCACGGCGCCGTTCTGCAGACCGGGCAGACAGGCGGAGTACGTCGGGTACGGCTGCAGCTGGGCCTTCGGCGCCAGCTTCTCCTTGACGTTCTGCGCGGACGTCGAGCCGGTGACGGAGCAGAGCTTCGCGTTGTTCAGGTCCTCGGGCGACTTGATCTTGTCGTCGTCGGCGCGGAGCAGGACGTCCTGGTGGGCGAGCAGGTACGGGCCGGCGAAGTCGACCTTCTCCTGGCGCTCCGGGGTGATCGAGTAGGTGGCGGCGATGAAGTCGACGTCACCGCGCTGCAGCATGGTCTCGCGGTCGGCGCTCTTCGACTCCTTCCACTCGATCTGGTTCTCCTCGTAACCGAGCTTCTTGGCGACGTAGGTGGCGACGTCCACGTCGAAGCCCTCGTAGCCCTGCGGGGTCTTCTGGCCGAGGCCCGGCTGGTCGAACTTGATGCCGATCGTGATCTTGTCCTTGCCGCCGCCGCCCGAGGACTCGTTGTCCCCGTCGCCGCCGCCGCAGGCGGTGGCGGTCAGGGCGAGGGCGAAGATGGTGGCCGAGGCGGCGGTGACCTTGCGGAGCTTCATGGTGCACATCCTTTTGACTGGTGAAGTGGTGCGGCCCGGTCAATGTCCGGTGACGCAGGTCGGCAGGGGCGCTGCGCCGTGCCTCAGTGGTGCAGGATCTTCGACAGGAAGTCCTTGGCACGGTCGCTGCGCGGGTTGCTGAAGAACTGGTCCGGCGTCGCCTGCTCGACGATGCGGCCGTCCGCCATGAACACCACGCGGTTCGCGGCCGAACGCGCGAAGCCCATCTCGTGGGTCACGACGATCATCGTCATGCCGTCACGGGCGAGCTGCTGCATGACTTCGAGAACCTCGTTGATCATCTCCGGGTCGAGAGCCGACGTCGGCTCGTCGAAGAGCATGACCTTGGGCTCCATCGCCAGGGCCCGCGCGATGGCGACGCGCTGCTGCTGACCACCGGAGAGCTGTGCGGGGTACTTGTCGGCCTGTGCGGCCACGCCGACCCGGTCGAGGAGGGCACGCGCCCGCTCCTCAGCCTCCTTCTTGTCCTTCTTCCGGACCTTGACCTGTCCGAGCGTCACGTTCTCGAGCACGGTCTTGTGCGCGAAGAGGTTGAAGGACTGGAAGACCATCCCCACGTCGGCACGGAGCTTCGCGAGCGCCTTGCCCTCGTCGGGCAGGGGCTTGCCGTCGATCGTGATCGAGCCGGAGTCGATCGTCTCCAGACGGTTGATGGTGCGGCACAGGGTGGACTTCCCGGACCCGGAGGGTCCGATGACCACGACGACTTCGCCACGCGCGATCGTGAGGTCGATGTCCTGGAGAACGTGCAACGCGCCGAAGTGCTTGTTGACGCTCTTCAGGACGACCAGATCGCCGGTCGCGGCCACATCTTCCTTGGCCACCGATACTTCGGTCATCGCTCTCAGGCTCCGTCCTCCTCGGTTTCGGAGGACAGTAGTAACCCTTCAGACCTGCGTCATTACATCTGAGGGGAATCTGAGCATCACGATCCGATAGCAATCGGACACCTGTCGTAGCACTTGTGACCTGGAACGCGTCCGCGCGAGGCAACGGTACCGAAGCGCAACCGGAACCCTCTTGACGTGGTCCTCCCTCATCGGCGTGACTGCAAGGTGCATCCGCGTGTGGCCATGATGGACACACCCGACAAACGGCCGATGAACCGAAGGGAGCCCTGGTGAGACTGCTGCTCGTCGAGGACGACAACCACGTCGCCGCGGCCCTGTCGGCCGTGCTGGCCCGCCACGGCTTCGACGTCACCCACGCGCGCAGCGGCGAGGAGGCCCTCCAGGCGCTCGTCCCCGAGAGCGACGGCTTCGGCGTCGTCCTGCTCGACCTCGGCCTGCCCGACCAGGACGGGTACGAGGTCTGCGGCAAGATACGCAAGCGCACCAGCACCCCCGTGATCATGGTGACCGCGCGCTCCGACGTGCGCTCCCGCATCCACGGCCTCAACCTCGGCGCCGACGACTACGTGGTGAAGCCGTACGACACCGGGGAGCTGCTCGCCCGGATCCACGCCGTCAGCCGGCGCAGCGTCCACGAGGAGGCCACCGGCTCCACGGAGACCCAGGTGCTCCTCGGCCCGGTGCGCATCGAGCTGCCCACCCGGCAGGTCAGCGTCAACGGCACGCCCGTCCAGCTCACCCGCAAGGAGTTCGATCTGCTCGCGCTGCTGGCACAGCGGCCGGGGGTCGTCTTCCGCCGGGAGCAGATCATCAGCGAGGTGTGGCGCACCAGCTGGGAGGGAACGGGACGTACCCTCGAGGTGCATGTGGCGTCCCTGCGTTCCAAGCTGCGCATGCCCGCCCTGATCGAGACCGTGCGCGGCGTCGGTTACCGGCTCGTCGCGCCCGCCGCGTAGCGGGGCCGGGTGCACACACGACTGCTGCCGCTGCTCATCGTCCTGATGGCGGCCGTCCTGCTCGCCCTCGGCGTGCCGCTCGCGGTGAGCCTCGCCGGCGCCCAGCAGCAGAAGGTCGTCGTCGACCGGATCGACGACACCGCGCGCTTCGCGGCCCTCGCCCAGTTCGTCACCGAGCCCGCCGACACCTCCGGCGGCGACATCAACGAGCGCCGCGAGACCCTCAGCGCCGAGCTGCGCAGCTACCACGAGGTGTACGGCATCCGCGCCGGCGTCTTCTACCGCAACGACGCCCCCATGGCGCACGCCCCCGACGACTTCTTCCTGCCGCGCGCCGGCGAGGTCAGGGACGCCTTCGAGGAGGCGCTGCTCAGCCGCCGCAGCCACGACCCCGAGCAGGTGTGGCCCTGGCAGCGGAGCACCCTCGTGGTCGCCTCACCGGTGATCCGGGACGGCGACGTCGTCGCGGTGGTGGTCACCGACTCGCCCACCGGGCAGATGCGCTCCCGCATCCTCCAGGGCTGGCTGGTCATCGCCGCGGGGGAGGCCGCGGCGATGCTGCTCGCCGTCGGCGCGGCGCTCCGCCTCACCGGCTGGGTGCTGCGCCCGGTGCGCGTCCTCGACGCCACCACCCACGACATCGCCACCGGCCGGCTGAAGTCCCGCGTCGCGGAGGCCGGCGGCCCGCCCGAGCTGCGCCGCCTCGCGCGCTCCTTCAACGAGATGGCGGACAACGTCGAGAACGTGCTGGAGCAGCAGCGCGCCTTCGTCGCCGACGCCTCCCACCAGCTGCGCAACCCCCTGTCCGCGCTGCTGCTGCGCATCGAACTGCTCGCGCTGGAGCTGCCCGAGGGCAACGAGGAGATCGCCTCCGTGCGCGCCGAGGGCAAACGGCTGGCGCAGGTCCTCGACGACCTGCTCGACCTGGCCCTCGCCGAGCACAGCGCGCCCGACCTGCAGATCGTCGACATCGGCGCGGTGGCGGCCGAGCGGGTCGCCGCCTGGTCGCCGACCGCCGAGGCCAAGGACGTCACGCTGACCGGCGTCTGCCCGGCGACCACCGCCTGGGCGGACCCGGTGGCGCTGTCCAGCGCGCTGGACGCGGTCATCGACAACGCGGTGAAGTTCACCCCGTCCGGCGAGACGGTCGAGGTGACCGTCGCCTCCAACGGCGACACGGCGACCGTCGTCGTCACCGACAACGGCCCCGGACTGACCGACGAGGAGCTGACCCGCGTCGGCGACCGCTTCTGGCGCAGCGGACGGCACCAGAACGTCAAGGGCTCGGGCCTCGGCCTGTCCATCTCCCGCGCGCTGCTCGCCGCGGGAGGCGGCTCGATCACCTACGAACGGCACGAGCCGCACGGACTGCGGGTGACCGTGAGCGTGCCGCGCAACGCCCCCGCGGGTGAGGCGGAAGGTCAGGGCTTGACGGACCGGTAGTACCGGCGGGCGCCCTCGTGCAGCCGCAGCGGGTCGGTGTAGATGGCGGTGCGCACGTCGACGAGCTGCGCGGAGTGCACATGGGCGCCGATGCCGTCACGGCTCTTCAGCACGATCCGGGTCAGCCACTCGGTGAGCCGG
The DNA here is from genome assembly GCF_051903975.1 of Streptomyces sp. P9-2. Classification (NCBI taxonomy): domain Bacteria; kingdom Bacillati; phylum Actinomycetota; class Actinomycetes; order Kitasatosporales; family Streptomycetaceae; genus Streptomyces; species Streptomyces sp. P9-2. The sequence continues at coordinate 5,037,915 of NZ_CP192633.1, forward strand.
GGGTCCGTGTCCGCGCGTGTGATCAGCAGGTTGGACACCGCCATGGTCGGCACGGCCGAGCCGAGCTGACTGCCCGGGTAGGCCGACTCCGGGATGTTCGTCGCGCGGTAGTAGCGGGTGGCCCTGCCCTTCTCGTGCACCTTCGCGATCAGCGAGGCGTCGATCGGCACGAACCGCAGCGCGGAGTCCTCCGCGTACTTCTTCAGCCCGTCCGTGGGCAGCCCGCCCGACCAGAAGAAGGCGTCCAGACCGTGCCCCAGGCGCCCGGGCCCGGTGTCGATGCCGTCCGCGGACGGCACGATGTCCCGCTCCGGGTCGATCCCGGCCGCCCGCAGCAGCCGGTTCGCGATCAGCCGCACCCCGGACTTCGGCGGCCCTATGGCGACCCGCTTGCCCCGCAGGTCGGCGACGGTACGGATGCCCGAGTCGGGTGCGACGGCGAGCTGCACGTAGTCGTCGTACAGACGCGCCACCCCGCGCAGCCCGGCGGCGCCGGTGCGGCCCTCCTGCCGGTACGTCTCCACGGCGTCGGCCGCCGCGAGGGCGAAGTCGGCCTGCCCGGTGGCGACCCGGCGGACGTTCTCCCAGGAGCCGTCGCTGGTCTCCAGCCGCACCTCCAGATCCGGCATGTCCTTGCCGAGCGCGCTCCGCAGCAGCTCGCCGTACTTCTGGTAGACGCCGGCGCGGGTGCCGGTGCTCATCGTGATCGTCCCGCCGGGCGCCTCCTCACGCCACGGCGCGACCCACCACAGCAGCAGCCCGAGCACCACGAGGCCGACGGCCGCGCCCCGCAGGGCCCGCCGCCTGCCGATGCGGGACAGCACGTGGGACATGGCGGCGATCCTGCCAGCCCGGTGCCTCGCTGACCAGGGCGGAAATCACGGGGAGAACCGGCCGTGGCGCACGCGGACCGTGAAGTGGGGAAACGCCGGGCCGAGTTGAGGCGGCCGCTGTAGCCTCCACCGATGACGTCCTCCACCGAGCCCGCGCCGACGCCGTCCGCCTCCGACGCTGAGTGCCTCGCGCTCACCCGGCAGCTGCGGCGCCGGGGCACCGTCGTGCTGTCCGTGTTCGCGCTGGTCTGGGCCTTCGCGGGCGCCTCCGGCACGGGCGCGGCGACGGACGCGGTGCCGGTGGCCGTGGAAGCCGTGGCGCTCGTGATCACGGCGGTCGCGCTGTACCTGGGCCTTCGCAAGGACGCCCGGCCCTCGCCCCGCACGGTGGACCTGCCCGCGAACTGGGCCCGCGGGGTGGGCCTCGTGAACGGCGTCGAGCTGCTGGCGATCGTCGCCGTGATCGCCGCGGCCAACGCCTCCGGCCACCCGGAGTACGTCCCGGCCGGCATCGCGCTCGTCGTGGGCCTGCACTTCTTCCCGCTCGCCCGGCTCTACGACCAGTGGCAGTACCGGTGGACCGGAGCGCTGCTCACCGCCGTGGCCGTCGTCGGCGCCGTGCTGGTCCTGGCGGGCCTGTCCGCCGAGTCCGTGCGGGCCGTGGTGGGTCTGGCCTGCGCCGCCGTCCTCTGGGCCTCCGGCTGCCACCTGGCCGTACGCGGCTGAGCCACCTGGCCGAACGGGGCGGGAGGGGAACACCGGGCGGAACCGCTCCGGGAAACGCCTACCCTTGTTGCCATGACCAGCAGCAGTGACCGGAGCCCCGCCGTGGACGTTCTCTCGACCAGGACCTACGAGATTCGCACCTACGGGTGCCAGATGAACGTCCACGACTCCGAGCGCCTCGCCGGGCTGCTGGAGGACGCCGGGTACGTCCGCGCCCCCGAGGGCTCCGACGGCGAGGCCGACGTCGTCGTGTTCAACACCTGCGCCGTCCGCGAGAACGCCGACAACAAGCTGTACGGCAACCTGGGCCACCTCGCCCCGAAGAAGGCGAGCCGCCCCGGCATGCAGATCGCGGTCGGCGGCTGCCTCGCGCAGAAGGACCGCGACACCATCGTCAAGCGCGCCCCCTGGGTGGACGTGGTCTTCGGCACGCACAACATCGGCAAGCTGCCGGTGCTGCTGGAGCGCGCCCGCGTCCAGGAGGAGGCGCAGGTCGAGATCGCCGAGTCGCTGGAAGCGTTCCCCTCCACGCTGCCCACCCGCCGCGAGAGCGCCTACGCCGCCTGGGTGTCGATCTCCGTCGGCTGCAACAACACCTGCACCTTCTGCATCGTCCCCGCCCTGCGCGGCAAGGAGAAGGACCGCCGCCCCGGCGACATCCTCGCCGAGATCGAGGCGCTGGTCGCCGAGGGCGTCTCCGAGATCACCCTGCTCGGCCAGAACGTCAACGCCTACGGCTCCGACATCGGCGACCGCGAGGCCTTCAGCAAGCTGCTGCGCGCCTGCGGGAAGATCGACGGCCTGGAGCGCGTCCGCTTCACCTCCCCGCACCCCCGCGACTTCACCGACGACGTCATCGCCGCCATGGCCGAGACGCCCAACGTGATGCCGCAGCTCCACATGCCCCTGCAGTCCGGTTCCGACCCGGTCCTCAAGGCGATGCGCCGCTCCTACCGCCAGGAGCGCTTCCTCGGGATCATCGAGAAGGTCCGCGCCGCCATCCCGCACGCGGCGATCAGCACCGACATCATCGTGGGCTTCCCCGGCGAGACCGAGGAGGACTTCCAGCAGACGCTGCACGTCGTCCGCGAGGCCCGCTTCGCGCAGGCGTTCACCTTCCAGTACTCCAAGCGGCCCGGCACCCCGGCCGCCGAGATGGACGGGCAGATCCCCAAGAAGGTCGTCCAGGAGCGCTACGAGCGTCTCGTCGCCCTCCAGGAGGAGATCTCCTGGGAGGAGAACAAGAAGCAGGTCGGCCGCACCCTGGAGCTGATGGTCGCCGAGGGCGAGGGCCGCAAGGACGACACCACCCACCGCCTCTCCGGCCGCGCCCCCGACAACCGCCTGGTGCACTTCACCAAGCCCGACCAGGAGGTCCGCCCCGGTGACGTCGTCACCGTCGAGGTGACCTACGCGGCCCCGCACCACCTCCTCGCCGAGGGCCCCGTCCTCGACGTGCGCCGCACCCGTGCGGGCGACGCCTGGGAGAAGCGCACGGCGGAGAAGGCGGCCAAGCCCGCGGGCGTGCTGCTCGGCCTGCCCAAGGTGGGCGTGCCCGAGCCGCTCCCGGCGGTCAGCGGCGGCTGCGCCGTCGACTGACGCCCCTGCCCCGGACCCGCCCCGGCGGGCGGGTCCGTAGGGCCGCAGTAGGCTGCTGATCATGCTTGTCGCCGCCGCAGCCTGCCCCTGCCCGCCGCTGCTCGTGCCCGAGGTCGCCGCAGGCGCCGCCCCGGAGCTGGACGCCGCGCGCGCCGCCTGCACCGACGCGCTCGGCGTGCTCGCGGCCTCCCGCCCCGACCTGCTGGTCGTCGTGGGCCCGGACGACGGCGCCGGGACGCACGCCTACCCTGCGGGCACCCCGGGTTCCTTCCGCGGCTTCGGCGTCGACCTGGACGTACGGCTGGGGGAGGGCGACGGCGCCGGTGGGGAACTCCCGTACGGGCTCGCCGTGGGCGCCTGGCTGCTGGGGCGGACCGGATGGGCCGACGCCCCCGTCGAGGGGCGGGGCGTGGGGGAGTCTCTCGCACCCGACGCGTGCCTCGCCGAGGGGCAGCGGCTGGCCGGCCGGGCCGACCGGGTGGCGCTCCTCGTGATGGGCGACGCCAGCGCCTGCCGCACGCTGAAGGCTCCCGGCTACCTCGACGAACGCGCCGCGCCCTACGACGCGGAGATCGCCCGTGCGCTCGGCTCCGCCGACACGGCGGCCCTGCGCGCGCTGGACCCCGGACTCGCGCGCGAGCTGAAGGTGTCCGGCCGTGCGCCCTGGCAGGTGCTCGCCGGAGCGGCCGAGGGTTGCGCCGGGCTGTCGGGCGTGCTGCTGCACGAGGACGCCCCGTACGGCGTGGGGTACGTCGTCGCCACCTGGTCCTAGGCGCGTACACGTGAACGAACGGCGGACGGCCGGGGCGTGATGCCCCGGCCGTCCGCCGTTCGTGCCGCTCAGGAGGCGGGCGGCGGCCCGGCCGGCGGCGTGGTGCCGCCCGCGTCCGGACCGGGACCGTTCTTGTGCGCGAAGCGGTCCACGGCCTCCTTGGCCTTTCCCGTACCGGACTGGATCTTGTCGCTGTACTTGCCCTTGGTGCTCCGGTCGACGGTGTGCGCCGCCTTCTCCAGACCGTGCTGGATCTTGTCCTCGTGCTGCTGCGCGAGGCCGGAGACCTTGTCCTTGGCAGGGCCGAGCTTGGCCTTCAGATTGTCCAGGAGACCCATGATGTACCTTCCCTAGCGGCACGCTTACGTGCGGGCGCCCTCGCCGGCCTCGGTGTCGGCGGCCTTGCCGGACTGCTGCTTCGGGATGTCGACGCTCTCCGTGGCGCCGGCCTCGCCGGCTTCCTTCACCGGGGCCTCGGAGGGCGCCTTCGCCTCGTCGGCCGCGGCCTCGGACTCAGGCGTCGCCGCCATGTCGTCCGTACCGCTCCCCGTCGTCTCCCCGTCGGTCCGGGCCTCGGCCGCCGCTGTCTCTCCCGTGGTCTTCGACCTCCGAAAAAGTCGTGCAAAAACGCCCATATCCACTCCATACGTTACTCGTGCGGGCGAAATTCCGCGTAGCCCGGCGTGTCCATCCGTGTGAGCCGGGCGAGCGCCACCGTGATCCGGCGGCAGGAACCTCGAACGGGCAACGACCCGGCGGACCCCGCGTCACGTAACCCGTTCGAGAGCGGCCCCTGAGGTTTGGGAGACTGGATCGGTGAGCAGCGCACCCCACGCCCCCCGCGTCATCGCCGTCGTCGGTCCCACCGCGGCCGGAAAGTCCGACTTGGGTGTGTTTCTCGCCCAGCGGCTGGGTGGTGAGGTCGTCAACGCCGACTCCATGCAGCTCTACCGGGGGATGGACATCGGCACCGCCAAGCTGACGCCCGAGGAGCGCGGCGGCGTCCCGCACCACCTGCTCGACGTCTGGGACGTCACCGAGACCGCCTCCGTCGCGGAGTATCAGCGGATGGCACGCGCGCGGATCGACGCGCTGCTCGCCGAAGGGCGCTGGCCGATCCTGGTCGGCGGCTCCGGCCTGTACGTCCGCGGGGCCGTCGACAATCTGGAGTTCCCCGGCACCGACCCGGAGGTCCGCGCGCGCCTCGAGGAGGAACTGGCCCTGCGCGGCCCCGGCGCGCTGCACGCCCGGCTCGCCGCGGCCGACCCCGACGCCGCCCGCGCGATCCTGCCCAGCAACGGCCGCCGCATCGTCCGCGCGCTGGAGGTCATCGAGATCACCGGGCGGCCCTTCACTGCCAACCTCCCCGGCCACGACTCCGTCTACGACACGCTCCAGATCGGCGTCGACGTGGCCCGCCCCGAACTCGACGAGCGCATCGCCCGCCGGGTCGACCGCATGTGGGAGGCGGGGCTGGTCGAAGAAGTGCGCGCACTCGAGGCGCAGGGGTTGCGCGAGGGGCGTACGGCGTCGCGCGCCCTCGGCTACCAGCAGGTGCTGTCCGCATTTGCCGGCGAGTGCACCCTGGAGGAGGCACGGGCCGAGACCGTCCGTGCCACCAAGCGCTTCGCGCGCCGTCAGGATTCATGGTTCAGGCGCGATCCGCGGGTGCACTGGTTGAGTGGGGCCGCGGCGGACCTCCGGGAACTTCCGCAGCTCGCGATGGCGTTGGTCGAACGACCGGTTACAGCCTGATCACGTCCTGGCATCGGGACGCCCAGGCCGTCATCCGGGCCTGTGACACCGTGCCATCATCAAGCTTCGATCGACCAGTGGAGTCCTAAGTTGGGAGGGCGCGTGGCGATGGAGGCCGGCCCTCGCGACACCGCACACAGCACCGAGCACCTCGCCACCGGGCGGGATGCCCCGGAGCCGGAGACCGACCGTCTCAGCCCTGACGGGCCCGAGGAGACGCAGGGCGGTGTGACCGACGACGGTCCCGAGCCGGAGGAGATGTTCACCGGCGGGGACGAGGTCGAGGTCGAACTGCGCCCGCAGCGCCGGCTGCGCGTCTGGCAGCTCGCCCCGATCGTGGGCCTCGGCGCGCTCGGCTCCCTGATGTTCGCCTTCCCGCTCGCCTTCGACTTCGGCGACAGCGGTGCGGTGATCGCCATGCTGGGTCTGCTGATCTGCTCCTGCGCGGCGGGCTGGGGCATGATGGCCGCCCGCAAGGTCGGCTACACGTGGCCGGGCCTGACCGCCCGCGGCTCGGACCGCAAGTCCGACTGGCGCGTGGTGGCCGCGTACGCGGTGATGGTCGCGGCGGTGGTGGCGCTGGCGGTCTGGCGAGTGGCCCGCCTGCGCTGAGGGCCCCGGCGAGGCGGGGCCGTTCTTGACGCCCGCGGCGAGACCGGGCTCGCGCGAACGCCCGGGCACTGTGGGCCGCCGGCGCCGAAGCCTGTGCGCGTAGGCCTCGCGGCCGGTTGATCTGCCTTCGCGGCTTGGCTCGCTGAACCTATGGCCCTGAGGCCCGTCGGCCTTCGCGGGATGGCGGCCCGCCCGTGCCGGGCCTGACTGTCGGCTCGCGCCGGAACCGGGGGCCCGGTGGCCCGCGGACGTCCCACCTTCGTGGTTTTCGCGGTCGGGTGCATGCTGAACGCGTGGCTCTGAGGCCGGCTCGCGCCTGCCGTCGTGGGAGCGCGGCCCGTGCGTGGCGGGCCGGTCGGCTCGCGCCGGATCCGGGGCTTCGGTGTCCTGCGGGCGCGTCGGTTTTCGCGGTCGGGTGCATGCTGAACGCGTGGCTCTGAGGCCGGCTCGCGCCTGCCGTCGCGGGGGCGCGGCCCGTGCATGGCGGGGCTGCCCGTCGGCTCGCGCCGGATCCGGGGCTCCGATGGTCCGCGGGCGTCCGTTTTCGCGGCTTGCCGCATGCCGGGCCCGTGGCTCTGCGGCGGCTCGCGTCACGGCCCGCTCGGGCTCGTTCACCCTGGGCGGCGCCCCTTGGCGCCGGCCCCCGATGCCCGCGTCGTTCGGGCCCGCCCGCAGGCCCCCGGACACCGGCCCAACGCGGCCCTCACCTCGTCGTCCACAGGCGGCGACGCCGTTCCGCCCCCACCCCGTAGGATCGAGGAATGAGCACGCGGATCGCCTTCCTCAAGGGGCACGGTACGGAGAACGACTTCGTGATCGTGCCCGACCCCGAGAACGCCGTCGAGCTGTCGCCCGCGGCCGTCGCCGCGCTGTGCGACCGGCGCGCGGGGATCGGGGGCGACGGGCTGCTGCACGTCGTGCGGTCCGCGGCGCATCCCGAGGCGCGGTCCATGGCGGACGAGGCCGAATGGTTCATGGACTACCGCAACGGCGACGGATCCGTCGCCGAGATGTGCGGCAACGGTGTCCGCGTCTTCGCCCGCTACCTCCAGCACGCCGGGCACGTCGGCGAGGGCGACCTCGCGATCGCCACACGCGGCGGCGTGAAGACCGTGCACATCGCCAAGGACGGCGACATCACCGTCGGCATGGGCCGCGCGGTTCTCCCCGAGGGCGATGTCACCGTGGCCGTCGGCGACCGCGACTGGCCCGCGCGCAACGTCAACATGGGCAACCCGCACGCCGTGGCCTTCGTCGAGGATCTGGCCGACGCGGGCGGCCTGTTCACCGCGCCCTCCTTCGCCCCGGAAGCCGCCTACCCGGACGGGGTGAACGTGGAGTTCGTCGTCGACCGCGGCCCCCGGCACGTCGCGATGCGCGTCCACGAGCGCGGCGTCGGCGAGACCCGCTCCTGCGGCACCGGCGCGTGCGCCGTCGCCGTGGCCGCCGCCCGCCGCGACGGCGTCGACCCGAGCGACACCGGCCTGCCGGTCACGTACACCGTGGACCTCCCCGGCGGCACACTCGTGATCACCGAACAGCCCGACGGACAGATCGAGATGACCGGTCCCGCGGTCATCGTCGCCGAAGGCGCGATCGAGGCCGAGTGGCTGGAGAACGCCCTCGGCTGAAGAGTGCGCTCCATGATCTCCCTCCCTCCGGCCCTCCCCGCCGTCGATCCGCAGGACACAGCGGGTGAAGAGCTTCGGGATCATGGCTCACCACCCACCCGATGGCGTGAAAACGACCGTGAACGGACCGTCGCTCTTTGGAGTGATCCGTTTCACGGTCCGCCGGAGGCGGCCGGTTCGACCCCCCGCGGCTGGATAGCATCGAGCACCGGCCCGGACGGGGGATCAACGCCGTCTCCCAGGCCCGAGTCCGCCCTGGGGCGCCGTCCGCCGGATCCACGCAGCCGGAGGTGCTCATGAACGCGGAGGCCGCGAAACCTGCGACCCCGGGCCCGCTCGCACCGGGTCACGTCACACCGGCCGGGACGCGCCGCAAGTCCCGCCCCCGGCTCGACCTGCGCCGGCTGGGCCGCGCCGCCCTGCTGGGGTCGTCCTCCGCCCGCGACCGGCTGCCCGACGCCATCGGCCACGTCGTCGAGGCGCACCGCGCCCACCACCCCGACGCCGACCTCGAACCGCTGCGCCGCGCCTACCTCCTCGCGGAGTCCTCGCACCGCGGCCAGATGCGCAAGAGCGGCGAGCCGTACATCACCCACCCGCTCGCCGTCACCCTCATCCTGGCCGAACTCGGCGCCGAGACCACGACGTTGACCGCCTCCCTGCTGCACGACACGGTCGAGGACACCGACGTCACCCTCGACCAGGTGGGCGGGGAGTTCGGCGAGGAGGTGCGCTATCTCGTCGACGGCGTCACCAAGTTGGAGAAGGTCGACTACGGCGCCGCCGCCGAGCCCGAGACCTTCCGCAAGATGCTCGTCGCCACCGGCAACGACGTCCGCGTGATGTCGATCAAACTCGCCGACCGGCTGCACAACATGCGCACCCTCGGCGTGATGCGCCCCGCCAAGCAGGAACGCATCGCCAAGGTGACACGTGACGTGCTCATCCCCCTCGCCGAACGCCTCGGCGTCCAGGCGCTCAAGACGGAGCTGGAGGACCTGGTCTTCGCGATCCTCCACCCGGAGGAGTACGAGAAGACCCGCGAGCTGATCGTCAACAACGCCGCCCGCGAGGACGACCCGCTCGCCGACGTCGCCGACGACGTCCGGAAGGTGCTCCGGGAGGCCGACATCCCGGCCGAAGTCCTCATCCGGCCACGGCACTTCGTCTCCGTGCACCGCGTCTCCCGCAAGCGCGGCCCGCTGCGCGGCGCCGACTTCGGGCGGCTGCTGGTGCTGGTGAACGAGGACGCCGACTGCTACGCCGTGCTGGGCGAGCTGCACACCTGTATGACGCCGGTGGTCTCGGAGTTCAAGGACTTCATCGCCGTCCCCAAGTTCAACCTGTACCAGTCGCTGCACACGGCGGTGGCCGGAGACGACGGCCAGGTCGTCGAGGTCCTCATCCGCACCCACCAGATGCACAAGGTCGCCGAGGCCGGCGTCGTCGCCCTCGGCAACCCCTACGCCGCCCCGCCGGAGGAGCAGTCCGCGGGCGACGGCGAGCGCGTCGACCCGACCCGCCCCGGCTGGCTGTCCCGGCTGCTCGAATGGCAGCAGGCCGCGCCCGACCCCGACACCTTCTGGTCCACCCTCCGCGAGGACCTCGCCCAGGACCGGGAGATCACCGTCTTCCGCCCCGACGGCGGCACCCTCGGCCTGCCCGAGGGGGCGACCTGCGTGGACGCCGCCTACGCGCAGTACGGCGAGGACGCGCACGCCTGCATCGGCGCCCGGGTCAACGGGCGGCTCGCCAGGCTGAGCACCGTGCTCAAGGACGGGGACACCGTCCAGCTCCTCATGGACCAGGACGCGGCCTCCGCGCCGTCCCGCGAGTGGCTGGACCACGCGACCACCCCGGCCGCCCGCATCGCCATCCAGCGGTGGCTCGCCGCCCACCCCACCGCCGAGGACACCGACGCGCGCTCCCTGGCGGACGACGTCGAGACCCCCCGGCCGCCCGGCACGGAGACCCCCCAGCCCTCCGGCGCCGACGACACGGACCCCGGGCGTCCGGCCGCCGCACAGGTGCTGGCCGACCGGGACGGCGCGACCGTACGGCTGGCCGGCTGCTGTACGCCCGTACCGCCCGACGAGGTCATCGGGTTCGCGGTGCGCGGGGGAGCGGTCACCGTGCACCGGACGGAGTGTCCGGCGGTGGCGCGGATGAAGAGCGCGGGGCGCACGGAGGTCGGAGTGCGCTGGGGCGAGGGCGCCGAGTGCCGGGTCACGCTGGTGGCGGAGTCGTTCGTACGGCCGCACCTCCTCGCGGACCTCACCGAGGCGATGGCCACCGAGGGCGCCGAGATCGTCTCCGCGACCGTGGAACCGCCGGAACGGCAGCAGGTGCGCCACACGTACACCGTGCAGCTCCCGGACGCCGCCCAGCTGCCCGCCCTGATGCGCGCCATGCGCAATGTGGCGGGGGTGTACGACGTCAGCCGGGCGCAGCCGCAGGCGGCGGGCGAATAGGACGCCCCTGGGCCACGCCCGGTGACGGCACACGGCGCACACACCCCTGCGGTGTGATTACCCGATCGGGTGGGTCGGGAGCGCGCCGCCGCAGCCGTGCCCGCCCGCGCTGATAGCCGTGAGGCATGCCGCTCACCTCCCGAAACCGCGCGCCGCTCACCTCACCCCACCCCACCCCGCACACCCCCCGACGCCCGGCCTCCCGCGCCCGCCGCCGCACCGCCCAGGCCCTCCTCGCCTCCGCCGTCGGCGTCTGCCTGGTCGCCGCCGGCGCCCCCGCCGAGCCGCTCGGCATCGGCGACCCCCTCTTCCCGCACCTCGGCAACCCCGGCTACGACGTGCAGGCGTACGACCTGGATCTCACCTATCCCGGCAGCAACGACCGGCCGCTCGAGGCCGTCACCACCGTCGACGCCCGGATCACCGCCGAGCTGGACCGGATCAACCTCGACTTCGCCCACGGCACGGTGCACTCCGTCGAGGTCGACGGCGAACCGGCCGTCTTCACCGGCGTGGGCGAGGACCTGGTGATCACCCCCGACGACGACCTCGACCCGGGCGACTCCGTGCGCATCACCGTCCGGCACACCAGCGACCCCCGGCCCGCCGACCGCGAGGGCGGCTGGGTGCGCACCGCCGACGGCCTCGCCCTCGCCAACCAGGCCGACGCCGCGCACCTGGTCTTCCCGTGCAACGACCACCCGTCCGACAAGGCGATGTTCACCTTCCGGATCACCGTCCCGGAGGGCTACACCGCCGTCGCCAACGGCCTGCCCACCGCCGTCGACCGCGCCCCCTCCACCACCACCTGGAGCTACCGCACCCGCAACCCCATGGCCACCGAACTCGCCCAGGTGTCCGTCGGCCGCTCCACCGTCCTGCACCGCACCGGACCGCACGACCTGCCCCTGCGGGACGTCGTCCCCACCGAGCACCGCACCGCTCTCGAACCCTGGCTCGCCAAGACCCCGGCGCAGATCTCCTGGATGGAGGAGCGGGTCGGTACCTACCCCTTCGCCACCTACGGCCTGCTGCTCGCCGAGGCGTCCACCGGCTTCGCGCTGGAGACCCAGACGCTCTCCCTCTTCGAGCGCGACCTGTTCACCGACCCCGCGCTGCCCGCCTGGTACGTCGAGTCGATCATGGTGCACGAGCTGGCCCACCAGTGGTTCGGCGACAGCGTCAGCCCCCGCACCTGGGCCGACCTCTGGCTCAACGAGGGGCACGCCACCTGGTACGAGGCGCTGTACGCCGAGAAGCGCGGCGGCAGGACCCTCGAGGCCCGGATGCGGGCCGCGTACGAGTCCTCCGACGGCTGGCGCGCAGCCGGAGGCCCGCCCGCCGCGCCGAAGCCGCCCGAGCCTGGCAAGAAGATCGGCATCTTCCGCCCGGGCGTCTACGGCGGCGCCGCACTGGTCCTGTACGCCCTGCGTCAGGAGATCGGGCAGGAGGCCTTCGACCGGCTGGAACGGGCCTGGGTCGTCCGGCACCGCGACTCCAACGCCTCCACCGCCGACTTCGTCCGCCTCGCCTCCGAGACCGCGGGACGCGACCTCACCGGCTTCCTGCACGCCTGGCTGTACGACGACACCACCCCGCCGATGCCCGGCCACCCCGACTGGCGGTCCTCCGAGCGCGCCGTGACGGAGGAGCCCGGCCCGCACGGGCATGCGGCGCATCGGCCGGACGAGGGCGGGGAATAACACGGTGACGAGACGAGCCGTACCGTGCGACCATCGTCGGGTCCGCGCGACAGGGGAAACGGGAATCTCCCGGGGTACCCGGACGTTGTGGACAGTGACGGAAGGCCGCTCGGCCGGATCCGTCGCCGCAGACGGCAACCCAACGACGTAAGGACCCAATGACCTCCTCTTCATCCCCTTCCCAGGACACCACGCGCTTCGCGCACAGCCACGCCGAGGGTCTTCGGGCCGATGCCCTGATGGAAGAGGACGTCGCCTGGAGCCTCGAGATCGACGGAGAGCGGGACGGCGACCAGTTCGACCGCTCCGAGCGTGCGGCCCTGCGCCGTGTCGCCGGCCTCTCCACCGAGCTCGAGGACGTCACCGAGGTCGAGTACCGGCAGCTCCGCCTGGAGCGCGTCGTGCTCGTCGGGGTGTGGACCTCGGGCACCGCGCAGGACGCCGAGAACTCCCTCGCGGAGCTCGCCGCCCTCGCCGAGACGGCGGGCGCCCTCGTCCTCGACGGCGTGATCCAGCGCCGGGACAAGCCGGACGCGGCGACCTACATCGGCTCCGGCAAGGCCGAGGAGCTGCGCGACATCGTGCTCGAGTCGGGCGCGGACACCGTCATCTGCGACGGTGAGCTCAGCCCGGGCCAGCTCATCCACCTCGAGGACGTCGTCAAGGTCAAGGTCATCGACCGTACGGCCCTGATCCTCGACATCTTCGCCCAGCACGCCAAGTCCCGAGAGGGCAAGGCGCAGGTCGCGCTCGCGCAGATGCAGTACATGCTGCCGCGGCTGCGCGGCTGGGGTCAGTCGCTGTCCCGGCAGATGGGCGGCGGCAAGGGCGGCGGCCTCGCCACCCGTGGTCCCGGTGAGACCAAGATCGAGACGGACCGGCGACGGATCCGCGAGAAGATGGCGAAGATGCGCCGGGAGATCGCGGAGATGAAGACCGGCCGCGAGATCAAGCGTCAGGAGCGCAAGCGCAACAAGGTGCCGTCCGTCGCCATCGCGGGCTACACCAACGCGGGCAAGTCCTCGCTGCTCAACCGGCTCACCGGCGCGGGCGTGCTGGTGGAGAACGCCCTGTTCGCCACCCTCGACCCGACGGTGCGCCGGGCCGAGACCCCGAGCGGCCGGCTCTACACGCTGGCCGACACCGTCGGCTTCGTCCGGCACCTGCCGCACCACCTGGTCGAGGCGTTCCGCTCCACCATGGAGGAGGTCGGCGACTCCGACCTGATCCTCCACGTGGTGGACGGCTCGCACCCGAACCCGGAGGAGCAGCTCGCCGCCGTGCGCGAGGTGATCCGGGACGTCGGCGCCACCGGCGTGCCCGAGATCGTCGTCATCAACAAGGCGGACGCGGCGGACCCGCTCACCCTGCAGAGGCTGCTGCGGGTGGAGCCGCACTCCATCGCCGTCTCGGCCCGCACCGGCCGGGGCATCCCGGAGCTGCTCGCCCTGATCGACAGCGAGCTGCCCCGCCCGTCGGTGGAGATCGAGGCCCTCGTGCCGTACACCCACGGCAAGCTGGTCGCCCGTGCGCACGACGAGGGCGAGGTGCTCTCCGAGGAGCACACCCCGGAGGGCACCCTGCTCAAGGTGCGGGTGCACGAGGAGCTGGCGGCGGAGTTCGCGCCGTACGTTCCGACCCCGGCCGGCTGACCGGACCACGGACAACGACGAAGGGCCCGCCCCCTGCCGAGTGCAGGGGGCGGGCCCTTCGTCGTGTGCGGCTCAGCGGCCGCCGTGGGTCCTGCTCATGTTCTGGTACAGCGCCTCGGCGTCCGCGCCGAGGCGCGGGCCCGCCAGCCAGGTGTGGTCCAGCGGGCCGATCGAGGTGTTCGACACCAGCACCGTCTCGCCGTTCACCACCCGGAACCAGCCGCCGCCGGACGAGCCGCCGGTCATGGTGCAGCCGATGCGGTACATGTCCGGCAGGTTCGGGGCGAGCGAGAAGCGGCCCGGGGTGTCCAGGCACTTGAACATCCGCAGCCCGTTGTACGGCGGCGCCGCCGGGTAGCCCCAGGCGCCCATCGTGCCCGCCTGGGCCGCGTCCGGGTCGGAGAAGTCCACGTCGAGCGCGGCGCCGACGGTCTCCTCCAGGGACTTCGCGCCCTGCTCCGGCTGCACGTGCAGCACGGCGTAGTCGTACGCCGCCCCGTCGCCGCCGCTCTCCGAACCGCCCTGGATCCAGCCGTTCGACGTCGAAGCCCAGTCCACCCACCAGTTGCCGTACGGGGCGATCTCGGCCGGGTTGGCGTCGGTCAGCTCCGCCTCGGAGCGGCCGTAGTCGTTGTAGGCCGGGACGAAGACGATGTTGCGGTACCAGCCGCCGCTGCTGCCCGCGTGCACACAGTGCCCTGCGGTCCACACGAGGTTGGACTTCCCCGGGTGGTTGGCGTCCTTGATCACCGTGCCGGAGCAGACGGCCGAGCCCTCGGGGGTGTCGAAGAAGACCTTCCCGACCGGGGCGGCGTTCTCGTGGTACGGCGTCTTCTCCGCCTGCGCGGTGACCGGCGCCGGCTCCGGGTCGCTCAGCCCCTGGGCCGCGGAGGCGTCCTTCGTGGTGACCGTCTTCTCGGCCTCCTCGGCGTCCTGCATCCGCTCGGGCTTCCAGAGGCCCTCGATGACCGGGTTGACGAAGTCCCGCGCCTCGCGCAGCCACTCGTCCTCGTCCCAGTCCTTCCAGCCGCCGTCCCGCCACTGGTCCACGTCGATGCCGTGGTCCTTCAGCCGGTCGGCGAGGTCGGCCGGGACGCGGACGCCGCCGCCCGCGTCGTCGCCGGCTCCTGCCCTGCTCGCCGAGGCGTCGGGCCGGTCGGTCGCCTTGTCCTCCGTGGACCCGCCGCAGGCGGTCGCGGTGAGCGCCACCGCGGCGAGCAGCGCGCTCACGGCGAGGGCGGTCCGCCGTCCGCGCAGGCGCCGGACGGACGTGGAGAGGGAACGCATGCTGTGGTGACCCCCGTCACTACTCGGAATTCGTGTGCCGCTGCTGCGGTGTTCCGTCGTCCGCCCCGGGTGCGCGGCGCCATCCGGGGCGGACGGTCCGCTCACTGGCCGGCGAACTTCTCGCTGACCGCGTCGTAGACACCCTTGGCCTCCTTGCCGAGCCGCGGCCCGGCCAGCCAGCCGGTCGTCACCGGACCGATGGAGGTGTTGGAGACCAGCGCCGGCTTGCCGTCCTGGCCGGCCGCGATCCAGCCGCCGCCGGAGGAACCGGCGGTCATGCTGCAGCCGATGCGGTACATCGTCGGGTCGGACGCGCTCAGCGACAGGCGGCCCGGCTTGTCCACGCAGGAGTACAGCGACTGCCCGTCGTACGGCGGCGCGGCCGGGTAACCGATCGCCTCCATCTCCTCGATCTTCGGCACGGCGGGCGCGTTGAAGTCGACCGGCATCGCCGCACCGACCGTCTCCTCCAGCGACGTGCCGTCGCCGCCCTTCTCCGGGGTCACATGGATGACGGCGAAGTCGTACGAGGCGCCGTCACCGCCCGTCGCGCCGCCCTGCTCGATCCACTGGTCCGAGGTCTGCGCCCAGTCGCCCCACCAGACGCCGTACGGAGCGACCTCCTCCTTGGTGGCCCCGCCGATCTCCTTCGCCGACATGCCCGAGTCGTTGTACGACGGCACGAAGGCGATGTTGCGGTACCAGCCGCCCTTCTTGCCCGCGTGCACGCAGTGGCCCGCCGTCCACACCATGTTGGACTTGCCGGGATTGGCCGGGTCCTCGACCACGGTCGCGGAGCAGACCATCGTGCCCTCGGGGGAGTCGAAGAAGACCTTCCCCGCGGTGGGCGCGTTCTCGTGGTACGACGTCGGCACGGCCTTGGCCTGCACCGGGTCCGGCGTGGGGTCGGTCACGCCCTGGTCGCCGGAGATGTCGTTCTCGTCGACCTCCGGCTGGTCGGGCTCGTCGGCCTCCCGCATGCGGTCCGGGTCCCACAGATCCTCGATGATCGGGTTGACGAAGTCCTGCGCCTCACGCAGCCACTTGTCCTTGTCCCAGTTCTTCCAGGCGCCGTCCCGCCACTTGTCGAGATCGATCCCGTGCTCCTTGAGCCGGTCCGCGATGTCGTCCGGGATCTTGAGCTTGCCGTCGTCGGCACCGGCCGTCGCGGAGGCCTCCGCGCTCGCGTCGGTGTCGCCCGACTCGCACGCGGTGGCGGTCAGGGCGAGCGCGGACGCGAGGGCAACCGCCGCCAGCACGGGGGAGGTTCTGTGTGACCGCCCCCTGACGCGGCGGGCGGTGGACGACGGCCGTATGGATCGCATGATCTGAACTCCCCCTGGACTGAACGATGGTGGTACGACGCCCGTCGTCACATCCGACCCGGACGAGTCGTTGCGCTGCTCCGACGGCTTGGGACAACGGCACCACACACTAGGCGTTCGCCGTGGGGGACGTCCGACGGAACGGCAACGGTTCGGCTACAAGGCGTCTGACCTGGCCGGTCGGGTGCGGATCTCGTGGAGCGGGGGCGTGGGGGCGCGGGGCGTGGTAGCGGCGGAGGTCCTTTCGCGCGCCGCGCGCGGGGGTGTTGCTCCGGGCGCCGGGCCGCGCTTCGGGCGCGGGGCGCCGGCCGCCTCCGCGGCTCTCCGTGTGCGCGCACGTTTGTCGGTGGGGGGCCGTAGGGTTGGTCGGGCTATGACTCAGCCCTCACTCCCCGAACTCCTGCATGCTGCCGTCACCGCTGTCGGCGGCACAGAGCGCCCCGGTCAGGTGGCCATGGCCGAAGCCGTCGCCGAGGCGGTCGACGACGGCGCCCATCTGCTCGTCCAGGCCGGCACCGGCACCGGTAAGTCCCTGGGCTATCTGGTGCCCGCGCTCGCGCACGGGGAGCGGGTCGTCGTGGCGACGGCGACCCTGGCGCTCCAGCGGCAGCTCGTGGAGCGGGACCTGCCGCGCACGGTGGAGGCGCTGCATCCGCTGCTGCGCCGCCGCCCGGAGTTCGCGATGCTCAAGGGCCGGTCGAACTACCTGTGCCTGCACCGGCTGCACGAGGGCGTCCCGCAGGACGAGGAGGAGGGCCTCTTCGACCAGTTCGAGGCGGCCGCGCCCACCAGCAAGCTGGGCCAGGACCTGCTGCGGCTGCGCGACTGGTCGGACGAGACGGAGACCGGCGACCGCGACGACCTCACGCCCGGCGTGTCCGACCGGGCCTGGTCGCAGGTGTCGGTGTCCTCGCGGGAGTGCCTGGGCGCCACCAAGTGCGCGTACGGCGCGGAGTGCTTCGCCGAGGCGGCGCGTGAGCGCGCCAAGCTGGCCGAGGTGATCGTCACCAACCACGCGCTGCTCGCGATCGACGCCATCGAGGGCGCCCCGGTGCTGCCGCAGCACGAGGTGCTGATCGTGGACGAGGCGCACGAGCTGGTGTCCCGGGTGACCGGGGTGGCCACCGGCGAGCTCACCCCGGGCCAGGTGAACCGGGCGGTGCGGCGTGCGGCGAAGCTGGTGAACGAGAAGGCGGCCGACCAGCTGCAGACGGCTGCCGAGGGCTTCGAGCGGCTGATGGAGCTGGCGCTGCCCGGCCGGCTGGAGGAGATCCCGGAGGACCTCGGGTACGCGCTGATGGCGCTGCGCGACGCGTGCCGCACGGTGATCTCCGCGATCGGCTCCACCCGCGACAAGTCGGTCCAGGACGAGGACGCGGTCCGCAAGCAGGCGCTGGCCTCCGTGGAGAGCGTCCACGACGTGGCGGAGCGGATCACCAACGGTTCCGAGTGGGACGTCGTCTGGTACGAGCGGCACGACCGCTTCGGTGCCTCGCTGCGGGTCGCGCCCATGTCGGTCTCGGGGCTGCTGCGGGAGAAGCTGTTCACCGACCGCTCGGTCGTGCTGACGTCCGCCACGCTGAAGCTGGGCGGCGACTTCAACGGCGTGGGGGCGTCGCTGGGGCTCGGCCCCGAGGGCGCGGAGGGGGACGACCTCCCGCAGTGGAAGGGCGTGGACGTCGGCTCGCCGTTCGACTACCCCCGGCAGGGCATCCTGTACGTCGCCAAGCACCTGGCCCGCCCGGCCCGGGACGGTGACCGCAAGGACATGCTCGACGAGCTCACGGAGCTGATCCAGGCGGCCGGGGGCCGCACGCTGGGGCTGTTCTCGTCGATGCGGGCGGCGCAGCTCGCGGCGGAGGAGCTGCGCTCGCGGATCCCGGAGTACCCGATCCTCCTCCAGGGCGAGGAGACGCTCGGCGAGCTGATCAAGAACTTCGCGGCGGACCCGCGGACGTGCCTCTTCGGCACGCTGTCCCTGTGGCAGGGCGTGGACGTTCCCGGGCCCAGCTGCCAGCTGGTGGTCATGGACAAGATCCCGTTCCCGCGCCCCGACGACCCCCTGATGAGCGCCCGCCAGAAGGCCGTGGAGGAGGCCGGCGGCAACGGCTTCATGGCGGTAGCGGCGACGCACGCGGCTCTGCTGATGGCCCAGGGAGCGGGCCGCCTGGTCCGTGCCTCGGGCGACCGGGGAGTGGTGGCGGTCCTGGATCCCCGCCTGGCGACGGCACGCTACGGCAGCTACTTGAAGGCATCGATGCCGGACTTCTGGTACACGACGGATCGAAATCAGGTGCGCAAGTCTCTCGCGGCGATCGACGCGGCGGCCAAGCAGGCGGAGTAGGGGCGGGCCTGAAGCCCGGCGCCCCTTTGGGTGGGCAGGGGCCACGCGGCCCCTGGAAGGGCGGAGGAACGGCCCTGGAAGGCCGGGGTGGGTCCCTTCCTCCGGCACCGGGCCGGGCCCGCAGCCGGCCGGGCGTCGGGGTGCCGGCTGCCGCAGGGGCTCGCTTCGCTCGCACTGCGGGAACAGACATCAAACGGATGTTCGCCCCTGCGGAGCGGTACGGCGCCGTGCAGCCCGAGCTGCCCGCAGCAGCCCGCACGGGAACGGCGTCCGCCCAGTGCTGGGAGGGGCCCCTGGTCGGCAGTCGGATCCCCGGGACCAGGCCGTCGCGTCGTCGCGTGTGGGTGCGATTCAGCGGCCCCCGGCCGGCGGTGGCCGGAGTTGTCATGGGTGCGTGCCCCCACGGGGCGCCGTGCGTAGAGCCCGGGGCGTGTGCGGCAGCACCGCGCCTGCAGGGGCCTTGGGGCGCCCCCCAAGGCGTCCGGAAGACACACAGGACCCCGGAACCGGCGCAGAGGTTCCGGGGTCCGGACAGGGGGCGGGGTGGGCCGGGAGCGACCCGGCGTCCCGTCGGGGTCAGACGCGGCGGAGGACGGCCACCACCTTGCCGAGGATCGTCGCGTCGTCACCGGGGATCGGCTCGTAGGCCGCGTTGTGCGGGAGCAGCCACACATGGCCGTCCTCCCGCTTGAACCGCTTGACGGTCGCCTCGCCGTCGAGCATGGCCGCCACGATGTCGCCGTTCTCGGCGACCGGCTGGCGGCGGACCGTGACCCAGTCGCCGTCGCAGATCGCGGCCTCGATCATGGAGTCACCCACGACCTTCAGCACGAACAGCTCACCGTCGCCGACGAGCTGCCGGGGCAGCGGGAAGACGTCCTCGACGGACTCCTCCGCGAGGATCGGGCCACCGGCGGCGATCCGGCCGACCAGCGGCACGTACGACGCGGCGGGCTTGCCGGCGGTGTCCGTCGGCTGCACCGACGCGGCCTGGTCGGAACCCCGCACCTCGTACGCGCGCGGACGGTGCGGGTCACGGCGCAGGAAGCCCTTGCGCTCCAGCGCCATGAGCTGGTGCGCGACGGAGGAGGTGCTGGAGAGCCCGACCGCCTGGCCGATCTCCCGCATCGACGGCGGGTATCCGCGCCGCTGCACCGAGTCCCTGATGACTTCGATGACCCGGCGCTGGCGGTCGGTGAGTCCGGAGCTGTCCGCCCGGATGCCGGGAGGTCGGCCCGGCAGGGAGCGCTTGTGCGCCTCGGGATTCGTGGCTTCGTTCATCGCATGCACCGGCTCGATGCGGCCCTGGGAGCGGTCCTGGGCAGTGATGGCGGCACTGTCTGCGGTGGTGGTCACGTCGGCCCCTCTCGATGGTCTCCCTGCAGCACAACGGTAGATGCTTTCGAAAGGTTGCGCCAAACACACGTTCGAGTGAAAAATCGCGAATTGCGGCTCGCGTTCTTTCACGGAGGTGTATTGGTCGCCGCACTTCCTGCCGGACAAACGGGCCATTTGTTGTACTCTTCACCGCCGAGGTCTCCGCCGGGGCGGCGGCCTCGCGGCGCGCGGACTCAGTCTGCCATCGTGGGCCCCCGCGCGCGTGAAGCGGCCCCGCCCTCTCCCGGAGCGGCACGCCCCCTCCCCGTCTCCGGCACGCCTTCTCCTCAACGGGATCGGGCCTCCGCGCCCGGGACGAGCCCGGGCGCGGGCAGGCTTCCAGGGCCGGATTCCCCTTTCGGCGCGCGACACGCGTATCACTCTCGATGTATGCACCAATCCCCACATCTAGTGGTTGGATTGCAACAGCAGCCCAGAAGTTGTGGTCCCCCCGGTCTCCGAGGGCTCCGCGATCGCCTATGCTGGTGCTGCTTCGTGAGGCCCTTGAGGCCTGGCGAGGCCGTTGAGTCTGCTGTGAGGAGGGTTGGGATCCATGCACTGCCCCTTCTGCAGGCACCCCGACAGCCGCGTCGTCGACAGCCGTACGACCGACGACGGCACGTCGATCCGCAGGCGCCGCCAGTGCCCGGACTGCTCCCGTCGTTTCACGACCGTGGAGACGTGTTCGCTCATGGTGGTCAAGCGGTCGGGAGTCACCGAGCCGTTCAGCCGCACCAAGATCATCAACGGTGTGCGCAAGGCGTGCCAGGGACGGCCCGTCACCGAGGACGCCCTCGCCCAGCTCGGCCAGCGGGTCGAGGAAGCGGTGCGGGCCACCGGAAGCGCCGAGCTGACCACCCACGACGTGGGGCTGGCCATACTCGGCCCGTTGCAGGAACTCGACCTCGTGGCCTACCTGCGGTTCGCGTCCGTGTACCGGGCGTTCGACTCGCTGGAGGACTTCGAGGCCGCGATCGCGGAACTCCGGCGGGCGGAACGGCCCGCCGAGGGCGACGGGGGCGGCGACGGGGCCGCCCCGGGGAGCCAGGAAGACGACAGCGGGCAGGAGGGGACCATGCAGGTCCCCGCGTCCGCTCCCGCCGCCGGCTGAGCGGCGGTCCGGCCCCGGACGCGAGGGTCCGGGGACCGGTTCGGCCGGCGGCGGAGAAGACCTGTTGCGGGCAGGCGAGTGGGTGCCCGCAGCATCAGACAGAACACCGTGCCACGGGAACATCGGGGCACTTCAGGGCGTTTTCGCCCGTATCAGGGAGGCGGCATGACAGAGACGGCGAGCGGTCCGGCACGTAGTTCCCGAGCCAAGGCGGGCAAGGCCGGCAAGGGACTTCGGGTCGAGCGCATCCACACCACCCCGGGGGTCCACCCGTACGACGAGGTGGCCTGGGAGCGCCGTGACGTCGTCATGACCAACTGGCGCGACGGCTCGGTCAACTTCGAGCAGCGCGGCGTGGAGTTCCCCGACTTCTGGTCGGTGAACGCGGTCAACATCGTCACCAGCAAGTACTTCCGGGGCGCCGTCGGCACCCCGCAGCGCGAGACCAGCCTCAAGCAGCTGATCGACCGCATCGTGAAGACGTACCGGAAGGCCGGCGAGGACAACAAGTACTTCGCCTCGCCCGCCGACGCCGAGATCTTCGAGCACGAGCTGGCCTACGCCCTCCTGCACCAGATCTTCAGCTTCAACAGCCCCGTGTGGTTCAACGTGGGCACGCCCCAGCCGCAGCAGGTCAGCGCCTGCTTCATCCTGTCCGTCGACGACTCCATGGAGTCGATCCTCGACTGGTACAAGGAAGAGGGCATGATCTTCAAGGGCGGCTCCGGCGCCGGCCTGAACCTCTCCCGCATCCGCTCCTCCAAGGAGCTCCTCTCCTCCGGCGGCAACGCCTCCGGGCCGGTCTCCTTCATGCGCGGCGCCGACGCCTCCGCCGGCACCATCAAGTCCGGCGGCGCCACCCGCCGTGCGGCGAAGATGGTCGTGCTCGACGTCGACCACCCGGACATCGAGGACTTCATCGAGACCAAGGTGAAGGAGGAGGAGAAGATCCGCGTCCTGCGCGACGCGGGCTTCGACATGGACCTGGGCGGCGACGACATCGCCTCCGTCCAGTACCAGAACGCCAACAACTCCGTGCGCGTCAACGACGAGTTCATGGAGGCCGTCGAGAAGGGCGGCAAGTTCGGCCTGCGTGCCCGCATGACCGGCGAGGTCATCGAGGAGGTCGACGCCAAGGCGCTCTTCCGCAAGATCGCCGAGGCCGCCTGGGCCTGCGCCGACCCGGGCATCCAGTACGACGGCGTCATCAACCACTGGCACACCTGCCCCGAGTCCGGCCGGATCACCGCGTCGAACCCGTGCAGCGAGTACATGCACCTGGACAACACGTCCTGCAACCTGGCCTCGCTGAACCTGATGAAGTTCCTCAAGGACGACGGCAAGGGCAACCAGTCGTTCGAGACCGAGCGCTTCCAGAAGGTCGTCGAGCTGGTCATCACCGCGATGGACATCTCGATCTGCTTCGCGGACTTCCCGACCCAGAAGATCGGCGAGAACACCCGCGCCTTCCGCCAGCTCGGCATCGGCTACGCCAACCTCGGCGCCCTGCTGATGGCCACCGGTCACGCCTACGACTCCGACGGCGGCCGCGCGCTCGCCGGGTCCATCACCTCCCTGATGACCGGCACCGCCTACCGCCGCTCCGCCGAGCTCGCCGCGATCGTCGGCCCGTACGACGGCTACGCCCGCAACGCCGACGCCCACAAGCGCGTCATGAAGCAGCACGCCGACGCCAACGGCGCCGCCACGCGCATGGACGACCTGGACAGCCCGGTGTGGGCCGCCGCCACCGAGGCCTGGCAGGACGTGCTGCGCCTCGGGGAGAAGAACGGCTTCCGCAACGCGCAGGCCTCCGTGCTCGCCCCGACCGGCACCATCGGCCTGGCGATGTCCTGCGACACCACCGGTGTCGAGCCCGACCTCGCCCTGGTCAAGTTCAAGAAGCTGGTCGGCGGCGGCTCGATGCAGATCGTCAACGGCACCGTCCCGCAGGCCCTGCGCCGCCTGGGCTACCAGGAGGAGCAGATCGAGGCGATCGTCGCCCACATCGCCGAGCACGGCAATGTGATCGACGCCCCCGGCCTCAAGCCCGAGCACTACGAGGTGTTCGACTGCGCCATGGGCGAGCGCGCCATCTCCCCGATGGGCCACGTCCGCATGATGGCCGCGATCCAGCCCTGGATCTCCGGCGCCATCTCCAAGACGGTCAACATGCCGGAGACGGCGACCGTCGAGGAGGTCGAGGAGATCTACTTCGAGGCCTGGAAGCTGGGCGTCAAGGCGCTCGCCATCTACCGCGACAACTGCAAGGTCGGCCAGCCCCTCTCCGCCAAGACCAAGGAGAAGGAGAAGGCCGAGGTCACGGAGAAGGCCGAGGAGACGATCCGCGCCGCGGTCGAGAAGGTCGTCGAGTACCGCCCGGTCCGCAAGCGCCTCCCGAAGGGCCGTCCCGGCATCACCACCTCCTTCACGGTGGGCGGCGCCGAGGGCTACATGACCGCCAATTCCTACCCGGACGACGGTCTCGGCGAGGTCTTCCTGAAGATGTCGAAGCAGGGTTCGACGCTCGCGGGCATGATGGACGCCTTCTCCATCGCCGTCTCGGTGGGCCTCCAGTACGGCGTGCCGCTGGAGACGTACGTCTCGAAGTTCACCAACATGCGCTTCGAGCCGGCCGGCATGACGGACGACCCGGACGTGCGGATGGCGCAGTCGATCGTCGACTACATCTTCCGCCGCCTGGCGCTGGACTTCCTGCCCTTCGAGACGCGTTCCGCGCTGGGCATCCACTCCGCCGAGGAGCGCCAGCGTCACCTGGAGACCGGCTCGTACGAGCCGACCGACGACGAGGTCGACGTCGAGGGCCTGGCCCAGTCGGCCCCGCGCGCCCAGGAGCTGAAGGCGGTCTCCACGCCGAAGGCCGAGACCGAGACCGAGGCGGCCAAGCCCGCCCCGAAGCAGGCGCACACCAGCGCCGAGCTGGTGGAGATGCAGCTGGGCATCCAGGCCGACGCCCCGCTGTGCTTCTCCTGCGGCACGAAGATGCAGCGCGCAGGCTCCTGCTACATCTGCGAGGGCTGCGGCTCGACCAGCGGCTGCAGCTGACGCCGACCCGTCCGGGCGCTGCCCGGCGGTGAGACGGTGAGGGCGGTGGCGCCGGGTTTCCGGTGCCACCGCCCTCGGGCGTTCACGGAGGTGCCCCTCCCGGCGTCAGGCCCGCCGGGCCGCGCCCATCGCGCGCGTGAAGTCCACCGGGTCGCCGTCGAAGCCGTGCACGCCCGCCCGGAACTCCCAGGGGCCCGAGCCCTCCCGGACGAACTCCGCGACCGTGGCCGCCGTCGCGCCCAGCACCCCGCCGAAGTCGTCCTCCGCCAGCACGTCGTAGCCCTCACGGATGCGCAGTCCCGGGTCGCGCACCCCGGAGAACGTCCTCGGCGCCTGCTGTTGCTGGATGACGACCCCGACCACCACGCGCGCGTAGCGCGGGTCCAGGCGGTCCAGCTCCAGCGTCATCACCTCGTCGTAGCCGAACCCCTTGCCGTCCTGGCTGTCCCGGTTGAGTGTGATCGTGCCGTCGGGGGAGCGGCTGTCGAAGTGCACCACGTAGGCCGGGTCCCCGTACGGGGCGTCCGCCCCGTAGGGCGCGGCGACCAGATCGAGGTCGGTGGAGGGCTCCCCCGTCGGACTCGGATCCCACCGCAGCGCGATCTCGACCTTGCGGATCCCCTTGCCGATGCCGTTCACCCGTTGTCCCCTTCCTCGTGACCGTCCTGCCGGCACACCCCAACTACCGCAAAACCACGGCAGATTGTCCATCCTGCCACGCGTGCGCTCCCGGGCGCCGGTACGCAGTCGACGCGAGGGCGACCGGGGCCGCACTCCCTGGCCTTACGATGGCGCGGTGCTGGTCAAGTGGATTCGCTGCACCGTGGTGGACCGTCGGGGGTTCGAGCGGGGACAGCGGAAGTGGGCGGGGCTTCTGGGGGAGCCGGGGTTTCGCGCGCAGGGCGGAGGCTGGAGCCGGGGACGGCAGGACGTGGCGCACATCTTCTCCTTCTGGGAGAGCCGCGCCTTCTACGACTCGTTCATGGCCAGGTCCCACGACCGGCTGGCCTCCTCCCAGGCAGGCACCTTCAAGAACGCCCAGGTCAGGCTGTTCGACCACCGCTTCGACGTGAAGACCGGGTTCGAGCCGCGCTTCACCGACGCCGACCTGATCCGGGTCGCGCTGTGCCGCGTCCACGAGGAACGCGCCGAGCACTTCGTACTGATGCAGGAGAAGGTCTGGAACCCGGCGATGGCCGGCTCGCCCGGCATGGTGCGGGGACTGTTCGGCGAGGCGCCGGGCAACGAGTACCTCGTCCTGTCGATGTGGCGGTCCGCCGCCGAACACGGCAAGTACCGGACCGAACGCGTGGAGCGACTGGCCCTGCGGGCCCAGACCGAGGCGGACGTCGCGGCCCTCGCGGGCGACCTCGTCGACATGGAGTCCGCCTGGACGGTGTGAGCGCCCCTTCCGCGACCCGGCGCGGCAAACATGTGTGACAAATGCCGTACGGAACCCGCACGAGTGCCCGTTGCGCCCTCACCCGATCTAGGGTTTTGGCATGGCACGACCACGGCGCATCGTCCTTGTCCGGCACGGTGAATCAACGGGCAATGTTGACGACACCGTTTATGAGCGCGAACCCGACCACGCCCTGGGACTCACCGAGCGGGGCAGGAAGCAGGCCGAGGCGACGGGCGAGCGGCTCCGCGACCTCTTCGGCCAGGAGCGGGTCAGCGTCTACGTGTCCCCGTACCGACGGACGCTCGAGACCCTGAACGCCTTCCACCTCGACCCGGACCTGATACGCGTCCGCGAGGAGCCCCGCCTGCGCGAACAGGACTGGGGCAACTGGCAGGACCGCGAGGACGTCCGCCTCCAGAAGGCCTACCGGGACGCCTACGGCCACTTCTTCTACCGCTTCGCCCAGGGCGAGTCCGGCGCCGACGTCTACGACCGTGTCGGCGGCTTCCTGGAGAGCCTGTTCCGCAGCTTCGAGGCCCCGGACCACCCGCCGAACGTCCTGATCGTCACCCACGGTCTGGCCATGCGGCTGTTCTGCATGCGGTGGTTCCACTGGACCGTGGCGGAGTTCGAGTCGCTGTCCAACCCGGGGAACGCCGAGGTGAGGATGCTCGTCCTGGGCGAGAACGGGAAGTACACGCTGGACAGGCCCTTCGATCGCTGGCGCGATCCGGAGCCCTACCCGATCACCGGATAGGCGAGATGTACTGGAGTCGGCGACAGCCGGATGGGAGAGTTGCGAGGCGATGACCACTGATCGTTCCCCGGAGGCGCGGCTGGAGCGCGCGCTGGCGAGCCTGCGCGGCCTGTCGGTGGGGGATGCGCTCGGCTCTCAGTTCTTCGTGCCGGTGAACTACCCGCTGCTCAAGCGCCGCGAACTGCCCGAGGGCCCCTGGCAGTGGACCGACGACACCGAGATGGCCTGCTCCGTCGTCGCCGTCCTCGCCGCCCACCACCGCATCGACCAGGACGCCCTGGCCCGCTCCTTCGCCCACCACCACGACTTCGACCGAGGCTACGGCCCCGCCGTCAACCGCCTGCTGCGCCTGGTCCGCGAGGGCGGCGACTGGCGCGAACTGTCCGCCGCCCTCTTCAACGGCCAGGGCTCGTGGGGCAACGGCGCCGCGATGCGCATCCCGCCGCTGGGCGCCTGGTACGCCGACGACCCCGAGCAGGCCACCCACCAGGCGGAGATCTCCGCCTACCCCACGCATCAGCACCGCGAGGCCGTGGTCGGCGCGATGGCCGTCGCCGCGGCGGCCGCCCTCGCCGCCGCGCCGGACGGGCCGCCCGGCGCCGAGGACCTCCTCGACGGGGTCATCGCGCTGATCCCCGCACGCAGTGCGGTCGGCGCGGGTTTGCGGCGGGCGCGGGACATGCTCGACTACGGCGACGCGGCCACCGTCGCGGCCGTCCTCGGCTGCGGACGGCGTACGAGCGCGCACGACACCGTGCCCTTCGCGCTCTGGTCCGCCGCCCGCTCCCTGGGCGACTACGAGAACGCCTTCTGGACGACCGCGCAGGTGGGCGGTGACGTCGACACCACCTGCTCCATCGTGGGCGGGGTCGTCGCGGCCGGGCCGGCGGGGGCGCCGCCCGAGGAGTGGGTGCGGCGGGTGGAGCCGTTGCCGGAGTGGGTGACGCGGGGGGGGCGAGGTCTGAGGACCTCGGCGCTCCGGCGGCCGTTTCGGAACTCTCCGTGCATGTCGGGAACTCTGTGTGACCGGACGGTCGTTGCCGGTGTGTCGGCTGCGGGCGGGTGTGAGGCTCTGCGGGCCTTGCGGCGCTCCGGAGAGGCTGACACGTGTCGGTGTGGCGCCGACGCGGGGTGCGGGCGTGTCGAGCGTGTCGGGGGAGGGGTGCCGGATGGCCGTGTGGGCGGGGGTGCTGCTGGTGCTGTGCGCCGTGCTGGTGTCGTACGCGTCACACGCGCGCCGGCCCGGCGTCGCCCCGCCGACCCCCGTGAAGTCGGCCGGTGCGTCGCCGGGCCGGGCGCGCGTGATGTCGCCGTCAGCCGATGCCGGGGCCGGCCGTGCCGGACAGCGCCTCCAGGTCGCTCCTGCGGACCCGGATGACGAGCCAGGCGACTGCCAGGGCCAGCACCGCCATCGCCGCCGCCGGGATGAAGGCCGCGGAGATGCCCTGCGCGAGCACCTCGTGCCCCCAGGGCGCCGGAAGCTGCTGGGTCTGCGTGAACTCCGCCTTCTGTTCCGCCGTCCCTTCCGCGAGGAAGGCCGGCACCTGCTTCTCCGCCTCGTCGCGGCTGGCCGTGCCGAACACCGTGGTGAGCAGTGCCAGGCCCACCGATCCGCCCACCTGCTGCATGGCGTTGAGCAGGCCGGAGGCGGCGCCGGCCTCGTGCTGGGCCACCCCGGAGACCGCGGTGAGCGTCAGCGTCACGAAGTTCAGGCCCATGCCGAAGCCGAAGACCAGCATCGGCCCGAGGATGCCGCTGACGTAGGAGCTGTCGGAGTCGATCAGCGTCTGCCAGGCCAGCCCGAGCGCGGCCAGCGTCGAACCAGTGATCATGAAGGGCTTGGGGCCGAACACCGGCAGGAACCGCTGCGAGATCCCCGCCCCGGCGGCGATCACGAACGTCACCGGCAGGAAGGCGAGACCGGCCTCGATCGGGGTGTAGCCGAGGACGTTCTGCACGAAGAGAACGATGTAGAAGAACATGCCGAACATCGCCGCGGCGAGGCTGAGCATGATCACATACGTGCCCGAGCGGTTGCGGTCGGCGAACATCCGCAGCGGCGTGATCGGTTCCCTGGCGCGGGACTCGATCAGCGCGAAGCCGGCCAGCAGGACCGCCGAGGCGACGAACGAGCCGATCGTGACGGTGTCGCTCCAGCCTTCCTCGGCCGCACGGATGAAGCCGTAGACGAGCGTGGCCATACCGGCCGTCGAGGTCACCGCACCCGCGATGTCGAAGCGGCCGGTGTGGCGTTCGGACTCGTTGATGTACATCGGCGCGAGGACGGCGATCAGCAGGCCGATGGGCACGTTGACGAAGAGCACCCACCGCCAGTCGAGCCACTCGGTGAGCATGCCGCCCGCGAGCAGTCCGATGGCGCCGCCGCCCGCCGAGACCGCGGCGAAGACGCCGAAGGCCCGGTTGCGCTCGGGGCCCTCCGGGAACGTGGTGGTGATGAGCGCCAGCGAGGTCGGCGAGGCGATCGCGCCGCCCACGCCCTGCAGGACGCGCGCCGCGAGCAGCTGCCACGGCTCCTGGGCGAGCCCGCCGAGCAGGGAGGCGGCGGTGAACAGCAGGATGCCGGTCATGAAGACGCGGCGCCGCCCGAGGATGTCGCCGGCCCGGCCGCCGAGGAGCAGCAGCCCGCCGAAGGTCAGGGTGTAGGCGCTGACCACCCAGGTGAGATCGGTGGTGCTGAACTGCAGGGCATTCTGGATGTGCGGGAGCGCGATGTTCACAATCGTCGCGTCGAGTACGACCATGAGTTGACAGGCCGCGATGACGGCCAGGGCGATGCCGGGACGCCCTGGCCGGCGAGCCGCACCCGGCTTTGGATCCTGGAGCAAAGGAGAGGTGGTCACGATGGGTCCCCCACGGAAGAGTTAGTGAACGAGTGCGTTCACTGTTGCGTCAACGTTAGGAGCCCCCGACAGTGAACGCAAGCGTTCACTGAACGGCCGTCGTGTCGGTGCGTCCCCCTTCGGTGCCGTACGGCGGGTGCTTCATCCCTGAATGCCCGCTTCCTCTGCTCGTTGGAGAGAGTCAGATGGTTACTTCGAGCTGGGCCTCCGCCCAGGCTCAGACGGCCGCCTCCCGCCGCCGTGGCGCCGTACTGGAACGCGCGATCCTCGAGGCCGCGCTGGAACAGCTCAGCACGGTCGGCTGGAACGGCCTGACGATGGAGGGTGTCGCCGCGGGCGCCCAGACGGGGAAGGCGGCCGTCTACCGGCGCTGGCCTTCCAAGGAGGACCTCGTCGCCGACGCCCTGCGCGCCGCGCTGCCCGAGTTCCACGAGGCGCCGGACCTGGGAAGCGTGCGCGAGGACCTGCTGGAGCTGTGCCGCAGGGCCCGGAACGCCATGTTCTCCAAGCCGGGATTCGCCCTGCGTGCGGTCATTCACGAGTGCGACAGCGCCGAGGCCGAACGCTTCCACGCGGTGATCTTCAACGGCGTCGTGGAGCCGACCCTCACGATGCTCCGCAGGGTGGTCGAGCGCGGTATCGAGCGGGGAGAGGTGCGACCCGACGCGGCCAACGGGTATGTCTTCGACGCCATTCCGGCGATGATGATGTACCGCTCGAAGATGTGCGGCAGCGAATGGTCGGACGTCGATCTGGAGCAGATGATCGACCAGTTGATGGTCCCGCTGCTGCGTCCGCACGCCTCCTGACCGCACGCGTGATCACAAGGTGGTGACGGTGGTGTCCACGGTCCGGGAACCGGGGTGTCGCACACCGAACCGGGCGGCGTACGCTAAGGGCGCCATGCCGTACGAACCACCTACTCACACCGTCGAGCGCTCACTCCGCGCCACGACCGGAGCGAAGATCGTTGCAGGTGTCGACGAGGTGGGGCGTGGCGCGTGGGCCGGCCCGGTCACCGTCTGCGCGGCGATCACCGGACTGCGCCGGCCCCCCGAGGGACTCACCGACTCCAAGCTCCTCACCGTCAAGCGCCGCACCGAACTCGCCGAGACGCTGCGGAACTGGGTGACGTCGTACGCCCTGGGCCACGCGTCGCCCGAGGAGATCGACGACCTGGGGATGACCGCCGCGCTCCGCCTGGCGGCCGTCCGCGCCCTGGAGGGTCTGCCCGTCCGGCCCGACGCGGTCATCCTCGACGGCAAGCACGACTACCTCGGCACCCCCTGGCGGGTCCGGACGGTCATCAAGGGCGACCAGTCGTGCGTGGCCGTGGCGGCCGCGTCCGTCATCGCGAAGGTCCAGCGCGACAAAATGATGGCCGAACTGGGCGCCGACCATGCAGACTTCGCTTTCGCGGACAACGCCGGGTATCCGTCCCCCGTGCACCGGGCCGCCCTGGAGGTCCGGGGACCCACCCCGCACCACCGGCTGTCGTGGGCGTATCTTGATGCGCTGCCCCAGTGGCGGCACCTCAAGAAGGCCCGCACCTGGGCGGATGCGCCCGTCCCGGCGATCGAGGGCCAACTCGGCTTCGACTTCGGACCGGACGCTCGCACTGATGTGCCACCCGGCGCCGCAGGCCGTGCCACCGTTTGATAAAAATCAGCTCATGCCTCTCATTCCCGAGGAGCCTCAGATTCACGAGAGTGCCCAGGGTCCCCGCGCCACGCCGTCCAGCGGCCGTACCGCGCCGACCCCCCGCCCCGTACCCGGTCCCCGCCTCGCGGCTCCGTCACGTCCCGGTCGCCCCGGCCCGCCGCGGCCGGCGCCTCCGGCCCAGCGCACCTCGCGTGACGCGGCCCCCGCGGCCAAGCCCGGCCCTTCGGCTTCGCCCGCTGCCGCCGACGGCCCGCAGATCCAACTGATCCCGGCATCCGTCGAAGGGGCGCTCGACGCCGCCGAGGAAGCCGTGGACCTGCTCCTGGACTCCGGCCGCGCCCCCGGCGACATGCTGGTGATCACCACCGGTGAACAGCACCCGTGGGCCACCCACGAACTGTCCTTCGGCGAGGCGTCCTACTGGGCGCAGCACGACGCCGGCGACGACGTCTTCTACGCGGACGCCCAGGTGGCGGACCGTGCCAAGGCGCGTCCCGTCGTGGTGGTCGCCGTCAACGGCGGCCCCGAGTCCGTCACCGCCACCGCCCTGAAGGCCGCCCACGCCCGGGCCGGCGCGCTGCTGATCGTCTGCGGTGACCCGCAGCGCATCAACTCCGTGCTGGGCGCGGGGGTCTGAGCGGACGCCACGGCGCCGTCCGGCATCCGGGCGGGGGACCGTTCGTGCATACGTGAACGTCGGCGGCCACGGTGCCTTGTGCACCTGTGGCCGGTCGGTGTGCGCGGGGGCGGGCGAACGGTCCGGCGTCTAGCGGGCCGCCGCGCGCCGCAGCACGTCCGACGCGGCCCCGCCGGTGCGCGGGATCCGCGGCGGCGCCTCGGACATGGCCACCGTCTCCGGTTCCGAACCGGCGCTGGGATGGCGGCCGCCCCGGCCCTCACCGAGGACCTGCCAGCCGTCACGGGTCAGCGTGATGTACGCACCGCAGCGCAGCCCATGCAGGGTGCAGGCGTCCCGCAGTCCCCACATCCAGGCCCCGTCCTCCTCCGTCCAGCGGGCGTCGCCCTCACGGCAGTAGAGCAGGACGGCGGTGCGCACCGGGGTGCGGCGGCGCAGGTCGTGCGGAATCACCCGGCGCAGCTGGGCCAGCAGCGCGTTGCGGTTCATCCAGCCGTCGGCGGAGGCGGACCGCCGCGTGAACGACGCGCTCGCCCGCAGGCGTTCGTCCGGATCGAGCACGGCGACGACCGCGGTCGCCGGGCCGGGACGGTGCCGGGCGTGCAGTCCGCTGACGACCTCGCGCGGACTGCGCAGCAGCGGGATTCCCGCGGCCGCCCACTCCGCAGGCTCGAGCACACGGTTGGCGGATACGGCGGACGACGACAGCGAAGCCGCCGAGGACGGAGCGAATCCGAAGGTCACGGTCCTCCCTTCGGCTACGCCCACACTGCGGGCGGGTCGGATTCGGGGGAGCGCGCACGCAACAGAGCCCTACCTGGTCGGCGGGCGAGCCGTGCGGGTGCGTCCTTCAATTCTTCCTGTCTAACTTGGATGCGGCAACGAGCAATTGGGGCAGCGGACCGTTATCGGCGGATCCGCGGCTAATATCCCCACCCGCCGAATGCGGGCTTCCGCTCAGCCCTGTACGGCCAGTACCAGCGGCAGCACTCCCTGCGCACCCGCACGCCGCAGCAGCCGTGCCGCGACGGCGAGCGTCCACCCCGTCTCGGTGTAATCGTCCACCAGAAGCACCGGACCTCCGGCCCGCGCGAGCGCCTCCGCGAGCTCCGGCGGGACGGTCAGAGCGCCGGCGAGCGCCTTGAGCCGCTGGGCGCTGTTACTGCGGGGGAGTTGGTGCTGCTCGCCCGTGCTCCGAACCGTGCCGAGCAGCGGCAGCCGTCCGGTCTCCGCGATGTGCGCCCCGAGCGACTGGACGAGCCGCGGCCGCGTGCGCGAGTCGACGGTCACCACCCCGACCGGCCGGGGCTGGGCGTCGTCCACGCCCGGAGCCCAACCGCCCGGCCCCTTGGCCCAGTCGGCGAGGACGCCCACTGCGGCCCGGGCGACGTCGTCGGGCACGGGCCCGTCCGGCGCCTGCGGTGCGAGCAGCGGACGCAGCCGGTTGCCCCAGCCGATGTCCGACAGCCTGCCGAGCGCCCGGCCCTGCGCCGCCTGTTCACCGGCCGGGATACGGCCCTTCAGATCCACGCCGATCGCGGGGAGTCCGGTGGGCCACATGCGCCGGGGCTCCACCTCCACGCCGGCCTTGCCGAGGTCGGCGCGGGCCGCGTCCAGGGCCGCGGAGGAGGCCTCGGCCGTGTAGCGGGCGCCCGCGCAGTTGTCGCAGCGGCCGCAGGGCTTGGCGCCCTCGTCGTCCAACTGCCGCTGCAGGAACTCCATCCGGCAGTCCGTCGTCGCCACGTAGTCGCGCATCGCCTGCTGCTCGGCCGCGCGCTGACGCGCCACCCACGCGTACCGCTCGGAGTCGTACGTCCACGGCTGTCCCGTCGCGATCCAGCCGCCCTTGACCCGCTTCACCGCCCCGTCCACGTCGAGCACCTTGAGCATGGTCTCCAGGCGCGAGCGGCGCAGCTCGACGAGCGGTTCGAGCGCGGGGAGGGACAGAGGCCGTTCGGAGCGCGCCAGCACGTCGAGCGTGCGGCGCACCGTCTCCTCCGGCGGGAAGGCGAGAGAGGCGAAGTACTCCCAGATCGCCTCGTCCTCCTTGCCCGGCAGGAGCAGCACCTCCGCGTGCCGGACTCCGCGGCCGGCGCGGCCCACCTGCTGGTAGTACGAGATGGGCGAGGACGGCGACCCCAGGTGCACCACGAAGCCCAGGTCGGGCTTGTCGAACCCCATGCCGAGGGCGGAGGTGGCCACGAGCGCCTTCACCTTGTTGGCCAGCAGGTCCTCCTCGGCCTGCTGCCGGTCGGCGTTCTCCGTCCGCCCGGTGTACGAGGCGACCTCATGCCCGCGCCGGCGCAGGAACGCGGTGACCTCCTCGGCCACCGCCACCGTCAGCGTGTAGATGATCCCCGAGCCTGGGAGCTGGTCCAGGTGGTCGGCGAGCCAGGCCATGCGGTGCGCCGCGTCCGGCAGGCGCAGCACGCTCAGGCTGAGGCTCTCCCGCTCCAGCGGGCCCCGCAGCACGAGGGCGTCCGAGGAACCGCCCGTGCCGAGCTGCTCGGCGACGTCGGCGGTGACCCGGGCGTTGGCCGTGGCGGTGGTGGCGAGGACGGGCACCCCCTCCGGCAGGTCGCTCAGCATCGTGCGCAGCCGCCGGTAGTCCGGGCGGAAGTCGTGGCCCCAGTCGGAGATGCAGTGCGCCTCGTCGACCACGAGCAGTCCGGTCGCGGCGGCCAGCCGGGGCAGCACCTGGTCACGGAAGTCCGGATTGTTCAGCCGCTCGGGACTGACCAGCAGCACATCCACGTCCCCCGCCTCGATCTCCGCGCGGATGGCGTCCCACTCCTCGCTGTTGGAGGAGTTGATCGTCCGGGCGTGGACCCCGGCCCGGGCCGCGGCCTCGACCTGGTTGCGCATGAGCGCCAGGAGCGGGGAGACGATCACGGTCGGGCCGCTGCCCTGGGCCCGCAGCAGCGCGGTCGCCACGAAGTACACCGCGGACTTGCCCCAGCCCGTGCGCTGGACGACCAGGGC
The DNA here is from genome assembly GCF_051903975.1 of Streptomyces sp. P9-2. Taxonomy (NCBI): domain Bacteria; kingdom Bacillati; phylum Actinomycetota; class Actinomycetes; order Kitasatosporales; family Streptomycetaceae; genus Streptomyces; species Streptomyces sp. P9-2. Next base: position 5,072,483 of record NZ_CP192633.1, read on the forward strand.
CCGGCGCTTGTCGGCGACCAGTGCCTCGATCGCCCGCCACTGGTCGTCGCGCAGCCGTGCGGTGCCCGTGTCGTCGCCGACGAGACGGGCGAGCACCGCGTCGGCGGCCGTCCGGAGATCCGTGTTGCTCGTGTGCTCCATGGCTCCCATACAACAGGACGGCGCCGACATCGGCCCAAGGCTGTGGACAAAGGCCGGCCTGCGTCGATGGCAATGACATGGACCTGATCCTACTTATCCACAGGAAAACCGGAATGTCGCAACCTGCGAGAAGGTCGCGGCATGACGAACCACAGCGGGACGACCGGTCCCTCAGAGAACAGTGACATCCCGATCCAGGGCGGACGCGACGCGTGGGTGCCGGGACGGGAGGTGACCGCCGCCCGGGAGGCGGCAGCGGCCGGTGAGGCGGCAGCGGCCCGCGAGGCGGCCGTGGCCGGCGCCGAGACCACGGTGCCGGTGGGCGGGGAGGACCGCCCTCCGGTCCCGCCGGACCTGACCTGCACCGCGTACGAGAGCCACGGCGACCCGCAGCAGGTGACCCTGCGCACCCCGGCCGAGCTCGCCGACGCCGTGCCCTACCTCCTCGGGTACCGCCCGGAGGACAGCATGGTCCTCGTCTCCCTGCACGACACCGGAGACCGGGGCAGGTTCGGCGGCCGGGCCCGGCTCGGCATCCCCGCCGACCCCGGCGACTGGCCCTCGGCCGCCCGCCAGCTTGCCCAGGGGCTGGTGACCGGCTGTGAGCGCCGGGGCTCCCGGCCCGAGCAGATGGTCGTCTTCCTGTGCCAGGAGCCGGGACCGGGTGAGACCGGCCGGCAGGTCAAGGAGCGGCTGGGACCGCTGGCGCACGCCCTGCGACTGGAGTGCGGGGCCCTGGACGTGCCCGTGATCGAAGCCCTGTGCGTCTCCGACTGCCGTTTCTGGTCGTACTGCTGCGACGACGAGACCTGCTGCCCGCCCGAAGGGACGCCGATGGGTCTGCCCGGCACGTCCGTGCTGGCCGCCGCGGCCGCCTACGCCGGGGTCCAGGTCCGCGGCTCCCTGCGCGAACTGCACGCCCGGCTCCAGCCCTGGGAGACCTCCGCCGCCGACGACCAGCGCCGCGCACTGGACGAGGCAGCGCTGAAGCTGCTGCCCCGGATCGTCGACGCGGAGGAACGGAAAGCCGTCGCCGAGGAGACGATGGAGCTGGCCGAGCGCCTCATGCGCCGCCTCGCCGACGCCCAGCCCGTCTCCGGCGCACTCCCGTCGGACCTGCGCGACGACGAACTGATCACGTACGACGAGGCGGCGCTGGTGCTCCACGGCCTCCAGGACCGCACCACCCGCGACCGCGCCGCCGCGTGGATGGAGGGCGACGAGGCGGCCCCGGCCCTCCGGCTTTGGCGCACGCTGGCACGCCGCTGCGTCGGCCCGTACGGGGAGTACGCCGCCGCGCCCCTCACCCTCGCCGGGTGGGTCGCCTGGTCCTCGGGCGACGAACTGGAGGCGCGGGAGGCGCTCGCCATGGCCCTCGGGGCCGACCCGGACTATCTCTTCGCGCGCCTGCTGCACCAGGCGTGCAACGAGGGGCTCGACCCGGAGTCGATCCGCCGCTGCTTGCGGGGCGAGGGTGAGGGTGAGGGTGAGAGCGAGGACGCCGGTCCGGCCGAGGTGGGCGAGGCGCCCGGTCGCGGCGCGGGCGAGGCGCTGGGACAGGACGTGTGCCGGGCTCCTGGTCGGGACTCGGAGCCCGCGTCCCGGAGGCGCCGTATGCGGGCTGCCGGCCGCGCGGGGCGGTCCGCTCCCCGGGGAGGCGCCGCGACCGGGCGGGTGCCGCGCGCCCGCATGTCACCGGGCGGGGCCCGGCCCAAGGGCGCCGCGCACCCCGGAGCCGTGAACCGGCGCCGTCAGGAGGGCGCGCACTCGACGCCACGTGGGGAGGAGGCGGAGGAGTAGGGGAGATGCCTGTACAGGAGGAGATCGGCCGACGATCCGGCCGGTGAAGGGAGTGTTTATCGTCAGGCAGACGACTATGATCGCCGCATGCCCTACGACCCGTCAGCCTTTCCGCCTTTCGCCGTCACCGTGGACCTGGTCGTGCTCACCGTGCGACGTCACGCTCTGTGTGCACTGGCGGTGCGCAGGGGAGAGCCCCCGTTCCAGGGGCGCTGGGCACTCCCCGGAGGGTTCGTGCGGGCCGACGAGGACCTGGCGCAGGCGGCGGCGCGGGAGCTGGCCGAGGAGACGGGGCTGCGGGTTCATGATCCGGCCATCCCCGCCCAGGACCACGGCGCCCATCTCGAGCAGCTGGCCACCTACGGCGACCCCAAGCGTGACCCGCGCATGCGGGTCGTGAGCGTCGCGCACCTCGCCCTCGCCCCGGACCTGCCGGCACCCCGGGCGGGCGGCGACGCCAGCAACGCGCGCTGGGCACCCGTGGACGAGCTGCTGAAGCAGGGCGGTTACGGCAGGGACGGCGAACCGGTGGCGCCGCTCGCCTTCGACCACGCGCAGATCCTCTCGGACGGGGTGGAGCGCGCCCGTTCGAAGATCGAGTACTCCTCGCTGGCGACGGCGTTCTGCCCGCCGGAGTTCACCGTCGGTGAGCTGCGCCGGGTCTACGAGGCGGTCTGGGGCGTGGCGCTCGACCCGCGCAACTTCCACCGCAAGGTGACGGGCACTCCGGGCTTCCTGGTGCCCACCGGCGGCACCACCACCCGGCAGGGCGGCCGCCCTGCCCAGCTCTTCCGGGCCGGCGGCGCCACCCTGCTCAACCCGCCCATGCTGCGCCCCGAGGTCTGACGCGGTAGGGGACTCGGTCGGGGAGGGTCGGCCCGGGAGGCGCCCTACCGGACTGTTCTCCCGCCCTGCAACAGGCCCCGTGGTGCCCGAAAAACCCGATATGGCGCGCTATCTTGCATCGGGTGATCCAGGCCATCGGACTGACCAGCATCCCCCGCAAAGAGCAGCCGCCCGCCGTCGACAACGTCTCCTTCGAGGCGCACGCGGGCCGCGTCACCGCGTTGCTCGGAGCACCGGGCGCGGGCAAGACGACAGCGTTGAGACTCATGCTCGAACTGCAACGCGGGCGCGGGATCACCTACTTCAGAGGCCGGCCCCTGCACCGCATCCCGCACCCGGCCCATGAGGTCGGGGTGGTGCTGGGCGACGTACCGGGGCACCCGGCGCGCTCGGTCCGCGGACATCTCCGCATGCTGTGCGCGGCCTCGGGGGTTCCGGCCCGGCGCGCCGACGAAGTGCTCGAAGCAGTGGGCCTGGTGAGCCTGCGCGACGAACCCCTCGGCACCCTGTCGCGCGGCATGGACCGCCGCCTGGGCCTCGCCTGCGCCCTCCTGCCGGACCCGCACACCCTCGTGCTGGACGACCCCGCGAGGGGGCTCGCGGTGGGGGAGAGGCGCTGGCTGTACGACATGCTGAGGGAACACGCGGCGCAAGGCGGGACGGTGCTGTGCAGCGCGGCCGATCCGAAGGAGGCGGCGCGGTTCGCCGATCAGGTGGTCACGTTGGACGGCGGGAGGGTCGTCGCCGACCAGCGGGCCGCCGACTTCGCCCGCACGCGGCTGCGCCCCCGCGTCGTCGTCCGCAGTCCGCACGCCGCCCGCCTCTCCGTGCTGCTCGCTCAGCGGGCCCGTTCGACGCAGCGGTCGGTGGAGGTCGTACGGGAGGGCGGCAACCGCCTCTGCGTCTACGGCAGTACCTGCGCCGAGGTGGGGGAGACGGCCTTCCGGAACGGGATCGTCGTCCATCAACTGGCGGACGAGGTCGGGGACATGGGACCCGGGGCGGGAGTGGACTCGAACGCCTCGCCGGTGCCGACGCCGGCGGCGGAGTCCCAGCCCTCGGCTGAGACCGCCGCACGGTCCGCTCCCGACCCGGACCCCGAAACCACGGCGGCCTCCGACGCCGGCCCCCGCCCTCACCCCGAGCCGGAATCGTCGACCCCCGTACCTCAGACTGCCCACGCCCCGTCGACCCCGCCCGAGCCGTCCGAAGACGCCTCCCACGACGCCCCGCGAACGACCCCCGAACCGCCACCCGCAAAGCCCACAGCCACCCTCCCTCCCCCCGTCCTCGTCCGCCCCGCACCCACCCCCCTGCGGCCCGTCCGCTACGAGATCCGGCGGGCCGCCGGGGTGGCCACCGGCTACGTCGTCGGGGCCTGCGTCCTCGCCGTGTCCGCTCTCACCGCCCTGTTGCTGGCCCGTATCGGCCACACCCCGCAGCCGCGGCTGCTGGCCGCCTGGCCCGTGGAGTTGCCGCTGCCGCCCGCCGCGCTCGGGGCGGGGCTGCTCGGCGCGCTGGCGTTCGGCGACGAGTTCCGTCACCCCGCGCTCGCGGTGGACCGGGGGACCGTCCCCAGGAGGCTCGGCCTGCTGACCGCGAAGCTCTTCGTCGCCTCGCTGACCGCCCTCGCCCTGGCCGTGCTGACCGTCGGCTGCACCGCCGAACTGCTGTACCTCGTCCACGGAAGCGAACTCGTCGCGCTCCCCGATGACTGGCCCGCTCTCACCGCCGGGTGGCTCGCCCTCGTCACGGGCTGCGCCTGGGCCGGGGTGCTGGCCGCGGGCGTCTTCCGGTCCACCACGGCCGGGCTGGCCGCGGTCGTCGCCGTGCCGCTTCTCGTCGTACCCGCCGTGCACAAGATCACGGAGGGTTCCGCGGGGCGCGGTCCGGCGCCGCTCGGCGGGCGGTTGAGGGACGGGCTGCCGCTGCGCTGGCCCTTCGGGGGCGAGCAGCACCTGGAGGCGCTGCTGCGGCTGCTGGCCCAACCCGTGGGCGGTGCCATGGCGTTGTCGGTGCTGGCACTGCTGTGCGCATACGCGTTCACGGGTCTGCGGAGCCGGGTCCGATGACGTCCAATGGAGACCGGATTTGAGTTTCCCGGGCTTTCTCTGATCGCAACTCCCCGGGAAAAGCTCATTTCTTTCCGATAAGGCGTCAATTGCGGCGAGGTGAGCGATCACCCTTTCGTGTGCTTTTCACCAAAGACCTCAAGGGAGTTGGAACCGACGCCGACAAAGGATGCGTGAGTACCCTTGCGCACACCATGATGACCGCCGCCCGCTCCGCCGACTCCGGCCTCGCGACCCCGGGCGAACTCGACCGCTACCCCTACGCGGAGACGCCCGGCACCGACCGGGGCCCGGTGTGGGACGGAGGGGATCCGGAACTGGGCCGTGTGGGCCGGCGGACCGCGGGCACCCGCGGACGCGGGCTGCACGGACAACTGGTCCAGCAACTGGGACAGATGATCGTTTCCGGTGACCTGGGCGCCGACCGTCCGCTGGTGCCCGAGGAGATCGGCCAGCGTTTCGAGGTGTCCCGTACCGTCGTCCGCGAGTCGCTCCGCGTCCTGGAGGCCAAGGGCCTCGTCAGCGCCCGGCCGAACGTGGGCACGCGGGTGCGCCCGGTCAGCGACTGGAACCTTCTCGACCCGGACATCATCGAGTGGCGGGCCTACGGGCCGCAGCGGGACGACCAGCGCCGTGAGCTGAGCGAGCTGCGCTGGACGATCGAGCCGCTCGCCGCCCGCCTGGCCGCCGGACACGGCCGGGAGGACGTCCAGCAGCGGCTGACCGACATGGCGGAGATCATGGGGCACGCCCTCGGGCAGGGCGACGCGCTGACCTTCGCCCGGGCCGACAACGAGTTCCACTCCCTGCTCATCCAGGTCGCGGGCAACCGGATGCTGGAGCACCTGTCCGGGATCGTGTCCGCCGCGCTCCAGGTGTCGGGCGGCCCGGTCACCGGCTGTGAACGGCCGAACGAGACCTCGCTGGCCCACCACGCCCGGATCGTCGACGCCCTCGCCGCGGGCGACGGCCCCGCCGCCGAGGCGGCCATGCGGCAACTTCTCACGGTCCACCCCGAGGTGGAGCGCGTGGTGCCCGCGCCGCGCGAGCACTGACCGCGTTTCCCCGACGGCGCTGTCCGGTCTGCCATCCCCCTCCTGTGGCAGAGTCGCGTCCGTGCGTCGTCCCCCGTCGGACCCTGCGGAACCGCCGACGATTCCGCAGGGTCCGACGGTACGAAAGACCTGCCCGGCCCCGGGTGGCGACCTCCTCGCCCCCGGTGCACGCTTCTGTCCTCATCTGTCAGGTTTTGACCGGTTACGGGGTGTGACTCGGGCCACGCGGAATGGGCGTAACGCTCCTGGGAAGAACGCGATGACCTAAGAGGTGACAGCCGCGGAGGGAATACGGACGCCGTTCATGGCGCTGTGCATCTTCCCGGCCCCCGCCCGCGCCGTCGGCCCATTCCCAAGCCGGCGGTCGGCCCCTGTCCACTGTGGACGGGGCCGGAAGCCGTTTTCCAACGTTCCGAGAGGTTGTTCGTGTCGGCCAGCACATCCCGTACGCTCCCGCCGGAGATCGCCGAGTCCGTCTCTGTCATGGCGCTCATCGAGCGGGGAAAGGCTGAGGGGCAGATCGCCGGCGATGACGTGCGTCGGGCCTTCGAAGCTGACCAGATTCCGGCCACTCAGTGGAAGAACGTACTGCGCAGCCTCAACCAGATCCTCGAGGAAGAGGGTGTGACGCTGATGGTCAGTGCCGCAGAGCCCAAGCGCACCCGCAAGAGCGTCGCAGCGAAGAGTCCCGCCAAGCGCACCGCCACCAAGACCGTGGCGGCCAAGACGGCGACCCCCCGGAAGGCCACCGCCGCCGCGTCCGCGGCCCCGGCCGCCGACGCGGCCGCCGAGGAAGAGGCGGCGCCCGCGAAGAAGGCGGCCGCCAAGAAGACCACCGCCAAGAAGACGGCGGCGAAGAAGACCACGGCCAAGAAGACGGCGGCGAAGAAGACGACGTCCAAGAAGGACGACGCCGAGCTGGTCGACGAGGAGGTCCTCGAGGAGACCAAGGTCGCGGACGAGCCCGAGGGCACCGAGAACGCCGGCTTCGTGCTGTCCGACGAGGACGAGGACGACGCGCCGGCCCAGCAGGTCGCCGCCGCGGGCGCCACCGCCGACCCGGTCAAGGACTACCTCAAGCAGATCGGCAAGGTCCCCCTGCTCAACGCGGAGCAGGAGGTCGAGCTCGCCAAGCGCATCGAGGCCGGCCTGTTCGCCGAGGACAAGCTGGCGAACTCCGACAAGCTGGCGCCGAAGCTCAAGCGCGAGCTGGAGATCATCGCCGAGGACGGCCGCCGGGCCAAGAACCACCTGCTGGAGGCCAACCTCCGTCTGGTGGTCTCCCTGGCCAAGCGCTACACCGGCCGCGGCATGCTGTTCCTGGACCTGATCCAGGAGGGCAACCTCGGTCTGATCCGCGCGGTCGAGAAGTTCGACTACACCAAGGGCTACAAGTTCTCCACGTACGCCACCTGGTGGATCCGTCAGGCGATCACCCGCGCCATGGCCGACCAGGCCCGCACCATCCGCATCCCGGTGCACATGGTCGAGGTCATCAACAAGCTCGCGCGCGTCCAGCGCCAGATGCTCCAGGACCTGGGCCGCGAGCCCACCCCGGAGGAGCTGGCCAAGGAGCTCGACATGACCCCGGAGAAGGTCATCGAGGTCCAGAAGTACGGCCGCGAGCCCATCTCCCTGCACACCCCGCTGGGCGAGGACGGCGACAGCGAGTTCGGTGACCTCATCGAGGACTCCGAGGCCGTCGTCCCGGCCGACGCCGTCAGCTTCACGCTGCTGCAGGAGCAGCTGCACTCCGTGCTCGACACCCTGTCGGAGCGCGAGGCGGGCGTCGTCTCGATGCGGTTCGGTCTCACCGACGGTCAGCCGAAGACCCTCGACGAGATCGGCAAGGTGTACGGCGTGACGCGTGAGCGGATCCGCCAGATCGAGTCGAAGACCATGTCGAAGCTGCGTCACCCGTCGCGTTCGCAGGTGCTGCGCGACTACCTCGACTAGGACGTAGCTTCCGCCGCTACGACCCGTCGCGCGCCCCTGTCCGGGAAGGCCCGGCCCCGCTCCAGGGGCCGGGCCTTCGCGCTGCCGCGCGGGTGCGGGCGGCGATCACTTCCCTCACTCTGGGTGTCCAAGGTTCACCCCAGTGTGAGGAGCGTGCATGCGACGTCGACTTGCCAGGGCCCTGGCCCGGCCGCTGACCCTCGTGGCCGCGGGGACCGTCATACCACTGGCCTCGGCCGCTCCGGTGGCCGCCGACAGCGTCGTCGTCGGCGGCTTCCCCGTCGATGTGTCACAGAGTCCCTACACCGTGGCGCTCTCCAGTCGTGACCGGTTCGGCGGTACGCGGGCGGGGCAGTTCTGCGGGGGAGTGGCGGTCGGACGGACCACGGTGCTCACCGCCGCCCACTGCATGGACCCGGAGGTGCTCGGGGCCTCCCCGGAGCGGGTGAGCGACCTCAATGTCATAGCCGGGCGTACCGAGCTGCTCTCGAAGAGCGGCCAGGAGGTCGCTGTACGGAAGGTCTGGGTGAACCCGGACTACGACGGCGACACCAACTCCGGCGACTTCGCCGTGCTCAGCCTGGCCGAGCCGCTCCCCGCGGCCTCGGTCATAGGCATGGCCGGGTCGGGCGACCCGGCGTACCGCGCGGGCACGCCCGCCACGGTCTACGGCTGGGGGGACACCACCGGCTCCGGAAGCTACGCCGGCAGCCTGCACGGGGCGCGCGTACGGGTGCAGCCCGACGCCCTGTGCGAGAAGGCGTACTCGGGAGGCTCCAACGGCACCTACCGCGCCGAGACGATGCTGTGCGCGGGTGAGGTGAGCGGCGGCCGGGACGCCTGCCAGGGCGACAGCGGGGGGCCACTGGTCGCCCAGGGACGGCTCATAGGCCTGGTCTCCTGGGGAGCGGGCTGCGGCTGGGCGGGCAGCCCGGGGGTCTACACCCGCATATCGGACGTCCTGGACACACTGGGGTGGCCCGCGACGGCGCAGAGCTGAGGCGCGCCTGCGGCCGCGGAGGGGCTTGGCGGGGCCAATCTCCCGGGACGCCGGGGTGGGCACCCTCGACGCCAGAGGGCTGAGAGCTGAGGCGCGTCTGCGGCCGCGGAGAGGCTTGGCGGGCCAAGCTGGGTCTCCCTGGAGCGCTGGGATGGCCTGCGACGGCGCAGGGCTGAGGGCGCCTGGGTGCGCGGAGGGGCTTGGCGGGGTCAGGGGGGCTCCCGGAGCGCTGGGGTGGCCCCGCGACGGCACAGGGCTGAGGCGCGTCTGCGGCCGCGGAGAGGCTTGGCGGGCCAAGGCGGGGTCTCCTGGAGCGCTGAGGTGGCCACGCGACGGCACGGAGCCGAGGCGCGTCTGCGGCCGCTGAGGGGGCTGGGCGGGGCCATGCCTCCAGGACCCGGTTGGGCCCGGCGCGGGGCGTGTGAGCAGCATCTACGGCGCTCAGGGTGGCGCCCTGCCGTCACGGGGGTCGCACCCAAGACCCACCGCTCGCTCCAGCCGCCTCCAGCGGCGCGAGGCGCCCACGACACCCCATTGCGGTGCTGGGCGCCGGAGGGGGCCCGTACGCAGCGCCCGTCGGCTCAGAAAGGCACCTTCACCTGCACCACGGCCGCGCCCGACCCCTCAGGCGCCTCGCAGGCCCCGGGCTTGCTACGCCCCGCCCCTGGCGGCAGCGAGAACGCAGACGGGCGGCGTCCTCCGCAAGAGAAGGACGCCGCCCGTTCGCCGGCCTGTGCCGGGCTGGCTGCTCGTCGTCGGACGCGAAGTGTCAGCGCTCCTCGTCAGGAGTGGCCTTCGGAGCGGTCAGCCGCTCCGTCTCGTCCTGTATCTCAGCGGCGATCTTCTTGAGTTCCGGCTCGAACTTGCGACCGTGGTGGGCGCAGAAGAGCAGCTCTCCACCGCTCAGCAGGACGACGCGCAGGTAAGCCTGGGCGCCGCAGCGGTCGCAGCGATCGGCGGCCGTCAGCGGGCTCGCGGGGGTCAGAACAGTAGTCACGTCGCCTCTTCTCTAGCTCGACGAGCTGTCGTACCAGGGTCAACATCCAACCAGCCCCAAAACGTTCCCGCTCGAGGCTTTTCCTCGAAAAAAATCTCCGAGGCGGCCGGCTGCTGCCGGTTGGCGGCGAATGTGCCGTAGTGCGTGTCTCTGTGTCGTACGGATTCGCGTTGTATCGGTGGTCGGCCCTCCCGGCTGGGTTGCCGGTTGTTCATGAGGACGTGCCCGGAGCCTAAATGGTTCATGCCTCGATGGGAACGTGATGTGTGCTTCACTCCATCGAGGGATCGAACACCTATGCGACTCTCGACTAGGGTGGGACCGAGACGAGGGTGGCGTTACAACGGCTCTACCAGGCCTCGGTACCCTCTCACCGGTGAACCAAGCCGCGCCCTTACCCAAGAGGGCCCCATCTGAAATTCAGCGAGGAGCGAACCGCGTGACCGCCGAGACGTCCGTGCCGTCGTCCACAGCGCTGCTGGCAGGAGCAGACCGGGACGGTTCCAACTACACCGCGCGGCACCTGCTCGTCCTCGAGGGGCTCGAGGCCGTGCGCAAGCGCCCCGGTATGTACATCGGGTCCACGGACAGCCGTGGCCTGATGCACTGCCTCTGGGAGATCATCGACAACGCCGTGGACGAGGCCCTCGGCGGCTACTGCGACCATATCGAGGTCGTCCTGCACGACGACGGCTCGGTGGAGGTCAAGGACAACGGCCGCGGCATCCCGGTCGACGTCGAGCCCAAGACCGGCCTCTCCGGTGTCGAGGTCGTCATGACCAAGCTGCACGCCGGCGGAAAGTTCGGCGGCGGCTCCTACGCCGCCTCCGGCGGTCTGCACGGCGTCGGCGCCTCCGTGGTGAACGCGCTGTCCGCGCGCCTCGACGTGGAGGTCGACCGCGGGGGCCACACCCACGCGATCAGCTTCCGCCGCGGCGTCCCCGGCGTCTTCTCCGGCCCCGGCCCGGACGCGAAGTTCGAACCCGGGAGCGGCCTGCGCAAGACCAAGAAGATCCCGAAGACCCGCAGCGGCACCCGCGTGCGCTACTGGGCCGACCGCCAGATCTTCCTCAAGGACGCCAAGCTCGACCTGGAGACCCTGCACGCGCGTGCCCGGCAGACCGCGTTCCTGGTGCCCGGCCTGACCATCGTCGTCCGCGACGAGTACGGGCTCGGCGAGGGCGGCAGCAAGGGCGAGGAGTCCTTCCGCTTCGACGGCGGCATCTCCGAGTTCTGCGAGTTCCTCGCCTCCGACCGGCCCATCTGCGACACGCTCCGCTTCACCGGTCAGGGCTCCTTCAAGGAGACCGTCCCGGTCCTCGACGAGCACGGCCAGATGACGCCCACCGAGGTCACCCGAGAGCTCGGCGTCGACGTCGCGATGCGCTGGGGCACGGGCTACGAGACGACGGTCAAGTCCTTCGTCAACATCATCGCCACCCCCAAGGGCGGCACCCACGTCGCGGGCTTCGAGCAGGCCGTCACCAAGACGATGAACGAGGTCCTGCGCGCCAAGAAGATGCTGCGCGTGGCCGAGGACGACGTCGTGAAGGACGACGCCCTCGAGGGCCTCACCGCGGTGGTCACGGTCCGCCTCGCCGAACCTCAGTTCGAAGGTCAGACCAAGGAGGTGCTCGGCACCTCCGCGGCCCGCCGCATCGTGAACAACGTGATCTCCAAGGAGCTCAAGGCGTTCCTGACCTCCACCAAGCGGGACGCCGCCCAGCAGGCCCGCGTGGTCATGGAGAAGGTCGTCGCTGCGGCCCGTACGCGCATCGCGGCCCGTCAGCACAAGGACGCGCAGCGCCGCAAGACGGCCCTGGAGTCCTCCTCGCTGCCGGCGAAGCTCGCCGACTGCCGCAGCGACGACGTCGACCGCAGCGAGCTGTTCATCGTCGAGGGCGATTCCGCGCTCGGCACGGCCAAGCTCGCCCGGAACTCCGAGTTCCAGGCGCTGCTGCCGATCCGCGGCAAGATCCTCAACGTGCAGAAGTCGTCCGTCACGGACATGCTCAAGAACGCCGAGTGCGGCGCGATCATCCAGGTCATAGGAGCCGGGTCCGGCCGGACCTTCGACATCGACGCGGCGCGCTACGGCAAGATCATCATGATGACCGACGCCGATGTGGACGGCTCCCACATCCGCACGCTGCTGCTGACCCTGTTCCACCGCTACATGCGGCCCATGGTCGAGGCCGGCCGGGTCTTCGCCGCGGTGCCGCCGCTGCACCGGATCGAGATCGTCCAGCCCAAGAAGGGCCAGGACAAGTACGTGTACACGTACTCGGACCGGGAGCTGCGGGACAAGCTCATGGAGCTGCAGAGCAAGGGCATCCGCTACAAGGACTCGATCCAGCGCTACAAGGGTCTCGGCGAGATGGACGCCGACCAGCTGGCAGAGACCACGATGGACCCGCGCCACCGCACCCTGCGCCGCATCAACCTCACCGACCTCGAGGCCGCCGAGCAGGTCTTCGACCTCCTCATGGGCAACGACGTAGCCCCGCGCAAGGAGTTCATCTCCAGCTCCGCGGCCACCCTGGACCGCTCCCGCATCGACGCCTAGGAGCGCTCGGCCTCAGGAGGGGGCGCCGTCCCGGAGCGGGACGGCGCCCCCTCCGCCCTGCTCCCCGCACGCCCCGGTCACCTGATGGGGTGAAGCAGTACGGGAAGAAGAGTCAGGGAACTTCCCGTTCTGTCCATCCTTGGGCATGCAGCGAAGCAACGCGGGGGACGTGACCTACGACGATCCCTGGTACGACGCCCTGGCCTCGGGCTGGGGCGAATCCGCCGCGGCCGTGGCTCTGCCGCCGGCCCGGCCCCAGCCGGACGCCGCACCCTCGGCGGCCGCCGACATCTACCTCGAGGTGCAGCGCAGCGAGGCCTTCCAGGAAGTGCGCCGCCGCTACCGGCGTTTCGTGGTCCCCGGAGCCGTCGCCTTCCTCCTCTGGTACGTCGCGTACGTCGTCACCGCCACCACCGTCCCCGGACTGATGGCGCGCCCCGTCGCGGGCGCGGTGAACGTCGGGATGCTCGCCGGTCTCGGCCAGTTCCTCACCACCTTCCTGCTCACCTGGGCCTACGTCCGCCACGCCCGGCTGCGCCGCGACCGCGCGGCGCTGGAACTGCGCTGGGACACCCAGGAGATGGCGCGAGGCAGGGGCGGAGCGTCATGACGACCGACCACCGCACCACCGCCCTGCTGCTGTTCAGCGCCTTCGTCGCCGTCACCCTGATCATCACCACCTGGGTGAGCCGCCACCGCCAGGGCTCCGCCGAGGAGTTCTACGCGGGGAACCGTCTCTTCTCGCCGATGCAAAATGGTTTTGCCATCGCCGGCGACTACATGTCGGCCGCCTCCTTCCTCGGCATCTCCGGACTCATCGCCCTCGTCGGCTACGACGGGATGCTCTACTCGGTGGGCTTCCTCGTGGCCTGGCTGGTGGTGCTGTTCCTGGTCGCCGAACTGGTCCGCAACTGCGGCCGGTTCACCCTCGCCGACGTGGTCGCCGCCCGGATGCGCGAGCGGCCGGTGCGCATCGCCGCAGGCACCTCCTCCGTCGCCGTCTCCGTGCTGTACCTGGTGGCGCAGATGGTCGGTGCGGGCAGCCTCGTCGCGCTCCTCCTCGGCGGCACCGGCAAGGCCGTACAGGCCTGGACCGTGGTCGGCGTCGGGGCGCTCATGGTGATCTACGTGTCGCTCGGCGGCATGCGCGCCACCACCTGGATCCAGATCGTGAAGGCGGTCCTGCTCCTCGGCGGCACCGTCACCCTCACCGTCCTCGTCCTGCTGCGCTTCCACGGGGACGTCAACCGCCTGCTGCACACCGCCGCCGAACGCAGCGGCCACGGCGACGCGTTCCTCGCCCCCGGCCTCGCCTACGGCGGCGACTGGACCGCCCGCTTCGACTTCATCAGCCTCGGACTCGCCCTGGTCCTCGGCACGGCGGGCCTGCCGCACATCCTGTCCCGCTTCTACACCGTCCCCACCGCGCGCGCCGCCCGGCGGTCCGTGGTCTGGGCGATCGGCCTCATCGGCGGCTTCTACCTGATGACCATCGTGCTGGGCTTCGGCGCCGCCGCCCTCATCGGCCCGGACGCCGTGCGCGCCTCGCACGCGTCGGGCAACACGGCGGTCCCGCTGCTCGCGCTCGACCTGGGCGGCGGCGCGGGCACCACCGGCGGAACGGTCCTCTTCGCGGTCGTCGCCGCGGTCGCCTTCGCCACGATCCTCGCCGTGGTCGCCGGGATCACCCTCGCCTCCTCGGCGTCCGTCGCCCACGACCTGTACGCCTCCGTGCGCCGCCCCGGCGGGAAGCCCCGCAGCGAGGTCGCCGTCGCGCGCGTCGCCGCCGTCGGCATCGGCGTGGTCGCGATCGCCCTCGGCCTGCTGGCCCGCGACCTCAACGTCGCGTTCCTCGTCGGCCTGGCCTTCGCCGTCGCCGCCTCCGCCAACCTGCCCGTGCTGCTCTACTCGCTGTTCTGGCGCGGCTTCACCACCCGCGGCGCCGTGTGGTCGGTCTACGGCGGTCTGATCCCGGCGGTGGTGCTGGTGCTGCTGTCCCCGGTGGTGTCCGGAAGCCCCGACTCCCTGTTCCCCGGCGTCAACTTCCAGCTCTTTCCGCTGCAGAACCCGGGACTGGTCTCCATCCCGCTGGGCTTCCTCGCCGGCTGGCTCGGCACGGTCACCTCCGCCGAGGTTCCCGACGAGGCCCGCCACGCCGAAACCGAGGTGCGGTCACTGACGGGCGCGGGCGCGGCCTGACGGACGGCCGTCGCGGAGACGTACGGCGCGCGCATCCGTAGGGGAGGAGGGCACGGTTCCTTCCCCCGCCCCCACGAGCCGTGCCTCAGGCGCGGGTCGCCCACACGTAGCGGTGTTCCGGGCGGCCCGCGTCCCCGTAACGCAGGGTCAGCGTGGCTCGTCCCGTGCGTTCCAGGAGCTTCAGATAGCGCTGGGCGGTCTGCCGGCTCACCCCGGTGCGTTCGGCGATCTCCTGGGCCGACAACGGCATTTCCGCGGCCGTCAGCGCCCGCCGTACGAGGTCCGCCGTGGTGGGGGAGTGCCCTTTCGGCAGCTGCGGCTCGGCCACCTCCGACAGAGCGCCGAAGATCCGGTCCACCTCCGCCTGCTCCGCCTCGCCGCCGCCGTCCAGGGTGCGGCGCAGCCGCGCGTACGCCTCCAGCTTGCCGCGCAGCCCCGCGAAGGCGAACGGCTTGACCAGGTACTGCAGCGCGCCGTGCCGCATCGCCGCCTGCACCGTCGCCACGTCCCGGGCCGCCGTCACCATGATCACGTCGGCCTGGTGGCCGCGCCGCCGCATCTCCCTCACGACGTCCAGACCCGTCTCGTCGGGCAGATAGTGGTCCATGAGGACGAGGTCCACCCGGGGCAGCGTCTCCACCCGCTCCAGCGCCTCGGCCGCGCTGTGCGCCGGGAGTACGGCGTGGAAGCCGGGCACCTTGTCGACGTAGGCCGCGTTGACCCGCGCCACCCGGACGTCGTCGTCCACGACCAGGACCTCGATCACCGCGTCTCCTCGGGTGCCTGGGAGGGGGCGCCCGTGAGGGCGGCCGTCGGCTCCGGCTCGGTCAGCGCCTCCGGCAGGACGACGGTGAACTCGGCGCCCCCGCCCGGCGCCTCGCCCACGCGCGCGTCGCCACCGTGCCGGTGTGCGAGCCGGCGTACCAGCGGCAGCCCGATGCCCCGCTCACGGTGGCCTGGCGGCTCCTTGGTGGACCACCCCTCCGTGAAGATCAACTCCCGCTGCTCGGGCGGGACACCGGGACCCGTGTCGCGCACCACGAGCACCGCCGTACGCCCCTCCGCCCGCAACTCGACCTCCACGCGCGCGTCGGGCGTACCGGCGACGGCGTCCAGCGCGTTGTCCACGAGGTTGCCCACCACGGTCACCAGCCCGCGCGGATCGACCAGCCGGTCCGGCAGGCGGGAGCGGTCCGACAGCCGCAGCACCGCCCCGCGCTCGGCCGCCACCGTCGCCTTGCCCACCAGCAGCGCCGCCAGCAACGGATCCCGGATCCGCTCCGTGACCTGCTCCGACGTGACCCGGTGGTCGCCCACCACCTCGCCGACGAACTCCACCGCGTCCTCGTACATCTCCAGCTCCAGCAGCCCCAGCAGGGTGTGCATACGGTTGGCGTGCTCGTGGTCCTGGGCGCGCAGCGCGTCGATCAGCCCGCGCGTGGAGTCGAGTTCCCGGCCCAGCTGGTCCAGCTCGGTCCGGTCGCGCAGGGTGGCCACGGCGCCGCCGTCGTCGGTCGGCATCCGGTTCGCGACCAGCACCCGCTGCCCGCGGACCGTGAGCAGGTCGGTGCCGGACACCCGGCCCGCCAGCACGTCGGCCGTGCGTCCCGCACCCAGCGCCTCGTCCGGCGAGCTGCCCACCGCCTCCTCGCCGATGCCCAGCAGCCGCTGCGCCTCGTCGTTCAGCAGCCGGACGCGCCCGTGGCGGTCCAGGGCGACCACACCCTCCCGGATGCCGTGCAGCATCGCCTCGCGCTCCGCGAGCAGCGCGGCGATGTCGGAGAAGGCCAGGTCGCGGGTCTGCCGCTGGACCCGCCGGGAGATCAGCCAGGCCGCGAGCGCGCCCACCGCGAGGGCGCCGCCCGCGTAGGCGAGCAGCCCCGGGATGGCGTGGATCAGCCGCGCGCGGACGCTGTCGTACGCGATGCCGACCGAGACCGCGCCGATCACCTCGCCGTCCGCGTCCCGCAACGGCACCTTGCCCCGCGCGGAACGGCCCAGGGTGCCCTCGTCGATCTCCATGACCTCCCGTCCGGCCAGCGCCTGGCCGGGGTCGGTCGACACCAGGCCGCCGATCCGCTCCGGGTCGGTGTGCGACCAGCGCACGCCCCGCCGGTCCAGCACCACCACGTACTCCGCCCCGGTGGCCCGCCGGATCCGCTCCGCCTCCCGCTGCACCGGCCCGTCGGGCGTGGGCTCGGTGGCGCGCAGGTCCTCGGCGATCTGCGGCTGCTGGGCGGTGGTCTGCGCGATCGCCAGGGCGCGGCGCATCGCCTGGTCGTCCAGCTGCTCGCCGAGGGGCGCGAGGAACAGTCCGGTCGCCAGCACGGCGACGCCCGCGGCGATCGCCACCTGCATCAGCAGCACCTGGGAGAACACCCGCCGCGGCAGGCCGAGGCGCAGACGGCGAGCGGGGGTCGTGGGGGTCATGCCCCGACGGTACGTGGGGGAGGCGGGGGCGCCGTAGGGGGTGTGACGTGCTTCTCGCGCGAGGGTCAGCCGGCCATGGCGGCGGGGGTGAGGGCCCGGACGTCGACGACGTCCATCCGCGCGGGCGAGCCGAGGGGCGAGCCGCAGCTCTCGGGGCGGGGCGGCTGGGAGGCGCCCTGAGCCACGTCGACGCGCCAGCGCCGGCCGTCGACGTGGGCGACGGTCACCGTCCAGTGGGGCGCGGCGCCCTCGGTCCGTACGACGCTCAGCGCCTCGGCGGCATCCTCGCGCACGGCGCGCCGTACGGCCAGTTCGGCCGCCTGACCGGGCCGCTCCCAGGCGGAGGCGCCCCGGCATCCGTCGGTGACGATCCGCCCCTCCCGCACGCCGCACAGCACCTCCTTCACCGCGTGCGCCTCGGCCCGCCCGTAGGCGTAGCCGTACGGCAGCACCAGCACGGTGGGGGAGAAGCGGTGACCGCCGAGGTGGGTGACCTCCCAGACGCCCTCGACACCGGAGGACGCCAGCTCGGCCGCGAGGGGCCTGCCGAGCAGGGCGCAGCAGCGGTCACGCTTGCCGTTGGTGCACACGAGGGCGAGGGGGTCGCCGTCGTGAGGCGCGCCGCCCAGCGCCGCGTCGAAGCTCGCGGCGTCGCCGCGGCCGAGGCCCGGGAAGTCGAGGTCGAGCAGGCGCGCGGGGTCGGTGGCGGTCGCGGAGTGCAGCCGGACGTTGCCCGGGACGGTGTGGGCGACGTACACGCGGCGCGTGGCGGGCATCCGGCTGTCGGCGTGGCGTCCGGGGCGCCTGATGAGGGCGATGCGCACGCCGGTGCCCTTGGCGGCGGCCTCCAGGGCGCGGCCCAGGGCGGGGTCGAGATGGCTGGACGTGAGCGCCTTGGCACCCCACGGGCCGGGCTGCTCCAGCAGAACCCAGGTCCGCGCGGTGGCCGCGGTCCCCGCGACGGGCTCGTGGAGCGCGCGGGAGAGGGTTGAGCACGTGCTACTCACACAGGTGAGCCTAACCTGAGTTGAGGTGCGGTGCCTTGCCGGGCGCGTCCGTGTACATGTCCGCGGCCCGGCACTGCGTCTGTGCCGGGCCGTACGAAGGTCTGATGAGCAGGGGGTCGCCTGCGTTGTCGGGGCTGCCCCGTCTGTCGGTGCGTACAGGGCGGTTGAGGCGAAGCCGGGGTGGGCTCGCTGCCCGGGCCTCCTCGGTCAGGCGTCCGGGATGTCCGCCTTGGCGCGGAGGAGCGTCTCTCTGGAGATGACCACGATGCGTTCGTAGTCGGCACGTCCGGCATCGGGGGGGAGTTGGTCGTCCAGGTCTGCTGTGGCCTCTGTGCCGATCACGGCGAAGTTGCCATCACTGAGTTCGAAGATGTCAGGACACGTCTGCCCGCTGACACTGCCGCGCTCCCGGGGCGAGGCCCCGATTCGACGCACGATCTTCAAGTCCGTTCCTATCCGTTCCTGAGGTGGACCGAGGGACGGGCCGCCGTGTGCGCCGCGCGCCGCTTCGGCTGATGGCCTGGACATGCGTTCAGCGAAACTCATGAGTGGGCCCACTGATACTCATGAGAGGCCGCTGACCGCTGTAAGGGAGGCAGCCCCACGCAATGACGAATTGCCGCCCACAGAACGATGTTTCCCTGCGGCGGCAGGGGGAAGACTACAGGGCTGGGATGACTGCCGCGCACGTCGTCGCAAGCTTCCGTCGTCGCCGCGGGGCAAGATCACACTGATGGGCTGTTCCGCTCGGCCGGTCGGCCCAGGAGCGTGGCCGCTGGACGGCCACGAGTTCTCGTGGGCGCACGGATCGTCCGGCGCACCCGTCCTCATGGCTGCACCAACGATCGCCGGATCGCCGTCACAGGGCCTCGCACCGGCCCGCTCGCGCTTGCCGCTTGTGCACGGAATGTGGCCCGTGATGTTCAGGCGACGGATGGACGCCTTGGATCGGTCGGCACGATCGCGTGCTCGTCGAACAGTCGTTCAAGGGCGTTGTGGCCGTGCTCACGCCGGTATGCCGTCTCGGCTGCGGTGACCGGCAGGGCCCGGAGGATGCGGGCGTGGCCATCCGGCAGCGGGCAGTGCTCCAGGTCGGGGCCGTGCGGGTAGGGAAGGCTGATCAGCAGGTGGTCGCAGTGCGACCCGGGCAACCACGGTTCTCCGACGGGAAGGCTGTGCTCGAGACCGAGGTGATGATCGGCGTGGTAGTAGGCGGTCGAGCCCAGGAGATCAGCGAAGCGTTCGTCACGGACAGGAGCGGTGAGGACGAATTCGAGGCCGCGGGCGTCCGCCTCAACCGTGGACCAGCAGCCGGCGGTGATGTAGGCCCAGCTGTCGGCACGCGGCCCTGGGCTGACGGTGCGGATCCTCAGGCCAGGAACCGCTTCCCCTCCGCCCGGGTCCCAGGTCGTCATCGCTGACCGTGACCGTATGGCCGATGAAGAAACTGCGAACGTGGGCCTCGACGCCTGCTGTCGCTCGTCGGCTGCGCGCGGTCTCGAACGAGGTGCGCAGCTTCTCACGCCTGACTCAGGTGTCCTGGCTGTGCGGCCGCAGATGGGTTCAGCCGGCTGACGGGCTCCTCGGCTCGGGCTTGGGTACAGGCGAGGCAGTGGCACCTCGATGAGTGCGCGGGTGCCGCCCCGCTCGCGAGCGTCGCCGGCTGGCCCTCTCCCGACGACAGGCCTCACCCGAGCACCAGTGACCCCCGCGCCACGGTGGCGGTTCCCTTGCACGAACGTTCTCAACTGTTGGTTACGGGGCAGCCTCTGGTCCCTCTTCCGGCAGGGGAGAGCCGACGACCCACCACTCCTCACGGTCGTCGTCCGAGTCCTCCAGGAAGGCGTTCATCTCGGCGACCAGCGAGTCCACCAGGGCACCCAGCATGGCCTCCTGGGATGAAGGGGGGAGGCTCTCGCGATGATGCCGGGTGGCCGCCCAGTACTCGCGGAAGATTTTGTTCCGGCAGATCACCCGGAGATGACCGTAGAGTCCGGCCAGCGTCACCGCCCCGATCCGGTGGTAGTACAAAGCGTTGACGTACAGGGCGTTGGCGAAGAGGAACTGTCGTTGCTTCTCGGGCGGCACGTCCGTCTCGTAGGTGTCCAGGACGGCGGCCAGCGCTGGATCGGACATGGCCTTGCACAGCAGTTGGAAGTGCAGCCGGTGCTGTTCGGCGAGAGCGGCGCGCTTACGCTGTCGCGCGCCTCGCTTCGCTACCGAGCTCGCGGTGAGCGCGAGGTGGGACCAAGCGGCGGAGCCGAGCTGTCGCAGGCCGGATATCTGTGTGGCCATGTCAAATACCCCCGATCAGGCCGCCGTCCGCCGGTCGTCGGGTGGTGGGTCGACTTCAGGGAACCGGCGAGCGGTGGGCGGCGCTTGCCGCCTTCCAGGGTGCCGAGCGGCTCTGATCGGCGGGAAGGCGGAGAGGAGGCGCACGGAGGGAAGCGAGGGTCGCACAATCCGGCGCCTTGCCAAAACGTCTGCCCCGCGAATGCTGCTAACAATCGTTCACTTCAGGGTCGTTACGGGTACTCGTATCCTGGACCGTCAGTCGTTCGTCCGTGCGCACGCCGTCAGCGAGCCGGTGTGCGCACAGGTGTGAGAGGGGTCGTGTGTCGGAGCGGAGCAGCGGGCGGCAGATTCCGGTGGTCGTGCTGGCCGGATTCCTCGGCTCGGGAAAGACCACCCTGCTCAACCACCTCCTCCACCGCAGCGGCGGCAGCCGTATCGGGGCATTGGTGAACGACTTCGGGGCCGTCGAGATCGACGCCATGGCGGTCGCGGGCGCCCTCGGCGACTCGACCGTTTCACTCGGCAACGGCTGCCTCTGCTGTGCCGTGGACGCCAGTGAGCTCGACGAGTACCTCGAGCGGCTCGCCCGCCCCGCCGCCGGCATCGACGTCGTCGTCATCGAGGCGAGCGGTCTCGCCGAGCCGCAGGAGCTCGTCCGCATGGTGCTCGCCAGCGAGCTGCCCGACATCGTCTACGGGGGCCTCGTGGAGGTCGTGGACGCCGCCGAGTTCGACGAGACCAGGGCCGCGCACCCCGGCATCGACCGGCATCTGGCGCTCGCCGACCTCGTGGTCGTCAACAAGATCGACCGGGTGGAGGATCCGGAACCCGTGCTGAAGACGGTTCGGGACCTCGTCGACCGTGCTGCCGTGGTGCCCGCCACGCACGGCCGGGTCGACCCGGAGTTCCTCTTCGACTGCCGACCGAGCGAGCAGCGCGTCGGGCAGCTGTCCTTCGACGATCTCCATCGGGACGACGACCCCGAGCAGGAGCATCACGACCATCTGCACGCCGGCTACGACACCCTCTCCTTCGTGTCCGAGCAGCCGCTCGACCCCCGCCGCCTCATCGCCTTCCTCGACAGCCGGCCCGCCGGGCTCTACCGCATCAAGGGGTACGTCGACTTCGGCCCCTACGACGTCCGCAACCGGTACGCCGTGCACGCCGTCGGCCGGTTCCTGCGCTTCTACCCGGAACCGTGGCCGGCCGGCGCCGGGCGGGCGACGCAGCTCGTGCTGATCGGGACCGGCCTCGACACCGGCGCCCTGCGCACCGAGCTGGACGCGTGTGTGGGCGACGGCGCCCCACACACCGACGACGAGGCCGGCATGTGGGGCGTCCTGCGCTACGTCCAGGAGGCCGAGGACCCCGAGGCCTAGACCGGTCCGGCCACCACGGCCACCGTCTTGCCCAGGGACACGCCCGAGCCGTCGCGGCGCGGGTCGATCTCCGGGAGGTCCACCGCCGTGCCGTTCTTCTGCGCCGCGCGCGCCGGGGCGGGGCCCGCCCAGGCCAGGGACAGGCAGTCCTCGCCCTTAAGGAACCGCTGGCAGCGCACACCGCCGGTCGCGCGGCCCTTGCGCGGGTACTGGTCGAACGGGGTCAGCTTGGCCGTCGTCTGGACCGAGTCGTCCAGCGTGCCGCGCGAGCCCGCGACGGTGAACACCACCGCGTCCGCCGCCGGGTCGACGGCCGTGAAGCTGATGACCTTCGCGCCCTCGCTGAGCTTGATGCCCGTCATGCCGCCCGCCGGACGCCCCTGCGGACGCACGATGGAGGCCGGGAAGCGCAGCAGCTGCGCGTCGTCGGTGATGAAGACCAGGTCCTCCTCACCCGTGCGCAGTTCGGTCGCGCCGACGATCCGGTCGCCCTCCTTGAGGGTGATGACCTCGAGCTCCTCCTTGTTGGAGGGGTAGTCGGGCACCACGCGCTTGACCACGCCCTGCTGGGTGCCGATCGCCAGGCCCGGCGACGACTCGTCGAGCGTGGTCAGGCACACCACCTGCTCGTCGTCCTCCAGGGACACGAACTCCGCCAGCGGCGCACCGCCCGACAGGTTCGGCACCGGCATCGACTCCGGCAGCTGGGGCAGGTCGATCACGTTGACCCGGAGCAGCCGGCCCGCCGACGTGACCACGCCGATCTCGCCGCGCGCGGTCGCCGGGACCGCCGAGACGATCACGTCGTGCTTGACGCGCTTGCCGCCGGAGGTGTCGGCGAGCGGCCGGTCGTCGGCGGTGCGCGCCAGCAGACCCGTGGACGACAGGAGCACCCGGCACGGGGTGTCCGCCACCTGAAGCGGCACCGCGGCCGGCGTGGCCGCCGACTCCAGCAGCAGCGTGCGCCGGTCGTCGCCGAACTTCTTCGCCACCGCGGCGAGTTCGGACGAGACCAGCTTGCGCAGCTCCGCGTCCGAGTCCAGGATCCGGGTCAGCTCCTCGATCTCCGCGTTCAGCCGGTCCTTCTCGGCCTCCAGCTCGATCCGGTCGTACTTGGTGAGGCGGCGCAGCGGGGTGTCCAGGATGTACTGCGTCTGGATGTCGCTCAGCGAGAAGTGCTCGATGAGCCGCTGCTTGGCCTGCGCCGAGTTCTCGCTGGAGCGGATCAGGCGGATGACCTCGTCGATGTCGAGCAGGGCCGTGAGCAGGCCCTCGACCAGGTGCAGCCGGTCGCGCTTCTTGCCGCGGCGGAACTCCGAGCGGCGGCGCACCACGGTGAAGCGGTGGTCGAGGTAGACCTCGAGCAGCTCCTTGAGACCGAGCGTGAGCGGCTGGCCGTCCACCAGCGCCACGTTGTTGATGCCGAAGGACTCCTCCATCGGTGTCAGCTTGTACAGCTGCTCCAGCACCGCCTCCGGCACGAAGCCGTTCTTGATCTCGATGACCAGGCGCAGGCCGTGCTCGCGGTCGGTGAGGTCCTTGACGTCCGCGATGCCCTGGAGCTTCTTGGAGCCCACCAGGTCCTTGATCTTGGCGATCACCTTCTCCGGGCCGACCGTGAACGGCAGCTCCGTGACGACCAGGCCCTTGCGGCGCGCCGTGACGTCCTCGACGGTCACCGTCGCGCGGATCTTGAACGTGCCGCGCCCGGTCTCGTACGCGTCCCGGATGCCGTTGAGGCCGACGATCCGGCCGCCGGTGGGCAGGTCGGGGCCCGGGACGTGCTTCATCAGGGCGTCGAGGTCGGCGTTGGGGTGCCGGATCAGGTGGCGCGCGGCGGCGACGACCTCACGCAGGTTGTGCGGCGGCATGTTGGTGGCCATGCCGACGGCGATGCCCGAGGCACCGTTCACCAGGAGGTTGGGGAACGCGGCGGGCAGGGCGACCGGTTCCTGCTCCTGGCCGTCGTAGTTGGGCGCGAAGTCGACCGTGTCCTCGTCGATGGACTCGGTCATCAGGCTGGTGGCCTCGGCCATGCGGCACTCGGTGTACCGCATGGCGGCGGGCGGGTCGTCGTTGCCCAGCGAGCCGAAGTTGCCGTGGCCGTCCACCAGGGGCAGGCGCATGGAGAACGGCTGCGCCATGCGGACGAGGGCGTCGTAGATCGAGGCGTCGCCGTGCGGGTGCAGCTTTCCCATCACCTCGCCCACCACGCGCGCGCACTTGACGTACCCGCGCTCGGGGCGCAGGCCCATCTCGTTCATCTGGTAGACGATGCGGCGGTGCACCGGCTTGAGACCGTCACGCGCGTCGGGCAGGGCGCGGGAGTAGATGACCGAGTACGCGTACTCGAGGAAGGAGCCCTGCATCTCGTCGACGACGTCGATGTCGAGGATCTTCTCCTCGTACGGGTCGTCGGGCGGCGGGGTCTTCGTGCTGCGGCGGGCCATCGCTGCCGGCTCCTTGCTGAAGCGTGGGACGGGATCTGACGCGGACCATTGTGGACCTTCGCACTGACAGGGCGGGACCAGGACCCGGGTCCTGCTGCCCGGTTCGGCGCGGGTACGGCGGCGCGAGCAGGCTACGCGGCTCCGTCGCCGCGCACTTCGCGGGGTCGCCCTGCGGTCCGCGTCCGGGCCTTCGCGGGGTCGCCCTGCGGGCCGCGTCCGGGCCTTCGCGGGGTCGCCCTGCGGTCCGCGTCCACATCTCTGCGGGTCGCCCGCCGAAAGCGTCCACGCCTCCGCGGGGTCGCCCCCCCGTGACCGACGCGGCCCCCGCGTGAGCGCGACCCGCTCCCCGCCCAAGCGCGCCACCGTCCCCTCCGCGCCCCCGGCGCACACCCCCGCCCGCCCGCACCCCACAGGCACACGACGGCGCACCCCAGAGGCGACCCGGCGCACACCATCCGTCACGCGCCGTGCGCTCGCGCCACCCCCGCACCACCCGCCCCACCAGGTTCTCGCTCTCGGCGTAGCCGCCCGGTCCGGGAACTTCACCGACCGTCCGCACGCTTGCATACAGTGGCAGGACCGGCAGAAACGGCGGTGTCGACGACGACCGCCTCCGCGATCGAAGGGACGTACATGCCCATGGGTCACACGGCCACAGCCCAGGCAGGCTCCGGAGGCCTGACAGCGACCGAACACCGCCTGGCCAACGGCCTGCGCGTGGTGCTCTCCGAGGACCACCTGACCCCGGTCGCGGCGGTGTGCCTCTGGTACGACGTGGGCTCACGGCACGAGGTCAAGGGCCGTACCGGCCTGGCTCACCTTTTCGAGCACCTGATGTTCCAGGGGTCGGCCCAGGTGAAGGGCAACGGCCACTTCGAACTGGTGCAGGGCGCCGGCGGCTCGCTCAACGGCACCACCAGCTTCGAGCGGACCAACTACTTCGAGACCATGCCCGCCCACCAGTTGGAGCTCGCCCTCTGGCTGGAGGCCGACCGCATGGGCTCCCTGCTGGCCGCCCTGGACGAGGAGTCCATGGAGAACCAGCGGGACGTCGTGAAGAACGAGCGCCGTCAGCGCTACGACAACGTCCCCTACGGCACCGCCTTCGAGAAGCTGACCGCCCTCGCCTACCCGGAGGGCCACCCCTACCACCACACCCCGATCGGGTCGATGGCGGACCTGGACGCGGCGACCCTGGAGGACGCCCGCCAGTTCTTCCGCACGTACTACGCGCCGAACAACGCGGTGCTGTCCGTGGTCGGCGACATCGACCCCGAGCAGACGCTCGCCTGGATCGAGAAGTACTTCGGCTCCATCCCGTCGCACGACGGCAAGCCCGCCCCGCGCGACGGCTCGCTGCCCGACGTGATCGGCGAGGAGCTGCGCGAGGTCGTCGAGGAGGAGGTCCCGGCGCGGGCGCTGATGGCCGCCTACCGGCTCCCGGAGGACGGCACGCGCGCGTGCGACGCGGCCGACCTGGCGCTCACCGTCCTCGGCGGCGGCGAGTCCTCGCGGATCTACAACCGCCTGGTGCGGCGCGACCGTACGGCCGTCGCGGCCGGGTTCGGCCTGCTGCGGCTGGCCGGGGCGCCGTCCCTGGGCTGGCTGGACGTGAAGACGTCCGGCGATGTCGAGGTGCCGGTGATCGAGGCGGCCATCGACGAGGAGCTCGCCCGGTTCGCCGAGGAGGGCCCCACCGCCGAGGAGATGGAGCGTGCCCAGGCCCAGCTGGAGCGCGAGTGGCTCGACCGGCTCGGCACGGTCGCCGGCCGCGCCGACGAACTGTGCCGCTACGCCGTGCTGTTCGGCGACCCGCAGCTCGCCCTGACCGCCGTGAGCCGGGTCCTGGAGGTGACGGCCGAGGAGGTCCAGGAGGTCGCCAAGGCGCGCCTGCGGCCCGACAACCGCGCGGTGCTCGTCTACGAGCCCGTCGCCCCGGCGGCCGGTGACGCCGCCGACGAGACCGAGGAAGCCGCCGCAGCCGGCGCCGACGAGAACGAGGAGGCGGCGAAGTGACCGAGCTCGCCACGATGGAGTTCCACCCCCGGCCGCAGGCGGGCGAGGCCAAGCCCTGGGCCTTCCCGGCCCCCGAACGCGGCTCCCTCGACAACGGCCTGACCGTGCTGCGCTGCCACCGCCCCGGCCAGCAGGTCGTCGCCGTCGAGGTGATCCTCGACGCGCCCCTGGACGCCGAGCCGGAGGGCCTGGACGGCGTCGCCACGATCATGGCGCGCGCCTTCTCCGAGGGAACCGACAAGCACTCCGCCGAGGAGTTCGCCGCCGAGCTGGAGCGCTCCGGCGCCACCCTCGACGCGCACGCCGACCACCCCGGCGTCCGCCTCAGCCTCGAGGTGCCGGCCTCGCGGCTCGCCAAGGGACTCGGCCTCGTCGCCGACGCCCTGCGCGCGCCCGCCTTCGCCGACAGCGAGATCGAGCGGCTGGTCCGCAACCGCCTCGACGAGATCCCGCACGAGCTGGCGAACCCGTCCCGCCGCGCCGCGAAGGAGCTCTCCAAGGAGCTGTTCCCGGCGAGTGCGCGCATGTCGCGCCCGCGCCAGGGCACCGAGGAGACCGTCGAGCGCATCGACTCCGCGGCCGTGCGCGGCTTCTACGAGAAGCACGTCCGGCCGGCCACGGCGACCGCCGTGGTGGTCGGCGACCTCACCGGCGTCGACCTGGACGCGCTGCTCGCCGACACCCTGGGCGCCTGGACCGGCTCCCAGGCGCAGCCGCGGCCCGTCCCGCCGGTGGTCGCGGACGACACCGGCCGCGTGGTCATCGTGGACCGCCCCGGAGCCGTGCAGACGCAGCTGCTGATCGGCCGTACGGGCCCGGACCGGCACGACCGCGTGTGGCCCGCGCAGGTGCTCGGCACGTACTGCCTCGGCGGCACCCTCACCTCGCGCCTGGACCGCGTCCTGCGCGAGGAGAAGGGATACACCTACGGCGTACGGGCGTTCGGCCAGGTGCTGCGCTCGGCCCCCGACGGCACGGGCGCGTCGCTGCTGGCCATCAGCGGCTCGGTCGACACCCCCAACACCGGCCCGGCGCTGGACGACCTGTGGACCGTGCTGCGCACGCTGGCCGCCGAGGGCCTCACGGACGAGGAGCGGGACGTCGCCGTGCAGAACCTGGTGGGCGTGGCGCCGCTCAAGTACGAGACGGCGGCGGCCGTCGCGAGCACCCTGGCGGACCAGGTCGAGCAGCACCTGCCGGACCACTACCAGGCCGACCTGTACCGGCAGTTGGCCGCGACCGGCACCGTGGAGGCCACGGCGGCCGTCGTGAACGCCTTCCCGGTGGACCGCCTGGTGACCGTGCTCGTCGGCGACGCGGCGCAGATCAAGGCGCCCGTGGAGGCGCTCGGGATCGGCGAAGTCACCGTCGTCACGGCCGAGTAGAGCCGCAGCGGGACGCACGCGCGCGGGAGCCCCGGTGACGGGTACGTCACCGGGGCTCCCTTATGCCCCAATTGGGGCGGAGGTTGCCTGTCTGCCCTGTGGGATGCGCTACAAAACCCGGGAATCGTTTGGGGATTGTGAGATGTCCCGCTTAGTTTCGTGCGGGCTGTTCGTCGGGCAGTGCGCCGCATCCGCGGCACCGGACAGTCATCGCCGAGTCCCCGTACGGCGCGAGCCAGGGGAGCCGGGGACCCATGTGCAGTCCCTGGGGTGAATCGGACGCCCGCGCGTGTCGCGAGGGTGTCCGTAGGAGACCTTCCTGCTCCGAACCCGTCAGCTAACCCGGTAGGCGAGAGGGAAGGAAAGGACCAGCTTGTACATGGCGTTCACCCGCGCCACCGGGAAGCACCGTCGTCCCGGCCGCGTCCAGCGCGGCACCGCCCGCGCCGCGGGCGTCGCGGCCCTCGCGGGCACCGGCGTCGTCGGCTCCTTCACGGCCCCCGCGCTCGCCGCCGAACCGGCCGCGGCCCAGACCGGCCTCACCCCTGTCGTCACCCTCGGCGACGTGGTCGCCGACCGCATCGACGCCCAGGCCGCCGCCCAGCACGAGGCCGCCCGCGTGGCGGCCCAGGAGGCCGCGCGCAAGGCCGCCGAGGAGGCGGCCCGTGAGCGCGCCGTCGAGGAGGCCGAGAAGGCCCGCGCCGAGAAGGAGCGCGCCGCGCGTGAGGCGGAGCGCAAGCGCCTCAACACCTTCGTCTCCCCGATCCCCGGCTCCTACGTGTCGACCGCGTACCAGAGCGGCGGCGCCATCTGGTCGTCCGGCAGCCACACCGGGATCGACTTCCACGCCGCGAGCGGCACGCCCGTCCACTCCGTCGGCGTCGGCACGGTCGTCGAGGCCGGCTGGGGCGGCGCCTACGGCAACCAGGTCGTCATCAAGATGCACGACGGCACGTACACCCAGTACGCGCACCTGTCGTCGATCTCGGTGTCCGTGGGCCAGGAGGTCGTCGCCGGCGAGCAGATCGGCCTGTCCGGCGCCACCGGCAACGTCACCGGCGCCCACCTGCACTTCGAGGCGCGCATGTCCGCCGACTACGGCTCCGACCTCGACCCGGTCTCCTACCTGCGGTCGCACGGCGTGAACATCTGAGGCGTACCACCGCGCCCTCGGGGCGTACCGGCCCGTCTTCAGGCCCCGGCTCCCACGAGCCGGGGCTTTCGCCGTTTTCGAGCCCGTCCGCGCATGCGCCGCCTGTCCAAAAATTATGTATGGATTCCGGTCCGCCGTCGGAAATTGTCTCCGGTTGCAATAGAGTCACGAACGGACGTCAATCGTCGACGTTTCACGGGGATTAAGCCGGAGGTCGGTCATGCGTATTCCCGCGCACTCGGTGTGCACGGCGATCCGGGACGACATCGTCGCCGGTGTCTACGAGCGCGGGGGCCGGCTCACCGAGGAACTGCTCGCCCGCCGCTACGGGGTCTCCCGCGTCCCCGTCCGCGAGGCGCTGCGCACGCTGGAGGCCGAGGGGTTCGTGGTGACCCGGCGGCACGCGGGCGCGTGCGTGGCCGAGCCCACCGAGCAGGAGGCCGCCGACCTGCTGGAGATGCGCCAGCTCCTGGAGCCCATGGGGGCCTCCCGGGCGGCCCAGCGGCGTACCGACGCGCATCTCAAGGTGCTGCGCGGCCTGGTCAGGCTGGGGCAGGAACGCGCACGTCAGGGCAACAGCGACGACCTGCGCTCGCTGGGCGGCTGGTTCCACGAGACGCTCGCCCAGGCCTCCGGCAGCCCGGCGCTGACGTCGATGCTGATCCAGCTCGGGCACAAGATCGCCTGGATGTACGCGGTGGACGGGCCGCCCGACCCGGTCGCGTACTGGGCGGAGCACGGCGCGATCGTGGACGCCGTGGCGCGCGGCGACGGCGAGCGGGCGCGGACCCTCACGGCGCTGCACACCGAGCAGGCGAACGCCGGACACCGGCTGCGGTTCGGCTCCGGCGCCGAACGCGCCGTCCGCACGGACCGTGTGAGGAACTCGCAACATCCCGTAAACATGACGAGCCTGCGCCATTAACACGAGTCCCGTATACAAAGAGGGCGGAAATCGCGGGGGCTTTTTCTGCTGCCCGGAAATGGGAATGAGAAAGGCCCGCCCGGTGGTCCGGGCGGGCCTTTCCGTGTCGCACGGCCGTCGCGTGCGGAATTCGTAATCAGACGGTCTCGGGGAGTTCCTCGAGACCCTCGGCGACCAGCTTCGCCAGACGGTCCAGGGCGGCGTCCGCGCCGTCGGCGTCGGAGGCGAGGACGATCTCCTCACCGCCCTGGGCGCCCAGGCCCAGGACGGCCAGCATCGACGCCGCGTTCACGGGGGTGCCCCCGGCCTTGGCGATCGTCACCGGGACGCCTGCGGCCGTGGCGGCTCGGACGAAGATGGAGGCGGGGCGGGCGTGGAGACCCTCGGCCCAGCCGACGTTGACGCGGCGCTCAGCCATGTGTTGCTGCCCTTCGCTGTTCAGGGTTGTCTAGACCAGTCTTCCATATCGTGACGCGTGCCCGGAGCGACGTCCGGGACGGCCCTCGAAGCCGCCGGGCCGCGGCCTCGGCCCGGCGGTCGTCCACCACAGACTGCCTCGCGCCGCTGTCGGACGCGAGCCGTACTCTGGGGCCCATGCAGACCTCGTCGGACCGCCACGAGTACCCCGCCCACTGGGAGGCCGACGTGGTGCTGCGCGACGGCGGCACCGCGCGCATCCGCCCCATCACCGCGGACGACGCGGAGCGGCTGGTCAGCTTCTACGAGCAGGTGTCCGACGAGTCGAAGTACTACCGCTTCTTCGCGCCCTACCCCCGGCTGTCCGCCAAGGACGTCCACCGCTTCACCCACCACGACTTCGTGGACCGCGTCGGGCTCGCGGCGACCGTCGGCGACGACTTCATCGGCACCGTGCGCTACGACCGCATCGGCGCGGGCGGGCGGCCCGCGACCGGCGAGGAGGCCGACGAGGCCGAGGTCGCCTTCCTGGTCCAGGACGCCCATCAGGGCCGGGGCGTCGCCTCCGCCCTCCTGGAGCACATCGCCGCGGTCGCCCGGGAGCGCGGCATCCGCCGGTTCGCCGCCGAGGTGCTGCCCGCCAACACCAAGATGATCAAGGTGTTCACCGACGCCGGGTACACGCAGAAGCGCAGCTTCGAGGACGGCGTCGTCCGGCTGGAGTTCGACCTCGAGCCCACCGACCGCTCCCTGGCCGTGCAGTACGCGCGCGAGCAGCGCGCGGAGGCCCGCTCGGTGCAGCGGCTCCTCGCCCCCGGCGCGGTCGCCGTCATCGGCACCGGCCGCACCCCCGGCGGCGTCGGACGCAGCATCCTCGGCAACATCCGCGACGCCGGCTTCACCGGCCGCCTCTACGCCGTCAACGGTGCGCTGCCGGAGGGGGAGAAGGAGCTCGACGGCGTCCCCGCCTTCCGCTCCGTGCGCGACATCGACGGGCCCGTGGACCTCGCGGTCGTCGCGGTGCCCGCCGAACGGGTCCCCGAGGTGGTCGCCGAGTGCGGCGAGCACGACGTCCAGGGACTCGTCGTGGTCTCCGCCGGCTACGCCGAGTCCGGCCCCGAGGGCAGGGAGCGCCAGCGCGCCCTGGTCCGGCAGGCCCGCAGCTACGGCATGCGGATCATCGGACCGAACTCCTTCGGCGTCATCAACACCTCGCCCGAGGTCCGGCTGAACGCCTCGCTCGCGCCCGACATGCCCCGCGCCGGCCGCATCGGCCTGTTCGCCCAGTCCGGCGCCATCGGCGTCGCGCTGCTGTCCCGGCTGCACCGCCGCGGCGGCGGCGTCACCGGCGTCACCGGCCTGTCCACGTTCGTCTCCTCCGGCAACCGCGCCGACGTCTCCGGCAACGACGTCCTGCAGTACTGGTACGAGGACGCCGACACCGACGTGGCCCTGATGTACCTGGAGTCCATCGGCAACCCCCGCAAGTTCACCCGGCTCGCCCGCCGCACCGCCGCCGCCAAGCCGCTGGTCGTGGTGCAGGGCGCGCGCCACGGCGCGGGACCGCGCGGGCACGCCGTCCGCGCGACCCAGCTGCCGCACGCCACGGTCTCCGCGCTGCTGCGCCAGGCCGGGGTGATCCGCGTGGACACCATCACCGAACTGGTCGACGCCGGCCTGCTGCTCGCCCGCCAGCCCCTCCCCGCCGGACCCCGGGTGGCGATCCTCGGCAACTCCGAGTCCCTGGGCCTGCTCACCTACGACGCCTGCCTCGCCGAAGGGCTGCGCCCGCACCCGCCGCAGGACCTCACCACCGCCGCCTCCGCGGCGGACTTCCACGCGGCGCTCTCCCGCGCCCTGGCCGACGACTCCTCCGACGCCGTCGTCGTCACCGCCATCCCCTCGGTGGGGGAGGGCTCGGTCGGCGACGCGGCGCTGGCGGAGGCGCTGCGCTCGGCCGCCGCCGAGCAGCCGACCAAGCCGGTCCTCGTGGTCCACGTCGAGCTGGGCGGCCTCGCCGAGGCCCTGTCCGCCGCGACGAGCACGGCGCCCCAGCCGGGCGCCGCCTCCGGCCCGGTCCCCACGGCGGGCGGCACACGGCCGGGGGAGCGCGCGGAACCCCCTACGGGGGCGGACGCCAAGGGCGCACCCGCACCACCCCCCGAGGGCGCCCACCCCATCCCCGCCTACCCCGCCGCCGAGCGTGCCGTACGGGCGCTCGCGCAGGCCGTGGCGTACGGGCAGTGGCGGCGGGACGCGGCCGACCCCGGCAAGGTGCCCGAGTACGAGGACATCGACGAGCGGGGCGCCGCCGCCCTCATCGACGGGCTGCTCGCCCGCGGCCAGGGCCTCACCCTCACCACCGAGGCCACCTGCGAACTGCTCGCCGCCTACGGCGTCCACGTCCACCGCGCCCTGCCGGCGCCCACCCCCGACGCCGCCGCCGAGGCCGCCCGCACCCTCGGCTACCCGGTCGCCCTCAAGGCGACCGCCCCGCACCTCAGGCACCGCGCCGACCTCGGCGGCGTCCGCCTCGATCTCGCCGACGAAGACCAGCTGCGCCGGGCGTACGCCGAACTCACCGAGCTGTTCGGCGGCCCCGAGGAGCTGCGCCCCGTGGTGCAGCGGATGGCCCCGCGCGGGGTGGACACCGTGGTCCGCGCGGTCATCGACCCGGCGGCCGGCGCCGTGCTGTCGTTCGGGCTCGCCGGGGCCGCCTCCCAGCTGCTCGGCGACATGGCGCACCGCCTGATCCCGGTGACCGACCGGGACGCCACCTCGCTGGTCCGCTCGATCCGCACGGCCCCGCTGCTGTTCGGCTGGCGCGGCTCGGCGCCCGTCGACACCCCCGCGCTCGAGGAGCTGATGCTGCGCGTGTCGCGCCTGGTCCACGACCATCCCGAGGTGGTCGCGGTCACCCTGGAGCCGGTCGTCGTCGCCCCGCACGGCGTCAGCGTCCTCGGCGCCTCCGTACGCCTGGCGCCGCCGCCCGCCCGTGACGACCACGGGCCCCGGACCCTCCCCGCGTACTGACCCGGGGCGAGCGGTGCCTCGCAGTCGGTGGCCACCCGTAGGATGGGCCACATGGCCAAGACCAGTACGACGTCCCAGGGGCTGCGGGCGGCGATCGAGCGCAGCGGCTACTACCCGGCCCTCGTGGCCGAGGCGGTGGAGGCCGCCGTGGGCGGCGAGCCCGTGCGGTCGTACCTGGTCCACCAGGAGACGACGTTCGACCAGAACGAGGTGCGGCGGCACGTGACCGTGCTCGTCCTCACCGCCAACCGCTTCATCGTCAGCCACACCGACGAGCAGGCCGCGGACAGCACGTCCCCGACCCCCTACGCCACCACGTCCACCGAGTCGGTCAAGCTCGGCCGGATCTCGTCGATCGTGGTCAGCCGCGTGGTCGCCAACCCCGAGTCGTACACGCCCGGGACGCTGCCGCGCGAGATCGTCCTCACCATCGGCTGGGGCGCGGTCTCCCGTCTCGACCTGGAGCCGGCCGCGTGCGGCGACCCGGACTGCGAGGCCGACCACGGCTACACGGGCAGCTCGACGGCCGACGACCTGAGCCTGCGCGTCAGCGAGGCCGGCGACGGCCCGGAGACCGTGCGCCAGGCGCTCGCCTTCGCCCAGGCCCTCTCCGAGGCGACCGCGGACCTGCGCTGATGGCTCACCGCCCGCCCGCGTACGGCCGAGGACACCTGGCGCCCGGCTGGGACACCCACCCGGAGCCCCTCGCGGTCGGCTCCGCGCCCGTCCCGGACTACGGCACCGGCTCCCTGGCCGACCTGCTGCCCACCCTCGCCGCCGGCCTCGGCGTCCCCGGCATGACCGCGGGCATCGGCGAGCTGACCCCCGCCGACCGCAACTGCGTCTTCCTCATCGACGGCCTGGGCTGGGAGCAGCTCAAGGCCCACCCGGAGGAGGCGCCGTTCATGACGTCCCTGCTGTCCGCCTCGCGCGGCGGCACAGGACGTCCGATCACCGCGGGCTACCCGGCGACCACCGCGACCTCCCTCGCCTCCGTCGGCACCGGCCTGCCCCCGGGCGCGCACGGCCTGCCCGGCTACACCGTGCGCGACCCGGACACCGGCGCGCTGATGAACCAGCTGCGCTGGCAGCCCTGGACCCCGCCGGGCGCCTGGCAGCCGTACCCGACGGTGTTCGAACTGGCGCACCGCGCGGGCGTGCACGCCGCGCAGGTGTCCTCCCCGACCTTCGCCAACACCCCGCTGACCAAGGTCGCGCTGAGCGGCGGCACCTTCCAGGGGCGGCTGTCCGGCGAGGACCGCATGGACGCCGCCGCGGAGCAACTGGCCTTGGCCGACCGCGCCCTGGTGTACACGTACTACGCCGAGGTCGACGGCGCCGGCCACCGCTTCGGCGTGGACTCCGACACCTGGCGCGGCCAGCTCATGTACGTGGACCGCCTGGTGCAGCGCCTCGCCGAGCAACTCCCGCCGCGCAGCGCCCTGTACGTCACCGCCGACCACGGCATGGTGGACATCCCGTTCGACGAGACGCACCGCATCGACTTCGACGAGGACTGGGAGCTGAAGGCCGGCGTCGCCCTGCTCGGCGGCGAGGGCCGCGCGCGCCATGTGTACGCGGTGCCCGGCGCCGCGGGCGACGTGCTGGCGTGCTGGCGCGAGGTGCTCGGCGAGCAGTTCTGGGTCGCCTCCCGCGACGAGGCGATCGCCGCCGGCTGGTTCGGACCGGAGATCGACGAGCGGGTGTACCACCGGCTCGGTGACGTGATCGCCGCCGCGCGGGACGACGTCCTGCTCGTCGCCTCCGAGCGGGAGCCCAGGGAGTCGGCGATGGTCGGCAACCACGGTTCCATGACCCCTGCCGAGCAGCTGGTTCCCCTGCTCGAAGTACGCTCCTGACGCGCTCCGCCGTCCCTGCCCCCTGCCGAAAGGTTGCCGACCCCTGATGTCCGAGCTGGTGTTCTTCTGCGGAACGATGGACTGCGGGAAGTCGACCCTCGCTCTGCAGATCGAGCACAACCGGTCGGCACGCGGCCTGGTCGGCATGATCTTCACCCGTAACGACCGGGCCGGCGAGGGCAAGCTCTCCTCCCGTCTGGGCCTGGTCACGGACGCGGTGGAGGTGGAGGACGGCGCCGACCTGTACGCGCACCTCGTCGACCATCTCTCGCAGGGCCGCCGGGCGGACTACGTGATCGCCGACGAGGCGCAGTTCCTGGACCCCGAGCAGATCGACCAGCTCGCGCGCGTGGTGGACGACCTGGACCTCGACGTGTACGCCTTCGGCATCACCACCGACTTCCGCTCCAAGCTGTTCCCCGGTTCCCAGCGTCTGGTCGAACTCGCCGACCGCGTCGAGGTGCTCCAGGTCGAGGCCCTGTGCTGGTGCGGCGCCCGCGCCACACACAACGCCCGTACCGTCGGCGGCGTGATGGTCGTCGAGGGCGCCCAGGTCGTCGTCGGGGATGTCACCGGCTCCGCGGACGAGATCGGCTACGAGGTGCTGTGCCGGCGCCATCACCGCCGCCGGATGACGGCGGCGACGGCGAGGGCGGCGGCGCTGGCGCCGGATGTGCTGCCGGTGTCGTCGGGCTGAGCGAGGCTGGACAGCGGGACGGTGCACGTCCCGGCCGCCTCGGGCTAACCGGCCACGTCGAGCAGCAGCTCGCTCAGCTCGACCGGCATCGTGATCATGCAGTCGTGGCCGGTGGGCAGCTCCCGCACCCGCGAGGGCGTCCCGTTGGGCTGGACCTCCGGCACCGGCCGCCGCACGATGCCCTCCGGGGTCGCGCCCACGCAGTGGACGTGGGTGCGGGGGACCTGGCGCAGCGCAGGGTTGTCCAGGCGCGCCGGCTGCTGGAGGCACAGCACCGGGTGGTCGGACAGCATGCCGCGCAGCCACTCCTGGTCCGCAGGGTCGGTCACGCCGAACAGGCCGAAGGGTGGAGGCAGTTCCGGCAGCGGCGGGATGCGCCACGGAGTGTCCGTGGACGCGGCGGCTTCGATGAGGTGCTGGGTGACGGGCTGCGCGTCGACCGCGGTCTCGCCGTGCTCCGGCACCATCGCGTCCAGATACACCAGGTGCGCGACCAGCTCCGGGACCTCGTTCGCCGCCGCCGAGATCACCAGCCCCGCGTAGCTGTGGCCGACCAGGATCACGTCGGTCAGGTTCTCGTCCTTGATCAGCCGGACGACGTCCTCGACATGGGTGTCCAGGCCCACCTCGGGGCCCAGCAGGTGCGCCTTGTCGCCGTAGCCGGTCAGGGACGGGCGGAGGACGCGGTGGCCGGCGGCCTCCAGCAGCGGGGCCGTCCGGTCCCAGCACCGGCCGTCGTGCCAGGCGCCATGGACAAGTAGATAAGTCGACACAGGGGAGCCTTCCGGGAAGGGGAGCATGGGAGAGGGAGGCAGTTCCCTTTCGTGCCTCGGTACGCTTCGGGAACCGCCCGTTCATCGTGGTGCACCCGCCCGACCTGGGGCAATAAGGCACATTCCGGTGACCCGGTTCCCTGGAGGTAACCATGACCGCAGCCGACGGCCCGCCACCGATGCCGCATCGGCAGGACCCGTGCCGTACCGGCGACGTCCTCGGCATCGTCGGCGACAAGTGGTCCCTGCTCGTCGTCCGCAACCTCAGCCAGGGACCACGCCGCTTCACCGAACTCAAGCGCGCCACCACCGGCATCAGCCAGCGCATGCTCACCGTCACCCTGCGCAGCCTGGAACGCGACGGCATCCTCACCCGCACCGTCCACAACGTCATGCCGCCGCACGTCAGTTACGCGCTCACGCCCATGGGCATGACCCTGCGCGAGGCCACGGCGCCCCTGCTGGAGTGGTCCACCCGCAACCTGGACGGCATCCACGCCGCGCGCGCCGCCTACGACTCCCGTGCGGAGAGCCCCCAGCAGGCGCCCTCCTAGAGTAGGCCGGCCTGTCCGGCGGATCATGCCGAGGACGCGGGGTCCGGCACGCCCTCCTCCACTGCCCTGAACGGGCGTGGGGGTGCCCCCAGCGGCGTTGTCGTAGGTCGCCGACTCCCCCGCGCTCGGCGTCACTCGCGCGGGAGGGACCCCCCTCGCGCCGGCTCCCTCCTCCGCCTTGCGGCTGGACGCACCAGACCCCGCTCACCTGGGTTGCAAGGCGCCGCGTCTTTCCCCCGACCTGATCCGCCGGACAGGCCTTAGTCCGCCCGCCCGTACCGCCGCCGCAGCCCCTCCGCCAGCGGGGCCTCCGCGAAGGCGCCCGCCGTCACGCGTGCCGCGACCGTGCGGCGCACGATGCGGTCGGCCAGGGACGGGGCGTGGCGGGCCAGGGCCATCTCCGCCCGGCCGCGCCGTGTCGTCGCCACGTCGCGCGGGGCCCGGCGCGCGGTCACCGCGGCGACCACCGCCGACACCACGCCCTCCAGCGGCTCCGGCCGCGACACACCGTCCAGCGAGAGCCCCGCCGCGCGCGTGCTGTCGTGGATCGGGCTCTTCACCATGCTCGGGTACACCGTCGTCACGCCCACGTGCGTGCCGACCTCCAGCCGCAGCGTGTCCGCGTACGCGGCGAGGGCCCGCTTGGACACCCCGTACGCGGCGGCCAGCGGCAGCGGCAGGACCGCCATCCGCGAGGCGACGAACACCACCCGGCCGCGCGCCCGTTCGAGGTGGGGGAGCGCGGCGGCCGTCACGTCCCACGCGCCCAGCAGGTTGAGGCCGAGCTGTGCGTGGACCTCCGTGGACGGCCGCAGCTCCGCCGGCGCCGGTCCGCCCCGGCCCGCGTTGTTCACCAGCACGTCCACGCCCCCGCCGAGCAGCCGTACGGCCTCCTCGACGCCCTTCGTCACCGACTCGGGGTCGGTCAGGTCGCAGCCCACCACCGGCACCGGCGCCGAAGGATCCGCGTGCAGGTCCAACCCGACCACCCGGGCGCCGAGTTCGGTGAACCGCTCGCCGAGCGCCCGCCCGAACGTCCCCGCCGCGCCCGTCACGATCACCCGCCGCCCCGCGAGGGGCGTCGCCTTCCGCACGCCCGCCAAGTCCCGTGCCACCTGGCGCAGATACTGGTCCACGTCGATCCGCATGTGCGGCCGCCTGGTGCCCCAGCGTTCCCGCGCCGCGTGCAGTTCCGTCGTGACCGACGCCAGCATCCGGTCCCGCGACGGCCTGCGCAGCCGCCCGGTCACGTACGCGGCGAGCAGCCGGCTCTGCGCCTCCACCACCGGCAGCGCCGACCCCGTCGACTGCATCAGCCCGACGAAGGACAGGGCGTCGTCGTCCAGCGGGAACACGTGCCGGTAGAGCGGGAGGCGGGCCGGGTCCGGGACCAGCGACGGGTCGAGGAACGGCACCGTCGCCCGGTACCCGGTGCACCACAGCACATGGTCCACCTCGTCCTCCCGCCCGTCCGTGAAGCGCACCCGGCGCCCCTCGAAGCGCTCGATGCCGGCCCGTACGCCGATCTTCCCGGCGCGCACCAGCTCGGGAACGGTGTCGCTCAGCGTCGGGTGGTCCTGGAGCACGCCCTCGGGGGACGGCGGCAGCGCCGGACCTTCCGTGCCCCGGGCCGCCAGCCGCAGCATCCCCTGCGAGATCCGCTGGCGCAGCCGCCACGGAAGGACGGCCGCCAGCGCGCCGTTCCACTGGTCGGTCGGACGGCCGAACAGCGTCTTCGGCAGCACCCACACCCCGCGCCGGGCGGAGATCAGCACCTCGTCCGCGTGCCCGACCAGCTCCGTGGCGATGTCCATCGCGCTGTTCCCCGTGCCGACGACCAGCACACGACGCCCCGCGAACTCGGACGGTTCGCGGTAGGCGTGCGCATGCGAGGTGGCGCCCTCGAAGTCGCCCGGGTACGGCGGTTCGGGCAGACGCGGGGTGTGGTTGTGTCCGTTGGCCACCACGAGATGCGCGACCGTCTCCTCGTATGCGCCGTCGGGGCCGGTCAGTTCGAGCAGCCAGCCGTCCTCGGTGCGCCGGGCGGCGGTCAGTTCCGTGCTCATGCGGAAGTGCCGGGGGACGTCGAAGCGCTCGGCGTAGTCCTGGACGTACGACAGGAGTTGGGCGCGGGTCGGGTAGTCCGGCCAGTCCTCCGGCATCGCATGGTCCGTGAACTCGGTGCGCGGCTTGGACGTGTTGAGCCGCAGCCCCTCGTACGCGGCGGTGTCCGGAGCCGGCCGCCACAACCCGCCCAGCTCATCGGCGCGTTCGACGCCCAACACCTCGACGCCCGCCTGGAGCAGCGCCTTCACGGCCGCGATCCCCGCTGTGCCGCCGCCGACGACGGCCACCCGCCCCGGTACCGCCTCGCCACTCCCTGCACCCATCGCGTCCGCCCCCTTCCCGAGCCGCGCGGCCGTCCCGTGCGGCCGCTCCGTGGAGTTATTCCAACGTGCGATGGATTATTGCGTCAGTTCCGGTGCCGGCACCAGGCCCCTACGGCGCCTCCGTCCGCCCCGGCCCGTACAGGGCGTCGAGGAAACGGCGCACCCACAGCCGGAACTCGTACCGCTCCCGCTCCCGTTCGGCGGGGGAGGCGGCGGCCAGCGCGGTGACATGGCCGTGCGCCGCCCACACCAGGCTGCGCACCGTGACGTGCGGCGTCGTCTCCCGCACCGTCCCCGCCTGGGCGGCCTCTAGGAGCGCCCGCTCCACCTCGCCGTACAGCGGCAACGCGTACGCCTCGTCCAGGCCCGCGCCCCGCGTCGGATCGAGCCACCTGCGCAGCCACAGGAACGTGGTGTGCGGATGCTCCTCCAGGAAGTCCACGAACCCGTCCGCGAGCGCCCGCAGCGCCGCCGCCAACGGCTCCCCGCCGGTCGTCGCGGCCTCCCGGAGTTCCGCCACCAGCGGGGCCAGCGCCTCCCGCTCCGCAGCGTGCACCCGCTCGAAACAGGCGTCGTACAGCGCCTCCTTGGCGGGGAAGTGGTGGTGCAGGCTCGACACGTCGATGCCGACCCGCGCCGCGATGTCCCGTAGCGAGGTGCCCTCGGGGCCACGCGCGGCGAACAGTTCCGTCGCCTCCCGCAGGATCAGTTCGCGGGTGGACGGGCCGCCGTCCCGCTCCGCCCGTCGGGGCCGCCCCGGTCCGCGCCGTGCGGGCCGCGCGGCGGAAGGTGTCTCGCTGCTCTTCCTCATCCGGCACAGTCTGGCTAGGATCCGCAGACCTCGCAATCCAACATCTGAGGGATTCATGAACGCCGCGACAGGATCCGAAGCCCCTCTCCCCGGACCGCCCGCCTCCGCCGCGGTCACGGACGCCGGCGACGGCGCGGATGTGCCCCGCCCCGCGCTCGTGCGCTACGCGCTCGGCTCGGCCGGCATGGGCGTCTACGTCACCGTCCCCGGCCTGCTGCTCCTGTACTTCCTCACCGACACCCTCGGGGTCACCCCCTGGCTGGCCGGTCTGGCACTGCTCGTCCCGAAGGCCGTGGACATCGTCCTGCACCCGTTCGTCGGCTCCCTCTCCGACCGGGAACGCGCCCGCCGCGGAAGCCGGCTGCGGCTGCTGAGGGCGGGCTGCGCCCTCGCGCCCGCGTTCGTCGCCCTGTTCGCCGTCCCCGGCCCGGTGGCCGACCGTCCGTGGGCCGCCGCCCTGTGGGTCGCGGCCTGGTTCGTCGTCGCCAACGGCCTGTTCGCCGCGTACCAGGTGCCGTACCTCGCCACCCCCACCGACATGGAGATCGGCTACCACGGCCGCACCCGGGTGCTGTCCTTCCGGATGGTGGTCCTCACCGTCGGCATCCTCGTCGGCGGCGCGCTGGCCCCGCTGCTCGCGGGGGAGGGGGACTCGGTCGGCCGGTACGTCGTCATGGCCGCCGTCCTGGGCGCGTTCACCGTGGTCTTCCAGTACGTCGGCGTCGGCGGCGTCCGCGACCTGCTGCCCGCGCGAGGCCCGGCCGGGAAGACCGAGGACCCTCACGGCCCCGCCCTCGCCCAGGTACGGGACGTGCTGCGCGGCAACCGCCCCTTCCGCGTGCTGGTCTCCTGCTACCTCCTGGTGTCCACCACGACCCACCTCGTCCTCGCCGGGCTGCCGTACTACGCCCGGCACGAACTGGACCGCCCCGGCTTCACCACCGTCCTCATGGCCGCGTTCGTCGCGCCCGCCCTGCTGACCACGCCCCTGTGGTTCCGTCTCTCCCGCACCAGGGGCAAGCAGCGCTGCCTGCTGCTGTGCCAGGGCTTCTTCGTCGCCGGGGCGCTCGGCCTCGCGGCGGGCAAGGCGGCCGGGCTCGTCGTCCCCGTCCTCTGCACGCTCGTCCTCGGCGTGTGCTTCGCGGGACTTCAGCTCTTCCCGTTCTCGATGGTCCCGGACACGGTCCGCGCGGCCGACGGCGACGAGACCGGACGCACCGGCGCCTACACCGGCGTGTGGACCGCGACGGAGGCCACGGGCGCCGCGGCCGGCCCCTACCTCTACTCGGCGGCCCTCGCCCTCGGCGGCTACGCGTCCGCGCGGGCCGGCGAGGAGGTCACCCAGTCGGGCGGCGCGCACACCGCCATCCTGCTCGGCTTCACACTCCTGCCCGCCCTCCTCATGGCGGCGGCCCTGGCGGTCCAGTCCCGGTACCGTCTCGACGCCCGTTTCTCGGCGCCCCGCTGAGTCACTGTGCGGTCCGCACCAGCGCGAACCGCGCCCCCTCCGGGTCCGCCACCATGGCGACCCGGCCGTGCTCGGTGTCCCGGGGCCCGCCCAGCACCTGCCCGCCGAGGTGCAGCACCTGGTCCACCGCGTCGTCGGTGTCCGCCACCGTGAAGTACGTCGTCCAGTGCGGTCCCCGGTCGCGGGGGAGCGCGTTGCCGAGGCCGTGGACGCCGGTCACCGGGCGGCCGTCCAGACGCAGGGTCACGTAGTCCAGGTCGGCGGAAACGACCGGTTCCTCGTCGTAACCGAACACGGTCTCGTAGAACTTGGCCACATTCGTGGTCTCGAAGGTGGTCAGCTCGTTCCACGCCGGAGTGCCGGGCCGGCCGGTGACGCTCGTGCCGGCGCCGTCCGCCGTCTGCCAGATGCCGAACACGGCGCCGCTCGGGTCCGAGGCGAGCGCCAGCCTCCCCGCCTCGTCGACGTCCAGCGGCCCCACACCCACCGTCCCGCCGCAGGAACGCACCGCCTCGGCCGTCACATCGACGTCGTCCGAGGCGAAGTACGGCGTCCACGCCACCGGCAGCCGCCGGTCCGGGGGCAGCACCCCGATCCCGGCCACCGCGTGCCCGTCGAGCACGGCACGCACGTACGGGCCCAGCGGTCGCGGGCCGGGCAGGAACTCCCAGCCGAACAGCGCCCCGTAGAACTGCTCGGTCGGGTCGAGTCCGCGCACCATCAGGCTCACCCAGCAGGGTGTGCCGGGCGCGTGCCGGGCGGACCCGTCGCCGTTCGGGCGGGCGTTCCCCCGTGCGTCGGTCATCGTCACTCTCTTCTCGGCCGCCCGTACGTCGGCCGTGTCCGCTCGCCCCTGCCGGGGCCGTCCCGTGTCCGGCGCGGCGGATCGTTCCCGCACCGCAGCCGACACCGTATGTGCCCGATCCCGTACACCCGGTGACCGGATGTGTCCGGCCGAGCAGAGTAGCCGGACCCGGACGAGTCGGCCACCCCGTGCGCGAGGATGGTGACCATGAACGCCATCATCTCCGCATCCGAACTCGCGGACGCGCTGCGGTCGGAGCGTCCTCCGGTCCTGCTCGACGTCCGCTGGCAGCTCAGCACGGCCGCGGGGAGCGGTCAGCCGTTCGACGGCCGCGCCGCCTACGCGTCCGGTCACATCCCCGGCGCCGTCTTCGTCGACCTGGACCGCGAACTGGCGTCCGCGCCGGGCCCGCGGGGACGCCATCCGCTGCCGGACCTCGAGGTGTTCGGCGCGGCGATGCGGCGCGCGGGCGTGTCCGTGGGGACGCCTGTGGTCGCGTACGACGGCGGCATCGGGTGGGCGGCGGCCCGCGCCTGGTGGCTGCTGCGGTGGACCGGCCACCCGGACGTACGGGTCCTGGACGGCGGACTGCCCGCCTGGGACGGCCCGTTGGAGACGGAGGCGCCGACGCCGGCCGAGGGCGGCTTCGTGCCGAAGCCGGCGGAGGGGGGCGTGCTGGACGCGGACGGCGCGGCGGAGTTGGCACGTTCGGGGGTACTGCTGGACGCACGTGCGGGAGAGCGGTACCGGGGCGAGGTCGAGCCGATCGATCCGGTCGGCGGCCACATCCCGGGCGCGTTGTCCGCGCCGACGTCCGAGAACGTGGACGCCGACGGGCGTTTCCGGCCTGCGGCGGAGTTGCGCGCGCGCTTCGGCGAGGTGGGTGTGACGGAGGGCGTCCCGGTCGGCGTGTACTGCGGCTCGGGCGTGTCGGCGGCGCACCAAGTACTGGCGTTGGCGATCGCGGGAATCCCGGCGGCGCTGTACGTCGGCTCGTGGTCGGAGTGGTCCTCGGACCCGGAGAGGCCGGTGGCGGTGGGGCCGGATCCGCAGTGACGGGGCTGTATCGGCCCTGACGGGCCTCGTCCTCAAACGCCGGACGGGCTGGTTCCAGTCCCTCCGGCGTTTGAGGAGCGGGGTCCGGGGCGGAGCCCCGGAGACAACTACTCCTGCTTCTTCCGCCGCGT
Organism: Streptomyces sp. P9-2; assembly: GCF_051903975.1. NCBI lineage: Bacteria > Bacillati > Actinomycetota > Actinomycetes > Kitasatosporales > Streptomycetaceae > Streptomyces > Streptomyces sp. P9-2. The sequence goes on from NZ_CP192633.1 coordinate 5,116,149, forward strand.
CCCGAACACGATCTCGTCCCAGCTCGGCACCGCCGCCCTGCGCCCCGGGCGGACGCCGTCCGCCTCGGCCTGGCGGTCGGTCGAGCCGATGAGACGGTCCCGGTGACCGCCCACCGAACGCGGCATCAGCACATCCGCGTACGCGGACCCCGCGGACGCGGCCGGAGCCGGCGGCTCCTCCGTGTCGGGCTCGGACTCCGGCTCCTCGACGGCCGGTTCGGTGCGCTTGGGCACCACCAGGTCGCCGCGGAAGCTCGGCACGGCCTCCAGCAGGCTGGTCAGCGAGTCGCGCTCACCCGAGGCCGTGGCCGCGGTGGACTCCTCGGCCGGCTCGGACGCCTGCGCGGGCAGGCTGGGCCGCTCGCGGTCGGCGGGGCGGTCCAGCGGACGGTCCCGCGGCAGCCGGGCGATGCGCGGCACGAACGGGAAGCTGGGCTCGGGCGTGGCGAGGTCGTCGGACTCGCCGATCAGCGAGCGCGCCTCGTCGTCGACGGCCTGGACGAGCCGCCGGGGCGGGTCGTACGTCCAGCTCGCCGAGTGGGGCTCGCCCGCGACCCGGTAGACCAGCAGGACCTCCCAGGTGCCGTCGTCGCGGCGCCAGGAGTCCCACTGGACGGTGTCCTTCTCGGCGCCGCGCAGCAGCAGCCGCTCCTGGACGGCCTCGCCTAGCGGGGGGCCGGAGTTCTCACCGGGGCGGCGGACCGGCGTCTTGCGGGCGCGCTCGGCCATGAAGGCGCGCTCGGCGAGGACGGGGCCCTCGAAGCGCCGCACGCGGTCCACGGGGATGCCGGCCATCTGCGCGACCTCTTCCGCGGTCGCGCCCGCCCTTATACGGGCCTGGATGTCGCGGGGGCGGAGGTGGCTCTCCACCTCGATCTCGATCTGGCCGAGGCGGGGACGGTCGCCGCGCACGGCGGCGCGGAGCCGTTCGTCGATCGGAAGCGTGTACTCCGTGCTGTCCGCAGCCTTCAGCACCAGCCGTGTGCCGTCATTCGAGACGGCCACGACACGCAGTTCGGGCATGGGGACCTCCCGGGTGGTGCCTGCCGACGTCACGTGCGTCGCTGCTTCCGCTAGTCGAGTGTGGCCTGCCCGGGTGCAGCCTGCCACAACCTTGCCGAGTTGCCCGGCGTGTCGGGCGCGGGCCCTGGATCGCCGTTATGGCACGGTTACCTATTCGCAACGCTAAGTGACCAAATGCGTCACCCTGTGCAACTAGCCCCCTCCCGGCGGTCCTCCGAGGATCCGGGCACCCTGACGGGAGTCCGGACCCAGGGCTCGCAACAGTACTCCATTTGGGCCACGTGCGTGGATTGGCACGCCGTGCGAGTTCACGCAAGAGGTGGGACTTGGCCGCCGTTGCCCCACTCATCCGCCCCTGGACGTGGGGGACTTGTGGGGAACTTCACGCAATCGTCAGAAACGGAGGCAATGTCTGAGGCCTGAACGCGCCTTGGGGACTACGCCCCCAGGACCCGCCGCAAGTAGTCGTTGCGGAACCGCCGTTCCGGGTCCAGCCGGTCCCGCAGCGCGACGAACTCGCCGAAACGCGGATACACCCGTGAGAGGTACTCGGCGTCACGCGTGTGGATCTTCCCCCAATGGGGTCGCCCCTCGTGCGCGGTGAAGATGCGCTCGGCGGCGGTGAAGTACCGCTGGTACGGCGTCCCCTTGAACATGTGGACCGCCACGTACGCGCTCTCCCGGCCGGACGCCGTGGACAGCGTGATGTCGTCGGCCGGTGCGGTGCGCACCTCGACCGGGAAGCTCACCCGCAGCGGGGACCGGTCCACCATCGTCTTCAGCTCCCGCAGCGTGTCCACGAGCGCCTCGCGCGGCACCGCGTACTCCATCTCCACGAAGCGCACCCGGCGCGGGGAGGTGAACACCCGGTAGGGGATGTCGGTGTACGTCCGCGCGGACAGCGCCCGGCTGGAGATCTGAGCGATGGCCGGAATCGTCACCGGGGCGGCGCGGCCCACCCAGTTGGCGACCTGGAAGACCCCGTTGGAGAGGAACTCGTCCTCGAACCAGCCGCGCAGCGGCGGCACCGGGCGCTCCGGGCCGGCGCTGCGGTTGTTGCGCTTGGTGTTGGTGTTGCCGGTGTGCGGGAACCAGTAGAACTCGAAGTGCTCGTTCTCGGCGTGCAGCGCGTCGAACTCGGCGCACACCCGGTCGAACGTCATGGGCTCCTCGCGCGCGTTGAGGAGGAAGAGCGGCTCCACGGCGAAGGTGATGGCGGTGACGATGCCCAGGGCGCCGAGGCCGATCCGGGCGGCGGCGAAGACGTCCGGGTTCTCCTTCTCGGAGCAGGTGAGCACCGCGCCGTCGGCGGTGACCAGTTCGAGGCCCTTGATCTGGGCGGCGATGGAGGCGGACTCACGGCCGGTGCCGTGGGTGCCGGTGCTGGCGGCGCCGGAGACCGTCTGCTCCATGATGTCGCCCATGTTGGTCAGCGACAGACCCTCGCGCGCGAGGGCGGCGTTGAGCCGCTTCAGCGGGGTGCCTGCCTCGACGGTGACGGTGCCCGCCTCGCGGTCGATCCTCCGTATCCCCGTCAGCAGCTGAGGTCGTACGAGCAGGCCCTCGGTCGCGGCTATGGAGGTGAAGGAGTGGCCGGTTCCCACCGCCTTGACCGGCAGCCCGTCCTCGGCGGCCCGGCGCACGGCGTCGGCCAGCTCGTCGACCGAAGCCGGCGTGACCTCCCGGGCCGGCCGGACGGAGACGGTGCCGCCCCAGTTACGCCACGTGCCGTTCCTCGCGCTCGTCGTGCTCGTCGTGCTGACCAACGAAGCCTCCCCGACCCGGAGCCGGCCGCTTGAGCCGGCGGTACCCGAGGAAACCGACCGCGACCGCGACGGCCCCGGCGGCCGCCGGAACCCCGTACCCGGCGCGCGCCCCGGCCGCGTCGATCACCCAGCCGCCGGCGGAGGAGCCGAGGGCGATGCCGACCGCGAGCCCGGTGCTCACCCAGGTCATGCCCTCGGTGAGCTGCGCGCGAGGTACGTGCTCTTCGATGAGGGACATGGTCGTGATCATCGTGGGAGCGATGGACAGACCCGCAACGAACAGCGCCACGGCCAGAAACGGCAAGTTCCCGACCAGTAGGAGTGGGATCATACTCACGGCCATGGCGCAAACGCCGAGCAGCCACCGGCGTTCCGGTGCCCCCGCGAAATGCAGCAGCCCGAACACCAGACCGGCCACACAGGAACCCAGGGCGTACACGGCGAGGACCACGCTGGCCGCGGCCTTGTGCCCCTCCTCCTCGGCGAAGGCCACCGTCACCACGTCCACCGCGCCGAAGATCGTGCCCGTCGCCACGAACGTCGCCACCAGCACCCGCAGACCGCGCGAACGCAGCGCCGATCCGCCGCCCTTGCGCTCACGCGGGTGCGGCTCCGGCTCGGTGGCGCGCTGCGCGGTGAGCCAGAAGACGCCCACCGCCAGGAAGCAGGCCGCCAACAGCGGGCCGGCCTCCGGGAACCAGGCCGTGGACAGCCCGATGGAGACGATCGGGCCGACGATGAAGCACACCTCGTCGACCACCGACTCGAACGAATAGGCGGTGTGCAGGCTCGGGGTACCGCGGTACAGCGCCGCCCAGCGGGCCCGGACCATCGCGCCGAGGCTCGGCACACAGCCGATCCCCACGCACGCGGCGAACAGCACCCACTCCGGCCAGGAGAAGTGCACGGCGAGCAGCAGCACCGTCGCCGCGGCCAGCGACAGCAGCGTGGCCGGACGCAGCACCCGGCGCTGCCCGTACTGGTCCACCAGCCGTGAGACCTGAGGGCCCACCAGCGCGGCGGACAGCGCGATGGTCGCCGAGAGGGCGCCCGCCAGCCCGTACCGGCCGGTCACCTGGGAGATCATCGTGACCACGCCGATGCCCATCATGGACAGCGGCATCCGGCCGAGGAACCCCGCGGCGGAGAAGGCCTTGCTGCCGGGGGCGGCGAACAGGGCGCGGTAGGGGCTGGGCACGGGGTCTCCGGAAGATCAGTAAGGTGCTATCGCAGTCGATACAGATTACCGGCGACATCACCCGTTTGCGCCGGTGATGTACGGCACCTTCTTTTCGTGACACCCCGGCCCCCGTGCCCGTTGTCGGTGCCGGGTGGGAGGATCGAGACATGTCTGACGTGCTCGATGCCAGTCCCTACGACGCCCTGCTCCTGCTCTCCTTCGGCGGCCCGGAAGGCCCGGACGACGTCGTCCCGTTCCTGGAGAACGTGACGCGCGGGCGGGGCATCCCCAAGGAACGCCTCAAGGAAGTCGGGCAGCACTACTTCCAGTTCGGCGGGGTCAGCCCCATCAACGACCAGAACCGCGCCCTGCTGGACGCGCTGCGCAAGGACTTCGCCGAGCACGGCCTGGACCTGCCGGTGTACTGGGGCAACCGCAACTGGGCGCCCTACCTCACCGACACCCTCCGCGAGATGGTCCGCGACGGCCGCCGCCGCATCATCGTCCTCGCCACCAGCGCCTACGCCTCCTACTCCGGCTGCCGCCAGTACCGGGAGAACCTCGCCGACGCGCTCGCCACGCTGGAGACGGAGGGGCTGGAGCTGCCGAAGATCGACAAGCTGCGGCACTACTTCAACCACCCCGGCTTCGTCGAGCCCATGGTCGACGGCGTGGTCCGCTCGCTCGCCGACCTCCCCGACGACGTCCGCGACGGCGCCCACATCGCCTTCTGCACCCACTCCATCCCCACCGCCGCCGCGGACACCTCCGGCCCCGTCGAGGCGCACGGCGACGGCGGCGCGTACGTCGCGCAGCACCTGGACGTGGCCCGGCTGATCGCCGACGCCGTCCGCGAGCGCACGGGCGTCGACCACCCGTGGCAGCTCGTGTACCAGTCCCGCTCCGGCGCCCCGCACATCCCGTGGCTGGAGCCCGACATCTGCGACCACCTCGAGGAGCGGAAGGCCGCCGGCGTCCCGGCGGTCGTCATGGCGCCCATCGGCTTCGTCTCGGACCACATGGAGGTCCTGTACGACCTCGACACGGAGGCCACCGCCAAGGCGGAGGAGCTGGGGCTGCCGGTGCGCCGCTCGGCGACCGTCGGCGACGACCCGCGCTTCGCCGCCGCCGTCCGCGAGCTGGTGCTGGAGCGCGCCGCGACCGAGAGCGGGCGGGACGTCACCCGGTGCGCCCTGGGCGCGCTCGGCCCCAGCCACGACCTGTGCCCGGTGGGCTGCTGCCCGGCCCGCGCCCCGCGTCCCGCCGCCGCGGGCGCCGACAGCCCCTACGCGTGAGGAGCCCCGTGACCGACCCCCTGCACGCGGAACTGCTGGAGCTGGCCCGGGAGGCCGCCCGGCGCGCCGGTGAGCTGCTGCGCGACGGCCGGCCTGCCGATCTCGCGGTCGCCGCCACCAAGTCCAGCGCGGTCGACGTCGTCACCGAGATGGACCTCGCGGCGGAGAAGCTGATCACCGGGCTGATCGCCGAGCGCCGCCCGGACGACGGCGTCCTCGGCGAGGAGGGCGCCTCCACGGCCGGCAGCAGCGGCGTCCGCTGGGTCGTCGACCCCCTCGACGGCACGGTGAACTACCTGTACGGGCTGCCCACCTGGGCCGTCTCCGTGGCGGCCGAGCAGGACGGCGTGGCCGTGGCCGGCGCGGTGTTCGCCCCGATGCGTGGCGAGGAGTACCACGCGGTGCTGGGCGGCGGGGCGTGGGCCACGGGCGCGTGGGAGGGCGAGCGGCGCCTGGCCTGCCGGCCGTCGCCGCCGCTGGACCAGGCCCTGGTCTCCACCGGCTTCAACTACGTCGCCGAGGTCCGCGAGGAGCAGGCCGAGATCGCCCGTCGCCTGATCCCGCTGGTCCGGGACATCCGCCGCGGCGGCTCGGCGGCGATCGACCTCTGCGACGTGGCGGCGGGCCGCCTGGACGGCTACTACGAACGCGGCCTCCACCCGTGGGACGTGGCAGCGGGCGCCCTGATAGCCCGCGAGGCCGGCGCCGTGACGACCGGCCGCCATCCGGACAGCCCCCCGACGTCCGCCCTGACGGTGGCGGCGTCCCCGGGCGTGCTGGAACCGCTCCTCGGCCTTCTGAGGAAGTTCGGGGCGTAGGGATCGCGTGACGCCGCCGACCATGTGGGACGCGGCCACGGTCCGGGCGGCCGCCGGCCCGCACGGCGGCCGGATGCCGACTGGGCCGGACCGCGTCCGTGGCGCCGCCGACCGGGTGCCTTCCGGCGGCTGGTCAGCGGCCTCGCGCCCGCGTTCACCACAACGGGCCCCGGTGGATCCTTCCACCGGGGCCCGTCGGGCGTTCCGTGTGCCGCTCAGGCGCTGTGGGCGCTGACTTCCACGCCGTGTTCGGCCGCGAGGCGGCGCAGGTCGTCGAGTTCGCCCTGCTCCACTTCGACGAGGAAGTCGTCGCCCTCGTCGCGGGCCCGCGACAGGTCGGACTCGGTCGCCTTTATGCGCTGCAGAAGTCCTGCGGTGAATGCGTCCATGCTGCGCCCCCTCGTCCTGGGTCGGTGGGTCGGTGGGTCGGTGGCACGGGGGTGTGCCGTCGGAAGGGACGATCACGTCCGTGGCGGATGCCCGGCGCCGCTCGGCCGGGCGGCGACGGTACCGGACATCCACGCCCGCTCTGCGGAAGCGGACCGTGTGCACCGCATGGTGGTGCGGTACAAGCAGAGCGTGATCGCGGGATGTAAACCCGTCCTCCCCAAGCTCCCTCCCGCGGAAACCTAACCTCGCGAGAAAATCTCGTATTCCCGCCCCGTTCGCCCGCACGTTCCCCGGTCCCCGGGCCGTCGGTCACCCCCTGTTCCGGCCGCCTTACAGCCGACTTACGGCCGAAAAGGGCAGGATGGAGGCAACAACACCCACCCGTACCCCTGCCCGAAGTGCGTGCCCTCGCGGCCCGCCGGGCGGGTCATGAGGAAGGACAAGCGACGTGCGCGTACTCGTCGTCGAGGACGAGCAGCTGCTCGCCGATGCGGTGGCCACCGGACTGCGCCGGGAGGCCATGGCCGTCGACGTCGTGTACGACGGTGCGGCCGCCCTGGAGCGCATCGGCGTCAACGACTACGACGTGGTCGTCCTCGACCGCGACCTCCCCCTGGTCCACGGCGACGACGTCTGCCGCAAGATCGTCGAACTCGGTATGCCCACGCGCGTGCTGATGCTGACGGCGTCCGGCGACGTCAGCGACCGCGTCGAGGGACTCGAGATCGGCGCCGACGACTACCTGCCCAAGCCGTTCGCCTTCAGCGAGCTCATCGCCCGCGTGCGGGCGCTCGGCCGGCGGACCAGCGTGCCCCTGCCCCCCGTCCTGGAGCGGGCCGGGATCAAGCTGGACCCCAACCGCCGCGAGGTCTTCCGCGACGGCAAGGAGGTCCAGCTCGCGCCGAAGGAGTTCGCCGTGCTGGAGGTCCTCATGCGCAGCGAGGGTGCCGTGGTCTCCGCGGAGCAGCTGCTGGAGAAGGCCTGGGACGAGAACACCGACCCGTTCACCAACGTGGTCCGCGTGACCGTCATGACCCTGCGCCGCAAGCTGGGCGAGCCGCCGGTCATCGTGACCGTGCCCGGCTCCGGATACCGGATCTGATCACCCGACATGGCTGCCACTCCCGCGCCCCCCACCGCGCCCCCCAAGCCCACCTGGGACCCCCGGTCGCCCACCCCCATGCCGTGGCTGCGTCCCACCATCCGCATACGGCTCACCCTGCTCTACGGCGGCATGTTCCTGATCGCCGGCATCCTGCTGCTGTCGATCATCTACCTGCTCGCCGCGCAGGCCCTGCGCACCGGCAGCCAGCCGCTGTTCAAGATCGTCGACTTCGACGGCCTGAAGGTGTCCAGCCAGGACTGCCCGGGCATCGCCGACGGCAACCTCTCGCTGACCGAGTTCAACAACGCGATCAGCGAGTGCATCGACGACCAGCGCCAGGTCGCCCTGGACAACCTGCTCAGCCGCTCCCTGCTGGCCCTGCTCGGTCTCGCCGTGATCGCGTTCGCCTTCGGCTACGCGATGGCCGGGCGCGTGCTGTCGCCGCTCGGCCGGATCACCCGCACCGCCCGCGCGGTGGCGGGCTCGGACCTGTCCCGCCGTATCGAGCTGGACGGCCCGGACGACGAGCTGAAGGAGCTGGCCGACACCTTCGACGACATGCTGGAGCGGCTCCAGCGCGCGTTCACCGCCCAGCAGCGCTTCGTTGGGAACGCCTCCCACGAGCTGCGCACCCCGCTGGCGATCAACCGCACGCTGCTCGAGGTGCACCTCTCCGACCCGAACGCGCCCGTGGAGCTCCAGCAGCTCGGCAAGACCCTGCTGGCCACCAACGAGCGCAGCGAGCAGCTCGTGGAGGGCCTGCTGCTGCTCGCCCGCAGCGACAACCAGATCGTGGAGCGGGGCCCCGTCGACCTCGCGGAGGTGGCCGGCCAGGCCATCGACCAGGTCGCCTCCGAGGCCGAGTCCCGGCACGTGACGATCCGCGGCACGCGTCGCCCCGCCGTGGTCCAGGGCAACGGCGTCCTGCTGGAGCGGATCGCCCTGAACCTGGTGCAGAACGCCGTGCGGTACAACGTCCCGGAGGACGGCTGGGTGGAGGTCACCACGGACGTCCAGCACGGCCAGGCGGTCCTCGTGGTGTCCAACACCGGCCCTGTCGTCCCGGCGTACGAGGTGGAGAACCTCTTCGAGCCGTTCCGCAGGCTGCGCACCGAGCGGACGGGCAGCGACAAGGGCGTGGGACTGGGTCTGTCGATCGTGCGGTCGGTCGCCCGGGCGCACGGCGGGCACATCTACGCGCAGCCGAGGGAGGGCGGAGGTCTCGTGATGCGTGTCACCCTTCCGATCTGACATCATGCCCCGGCCCCGGCCCGTGTTCGCTTTGGGCGGAATTTTCGAGCATCCCCACGATCGAATTCATGTGTGATCGATCACAGGCGCGTCGATTCGGCCATCTACTCTCCGTGATCATGAACCCCGTCGGAAGGCCGGAAAAGTCCCGGTTTTCAGGGGTCCCGTTCACGGGAAGTACACGGTGAGGTGCCTTTGTAGTGCGGCATCGGGACCGTGTACGGTCCCCATCGCCATCCAAGCCGATCACTCATGAGGAGTCCGGTTGGGTGTCGATTGAGTAACAGACCTTGATGTGAGGCAAAATCTCCGCCTCAGGTCGGGCACAAGTCCGGCCTCTCACGCGTTACGTGCGCTGGAGACACCGCATACACCCAGAGGGGGAGAGCGACATGGCTACCGACTACGACACTCCACGCAAGACCGACGACGACGTCGACTCGGACAGCCTGGAAGAGCTGAAGGCCCGGCGGAACGACAAGTCGGCCTCGGCCGTGGACGTCGACGAGTTCGAGGCCGCGGAAGGACTCGAACTGCCCGGAGCGGACCTCTCGAACGAAGAGCTGGCCGTCCGGGTCCTGCCCAAGCAGCAGGACGAGTTCACCTGCATGAGCTGCTTCCTGGTGCACCACCGCAGCCAGCTGGCCCGCGAGAAGAACGGCCAGCCGATCTGCCGCGACTGCGACTGAGGCGGGGTCGGCCGTGACTGGCTCGACCCCACCGCGGAAGCGCCGCTTCTTCTCGAAGGGAGCGGACCAAGGGTCCACCGAGGACCCACAGCACGACACGCGTGATCCCGAGCGAGGCTGGACCGGTGACGGGGCGGCCTCGCTCGAAGCGCCGGCCGGCCGGGGTGACCTCCCGGCGTCCCTGGAGGTCACCACGCCCGTGGCGCGCAGGCGCACCGCCGTCGTCCGAAGGAAGGCCCTGGAAGGCGTCCGCAAGGGCGGAGCACGCGCCCGCGCGGGTCTGGCGCACCTCGCCGACCGGATCATCGACATCGCCCCGCGTGTGCCCGTACGGGACCTCGCGACCCTGCGGGAGCAGTTCCCCGGGCTCGGGCCCGAGGAGATCGCCGACAAGCTCGTGGCGGGCGCCGCCAAGGCCACCGCGACGGTCGGGGCAGGCGTCGGAGCGGCGGCCATGATGCCCGTGCCGCCCGCGATGCCGACCGAGCTGGCCGCCGAGGTCACCGGCGTCGCCGCGATCGAGCTGAAGCTGATCGCCGAACTGCATGAGGTCTACGGCGTACGGCCCGCCGGCACCCTCGCCCAGCGCAGCACCGTCTACCTCGACTCCTGGTCCCAGGAGCGCGGCATCGAGGCGACCAAGCCCTCCACCGTGAGTGCCGCGCTGAACAGCCGCATGAAGCGCGAACTGCGCCAGCGGATCATGAAACGCACGGTGCGCAACCTGCCGAACCTGATGCCGTTCCTCGTCGGAGCGGCCGTCGGCGCCGTGATGAACCGGCGCGACACCAGAAAGCTCGCCGCCCGCATCCGGGACGACCTGCGCAAGGTCCAGGTCCCGTGGGACGAACTGCCCGCGCTCCCCGAACTGGAGCGCCCCGCCGACGCCCTTCCCGAGCACGCCCTGGAGCTCGACATGGACGCCGACCGCCACCGGAAGGACGACGGCCTCGGATAGCCGCCCGGTGGGCCCGTGAGCGGGCCGCTACGAGGCGTCCGCCCCGTCCCTCGCCGTCCGCAGCGCCCGCGCCAGCCGCTCGGGCTCACGCGTGGACAGGAAGACGTACGGGGTCGGGTCCTCCGGGTCCGTGACCGTCACGCGCAGCGCGACGGGGACGTACGCCCGCAGCAGCATGAACGCGCGCGGGTCGGCCTTCGGGCCGCGCCAGGCGCGCGCCTCCTCCGCGTCCAGCACCTCCGCGTCACCCAGCGCCGACGCCGGGATCTTCGCCTCGCCCGCGATCAGATGACCGTTCACGACCCGGATCCGCACCGAGCCGTACGCGCTCACCACGACCGCCGCCGCGGCGGTCCCGCCGGCCAGCCCGACGAGCATGGGCAGGGTGCCGAACGGCAGCATGATCAGCGCGAAGGAGAGCCCGGCCAGAAGGCACAGGAACCACCAGGAGCGCGGAGCGGTGAGGCGTTCTTCGTACGGGGCGGCGGAAAGCTGCATGAAGCCAAGCTTGGCACGGTCCCGGCGGGGGTCCCGCGCCAGGGCGGACGCGTGCTCGGGCGCCTTACGCGAGGCGGGTAAGGTCTGCGGCTGTGAGTGGTAATTCCGCAGCTCTTCAGCCCCCCGCCGACGCCGTGCCGCCCGTGCGCCACCCCGACGCCCCCGCACCGGGCGAGCTCCTGGGCGCCCACTACGGGCAATGCTTCGGCTGCGGCGACGAACAGCCCCACGGGCTGCACCTCCAGGCGCGCGCCGGCGAAGGCGTGACGATCACCGCCGAGTTCACGGTGCAGCCCGCGCACCAGGGCGCCCCCGGCCTCGCCCACGGCGGCGTGCTGGCCACCGCCCTCGACGAGACGCTCGGCTCGCTGAACTGGCTGCTCCGCGTCATCGCCGTCACCGGACGGCTGGAGACCGACTTCGTCCGGCCCGTGCCCGTCGGCACCGTGCTGCACCTCAAGGCCGAGGTGACCGCCGTCGCCGGACGGAAGATCTACTGCACCGCCACCGGACACATCGGCGGCCCCGACGGACCCGTCGCCGTCCGCGCGGACGCCCTGTTCATCGAGGTCAAGGTGGACCACTTCATCGACCACGGCCGCCAGGAGGAGATCCGGGCCGCCATGGACGACCCCGACCAGGTCCGCCGGGCCCGCGCCTTCGAGGTGAACCCGTGAGCGCCGGCCGCGGGGAGCTCGAGGTGCTCATCCGGCGCGTCGACCCGGACGTACCGCTTCCTGCGTACGAGCACCCCGGCGACGCGGGGGCCGATCTGCGCACCACCGAGGCCTGCGAGCTGGCCCCGGGGGAGCGGGCCGTGCTGCCCACCGGGGTGTCTGTCGCGCTCCCGGAGGGGTACGCGGCCTTCGTGCACCCGCGATCCGGCCTTGCCGCCCGCTGCGGCGTCGCCCTGGTGAATGCCCCGGGGACGATTGATGCCGGGTACCGTGGGGAGATCAAGGTGATCGTGGTGAATCTCGACCCGCGCGAGTCCGTGCGGTTCGAGCGCTTCGACCGGATTGCCCAACTGGTCGTCCAACAGGTCGAGAGGGTGCGCTTCGTGTCGGTCGCGCGGCTGCCCGCATCGGCCCGGGCCGAGGGGGGCTTCGGATCCACCGGAGGCCATGCCGCGGTGGAAGGTAAGAGCGGCACAAGCGTTCAGGCCGCCGAGGGCGGTACAGCGGGTGGGAATCGATACGCTTCGGTCGTATCCGACCGGGAAGGACAGTGACGTGTTCGGACGTCGCAAGAAGAGGGATGCCGCCGACGGTGCGGCCGGCGAGGCCGAGCAGGTCGTCGACGGTGTCGGCGCGGAGGCGGACGAGGAGAACGGGCGCGTGAGGCTCGAGCCCGCGCCCCGGCCCGACGGGCCCTGGGACAGCTCCGAGGTCCGCGAGCCCGGCGAGGGCCGGGTCGATCTGGGCGGTCTGTTCGTGCCCGGTGTGGACGGCATGGAACTGCGCGTGGAGGTCGCGGGCGACGCGATCGTCGCGGCCACCGTCGTGCTGCAGGACAGCGCCATCCAGCTGCAGGCCTTCGCCGCGCCCAAGCGCGAGGGCATCTGGGGTGAGGTGCGCGAGGAGATCGCCGCCGGCATCACCCAGCAGGGCGGCATCATCGACGAGGTCGAGGGTCCGCTGGGCTGGGAGCTGCGCGCCCAGGTCCCGGTGCAGCTGCCGGACGGCACGGGCGGCTTCCAGGTCGTGCGGTTCGTCGGCGTGGACGGCCCCCGCTGGTTCCTGCGCGGAGTGATCTCCGGGCAGGGCGCGGTGCAGCCGCAGGCGGCCGGTCTGCTGGAGCAGATCTTCCGGGACACGGTGGTGGTGCGAGGGGACGGGCCCATGGCCCCGCGCGATCCGATCGTGCTGAAGCTGCCGAACGATGCGCAGATGGTGCCGGAGAACGTGCAGCAGGAGGAGGGGTCGCGGTTCGCGGGCGGGATGAGCCGGCTGCAGCGGGGGCCTGAAATCACCGAGGTGCGCTAGCGCTGTTCTTGTCGGCCCGCGGGGCCGGCCGTTCGCGGCCGGCTGCCGCGGGCCGCTGTGCTTTCCGGGGTCCGCCAGGGCCGATGAGGGGTCTGGGGGCGAAGCCCCCAGGGTCGGGACGGGAAGGGGCGGCGGGGGCGACCTCTTGGCGCAGCAACCCTTGACGCGGCATTGGTCTGGACCTACCGTCCCGGATCAGTTCGGGTGTTCAAAGGGACGCCCACTGTTCATGTACGGGAACGGATGGCCCCCACATGTCATCTCCACGCCCCCACCGCAGCCGCCTCCTGTTCGCCCTCCTGACCACCGCCCTCGCCGGCACCCTCACCCTCCACCCCACCGCCCCACCCGCCCAGGCGGCGGCCCCCGCCACCTTCACCCACCCCGGCGTCACCGTCTCCAAGCCCCAGCTCGACTTCGCCCGCACCAAGGTCCTCGCCGGCGCCCAGCCCTGGAAGACCGCCTACGACCGCATGGCGGCGAGCAAGTACGCCGACCTCGACCGCACCCCCAAACCCCGCGCGATCGTGGAGTGCGGCTCGTACTCCAACCCCAACCTCGGCTGCACGGACGAACGCGAGGACGCGATCGCCGCGTACACCCAGGCCCTCATGTGGTCCGTCACCCGCGACGCCCGCCACGCCGCCAAGGCCATCCAGCTCATGGACGCCTGGTCCGCCGTGATCCGCGACCACACCAACAGCAACGCGCCCCTGCAGACCGGCTGGGCCGGCTCCTCCTGGGCCAAGGCCGCCGAGATCGTCAAGCACACCTACACCGGCGGCTGGCCCCACCAGAACCGCTTCGCCACCGTGCTGCGCGACGTCTACCTGCCCGAGATCATCAACGGCTCCAACTCCAACGGGAACTGGGAGCTGACGATGATGGAGGCCGCCGTCGGCATCTCCGTCTTCCTGGAGGACCGCGCCTCGTACGACAAGGCGATGGCGACGTTCCGCACCCGTGCCGCCGCCTACGTCTACCTGGCGTCCGACGGACCCCTGCCGAGGACCGTCCCCAGCCAGAACCTCGACACCCGCGACAAGATCGTCCGGTACTGGCAGAACCAGTCCACCTTCGTCACCGGCCTCACCCAGGAGACCTGCCGCGACCTCACGCACACCGGCTACGGCATCTCCTCCCTCTCGCACGTCGCCGAGACCAGCCGTATCCAGGGCCAGGACCTCTACGGCACCGACGTCGGCGAGCGGCTGCGGCACGCGCTCGGCTTCCAGGCGAAGTACGAGCAGGGCGAGCCCGTGCCCGGCTGGCTGTGCGGCGGCTCGCTGCACCTCGGCCTCGGCCCGGTCACCGAGGTCGGCCACAACGCGATGCACAACCGCCTCGGCTTCGCCATGACCAACACCCAGGCGCTGACCGAGCGCACCCGTCCCGCCGGCACCAACAACCTGTTCGTCGCCTGGGAGACCCTCACCCACGGCGACAATCCCGCCTGACCCTGTTGATCGACCGGGCGCCGGACGGCGATACTGGCGCCCGGTCCGCGGGGGAGGGCATCCACACATGGGACGGACGATCACCGACGTCATGGTGCGCGTCGAGGACGTGCACAAGTCGTACGGCAGCGGCGCCGCCGCCGTGCACGCGCTGCGGGGCGTCTCCTTCGAGGTCCCGCGCGGCGAACTCGTCGCCCTCAAGGGACGCTCAGGATCGGGCAAGACCACCCTGCTGAACATCGTCGGAGGCCTGGACACCCCGGACCGGGGACGGGTCGACGTCGACGGCCGCGACCTCGCCGGCCTCGACGAGGACGGCCTGCTCGCCCTGCGCCGCGACCACGTCGGCTTCGTCTTCCAGTCCTTCGGCCTCATCCCCATCCTCGGCGCCGCCGAGAACGTCGGCGTCCCGCTGAGGCTGCGCGGCGCGGACCCCCGCGAGCGCGAGGAGCGCGTCGAACTGCTGCTGTCCCTCGTCGGCCTCGCCGACCACGCCGCCCAGCGGCCCGGCGAGCTGTCCGGCGGCCAGCAGCAGCGGGTCGCCATCGCCCGCGCCCTCGCCAACAACCCCTCCCTGCTCATCGCCGACGAGCCCACCGGCCAGCTCGACGCCGAGACCGGGCACGCCGTGATGGAGCTGGTGCGCGCCGTCGTCCGCAGCGAGAACGTCACCGCGCTCGTGGCCACCCACGACACGACCCTGCTCGACCTGGCCGACCGGGTCCTCGAACTGAGCGACGGGCAGATCATCGAGCACTGACCGGCGGCCGCCCGGCGGGCGCGTCAGGGTTGCGTCAAGGTCGGACCCCGTACCCCCGCCCGCGGGCCGGACGCTGCGTACGGCGGCCTAAGGTCGACTCCGCCAGGAGCACGACCGGAAGACAATGGGGCCATGGGACGCGGCAAGCTTCGGATCCACCTCGGCGCCGCGCCGGGTGTGGGCAAGACCTACGCGATGCTCGCCGAGGCGCACCGCCGCGCCGAACGGGGCACCGACTGCGTCGTCGCCTTCGTCGAGACGCACGGCAGGCCCCGCACCGAGGCCCTGCTGGCCGGCCTGGAGCAGGTCCCGTACCGGCGGCTGGAGCACGGTGGCACGACCGTCGCCGAGATGGACCTCGACGCCGTCCTCGCCCGCCGCCCCTGTGTCGCCCTGGTCGACGAGCTCGCCCACACCAACGCGCCCGGCTCGCGCAACGCCAAGCGCTGGCAGGACGTGGAGGAGCTGCTCGCCGCCGGGATCGACGTGCTGTCCACCGTCGGCATCCAGCACCTGGAGTCGCTGGGCGACACCGTGGAGTCCATCACCGGCGTACGCGAGGCGGAGACCGTGCCGGACGAGGTGGTGCGCCGCGCCGACCAGGTGGAACTCGTCGACATGACGCCCGAGGCGCTGCGCCGCCGCATGGCGCACGGCAACATCCACCAGCCCGACCAGGTCGACGCGGCCCTCTCCAGCTACTTCCGCCCCGGCAACCTCGCCGCCCTGCGTGAACTCGCCCTGCTGTGGGTCGCCGACCGGGTGGACGCCCACCTTCAGCGCTACCGCAGCGAGCACGCCGTCTCCGCGATCTGGGGCTCGCGCGAGCGGATCGTGGTCGGACTGACCGGCGGGCCCGAGGGCCGCACCCTCATCCGGCGCGCCGCGCGCCTCGCGGAGAAGGGCGCGGGCGGGCAGCTGCTCGCCGTGTACATATCCCGCAGCGACGGCCTCACCTCCGCCTCGCCCGGCGAGCTGGCCGCCCAGCGCACCCTCGTCGAGGACCTCGGCGGCAGCTTCCACCACGTCGTCGGCGACGACATACCGGCCGCCCTGCTCGACTTCGCGCGCGGTGCCAACGCCACCCAGATCGTGCTGGGCTCCTCCCGCCGCCGCACCTGGCAGTACGTGTTCGGCCCCGGCGTCGGAGCGACCGTCGCCCGCGACTGCGGACCCGACATGGACGTGCACATCGTCACCCACGAGGAGGCCGCCAAGGGCCGCGGACTGCCCGTCACCCGGGGCGCGCCCCTGGGACGGCTGCGGCTCGCCTGGGGATGGACGGTCGGCACGGCGGGGCCCGTCGTCCTGGCGGCGCTGCTCAGCGCCGTCGACCCGGGGCTCGCCATCGACATGCTGATGTTCCTCGCGGTCACGGTCGCCGCGGCGCTCCTCGGCGGGCTGTGGCCGGCCCTCGCCTCCGCGGCCGTCGGCTCGCTGCTGCTCAACTTCCTCTACACCCCGCCCCTGCACACCTGGAGCGTCTCCGACCCGCGGAACATCGTCGCGATCGTCGTCTTCGTCGCGGTCGGCGCGTCGGTGGCGTCCGTGGTCGACCTCGCGGCCCGGCGCACCCAGCAGGCGGCCCGGCTGCGCGCCGAGTCGGAGATCCTGTCGTTCCTCGCGGGCAACGTGCTGCGCGGCGAGACCGGCCTGGAGGACCTCCTTGAACGGGTCCGGGAGACCTTCGGCATGGAGTCCGCCGCGCTGCTGGAACGCGCCGGGGACGTCGAGCCGTGGACCTGCGCGGGCCGGGTCGGCCGGGGCCGCGCGGCCGAACGGCCGGAGGACGCCGACGTCGAGGTGCCCGTCGGCGACCACATGGCGCTGGCGCTGACCGGCCGGGTGCCGCCCGCCGAGGACCGCAGGGTGCTGGCCGCCTTCGCCGCGCAGGCCGCCGTCGTCCTGGACCGCAGACGGCTGCGCGAACAGGCCGACCGCGCCCTCGCCCTCGCCGAGGGCAACCGCATCCGCACCGCGCTCCTCGCCGCCGTCAGCCACGACCTGCGCACCCCGCTGGCCGGGATCAAGGCGGCCGTCTCCTCGTTGCGCTCCGAGGACGTCGAATGGTCCGACGAGGACCGCGCCGAGCTGCTCGAGGGCATCGAGAACGGCGCCGACCGCCTGGACCACCTGGTGGGCAACCTGCTCGACATGTCCCGTCTGCACACCGGCACGGTCACCCCGCTGATGCGCGGCACCGACCTGGACGAGGTGGTCCCCCGCGCCCTCGGCGGGGTGGCCGAGGACAGCGTCGCCCTCGACGTCCCCGAGACCCTGCCCATGGTCGACGCCGACCCCGGACTGCTGGAGCGGGCCATGGCCAACGTGATCGAGAACGCCGTGAAGTACAGCCCGCCCGGGGAGAAGGTGCTGGTCGCCGCCAGCGCCCTCGCCGACCGGGTCGAGGTGCGGGTCGTCGACCGGGGCCCCGGCGTCCCGGACGAGGCGAAGGAGCGCATCTTCGCGCCGTTCCAGCGCCACGGCGACGCCCCGCGCGGCGCCGGCGTCGGCCTGGGCCTCGCCGTCGCCCGCGGCTTCACCGAGGCCATGGGCGGCACCCTGAACGCCGACGACACGCCCGGCGGAGGCCTCACCATGACCCTCACCCTGCACGCGACCGGCGCCTCCCCGCAGGACGGCCGCGTGACCGCTCGGAACGAAAGGCGGGTGCCATGACCCGGGTGCTGGTGGTCGACGACGACCCCGCCATCGTGCGGGCCCTGGTGATCAACCTCAGGGCCCGGCAGTACGAGGTGGACTCCGCCGAGGACGGGGCGGGCGCCCTGCGCGAGGCCGCCGCCCGCCACCCGGACGTGATCGTCCTCGACCTGGGTCTGCCCGACATGGACGGCGTCGACGTCATCCGGCGACTGCGCGAGTGGAGCCGGGTGCCGGTCCTGGTGCTGTCCGCACGGCACGCCTCCGGCGAGAAGGTCCAGGCGCTGGACGCCGGCGCCGACGACTACGTCACCAAGCCCTTCGGCATGGACGAACTGCTCGCCCGCCTGCGGGCCGCCGTACGGCGCGCGGAACCCGCCGACGGGGGAGACGTGGTCGTGGAGACCGAGGCGTTCACCGTCGACCTCGCCGCGAAGAAGGTCCACCGCGACGGACGTGACGTACGGCTCACGCCCACCGAGTGGCATCTGCTGGAGGCGCTGGTGCGCGCCGGGGGCCGGCTGGTGGGGCAGCGGCAGCTGCTGCGGGAGGTGTGGGGGCCGTCGTACGGGACGGAGACCAACTACCTGCGGGTCTACATGGCGCAGCTGCGCCGCAAGCTGGAGGCGGACCCGTCCCGGCCGCGGCACCTCATCACCGAGCCCGGCATGGGCTACCGCTTCGAGAAGTGACGCGGAGCCGTTCGGACCGGGCAAGCAGAGGGTACGTAACCGTCAGTGCACCCCGGTACGCTTCAGATATGAGTGCTGTTCCTCGGTCCGAGAAGCCGGCAGGCCGGTTCCGCCGCATGCTCGACCGGCTCTCGTCCTCCCAGGAGGACCTGGAGTCGGAGGAGCTGCGCGAGGACGCCGCGACGGCGGGCTGCACGCGGATAGGTGACTGCCAGGACCGCGAGATCGTCACGGTTACTGGTACCTTGCGCACGGTCACGCAGCGGCCGCGCGCCGGAGTGCCGGCCCTGGAGGCCGAGCTGTTCGACGGTACCGCCGCGCTGGACGTGGTGTGGCTCGGCAGGCGCTCCATCACGGGGATAGAGCCGGGGCGCAAGCTGATCGCATCGGGCCGGATCGCCATGAGCCGTGGTCGCCGGGTGCTGTTCAATCCGAAATACGAACTGAGACCCCTCGGACGGGAGTAGCCGGTGACGTCGCTCGACAAGCCGACAACCGAAGAGACCTCCGCGGACACGTCCGCGGACGACGCCCGGGCGGTGACGGAAGCCGCCCTGTTCGAGGCGTTCGGCGGTGTCCGGGGCATGGTCGAGACGGTGCTGCCGGGGCTGCTCTTCGTCAGCATCTACACGGTCAACAAGAACCTGCACATGTCGGCGCTCGCCGCGCTCGGTGTGGCGCTGGTCATGGTCGTGGTCCGGCTGGCCCGCAGGGACACCGTGAAGCACGCGTTCAGCGGCGTCTTCGGCGTCGGCTTCGGCGTGGTCTTCGCGATGATGACCGGCAACGCCAAGGACTTCTACCTGCCCGGCATGCTGTACACGCTGGGCCTGGCCCTGGCGTACATCGTCACGGCGATGGCGGGCGTCCCGCTGATCGGCCTGATGCTGGGCCCGGTGTTCAAGGAGAACCTCTCCTGGCGCACCAGGAACCCGGGCCGCAAGAAGGCGTACACCAAGGCCAGCTGGGCCTGGGGCCTGATCCTGCTCGCCAAGTGCGCGATCCTCTTCCCGCTGTACTGGTGGGCGGACACCACCCAGCTCGGCTGGGTGCTGGTGGCCCTGAAGATCCCGCCGTTCCTGCTCGCCGTGTACCTGACCTGGGTGTTCCTGGCGAAGGCCCCGCCGCCGATCGACGTCTTCGCCGAGATGGAGGCGCAGGAGCGCGCGGAGGAGGAGCGGAAGGCCGCCGCCGCGGGGGAGGACGCGGGCGAGGAGGCGCCGGCGGGGCGGCACCGTCGTCGGTCCTGAGGTTTCTGGATACGCGTGAGGGGCGCCCGGAGAGATCCGGGCGCCCCTCACGTTCCGGCCGTTACGACTCCTTGCGGACCGAGAGCAGGTCCTCCAGCTGCTCCTCACGGGCCTGCGCGGCCACGAAGAGCAGCTCGTCGCCGGCCTCCAGGGAGTCCTCGCGGGTCGGAGTCAGCACCCGCGTGCCGCGGATGATCGTGACCAGCGAGGTGTCCTGCGGCCACTCCACGTCCCCGACCTGCGTGCCGGCCAGCGCGGACTCCTCCGGCAGGGTCAGCTCCACCAGGTTGGCGTCGCCGTGGCTGAAGCGCAGCAGCCGGACCAGGTCGCCGACGCTGACCGCCTCCTCCACCAGCGCCGACATCAGACGCGGCGTGGAGACGGCGACGTCCACGCCCCACGACTCGTTGAACAGCCACTCGTTCTTCGGGTTGTTCACCCGGGCGACGACGCGGGGCACGCCGTACTCGGTCTTCGCGAGCAGCGACACGACCAGGTTGACCTTGTCGTCGCCGGTCGCGGCGATGACGACGTTGCAGCGCTGGAGCGCCGCCTCGTCCAGGGACGTGATCTCGCAGGCGTCGGCGAGCAGCCACTCCGCCTGCGGGACGCGTTCCACCGAGATCGCGGTCGGCGCCTTGTCGATCAGCAGGACCTCGTGGCCGTTCTCCAGCAGCTCGCCCGCGATCGAGCGGCCCACCGCGCCGGCTCCGGCAATGGCGACCCTCATCAGCGACCGCCCTCCTCGTCGGGTCCCTTGGCGAAGGCCGCCTCGACCCGGTCGATCTCGTCCGTGCGCATCATCACGTGCACCAGGTCACCCTCCTGCAACACGGTCTGCGAGCTGGGCAGGATGGCCTCGCCGAGCCGGGTGAGGAACGCGACCCGCACGCCCGTCTCGTCCTGCAGCCGGGAGATGCGGTGCCCCACCCACGCCGGGGAGGTGTGCACCTCGGCGAGCTGCACCCCGCCGGTCGGGTCGCGCCACAGCGGCTCGGCGCCCGAGGGGAGCAGCCGGCGCAGCATCTGGTCGGCGGTCCACCGGACCGTGGCGACCGTCGGGATGCCGAGCCGCTGGTAGACCTCGGCGCGCCGGGGGTCGTAGATCCGCGCCGCGACGTTCTCGATGCCGAACATCTCGCGGGCCACCCGGGCGGCGATGATGTTGGAGTTGTCGCCGCTGGACACGGCGGCGAAGGCGCCGGCGTCCTCGATGCCTGCCTCGCGCAGGGTGTCCTGGTCGAAGCCGACGCCGGTGACCCGGCGGCCACCGAACGAGGAGCCCAGCCGGCGGAACGCGGTGGGGTCCTGGTCGATCACGGCGATCGTGTGCCCTTGTTCCTCCAGGGCCTGGGCCAGGGCGGAACCGACCCTGCCGCAGCCCATGATGACGATATGCATCGCGTTACACCGCGCTTCCTGCAGGCCGTGCGACCTTCATGACCTTCGTGCTCATGTCTCTCTTTCGGCTCGCCAGGCAACACGTCGCGGCCTGTTGGCGGCCGCCAGGAACATCATGCCGGGGCATGGGGCCACTGACGCCCCTCGGGGGCGGTTCGATGCCCTCCGCGGCGCGGTGGGGGCCGGTCGCGCAGTTCCCCGCGCCCCTTTCCGGGCGCGTTCACCGCAGCACCCCCAGGGGCGCGGGGAACTGCGCGAGCACCCACGAGGACCTAGCGGCGCGTGATACTCCGCACGCTGGCGATCGCCAGCACTCCGAGGACGACGAGGCCGGCCGCTGCGCCGATCAGTTCTGCGGTCGTGTGCATGGGACCCTCCACGAGACGTGGCGACAACGGCCGGGCATGTGGTCATACAGGCATGGGACTCCCCCGACCTGCCCAATCCGCACCCCGACGCCCCGACTTTTCACCCGGAGGGCAGCGGCCGTATGGATGCCGTATGGATCTGGGGTGGCGGGTGCGTCACCGGTCGCCGGACGGCTTACGATCCACACTTGTGTCCAAACTGACCGACGTGCCCAAACGCATCCTCATCGGGCGCGCACTACGCAGCGACCGGCTGGCCGAAACGCTCCTGCCGAAGCGCGTCGCACTCCCCGTCTTCGCCTCCGACCCGCTGTCCTCCGTGGCGTACGCGCCCGGCGAGGTCCTGCTGGTCCTGTCCATCGCGGGCCTGTCGGCGTACCACTTCAGCCCCTGGATCGCCGTCGCGGTCGTCGTGCTGATGTTCACCGTGGTCGCCTCCTACCGGCAGAACGTGCACGCGTACCCCAGCGGCGGCGGCGACTACGAGGTGGCCGGCACCAACCTCGGACCGAGGGCCGGCCTGACCGTCGCGAGCGCCCTGCTCGTCGACTACGTCCTCACCGTGGCCGTGTCGATCTCCTCCGGCATCGAGAACCTCGGCTCGGCCGTCCCCTTCGTCGTCGAGAACAAGGTGGCCTGCGCGGTCGGCGTGATCGTGCTGCTGACGCTGATGAACCTGCGCGGGGTCCGGGAGTCGGGCACACTCTTCGCGATCCCCACCTACGTCTTCGTCGCCGGCGTCTTCCTCATGATCGCGTGGGGCGCCTTCCGCGGGGTCGTCCTCGGCGACGACATGCGCGCGCCCACCGCCGACTTCGAGATCAAACCCGAGCACCCCGGCCTGGCCGGCTTCGCCCTCGTCTTCCTGCTGCTGCGCGCCTTCTCCTCCGGCTGCGCCGCCCTCACCGGCGTCGAGGCGATCTCCAACGGCGTACCGGCCTTCCGCAAGCCCAAGGCGCGCAACGCGGCGACCACCCTCGCGATGATGGGCCTGCTCGCCGTCACCATGTTCTGCGGCATCATCGCGCTGGCCTCCGCCACCGACGTACGGATGGCGGAGAACCCGGGCAAGGACCTCGTCCACAACGGCGTCCCGCTCGGCCCGGACTACGTCCAGGACCCGGTGATCTCCCAGGTCGCCGAGGCCGTCTTCGGACACGGCAGCTTCCTGTTCATCGTCCTCGCCGCCGCCACCGCGCTGGTGCTGTTCCTCGCCGCGAACACCGCCTACAACGGCTTCCCGCTGCTCGGCTCGATCCTCGCGCAGGACCGCTACCTGCCCCGCCAACTGCACACCCGCGGCGACCGTCTCGCCTTCTCCAACGGCATCGTGCTGCTCGCGGGCGCCGCGACACTGCTGGTGTGGATCTACGGCGCCGACTCGACCCGGCTGATCCAGCTGTACATCGTCGGCGTGTTCGTGTCCTTCACGCTCAGCCAGACCGGCATGGTCCGGCACTGGAACCGGCTGCTGGCCACCGAGCACGACCCCGTCGCGCGCCGCCGCATGATCCGCTCCCGGGCCATCAACGCCTTCGGCGCCTTCTTCACCGGCCTGGTGCTGGTCGTGGTGCTGCTCACCAAGTTCACCCACGGCGCCTGGGTCGCGCTGCTCGGCATGTGCATCTTCTACGCGACCATGACGGCGATCCGCCGCCACTACGACCGGGTCGCCGAGGAGATCGCCGCGCCGGACACCCCGAGCGAGGACACCGTACGGCCGTCCCGCGTCCACTCGGTCGTCCTGGTCTCCAAGGTGCACCGCCCCGCCCTGCGCGCCCTCGCCTACGCCAAGCTGCTGCGCTCCGACACCCTGGAGGCGGTCAGCGTCAACGTGGACCCCGAGGAGACCAGGGCGCTGCGCGAGGAGTGGGAGCGGCGCGGCATCGACGTCCCCCTGAAGGTGCTCGACTCCCCGTACCGGGAGGTCACCCGTCCGGTGATCGAGTACGTCAAGAGCCTGCGCGCCCAGTCGCCGCGCGACGTGGTCTCCGTGATCATCCCGGAGTACGTGGTCGGCCACTGGTACGAGCACTTCCTCCACAACCAGAGCGCGCTGCGGCTCAAGGGCCGGCTGCTGTTCACGCCGGGTGTGATGGTCACCTCGGTGCCGTACCAGCTGGAGTCCTCCGAGGCGGCGAAACTGCGCGCCCGCAGGCGGCAGGACTGGGCTGCGCCCGGCTCGGTGCGCAGGGGACCCGCAGAGCGGGCGAAGGACAGCTCGTCGCGCACGTAGACTGGTGGGCTGTTGTCCCGGGCCGCCAGGCCCGCCCGCCCGTACCCGATGTTGTGGAGTCACCCCGCCATGCAGGCAGAACCGAGGAAATCACTGGTGGGGGAGGAGTACGAGGTCGAGATCGGCCCCGTCGCCCACGGCGGCCACTGCATCGCCCGTACGTCGGAGGGGCAGGTCCTCTTCGTCCGGCACGCCCTGCCCGGCGAGCGGGTCGTCGCCCGTGTCACCGAGGGCGAGGAGGGCGCCCGGTTCCTGCGCGCCGACGCGGTGACGGTGCTGGAGGCGTCCAAGGACCGCATCGACGCGCCCTGCCCGTTCGCCGGCCCCGGCCGCTGCGGTGGCTGCGACTGGCAGCACGCCAAGCCGGGCGCGCAGCGGCGGCTCAAGGGTGAGGTGGTCGCCGAGCAGCTCCAGCGGCTGGCCGGGCTGACGCCCGAGGAGGCCGGCTGGGACGGCACGGTGATGCCCGCCGAGGGCGACAAGGTGCCCGCGGGCCAGGTCCCGTCCTGGCGCACGCGCGTGCAGTACGCGGTGACGGCGGACGGCCGCGCGGGTCTGCGCCGGCACCGCTCGCACGAGGTGGAGCCGATCGACCACTGCATGATCGCCGCGGAGGGCGTCAGCGAGCTGGGCATCGAGAAGCGCGACTGGACCGGAATGGACTCGGTCGAGGCGATCGCCGCGACCGGCTCCCAGGACCGCCAGGTGGTGCTGACGCCGAAGCCCGGCGCCCGCCTCCCGCTGGTCGAACTGGACCGCCCCGTCTCGGTGTTGCGCATCGACGAGCGCAACGGCCAGGTGCACCGGGTGCACGGCCGCCCGTTCGTCCGCGAGCGCGCCGACGGCCGCACCTACCGGGTCGGCAACGGCGGCTTCTGGCAGGTCCACCCGAAGGCCGCCGACACCCTCGTCACCGCGGTCATGCAGGGCCTGCTGCCGCGCAAGGGCGACATGGCGCTCGACCTGTACTGCGGCGTGGGCCTGTTCGCGGGCGCGCTGGCCGACCGGGTCGGCGAGCAGGGCGCGGTGCTCGGCATCGAGTCCGGCAAGCGCGCGGTGGAGGACGCCCGGCACAACCTGGCGGACTTCCCGCGGGTGCGGATCGAACAGGGCAAGGTCGAGTCGGTGCTGCCGCGCACCGGCATCACCGAGGTCGACCTGGTCGTCCTCGACCCGCCCCGCGCGGGCGCCGGCCGCAGGACGGTCGAGCACCTCTCCTCCCTGGGCGCCCGCCGCATCGCCTACGTCGCCTGCGACCCGGCCGCCCTGGCCCGCGACCTCGCGTACTTCCGGGACGGCGGCTACAAGGTGCGGACGCTGCGGGTGTTCGACCTGTTCCCGATGACGCATCATGTGGAGTGCGTGGCGATTTTGGAGCCTGCTGCAAAGGGCGTCTGACCTGCTGTTCCTCTGCTTTCCCGATGTGCGGGCGGGGCATGCCACGTGTCTCACCTGCCGCCGGCCGACAACTGACGTCCAAGGTCCCGCCCGGCGTTCGCGGTGCCGCACCGGCCGCGGCGCGGTTGCCGGCGCGTGGTTGAGCGACATCCGTTCCACGGGCGCCTGCGCGGTCACCCCGCCGGGCCGACCACGTCGCGGGCCTCGCCGTCGACGATGAGGAAGGCGGCGACGGCTGCGCTGATCAAGCTGCTGAACCGGGTTCTCACGAGTGGCGCAGTGATTGCCGCAGTGCCTCCTTGGACAGTTTGCCCGTCCCCGTCGTGGGGATGGCGTCGAGGATGATGAACTCGTCCGGCAGCCACCATGAGGCGACCTGGCGCGATACGTGCGCGCGGAGCTGCTCCACGCTTGTGGTCGTGCCCGCGCGCAGGACGACGAAGGCGACCGGGCGTTCGCCCCATCGTGGATCGTCCCGTGCGACGACGGCGACCTGTTCGATGTGCGGGTGCGTGGCGATGGCCGCCTCCAGCTCGACCGAGGAGATCCACTCACCACCGGACTTGATCAGGTCCTTGATTCGGTCGACGAGTCGTACGTAGCCGTGTTCGTCGATCGTTGCCAGGTCGCCGGTGCGCAACCTGCCGTCCACGGTGAAGTTGTCGGCGCCCTCGCCTCCGAAGTAGCCGCCCGCCACCCAGGGGCCCGCGACCTGGAGCTCGCCGACGGCCTTCCCGTCATGGGGCATCTGCTCACCGGTCTCGACGCCGACGATGCGCAGACTCACCAAGGGGATCGGCTGTCCCTGCGCACCCCTGACGGCGTCGAGCTTCTCGTCGTCGAGGCCGTCGTGCTGGCTGCGGAGCCCTCCGACGGCTCCGACCGGACTGACCTCCGTCATCCCCCAGGAGTGCGTCAGCGGGACTCCGACCGCGTCCTGGTATGCCGCGGAGAGCTCCGGGGTGACCATCGATCCGCCGCCGAGGAGGAGGCGGAGCGCTCTCAGGTTCCGATTCGCGAGCCCCGGGAGCAGGTCGGTCCAGACGGTGGGTACAGCAGCTGCCAGCGTGACCTGGTGGCGCTCCATCAGTTCGGCCAGGTGCTCGCGCCCGGCTGAGGGGCCCGGCAGTACGAGGTCGGCGCCCGCCATCAGCGCGCCGTACGGAAGTCCCCACGCATTCGCGTGGAACATGGGGACGATCGGCAGGACCACGTCGCGCTCGTTGACACCGATGAGTCCGGCCGCCAAGGTCCCGAGACAGTGCAGCACGGTCGACCGGTGACTGTAGAGGACACCTTTCGGTCGCCCGGTCGTCCCCGACGTGTAGCACAGGCCGGCCGCCAGGTTCTCCTCCGCGCTGCTGAAGGTGGCCTCGAAGGAACCCTTGTACGGCTCGGCGCCGGCCACCAGGTCGTCGTAGTCGTGGAAGCGGGGATCCGATGGCAGCTCGCCGTCGGTGCCGTCGGGGAATACGACCCAATGCCGGACGCCCGCCAGCCGGTCGAGGCACTTCTGGATCAGTGGCAGATGCCGCCGGTCGAGGAACACGACGTCGTCACCGGCGTGTTCGATGATGTAGGCGAGGTGGTCCGCCGAGAGCCGGATGTTGAGGGTGTGGAGGACTCGCTTGCTGATCGGTGCCGCGGCATAGACCTCCAGGTGTCGGCGATGGTTCGCCGCCAACGTCGCCACGCGTGCTCCGGGTGGAACGTCCAATGCGGTGAGCGCGGTGACCAGGCGGCGTACCCGGTGTGCCCATGAGCGGTAGTCGAGTTCGTCCCCGTCGGCGTCGATGACGCGCTTGTGCGCGAACAATGTCTCAGCCCGCTCGAAGAGGTGTGCGATCGTCAGTGGCCTCGGCTGCATGAGCCCGTCCATGTGCGCCTGCTCCTCGCATTCGGTTCAGGGCGCAGGGCGACCCGCCCCGCGGGCCCTCGCGTCGTGGCAGGTGCCCCGTTCGAGTGCCGACCCCGTGGTCTGCATCACCGTAAGAGCTGAGATCCTCGCGCTGGGAGGTGAACATCGACCACAAGTGCACTCGTCACGGTGGACGAATAATCTACTGCCCCGCACGACAGCCACGGGCCCCGTCCTGCATCGACGGCCGGCCACCGACGTACGACGCAGGGGCCATGAACGATCGGGAAGACGCGAACATCCGCCCGGGCCGCGAGCGCGAGCTCGCATCGCTGTACGCGACAGCGAGATCCCTGACCGCCCTGGGCGATGTCGACGATGTACTGGATTCCATCGTCCGGCACGCGCACGACCTGATCGGCACTGACTTCACCTACCTGTCGCTGCTTGACGACGCCGGCGTGCTGAGGATCACGGCCAGTGAGGGCACCATCTCGGCCGGGTTCCGGTCCGCTCACATCACGCCGGGGACGGGGCTCGGCGGCAAGGTACTCGAGTCTCGTGCCGCCCACTGGGTCGGCGACTACCGCACGGCCGGAGAGCTGCAGCACGACCCCGCCTTTGACGCTGTGGTCGGCAAGGAGGGGCTGGTCGCGCTGCTCGGAGTCCCCCTTCTCGTGAGGGACGAGGTGATCGGGGCGCTCTTCGCCGCCGACCGCAGCGAACGCCGGTTCCGGGCCGACGAGATCGCCCTCCTCAGCGCGTTCGCCGACCATGCGGCGATCGCCCTCGACAACGCGCGGCTCTACGAGGAGAGCCGCGGCGCGCTCGCCGAGCTGCGGTCGGCCTACCGGACCATCGAGGAACAGATGGTGGTGATGGAGCGAACCCAGTCGGTGCACGAGGCGCTGACCGGGGCCGTCCTCGCAGGCGGCGGACCACAGGTGGTGGCCTCCGAGCTCGCCGAGCGGATGGGGGGCGAGGTCGTCATTCTCGACCGCAATGGCAGGCTCCTCGCCCGCGGCGGTGCCGGTGAACCCTCGGACGAAGAGCCGGAGGGCGGGATGCGCGCCGAGGTGATCAAGCGGGCGCGCAGCACGGGACGTGCGGCCACCACGACGGGCGCGGACGGCCGTCGGCACAGCGCCGCGACCATCCGAGCCGGGGACAGTCTCCTGGGCACGGTGGTCTGGAGCCAGTACCAGGAGCCTTCCGCCATGGACGTTCGGAGCCTCGAACTCGCAACGCACGTCGTCGGACTGCTGATGCTCAAGGACAACGCCGCCGCCGACGCGGCCGACCGGCTCAGCGGTGAGCTGCTCACCGAGCTGATCGTCGCCAGTCCCCACGTGAGCGGGACGCAGCGGACGCGGGCCCGTTCACGCGGCATCGACCTCGATGCTCTCGACGTGGTGGTCACCGCCGAGGCCGACGGCGGCTCGGCCGGCGAGCTTGTTCGCCACTTGCATGTGATCGCCCGGCAGGAGGCCGGGCTGGCGGGCGAGCACCTGGGTCATGCCACGCTCATTGCTGCCGCTGCGGACGCCGAGGGTTTCGCCCGCACCGTCCAGCAGCGGCTCCGTACGGAGCTCGGCCGGCCCGTCGTGGCCATCTGCGAACGCGTCACCGGCCACGACTGGGCGCGGGCTTTCTCGCGCGCCACGCGCTGTATGGCGGTCGCCCGGCACCTCGGGTGGACGGACCTCGGTGCGGCGACGGACCGATTCGCCCTGTACGCGCTTGTATTCGACGTCGACCGCAAGGATGAGCTCGACCGTTTCCTCACCGACGCGATCGGCCCCCTCCTCGCCTACGACGCCGGCCGGTCGACCGAGCTGGTCGCCACGTTGAGCGCCTACTTCAGTAACGACGGTCATCTGCGCCGCACTGCGGATGCCCTTCAGGTGCACCTGAACACCCTTCTCAAGCGGCTCGAACGGATCTCCGCCGTCCTGGGCCACGACTGGCGGGCCACTGACGACCTGTCTCTGCGGCTCGCGGTCCGTCTGGAGGGGCTCCGGAACGCAGTGCAGCCCTGACGTGTGGGGCAGGACCGGAACAACGGTGGTTCTTTGTTCCACCCGGGGGCCGACAACTATGGACGATCCGAACCTCATGAGGTCATGCACAGCTCCCTACAGTGACGGCGACCACATCAGGCAGTGCGGAGAGCCGCCTGAACCAAGGGAGACCTCGTGAGAGTCGCACACGGAGTACACGCAGTGACGTATCGCGGCATCCGGCATCAAGCCTCTGGAGCCCGGTCGTGAATCAGCAGCAGCCCGTAGAGACCGACACCGATCGCATCCATGCGGTTGCCAGCCGAAAGGCCGCATTCCACCTGCTGCCGATCCTGTGCCTGGCCTACTTCATGGCGTTTGTGGACCGTACGAACGTCGGCCTGGCCAAGACCTCGCTCGAGGCCGACGTGGGGATCAGCGTCGCGGCGTACGGCACCGGCGCAGGCATCTTCTTCCTGAGCTACGCGTTTCTCGAGGTGCCCAGCAACCTGATCATGCATCGTGTCGGGCCGCGACGGTGGATCACCCGCATCGCCGTGACCTGGGGTGCGCTCTGCGCCTGCATGATGTTCGTGCAGGGTGAGCTTTCCTTCTACATCGTCCGGTTCCTCCTCGGAGCGGCCGAGGCCGGCCTGTACCCGGCCCTCATGTACATCGTCACCATCTGGTTCTCGCAGCAGCAGCGGGTGACGGTGGTGGGGATCCTCTACCTTGCCGTCTGCGCCGGCCTCGCCCTGGGCGGTCCGCTCGGCGGTGCGCTCATGGAACTGAACGGCGCAGCCGGGCTGTTCGGCTGGCAATGGATGTTCCTCATCGAGGGCGCCATCACGATGGTGGTCGGGGGCGTCGTATGGCGCTGGGTGCCCGACAGGCCGTCGGACGCGCCGTGGCTCTCCGCGCAGGAGGCCGCGGTGCTGAACGAGCGCGCTGTCGTGCACACGGCCCCGGCACACGCCACCTTGAAGGGCAACGCCAAGGTGGCGTTCGGCCGGCCGTTCATCCTCGTACTCGCGCTGATCTACTTCGCCAACCAGATCAACAGCGTGTCGATCCAGTACAATTTCCCGTCGATCGTCGAAAGCCTCGGTGTCGAGGGATCCTTCGTCATCGGTGTGGTGAGCGGCAGCGCCGGAATCGGCGCGCTGGTCGGCGTCCTCGTCATCCCCTGGCTCCACCGGCGGGCTTCAGGTGAACTCCACGTCCTCACCGGCGTCACCGTCACCACGGTACTGGTGGCGGTGGCCTACACCCTCGCGGACGGTCCGGTCGCCCGCATCCTGCTGATCGACGTCGCGATGATGCTGCTGATCGGGGTCCTGCCCCTGTACTGGTCGGTCGCCATGGCACGGATGTCCGGGCTGATGGCCGCGGCCGGGCTCGCGTTCATCAACACGGTCGGACTGCTCGGCGGGTTCACCGGCCCCTATCTGTACGGCTTCGCCGAAGGCCGGGGCAGCGAGGCGGGCGGGTATGCCGTGCTGATCGGAGGGGCAGTTCTCGGCGTGCTGCTCCTTCCGCTGCTCCGGCGCACGGTGAGCAAGGAAGACAGCAAGTCGCAGCCCAGCACCCCGCTGGCGGAGCCCAGTGTTCAGATGGAGGGGAAACCGTGATGCTGACAAGACGAGTCGGCGCCGTGCTGCTCGGCATGGTGCTGGCAGCCGCATCGATGAGCACAGCGTTGGCACACGGCGGAGCATCCGTCGTACGGCAGACCGATCTGGGGAAGGTCCGGGGCATCGACCAGAGCCGGTCGACCGGAACCTACTCCTGGCTGGGCATTCCCTACGCTGAGCCCCCCGTGGGGCCGCTGCGCTGGAAAGCCCCGGTCCCTCATCAGCCGTGGCGGGGCGTGCGTGAGGCCGACACATCCGGCAACGGCTGCATCCAGCAGGGCCGCATGTTCAGCCCGGCCCCGTCCGGCCCTCACTACGGACTGGACGTCCGCGACGGCCTCGGCAAACCTGTCGGCTCCGAGGACTGCCTCACGCTCAACGTATTCCGCCCCTCGCACGCGAAGAAGAACCTGCCGGTCATCGTGTTCATCCACGGGGGAAGCAACGTGGTCGGCTACTCGGCGGACCCGATGTACGACGGGCGCGCCCTGGCACGCCGGACCGATGCGGTCGTGGTCACCGTCAACTACCGGCTCGGCGCCTTCGGATGGCTCGACCTGCCCGGACTGAAGACAGGCAACCCGGTCAACGACTCCGGAAACTTCGGAACGCTGGATCAGATCGAAGCCCTTCGCTTCGTCAACCGCAACGCCCCTGCCTTCGGCGGCGACCCCTCGAACGTGACGGTGATGGGCGAGTCCGCCGGTGCCGTCAACGTGTGGGCCCTCATGGTCTCTCCCCTCAGCGAGGGGCTGCTCGACAAGGCGATCCCGCTCAGCGGCGGCCTTCTGTTCACCACCCCGCAAAAGGCGCGCGCCTACGCCGACGGCCTCGTCGACGAAGCAGCCGCCACGGGCGAAGACCCGGACGACACTGTGCGCCGACTGCGATCGATGCCGGCCGACGACATCATCCGCGCGCAAGTCCGCCAAGGCTCCAAGGTCGGCGACCCACCCGCGGTCATCGCGGACGGCACGGTTCTGCCCACGGATCACCACGCCGCCATCAGGGCGGGCAAGTTCCGTAATGTCCCCATCCTGGCCGGCAACACCCTGGAGGAGGGCAAGCTCTTCGGATCGACGATCGGCGCTTTCCGGCCCACCGACTACCAGCGCTTCACCTCGCAGTACTCTTTCGACCCCGACAAGCCCTCTCCGTTCACGGTGCGCGACTTCATCGCTGACGCGTACCTTCCCGTCGACGGGCCCGGAGGCTGGAACGAGGCGGCGGACGGTCTGACCGACCTCATCTTCACCGGCATCGCCCACGACTCCCTGAACTCGGTACAGGCGGCCGGCAACAAGAACGTGTACTACTACCAGTTCGGATGGAACCAGGAACCGGCACCGTTCGACCAGGTGTACGGCGCGGCGCACGCCATGGATCTGCCGTTCGTGTTCCACACGTTCGACGAAGGGCTGTTCACCTTCGCGTTCAGCACCAAGAACGAACCGGGGCGACTGCAGTTGTCCAGACTGATGATCGACAGCATCCGGACCTTCGTACGCACCGGCACCCCGCAGCATTCGGGCCTGGGCACTCGATGGCAGCAGTGGCCGCGCAGTGTCCTCTTCGACGCAGGGGACCGGAGTGCAACGGTCCAGCCTGGTTCACCAGGTAGCTAGCAAGCCCCGCGCCGCCCGGTCGTCCACTCCCTTCTCATCGGACACGGCCTCAAGCCTGACGTGGGGGGAGGGTCAAGCCGCACCCGGCCACGACGTCGACGTGCCCAGTCCCGGCAGCCGCGCGGTGATCGGCGGCGCGATGCCACACACGCCCGGACCGCCGGCGAGGCCCAGGCGGTCCGCGCGGCCTCCGGACCACCACGTCGAGGAGGACTGAGCCGCGCTACCGGCGTGAGCCTTCCGACATGGTGCGACACAGGGGTGTCGCTCGCCTGATCGGGGGCACGTTGCGTTCGTCGTGGACCGGTGCCGGCGGCTCGCCCTTTGACCCACCCCCGGCGCCCCGCACGGCACGGCACGCGCGTGGCCGAGCCACGGTCCGGCATGAGAAAGAGGGTGTCGCGTGGAGCGTTCAGGGCTGCCGGGAGACGGCGTCGACGCGCAGGTGT
Source organism: Streptomyces sp. P9-2 (assembly GCF_051903975.1). Lineage (NCBI taxonomy): Bacteria > Bacillati > Actinomycetota > Actinomycetes > Kitasatosporales > Streptomycetaceae > Streptomyces > Streptomyces sp. P9-2. The sequence goes on from NZ_CP192633.1 coordinate 5,148,896, forward strand.
TCACCTCCGACCCGGAGGTCGGCGCGCACCTCGCCCGCGTCGACCGGGCGGCCACACCGCTCGGCCCGCCGCGCGAGTGGCCGCAGAGTCTGCAGACGGCCGTCAGCATCCTGCTCTCCTCCCGGTTCCCCATGTGGATGGCGTGGGGCGAGGAGCTGACCTTCTTCTGCAACGACGCCTACCGGCGCGACACCCTCGGCCGTAAGTACCCGTGGGCGCTGGGACGGCCCGCCGGCGAGGTGTGGGCGGAGATCTGGGGCGACATCGGCCCCCGTATCGACGCCGTGCTCACCACGGGCCGCGCCACCTGGGACGAGGGGCTGCTCCTCTTCCTGGAGCGGTCCGGTTACACCGAGGAGACCTACCACACCTTCTCCTACAGCCCGCTGCGCGACGACAACGGCGACGTCGTCGGCATGCTGTGCGTCGTCAGCGAGGACACCGAGCGGGTGATCGGCGGGCGGCGCATGGCCACCCTGCGCGACCTCGGCTCCGACCCCAGCGTGATCCGCACCGAGCAGGAGGTGCTGGCCTTCGCCGACCGGCAGCTCTCCCGCAACCCGCGGGACCTGCCCTTCACCCTCACCTACCTCTTCGACGGCGACGACGCCCGCCTCGCCGGCGCGACCGGCGTCACCCCCGGAACCCCCTTCGCACCCTCCGTACTTCCTCTATCCAGCTGCGAAGGCGTGTGGCCCGTCGCCGCGCTCGCCGACGGGGAGGCGCGGCTCGTCCCGCTGACCGGCGCCCCCTTCGACGGCCCGTCCGGCGGCGGCCGGCCCGAGCCGCCCGTCGAGGCGCTCGTGGTCCCTCTCCTCCAGCAGGGCAGCGCCCCGTACGGCTTCCTCGTCGCCGGGCTGAACCGCTACCGCGACCTCGACGAGCGCTACCGGGGGTTCGTCGAGCTGGCCGCCGGGCACATCGCCTCCGGCATCGGCAGCGCCCGCAGCTACGAGGCCCAGCAGCGGCGCGCCGAGGAACTGGCCGAGCTGGACCGTGCCAAGACCACCTTCTTCTCCAACATCAGCCACGAGCTGCGCACCCCGCTCACCCTGATCATGGGCCCGGTCGAGGAGCTGCGCACCCGTCTCGCCGACGCGGGCGAGGACGTACGGACCGAGCTCGACGCCATCCACCGCAACGGGCTGCGGCTCGGCAAACTCGTCAACACCCTGCTGGACTTCTCCCGTATCGAGGCCGGCCGGATGCAGGCCCGCTACGAGCCGGTCGAACTGGGCGCGGTGACGGCGGAGTTGGCGAGCGTCTTCCGCTCGGCCGTGGAACGGGCCGGACTCACCTTCGAGGTGGACTGCCCCGCCCTGGACGAACCGGTCCACGTGGACCGCACCATGTGGGAGAAGGTGATCCTCAACCTCCTCAGCAACGCGCTGAAGTTCACCTTCGAGGGAACGGTCCGCGTGACCGTGCGCCGCTCCGGTCCGCACGCCGTCGTCACCGTCGCCGACACCGGGACCGGCGTGCCGGAGGCGGAGATGCCCCGCCTGTTCGAGCGCTTCCACCGCATCGAGAACGCCCGCTCCCGGTCCAACGAAGGCAGCGGCATCGGACTGGCGCTGGTGCGCGAACTCGTCGCGCTGCACGCGGCACCATCGACGCCGAGAGCGCCGAGGGCCAGGGCACCGCCTTCACCGTCCGCGTGCCGTTCGGCACCGCGCACCTGCCCGAGGGCTCCGTGGTGTCGGAACCGGCCGGCACCAGGGCCTCCGCCACCGCCGACCCGTACGTCCACGAGGCCCTCCGCCGGCTCCCGGTGAGCGCGGAGGGCGTGGCGGGCGGAGGCGGCCCGGAGGGGAGGGAGGCCGGGCCGCTCGGCTCGGACGCCGGTCCCACCCGCAGCGCGCGCGTCCTGGTCGCCGACGACAACGCCGACATGCGCGAGTACCTCACCCGCATCCTGACCGCCGGGGGCTACGAGGTCACCGCCGTCACCGACGGCGTCGAGGCCCTCGACGCCGCCCGCCGCCGCACCCCCGACCTCGTCGTCAGCGACGTGATGATGCCCCGGCTGGACGGGCTCGAGCTGGTGAGCAGGCTGCGTGGCGACTCCCGTACCGCCTCCGTGCCGGTGCTGCTGCTGTCGGCCAGGGCCGGGCAGGAGGCGTCGATCGAGGGGCTGCGGGCCGGCGCCGACGACTACCTGGTGAAGCCGTTCGCCGCCGCCGAACTCCTCGCCCGGGTCCGCGCCAACGTCGAGCTGGCCCGGCTGCGCGGCCACCATCTGCGCTGGCGGACCGCGCTCGTCGACTCGCTCCAGGAGGCGTTCTTCGTCTGCGACGAGTCCGGCGCCGTCGTGGAGATCAACGCCGCCTTCACCGACATACTCGGCTACGGCACCGAGGACCTGCCGTACGCCCCGGTCCACCCCTGGTGGCCGGACGCGGACGCCGATCCGGGCGCGCACGAGCAGGTCGGCGACGCCTTCGCCGGTCTGCTGGAGAACGCGCGGGGCTCGTACACCGTGCCGGTCACCCGCCGCGACGGCCGCCGCCTGTGGATCGCGGTCACCTACAACAAGGCCGAGGACCCGGACACCGGACGCCGCGTCACCGTCGGCACCTTCCGCGACGTCACCGCCCAGCACTACGCCGTCCAGCGCGAGACGGCGCTCGCCGCGCTCAGCACCTCCCTGTCCCGCGCGTCCAGCATGCCCGAGGCGCTGTCCGGCGCCCTCGACCAGCTGCGGTCGCTGTGGCACGCGGACGTCGTGCTGGCCGCCGTCTTCGACGGCGACGACACCCCGGCGCTCACCGCGACCGACCCGGACCTGTGCTGGGCGGACCTGCCGGAGGGACGCCGGGAACGGCTCGACGCGCTGCGCGGCCGACCCCCGCTCACCGTGGTCACGGAGCACAGCGGCGCGGGCGTCCTGCTGGAACACCCGCAGGGCCCGCTGACCCTGTGGGTCGACCTGGGCGGGGACCGGCCGTTCACCTCCGAGGACCAGCTGCTGCTGTCGCTGCTGTCCGGGCATCTCGCGCAGGGCCTGGTGCGGGCGCACCAGATCGACCAGCAGCGCGAGGCCGCGATCGCCCTCCAGCGCGCCATCCTCGGCCCCGCCCGGCTCCCCGACGGCTTCGCCGTACGCTACGAACCCGCCTCGCGGCCGCTGGAGGTGGGCGGCGACTGGTACGACACCGTCACCCTGCCCGACGGGCGCATAGGCATCGTCGTCGGCGACTGCGTAGGACACGGCCTGGAGGCGGCCAGCGTCATGGGGCAGCTGCGCAGCGCCTGCCGCGCCCTGCTGCTCCAGGACCCCAGCCCCGGCCGCACGCTGGCGGCGCTCGACCAGTTCGCGGCCGGCGTGACGGGCGCGCTGTGCACGACCGTGTTCTGCGGTGTGCTCGACCCCGCCTCCGGGGAACTCACCTACTCCAGCGCCGGGCACCCGCCCGGCATCCTCGTCCACCGCGACGGCACCGTACGGCTGCTGGAGGAGGGCCGTGCCCTGCCCCTCGCCGTACGGCCGGGCCGTACGCGCCCCGAGGCCATGTGCTCCCTGTCCGCCCGGGCCACGCTGCTGCTCTACACCGACGGTCTCGTCGAACGCCGGCGGCTGCCGCTCAGCACCGGCATCGAGCGGGCGGGAGACGCCGTGCAGGAGGGCCGCGACATGCCCGTCGAGGAGCTCGCCGGCGCGGTGATGGCGCGGCTCGCGCCGGACGGCGGTCATGACGACGACGTGGCGCTGCTGCTGTACCGCCACCCCGCCCCGCTGGACATCACCTTCCCGGCCGAGTCCTCCCAACTCGCGCCCGTGCGACGGGCGTTGCGGAGCTGGCTCGCCCAGTGCGAACTGCCGCCGAACGCGGTGCAGAACGTCCTCGTCGCCGCCGGCGAGGCGTGCGCCAACGCCATCGAGCACGGCCACCGGAACGCGCCGGGGGACGACGTACGGCTGCGTGCCGTGGCGCTGGTGGACACTGTGCGCGTGACGGTGGCCGACAGCGGACGGTGGAAGGACCCGCGGCCCGCGGCGAACGCGCACCGCGGCCGGGGCATGTCCCTGATGCGGGCGATGATGCAGCAGGTCACCGTCTCTCCCGGCCCCTCGGGAACCACCGTCGACATGCAGATGAGGATCGCCTGATGACAACCCCGCTCACGCTCGCGCCCGGACGGGGTCCCGACGGCGCCGAACGTCTCGCCGTCTGCGGCGAGATCGACATGAGCAACGCCGGTCGTCTCGCCGAGGCCCTGGACGGCCGCCCCGGCCCCCTCGTCGTCGACCTCACGGAGGTGGAGTACCTCGACAGCGCGGGGCTGAGCGTGCTGTTCGCCCACGCCGAGAGACTCGTACTCGTCGTCCCGCCGCTGCTCGAGCCGGTGCTCACGGTGTCGGGCCTCGCCGGTCTCGCCACGGTCCGCCGCGCCGGCGACCGGGACGCGCCGCAGGGTTGACCGGCCAGGACCGGGGAAACCGCAAGATGCCCGCCCGCTCCGGACACGCGTCCACTCCGGACACCCGCCCGCTCCGGACACCCGTCCACTCCGGACACGCACCCTCTCCGGACTTCCGTAAGCCGGCGACGCCCGCCGCCGCACTCCGTACCGGAGCCCGACCGCCCGAGAAAGATGCCCCAGGTGAGTGACGCCCTCGACACGACCGTCCGGTACACCGGCAAGCACACAGCCGTGGTCGCCGTCACCGGAGATGTCGATCTGCACACCGCGCCCCTGCTGCGGGCGGAGGCCCTGACCGCGCTCACGCAGGGCGCCCGGCACCTGGTCCTGGACATGGGCGGGGTGGACTTCGTCGACTCCACCGGCCTCAGCACCCTCATCGTCCTGCTGCACACCGCGCAGGAGGCGCGCGGCTCGCTGCGGGTCGCGAGCGTGCCCGAGCGGCTGGTGCGCATGGTGACCGTGACCGGGATCGCCGAGCTGCTGCCTGTGCACGAGACGGTGGCGGAGGCGCTGGCGGCGGTGGACGCCGGGGACGCGCGGGAGCCCGGGGAGTCGGGCGACGCCGGGGACGGCGAGTCCGGCGGGACCGGTCCGTCCCGATGACCCGCCCGTCACCGGCGGACGTTCCCGCCCGCCCCGCTCCCGTTCGTTGCGCCACATTCCGTCATGGGAGGCGCCGTCCGGGGCAGCCGGGACGCCAGGACACACGGTCCGGCGGCGAACACGGACCGGTGGCGGGGGGAGGCGGCGCCGGGCCGGCGTACGCGGCGGCGGAGGGGACGAGATGAGACCTGAGCGGGAACCGCGGACAGGGGAGGGGACACGCCCGTCACCGGCGGTACGGGCCCCCGACGACGACCTGTCGGTACTGTTCGGCATGTCCACCGCGCTGTTCGCCTCCATGGCGGGCCCTGCCCATGTGCTGGAGGCCGCGAACCCTGCGTTCTTCACCGCCATCGGGGGCGGACAACGGGAACGCACCGGGGTGCCGCTCGGCGATCTGATGCCCGAACTGGAGGCCCAGGGCTTCCTCCGGCTGCTCGACCAGGTCTACCGGACGGGGGAGCGGCACGTCGGCCGGGACACCCGCGTCGTCATCGGCGTCGGCCGCCGGGCCCGTGAGGCGTACTTCGACTTCACCTACGAGGCCCGCCGCGACACCGGCGGCAACGTCGTCGGCGTCCGCCTGATCGGTGTCGAGACCACCCAGGCCAAGCACGCCCGGCGGCTGGCCGCCGAGCAGCGCGCCCTCCTGGAGCAGATCGCCCGTCAGGCCCCGCTGCCCGAGGTGCTGGAGGGCATGTGCCGGGTCATCGAGGAGCTGTCTCCCGACGTCATCGTCTCGGTGCTGCTCGCCGACGAGGAGGGCCGGCGTCTGCACCACGGCGCCGCGCCCAGCCTGCCCGCCTTCTACAACCAGGCCATCGACGGCATCGCCACCGGCGAGGGCGTCGGCTCCTGCGGCACGGCCGCGCACCGGCGCCGGAAGGTGATCGTCACCGACATCGCCACCGACCCGCTGTGGAACGACTACCGTGAGCTGGCCGCCCGGGCGGGCCTGGCCGCGTGCTGGTCCACCCCGATCCTCGGGCGGGACGGGCGGGTGCTGGGCACGTTCGCGATGTACCACCGCACACCGCGCGCCCCGCAGGACGCCGACCTCGCGCTGGCCGCCATGTTCGTCGACACCGCCGCGCTCGCCGTCGAACGGCACCACGCCGAGCGGGACAGACGCACGGCCGACGCCCGGGAGAAGGCGGCCCGCGACGACCTCTCCTACCTGCTGACCGTCAGCACGGCGCTGTCAGGACCGCTGGACGAGGGGCAGACGCTCCGCCGCCTGGCCGAGCTGTCCGTCCCGGCGCTGGCGCCGCTCGCCGCCGTGGACGTCCTGGAGGCCGGGCGGGTGCGCCGGGTGGCGGCCGCCGCGACGACCGGGCGCGCCCGTGAACTGCTCGCGTCCCCCCATGCCGTCCGGGAGACCTTCCGGGAGACCGAGGACGACGCCGTCGCGCGGGTCCTGGCCACCGGCCTCACCGAGGTCGCCCGCCGCACCCCGGCAGGCCCCGGACTGTGGAAGGAGCTCGGCGTCACCGGATACCTCTGCGTGCCGCTCATGGACCGGGAGCAGCCCTTCGGCGTGCTGAGCCTCTACGCGACGGACGACGCGGCGCTCGACGGCCACCGGATCGCGCTGGCGGAGGAGGTGGCCCGCCGCGCCGCCTCGGCCGCGCACAACGCGCGCCAGTACGCGCAGCGCGCCGCCCTCGCCCGCGACCTCCAGACCGGTCTGCTGCTGCCGGACCTGCCCGACGTCCCCGGCGCGCAGGTGGCGGCCTTCTACCACCCGGCCGGCCAAGGGCTCGACATCGGCGGCGACTTCTACGACGTCTTCCCCCGCGGTGACGGCAGCTGGTCCTTCGTCCTCGGGGACGTCTGCGGACGCGGCGCGAAGGCCGCCACCACGACGGCGCTGGTCCGGCACACGGCCCGCGCCGTCGCCCCGCTCCTCGACGACCCGGTCGCCGTCGTCAAGGCCGTCGACCGAGCGCTGAACGACCGCAACTCCCAGCAGAACAACGGCTTCGTGACGCTCGTCTACGGCCATCTCACGCCGGCCGAGGACGGCCTCGCCGTCGAACTGGTCCGGGCGGGCCACACCCTGCCCCTCCTGCTCGACTCCGGTCACACGGTGACCCCGGTCGAGGCCCACGGCGGCCTGATCGGCATCGGCGTCCCGCCCCGCCTCGACGCGGTCCGCTTCACGCTGCGCCCCACGGAGAGCCTGGTGCTGTACACCGACGGCATCACGGAGTGCCGGACCGCGGGCACGGAACGGTACGGGGACGCCCGCCTGGCCAAGATCCTGGCCTCCACACCGGCCCACCCCACCGCGGCGGAGATCGTCCGGAAGCTGACGGAGGACATCCGGGCGTTCACGAACGGGCGGACGGTCGACGACGACCAGGCGGCGTTGGTGGTGACCGCGGAAGGGGTGTGACCCCGGCCGGCGGGCGATGGGGTCAGACGTGCTCGCCGAGAAGCCGGTGCAGTCCGGGCGCGGCGCGGTTGAGCGCCACGATGTCCTCGAAGGTCCGGTCGTCCGGTGCCCAGGAGCCGATGACGGCCGGGACCGCCTCCCGCCGTACCCGCGCGGCCTCGGGATCGGCGAGTGTGAGGGCCCGGCGGAGCTGCCGGGCGTCCAGGTCGGTGCAGTAGGCCGGGGTCCCCGCCTGAATGCGCCACGCGTCGTCGGCCGTGCCCGCGTCGACCGGATCGAACCCGGTGTCGTCGACGAGCTCCATGAACAGCTTCCTGGCGGCCGGATCGGTGCCGGCCACGGGCACGGCGAGGCGTCCCGCGGCGCCCGCGGGCCTGCCCTTGGCCGCGAGGGTCGTCTGTACGAGGGCGTTCCACGCGCGGACGACCGGACGCCCGAGCCGCTCCTCGATCCACAGGCCCTGGCGCCGGCCACCCTCGATCTAGCGCGCACTCGACGATGGCCGATTTTCGTGGGTCCCGGGGCGGACTTCGCCATCGCGGGGCGGCCCGGCCGTGGGGGTGTGTCCGACGCGACGAAACTTTCGTTGCCGGTGCAGGTGCTTGCGAGTCGATCGCTTGGTCATGCATGCACCCGTGTGAGGGTGTGCGGCCGCCATGCCGGGTGACCTGCGCCAATGAATCGCTCCAACCCCGAAGTGTGAAGACGAAGTTTCCGAAAGCTTGCCGAAACTGTTGACACGCCCATGTCGCCCTACGAACACTGTGGCCACCGCACGACAGCCAACCCCCGTGCTCCGGGCGTCACTTGGGCCACGGAGGTCGGCCCTGCAAGGCAGCGGGTGGCACCAGCCGCCCGGCCCCCCACCAGCCTTCATCGGGAGGACGCATGAACCAGGACGGCAAGCGGTACGAGTCCGAGCAGAACCCGCCCCCCTTCATGGGCCTGAGCCGGCGCGGTTTCCTCGTCGGCACCGGTGCGACCGCCGCCGCGGCCGTCGCCGGGTCCGGGCTGCTGCTGCCCGGCACCGCGCACGCCGCCACCACCATCACCACCAACCAGACCGGGTACGACGGCATGTACTACTCGTTCTGGACCGACGGCGGCGGCTCCGTCTCCATGACGCTCAACGGCGGCGGCAGCTACAGCACGCGGTGGACCAACTGCGGCAACTTCGTGGCCGGCAAGGGCTGGGCCAACGGCGGGCGCCGGACCGTCCGGTACAACGGCTGGTTCAACCCGTCGGGCAACGGCTACGGCTGCCTCTACGGCTGGACCTCCAACCCGCTCGTCGAGTACTACATCGTCGACAACTGGGGCAGCTACCGGCCCACGGGTGAGTTCCGGGGCACCGTCTACAGCGACGGGGGAACGTACGACATCTACAAGACGACCCGGTACAACGCCCCCTCCGTCGAGGGCACCCGCACCTTCGACCAGTACTGGAGCGTCCGCCAGCAGAAGGTGACCAGCGGCTCCGGCACCATCACCACCGGGAACCACTTCGACGCCTGGGCGCGCGCCGGGATGAACCTCGGTGACTTCCGGTACTACATGATCCTGGCGACCGAGGGCTACCAGAGCAGCGGCAGCTCCACCATCACCGTCTCCGGCTGACCCGGGACGCCACGCCCTCCCCGGCCGGCGGTCTCACCCTGCGAACCGCCGGTTGGGGAGCACCACATGGGCCGCCATCATGTGGGCCATGCACAGGCCGCCGCCCCGTCTCCGCGTCCCCGAGTGGTTCACGGCCGACGGGTCGACGCTGAACGTCGCCCTCGTGTACCCGATGCGGGGGCCCGCCGGAATCCTCGGCCCCACCTGCGAATCCTGCGCGCGGCTCGCCGCCGAGGAGGTCAACCGGGCCGGCGGTGTGCTCGGCAGGGAGCTGCGGCTGCTGGAGGTCGACGGCGGCGCCGAGCCACGGCAGGTCGCCGACGAGGTCGAGGCCCTCGTCGCCACCGGCGCCGTGCACGGTGTCACCGGCTGGCACATCTCCTCCGTACGGCAGGCCGTCGCCCCGCGCATCGCGCACCGCGTGCCGTACGTCTACACCGCCCTGTACGAGGGCGGCGAGCGCACCGACGGCGTCTACCTCACGAGCGAGACGCCCTCCTGGCAGCTGCTGCCCGCGATGCGGCTGCTCGCCGAGGAGCGAGGTGTGCGCCGCTGGTTCGTCGTCGGCAACGACTACGTGTGGCCCCGGCGCACCGCCCGGGCCGCCCGGCGCTACGCCCGTGAGAGCCGGGGACGCGTCTGCGGCGAGGCGTATCTCCCGCTCGGCGCCCACGAGTTCGCGGCGCTGCTGCGGCGCATCGAGCGCGCCGACGCCGACGGGGTGATCGTGCTCCTCGTGGGCAGCGACGCCGTCCGCTTCAACCGCGCGTTCGCCGCCGCCGGACTCGACCGGCGCTGTCTGCGGCTGTCGACGCTGATGGACGAGAACATGCTCCTCGCCGGCGGGCCCGAGGCCTCCGTCGACCTCTTCAGCACGGCCGGATACTTCGCCTCGCTCGCCGACCGCAACACCCTCGACTTCCACGGCAGTTACGCCGCCCGCTTCGGCGTCGACGCGCCCGTGCCCGGCAGCCTCGGCGAGTCCTGCTACGAAGGCGTGCTGCTGCTCGCCGCGCTCGTCGAACGGGCCCGCACCCTCGACGTGTCCGCCATCGGCGCGACCGCCGCCGACGTCCGCTACGAGGGCCCGCGCGGACTGCTCGGCCTCGACGGACGGCATGTCCGCCAGCGCGTCTACCTCGCCCAGGCGGACGGGCTGGATTTCAACGTCCTCGCTCAGCTGCGCGCCCCGCACGAGCTGTTGTGACCCCGTCCGGCGTCTCCTCCCACGCGTCACCGAGCCGGGCCAGCAGCCTCCGCAGGACGTCCTCGTCCTCCGGGGTCAGGGGCCCCGCCTCCGTCCACCGCGCCCGCACCGCGCCCGACACCTGCTGCCAGCGCTCCAGCCCCCGCGGGGTGAGCTGCGCCAGGACGCGGCGCCGGTCCCTCGGGTCGACACGGCGGAACACCAGGTTCTGGTCGACGAGCTGGTCGACCAGTTTCGTCAGCGTCGGCGCCGGCAGGAACGCGTGGCCGGCGACGGCCGTCATGGTGTGCCCGGTGCCGTCGGACAGCAGGTCGAGCACCCGCCACGCCTCCACGGAACAGCCGAACTCGTCCAGCACGGACCGGATCCGCTCCACCGAGAGACGCTCGGCCCGTGTCAGCAGATGAAGCAGTTCCTCGGGCCGCCGGGGCCGCCTCGCCATCGCACTCCTCAGCATGCGTTCAGAGGGTACGTCCCCGCCCTGGGGACGCGTCGAGCGTACCCGCCAACGTCACCCGCGTTACAGCGCATTGACGCGAACTGATCCTTTCCCGCGGAAGCAATAAAGGCGCGCCCGAATGCCGTTGGATACGGTTCGTCAATTGCGCGGAAACACCGGGGAAACAGTTCCGCCCCAGGCTGTGGACGCACTTCGGCGACCGGCCCGGAGGGTCCCCCCGCTCCGTCCTCCCATCCCTCAATCGCCCTTCTGGGCAAGGAGGTTCCGCATGTCCGGCATCGGTATCAGCAGGCGTGGTCTTCTGACCGGCCTCTCCGTCCTCGGCACCTCCGCCGCTCTCGGCGCGTGCGGCGCCAAGACCGGCAGCGACACGTCCTCCGCCTCCGGCGCGAAAGCCGACACGTCCGGCGACACCGTGAAAGTGGGCCTGCTGAATTCACTGTCGGGCACCATGGCCATCAGTGAAGTCACCGTGCACAACGCGCTTCTTCTCGCCGTCAAGGAGATCAACGCCGCCGGCGGCGTCCTCGGCAAGAAGCTGAAGCCGGTCAGCCAGGACGGCGCCTCCGACTGGCCCACCTTCGCCGAGAAGGCGCAGACCCTGATCACCGACGACAAGGTGGCCGCCACCTTCGGCTGCTGGACCTCCGCCAGCCGCAAGGCCGTCAAGCCGGTCTTCGAGCGCAACAAGTCGCTGCTGTTCTACCCCGTGCAGTACGAGGGCCTGGAGCAGTCCCCGTACATCTTCTACGTCGGCGCCACCACCAACCAGCAGATCGTGCCCGCCCTCGACTACCTCAAGAAGCAGGGCCTCACCCGGCTGTACCTGGTCGGCAGCGACTACGTCTTCCCCCGCACCGCCAACAAGGAGATCCGCGCGTACGTGAAGGCCAACGGCATGGAGGTGGTCGGCGAGGACTACGCGCCCCTCGGCTCCACCGAGTTCGGCACCCTCGTCAACAAGGTGAAGGACGCCGGCGCGGACGCCGTGTTCAACACCCTCAACGGCGACAGCAACGTCGCCTTCTTCAAGGAGTACAAGTCTGCCGGGCTCACCGCGAAGAGCCTGCCGGTGCTGTCGGTGTCGATCGCCGAGGAGGAGGTCAAGAGCATCGGCACCCAGTATCTGGAGGGCCAGCTCACCGCCTGGAACTACTACCAGACCACCCCCGGCGCCGCGAACGACAGGTTCGTGAAGGCCTACCAGGCCGCCTACGGCAAGGACAAGCCGACCTCGGACCCGATGGAGGCCGCCTACGTCTCCGTGTACCTGTGGAAGGCGATGGTCGAGAAGGCCGGCTCCTTCGACGTGGCCGACGTGAAGGCCGCCGCGGACGGCATCACCTTCGACGCCCCCGAGGGCAAGGTCACCGTCGACGGCGCCACCCAGCACGTCCACAAGACGGCCCGCATCGGAAAGGTCGGCGCGGACGGCCTGATCACCGAGGTGTGGAACTCGGGCGCGCCGATCGAGCCGGACCCGTACCTCAAGGGCTACGACTGGGCCTCCGGCCTCTCCTGAGCCCCGCGCGCCCCCGCGCGCCCCCGCGCGCCCCGCCCGTCCCCGCCTGACTCCGTCCGTCCCCGATCCGGAGCCGCCTCATGACCGTCGTCCTCAACCAGTCCTTCACCGGCATCAGCATCGGTGCCGTGCTGCTGCTCATCGCCCTCGGACTCACCCTCACCTTCGGGCAGATGGGCGTCATCAACATGGCGCACGGTGAGTTCATCATGGCCGGCGCCTACACCACGTACGTGCTCCAGCAGGCGGTCAGCGGCGCGGGCGTCTCCCTGCTCGTCGCCCTGCCGCTCGCCTTCCTCGTCGCCGGGGCGATGGGCGCCCTCCTGGAGTGGCTGCTCATCCGGCGGCTCTACACCCGTCCGCTGGACACCCTGCTGGTCACCTGGGGCGTCTCCCTCATGCTCCAGCAGCTCGCGCGGGACGTCTTCGGCGCCCCCAACGTGCAGACCGCCGCCCCCGACCTGCTCACCGGGCACATCACCGTCGGCGGGGTCACCCTCGCCAACAACCGGCTGTTCATCCTCGGTCTCGCCCTGCTGTGCGTCCTCGCCCTCACACTGATCCTGCGGCTCACCCCGCTGGGCCGGCGCATCCGGGCCGTCGTCCAGAACCGCGACCTGGCCGAGGTGTCCGGCATCGCCACCGGACGCGTCGACCGCACCACCTTCTTCATCGGCTCGGGCCTGGCGGGCGTGGCCGGCGTAGCGCTCACCCTGGTCGGTCCGATCGGCCCGACGACGGGCACCAACTACATCGTCGACGCCTTCCTGGTCGTGGTCGTCGGCGGCATCGCCCAGCTCAAGGGCAGCGTCATCACGGCCTTCGCGCTCGGCGTGCTCCAGTCGGTCCTGGAGTACTCCACCACCGTCAGCGTCGCCAAGGTCGTCGTGCTCGTCGCGATCGTCGTGTTCCTCCAGTGGCGACCCCAGGGCCTGTACACACTGCGCACCCGGAGCCTCGCATGACCACAACGACCTCACCGGCCGGAACGACGGCCACGGAACCCCCCGTCACCGCGCCCCCGTTCCTGGAACGCTTCCGCGTCCCCGGCGCCTTCCTCCTCGGTGCGGTGCTCCTGCTCGGGATCGCCCCGCTCGTCCTCTCCGACTTCCGCCTCAACCTCCTGGCCAAGTACCTGTGTTACGCCGTCGTCGCCGTCGGCGTGAGCCTCGCCTGGGGCCGCGGCGGGCTGCTGGTCCTCGGCCAGGGCGTCTTCTTCGGGCTCGGCGGCTACGCCATGGCGATGCACCTCAAGCTGGCCGACGCCGCCGTCACCGGCCAGACCCTGCCCGACTTCATGCAGCTGTACGGCACCGGCGACGCCCTGCCCTGGTGGTGGAAGCCGTTCGCCGACCCCGCGTTCGCCCTCGCGGCGACCGTGCTGCTGCCGATGGCGGTGGCCGCGCTGCTCGGCTTCTTCGTGTTCCGCCGCCGGGTGAAGGGCGCGTACTTCGCGATCCTCAGCCAGGCGCTGGCCGCCGCGTTCGCCGTCTGGCTGGTCGGCCAGCAGGCCACCACGGGCGGCACCAACGGCCTCACCGACATCCAGGGCTTCTTCGGCTACGACCTCGACGACCCGGTCAACCAGCGGATGGTGTACCTCATCGTCGCCGGCGTGCTCCTGCTGCTGATGGCCGCCGCGCGCCAGCTTTTCGTCAGCCGGTACGGCGAACTCCTCGTCGCCGTACGGGACTCCGAGGAGCGCGTACGGTTCCTCGGCTACAACCCCGCCAACGTCAAGCTCGTCGCGTACGTCGTCGCGGCCGGCATGGCGGGACTGGCCGGCGCCCTGTTCGTGCCCGCCGTCGGCATCATCTCCCCGGCGCTGATCGGCATCGTGCCGTCCATCGGCTTCGTCATCGGGGCGGCCGTCGGCGGGCGGGCCAGCCTGCTGGGCGCGGTGCTCGGCGCGGTCGCCGTCGCCTGGACGCAGTCCACCCTGTCGGACGCCTACCCGGCCGCGTGGACGTACCTCCAGGGGCTGCTGTTCGTGGTGGCGGTCGGCTTCCTGCCCGGCGGACTCGCCTCGCTGGTGACCGTACTGCGGCGGAAACGGCGTACGACCCATGACCCCGTGACGGGAGGAGCGGCATGAGCGGCGAGGGACTGACCGTGCGCGGCCTGCGGGTGACGTTCGACGGGTTCACGGCCGTCGACGGAGTGGACCTGGACATCCGCCCCGGCGACCTGCGCTTCCTCATCGGACCCAACGGGGCCGGCAAGACCACCCTGGTCGACGCGGTCACCGGGCTGGTCAGGGCGAGCGGGTCCGTGCGCTTCGGCGGCGAGGAGCTGCTGGGGCGGCCCGTGCACCGCATCGCGCGGCTCGGGATCGGCCGTACGTTCCAGACCGCCACGGTCTTCGAGGAGCTCACCGTCCTGCAGAACCTGGACATCGCCGCCGGTGCCGGACGCGGCCCGCTGACCATGCTGCGACGACGCAAGGGCGTGCCCGAGGAGGTGCCCCGGGCGCTGGAGACCACCGGCCTCACCGCCCTGCGCGACCGCCCGGCGGGTGTGCTCGCGCACGGGCAGAAGCAGTGGCTGGAGATCGGCATGCTGCTGGTGAAGGACGTACGGCTGCTGCTGCTCGACGAGCCCGTCGCCGGCATGAGCCACGACGAACGCGAGGCGACCGGGCGGCTGTTGCGGCGGATCAGCGAGGACCGCACGGTCGTCGTCATCGAGCACGACATGGACTTCATGCGGTCCTTCGCGCACAGCGTCAGCGTCCTGCACGCCGGCAAGGTGCTGAGCGAGGGGTCGGTCACCGAGGTGCAGGCCGACGCCCGCGTCCAGGAGGTCTACCTGGGCCGCGCCTCCGAACCCGAGCCGGCTGCCGTTCCTGTCACCGAGGAGGCGTGAGATCCATGCTGCAGATTCAGTCCGTGCGGGCCGGGTACGACCGCACCACCGTGCTGCACGGCGTGACCGTCGAGGTGCCGAAGGACGGCGTCGCGGCGGTCCTCGGCCACAACGGGGCCGGCAAGAGCACGCTCCTGCGCACGGTCATGGGGCTCATCCCGGCGTCCGCCGGCACGGTCCTGCTGGACGGCGAGGACATCACCCGCCTCGCCCCGCACAAGCGGGTCGCCCGCGGGGTGGCGTACGTGCCGCAAGGACAGCAGTCCTTCCCGCACCTCACCACCGCGGAGAACCTCCAGCTCGTCGCCGACGGCCGTCCCGACGGCCAGGAGGCCGTCGCCGAGGCGCTGGACCTCTTCCCGGTCCTGCGGGAGCTGTCCGGACGCCGGGCCGGTCTGCTCTCCGGCGGCCAGCGCCAGCAACTGGCCCTCGCCCGCGCCCTGATCACCCGGCCCCGGCTGCTGCTCCTGGACGAGCCGACCGAGGGCATCCAGCCGTCGGTCGTCGCCGAGATCGAGGAGACGATCCTCGCCCTGACCCGGCGCGGCGGCCTGTCCGTCCTCCTCGTCGAACAGCACGTCGGCTTCGCCATGCGCGCCGCCCAGCGGTACTACGTCCTGGAGGCCGGACGCGTCACCTCGTCGGGGGACGGGGGAGCGGAGGCGGAGGGGACGGTACGGGCGGCGCTCAGTGTGTGAAGTGCCGGACCGCACCCGGGGCGAGCGCGGTGATCACCGCGTCGTGCACGCGCAGCACCACGCCGACCGCGCCCAGCTCCTTGCGCAGCCGCTCCTCACGGCGGTGGGCGTACGCCGTCACGCCCGCCGCCGTGTGCACCCGGGCGGGTAACCGGTGGGGTGTGGGGGAAACGTCGCCGGTGGGGGCCTGGGGTGCGTGACCCGGGCGGGCGGGGTTACCCGTCCGGCATGACTGACACACGCCCCCTGGCACTGATCACCGGCGCGTCCAGCGGCATCGGCCTCGAGCTGGCCCGGCAGTTCGCGGCGCACGGCTACGACCTCGTGGTGAACGCCGAGGACGAGGAGCTGGAGGCGGCGGCGGAGCGGCTGCGGGAGTCCGGTGCGGAGGTACGGGCGGTACGCGCCGACCTGCGGACGGGGGAGGGGCGCTTCCTGCTCCTCGACGCGCTCGACGGCCTGACCGTGGACGTCGCCGTCCTGAACGCCGGGGTGGGCCAGGGCGGCGCCTTCGTCGACACCGACCTCACCGACGACCAGGCGGTCATCGACCTCGACGTCACCGCGACCGTACGGCTGGCCAAGCCGCTGCTGCGGGCGATGGTGGCGCGCGGCGAGGGACGGCTCGCCTTCACCTCGTCCGTCGCCTCCCAGATGCCGGGCTCCTTCCAGCCGGTCTACAACGCCTCCAAGTCGTTCGTGCAGTCCTTCGCGCAGGCGCTGGCGGAGGAGGTGAAGGACACCGGGGTGACGGTCACCGCCTTCATGCCGGGACCGACGGATACGGAGTTCTTCGACCGGGCGGACATGGCGGACGACACCCGCATGGGCACCATGGAGAAGGACGCGGCGGCCCAGGTTGCCGAGCAGGCGTTCGAGGCGATCGTGAAGGGCCGGAAGAAGGCCGTCACCGGGTCGCTGATGACGAAGGCGCAGGGCCTGGCCGGGAAGGTGCTGCCCGACGGCGTGAAGGCGGCGGCCCACCGGCGCCTCGCCGAGCCGGGGACGGGCGAGGGACCACGGGACTGAGAACGGGGCGGGTGTTTCGGCGCGCCCGCACGAGACACCCGTGCACGGCAGGCGCGCTACGAGGCGCAGGCGACGCGAGGAGGAATCCGATGTCGAACCCGCAACAGCCCGAGCTGCGGCGCAGTGAAAAGGGTGCGGCCACACCGCAGGACAGCGAGGCCCGCAAGGCGTCCCAGCCCGGCCGCGGCGCGGGCGGCCGCGCCCACGGCACCGACCGCGGCAACAAGGGCGGCGGACGGGGTGGCGGCAAGCCGCCGGAGCAGCGGCCGGACCATCCGGAGTAGGGGTCGGTGATCGCGAGGGGCGCACCCAGGGATGGGCGCGCCCCTCGCGTGTCCGACACCGGTGGTGTCGGCCGCGCCCGTCTCCGGTGCAGGCCTTGGCGTCGGCCCGACGCGGTACGGGTGGACCCGGTGGGCGGGTCGCTAGCGTGCCGGGTGACCGGCAGTGGAGGCGGAGGTGGGCCGGTCGGCAGTGGGTGGGCCCGGTGGGGTGGTCGCGGCCGAAGTGCGGCCGTCTTCCTCGCTGGGCCGCCGGGGCGCGCCCGCGGGGCCGTCGGCGTGCGGCCGCCGGTTCACGTCGTCGCCGGACGTCTTCGGGGAGCCGTCGCCGTCAGTTCGCGCGGCAGAGACGCGTCGCACTGTGCCGCGTGACCGGCGGAGGAGGCGGGGCGCCCTGCCCGCCCCGGTTACCCGGAGGCCGCCGCCCCGCAGGTCAGGCGTGTCAATGCGCCCGCACCCCCAGGGCGCCAACCGTCCGGGCCTCCTGGACCGCCTCCTCCGGGGCCATCGCGCCACCCCGCGCATACCCCTCCGAGAACGCCGTCTCCCCCAGCACCGCCCGGGCCGCCCCCGTGATCCGGTCGACGTCCCCGCGCTCCGCGCGCGGCAGCGGCGCCCCCGCCCCCGCGCGGGCCCCGGCCGCCGCGCCCAGAAGCACCGCAGCCGCGGACGCCCCCGCCGTCGTACCGGCCAGGGCCGCCGCACCCGCCAGCCCCTCCAGGGACAGCGCCAGCGCACGCGGCTCGGCGAGCGTGCGGGCGATCTCCAGGCTCTCCTCGTGGTACGCGGCCGCCGCCTCCGCGTCGCCCCGCAGCTCCGCGACGAAGCCCAGCTCCGCCCGGAGCAGGTGGTCGCCCGCGTCCGAGGACACGTCCGCGTAGGCGTCACGGAGCCGCAGCAGCTGCGCCTCGGCCGCGTCCAGGTCGCCCGAGCGGCGCGCCCCCAGCGCCAGACCCATCCCGGAGTGGATCTCCCCGTACTTGTAGCCCTGCTCGACGGCGATCCGGCGGGCCCGCTCGTGCAGCTCGCGGGCGCGGTCCCAGTCCCCGGCCAGCAGCGCCAGCCGCCCGAGCCCGGACAGCCGCGCGGACACCTCCGCCTCCAGCCCCAACTCCCGTGCCATCCGCAGCCCTTCGTGCTGACGCCGCTCGGCGTCCGCGTACGCGCCCTTGATCTCCGCGAGCGCGGCGAGCG
This sequence comes from Streptomyces sp. P9-2, assembly GCF_051903975.1. Taxonomy (NCBI): domain Bacteria; kingdom Bacillati; phylum Actinomycetota; class Actinomycetes; order Kitasatosporales; family Streptomycetaceae; genus Streptomyces; species Streptomyces sp. P9-2. The sequence continues at coordinate 5,167,198 of NZ_CP192633.1, forward strand.
GCGAGACTGTCTGCAACTCCCCCCACCGGTCCCCGAGTTCGCGGAAGATCCGGGCGCTGCGCCCGCCGTCGCGGCCCAGTCCGGCGAGGTCCCCGCGCACCAGCGCCAGCGTGGCCCGCAGCCCCAGCGCGGCGGCCGTGCCCCAGTCGTCCCGTGCGTCGGTGAACAGGGCAAGGGTGCGGTCGTTGAGCTTCTCCGCGTCGTCCGCGTCGCCCGCGCTGAACAGCCCGTACGCGCACAGCCACAGCGCGCGGGCCCGCCGCACCGGGTCGGGCACGGCCTCCCCGGCCGCCGCGAGGCGGTCATCCGCGCCGCAGCCCGCCCCCGGTGTCCCGTCGGCCACCGTGTGGTCCCCGGTCAGCAGTGCGAACGCCGTGTGCAGCAGCCCGAGTTCGGCGTACGCCGGGTCGTCGGGGGAGGCCGCCGTCACCGCGGCGAGGCTGCGGCGGGCCTCGGTGAGGCGGCCGCGCAGCAGCCACCACCACGCCAGCGCCGTCGCCAGCCGCACCGCGTCCCCGGGCTCGCCCGCCTCCGCCCGCCGCACCGCCTCGTCCAGCGCCGCCCGCAGGTTGCCCGCCTCCGCGTCCAGTCGCGTCAGCCACGCCCGCTGCCCGTCCCCCCGCAGCAACGGCTCGGCGCGCTCCGCCAGTTCGCGATAGTGCCGCAGATGCCGGTCCCGTACGGCGGCGAGGTCCTCCATCTCCCGCAGCCGCTCGACGGCGTACGCGGCGACCGACTTCAGCAGCCGGTAGCGCGGCCCGGTCGGGCCGTCCGCGACCACCACCAGCGACCGGTCCACCAGCCGCGTGACGAGGTCCGGGACCTCCTCGCGGGAGACGCCGTCCCCGGCGCACACCGCCTCCGCGGCCTCCAGGTCGCAGCCGTCGCGGTGCGCGGCCAGCCGCCGCAGCACGATGCGTTCGGGCGCGCTGAGCAGCTCCCAGCTCCAGTCGATCATCGCCCGCAGCGTCTGCTGGCGCGCGGGGGCGCCGCGCCGCCCGGACGTCAGCACCCGGAACCGGTCGTGCAGCCGCGACGCCAACTCCCGTACGCCCAACGCCCGTACGCGGGTCGCGGCGAGTTCCAGGGCGAGCGGGATGCCGTCGAGGCGGCGGCAGATCTCGGCGACCGCCCGCCGGTCGGGCTCGTCCGGCGCGCCGGGATCGCGCGGGAAACCGGGGGCAGCGGCAGCCGCCCGCTCCATGAACAGCCGTACCGCGTCCTCCGGGGACAGCGGCTCGACCAGGAACACCGCCTCGCCCGGCAGCCCGAGCGGTTCCTGGCCGGTGGCGAGGATCCGCAGGCCGGGGGTGGCCCCGAGCAGCAGTCCGGCGAGTTCGGCGGCGGCGTCGACGACGTGCTCGCAGTTGTCCAGGACGAGCAGGGTGCGGCGGTCGCGCAGCACGGCGGCCAGGCGGTGCGGCAGCGAGGGGGTGGCCGCGCCGGTGCCGGGCAGCGGTGCGGGGGTGTCGTCCCGGACGCCCAGGGCGGCGGCGACGACCTGCGCGAGGTCGGCGGCGGCGCCGGCGCGAAGGCCGGAGAACTCCACGAGCCGGACGTCGTCCATGCCGTCCCGCAAGATCGCCGCCCGGCTGCGTGAACTCTTCGACGAGGCCGCCGACGTGGTGGAGGCGGTGCGGCGGCTCTGGGACAGCTGGGAGGACGACGCGGAGATACGGGACGCGGCCACCGGCCGCTTCCTCGACCGCGACAAGGTCCACCACATCGACTTCGAGGGACGGTGGTTCAGCGTCAAGGGCCCCTCGATCACCCCGCGCGGCCCGCAGGGCCAGCCGCCCGTGGTGAGCCTCGCCCACGCCTCCGTCCCGTACGCGTTCGCGGCCGCCGCCTCCGACGTCGTCACCGTCACCCCGCACGACCGGGAGGGCGCCGCGGCGATCCTCGGCCAGGTGGACGCGGCGGTGGCGGATGCCGGACGCGACCGGACCGAACGCCCGCTGCGCGTCCTCGCCGACCTCCTCGTCGTCCTCGACGAACGCCCCGGCGCCGCCGCCCGCCGTCTGGCCCGCCTCGACGAACGGGCCGGAACCGCCCTGCGATCCGACGCGGAGATCTTCACCGGCACCCCCGCCGAACTCGCCGGCCTCCTCCTCGACTGGCGCGCCGCCGGCCTGGACGGCTTCCGTCTCCGCCCCGCCGCCCTGCCGCACGACCTGACGGCGATCACCCGGGGCCTGGTCCCCGAACTCCAGCGCCGAGGCGTCTTCCGCACGGCCTACGACAGCACCACCCTCCGCGGCCACCTCGGTCTGCCCCGCCCGGTCAGCCGGTACCCGAGGGCGGGGTGAGCAAGGCGGCCACGGGAGCCAACTCCGCCCGCTCCACCGTCGGTTAACCTGAAAAAAGGGGGCATCGCACGGGGGTGGGCGGCACGGTGACGGTGACGGACGGCAAGGTGACCGCTGCGGCGGTGCTGCCTGTGGCGATGCGCGGGCGTCTTGCCGTTGTCGCCGTGTTCGCCGGGCTCGTGGTCGTCCTGCTCGGCGTCCGGTACGCCGGTGACGCCGGGCCGGGGCGGACGGACGCCCGGCTCGGGGCGGCCGCGTACGGGGTCGGGGCGCCCTGGTGGGACATCGCCAACGCGACGGACTTCCTGGGCGACCCCGGAGGCGCGCTCCTGCTGCTCACGGCCGGTGTCGTCGCCTGCCTGAGGGCCCGGAGGCCTCGCGCCGCCGTGCTGCTGCTCGCCGGTCCCGCGCTCGCCGTCGGTGCGACACGGCTGCTCAAGCCGCTCGCCGCCCGCACCATCAACGGCGACGACAACCTGGCCTTCCCGAGCGGGCACACCGCCTTCCTCACGGCGTTCGCCCTGGCCCTGGCGCTGCTCGCGGCAGGGCGGTTCGGTCTCGGCCCGACGTCCGGCACCGCCCTCGCCCTGGCCGCCGCATCCGCCGCCGGCGCCCTCATGGGCTGGGCCCAGGTCGCCACCGGGGCGCACTACCCGACCGACACGGTGGGCGGCTGCTGCACCGCCCTGGCGGTGGTGCCGGCGGCGGCGTGGGTCATCGACCGGGCGGCCGACTCCCGCCGTCGGCACATGAGGTGACGGCACATCGCCGTCGGCCCCTGGCCGGGACGCCCCGGGCTGGGACGCCCCGGGCTGGGACGCCCTGGCCGGGACGCCCGGGCCGGGACGCCCGGGCCGGGACGCTTTCGTCCGGCGCCCGATGCCCGGAGGACGGGGCGTCGGTCCGAGGACCGGCGCCCCTCAGCTCACGCCCTCAGCTCACGCCCTCCGCTCTCACGCCCTCGGACGGAACACCGGCCGCACCGGCCGGCCCCCCAGCCACGGTGTCGGATCGCCCGCGTCCAGCGCCTTGCGGTACACCGCGCACGCCTGGCCGACCACGTCCACCGTGCGGTCGACGTCGGCCTCCTCCAGCGCGCCGCTCACCACGAACGACGGGGCCAGCACCCCGCCCATGAGCAACCGTCGCAGGAACAGCGTCCGGTACTCCTGCGACGGCCGGCCCCGCGCGTCCAGCGTCGCGAACACGAGGTTGCTGGCGCGGCCCCGGACCACCACATGGTCGGCGACGCCCATCGCGGCCGCCGCGTCCCGCACGCCCGCGGCCAGCCGCTCGCCCAGCGCGTGCAGCCGCGCGGTGACACCCTCCTCCACGTAGGTCGTCTGCACGGCCGTCGCCGCCGCCAGGGCGTGCGTCTCCGCGCCGTGCGTGGTGGACAGCAGGAACACCCGGTCGCCGTCGTGCCGCAGCCCGCCCCGCTCCATCAGCTCGCGGCGCCCGGCCAGCGCGGACACCGCGAAGCCGTTGCCCAGCGCCTTGCCGAAGGTGGACAGGTCGGGGGTCACCCCGTACAGGCCCTGTGCGCCCGCCTCGGACCAGCGGAAGCCGGTGATCATCTCGTCGAAGACCAGCACGCTGCCGTGACGGTGCGCGAGGTCGCGCAGGCCGGCGAGGTAGCCCGGGGGCGGCTCGGTCTGGGTGGCGGGCTCCAGGATCAGGCAGGCGATCTCGCCCGGGTACCGGTCGAACAGCGCCTCCACGGCGGTCAGATCGCCGTACGGGAACGTCACCGTCAGATCCGTGGTCCCCGACGGGATGCCCGCCGACATCGGCGTGGTGCCGATGAACCAGTCGTCCACCGAGAAGAACGGATGGTCCGCGCAGAGCGCCACCCGCGTGCGCCCGGTGACGGCGCGCGCCAGCCGCACCGCCGCCGTGGTCGCGTCGGAGCCGTTCTTCGCGAACTTCACCATCTCGGCGGTCGGCACCGTGGCGAGGAACCGCTCCGCCGCCTCCGCCTCCATCACCGACGGGCGCACGAAGTTGCTGCCCCGGTCCAGCTCCCGCCGCACCGCCTCCAGCACCCGCGGATGGGCGTGCCCGAGGCTCACCGACCGCAGCCCCGAGCCGTACTCGATGTACTCGTTGCCGTCGACGTCCCACACATGGGCGCCGCGTCCGTGGCTGATGACCGGCGCCAGGTCCTGCGGGTACTGGTCGTCGCCCTTGGCGTACGTGTGCGCGCCGCCCGGGATCGCCGCGTGCAGCCGCTCGTTCACCGCCCGGGACACGGGCAGCTCGAACTCCTCACCGCTCATGGCGCCTTCACCTCCAGCGTCCTCAGCACCTCCGCCAGGCCGGGCGCCTTGCGGTCCCGTTCGGACGTCAGCGTGACCGGAAGCGGCCAGGGAACGGCCAGTTCGGGGTCGTCGAACGCGATCGTCACGTCCTCCGAGGGGTCGTGCTCGCGGTCGATCCGGTACGACGTGTCGGCGGTCTCCGTCAGCGCCTGGAAGCCGTGCGCGCAGCCCGCCGGAACGTACAAGGTGGCCTGCGTGTCCCCGGACAGCTCGACCGTGGCGCGGCCCAGGTACGTCGGCGAGCCGGGCCGCAGGTCCACCACCACGTCGAAGATCCGGCCGTACGAGCAGCGGACCAGTTTCGCCTCGCCCTCGCCGGACCGCAGATGCATGCCGCGCACCACGCCCCGCACCGAACGGGAGAGGCTGTCCTGGACGAAGGCGTCCGGGTCGATGCCCACGGAACGCACCACGTCCGCGTCGAACGTGCGGCAGAAGAGGCCGCGTTCGTCGGTGAAGGGTGTCGGCTCGAACAGAAATGCCCCGGCGATCGCCGGGACCTCGGTCACCTTCATGGGGTCTCCTGTCGTGCGTGGTCGGGTGCGGCGCCGGACGCCGGTAAGAGCGCGTTCAGCGCCTCGAACTGCCGGCGGACGCGCCCGGCCAGCACCGGGTTGCCCTCCGCGAGGGTCCGCCGGACCTCCGCCCGGTTCCGCTCCAGCGCGCGGAACTGCTCCAGCAGCCGGCCCGCGTCGATGTCCCGCGCCGGGTGGCAGTGCTCGCCCAGCCCCATGTCGGCCATCAGCCGGTCGCTCTTCGCCGCGTAGCTCACGGCGAGCGCCGGGGTGCCGACCTTCAGCGCGCACACCAGGTTGTGATAGCGGGTCGCCACCACCGTGTCCGCGACCGCCATCTCCTTCATCAGGTCACCCAGCGACGCCGTCGCGGCGGCGGTCACCAGCGGCGAGTCGACCGCCTCGAGGATCGCCTCGGTCACCGGCCGGTCCACGTCGTCACCGGTGAGCAGCCGTACCGGCCTGCCCTCCTCGGCCAGCGCGCGCACGAACCGCGTCATGCCGTCCAGGTAGCGGCGGCGCAGCTCGTCCGCCCTGTCCCGTTCGTCGTTGCTGCCGCCGAAGTCCATGACGCCCACGCACACCGGTCCCGGCGGACCCGACGGGTCGCCCGGCGGCGGTGTCGGCAGGGCGAACACCAGGTCGGCGTAGACCTCGTCGCGCCGGGTGTCCGCGCCCATCGCCCGTATCGCGTCCCGCGACAGCGTGTCCCGGTACGACCGGTACGCGGCCAGCCGCGCCGCCCAGCGGGTCAGCGTCCGCACCGGACGGCTGCCCGTCTCGGACGCCCCGACCCCGACCAGCGCGACCGGGGTGCGCAGCAGGCGCCCGGCCGCGCACACCAGGAACAGCGAGTACGGCATGCCCCACGGCCGCAGCGGCAGGGTGCTCTCCAGGATGCCGGTGCCGGGCACGATCACCAGGTCGTGCCGGCGCACCCAGGCCGCGATGCGGAAGGCGTCCACGAGCTTGCCCACGGCCTTGCCCGCGAGGTCGCCCGGGCGCGACGCCGTGCGGTACTCGCCGCGGAACCAGTGCAGGCGCGCGGCCGGTATCCCGTACCGGGCCGTGACGGTCTCGGGGCCGCCGCACAGGGCGTCCACCTCCGCGTCCGGACGGTCGGCGCGCAGATGGTCGAGGACAGCCACCAGTGAGCCGTCGTTGCCGACGTTCCCGGAGCCGAACAGACCGAAGAGGCCCACCCGGGGAGACGTCACGCGCCACCCCTCTCGCGGCCGGCGACCAGGGCGTCGACGGAGATGTCCAGCGCGGCCGGGTCCACCGGGGCCCGGTCCTCGACCCGCTCGCCGGCGCCCGGCCGGACCCGGCTGGTCGCCCACGAGGCGAGGTGCCGGTAGCAGGCGCGCCGGTCGGCGGGGGACAGCGGCGCCCGTTGCACCGCCGACACGAACCCCCACACGTACTCGGCGAGCAGCCGGGGCGTCGGGTGCAGCGGTCCTGCCCGGCGCGGGTCCAGGTTGACGCAGCGGGCGCGCTTGGACGGGTTGGCCCGCTCGGCACGGGTGGGGTGGTCGCGGCGGAAGTACAGCAGTTCCGGCACCTGGTGGAAGCGGCCGTGCAGGGTGATCTCGGCGACGAACGTGCGGTCCGCGTGGTGGTAGCTGTCGTGCGGCTTGACCCGGCGCAGCACGTCGGCGCGCATCACGCCGTAGAAGTCGTCGCCGCCGGGCTCGAACAGCAGGCTGCGGAACCGCTCGGGCGCGTGCGGCGAGCCGGTGTTCAGCGTGTACGCGTAGGGCACCTTGACCTTGCCGTCGGCGTCGATGACCGCCTGGTCGCTGTGGGCGAGGATCACGTCCGGGTGCTCGTCCAGCGCCTCCACGCAGCGCTTCAGCAGGTCACGGGCGTACAGGTCGTCGTGCGAGGCCCACTTGAACAGCTCGCCGCGGCACTGGGTGAAGACGTAGTTGTGGTTCGGCGCGGCGCCGATGTTCCGGGTCAGCCGGATGTACCGGATCCGGGAGTCCTGCTCGGCGTAGCGCCGGCAGATGTCCTGGGTCCCGTCGGTCGACGCGTTGTCGGTGACGACCAGCTCGAAGTCCTCGTACGTCTGGCCGAGCAGGGCCTCGAGCGACTCGGCGAGGTACTCCTCGCCGTTGTACACGGGTAGGCCGATGCTCAGCCGGGGTTGCGCGGTCATACGTCCTCACTTCACGGATGAGAGATCTCGGTGGTGCTCGCGCAGTGCGATCCTCAGGTGCAGCCACCACGCGGCCGAACCGCACACGGACGCGGCGGCGGCCCCCCAGGCCGAGCCGACGGTGCCGCCGAGGGCCGCACCGCCGATCCCGAGCCCCACGTAGCAGACGGACGCGAAGATCTGGCACCGGAGACTGAGCCGGGCCGCGCCGAGTGCGCGCAGCCCGGCGGCCGCTCCGGTACCGACACCGGCCCCCGCGACACTGAGGGTGGCCGGAACAATGAGTTCCTTGGCGGCGGGCCAGACGTCTCCCAGGACCAGCTCCCCGGCCCGGTCCGGCATCAGCAGCAGCACGCAGCCCCACAGCAGGGCGGCGACCGCCTGGCCGCCGCCCAGGAAGAAGCAGAACCGGCCGAGCCGGTGCGGGGCCTGCCTCAGCATCCGCGCCGCCTCGGCCACGGTGACCAGCGTCAGCCCCATCAGCACGGCCAGGAACGGGCCCTGCAGCAGTTCGGCGCCCCGGACGACGCCGACCGCGCCGACGCCGACGATGGCGCCGAGCCCGTACGCGCGCAGCTGGCCCGCGCCGCTCACGCAGGTGTTCTCGACCAGGTAGCGGTAGCCGAGGTCACGGTGGTCGCGGATCCACAGCCGGGCCCCGGTGAGCCGGGGCCGGATGCCGGACTGCGCCCAGCCGTACGCGCCCGCCACCGCGGCCGAGCCGCCCCAGGCGAGCACGAACGCGGGCACGGTGCCCGCCCGCGCCGCCACGACCATGGCGGGGATCAGCGCCACGCCCCACACCACGTCGTTGACGAACGCCTTCCGGCCGACGCCGGCCGCGAAGAACGAGTACCGCCAGGCGTCCTGGAGCAGCAGCCCGGGCAGCACCACGCCCAGGCAGGCGAACGCGGCGCCCACGCTGCCGCCGAGCAGCGGCCAGAGCGCCACGCACAGCGCGCCGATGACCATGCCGACGCCCAGGGAGGTGCCCGTGGAGCGGGACACCGCCTGCCGCCAGGACGCCTCGGACACGCCGCTGAACCGCACCACGAGCGGGTCGGTGGCCAGGCCCCGGGAGACGCTGAGCACCACGCCGTAGGTCACCCAGGCCAGGCTGAACACGCCGAACGCGGTCAGTCCCAGCGAGCGCGCCACGTACACGCCCACGGCGAAGTTGGACAGGCTGGAGGCCGCCTGGTCGGCGAGCCCCCACGACAGGCGGCCCGCGACGGCCCGCGTGACGGTGCGGGCCGGGCGCGCCGCCGGCGCCGCTGTCGTCGTCCTGTCCTCCTCGGCGGCCATCGGCCTCACGCCTTGACCAGTCCGGCGCCGTGCAGGGCGTCGGCCGCCGCGACGACGGTGTCGAACGGCAGACCGGCCCGCTCGGCCACGTCCAGCAGACCGTGCTCGCCGTCGGAGAGGCTGAGCACCCACAGCATCGCCATCTGGGCCTCCTGCGCGTCGCTGCGCCCGCCGAGCGCCCCGTAGAGCCCGCGTCGGCCCAACTGCGGTTCCCCGTAAGGGCTGAGGTTGACGTACCGCCGGTTCCGGTCGAGCACGGCGAACGCCTCCCGGCACACGGCGAGGGTGTCCTCCATGGCCTCCGGCGTCACGAAGTCCAGGTCGTCCGCCGAGGTGTGGTACTCCGGGTAGCCGGCGTACGGGGTCCGGCTGAGCGACCCCACCCCCAGGTTGAAGCCCGGCGAGCAGAACTGCCGCTCGTCGTAGCCGTACGGGGTGAACTCCCGTATCTCGTGCGGCCGTCCGGACGTCTCCAGCACGTACCGCATCACCCGGTCGATCTCCGCGTCCCCGCGCCTGCTGCGCTTGTACGTCAGCGAGCCGCGGTCGCCCGCGCAGGCCAGCACAAGACCGTGCTGCACCCGCTCCACCCGGCCGGCGTTGCGGGCCAGCCAGGTGATCGCCCCGATGGTGCCGGGCGCGAACAGGAACCGGTACGTGTGGTACGGCGTGCCCTCGGCCAGCGACCGGGCGAGGAACGTCGCCACCGCGATGCCGGCCAGGTTGTCGTTGGCCAGCGACGGGTGGCAGACGTGGCTGGAGACGAGCACCTCGTCGGGCACCTGACCCGGCACCACGTGCTCGGCGTAGGTGAGGTGTCCGTCCGCCAGCGTGGAGTCGATCCGCACCTCGTACTCGCCGTCCGGCAGCGCGTCCAGGGTCTCCTGCGCGAGACAGAACCCCCAGTCCGGCTTGTAGTAACTGGTGCGGTACGGAACCCACTTCGGGTGCCCGGGCAGGGTGTGCAGATGCGGGCGCAGCTCCGACAGGGGCATCCGCGCCGACACCGGCACGCTGTACCCGAGGACGTGCAGGCTGGAGTCGGCGAGGTCGACGACCCGCCGCCCGGACGGGTCGGCGATCCACGCCTCCCGGACGTTCCACTCCTGCGGCACCGTCCAGTCCAGCACCTGCGTGCCGGTGGGCACCTCGTGCACCTCCAGCGGCAGATGCTCCCCGACGACGTCCAGGGTGGCGCGCACCCCGTCGCCGGTGATGCTCCGGCAGAGCGGGTACATCCGCTCCACCAGGGCGTGCATCTCCTCGCCCGGCGTGGTCACGACCGCCACCGCAGGGTGTCGTCGACCGTGCCCGCGTCCGACGCGGCGCGCAGCACGGCGAGCCGGGTGAACCGCTGCTCGAACGCCTCCCGGGTCAGCCCGTGCGTCCGGTAGGCGTCCGCCAGTTCGAGCGCGCCGCGCTTCACGGACCACTCGCATTCGAAGCCGGGGATCGCCTCGCGGAAGCGGGAGAAGTCCACCCGGTAGGAGCGCGGGTCGGCGCCCGTCTCCCCGGTGATGACCACCTTGGAGCCGTCCACCGCGTCCGCGACCTGCTGGGCGATCTCCGCGACCGTGACGTTGTTGGTCTCGCTGCCGATGTTGAACGCCGTGTCGTGCACCGCCTCCCGGGGTGCCTCCAGGGCGGCCAGGAACGCGCGGGCGATGTCCGCGGCGTGCACCAGCGGACGCCACGGCGTGCCGTCGGACAGCACCAGCACCTCGCCGGACAGCAGGGCGTGCCCCACCAGGTTGTTCAGCACGATGTCCGCGCGCAGCCGGGGCGAGTAGCCGAAGGCGGTCGCGTTGCGCATGTGGACCGGGCTGAAGTCGTCGTCGGCCAGTTCGTGCAGGTCGTCCTCGACCCGCACCTTGGACTCGGCGTACGGCGTCACCGGGCGCAGCGGGGCGTCCTCGGCCACCAGTTCGTCGCCGCCCGCCGCGCCGTAGACCGAGCAGGTCGAGGCGTACAGGAAGCGCCGCACCCCCGCGTCGCGGGCCAGCTTCGCCAGCCGCACGGACGCGTGGTGGTTGATGTCGTAGGTGAGTTCCGGCGCCAGCGCCCCCAGCGGGTCGTTGGACAGGGCGGCCAGGTGGATCACGGCGTCCACCCCGGCCACATGGCCGGCCGTGACGTCCCGCAGGTCCACCCGCGTCCCCGGGGGGTCCGCGGGCGTCGGCCCCAGCACGCAGTCGGCGAACAGGCCGGCGTCCAGCCCGACGACCTCGTGTCCGGCGGCCGTGAGCACCGGGGCCATCACGGTGCCCAGATAGCCCTGGTGTCCGGTGAGCAGTACGCGCAAGGTTTCAACCCCCCAGGTCGACAGTGAGTTTGGTGACGGAGAACGCCTCGGCGTACCGGGCGTGGCTCTCGATGCCGCGGATCCGGGCGAGCCCCAGGAAGGCCTCCCGGTCGTACCAGGGCCGGTGCCGCTGCGAGGGGTAGTGCTCCTGCAGCAGCCGCACCTTGTCCTCGGCCGTGTCGGGCGTCAGCGGCTGGTACACCACCGGACGGCCCAGGTCCCCGTCCCACTTGACGATCTCGTAGCCCAGCACGAGATGGTCGCGGAACGCGGTGGTCATCAGCTTCGCCAGGCCGCGGTGGTCCTGGTGCGCGTCCTCGGTGCGCGGGGCGAGCACCAGGTCGGGCTCGGTGCGGGCGCGCAGCTCCTCGACGGCGGCCTTGGCCTCCGCCCAGTGCGCGGGCAGCCGGCCGTCGGGCATCTTGTCCACGGTCAGCCTGAGGTCGGCGCCCGGACAGAACGCGGCCAGCGCCTGCTGCTCCTCCTGCTCGCGCTCCGTGCCGCCGCCCGACAGCACCAGCGCGTCGACCCGGAGGCCCGGGCGGGCCCGGCACAGGGTCAGCAGGGTGCCGCCGACGCCGATGGCGATGTCGTCGCAGTGCGCGCCCACCGCGACGACCCGCTCGAGACGCCCGGTTCCCAGCCGGATCACGCGCTCACCCCCGCCCCCGTACGCTCCCGCTCCCACACGGCCCACGGACGGTCCCCCCGGGCGTAGGCCTCGTCCAGCGCCGTGCGCTCCTTGACCGTGTCGGTCGGCTGCCAGAAGCCGCGGTGCCGGTGTGCGACGAGCCTTCCCCGCTTGGCCAGTTGGGCACACCCGTCGGCGACGAGATCTCCGTTCTCCGGGATGTGGTCGAAGATCTCCTGGCGCAGCACGAAGTAGCCGCCGTTCTCCCACAGCGGCAGCTCGCTCACCGGGGTGATGCCGCCCACCAGGCCGTCCTGGCCCAGCTCCACGCAGTGGAACGACGACTGCGGCGGCACCACCATCATCGACGCGCCCGCGTCCCGGCGGGAGAACCGGTCGATCATCTCCGGCAGCGGGGCGTCGGTGAGCACGTCCGCGTAGTTGGCGAGGAACATCTCGTCGCCGTCCAGATGCTCCCGCACCCGGCGCAGCCGCTCCCCGATGGGCGACTCGATGCCGGTCTGCGCGAACGTGACGGTCCAGTCCGCGATGTCGGTGGACAGCAGCTCGGTGCGGCCGCCGCGCAGCACGAAGTCGTTGGAGACGGTCTCCTCGTAGGTGAGGAAGAAGTTCTTGATGTGGTGGGCGCCGTAGCCCAGGCACAGGATGAACTCCTTGTGCCCGTAGTGCGCGTAGTAGCGCATCACGTGCCAGATCAGCGGGCGCGGGCCGACCATCGCCATCGGCTTGGGTATGTCGTCGTTCGCCCCGGCGCGCATGCGCATCCCGTAACCGCCGCAGAACAGTACGACCTTCATCGCTCGACCTCGACAATGCTCAGTTCCGGGATGGGGAAGACCAGCCGGCCGCCCCACTCGTGCACGTACGCCAGCTGCTCGGTCAGCTCGGCGCGCAGGTTCCACGGCAGCACCAGCACGTAGTCCGGCCGGTCGGCGGCGATCCGCTCCGGCGGCAGGATCGGGATGCGCGTGCCCGGCGTGTACCGGCCGTGCTTGTACGGGTTGCGGTCCACCGTGTACGCCAGCAGGTCGGGCCGGATGCCGCAGTGGTTGAGCAGCGTGTTGCCCTTGCCGGGCGCCCCGTACCCGACGACCGTCCTGCCCTCCTCGGCCGCGGTCACCAGGAACCGCAGCAGGTCCCGGCGCACCTTGGCCACCCGGGCGGAGAACTCGGTGTACCCGGACAGCTCCTGCAGTCCGGCGGCCTTCTCCCGTGCCAGGACATCGGCCACCCGCCGGCTGGGCTCCCCGGCCGTCTCCTCGGGCCGCGCCCACAGCCGGAGCGAACCTCCGTGCGTGGGCAGCAGCTCCACGTCCACCAGGGCGAGACCGCCGCTCGCCAGCGCCCGGATCGCGGAGGCGACCGTGTAGTACTGGAAGTGCTCGTGGTAGATCGTGTCGTACTGGTTCTCCTCGATCAGGGTCAGCAGGTGCTGCACCTCGATCGACACCCAGCCGTCGTCCGCGACCAGGGCGCGCAGGCCCTTCGTGAAGCCGATGACGTCCGGGATGTGCGCGTACACGTTGTTGGCGACGACCAGGTCCGCGGGCCCGTGCTCGGCGCGCACCTCCGCGCCCGTCTCCGGGCTCAGGAACGCGGTGTGCGTGGGCACGCCCGCCTCCCGCGCCGCCGCGCCGACGTTCACCGACGGCTCGACGCCCAGGCAGCGGATGCCCCGGTCCACCACGTGCCGCAGCAGATAGCCGTCGTTGCTCGCCACCTCCACCACGAAGGAGTCCCCGCCGAGCCCCAGCCGCGCCGCCGCGTCCTCGACGAAGGCCCGCGCGTGCTCCACCCAGGACGAGGAGTACGACGAGAAGTACGCGTACTCGCTGAACGTGTCCTCCGGTGTGATCAGCGGCGGGATCTGCGCCAGCCGGCAGTCCGTGCACACCCGCAGGTGCAGCGGGTATGTCTGCTCGGGCGCGTCCAGCCGCTCCGCGGCGAGAAAGCTCTCGCACGGCGGGGTCGCCCCCAGGTCGACGACGCTCTCCAGCGCCGTCGAACCGCACAGTCGGCAACGTGTCATCTGCTTCCCCCATCCCGCTCGCGCAGGTCCCCCCGGCGCGAGCCCGTGTGCGTGTCCCCTCGCGACGGGTCCGCCCCGCCGTGTCCCACGATCGCGGCGCGGTACCCCTCCTCCAGGCGCGCCAGCCCCACCTCGGGGCTGAAGCCCCGCTCGTAGCGGAGCCGGGCCGCCCGGCCCATCTCCCGGTTGCCACCGCCGTCCGCGGTGATCCGGCGCAGCGCGGCCGCCAGCGACGCGGCGTCGTCCGGCCGGTGCAGCAGCCCGGTCACCCCGTCCTCGACCAGCTCGGTGAACGCGCCGTGCCCGGCGGCGACGGCCGGCACACCCGCCGCCATCGCCTCCACGACCACCAGGCCGAACGCCTCCTTCCAGGTCGACGGCGCCACCACGGCCACCGCCCCCGCGACGGCCTCACGGCACCGCGCCCGGTCGTACAGGCCGACGTAGCGCACGTCGTCCCGGCCCGCCGCCCAGGCCGCGACCTCCGCCTCCAGCGGGCCCGTGCCGGCGATCACCAGCGGCACACCGACCCCGCCGGCGGCGGCGAGCGCGTCCCACGCGGCCATCAGCAGCCGCACGCCCTTCACCTCGGCGAGCCGCCCCAGGTACAGCAGGTGCTCGCCCGGGCCGGTGCGGCGCACGTCCGTCTCCGGCACGAAGTTGTGCTTCACCACGAGCCGTTCGCCCGGCATCCCGGCGCCCACCAGCACCTCGCGCTGCGCGGCCGAGATGCAGAAGAACCGTTCCACGCCCGACCACCAGCGCCGCCGGTTGACGGACAGGCTGACCGCCAACGGCACGGTCGCCAGCCGGGAGTCGCGGTAGCAGCCGTGCCTCACGGCGGGCAGCGGCGCCCGCCCCACGCACGCGGTGCACGGCGAGCCGTCCCGGTGCAGGGTGCCCGGCGGGCACACCTGCGTGTAGTTGTGCAGCGTGGCGACGGCCGGCACCCCGGCGTCCGCGCACGCGGCGATCACCGCGGGCGACAGCAGCGGGAACACGTTGTGCAGGTGCACCACGTCGGGACGCTCGGCGCGCAGCCGCTCCGCCAGCCGGGCGCGCACCGCCGGGTTCCACGGCACCAGCAGCGGGATCGCCGCCTTCGCGGGCAGCGAGCGGGCGGCGATCTCGTCGCTGCGCCGCTCGAACACCCCGACCCGATGGCCGGCCTCCCGCAGCAGCGCCACCTCCTGGTCGACGACCTTGTTCTCGCCGCTCGGCTGCGCCGACGCGTAGCGGTTGTGCACCACCATGACGTGCATTCACGCCACCTCCTTGCCGCGGACCGGCCGCGCGACGGTCCTGCGGACGGGCTCCGGCGCAGGCGGCTCCGCCTCCGGCGCGGGCGGTGCGGTGGGCGCCGTCAGCAGCGAGGCCGCCAGCGCCAGATGCAGCAGGTACGGCGACGCGTCGCCCAGCCCCGCCTCCGTGTACGAGGCGAGCCCGCAGTAGGTGATCAGGAACAGGGCGCAGGCCCGCGCGAGCGACGGCGGCCGCAGCAGCGCCACCGAGGCCGGCACCAGCACGAACGCGGCCACCAACGCCACGCCCAGCAGGCCCTGTTCGTGGTAGACGGCGAGCCAGCTGTTGTCGATGGGCAGCCCGTCGAACGACTTGTCGCCGAGCCCCACGCCGAACAGCCGCTCCACGCCTGTGCGCGGCGCGTCCAGCAGCGCCTCCCACACCTTGGCGCGGCCGGTGAGGGTGGAGAAGTTCTCCTCGGTCTGCCCGCGCAGGAACCACGCCTGCAGCAGAGACCCGAACGCGACCGCGGCGACCGCCGCGCACACCAGCGCCCAGCCGAACCAGCGGCGGGCGGCGGCGCTGGTCAGCACCATCGAGCCGATCGCCACCACCAGACCCGCGAGCAGCCCGATCGTCGCCGTCCGGGTGTGCGTGAGGGCGAGCAGCCCCAGCGACGGCACGATCACCAGCGCCGCGCTCCGCCGGTCGGTGCGCCGGCCGAGGACCAGCAGCACCGCGAGCCCCACGACCACCGCCGCGTACTGGCCGATCTGCGGCGGCGTCAGCGGCCACAGCGCGCCCACCAGGCGGCCGCCGTACAGGTCGGGCAGGGCCGCGCCCGGCGACAGCACCAGACCGGCGGCGACCGAGCACAGCACCAGGAAGTACCAGCGGATGTGGTACCGCACGAACGTGGTGGAGCCGTCCCACCAGCGGCTGACCAGCCACAGCGTGGCCACGAACACCGCGAACCGGCCGCACCGGAACAGCGCCCCGAACCCGGCGCTCAGATCGACGCTGGAGATCAGGCTCGGCACCAGCAGGAGACTGAGCAGCAGCAGGAACGCGCTGGGCCGCACCCGCAGCCGTAGGTTCATGGCCAGTGCCAGCGCGAACGCGGCGACCAGGGCGCCCATGGTCACCATCTGGATCAGTGACCGGGGCAGCGGCACGATGGTCTCCGCGCCCGTGGAGCCGAGGGTGTTGAGGACCAGCAGCCCCCACACCGTCCCGACCGTCCTCGGCGTGTGCTCCACCCGCACGTCAACCACCGTCCCCGGCGCGGAAGGCGCTCCCCGCGTCCTGCCGGTACGGCGCGCCCCGCCACTCCTGGAAGTCCAGCTCCCCGCTCGGGTCGTGCGCGACGAACGTCCACGGCCCCTCGTAGACGTTGCTGCGCCAGCGGTTGTGCTGCTTCAGGGTGATCGCGTCGGCGACCTTCTCGCCCATGTACGGCGACCAGTCCGGATAGGTGCCGTAGTTGGCGAGGACCGCCATGCGGTCGCACATCGACGTGCAGTCCATCGCCGACTTGTCCAGCAGGAACCGGTTGTGGTGGACGTCCACCCGCTGGGTCCGCCACCGGCAGTCCGTGTACAGCGGCGCCTTGGTGATGCCAGGCCGCGCGCAGCGGTCGATGTCGTCGACGAGCAGCGTGCAGTCGGCCGAGGAGGTGTTGGCGGGGCTGTTGCAGAACCGGTCGGCGTTCTCCCACAGGGTGATCGCGTTCCAGTTGTCCTCGAAGAGGTTCCCGGAGATCTCCAGCGTGTCCGTGCGGGCCTTCACCCGCGGCTCGCCGCCGGACTCGGAGATGTAGACGGTGGCGAACGGGAAGGTGTCGCCGCGCTCGGCGTACCGCCTGCCCTCCGCCCAGTTGTTCCGCCGGATGGTGTTGTTCCTGATCACCGCGTTGTAGCTGGTCTCGTACATCAGGGCGGCGCCCTGGTTGTCCTCCAGGACGTTGCCCTCGATCAGGAAGTCGTTGTTGTTGGTGTCCGCCCACAGTCCGGTGCCGCGGTTGCCGTGCACCCAGTTGCCGCGCACGTCCGCCCCGTCGACCGCCCAGAACTTCACGCCGCCGGTGCAGCCGCAGCCGGGCCGCTTCGTCTCCCAGTCGTGCCGGTTGTTGTCGGTGATCTCGTTGCCCTCCAGCACCAGGTCACGCAGCGGACCCGACCCCTTGTAGGCGTTCATGCCGTACTGGCCGTTGCCGCGCAGGCAGCTCGCCCGCACCTGCTGCCCGGACCCGGCCATCAGCCCGGCGCCGGAGTTGAACTGGACCCGGGAGTGCTCGATCACCCAGCCGTCGGCCGAGTCGTGGTTCACCACGCCCTCGTCGTGCGGCGCGACGAACCCCTGCACGGTCAGATGCCGGATGGTCACGTCGCGCGCGCCGCCGCCGAACGCGTACTGGTTGGTCTTCCGGCCGTCGAGGACCGCGCCGGGCGCGCCGATGTAGGTGTCGCCGTCCTTGGGCTCCACCTGCGCGTACCGGTCGTCGGCCAGGCGGTGCTTCCCGGGCTTCAGCCAGAAGGTCGTGCCGGCCGGGCTGGAGCTGGTCTTCGCGGAGAGGTCGCCGGGCACCGAGGGGTCCACGGTCACCGCGCCGGACGGCGCCTTCGACGGTCCGGGCTTCGGCTTGTCGCACACCCGGGCCACGGACCGCGGCGCCCCGCCGGAGTCCTCCGGCCGCGTGCGCGCGTCCGCCCGTGACGGACCGTCCGGCGTCGTCCCCGGCGCGGGCGTGCTCTCGCACCCGGCGGTCGCCACCAGCGCCAGCGCCAGCCCGGCCGCCGACGCCCAGCGCCGCCACCGGCGCACGTCCCCTCCACACAGACCCATCACAGACCCCTAGCCGTCGAACCCGAGAACGGTGGTGAACTCGGCCGTCCCGTCGACGGATCCGCTGCCGGCCAGCGTGGTGCTCGGCACCTTGCGCCCGAACCCGGGCGAGTACCAGCCCAACGGGGGTCCGCTCTCCCCGCGGTGCGACCGCCAGGTGAGCCCGTCCGGCAGGTCGAGCACCGCCGAGCGGTCCTCCCCGTCCCGCGTCCAGCTGAGCCGCGCCCGGCTGCCCTCCAGCTCCGCCGTCACCGACGGGCCGAGGTGGAACGCCAGACGCACCTCCCGGCGGTCCCCGCTCACCGTGTCGGTGATCCGCACCTCACGGCTCTCGTACGTGACGTCGACCTGCCGCCGGTGCAGCAGCGGCCGGTAGCCGTCGTGCTCGGCGCACCAGCGCGCCGCCTCCTCCCCGTCCGTGTCCACCTTCAGCACCCGGGTCACGGCGGGCCGCGTCCACAGGAACGGACCGCCGGACACCGACTGGTCCCGGCCGCCCGCCTCGAGCGTGTTGTGGCCGAGCGTCGACCTGAAGTAGCTCCGCCACTCCGGCTGGCCGTGGTAGCAGTACGTGCCCGGGTCGGCCAGCACGTCCACCCCGTCGTGCCGCACCTCCACCGACAGCGCGTCCGCGTGGGCGTGCGCGGCGATCGACAGGAAGCCATGCGGTCCGCCGTCGCAGCGGCACCAGATGTCCCCGGGCCCTCGCAGCACGGTCAGCCCCGCGTCCGCGAAGTGCGCGGGCCGTTTCTCCGGACGCGCCACGCCCGCGCCGTACGGCTCGGTCAGCGAGGCCAGCAGCGGGGTGCGGACATCGGCGCCGGGCACCTCGGGCCACCAGGCGAGCCGGCCGAACACCGCCTCGCCGGTGGCCAGCAGCGACCCCCAGCGGTCGGTGTCCGGGCCGTCGAGCACCAGCCCGTGCCCGTCGTCCGCGTCGCCCTGACGGGGCGGACGGAGCCGGTTGTCGACGACGGCCGCGAGCGCGTCCGTCATCCGCAGCAGCACCAGCCGCGTGGTCGCGGGCACGGCCACGCCCGCGGCGTCCGCCTCGGCCACCGCGGCCAGGCCCAGCTCCAGCACCAGCCCGTGGTACTCGCTCGCCAGCTCCCGGTTGATCCCCGAGAGGAAGGTGTTGGCGCGCAGATGCCGGTCCAGGTCGCGCAGCGCGTCCGCCCGCCACCGGGGCGAGTACGGGAACCAGCCGAGCGCGCAGGACGCGGCGAGCTGCCCGGCCGCCTCGGCGACCGCGTGGTTGTTCGCCGACGAGCCCCGGCTGGGGAACGCGGCCAGCCAGCGCTGGTGGTGCCAGATCTGGTCCAGCGCCACCGGGTTCTCCTCGAACAGCGCGGGCGCCCCCGCCCACCCGTCGAGCAGCCTCCGGATCCACACCCACGACAGCAGCCGGATGCCCAGCTCGATGCCGCTGACCCAATGGGCGCCCCGCAGCGGCGGGTTGGCCTCCCACCACGACCGCAGATGCGCGGCCACCCGCTCCGCGTACCGGTCGTTCCCGGTGAGCGCGTACGCGGCGGCCAGCACGGTCAGGTACTGGTGCCGGGACGGCTCCCAGATCTGCTTGATGTCGCCGACCGTCGCCTCGTCCCGGTACGGCACGTCGAAGGCGTGGTCCAGCGGGGCACGGCGGCCGGTCTTCGGGTCGAACTGCCAGTCCGGATCCGTCATGTCGTCGCGGACCACCCCGAAGAACTCGGCGCGCCCCGCCATCAGCCGGTCCGCCTCGGCCACCAGACGCTTCACCGCGTCCGGGTGCACCGCGGCGAGCGCGCCCTCGGGCAGCACGGCCGTGAACCGGACGCCCGTCACCGGCGGCCGCTCGGGCAGCGCCGACCGCCACCGCCGCCGGCGCACCGCGTCGACGGCCCGGCCGCCGGCCTCCCGCGGCCCCATCCGGGACAGGCGCCGCAGGTACCACCCCGCGCTCATGCTCATCGCGCCCCCGCCAGGGTGACCGGGACACCGCTCGCCAGCGCGGTCCGCACAGCGAGCGTGGCCGTCGTGGTTGCGGCCAGGGACTTCAGCGGCACCGGCATCGGACCGCCCGTCCGCACGGCCTTGACGAACGCCGCCAGCTCCGCGTTCTGCCCCTTGTCGCGCGCCTTCGGCAGTCGTGAGCCGACCCACTGCCGGCGCCGCCCGTCGTACACGGAGGCCCGCGTGAAGTCGTCGAGCCGCAGCACCTTGCCGTCCGCGATGAGGTCCAGCGTCTCCTTCGGGAAGGACGCGGGGCCGGAGGTGACGTAGCTGATCGTCGCGGTGGACCCGTCCAGGTAGCCCAGCACGATCTGCAGGTCCTCGTTGCCGGCCGGGGCGGTCGCGTACACCGACACCGGGTCGGCGTCCAGCAGCCAGCTCGCGGTGTCGACGAAGTGCCCGCCCTCCCCGGCGAACCGGGACCCCTCGGTGTCCTGCCGCAGATACCAGCTGCCGTGGTCCAGCCGGCCCGCGTTGACCAGGTAGCGCAGGCTCGCCGGGCCGGTGCGGGCGCCGAACAGCTCCCGCGCCTCCCCGAGCAGCGGGGCGAACCGGCGGTTGAAGCCCACCTGGATCCGGTCGTTGCCGGACTCCTCCACCGCCGCCAGCACCGAAGCCAGTTCCTCCTCGGTGAGCGCCAGCGGCTTCTCCACGAACACCGCCTTGCCCGCGAGCAGCGCCCGCCGGGTCAGCTCGGCGTGCGAGCTGTGCCGGGTCACCACGAACACCGCGTCCACGGCCGGGTCGCCCAGCACCGCGTCCAGATCGGTGGTGGCCTTCCCGAAGCCGAACTTCCGCCGGGCGTTGGCCGCGGACAGCGCCGTGGTCGTGACGACCGTGGACAGCTCCACGCCGTCGCGGCCCGTCAGATGCGGCAGCAGCATCGACGACGCGTAGTTCCCGGCGCCGACGAACGCCAGCCGCACCGGGCCGGAGCGCCGCGCGGGAGCCGTCCGCCCGGACGGGCGCGCCACCTCGGGCACCCTGGGCACCGTCACCTCCGGCGCCTCGACGGAGGCCGCGTCCTCCCCCGGCGCGTACCGGAACAGCACCGCGACCGCCTTGAGTTCGCCCTCCTCGAGCCGCCGGTACGTCTCCACCGCGTCCTCGAAGCCGGCGACGTGCGACACCAGCGGCTCCACGTCGACGCCGCCCCGGGCGATCAGGTCGAGGAAGCACGCCAGATTGCGGCGCTCGGTCCAGCGGACGTAGCCGATCGGGTAGTCCCGGCCCTGGAGCTCGTACTCCGGGTCGTAGCGCCCGGGCCCGTAGCTGCGGGAGAAGCGGACGTCGAGTTCCTTCTCGTAGTACGCGTTCCACGGCAGGTCGAGCCGGCACTTGCCGATGTCGATCACCCGGCCGCGGTCCCGGCACAGCCGCGCGGCCAGCTCCACCGGCTGGTTGCTGCTGCCGCCGGCCGCCAGATACACCTGGTCCACGCCCATGCCGCCGGTGAGTTCGGCGACCGCGCTCTCCACGCTCGCCGAGCCCGGGTCCCCGCAGGCCGCCGCGCCCAGCCGCTCGGCCAGCTCGCAGCGGGACGGGTCCGGGTCCACGCCGACCACCCGCACCCCGGAGGCGTTCAGCAACTGCACCACGAGCTGTCCGATCAGCCCCAGACCGATCACCAGGGCGACCTCGCCGAGCCGCGACTCGCCCTGCCGCACCCCCTGGAGCGCGATCGACCCGACCGTGCCGAACGCCGCGTGGCGGGGCGCGACCCCGTCCGGGACGGGAACGTAGAGGTTCTTCGGCACCCAGTTCAGCTCGGCGTGCAGCGCGTGCTCGTTGCCCGCGCACGCCACCAGGTCGCCGACCTTCACGTCGTCGATCCCGGCGCCGACCTGCTCCACCACCCCGCACAGCGAATAGCCCAGCGGCGTGTACGAGTCGAGCTTGCCCATCACCTTGCGGTACGTGGCCGGCACCCCGTTGGTGGCGACGCTCTGCACGACCTTCGCCACCTGGTCCGGACGCGAACGCGCCTTGCCCAGCATCGACATGCCGGCCTCGGACACCTTCATCAGCTCGGTGCCGGTGGAGATCAGCGAGAAGGCGCTGCGCACCAGCACCCCGCCCGGCTTGCAGCCCGGTTCCGGCACGTCGAGCAGCGCCAGCTCACCGCTCTTGTAGTTCTGCACTACCTGTTTCACGGAGTTCCTCTTGTCTCTACGCCGTCGAGGTGGGGGAGTCGTGGCCGGCCCTGGAGGTCGCGTCGCGGTACCAGTGCTCGAGGGTCAGCACATGCCAGAGGTGCTTGGAGAAGTCCCGCTGCCCGGCGGCGTCCTCGGCGGCCATGCGCGCCAGCGCCTCCCGGCGCAGGAAGCCGGAACGGACCAGGAGACCGTCGTGCACCACCTCCCGCACCAGCGGTGCGAGGTCCCGGCTCATCCAGGCCCGCAGCGGGGCGCTGAACAGGCCCTTGGGCCGGTACACGATCTCCCGCGGCAGCACCGTCGTGGCCGCCTCCTTGAGCACCGCCTTGCCCTGCCGCCCGGCGATCTTGCGCGCGCCGGGCACCGCGAACGCCGCCCTGACCACCTCGACGTCCACGTACGGCACCCGCACCTCGGTCGACGCGGCCATGCTCGACCGGTCGGTGTAGGCGAGGTTGAGGCCCGGCAGGAACATCCGGGCGTCCGTCAGGCACATGCGGTTCACGAAGTCGTCGAGGGCGTTGTCCTCGTAGACGTCCGCGTGCTCGGTCAGCACGTCGTCCACCGCCGGGGCCAGGTCCGGGTCGAGCAGCCCGATCAGCTCCTCGCGGTCGTACAGGGTGTAGCTGCGGCGGAACGCGGTCTCCTCCGGCAGCCCCGCGAACGACAGGAACCGCTTCGCGAACCGCACCGACCGCAGCCCGCGCCGGCTCGTCGCGACCGGCAGCCGGTCCACGGCGGCGGCCACCCCGCGCCGCACCGGCGCCGGCACCCGCCGGTAGCGCACGCCGATCAGATTCGCCAGATGCTTGCGGTACCCGGCGAACAGCTCGTCGGCGCCCATCCCCGACAGCATCACCTTCACCCCGGCCTCGCGGGCGGCCGAGCAGATGAGGAAGGTGTTGATCGCGGCCGGGTCGCCCACCGGCTCGTCCAGGTGGTACGTCATCCGGGGCAGCAGGTCCTGCACGTCCGGGGCGATCTCGATCTCCCGCAGGTCCACCCCGAACCGCTCGGCGACCCGGCGGGCGTAGCGCAGGTCGTCCGGCATCGCCTCGAACCGCGCGTCCTCCGCCCGGAACCCGATCGTGTACGCGGGGATGCCCGGCCGGTCGCGGGCGGCCAGCGCGGTCAGATAGCTGGAGTCGAGGCCGCCCGACAGGAACGTCGCCACGGGCACGTCGGACAGCAGATGGAGCCGCGTCGACTCCTCCACCACGGCCGCCAGGTCCGGCAGATCACCGGACCGCGCCCGCTCCTGCCCCTCGGCGGCGACCTCCCGCAGATCCCAGAAGCGCCCGCGCTGCACCGAGCCGTCGGGGCGGCACCGCAGCCAGGTCCCCGGCGGCAGCTTCTCCGCCCCGCGGAACGCGCACCGCGAGTCCGGCACCCAGTAGTACAGCAGCGACGCCACCAGCGCCGCCGGGTCCACCTCCAGCGACCCGCCCGTCACCGCCGCCAGCGCCTTCAACTCCGAGGCGAACAGCAGCCCTTCACCGCGCCGCAGCAGGAACAGCGGCTTGATGCCGAGCTGGTCGCGGGCCAGCACCAGCTCACCGGTGCGCTCGTCGAACACGGCGAACGCGAACATGCCGCGCAGCCGGGGCAGACAGTCCGTGCCCCAGCGCCGCCACGCCTCCAGCAGCACCTCGGTGTCCGAGGTGCCCCGGAACCGCACCCCGGCGCCCTCCAGCTCGGCCCGCAGCTCCGGCGCGTTGTACAGCTCGCCGTTGTAGGTGAGGGCCAGACCCTCCGACACCATCGGCTGGGCGCCGGTGCCGGACAGGTCGAGGATGGCCAGCCTGCGGTGCCCGAGGTGCACCTCGCCGTCGCCCAGCGAGTGGGCGTACGTCCCGGACCCGTCCGGGCCGCGGTGGGCGAGGGTCTCGGTGAGCCGGTCGGTGACCGCCTTGCCGTCCGGCCACCGGTACGTGCCTGCGATGCCGCACATGAGCTACCGCGCCTCCTGGTCGCTGTCCGGGACCCGCGCCGCCCACATCGGCAGCCGTTCCGTACGGCGCGGGCCGTCCGCCACCGCCTGCACGGCGGGGTTGGACCCCGTGCCGTTCTGCCGGGCCGGCCGCCCCTCGCGGACGCGCGGCACCGGGAACGGCCCGTCCCACAGCGTCCCGTCCGTCCGGTCCCGCGGATCCGGGTCGACCAGCACCACGCCGGCCACCTCCACACGCCGGTCGGCGAGCTGCCGCGCCACGGTGTGCAGCCACGCCGTGGTGCCGTGCCCGGCCCGGACGACCAGCACGGCCCTGCTCGCCAGGTCGGCCAGGTCGGACCAGGCCGCGCCCGGCGCCACCGACGCCACACCGATCCGGCGCCGGTCGGACGGCAGGGCCGCGGCCCGCTCCACCCCGACCACCTCCGGGTCGCCCGACTTCGGCCGGCGTCCGGCGAGACCGTGACGGGGCAGGGCGTCGACCACGACCACCGGCTCGTCCGCCGCCAGCGTCCGCGCCAGGTCGAGGGCGATCACGCCCGCGCCGCGCGGACAGCCCAGCTCCAGCAGAGCCAGCGGCTCCGTGGAGGAGCGCACCGTACGGGCCAGCGACGCGGTGAGCCGGGTCCGTGCCGCGCGCTTGCGCCTGCGGTGCCACAGCCGGCCCGGTCGCAGCGCGGACCGGGACAGCTCGGCGGTGACCGAGGCGCCCAGATGGCGTGCGATGTCCCGGCGCAGCACCGGGCGGTCGCCCACCACCGAGGCGACCGCGGCGATCACCAGGCCCAGCACCAGGCCGAGGACCAGACCGATGCCGCCGTTGGTGGCGAGGGCCAGCGGCAGCGAGTGCTTCACGGTGTGCGGGGCGTCGACGATCTGTGTGCCCGCGATCAGCCGGGGCGTGCCCACCCGGGCCTCCGCCGCCCGCTGCGAGAAGTCGCTGATGCGGGAGCTGAGTTCGGCGCGGCGGGCGAACAGCGTCTCCAGGTTCGCCGACTTCTCCGGGCTGCTGCCCTCCGGCGGCCCGTCGCCGATCGCCTCGTTCACCTGGTCGAGTTCCTTCTGCAGGCGGTCGCGCTGCGCGATCAGCGTCGAGGCGTCGGCCGCCGCGGCCTCCTTGATCCGCCGCACATGGTCCGCGACGAACGCCTCGGCCACCGCCTCGGCCCGGGCCACCGCCTCCTCACCGGTGTCACCCGTGGCCTTGATCTCCATCAGGTTGTTGGTCAGGCCCGCGCCCTCGTACTCCTCCATGAAGTCCTCGGCGCTCTGCGAGGAGTCGAGGGACTTCAGGGCCGCGTCGGCGATCCGCGTGGTGTGCAGCAGCGCCACGTCGGTGAGGATCAGCGTGCCCGGGTCGTTCGGCTGGTCGTCCTGGTGGGCGACCAGCACCTTCGCCACGGCGGTCGGCGGCGGGGGCAGCAGCACCGCCACCGCCGCCCCGAGCAGCAGCCCCAGCAGCGCGAGCGAGCCCCACAGACGGCGGCGTCTGCGCACCGACACCACCAGGGCCTGCAGGTCCAGCAGGGGAGCGGCGGCCGTCGGCTCCGCTGTCGTACTCGTCATCGCGCACCTCCCCGCGCGCCGTCGCCGAGGGCGAGCGCCGGTGCGGCGGCCTCCCGCGGCGGGCCGGCGGACCGCGCCGGACGGGTCCGGACCGCGTCGGCCAGGACGATGCCGACGACGTCGTGACCCGCGTCCGCGCACGCCTCGGCGATGCCTGCCAGCTCCGCGGCGGTGCGGGTGCCCGCGCTCAGCACGACCAGGACGCCCGACTCCTCCTCGCGGTCGGGCAGCAGCGGCGCCTCGGCGGAGACCACCGCCACCCGCAGCCGCGGGTCGCCGCCGGCCTCCTCCACCAGCCGCTCCGCCGCGCGCAGCGCGACACCGTCGTCGTCGGGCACGACGAGCAGCAGCCGCCGCGCGCTCGGCATCAGCTCGCGGATCCGGCCGCACACCCGCCGGTAGCGGATCCCCAGGCTCGCCTCGTCCCCCGCGAGCGGCGGCGCTGGCGCGTTCCAGGGCGTGTCCAGGCCGAGCAGCCGGCGGACCGGGTGCCGCGGGCCGTCGCCCTCCGGCCGGTGCACGCCCTTCTCCGCGGGCACGTCGACGCCGCCGAGCAGCCCCGACCCGAGCGCGGCGGCGATCTCCCGCTCGGAGCGCAGCCGGCGGTTCACCCGCGCCGCGCCGAGATGCCCGACGACCGCGACCAGCAGGAACAGCACCGCACCGGCGGCGATCAGCTGCACCCGGGTCGGCGGGGCCTCCCCGGACGGCTTCGCCGCAGGGCCCATGACGACCAGGCGGGAGCCGGCCGTGCCCGACTGCGCCTGGTTGAGCTTCTCGACCGCCTCCTGCAGCGTGGTGCGCAGCTTCGCCAGCTCCGTGCGGGTCTGCACGCTCTCCACGGTCCGGCCGGGGTCGGCCGCGTCGGCCAGCTCGGTGATGCGGCGGCTCGTGCTGAGCACCGTCTGCCGCAGCCGCTCGGGGCCGGCCGCCGCCGTCGGGTCGGCCGTCTCCTCCCCGATCCGCGCGGAGAACGCCACGAACTGCCGCGCCAGTTCGTCCGAGAGCCGCTGCGCCCTCGCGGGGCTCTCGGCCGTCCCGGAGACCTTGACGATGTTGCCGTCGGTCACCTCGGCGCGCACCCGCTTGCGCAGCTCCTCGCCGTCGACCCCGTCCCACTTCAGCGCGGCGGCCGTGCGGTCGGTCACCACCGTGCTGGTGGCGATCTCCGCCTGGGTCAGCAGCACCCGCTCCTCCCAGGCGCCCGGCAGCAGCACCGACGCCGACGTGGTGTACCGCGGCGGGAACATCAACGAGGCGCCGAGGCCGACCAGCGCCCCCAGCACCACGAGGGCCCCCAGCAGCCTGCCGCGCCCGCGGAGCATCCGCCCGACGGTGACCAGGCGTATCGCGTCATCGCTCAAGGGACGTGCCTCTTTCCCGCCCGCCCGGGGCCGCCGCGTCCGCGCCGTTGCCGACGGCGGCCTCGTACGCGGCCAGCAGCGCCGCCTGCGAGTTGCGCCACGCCAGCGGGCCGTTGATCCGTTCCTGCCCGAACTTCCCCATGCGGGAGCGCTGTTCGGGGTCGTCCAGCAGTCGGGCGATCAGCGCGGCGAACTCGCCCTCGTCGTCGCCCTTCGCGTACACGGCGGCCTCGCCCGCGGAGACCCGCGCCTCCTTCAGGTCGAAGGAGACGATCGGCCGGCCCATCACCATGTACTCGAGGACCTTGTTCATGGTCGACACGTCGTTGAGCGGGTTGCACGGGTCGGGGGAGAGGCACACGTCCGCGGTGGACAGCCGGCGCACCAGGTCGGCGTCCGGCACGCGCCCCGTGAACTCCACCTGGTCCGCGAGCCCCAGCTCCCGCGACAGCTCCACCATCGCGTCGAACGTGTCGCCCGCCCCGACGAACACCGCGTGCCAGTCGGTACGGCCCTGCTCGTCGCGGAGCTTCGCCAGCGCCCGCAGCGCGTAGTCGACGCCGTCCTGCGGTCCCATCACGCCCAGGTAGCACAGCAGATGGGGCTTGCCGCGCTTCAGCTCCGGCTCCGGGTCCACCGGGTGGAACCGCTCGGTGTCCGGCGCGCTGCGCACCACGAACACGTCCTCGGGCCGCCGCCCGCCGCGGCGCACGGCGACGTCCTTGTAACTCTCGTTGGTGGCGAGCACCACGTCCGCCGCCCGGTACGTCGCCCGCTCCAGCGCGCACACGCCCCGGTACAGCAGGTCCTTGCCCCGCCCGAACCGGGACAGGTACAGCTCCGGCACCAGGTCGTGCTGGTCGAAGACGAACTTCGCGCCCTGCCGCTTCAGCCGCAGCGCGGGCAGGAACAGCAGGTCCGGCGGGTTGCAGGCGTGCACCACGTCCACCGGGCCGACCTTGCGGGCCAGCCGCGCCGTGTGCCACAGCGCGGCGCCGTACTCCTTGAGGTAGCCGGCCGGTCCTCCGGTGGCCGCGCGCAGCGGGTAGCGGTGGATCCGCACCCCGTCGATCACGGCCTCCGGCTCGGTGTCCCGCTTGGTGCCGCGCGGGCAGATGACGTCGACCTCCCAGCCCGCGTCGCGGAGCGTCCGGCACTCCTGCCACACCCGCCGGTCGAACGGCACCGACAGGTTCTCCACCAGGATCAGCGCGCGGCGGCCCCGCGCGCCCTTCGGCTCACCAAGCAAGGCCCACGTACCCGGGTTCGGCCCGGCGCGCGTCGGCGTCGGGGAGGCGGACGAGGTCGATGATCACGGGGTCGTCGCCGTGCGGCAGCGCCGACAGCACCGCCGGGTCCTTCGTGCCGACCAGGACGACCTCGGCGTGGTCCAGCACATCCTCCACGGAGTCGGCGAGCAGCTGCGCCAGGTGCGGCAGCCGGGTCTCGATGTACTCGCGGTTGGCGCCGAGCAGCCGCGACAGGCTGACGTTGGCGTCGTGGATCCGCAGGTCGTACCCCTTGCCGAAGAGCCGCTCCGCCAGCTCCACCAGCGGGCTCTCGCGCAGGTCGTCGGTGCCCGGCTTGAACGAGAGGCCGAACAGGCCGACCTTCCGCTTCCCGGTGCGCTCGACCAGCTCCACCGCGCGCTGCAGGTGCTCCTCGTTGGACGGCAGGACGTGGGAGAGGATCGGCACCGCCACGTCGGCCCGGTGCGCCGCGTGCACCAGGCTGCGCAGGTCCTTCGGCAGGCAGGAGCCCCCGAAGGCGAAGCCCGGACGCAGGTAGGCGGGGCTGATGTTGAGCTTGCGGTCGGCGAGGAACACGTCCATCACCTGGTGCGAGTCCACCCCGAGCGCCCGGCACACCGCGCCCAGCTCGTTGGCGAAGCCGATCTTCAGCCCGTGGAAGGCGTTGTCCGCGTACTTGATCGCCTCGGCCGTCGGAACCGGCACCCGGAACACCTCGCCGGGCAGATCCTCGTACAGCGCCGCGACGACGTCGCCGCTCGCCGTGTCCAGCTCGCCGATGACGGTCTTCGGCGGGTCGAAGAAGTCCCGCACGCTGGTGCCCTCGCGCAGGAACTCCGGGTTGACCGCGACGCCGATGTCGACGCCGGCGGTGCCGCCGACCTGCTTCTCCAGGATCGGCACCAGCAGGCCCAGGCAGGTGCCCGGCAGCATCGTGGAGCGGAACACCACGGTGTGCCGCCCGCCGCGCTCGGCCAGCGCCGCGCCGATCTCCTCGGTGACCCGCTCCAAGTACGTCGTGCACAGGCTGCCGTTGGGTTCCGACGGGGTGCCCACGCAGATGAGGGACACCTCGCTGTTCCCGATCGCCTCGCGTACGTCGGTGGTCGCGCGCAGCGCCCCGCTGCCCACGACCTCGGCGATCAGCTCGCCGATCCGTTCCTCGACGACGGGCGCCTTGCCGTCGTTGACCAGGTCCACCTTGACCGGGTTGACGTCCACCCCGACGACCTCGTGACCCATGCTGGCCAGGCACGCGGCCGACACGCAGCCCACGTAGCCGAGCCCGAACACGCTGACTCTCATGACCCGTTCCTCCCCCCGGGCAGGCCCCGTCGGCCTGCGGTCCGCACTCCGGCCGCCCCACGGCCGCCGCGCATCAGTAGGCCCCCTGTCCCTGCAGCACGGCGCGCAGCGTCTTCCACAAGATCACCGTGTCCAGGGCGAGGGACCAGTCCTCCACGTACCGCAGGTCCAGGCGGACCGCCTCCTCCCACGACAGGTCGCTGCGTCCGCTGATCTGCCACAGTCCGGTGAGCCCCGGCTTCACCTTCAGCCGGCGCCGGATGTCCGGACCGTAGGCGGCGCACTCCTCCGGCAGCGGCGGCCGCGGACCGACCAGCGACATCGACCCGGTGAGCACGTTGAACAGCTGCGGCAGCTCGTCCAGCGAGTAGCGGCGCAGCACCGCCCCGACCCGCGTCACCCGTGGGTCGCGGCGCATCTTGAACAGCGGTCCGGCGCCCTCGTTGAGGCCGTCGAGCGCGGCGCGGGCGCGGTCCGCGCCGGGGATCATCGTGCGGAACTTGAGGATGGTGAACTCACGGCCGTCCTTGCCGACTCTGCGCTGCCGGTAGAACACCCCGCCCCGGCTGTCCGTCGCCACGAGCAGCGCGACCAGCAGCATCAGCGGCGAGAACAGCACCAGCAGGAGGGCCGCGCCGAGCCGGTCGACGACGCCCTTGACCGCGCGGCGGCCGCCGGTGAACGCCGGCATGCTGACCCGCAGCAGCGGTATGCCGAGGACCGCGTCGACGTGCAGCCGCGGCCCCGCCACCTCCATCAGCACCGGCGCGACGACCATCTCGGCCTCGCTGCCCTCCAGGTTCCACGACAGCCGCTGCAGCCGGTCCGGCGACCAGTGGGGGTCGGGGGTGACGGCGACGACGCGGTAGCCGTCGCGGCGGACGTGGTCGGCGACGTCCGCCAGCCGGCCCACCACCGGCACCCCGTCCAGCCGGCCGCCGTCGAGTCCGGGGCCGTCGGTGGTGCACACGGCGTCCACGCGCCAGCCCAGGTGCGGGTACTTGCGGGTGCGGGCGATCAGGTCGCGCACCGTGTCCGGGCTGCCGGCGGCCAGCACGGGCCGCAGGCAGCGGCCCTCCTTGCGCTGCCGGTGCAGCCGCAGGCGCAGCAGGTAGCGCATCGTCATGGTGACGAGCGCGATCGCGGGGACCGCGACGAAGATCCAGAGTTTGATGTTGCGCGAGGTCAGGGCGATCCCGCCGAGCGCGAGCACGACGGTCGCCATGAACAGCGAGCGGCCCAGCCGCCGGAACTCCTCGGCGCCCTGGCCCAGCACGGTCGGCGCCCACGACCGGCTCACCGCCAGCGCCCCGAGCACCAGCAGCCAGGTGCCGAAGGCGAGAATGCCCCACTTCTCGTGCCAGTCGGCGGCGTCCCGGACGCCGAAGAAGTTGCCGATCCCCGCGACGACGACGGCGGTCGCCACCGTGTCGCTGGTGATCACGGTACGGCGGTAGCGGTGCTCCCAGTCCGTCGTGCCACGGTTGAAAGCCCCGTCCGCCAGATGACCCCGTTCCGACGGGAACGGGCTGACCAATCCCCCTTGCCGCACAGAACCCCCCAGGTCCCCAGTGATGCGACGTGTTCGCCTGACACTGTTTCTGCCGGGGGGACCCCACCCCCCGAACCGCGCTGTTCCTCGCCGAAGGAGACCCCCGCCTCCCGTGCCGGCACGCCGGTCACGGACGGACGAAGAACAACGTGAACAACCTGTCGCGGCGGCAGCGGCACGCGGCCGCGCCGGTACATGGAGCCGAGCGGACCTGTCCGGTCCCTCGGGTGCGCCCCCGCACCCGAGCCCCCCCGGGGCTCAGCGGTGTGATCACCCCCACGCCTGGCGCCGTCGGACGAACCCCTCCCCCCGGCGCCGGACTTAAAGATCATTCAATCGGTCGCCTCGTGCCCGAACACCCGAAGCAGGGTCAATCTAGACCATCGCGGCCTGTAAGAAGAGAGGGTGTGGGGAAATTGTGTTCAGGCGACGTGGCCGAATGCGCCGTCCGGAACCCGTCCGCGTGGGTCTCGCACCGCCGTCTCAACTCCCGTCGTACGACTGCGTGATGACACTTACGACCCGCGCCGACGGCATCTCGCCGGGCGTCCCGCGCGCCCGTCGGGACGGCGACTGCCGAGGTCCGGGCACACATGACGTACACATGAGTCCACTGCCCCCGCCGCGCCTCGAGCGCCTCGTGATACAGGGCCCCGGGACCGGAATCCCACGCACCGCACCTCGTTCGAACGATTTCGTGCACGTTCCACGGATGTCCGAGATTTACCCGCTGAACCGACCGTTCCGCAGGGCGGCTGGGGGGCTCGCCGACGAGGAGGGAGGCGGAGCACCGGTCGGTGACGCCGCCCGGTCGCTGTCGACCACGCGGGACCCGACCGCCGCCTCAGACCGGGTACGCCGTGTGGATGTGGCCGTCACGGATGACGACTTCGACAACACTGGTCTCTCGACCGCTGCCGTTCACACCTACCGGCTCGCCGTAGTCGAAGCGGTGCAGATGACTGTCCTGGCCTGCTCGGGCGCGGGGGTTGGGTATCGCCGGGGTTCCGTCGACACCTTCCCGAAGCCGTCGGCCCAGGACGAAGTCGTCGGCGTCCCAGAAGAAGTCCTCGTAGAACTCACCAGGCAGTGAGGGCTCAGGTCCGGTCGGGTCGGCGTTCTCCCGCACTCGGTCCTGAGCACCCGGGCCGTGCTGGCCCTCGATGTGGGCCTCGCGTTGCTCCGTGATGCCGTGTCTGCTGCTCTCGCAGTTGACCAACCCCCACGGATCGGTCCACCGAAGGGGGTCAGGGACGTACCCGTGGTGGTTCGGCGCCGGGGCGAGGCCCAGCGGATCCGGACTGACATAGCGGGCATTGGCGGGGTCGTAGTAGCGGCGGAAGTTGTAGTGGAGGCCTGTCTCGCGGTCGTGGTACTGCCCTGGGAAGCGGAGAGGGCAGTCGACGGGATCCGAGGTGTGGGCCAGCGGCGCGCCCCACAGAGTGGTGCGTGCCCGCCACGTGATCCGGCCTGCCTCGTCGACCAGTTCCGTGGGTGTGCCCACCACATCGGTGACGATGGCGTAGAAGCGGCGGTCGACCTCGTCCTGGTCCAGTTGTGCCAGCGCGCGGTTCGTGCCGGGAGCCCATTCCCAGCTCCTGGTGGGGCCGTCGACGGACTCGCTCTGTTCCGCCAGGTGGGAACCGTCCCAGGTGAAGACGGTTTCCTCTGCGGTCCGGCCGTCGTCGGACAGCCGCCGCTTGGCGACGCGTCGGCCAAGACCGTCGTACACGTACGCCCAGCGGCAGCCGTCCGGGGTCGTGACCTGAGTGAGCCGGTCCTCGGCGTCCCACTCGTAGGTCCATTCCCTCGTCCCCCCGGACAGCAGCTTGCGTGTCTGCCGGACGAGGCGCCCCTGCGGATCGTGCACGTAGGTGACGTGGCCGGCCCTGCGGATGAGGGTCCCGTCGTGGACCCGCTCCCCTTGCGGGCCGCCTTCCGGGGTGTCGGCGCGGCTGACGTTGCCCGCCGCGTCATAGGCGTAGCGCTCGGACCACCCGTCGGCCGTGACCGCCTCGACCCGGCCGAGGCGATCACGGGTGAACCCGCGGACGCCATGGGTCTGGTCCGCGACGGCCGTCAGGCTGCCGTCCTGTCCGTACGAGTAGGAGCGGTGCAGCAATGCCCGATGGAGAGTGTCCGAATCGGAGGCGGCTCCCGTCCGGACCGTCTGGCCGGTGAGACGGTGGCCGGCGTCCCACTCCTGGGTGAGTACCGCCGCCTCGCCGAGCCGTCGCTCGGTCTCGTGCCCCGACGCCCCGTAGCCGAAGGACAGGGAGTTCTCGGCCAGTCGTACTCGGAGGGGGCGGTTGTTGGCGTCCCATTCCCACCGACTGACGACACCTGACGGGGTCGTCCGCTCCACCCGCCTGCCGAGAACGTCGTACGCGGTGCGCAGTGCGCGTCCGTCACACTCCTCCGAGACGACACGGCCCGCTGCATCGCGTGTGAGTGTGAGGACGGTGTGGGGCGTGACTGCCCTTGTCAGCTGGCCGGCGGCGTCGTAGGCGAAGGTGGCGGCTTCCTCCCCGGAACGCCGTTGCACGACCCGTCCGCACGCATCGCGCATGTACGTGGTGATCTGCCCCGCACCGTTGGTGCGCCGGACCAGGCGGCCCGCCGCGTCGTAGGCGTAGGACACGGTGCGTCCGTTGAAGTCGGTCTCGCTCACGAGACGGCCCGCAGGGTCGTACTCGTAGGTCCATACGGCACCCGACGCGCTCGTCACAGAGGTGAGCCGCAACTCTGTGTCGTACGCGAACCACGTCGTCGAGCCGTCTGCCTCCGTACGGGCCCGCACCCGGTCGAAGTGGGTGATGGCGTGAGTCGTGCTCCGTCCGTCGGTGCCGGTGTGGCGGACGACGTTGCCTTCTCCGTCGTAGGACCAACTCTCGCTGCTGCCGTCGGCCATGACCCGCTCGGCCGGGAGCCCTTCCACCGTCCAGGTGGTACGGGTTGTCGAACCGGTGGCGCCGACGGATTCGACGATGCGCCCGAAGGCGTCACGGGTGACCCGGCTGGTCCCGCCCAGCGGCGCCGTGACGGCGTCGGGCAGGCCCAGCGGTCCGGGCTGGACACGGTGGGTCGCGCCGAGCGCGTTAGTCACGGAGAGGAGTGCTCCGGAGGCGTCGTGGACGTAGGCGGTCACGGCGCCGTCGACGTCGACCGTCGCTGTCGGGTTGCCGTTGTCGTCATAGGCGTACCCGCGCCTGCCGCCGGTCGGCAGAGTGATCCACACCGGACGGTCGAAGGCGTCGTACTCACAACTCGTCGTCGTGCCGTCGGGCCGCACCACGGAGGTGGGGTTGCCGCGCTCGTCGTAGCTGAAGCGGGATGTGTGGCCCAGCGGATCCGTCCGCGAGAGCAGCCGGTTGTACGCGTCCCATTCGGCGTGCGTGGTGTTGCCGAGCGGGTCGGTCTGGGCGACCACCTGCCCGCGCTCGTTGTACCGGTAGGTCGTGGTGTGGCCCAGAGAATCCGTATACCGCGTCTCGCGGGCGTCAGTGTCGTAGGCGATCGTGCAGGACAGGAATCCTTCTGCGCCGTCACCTCGGACGCACCGGTCGGCGTCGTCGTACGAGAAGCGGTACCAGGAGCCGTTGCGGTCGGTCCAGGACGTGATGCGTCCCTGGAGGTCGTAGGTGAGCATGAACGGCAGTCCGCTGGAGTTGCGGATCTCGGTGAGATGCCCTTCGGTGCTGTACGCGTACCGCAGTAGCGTCGTTCCCTCGGGCCCGTCCGCCTCGTTGCGCAGCCGCAGTGCGACGATCCGGTCGTCCTCGGTGTCGATGTGCACATGACGGCCTCCGGAGTCGCGCACGGCGGTGGGCGCGCCGGATGCGTCCCGGTCAACGTCGATGCGCCGCCCGCCGCGGTCGGTCACCGCGGCCAACGGGAGGGTGAACGCCTCCTGCGCGGCGACAGGTGAGGCCGGTGGAGCGAAGTGACGGGTGCGGCCTGATGCGGGGTCGGTGATGCGGAGGGGGGCACCTGGCGCCCCGTCCCAGTCCAGGGGCCAGCGCGGTCCTTCGAGAGGCATGACCGAAGTACCGGGTGCGGGGACGGGATACACAAGGATCATGCCGTCCTCGGACGCGAAGACGGCTCCGTTGTCGTCCAGTTCGAGACGCTCGTCGAGCGTCGATGCCCAGGAGGGGCCGAACCACCGGCCCCAGTGGTAGGTCGACAGATGTGTTCGCCGCAGCACGAGGGGGAGGAGTCCGGGAAGACTGACGTCGGTCTCCTCCATGATCATCTCGCCGGAAACCATGTCGACGGGATCGCCGTTCTTGCAGCGCCCCTTGGCGGGCTTGCTCTTGCCGACGGCGTCGTCCGCCCCCTTCCGCAGCCCGCGTCCGAGCCCTTTGGTCATGGCCTTGAGGCCGCCTTTGCCCAGCGCCTTCATGCCTTTGGCGAGGCCGCCGAGGGTGGTGAGGCCCTTCATGCCGGGTATGCAGTCCAGTGCGGCCAGTCCGACGTCCCATAGGGACGCTTGTCCCTTGGAATACTTGTAGAGCGTGTCGGCCAGGACGACGAGGGCGGCGATGAGGACGATCGCGCCGAGGATCGGCCCGCCGATGATCAGGGCGACGATGCCGACGACCGCGACCACGATCTTGCAGGCTGCGACGATGTTGTCCCAGTTGTCGGTGAACCAGTCGCCGATCTCCTCCCACCACGACCGGTTCTGAATCCCCGCGTCCGAGGCCTCGTCGATCTTCGACTTCGCGTCCCGCGCCGCCTCCTCACGCATCTTCCGCGCGTCCGCGGCCATCTTCTTCGCCGCGTCCAGCGCGCTCTGCGCGGACGTCACGTCCGACTGCGCCTTCTCCTGCGCGCTCTTGGCGCTCTGCACGTCCCGGGTCGCGGCCCGCACCTTCGCCTCGTCGGGCTTGTCCGCGTCCGACTTCGACCCCGTCGGGTCGTCCTTGTACTTGTCGGCCTCCTTCGTCGCCCGCCCCACCCACGACTGAGCCGACGCCAGCTTCGACTTCGCCGACGACAGATCCGCCTGCGCCTCACGCGCCTTCGCCAACGCCTTGTCCGCCAGCGCCTGCGCCCGCTCCAGCTTCGGCCAGTAGTCCGCGAGCGCGTCCCCGCACATCGCGTACGACTTCTCCAGCTTCCTCAGATTCTTCGGAACGCCGGAGAACTCCTCCTTGAACACCTTCGCCGACTTGCCCGCCCACTCCGCCAGCGTCCCCTCACCGGCCATCCCCTTCACCAGACGCAACGCCTCGGAGACGTCATCGGCGAAGTCGTGCAGGAACCTCGCGAGCTTGCGCACCCGCTCCGGGTCACCGGGCGTCGGGTCCTTGTCCAGATCAAGGACATGCCAATCGTGTGGGCGGTGACCCATGAGCTCCCCCGTTGCGACGCTTCACTCGTAGAACGTGTGCCTGAGCAAAGCTACTTGATGTCATCCTCGTAGACTCGTGAGGTGAGTCATGACCGAGTGACACCTGGTGACGGCGCTTCCGAGCGGCGGCGATGGGAAGAGGCAGGCCCGGAGGAACTGGCGCGTCTGGCCGGGCAGCGGCCGGGAGAGCTGTTCGCGGCGGCGGAGCAGCTGTGCGCTGAAGCGTCCGGTGAGGAGTTCGGAGGGAGCCTGGCAGTGCGCACCGTCGGGCGCATCGCCGAGGCCCTCGCCGAGACGCGCTCCCAGGGCTGCGCCGCGTACGCCGTGGACATCGTGGGCCGACTGCTGCCCTCCGGAACTGTGGCCTGGGAGGAAGGGGACCGGATTCGGCGCTCGGTGGCCGCGAGGCTGGCCAAGGTGCAGCCTCTACGGAACCTCGAGCCCTTGTTCGGGCAGGTGCCGGACGGACTTCACGATTCTGAGGTCGAGACCCGGGCCTGTCTGCTCGGTGAGCTCGCGCTGCTCGGCACCGGGACCGGGCGAGCTCGTATGGATGCCTACGCCGAGAGGTTGCGCACGCTCGGGCACCCGCTGGCGTGGCTGCCTGAGACCCGGCTCGACATCGAGCACCGGTTCATGGTGAGGGTGCGCGGGCTCGGGTCGGTCAAGACCTTGCGGCAGCTTCGGGCCCGTTTTCCGGAGGTGCCGCCGAGTGAGACCGGTGCGGATGCCGGGCTGCACGCTGTCGGTGTGCCCGATGACGCCCGGGCTCAGGCGGCCGCACGGCCCTTCGTCGCCGGCGGGTGGGCGCGTACTCCCGAGGCGCGATTCTTCGTGCTGCCTGCGCCGATCGAGCCCGGTGACTTCGGGACGGCCCTTCTTCAGCGGCTCCCCCTGGATTGTCTGGAGGGCGACGGGACCGCGGTCGCCTGTATGACGACGCCCGATGACGTGCTCAACGAGTTGTT
Source organism: Streptomyces sp. P9-2 (assembly GCF_051903975.1). Classification (NCBI taxonomy): domain Bacteria; kingdom Bacillati; phylum Actinomycetota; class Actinomycetes; order Kitasatosporales; family Streptomycetaceae; genus Streptomyces; species Streptomyces sp. P9-2. Next base: position 5,204,344 of record NZ_CP192633.1, read on the forward strand.
CTCCGCCGCGTATCACGGCGGGGCCGGTGGGCAGGGGCAGGGTGGTGCGTATGCGCGGCTCTTCGCGTGGGAGAGTCTGTACGCCCTCATGGGGCTACCCGCCGACGTGCCGCATCTCGACGCCGTGCGCCGTACCCCCGATCACCGCTGGCTCCGCTTCCTCGCCTCCACCCCGTGGTTCCACCACGACACCGCAGACCTGGGCCTCGCCGTACTCGACCCCTCCCGTACCCGCGTCGCGGTGCTCGCGGCCACCGACACCGATGTCACGGCGCCGGACGTGTCAGCACGGCCGTGAACTTGTAGCGGGACCCCCGGTACACCGACCGCACCCACTCCACCGGCGTCCCGTTCTCGTCCCGCGAGTGACGGGAGAGCAGCAGCATCGGCAGGCCCACGTCCGTGGCGAGCAGGCCCGCCTCGCGTGGGGTGGCCGGCGACGTCTCGATGGTCTCGTCGGCCTCCGCCGGCCGCACCCCGTACACCTCGGCCAGCGTCGTGTAGAGGGAGGTGTAGCGGCGGAGGTTGCGCCGCAGGCCGGGGAAGCGGCGGGCGGAGAGGTGGGTCGCCTCGATGGCCATCGGCTCGCCGCCCGCCAGCCGCAGCCGCTCGATGCGCAGCACCCTGTCCTCCGGCTCGACCTCCAGCAACGCCGCCAGTTCCTCGTCGGCCGCGACATAGCCGATGTCCAGGACCCGGGACGCCGGGTTGAGACCCTGCGCCCTCATGTCCTCCGTGTAAGAGGTGAGTTGAAGCGTCCGGTACACCTTCGGACGCGCCACGAACGTGCCCTTGCCCTGGATCCGGTCCAGCCGCCCCTCGCTCACCAGCTCCAGCAGCGCCTTGCGGACCGTCGTACGGGACGTGCCGAACTCGACGGCGAGCAGTCGCTCCGCCGGCATCGGGGAGCCCGGTACGCGCGCGTCCGTCATCTGCAGCAGCCGCTGCTTGATGCGGTAGTACTTCGGCACGCGGTCCCCGCGGCCCGGCGCCCCCGTGCCCGGCCGGTCGGCGCTGCTGACGTCCGTGCTCATGTCCTGCCTTCCGGCTGCGGTGTCCGGCGCGCGGACGGCAGGAGGCCGGCCGCGGTGCACGTCGGCGGACCGCCAGTGATGGGCGCCGCACGCTCGGCGATCCCGTTATAACGGCGCGCTCTCTCTTTGGTCTAGTCCAACCCTGGATCCCGTCCCTCTTTGGGTGGACATCTCCACGTCGTACACGGCCCATTGCCGTTACCCAGCCGTGAATGGGACAACCCTTGACACGACCATAGGTCTAGGCCAAGCTCCCCTTGCTGGTCTAAACCATTTAGCGGAAGCCGGGTCCCAGCCCGCCGAGCTGTTGCGCCGATGTCAGGGTCACCGCGAGGGCGTGGGTGTGCAAGGCATTCCTGAGGAGGGGTGGCGCGTGAAGCGCAAGCTGATAGCCGCGATCGGGGTCGCGGGCATGTTGTTCTCGGTCGCTGCGTGCGGTGGCGACGACGGCGGCGACGGCAAGAAGGCCGGCGCGGACGGCTACGCCGGACAGACGCTCACCGTCTGGGTCATGGACGGCTCCTCACCGGACCAGTGGCAGAAGGACCTCGCCGCCGAGTTCGAGAAGAAGACCAAGGCGAAGGTCAAGTTCGAGGTCCAGCAGTGGAACGGCATCCAGCAGAAGCTGACCACCGCCCTGTCCGAGGAGAACCCTCCGGACGTCTTCGAGATCGGCAACACCCAGACCCCCGCCTACGCCAAGACCGGCGGCCTCGCCGACCTCGCGGACCTCAAGGAGGAGATCGGCGCCGACTGGACCGAGTCCCTCAACGAGTCCTCCGTCTTCGAGGGCAAGCAGTACGCCGCCCCCTGGTACTTCGCCAACCGCGTCGTCCTCTACAACAAGAAGGTCTGGGCCGACGCCGGCCTCAAGGACACCCCCAAGACCCGCGACGAGTTCTACGCCGCGCTCAAGACCATCGGTGAGAAGACCGACGCCGAGCCGATCTACCTGCCCGGCCAGAACTGGTACCACTTCGTCGGCCTGGTCATCGGCGAGGGCGGCGAACTCGTCAAGAAGGACGGCGACAAGTACGTCTCCAACCTCGACGACCCCAAGGTCGCCGCGGCCGCCGAGACCTACAAGAAGTTCCAGGCCCTCTCCAAGGCCCCCAAGGACAAGGACGAGGCCACCCCGCAGCAGGGCGAGGTCTTCGCCAAGGGCAACGTCGGCGCCTTCATCGGCATGGGCTGGGAGGCCGGCATCGCGATCGAGGCCAACCCGGCCATCGAGAAGCAGATCGGCTACTTCACCATCCCCGGCGCCACCGCCGACAAGCCCGAGGGCGTCTTCCTCGGCGGCTCCAACCTCGCCGTCGCCGCGGGAAGCCAGAAGCAGGAGCTCGCCAAGGAGTTCCTGAAGCTCGCCCTCTCCGACACGTTCGAGGGCCAGCTCGCCAAGGAGAACGGCGTCATCCCCAACAAGGAGTCGCTGCAGAGCAACCTCAAGGGCAACGCGCCCGCCGAGGCCGCAGCTCCCGCCGCCGCCGTCGGCGGCACCACGCCGCTGATCCCCGAGTGGGCCGCCGTCGAGAACGACCCCAACCCGGTCAAGACGTACCTGACCGCCGTCCTGAACGGCAAGTCCCCGGCCGCCGCCGCGAAGCAGGTCGAGGGCGAGTTCAACAAGCGCCTGGCGCAGCAGCAGTAACAGCGCACGCGCTCCGACCGGAGCGGGGACCGGCCGACGGGACGGTCCCCGCCCCGCGTTGAGCACGCCGAGAAGAGAGATCGCGAGCATGACCGTGCAGACCGAACGGCCGCCCTCCTCACCGGCGGACGTCCGCAAGGCGGACGACCCCGCACCCGCCGGGCCCCGACCCAGAGCAGCGTCGCGGGCCGGCGCGCTCGCCCCGTACCTCCTGCTGCTGCCCGCCTGCGCCGCCACCGTGCTGCTGCTGGGCTGGCCGCTGCTGAAGGACCTGCTGCTGTCGTTCCAGAACCTCAACATGGCGCAGCTGATCCAGCACGTCACCGAGTGGAACGGCGTCGACAACTACAAGGAGGTCCTCACCGGGGAGGACTTCTGGCGGGTCACCCTCCGCTCCATCCTGTTCACCGCCGTCAACGTCGTCCTCACCATGCTGCTGGGCGCCCTCGTCGGTCTGCTGCTCGCCCGCCTCGGCAGGCGGATGCGGTTCACCCTGATGATCGGCCTGGTGCTGGCCTGGGCGATGCCGGTGGTCGCCGCCACCACCGTCTACCAGTGGCTGTTCGCGCAGCGCTTCGGCGTCGTCAACTGGGTCCTCGACAAGCTCGGCTGGCACTCCATGGCCGACTACAGCTGGACCAGCAGCCAGATGTCGACGTTCTTCGTCGTCACCCTGCTCATCGTCTGGATGTCCGTGCCGTTCGTCGCGATCAACCTCTACGCGGCGACCACCACCATCCCCGGCGAACTGTACGAGGCGGCCGCGCTCGACGGCGCCGGCGCCTGGCGCAGCTTCACCACCGTCACCCTGCCGTTCCTGCGGCCGTTCCTCTACGCCACGACGTTCCTGGAGATCATCTGGATCTTCAAGGCGTTCGTCCAGGTCTTCACCTTCAACGGCGGCGGCCCCGACCGGCTCACCGAGATCCTGCCCGTCTACGCCTACATCGAGGGCGTCGGCAACCAGCACTACGGCATGGGCGCGGCGATCGCGGTGCTGACCATCCTGATCATGCTCGGCCTGACCGCGTACTACCTCAGGATCGTGCTCAAGCAAGAGGAGGACGAGCTGTGAAGCGCTCGCTCTTCGGCCGCATCTGGCCCAACGCCACCGCTCTCGTCGTCTTCGCCGCCTGCCTCTTCCCCGTGTACTGGATGTTCGCCACGGCGCTGAAGCCGACCGGCGACATCATCGCCGAGGACCCGGTGTGGTTCCCGACGAACGTCACGTTCGAACACTTCGCGACGGCGATCGACGCCGACCACTTCTGGACGTACGTCCGCAACTCGCTCACCGTCACCTGCCTGGCCGTCCTCTTCTCCCTCGTCATCGCGCTGGCCGGCTCCTTCGCCCTGGCCCGGATGCGGTTCAAGGGGCGGCGCGGCTTCGTCATCGGGTTCATGCTGGCCCAGATGGCGCCCTGGGAGGTCATGGTGATCGCGATCTACATGATCGTGCGCGACGCCTCCATGCTGAACAGCCTGGTGCCGCTGACCGCGTTCTACATGATGATGATCCTGCCCTTCACCATCCTGACGCTGCGCGGCTTCGTCGCCGCCGTGCCGAAGGAGCTGGAGGAGTCCGCGATGGTCGACGGCTGCACCCGCGCCCAGGCGTTCCGCCGCGTCATCCTGCCGCTGCTCGCGCCCGGCCTGATGTCCACGTCCATGTTCGGCTTCATCACCGCCTGGAACGAGTTCCCCCTCGTCCTGGTGCTCAGCAAGGAGTCCGGCGGCGCGCAGACCCTGCCGCTGTGGCTGTCCAGCTTCCAGACCCAGTTCGGCGACGACTGGGGTGCGACCATGGCCGCCTCCTCCCTGTTCGCCGTGCCGATCCTGATCCTCTTCGTCTTCCTGCAGCGCCGCGCCGTCAGCGGCCTCACCGCAGGCGCCGTGAAGGGATAACGCCACCAGATGACGACATTCACCACCGGCGCCGGCACCCTCACCCGGGACGCGCTCGCCGTGCTGCAGCCGGGGTTCACCGGCACCACCGCACCCGACTGGGTACGGCGCAGACTGGCCGAGGGCCTGGTCTCCGTCGCCCTGTTCGGCCGCAACGTCGCCGACCCCGAGCAGGTCACCTCCCTCACCGCCGAGCTGCGCGCCGAACGGGACGACCTGCTGGTGGCCATCGACGAGGAGGCCGGCGACGTCACCCGCCTCGAGGTGCGCACCGGCTCCTCGTTCCCCGGCAACCACGCCCTCGGCGCCGTCGACGACCCCGCCCTCACCCGGCGGGTGGCCCGCGAACTCGGCCGCCGGCTCGCCGCGTGCGGCGTCAACCTCAACTGGGCGCCCTCGGCCGACGTCAACGCCAACCCCGACAACCCGGTGATCGGCGTACGCTCCTTCGGCCGCGACCCCGCCCTCGTCGCCTGGCACACCGCCGCCTACGTCGAGGGCCTGCAGTCCAACGGCGTCGCCGCCTGCACCAAACACTTCCCCGGCCACGGCGACACCAGCGTCGACTCCCACCACGCGCTCCCGCAGATCGACCTGGACGCCACCACGCTGCACGAGCGGGAACTACGGCCGTTCCGCGCCGCCATCGAGGCCGGCACCCGCGCCGTCATGACCGCCCACATCCGGGTGCCCGTGCTCGACCCGGACCGCCCCGCCACGCTCTCCCGGCGCATCCTCACCGGCCTGCTGCGCGACGAGCTCGGCTACGACGGACTCATCGTCACCGACGGCATGGAGATGGGTGCCGTCGCCGGCACCTACGGCCTCGAACACGGCGTCGTGCTGGCCATCGCGGCCGGCGCCGACGCGATCTGCGTGGGCGGCGGACTCGCCGACGAGGACACGGTGCTGCGGCTCCAGGACGCCCTGGTCACCGCCGTACGCTCCGGCGAGCTGCCCGAGGAGCGGCTGGCCGACGCGGCGGCCCGGGTCCGGTCGCTGGCCGCCTGGACGACCGGTGTGCGCCGGTCGCCCTCGGCGGCGGACGACCCCGCGCCGGAGATCGGCCTGACCGCGGCCCGCCGCGCGGTGACGGTGACCCGGGCCGCCGGTCCCGCGCCGGTCACCGCGCCCGTCTACGTCGCCACGTTCAGCCCCGCCCCCAACATCGCCGTCGGCGACGAGACGCCGTGGGGCGTCGGCCCAGAACTGGAACGCCTCCTCCCCGGCACGGCCACGGGCCACTTCACCGGGCCCGCCGCCGGACCGGAGGCGCTGCGCGCGGCCGCCGGGCGGAGGGTGGTCGCGGTGGTCCGCGACGAACACCGTCATCCGTGGATGGGGGAGGCCCTGGACACGCTGCTGGCGGCGGGGCCGGACACGGTGGTGGTGGAGATGGGGGTACCGCAGTCCGCGCCGCGGGGTGCGGTGCACATCGCCACCCACGGGGCGGCGAGGGTGTGCGGCGTGGCCGCGGCGGAGGCGGTCCTGACGGGCTGACCTCCCCCAGTCGGCCCCCGGCGGACCTCGTCCTCGAACGCCGGACGGGCTACTTGCAGCCCCTCCGGCGTTCGAGGAGCGGGGTCCGGGGCGGAGCCCCGGGTTGGGTATGGGAAGGGGCGGCGGGGGTGAAACAACCCCCGGCAGTCACGGGTACAGCTTCTCCCCCCTCGCCAGCATGCCCACGAACTTCTCGATCCGCGCCGCCCGCGTCCCCGCCCGCTTCGCCTCCTCGATCCGGTGAAGGATCGCGTACCGATTCCGGCTGTCCAACCCCTCGAAGAACTCCCGCGCCCCCGCAGACGCCGCGTCCAACGCCACCCGCAGATCCTCAGGAACAACCGCCCCCCGAGGACTCGCATACGCGGCCTCCCACCGCCCGTCCGCCTTGGCCCTCTCCACCTCCCGCAACCCCGCCTCCCGCATCCGCCCCCGCTCGGTCAGCTCGATCACCTTCTGCCGGTTCACCGCGGACCACCGGCTCCGGGCCCGCCGCGGCGTGAACCGCTGAACCCAATAGGTCTCGTCCAGACTCCGCTTCTGCCCGTCGATCCACCCGAAGCACAGCGCGGACTCCAGCGCGGTGGCGTAGTCGACCCCCTTCAGCCCGGACCCCTTCCGCGGGATCTTCAGCCACAGCCCCTCCGCGTCCCCCTGATGCTCCTCCAGCCACGCCTCGAACTCCTCCTGGGTCGAGAAACCCAGAACCGGCCCCACCGCACCATCCGTCTCACCAGCCATGCGCCCATGCAAGTCGCACCCGGGACCAAGGTCAACAGCCCACATGGATCGGGGTGTTGTGGGGCAAGCGATGGCGGAGCGTGTCGTTGTTGGGCCGAACGGGTGACCATGGGTAAGAATTGGCCGATGCAGACAGCCAGCGCGACAGGGGACGGAGCATGCCGGTGAGCGGCCACGATGTCACCGACGAACAGTGGGAGGGGCTCGCCCAGGTCGTGCCGCTGCGGGGCCGTGACGCATGGCCGTCCTCGGTCGGCCACCGCGCCGCGCCGGAGGCCAGGACGGAGGCGGCGCGGCGCCGTTTCGTCGTCCTGCGGGTGAACGTCTTCGCGGACGCCCGCGAGGTCGCCGAGACCCTGATGTCCGGGATTCCGGTCCTCCTGGACCTGACGGGCGCGGAACCGGACGTCGCCAAGCGCGTCCTGGACTTCAGCACGGGAGTCGTCTTCGGCCTCGCCAGCGGAATGCACCGCGTGGACCGCAACGTGTTCCTCCTGACGCCGGAGGGCATGGAGGTGACCGGGCTGATGGAGGGCGTAGGAGCCCCGGGGGCGTAGCCGCGCCTCCCGCCCGCGCGGGCGCGGAGCGCGAGACGGTGCGCGCGGTCGGAGGGCGCCGGCGACCGGGAACGCCTCGCCCGGCGCATGACGCTCCGCGCGCCCCGCGCGCGAAGACCGGCGCGCCGTCCGTTCGTAGGAACGGCCCCCGAGGGAACGGTTCGGCGGCAGAAGAAGCGTTTAGCGTCCCGCGCATGACCCCGCCGCCCCCGCCCCAGCCGGTCGCGACGACGACGCCCCCGCCGCCCGCCGCACCCCCTACGCACACCCCCGTGGACCCCGGACAGGCCCGGCGCCCCAACCTGCCGCGTGTCACGGAACTGCTGCTCTCCGCCTTCGCCGGGCACCGCGGCACCACCTTCCGTCTGGGCGACCTCACCCTCCTCGCCGGCCCCAGCGGCACCGGCAAGACCACCGCACTGCGCGCGTACGAGGCGCTCGCCCGGCTCGGTGGCGGGGCCGAGCTGGGCGAGGTGTTCCCGAGCCCTTCGGCCTGCGTCCCGGAGCGGGCCCGGCCCGACGCCCAGCGCCGCCGCGGCTTCCGGATCGGCTGCACCGCCGACGGCCCCGAGGGCCCGGTCCGCCTGGAGGTCGCCGTGCAGGCGGAACCCGAACTGCGCATCGTGGGGGAGAGGCTGTCCGCCGGCGGCCTGGTCCTGCTGGAGACCGCGCTGCGCGACCCGCGCCGCCGCACCGTGCAGGCCGCCTGGCACACGGGAGGCGCCACCGCGGTCACCCGCGCGCCCCTCCCCGACGACCGTCTCGGCACCGCGCTGCTGCCGCTGCGCGTGGCCGGCACGACCGCCGGACAGCTCCGTGTGCTGGCCGCCGCCGAGCAGATGCTGGTGGCGCTGCGCTCCGTCTTCCCCTGTGACCCCCGCCCCGAGCGGATGCGGGACCCCGTCCCCGCGGGCAGCGGACGGCTGCTCCCGGGCTGCGAGAACCTCGCCGACGTCCTGTGGCGCACCCGCTCCGAGTGCACCCGCCGCCACGCCCTGCTCGTGGACGCGGTGCGCGTCGGCTGTGCCGGACCCGTCGCCGACCTGCTCGCCGAGCCGTCCGCCGGAGGCCGTCTGGTGCGGGCCGTACTGGACCGGGGCAACGGCACGCGTACCACGCTGCGGCGGCTCGGCGACGGCGAACTCCGCTACACCGCCCTCGCGCTGGTGCTGCTCACCGGCCCCGGTGTGCTGGAGGCCGACGTGCCCGGCGAGGTGCCGGCCGCCCTGCAGTGCCTCACCGTCCTCGCCGACAACCTGGACCGGGCGCAGGACCCCGCCCAGCGCGCGGCCCTGCTGGCGCTGGCGGCGCGGATGTGCGAGCGGGGGCACATCCGCCTGGCCGGCGCGGTGAGCGACGCCACCTGGGCCGCCGGGGTGCCCGGGGCGACCGTGGTACACCTGAGGCGTGACTGATCCGCACGACGACGACGCGTCCCGGCCCGCCGACCTGCCCGCGCTCCAGCGCCGCCTCGCCGAGTTCGCCGCCGCGCGGAACTGGCAGCCGTACCACACGCCCAAGAACCTCGTCGCCGCGCTCGCCGTGGAGGCGGCCGAACTGCAGGAAATCTTCCAGTGGCTGACGCCGGAGGAGTCCGCCCGCGTGATGGGCGACCCGGACACCGCGCACCGCGTCACCGACGAGGTGGCCGACGTGCTCGCCTACCTCCTCCAGTTCTGCGAGGTCCTCGGCGTCGACCCGCTGGCGGCGCTGGCGGAGAAGATCGACCGGAACGAGCACAGGTTCCCGGCGCCGGACCCGGAGCGATCGTCCGGGACACCGCCCCGCTCCTAGGAGCCTTCCCTTCCGCTCTCACGCTCCGTGGTCGAACATTCGACCCGACGTCTAGGGCTGTCCACAGATTTCGGACTTCCTCTGGCCTTTTGTCTCACAGAGCTTCACTCTGGGTAGTGAACAAGGGAGTTCAACGGATGCGGACGCGTGGGCAGCGCGTCGGACAGACGGGGGCAGCGCATGGACGCTGTGCGGCTCATCGTGACGAGCAGGAGGGCCCTGGCCGCCGGCGGCGGGGTTCCGGAGCTGCTGACCGAGGTGTGGCAGGCGCAGGCCCTGGCCCAGGCGATAGGGAGCCGCCTGGCACTCGTGGGCCCGCCCCAACTACGCGACGAGGCAACGGGGTTGGCAGATCTGGCCTGCCGTGGCATCGGCGTCCTCGACCGGCCGCCGGCCGACTCCGGTGAGCCGCGCGCGTCCCGGCTCACCGAACTGGGCGACACCCGCGCGTGCCTGATGCACCTGGGCGGCCTGCTCGGCGACGTCGGCATCGCCCTCGTCGGCATCGCCTGCGCCGCCGGCGACGAGGCGACGTACTGGAGCTGCGTCGAGGCCATCGACGCGGCGGACGAGGCGCGGGACCGCGTCCGGGACATGCTCCGCAAACTGGCGGAGCGGGAGGCGGCGTTACCCCGGCGGGAGGCCGGCTGACCGCCGGGTCACGAGCCCTCAGACGCCCGGGCTGTCGCCCGACCCCTCGGCCGAGGCCCCCCGCGCCTCACCCCTCCCGCCGGCCCCCTGAAGCTCCGCGTCCAGCGCGGACAGGTCCGCGTTCAGCGCCGCCATCAGCATGTCCATCTGCGCCAGCAGACCCCCCTGCGGCCCTCCGGGCACCACCCCGCCCCGCTGCGGCCCTCCGGGCACCACCCCGCCCCGCTGCGGCCCTCCGGGCATCACCCCGCCCCCCTGCGGCCCTCCGGGCATCACCCCGCCCCCCTGCGGCCCTCCGGGCACCACACCGCCCCCCTGCGGCGCACTGCTCTGCTCCTCCGTCATGACGGTCCCCTCGGCCCATGGCCCCGCCCGGGGGCCGACACGGTGACACCCCGGCGTCACAGGGCCGGCGCGGGTGCCGGACGCTCCGGCTCCGAACGAGCCAACGATCTTCCTCACCCCCGGTCACGAGCTTCCGTGCCACCGGCGTGCGGCGAGGCACGCCGCGGGTCCTCGCGCGCCCCCGCCCCGGCGACCGTGCAGGATGGAAGGCATGGATCTTCGCATCTTCACCGAGCCCCAGCAGGGGGCCACCTACGACACGCTGCTCACCGTCGCCAAGGCCACCGAGGACCTCGGCTTCGACGCCTTCTTCCGTTCCGACCACTACCTGAGCATGGGCTCCGCGGACGGCCTGCCCGGCCCCACCGACGCCTGGATCACCCTCGCCGGACTCGCCCGCGAGACCAAGCGGATCCGCCTCGGCACGCTGATGACCGCCGCCACCTTCCGCCTGCCCGGCGTGCTCGCCATCCAGGTCGCGCAGGTCGACCAGATGTCCGGCGGACGCGTCGAACTCGGCCTGGGCGCGGGCTGGTTCGAGGAGGAGCACAAGGCGTACGGCATCCCCTTCCCCAAGGAGAAGTTCGCCCGCCTCGAGGAGCAGCTGGAGATCGTCACCGGTCTGTGGGCCACCGAGGTCGGCAAGACCTTCGACTTCCACGGCACCTACTACGACCTCACCAAGTCGCCCGCGCTGCCCAAGCCGGCCCAGTCGAAGGTTCCCGTGCTGATCGGCGGCCACGGCGCCAAGAGGACCCCGCGCCTCGCGGCCCGGTTCGCCGACGAGTTCAACATCCCCTTCGCGTCGGTCGAGGACTCCGCCGCCCAGTTCGAGCGGGTCCGGAACGCCGCCCGTGAGATCGGCCGCGACCCGGACGAACTCGTCTACTCCAACGCCCTGGTCGTCTGCGTCGGCCGTGACGACCAGGAGGTGGCGCGCCGCGCCGCCGCGATCGGCCGTGAGGTCGACGAGCTGAAGGCGAACGGTCTGGCGGGCTCCCCGGCCGAGGTGGCCGACAAGATCGGCCGCTACGCCGAGATCGGCTCGCAGCGCGTCTACCTCCAGGTGCTCGACCTGTCCGACCTGGACCACCTGGAGCTGATCTCCTCCCAGGTCCAGTCCCAGCTGTCCTGACCCGGCGCGGGAGCGGGGCCGCACCCGTGAAGGGGCGGCCCCGCACCGCATATGCGCGGAAAATACGCGGACCCCCGCGACCCCTTCCCTGTACGTTGGGCCGGCACCGTGAATCCCGGTGTCATCCCCAGCTCAGAAGGTGTCTCGAGGTGTGACCCCGTGTTCCTGACGATCAGCACCACCGGCTCCGCACAGCGCCCGGCGACCGACCTCGGCCATCTGCTGCACAAGCATCCCGAGAAGGCGCAGGCGTTCTCCACGTCGTACGGCACGGCACACGTCCTCTACCCCGAGGCGGACGCCGAACGCTGCACGGCGGCGCTGCTGCTGGAGGTGGACGCGGTGGCGCTGGTCCGGCGCGGCAAGGGCAAGGGCCGCGGCGGCGCACCCGACGCCGCCCTCGCGCAGTACGTCAACGACCGCCCGTACGCGGCCTCCTCCCTGCTCGCCGTCGCCCTCGGCTCTGTCTTCTCCAGTGCCATGCGCGGGGTGTGCACCGCGCGCCCGGAGCTGCCGGACGCCCCGCGCCCGCTGCGTGTCGAGGTGCCCGCGCTGCCCGCGCGCGGCGGCGCCGACCTGGTCCGCCGCCTCTTCGAGCCGCTCGGCTGGACGGTCACCGCCGAACCGGTTCCGCTGGACACGGAGTTCCCGGACTGGGGCGACTCCCGCTACATACGCCTGACCCTGGAGGCCGCCGGCCTCACCCTCGCCGAGGCGCTGCGCCACCTCTACGTGCTGCTCCCCGTCCTCGACGACGCCAAGCACTACTGGGTCTCCCCGGACGAGGTCGACAAGCTGCTGCGCGTCGGTGACGGCTGGCTGGCCGGCCACCCCGAGCGGGAGCTGATCACCCGCCGCTACCTCTCCCACCGCTGGTCGCTCACCCGGCAGGCGAAGGAGCGGCTGGAGCTGGTGCGGCTGGCCGAGGCGGACGACAGCGAGGTCGAGGACCTCGACAACGCCGTCGAGCCGGAGGCCGAGGAGGAGGACAGGCCGACCCCGCTGGCCGTGCAGCGCCGCGAGGCGATCCTCGGTGTGCTGCGCGCGTCCGGGGCCGCCCGGGTGCTCGACCTCGGCTGCGGGCAGGGCCAGTTGGTGCAGGCGCTGCTGAAGGACCCGGCGTTCACCGAGATCGTCGGCGTGGACGTGTCGATGCGGGCGCTGACCATCGCCTCCCGGCGGCTCAAGCTGGACCGCATGGGGGAGCGGCAGGCGTCCCGCGTCACCCTCCTCCAGGGCTCCCTCGCCTACACCGACAAGCGCCTCAAGGGCTACGACGCCGCCGTGCTCAGCGAGGTGATCGAGCACCTCGACCTGCCGCGGCTGCCCGCCCTGGAGTACGCGGTGTTCGGGTCGGCCCGCCCCCGGACCGTCTGCGTCACCACGCCCAACGCCGAGTACAACGTCCGCTGGGAGAGCCTGCCGGCCGGGCACGTCCGGCACGGCGACCACCGCTTCGAGTGGACCCGCGAGGAGTTCCGCGGCTGGGGCCGCACCGTCGCCGAACGGCACGGCTACGACGTGGAGTTCCTGCCCGTCGGTCCTGACGACCCCGAGGTCGGACCGCCCACCCAGATGGCCGTCTTCCGGCTCGGCACCCCGAAGGAGGCGAAGGCCGCATGACGACCACCGACACCACCGCCGCCGCCGCGCGCGGCCGTGCCCTGCCGGTCACCGACCTGTCCCTGGTCGTGCTGATCGGCGCCTCAGGCTCGGGCAAGTCCACCTTCGCGCGCCGCCACTTCAGGCCGACGGAGGTCATCTCCTCCGACTTCTGCCGGGGTCTGGTCGCCGACGACGAGAACGACCAGAGCGCCTCCCGTGACGCCTTCGACGTGCTGCACTACATCGCGGGCAAGCGCCTCGCGGCCGGCCGCCGCACCGTCGTCGACGCCACCAGCGTCCAGCAGGACGCCCGGCGCCGGCTGATCGACCTGGCCAGGCAGCACGACGTGCTGCCCATCGCCGTCGTCCTGGACGTGCCCGAGGAGGTGTGCGCCGAGCGCAACGCGGCGCGCACCGACCGCGCCGGCATGCCCCGCCGGGTCATCCGCCGCCACACCCGCGAACTCCGCCGCGGCCTCCGTCACCTGGAGCGCGAGGGGTTCCGCAAGGTGCACGTGCTGCGCGGAGTGGAGGAGGTGGAGCACGCCACCGTCGTCACCGAGAAGCGGTTCAACGACCTCACCCACCTCACCGGCCCGTTCGACATCGTCGGCGACATCCACGGCTGCTCCGCCGAACTGGAGGCGCTGCTCGGCAAGCTGGGCTACGTCGACGGCGTCCACCCGGAGGGCCGCACCGCCGTGTTCGTCGGCGACCTCGTCGACCGCGGCCCCGACAGCCCCGGCGTGCTGCGCCGCGTGATGGCCATGGTCAAGTCCGGCAACGCCCTGTGCGTGCCCGGCAACCACGAGAACAAGTTCGGCCGCCACCTCAAGGGCCGCAGGGTCCAGCTCACCCACGGACTCGCCGAGACCGTCGCGCAGATGGAGGGCGAGAGCGAGGAGTTCCGCGCCGAGGTGCGGGAGTTCGTCGAGGGCCTGGTCAGCCACTACGTCCTCGACGGCGGCAGGCTCGTCGTCTGCCACGCCGGCCTGCCCGAGAAGTACCACGGCCGCACCTCCGGCCGGGTCCGCAGCCACGCCCTCTACGGCGACACCACCGGCGAGACCGACGAGTTCGGGCTGCCCGTGCGCTACCCGTGGGCGGAGGACTACCGGGGCAAGGCCGCCGTCGTCTACGGCCACACCCCCGTCCCCGAGGCGACCTGGCTCAACAACACCATCTGCCTCGACACCGGCGCGGTGTTCGGCGGCAAGCTCACCGCGCTGCGCTGGCCGGAGCGCGAACTCGTCGACGTACCGGCCGAGCGGGTCTGGTACGAGCCGGTGCGGCCGCTGCGCACCGAGGCGCCCGGCGGGCACGAGGGGCGCCCGCTGGACCTGGCGGACGTGCACGGACGGCGGGTCGTGGAGACCCGGCACATGGGCAGGGTGGCCGTACGGGAGGAGAACGCGGCGGCCGCGCTGGAGGTGATGAGCCGGTTCGCGCTCGACCCGCGGCTGCTGCCGTACCTGCCGCCGACCATGGCGCCCACGGCGACCTCGCAGCTCGACGGCTACCTGGAGCACCCGGTCGAGGCGTTCGCCCGGTACGAGCAGGACGGTGTGGCCCGGGTGGTGTGCGAGGAGAAGCACATGGGGTCGCGCGCGGTCGCCCTGGTGTGCCGTGACGCGGAGACCGCCGCCCGCCGCTTCGGCGCGGCCGGGGGCGAGACGGGCTCGCTGTACACCCGTACCGGCCGGCCGTTCTTCGACGACGCGGACGTCACCGAGGAGATCCTCGGCCGGCTGCGCACGGCGGCCGGGGAGGCCGGACTCTGGGAGGAGCTCGAGACCGACTGGCTGCTGCTGGACGCCGAGCTGATGCCGTGGTCGCTGAAGGCGTCCGGGCTGCTGCGCACCCAGTACGCGGCGGTCGGCGCCGCGGCCGGCGCGGTCCTCCCGTCCGCCCTCACGGCCCTGGAGGGCGCGGCGGCCCGAGGGGTCGACGTGGGTGAGCTGCTGACCCGTCAGCGGGAGCGGGCGAGTGCGGCGGCCGGGTTCACCGACGCCTACCGTCGCTACTGCTGGACCACCGAAGGACTGGAGGGCGTGCGTCTCGCGCCGTTCCAGATCCTCGCCGTCCAGGGACGCAGCCTGGCCGCGCTGCCGCACGACCGGCAGCTCGCCCTGATCGACCGCATGGTCGAGCACGACGCCACCGGCCTGCTGCAGACCACCCGTCGGCTCTACGTCGACACCGCCGACCCCGAGTCGGTGCGGGCCGGCGTGGACTGGTGGCTGGAGATGACCGGACGCGGCGGCGAGGGCATGGTCGTCAAGCCGGTCGACGCCCTGGCCCGCGACGGCGCCGGACGGCTGGTGCAGCCGGGCATCAAGTGCCGCGGCCGGGAGTACCTGCGGATCATCTACGGCCCCGAGTACACCCGCCCGGAGAACCTGGCCCGCCTGCGTTCCCGCTTCCTCGGCCACAAGCAGTCCCTCGCCCTGCGCGAGTACGCCCTCGGCCTGGAGGCCCTGGACCGCCTCGCCGACGGGGAGCCGCTGTGGCGGGTCCACGAGCCGGTGTTCGCGGTGCTGGCCCTGGAGTCGGAGCCGGTCGACCCGCGCCTGTGAGGCGCGCGGGGCGCGGAGGGCCACCCGTACCTCCGCGCCCCGCCGCCCGCCCCGGGCGCCCGCGCGCTTCCCGCGTGCGGCGGACGGGATTCGGCGAGGGCAGGGGTGAACCCGGGCTTGGGCGGTCAGGATGGAGGCATGACCTACCACGTCGACTCCGAGGCCGGGCGGCTGCGCCGCGTCATCCTGCACCGGCCCGATCTGGAGCTCAAAAGGCTCACCCCGAGCAACAAGGACGCGCTGCTCTTCGACGACGTGCTCTGGGTGCGCCGGGCGCGCGCGGAGCACGACGGTTTCGCGGACGTGCTGCGCGACCGAGGCGTCACCGTCCACCTCTTCGGCGACCTGCTCACCGAGACGCTGGAGCTGCCCGGGGCACGCTCGCTCGTGCTGGACCGGGTCTTCGACGAGAAGGAGTACGGCCCGCTCGCCACCGACCATCTGCGCGCCGCGTTCGAGACGCTGCCCGCGCCGGAGCTGGCCGAGGTGCTGATCGGCGGGATGACCAAGCGGGAGTTCCTCGACTCCCACTCCGAACCGGTCTCCGTGCGCTTCCATGTGATGGAGCTGGACGACTTCCTGCTCCACCCGCTGCCCAACCACCTCTTCACCCGCGACACGTCCGCCTGGATCTACGACGGCGTCTCCATCAACGCCATGCGGTGGCCGGCCCGGCAGCGCGAGACCGTGCACTTCGAGGCGATCTACCGGCACCACCCGATGTTCCGGGATGCGTCCTTCCATCTGTGGTCCGAGGGGCAGGCCGACTACCCGTCCACCATCGAGGGCGGCGACGTGCTGGTGATCGGCAACGGCGCGGTGCTGATCGGGATGAGCGAGCGGACCACCCCGCAGGCCGTGGAGATGCTCGCGCACAAGCTGTTCGCGGCCGGCTCGGCGCGCACCATCGTCGCCCTCGACATGCCGAAGAGACGCGCCCTGATGCATCTCGACACCGTGATGACCATGGTGGACGGCGACACGTTCACCCAGTACGCGGGCCTGCCCATGCTCCGCTCGTACACGATCGAGCCGGGCGGCGACGAGAAGGAGCTGAAGGTCACCGACCATCCGCCGGAGCACATGCACCGGGCGATCGCCGCCGCGCTCGGCCTGAGCGAGATCCGGGTGCTGACCGCCACCCAGGACGTGCACGCGGCCGAGCGGGAGCAGTGGGACGACGGCTGTAACGTCCTGGCCGTCGAACCGGGCGTGGTCGTCGCCTACGAACGCAACTCCACCACCAACACCCACTTGCGGAAACAGGGCATCGAGGTGATAGAGATCCCCGGCAGCGAGCTGGGCCGGGGGAGGGGCGGGCCGCGCTGCATGAGCTGCCCGGTGGAACGGGACGCCGTGTAGACGGCGCTGTATAGAATTGCGGTCAGTCGTATAGACTTCCATGGTTCGTGTCCCCCAGTCCTGGAGCGCCCCCATGGCGACAGTCCCTACCCCCCTCGCCGGCCGTCACTTCCTCAAGGAGGTCGACTTCACCGCGGAGGAGTTCCGCGGCCTGCTGGAGCTGGCCGCCGAGCTGAAGGCCGCCAAGCG
The DNA here is from genome assembly GCF_051903975.1 of Streptomyces sp. P9-2. Classification (NCBI taxonomy): domain Bacteria; kingdom Bacillati; phylum Actinomycetota; class Actinomycetes; order Kitasatosporales; family Streptomycetaceae; genus Streptomyces; species Streptomyces sp. P9-2. The sequence goes on from NZ_CP192633.1 coordinate 5,221,389, forward strand.
GGCCGGGACCGAGACGCCGTACCTGCGCGGGAAGAACATCGCCCTGATCTTCGAGAAGACCTCGACGCGCACCCGCTGCGCCTTCGAGGTCGCCGCCGCCGACCAGGGCGCCTCCACGACCTACCTCGACCCGTCGGGCTCGCAGATGGGCCACAAGGAGTCCGTGAAGGACACCGCGCGGGTGCTGGGCCGGATGTACGACGGGATCGAGTACCGGGGCGACAGCCAGGCGAAGGTCGAGGAGCTGGCCGCCTACGCGGGCGTCCCCGTCCTCAACGGGCTCACCGACGACTGGCACCCCACCCAGATGCTCGCCGACGTGCTCACCATGACCGAGCACAGCGACAAGCCGCTCACGGAGATCGCCTTCGCCTACCTCGGCGACGCCCGCTTCAACATGGGCAACTCCTACCTGGTCACCGCGGCCCTGCTCGGCATGGACGTGCGGATCGTCGCGCCGAAGACGTACTGGCCCGCGCAGGAGGTCATCGACCGCGCCCGCGAGCTGGCCGCCGCGAGCGGGGCCCGGATCACGCTCACCGAGGAGATCGCCGAGGGCGTCGCGGGCGCCGACTTCGTCGCCACCGACGTGTGGGTGTCCATGGGGGAGCCCAAGGAGGTCTGGGGCGAGCGCATCGCCGCCCTCGCGCCCTACGCGGTGACCATGGACGTGCTGCGCGCCACAGGCAACCCGGACGTCGGCTTCCTGCACTGCCTGCCGGCCTTCCACGACCTGGGCACCGCGGTCGGCCGGGACGTGTACGAGGCGCACGGCCTGGAGTCGCTGGAGGTGACCGACGAGGTGTTCGAGTCGGCGCACTCGCTGGTCTTCGACGAGGCGGAGAACCGTATGCACACCATCAAGGCGGTCCTGGTCGCCACCGTCGCCTGACGTCAGACCGGGCGCCGCTGGCCCGGCAGCCGGAACCACACCGCCTTGCCGGACTCGGTGGGGCGGTGCCCGCACGACGAGCTGAGCGAGCGGATCAGCAGCAGCCCGCGCCCGTGCTCCTGCCACGGGTCGGGCAGCTCGAGGTTCGGCTTGGTGAGGTCACGGGGCGGCTCCGGGTCCTCGTCGTGCACCTCCACCTGGAAACCGGTCGGCAGCAGCCGCAGCACCAGCTCGATGGGGGTGGCCCCTGAGGTGTGCTCCACGGCGTTCGCCACCAGCTCCGCCGTCAGCAGCTCCGCCGTGTCGCAGTCGGCGGAGTGCTCCCGCTCGGCGAGCGCCGTGCGCACCAGCGCACGCGCGACGGGCACCGCCGCGGTCGTGTGCGGCAGCGCGACGCGCCAGGAGGTGGGAATGGCGGGGGGTTCGTGCACAGCGTTTCCGTTCATGGAGCGGGCGCTCCCGTGTTCGAGTGCCCATGGTACGGCGCGCCTCAACCGGCTCCGCTCCCGGGACGGGGAGCGACCGGGGCCCTGACGGGCGCACCGCCCGGGGCGCTGCGCCCCGGCAACGGCGGCCTACCCGCCCGGCGACCCCGCCTCGCCCGCCCGCCCGCACCGTTACGGAGGCGTCGATGTTCCGTGACGCGCGTGACGGCGCCCGAACGGCGTATCGCGCACTCGTGACGACAGTCACCAACCGGTGATAGCTTCGAGTGACAGACCTCACTGAGCCGCGCAGTGCCCGCCCGAGGAGGCCGCCCTCATGAGTCCTTTCACCGGCTCCGCCGCCCGCACCGCGCGCTGGGAGCATCTGCGCGTCGAGATCGCCGACGGCGTCGCCCATGTCACCCTCGCCCGCCCCGACAAGCTGAACGCGCTCACCTTCGGCGCCTACGCCGACCTGCGCGACCTGCTCGCCGAGCTGTCCCGGGAGCGGGCCGTCCGGGCCCTGGTGCTGGGCGGCGAGGGACGCGGCTTCTGCTCCGGCGGCGACGTCGACGAGATCATCGGCGCCACCCTCTCGATGGACACCGCCCAGCTCCTCGACTTCAACCGCATGACCGGCCAGGTGGTCCGCGCGGTACGGGAGTGTCCCTTCCCCGTCGTCGCCGCGGTTCACGGCGTGGCCGCCGGCGCCGGCGCGGTCCTCGCCCTCGCCGCGGACTTCCGGGTCGCCGACCCCACCGCCCGCTTCGCCTTCCTGTTCACCCGCGTCGGCCTGTCCGGCGGCGACATGGGCGCGGCCTACCTGCTGCCCCGGGTCGTCGGCCTCGGCCACGCCACCCGCCTCCTGATGCTGGGCGAGCCGGTCCACGCCCCGGAGGCGGAACGGATCGGTCTGATCAGCGCGCTGACCGAGGAGGGCGGCGCGGACACCGCGTCCCGAGACCTGGCCCGCCGCCTCGCCGACGGCCCGGCCCTGGCCCACGCCCAGACGAAGGCCCTCCTCACCTCCGAACTGGACATGCCGCTGGCCGCATCGATCGAACTGGACGCCTCCACCCAGGCCCTGCTGATGACAGGCGAGGACTACGCCGAGTTCCACGCGGCCTTCACGGAGAAGCGAGCCCCGAAATGGAGGGGACGGTGACCTCCTCCGTGTCGACGCGCGGGACTGCATCACCCTCAGGGGTGCGGGGAACCGCGCGACAAGCCACAACGAACCCGCACCCGCCGGCGAAGCCGAACGCCCCCCTACGCGTGGCGATCATCGGCGGAGGCCCCGGCGGCCTCTACGCAGCCGCCCTCCTCAAACGCCTGGACCCCACCAGAGACATCACGGTCTGGGAACGCAACACCCCCCACGACACCTTCGGCTTCGGAGTAGTGCTCTCGGACGAAACCCTCGGCGGCATCGAACACGCGGACCCGGAGGTCTACTCCGCCCTGCAATCCGAATTCGTCCGCTGGGACGACATCGACATCGTCCACAGAACCACCCGCCACACCTCCGGAGGACACGGCTTCGCGGCCCTCGGCCGCCGCCGCCTCCTGGAGATCCTCCACCACCGCTGCCGCTCCCTGGGAGTGGAACTCCGCTTCCGCGAAGAGGCCCCGGACCCCGCTCACCTCGCCCGGACCCACGACCTCGTCGTCGCCGCCGACGGAGTCCACAGCACCACCCGCACCGCCTTCGCGCACGTGTTCCGCCCGCACATCACCGCGCACCGCTGCCGCTACATCTGGCTGGCCGCCGACTTCCCCTTCGACGCCTTCCGCTTCGAGATCGCCGAGACCGAGCACGGCGTGATGCAGCTGCACGGCTACCCGTTTTCCGCCAGCGCCTCCACCGTGATCGTGGAGATGCGTGAAGAGGTGTGGCGGGCCGCCGGGTTCGACGAGCTGGACGAGACCGAGTCCGTCGAACGCTGCGCCAAGATCTTCGCGGACGCGCTCGGCGGCCGCCCCCTCCGCTCTAACAACTCGACGTGGACGACGTTCCGTACGGTCGTCAACGAGCGCTGGTCGCACGGCAACATCGTGCTGCTGGGCGACGCCGCCCACACCGCCCACTTCTCCATCGGCTCCGGCACCAAGCTCGCCGTGGAGGACGCCCTCGCCCTCGCCGCCTGTCTGAGCGAGCAGCCCACGCTCACCGACGCCCTCGAGGCCTACGAGGCGGAGCGGCGGCCCGTCGTCGCCTCCACCCAGCGCGCGGCCCGCGCCAGCCTGGAGTGGTTCGAGAACATCGCCCTCTACCTGAACCAGCCGCCGCGCCAGTTCGCGTTCAACCTGCTCACCCGCAGCCGCCGCGTCACCCACGACAATCTGCGGCTGCGTGACCCGCACTTCACCGAGGCGGTGGAGCGCGGCTTCGGCTGCCCGCCCGGCACGCCCCCGATGTTCACCCCGTTCCGGCTGCGCGGACTCACCCTGCGCAACCGGGTCGTCGTCTCGCCGATGGACATGTACTCGGCGGCCGACGGCCTGCCCGGCGACTTCCACCTCGTCCACCTCGGCGCCCGCGCCCTGGGCGGCGCCGGCCTGGTGATGACGGAGATGGTGTGCGTCAGCCCGGAGGGCCGGATCACTCCCGGGTGCGCCGGGCTGTGGAGCGGACGGCAGGCGGAGGCGTGGCGGCGGATCACCGACTTCGTGCACACCACCGCCCCCGGTACCGCCATCGGCGTGCAGCTCGGCCACAGCGGCCGCAAGGGCTCGACCAGGCTGATGTGGGAGGGCATGGACGAACCCCTCGACGAGGGCAACTGGCCCCTGGTCGCCCCGTCCCCGCTGCCGTACAAGCCGGGCAGCCAGACGCCCCGAGAGCTTTCCCGCGCCCAACTCACGGACTTGCGCGAGCAGTTCACGGCCGCCGCCGTACGTGCCGCGCGCGCCGGGTTCGACCTGCTCGAACTGCACTGCGCCCACGGCTATCTGCTCTCCGGCTTCCTCTCCCCGCTGACCAACCGGCGCACCGACGCCTACGGCGGCTCCCTGGGGAAGCGGCTGCGCTTCCCGCTGGAGGTGCTCGACGCGGTGCGGGCGGTGTGGCCGGAGGACCGGCCGATGACCGTGCGGATCTCCGCGACCGACTGGGCCGAGGGCGGTACGACCGCGGAGGACGCGGTGGCGATCGCCCGCGCCTTCGCCGACCACGGGGCCGACGCGATCGACGTGTCGACCGGTCAGGTGGTGGCCGACGAGGAACCGGAGTTCGGCCGCTCCTACCAGACGCCGTTCGCCGACCGGGTCCGCAACGAGGCCCGCGTCCCGGTGATCGCGGTCGGCGCGATCTCCTCCTGGGACGACGTCAACTCCCTGATCGTCGCTGGTCGTACGGACCTGTGCGCGCTGGCACGCCCGCATCTGTACGACCCGCACTGGACGCTGCACGCGGCGGCCGAGCAAGGATACGAGGGTCCGGGCGTGGTCTGGCCGCCGCAGTACCGCGCGGGCAGCCGCCCGCCCCGCACCGGCCGCACCGACGCCCCCAAGCCCCGCCTCACTCTCTCCGACCTGCCGCTCACGGAAGGCGCGTAAGAGGGGAACGCCTCAGTCCGCCTCGGAGGCGGAAGCGGAGTCGGACGCCGCGTTCACGAACTCCGCCCCCGCGTCCCGCAACCGCTCGTGCAGCGCCCGGAAGACGGCCGCCGAACGCGTCCCCGGCCAGTCCGCCGGCAGCAGCGCGGCGGGCAGGCCCGGGTCGGTGTAGGGGAGGTGGCGCCAGTCGTCCAGGGCGAGGAGATAGTCGCGGTACGCCTCCTCCGGCGGGGTGTCCGTGCGCTGCTCCCAGGCGCGCAGCACCGGCGCGTGCCCCTCCAGGAACGCCTCATGTGCCTCCGCGATCGCCTTGAGGTCCCACCAGCGGGCCACCGCCTCCGCCGTGGCCGCGAACCCGAGGTGCTCGCCGCGGAACAGGTCGACGTACCCGTCGAGGCGCAGCCGCTCCAGGGTGTGCCGGGTCTCCTCGTACAGCCGGGCCGGGGCGATCCACACGCCCGGTGCCGCCGTGCCGAAGCCGAGACCGGCCAGCCGGGAGCGCAGCAGATGCCGCTTCTGCCGCTCCGACTCCGGCACCGAGAACACCGCGAGCACCCAGCCCTCGTCGCCGGGCGGCGCGGTGGCGTAGATGCGCCGGTCGCCGTCCTCCAGCAACTGGCGCGCCCCGGGCGACAGTTCGTAGCCGGCCGCGCCCCGGTCGGTGCGGGCCGGGAGCAGCAGTCCGCGGCGCTTGAGCCGGGACACGGAGGAACGCACGGACGGGGCGTCCACGCCGACGGCGGCCAGCAGCCGGATCAACTCCGCGACGGGCACCGGGCCCGGCACGAACCGGCCGTAGGCGCCGTAGAGCGTGACGATGAGAGACCGTGGAGCATGCTGGTCGGACACGTTGATCATCTTAGGTCGTGTCCGCGGGACCGTTTCCCCGGCATCAGCCCTGGTCGTCTCCGGTGCCGGCGCCGGTGCGCAGCCGGAACCGCTGGAGCTTGCCGGTGGCGGTGCGCGGCAGCGCGTCCAGGAAGACGATCTCCCGGGGGCACTTGTACGGCGCCAGTTCCGTCTTCATGAACGCCCGCAGCGCCTCGCCGTCCCGCTCGGCGCCCTCCTTGAGGACCGTGTACGCCACCACGACCTGGCCGCGCGCCTCGTCGGGACGCCCGACCACCGCCGCCTCCACCACGTCCGGATGGCGCAGCAGCGCGTCCTCGACCTCGGGGCCCGCGATGTTGTACCCGGCCGAGATGATCATGTCGTCGGCGCGGGCCACGTACCGGAAGTAGCCGTCGGGGTCCCGGACATAGGCGTCGCCGGTGACGTTCCAGCCGCCCCGTACGTAGTCCCGCTGGCGCGGGTCGGCCAGGTAGCGGCAGCCGACGGGGCCGCGCACCGCGAGCAGTCCGGGCTGCCCGTCGGGCACGGGGACGCCGTCCGCGTCCTGCACGCGCGCCTGCCAGCCGGGCACCGGGACGCCGGTGGTGCCGGGGCGGATCGCGTCGTCGGCGGCGGAGATGAAGATGTGCAGCAGCTCGGTGGCGCCGATGCCGTTGATGATGCGCAGCCCGGTGCGGTCGTGCCAGGCCTGCCAGGTCGCCGCCGGCAGGTTCTCGCCCGCCGAGACGCAGCGGCGCAGGCTGGACAGGTCGTGGCCGTCCGCCTCCGCCAGCATCGCCCGGTAGGCGGTGGGCGCGGTGAACAGCACCGAGACCCGGTGCCCGTCGACGGCCGCCAACAGCTGTGAGGGATGCGCCTGTTCGAGCAGCAGCGCGCTCGCGCCCGCCCGCAGCGGGAACACCACCAGACCGCCCAGCCCGAAGGTGAAACCCAGCGGGGGACTGCCCGCGAAGACGTCGTCGGGGACCGGCTTGAGGACGTGCCGGGAGAAGGTGTCCGCGATGGCCAGCACGTCCCGGTGGAAGTGCGTGCAGCCCTTCGGCTTCCCGGTCGTGCCGGAGGTGAAGGCGATCAGGGCGACGTCGGCGGCGGCCGTCTCCACCGCCTCGAACGGCCCCTCGGGCGCGGGGCGGTGCAGCAGGTCGTCGCGGGAGTCGCCTCCGAACACCGCGATCCGCAGGTCCGGGACCTCCGCCTTCACGAGGTCGTCGAGGGAGCGCACGTCGCACAGGGCGTGCCGCACCTCCGCGAGCGCGCAGATGGTGGCCAGCTCGTGCGGGCGCTGCTGGGCCAGCACGGTGACGGCGACAGCGCCCGCCTTCAGCACCGCCAGCCAGCAGGCGGCCAGCCACGGCGTGGTGGGCCCGCGCAGCAGCACCCGGTTGCCGGGCACCACCCCGAGGTCCGAGGTGAGCAGATGCGCCAGCCGGTCCACCCGCGCGCGCAGCTCCCCGTACGTCCAGACGCCGCCGTCGGGCGTGCGGAACGCCGGGCGGTCGTCGGACTGGCCCTGGAGCAGTTCCGCGGCGCAGTTCAGCCGCTCGGGGTAGCGCAGCTCCGGCAGGTCGAAGCGCAGCTCGGGCCACTCGTCCGGTGGCGGGAGATGGTCGCGGGCGAAGGTGTCGACGTGCGCGGTGGACCGTGGATTCATACCGGTTCGCCCCCTTGGCGTGGTGGGCTCGCATCAGGAGCGTATCGTGTTGGTGACGGCAGTCAACGGTTCGCGATAACCTCGGCGGGTGGCCCACCGGCGAGGGAAGGGACCGGCAGTGACCGCATTCTCGCTCGAACCGGAACAACTCGCCCGGTGCGCGGAGCTGCGCACCCTCGCCGCCGAACGGCTCCGGCCGCTCGCCGAGAAGGGGGAGCCCGGCCGCGTGAACCGGGCGCTCGTCGCCGAGTTGGGCGCGCTCGGACTGCTGTCCCGGCTCTTCACCTCCGGTGCGCTGGACCTGTGCCTGATGCGTGAGTCGCTCGCCCAGGCGTGCACGGAGGCGGAAACCGCCCTCGCCCTCCAGGGACTCGGCGCCCACCCGGTGCACGCCCACGGCACCCCCGGACAGAGGGAGCGGTGGCTCCCCCGGGTGAGTGACGGCACGGCGGTCGCGGCCTTCGCCCTCTCCGAACCCGGCGCCGGCTCCGACGCGGCCGCCCTCTCCCTGAGCGCGGAGCGCGACGGACCGGACGGGTGGCGGCTCACCGGCGAGAAGTGCTGGATCTCCAACGCCCCCGACGCCGACCTCTACACCGTCTTCGCCCGCACCACCCCCGGCGCGGGCGCGCGCGGCGTCACCGCCTTCCTCGTCCCCGCCGACCGGCCCGGCCTCACCGGCAGCCGCCTCGACATGATCGCCCCGCACGCCCTCGGGACCCTGACCTTCGACGGCGTACGGGTCACCGAAGCCGATGTCCTCGGCGAACCCGACGCCGGCTTCCGCGTCGCCATGGACACCTTGAACCTGTTCCGGCCCAGCGTCGGCGCCTTCGCCGTCGGCATGGCGCAGGCCGCGCTGGACGCGACCGTCGCCCACACCGCCGCGCGCGACGCGTTCGGCGGTCGGCTCAAGGACCTCCAGGCGGTCGCCCACCAGGTCGCCGAGATGTCCGTCCGCACCGAGGCCGCCCGCCTGATGGTGTACGCGGCGGCCACCGCGTACGACGAGGGCGCGGACGACGTGCCACGGCGCTCCGCGATGGCGAAGCTGCTGGCCACCGAGACCGCCCAGTACGTCGTCGACACCGCCGTCCAGCTGCACGGCGCCCGCGCCCTGTGCCGGGGCCATCTGCTCGAACACCTCTACCGCGAGGTCCGCGCGCCCCGCATCTACGAGGGGGCGAGCGAGGTCCAGCGCGGCATCATCGCCAAGGAGCTGTACAAGACCCTGGAGGCCCGGTGACCGCCGAGCGCGTCAACCCGCCCGACCTGTCCCCGCCCGCCGGTTTCTCCCACGCCGTCGTCGCCACCGGCTCCCGCGTGGTGTTCCTGGCCGGGCAGACCGCCCTCGACGGCGACGGGAAGGTCACCGGCGACACCCTCCCCGAACAGTTCACCCGCGCCCTCACCAACCTCCTCACCGCCCTCCGCGCCGCCGGCGGCACCCCCGCCGACCTGGCCCGCGTCACCGTCTACGCCACGGATGTCGCCGCGTACCGCGAGCACGCGGGCGAACTGGGACGTGTCTGGCGGGACCTGGCGGGCCGGGACTACCCGGCGATGGCGGTCGTGGAGGTGGTCCGGCTGTGGGACGAGGAGGCGATGGTCGAGCTCGACGGGTTCGCCGTCCTCCCGTGAGCCGCCGGGCGCGGCCCGCCCGCTCCTCCTAGCCTGGAGCGATGCCGGAGATCGAGCTGAGCGCGGGCACCGTCACGTACGAGGACACGGGCGGGGAGGGGCCGGTGGTCGTGCTGCTGCACGGGCTGCTGCACGACGCGTCCGTGTGGCGCCACGTCGTCGCGGAACTGCGCACCGACCACCGCGTCGTCGCGCCGACGCTCCCGTACGGCGCGCATCGCACGCCGATGACCCGGCCGCCCACGCCGGACCTGGTCAACGAGCTGATCGCCGAGTTCCTCGACCGGCTGGACCTGCGGGACGTCACGCTCGTCGAGAGCGACTGCGGGCGTGCGCAGACGGTCGCGGCGCGGCATCCCGAGCGGCTGGCGCGGCTCGTGCTGATCTCGTGCGAGGCGTTCGACAACTACCCGCCGGGGCTTCCCGGGAAGATGATCGGGCTCGCGTGCAGGGTGCCGGGCGGGGTGCCGCTGATGGTGCGTGTGCTGGGGTGGAAGCCGTTGCGCCGGCTGCCGGTCGGCTTCGGCGCTCTGACGAAGCGGCCGTTGCCCGACGAGGTGGTGGAGCGGTGGCTCCGGCCACTGCGGACCGATCCGGCGATCCGCCGGGACTTCCGGCACTACACCACGCATGTGCGGCGGACGGAACTGCTGGAGGCCGCACAGGGGTTGCGTCGCTTCGAGAAGCCCGCGCTCGTCGTCTGGGCGACCGAGGACCTGATGATGCCGCGGAGGCATGGGCGGATGCTGGCGGAGCTGCTGCCTCGGGGGCGGTTGGTGGAGCTGAGGGGGACGCGGACGTTGATCGCGGAGGACCGTCCGCAGAGGTTGGCTTCGCTGTTGCGGTGGTTTGTCGCCGCGGAGGGCTGAGCCGGGGGGTCCGGGCGCTGGGCGTGCTCACGGGGGGTGCGCGCCGACGGGCGCTGCGGGCCGGTGGGAGTCGTTCGCGCAGTTCCGCGCGCCCCTCAAGGGGCGCGCGGAACTGCGCGAACGGCCACCGCAGCAGGGGTGCCCCTCAAGCCGCGACGGCCGGCGCCTCCGTCGGCAGCCGGTGCGGAGCCACAACGCGACCGTCAGGGAGCAACGCACCCGTGTCGTCGAAGACGATCCCCCCGTCGCACAGCAGGGACCACCCCTGCTCCGGGTGCGCGGCCACCACGTGCGGCGTGGGGGAGTCGGTCTGAGGGCAGGACGTCCGGTGGGCACACATGGCGCACCTCCACATCGGTGGAACGAGCCGAGCACGTCGTACACCACGACCATGCGCCGCCCCCGCCGCCACCGGAACGGCCCCAGGGCAAGCGTGACAGTCTGCGGACAATGCCGGAACCGTTCCCCCACGGCCGACGCCGGTCCGCCACCGAAGGGGTGACGTGAGTGGCCGCGACCCCGTGCCGCGGGTAGGGCTGAAGATCCCTGATCCGCTCACTTCGGAGGTCCCCCATGCCCGTACGCCCCCTCCTCGGCACGGCGTCCTGTGCCGCGCTGCTGCTGCTCGGCGCCGCCGCGGCGGCCCCCTCTGCGGCGGCCGCGCCGTCCGTCCCCGCGGAGTACGTCACCGTCGACCCGGAGGGCCGGATCGCCGCCGACGGCACGGTCACCCTCACCGGCACCTACCTCTGCGTCGGCGGCGAAGCGCCCGTCTACGTCAGTTCCTCGGTCAGCCAGAGCGAACCCGACGTCAACCACGGCATCGGCGGTTCCGTCGCCGTCTGCGACGGCAAGGAGCACCGCTGGCAGAACAGCGGCAAGGCCGCCGACGACGCCCTGACGGCGGGCCCGGTCAAGGTGGAGGCGACCCTGCTGGAGCTGCGCGCCAGCGGCATCCTGCTCCTCCCCGTCCCGCACGCCGTCAGCCACCACGACGTCACCCTCGTCAAGAGCTGACCGCGGGCCAGGTCTGCCGGGCGCCGGAAGCACCCCCGCCTACGTGCTGCCGGGCGCGGGCATGGACCGCTGCAGCCTCCGGACGCCACCGTGTCCACATGGTCCGCATCTCCCACACGGTGGCCCTCGCGCCCGTCCCGCGCCCCTGGCTCGTCGACGCCCTCGGCACCCTGACCGACCTCGCCGAGAGCACGACGGCGGAGGACGGGCGCGTCCTGCTGCCCGACGGACGGCAGGTCCCGGACGTGCGGCCGGCCGGGGGACGCCATCTGCGGCCGGGCGCGGCGTACGAGAGCACCGAGAAGGCCGCCGACACGGTCCGGATCACCGTCGAGGAGTGGGGCCGTACCCGCGCGGTGCGTCTCGCCTTCACCGGGTCCGGCCCCGACGGCGACCTCACCGGACGGGCCGCGCTGTTCGCCCCCGACCGGCCGGACCGCGTCGAGCTGTCCGGCCGCGCGGTGCTCAGGAGCGTCCCGTCCCCGCTGTCCCGGTTCGACGCCGACGCCGAACTGAGCTGCGCTGACTGGTGGAAGGCGGCGGACCGGGGCGGCAGCGTCCGTAGGCCGCCGCTGAGGGCGCGGCTGACGTGCGGCGTGGCTCGCGCCGAGGTGGCGGCGGTCCCGCGCCCCGGACGCGACCACGGCGGCTGGGACGTCACGGTCACCGTGCGCCTGCGCGGCCGAGGCCCCCTGCGCCCCCTTGTGTCACTCGCCCTCCACCTGACCCGCCGCCCCCTCGCCCGCGAGGTGGCCAAGGCCTTGGACGACACCGCCCGCGACTGGAACGCCCAGGTGCCGCAGCTGACGGCCCTGGGCCCCGGGGAGCTGCACCGCAAGCTCCTGACGGAGCCGTAGCCCTTACGCCACCCCCGCCGACTCCGGCCAGTCCAGCAACCGCGCCCCGATGACCGCCGTCTGCAGCATGTACCGGTGCGCCGGGTCGCCGGGGTCCGCCCCGGTCAGCCGGTGGATCCGCTCCAGGCGGTACGTCAGCGCCCGCACGCTCAGCGACAGCCGGCGTGCCGCCTCCGCGGCGACGCAGCCGGAGTCGAAGTAGGCGGTGAGCGTGTCCAGCAGCGGCCCCGCGCCGCCGCGCGCCTCCGTCAGCGGGCCCAGCGTGTTGTGCACCAGGTCGGCCATGGCCTGCCGGTCGCGGGCCAGCACCGGGTAGACCAGCAGGTCGGAGGCGCGCAGCACCGGGTCGTCCATGTCCAGCCGCTCGGCGATCTCCAGCGCGTTCAGCGCCTCCTCGTACGACTGGACCACCCCGCCGGGGCCCGACTGGGGACGTCCTACGGCGACCTGGCCGCCGTCGGTGGCGGCGTGCGCCTGCTTGGCGAAGTGGGTGAGCACGTCCTGCTGGTGGCCGGGCGCGATGCACAGCAGCCGCCCGTCCTTGGTGGTGAGCAGGATGCTCCGGTCGCCGAACCGGGAGATCAGCGCGCGCTCCACCTGACGGGGCACCGCGTCGCCCTCCTCGTAGGCGACGGGGCCCCGGGCGACGGCCACCGCGTGCTCGTGGGACAGGCGCAGCCCGAACCGTTCGGCCCGCTCGGCGAGGCGGCCCAGGTCGCTGCGGCCGTAGAGCAGGTCGTCGATGAACTCCCGGCGGGCCGCCTCCTCCTGACGGACTGCCAACCGCTGGGCCCGCTCGTACCCTTCGGCGAAGGCGTCCACCGCCTGCTGCACGGCGGCCAGCGCGCCGTCGGCGTCCGCGCCGCGGGCCGGCCAGGCGCCGCGCGCGGCGGCGAGATGGGCGATGACGAGGGACCGCAGACCGTAACCGGCCTCCGCCGCCTGTTCCCCGAGGGCACGACGGGACGCGAGTTCGTCGCGGGTGAGGCGTCGGCCCGTGGCCGCGACCTCGCTCAGTATCTCGGCGTACCCCTCCAGATACTGTTCCGGAATCTCTCGGTCCGACACGTCGTCCCCTCGGCTTCCTCACACGGTCCTGATGCGTTCATGTCGGCGCACCGGCATGCAGACCCTAGTGAACTTTGCCGGAATCCGGCAATGCGCGGTGCGGGCCGGGCCGGGCAGCATGGCCCGCGGGGAGCACTGCGGAGGTTCCGGTGCCGGACACCGGCAGGTGGTGTCCGTGCCGGAACCGGAGGGGAGCAGTGCTGCCCGACGACATCGGCCGTCGCACGCACGGACGGCGAAGACGAGGACGGAGAGGGGGCGGGCAGATGCGGACCTTCGTGAACCGCGTCCACGGCCCGGCCGCCCCCCGCCGCACGGGGCCGCTGCACCGCACCGCCCCCGACGAACCCTGGCCGTCCCGGTCCCCGCGCACGCGCGGTGCGGACCGGGACGGTGCGGCGCGCCCGGCCGCGGAAGGCAACCCTCCGCGCCCGGCGCGAAACCGCCTCGACGGCTGAGCCGTCTCCACCACCGTCCGACGCACCGCCTCGCCCACGCGCGAGGCCCCACACCCTTCAGGCCCTCGCCTTCGAGGCGCCGCACACATCCGACTTCTGCCCGTAAGTCAGCCCAGAAGGACGTGTCCCATGGATGCCGCCACCGTGGGCATCGCCGTACTCGTCGGCGCCGCCCTGTTGCTCGTGCTCATCGGTCTGCTGCTCGTCACCAAGCTGTTCCGCAAGGTGGAACAGGGCAAGGCGCTGATCGTCTCCAAGCTCCGCAAGGTCGACGTGACCTTCACCGGCTCGGTCGTGCTGCCCGTGCTGCACAAGGCCGAGGTGATGGACATCTCGGTGAAGACCATCGAGATCACCCGCGCCGGCAAGGAAGGACTGATCTGCCGGGACAACATCCGCGCGGACATCCGCATCACGTTCTTCGTCAAGGTCAACAAGACCGTCGAGGACGTCGTCAAGGTCGCCCAGGCCGTCGGCACCGCCCGCGCCAGCGACCGCAACACGCTCCAGGAGCTGTTCCACGCGAAGTTCTCCGAGGCGCTGAAGACCGTCGGCAAGCAGATGGACTTCACCGACCTCTACACCAAGCGCGAGGAACTGCGGTACCGGATCATCGAGGTCATCGGCGTCGACCTGAACGGTTACCACCTCGAGGACGCCGCGATCGACTACCTGGAGCAGACCCCGCTCACCCAGCTCGACCCGGGCAACGTCCTCGACGCGCAGGGCATCCGCAAGATCACCGAGCTGACGGCGGTGGAGCACGTCCGCACCAACGAGGCGCAGCGCAACGAGGAGAAGGAGATCACGCGGCAGGACGTCGACGCGCGCGAGGCGATCCTGGAGCTGCAGCGCCGTCAGGCGGACGCGGAGATCAAGCAGAAGCGGGAGATCGAGACCGTGCGCGCCCGCGAGGAGGCGGAGACCGCGCGGGTCGTCGAGGAGGAGCGGCTGCGCGCGCAGAGCGCCTTCCTGCGCACGGAGGAACAGCTGGGCGTGCAGCGGGAGAACCAGGCCCGCGAGGTCGCCGTCGCCGCGAAGAACCGCGAGCGGGTCATCGCCGTGGAGAGCGAGCGCATCGAGAAGGACCGCCTGCTGGAGGTCATCGCCCGGGAGCGGGAGACCGAGCTGACCCGGATCGCCGCCGAGAAGGAGGTCGAGGCGGAGAAGCGGGAGATCGCCGAGGTCATCCGGGAGCGCGTCGCGGTGGACCGTACGGTCGCCGAGCAGGAGGAGTCCATCAAGAAGCTGCGGGCCGTCGAGGAGGCGGAGCGGCAGCGCCAGGCAGTGATCATCGCGGCGGAGGCGGAAGCGCAGGAGAAGCTGGTCAAGGACATCAAGGCCGCCGAGGCCGCCGAGCAGGCCGCCGCGCACCGCGCCGCCGAGGAACTCACCCTCGCCGAGGCCCGGTTGAAGACGGCCGATCTGGACGCCAAGGCCAAGCTGCGGCTCGCGGAGGGCGTCCAGGCGGAGTCCGCCGCCGAGGGTCTCGCCGCCGTGCGGGTGCGCGACAAGGAGGCCGAGGTCATCGAGAAGGCGGGCCGTGCCGAGGCCGAGGCCACCGAGGCCCGGCTGCGCGCGGAGGCGGAGGGCGCCCGCGCCAAGGCGGTCGCCGAGGCGGAGGCCATCTCCGGCAGGCTGCGCGCCGAGGCGGCGGGACTCACCGAGAAGGCGGCGGCGATGGCCGCGCTCGACGAGGCGTCCCGCGGCCACGAGGAGTACCGGCTGCGTCTCGAGGCCGAGAAGGACGTCCGGCTGGCCGGGCTCGACGTGCAGCGGCAGGTCGCGGAGGCGCAGGCCACCGTGCTCGCCACCGGTCTGGAGAACGCGGACATCAACATCGTCGGCGGCGACTCGGTGTTCTTCGACCGCCTGGTGTCGTCCATCTCGCTCGGCAGGAGCGTCGACGGCTTCGTGAAGAACTCCGAGACCGCGCAGGCCCTCGCCGGGCCCTGGCTGGACGGCTCCGCGAGCTTCACCGACGACCTGAGCCGGATGCTCGGCTCCGTCTCCAGCTCCGACGTGCAGAACCTCACGGTGTCCGCCCTGCTGATGAAGCTGATGAAGCAGGGCGGAGAGAACACCGGGCAGTTCGAGCAACTGCTCGACAAGGCGGGTGAGTTGGGTCTGGCGGACACTCCGCTGGCCGTGCTGAACGGCCGCACCGGGGCCTGACCACCATCACCCGGCAGGGAGCCGCCGCACAGGGGACGGCGGCTCCCGGCCGGCACCTTCCCGCGAGGCAGCCGTGACGGCACGTTCCCGCGAGGCAGCCATGCCGGCACCTTCCCGAGAGGCAGCCGTGACGGCACGTTCCCGAGAGGCAGCTATGCCGGCACGTTCCCGCGAGGCAGCCATGCCGGCACCTTCCCGAGAGGCAGCCATGACCACCGGCACCCACGAGCCCATCCACGACACCGCCCACCCGGGCGCCGCCCCGGACACCACTCCCGGCCCGGCCCCTCAGCGGCCCTCCGCGGCGGTCGACGGCGGCGCCTACCAGGTCCTGCGCGACCGCCTCACCGACCGCGCCTCCGAACTCGCCCGCCGCGCCGAGACGTTGAACCGGCGCCGGGCCGACGAGTTCGGCGCGCCCGAGTTGCGCCTCACCGGCACCGAGCGGCTGCGCACCGAGCGCACCGCCGTGCCCCGCGACGTCGTCGCCGTCGGCGACGTGCTGCTCCTCGGCTACGAGACCCGGCCCCGCCCGGAGCGGGACACCACCGTCGGCGACGTCCTCGCCGCCCACGACCGCGACCTGAACCGGCTGCCCGAGGACGCCGTGCCCGGCCTCCTCGACGACGCCGCCTTCCGGCGGGAGTTCGCCGCCCTGCACCGCTACTACCGGCAGGCGCGTCTGCTGCGGCTGCGCCGCGCCGAGGGCAAGCTCCTCGCCGTCTTCCAGACCGGCGAGAAGCCCGGCGACATCCGCGTCCTGCGCTGGGCGGTCTCCGAGGACGGCCGCGCGGAGTTCCTCGACGCCCGCGGCGACCGCGACCACGCGCGCGTCCCGCCCGCCGACATCACCTGGACCCCCGCCACCCGCGAGGACCACGTCCTCGGCCGCCACCCGCACGTCTCCGTGCAGGGCGAGGTGTTCGTCGACACCCTCGGCGGCACCCTCACCGTCAAGACGGAGAACGACACCGGCACACCCGACGGCATCCACAGCGAACCCGTCGACGAGCCCCTCCAGTCCCTCGCCGACGCCGACATCGCCCACGCCCGCGTCGGCCCCCTCATCCTGCTGCGGATCCTCCCCTACAAGGAGACCGCCCACCGCCACCTGGTGTTCAACACCCTCACCCGCACCGTCGTCCGCCTCGACGGCATCGGCCAGGGCTGCCGCCGGCTCCCCGAGGACCAGGGGATCGTCTTCCCCGGCGGCTACTGCCTCGCCGCCGGCTCCCACAAGACGTACGAACTCGACACCGAAGGTATGGAGTTCGAGCGGGAGGTGCGCTCCCCGTACGGCGAGGACGTCCTCTACGCCTTCCACGCGCCCGCCCGCGGACGCGCCCTGCTGCTCTCCTACAACCAGATCCGCGAGGCCGTCGCCACCCCGATGGCCTGCCACGGCTGGGCCCTCTTCGACGACGGGCACCTCACCCTGCTGCGCCCCGACGGCGAGGAACCCGCCCGTGTGCATCCGGTGCAGCTGTGGGAGACCCCCTACCTGTCCGACGCCCGCGCCGCCGCGCAGCCGGTGGGGGATGGGCCGCTGGCCCGGGTGGGCAACGCCGACCTGGTGCGCGGCATCTCCGACTGCCTGTCGCTGGCCCGCGCCGCCGCCGAGACCACCCCCACCGCCGAGATCTACGCGACCCTCGCCGCCGCCTGCGTGCGCGCCCTGGACACCCACCATTGGCTGGGCGACCCGGAGGTCGGCGACCTGCGCACCCCGCTGGAGGAGGTGCGCGCCACCGCCGAGCAGGTGCTCGCCGAGTTCGAGACGGTCACCGACCTCACCCGCCGGGCCGCCGAGGCGCTCGACGAGGCCGCCGCACGGATCACCGCCGTCGTTCGCCGGCTGCGCGGCGAACAGCCCCGCGAGGCCGCCGCCTGGGTCCGCGGCCTCACCGAACTCCGCCAGGCGCAGGGCCATCTGCTGACCCTGAAGAAGATGCGGTACGCGGACCACGAGCGCATCGACGCGCTCGCCGCCGAGGCCGACGACGACCTCGCCTCCTTCGGTCAGCGCGCCGTCGCCTTCCTGGCCCGCGAGGACGCCTTCGCCGCCCACCACGCCGACCTGGAGCGGCTGCACGCCGACATCGAGGCGGTCGCCACCACCGCGCAGGCCGCCCCGCTCGCCGCCCGCCTGGACGAACTCGCCGACGGGCTGCGCACGGTCACCGAGGTGGTCGCCGGACTCGACATCGCCGACGCCACCGTCCGCACCGGCGTCCTGGAGCGGGTCGCCGACGCCCTCGGCGGCGTCAACCGCGCCCGCGCCGGCCTCGACACGCGCCGCCGCGGCCTCCTCGACCGGGAGGCGCGCGCCGGGTTCACCGCCGAGCTGACCCTGCTCGGCCAGACCGTCACCGGCGCCCTCGCCGCCGCCGGTGACCCGGACGCCTGCGACGACCAGATGGCCCGGGTGCTCGCCCAGCTCGAGGAACTGGAGTCGCGGTTCGCCGAGTTCGACGACGTCCTCGGCGAACTCGCCGACCGGCGCACCGAGATCTACGAAGCCTTCTCCACCCGCAAGCAGACCCTCACCGACGCCCGCGCCCGCCGCGCGGGGCAGCTCGCCTCCGCCGCCGAGCGGGTGCTCGAGACGATCGCCCGCCGCAGCGCCGCGCTCACCGACGCCGACGCGGTGAGCACCTACTTCGCCTCCGACCCGCTGGTAGCCAAGGTCCGCCGCAGCGCCGACGACCTGCGCGCCCTCGGCGACCGGGTGCGCGCCGAGGAACTCGACGGCAAGCTGCGCTCCGCCCGCGAGGAGGCCGCCCGCGCCCTGCGCGACCGCACCGACCTCTACGCCGACGGCGGCCGCACCCTCCGCCTGGGCGCCCACCGCTTCGCCGTCTCCACCCAGCCCTTCGACCTCACCGTCGTCCCGCACGACGACGGCCTCGCCCTCGCCCTCACCGGCACCGACTACCGCGCCCCCGTCACCGACCCCGCCCTCCTCGCCGACCGCCCCCTGTGGGACCGCCCCCTGCCGTCCGAGTCGCCGCGGGTCAGCCGCGCCGAGCACCTCGCCGCACGCCTGCTGCACGAGCACGGCCCGGACGCGCTCGCCGCCGCCGACGACCTCCCCGCGCTGGTCCGCACGGCCGCCGAGGAGGCGTACGACGAGGGCTACGAGCGGGGAGTGCACGACCACGACGCCACCGCGCTCCTCACCGCCCTGCTGCCCCTGTTCGACGGCGCCGGCACCCTGCGCCACGCCTCCCCCGCCCGCGCCCACGCCCTGCTGTTCTGGGCACACGGCACCACGGAGCAGGAGCGCGCCGACTGGACCCGCCGCGCCCGCTCGCTGGCCCGGGTGCGGGACGCCTCCGGCGCGCCGCCCGCGCTGGACGCACTGCGGGACGAACTGGCCCGCGCGGTGGGGGAGTGGACCCCGGACGCGGCGGTCCGCGCGGAGGCGTGCGCCGCGTACCTCTTCGACGAACTCACCACCGGGCCCGACGGGTTCGTGATCAGCGCCCGCGCCCGTGCCCTGCTCGACAAGTTCCGCCGCACGGTCGCCGACGAGGCGTACGACGAGGACCTCACCGCCCTCCGCGACCTCAGCGCCCGCCGCCAGCTCGTCGAGGCGTGGCTCACCGCGTACACCGGTGCGTCCGGCGAGCAGGCGGACGCCGGGGACGTCGCGGAGGCCGTGGCCGCCGAGCTGTGCCCGGACGTGCCCCGCCACGAGTCGGACGCGCCCCTCACCGTCACCGTCGAGGGCCTGGTCTCCACCCACCCGCGCATCACCGGCCGCCGTCTCATGCTCCGCCTGGACGAGTTCCTCGCCCGCACCGACGCGTTCCGGGCGCGCGAGGCGCCCGCGTTCCGCGCCTTCCAGCGCCGCCGCGCCGCCCTCGTCACAGCCGAACGCGACCGGCTCCGCCTGGACGACCACCGTCCGCGCGTGATGGCGTCGTTCGTCCGCAACCGGCTGGTCGACGAGGTGTACCTGCCGCTGATCGGCGACAGCCTCGCCAAGCAGCTCGGCACGACGGGCGAGTCCGCCCGCACCGGCACCGGAGGACTCCTGCTGCTCCTCTCCCCGCCCGGCTACGGCAAGACGACCCTCATGGAGTACGTCGCCCACCGCCTCGGCCTGGTCCTGGTGCGGGTCAGCGGTCCCGCGCTCGGGCACGGCGTCACCTCGCTCGACCCGGCCGAGGCGCCGAACGCCACCGCCCGCCAGGAGGTCGAGAAGATCAACTTCGCGCTGGCGGCGGGCAGCAACACCCTGCTGCACCTGGACGACATCCAGCACTCCTCGCCCGAACTGCTGCAGAAGTTCATCCCGTTGTGCGACGCGACCCGCCGGGTGGAGGGCGTGTGGCAGGGCGAGCCGCGCACCTACGACCTGCGGGGCAAGCGGTTCGCGGTGTGCATGGCCGGCAACCCGTACACCGAGTCCGGGGAGGTCTTCCGGGTGCCCGACATGCTGGCCAACCGGGCCGACGTGTGGAACCTGGGCGACGTCCTCACCGGCAAGGAGGACGTCTTCGCGCTCAGCTTCGTGGAGAACGCGCTCACCGCGAACCCGGTGCTCGCGCCGCTCGCCGGGCGCGACCGCGCCGACCTGGACCTGCTGATCCGGCTCGCCTCCGACGACCCGACGGCCCGCCCGGACCGGCTGCTCCACCCGTACGCGCCGGCCGAACTCGACCGTGTGCTGGCGGTGTTGCGCCAGCTGCTCACCGCCCGCCGGACGGTCCTCGCGGTCAACGCGGCCTACATCGCGTCCGCGGCCCGCTCCGACGACGCCCGCACCGAGCCGCCGTTCCTGCTCCAGGGTTCGTACCGCAACATGAACAAGATCGCCCAGCGGATCCAGCCGGTGATGAACGACGCCGAGCTGTCCGCCGTGATCGAGGACCACTACACGGCCGAGGCCCAGACCCTCACCAGCGGCGCCGAGGCGAACCTGCTGAAGCTCGCCGAGCTGCGCGGCACGCTCACGCCCGAACAGGCCGCCCGCTGGGCGGAGGTGAAGGCGGCCCACGTCCGCACGCTCACCTTGGGCGGCCCCGACGACGACGTGCTCGCCCGCGCGGTGTCCGCCCTCGCCCTGCTCGGCGACCGCATCGCGGCGGTGGAGTCGGCGATCACGCGTGCGGCCGACCCCCGGCGCCTCCTCGCGACCCCGCCGGGGCGGGACGGGGAGGGCTGAACGAGGGCCGTCGAAAAGGCCGTTCGACGAGACCGGTGCCGGGCCGCGCGGGGGGCGGCCCGGCATCTTTTTCCGCCACCAAGTTGGCGTAAACATGGCGCGACCTAGGTTTATCTACGCGCGGAGCAGGATCGATCAAATCAGTATTCGGGTCATAGCGGATGACTTTTCGACCGGTAGTTACCGAGCGGTATCCCGCCCTGCTACAACACCAGTTGCTCCCTCAACTACCGTCGCGAGTTTCGTCGTGAGAGGCGGATACACGTGTCAACGCGTTCACTGGGAACAACTCTCGCCACCCTGATCCTCGGTGTGGCGACCGTCCTCGGCCTGGCACACCCTGCCGCGGCCGCCGGCCACCACTACGTGGCGCTCGGCGACTCCTACTCCTCCGGAGTGGGCGCCGGGAGCTACACCTCCGAGAGCGGCGACTGCAAACGCAGCACCGTCGCCTACCCCCAGCTGTGGAGCAACGCCAACGCCCCCGCGTCGTTCAAGTTCGTCGCCTGCTCGGGCGCGACCACGACCAGCGTGGCCTCCTCGCAGCTGAGCGCGCTGTCCTCCACCACCACCCTCGTCAGCGTCACCGCCGGCGGCAACGACATCGGCTTCGCGGACGTCATGCAGACCTGCGTCCTGCAGTCCGAGGCCACCTGCGTCGCCGCCGTGAACAACGCCGTCTCCCAGATGCAGAACTCCCTGCCGGGCAAGCTCGACTCGCTGTACTCGTCGATCCGCTCCCGCGCCCCGCAGGCCCGCGTCGTCGTCCTCGGCTACCCGCGCTTCTACAAGCTGTCCGGCAGCTGCATCGCCGGCCTCACCGAGACCGAGCGCAGTGCCATCAACAACGCGGGCGACGTCCTCAACGGTGTGATCGCCAAGCGCGCGGCCAACGCCGGGTTCGCCTGGTCCAGCGTGGTCGACGAGTTCACCGGCCACGAGCTCTGCTCGGGCGACGCCTGGCTGCACAGCGTCACCATCCCGATCGGCAACTCCTACCACCCGAAGGCCGTCGGCCAGTCCTCCGGCTACCTGCCCGCCTTCCGCTCGGCGGTCTGACGGGACGACACAGACCCACGCAGGCGGCAGCATTCCGTTTTGTCCTCTGGCGGACGCGCGTAGACCCCGGGCATCATCTGTCTGCTCCGCCTGCACAGCCGTCCCTCACACACCCTGGCCCTCAGCAGGAAGGTCCCCCACATGAAGACTCTCAAGGCCCCGAAGCTCCGCTCGGCCCTGACCGCCCTCGCCCTCGTCGTCGCCCCGGGCGCCGTCGTGATGGGCACCGCGGGTGAGGCCGCCGCCGTCACCAAGATCAGCCACGCCACCGCGACCTCCATGTTCAGCCAGGTCGGCATCACCTGGTCGTCGTCCGGCGGCTGCTCCAACCGCAACGTGTCCACCTGCACGTCCTTCGACCAGCTCAACCTGGCCACCGCCCAGGGCGCCCAGACCCTGAAGCGGGCCACCGGCTGCGCACTGAACATCACCGGCGGCACGGAGACCGGGCACGCCTCCGGCACGTACTCGCACTGGAACGGCTACAAGCTCGACTACGGCAAGAACACCTGCGTCACCAACTACATCAAGAACACGTTCACCTACATCGGCGTGCGCGGCGACGGCGCCCAGCAGTGGCAGTCCGGCTCGGGCAACGTCTACGCGGACGAGGGCAACCACTGGGACGTGACGTACTACAACTGCGGAGGCTGCTGAACGGGCGCCCTCTGACAGGCGCTGTCTCCCAATCTGACGTTTACTCAGTTCCCCGCGCCCCGGGGTGTGCAGTGCGCCGCACCCCAAGAGTGAAGGGCGCGGGGGCAGTACCACACCCCTGGGGGCGCGGGGAACTGCGCGAGCGGCAGGACAGGGCGCCGAGCCTTGCGACGCACGGTCGGCCGAACACCCCGCCGCGGGCGCCGGTCACGCGCTCACCCCCCGGCGCGCTGCCCGGGCCGCTCCACGGCAACTTCGCCGGAGGCACCGGCACCGGCCCCGCCGTGACGGGGCCCGCGGGCACCGGCGGCAGGCGCCACCAGGACAGCCGCGGCGACGAACACCAGGACGACTACCATCGCCGGGCGCAGTCCGTAGTGATCGCCCAGGAAGCCGAGCGTGGGCGGCCCCACCAGGAACGCGACGTAGCCGATCGTCGCCACGAGGCCGACCCGGGCGGTCTTGTCGGGCCCCGAGTCGCCGGCCGCCGACAGAGCCACCGGGAAGCCCAGGGACGCGCCCAGTCCCCAGAACAGGACGGCGGCCGCCGCCACGACCGCGTTGTCGGAGAAGATGACCAGGCACAGACCCACGGCTCCGGAGACCGCGCTGGCCCGCACCACGGCCGCCCGGCTGTAACGGCTGAGGAAGAACGCGCCGCCGAAGCGTCCCAGGGTCATCGCGGCGGCGAATCCCACGAAGACGAGCGAGCCGAGGGCGGCGTCGAGACCGTGGCCGTCGACCATCAGCAGCGGCAGCCAGTCGTTGGCGGCGCCCTCGGCGAGAGCCATGGCCAGGACGATGGCCCCGATCATCAGCAGCCGTCGGTCCTTCCACACCTGCGGGCCCGCCGGTCGTGCGGAGTCCGAAGCGGGCACCGCGGCACGGACCCCGATCCCGGCGGGCACACCGCCGATGGCGTACCCGAACATCGCGGCCGTCACCGCGGCCACCGCCAGGAGGTGCCAGTGGGCGGGGAACGCCGCGGAGGTGGCCGCCATGCCGGCCAGGCCGCCGACGACGGTGCCCAGGCTGAAGCATCCGTGCAGCGTGGGCAGAACCGGCCTGCCGGTGATCCGCTCGACGTCGGCACCGTCCACGTTGATCGCCACCTCGCCCGCCCCGATCCCCAGGCCGAACAGGCACAGCCCCGCGGCGACCAGGGGCGCGGAGGCGAGGGCGGTGCCCCCGCCCACGACGACCACACTCGCGATGACGAACAGCGTGCCGAGCGCCGTCACGGGCCTGGTCCCGAACCGGGACACGAAACGGCCCGAACACAGGATGCCGGCCATGGAGCCGACGGACAGCCCGAACAGCACCAGCCCCATCTCCCCCGTGGACACACCCAGACGGTCACGGACGTCCGGCGTGCGCGTGATCCACGAGGACATGGCTACGCCGTTGAGGAAGAAGAAGAGGTACAGCGCCCGGCGGCGTCGGCGTACGGCACGGTCGGTCAAGGTGGGGCTCCGCCGGGGATGGTGGGAACGAGGGGCAGGCAGGCGACGCTCCCGCTCACCCACCGGGTTTGAACAAATGTACACATCGAGCCGCGGACGCCCTTCCCGAGGCCGCGTGCACCGCCAGGAGGCCGGCACCGCTGATCAGGCCCCACCCCCGTCGGCCGGAGACGGAACCTAGTCAGGACGCCGTTCCCCGCACTCCGGCAGTGCGGCCAGCGCCGCCAGTTCCTCCGGGGTGCGGGGACCCGCGTCCGCGGTGCCGGCCGGCCCCCGTGCCCGCAGGAACAGGCCGGCCGCCACGCCCCACGGCAGCCTGAGTCCCGCCGCCGTGAGGAGGTCCCGTCGGGACAGCATCTCCGCCGCAGGGCCGGTGTGGGCGCCCGACGGGGTGAGCAGCGCCGCGTCGTCGGCCCAGCGCAGGGCGAGGTCCACGTCGTGCGTGGCCATCACCACCGTCGTACCGCCCGCCCGCAGACCGTCCAGCGTCGCCAACAGCCGCTCCTGACCGTCGGGATCGAGCCCCGCCGTCGGCTCGTCCAGGATCAGCACCCGCGGCCGCATCGCCACCGCGCCCGCGATCGCCGTCCGCTTGCGCTGCCCGTACGACAGCAGATGCGTGGGCCGGTCGGCGAGCGCGGCGATGTCCAGCGCCTCCAGCGCCTCCGTGACCCGCGCGCGCACCTCCGCGTCGGGCAGCCCCAGGTTCAGCGGCCCGAACGACACGTCCTGCCCCACGGACGCGGCGAACAGCTGGTCGTCCGGGTCCTGCACCACCAGCTGCACGGTGCTGCGCAGCGCCGTCAGCCCCTTCCGGTCGTGCCGCACCGCACGTCCCGACAGCAGCAACTCCCCGCCGTGCGGCCGCAGTCCGCCGCTGAGCAGCCGCATCAGCGTGGTCTTCCCGCTGCCGTTGCGCCCCAGCAGCGCCAGCGCCCGCCCCTCGCGCACGGCGAAGTCGAGGCCGGTGAACACGGGCGGTCCGTCCTCGTAGGCGAACGACGCGCCCCGCAGCGCCACCAGTTCGAACTCGCTCACGACAGGGGCCTTTCCAGTACGAAGGTGAGGGCGGCCAGCGCCGCCAGGAGCGTCACGCTCGCGGCCGTGAACCGGGCGGACACCCGCGCCTCGGGCACCAGCACGCGCAGGGCGCCGTCGTAGCCGCGGCCCGCGAGCCCGGTCTGCAGCCGCGCCGCCCGGTCGAAGGACCGCACGAACGCGGTCGCCCCGAGCCCGCCCAGCGAACGCCACGTCGCCGCCCGTGTGGTGTGCCCGAGCCGCGCCGCCTGCGCCCGGTGCACGCGCCGCACCGAGTCGAGCAGCAGGAAGCTCATCCGGTACGTCACGAGCGCCACGTCCACCAGCGGCGCGGGCACCCCGGCGCGCACCAGGCGCGGCAGCAGGTCCGACATGGGTGTGGTGAACGCGAACAGCAGCACGCCCAGCGAGGCCGCAGAGGTGCGCAGCAGCAACTCCCCGGCGCGCAGCGGCCCGTCGGGGGCGGGTGACACGAAACCGCCGGGCCCGCCCACCCGCACCAGCAGGGTGAGCGCCCCGGTGACGCAGAACCCCAGCGGCACCCGGTAGGCCCGCCACAGCCGCCCGGCCGGCACCCCCGCCGGACCGAGCAGCAGCGCCAGCGCGGTGACCAGCACCAGCGCGGCGCCGGGCCACGGGGGCAGGGAGATCGCGAGGACGGTGAGACCGAGGCCGAGGACGGCCTTGTCCACGGGATGGCGGCGGCGCCAGCGGCTGCTGTGCGCCGCCGCGTCGATCGGCAGCACAGGCGTGTCAGTCCCGTCCGCCGTCGGCGCCGGAGCGCACCTCCGCGTCGCCCGTGTCCTCAGCGCCGCCCCGCTTGTGTGCCGTGTCCGGGGCCGGTACGTCGCCCCGCTCGTGTGCCGTGTCCGGGGCCGGCAGGCCGTCCCGCTCATGCACCCCGTCCGGGGCCCGCAGGCCGGCGGCCTGCTCACGCGCCCCTTCCGGGGCCCGCACGCCGACCCGCTCACGGGCCCGCGCCTCGCCCTGCCGCCGCCCGCGCCGCAGCCCGAAGTAGTACGCGAGCACGCCCGCGCCGAGCGCGGCCTGGACGGCGAACAGCGCCGACTCGATCTCCCCGGACGGAGGTTCGTACAGCGGGGAGAACCACGGTTCGTAGTCCGGGTCGATCTCGGTGATCGCGGTCTCCGCCTCGCCGTCCGCCCCGGCGAACGGCTCCTCCTTGTGGTCGCCGAGCCCGAACGCCAGCGGGATCACGGCGAGGGCGGCGACGAGCAGCAGGAGCAGGGTGTTGATCTTCGCGTTGCGGCTCATCGGGCCACCGCCCCGGCCGACTCGGCCTCAGCGGCCCGCTTGCCGCCGGCCGCCGAGGTGACCAGCACCCCGAGCCGGGTCAGCTCGCCCTTGCTGGACTGCACCAGCAGCCGCATCACCAGCACGGTCAACAGCCCCTCGCTGACCGCGAGCGGGATCTGCGTGACGGCGAAGATGGAGCCGAACTTGCCCAGTGCGCCCAGGAATCCGCTGCCCGGGTCGGGGAACGCCAGCGCCAGCTGGACGCTGGTCACGCAGTACGTCGACAGGTCGGCGAGGAACGCGCCGCAGAACACCGCGCCCATCAGCGGCACGTCGTACCGGCGCAGCAGCCGGTAGGCGCCGTACCCGGCCCAGGGGCCGACGACCGCCAGGGAGAAGACGTTGGCGCCGAGCGTGGTGAGCCCGCCGTGGGCGAGCAGCAGCGCCTGGAACAGCAGGGTGATGGTCCCGAGCACCGCCATGACCGGCGGCCGGAACAGGATCGCGCCGAGACCCGTGCCGGTGGGGTGGGAGCAACTCCCGGTCACCGAGGGCAGTTTCAGCGCGGACAGGACGAACGTGAACGCTCCCGACGCGCCCAGCAGCAACGTGCTCTCGGGATGTTCTCTGACGTCACGGACGAGCGACCGGGCTCCGTGGACGACGAACGGCGCCGACGCGACGCCCCAGGCGACCGCGTGCGCCGGAGGCAGGAAACCCTCGGCAATGTGCATGGCTCAGCAGACCCTCTCCAGCACCTCGTGGATGGTTGACGCGCCTTGGCCGGTCTCCTGGCTGACGGGTACCACCGCCCGTGCTCCGCCTTCCCGGGTCCCGAAGAACCCAGTGGCTGCCCGTGAGGGCCGGAGCCGGACTTCCCGATCACAGTGGCGAGGGCCGCACCGGTATCGCACCGATTTCCCGTCACCAAGGCGTGGTGACAGTAGTCCCCGTCGCGGCCCGGTGACAAGCGGCGACGGGGGCGCGGGGAGGGCGTCCGGCGGCTCGCACCCCGGCGCACACCTGCGCGTTCGGGCCCCGCGGCGGCCGGCCGTGAACCGGGTGACTGGGGGGCCGCCGTCCTGGGCAAGGTCTTCTTGCAACTAATATGCAAGAGCGACTTTCCATCAACAGTGCCTTCCGATGACAGGGGTGTGTGAGGTTCGATGACGACCCGACGACGCATACGGGGCGCCGCCGCCGTGCTGGCGACGGCCGCGGCGGTCTCCGCCTGCTCGGCGCCCGGCTCCGGCGGCACGGACGACGCGGTGGCCGGCGAGTCCGTGGTGATCGGCGTCTCCACCGAGCCCGACACCCTCAGCCCGCTCCTCGGCTACGGCAAGGACGGCAACTCCAAGCTGTTCGACGGCCTCCTCGCCCGCACCGCCGACATGACCCTGGAACCCGCGTTGGCCAGGGCACTTCCGCGCATCACGGACGGCGGACGCACCTACACGTACACCCTGCGCGACGGCGTGAAGTTCAGTGACGGCGAGCCGCTGACCGCGCGGGACGTCGTCTTCACGTACCGCACGGTCCTCGACGACGACACCAACAACACCGCCAAGAGCGAACTCGCGGCCGTCGAAAGCGTCCGGGCGGTGGGCGACCACACGGTCGTCTTCACCCTCCGCCACCCCTACGCGCCGTTCGCCGCCCGCACGGTCCTGCCGATCGTCCCCGAGCACGTCGTCGGGAAGCAGGACCCCAACACCGGCCCCTTCAACACCAAGCCGGTCGGCACCGGACCGTACGTCCTCGTCGACTGGCGCAAGGGCGAGAAGCTCACCTTCAAGGCCAATCCTCACTACTGGGGCGGCACCCCGAAGGTGAAGAAACTCACCATGGCGATCGTCGCCGACGACGACGTCCGCGCCACCCGGCTCCGCTCCGGCGACCTCGACGGAGCGGTCCTCCCGCCCAACCTCGCCGCCACCTTCAAGGGTGACGACGACAGGAAGACGTACCGGGCCACCTCCTACGACGTCCGCGTCGTCACCCTCCCCAGCGGCAACCCCGTCACCGGCGACACCGCGATCCGCCGCGCCCTCGACCTCGCCGTCGACCGGCAGGCCATGGTCGACAAGATCCTCGACGGCGCGGGCCGCCCCGCCTACGGGCCACTGCCTGTGGACGACCCGTGGTTCGCCAAGGAGACCGAGCGCTCGCGCGACCTCGCCGAGGCCGGCCACATCCTCGACGCCGCCGGCTGGACGAAGGGCGACGACGGCATCCGTGTCAAGGACGGCCGCCCGGCCCGCTTCACGCTCTACTACCCCTCCGGCGACAAGGTCCGCCAGGACCACGCCCTCGCCTACGCCTCCGACGCCAAGAAGGCCGGTATCGACGTCCGCGTGGAGAGCGCCACCTGGGAGGTCATCGAGCCGCGCATGCACCGGGACGCCGTCCTCGCCGGCTTCGGCAGCACCGGCGACCCCGACTTCGGGCTCTACACCATGCTGCACTCCTCCCTCGCCGGCGACGGCTTCAACAACATGGCGCACTACGACAACCCGGCCGTCGACCGCGCCCTGGAGACCGGCCGCCGCAGCCAGGACCCCGCGACCCGCAAGGCCGCCTACGACGCCCTCCAGCGTGCCCTCGTGAAGGACCCCGGCTACACCTTCCTCACCCACATCGACCACCTGTACGTGCTCGCCGACCGCTGGAAGGGCCTCACCACCCAGACCGAACCCCACGAGCACGGCTTCGCCGCCGGACCCTGGTGGAACGTCGAGGACTGGCAGCCCGCGGCATGAGTCACGCCCTCTGGCCGGCGGTGACCCGGCTCGTGGCGCGCCGCGCGCTGTACGCCGTGCCGGTGCTCCTCGTCGTCACGTTCGGCGTGTTCGCCGTCGCCGCCGCGTCCCCGTTCGACCCGGTGAGGGCGTACGCGGGCACGGCCGCGCTGGGCGCCGACCAGGAGACCCTGGACCGGCTGCGGGAGAACCTCGGCGTGGACCGGCCGTTCACCGCCCGATGGTGGGACTGGCTTACCTCCGCCCTCGGCGGCGACCTCGGCCGGTCGGCGGTGATGCGCCAGCCGGTGGCCGAGGTCATCGGCGAACGCCTGCTGTGGTCCACGCTGTTGTGCGCCGTCGCGTTCGCCGCGGCCGTGCTGCTCGGCACGGTCCTCGGCGTGCTCGCCGCCCGCCGCCCCGGCTCCCTCGTCGACCGCGCCGTCACCTCCGCCGCGTACGTCCTGGAGGCCGCCCCGGTCTTCTGGATCGCGCTGCTCGCGGTGTGGCTGTTCGCCCTCCAGCTGGACGTCCTCCCGGCGGGCGGACTCACCGACACCGGCAGCGACCGGGTCACCTTCGGCGGCCTGGTCGAGCACCTGGTCCTCCCGGCCGGCGTCCTCGCCGTCTCCCAACTGCCCTGGTTCACGCTCTACGTCCGTCAGGGCGT
Source organism: Streptomyces sp. P9-2 (assembly GCF_051903975.1). Classification (NCBI taxonomy): domain Bacteria; kingdom Bacillati; phylum Actinomycetota; class Actinomycetes; order Kitasatosporales; family Streptomycetaceae; genus Streptomyces; species Streptomyces sp. P9-2. The sequence goes on from NZ_CP192633.1 coordinate 5,250,907, forward strand.
CGGCGACGCGCTCGCGGAGGACCCCGTACGCGGGGCGAGGGCGCGCGGCCTGAGCGAACGCACCGTACTGCTCGGCCACGCCCTGCGCTCCGGACTGCTGCCGGTGCTCACGCTGATCGGCTCCCGGGTGCCGGAGCTCATCACCGGGGCGCTGCTGGTGGAGACCGTCTTCAGCTGGCCCGGCATCGCGTCCGCCACGGTGGAGGCGGCCACGGCGGTCGACTTCCCGCTGCTCGCCGCGCTCACCACGCTCGCCACCGCCGCCGTCCTCGCCGGCAACCTGCTCGCCGACCTGCTCTACGGGCTGATCGACCCGAGGGTGAAGCTGGAGGAGATGTGACGACCGACGTCGACACGGCGGACGCGAAGCCGGTCTGGCGCGCGCACGGCACCGCCCGCCGCTCCACACACGTCCTGCGGCTGAGCGTCTCGTGCGCCCTGGTCGCCGTGACCGTCCTGGCCGTGCTTCTCGTCCCGCCGTTGGTCCAGCTCGACCAGCAGGCCGTCGACCTGGCCGCCAAGCTCCAGCCACCTGGCTGGGCGCACCCGTTCGGCACCGACGACGTGGGCCGCGATCTGCTGCTGCGGTGCGTCTACGGGCTGCGGGTGTCGCTGCTGGTGGGCGTGGTCGCCGCGCTGACCGCCACGGTGATCGGCACGGCGGTGGGGGCCGCCGCGGGCGCCCTCGGCGGCCGGGCCGACCGTCTGGTCATGCGCCTGGTCGACACCCTGTCGTCCGTGCCGCACCTGCTGCTCGGCATCTTCATCGTCGCCATGTTCCGTCCGGGCGTCTGGCCGGTGGTGATCTCCGTCGCCCTCACCCACTGGCTGTCCACGGCGCGCATCGTCCGCGCGGAGGTGCTGTCCCTGCGGTCCCGCCCGTTCGTGGACGCGGCCGTGTCCGGCGGGGCGAGCCGGTGGCGGGTGACCGTACGGCACCTGCTCCCGGGCGTGCTGCCGCAGGCGGGCCTCGCCGCCGTGCTGATGGTCCCCCACGCCATGTGGCACGAGTCGGCCCTGTCCTTCCTGGGCCTGGGCCTGCCCACCCACACCGCGAGCCTCGGCACGCTCATCCAGGGCGCCCGAGGCTCCCTCCTCGCGGGCCAGTGGTGGCCCACCCTCTTCCCGGGCCTGTTCCTGATCCTCCCCACCCTCGCGATCGCCGGCCTGGCGGGCGCGTGGCGGGAACGGATCAATCCGCGACGCCGATCGGAGCTGATGCTGTGACCCTCGTGCCGCTTCTCTCGGTACGCGACCTGTCCGTCCGCTTCCTGCTCCCCGGAGGGCGCCGCGTCGACGCCGTGTCGGACGCGTCGTTCGACGTGGCGTCGGGGGAGTGTCTCGCGCTGATCGGGGAGAGCGGATGCGGCAAGTCCGTGCTGGCGTCCGCCCTGCTCGGCCTGCTCCCGGCCAACGCCCGCACCGCCGGCCACGCCCGCCTGGGCGACCTCGACCTGCTCACGGCGGACGAACGCACCCTCGCCCGCACCGTGCGCGGACGCCGTATCGGCCTGGTCCCGCAGTCCCCGGCGGCCCACCTCACCCCGGTGCGGACGATCCGCTCGCACATCGAGGAGACGGTCGCCCGCCTCACCGGCGTCCGCGGCCGTGCCGCCCGCCGGAAAGCCGCCGAACAGGCCTCGCTGCGCGCCGAGTTCCCCCTGGGCCACCTCGACCGGCACCCGCACGAACTGTCCGGCGGGCTGGCCCAGCGCGCCGCGACCGCCCTCGCGCTGGTCGGCGACGCCCCGCTGCTGCTCGCGGACGAGCCGACGACCGGCCTGGACCGCGACCTGGTGGACCGCACGGTCGACGAACTGCGCCGCCACGTGGACGCCGGCCACGCCCTGCTGATGATCACCCACGACCTGGCGGCGGCCGAGCGCATCGCCGACCGGGTGGCGGTCATGTACGCGGGCCGGATCGTCGAACTGGCCGACGCAGACGCCTTCTTCGGCTCCCCGGGCCCCCGCCACCCCTACAGCCGCGGCCTGCTGGAGGCGCTCCCCGAGCGGTCCTTCACACCGGTCCCGGGCCTGCCCCCGGAACTGGGGAACCTCCCCGCGGGCTGCGCGTTCGCCCCTCGCTGCGACCGGGCGACGGACGCGTGCGCGGCCCTCCCGCCGTTCGAGAACACCGTCGCCTGCCACCACCCGGTGCCGGCCGACACCTCCCACGCGATCCGTACCCCGGAGGACACCCGTGCTTGAGCTGCGCGCCGTCACCGCCGGCTACGACCGCCGCGCCCCCGTGTTCCGCGACGCGCACCTCACCGTCGCCCCGGGCGAGGCGGTGGGCCTGCTCGGCCCGAGCGGCTGCGGAAAGTCGACCCTCGCCCGGGTCGCCGCGCTGCTGCACCGCCCGGACGCAGGCGAGGTCGTCCTCGACGGCATGCCCGTCCGCGGCTTCCGCCACCGGGCGCCCCGCGAGCAGCGGACCACCATCGGCGTGGTGTTCCAGCAGCCGCGCCTGGCAGCCGACCCCCGGCTGCGCCTCACTGACCTGATCGCGGAACCCCTGCGGGCGACGGGCCGGCGCGCCTCGGCCGCCGACCGCGTGGCCGAACTGGCCGACACCGTGGGCCTCACCCCGGACCTGCTCGGCCGCCGCCCGCACGAGGTGAGCGACGGCCAGTTGCAACGAGCGTGCCTGGCCCGGGCCTTGGCGTTGAAACCCCGGTGGCTGGTGTGCGACGAGATGACGGCGATGCTCGACGCGTCGACCACGGCCGCTCTGGTGCGGGTCGTGGAGGACTACCGCGCGTCGACGGGCGCGGGCCTGCTGTCGGTCGGCCACGACCGCACCCTGCTGACCCGCTGGTGCGACCGTACGGTCCCCTGGGAGGCGGTGGCCGCGGGCTGAGGCCCCCGGCCACGCGCGCCCGCCACGCCCCGGCCCCCGCCGTCCCTCCAGGACCGGTTCACCGACGGCGAGACGTCGCTCTAGAGGTCGCCCTCCTCGAACGGGACGTCCCCGAACCCCTCTTCCCCGGCTCCCGCGCCGAGGACGCCGGTGAAGAACTCGCCCATCAGCTCCTCGAGGTTCACCTCGGTCGCCCCGGCGGGCGCCTCGGGCTTCTCACCCTCGCTCACGCGCAGGACCAGCGCGAACTTCTTGACCTTCGCCGACTCCGCCAGCTCGGCGAGGTCGACGGACACCTCGGTCAGCTCGCCGTTCTTCAGCGTGAAGTCGGCGCCGACCTTCTTGTTCGGAGCGTCCGCGAAGTCCTTCGCGGTGGGCAGCTCGTCCCCGATCGGCAGTTCCTGCTGGAGCGGCTTCAGCGCACCGAACAGCTCGGTCAGCAGCGTGCGGAACGGCGCGGTCGCCTTGATGTGCTCGGTGCCGTCCGAACCGCCGGAGGTGGTGAAGTCGACGTTCTCGGCGACGGCCTTCTTCAGCGCGTCCGTCAGCTTCTTCTGCGTCTTGGCGTCGAGGCTGGGCTCGGCGGAGGGCTCCTCGCCGCCGAGGCCCTGCGCCCCGGTCATGCCCTTGCCGGTCTCCTCCATCTCCTTCTTGGAGAGCTTGATCCACCCGCCCTCGAGGAGCTTCTTGAACGCGCCCGCCTCGTCCGGCAATTCCTCGGCCGGAGGCATCGGAGTGCCCGACATCTTCCCGAGCGCCGCGGCGTCGAGGCGGGCGTAGAACCAGTCGTCGACCAGCCGGTACTCGAGGAGGGCTCCGTCGGGGCCGCTGACCTTCACCGCCATGGCCGTGAAGTCCTTCTCCTCGGACTTCTCGATCGGCTTCCTGGAGTGCATGGAGACGCTGATCGTCGCCTCGCTGACCAGCTCGGCGACCTCGTCGGGCATCTCCTCGCCGGGCTCCGACTGCTCGGCGTCCAGCGCCTTCAGCGAGGCGGCGTCGGTGTCGAGGTCCAGCTCGAAGGCGATGGAACGCTCCTCACCGAGCTTGTCGAAGGCGTTGTCCAGCTTCTGCCCGGCGGACAGGTTCTCCACGGTGCCGCAGGCGGCGGTGCCGGCGAGAACCATGCCGGCGACGGCGGTGGTGGTCAGGGTCTTGCGCAGCGCAAAAATGACGATCTCCTTGTCAAGCGACCGGTCCGGTCGTCACATCAGACAGCCGACCAAGTCGAACGGTTGTATGGCAAAAGCAAGTTCACCGGAGGAAACACGCACGGAAGCGGCCCGCGCCCGACTCACCGACCGGCACGCGGGGAAGAACCGGACCATGTCCACTCACACCACGGCCCCCGCTGGAGTCCAGGTCTGCTCCCTCAAACGGGACACCCCGCAGACCGTCCCGGCGAACAGCCCCTACACGGTCGTCCGGTTCCCCTTCGGATCCGCCGAGTCCAGCGACCACTTCGCCATGCACCAGGTCAACCAGCCCGACGGCTACGTGATCACCAACTGGGACACCGATCCCCGCTCCGGCCTGATATGGCCGAGCGCGGCAGGCTGGGGCACCCTCTACGCGATGATCCAGTGGGAGGCCGGCAACTACGGAGAACTCCGCGACCAGTTCGTCCGCGACCCCCTCGGGCTCACCCCCAACCCCAACGACACCACGGCCACGGAACACCGCCCGCCGAGCCCCGGCATGCAGTGCTGGACCAAGAGCTGGGGCATCTTCGTCGACCCGTCGGTCCCCCTCGCGGTGCGGGCCACCCACGACGACAGCGTGGCCCGCAAGATCGTGCTGGCGGAGTTCAAGCTGGTGATCCACGAGGCGGCATGAGGGCGGTGCGCGGCCTCGGGCGGGTGCCCGGGGTCACGGCCGCGGCCTCCCGACGCTGATCGTGGCGTAGGAGAAGCCCTCGCCCTTCCGGGGCGCACGGTTCCAGGACCGGGTGGTCAGCTCCGGCAGGATGCCCTCGGCCAGGGCGTGCCGGGGGAGGGCGAGGCCGAACTCCTCTTCCAGAGCCGCCAGCAGGCGCCGCTCGCGGTCGGTGTCGTCGGCACCGCTGAGCACCCGCGCCGGGCCGAGGGCCTCGGGCACAGCCCCCGAACATTCGACGTCCGTGCCGCGCAGCGTGTACGCGTACAGCTCCTCACCCCGCTCGGCGACGGAGAGGTGGAACAGCGCAGGGAGGTCGTCGCGACCGCGGCGTATCCACAGCACCACGGCGCGACCGCCGCCGCGGGAGGCCTCGGCGGCTGGGGAGACGAAGAGGCGCCCAGGTCCCCGAACCCCTGCGGCCGGGTCGAACCCGAACGCCCACCCGGAGCCCGTCCGCCCCACCTCCACCACGGCCCGGTCCTCCCACGGTGCGGAGTCGTCCCGCTGCCGTCTGACATCGTGGGGGAACCACCCGGCGGGACGGACGGGCGGGGCGGTCAGGCCGGCCCCCGCGTCCTGCCCGACCAGACCGGGCAGCGCCTCCGGCTCCACGCCCTCCACCCACAGACACCGGTAGGAGCCGTACAGGGCGGAGTTCCACCGCGGGGCCTCCGCCAGCCAGGACAGCCCCCGCGGATCCAGGTCGGGCACCGGCTCGGGCACTACGCCCGCCCGTCCGCCCCGAGGCGTCGCCAGCAGCTCCCGCCCCCGCTCCCGCGTGACCACCGGCCCCAGCACCGGATCGGCCAGCAGCCCGAGCGGCCCCAGCAAGCCGGGTGCGGGCGGCGACCAGGAGGGCAACGCGGCCCGGACGACTCGCCACGCACCGTCGGTGTCACCCCACCGCGCCGCTTCCCGCGCCTTGGCGACGGCCTGCCCGAAGTCACCGTCGGGTGCGTAACGGTAGGAGCCGTCGCGCACCCGGTCGAGTATCGCGTCGGCGGCCGCTCGGACGGCATCGTCGGTCTCGGCGCCCAGCGGGAACTGGAGGCCACCGAGGTGGGGGCGGCTGTCCCGCACCCGGGCCAGGGCCATCACGGGCACCAACTCGTCCGCACAGCGAGGATCGGCGACGAGGTCACCGAAGAAAGCGCCCCCGCCGCTGATGCCCTGCGACAGCACGTCGAGCTGCCGCAGCATGCCCCAGGCCCCCGGCCGTCCGTATCGCCACGCGACCTCGAGCAGTTCCCGTGCCGCCTCCCACCTCCCGCTCAGGGCCTCCTCCCGCGCCCGGGCGACGTCGGCGTCCCGGGCGCGGGAGGTGTCGTTGACGAACTCCGGAAGCCGCGCCCGTTCGGCGTGGAAGGACTCGTACCGGCGCTGCATGTAGGCACGGAACGACGGATACCGGGCCGGGTACTCCCCGCTCCACCCCTTGTACACGTACAGCGCCCACTCGCCGTGCTCGTCGGTGTCGCCCGGGTCGAGCAGGGCGTAGGACATGTCGGAGTCGGTCTCCAGCTGAAGCGCGCGCTCCCACATCCCGGCGAGCAGCACCTTCCGCTCGGTCGACCGCTCGTCCAGGCTCTCCCGGTACATCGGCGTCATGCCGAACGGATCACCGAACCAGCCGATCTCGTGCGCGGCCCCGAGCTGGTAGATCGAATCGTCGCGTAGACGCCAGCCGTTGCTCGCCAGAAGGAACCCCCGGTACGACGGCGGCAGCCGGGTCCCCAGGCGCCGCTCGGCGTCGGCCACCTCGGCCTCGGATGCCGGCGGAGCACCGAGCGCCGCCAGATCGGAGAGGGACATCTCCCCCTCCTCCAGCTCCATGGCCTCGTCCTCGCTCGGCACCCACTCGTCCTGCCAACGGCGCAGGAACGTCCCCCAGTCGAACCCGTTGTCGTCCATGCGTAGATGGTGGCAGCCCCCACTGACAACGCTGCCTCCTTGGTCCTGTCCCGCCGGCCGGGATGTGGACGAAGTCGCACGGCCGTCGACTTCCGCCGGATCCCGCACCCGGGGGGCGCCGCTGAAGTGAACCCATGCCGACCCGAACGACAGAGCCGACCGCCGTCACCGCTCGCGCCCTCGCCCCCGACCTGGCCCGAGGGCTCATGCTCCTGTTCATCGCGCTGGCCAACTCGCACTACGTCCTGTCCGGCCGCCCGGTCCTCGGCGGCTGCCCCCGGGACGGCTCGCCCCGTGCGCGGCCTGGCCTCCGGTCTGTGCCGGGCTCTGGGCGACATCCATGGAGCCGGGCTCGTACACCGTGATCTGAAGCCGTCGAACGTGATGGTCACCATCGACGGACCCAAGGTGATCGACTTCGGCATCGTCCGGGCACTGGACGGTTCGACCACCAGCGGTCCGACATCCACCGGGGTGGTGATCGGCTCACCCGGATTCATGGCTCCCGAGCAGATTCTCGGCGAGCGGCTCACCCCGGCCAGTGACATCTTCTCCCTCGGCGCCGTGCTGGCCTTCGCGGCGTCCGGGCGCCTCCCCTTCGACGCCGGCCGCGTTTCTCACCTGGCCCTTGTTCTGGTGGACGCTTGGGTGGACCGAGCTGAGCAGCCCCAAGGCACCGGCCGGCGACGTCGACTACCTGTACTGACCCAGAGGGATGGTCGGCTGAGGGCCGACCGTCGAGGTGGTCAAGCAACCGCGTCGACCAGATCCGCCCGGACCGTCTTGCCGGTGGGCGGATAAGGGACGCAGTCCCAGTGGTCGGCGAGGGCCGCGACGAGGGTCAGGCCGCGTCCGCCGGTGGACAGGGGGTCAGGCGTGGTGTCCGTGGGGCGGAGGTCTCCGCGGGCGTCGCTGACCTCGACTCGGAGGCGGCCGGCCGCAGGGTCGAGGGCGAGCGTGAGCCGGAAGCAGCGCCCCGGCACGCGGCCGTGCAGCACGGCGTTGGCGGCCAGCTCCGCGACGACCAGCTCGGCGCGCTCCACGAGGTCCCGCGAGACGCCCCAGGAACGCAGTTCGGCCACCGCGAGCAGCCGCGCCAGACGGGCGCCGCGCCGTGTGGACGACAGCAACTGCGTGAAGGCGCGAAGGGGGCTTGCGATGCGAGGTGTTGCGTGGTTCATGGCGTCAGACTGGCGGCTCGGTGCCGGCGGGCGCGAGTGCCGCGCCCCGTACGCGGAGCAGGCGTACGAAGGGGGAGAGTGCGCGGTACGCCGGAGTCGCGCGGCGCTGTGTGAGGAACTCCGACAGGTGTCAAAGAGTGGTTGCCCTAACGAAGTTGACTGTGATTCAAGTCACCGGAAGGGCTTTCCAACCACCGCGCGACACTAAACTGACCAGTAAGGAAATGATGCGGGCGACGCCTCGGTGCAGCGATTGACCACCGCTGCCGGCGTGCCCGCTTTGCCCTGCTGCGCCGCATTCGGCTCAGCGGGGGTACGTACGCAGGGGGAGATTTCACTTGACCACGGTCGTAGAGACCCGGCCGTTCGACGTTTCCGTTGACGGGGAGACGCTGGCACGCCCCCCCGTCCCGGGAGCGTGAAGTTCTGCGCTGCCTGGCGAGAGGCGAGACGAACCGCCTGCTCGCCCGGCGGCTGGGAATCGCGGAAAGAACCGTCCGGGCGCACGTCACGAGCGTCGTGCGCAAGCTGGACGTGGGATCCAGATTCGAGGCCAGTCTGGTGGCGTTCCATCATTACGAGGCCCTCTCCGAGGAGACAACCGCCTCCTGAGGCATTGCCCCCTACGGCATTGCCGCAAGAGGCATTGCCGCAAGAGGCATTGCCCCATACGGCCATGCCCCATACGGCCAGCGGCACGTTCTGTTGCCGCTGGGCCTGGACGCGGGTGCGGTGACCGCGCTGCCGCCGCGGGACCGGTGTCTCGTGCCACGGGGCCTGTTCGGGCGGCCCCGTCCCCGGTGGACGCTGACCGGGCCGATCCTGCCGGCCGGCGGCCTGTGGTCCACCTGCCGGACCCTGTCCCAGGTCGTGACCGGACTGCTCGTCGAACGCCGACTGGGCCCGCCCGCCCCCAGCTGGCAGCGGAGTGCGTCGATCACGTGGCACAACGGCGCCACGCGCGGCGCGTCCGTCGTGGCCGCCGCGCACGACGACGGCCGCTGGATCGTCCTGCACCGCCTGGGCGCCGCGGACCGCACCGACCGTCTCGCCAGAGAAACCCTCCTCGCGGCTACCGCGCCGCACGGCCGGACCTGAACAACAACACCACCACCACGAAAGGTCCACGGGAAGCGTCTTGAGAATCACCTGGTTCGCCTGGCTGGCACAGCACGCCGACGAATACGGCTACAGCGACGGGCCGTTGCGCGCCTCGACAGGGACGGGCGCCGTGCTGGTGACCGCCGCGCTGTTCTGGTTCGCGCTGCACCGCAACCGGCCCGCCGCCATGGCCGCCGCCGGCGTCACGTGCGCCCTGGGCATCGGCTGGCTGGCCTTCCACTGAGAGGACCCTCATGACGGACGCCGTCGTCGTTCGGTTCCGGACCGAACGGTCTCGCCGCCGCGCTCACCCTCGCCCGTGCCGGGCTCCGGGTCGAGGTGTTCGAGGCACACCAGCGCATCGGCGGAGGGCTGCGCACGGAAGCGCTGTTCGACTCCGAAATCCTCCACGACATCTGCGCGGCCGTCCACCCCATGGCGCCGGCGTCCCCGTTCATGCGGTCACTCGACCTGGAGGCGCACGGCGTCCCCCTGCTGCACTCTCCCGCCGCCTGCGGGCACCCCCTCCAGGGCCGACCGGCCGCACTGGCATGGCGTGACCTCGACGCCACCTGCGCCGGACTCGGCCGTGACGGGCAGCGATGGCGGCGGCCGATGCTCCCGTTGATGGAGCGTTCCGCGGACGTGGTGGACCTGATGCTCTCCACACAACGCACGCCGCCGAACCCGAAGGCCCTGGCCCTGCTGGCCACCCGCCTGCCGGCCCAGGCCCTGCGCGTCGGCGGAGGCCTGCGCACGGAGGCGGCCCGGGCGCTCCTCACCGGTGTGGCCGCCCACGGCATCGGCCGACTGCCCTCACCGGCGTCCGCCGCTGTCGCCCTGCTGCTCGGGCACCTCGCCCACACCACCGGCTGGCCCGTCCCCCAGGGCGGCTCCCAGGCCGTCGCCGCCGTCATGGCCCGACAGATCGAACGGCTCGGCGGCCGGATCCACACCGGTGTCCGGGTGGACGATCTGCGGGACCTGCCCACCCGCGGGCTCACCCTCCTGGACGTCTCGCCCCGCGAACTGGCCCGGATCGCCCCGCTGCCCCAGGGGTACCTCCGCGCGCTGTCCCGCTACCGGTACGGACCGGGCGCGGCCAAGGCCGACTTCCTCGTCGACGGCGCGATCCCCTGGGCCGACCCCCGCCTGTCCCAGGCTGCCACGATCCACCTGGGCGGAGCCCGCGGCAAGGCACCGGAACTGGCCCGAGCCGAGACGGCGACGGCCCGGGGCCTGGAGGCCCGGCACCCGTACATCATCGTGGTCGACCCGGCCGCCGCGGACCCGGCACGGGCCGTCCGGGGCAGACGACCGGTCTGGGCCTACGCCCACGTGCCCCACGGCGATCCCCGCGATCCCTTGCCGATGATCCGCGAGGCCCTCGAACGCCACGCGCCGGGCTTCACCGACACGGTGATCGCCGAACGCGTCGTGTCGGCGGCGGAGTTGGGCGCGTACAACCCCAACTACGTCGGCGGCGACATCGCCTCCGGCGCGATGACCCTGTGGCAGACGCTGGCCCGCCCCGTCCCGCGCTGGAACCCCTACCGGACGCCCCTGCCCGGCACCTGGCTGTGCTCCTCGGCGACCCCGCCGGGTCCCTCGGTGCACGGAATGTGCGGGTACTACGCGGCCCGGGCGGCACTGGAGACATGGCGGAAGGCGGACCGGCCCGCGAGCGCGCACCTGCTCGAAGGCTGACGCCGACCGCGACGACCGGACCCGGCCTCGCCGGCACTTGCAGCTCCCGGCTGGACTCGGACCCGGAGGCGCCCGGCGGCCGGGCCATGAGGAAGGCGGGAAGCCGGAACGGAGTTCCCGATGTCCCGGAGCCTCCGCGCAGGCGGGGGACTGTCGGTGGCGGGTGACAGGATCACCGGCATGGTTCTCGTACGTACCACTCCACCGCGGCCGGTCGAGGTGACCGAGCTGTTTCCCGAACTGGCCCCGCTGGCGCGTCCCGCGGTCCGGCTGCACCCCCGCCCGGGATCGCCGTCGGTCAAGGACAGTTCCGTCGGGGGACCGTTGCTGTGGCCGGCCGACGAACCCTGGCCGCACTGCGAGGACGCGCACCTGCACGGTGACAGCGGCTTCCGTGAGTCACCCGCAGCGATACGGCTCGGCAGATACCGGCGGGCTCAGCAGCATGACGACTCCTACGGCCCCTTGTTCACGCCCGAGGAGGTGGCGGCCCTGGAGCAGAAGGCCGCGAGGCTCGCGGAGCGGCTCGACGCGGGCCCTCCGTTGCCCGAGGAGTGCCCGGTCCCGCTGCTGCCCGTGGCCCAGCTGTATCTGCGCGACGTGCCCCTGCTGCGTCCGCCCGTAGAGGCCGATCTGCTCCAGATCCTGTGGTGCCCATACGACCACAAGCCGGACTGGAAGCCCGCGACCAGGGTGTTCTGGCGCTCAGCCGCCTCGGTCACCGACGTCCTCGCCACGCCACCGGAACCGTACGAGGCCAACTACGACGGCTATGTGCCGGAGCCGTGTCTGCTGGCCCCGGAAGCGATCACCGAGTACCCCTGCAGCCTCGATCTGAGCCCGGAGTTGAGGCAGGTGGTGGGGGACTGGAGCCGATGGCAGGCGGCACGTGCGGTGGTGGACGGATCGTACGAGGAGTACCCGGCGGAGTACTACGACGCCCACCTGGCCGACACTCCCGGCTGGAAGGCCGGCGGCTGGCCGCCGTGGGGCCGTACCGACCCGATCCCCCGGTACTGCGCCGTCTGCGAGGCCCGGATGGTCCCGCTGCTGACCATCGCCTCTTTCGAATGGGACGGCGAAACGTACGGTTGGGCGCCGCAGGAGGAGCGGGACGCCGCCTACGCCCGCGGCCACCTCGCCGGCCTGAACCCCGCACAGCCGACGCGGGTGGAAGTGGGCAGCACCGACAACATGCAGCTCTACGTCTGCCCGGAGTCCCCCGAGCACCCGCACACCGACTTGATCCAGTGAAAGCGGTCTATGCGCACGGGCAAGGCAAGTCGGGGGCCGCGCGGTTCGGGGAGCAGGTGACCACGGCGAGGGCGAGGTAGGCGGGGCGTTCGAGGTAGTGGCCGTACGACACGTCGCCGCCCGCGTGCAGCCGTTCGGCGGCGGCGTCCACCAGCCGGGCCAGGCGCGCCGTGTCCCGGTCGTGCTCCGCGGCGAACCGCGGGGCGTACTCGGCCAGGCGCTCGCCCAGCCAGGCCGCCGCCTCCTTCGCCTCCTCCCAGGTTCCCCGCACCAGCGAGGGGGGCTTGACGAGCCAGTACGCCGTCTCCAGCGGCGGGAGGTCCGCCGTGCGGAACTCCGCGGCGATCAGGCGGTAGCGCTCGATCAGTTCCGGCCTGCTGCCGGCCGGGGGCGGTTCGGGGTGCGGGAGCCGCCGCAGGGCCTCGTCGTCGAAGCGGGCCTTCGGGCCGGTCCAGAGGTAGGCGTGGTGGTGCACGTGCTGTTCCCGTTTCCGTGACGAGGAGTACCGGCCGGACGCGCGGGAGGAACGCGGTCCGGCCGGCGGGCGGGGGAAGGGGAGGGAGGTGTCAGGCGCCCAGGCCGAAGCGGGCCGGGTCGATACCGGCGGCGTCCAGTTCCTCCGTGGTGAACCGCAGGGGCGTTACGTCCGGCCGCTTGCTGTCGCCCAGCGCCCAGGCGTCCTCACCGATCCGGGCGAGGGTCACGCACCCCTCGGTGCAGGGGCCGCCGCACGCCTTCGCGAACGAGGCCGCGCTGATGTCGAGGGCGTAGAGGTTGGTTCCGTTCTGCATGACTGCACCTTCCAGCTCGTCTGACGCGGCCGGGTCCGGCCGCCGCCGCCCGTGAGGGGCGGGAGTGCACGGAGGGAGCGTGCCGCCTGGTGTTTCCGCAGGTGAGCGGTGGACACGGACGGCTCGTCCCGGATCTCCGTGACCTCAGAGTGGCGGTCGGACGGGGGCGGGGACGAGTGTGGCACCCCGTACGCTGAGTCAGCGTACGGACACGAAGAGTGGACGGTACGTCTGATGATCCGTCAGGCTTGGGGTGGAGCCGAGCGGTGTGAGAGACGTCGGCGTGGTGCGGCGCGGAGGCGAGGAAAGGGGCGGCGGATGGACGTGGTCGGGGTCGAGGGGGAGGCGACCGGGAGCGCCGGCGGTGTGCGGGCGGTTCCGGCGGGGCCGGTGGGGGAGTGGGAGCGGGAGCCGCAACCGTCGGACAGCCTGCGGACGTTCGGGGCGGTCGTGCAGGCGCTGCGCGAGCACGCGGGGCTGAGTCGGGCGGACCTCGGTGCGAGGGTCCAGTACTCGAAACACACGGTCGAGTCGGTGGAGTTGGGGCGCCGGATGCCGGACGAGGCATTCGTGGAGCGGGCGGAGGAGGCGCTCGGTAACACGGGTGCGCTGCGGAAGGCCGCGCGGCACCTGGCGCGGGGGGAGGCGGGGCTGGCGGCGTGGTTCCGGCGGTGGGCGAGGCTGGAGCGGGAGGCGGTGAGTCTGTGTACGTATGAGTGCCGGTTGGTGCCGGGGTTGTTGCAGTCGGAGGCGTATGCGCGGGCGGTGTTCGACAACAGCATCCCGCTGCTGACCGACGAGCAGACGGAGGCGCAGGTCACGGCCCGAATGGAACGGCAGGCCATGATGCGGGAGCGGCCGACCGTGCCGTTCGGCTTCATCGTGGAGGAGTCGGTGTTCCGGCGCGGGTTGGGCGGCGCGCAGGTGCAGGCGAACATGCTTGACCATGTACTTGAGCTGACTGCGCCGCGCAACGTGACGCTTCAAGTGGTGACGTTGAAGTTGGAGTTCCACGGGTGCCTGGACGGGCCCGTCCAGTTGGTGGAGACCTCGGAGGGGCGGCGGCTCGGATACTCCGAGGGGCAGCAGAACGGGCGATTGATCTCCGACGCGAAAGAGGTGAGCTTGCTCTGCCGACGCTATGACACACTGCGCTCGCAGGCCCTCAACCCACAGGAATCCCGGGACCTGCTGGAGCGACTGCGAGGAGAGCTATGAGCAGCATTATGTCGGAACTCGCCTGGTTCAAGTCCAGCTACAGCGGCACCCAGGGCGACAGCTGCGTGGAGGTCGCAATCGCCGAACAGGCCGTCCACGTACGGGACTCCAAGGACGTGACCCGCCCGGCCTTCGCCGTCGGTCGCGAAGGCTGGGGGCAGTTCGTACGGTTCGCGTCGGAGCGATGAGCGACTTGAAGGCGTGCCGTCCGCTGGAGTGGCGGACGGCACACCATCAGCGCGTTCGGGGCGGAGGGTTGGCTGCGAGGGCGCCTTACTCCCCGAGCGAAGCCACCGCCTCCTCGTAACCCCCCGTCGGTGGAGCCGTGTCCGGCCCGTACACCAAGTTCAGCACCCCCGTGCTGAACGTCTCCGACTTCAGCAGCTTCAGCGGGATCGACGACTCCCCCTCGTCGAACAGCCGCATCCCCTTCCGCACCGCGATCGGGTGCACCAGCAGCTGCAACTCGTCCAGCAGCCCGGCCGCGAGCAGCTGCCGGATGATCGAGATGGAGCCGCTCAGCCCGATGTCACCGCCCGGCTCCCGCTTCAGCGCGGCCGCCACCTCGGCGACGTCGCCCTGCGCCTGCTCCGAGTTGCGCCACTGGAAGTCGAGGGGGCTGCGGGAGAACACGATCTTCCGCATGTCGCCGAGCTGCTTGGCGAAGCCCGCGTCCTCCCCGCCTGCGGTCTCGCGTTCCGGCCAGGCGCCGGCGAAGCTGTCGTACGTCACGCGGCCGAAGAGCATGGTGTCGGCGTTGCTCAGACCCGCGCCCACGGCCGCGCCCATCTCGTCGTTGAAGTAGGGGAAGTGCCACTGGTCGGGCGCCTCGACGACGCCGTCGAGCGAGATGAACACGCTGGCCACGATCTTGCGGGACATGGGGTCCTCCTGTGCTGTCGGTCCGTGCACTGGTTACGACCGTGGCAGCCCCCGGAACTCATCGCCCGACGGCACGCGAATAAGTGACTCCGGACGGCCGTCCCGCCCCGCCCGCCCGGCGCCGGCGGTCCGTGACGCTGCCCAGCCACCCCAGGAGGAATCCGGTCGGCACCGTCACCACCCCCGGAATCGTCACGTCCCACAGCCGGAAGTCGTGCCCCGGCCAGATCGACGTCGGCGTGCCGGACGCGTACGGCGACACCGCGAGCGCGACCACGCACACCGCCGTCGCTCCCCACAGGCACCACAGCGCGCCGCGCGCGGTGAAGCCGGGCCAGTACAGGGCGTACAGCAGGACCGGCGCGAGGGCGGCCCCGCAGAGGGCGAGCCAGAGCGTGGAGACGACGACCAGGTTCCAGTCGGCGCACACGACGGCCACGGCCGCGGCGGCCAGCCCGGTCAGCGCGGCCGACCAGCGTGACGCGGTGCCGTCGAGGCGCCCGGCCGGCCGGTCACCGGAGGCGGCGGCCAGTACGTCCCGGCCGAGGGTGATCCCGGCGGCCAGGGTGACGTCCACGACGGCGGCCAGCGCGGTGAGGAACAGCACGCAGGCGAGGGCCGCGACCAGGAGGCCGCCGTCGTCCAGCGCCCGCCCCAGCAGCAGCGGCGTGAACACCTGCGCCGACGGCCCGGCCTCCCGCAGCACCCCGCCGACCAGCGCCGCCGCGCCCACACCGACGACGGCGAGAGCCCCGTACAGCAGGACCAGCTCACCGAGCATCCACCGGCCGACGGTCCGCGCCCCGCGCGGGCTCTTCGTCGCGATGGCCCGCATCAGTACGGCGGGCATGGCGAGCGTGGCCATGGTCATGCCGAAGATCTGCCCGACCCGGTTCACCGCCCCGACCCATCCGTCACCGGTGTAGCCGCCCGGCCGCAGAAACGCCTCTCCCGCCCCCGACCCGGTGGCGGCCGCGTCGAGCAGCCGCCCGAGGTCCCCGCCGAAGCGGTGCAGGACCAGGAAGGCGGCGACGATCAGCACGGGCAGCGCGATCGCCGACTTGACGATCATCACCACCCCCGTGCCCCGGATCCCGCCGCTGACGGCCAGCGCCGTCATCACACACCCGATGACGACGATGCACCCGGTCCGCGCGCCGGGCTGCCCGAGCACGGCAGCGGCCACATTCCCGACGACCACCAACTGCACGACCAGCAAAGGGAAACAGACCAGCAACGTCACCACACCCCACGCCACCCGCACACCGGATCCGCCGCTCCCACGGGCGTCCAGCAGGTCCGGCGCGGTCAGCGAGGCGTGCGCCCGCAGCGGCTCGACGACGAGCACGAGGAAGAGGAGCACCCCGACGATGCTGCCCAGCATGACGCTGAGCCCGTCGAACCCCGTCGTGGCGACCATGCCCACCAGCACGGTGACGGTCGCGACGGTGGTCGTGTCGCCGCCCATCGCGATGCCCTGCTGCCAGGACCGCAGCCGCCGGCTGTCCGACCGCACGAGCGCGCGGTCGTCCTCGTCGGCGCCGGTGATGACGCACAGCATCAGGCAGATGACGACGAACACGGAGAACACGGCGAACACGAGGGACCGGGAGGAGGGGTCGAGCAACGCGGTCACGCCGCCCACCTCCGGTCGTCGGCCTCGGCGGCCCCGACGGCGTCGACCCGCCGCCCGTACACGACCACGCCGTGCAGCCCGACGGCCAGCGGCACTAGGGCGGCCAACGCCCCAACACTCAGGCCCGCGAGAATGCCGACGCCGTACACCCCGGGCACGAGCGCGGCCCCCGCCACGTACACCAGCCACACGCCGGCGATCCGCACACCGACCCGCAGCCCCACCCCCAGCCGCACACGCTCCGCCTCGTAGAACTCCACGACAACTCCGCTCACATACGTCGGTTACGCCGATCACGCCGATACGGGAGGTCGTGGAGTCAACCAGGGACGGAGGGGGCGCAGGCGGGAGATTGTTCCCGCGCCCAACGAGAGGAGCGGGGGACGGTGCCGAAGCACTCCACCGCCCCGGGTTCAGTCCAGAATCGTGGCGTCCCACCGCCGCCGAAGCTCGGCGAGCCCGTCCCGCACCGGCCTGGATCTGCTCGGGGGAGTGCCCGACCCCGACCCAACCTTCAACGCCACCACGACACGCACGGGTTCGCCGGTGCGGTACGACCGGGTCGGTTGCCGGGCAGCTTCTTGTCGGTGACGTTGGGATCGTCCTCGAGCGCCCAGGTCGGCTCGACGACGTAGACACGCCCGGGGCCGTCCCGACGGCGAGCCAGGCCTCCCGGACGGCGGCGTCGAGGGTCTCGGAGAGATGGACGTGACGGGACACGCGCCCGTTCTCCCAGTTGCTCGCGTGCCCGGGGACGAGCAGATCCCCGGGAGAGAGATCCGCCTTCGTCCCGCGCAGGTACGCGCCTTCCTTGTACACCAGGAAGGGAACGGGGACGATGCTCGTCGGCTCCTACCACCAGCACAGGTACGGGTGGCCCGAGGGACTGGCTACGAGCTGGGAATCTCCAGCACATGACGTTCGTCGTGCGAAGCCTGTCCGACGGCTGACCCAGCCGGCACCGGGCGAGCCCCGCTCACACCCGCGAGACATCCGGCTCGAGGAACACCGCGACGAGCCGGTCGCTGAAGGCCCCCGCCGCACCACCGCCCGCCGTCCCCGCCCGGTACGCGCGGATCGCGGGGTCGCTGAGGGTGAGTGTCACCATCGGGCAGTCCGCGGCGTCGTTGGTGCCCTCGGGGGAGCAGGCGCTGACGTCGCGCAGGCTGTGTCCGGGACACACGGCTCCGGAAGGCAACTCCACCTCCAGGAGCAGCTCCTCGCCGGGATCGACGCGGAAACGGCCGGACGCCGGGACGTCCAGCGGCTTGCCCAGGTAACCGCCGTCCACGACGGTCGCGGTGAGACCGCGGGCGGAGGCGCGGACGCCCTCGCCGTGGGGGCCGTAGAAGTCGACGGTGACCCGGCCCGCGGCCACCGGGGCCTCGAGCACCAGCGGGCGGTCGCCCGTGCGGATGGAGGCTCGGACGGTGAAGCGGGGGTCACCCGGCATCTTCGGCCCTGGGTCGTAGTACCCCCAGCTTCTGAGCGTCAGTTGGGGGTGCTTGCTGCGCTCGGCCTTGCCCCGGGGTTCCGGGCGCGGCCATTCGTTCACCCCGCATTTCGACAACTGGGCCGTGCCGCCGGACGGGAGCGGACCGTCCCGCAACGGCTCGGCGGCGGCCTGCCGGTCCACGGCCGCGCGCGGCTCGGGTGTCGTGGCGGAGTACGTCAGTACCAGCACACCCACGACGGGCAGCGCGAGGACCAGCCAGGAGCGCGGGGAGGGGCGGAAGTTCATGATCCTCCCTGCGCACGAGGCGGCAAGAACGTCACTGGGGGCCGTCGGCCACGGCGGCCGACACCAGCGGGACCCCCTCCCGGCTCACGCCAGCACGGCAGCCGGAAGGAGGTCCGCACCCTCGCGTCCTACGCCTCTCAGATGTCCCGGAAGATCTCGATCTGCGCCCCGATCGAGTTCAGCCGCTCCGCCAGGTCCTCGTACCCCCGGTTGATGACGTACACGTTCCGCAGCACCGACGTCCCCTCCGCCGCCATCATGGCGAGGAGGACGACGACGGCCGGGCGCAGGGCCGGCGGGCACATCATCTCCGCCGCGCGCCAGCGGGTCGGGCCCTCGACCAGGACGCGGTGCGGGTCCAGCAACTGCAGGCGTCCGCCGAGGCGGTTGAGGTCGGTCAGGTAGATGGCGCGGTTGTCGTAGACCCAGTCGTGGATGAGGGTCTGGCCCTGCGCCACCGCCGCGATCGCCGCGAAGAACGGCACGTTGTCGATGTTCAGGCCCGGGAACGGCATCGGGTGGATCTTGTCGATCGGCGCCTCCAGCTTGGAGGGCCGGACGGTGAGGTCCACCAGCCGGGTACGGCCGTTGTCCGCGAAGTACTCCGGCGTGCGGTCGTGGTCGAGGCCCATCTCCTCCAGGACCGCCAGCTCGATCTCCAGGAACTCGATCGGCACCCGGCGGACCGTCAGCTCCGACTCCGTCACCACCGC
Organism: Streptomyces sp. P9-2; assembly: GCF_051903975.1. NCBI lineage: Bacteria > Bacillati > Actinomycetota > Actinomycetes > Kitasatosporales > Streptomycetaceae > Streptomyces > Streptomyces sp. P9-2. The sequence goes on from NZ_CP192633.1 coordinate 5,269,782, forward strand.
GGCCGCGACGAGGCTCATCGCCTCGACCGGGTCCTCGGAGGGGGAGTAGTCGACGTCCACGTCGATCTTCGGCACGCCGTGCACGGTCAGCGTCGTCGTGCCGATGCCGTCGACCTTGACGCCCAGCGCCTCCAGGAAGAAGCACAGGTCCTGGACCATGTAGTTGGAGGACGCGTTGCGGATGACGGTCGTGCCGTCGTGCCGCGCGGCGGCCAGCAGCGCGTTCTCGGTGACCGTGTCCCCGCGCTCGGTCAGCACGATCGGGCGGTCCGGGGCGACGGCGCGGTCGACCACCGCGTGGTACTGCCCCTCCGTCGCGGCGATGTCCAGGCCGAAGCGGCGCAGCGCGATCATGTGCGGCTCCACCGTGCGGGTGCCGAGGTCGCAGCCGCCGGCGTACGGCAGCATGAAGCGGTCCATGCGGTGCAGCAGCGGGCCGAGGAACATGATGATGGAGCGGGTACGGCGGGCCGCCTCCGCGTCGATCGCCGCGAGGTCCAGCTCGGCCGGCGGCACGATCTCCAGGTCGACGCCGTCGTTGATCCAGCGGGTGCGCACGCCGATGGAGTTCAGTACCTCCAGGAGGCGGTACACCTCCTCGATGCGAGCGACGCGGCGCAGCACCGTGCGCCCGCTGTTGAGCAGTGAGGCGCACAGCAGTGCCACGCACGCGTTCTTGCTCGTCTTCACGTCGATGGCGCCGGAGAGTCGGCGGCCGCCCACCACACGCAGATGCATCGGACCGGCGTAGCCGAGGGAGACGATCTCACTGTCCAGCGCCTCGCCGATGCGGGCGATCATCTCAAGGCTGATGTTCTGGTTGCCGCGCTCGATCCGGTTGACCGCGCTCTGGCTGGTGCCCAGAGCCTCCGCGAGCTGGGTCTGTGTCCAGCCGCGGTGCTGCCTTGCGTCACGGATGAGCTTACCGATGCGTACGAGGTAGTCGTCTGCCATGGGGTTGAGGCTATCTCAGATATGAGATGGCACCTCTTCGGGGGGTCCATTCGGGTGACAGTCGGATGATGTGACGTCAATGTCCCCCGACCATCAGCTGGTCCGGCGGCTGCGGCTGGTGCGCCTCCACCCGAAAGGTCCGGGCAAATCCATCGATGTCGTACGTCGTCCCGTGCTGCTCCGTGTGTACCGGGGGCCGTTCTTCCCGCCTCCGGTGGTGATGGACCACGACTTCTTGTTGATGTTCAGCCGTACCCCCGGAAGGATCCGGAAACTCTTACGGAACGTGAGGGGCATCCTCGTCTCCCTGGTCGGGCCGCTGGGGCTTGTCGATGACTGGATGACTGACTGTGCCTCAGTCGGTTACCCCGGTCCGCCGCAGCCATGACAACCCGTGACAGCCGCCGGGCGCGGCGGCACCGTCTGGGCGGGCGCCGTCGGGACGTGGCGCCTTCCGGGTGCGGCGCCCTCCGGCCGCGCCAGCCGTGGCGCCGAGCCGCCCCCGGCGGGAGGGTGGGGGAAGCAAAGGAGGGAAGAGTGAAGGCGCGCCCAGGGGCCACACCGGAACCCGGGCATGACCATTCCGCCCCCGTGTACTAGAGTTATCTCGACATCGAGATATCTGCCGAGGCGCACCGCGGTCGCCACGCGAGTTAGGCATACCTAACTTAGCCTGACCTCACCGGAACGGCCAAGCCGGCGTGGCGGCACGATTGACGGTGGTACGCGCACATCAATGAAGGAGACTGTCGTGTCGGCGAACAGCTTCGACGCCCGCAGCACGCTGCAGGTGGGCGACGAGTCGTACGAGATCTTCCGGCTGGACAAGGTCGAGGGCTCCGCGCGCCTTCCCTACAGCCTGAAGGTGCTGCTGGAGAACCTCCTCCGCACCGAGGACGGCGCGAACATCACCGCCGACCACATCCGCGCCCTGGGCGGCTGGGACTCCCAGGCGCAGCCGTCGCAGGAGATCCAGTTCACGCCGGCCCGCGTGATCATGCAGGACTTCACCGGCGTGCCCTGTGTCGTCGACCTCGCCACGATGCGTGAGGCCGTGAAGGAGCTCGGCGGCGACCCGGCCAAGATCAACCCGCTGGCCCCGGCCGAGCTGGTCATCGACCACTCCGTCATCGCCGACAAGTTCGGCACGAACGACGCCTTCAAGCAGAACGTCGAGCTGGAGTACGGCCGCAACCGCGAGCGCTACCAGTTCCTGCGCTGGGGCCAGACCGCGTTCGACGAGTTCAAGGTCGTCCCTCCCGGCACCGGCATCGTCCACCAGGTGAACATCGAGCACCTGGCCCGCGTCGTCATGACCCGCGACGGCAAGGCGTACCCCGACACCCTGGTCGGCACCGACTCGCACACCACGATGGTCAACGGCCTGGGCGTCCTCGGCTGGGGCGTCGGCGGCATCGAGGCCGAGGCCGCCATGCTCGGCCAGCCGGTCTCCATGCTGATCCCGCGCGTCGTCGGCTTCAAGCTCACCGGTGAGCTGCAGCCCGGCACCACCGCCACCGACCTGGTGCTCACGATCACCGAGATGCTGCGCAAGCACGGCGTCGTCGGCAAGTTCGTCGAGTTCTACGGCGAGGGCGTCGCCGCCACCTCCCTGGCGAACCGCGCCACCATCGGCAACATGTCGCCGGAGTTCGGCTCCACCGCCGCGATCTTCCCGATCGACGACGAGACGCTGAGCTACCTGCGCCTGACCGGCCGCTCCGAGCAGCAGGTCGCGCTGGTCGAGGCGTACGCCAAGGAGCAGGGCCTCTGGCTGGACCCGAAGGCCGAGCCGGACTTCTCCGAGAAGCTCGAGCTGGACCTGTCCACGGTCGTCCCGTCCATCGCCGGCCCGAAGCGCCCGCAGGACCGCATCGTCCTCGCCGACGCCAAGTCGCAGTTCGAGCAGGACGTCCGCGCCTACGTCAAGGACGGCGGCGACGTCGACGAGGCGATCAAGGAGTCCTTCCCGGCCTCCGACGCCCCGGCCGTCTCCAACGGCGTCCCGTCCAACCCGGTCGAGGTGACCGCCCCCGACGGCACCACCTACACCCTGGACCACGGCGCGGTGACGGTCGCGGCCATCACCTCCTGCACCAACACCTCCAACCCGTACGTCATGGTCGCCGCCGCGCTGGTGGCCAAGAAGGCGGTGGAGAAGGGTCTGACCCGCAAGCCGTGGGTCAAGACCACCCTCGCCCCGGGCTCCAAGGTCGTCACCGACTACTTCGAGAAGGCGGGCCTGACCCCGTACCTCGACAAGGTCGGCTTCAACCTGGTCGGTTACGGCTGCACCACCTGCATCGGCAACTCCGGCCCGCTGCCGGAGGAGGTCTCCAAGGCCGTCAACGAGCACGACCTGGCCGTCACCTCGGTGCTGTCCGGCAACCGCAACTTCGAGGGCCGGATCAACCCCGACGTCAAGATGAACTACCTGGCGTCCCCGCCGCTGGTGGTCGCCTACGCGCTCGCCGGTTCCATGAGGGTGGACATCACCCGTGAGGCCCTCGGCTACGACCAGGACAACAACCCGGTCTTCCTGAAGGACATCTGGCCCTCCGAGGCCGAGGTGAACGACGTCGTGGCGAACGCCATCGGCGAGGACATGTTCTCCAAGTCCTACTCCGACGTCTTCGCCGGCGACGCCCAGTGGCAGGCGCTGCCCATCCCGACCGGCGACACCTTCGAGTGGGACGCCGAGTCCACCTACGTCCGCAAGCCCCCGTACTTCGAGGGCATGCGGATGGAGCCGGCCCCGGTCGAGGACATCACCGGCGCCCGCGTGCTGGCCAAGCTGGGCGACTCGGTCACCACCGACCACATCTCCCCGGCCGGCGCCATCAAGGCCGACACCCCGGCCGGCAAGTACCTCACGGAGCACGGCATCGAGCGCCGCGACTTCAACAGCTACGGCTCCCGCCGCGGCAACCACGAGGTCATGATCCGCGGCACGTTCGCCAACATCCGCCTGCGCAACCAGATCGCGCCGGGCACCGAGGGCGGCTACACGCGTGACTTCACGCAGGAGGGCGGCCCGGTCTCCTTCATCTACGACGCCTCGCAGAACTACCAGGCCGCCGGCATCCCGCTGGTCGTCCTGGCCGGCAAGGAGTACGGCTCCGGCTCGTCCCGCGACTGGGCGGCCAAGGGCACCGCGCTCCTCGGCGTCAAGGCCGTCATCGCCGAGTCGTACGAGCGCATCCACCGCTCGAACCTCATCGGCATGGGCGTCCTGCCGCTGCAGTTCCCCGAGGGCCACACCGCCGAGTCCCTCGGTCTGACCGGCGAGGAGACCTTCTCCGTCACCGGCGTGACCGAGCTGAACGACGGCACCACGCCCCGCACGGTGAAGGTCACCACCGACACCGGTGTCGAGTTCGACGCGGTCGTCCGCATCGACACCCCCGGTGAGGCCGACTACTACCGCAACGGCGGCATCCTGCAGTACGTGCTGCGCAGCCTGATCCGCAAGTAAGCACCCCAGCAGATCGGTCGAGGGCCGCATCCCCGCGCGGGATGCGGCCCTCGGGCGTTCCCGGTGTGCGCCCGTGTCCGCGACCGATACGCGCGGTAACCGTTTACATCCCCGCTCCCCGGCGCTACCGTCCCTTCCACGGACGAGGTGGGAGCGCTCCCATATATGAGCGTGGCGGACCGGAACCCGTCGCCGGGGCGCCGCCACCTCGTCCGCCCCCACAGTCGCGGACGGGAGTGTCATGATCACGTCACCGCGCGACCGCGCCGGCGCGAGGACGGCCCGGCGCAAGGGCGACCGGGCCTTGTTCGTCGTCCTCGTCTGCGTCCTTGCCGCCTTGCCGGCGGCCGGCCTCGCCCTGACCGCGGGCGCCGTCACCCCCGCCCGCCCCGACACACTGGCCCGCTCCGAACTGCGCGGCCTGCTGCTCTGCCGCGCGGTCCCCCTCACCGGACCCGGTGCACTCACGCCCCCAACACCTGCCGCAGCCACTCCAGTTGCCGCCGCACATGCACCGCGTCCCCGCCCTCATGCCCGTTGAACGGGTAGGCGTGCAGGACCTTCTCCTCCTGGCCGCCCGCCAGTTCCGCGTACCGGTTGTACGCCGCGTACGCCCCGCTCGGCGGGCACACCGTGTCGCGCAGGCCCACCCCGAAGTGCGCGGGCGCCTGGGCGCGGCGGGCGAAGGAGACGCCCTCCACGTAGGACAGCGTGCGGTAGGCCGCCTCCTCCGCGCCCCGGTGCACGGCGAGGTACGCGCCGATCTCGCCGTACGGGGAGGCGTCCGTGAGGTCCAGCCCGCGCCGGATCCCGCACAGGAAGGGCGCCGTGACCAGGACCGCCGCGAGGTCCGGCACCAGGCCCGCGACCGCCAGCGCGACGCCCCCGCCCTGGCTGTTGCCCACCGCCGCGACCCGGGAGGCGTCCACGCCGGGGAGCGCGCGCACCGCCTCCACCGCGCGCACCGCGTCGGTGATCAGCCGGCGGTAGTGGTGGTCGTGCGGATCGAGCAGGCCCCGCGCGGCCGGTCCGGGACCGCCGGGCGCTCCGGCGTGCGGGTCGGGGGTGTCCCCGCCGCACCCGTACTGGTCGCCCTGGCCCCGGTTGTCCATCAGCAGATGCGCGTACCCGGCGTTGACCCAGGTGAGCCGCTCGTGGGGGAGACCCCGTCCGCGCCCGTACCCGGCGAACTCCACCACCGCCGGAAGGGGTTCGCCCGCCCCGGCCGGACGGCTGAACCACCCCCGCACCGGATCGCCCGCGAAACCGCGGAACGTCACGTCCCAGGTCTCCGTCAGCCGCAGCCCGTTGTCCACCGGCTGGGCGGAGACCAGCGCGTCGCCCGCGTCCGCCGCCTCCCTCAGCGTGCGCTTCCAGAAGCCGTCGAAGTCCGCCGGTTCGGCGACGTCCGGGCGGTAGCGCTCCAGGTCGGCCGGGGGCAGGTCGAACGCGGGCACGCGGCACCTCGCAGGATCGGACGGACGGCACCCCCGATCGTTGCGGGCGTGCCGCAGGAAATTTCGGTGGACGGTAACAGATCTCGGCCCGGTTCCACACCGGTCCGTTCCGGACTTCCGTGCGGCCGTGACGTAGCAAAAGTCGCCTGCGCACCACCCATTGACAGCGCTTACCGCGGCTCATAAGTTGCCGCGGAGTTACCGGGAAGGGCTCGAAAGTTTCGGTTCTGTGTCAGGCACGGGAGGCCCGGGCAATGAGCAGCTCCACCACGTCGGCTCCACCTCCGGGCATTCAGGAGCCGCCGTCGGCGCCCCCGCCACGGCGGCGCACCCGGTCGCCCTCGCCCACCGGCTGGCGGCGCGCGCTGCGCAAGGACTGGCAGCTGTACTCGCTGGCGGTGCTGCCGCTGCTGTTCTTCCTGGTGTTCCGCTATCTGCCGATGCTCGGCAACGTGATCGCGTTCCGCCGGTTCGAGCCGGGCGGTTCGGTCTTCGGCGAGTACTGGGTGGGCCTGCGCTACGTCGAGATGTTCCTGTCCGACCCGACGTTCTGGCAGGTCTTCCGCAACACCCTGTGGATCGGCGGACTGACGCTCGTCTTCTGCTTCCCGATCCCGATCGTGCTCGCCCTGCTGCTGAACGAGGTCCGCCGCAGGTCGTTGAAACGATTCGTGCAGTCGGTGTCGTACCTGCCGCACTTCCTGTCCATCGTGATCGTCGCCGGCATCACGATGCAGATGCTCGCCACGGACGGTCCCGTCAACCATGTCCTCGGCTGGTTCGGGCACGACCCGGTCCGGTTCATCCAGGAACCCGACTGGTTCCGCACCATCTACGTCGGCTCCGAGATCTGGCAGACCGCCGGCTGGGGCACGATCCTCTACCTCGCCGCGCTCACCACCATCGACGAGGACCTGTACGAGGCCGCCCGGATCGACGGCGCGAACCGCTGGCGGCAGATCTGGCACGTCACCCTGCCCGGCATCCGCCCCACCATGATCACCCTGCTGATCCTCAACATCGGCACGTTCCTGGCCGTCGGTTTCGAGAAGGTCCTGTTGCTGTACAACCCGCTCACGTATCCCACCGCCGACGTGATCTCCACCTACCTCTACCGCACGGGTGTGGAGTCCAACAGCTTCAGCTACGCCGCCGCCATCGGCCTGTTCGAGGCGGTCATCGGCCTGGTGCTGATCACCTCGGCCAACCAGCTGTCGCGCCGCACGGTGGGGACGAGCCTGTGGTGAGCACCATCCGCCCCTCCCGGGGTCACCGCGTCTTCCAGGGCGTCAACGGCGTGATCCTCACCCTGGTCGTGCTGGTCACGCTGTACCCGTTCGTGAACATCGTCGCCCGCTCGTTCAGCGGCGAGAAGGAGATCCGCGCCGGTGACGTGACGCTGTGGCCCAAGGGCTTCAACCTCACCACCTACGAGATCGTCTTCTCCGACGCGATGTTCTGGCGGAACTACGGCAACACCGTCCTCTACACGGTCGTCGCCACCGCCGTCGCCATGGTGCTGACCACCTGCTACGCCTACGTCCTGTCCAAGCACCACCTCAAGGGCCGCGGCGCGCTGGTCGGGATCGCCGTGTTCACCATGTTCTTCAGCGGCGGCCTCATCCCCCACTACGTCCTGATCACCAGCCTCGGGCTGAAGAACAGCGTGTGGGCCATCGCCCTGCCGAACGCGATCAGCGTCTTCAACCTGCTGGTGATGAAGGCCTTCTTCGAGAGCCTGCCGTCGGAACTGGAGGAGGCCGCGCAGATCGACGGCCTGAGCACCTACGGCATCCTGCTGCGGATCGTGCTGCCGCTGTCCAAGGCGGTCGTGGCGACCATGGTGCTGTTCTACTCGGTGTCCTTCTGGAACTCCTGGTTCTCGGCGTTCCTCTACATGGACCGCACCGAGCTGATGCCGGTCACGGTGTATCTGCGCAACCTCCTCGCGGGCGCCACCGGAGGCACCGCCGCCGGCGCGGGCACCGAGAACCTCAGCCAGGTCAACGCCAACATCCAGGCGGTGACGATCGTGCTCACCTCGCTGCCGATCCTCTGCGTGTACCCGTTCGTGCAGCGCTACTTCGTCTCCGGCGTGATGCTCGGCGCGGTCAAGGGCTGACGGCCGCAGGCGCTCCAGCCACCCCCTCCAGCCCACCCCCACGTCACAGGAGTCCCCGTGAAGAACGACGGACAGCTCTCCCGGCGCCAGATACTGGCCGCCGCCGGATTCATCGGCCTCGCCACCCTCACCGGCTGCGGCAGCGGCGGCGACGGCGAGGACACCAAGGACCTGTCGAAGAAGCGCGACGGCGCCATGAAGAACTACCGCGCCGGACAGCAGTTCAAGGCCACCGAGCCGCTCACCTTCACCGTCCTGCACAACGACAACCCGGTCTACCCGTCGAAGAAGAGCTGGCTGTTCTGGAAGGAGCTCACCCGGCGCACCGGCGTCACCCTCGACGCCACCCCGGTCCCGCTGAGCGACTACGAGAAGAAGCGCAGCCTCCTCATCGGCGCGGGCGACGCCCCTCTGCTCATCCCCAAGACCTACCCGGGCGCGGAGACCGCCTTCGTCTCCTCCGGCGCCATCCTGCCGGTCAGCGAGTACACCGACCTGATGCCCAACTTCCAGGAGAAGGTGAAGAGATGGAACCTCCAGCCGGAGGTCGACTCGCTGCGCCAGTCCGACGGCCGCTACTACCTGCTCCCCGGACTCCACGAGAAGGTGCGCCAGCAGTACTCGCTGTCCTTCCGCACGGACGTCCTGACCAAGCACGGTCTCGCCCTGCCCGCCACCTGGGACGAGGTCTACACGACCCTGAAGGCGCTCCGTGAGGAGTACCCGGACCGCTACCCGTTCACCGACCGCTGGAGCACCAACACCCCCTTCCCGGCGGGCGCGTTGTTCCAGTACCTCGGGCAGGCGCACGGCGTCCGCGCCGGCTGGTCGTACCTGAACACCACCTGGGACGCCCAGGCGGAGCAGTTCGTCTTCACCGGCGCCACCGACGCCTTCCGCCAGGTCGTGGAGTACCTGCGCAAGCTGGTCGCGGAGAAGCTGATGGACCCGGAGAGCTTCACCCAGACCGACGAGGAGGCGGTGAAGAAGCTGCTGGGGGAGAAGTCCTTCGCGATCAGCGCCAACGCGCAGGAGCTGGTGCAGAACTACCGCTACAACCTCCAGCGGCAGGTCAAGGGCGCCACCATCGAGATGATCCCGGTGCCGCTCGGCCCGGCGGGCCCCGTCGTCATGGGCGGCGGACGGCTGGAGAACGGCATGATGATCTCCAGCAAGGCGCTGGAGCGGGACGACTTCGTCGCCCTGATGCAGTTCGTGGACTGGCTCTGGTACTCCGACGCCGGCCAGGAGTTCTGCAAGTGGGGCGTGGAGAAGATCACGTTCACCCGCTCCGGCGCGGGCTACCGGCTCAAGCCCGGCATCTCCCTCATGGGCTCCGACCCGGACGCCCCGAAGGACCTGCAGAAGGACTTCGGCTTCTTCAACGGCGTGTTCACCTACGGCGGCAGCTGGGCCCTCGTGTCCTCGTCCTTCAGCCCGGACGAGAAGAAGTTCACCGACGCCATGGCCGCCCGCAAGGAGCTGCCCACCGACCCGCCGCACCCGCTGCGCGCCGAGGAGCAGGAGCAGGCCACCCTCTGGGACACCCCGCTGAAGGACCACGTCACCCAGAACGCCCTGCGGTTCGTCCTCGGCAAGCGCCCCCTCTCCGAGTGGGACGACTACGTCAAGGAACTCAAGGCGAAGAACATGGACCGCTACATCGAGCTGCACAACCAGGCGTACGAGCGGTTCAAGAAGGAGAACGCGTGATCCGCGTACCGGAGGAGCCCGTCGGCCGGCTGTCCGGCGCCTGGCGCGCCTGCGTCGGCACCGGCCGGCTCGACCTCGCCCTGCGCCGCGACTACCAGGACTCCCTCGCCCTCCTCCAGCGCGACATCGGCTTCCGCCATCTGCGCGGCCACGGCCTGCTCAGCGACGGCATGGGCGTCCACCGTCCCTACGAGTGGCAGGGCGCCCGCCGCACCCACCACTCGTTCACCTACCTGGACCAGGTGCTCGACGCCCTCCTCGCCACGGGCATCCGCCCCTTCCTCGAACTCGGCTTCATGCCACGGGAGATGGCGTCGGGCACGCAGACGGTGTTCTGGTGGGAGGGCAACGTCACCCCGCCCGCCGACGAGAAGGAGTGGACCCGCCTGGTGCGCGCGGTCCTCACCCACCTGATCGACCGCTACGGCCTCGACGAGGTGCGCACCTGGCCCGTCGAGGTGTGGAACGAACCGGACCTGCCCCCGTTCTGGAAGGACGCCGACGAGGCGGCCTACCACCGGCTGTACGAGGCGACGGCGCACACCGTGAAGGAGGTGGACGCGGAGCTGGCGGTCGGCGGGCCCGCGCTGTCCCCGGCCGCCGACGGCTGGCTGGAGCGGTTCGCCGAGTTCGCCGAACGCCGGGACGTGCCCGTGGACTTCGTGTCCCGGCACGCCTACGCCTCCGGGCCCGCGCAGAACGTCCCGTTCGGCACCCACCAGACCCTCGCCCCGGCGAGCACCCTCCTCGACCAGTTCACCCAGCCCCGCCAGGCCCTCGCGGGCACCCGTCTGGCCGGACTCCCGGTGCACATCACGGAGTTCAACTCCTCCTACCGGCCGGACAACCTGATCCACGACACCGCGTTCCACGCCGCCTACCTGGCCCCCGTGGTGGCGGCGGGCGGCGACCACGCCGACTCCTTCTCCTACTGGACGTTCAGCGACGTCTTCGAGGAGACCGGCATCCCCACCGCCCTGTTCCACGGCGGCTTCGGCCTGCTCACCCACCGACAGATCCGCAAGCCGACCTACCACCTGTACGCGTTCATGGCACGGATGGGGCAGGAGCGACTGGCGCGCGGTGACGGCCACTTGGTGACCCGGCACCCGGACGGGCGGATCACCGTCCTCGCCTGGGCCCCCGTCGACCCCACAGGGCAGACACCCGGCCCGGACCGGCACACCCTGCGCCTGTCCCTCCCCGCGCGGGGCGGCGAGCTGTTCGTGCGACGCTCCTCGGTCGACGAGGAGCGCGGCAACGCCTACACCGCCTGGCGGCACATGGGCTCCCCCCGCTCCCCGCGCCCCGGCCAGCTCGACATCCTGCACGAGGCCTCCGAGCCCGCCCGCAGCCACACCCGGCTCCCCGTCGAGGACGGCCGAGTGGATCTCACCCTCACCCTCGCCCGTCACGAGGTCACCCTCGTCGAGCTGACCCCCGTGGACGACGAGACCCCGCCCTGGTGGGACGAGCGGCGGCTGCTCGGTGAGGGGACGGCATGAGCACCGTACGCGCCGACGCCTTCGGCACCGGCCCGCTGTCCCGGGCCGCCGCCCTGATCCACACGCTCGTCACCGTCGAGGCCCTGCTGCTGCTCACCGCGGCGCCGGGCCTCGCCGGCCTCTTCCTGCTCGCCCCCGACCCGGCCAACCTGCCGCTCGCCGCGCTCTGCCTGCTGCCGCTCGGCCCGTCCGCCGCCGCGGCCCTCTACGCCCTGCACCACCGCAGCGGCGACCTCACCGAACTCCGCCCGTCCCGCGCCTTCCTGCGCGGCTGGCGGATGAACGCCGTGCCCGCGCTGAAGCTGTGGGCGCCGCTGCTCGGCTGGCTCACGGTGATCGCGTTCACCCTCACCCACTTCCCGGCGACCGGACTGCCCGGCTGGTGGGCGTTCCTGCTCGCCCTGATCGGCGTGGGCAGCCTGCTGTGCGGCGCCCACGCGCTGGTGCTGACCGCCCTGTTCACGTTCCGCGCCCGCGACACCGCACGCCTCGCCGCGTACTTCCTGGCGAGGCGGCCGCGCTCCACCCTGGGCGCCCTCTCCCTGCTGATCCTCACGGCCGCCGCCACGGCGCTGCTCACGGAGGCGCTGCCCGCCCTGCTCGCCGCACCGCTGCTGCTGTCGCTGCTGCACGCCGGCCGCCCGGTGATCGAGGAGACCCGGGACCACTTCACGGCCTGAGCCGCGCGGGCGCTCAGTGGATCGTGCGCCCGTGCGCGTCCGGCACCCCGGACTTGCGCAGGAAGTAGCTGTTGATCTGGTCCCGCCACTCCCGCGCGCTGCGCAGCTGCTCCTCGAACCGCTCCGCCACCCGCGCGTGCCGCTCCGGCTCCACCAGGTCCGCGAGGCCCGCCCACACCCGGCGGGCCTCCTCGGCCTCCTCCACGCCCTCGAAGTGGGTGTCGTAGATGTGCTGGATCACCGTCCTGCCGCTGTGCAGCACATGGCCGTACGGGACGTGGTGGAAGAACAGCAGCAGCTCGTCCGGGCAGGTGTCGGGGGACTCGTAGAGTTTCGCCCACGGCTCGGCGTACTGCCCCGCGTAGCCGGTGCCGGTCGCCACGGAGCGGTCGACGCCGATGCCGTCCCGGTCGGCGAAGTGGTAGGTGCCCCAGGGGCTGTACTCGTAGCCGTCCACGCTCGGCCCGTAGTGGTGGCCCGGCTGCACCATGAAGCCCACGCCGAGCGGCGCCGTGTACTTCTCGTACGTCGCCCAGGAGCCGTCCAGGACGGTGTGCAGCCCTTCGGCCAGCCGGTCGGGGCTGCCCGGGTGCGTCAGCGCGATCCACTCGTCGAGGACGGACCGCGGGTCCGCCGCCGGGTCCCACGCCAGCCGTCCGAAGGTGTACAGGTTGGTCTGGGCGAGGGGGTGCCCGGTCCAGAAGCGGTCGTCGCCGGCGTTGGACACCGCGACCAGACCGTCCGCGAGCCGCCCCGCGGGCACCTCGCCGTCCGGGCGGAACCGCAGCACCTCGCTCCACATCGGGCCCAGCCAGCACACGTGCTTCTGCTGCCCGGTGTACTCCTGCGTGACCTGGAGCTCCACCGCCACCCGGGTGTCCGGCATCGCGCCGATCAGCGGCGAGACCGGCTCGCGCACCTGGAAGTCCATCGGGCCGTGCTTCACCTGGAGCACCGCGTTGTCCGCGAACTCCCCGTCCAGCGGGGTGAAGTGGTCGTACGCGGCCCGCGCCCGGTCGGTGGAGCGGTCCCGCCAGTCCTGGCGGTGGTCGTAGACGAAGGCCCGCCAGTGCACCGTGCCGCCGTGCGGCTCCAGCGCGGCCGCGAGCATGTTCGCGCCGTCGGCGTGCGAGCGGCCGTAGGCGAAGGGGCCCGGCTGACCCTCGGAGTCGGCCTTCACGACGTACCCGCCGAAGTCGGGGATGGCCTCGTACACGCGGGCGGTCGCCGCCGCCCACCAGTCGCGCACCGCCGGTTCCAGCGGGTCGGCGGTGGGCAGCCCGCCCAGCAGGATCGGCGCGGCGAAGCTGACGGAGAGGTGCGTGCGGACGCCGTACGGCCGCAAGGTGTCGGCGATCGCGGCCACGTCGCCGATCCGGTCGGTCAGCAGCCGCGCCTCCGTGGCGTGCACGTTGACGTTGTTGACGGCGACGGCGTTGATCCCGCACGCGGCCAGCAGCCTGCCGTACGCCCGCACCCGGCCGAGGTCGCCGCGGGCCTCGCCGTCCGCCCAGAACAGGGAGCCGCCCGCGTAACCGCGCTCCACCTGGCCCGTCACCGGGTGCACGGCCACGTTGTCCCAGTGGTCCAGCATCCGGGTGGCGAGGGCGGGCCGGTGCGTGCGCGGCGCCAGGTCCCCGGCGAAGGCGTCCTCGCCGAGCCGCACGACATGGAACAGCCCGTACAGCAGCCCGCGCCCGCCGGACGCGGTCACCGTGGTGACGCCGTCACGGCGCTGGAGTGTGTAGCCCTCGTCGGACGGGGCCTCGCCGGTCAGGTGGAGGACGAACTCCGCCGCGTCCCCGTCCCGCACCACTTCGCCGCCGAACCGGGCGCAGGCGCCGGCGAGTTCGGCGCGCACCGTGTCCGCCAGCGGATCCGGGCCGCCCCGGACGAGAGAACGGCGGGAGCCGACCGCGCGGAACGCGGCGTCGGGCAGCCAGGCGGCGTCGAAGTCCCCCGAGTCCGTCATGGCTCCATTCTCGTGCACAGGGGGCTCCGAAGGTACCCGTGGTGATCGCGAAATGCCCCCGCAGGCGCGGAAAGGACGCGGGCAAGGAAAAGGCGGGCCCGGACACAGGTCCGGACCCGCCAGATGAGCGTCGGTCAGCTCAGCAGCTCCACCTCCGCCAGCGTCGCCTCACCGGTCAGCACCAGCCGGTAGTGCGCGTACGGCTGCGGCTTCGCCACCGAGAAGACGCGGGTCTGCTTGTCCCAGCGGAAGGACTCGTCCGTCCGCCGGTCCAGGTTCTGCCAGGTCTTCCCGTCCGCGGAGCCCTGCAGCACCCAGCCGGTGGGGGCCTTGGCGGCCTGAGCGGAGGTCAGCGTGTACTGCACCGCCGTGGCGGCCTTCTCCACGGGCAGTTCGACCTCGGTCACCGCACCGCTGGTCCCCGAGGTGTTGTCGAACAGCGGGCCCTCGCCCTTCACCGCGTCCTCGCGCGGGGCGGGCACCTCGTCGTCCTGGGTGATCGACACCGGCGCGGCGTTCTTGCCGGTGCCCCACGCCGACGGGCGCGGACCCATGTCGAACTCGAGCACGCCGCCCTTGGCGATCGCCGAGTGCGGCAGCGCCGTGGAGTTCCACTTCTTCCCGTTGACCTTCAGGCCCTGCACGTACACGTTCTTCGCGCTGTTCCTCGGCGCCTTGACGACCAGGTCGCGGCCGTTCTCCAGGTGCACGGTGACCTTGGTGAACAGCGGGGAGCCGATGGCGTACTCGCCGCTGCCCATCACCAGCGGGTAGAAGCCGAGCGAGGAGAACAGGTACCAGGCGGACTGCTCGCCGTTGTCCTCGTCGCCGTGGTAGCCCTGCCCGATCTCGCTGCCGGTGTAGAGGCGGGACAGCACCTCGCGTACGTTCGCCTGCGTCTTCCAGGGCTGCCCGGCCGCGTCGTACATGTACAGGGCGTGGTGGGCCACCTGGTTGGAGTGGCCGTACATGCCCATGCGGACGTCGCGCGCCTCGATCATCTCGTGGATGACACCGCCGTAGGAGCCCTTGAGGTCCGGGGAGGCCGTCTCGGGAGTGGAGAGGTACTCGTCGAGCTTGTCGGCGAGGCCCTTGCGCCCGCCGTACAGGTTGGCGAGGCCCCGGCTGTCCTGGGCGGCGGTGAACGCGTAGCCCCAGCCGTTGGTCTCCGTGTAGTCGTAGCCCCACACCCGGGGGTCGTACGCGGAGGACTTCACCCGCCAGTCGCCCTTGAGGTCACGGCCCTGGAAGAAGCCGGCCTCGGGGTCGAACAGGTTGACGTAGTCCTGCGCCCGGTTCAGGAAGTACGCCGACTCCTCCTGGTAGCGCCTGTCGCCGGTCTTCTTGTAGAGCGCCTCGCCCATCTTGGCGATGCCGTAGTCGTTGAGGTAGCCCTCCAGGGCCCAGGACAGGCCCTCGTGGGTCTCGGTGCTGGTGTAGCCGAGGAACGGCGAGGTCGCCATGCCCTTGCGGCCCACACCGGACGACGGGGGCACCACGGTGGCGTTCTTCAGCGCCGCGTCGTACGCGGCCTTCGCGTCGAAGGTGTCGACGCCCTTGACGTAGGCGTCCGCGAAGGCGACGTCCGAGGAGGTGCCGGTCATCAGGTCCGCGTAGCCGGGGGAGGACCAGCGGGAGGTCCAGCCGCCGTCCTTGTAGTGCTGCACGAACCCGTCGACCAGCTCACCGGCCTTGGTCGGCGTGAGGAAGGAGTACGCCGGCCAGGTCGTCCGGTAGGTGTCCCAGAAGCCGTTGTTGACGTACACCTTGCCGTCCACGATCTTCGCGCCCGTGTGGGTCGGCGTGTCCGGCTCCGGCATCCGCGAGAACGGCGAGGCGTACTTGTACTCTCCGTCGACCTTCTCGAAGCCCGAGTTCGGATACAGGTACAGCCGGTACAGGCTGGAGTACAGCGTGGTCAGCTGGTCCGGCGTGGCGCCCTCGACCTCGACCTTGCCGAGGATGCGGTCCCACTGCTTCCGCGCGTCCCGCTTGACGTCGTCGAACGAGGTCTTGCGGCCGATCTCCTGGCGCAGGTTGTCCTTCGCCTGGTCCACGCTGATCAGCGAGGTGGCCAGGCGCAGGGTGACCGTGCGGTCCTCGCCCGCGTCGAAGCTCAGACGGCCGCGCTCGCCCTTGGAGTCGCCGCCGGTGACCTTCCTGTCGAACTCGCCGTAGACGAACAGGCGGGTCGCGCCGGTCGACAGGCCGGACTTGACGTCCGAGTAGGCGGTGAAGGAGGACTCCTCCTTGTTCAGCGTCAGTCCCGCCTCGTCGGTGACGTTGTCGAAGATCACGCTCGCGTCGTCACCGGGGAAGGTGAAGCGCATCATCGCCGCGTGGTCCGTCGGCGCCATCTCGGCCTTCACGCCGTTCTCGAACCGCACCCCGTAGTAGTACGGCCGGGCGGTCTCGTTCTCGTGCCGGAAGGCCAGCTCGCGCGCGTCACGGCCGGTCTCCGGGGTGCCCTCGGCGGCCGACGGCATCACCTGGAAGGTCTGCCGGTCGCCCATCCACGGGCTCGGCTCGTGGCTCGCGCTGAACGCCTGGATCGTCGGCAGGTTGTCGTCGTTGTTGCCCGCCGCGTACTCGTACAGCCAGCTCTTGGAACCGGCGTTGGTCACCGGGGTCCAGAAGTTGAACCCGTGCGGCACCG
Organism: Streptomyces sp. P9-2; assembly: GCF_051903975.1. Classification (NCBI taxonomy): domain Bacteria; kingdom Bacillati; phylum Actinomycetota; class Actinomycetes; order Kitasatosporales; family Streptomycetaceae; genus Streptomyces; species Streptomyces sp. P9-2. The sequence goes on from NZ_CP192633.1 coordinate 5,286,316, forward strand.
CCGTCGCCGGGAAGGTGTTGCCACGCGAGAAGCTGCCGCTGGAGTTGGTGCCGCGGGTGGTCACCGCGTAGTCCGACAGATGCGTCTTCGGCGGCTCGGGCCGCACCTGCTTCAGCGCCACGTCGTCCAGCCAGCCGCGGAACTTCGCCGGGCCCTTGGGGGAGTCGTACGCCACCAGGATCCGGTCCACGGTCTTGCCGCGGGCCACCGAGCCGATCCGGGAGACCACGTTGTTCCACTGGTTGACGTACAGCACCTTCGACTCGCCCTGCCCGCGCGGGGTGAGCGGGAAGCCGTGCTGGTCGGTGGCGCGCAGGTCGCTCAGATAGGTGCCGTCGGTGAAGGCCAGGTCGACGGCGACGTTCGTGGCGTCGTAGTCGAGGTCGCCGTCCGCCATCGACGGGAAGACCCGGTAGGACAGCTGGGTGTCCCGCTCGACCTTCACGTTGACGTCGAAGACCTTGTTGTACGAGTACGCCCGCCCGTCGGCGAGATGCCGGCCCGCGTAACGCAGCGCCCGCACACCGGTGAAGCCCGCCCGCGCCTTGGCGGTCGGGGAGCCGGTCGGGCCGCGGTCCACCAGCGACAGCATGTCCTCGGGCACCGGCTGGTCCTCGCCGCCGGACGCGAACTGCACATCGGCGAGCTGCACCAGGTTGCCGCTGCCGTTCTTGGTGATCTCCAGCCGGAAATGCCGGTACTCGCCGATGACGGAGTCGTCCAGCGCGTACGTCTTGGTCTGGAAGCGCTCCTGGAACGTCTCGCCCGTGCGGGTGTCGAGGGTCGTCCAGTCCTCGCCGTCGGCGGAGCCCTTCAGCACCCAGTCCCGCGGATCGCGCTCCTCGTGGTCGTTGGCGGAGGTGAGCGCGTACCGCCGCACCTCGACCGGCGCGTCGAAGTCGAACTCCACCCAGGCGGTGGGCTCGAAGGCCAGCCACTTGGTGCTGGACAGGCTGTCGACGAGGTGCTCCTTCACCTCCCGGCCGTCGGTGTTCTCCGCGCTCGCGCGGACCTCCGTCACATGGTCGGTGACGTTGCCGGGGATTCCGGCGCTGTAGCCGCCGTTCACGCCGGAGGCGCGCTTGCCGCCGCGCGTGGTCTCCACGGTGTTCAGCCAGTCCGGGGCGGGATCCCCGGACTCGAACGACGAGGAGAACTCCCGGTCGGTCCTCGGCGGCGCCTCGGGGAGCGCCACGGCGACGCCCTGCGAGCCCGCGGCCAAAGCGAAGGCGGTCGTCGCGACGACCGCCGTTCCCCATCTGTGCCGAACCCTCTGTTGCATGCGCGAGCACCCTCCCTGCGCTGGACAACGTTGTCAATTGCAGTGCGCAAGGACCAGTAGTGGGTCAAGTGGCCTGTGATGTCAAGGGGTTGCTTGTGGCATTCGCAGGCAATGGCGGGGACTTTTCCGTTGCGTAAGGTGCCCAGGGCTCTTATTTCCGCGAGGTCTCAACTCGGAAAAGACGTATGGGGAACCTTGCATTCGATCTTGCTCCGTCGGCGTGAAGTGGACTATACCTGTCGGCACTCCGGGGCAATCTTCACCGCACCCGCCCCGTACCAGCCGCACTTCCTGCACGACCCAGCTTGACCCGAACGCGGTGCCGGGAAGGATCCGGTTCACCGCCTGAGTCCTGGAGAAGGCGAGGACTTGAGCATGGGATCCACTTCCGGCGTAGGCCATTGCGATCTGATCAGGCGGATTGCGACCGCCGCTCCGGCCCCGGCGACCGTTGTGCCGGCATCGCTCAGCTGATCACCGGCGCCGCGCCGCGGCGCCGGGACGACGGCGACAACGCCCCTGTGTGCGGCCGGTCCAGGACCGGTCCGGCCACGGCGGGCGCCCACGCAGCACACCCGTACAAAGCCAACCGATCAGTGAGGATGCAGAGATGACCATTCGTGCCGGCTCTCTTGACAGGCGGACGCTGCTGCGCGGGGCCATCGCCACCGCGGCGGTGGGCTCGTTCGCGGTCGCGTGCAGCTCTCCCTCCAGCAAGGACAGCGAAGGCGGCGGCGGCCCGAAGGGCGAGAAGAGCGCCACGAACCCGTTCGGCGTCGCCGAGAACTCCACGGTCGAGGCGGCCATCTTCGACGGCGGCTACGGCACCGACTACGTCGACTACACCAACCAGGTGCTCGCCGGTCAGGTCAAGGGCCTCAAGGTCAAGGTCGACCCGGTCGTCGACATCGCCCCCCAGCTCCAGCCCCGCTTCGTCGGCGGCAACCCGCCGGACCTCATCGACAACTCCGGCGAGGACCAGATCGGCTTCCTCGGCATCCTCGACCAACTGGAGGAGCTCGACGACCTCTTCGAGGCCAACACCTACGAGGGCAAGAAGATCGCCGACATCGTCTACCCCGGCGTCAAGGCCCCCGGCACGTTCAAGGACAAGTTCGTCGCGCTCAACTACGTGATGACCGTGTACGGCGTCTGGTACTCGAAGACGCTCTTCGAGGCGAACGGCTGGGCCCCGCCGAAGACCTGGGACGAGGCGCTCGACCTCGGCCAGCAGGCGAAGAAGAAGGGCAAGTACCTCTTCGTCCACGGCAAGGAGGCGGCGACCTACTACCGCACGCTCCTGATCGACTCGGCGATCAAGGAGGGCGGCGACGAGGTGCGGCTGGCCCTGGAGAACCTGGAGAAGGGCTGTTGGTCGCACCCGGCCGTCCAGGGCGTGATCAAGGTCATGGAGACCATGGTCAAGCAGAAGATGTTCGTCCCCGGCGGCTCCGGCACCCAGTTCCAGAAGGCGCAGGCGATCTGGAGCAACGACCAGAAGGCGCTGCTCTACCCGTCCGGCGGCTGGATCGAGAACGAGATGAAGAAGGCCACGAAGGCCGACTTCCAGATGACCGGCTTCCCGTCGATGACGCTCACCGACAAGCCGGCGCTGCCCTGGGAGTCGCTCCGCGCGGCCGCCGGCGAGCCCTTCATTGTGCCCCGGCAGGGCAAGAACCCGGCCGGCGCCAAGGAGGTGCTGCGGGCGATGCTGTCGGAGAAGGCGGCCTCCAACTTCTCCAAGACGAAGCTGGCCCCGACGATCGTCAAGGGCACCGTGCCCGCCGACGGTTACGGATCGACGGCCCTCGTCTCGCAGACGAAGATGCTGGAGGCCGCGGGCACCAACATCTTCAACTACATGTTCGTCGAGACCTACGGGATGAACACCGACCAGCTGGTGCCGTGGAACTCGTTCCTCGCGGGCGACCTCGACGGCAAGGGGCTGACCGCGGCCCTGCAGCGGATCTCCGACAAGGTCCGGGAGGACGACTCCGTCGACAAGGTCAAGGTCAGCTAGCACCCGATGAAGGACACGATCCTCAAAGCCGAGACCGCGAGCCGCCGGCCCGAGCCGGCCGCTCGCGGCGGGCGGCCACGGCGCCGCAAGCTCACGTTCGACCGGGTGACGTTCTTCCTCGCGTTCCTCGGTCTCCCGCTGGCCATCTTCGTGATCTTCGTCCTGATCCCGTTCTGCCAGGCGATCTTCTGGGGGATGACCGACTGGCGTGGCTTCAGCCCGGACTACAACTTCGTCGGCTTCGACAACTTCACGAAGATGTTCCGGGACGACATCTTCCTGAAGGCGCTGCGCAACGTCGCGCTCCTCGCGGCCTTCGTGCCGCTGGTGACCCTGACGCTCGCCCTCGGGGTCGCCGTGGCCATCACCCTGGGCGGGCCCGGCAAGGGCCCCGTGCGGGGGATCCGGGGCGCGTCGTTCTACCGGATCGTCTCGTTCTTCCCCTACGTCGTGCCGGCGATCATCGTCGGTCTGATCTGGGCGCAGATGTACGACCCGAACGCCGGCCTGCTCAACGGCGTCCTCACGGGCCTCGGCCTCGACCGGTTCGACACGTTCGCGTGGCTGGGCGAGAAGGCGACGGCGATGCCGTCCGTGATGTTCGTGATCATCTGGGGGCTCGTCGGCTTCTACGCGGTGCTCTTCATCGCCGCGATCAAGGGCGTCCCCGCCGAACTGTACGAGGCGGCGAGGATCGACGGGGCCGGCCGGCTGCGCACCACCGTCTCGATCACCCTGCCGGCGATCCGGGACAGCGTGCAGACGGCGTACATCTACCTGGGCATCGCCGCCCTCGACGCGTTCGTCTACGTCCAGGCGATGGTGCCGAACGGCGGCCCGGACAACTCGACCCTGACCATCAGCCAGCGTCTGTTCAACGTCGCTTTCGCCAAGCAGCAGTTCGGCTACGCCACCGCGATGGGCGTCGTCCTCGCCGTCGTCACCCTGGTGTTCGCGGCGCTGGTGTTCCTCGTCAACCGCCTCACGGGCGGCGGCGAGGGCGAGGGCAAGAAGAAGGCACCTGGGTCCAAGGCTCGGCGTGCCGCAGCCGAGGGAGGTGCCGGGTGAGCGTCATCGCCGCCGACCCGAAGACAGCCGGTGAACGTGAACCGGCGAGGGACCGGAAGCTGACGCGCGTCGCCGCGAGCAGCGACCGCAGATTCGCGGCGGTCTCGCACGCCCTGCTGATCGTGTGGTCCGTGATCGTGATCGTGCCCATGCTGTGGGTGCTGATGTCGTCGTTCAAATCGACCGGCGAGATCCTTTCGTCGCCGTTCTCGCTGCCCGATCACTGGCGGTTCGAGAACTACGCGAACGCGTGGACCGACGCGAACATCGGAAGGTATTTCCTGAATTCCGTGATCGTCGTGGTCTCGGCACTGATCCTGGTGATGCTGCTCGGCGCGATGTGCGCCTACATTCTCGCCCGGTTCGAATTCCCCGGCCGCCGGCTGATCTACTACGTCATGCTCGCCGGCCTGACTTTCCCGGTGTTCCTGGCGATCGTTCCGCTCTTCTTCCAGCTGCAGAACTTCGGGCTGCTGAACACCCGTGCCGGGCTGATCCTCACCTATGTCGCGTTCGCGCTGCCGTTCACGATGTTCTTCCTCTATTCGTTCTTCCGGTCGCTGCCGCACGACGTGTACGAGGCCGCGCTGATCGACGGCGCCGGGGACTGGCGGGCGTTCTTCCAGGTGATGCTGCCGATGGCCCGTCCGGGCATGGCGGCGGTGGCGATCTTCAACTTCCTGGGCCTGTGGAACCAGTTCCTGCTGCCGGTGGCGCTCAACACCGACCAGGACATGTGGGTCCTCACCCAGGGCATGGCCGCCTACGCGTCCTCGCAGGTCTACGACATCGACTACGGCGCGCTGTTCGCGGCGATCGTGATCACGGTGGTGCCCGTACTGATCGTGTACTGCGTCTTCCAGCGGCGGATCGCCGGCTCGGTGTCCCAGGGCACCTTCCGCTGACGCCCGCCGCTCCACCCGTCGTACACAGGGGTCCGGCCCCGGAGAGACAGCTCTCCGGGGCCGGACCCCTGTGGCGCACCAGCGGTAGTCGGCCGGACACGGGCAGGAACCGATTTCTGTCAAGGTCTTGACGGCACTGGGCGAATCAGCGGAGCTTGGAGTTCATAACTTGTACAAGGTCCCGTCGTCCCAGGGTGGCGCGGGCCAGGGATGAGGGTGAGAGTCAATGGAGACTCCGGGGTCGCAGTCGTCGCTGCACCGAGCCAACCTGGAGCGGGTCGTCCGAGCAGTGCGTCTGGCGGGGTCCTTGACCCAGGCGGAGATCGCGAGGACCACCGGCCTGTCCGCGGCCACGGTCTCCAACATCGTCCGGGAACTGAAGGAAGGCGGGACGGTCGAGGTCACGCCCACGTCCTCGGGCGGCCGCCGGGCCCGCAGCGTGTCGCTGAGCGGGGACGCCGGCATCGTCATCGGGGTCGACTTCGGGCACACCCATCTGCGGGTGGCGGTGGGAAACCTGGCCCACCAGGTGCTCGCGGAGGAGTCCGAGCCGCTGGACGTGGACGCCTCCTCGACGCAGGGCTTCGACCGGGCGGAACAGCTGGTCAACCGGCTGATCGAGGCCACCGGCGTGGACCGGTCCAAGGTCGCCGGCGTCGGGCTCGGCGTGCCCGGACCCATCGACGTGGAGTCCGGCACCCTCGGCTCCACCGCCATCCTGCCCGGCTGGTCCGGCACCCGTCCCGCCGAGGAGCTGCGGGGGCGGCTCGGCGTGCCGGTGCACGTGGACAACGACGCCAACCTGGGCGCGCTCGGCGAGATGGTCTGGGGGAGCGGCCGGGGCGTGCGCGACCTGGCGTACATCAAGGTCGCCAGCGGTGTCGGCGCCGGCCTGGTGATCAGCGGGAAGATCTACCGCGGCCCGGGCGGCACCGCGGGCGAGATCGGGCACATCACCCTCGACGAGTCCGGCCCGGTCTGCCGCTGCGGCAACCGTGGCTGCCTGGAGACCTTCACGGCCGCCCGCTACGTGCTGCCGCTGCTCCAGCCCAGCCACGGCACGGACTTGACCATGGAGAGCGTCGTACGGATGGCCAGGGACGGCGACCCGGGATGCCGCCGGGTCGTCGCCGACGTGGGCCGCCACATCGGCAGCGGTGTAGCCAATCTCTGCAACCTCCTGAACCCGAGCCGGGTCGTCCTCGGCGGCGATCTCGCGGAGGCCGGGGAGCTGGTCCTGGGCCCCATAAGAGAGTCCGTGGGACGCTATGCCATCCCCAGTGCCGCGCGCCAACTGTCCGTGCTTCCAGGGGCACTTGGGGGCCGCGCGGAGGTGCTCGGCGCTCTCGCGCTCGCGCTGAGCGAGATGGGCGATTCGACCCTTCTGGACGGCACGGCGACGGGGTCCCTCGCCGCCTCCACCCATGCCTTCACTTAGAGAACGGATGGCACCGTTGCCATCTCGTTAAGGATTTACTTCTTGACGTCGCACGTGCGGCCGAGTTGACTTCCAGCCACCTCGGCCGCAACGACGCGGCCTCGTCAGGGAGGTTTGTAGAAGTGAACACGCGTATGCGTCGTGCCGCCTTCGCCATCGCCGCGGGTGCGATGGCCGTCTCGCTCGCCGCCTGTGGCAGCGCCGCCGAGTCCGGCGACAAGAGCGACTCGGGCGACTCCGCCGCCAAGGGCGACAACATCAAGGTCGGTCTGCTCCTGCCGGAGAACCAGACCGCGCGGTACGAGAAGCTCGACAAGCCCTTGATCGAGAAGAAGGTCAAGGAGCTCACGAACAACAAGGGCGAGGTCGTCTACGCCAACGCCAAGCAGGACGCCAGCCTGCAGAACCAGCAGGTCGACACGATGGTGACCAACAAGGTCGACGTGCTCATCGTGGACGCGGTGGACTCCAAGGCCATCGCCGGCTCCGTGAAGAAGGCCAAGGACGCGGGCATCCCCGTCGTGGCCTACGACCGCCTCGCCGAGGGCCCGATCGACGCCTACACGTCGTTCGACAACGTGACCGTCGGCAAGACGCAGGGTGAGGCCCTGCTGCAGGCGCTGGGCGCCAAGGCCAAGAGCGGCCAGATCGTCATGATGAACGGCTCCTCCACCGACCCGAACGCCGCCATGTTCAAGGAGGGCGCGCACTCCGTCCTCGACGGCAAGGTCAAGATCGGGCGCGAGTACGACACCAAGGAGTGGAAGCCCGAGAACGCCAACGCCAACATGGAGGGCGCCATCTCCGCCCTCGGCAAGGACAAGATCGTCGGCGTCTACTCCGCCAACGACGGCATGGCGGGCGGCATCATCACCGCCCTCAAGGCCGCCGGCCTGAAGAACATCCCGGTCACCGGCCAGGACGCCGAGCTCGCCGGCGTGCAGCGCATCGTGACCGGTGAGCAGTACATGTCCGTCTACAAGCCGTACCCGCAGGAGGCGAACGTCGCCGCGGAGATGGCCGTCGCGCTGGCCCAGGGCAAGTCGCTGGACTCCATCGCCAAGGACAAGGTCGACAGCCCCACCGACAAGGGCATCCCGGCGGTGATCGTCCCGGTCGTCTCGCTGACCAAGGACAACATCAAGGACACCGTGATCAAGGACGGCATCTACACCGTCCAAGAGATCTGCACGGGCAAGTACAAGGCCGCCTGCGACAAGATCGGCCTCAAGTAAGCAGTCCCGCATCCCGTGACCGAGGGGAGTCCGCAGACCCGGACTCCCCCGACGGGACGGCTGCCCAGCGCTTCCGCCGGCGCCCCGCACACACCAGCCCCGCAAGCTACGCGGGGCGCCGGACGGAACAACCCCCCAATCCCTTGCACAACCTCCCGCCGGGTCAGGCGGCGAAGGAGATGGTTCACGTGTCCGCTACGCCCGTGCTGGCGTTGCGCGGGGTCTCCAAGCGGTTCGGTGCCGTCCAGGCGCTCACCGACGTCGAGCTTGAGGTCCACGCCGGTGAAGTGGTCGCCCTGGTGGGCGACAACGGCGCCGGAAAGTCCACGCTGGTCAAGACGATCGCCGGTGTGCATCCCATCGATGAGGGCGTCATCGAGTGGGACGGCAAGGCCGTACAGATCAACAAGCCCCACGACGCCCAGAACCTGGGCATCGCGACGGTGTACCAGGACCTCGCGCTGTGCGACAACATCGACGTCGTCGGCAACCTCTACCTGGGCCGGGAGCTGCGCAGGCGCGGCGTCCTGGACGAGGTGGAGATGGAGCGCCGCTCCCGCGAGCTCCTCGACACCCTGTCGATCCGCATCCCCAGCGTCCGCATCCCGATCGCCTCGCTGTCCGGTGGTCAGCGCCAGGTGGTCGCCATCGCCCGGTCCATGCTCGGCGAGCCCAAGCTGGTCATCCTGGACGAGCCCACCGCGGCCCTCGGCGTCGAGCAGACCGCGCAGGTCCTCGACCTGGTCGAGCGGCTGCGCGAGCGCGGCCACGCGGTCATCCTCATCAGCCACAACATGGCGGACGTGAAGGCCGTGGCGGACAAGGTCGCCGTCCTGCGCCTCGGGCGCAACAACGGCGTCTTCGAGGTCAAGTCGACCTCGCAGGAAGAAATCATCTCCGCCATCACGGGCGCCACGGACAACGCCGTGACCCGTCGTGCGGCGCGCACCAATGGGGAGATCAAGAAGTGAGCACCGAGAAGACCTCCACCCCCACCGCCGGGGAACACTCCGTGGCGAACCCCGACGCGGCCGCCAAGGCGGTCACCGCGGTCGACCCCCGGCTGCTGGTGCGCGAACAGGGCCTGCTGGGCTACTGGAACGAGTTCAAGCGGAAGATGAAGGCGGGTGACCTCGGCTCCATCCCCGTGGTGGTCGGCCTCCTGGTCATCTGGGCCATCTTCACCAGCCTGAACGGCAACTTCCTCACCGCCGGCAACTTCTCCGACATGTCCGTCGCCATGGTCGGCACCGGCATGATCGCCGTCGGCATCGTCTTCGTCCTGCTGCTCGGCGAGATCGACCTGTCGGTCGGCTCCGTCAGCGGTGTCGCGGGCGCCACGTTCGCCGTGCTGAACATCACGCACGGCATGAACGAGATACTCGCCCTCGTGCTGGCGATCCTCACCGGCACGGTCGCCGGCGCGATCCACGGCTTCATCTTCGCCCGGATCGGCGTGCCCGCCTTCGCCGTCACCCTGGCCGGCCTGCTGTTCTGGCAGGGCTTCATGCTCCAGATCCTCGGTGACAACGGCACCATCAACCTGGACTCCGAGGGCCTGGTCGTCAAGCTGACCAGCTACTACTTCAGCGACGTGGCCGCCGCGTACGGTCTGGCGCTGTTCGCGACCGTGGCGTACTTCCTCGCCTCGTTCTTCGACAACCGCCGCCGCGAGGCCGCCGGGGTGCCCTCCCGCCCGCTGAACGAGATCATCGTCCGCACGGCGCTGCTCGCGATCCTGGCCTTCGCCGTCGCGATCGTGTTCAACCAGTACAAGGGCCTGCCGCTGGCCGTGGTGATCTTCCTGGCCTTCCTGGTCCTCACGGACTTCGTGCTGCGCCGCACCTCCTACGGCCGCAAGGTGTTCGCGCTCGGCGGCAGCGTCGAGGCGTCCCGCCGCGCGGGCATCAACGTCGAGCTGATCCGGATCTCGGTCTTCGCGATCGCCGGCACGTTCGCCGCGATGGGCGGTCTGTTCGTCGCGTCGAAGATCGCCTCCGCGAACCAGGGCGCCGGTACCGGTGAGTTCCTGATGAACGTCATCGCGGCCGCGGTGATCGGTGGTACGTCGCTGTTCGGCGGTCGTGGGCGTACGTGGGACGCGCTGCTGGGTGTGATGGTGATCGTGTCCATCCAGTACGGTCTGGCGCTGGAGGGTATCGCCTCTCCGGTGCAGTACATGATCACCGGTGGTGTGCTGCTGGCGACGGTCGTCATCGACGCCGTCACCCGGAAGACGCAGAAGACGGCTGGGCGGGCCTAGCCGCCCGTCTGCGGGTGCGCTGTGGCTGTCCGCGCGGTTCCCCGCGCCCCACAGGGGTGACCTGTGCCCGGTGCCTTCTCGGTGCCGGGCACAGGTGCGTCTTACGGGGGTACCGGGCGAACGGGTGATGTACGACGCACTGCCCCGGGAACGATCGGTTGAGCGGAAGATTAGACTCGACCCGCCCGGCAACAGCTCGATCAGCTCTACTGCAAGGAGGCACGGGTGCCGCTGCTGACCCGCATCAGGGGACCGCGCGATCTGGACCGGCTCACCCTCGAGGAGCTCGACCAGCTGGCCGGGGAGATCCGGACCTTCCTCGTCGACGCGGTCTCCAAGACCGGCGGCCACCTCGGCCCCAACCTCGGTGTGGTGGAGCTCACCATCGCCCTGCACCGGGTCTTCGAGTCCCCGAAGGACAAGGTCCTCTGGGACACCGGCCACCAGTCCTACGTGCACAAGCTGCTGACCGGCCGGCAGGACTTCTCCAAGCTGAAGATGAAGGGCGGCCTGTCCGGCTACCCCTCGCAGGCGGAGTCCGAGCACGACGTCATCGAGAACAGCCACGCCTCCACGGTGCTCGGCTGGGCCGACGGCATCGCCAAGGCCAACCAGCTGATGAAGCGGGACGACAGCCACGTCGTCGCGGTCATCGGCGACGGCGCCCTCACCGGCGGCATGGCCTGGGAGGCGCTCAACAACATCGCCGACGCCAAGGACCGCCCGCTGGTCATCGTCGTCAACGACAACGAGCGCTCCTACTCGCCCACCATCGGCGGCCTGGCGAACCACCTGGCGACCCTGCGCACCACCGACGGCTACGAGCGCTTCCTGACCCGCACCAAGGACCTCCTGGAGCGCACCCCGGTCGTCGGCCAGGCCCTCTACGACACGCTGCACGGCGCGAAGAAGGGCCTGAAGGACTTCATCGCCCCGCAGGGCATGTTCGAGGACCTCGGCCTGAAGTACGTCGGCCCCATCGACGGCCACGACATCGAGGCCCTGGAGTCCGCGCTGGCCCGCGCCAAGCGGTTCAACGGCCCGGTCATCGTCCACTGCATCACCGAGAAGGGCCGCGGCTACCAGCCCGCCCTCCAGGACGAGGCCGACCGCTTCCACGCCGTCGGCAAGATCCACCCCGACACGGGCCTGCCGATCGCCACCTCCGGCGCCGACTGGACGTCCGTCTTCGGCGAGGAGATGGTCAAACTCGGCGAGGAGCGCGAGGACGTCGTCGCCATCACGGCCGCCATGCTCCAGCCGGTCGGCCTGGACAAGTTCGCCAAGCGCTTCCCCGACCGCGTCTACGACGTCGGCATCGCCGAGCAGCACGGCGCCGTCTCCGCCGCCGGCCTCGCCCACGCGGGCGTGCACCCCGTCTTCGCCGTGTACGCCACCTTCCTGAACCGCGCCTTCGACCAGGTGCTCATGGACGTCGCCCTGCACAAGTGCGGCGTGACGTTCGTGCTGGACCGGGCCGGCATCACCGGCACCGACGGCGCCTCCCACAACGGCATGTGGGACATGTCGATCCTCCAGGTCGTGCCCGGCCTCAGGCTCGCCGCCCCGCGCGACGCCGACCAGGTCCGCGCCCAGCTCCGCGAGGCCGTCGCCGTCGACGACGCGCCCACCGTGGTGCGCTTCTCCAAGGGCGCCGTCGGCCCCGCCGTGCCCGCCGTGGGCCGCGTCGGCGGCATGGACGTGCTGCGCGAGCCCGGCACCGACACCCCCGACGTGCTGCTGGTCTCCGTGGGCGCGCTCGCCCCGATGTGCCTGGAGATCGCCTCCCTGCTGGACCGGCAGGGCATCTCCACCACCGTCGTCGACCCGCGCTGGGTCAAGCCCGTCGACGAGGCCATGGCCCCGCTCGCCGCCAAGCACCGCGTCGTCGTCACCGTCGAGGACAACTCGCGCGTCGGCGGCGTCGGCTCCGCGATCGCCCAGGCGCTGCGCGACGCCGGGGTGGACATGCCGCTGCGCGACTTCGGCATCCCGCCGCGCTTCCTCGACCACGCCTCGCGCGCCGAGGTCATGGCGGAGATCGGGCTGACGGCCCCGGACGTCGCCCGCCAGGTCACCGGCCTGGTGGCCAAGCTGGACGGGAAGTACGAGCGCTCCTCCGCGGACGCCGTCGACTCGGTGGAGCCCGCCAGGGACTGACCCGCCGCCACGCGCGACACGCCGTCACGGGGCGGTCGTGCGGGCGTAGCCCGGATGGGCCGCGCGGGCCACTGTGAAGAGTGGCGCGCGCGGCCCGTTCGCGTGAGGGCGCCCGCGCCGGGGCATACGCATCACGCCCCCTCTCGATCATGTCGAGGACGACAAGCGTGGGAGGTACCCGTGACAAGCCCCCTCTTCCGGACGAAGAAGGTAGAGCAGTCCATCCGCGACACCGAGGAGCCCGAGCACGCGCTCAAGAAATCCCTGTCCGCGCTGGATCTGACCGTCTTCGGTGTCGGTGTCATCATCGGCACCGGCATCTTCGTCCTCACCGGCACCGTCGCCAAGGACAACGCCGGTCCGGCCACCGCCCTCGCGTTCGTGGTGGCCGGTGTCGTCTGCGCGCTCGCCGCGCTCTGCTATGCCGAGTTCGCCTCCACGGTCCCCGTGGCGGGCTCCGCGTACACGTTCTCGTATGCCTCCCTGGGCGAGCTGCCGGCCTGGATCATCGGCTGGGACCTGGTCCTGGAGTTCGCGCTCGGCACGGCGGTGGTGGCCGTCGGCTGGTCGGGCTACATCCAGTCGCTGATGGAGAACGCCGGGTGGGAGATGCCCGCCGCGCTCGGCAGCCGTGAGGGCTCCGACGTCTTCGGCTTCGACATCCTCGCCGCCGTCCTGGTGCTGGTCCTCACCGGCATCCTGGTCCTCGGCGTGAAGCTGTCCGCCCGGGTCACCACGCTCGTCGTCGCCATCAAGGTGACCGTCGTCCTGGTCGTCATCATCGCCGGGGCCTTCTTCATCACGGCGGACAACTACGACCCGTTCATCCCCGAGTCCGAGCCCGTACCGGCAGGCCAGAGTCTGGACTCCCCGCTCATCCAGCTCATCTTCGGCTGGGCCCCGGCCAACTTCGGCGTGATGGGCATCTTCACCGCCGCGTCGGTGGTGTTCTTCGCGTTCATCGGCTTCGACATCGTCGCCACGGCCGCCGAGGAGACCCACAACCCGCAGCGCGACATGCCGCGCGGCATCCTCGGTTCGCTGTTCATCTGCACCCTGCTGTACGTCCTGGTGTCGATCGTCGTCACCGGTATGCAGCACTACAGCGAACTCTCGGTGGACGCCCCGCTCGCGGACGCGTTCAAGGCCACCGGGCATCCCTGGTTCGCCGGCTTCATCAGCTTCGGCGCCGCCGTCGGCCTGACGACCGTCTGCATGATCCTGCTGCTCGGCCAGACCCGCGTCTTCTTCGCGATGAGCCGCGACGGGCTGCTGCCCACCTTCTTCTCCCGGGTCCACCCGCGCTTCCGCACCCCGCACCGGCCGACGATCCTGCTCGGCGTCCTCATCGCCGTGCTGGCCGGCTTCACCCCGCTGAACGAACTGGCGGCCCTGGTGAACATCGGCACGCTGTTCGCGTTCGTCATCGTCGCGATCAGCGTGATCATCCTCCGCCGTACCCGCCCCGACCTGCACCGGGCGTTCCGCACCCCGTGGGTGCCTGTGCTGCCGATCGTGTCGGTGGCCGCCTCGCTGTGGCTGATGCTCAACCTGCCGGCCGAGACGTGGGTCCGGTTCGGCATCTGGATGGCGATCGGCATCGTCGTGTACTTCCTGTACAGCCGGACGCACAGCCGGATGGCGAAGGAGGAGAACACCACGTCACCGGCGGCCTGACCGCCCGACGGTTCCGCGGCCCCATGCTCTCGGCCCGACCGGGGGTGCGGGGCCGTTCCGTGCTGTGCCGTGACCGGGGCTCAGTCGGTCCCGTCCCGGCGCGGGGCGGGACGTACCGTACGCGGCCCGGCGACGTCGGCGCCCAGCTCCTCCACCCGGCGGCGCAGCTCGCGGTCGGCGGTGACGACCAGCACCGGACGGTCGCCGGCCTCCGCCACCAGGTCGACGATGTGGTCGTCCCCGCTGCCGGGCGCGGCCGCCACCCGGACGCCCGGGACCGGCTCCACACCCCGGGCCGCGCCCTCCACCACCAGCACGATGTCCACGGGCCCCTCGTGCCCGGGCACGCCCTGGGCCGCGAGATGGTCCCGCAGCCGCTCGGCGGCGCCCCGGCGGTCCCGCCACCACCCGTCGGGCACCGACCCCACGACGTTCGCGGCGTCGACGATCACGAGCAGGGAACCGGCGTCTTCCATACGGTCAGGGTCCCACGCAAGCCCGGGCAATACCCCCGCGGGGGAGGCCGTACGGCGGGATCCCGCGTCCACGGCACGCACCGCAGTGCGTAAGGTGAACAGGTGAACGGCGACTGGCTTCTCCGCGGCCGCGACGGCCGCCTCACCGTCTATATGAAATCGGACGACGCCGTCCTGTGCCGCGCGGAAACAGCACCCGGCGGCCCCTGGGAGCCCTTCCGCCGGGCCGGCGGCGACCTGGGGCTCCAGCAGGGACCCGCGGCCGTGGGACAGGGCGCGGACGGGTACGCCCATCTGGCCGCGTGGCGGCAGGCGGGGCCGGGGGAGTCCCGGCTGGTGCACTGCACGCACTTCCGCCCGCTGCTCGCCCCGCTGGACTGGTCCCCGGTGGGCCACCCCAACGGCAAGGGCGACCGCACGGGCACGCCCGCGGTGGCCGTGGACGACCGCAGGCGGGCGTACGTCTTCGTGCGCAACGCGGGTGGCGGGGTCAGCCTGCTGGTGCAGAAGGAGCGGGGCGGCTGGTACCCGTGGCGGGACCTCAAGGGCTCCGGCGTCCAGGACCAACTCGCCGCCGCGAGCCGGGAGTCGGGCCTGGTCGAGGTCTACGCGTCCACGCCGGAGCGAATACTCCACTGGCGTCAGGAGGAGCCCGGCAGGACGCCCACGCGGGACGAGACCGCCGACGTGGCCGCCCTCCCCGGCACCCTGCGCGCCCTGCGCACCTCCGCCGAGCGGACCACCCTCTTCTTCACCGGCCAGGACGGCGAGTTGTGGTCCTGGCGCCCCGGCAACAAGCCGGTGCCGCTGCTCCGGGCGGCGGGCCCCGGCCCGGTCGCGGCGGTGCGCTGCGCGATAGACGGCCACGACTGCACGGTGCTGGCGCAGCGCGCGGCGAGCGGCCGGGTGGCGTTCGCGGCGTACCCCACGGAGCAGGAACAGGCGGGCGCCTGGTGGACCGAGTCCGGCCCGCCCCTCCCGCCCACGGCGGCGCTCGCCCTGGCGGTCGACGCCCAGGGCACCCTGGTCGCCGCGACCCTCGACCCGACGACGTCGACGCTCCGCGTCACGCGGCGGAAGGAGGAGGCGGGGCTGGCGTTGGAGGGGTGGCGGGAGGTCTGAGATCCCGCCGGGAGACGCCGGTCGCGGCGTCTCCCGACCCGGGCCGTCAGGTCAGGAACCGCCCCCGGTGGCCGGGGACTTCTTCGCCGACTCCGGGATCTCCTGGTCGCTGCGGATGGCCTTCCAGAGCGTGGACGCCTGCGGTTCGGCGGCCACGACCCGGTTGGGGTCCTGCTTGTCGTACGCCACCGGCAGCATGATCGTCTCCATGGAGCCCGGGTCGACCCCGTTCATGCTGCGCCCGAAGTCGGCGAGCGCGGTGAGGGAGGCGAGCTCGGAGTCGGTGGTCAGCGCCGCGGTCAGGGTGTCCGCGATCTTGTAGGTCTTGGTGGGGCTGCCCAGCAGGTCCTGCTTCTTGATCTCGCCGAGCAGGGCGATCATGAACTCCTGCTGGAGACCGATGCGGCCGAGGTCGCTGCCGTCGCCGATGCCGTGCCGGGTGCGGACGAACTGCAGGGACTCGGTGCCGTCGAGGCGGTGGGTTCCGGCGGTCAGGTCGAGGCCGCTGGACTTGTCGTGGATGTCCTGGTCGACGGTGACCTCGACGCCGCCGATGGCGTCCACGAGGTCCTTGAAGCCGGCGAAGTCGATCTCGACGTAGTGGTCCATGCGGACGCCGGACATCTTCTCCACGGTCTTGACCACACAGGCCGGACCGGCCTGCGAGTAGATGGAGTTGAACATCACGCGCTCGGCCCCGGCCACCGTGGAGCCGTTCGCGTCCTTGCACTCGGGCCGGGTCACCAGGGTGTCGCGCGGGATGCTGACGGCGACGGCCTGGGTGCGGCCCTCGGGTATGTGCATCACGAGCGCCGTGTCCGAGCGGGCGCCGGCGATCTTGCCGGTGTTCAGTTCCGCGTTGTCGCCGGCGCGGGAGTCGGAGCCGAGGATCAAGATGTTCTGGCCGGAGGTGGGCAGCTTCTCGGGGCGGTCGTCACCGATCGCCTCGTTGATGTCGACGCCGTTGATGTTGCCGTCGAGATCGCTCCAGAGCCAGTACGCGGCGCCGGCGCCCGCGACGAGGAGTACGGCCAGCGTCAGCAGGATCCACCGGCCGGTGCGCCGCCGGCGGGGCGCCTCCTGCCCGCGCCGGCGGCGCGACGTGCTGGGGGTGTCGGTGGCTGGGGTCGTCATCCGATGGGTGTCCTCGTCTGTGCGCGGCGCATGGTGCCGGTGCGTGTGATGCCGGAACTGCGGGTACGCGGCCCGGCGGTGGTGCCGGGCGCGGGATGCCCGGCACGCGGCTGCTCGGGCGAACGGACAGACCCACGACCCCGCCCCGGCGTTGTACGACAGTGATCCACATCACGAACGTCGTCTGCGGCGGGGGAGGGGCGGGCGAGCGGCTCTCGTCCGTCACGGACCGGCGCGATCGCTGGGTGTCCGATACATGTATGCAGTGTGCATATCATGTGTGCGTTCCAGGTCCCGTGTCCATATCGGGTGAACGTTCCAGGGAGTCCGGCATGGCGATACGGGATCGGTCCGCGCGCACCCCGCGCCGCGGCCGCGCCGGCGGAGCCGCTTCCATACCCGCGCGCCCGCCGGTGACCGGCACGGCGACCGGCTCCTGGCTGCTCCGCGGCAAGGACGGCCGGCTCACGGCCTACGTCCCCTGCGAGGGCGGACTGCTGCGCTGGACCGAAAACCGGCCCGGCGGGCCCGACTGGTCGGAACCCGCCTTCTTCCCCGTCGACGACCTCACCCACCTGACCGTGGCCCAGGGCGCCGACGCCTATGTGCACTTCCTGGGCCGCCGCGAGCGGCGAGCCGACGGCGGTGCCGAGGTCGACCTGGTGCACGCCGTGCAGTACCAGACCGGACGGCCCCTCACGGAGTGGCGCTCCCTGGGCAATCCGCACCGCGCGCCCGAGAAGGCGGCGCTGCTCGGGGCGCCGGCCGCGGCGGTCACCCCGTCCGGCGACGTCCACGTCTTCGCACGGAACGCGGGCGGCGGGCTCATGATGCGCAGGGAGGGGCGGGGCGGCCGATGGGAGCCCTGGGCCGATCTGCGGGGGGCCGGTCTGCGGGACGGGGTGACGGCGACCGCCGCGGCCGGGCGGGTCGAGGTGTTCGCCCCGGCGGGCGGCGTCACGCTGACCTGGAGTCAGCCGGAGCCCGGCGCCGTGCCGCGGCGGTTCCCCGACGTACGGCCCGGTGCGTTGCCGGGATCGGCCGCCGCCCTGGAGACCGCGTCCGGCCGGCTCACCTGGTTCTGGACCGACCCGGCCGGCGCAGGTCTGGTCTGTCTGCGGCCCGGCTCGTGGGCCGTCCCGCTGAGCGGCACCCCCGCGGACGGGGCCAATGTGCTGCTGCGTCAGGTCCTCGACGGGTACGACTGCACGGTCATCGCCCACCGGGGTCGCGCCGGTACGGTGCTTGTCGGCGTCTGCGGGACGGAGGCCGAGGCGTCAGGTCTCTGGTGGGGGGACACCGGGCGGGCCTGTCTGGGCGACCCGGCCCTGGCGCACGACGCCCAGGGCAGGGTCGTGCTCGCCGTCGTCGGCTCCGGCGGGGAACTGTGGGTGACGAGGCAGGGCGACGGTCCGGGGCTGACGTTCACGGACTGGCTGCGGATGCCGTCGTGACGCTCGCACGCGGATACGGCGACAGCCGAAAAGGTTGTACCGATGTGGCATGTCTGACAGATCGCCGACAACGGCGATCTTCGGTGGACATGAAGTGCTTGTAATGTAAACATTCCGCCAGGTCGGTGAGTAGTGTGTGACAACTGGTGGTGCTGACGGTGAACAGGCCGGTTCCAACCGGTCCCCGTACACGGCACGCCGCAGGTGCGCACGCCGACCAGGGTGGGGTCATTTTCCGGAGCGACGAGCTCCGGCCTTGATGTGAATGGTGCGGAAGTCTGGTGAGCCTCAACAACCCCGAGGCGAGCGCGCTCGTGTCGACATATCGATCTTTGGTGCCTGCAGGGGCGAGGCGCCGGATCGTCCGTCGGGTGCCGGGGCCGGTACGCAACTCGGTGAAGCGCTCGCTCGCGTCCGCCGACGCCGTGCGTTCGGCCGTGGTCGTCCGAGCTCTGGGCGGCACCCGTAAGGCGGGCAAGCAGGACGAACCGTGCGTGCGGGTCGTCCGCCTGGAAGGGCGGCACCTGCGCGCCGTGGAGGTGCCCGGCGCCACTGCCTGGGCCGCCCGCGCCCGCAATCTGCACATCCTCGTCGCCCTCCTGGAGGAAGCCGGGATCGACTACTTCTGCGTGCGGGGCAACGGGTCCCGGACGCCGTGCGTGGCCGTGCCCGGGCGGTGGCGCGCCGACGTCGAGGAACTGCTGCGTGTCACCTGCGCCGAGCACCCCGGCTACGTGAGCCAGGCGTCCCAGGGGCAGCCGCGGCCCGCCTCCGCGCAGGGCTCCTGGCGCGCCCTGCGCGGGCAGCGCGTGCTGCGCATGACCTGGGTGGTCTGCGACCCGACCGGGAACCTGGTCTTCGGCCCCGACCAGGGGTGCGACATCGAGTTCTGGGCGGAGCAGGACGGCCGGCTGGTCGCCCCCCGCCCCAACAAGGTGGTGACCGAGGTCCCGGTGGACGCGGGGCGGTGCTGGGCGGAGCAGAACCGATTCAGCGTCATTCCCGCCGTCTACAACACCGGCCACGCCCGCACCCTGCCCGAATTCGCGGCCACGCTTCCCGACGACCACGCCTTCCCGATCGACGTCGTCTACACCTGGGTCGACGACTCCGACCCGCGCTGGCGGGCGAGCCGGGACGCCGCACGTGCGCGGCTCACCGGCATCCCCGGCGGCGGCCTGCACGACCTGGCGGCCAACGACTCGCGCTACACCAGCCGTGACGAGCTGCGGTACTCCCTGCGCTCGATCCACCAGTACGCCCCGTGGGTGCGGAACATCTTCCTGGTCACCGCCGGGCAGGTGCCGTCCTGGCTGAGCACCGAGTTCCCGGGCCTGCGGGTGGTGGACCACCGCGAGATCTTCTCGGACCCGAGCGCGCTGCCGACGTTCAACTCGCACGCGATCGAGAGCCAGCTGCACCACATCCCCGAACTCGCCGAGCACTTCCTCTACCTGAACGACGACGTGTTCTTCGGCCGTCCCGCCCACCCCGGCCAGTTCTTCCACGCCAACGGCCTGACCAAGTTCTTCCCGTCCAAGGCGCTCATCCCGTCCGGACGCGCCCGCACCGGGGACCTGCCGGTCGACGCGGCGGGGAAGAACAGCCGAGGCCTGGTCGCCCAGCAGTTCGGCACCGTCATCTCCCAGAAGATGAAGCACACCCCCCACGCCCTGCGGCGCAGCGTGCTCGCCGAGATCGAGCAGGTCTACGCCAAGGCGCACCGGGTGACGCAGCATTCCCGGTTCCGCTCGCCGCACGACGTCCCGATCGCGTCGTCACTGCACCACTACTACGCCTACCACTCGGCCCGCGCCACGGTCGGCGACATCCGCTACGTCTACGTCGACCTGGCCGCCGACACGGCCCAGCGCCGGCTCGACAACCTCCTCGCCCGGCGCAACTTCGACACCTTCTGCATGAACGACACGGTCCCCGCCGCCGACAAGGCGGCGCAGTCCCGGATGGTGGCGGAGTTCCTGGACGCCTACTTCCCCGTGCCGAGCCCGTTCGAGGCGGTTACCGGTACACCCGCACCGCACCGGCTCGCACCGCAGGCCGAGCGCATGGCGGAACTGGGGTACTCCGGCCGATGAGTCCTCGCCCCAAGTCCGCCGTGGCCCGTCCGGGCCGCGCCGCCCGCGCCCGGGCCGCCGCACTGCGCAACCAGCTCCTGCAGAGCGTCTTCCTGCCCCTTCGACAGGACCGGACCGCCCAGCTCCGGTACGCCGCCATCCTCGACGGCCACACCGTCAATCTGCACGCCCGGCTGCCCGAGTCGGCCGGCTTGCCCGAGAGCGCCGAGGTCGTCCTCAGCCGCGGCAGGCACACCTTCACCGCGGAGGCCCGCGTGTACGAAGGGCCGGACGGTGAGGCCCTGGTGGACGCCGTCGTCCTGCTCGGCGCCGAGGTCGGCGGAGCGCCCACGGAACCCGGCCGCTGGCGGCTGCGGCTGCGCCTGCGCTCCGGGCGCCGCACCCGCGTCGTGCCCCTGCTGCTGGTCACCCCTCCGGTGCCGTACAGCGGACCCACCAAGCCCATGACGGCCTCCTCGGTCACGGGAGAACGGCACCGGCTAGGACGCTCCTTCCGGGGAAGCGCCCGCGTCGTCAGCACCGGGGCGCGCCCCTCGGCGGAAGTGCTCAAGGTGCACCTCACCCATGCCGGCGTCACCGTCGACTTCCGGCTCCTGGGCATCCGGGCCGAGCAGCCGTGGGCCGAGTTCGTCGCCTCCGGACGCCGGCTCGAGCAGCCAGTCACCTGCCCGGCCCCCGGCGTCCTCCGCGTCGACGTGCCGCTGGACCGGATGCCGCCCCGCGGAAACCGGCCCGACCACTGGGACGTCGTCCTGTGCGGCGCCGACGGACGGCGGCTCCGGCTCGGACGCCGGCTGCACGACGTCCGCAACCCCCTGCGTGTCTTCGCCATGCGCAGTCTCGCGATCACCCCGCCGGGCCACCCGCCGATGATCGTCCAACCCCGTTACACCCCAGCAGGCAATCTCCGGGTCACCTGCACGCGTATGCCCGAGGCAGGCTGACACCCACCGATGAAGATCACCTACTTGCTGACCACCGCCGACGCGGTGGGCGGCACCGAACGCGCCGTGTTCAACCAGGCGTCGGAGCTCGCCGGACGGCACGACGTCCGGGTCCTCAGCGTCTTCAAGAGCAGACGTGAGCAGTTCTTCACTCCGCACGAACGGGTGCGGCTCGGCTACCTCGTCGACCTCACGTCCGGCACCCCGCGCCCGTTCCGAACCACCGGTATGGACGAGAGCGTACGGGCTGAACTGGCCACGCAGCCCAGCCGGATCGTCGACCGCTCCTGGGAGGCGGCCTTCAGCAGGCTCTCAGACCTCGAACTCGAACTCGCCCTCCAGGCCACCGACACGGACGTCCTGGTCACCACGACCCCGGCCCTGATGGCACTCGCCGTGGAACTGGCGCCGGCACACGTCATCACGGTCCACCAGGAACACCGGGTTTCCGAACTGCGCGGCACCAGCGGCGAGCCGCTGCGCCGGTACACGCCCCGGCTGGACGCGCTCGCCGTCCTCAGCGAACGCACCAGGGACTGGTTCGCCGAGACCCTCGCCGGCGCCGCGCCCCGCCTGGAGGTCGTGCCCAACGCTCTGCCGGGAGGTTTCCGGCCGCGCTCCACCCTGCAGACCCGCACCGTGGTGATCGCCGGCCGCCTGGTCGCGGAGAAGCAGATCGACCACGCCGTGACCGCCTGGGCCACCGTGGCCCGCGAACACCCCGACTGGCAGCTGCGCATCTTCGGCGACGGACCGCTCAGCGGGGCCCTGCGCCGGCAGATCGACACGCTCGGGCTGCACGACTGCGTCCAGCTCAACGGCAACTCCCAGTACCTGGCGGAGGAGTGGGCGAAGGCCAGCATCGCCACCCTCACCTCCCGCAACGAGGCGTTCGGCCTGGTCCTGGCCGAGGCACAGGCGGCCGGAGTCCCGGTCGTCTCCTACGACTCGCCCAACGGCCCCCGCGAGGTGGTCATCGACGGGCAGACCGGCATCCTCGTGCCGCCCGGCGACACCGACGCACTCGCCTCGGCCCTGATGCTGCTCATCCGGGACACGGAACTGCGCGGACGGATGGGGGCCGCGGCCCTCGCCGCGGCCAACCGCTTCTCTCCCGCGGTGGTGACCGCCACCTGGGAACGCCTGTTCCACGAGCTGGTGGCGGAGCGCGACAGTGGCCGTCGCGCAGTCGTCAAGGCCGAACGGCAGGCCGTGCACGACGTCCGCAGCGGCCCCGACGGCACTGTCTCCGCGGCTGCCGCGGCCCCCGCCAGCACGGTGCGCACCTCTGACCAGCGCGCCCTGGAAGCACGCCTGCTCAAGCGGAGCGGACTGGTGAGCGACGGCGGGCAGATCTGCCGGCTGTTGGAGTGGGAATCCCCCTGGGACGCCGTTCAGCAGAACCTGGCGCTGGCGGCCGATGTGCTCGAGGGCGCCGACATCCCCTACTTCGTGGTCCGCGACCATCTGGTGCGGCACACCGTCGCGGTGCACGCGATGTACCGCGAGGCGGTTTTCAAGGCCCTCGCCGACCGGTACGCGCAGGAGGCGGTGTACGCCGCCGTCCTCAACGAGGGACAGAACACCGTGGCCACCGTCCTCGCCGGTCACGTGGCGGCGTACACCGACATGCCCTCGTCGGGCGTCCGGGTGTACCGAAACCTCGTGTCGCCCTCCCGAACCCTGCGCCTGGGCGCCGTCTACGGCTGCACCATCTCGTTCTGGGACACCGACCCCGACGACGAGAGCGGCTCGCACCTCAAGGCGCCGGCGCGCACCCTCATCGGCGACCGGGTGCCCAACTCAGCGCTGCGGCGCAGCGCCTGCACTCTGGGCGGCCGCACGTACCCGACGATCGAGGCCTTCCGCCGTGTGCTCCACGGTGACATCGGGTTCCCCGTGGACGCCGTCTACACCTGGGTGAACGGCGCAGACCTCGCCTGGCTCGAGCGCAAGAACGCCGTCCTGGCCGCGATGGGGATGGAGACGGAGGACGCCGCCACCAGCGCCGCGCGCTTCCGGGACCGCGACGAACTGCGGTACTCCCTGCGGTCCATCGACATGTACGCCCCCTGGATCCGCAACATTTACCTCGTCACCGACCAGCAGGTACCCGAGTGGCTCGACCTCTCCCACCCGCGTGTGCGGGTCGTCGACCACACCGAGATCTTCGGTGACCGCGGCGCCCTGCCCACGTACAACTCGCACGCCATCGAGAGCCGGCTGCACCACATCGAGGGCCTGGCCGAGCACTTCCTGTACTTCAACGACGACGTCTTCCTGGGGCGCACGCTGCAGCCCGACATGTTCTTCCTGGGCAACGGGCAGGCGAAGTACTTCATGTCGCCCACCTCCGTGCCGATGGCCCCGGCGTCGCGCGACGACGAGTTCAACATCAGTGCCGCCAAGAACAACAGGGCCCTCGTCGAGCAGTCCTTCGGGCAGACCCTGGTCCACTCCTTCCTGCACGCGCCGCACCCGTTGCGGCGCAGCGTCCTCGCCGACATCGAGGAGCACTACCGGCACGCCGTGGCCACCACCGCGGCCAACCGGCTGCGCGACCACAGCGACGTGTCGGTCGCCTCCTCCCTGCACCACTACGTCGGCTTCCACACCCTGCGCAGCGTCCCCGGCAGCATCTCCTGCGGCTTCGTCAACGTCGGCCTGAGCGAGCACGCCCCACGGCTCAACCGGATCCTGTCCGTGCGCCCGCACGACGTGTTCTGCCTGAACGACTACCACGACGGCGACGTGCCGGAGGAGGAGCAGGACGCCGTTCTCGCGGCCTTCCTGCCCAGCTACTTCCCTGTGCCCAGCCAGTTCGAGACAGGATCCCGGCGCAACCAGTTCGCCCTCGAGGGCCGCCTCGGGGACTGGCCGCTGTGAGGCCCGCCGTCCGGCTCCGGCTCCACGGACGTCCGCCCCTGCGAGACACGGTGATCCCGTACGTCACGGCGTGACGGGACGATGTGAGGAACACATGAACAAGATCTGCGTCATCGGGAACTCCGTGGCTGCCCCGCGGACCGCCGAGGAAGCACCGCTCGCGGGCTGGGGCCAGTACCTCGGCGGCTTCCTGGGCCCCCGGTACGAAGTGCGCAACTACGCCCGCGACGCCATGACCCTGCGTCGCTACTTCACCGGGCGGTTCGCCACACTCCTCACCGCTCTCGCCCCCGGCGACATGGTGTTCCTCGCCTTCGGCGACGTCGAACAACGCATCAACCAGCTCAACCGCCATCACGGACCGCGCGAGTACAAGGAGTACCTGCGTCTGTACGCCGAGGCCATCCGTGGCGAGGGGGCGATTCCCGTCCTGCTCACACCAGCGGCACGCTGCGCGTTCGACGAGGCCGGGAACGTCGTGAACACCCACGACGAGTACCCCGACCTCACGCGTGAGGCCGCGGCGGAGACGGGCAGCCCGCTGATCGACATGACCGCCCTCACCACGAACATGCTTGCCGAACTGGGGCCCACACGGGCGCGCCGGCTCTACCGGTGGCTGGACCCCGGGGAGCATCCGAACCACCCCTACGGCATCATCGACGCCAGCCACTTCAACGACGTCGGAGCGCGCGAGGTGGCGCGGCGCGTGGCCATCAGCACGCTCGACACGGCCGGGCTGCCGCAGAACATGGTCGACCCCCAGACCCTCGCCGCCGGCACGATTCCCCCGGTGCTGGCCGAGTTCACCGTGAGCCGCCCGGAGCTGGCCCTCACCATGGCTCCGAGTGTGCCCGAGGGACCAGTCGTCGTCTCACCCGCGCCCGGGGAAGTCGTGGGCGCGGCACGGAAGCTGACGGGCAAGGCGCCTGCGGGAACCGGTTACGTCCTCTTCTACGAACAGGGCCGGTACCTCGGCGGCACCACCGTCTCCCCCTCCGGGACCTGGCAGTGGCGCCGCGTCGTCAACTGGCCGGCGGGACCGCACACCGTCGACGTGCTCGGCGTCACCGGCAACGCCGTGTCACCGACGGCCGTCGCCGAATTCCACGTCCTGGACCGGCTGGATCCCCCGGTGGTCACCGGGCCCCGGCCCGACGGCTGGTGCGGCCCGCGGCCCCGTTTCTCGGGCACGGCGGCCCGCGGCACGCAGAAGGTGATGATGCTGGAACAGGGCAGGCTCATCGCCGAGGCCCCCGTGCAGGAGGACGGGACCTGGCGGGTGACCCATGCGCACGACTGGCGGCCCGGCACCTACGAGGTGCAGTTCGTGTCGGTGTTCAGCGCCATCCGTTCGCCGGCCGTCTCCCACCCGCTGCGGGTGCACGGCATCCCCGAGGACAGCTGGCTGAACACGTCGTTGTCCTCCCGGGAGCCCTGCTCGGGTTCGTGCGAGCACTACCCGGCGATGCCCGAGTGGTGACCCGCGTGCCGTGAAGCGGCACCCACGACAAAGGGGCCCCCGCCCATGGCGGAGGCCCCCTTCACGCGTCACATCCGCGCGTCACACCCGGTTCACGCCGGAACCGAGGCAACCCCCGGCTCCAGGAACCGCTTCCCGTTCACCCGCTCCGACACACCCTCCCGGTCCAGGTACGGAGTGATTCCGCCCAGGTGGAAGGGCCAGCCGGCGCCCGTGATCAGGCAGAGGTCGATGTCCTGGGCCTCGGCGACGACGCCCTCGTCGAGCATCAGGCCGATCTCCTGGGCCACCGCGTCCAGCACCCGGTCGCGGACCTGCTCCTCCGTCAGGACGGTGTCGCCCTGCTTCAGCAGCGCCGCGACCTCCGGGTCGAGCTCCGGCTTGCCCGAGTCGTAGACGTAGAAGCCGCGCTTGCCGGCCTCGACGACCGCCTTCAGGTTCGGGGAGACCGTGAAGCGGTCCGGGAACGCCCGGTTGAGCGTCTCCGAGACGTGCAGGCCGATCGCGGGGCCGACCAGTTCGAGGAGGACCAGCGGGGACATCGGCAGGCCGAGCGGCTCCACCGCCTTCTCCGCGACCTCGACGGGCGTGCCCTCGTCGATGACGTTCTGGATCTCGCCCATGAAGCGGGTCAGGATGCGGTTGACGACGAACGCCGGGGCGTCCTTCACCAGCACCGCGGTCTTCTTCAGCTTCTTGGCGACGCCGAACGCCGTGGCCAGCGACGCGTCGTCCGTCTTCTCGCCGCGCACGATCTCCAGCAGGGGGAGCACCGCGACCGGGTTGAAGAAGTGGAAGCCCACGACCCGCTCGGGGTGCTGGAGCTTCGACGCCATCTCCGAGACCGACAGCGAGGAGGTGTTGGTGGCGAGGATCGCGTGCGCCGGGGCGACCGCCTCGACCTCCGCGAACACCTGCTGCTTGACGCCCATCTCCTCGAAGACCGCTTCGATGACGAAGTCGGCGTCCGCGAAGCCCTGGGCCTTGTCCAGCACACCGGTGACCAGGGCCTTCAGGCGGTTGGCCTTGTCCTGGTTGATCCGGCCCTTGCCGAGCAGCTTGTCGATCTCGGAGTGGACGTAGCCCACACCCTTGTCGATGCGCTCCTGGTCGATGTCCGTGAGGACGACCGGGACCTCGAGGCGGCGCAGGAAGAGGAGGGCGAGCTGGCTGGCCATCAGGCCGGCGCCGACGACGCCCACCTTGGTGACCGGGCGCGCCAGGCTCTTGTCCGGGGCGCCCGCGGGACGCTTGCCGCGCTTCTGCACCAGGTTGAACGCGTAGATGCCGGCGCGCAGTTCACCGCCCATGATCAGGTCGGCGAGCGCCTGGTCCTCGGCGTCGTAGCCCTTCTGCAGGTCGCCGTCCTTGGCCTCGGCGATGATGTCCAGGGCGCGGTAGGCGGCCGGGGCCGCGCCGTGCACCTTGGAGTCCGCGACGAAGCGGCCCTTGGCGACGGCCTGGTCCCAGGCCTCGCCGCGGTCGATCGCCGGACGCTCGACCGTGATCTCGCCCTTGAGGACGGACGCGGTCCAGATCAGCGACTGCTCCAGGAAGTCCGCGCCCTCGAACAGCGCGTCCGCGATGCCGAGTTCGTAGACCTGCTTGCCCTTGAGCTGCCGGTTCTGGTTGAGGCTGTTCTCGATGATCACCGAGACGGCCTTCTCCGCGCCGATCAGGTTGGGCAGCAGGGTGCAGCCGCCCCAGCCGGGCACCAGGCCGAGAAAGACCTCGGGCAGGGAGAACGCGGGCAGCGCCGCGGACACCGTGCGGTAGGTGCAGTGCAGACCGATCTCCACGCCACCGCCCATGGCGGCGCCGTTGTAGTACGCGAAGGTCGGCACGGCCAGCTTCGCCAGACGCTTGAAGACGTCGTGGCCGCCCTTGCCGATGGCCAGCGCGTCCTCGTGGCGCTTCAGCAGCTCGACGCCCTTGAGGTCGGCGCCGACCGCGAAGATGAACGGCTTGCCGGTGACGCCGACGCCGACGATCTCGCCGTCCGCGGCCTCCTTCTCGACCTGGTCGATCGCGGCGTCGATGTTCGCCAGCGACTGCGGGCCGAGGGTGGTCGGCTTGGTGTGGTCGTGGCCGTTGTCCAGGGTGATCAGGGCGAAGCGCCCGGCACCCAGCGGCAGGTCGAAGTGGCGCACGTGCGCCTGCGTGACGACCTCACCCGGGAACAGCTCGGCCGCACCCTTCAAAAGCTCAGCGGTGGTGCTCACTTGTCCCCCTCGAAGTGCGGGTTCTCCCAGATGACCGTCGCGCCCATGCCGAAGCCGACGCACATGGTGGTCAGGCCGTAGCGGACGTGCGGCTGCTCCTCGAACTGGCGGGCCAGCTGCGTCATCAGGCGGACGCCGGAGGAGGCCAGCGGGTGGCCGAACGCGATGGCGCCGCCGTACTGGTTGACGCGGGCGTCGTCGTCGGCGATGCCGTAGTGCTCCAGGAACGCGAGGACCTGGACGGCGAAGGCCTCGTTGATCTCGAACAGGCCGATGTCGGAGATGGACAGGCCCGCCTGGGCGAGCGCCTTCTCCGTGGCCGGGATCGGGCCGTAGCCCATGACCTCGGGCTCCACGCCTGCGAAGGAGTAGGAGACCAGGCGCATCTTGACCGGCAGCCCGTTCTCGCGGGCGAAGTCCTCGGAGGCGATGACCGAGGCGGTGGCGCCGTCGTTCAGACCGGCCGCGTTGCCCGCGGTGACCCGGCCGTGCACGCGGAACGGCGTCTTCAGACCGGCCAGGTTCTCCAGGGTGGTGCCCGGGCGCATCGGCTCGTCGGCCGTGACCAGGCCCCAGCCCGTCTCCCCGCCCTCGGGGCTGGTGCGGCGCACCGAGACCGGCACCAGGTCGGCCTGGATCTTGCCGTTGGCGTACGCCTTGGCGGCCTTCTCCTGGGAGCGCACCGCGTACTCGTCGGCGCGCTGCTTGGTGATCGACGGGTAGCGGTCGTGCAGGTTCTCCGCGGTCATGCCCATGAACAGGGCGGACTCGTCGACCAGCTTCTCGGAGACGAACCGCGGGTTCGGGTCCACGCCCTCGCCCATCGGGTGGCGGCCCATGTGCTCGACACCGCCCGCGATGGCGACGTCGTACGCGCCGAAGGCGACGGAGCCGGCCACCGTGGTGACGGCGGTCAGCGCGCCGGCGCACATGCGGTCGATGGAGTAACCCGGCACGGACTGCGGCAGACCCGCGAGGATGCCCGCCGTACGGCCGATGGTCAGGCCCTGGTCGCCGATCTGCGTGGTCGCGGCGATGGCGACCTCGTCGATCTTCTTCGGGTCCAGGCCCGGGTTGCGGCGCAGCAGCTCCCGGATCGCCTTGACGACGAGGTCATCGGCACGGGTCTCGTGGTAGATGCCCTTCGGGCCCGCCTTGCCGAACGGGGTACGGACGCCGTCGACGAAGACGACGTCCCTGACGGTACGAGGCACGATGGCTCTCCTCCAGGTACGGGATGCTGAGCGCTTGCTTACGGCCCATGCTACTTGCGGGTAACGTCACTGCACACCCCCGTCGGCCGGAGCGGCGAACATCACACGGCCGGCCCCCGCGAACGGGGGCCGGCCGTGTGTCGTCCAGGGCGGTGCTACGACCGCCAGAGCCGCCTGCGCAGGCCCCGGCGCAGCCGCGCCCGGGTGGAGACCCGCTCGTTCCGGCCGGAGATCCGGCGGGCCACCGAGGAGGCCCGGTTCTCCCGCACCTCCAGCTCACCGGCCTGGTGCGCGAACAGCCCGCCGCCGGTGCTCATCGCGATCTCCGCCGTGTACGTCCCGGGCGGCACCTCGGAAAGGTCCACGCCCTCCTTGTCCTCGGAGGTGAAGTACCCGAAGGAGTACGACCCGAAGTCGCCCGGCGCCATGTGCGGGCGCACCTTGTCCTCCCGCTTCACCGCCTTGAGGGCGACGGTGTGCGTGCTGTCCGCGCCGCGCAGCGTCAGGTAGTACGTCGAGTGGGTGGCGCGGTCGGCGTTGCGGCCGGGGAGGAAGAAGACGCCGTACACCCGGAGTCTCGGCCCCTCCATGGCGAACCGCTTCAGCGCGAACACGGACCCGCCGGGTCCTGCCGCCGTGAGGTCGCGCTTGATCACCCGGACGCTCCTCGCGTCACCCCTCAGGACCACCTCGCGTCCCGCGGAGGCAGCACGCCGGTCGATCGCCCGGTAGGCGACGAGCGGCACCCTGCGGTCGATGTCCTCGCTCTCGCTGGTCACCCGGGCGAACACGTCGTACACGCCGTCGGGCAGCGTGTCGAACAGCTCCCGCGCCTCGCAGGTGAAGCCGCCGTCCTTGTAGGACGCGAAGTGCGTGTCGAAGTACTTCAGGTACAGCTGGTCCACCGGCACGGTCTTCGCGTCGGCCACCCACGCCTGCTCGTCCCGGACCAGCACCAGCTGCTTGGTCTCCCGCGCGCCGGCCTCCTCGCCCCGCTCGGCGGAGACGCCGGGCAGGAAGGCGTGCCCGGACAGCGTGGCCCGCTCGGGGGTGAGCTGCGCGGCCGTCAGCACGCCCGCCGCGGTGTCCCGCGCCCGCAGGTCCGACAGATGCTCGGTGGCCGCGTCGTCGTCCACCTCGTTGGAGCCGACCTGCACCTCGCCGAACCGCGGCACCGTCCCCTCGGTCAGCGCGTAGATCACGCTGAGGATCACCGAGAGGCCCTGCCGCGTCACCTCCGCGTGCTTCACCAGGGCGGGCGATTCCACCATGAAGAAGTTGAAATTGGAGTACTTCCGCAGAGCCGGGAGGAAATGGACGACGTGTTCCTCGTACTGGTAGTCCTTCGTCGAGGAGAACAGGTAGATGTTCCGGTCCAGGTCCGTGGTCTCCGCGAGCAGCTCCGGGAGTACCGAGTCGAGCCGGTCCACGTTCTCCTGCGGCTGGCCCTCGCCGAGCACCCACTCGCCGAGCACGCCGTGCCCCTGTGAGTAGCTGCCGATGAAGTACTGCGGCGTGGAGGCGACGATGTGCCGGTAGCCGTACTTCAGCGCGTAGAAAATGGCCGCGCTGCCGCCCTTCGAGGAACCGGCGAGAACCACCGTCTCCCGCTCCAGGCCCAGCTTTTCCCGGTAGTGCGTAATCAGTTCCTCGACGGCGTCGGAAACGGAGAAGTCCATCGCCCGCGCCACGTAGTACGACGGGCCTCCGTCGAACCGGTCGCGGATTCTCAGCACGTTGCACTGGACGCCCGAAAGGGCGGCGCCGAATCCGTACTTGGAGCCCACGGAGGAAAACACCACGAGCAGGTTGCCGTGGTCGCCCGCAGCGGGCGTGAACTCGTACTCGATCTCCCAGTTGCCGTATTTCTCCACACGTATCTCGGGGGTGCGGATCGTCGCTGTCCTGTAGTTTTCGGACGTGTGGGGGAGTGTGTCCGAATGCTGCGGGTTGGCCGGGCGGACCTGGGTGGGTTCCATGAAATGGTGCCCCTTGTTCCTGTCAGAGATTTTCCGTTCGGAGTTCGGGCCGCTCCGCAGGAAACACTCTCCGACGTGGGGGTGCGGGCGTTTTCGCAGGAAGAGCAGCCGGGACGAGGCTAACCTATGCTCCCGCCGTGTCGCGAGAGGCGGACCTGTGCCTCGTTCCGCGTATTCCCTGTCACCGGCGACGCATGCGGACAGTGCGCCGGAATTCAGGTCAAGTGACCCTCGCGACAGCGCACTTCCCCGCACGGCCGGCGCCGCCCGCCGGGCCGGGTCACGGCGGGGCCGTGGAGCCCCGCGGGGTCAGCACCGGCGTCGGCACCGGGTGCGACCCCGGACCGTCCCCGGTCAGCGTCCCGAACAGGGTACGCGCCACCTCCGCGCCGAAGCCGTGCACGTCGTGGCTCATCGCCGACAGGGTGGGCCGGGTCAGCCGGCACAGCTGTGAGTCGTCCCACGCCAGCAGCGACACGTCCTCGGGCACCCGCAGCCCCATCTCGGCCGCCACCGACAGCCCCGCCACCGCCATGATGTCGTTGTCGTACACGATCGCGGTCGGCCGCTCCCCGGCCGGCGCGGCCAGCAGCGTCCGGGTGGCCCGCGCGCCCGCGTCCCCGGAGAAGTCCGTCGCCACCTGCCAGGCCCGCGCGGCAGGCTCCAGCGCCCCCACCGCCTCGTCGAACGCGGCCGTGCGGATCGACGTGTGCCCCAGCTCCGCCGCGCCGCCCACCCGGGCGATTCTGCGGTGCCCCAGCGCCGCCAGGTACCGCACCGCCTCCGCCACCGCCGTCGCGTCGTCCGTCCACACCGACGTCAGACCCCCGGTCAGCGAGGGGTGCCCCACGGCCACCGCCGGCAGCCCGAGCCGTTTCGCCACCGCCGGGCGGGGGTCGTCGGCGCGGAAGTCCACCAGGATCGAGCCGCCGATCTGCCGCCCCCTCCACCACGACTCCAGCAGCCCCACCTCCTCCTCGGGGCTGCGCACCAGCCGCAGCAGCAGCGCGCAGGACCGCTCGACCAGGACGCTCTCCACCCCGGAGATGAACTCCATGTAGAAGGGCTCCAGGCCGAGCAGCCGGGCGGGCCGGCACACCGCGAGCCCCACCACGTCCACCCGGGACCCGGCCAGCGTCCGCGCGGTCGTGCTCGGCGACCAGCCCAGCTCCCGCGCCGCCGCGAAGATACGGTCCCGGGTCGCCTCGGACAGCCCGGGCTTCCGGTTGAACGCGAGGGACACGGCCCCCTTGGACACACCGGCGCGCGCGGCGACGTCCTTGATGGTGACGCGGGGGGTCGGCGTTGCCGTCATCGAGTGGGCTCCACGCAGTACAGGGCGGTGCGGGCGGTCTCGGGGTCAGGAGTCTTCCAGCCCCGCACCCCGATGGTCACCCGCTCCCCGGGCAGCAGCGTCACCCGCCCCCGGTCTGCGGCCGCCTCCGGGCCCAGCCGGTCCGCCTGCAGCAGCAGGTCCCGCACCAGGGTGCGCGCGGTGACCGTGACCCCCTCGGGCGCGAGCGCCACCTCGAACTCCGGACGCGGGTACGGGATGTCGCGGTCCGCCGCCGGGAAGTGCAGCGCCCGCAACGGCTCCCGTACAGCGGGGTCCGCGACGTCGGCGACCAGGAACTCGTCGGGTCCGGCGGGGACCAGCCCGGCCGGGACGTCGACCAGCGCCACGGTCCGCGCGTCCGCCGCGAACTCCGGCTCCGCCTCGGCGAGCACCGCGCCGCCCACGGTCATCCGCCGCAGCCGCAGCGTGGTCCGCCACGCGTCGACGGCCTGGTTCACCGCCGCGACGACAAACCGGTCCTCGTCCGTCCGCACGGTCAGCAGCCGGTCCGCGTACAGCCTGCGCAGCTCGTGGTACAGCGGCTTCTCCCGTCCGTCGCCGTCGATCGCGGCCCACGAGGTCACCGGCCAGCAGTCGTTGAGCTGCCACACCACCGTGCCCGCGCACACCGGCCAGTGCGAGCGCCAGTGCTCGATCCCGGCCGCCACCGCGCGCGCCTGGCTGAGCTGTGTCAGATAGTGCCAACGGTCGAAGTCCCCCTCGGGCAGCGCGAAATGACGGGCGAGCCCGCGCTCCAGCTTGCCGTTGCCGTCCTCCGCCTTCTGGTGGTGCAGCACACCGGGGGAGTCAGGGGACAGCTCCTCCCCGGGCAGCGCCCGCCGCAGTGTGGCGTACGCGGGCGGCGCCTGCCAGCCGAACTCGGCGACGAAACGCGGCACGTCGAGGCGGTAGTCGGCGTAGTCCCGGCGGTTCCACACCTCCCAGGAGTGGTGCGTGCCGTGCGCCGGGTCGTTGGGGTGGTGACGCCAGGACCCGGACCACGGACTGCCCGCCGTGTACGGCCGCGTCGGGTCCAGCTCCGCCACCACGCGAGGCAGGACGCCCAGGTAGTAGCCCTCGCCCCAGGAGTCCCCGGCCAGCGCGGGCTCCCAGTCCCAGTCCCGGAAGCCCCACAGGTTCTCGTTGTTGCCGTTCCACAGCACCAGCGACGGGTGCGGCATCAGCCGTACGACGTTCTCCCGGGCCTCCGCCTCCACCTCGCCGCGCAGCGGCTGTTCCTCCGGGTAGGCGGCGCAGGCGAACGGGAAGTCCTGCCAGACCAGCAGGCCCAGTTCGTCGCAGATGTCGTAGAAGTCCTCGCTCTCGTAGATCCCGCCGCCCCACACCCGCACCAGGTCCACGCCCGCCGCGGCCGCCTGTTCGAGCCGCCGGCGGTAGCGGTCGCGGGTGATGCGGGAGGGGAAGGCGTCGTCCGGGATCCAGTTGACCCCGCGCGCGAACAGCCGCTCCCCGTTGACCACCAGGGTGAATCCGGTGCCGTGCGCGTCGGCCGAGGTGTCCAGCTCCACCGTCCGGAAGCCGATCCGGTGCTCCCAGGAGTCCACCGCCTCCTCGCCGTCCAGCAGCGTCAACGTCGCGTCGTACAGCGGCTGTTCGCCGTAGCCGCGCGGCCACCACAGGCGGGCGTCCGGCACCCGCAGGCGTACCGTCCCGGCCGTCCCCTCGATCGGGGCGCGGGCGCGCACCCCGCCGACGGTCGCCTCGACCTCGAGCGGCGCCCCGGACCCCGTGCGCTCGACGTCCACGGCCAGGTCGACCATGCCCGTGCCGTCCTCCACGGTCACCAGCGGGCGCACCCGCGCGATCCGGGCCGTCGACCAGTGCTCAAGACGCACCGGCCGCCAGATCCCGGCCGTGACCAGTGTCGGCCCCCAGTCCCAGCCGAACGAGCAGGCCATCTTCCGCACGTACTGGTACGGCTCGTCGTACGCCCCCGGCCGGTCGCCCACCGCGGCCCGTACCGCGTCCGCCTCCTCGTAGGCGGACGCGAACCGCACGGTCAGCCGCCCGCTCAGCCCCGTCACGTCGAAGCGGTACGACCGGTGCATGTTCCGTGTGCGGCCCAGCGGGCGGCCGTCGAGCAGGATCTCGGCGACGGTGTCGAGCCCGTCGAACACCAGGTCCGTCCGCTCGTGTCCCGTGCTCCCGGCCGTCAGGTCCCGTTCGTAGGTCCACGCGCGGCGGCCCACCCACGCCACCTCGGTCTCGTTCCGTCCGAGGAACGGGTCCGGGATCAGGCCGGCCGTCAGCAGGTCGGTGTGCACGCATCCCGGCGCCGAGGCGGGGAGCGCCTCCCCCGTCCCGTCAGGGTGCCGCAGGATCCATCCGTCGGTGAGCGGTGTGACCTGACGCATGCACACTCCCTAAACCGGTTGAGGTCATGGCTCGCAACGTTTTCGTAGCGTTGGCGCAATAGAGACTTTACCGGTTCAGTGACGGGCTGTCAGAGTGCCGAACCAGCCAACCCACCCGTGCTCGTCCGCCCCGTGAACGGAGCTGGTGCACATGAACCGCCGCACAGCACTCGCCGGATCGATCGCCGTCGCCGTCGCCCTGCTGGCCTCCGCCTGCACCGGTTCGGGGGGTTCCGCGACGGGCGCGGACGCCGAGGCCCCCGACGACCCGTCCCAGGTCAAGGGCTCCATCACCGTCCTCACCCACCGCACCGACCTGGTGCAGGACGGCACCATGAAGAAGTACGCGGCCGAGTTCAACAAGACCTACCCCGGCGTGACGGTGAAGTTCGAGGGCCTCACCGACTACGAGGGCGAGGTCAAGATCCGCATGAACACGGAGAACTACGGCGACGTCCTGATGATCCCCGCGGTCATGGAGAAGAAGGACTACCCGAAGTTCTTCGCGTCGCTCGGCACGCGGAAGGAGCGCTCCGCCGAGTACCGCTTCACCGACTACTCCACCGTCGACGGCAAGGTCTACGGCCAGAGCCCCATCGGCGTCGTCCCCGGCTTCGTCTACAACAAGAAGGTCTGGGCCCGGGCCGGCGTCACCGACTGGCCCACCACACCCGGCGAGTTCCTCGACGCGCTCAAGGCCGTCAAGGCGAAGACCGGCGCGGTGCCGTACTACACCAACTTCAAGGACATGTGGCCGCTGACCCAGTGGACCAACGTCAACGGCTCCGTCAGCTGCGACACGAAGGCGACGACCAAGCTCGCCGAGGGCGACCCGTGGGCCGAGGGAGCCGACCTGCGCGTGGGCGACACCCTGCTGTACGACATCGTGCGCGGCGGACTCGCCGAGAAGGACCCGACCACCACCAACTGGGAGGCGTCCAAGCCCCGCCTCGCCAAGGGCGAGATCGCCACCATGTGGCTGGGTTCCTGGGCGGTCGTGCAGATGCGGGACGCCGCCAAGCAGGCGGGCGCCGACCCCGCCGACATCGGCTTCATGCCGTTCCCCGCGCAGAAGAACGGCGTCTTCTGCGCGGTCGCGTCCCCCGACTACCAGCAGGCCGTCAACGTCAACTCCGACAACAAGCAGGCGGCGCGCGCCTGGATCGACTGGTTCACCGACAAGTCCGGCTACGCCGAGGCCAATCTGGCGCTGTCCCCGCTGAAGGACGCCCCGCTGCCCGACATCCTCACTCCCTACCAGGAGGCGGGCGTGAAGCTGCTCGACCTCGACGACAGCAAGGGCGCCGAGGTCAAGTCCATCGACAACTCCTCGGAGGTCGGCATCTTCAAGCCCGACTACCGCCAGGAGCTCGTCGATCTCGCCCGCGGCGCCCGCAAGGGCAGCCTCGACGACCACCTCGCCGGCCTCGGCGAGCGCTGGGCCGAGGCACGCGACGCGCTGGGGTCGTGATGACCGACACCACCCGCAAGGCGGCGCGGCCGGACGTCCCGGCCGCGCCCTTGGCCCCCGGACGTACGGAGCCCGCCGCCCGCCGCACCCGGCGGCGGGCCCGCGTCACCCCCTGGCTGTTCCTCGCCGTCCCGCTCGCCCTTCTGCTGACCTTCACCTACGCGCCGATCGCCAACATGGTCGCGTACAGCTTCACCGACTGGGACGGCGTGAGCCCGGAGCTGAACTGGACCGGCGCCGAGAACTACACCGAACTCCTCACCCGCTCCGAGCTGTTCGAGGTGTTCCTGGTCAGCGGCTACTACCTGGTCGCGTCCGTGGTGCAGATCGTCCTCGCCCTGTACTTCGCCACGGTCCTCAGCTTCGACGCCCGCTTCCGGAACTTCTTCAAGGGCGTGCTGTTCTTCCCGTACCTGATCAACGGGGTGGCGATCGGCTTCGTCTTCCTCTACTTCTTCCAGGACGGCGGCACCCTCGACTCCGTGCTGCGCCTGCTCGGCGTGGAGAGCGACCACGCCTGGCTGGGCACGCCGTTCTCCGCGAACACCTCGCTCGCCGGCGTCTCCGTCTGGCGCTACCTCGGCCTCAACTTCGTGCTGTTCCTGGGCGCGATCCAGTCCATCCCCGGCGAGCTGTACGAGGCGGCCGAGATCGACGGGGCGAGCCGCTGGCAGCAGTTCCGGTACATCATCGCGCCCGGCATCCGGCCCGTGCTGAGCCTCAGCGTGATCCTGTCCGTCTCCGGCTCGCTGTCGGTCTTCGAGATCCCGTACATCATGACCGGCGGCGCCACCGGCACGGAGACGTTCGTCATCCAGACCGTGAAGCTGGCCTTCCAGTTCAACAAGACGGGGCTCGCCTCGGCGGCCGCCGTCGTGCTGCTGCTGATCGTCCTGGCGGTCACCTGGGTGCAGCGGCGCATCGTCCCCGACGAGAAGGTGGACCTGGTATGACCCGCCGTGCCGTGGCCCGCGCCCTGGTGCACCTGTCGCTGATCACCGCTGCCCTGGTCGTGCTGCTGCCCCTCGCGGTGGTGCTGCTGACCTCGCTGAAGACCTCCCGCGAGATGGCGAACGGCAGCGGCGCGCTCGCCCTGCCCGACGACCCGCTGAACTTCGCCAACTACCTGACCGCGTTCCGCGACGGGCAGATGCTGTCCGCCTTCGCCAACACGGCGGTCGTCCTCGTCGTCGCCGTCGGCGGCACCATCCTCATCGGCTCGATGACCGCGTACGCCGTCGACCGCTTCCGTTTCCGCTTCCGGAAACTGGTGGTGGCGCTGTTCCTGCTGGCCGCGCTGGTGCCCGGGGTGACCACCCAGGTCGCGACCTTCCAGATCGTCGACAGCCTCGGCATGTTCGACAGCCTCTGGGCGCCCATCGCCCTCTACATGGGCACCGACATCGTGTCGATCTACATCTTCCTGCAGTTCATCCGCTCCATCCCGGTCTCCCTGGACGAGGCGGCCCGCCTGGACGGCGCGAACGCGTTCACCGTCTACCGCAAGGTCATCCTGCCGCTGCTGAAGCCGGCGATCGCCACGGTGGTCATCGTGAAGGGGATCAACGTCTACAACGACTTCTACATCCCCTTCCTCTACATGCCCTCCGAGGACCTTGGCGTGATCTCGACGTCCCTGTTCCGCTTCAAGGGCCCCTTCGGGGCGCACTGGGAGACGATCTCGGCGGGCACGATCCTGGTCATCCTGCCCACGCTGATCGTCTTCCTGTTCCTGCAGCGGTTCCTCTACAACGGCTTCATGCGAGGAGCGACGAAGTAGAAGAGGGGCGACGAAGTGGAAGACGTGGACGACGTGGGTCAGGCGGGTCCGGCGGTCAGGGCGGTGACCAGGAGCGGGGTGACCTGCTCGACCTGCCAGGGGCGGGCGCCGTGCGCGGTCAGGGCCGCGGCGACCGACTCGGCCGTGGCGGGGGACGGCGGCTCCCAGCAGACCCGGCGCACGGTGTCCGGCGTGATCAGGTTCTCCGCGGGCATGTTCAGCTGCTCCGCGAGCGCGGTCACGCCCGCCCGCGCGGCCGACAGCCGGGCCGCGGCCGCCGGGTCCTTGTCGGCCCAGGCGCGCGGCGGCGGGGGACCGGTCACCGGCTGGCCCGGCTGGGGCAGCCGGTCCTCGCTCAGCGCCTTCGCCCGGTCGACGGCCGCCTGCCACTGCTCGAGCTGGCGGCGGCCGACCCGCTGTCCGAAGCCGTTCAGCGCGGCCAGCGCGTGCGGGTTGGACGGCATGGCGAGGGCGGCCTCGACGATCGCCGCGTCGGACAGCACCTTGCCGGGGGAGACGTCACGGCGCCGGGCGATCCGGTCCCGGGTCTGCCACAGCTCCCGTACGACGGCCATCTGCCGGCGGCGGCGCACCTTGTGCATGCCGGACGTACGGCGCCAGGGGTCCTTGCGGGGCTCCGGCGGCGGCGCCGAGGCGATCGCGTCGAACTCCTGCCGCGCCCAGTCCAGCTTGCCCTGCCGGTCCAGCTCCTTCTCCAGGGCGTCCCGCAGGTCGACCAGCAGCTCGACGTCGAGGGCGGCGTACCGCAGCCACGGCTCGGGCAGGGGGCGGGTGGACCAGTCGACGGCGGAGTGGCCCTTCTCCAGCAGGTAGCCGAGCACGTTCTCGACCATCGCGCCGAGGCCGACCCGGGGGAACCCGGCCAGCCGGCCCGCCAGCTCGGTGTCGAAGAGCCGCGTCGGCACCATGCCTATCTCGCGCAGACAGGGCAGGTCCTGGGTGGCGGCGTGCAGCACCCACTCGACGCCGGACAGCGCCTCGCTCAGGGCGGAGAGGTCGGGGCAGGCGACCGGGTCGATCAGGGCCGTGCCCGCGCCCTCGCGGCGGAGCTGGACGAGGTAGGCGCGCTGACCGTAGCGGTAGCCGGAGGCGCGCTCGGCGTCCACGGCGACGGGGCCGCGGCCCGCGGCGAAGGCGGCGACCACCTCGGCGAGGGCGGCCTCGTCGGCCACCACGGGCGGGATGCCCTCGCGGGGCTCCAGCAGGGGGATCGGCGCCTGTGCAGCAGAGGATCCGCCGTCGTCCGGAGGGGCGCCTCCGGTGGTGCGCAGTGAACTGTCTGCTGCGGTGTCGTGGGCGTCGGTCACCTGTCAAGAGTATCCGCACGGGCCGGGGCCCGGCCCGCCCCTCCGGGGGGTGAGCCCGCCGACCAGCGAAAACAGGCCGCCGGCCGGGCGAAGGAGGGTGAGCCTCCAGACACCGGCGCATGCACACCCCCAAGGGGCGCGGGGAACTTCGCGCTCAGCCACGGAGGTCCCGCACCCGGCGTTGCACGGGTGCCGCCGTGCCCACCCGTGCCGTCCCCGGCGGCACGACTGCCCGCCGCTGCGGAGGCGCCCTTAAGGGGCGCGGGGAACTGCGCGATCAGCCACCTACCACCCGCGCCCGCCGACGCGGGGGCATCGGCGGGCGCGGGTGGGGACGGGGACGGTCGGGAAGGAGTGATCAGTGGATGATTCCGGTGCGCAGCGCCACCGCCACCATCCCCGCCCGGTCCCCCGTGCCGAGCTTCCGCGCGATACGCGCGAGGTGGCTCTTCACGGTCAACGCGGACAGGCCCATCGAGACGCCGATCGCCTTGTTCGACTGGCCCTCCGCAACCAGCCGCAGCACCTCGACCTCACGGCCGGACAGCTCGCGGTAGCCACCCGGGTGGCTCGGGGCGCCCGGGGGACGACGGTGCAGGCGGGCGGCCGCCGCGCCGATGGGGGCCGCACCGGGACGGGTGGGGAGCCCGAGGTTGGTGCGGGTGCCGGTGACGACGTAGCCCTTCACGCCGCCGGCGAGGGCGTTGCGCACGGCGCCGATGTCGTCGGCGGCCGAGAGGGCGAGGCCGTTGGGCCAGCCCGCCGCGCGGGTCTCGGAGAGAAGGGTGAGGCCGGAGCCATCCGGCAGATGGACTTCGGCGACGCAGATGTCGCGGGGGTTGCCGATGCGGGGACGAGCCTCCGCGACGGACGAGGCCTCGATCACATCGCGCACACCGAGCGCCCACAGATGGCGGGTGACGGTGGAACGGACGCGGGGGTCGGCCACGACCACCATGGCGGTCGGCTTGTTCGGGCGGTAGGCGACCAGGCTTGAGGGCTGCTCGAGGAGAACGGACACCAGGCCTCCTGGGGTGCGGGACGGGGCCGGCTCGTGGGGGTGAAGCCGGGACGAACCGTGCTTTCAAGGTCACAGTCGTCTTCGGCAGCAAACCTGAAGTCCTTTAGGAAATGATCACGATCTGGTGAGTAACAATCCGGGCAATTCGGACGCACGATCGATCATTCGAAGATCGAACGGTTTCGGTCCGCGGCGAAACGCTTCCGAATGTGGCCGTATCGACAAAGTGACGGCCAATGAGGCGCCCGTGAGGTTTGGAACGGGACATCCCGGGCGGTCGTCGCCACGACTGGCCGAAATCCGACCCGGCGAGGGTGTCAGCGCGACTGCGGCCCCCGCCGCTGCGGCAGCGTCACCACCGACGCGTCGCCGGGCGCGGCCGGCGGCAGCCCCGCCACCTGCGCGAGCAGATCGCACCAGGCGACCAGATGGGTCGCCGTGTCCGGCACCCCGCCGAGCCCCTCCCGGGGCGTCCATGAGGCGCGGATCTCGATCTGCGAGGCGGCGGGCCGCTCGGACAGCCCGCCGAAGTAGTGGGAGCTCGCCCGCGTCACCGTCCCGCTCGGCTCGCCGAACGCCAGCCCGCGCGCGGTGAGCGCACCCGTCAGCCAGGACCAGCACACGTCCGGCAGCAGCGGGTCCGCCGCCATCTCCGGCTCCAGCTCCGCGCGCACCAGGGTCACCAGCCGGAACGTGCCGTGCCAGGCGTCGTGCCCGGCAGGGTCGTACAGCAGCACCAGACGGCCGTCGGCGAGATCCTCCTCGCCGTCCACGACCGCCGCCTCCAGCGCGTACGCGTACGGAGCGAGGCGTTTCGGCGCGGGGGTGGGCTCGACCTCGATCTGCGGCCGCAGCCGCGCGCCGCGCAGCGCGTCGACAGCGCTCCGGAAGGGCGGCGGGGGTGCGCCCCCGGGTCCGGTGGTGCTCCCAGCCTCCTTGGATTCGTCCATTCCGCCAGCGCCGTCCGACAGTCGTCCCTGAGCCGCAGCCATGCGGGGAAGATTAAGCGGAACGGGCCGTCGGCGCAGGGAGGGACACCCGTGCCGTCCGGGGGTGTCCGGATCACGCCGTACCCCCGCCGCGCGCCCCCGCTCCCCGCGGTCAGGGCTCCCCGGCGGGCCGCGCCGTCGCGGCGTCATGCGAGACTTGCCGGTGTGAGCGCCAACGTGAGCCCGACGGGCAGCCAGCCGACTTCGACGTACGACAGTGCCTTCCTCAAGGCGTGCCGGCGTGAGCCGGTGCCGCACACCCCGGTGTGGTTCATGCGGCAGGCCGGGCGCTCCCTGCCGGAGTACCGCAAGGTGCGCGAGGGCATCGGCATGCTCGACTCCTGCATGCGCCCCGACCTGGTCACCGAGATCACGCTCCAGCCGGTGCGCCGCCACCAGGTCGACGCGGCCATCTACTTCAGCGACATCGTCGTGCCCCTCAAGGCCATCGGCATCGACCTCGACATCAAGCCGGGCGTCGGCCCGGTCGTCGAGCGGCCGGTGCGCACCCGCGCCGACCTCGACCGGCTGCGCGACCTGACCCCCGAGGACGTCCCCTACGTCACCGAGGCGATCGGGATGCTGACCCGGGAGCTGGGCGCCACCCCGCTGATCGGTTTCGCGGGCGCCCCCTTCACCCTCGCCAGCTACCTCGTCGAGGGCGGCCCGTCCCGCACGTACGAGAACGCCAAGGCGATGATGTACGGCGATCCTGAGCTGTGGGCGGACCTGCTGGACCGGCTCGCGGACATCACGGCGGCGTTCCTGAAGGTGCAGATCGAGGCCGGCGCCTCGGCCGTGCAGCTCTTCGACTCCTGGGCCGGCGCGCTCGCCCCCGCCGACTACCGCCGCTCGGTGCTGCCCGCGTCGGCGAAGGTGTTCGACGCGGTCGCCTCCTACGAGGTGCCGCGCATCCACTTCGGCGTAGGCACCGGCGAACTGCTCGGGCTGATGGGCGAGGCCGGCGCGGACGTCGTCGGCGTCGACTGGCGCGTCCCGCTGGACGAGGCCGCCCGCCGCGTCGGCCCCGGCAAGGCGCTCCAGGGCAACCTCGACCCGACCGTGCTGTTCGCCGGCCGCGAGGCCGTCGAGACCAAGGCCCAGGAGGTCCTGGACTCGGCCGCCGGCCTGGAGGGCCACGTCTTCAACCTCGGTCACGGCG
The DNA here is from genome assembly GCF_051903975.1 of Streptomyces sp. P9-2. Lineage (NCBI taxonomy): Bacteria > Bacillati > Actinomycetota > Actinomycetes > Kitasatosporales > Streptomycetaceae > Streptomyces > Streptomyces sp. P9-2. The sequence goes on from NZ_CP192633.1 coordinate 5,328,836, forward strand.
TCATGCCGTCCACGGACCCGGACGCGCTGACGCGGCTGGTGGAGTACGTGCACACGGCGACCGCCCATTGACCGTATACAGCTGATCGTTCTGAGGCGGCCCCCGGGCCGCCGCTGAGGCCGGTGCCGCGCGTTCCCGCGCGCCGCACCGGCCTTCGGCGTTCCCGGGAACCCACCGCGCGCCCGCCCCCTTGTTGTCACGTTCGACATGTCGAACGATGGTCGCCATGTCGGTAACGATTGGGCAACTTGCGAAAACTTTCTGTTGCTCCGCCGACATTTTCGACGATACACCTTGCCTCACTTCGCGGACGGCTCGTTAGTTTGCGCAAACTAATCAGCTTTTGGATCACTGGCGACAGATCAGGAGCTCCACGATGACGAGGATGACCCGCAGCGCGACGGCTGCCGCGATCGGCCTGTGCCTCGCACTCGCCGCCGGCGGATGTGCCGGTGGCGGTGACGACGGCGCCGGCGGCGGCGCGGCGACGGTGACCGTGTGGACGAACGCCATGGAGGGACGCGGCCTGGTCTTCTGGCAGGACGCCGCCAAGGAGTACAAGAAGCTGCACCCCGACGTCACCATCAAGATCCAGTCCGTGCAGAACGAGGACCTCGACGGCAAGCTGCAGAACGCCCTCAACTCCGGCTCCGCGCCCGACATCTTCCTCCAGCGCGGCGGCGGCAAGATGCAGGCCATGGTCGACGCCGGCCAGATCAAGGAGCTGCCGCTCACCGACACCGACCGGGGGAACGTGGGCGAGGCGGCCCTCGAGGGCGTCTCCATCGACGGCAAGGTCTACGCGATGCCGCTCGACACCCAGCCCGAGGGCGTCTACTACAGCAAGGACCTCTTCAAGAAGGCCGGCATCACCGCGCCCCCGACGACGGTGGACGAGCTGAAGGACGCCGTCGCGAAACTGAAGGCGATCAAGGTCGCCCCCATCGCGGTCGGCGCCAAGGACGCCTGGCCCGCCGCGCACTGGTACTACAACTTCGCCCTGCGCGAGTGCAGCCAGGAGACGCTGCAGGAGTCGGCCAAGTCGCTCACCTTCGACGACCCCTGCTGGACGAAGGCCGGCGAGGACCTCGCGGACCTCCTGGGCGCCGACCCCTTCCAGAAGGGCTTCCTCACGGCCACCTCGCAGCAGGGCGCCGGATCGTCGGCGGGCCTGATCGCCAACCACAAGGCCGGCATGGAGCTCATGGGCAACTGGAACCCGGGCGTCATCGCCGACCTGACCCCGGACAAGAAGCCGCTCCCGGACCTCGGCTGGTTCCCCTTCCCGGCCGTCCCCGGCGGCAAGGGCGACCCCACCGCCATCATGGGCGGCGCCGGCGGCTACTCCCTCTCCAAGAACGCGCCCGAAGAAGCCCTCGCCTTCCTCCGGTTCACGGTGACCAAGGAACAGCAGGAGGCCTACGCCGAGGCCTTCGACACCATCCCGGTGAACAAGGCGGCCCAGGGCGTCGTCACCGAGCCGTACAACATCTCGGCGCTGCAGGCGTTCAACAAGGCCGCCTACTCCATGCAGTTCCTCGACACCCTCTACGGCCAGAACGTCGGCAACGCCATGAACATCGCCGTGGTGAACCTGCTGGCCGGCAAGGGCACCGCGGCCGACATCGTCAAGGACGTCAAGGCCGCGGCGGAGAAGGGCTGACCGGACAGACATGAGCGACACCCTCGCCCCGCGGCGTGCGGCCGCACGCCGCCGGGGCAGGACGCGACTGGAGATCGCCGTCCTGTCCGCACCGGCCGTCCTCGTCTTCCTGGCGTTCGTGATCTTCCCGGTCGTGCTCGCCGCCTACTACGGCTTCTACCGGTGGAAGGGCTACGGGGACCCCACCGACTGGGTCGGCCTGAACAACTACCGGCTGATCCTCACCGACCCCGCCTTCCACGACGTGCTGTGGCACAACGGCCTGATCCTGGTGCTGTCCCTGGTCCTCCAGGGGCCCCTGGCGATCGGTCTCGCCCTGCTGCTCAACCGCCGGATCCGCGGCCGCTCCGCCATCCGCGTCCTGGTCTTCGTGCCGTACATCATCTCCGAGGTGATCGTCGGCACCGGCTGGAGCCTGATGCTGCAGAGCGACGGCGCCGTCAACGGCCTGCTGCGCGCGATCGGTCTGGGCTCGCTGGAGGCCGACTGGATCTCCGACCCGGACCTGGCGCTCTGGACGCTGATGGCCGTCATCACCTGGAAGTACCTCGGCTTCGCGGTGATCCTGATGCTCGCGGGACTGCAGTCGATCCCCGACGAGATCTTCGAGGCCGCGCAGATCGACGGCGCCTCCTACTGGCAGATCCAGCGCCGCATCACGCTGCCGCTGCTGGGGCCGACGATCCGCATCTGGGCGTTCCTGTCGATCATCGGCTCGCTGCAGCTGTTCGACCTCGTCTACATCATCTGGGGCCAGTACGTCTCGGGCACCGCCGGGACCTCCACCATGGCGATCTACATGCTCGCCCAGGGCCGCAACGCGGGCAACTACGGCTACGGAAGCGCCGTCGCCGTGGTGATGTTCGTGATCTCGCTGGTCGTCGCGCTGATCTACCAGCGGTTCGTCCTGCGCCGCGACCTCAGGGGCGCCGTCACCGAAGGGACCGTGTGATGAGCGCGACGACCACCCTCTCCCGGAAGCCCAAAGGGCGCGACGGCGGCCCCGTCACCTACTTCGTGGCGCTGCTGTTCGTCGGCGTGTGCGTCGCGCCGGTGCTCTACATCGTGCTCGGGGGCTTCCGGACCAACGCCCATATCACCACCGATCCGGCCGAGCTGCCCGACCCCTGGGTCACCGTCAACTACCTCGGCGTCCTCAAGTCGTCGGTGTTCTGGGGCGAGTTCGCCAACTCGCTGATCGTGGCGCTCGCCAGCACGGCCGGCATCGTCGCGCTGGGGCTGATGGTCAGCTTCGTCATCGCCCGCTACGACTTCCGGTTCAAGGGCGCCATGTACTCGCTGTTCGCGGCGGGCCTGATGTTCCCGATGGTCATCGCGATCACCCCGCTCTACCTGGTGATCAAGGACCTCGGGCTCGTCGACAACCTGCTGGGCGTGATCGTCCCGCAGATCGCGTTCGGCCTGCCGACGACCGTCATCATCCTGGTGCCGTTCCTGCGGGCCATCCCGAACGAGATCGAGGAGGCCGCCGCGCTCGACGGGATGAGCCGGCTCGGGTTCTTCTTCCGCATGGTGGTCCCGCTGTCGCTGCCCGGCGTGGTCACCGTCGGCATCCTCGCCTTCGTCGGCAGCTGGAACAACTACCTGCTGCCCCTGTACGTCCTCAACTCGCAGGCCAACTTCACGCTGCCGCTGGGCGTGCAGGTGTTCTCCTCGCAGTACTCCACGGACACCGCGAAGGTGCTCGCCTTCACCTCGCTCGCGATGCTGCCCGCCCTGGTGTTCTTCTCGGTCTTCGAGAAGCGCATCGTCGGCGGTCTCACCGGCGCGGTGAAGGGCTGAGGGAAGGGACCGCAGCCGTGACCGTCACCTCCCGGCCGACACCGGACCCGGTCGCCGAACGGCGGGAGGTGACCTGCCCGTCGCGCGACGGAACACGGCTGCGGACCTTACTGCTCCTCCCGCACGGCACCGGGCCCCGGCCGGCCCTCCTCACCCGCCACCCCTACGACGTGACGCGCGAGGAGGACGACGGGTACCTGGACGTCCGCCGCCCGGTGGCCGCCGGTTACCTGGTCGCGCTCCAGGACGTGCGGGGCCGCTTCGGTCCCGAGGGCGTCTTGGACCCCTGCGCCCAGGAGGAGGCGGACGGCGCCGACGCCGTGGCCGGGCTCGCGGCCCGCCCCGAGTGCGACGGCGCCGTGGGCATGTGGGGCGCGTCCTACGCCTCCGACACCCAGTTCGCCCCGCTGCTCGGCGGCGCCCCGGCGCTGCGGGCGCTCGCCCCCGCCATGACGCCCACGCTGTCCGCGCTCGACGGCTTCCGCTTCCGGGGTGGCGTGCGGAGCTCGGCAGCACCCTCGCGTGGACGCACCACGCCATCGCGCCGGACGCGATCGCCCGTCTCCCCTCCGCCCGCGAACGGGAGGCCGAGCGCCGGCGCCACGAGGCGACCGAGCAGGCGATCGCGACGGGCGAGGCGTACCGCGCCGGGGCCGCGGGCCCCGGGCGGCCGAGCCGGCTCGTCCTCGACGTCGTCACGTCACCCGTGTGACACGGGGCCGGTCGAGGCGCGGACGACCAGTTCCGTCGCCAGCTTCACCCGGGCCGCGGCGCGGGTCCCGCCGTCCTCGCCGCGCGCGAGGTCCAGCAGCAACTTGACCGCCGCGGCGCCCAGTTCGGTGCTGGGCTGCCGTACGGTCGTCAGGCCGGGGGTGATGTACTGCGCCTCCGGCAGGTCGTCGAAGCCGATGACGCTGATGTCGTCGGGGACCCGCAGACCCCGCTCGCCCAGCGCGTCGTAGACGCCGAGCGCCATCGAGTCGGCGCAGGCGAAGACCGCCGTGATGCCCGGGTTCTCGTCGAGGAGGGCGTGGGTGGCGGCCGCCGCCTTGGCGCGGTTCCAGCCGCCGTACGTCACCGTCACCGTGGCCCGTCCGCCGGTCTCCGTGTCGGCCGCCCCGCGGAAGCCGTCGACGCGGGCCCGGCTGAACAGATGGCGGGCGTGCCCGGCGACCACGCCGAGCCGCTCGTGGCCGAGGGACAGCAGATGCTCGGCGGCCATGCGGCCGCCCTCCCAGTTCGCGACGCCGACGCTGGTCACGCCCGCGGGCGGTGTGGTCATCGGGTCGATCAGCACCACCGGGACGCCCGCCGCGAACAGCGCGCCGAACTGCGGCGACGCCGGGTCGACCAGCGTGCCCACCACGCCGAGGGTGCGCCTGCGGAGCACCCGCGACACCCAGTCGCCGTGCGGCTCGGCAAGGGTCAGCACGACGTCGAGCCCCGCCGCGGCGGCCTCGCGGCCGGCTCCGGCGATGAGGAGGTTCGCCCACGACCCCTCGAAGTGGGTGACCACCAGGTCGAGGACGTCGGACCGGCCGTTCTCGTCCCGCCCGGCCTCGGCCTTGCCGCCGCCCCTGCGGGTGTAGCCGACGGCCCGTACGGCCTCCATGACCCGCGCGCGGGTCTCCGCCGAGACGTCGGTCCCGCCGCGCAGCACCTTCGACACGGTCGGAACGCTGGTGCCGGCGGTCTCGGCGACCAGGGACAGGGTGGGACGCGTTCCGGCTGGTCGGGGTGGCATGGGGGACAGATTAGCCCAACCGGCGCAGGGCCCTACGGCCTTCAGCGGTCCCTCACACGGCGGGCGTCGGGACGTACTCGAACCAGTCGAAGGCGACCGAACCCTCCGTGGCGTACATGCCGATGACACGGCCGGTGAAGCCGGCGGCGACCTCGGTGGACAGGTAGCGCCCGTCCAGTTCGGCGAGCGGGTGGGCGCCCGGGGCGGTGGGGTCGCCCAGCCAGAAGGCCAGCGTGTCGGGGCCGGTGGTGTGTCCGTCGGTGAGCAGGGGCGACGCGGGCACCAGGTCCGAGGTGCGGACGGTCACGCCGAGGACCAGCGGACCGGGCGGGGCGGACCGCTGGGCCACGGTCTCGCTCAGCGGCCCGATCCGCGCGACCACGCGCACCTCGCCGCCGCCGACCTCCACCTCGTAGTGGTGGGCCTCGTCGAGTCGTACGCAGATCCCGCCCCGCCCGGTGCCCGGGTCGACCTGGGCGGTGACGCGGCAGTCGAGGTGCTGCTGGCGGCGGCCGACGAACGTGTAGCCGGGGGTGTCCAGGGTGGGGCCGGTCGCGCGCAGCACCAGCGAGCCGGGACGCTCCGTGAGCGACCAGGAGCCGTCCGGGCGGGTGAACGGCGAGATCCAGTGCGGGGCGAGGGCGGTCCCGTCGAAGTCGTCGCGGGCGGGCGGAGCCGGTACGGGGTGCCAGGCGCCGCCGGGCGCCGCATGACGCTCCGGCACGGGCGCGACGACCGGCCAGCCGTCCTCGTCCCACTCCACGGGCGTCAGGAACGTCTCCCGGCCCAGGACGTGCACGTCGGGCGTGAACCCGCGGGGGCGGACGCCGAGCAGCACCATCCACCAACCGCCGTCGGGCGCCTGCACGAGGTCGGCGTGGCCGGTGTTCTGGATCGGGCGGGCGGTGCCGCTGTGGGAGAGCAGGGGGTTTCCGGGCGCGTCCTCCCACGGGCCGCGCGGGGAGCGGGCGCGGGCCACCGACACGGCGTGGCCGCGCTCCGTGCCGCCCTCGGCGATCAGCAGGTACCACCAGTCGCCGATGCGGTGGAGGTGCGGCGCCTCCGGGTACTTGAGGCCGCTGCCGGACCAGGTGGGGAAGGGGCCCTCAAGCACCGTGCCCGTGACCGGGTCGATCCGCGCCAGGTTGATGCCGCCCGCGGGTCCGGAATGGGCGCACCAGCAGGTGCCGTCCTCCTCCCACGCCAGGTCGGGGTCGATGCCCTCGATGCCGATCCAGACGGGGTCGCTCCACGGCCCCTCGGGGCGCTCGGCCGTGACGACGAAGTTGCCGCCGCCGTCGACGTTGGTGTTCACCACCCAGAAGCGGCCGTCGTGGTGCCGGATCGTGGGGGCGTAGAGGCCCCCGGACGCCTTCGAGCCGGGGAGCGGCAGCGGCAGTTGGGCGGGGCGGTCGAGGACGTTGCCGATCTGCTCCCAGTGCACGAGGTCCAGGCTGTGGAAGAGGGGCAGCCCGGGGAAGTACTCGAAGCTGGAGCACACCAGGTAGTAGTCGTCGCCGACCCGGCACACGCTCGGGTCGGGGTGGAAACCGCTGATCACCGGGTTGTCGTACGTGTGGTCGAACATGGTCCTCCCCATCGAACAGCGGGCCGCTGGGGGGAGTCTAGGCCCGCGGACGATCAAGCGGGAGGTCGTTCCGGCAGCCGGGCCCGTGCTACCGGCCGGGCCCCCTCGGTCCGCCGGGTCCGCCCTGCCACCCGGGTCCGCCCTGCCACCCGGGTCCGCCCTGCCACCCGGGCCCGCCCCGCCACCCGGGCCCGCCCCGCCACCCGGGCCGCGCCCGCCGGCCGAAGAGGATGCCGCGCGGCTCGGGCGGCGGGGGAGTGCCCGGCTTCAGCGGCCACGCCAGCAGCATGCCGACGACGAACCCGACGACGTGCGCCGCGTACGCCACCGTGCCCGCGTCCGTGACGCCCTGGCCGGCCGAGTACACCGCCTGGAGCCCGAACCACAGGCCCAGCACGATCCACGCGGGCAGCCGCAGCGGCAGGAAGATCAGGAACGGCACCAGCACCCAGACGCGCGCCCTCGGATAGAGGACCAGGTACGCGCCCAGGACGCCGGCGACGGCGCCCGACGCGCCGATCATCGGCTCGCCCGAGTCGGCGTTCAGCAGCGCGAAGCCGTACGCGGCCGCGTAGCCGCAGACCAGGTAGAACAGCAGGAAGCGGAGGTGCCCCATGCGGTCCTCGATGTTGTTGCCGAAGATCCACAGGAACAGCATGTTGCCCAGCAGGTGCAGCCAGCCGCCGTGCAGGAACATCGCCGTCAGCACGCTCAGTTCGGGCGACTTGTCGTAGCGGGGCGGGCCGATCACACAGCCGGCGCCCTGCGGGCCCACGCCGGTGGCGCCGGTCGGCACCAGGCTCGGCTGCTGGTGGTGGATCAGCTCCCTGGGCACCACCGCCCACCGCTCCAGGAACGCCTGGAGGTGGCACAGGTCGGCCAGGCTGCCGCCGCCCCCGGTCAGGGAGCCGACGACACCGGGCGTGTACACCACGAAGACGACGATGTTGGCGATGATCAGCGCGTACGTCACCCAGGGGGTGCGGCGCGCGGGGTTCACGTCATGGACGGGGATGACCACATCCCACTAGTGCCCGGACGGCCGCCGGTGAATCAAGGGGAGCCTGAACGCCGCCCGTCCGCCGTGCGTATGTCTCCTCAACCGCCCGCGGCGCGGGGAAGGCGCCGCGGGGCCGACGTGAGGACACAGGCGATGAACGACCGAGTGACCGTCCCCGTGCACGCCCTGCCCGACGGCGAGGCCGAGCTGACGCTCGTGGTCCGCCTCCCCTGGGAGGACGTCGCCCGGCTCGGCCAGGAGGCGGGGCGGCTCGCCGCGCAGATGCAGCGGCCGGTGACACTGGACGAGGCGGTCGGCCACCGCCTGCGGTCCGCGCGCGCCACCGCCGCCCACGCCCGCCCGACGGCCGGCGAACAGCCCCCCGCCGTCCCCCCGGCCACCGCCTCCGCCACGTCGACGACCGGCTCGGTCTCCTCCCTCCCGTCCCGCCCGCCGGCCGAACAGGCCCGCCAGGCGATCGAACGGATCAACGGCACGGCGTGACGCCGTCCCGCACGGCGGCCGTGTCCCGGGCCCGGGACAGCCGACGCGCGCCGGGTGCGCCCCGCCTGCCGGACACGAGCCGCATGCGGGGACACGCCGCACCGGTCCGCCCACCGGTGCGCCGGCCCGCCACAGGGGCCGCACCGCCGGGCCGGTGCCGTACGCGGGGCGTGAGCCGGCCTCGCGGGCTGCGGGCTTGCGGCCCCGTGCGACCGGGGCCCGCGCTTGGGTCCGCTCGTGCCGAGTGCCGAGTGCCAAGTGCCAAGTGTCAAGTGCCGAGTACCGGTCCGGCGGCCACTCGCGGCGGCCGCCGGCCGCGCCGCGGGGCCGTGCGCCGGCGGCCGGCCCCGCGGCCGTACCGGCTGACCGGGAGCGGGCCGTGCTCACCTCCCCCGCACCTTCGCCGCCGCCTTCCGCGCGGCCACCTGGATCGGGTCCCACACCGGGGAGAAGGGCGGGGCGTAGCCCAGATCCAGGGCCGCCACCTGGTGGACCGTCATGCCCGCCGTGAGGGCGACCGCCGCGATGTCCACGCGTTTGCCCGCGCCCTCGCGGCCGACGATCTGGACGCCGAGGAGGCGGCCCGTGCCCAGCTCCGCCAGCATCTTCACCGTCATGGGTGCGGCGTTCGGGTAGTAGCCCGCGCGGCTGGTCGACTCGATCGTCACCGCCTCGAAGCGCAGGCCCACACGGCGGGCGTCCTTCTCGCGCAGGCCGGTGCGCGCGATCTCCAGGTCGCACACCTTGCTGACCGCCGTGCCGACCACGCCCGGGAAGGTGGCGTAGCCGCCGCCGGCGTTCGTCCCGATGATCTGGCCGTGCTTGTTGGCGTGGGTGCCGAGCGGGATGTGCCGCAGCTGTCCGGAGACCAGGTCGAGCACCTCCACGCAGTCGCCGCCCGCCCACACGTTCTCCTGGCCGCGCACCCGCAGCGACCGGTCGGTGAGCAGCCCGCCGCTGTCCCCGAGGGGCAGACCCGCGGCCCGCGCGAGACTGGTCTCGGGCCGTACGCCGATGCCCAGGACCACGACGTCGGCGGGGTACTCGGCGTCCGCGGTGACGACCGCCCGCACGCGGCCGTCGGCACCGGTGGACAGCGCGGTCACCTCGGCGTCGTCGACCATCGTGATGCCGAGCCCGGTCATGGCCTCGTGCACCAGCCGGCCCATGTCGGGGTCGAGCGTCGCCATCGGCTCCCGGCCCCGGTTGACGACCGTCACCTCGTAGCCGCGGTTGATCAGCGCCTCGGCCATCTCCACGCCGATGTAACCCGCCCCCACGACCACCGCGCGGCGTCCGCCCGTACGGGACAGCGTGTCCAGCAGCGCCTGCCCGTCGTCCAGGGTCTGCACCCCGTGCACCCCGGGCGCGTCGATCCCGGGCAGGTCCGGGCGGACCGGCCGCGCACCGGTCGCGATCACCAGCTTGTCGTACGACGTCCACGACTCGGCGCCGGACTCCAGGTCGCGGGCGCGCACCCGCCCCCGGTCCACGTCGATCTCCGTGACCTCGGTGCGCAGCCGCACGTCGATGTCCCGCGCGCGGTGCTCCTCGGGGGTGCGGGCGATCAGCTCGTCCCGGTCGCCGACGTCGCCGCCCACCCAGTAGGGGATGCCGCAGGCGGAGTAGGAGGTGAAGTGGCCGCGTTCGAACGCCACGATCTCCAGCTCGTCCGGTCCCCTCATCCGCCGGGCCTGCGACGCCGCGGACATCCCCGCGGCGTCGCCGCCGATCACGACCAGCCGTTCCCTCGCCCCGTGCGCAGCGCTCGTGTTCATGCCGCCCACGCTACGGGGGAGGGGCGAGCAGGGTTCCTCAGGCGTCGCCGTTCCCGGCGTCGGGGGCGCGCCCCGGGACCGGCGGGGCGACGGGCAGCGAACCCGTGCCCGTGCCCGTGTCCGGACCGCCGGACGTCGCGGGCTCGGGACGCGGGCGGCGCGCGAGCCGCGGGCCGATCAGCCTGCTCCACAGCAGCGCGAGCAGCGCCGCCACCGCCGCGAACGGCAGGACCGCGCCCAGCGCCAGCATCAGCCAGCGCAGCAGGGTCACGAAGACGCCCCAGCCGCCCGCGAGCGCGTCGAGGAACCCGGGGGCCTCGTCCTCCTTCTTCTCCTTCCTCACCGGCGTCTCGGACAGCGTGAGCGTGATCGTGGCGAGGCTCGTGCGGTCCTTCAGGGACGCCTGCTGGGCCAGCAGCGACTCCAGGTCCGCCTGGCGGCTGCTCAGCTCGCCCTCCAGCGTCACCACGTCGCTCAGCCGGGTCGCCCGGTCCATCAGCTCGCGGATCCGCGCCACGCTCGCCCGCTGCGACCGGATGCGGCTCTCCACGTCGACCACCTGGTCGGTGACGTCCTCCGCGTTCGCGCGGCGCTCGACCAGGGTGCCCGTGCCCTCCAGCGCGGCCAGCACCTCGTCGTACGCGTCCACCGGCACGCGCAGCACCACACGGGTGCGCTCATGCCCCCGGCCGTCCCGGCGGGTCGTCTCGTCACCGACGTAGCCGCCCGCGTTCGTCGTCGCGGTGCGCGCCTCGTCGAGCGCCGTCGGCACGTCCTTGACGCGCACCGTCAGCGAGGCGGTGCGGATGATGTGCTCCGCCGCCGGCCGGGGCGCCGACGGGGCGGAACGGTCCGCAGTGCCGCCGCCGGGCGCGCCCTGCTTCCCGGACTCGGGCGCCGCGTCCACGGCCGCGCCCTCGTCCGCCGCCACCCCGGGCGCGGCCTTGCTGTCGGACCCCGCCCCGAGGTCGTCGGACGACGCGCTGCACCCCGTGACGAGCAGGGCCGCCGCCAGCAACGCCCCCGCCAGTGCGTGGGCGGATCGTACGGATCGTCGTGTGCGCATTGCGGGACTCCCCCTGCCGTGGTGACACTGACGCTCCTCAGACGCCGTGAGGGAGGCGGACGTTCGGGCCGGACGGTCGCGATGGGGTCACGGTAGGGACTCGGCGGGGCCACACGGCCCTGGCGGAGCCGTGCGCGGCGTTTGAGAAGGTGGAGGGCATGAGCGGATCACACACGGACGGCGGCCGGCACGCCGTCGTCGTCGGAGCGGGCATCGCCGGACTGGCCGCCGCGCACCGGCTGCTGGAGCACGGGGCGCGGGTCACCGTGCTGGAGGCCTCGGACCGGGTCGGCGGCAAGCTGCTGTCCGGCGAGATCGCGGGCGCCCGCGTCGACCTCGGCGCGGAGTCGCTGCTGGCCCGCCGGCCCGAGGCGGTCGGACTCGCCCGCGCGGTGGGCCTGGCCGACCGGCTCCAGCCGCCCGCCACCGCCTCCGCCGCGCTGTGGACCCGGGGTGCGCTGCGCCCCATGCCGAAGGGTCACGTCATGGGCGTCCCCGGCACCGCCGCGGCGCTCGCCGGCGTGCTGTCCGACGAGGGCCTCGCCCGGATCGGGCGGGACGCCGAGCTGCCGCCCTCCGAGATCGGCGACGACGTCGCCATCGGCGAGCACGTCGCCGCGCGGTTCGGCCGTGAGGTCGTCGACCGGCTCGTGGAGCCGCTGCTCGGCGGGGTGTACGCGGGGGACGCGTACCGCATCTCGATGCGCTCGGCCGTCCCGCAGCTGTTCGAGGCGGCCCGCGCGCACGCCACCCTGACCGAGGCGGTGCGCGCCGTGCAGGCCAGGACGGCCGCCGCCCAGCAGGCCGGTCCCGTCTTCACGGGCGTCACGGGAGGCGTGGGCACCCTGCCGCTCGCGGTCGCCGACTCCCTGCGCTCCCGGGGCGTCCGCATCCTCACCGGCGCCCCGGTCACCGAACTGCGCCGCGAGGCCGACGACGGCTGGCGGCTCGTCGCCGGCGGCGAGGTGCTGCACGCCGACGCGGTCGTCGTCGCCGTGCCCGCCCCGGCCGCCGCGCACCTGCTGCGCGCCGAGGCGCCGGGCGCCGCCGCCGAGCTGTCCGCCGTCGAGTACGCCTCGATGGCGCTGATCACCCTCGCCTACCGGCGCGACGAGGCGCGGCTGCCCGAGGGCAGCGGGTTCCTGGTGCCGCCCGTGGAGGGCCGCTCCATCAAGGCGTCCACCTTCGCCTCCCGCAAGTGGGGCTGGATCGCCGAGGAGAACCCGGACCTGGCCGTCGTGCGCACCTCCGTGGGCCGTCACGGCGAGACGGAGATCCTGCACCGCGACGACGACGAGCTGGTGGAGCTGTCCCGGCACGACCTGAAGGCGGCCACCGGCCTGGACGCCACCCCGGTCGCCGCCCGCGTGACCCGCTGGGACGACGGCCTGCCGCAGTACCCGGTCGGCCACCACGCGCGCGTCGCCCGCGTCCGCGCCCATCTCTCGGGCCTGTCCGGCCTGGCCGTGTGCGGCGCCGCGTACGACGGCGTCGGCGTGCCCGCGTGCATCGCGAGCGCGTACGCCGCCGCCGACCAGATCCAGGGTGACCTGCGCGCTGTGCAGCAGCTCACCGCGCACCCGGTGCAAAGCCTTCACGGAGGAGCAGGAGAATAAGGGACATGAGTGACGACGCCACCACCCCCGCGCCCGACCGGATCCCCAACAAGGGCAAGCTGGCCAAGGACCTCAACGAGGTCATCCGCTACACCCTGTGGTCCGTGTTCAAGCTGAAGGACGTCCTGCCGGAGGACCGCGCCGGCTACGCCGAGGAGGTCCAGGAGCTGTTCGACCAGCTCGCCGCCAAGGACGTCACGATCCGCGGCACCTACGACGTGTCGGGCCTGCGCGCTGACGCCGACCTCATGATCTGGTGGCACGCCGAGACCGCCGACCAGCTCCAGGAGGCCTACAACCTCTTCCGCCGCACCAAGCTGGGCCGCGCGCTCGAGCCGGTCTGGTCGAACATGGCGCTGCACCGCCCCGCCGAGTTCAACCGCTCGCACATCCCGGCGTTCCTCGCCGACGAGACGCCCCGCGACTACGTCAGCGTCTACCCGTTCGTGCGCTCCTACGACTGGTACCTGCTGCCCGACGAGGACCGCCGCCGGATGCTCGCGGACCACGGCAAGATGGCCCGCGGCTACCCGGACGTGCGCGCCAACACGGTCGCCTCGTTCTCCCTCGGCGACTACGAGTGGATCCTCGCCTTCGAGGCCGACGAGCTGTACCGCATCGTCGACCTGATGCGTCACCTGCGCGGCTCGGAGGCCCGCAGGCACGTCCGTGAGGAGGTCCCGTTCTTCACGGGCCGCCGCAAGGACGTCGCCGAGCTGGTCGCCGGTCTGGCCTGACGCCTCAAGCCCTGGGAGCGGGCGCCGGGTGCGGTGCGCAGGACGCGCGCCGGCCCGGCACCCGGCCCTCCAACAGATACGCCGTCAGGTGCGCGTTCACGCACGCGTTGGCGCCGCCCGCGAGCCCGTGGCTGCCGGCGTCCCGCTCCGTCACCAGCGCGGAGCCGGCCAGCCGCCGGTGCAGCTCCAGCGCCCCGTCGTACGGGGTGGCCGCGTCCCGTTCCGCCGCCAGGATCAGCGTGGGCGGCAGCGAGTCCTCCCCGGCGCGCACGTCCAGCGGCCGCTGCCGGGGCGCCGGCCAGGAGGCGCAGGGCAGGTTGGTCCACACGTTGTCCCACGTCTCGAACGGCGCCCGGCGCGCCAGCCGCGTGTTGTCCCGGTCCCACACCGCGAAGTCCGTCGGCCAGGGCGCGTCGTTGCACTCCACGGCCAGATACACCGCGCGCGTGTTCTCCGCCTCCGCAGCCGCCTCGGGCTGCTCCTCCGCCTGCTCCACCAGCGGCGCCGGGTCCCCCTTCATGTACGCCGACAGGGCGTGCGCGCGCTGCGGCCAGTGGTCGTCGTAGTACGCCGCCTTCAGCATCGCCGTGTGCAGCTGCGCCGGACCCACCTTCCCGCCCGCCGGCTCCCGCGCCAGCCGCTCCCGTACGACGTCGTAGCTGTCGCGCACCTTCCGCGCGGTGTCGCCCAGCCCGTACACGTCGTGGTGCCGGGCGATCCAGGCCCGGAAGTCCGCCCAGCGGTCCTCGAACGCGGCCGACTGGGCCAGGTTGTTGCGGTACCAGATCCGCTCCGGCGCCGGGTTCACCGCCGAGTCGAACACCATCCGCCGCACGCGGGAGGGGAACAGCGTCGCGTACAGCGCCCCGACGTACGTGCCGTAGGACGAGCCGAGGAACGTCAGCCGGGTCTCGCCCAGCGCGGCGCGCAGCACGTCCAGGTCACGGGCGTTGTTCAGCGAGGTGTAGTGCCGGAGGGCGTCGCCGGCGCGCTCGGCGCACCCCCGCGCGTACGCCGCCGCGCGGGCCGCGCGCTCCCGCTTGACCGCCGCCGTGGGGTGCTGGGGCGCCGATGCGGGGCCCTGGTGGAACGTCTTCGGGTCGGTGCAGGACAGCGGGGCGGAACGGCCCACCCCGCGCGGCGCGTAACCGACCAGGTCGTACGCCGCCGCCAGCCGCTTCCAGCCCGGCACCATGCCCAGCATCGGGACGTACATGCCGCTGACGCCGGGCCCGCCCGGGTTGTTCACCAGGGAGCCCTGCCGGGGCACCGCCCGCCCGGTCGCGGGGTCCTTCCCTGTGGCCCGGGAGCGGCTGACGGTGAGCCGGATCTGCTCGCCGTCCGGACGGGCGTAGTCGAGCGGCACGCGCAAGGTGCCGCACTCCACGGAGGGCGGCAGCTCCTGCTCCTCCGCACACGGGCCGAAGCCGATCCCCTCGGAGGCGGCGCGCGCGGCGGCCACCGCGGTGCCGCGCGCCTCGGACGCGGGCGTGGACGGGGACGCGGACGCGGGGGTGGTGAGGAGCAAGGACCCGGCGGCCACGAGGGCGGCGGCGGTTCTCATCGGTGAGGTGATCCCTTCGGTGCGCTGCGGCGACGGCGACAAAAGGGATGTTTTCGGCATGCGTGGTGCCGGGCAAGGACCGCCCGCCGGGTGTCGGCGACGGGTTCACCGCGTCCGGGTCACCCGGTCACCACTCCACGCGCGGCTCCCGGTGCGCGAAGGCGGCGCGCACCTGCGGTTCGCCCACCGCGTGCACCCCGCGCACGGCGACGGAGGTGAGGTACGCGCGGTCGTCGTCGGTGTCACCGTCCGCCGCCTGCCGCACGGAGGCGAGGAGGCGCTGTCCCGCCGGGGACGCCCAGGGTGAGGCGGGGCTCAACTCGAAGCGGGCTACGGCCAGGCAGCCCAGCGTGAACACCAGCGGCAGCGCGAACCACAGGGCGACCAGCAGGCGCGGCATCTGCGACGGCACGGGCATGAGCAGCGCGGCCACGGCGAGCCCGGCCACGGCCGGCACGGCGAGACGCAGCCGGCGCAGCGCCTCCGCGACGGTCCGCCCATCCCCCTCCGGCACCGCCAGCCCGGCGCGCACCAGCCGCTCCGCCAGCGTACGCACCGCCTCCGCGGTCGCCGCGGCCTTCCGCACCGGCGCTATGGGCGACTGGCCTTCCGGCCCTATCGCCCCGATCACCGTGCGCTCCATGGCGTCCCGCCCGCGCGGATCGACGACGGTGGCCCAGCCGGTGTGCGCCAGCAGCAGCCGCCGCTGACGGGCCATCGCGACGAGCGTGAGATCGGCGACCCGGGCGGGCCCGCCGGAGAGGAACGCCGCCTCGTACAGCGTCAACCCCTGCCGCCCTCCCGCCTCTTCACGGGCGCAGGCCGCCTCGCGCACCGCCGCCCGACACAGCCGCAACCCGGCGACCCCGGCGATCGCCCAGGCCAGCAGCAGGAGAGGAACCCAGAACATGAGTCGTTTGTAAGGGACACGGTCGCGGGAACACCATGCCTTGTTCACGATCCGGACACAGCGGTGTGGGTATGTGACGTTCCGGCCGGGGGTGTTGCCGCGGGTGCCCGGAGGGCGTCAGCGCCGCAGCAGTGACCGGCGGGTCGCCCTGGCCAGGCGGGCCGTCGGGCGGGGGGCTCGGGGGCGGGGGCCCGAGCGGTCGTGGTGCCAGTCGCGGAGGGCGCGACGGGTGCGAGGGCTGTCGACGCGGCCGGGGCGCAGGAGGTGTTCCGCGAAGGCCAGCGCGTCGTGCCGGTAACCGCCCGTCATCGGGCGGGTCTGCGCGTACGCGAGGAAGGCCGGCCGGTAGCCGTCGCCGAGGATCTCCGGCAGCTCCGGGGCCACCTTCGCGACGACGTCCGCCCGCTTGGCGGCCAGCGCCCGTGCCTGCACGCGCATCCGCGTCCGGTCGAACCCCTCCGGCACCGGCGTCCCCGCGACGAGCGAGGACAGCACGGCGGTCTGGGCCAGCGCCAGCCGCTCCCGGGCGGCCCCGGCGACGGGCTCGGCGGCGGCCGGCTCCCGTACGGGTTCCGGCGCCGACGCCACCCGGGCGCGGGCGCCCGCCTCCACCGCCTCGCGGATCGCGACCAGTTCACGCTCCAGCTCCGCCGGGGGCGGGAAATTTTCGTCCCGTTCCAGCAGCACGCCCGGGGGCGACACCCGCGAGGCGAGGTCCGTGAGGATGTCGAGCACCGGCCGCGGCACGGGGTGGGCGTGGCTGTCGTGCCACACGCCGTCCCGTTCGAACCCGCCCGCGACATGGACGTACGCGATGGCCTCCACGGGGAGTTCGCCGAGCGCCTTCGCGGGGTCCTCGCCGCGGTTGACGTGGTTGGTGTGCAGGTTGGCGACGTCGATGAGCAGCCGTACGCCGGTGCGGTCGGCCAGCTCGTACAGGAACTGTCCCTCGGTCATCTCCTCGCCGGGCCAGGAGAACAGCGCGGCGATGTTCTCCACGGCGAGCGGCACCGGGAGCGCCTCCTGGGCGATGCGGACGTTCTCGCACAGCACGGCGAGGGCGTCGCGGGTGCGCGGCACCGGCAGCAGGTGCCCGGCCTCGATGCCGGGGGACGCGGTCAGCGGACCGCCCGCCCGCACGAACGCGATGTGCTCGGTGACCAGGGGCGATCCGAGCGCCGTGGCCCGCTCGGCGAGCGCGGTGAGCCGCCCCTCGCCGGGGCGTTCGGCGCCGCCGAGCCCCAGGGAGACGCCGTGCGGCACGACGGTCACGCCGCGCTCGCGCAGCCGCAGCAGCGACGCGGGCGGATGGCCGGGGCAGACGTTCTCCGCGACCACCTCGACCCAGTCGATGCCCGGCATGGCCTCCACCGCGTCCGCGATCTCCGGACGCCACCCGATCCCGGTCCCCAGCCGCACCGTCGTCATCCCCGTCCCCTCCTTCACCCCGGGCGTTCCCGCCCGGCCCCCGATCCGTCCGCACGGGCGTGCCGGACGTGCCGGGGATATGACCCGAGGCTCCGCGCCCGAACCGTCCTCCGGCCGCCTTCAGAGGAACATTTGAGGTTGGGAGAGGACCGTCGGGGAACGGACGCCTGACGCGTTGCCAGTGGGGTGCGGCAGGATGAGCGCCGTGAGTCGAGTGATCACGTACAACACGGCCACGAGGGCCGACGTCCTGTCCTGCCTCGGAGCGGGCGAGAAGCTCACGGCTGAGCAGCACCGCGTCCTCGGCATGGTGCGGGAGCGGGCCGAGGCCGCCCAGGAGGACCACGCGACGAAGGCCATCGACTGGTACGACCAGGACACGATCTTCTTCTCGATCACCGGCTGAGCCGACGCCCCCGCGCCGGCCCGGGCAGCCTCACCGCACCTGGAACGCCGTCGACACACCCTCGATCGACGAGATCTTCCCGCCCAGGCTCTTCGCGTCGCCGTGGTAGACGACGCGGTAGGTGCCCGAGGGGGTGCCCTGGGGGATGTCCCAGGTGATGGTCACCTTGGACGCGGCGATGCCGTCGCGGGCCCAGTGGAAGCGGGTCCCCCAGTCGCCGTCGTCCGCGACGGTGCGCCACGCGCCGCCGGAGTCGCGCCGCTCGATCCGGAGGTACGTGTCGCCGCGGTGCAGGTCGTTGCCCGGGTGTGCGCCGGCGAAGACGACCTCGACGCGTTCCCCGGTCCGGTAGTTCTCCCGCGGCGGCACCAGCACGTCGCCGAACTTCCGGAACAGCGGCGGCGCGTCCAGCACCACGCCGGGCTGGAGCGTGAGCGCCTTGCCGGTGAGGTCCGGCGGCTCGGGCCCGAGCGGCAGGTCCGTGCCGTCGCGCAGGGAGACCGCCAGCTCGGCCGCGGTCTGCTGGAGCGCGGGGAGCTGCCAGCGCCCGAAGAGGGTGCTGCCGCCCTCGTACTGCTGGGCGTCGTACTCCTCCGGCGTGGTCACGTAGTGGAAATAGGAGTTGCTGTACCCGGCGACCAGGACGTCGTCGAGGTCCGCGCCGACGATGCCGGCGACCGTGCGCCGCAGCCGCAGGCCCGCGCAGACGGTGACCTCGCCAGGGATGCCGATGAGGTACAGGCCGCCGATGCGCACCAGCATCACCGGCACCCGCTCCTGCACCCACGGGTAGATCCGGTTCATCTCCCCGATCGGCACGAAGACGTCCTTCGGCGCCTGCGCCTGCTTCAGCTCGGGGGAGACCGTGTAGACGACGGAGTTGGAGATCGCGTCCCAGAAGGGGTTGTCGCCCTCGTCGAAGCCGGGGAAGGCCGGCCCGTCCTCCAGGCTGCCCGCCGCCATCGACGCGCCGACGCACGGCTTGGAGGTGCGGTGGGTCTTCCCGTCGCCGGTGAACTCCGGACGCACGGTGACGTCGGACAGGTCGATGTACACCAGCCGCGAGTCGACCGGCCCGGACAGCCGCGTGCCCGGCGTGTCCGCCTGCGCCGCGGCCGCCTCGTACTGGCGCAGCCCGCTGGTGCGGGTGGCCTCGAAGTCGGCGGGCGTCGTGGGCGGCACCAGGTCCAGGTTGGGCGACATGTCGCCGCTGTTGGTCTGGGCGAACGCCGACACGAACTCCGGTGCGCCGTCGGCGAGATAGTCCACGCCGTGGACCTCGCGCTCCCAGTGGTAGGCGGCGTAGCCCTTGTTGTCGGCGCTGATCAGACGGTTGTCGCCGGACATGCTGGTGCCGTGCACCGGGAACCAGTTGACCGCCCCGACCGTGCGGCCCTCCCGCTCCACCCGCAGCAGAGTGGTCAGGGTGTCGACGCCGTCCGGGAAGTGGTCCCGGTCCTCCTTAGGGTTGCGATCGAAGGCGGTGCGCGAGCGGTTGGCGCTGACGCCGGTCAAGGTGCCGTGGCTGAGCAGCAGTTCGGACGGGGCGAGGTCCTCGTGCGCGTTGCGCGCCGCCTCGAACAGGCCGTCCGCCACCGCCTCGAAGGTCGCCTTGTGGAAGCCGAACGTCGTGGTGTTGTAGAGGAGATGGTGCGCGTAGCCGCCGGGGCCCGCGTGGGTGTGGGTGGCGGTGATGAGGACGTTCTGCTCGGTGTACGTGTCGCCGTACGCCTGCCTCAGCCGCCGCAGCACCGCGCGGTGCACGCTCTCGAAGATCATGGGGGAGTCGGCGACGATCAGCAGCACACGGCGTCCGCTCGTCTGCTCGGCCACGACGAACGCCCGCGCCCGCAGCCGGGTGTGGAGCCCCGCCGCCTGCTGGTCGAAGCGGCCGTAGCCCATCATGCCGACCTCGGCGACCTCACCCGTGGCGTCGGAGATCCCCCGGCCGACGAGATACCCGCCGCCGCTTCCCGAAGCCGCGGCGGCAGCGGCGCCCGGTGCGACCAGATGCGCGCCCGCGAGGCCCAGGCCGGTGACGGCGCCCGCCCTGAGGACGGTCCTGCGGCTGTGCGAGGGAGGACGTTCCGCGGTCATACGCTGCTCCTCAGGCTCGGTCGGCCCCCCGGCGGACGAAACATGAACAACATTCAAGTTCCGCGCCTCATTGGTACACCGGCCGCCATGAACACGGCAAGAGTCGTGCGCGCGTACGACGCGGCCGGCCCGGTGGTCCGTTCCTCACGGACCACCGGGCCGGCTCCCACACGGTGAAGCTATTCCTTGCCCTGGAGCGGCTCCCGCTCGCACACGGCCCCCGCCGCCGGCACCGTGCCGTCCAGCAGATACGCGTTCACGGCCTTCCGCACGCAGGTGTTGCCGGAGTCGTACGCGCCGTGGCCCTCGCCCTCGTAGGTGAGTTCCACGCCGACGCCCTTGCCGAGCCGCTCCGCCATCCGCGCGGCGCCCTGGTACGGCGTCGCGGGGTCGCCGGTGTTGCCGACGAGGAGGATCGGCGGCGCGCCGGGCGCGCTCACGTCCGGGTGTTCGGCCTTGCCCCGCACCGGCCAGTCGGTGCACTCCAGCGCGCCCCACACCATGGTGTCGCCGAAGATCGGGGACGCCTTCTCGAACGCGGCGGCCTGTTCCAGCACGTCGTCGACGGTGTAGCGGTCGCTGCGGTCGGCGCAGGTGACGGCGGTCTGGGCGTCCTCCTGGTCGCTGTAGCCGCCGGCGTGCCGGCCGCTGAGGGCGTCCGCGAGACCGAGCAGCGTCTCGCCCTCGTCGGCGGCGAGCAGTTGCAGGCCCACCTCCAGCGCGGGCCACGCGGTCTCCAGGTAGAGCGCCTGGATGACGGCGTCGACGAACTGGGAGCCGGTGAACACCCTCTCCCCGCCGACGGACAGCGGCTCGTCGTCCAGCTTCTCCTCCAGTTCCATGACGAGCTGTGCGACCTCCTCCGGGGTGTCGCCGAGCGCGCAGCCGGTGTCCACGCACCACCGGGCGAAGTGCTCGAAGGCCATCTGGAACCCGCCCGCCTGCGCCAGCGCCCCCTCCATCTGGTCCAGCGTCGGGTCGACGACGCCGTCCAGGACGGCCCGGCCCACGTTCCGGGGGAACAAGTGGGCGTAGACGCCGCCGAGTTCGGTGCCGTAGGAGATCCCGAAGTAGTGCAGCTTGTCGTCGCCGAGCAGATGGCGCAGCAGGTCCATGTCGCGGGCGGCGTCCTCGGTGCCCACGTGCGGCAGCACGCGGCCCGACTCCCGCTCGCAGGCGTCGGCGTACCGCTGCCGCGCCTGGAGCAGGGCGGTCACCTCGTCGTCGCCGTCGTCGGGGGTGCCGTCCTGCTCGTCCGTCGCCTGCGCCGCCTCGGCGTCCAGGCAGGTCACCCCGGCGCTCGCGCCGACCCCGCGCGGGTCGAAGCTCACGAGGTCGTAGCGGGAACGGAGTTGCTCGTAGTCGGGGGCGAGGGCGGGCAGGGTGGCCACGCCGGACTCGCCGGGCCCGCCGAAGTTGAACAGCAGCGAGCCGATGCGGTCGGCGGCGTCCGCGCGGGACGCCGCCCGGATCAGAGCCACGTCGACGGTCTCACCGTCGGGTCTGTCCCAGTCCAGCGGCGCCCGCACGGTGGCGCACTGCCAGCGGGTGCCGTCCGGCAACGGCTGGGGCGCGTCTCCGCCGCCTTGCAGGGGGGACGGTGCGGGGCAGTCCTTCCAGGTGAGGGACTGCGCCCATATCCGTCCGCGGTCGTCCTCCTCGCCGCCTCCGCCTCCGGCCCCGCCCTCGCCGGCCGGGCCGCAGGCGGCCAGGGAGGCGGAGAGCAGGACGGCGCCGGACAGCAGGGCAGCGGCTGTCGTACGTCGTGTCGGCATGCGCCCAGCCTCAGGCGGGCCATCGGCGGCCGCACGGCCGTCCGATCCATCCGGGGGACGGCCGGGTCGGCACCATCCATCCGGGGGCGCCCCGGGTCAGCGCAGCGCCGGGTGGTCCGCCACCACGGTGCAGGAGCCGGGGGCGATCTCCGTGAAGCCCGCGTCGCGCACGGTGGGCAGGCCGGAGCCGGTCAGGGCGGGCCAGCCGGCGGGGTCGGCGGTGCGCACGGCGAGCGGGAAACCGGCCGCGCGCCAGGCCTCGCGGGCCGCGTCCGGCAGTTCCCACCAGGCGAGTTGGGCGCCGTGCCCGGCCTGGGCCATCGCCTTGCCCGCGGACATCTCCAGCTCGGGGTTCATCCAGAGCGTGGGCACACCGGGGTCCGCGGGCGGCACCGGGTCCGGGTCGTCGAGGTCGGTGCCGGACACCTGGAGCCGGGCCAGGTCCTTCGGCCAGCCGTCCAGCGGCACCGGCGGGAACACCCGCACCTCGGCCGACTTCCCGGTCACGGTGATCCCGGGGAGCGCCTCCGCGCGCCGCCACTCCGCGCCGCGCGCCCGCCGCACCACCTTGCGGATCCGGGCGTCCTGCCAGTCGCGGATCGCCCGCGCCCACTCGCCGTCGCCGACCGACCGCTCGTCGGTCAGCATCACCAGCACCGCGCGGGCCGCCGTCTCCAGCGCGTCCGTCCGCGCCGGCGGCGAGCCGCGCTCGATACGGACCACCAGCGGCAGCACGAACTGCGGCGCCGCGTCGCGGTCACCCGGGTCGGGTCGGAAGGGGCTGTCGGGGGCGGGTGTCGTCCGGTCGTCGTTCACCTGCCCAGTGTGCCAAGCGGGACGGGGGTGATGCCGGACGGGGCAGTGCCGGGCGGGACGGGAGCGATGCCGGGCGGGGCGCCGCCGGCGGCACCGGCGGACATCAAGGGGCGCCGAGGGGGCACCAGGGTGGGGGAAGGGACTGATACGCGATGACTCAGGCGGTGCCGCAGCGTGGCGGAGGAGGCTCCAGTGGTCTCTACGACGTACTGGAACTGATCCTCGACCGGGGGCTGGTGATCGACGCGTTCGTGCGCGTGTCCCTGGTCGGGATCGAGATACTCAAGATCGACATTCGCATCGTGGTGGCGAGCGTCGACACCTACCTGCGCTTCGCCGAGGCGTGCAACCGGCTGGACCTGGAGTCCGGCCCGCGCAAGCCCGCCGGACTGACCGAACTCCCCGACAAGATGCGGGAGTCGGGCTCCAAGGGGGCGACCAAGGGCATCCTGTCCGGTGCCGCGGAGACGATCTCCGAGGCCTTCCAGTCCGCCCGTGAGGAACCGAGGCGGCGGTAGCGGCACCGCGTCGTGAGCCGCGCGCGGGATCAGGGCCACGCCCCCGCCCGGCGGACGGCCCCGACGACAGCGCGCACGGACTCGGCTCCGGTCAGCCCGAGCAGGCCGTGCGTTCCGCCTCGCGCCACTCGCAGACCGGGCACAGCGTGATGCCCTTGTACGACTCGGGGTACTCCGTGGGCTCCTGGCACTGGACGCACGCCGCGTACGGCGGGCCGTCCGCCTTCGGCGGGCGCTCGGTGCCGACGAGGCAGTAGTCGCGGTCGGTCACGTCGTCGCTCATGCCTCCAGCGTAGGACGGTCAGCCGCGTCCGTTCGCCGTGCCGATCAGTTCCGACACCTTCACGAAGCGGTAGCCCTGGCGGCGCAGCTCCGGGACGACCGTCCGTACGGCCTCCTCCGTCGTCGGGGCGGCGCTGCGGGTGCAGTGCAGGACGACCACCGAACCGGGGCGCACCCCGTCCAGCACCTGCCGGGCCACCGCGTCCGGGTCGGTGGCGAAGGCGTCGCCGCCGACGACGTCCCACTGCACGGCCGTGACACCGGCCGGGGTGAGCGCCTTCAGCGCCCGCCGGTCGTAACACCCGCCCGGGAAGCGGAAGTACGGCATCGGCTCGGGCACGCCCACCGCACGGAACACCTGGTACGCCCGCTCCACATCGGCCCGCATCCGCTCCTCCGGGACCGTGGGCAGGCCGTAGCAGTCGGCGGTGAAGGCGTAGTGGCTGTAGGAGTGGTTGGCGACCTCGAAGAGGGGGTCACGGCCGATGGCGCGGGCCTGCTCCGGGTACTCCTCGGCCCACCGCCCGGTCATGAACACGGTCGCCGGCACCTTCAGGTTCTTGAGCGTCTCGATCAACCCCGGATGGTCGAACCGCTCGCCCGCCGCGGCCCGCGGACCCTGGTCGGCGGTCATGTCGGCGTCGAAGGTGAGGGCAACGGTCTTCCCGGCGTCGCGCGGCCCGTGCTCGAACATCGGGACGCCCCCCGCGGGACCCGCGGCGAGCGTGGGCGGCGCCGACGGGGCGGCGGGGGAGGGCGCGGGGGCGGGAGGCCGCGCGGCCGGTTCGGTGGAGGAGCCGCACGCGGTGAGGGCGGCGGCGAGGGCACAGGCGGCGATAACACGACGTGAAAGTGTGATCACCGTATGACAGTAGGGCGGGGGTCGACGGTGACCGCCGCGGCTCGGTCGGTGGCGACCGCACGCTCACCCGGTCGGAGGCGGACGGCCCCCTCCGACCGGGGGCCGGTTCAGATGTCCCGCCGCTCCAGCGGCTTCGTCGCCGGCCCTTGCACCACGTTCCCCTCCGTGTCGAAGCGGGAGCCGTGGCACGGGCACTCCCAGGCGCGTTCGGCCGCGTTGAAGTCGACCAGGCAGCCCATGTGGGTGCAGCGGGCGGAGAGCGCGTGCAGGGTGCCTTCGTCGTCGCGGTACACCGCCAGGCGGCCGCCCTCCGTGCGGACCACCGCGCCCTCGCCCGGCGGCAGTGCCTCCACCGGGGGCGTCGGGCGCAGACGGTCGCCGACGAAGTGCTTGGCGACCTGCGCCTGGTGCTTGAGGAAGGCCGGCGCCTCCCGCACGGCCGAGGCCACGCGCCGTGGGTCGTACAGACCCGCCCACGCGCACTCCCCGCCCGTGATCAGCGCGGTCAGCAGCCGGCCCGCCATCATGCCGCCGCTCATGCCCCAGCCGCCGAAGCCGGTGGCCACGTACGAGTGCCGGGCGCCCTGGTGCAGCGGGCCGACCAGCGGCACCGTGTCGGTGGGGTCGTTGTCCTGCGTGGCCCAGAAGTACGTCAGCTCCACACCCGGGAAGTGCCGGCGCGTCCACTGCGCCAGCCGGTCGAAGCGGGCGCGGGTGTCGCCCGTGCCCGGGGTGAAGTGCTCGCCGGTGACCACCAGCAGCCGGCGGGAGGCGTCGTCGCCGTAGGGCGCGGTGCGCACCGAGCGGGAGCCGCCGTACGGGGTGATGTACATGCCCTCCGGGTCCAGCTCCGCCGGCACCGGTCCCGCGACGACCAGCTCGCGGCGCGGGGAGAGGCGGGTGAACAGCAGCGCGCGGTCGAAGACCGGGTAGTGGGTGGCGACCACGACGTCCCGGGCCGTCACGAACGCCCCGGTCGAGGTCGACAGGCGGCAGGGTTCGCCCTCCTCCAGACCCAGCACCGTGGTGTCCTCGTACAGGCGTCCGCCGTGCGCCTCGATGTCGTCGGCGAGCGCCAGCAGGTACTTGCGCGGATGGAACTGCGCCTGCTCCGGCACCTCCACCGCCCCCGCCACCGGGAACGGCAGCCCCGTCTCCGTCACGAACGACGCCGGCAGACCCGCCTCCCGCGCGGCCCTCGCCTCCGCGCGCACCTCATCCACCCGGTCCGCGTCCGTGACGTACGTGTACGAGCTCCGCCGCTCCCACTCGCAGTCGACGCCCAGCTCCTCCACCACCCCGGCGGTGCGCTCGATCGCCTCCGCCTGCGACCGGGCGTACAGCCGCGCGCCCTCGCTGCCGCGGGTGCGGCGCAGCTTGTCGTAGACCAGCGAGTGCAGCGCGGTGACCTTCGCGGTGGTGTGCCCGGTGACGCCCGCCGCGAGCCTGCCCGCCTCCAGCACGGCGACGCTGCGCCCCGCCCTGGCCAGCTCCCACGCCGTGCACAGACCGGCGATGCCGCCGCCGATCACCGCCACGTCGACCTCCAGGGGGTCGGACAGCGCGGGGCGGCGCTCCCCGCCGGGCGCGGTGTTCAGCCAGTACGAGTCACCCGAGTGCTGCTTCTCCGTCATGCGGGGGCGAGTACCCCGGTGCGGGGGCTTCACGGCGGGCGGAACGGGCGCCGTGCGGTTGCCGGCGGCGCCGTGCGGTTGCCGGAGGGCGGTCGCGGGCGTAACGTACAACCAAATGGTTGTAGATGGGATGGACGAGGCCGACCGGGCCGTGGACCGGCTGTTCCACGCGCTGGCCGACGCGACGCGGCGCGACATGCTGCGCCGCTGCGTCCGCGGTGAGCTGTCCGTGTCACGGCTGGCCGCCGCGTACCCGATGAGCTTCGCCGCGGTGCAGAAACACGTCACGGTGCTGGAGCGGGCGGGGCTGGTCACCAAGGAGCGGCGCGGACGGGAACAGCTCGTACGCACCGACCCCGACGCGGTGGCCCGCGCGCGGCAGGCCCTCGACGCGCTGGAGTCGGCCTGGCGGGCCCGCGTGGACCGGATGTCCGGCCTGCTCTCCGAGGAGGAGGGCGGCGGCCCGGACACCGGCTGAGGCCCGCGTACGGAAGCGACAGGAACGCCAACAGGAAAGGACCGGACGGATGACTCTCACCCGTGTCGACAAGGACGTCGACGCTCTCACGTTCACCCTCGTCGCGGACTTCACCGCACCGGTGGAGCGGGTCTGGCAGCTGTGGGCCGACCCGCGGCTGCTGGAGCGCTGGTGGGGCCCGCCCGGATTCCCGGCGACCGTCGAGGAGCACGACCTCACCCCCGGCGGCGGCGTGAAGTACTACATGACCGGGCCGGAGGGCGAGAAGTACGGCGGCTGGTGGCGGATCTCGTCGGTCACGCCGCCGACGTCCCTCGAGTTCACCGACGGTTTCGCCGACCAGGACGGGAAGCCGGACCCGGAGATGCCGGTCACCACGGTCCGGATGACGCTCACCGGGCACGAGGACGGCACGCGCATGGAGCTGCGGTCCGTGTTCGACACCCGGGAGCAGATGGAGCGGCTGGCCGAGATGGGCATGGTCGAGGGCATGAGCCAGGCCGTCGGCCAGATGGACGCGCTGCTGAAGGACTGACGGAAGGGGAGAGGGAGGGCGGGCGCGGCACTCGCCCGCCCTCCCTCCCATCCGTACCTTCCGCTGTTACCGGCGCCAGGGGCCGGTCACGGCGAACGTCGTGCCCGGGTCGTAGACGTTGACGTACATCGTCCGGCCGTCCGGGGAGAACGTGACGCCCGCGAACTCGCCCCACTCCGGGTCCTCGGCCGTGCCCGTGTTCTGGCGGTTGCGCGCCATCGGGTAGACCTCGCCGCGCCGGGTGACGCCGTACACGTGCTGGGCGCCGCCGCCGTCCTCACACACCATCAGACCGCCGCTGGGCGCGAGGCAGATGTTGTCCGGGGACTCGCCGGGCAGCTGGATGTCGGTGTCCGGGCCGAAGACGATCACCAGAGTGAGGCGGCGGCGGTCAGGGTCGTAGCGCCAGATCTGGCCGTAGTGGTCGGCGGCCGACCCGTCCGAGGCGCGGGCGAAGGACGACACGAAGTAGACGGAGCGGCCGCCCCAGTAGCAGCCCTCCAGCTTCTGCGCGTGGGTGATGCCCTTCGGGCCGAAGTCCTGGAAACGGATGGGCGTTTCGGCGGCCAGCGGGTCGGGGACGTCCACCCACTCGATGTCGTCGAAGCGGGCGCCGATCTCCTGGATCGAGGACAGGTCCGGCACGCCGGGCACCCGCATCGCCTGGAGCTTGCCGCCCGCGCGCAGCGAACCCGTGCCGCCGAGCGGCTTCTTCGGCAGGAAGCGGTAGAACAGGCCGAAGGGGCGCTCGAAGGCGTCCTCCGTCTCGTAGACCACGCCCCGCTGCGGGTCCACCGCGATCGCCTCGTGCTGGAAGCGGCCCATAGCGGTCAGCGGTACGGCGCCGGTGCGGCGCGGGTCGGCGCCGTCCACCTCGAAGATGAAGCCGTGGTCCTTGGTGTAGCCGTTGGTGCCGGCCCTGTCCTCGGTCTCCTCGCAGGTCAGCCAGGTCTTCCACGGGGTGGGCCCGCCCGCGCAGTTGACGGCCGTGCCGGCGATGGCCACCCGCTCGTCGACCACGCGGCCGCTGCGGTCGAGGGTGAGCGCGGTACACCCGCCCTTGCCCTGCGGGTCGTACGTCAGCCCGTCGATCACCGGGACCGGGGCTCTGCCGGTGTGGCGGTTCTCGTGGTTGCGGACCAGGTGGGTACGGCCGTGCCGGCCGGCGAAGGCGGCCATGCCGTCGTGGTTGGAGGGGACGGGGCCCTCACCGGAGCGGAGCTGGTCGCCCTCCCTGGAGAGCACGGTGTAGCGGAATCCCTTGGGCAGGTCGAGCAGTCCGTCGGGGTCGGGAACCAGGTCGCCGTAGCCGTGGTGGCCGAGGTTCTGCGCGGCCGCGGTCTCGGTGAACAGTTCGGAGAGGGCGCCGGTGAAGGCGATACCGACACCGACGGCGCCGGAACGGGCGAGCATCTGGCGCCGGGTTGTTGCCGTGGAGCCGTGGGGGGACCCGTTTTCTGACATGGGGAAACCTTCCTGCTGGCGGACAGGAACTGTGACCCCGCCGTGTCTATCACCTGCCGCCGATCACGGGAACCACGCGACCCGCATGTGTCCCGGGAACCTGGCCCGGCCCCCGGCTTCCCACGGGGCGCTTCGCACCCCGGTGAGTCGCACCCCGGTGAGTCGTGCCTCGGGGAAGTGGCGGCCCCGGAAGCCGGGGGCCGGGCCCGTCCCGGCGCACGCGTGCGCCGGGACGGGCCCGCGGGCCCTGGCCCCGCTCAGGGGCCCGCACCCCAGCCAGCCGGGGAGCCGGCCCCGCGCCCGGACCGGCCCGGGGCCGAGTCGCGCCCGGAACCGGCGAACCCCCGGAGGGCACCGCAGCGTCAGCCGGTCAACCGCACCGGCGGTGCATCCGCCCCGTGCCGTTCCGCCCAGTGGCTCAGGGCCGTGCTGACCGCGTGGTCCAGGTGGTGCAGGGACGTGAGGTCGAGTTCGACCGGGCGGTCCTGGGGGAGGGACTCCAGGGTGTCCAGGATCTTCGGGAGGCGCAGGAACGTCGCGTTGCCGGAGAGGTGGACCTGAATGGGGCCCGCGCCCTTGTCCATGACCTCCAGCTTGACCTTCGAGGACTCCCAGGCCGTCTTCACCACCGACAGCGCCAGACCGATCAGCACGCCCTCGAACATGTTCACCACGACGATCGACACGGCCGTGACGACCAGGATCAGCGCCTCGCCCCGCTGGCCGCGCCACAGGGAGACCAGCCCCCGGAACGGGATCAGCTTCCAGCCGGCGTGGATCAGGATGCCCGCCAGCGCCGGCAGCGGGATCCACGCGAGGGCGGACGGCAGCAGCGCCGCGAACAGCAGCAGCCACACCCCGTGCAGCACCCGGGACGCCTTGGTTCTGGCGCCCGCCTGGACGTTGGCCGAGCTGCGCACGATGACCGCGGTCATGGGCAGCGCGCCGAGCAGACCGCAGACCGTGTTGCCCGCGCCCTGCGCCATCAGCTCCCGGTTGTAGCGGGTGCGCGGACCGGTGTGCAGCCGGTCCACCGCCGCCGCGCTGAACAGGCTCTCCGCGGAGGCGATGAGGGCGAAGGCGAGAATCGTGCCCAGCACGCCCACGTCCGTGAGGACACCGAAGGCGTCGGCTCCGGGCGGCTGGACGGACGCGAGCAGGCCCGTCACCTCGACCGTGGAGACCGGCACGGCGAACGCCGCCGTGACCGCCGTCGCCAGCAGCACCGCGGCGAGCGCGCCCGGCACGGCCCCGGCCGGTCCGGGCAGGCGCCGCCACAGCACCATCACCACGACGGTGCCCGCGCCGACCGCCAGCGAGGCGAGCGCCTCCCGGCCGGCGAGCGCGTCCGCGGCGGCCCCGGGCATCCCGAGGAGCTTGTCGACGCCCCCGGCGGGCGCCTCGAGCCCGGCGGCGGCATAGAGCTGGCCGGCGATGAGGACCAGGCCGATGCCGGCCAGCATGCCCTCGATCACCGACAACGACATCGCCCGGAACCAGCGGCCGAGCCGCAGCGCCCCCATGGCGAGCTGGAGCAGCCCGGCCACGAGCACGATCACGCCGAGCGCGGGGAGCCCGTAGGAGTCCACCGCCTGGTAGACCAGCACGGTGAGTCCGGCGGCGGGGCCGGACACCTGGAGGCTGCTGCCCGGCAGCAGGCCGGTCACCAGACCGCCCACGATGCCGGTGACGAGGCCGAGTTCGGCGGGGACCCCGGAGGCGACGGCGACGCCGACGCAGAGCGGGAGGGCGACGAGGAACACGACGAGCGAGGCGGCGACGTCCTGCCGCAGATGCGGGAAGCGGTGCACGCGGGCCCTCACCGGGTCCGGCACGCCCGGCGGGCGCGGCGCTGGGCGTCGGCGGGGGGCGGTACGGCACCGGGGGACAGGCGCCCGGAAGGTGTCGCGGCGGACGGTTCGGGGCGCCGGCCGGACGAGCGGGGGTGGTCGACGTAAGGGCGGTGCATCTGTTTCCTCCTGGCGCGTGTGGGGACGCGTCGGACGGGCATGACGAGGACCGGTCCCGCTGATCACCGGCCCGCGTGGTGACGGGCCGTATGCGCGGATGCGAAGGCCGCGGAAGGCGCGGGACGGGGTGGCCGAGGTAAAGCGACGGCAAGGGCCCGGGGTGCGGCCGTCGGTCGCCCGACCTCGCAACACGCGCACCTGACAAGGTGGTTCGCACCGTGTGCCACAGGTCCGCGCAAGGTCAACGGTTGGTCAAGAAACACGGTAACCCTGCGTGGCCGTTTGCACCGTCTCATCGGAGGGCCGCGCCGCACTCAGCCCGAAAAGAACACATGGGTTGGCGGGATCACTTCCGTGGCCGCCGATGGTCCGTTCGGGTGTCGAACGTCCGTGCGGCGAGGTGTCAGACGGTGTCCGCGAGCCGCTTGGCGTCCCTGGCCAGAGCGGTGAGCCGGGAGATCGCCCGGAAGTACTTCTTGCGGTAGCCGCCCTTCAGCATCTCCTCGCTGAACAGCTGGTCGAACGGCAGCCCCGACGCGAGCACCGGCACCTCACGGTCGTAGAGCCGGTCCGCGAGGACCACGAGCCGCAGCGCGGTCGACTGGTCCGGCACCGGCCGCACCCCGGTGAGGCACACCGCGCCGATGCCGTCGGTGAGGGCGCCGTAGCGGCTGGGGTGGACCCGGGCGAGGTGGTCGAGGAGGTCGGGGAAGGCGTCCAGCGACGCGCCCTCGGTGGCGTGGGCCACCCGGGTCACCACGTCGTCGGAGTACGGCGGCGGCGCCTCGGGCAGGCCCCGGTGCCGGTAGTCCTCGCCGTCGATCCTGAGCGCGCGGAAGTGCGCCGACAGGCCCTGGATCTCCCGCAGGAAGTCGGCCGCCGCGAAGCGGCCCTCGCCGAGCTTGCCGGGCAGCGTGTTGGAGGTGGCGGCGAGCGCGACGCCCGCCTCGACCAGCTTGCCGAGCAGGGTCGAGACCAGGACGGTGTCGCCCGGGTCGTCCAGCTCGAACTCGTCGATGCACAGCAGCCGGTGCCCGGAGAGCGTCTTCACGGTCTGCTGGAAGCCCAGCGCGCCCACCAGGTTCGTCAGCTCCACGAACGTGCCGAACGCCTTGAGCGCCGGCTCGGCCGGGGTGGCGTGCCACAGGGAGGCCAGCAGGTGCGTCTTGCCGACGCCGTAGCCGCCGTCCAGATAGACGCCGCGCGGCCCGGAGGGGGCCTTCTTCGGGGCCTTGCCGAAGCCGAACAGCCGGCGCCGGCCCGAGTCCCCGCCCTGCTTCCCGTCGAGACCCGCCGCGAAGCCCTCGAGGACGCGCACGGCCTCGGTCTGGCTCGGCTGGTTCGGGTCCGGGATGTACGTACCGAAGCGGACGGCGTCGAACCGCGGCGGCGGCACCATCTCGGCGACGAGCCGGTCCGCGGGGACGTGCGGCTCGCGGGCGCACAGCGAGAGCGGAGCCACGTCGGCTATCGGACCGGGGCGGGAGGCAGCGGAGGACGACACGGTCCCCCATCGTACGGGGCGTGGAAGACTGCCTGACATGCGACGCCTGTTCCCCGTGACCGATGTGACCGACGAGACGGCAGCCGCCGGCGGGGCGGACGCCCGGGAGTGGAGCCTGGCCGAGCTGGCCGCCGCCTACGCCTACCCGGAGCCCGGTCCCGACGGCCCCGCGCCCTGGCTGCGGGGCAACATGGTCTCCACCCTCGACGGCGCCGCCCAGCACGAGGGCCGCTCGCAGCCCATCTCCTGCCCCGCCGACATGCGGATCTTCGGCGTGCTGCGGGCCCTCGCGGACGCGGTCGTGGTCGGCGCGGAAACGGTACGGCAGGAGGGCTACCGCCCGGCCCGCGCCCGGGCCGAGTTCGCCGCCGCACGCGAGGCCGCGGGACAGGGCCCGGCGCCCGCGATCGCGGTGGTCTCGGCGAGCCTGGACCTCGACTTCTCGCTGCCCCTGTTCACCTCTCCGCTGGTGCCCACCCTGGTCCTCACCGGCGCCGCCGCCGATCCGCAGCGCGTCGCCGCCGCCGAGAAGGCGGGCGCCCGCGTGGTCGTCGCGGGGGAGGGCGCCGGGGTGGACCCCGGCCGGGCCGTGCACGCTCTCGCCGAGCGGGGGCACACCCGCCTGCTGACCGAGGGCGGACCCCGGCTGCTCGGCCAGCTGATCGCCGCCGGCGTGCTGGACGAGCTCTGCCTCACCGTCTCCCCGATGCTCACGGCGGGTGACGCTCAGCGCATCGCCGGTGGACCCTCAGTGACAGTTCCGCGGCGGTTCACGCTGTCGTCGATGCTGGAGGAGGACGGATTCCTGTTCACGCGCTACCGGCGGGCCTGACCGGCCCGGCCGGGGGTGGAACCGCCTGTGGAAAGGACAACCGGTACGACGACGAAGCCTGCCGGTCCGGCGATCGGCGGAACCGCCGGCCCGTCCCGTGCGGTGAAGGGCGAGACTGAATCCGGCCGTACTCGCGCCCGCACGGGGAAGGATGATCTCCGCGGGGGCCTGGCTCGGCCCACGGAGCAGCGAGGGTCCGCGAGCCCTCCGAGGAGTAGAGGGGCGCCTGGTGTTCACAAGCGTACTGATGATCGAGAAGGCCCTGACGTCCGCCGACGTGGAGTTCGTCACCACCCTGCACGGCGACGAGCCGGTCGCCTTCCACGTCCTGCTCCAGCCACGCGGGGAACAGGCCGACCGGCTGCTGAGAGCCATCGACGACGTCGCGCTCGGCGAGATCGACGAGGCCGTGCGCGAGGCCGAGACCCCCGAGGGCGACGAGGCCCGGAGCATGGGGGAGCGGGCGCTCGAGGTGTCCCTGAAGGCGCTGCGCACCACCGGCGACACCGCCGAGGGCCGCCTCGTCGAGGACCACCCGCTGGACGCGTTGAGGAAGCTCGTCGAAGAGGTGAACGCGGACGAGGTGATCGTCCTGACCGACCCGCACTACGTGGAGGAGTTCTTCCACCGCGACTGGGCCTCCCGGGCCCGCCACAAGGTCGGGGTGCCGGTGCTGAAACTCTTCTCCCACAGCAAGGCATAGGCTGGGGCGGCGCTCTCGCGGCTCGGCACGCGAGGGCGCGAAGACCGTCGTCCCGCTCGTCGCACCACTGGGAGAACACGCATGGCACCCGGCCTTCCTACCGCCATGGACCGACCGCACTTCATCGGCATCGGCGGCGCCGGGATGTCGGGCATCGCCAAGATCCTCGCCCAGCGCGGCGCGAAGGTGGCCGGCAGCGACGCCAAGGACTCGGCGACCGCCGAGGCCCTGCGCGCCCTCGGCGTCACCGTGCACATCGGGCACGCCGCCGCGCACCTCGCCGACGACGCCAGCTGCGTCGTGGTCTCCTCCGCGATCCGCGAGGACAACCCGGAGCTGCGGCGCGCCGCCGAGCTGGGCATCCCCGTGGTGCACCGCTCCGACGCCCTCGCCGCCCTGATGGACGGCCTGCGCCCGATCGCGGTGGCCGGCACCCACGGCAAGACCACCACCACCTCCATGCTGGCGGTCGCCCTCACCGAGCTGGGCCGCGAGCCGTCGTACGCCATCGGCGGCGACCTGGACGCCCCCGGCTCCAACGCGCTGCACGGCGCGGGCGAGATCTTCGTCGCCGAGGCCGACGAGTCCGACCGCAGCTTCCACACGTACGCGCCCGAGGTCGCGATCATCCTCAACGTGGAACTGGACCACCACGCGAACTACGCGTCGATGGAGGAGATCCACGAGTCCTTCGAGACGTTCGTCGGCCGGATCGTCCCCGGCGGCACGCTGGTGATCTCCGCCGACCACGAGGGCGCCCGCGAGCTGACCCGCCGCCTGGACGGCTCCGTGCGGACCGTCACGTACGGCGAGTCCGCGGACGCCGACGTGCGGGTGCTGTCGGTCGTCCCGCAGGGCCTGAAGAGCGAGGTGACCGTCGAGCTGGACGGCGCCCCGCTCACCTTCACCGTGTCGGTGCCCGGCAGGCACTACGCGCACAACGCGGTCGCCGCCCTCGCCGCCGGTGTCGCGCTGGGCGTCCCCGCCGCCGAGCTGGCGCCCGCGCTGGCCGCGTACACCGGCGTCAAGCGCCGCCTCCAGCTCAAGGGCGAGGCGGCCGGCGTCCAGGTCATCGACTCCTACGCGCACCACCCCACCGAGATGACCGCAGACCTGGAGGCGATGCGTTCCGCCGCCGGGGACGCCCGCATCCTGGTGGTCTTCCAGCCCCACCTGTTCTCCCGCACCCGCGAGCTCGGCAAGGAGATGGGCGTCGCCCTCGCCCTCGCCGACGCCTTGCTGGTCCTCGACATCTACCCGGCCCGTGAGGACCCGATCCCCGGCGTCACCAGCGAGCTGATCATCGAGGCGGCCCGCGCGGCCGGCGCGGACGTGACGGCCGTCCACGACGCGGCGGAGGTCCCCGCGGCGGTCGCGGGAATGGCCGGGCCCGGCGATCTGGTTCTCACCATGGGAGCGGGCGACGTCACCGACCTCGGCCCGCGCATCCTGGACCGACTGCCGAAGTAAGGGGCTGGAACCTCATGCCGTACGACGTGGAGAAGCCGGACGAGCAGTGGCGCGCGGAGCTGTCGCCGTCCGAGTACGCGGTTCTGCGCCAGGCGGCGACGGAACCGGCCTTCACCGGTGAGTACACCGACACCAGGACCGAGGGCGTCTACTCCTGCCGTGCCTGCGGCGCGGAGCTGTTCACCTCGGACACCAAGTTCGAGTCGCACTGCGGCTGGCCGTCCTTCTACGACCCGAAGGACACCGACGCCGTCGAGCTGGTCGAGGACCGCTCGCACGGCATGGTGCGCACCGAGGTGCGCTGCGCCCGCTGCGGCTCGCACCTCGGGCACGTCTTCGAGGGCGAGGGCTACCCGACGCCCACGGACCAGCGGTACTGCATCAACAGCATCTCGCTGAAGCTGCGCACCGCCGGCTCCTGAGCCGCCGGCCCCGCTCCTCACCACCCGGTCAGCACCAGGTGGTTGAGGAGCAGGGCCAGTGCCGCCTGCCCGGCAAGCCATGCGCGCGGACCGGGCAGGTACGCGCAGGCGGGCAGCAGCCACAGGGCGAACGGCAGCCAGATGCGCTCCGTCTCCGCCTTGCTCATCCCGGACAGATCCGCGACCAGCAGCGCCACCAGCGCGGCCCCGACGAGGAGCGCCAGCCGGGGCGCCGGCTCCCGGAGGGCGGCCGCACGGCCGGACCTCCAGAGCTCCGCGCCGCCCCGACGCAGCCCCGCCACCGTCGCGGAGCCCACCATCAGCACCGTGCACGCCAGGTTCGCCCACACCCAGTAGCCGTACGGGCGGACACCGCCCGCGCCCTGGTAGTAGCGGGTCACCAGCAGCCGGTACGCCTCCCACCAGTCGAAGCCGAGCGCCGTGAACACGACCGGCGCCACCAGGAATCCGGCCACCACGTACGGCAGCGCCCGCAGTCGCCGCGTGCCCAGCAGCAGGACGGCAACGGCGGGCACCGCCATCAGGGTGAGCCCGTACGACAGGTACACCGTCAGGCCGAACAGCAGCCCCGCGCCGAGGCCCGTCCACACCGGGCGCCGGCCGGTGACGGCGAGGGACAGCAGGGCGAGCGCCCAGGCGGCGACCGCCGCGAACCAGCCGTCGGCGGACGTGCCCGTCCAGATCGCCGCGGGAGCGAGGACGAGGAAGGGCGCGCCCCGGCGCGCGAGGTCCTCGGAGGCGAGCCGCCGCACGGTGACCAGGACGGCGACGGCCGCCGTGGTGCCGGCGGTGAGGACGAACGCCCCGGCCCACGCCCCGCCGCCCAGCCCGATCCGGTCCAGCAGCACGAAGGTGAGCGTGGCGCCCGGCGGGTGCCCCGCCACGTGCGCCGGCCAGTTGTCGGGGGCGCCGATGAGGATGTGCGCGTGGAAGTCCCGCAGGGCCGCCGGGATGTCCTGGAAGCGGCCGATCACCTGGAGGTACTCGTGCCGGGTGGTCAGCCGTCCGGCGACCCCCCGCCGCCAGCCGTCGACCAGGGCCAGCGACCACGTCCAGGCGAGCGCCCCGCCCCACACGGCGAGCAGCAGCGGCCGCCACGGCAGCCGCGCCGCGACCGACGGCCCGCACGCCACCACCGCCACGGCGACCACGAGCGCGGCCGGGGTGCCCGGGCCGACGTGCGGCATCCAGTCGCCCACGAGGGGCGGCCGGCCGACGCGGAGGACGCCGTAGCGGTCCTGCAGGTGCGTGCCGATCAGGGCGGCGGCCAGGACCAGCAGCGCGGCGGCGGCCACGGCGCAGGTGTCGGCCGCCGCGCCGGGGCGGACACGCGGGCCGTGGAGGTCCGTGCGGTCAGGAGTGCGCTTCACGACGTCACACGCTAGGCCGCCCGGCCTGCGGCAAGCGGCTGACGAGCGGCGACGTCAGCGTTTCGTCACCGGTTGCGGACCCCTTCCGGGCACCGCGCCGACCTACCGTCGGCACATGGCACGGTCTTCCCTCCCCGGCCGCCTCCCGCGCGGCCCCTTCTCGCCGGACTTCTGGCGCAGCCCGCTGCGCGGCACCTGGTTCACCTCGGTGCTCGGCGTGGTGCTGCTCGCCGGCATCACGATCCTGTTCGTGACGGGCCTGGTGTCGTACGCGGCGTACAACCCGGATCTGTCGCCGGTGAACGACCGCACCCCCGACAAGGGCGTCCTCGGCTTCTACCTGTTCTCCTGGCCCACCGACCCGCCCTGGCTCTACCGGCTCACCCAGGGCGTCCACGTCACCCTCGGCCTGGGGCTCGTACCGGTGCTGCTGGCCAAGCTGTGGTCGGTCGTGCCGAAACTCTTCACCCTGCCGCCGGCCCGCTCCGTCACCCACGCCCTGGAGCGGATCTCGCTCATCCTGCTGGTCGGCGGCGCGCTGTTCCAGTTCGTCACCGGCATCCTCAACATCCAGCTCGACTACATCTTCCCCGGCTCGTTCTACTCCCTGCACTTCTACGGCGCGTGGGTCTTCTTCGGCGCGTTCCTCGCGCACGTCGTGCTCAAGGCGCCGGCTGCCTTCCGGAACTTGCGGCGCATGCGGCGCGGGGAGGACGAGGAGCCGGACGAGGAACTGACCGCGCCACGGCCGGACCCGCCGACCGTGACCCGGCGCGGCGCCCTCGGCCTGGTCGGCGGGGCCTCCCTGCTGCTCGTCGCCACCTCCGCCGGACGCAGCATCGACGGACCCCTGCGCCAGACCGCCGTCCTCGCCCCGCACGGCGGCCCCGAACCGGGCCACGGCCCCGGCGCGTTCCAGGTCAACAAGACGGCCGACCACGCCGGGATCCGCCCCGACGACACCACCGAGGAGACCTGGCGGCTGACCGTCACCGGCCGCACCCGGACCGTACGGCTCACCAGGGCCGACCTGCTCGCCATGGAGCAGCACGACGCCGCCCTGCCCATCGCCTGCGTCGAGGGCTGGTCCACCTCCGACCAGGCGTGGCGGGGCGTACGGCTGCGGGACCTCGCCGCGCTGGTCGGACACGACGAACCGGCCGACGTGTACGTGGAGTCGCTGCAACTGCGCGGCACCTGGCGGCACGCCGCCCTGAGCGCAGGTCAGGTCGCCGACGGGCGCTCCCTGCTGGCCCTGTCGGTCAACGGCGCCGACCTGACCCCGGACCACGGATACCCGGCCCGCGTCGTCGTCCCGGCCGCGCCCGGCGTGCTCAACACCAAGTGGGTCACACGGCTGACCTTCGGCGAGCTGTGAGGAGAGGTCCCGTGGCCGAGCGGATGCCCCGGCCGGTGCTGGGCAGTCCCTTCCATCTGCTGGTGCTGCTG
Source organism: Streptomyces sp. P9-2 (assembly GCF_051903975.1). Lineage (NCBI taxonomy): Bacteria > Bacillati > Actinomycetota > Actinomycetes > Kitasatosporales > Streptomycetaceae > Streptomyces > Streptomyces sp. P9-2. The sequence goes on from NZ_CP192633.1 coordinate 5,366,845, forward strand.
TGCTCGTTCGCGCTCTGTGCTTACGCGGGGGTGCGGCTGCTCGACGGCGACTGGCTGATGATCACCGTCTGGTTCGTGGGCGCGGCGATCGTCCACGACCTGGTGCTGCTGCCGCTGTACGCGGCGGCCGACCGCGCCCTGATCACCGTCACGGCCGGCCGCACGGCCTGGGTGAACCACGTCCGCGTCCCGGCCGCCCTGTCCGGGCTGCTGCTCCTGGTGTGGTTCCCGCTGATCTCCGGCCGGGTGTCGGAGCGGTACCAGGCCGTCACCGCCCTCTCCGCCGACGGCTTCGCGGCCCGCTGGCTGCTGATCACTGCGGCGCTGTTCGGCGGGTCGGCGGTGCTGTTCGCGGTGCGTGGGGGGAGGAGGCGGCCGGGGGCGGGGAACTGACGGGGCTCCGGAGTGGCTCTGTCCGCGTCGCGGGCGTCCGCAGGGCCACGAAGGTGCGGGTGTCCGTGGACCATCGGTCCGCCACGCGCCAGCCGTCCGCGCGGGCGCGGCTCAGCAGGGCCGGGGTGCCGAGGCGCGCCCATGGGAAGGGGGTGCCCGGGGTGGTGTGCGGGGCGGTGAGCTGGACCGTGAGGCGTTCGTCGACGTCCGGGTACGGCACCGTCTCCACGAGAAGCAGGCCGTCCGCCGTGAGGAGCCGCGCCAGCCGGGCCAGCAGGGCGTGCGGGTCGCCGCCGATGCCGATGTTGCCGTCCATCAGCAGCGCCGTGTCCCAGCGCCCGGTGCCGGGCAGCCGGTCGAACACCGAGGCCCGCAGCGCCCGTCCGCCGCGCCGGACCGTGTGCGCCACCGCGGCCTCGCTGACGTCGATGCCGAGCGCCTGACGTCCCTGCCCGCCGAGCGCGGCCACCAGCCGGCCGGGTCCGCAGCCCACGTCCAGCACCGCGCCCTCGCAGCGGGCCAGGACGTCGAGGTCGGCCGGGTCAGGGTCCGCGCACCAGCGTTCCACGTCCAGCGGCAGCAGCCAGCCGTCCGTGCGGCGCAGGAAGAGCGGGCCCCGGCCCGCGCGTAGCGCGTCGGCGTACGGGTCGGCCGACCAGGCGGGGTCAGCGGTCGGGGAGGAACGGCCGGGGGTGCGCCGGGGGCCCAGGCGGGGCGTGGCCGTCGCGCGTGCCCCGCTCACCGGCGGGCCGCCGTCAGCCGGGCCAGCCGCGCGGCGAACCGCCCGCCAGGCGCCGCGTCCGCCACGGCCGCCGCGTCCTCGGCCGTGTCCACGTCCCGCAGCAACGGCAGGTCCCGTACCCGCAGCCCGTCAAGACGTCCCCGTTGCGCGGCCCCTGTGTGCGGCGTCGACATGGGCACCCCGCGCAGCAGCTCCGGATCGGGGTCGGCCAGGCCCAGCGCCCAGAAGCCGCCGTCCGCCGCCGGGCCGAACCAGGCGTCGCAGTCCGCGAAGTCCACCGTCAGCAGCTCCGGCGTCACCTGCGGGGTGTCCATGCCGATGAGCAGGGCGGGCCCGTCGCACCCGGCGAACGCGCCGGCCAGCCGCTCGTCGAGACCGCCCGAGCACTGCGGCACGACCTCCACACCGGCCGGCAGCCACGGCCCCGGCTCCCCGTCGAGGACCAGCACCCGCCGCCGCGCTGGCGTACGCACCACCGTGTCGAGGGTGTCGGCGAGCGCGGCCTCCGCCAGCGTCGCCGCCTCCTCCGGGGCGAACGGCGGGGTCAGCCTGGTCTTCACCCGGCCCGGCCGCGGCTCCTTGGCGATGACCAGCAGCGTCACCTCCGACGTCGTCACCGCGTCACTCCCTCGCGCCTGGACGGCTCCTGTTCGCGCGCGGGCGGCTCCTTGAGCACCCGGCTCATGTCCCGCACGGCCTGGAAGGTGCCGCGCCAGGTGCCGGTCACCTTGGAGGCGCCGGTGCGCGGGGTGTACGGCACGTCGTGCTCGGTGATCCGCCAGCCGGCGTCGGCGGCGCGCACCACCATCTCCAGCGGGTAGCCGCTGCGCCGGTCGGTCAGGTCCAGCGCGAGCAACTCCTCGCGCCGGGCCGCCCGCAGCGGGCCCAGGTCGCGCAGCCGCAGTCCGGTACGGCGGCGCAGCAGCAGGGAGAGGGCCGCGTTCCCGGCGCGGGCGTGCGGCGGCCAGGCGCCCCGCCCTTGCGGACGGCGCCGGCCCAGCACCAGGTCGGCCGCGCCCGCGCGGATCTCGTCGACGAACGGCACCAGCTCCGAGGGGTTCAGGGATGCGTCGCAGTCGCAGAAGCAGACGATCTCGGCGGTGGCCGCGGTCAGTCCGGCGTGGCAGGCGGCGCCGAAGCCGCGTTGCGTCTCGCGCACGACCGTGGCGCCGAGTTCGCGGGCGATGCGGTCGGAGCCGTCCGTGGAACCGTTGTCGACGACGAGCGCCCGCCAGCCGGGCGGGATGCGGCGCAGCACCCAGGGAAGTGCGGCGGCCTCGTCGAGACACGGCAGTACGACGTCCACGGGGGCCGTCGGGCCGCTCGGCGGTGGCTCGGGGATGGGTTCGGGGGAGGTGGTCACGGCTCTCACCCTACGAACGCGAAACGGGCATACCGGGCATCGGCTCCTTACGAAACTCGGACGTCCGCGCCCGCCCCGGACGCCTCGCGCGCGCGGGGTGCGAGGCTGGACGGCATGGAGCAGCCACCCACCGGCGACGGGGCCGGAGCCCGGGTCCTCGTCGTCGACGACGACCCCACCGTCGCCGAGATCGTCACGGGCTACCTCGACCGCGCCGGCTACGTCGTCGACCGGGCCGGCGACGGCCCCGACGCCCTCGCCCGCGCCGCCGCCCACCGGCCCGACCTGGTCGTCCTCGACCTCATGCTGCCCGGCATGGACGGCCTCGAGGTGTGCCGCAGGATGCGCGGGCAGGGTCCGGTGCCGGTCATCATGCTCACCGCGCGCGGCGACGAGGACGACCGGATCCTCGGCCTGGAGGTCGGGGCCGACGACTACGTCACCAAGCCGTTCAGCCCGCGGGAGCTGGTACTGCGGGTGGGGTCGGTGCTGCGGCGCGTGCGGCCGGTGGAAGACGCCTCCGGTGGTTCGGGGGTGCTGCGGGCCGCGGGGCTTGTGGTCGATCCCGGGGCTCGGAGGGTTACGAAGGGCGGGGCCGAACTTGCTCTGACCGTACGGGAGTTCGACCTGCTCGCATTCTTTCTGGCCCACCCCGGGCGCGCCTTCGCGCGTGAGGAGTTGATGCGGGAGGTGTGGGGCTGGGACTTCGGTGATCTGTCCACCGTGACCGTCCATGTGCGGCGGCTGCGCGGCAAGGTCGAGGACGACCCCGCCCGGCCCCGGCTCATCCGCACCGTGTGGGGCGTCGGTTACCGCTTCGACCCCGCTACGACGGAAGAGGGGTGAGCGTGGTGCGCGACGCTCTGCTCATCGCCCTGTTCGCGTTCCTCGGCGCCACCACGGCCGGGGTGCTCGGCGCGGGCGTCCTGCTGCTGATCCGCCGGCGGTCGCTGACCGCGCACCTCGCGGTCGTCGCCGCCGTCGCGGTCGCCGCGATGCTGGCGGGGACGCTGGCCGTCGCCCGCGCGATGTTCCTGTCGGCGCACGACCTGAGTGTGGTGACGACGGTGGTGGCCATGGCGGCGGTCGTCTCGCTCGTCACCGCGTTGTTGCTGGGGCGGTGGGTTGTCGCCCGGAGCCGTGAACTCGCCATGGCCGCCAGGTCGTTCGGGGACGGTGGGGACTTCGCCGCCCCGGACGGGCCGGCGACTGCTGAATTCGCCGCGCTGAGCCGGGAGTTGGAGGCCACCAGTGTGAAGCTCGCGGAGTCGCGGGACCGGGAGAGGGCGCTTGAGTCCTCGCGGCGTGAGCTAGTCGCCTGGATCTCGCATGATCTGCGGACGCCTCTTGCGGGGCTGCGGGCCATGGCGGAGGCGTTGGAGGACGGGGTGGCAGCCGAGCCCGACCGGTACCTCAAGCAGATCCGTACGGAGGTGGAGCGGTTGAACGAGATGGTCGGGGACCTTTTCGAGCTGTCCCGGATTCACGCGGGGGCGTTGTCGCTGTCGCCCGCGCGGATGAGTGTGTACGACCTTGTCGGTGACGCGCTGGCCGGGGCGGATCCGCTCGCTCGTGAGCACGGGGTGCGGCTCGTGGGGGACGGGGTGGAGCCTGTGCCGGTGGAGGTGGACGGGCGGGAGATGAGTCGGGTGCTGGGGAATCTGCTCGTGAACGCGATCCGGCGGACGCCGGAGGACGGGACGGTCGCGGTGTCCGCGCGGCGGGCGGGGGAGGGGGTTGTGTTGTCCGTGACGGACGGGTGCGGGGGGATTCCCGAGGAGGATCTGCCTCGGGTGTTCGACACGGGGTGGCGGGGGAGCGATGCGAGGACGCCTCCGGCGGGGGCGGGGTTGGGGTTGGCGATCGTCCGGGGGATTGTGGAGGCGCATCGGGGGAGGGCGGTGGTGCGGAATGTCGAGGGTGGGTGTCGGTTCGAGGTGACGTTGCCTCTGGCGGGGTGAGGGTTCATCTTCGCCGCGGGCCGGCGGGGGTTTGTCGCGCAGTTCCCCGCGCCCCTGAGGGGGGTTGCCGGGGGGGGTTGACTGCGGGCCGGTGGGGGTTGAGCGCGGAGTTCCCCGCGCCCCTTGAGGCGTGCTGATCCCCGTGTTCCTCAAGAAGCTGCGGCGAACTCCCTCATTCCTTGCTCGAAGGTGACTTCCGGCTTCCAGCCCAGGTCCGTCCTCAGGCGCGTCGAGTCCGCCGTGATGTGGCGTACGTCGCCCAGGCGGTATTCGCCTGTGACGACCGGAGCGGGGCCGCCGTGGGCCTTCGACAGGGCCTGGGCCATCTCGCCTACCGTGTGCGGGATGCCGCTGCCCGTGTTGTACGGGGTGAGGGCGCCGGGCCGCGGGTCCGCCTCCAGGGCTGTCACGTTGGCCGATGCCACGTCCCTCACGTGGACGAAGTCCCTGCGTTGGCTGCCGTCCTCGAAGACGCGGGGGGCCTCGCCTCGGGCCAGGGCCGAGCGGAAGAAGGACGCGACCCCCGCGTACGGGGTGTCCCTGGGCATGCCGGGGCCGTACACGTTGTGGTAGCGCAGCGACACCGCCGTACCGCCCGTCGCGCGGGCCCACGCTGCGGCCAGGTGTTCCTGCGCCAGCTTGGTCGTGGCGTACACGTTGCGCGGGTCGGCCGGGGCGTCCTCGGCGACCAGGCCCGGGGCGAGGGCGGCCCCGCAGACCGGGCACGGGGGGTCGAAGCGGCCGGCCGCCAGGTCCTCCTCGGCGCGCGGACCCGGCCGTACGACACCGTGCTCGGCGCACTCGTAGCGGCCCTCGCCGTACACCACCATCGAGCCCGCCAGCACCAGCCGCCGTAGGCCCGCCTCGGCCATCGCGGTCAGCAGGACCGCCGTGCCGAGGTCGTTGCGGGCCACGTACTCGGGCGCGTCCGAGAAGCCCGTGCCCAGGCCGACCATGGCCGCCTGGTGGCACACCGCGTCCACGCCCCTGAGGGCTGCCCGCACCGCGTCCGGCGCGCGGACGTCCGACGCCGGGTCGGCGCGGACGTCGAACACCACGGGGTCGTGCCCGCGCTCCCGCAGCGCCGTGACGACATGGGATCCGATGAAACCGGCACCGCCGGTGACCAGCACACGCATGGCGTCACGCTAAGCCCGTCCTCGGCCCGGAGACGGCTGCGCGCCCGGTACGTCACACCTCCGTAAGACCCCGGGACGGCAAACGCACCGTGAACACCGTCGCGCCCGGCCTGCTCGTCAGGCCGATGTCGCCGCCGTGCGCGCGGACCAGGGAGCGGGCGACCGCCAGGCCGAGGCCGCTGCCGCCGCGGTCGCGGGTGCGGGCCTTGTCGACGCGGTAGAAGCGGTCGAAGACCCGGTCCCGGTGGTCCGCCGGGATGCCGGGACCCGCGTCGGTGACCCGTACCAGGGCCGCGCCGGCGGTGGCCTCGAGTGCCACGGTCACCGGGGTGCCGGGCGGGGTGTGCACGGCGGCGTTGGCGAGCAGGTTGTCCAGCACCTGGCGTATGCGCTGGGGGTCGAGGCGCAGGACCAGCGGCCCGGTGGCGCGGTCCGTCACCGTGAGCGGATGCGTCGGGCGGCCCGCACGGAACGCGTCCGCCGCCTGCTGCGCCAGCTCCCTCAGGTCCGTGACCTCCGTCCGCAGCGGCGCCTCCACCTCCGCCGCGTCCAGCCGGGCGAGCAGCAGCAGGTCGTCCAGCAGAATGCCCATCCGTGCCGCCTCCGCGCGCAGCCGCGCCAAGTGCTTCTCCCGCTCGGCGGGTTCGTTCGCGGCCGCGTACTGGAAGAGGTCCGCGTAGCCGCGCACCGACATCAGCGGGGTGCGCAGCTCGTGCGAGGCGTCCGCGACGAAGCGGCGCAGCCGCAGCTCCGCCTCCGCGCGGACGGCGAGGGAATCGTCGATGTGCTCCAGCATCGTGTTGAACGCCGTGCGCAGCTCGGCCACTTCGCGTCCGCCGTCGCGTCCGTCCGCGCGGAGCGGAAGCCGGGCCGCGGACTCGGTCAGGTCGTGCGACGTGATGCCGTGCGCGGTGTGCGCCATGTCGCTCAGCGGCTTCAGCCCGCGCCGCAGCATCCGCCGCCCGAACACCACCAGCGCCATCAGGGCCAGCGCGAACACCACCACCTGCACGGTGACCAGCCGTTCGACGGTCTTCTCCACGTCCTCCACCGGGGCCGCGCTCACCAGCACCACCCCCGGCTCCACCTCGCAGCCGCGCAGCCGGTACGTGCCCTCCCCCTCGATCCGCGCCGTGCGCATCAGCTCCGTGTCGGAGTGGGCCATCGCCCGCGCCAGTTCGGCCAGCGGCCGGGTGTCCTCGGGCACATCGGCCGGCCGGCGCAGCGCGACCGAGCCGCCGCTGACGTCGTACACCGCCGTGTACCAGCCGTAGTACGGCTTGCGCCGCACCGTGCCGTGCGCCGCCGCGTCCTTGGCCTGCACGGTCTGGATGAGCTTCAGCTGCTCGCCGAGCTGCTGCTCGAGATAGTCCCGCATCTAGGCGGTGAGGGCCGTGCCGACGACCGCGAACACCGCGAGCGACAGCACCCCGAGACCCAGCGCCAGGCGGGTGCCGAGCCGCATCCGCCGGTAGGTGTCCCGCAGCCGCCGGGCGGCCGCCCTCACTCGCCCGCCTGACGGATCACGTACCCGAAGCCCCGCACGGTCCGGATCAGCGGCGCGCCGGTCGCGTCCAGCTTGCGCCGCAGCCGGCTGACCACCAGCTCCACCACGTTGGACCGGCCGCCGAAGCCGTACTCCCACACATGGTCGAGGATCTGCGCCTTCGTCAGCACGGTGGGCGAGCGGCGCATCAGGTACCGCAGCACCTCGGACTCGGTCGGGGTGAGCGCCAGCAGATGCTCGCCGCGCCGCACCTCCCGGGTGTCCTCGTCCATCGTCAGATCGCCCACGCGCAGCACCGAGCGGGGGAAATCCAGACCCGTGCTGCGCCGCAGAACCGTCCGCAGGCGCGCCATCAGCTCCTCGACCGCGAACGGCTTCACCAGGTAGTCGTCCCCGCCCCGGGTCAGGCCCGCCACCCGGTCGGCGACCCCGTCCCGCGCGGTGAGGAACACCACCGGCACCATCCGCCCGGAGCGGCGCAGCCCGTCCAGCACGCCGAAGCCGTCGACGTCCGGCAGCATCAGGTCGAGCACCACGATGTCCGGGCGGAACACGTCCGCGCGACGCAGCGCCTCCTCGCCGGTGTGGGCGGTGACCGCCTCCCACCCCTCGTACCGGGCGACCGTCGCCACCAGGTCGGCTATCGGAGGGTCGTCGTCCACCACGAGCAGTCGCACTCTGTCCACCCGCCCATACTGCGCCACCGCACCCCTCCCGCCCGAGGCCGCTGCACGACCGGGATGCGATCGACAGCGAACCGACAGGAAGCCGAAAGACGCCCGACGCCCCGGCAGGTCGGAGAAGGTGGTTTGACCCGCCGCGATCCGGGCAGGTGGCGGCGTGGCCCCGGCCGCCCCGACGCCGGGGGTCCCGCGCATTTCCCCGGGGCCCCGTCGGTGCCGACGTCTACACTCGACCGGCACACGGCGCGGTCGACCTCGGCCGACCATCTTCTGCCACCCGAAGGGCAAGCGGCGTCTTGATACGGATCGACTCAGTCACGAAGCGGTACCCGGACGGCACGGTGGCGGTCGACCGGCTGTCGCTGGAGATCCCCGACCGCTCGATCACCGTCCTCGTCGGCCCCTCGGGCTGCGGCAAGACCACCACCCTCCGCATGATCAACCGGATGGTCGAGCCCACCGAGGGCACCATCCTCCTCGACGGCGAGGACGTCCAGCGGCAGCCGGTGACGACCCTGCGCCGCAACATGGGGTACGTCATCCAGAACGCGGGCCTCTTCCAGCACCGCACCATCGCCGACAACATCGCGACCGTGCCCCGCATGCTCGGCTGGGGCAAGCAGCGCGCGCGGGAGCGGGCGGCGGAACTCATGGAGAGGGTGGGGCTGGACGCCTCCCTCGCCAGGCGCTACCCGTACCAGCTGTCCGGTGGCCAGCAGCAGCGCGTCGGGGTGGCGCGGGCGCTCGCCGCGGACCCGCCGGTGCTGCTGATGGACGAGCCGTTCTCGGCCGTCGACCCGGTGGTGCGCAAGGGACTCCAGGACGAACTGCTGCGCCTCCAGGACGAGCTGGGCAAGACCGTCGTCTTCGTCACCCACGACATCGACGAGGCCATCAAGCTCGGCACCATGGTCGCCGTGCTGCGCGAGGGCGGCCGGCTCGCCCAGTACGCGCCGCCCGCCGAGCTGCTGTCGAACCCGGCGGACGCCTTCGTCGAGGACTTCCTCGGCGCCGACCGCGGTATCCGCCGGCTGTCCTTCTACACCTCGGACGCGCTGGAGCTGACCACCGACGCGGTGGTCCCGGCCGACGCGCCCGCGGAACGCCTCGCCGCCGTGGAGGCGCCGTATCTGCTGGTGACCGACGCCGACGGCCGCCCGCGCGGCTGGCGGGAGCGGGGGAGCGACGGTGACCGGCTGCTGTCGTACGGGCGGCCGTTCCGGCCCGGCGTCGACTCGCTGCGGGCCGCCCTCGACTGCGCGGTCCTCTCGCCCACCGGCTGGGCGGTCGCCGCCGACGCGGACGGCAAGGTGACCGGCGTGGTCTCCCAGCAGACCATCGGTGAGGCCATCCGCGCCGCGCACACCCACGCGGAACCGGATGCGGGCGAGGACCCGGCGCGCGGCGAGGACGAGAAGGTCGCCGGATGAACGGCTTCTTCGACATCCCCAGCGACCTCCAGAACACCTGGACGGGCCTGATCGGGATGCATCTGCGCGAGGCCCTGCTGCCGGTGGCCGCGGGCCTGCTGCTCGCCCTGCCGCTGGCGCTGCTGTGCGACCGGTTCCGCTGGCTGTACCCGCCGGTGCTCGGCCTGACGACCATCCTCTACGCGGTGCCCTCCCTCGCCTTCTTCGTCGTCCTCATCGACTACACCGGCCAGACCGAGCTGACCGTGATGATCCCGCTCGCCCTCTACAGCCTGGTCGTGCTGGTACCGGCGATCGCCGACGGTGTGCGCTCGGTGCCGGACGAGACGCTCTCGGCCGCCACCGCCATGGGCTTCGGCCCTGTACGGCGTTATCTGCAGGTGCAGTTGCCGATCGCCGCGCCCGCGATCATCGCGGGACTGCGGGTCGCCACCGCGTCCAGCATCTCCCTGGTGAGCGTCGGCGCCCTCATCGGCAACCAGGGCGCCCTCGGCAACCTGATGGCCGCCGGGCTGAAGTACGACCGGCCCGAACTCGCGGCGAACGCCGTGCTGACGACGGCGCTCCTCGCGGTCCTGTGCGACGTCGCGCTGGTCGCCCTGCGCCGCGTGCTGACCCCGTGGATGCCCCGCTCCGGACGGGAGCGGACCGCCGCCCCGCACGAGGAACTCCTCACGAAGGGCGCCGCCCGGTGAACGTCCTCAACTTCGTCCAGGCGTTCTTCGGCGACAGCGCCCACTGGCACGGCTACGACGGCATCCCGTCCCGCTTCCTGGAACACGTCCAGTACACGCTCCTGGCCCTCGCGGTCGCCGCGGCCGTCGGCCTGCCCGTCGGACTGCTGACCGGGCACACCGGACGCGGCGGCAACGCGATCGCCGTCGTCGCCAACGCAGCCCGCGCGCTGCCCAGTTTCGGCCTGCTGGTGCTCTCCGTGCTGCTCATCGGCTTCGGTCTGCTGCCCGTGATGATTCCGCTGGTCGTGCTCGCCGTGCCGCCCATCCTGGTGACCACGTACGAGGCGGTCCGCACCGTCGATCCCGCACCCGTCGACGCGGCGCGCGGGATGGGCATGCCCGAGCCCGGAATCCTGTTCCGGGTGGAGGTGCCGGTGGCGCTCCCGCTGATCCTCAGCGGCCTGCGGTCCGCCGCCGTCCAGATCGTGTCCACGGCCACCATCGGCGCCTACGTCAGCCTCGGCGGACTGGGCCGGTACGTCGTCGACGGCCTCTACCAGCGCGACTACGAGAAGGTCGTCGGCGGGGCGACGCTGGTGGCGGTCCTCGCCCTCATCACGCTCGCGCTCTTCTGGGCCGTGGGGCGGTTCGCGGTGTCGCCCGGGGTGCGCCGCCGCTGACATTCGATCAGTTGTACGACAAATGTGACCCTGGCGTCCTTGACCGGGCGTCGGACGGCTGGATTGGATCGGTGAATGACTTCTACGGCGAAGAGCAGCAGATCGAGGACGAGGCACCACGGCGCGGCGGCGGTCGCGCTCGCCGCGGCGGCGGCGCTGCTCACGGGATGTTCCTCCGGGGACACCTCCGACAACCCGCTCGACGGCGACAAGGCGGAGGCGGGCACGGTCGTCGTCGGCTCGAACAACTTCGCCGAGTCCACCCTGCTCGCCGACATCTACGGCGAGGCGCTGCGCGCCAAGGGCCTCAAGGTCACCTACAAGCACAACATCGGCAGCCGTGAGACCACCTACGGCCTGATGAGGAACGGCTCGGTGACGGTCCTTCCCGAGTACAACGGCTCCCTCCTCGCCTATCTCGACGAGAAGGCCGAGCAGACCTCCGCCGACGCGGTCAACACGGCGGTCAAGGCCAAGCTGGACAAGCAGCTCACCCTGCTGGAGTCCTCGCCCGCCGAGGACAAGGACTCGGTCGCCCTCAACGCGGCGACGGCGAAGAAGTACGGCCTCACCGCCGAGTCCACGCTCGCCGACCTCAAGGAGGCCGCACCCCAGCTGGTGATCGGCGGCTCGCCCGAGTTCCAGACCAGGCAGCAGGGCCTCAAGGGCCTGGAGGCGGTCTACGGGCTGAAGTTCAAGAACTTCAAGGCGCTGGACGCGGGCGGCCCGCTCACCCAGGCGGCCCTCGCGCAGAACGAGGTCCAGGCGGCGGACGTGTTCACCACGGACCCGACCATCGTCAAGGAGAAGTTCGTCGTCCTGAAGGACCCGGAGAACCTCTTCGGGTACGCCAACGTCACCCCGCTGGTCCGCAAGGACGCGCTGCCGGAGGAAGGCGTCGAGGCGCTGAACGCGGTCTCCGCGAAGCTGGACACCGAGACGCTGCTCGACCTGGACGCCCAGGTGCAGCTGGAGAAGAAGGACCCGCTGGACGTCGCCAAGGCCTGGCTGAAGTCCGCCGGACTCGTCTGAGACCCGTCGCGGGGTGCGGCGGAACGGTCCGCCGCACCCCGCGGGCTCGACTCTCGGCACCCCGCGGGCTCAGCTCGCGGCCGCCGCCTGCGCGATCAGCAGGTCGATCAGCGCGATCAGCACGTCCCGCGAGGACTCCCGCTCCCGCGCGTCGCACAGCAGCACCGGCACCTCCGCCGGCAGCGTCAGCGCCTCCCGGATGTCCTCCACCGGGTACGGGTGCTCGCCGTGGAAGCCGTTGACGGCCACCACGAACGGGATGCCCCGCCGCTCGAAGAAGTCGATCGCGGCGAAACTCGACTTCGGCCGCCGCACGTCGACCAGGACCACCGCGCCCAGCGCGCCGAGGGCCAGGTCGTTCCACATGAACCAGAACCGCTGCTGCCCCGGCGTGCCGAACAGGTAGAGCACCAGGTCGTCCGACACGGTGATGCGGCCGAAGTCCATGGCCACCGTGGTGACACGTTTCTCCTCGACGCCGTCCAGGTCGTCGACGTCCAGGCCCGCCACGGTCAGCGGCTCTTCCGTCCGCAGCGGCCTGATCTCGCTGACCGAGCCGACCATGGTCGTCTTGCCCACGCCGAAACCGCCGGCGATCAGGATCTTGACCGTGTCGGGCGCGCCGCCGTCGGCGGACGCCCGGGCGTCGGTGTCAGAGCCGGCCAAGGCCTTCCCTCACTTTCTGCAGCAGGTCCGGATCCGGGGTGGTGACGGAACGCGGCGGACGGACGGTGATCCGGCCCGCCTCCAGCAGGTCGCAGAGCATGATGACGACCACGCTCACCGGCAGGTCGAGCCGCGCGGCCAGCTCGGCGACCGCCATCGGACGGGCGCACAGCCGCAGGATCCTGGTGTGCTCGGGCTGCGGCCGGGTGGCCGTCTCGGGCTGCGGGTCCGCCGCCGTCACCGTCGTGATGAGCGTGAAGTCGGCACGGCTCGGCCGGGTGCGGCCCCCGGTCAGGGTGAACGGCCGTACCAGCCGGCCCGAAGGGTCGCTCCCGCCCACCTCACACGCCTGGGTCTTCGGCGGGACCGCTGGTGTCCCGCGGGGCCGCGCTGAGGTGCTCGCCGATCTTCTTCACCAGCATGTTCATCTGGTACGCGACCACGCCGACGTCCGCCTTCGGGCCGGTCAGCACCACCAGATGGGCGCCGGGACCCGCCGAGGTGAGGATCAGGTAGCTGTGCGCCATCTCGATGAGCGCCTGGCGCACCGGGCCGCCGCGGAAGTCCATGCTGACGCCCTTGCTCAGGCTCATCAGACCGGACGCGGTGGCGGCCAGGCGCTCGGCGTCGTCGCGCAGGAAGCCGGTGGACTTGGAGACCACCAGGCCGTCCTCGGAGAGCACCACGGCCTGGTTCACGTCGGCGACCCGTTCCACGAGTCCGGTCAGCAGCTGGTCCAGCTGGGTGTGGGTGGCGGGCAGGGGGCGTGTCATGGCGGTGTTCCTTCGTCGGCGGTCAGCGGTCAGCGGTCGGCGTCAGGGGTCGGGGTCGGGTGCCCGGAGACGGACGCGGGCCCATGGGTCGGCCGCCCGTCCTCGGGCTCGTCACCGACGGCGTCCCGCGCCCGGAGCGTGCCCTGCTGGAAGCAGGCCAGGGAGGAGGCGGCGTGCTCGGCGGTGAACTCGTCGTCGCCCGCGTCCTCGGCGGAGGGCTCCTCGAGCAGCTCGGCGGCGAGGCTGGTCTGCGGCACCCGCCGGGGGAGCGGGGCGAGACCGCCCTTGCGGGCGGGGCCGGCGCCGTTCCGGTGGGGCGCGGGGGACTTGTACGGGGCGCCGGCGCGTGCGGGCGCGGGGCGGTCCTCGGCGGGGTCCGGGGCGTTCCCGTCGGGCGCGGTCCCGGAAGCGTCCTCGGCGTCGTCCCGGGCGGCGTCCGAGCGGGACCGGCTCGGGAGGGGCCGCAGCGGGGAGGAGACGTCCGACGTGTCCTGCGCGGAAGCGTCCTGCGCGGGGGCGTCCTTCGAGGGCCCGTCCTCCGAGGCGGACGCCTCCCGCGCCGCGTCCGACGGCTCGTCGGTCACGACGACCACCTCGCGCGGCAGCAGCACGATCGCCGTCGTCCCGCCGTACGGCGACGGGCGCAGCGTGACCGTGATGCCGTGGCGGTGCGCGAGCTGGGAGATGACGAACATGCCGAGCCGCAGGTCGTCGGCGAGGGCCACCACGTCGAACTGCGGCGGCTCGGCCAGGTGGGCGTTGAGGGACGCGTAGTCCTCCTCGGACATGCCGAGCCCCCGGTCCTCGACCTCGACGGCGAGGCCCTTGGCGACCATCGCCGCCCGCACCGTGACGGGGCTCGGCGCCGGTGAGTACGCCGTCGCGTTGTCGATCAGCTCGGCGAGCAGATGGATCACGTCGGCCACCGCTGGCGGCGCGAGCGACACCTCCTCGTCGGCGAACACCTCCACCCGCCGGTACTCGGCGACCTCGCCCACCGCGCTGCGCAGGATGTCGATCAGCGCGACCGGCTCGCTCCATGTGCGGCCGGGGCGCTCCCCGCTGACGATGACCAGGTTCTCCTCGTACCGGCGCAACTGGCTGGCCGCGGAGTCCAGTTCGTACAGGCCCTTGAGGACCTCGGGGTCGGTGTGCCTGCGTTCCAGCGCGTCGAGCTTGCTCAGCTGGAGGTTGACCAGGTTCTGGCTCTGCCGCGCGATGCCCAGGATGATCTTCTGGAAGCCGCGCCGGGTGTCGGCGAGTTCGACGGCGGTGTGCACGGCGGTGCGCTGCGCGGTGTTGAACGCCTGCGCCACCTGGCCGAGTTCGTCGTGGCCGTAGTCCAGGGGCGTTGTCGCCGACTCGGGGTCGACCTTCTCGCCCCGCTCGAGCCGGGCCACGACGTCCGGAAGCCGCTCCTGCGCCAGGCTCAGCGTGGCCAGCCGCAGTCCGCGCAGCCGGCGGGACAGCGAGCGGGTGATGCGCCAGGACAGCACCGCGCACAGCAGCAGCGCGAGCAGCCCGGCCGCGCTCAGCGAGGCGGCCGTCACCAGCAGGCTGCGCGCCTCGTCGGCGCTGCGGGTGAGCAGCGCGTCGGTCTGCTGCCGGATCATGGCGTTGTACTGCGGGGAGACCCGGTCCATGGCGTCGGACCACCGGTCGCGCAGATCCGGCAGTTCGATCTCCTGGGCCTTCCCCTCGGACGGGGTGGCCAGCACCTGGTCCTCCACCGCCTCCAGGGCGCGCCACTCGGAGCTGGACAGGATCCGCTCGGTCTGCGTCTTCAGGTCGCCGTCGAGCGCCGGCATGATCTGGTCGGCGACCAGCCAGCGCCGGGTGTGCACCAGCTCGGCGAACTTCTGCCGGTGGTCGGCGTCCAGACGGCCGGACGGCCAGGCGAGGGTCAGCAGCGCGTCCTCCTGGGACACCAGCTCCGCCGCGTGCTCCAGCGACACCAGCGGCTGCGCCTGGGAGGTGAGGTCGCCGTCGTCGACCTGGGACAGCTCCTGGAAGGCGTGGATCTGGTCGTCGATGACCGACGTGTACTGGTCCAGCGCCTCCTCGGCGGTGATGTCACGGGGGTCGTCGATCTGGTCGCGGTAGTACTCCAGGCTGCCCACCGAGCCGAGCACCGAGTACAGCCGGTCGGAGATGCGCGCCGGCGCCTGGGCGATCGCGTCGGCCTGCCCCATGAGCCGCGCCACGGACCGGTCGGTGGCGCGCCGCTGGGCGTCCAACGCGGACCGCGAACCGTCAGGACCGGCCAGCCACTCGGCGGTCAGCGCCCGCTCCCGCTGGAGGTCGAGCGCGGCGTCCGTGCCCATGGCGCCGGTGTCCCGGCTCAGCTGGGTCTGCGACCGCAGCTCCAGACCTTCGGAGAACATGCGGATCGTGGTCACGCCCCACAGCCCGGCGAGGGCGACGCAGGGCACCAGGGCGAGCAGGATCAGCGAGAGGCGTATGGAGCCGAGACGGCGCCGGGCACCTGTCCGTCGAGACATCGTGGTCCTAGAGCTGTCGGGTGGTGGGGACGGTACGCACGGCGGCCGTCAGCGGGTTCCGGCGGCGGCGAAGGCGGCGACCGAGTCCGCCTCCGTCTTCGTGACGAACGCCGGCCCGGTGAGCACGGGCGCGGTCCCACCGCCGCTGACGTTGCCGTTGGTCCGGTACAGCCACAGCGCGTCCACGGCGAGATAGCCCTGGAGGTACGGCTGCTGGTCGACCGCGAACCGGACGTTGCCGCCGCGCACGGCGTCCACCAGTTCCTCGTTCAGGTCGAAGGTGGCCACCTGGGCCTCGCTGTCCGCCTCGGCCGCCGCGTCCACGGCCAGCAGCGCGAAGTCGGCGCCGTTGGTGACCACTTGGTCGATGGAGGGGTCCTGGCGCAGCTTGGCCGTGAGGATGCCGGAGACGGCCTGCTCGTCGGTGCCGTCCACGTACAGGTTCTCGCTCGTGCCGCGGAACGTCTTCTTCACGCCGGCGCAGCGGGCCTCCAGGCCGACGTTGCCCCGCTCGTGCACCAGGCACAGCGTGTGCTCGGCCCTCAGCTTGTTCAGCTTCTCGCCGACCGCGCGGCCCGCGAGGCTCTCGTCCTGGCCGAAGAACGCCAGCAGCCCGGCCTCCTTCCAGGCGTTCACACCGGAGTTGAGGCCGACCACGGGGATGTCCGCGGCGCGCGCCTCGTTGACCGGGCCCTTCATGGCCTGCGGCTTGGCCAGGGTGAGCGCGATGCCGTCGACGCCGTCCCGGACGGCCTGGCGCACCAGATCGGCCTGTCCGGACCCGTCCGGGTCGCTGAGATAGGTCAGTTCGATGCCGTCCTTGGCGGCCGCCGCCTCCGCGCCCTTGCGGACCCGGTCCCAGAACGCGTCGCCCTCGCTGCCGTGGGTGACCAGCGCGACCCGCAGGTCCCCGGAGCCGCGCGCGGCGCCCGCGCCGCCGTCCGCCCCCTCCGTGGCGGAGGAGGAGCAGCCCGCCGCCAGCAGACCGATCGCGGCCGCCAGGACCGCCGTTCGACGGCTCGGGATGCGGCGGGACGGGGGACGAGTGTTCATGAGGAGCGCGGACCTCGCTGTACGGCAGAGCTAAGTGCAGGGGAGGGACACCGGCGGACCGGCCACCGCGGGGTGCGGCCGTCCGGGTGACTCTCGCTGGCCGGAGCCAACCGCGTGGAACCACTGGTCGTCAAGTGAACAGCCACGCGAAGTGAGGCGCCGCTGCCGCATTGTGATGAACCGTGAGAACGTACGAAGCGGAAGTTCAGACTCCGTACGGAGCGAGGGGGGCGTGCGCTCGGAAACCCCGCGTGCTGTTTCACCTCGCGGCGTACGCCCCGTATGCCCGGTGTGTTCAACTGAGCCCGCCCATCGGGGTGATGAACGTCAGCGCACGGTGAGTTATCGTGTACGGGGCGTTAGAAACAAACGGCATGGACCGTCGCTTTCCGGCCACAGGAGTGCAGTCGATGGCAAGGCAGGTACGCGCCGAGAAGACCCGCGCGACGATCATCACGGCCGCCGCCGACCTGTTCGACCGGCAGGGCTACGAAGCGACCAGTCTCAGCGACATCGTCGAGCACGCCCGCGTCACCAAAGGGGCGCTGTACTTCCACTTCGCCGCCAAGGAGGACCTCGCCCACGCCATCCTGGAACTCCAGTCCGCGACCTGCCACCGGCTCGCCCGCGACACCGGCGCCCGCGGCCGCACCTCCCTGGAGGCGCTGATGCGTCTCACCTTCTGCGTGGCCCGCCTGTCCGCCGAGGACCCCGTGCTGCGGGCCGGACTGCGGCTCGCCACCGGCACCACCCGGCCGCGCCCGCCGCTCGGTCACCCCTTCACCGAGTGGCTCGACATCGTCTCGGCCCGGCTGGCCGGCGCCGTCGAGGAGTCCGACGTCCACCCGGACGCCGACATCGACGTCGTCGCCCACTCCCTGGTCTGCTTCTTCGTCGGCACCCAGGTCGTCGGCCGCGCCCGCGAACCCGTCAGCCGCGGGCCCCGCCGCACCGCCGAGATGTGGCAGCTCCTCATCCGCGGCCTGGTCCCCGTCACCCGCCGCGCCCGCTACCTCTCCCTCGCCGCCCGCCTGGAACGGGAACCCGCCCCGCTGTGAGGCCCGGCGTGCTGTAAGCCCTGCCCCGAGTGATGCCTGCCGCGCGTGATGCCCGCCGCGCGTGATGCCTGCCGCGCGTGATGCCCACCGCGCGTGATGCCTGTCCCGCCGTGACGCCCGCCCCGCCGTGACACCCGGCGCCCGGACGCCCGTCGGGTTACGGTGAGCCCCATGCCCGACACCCCCGCCGCCCCCGTGATCGTCGCCGACGAGCCCGGCACCTTCCCGTACGGCGTGCTGGCCGAACGGCACCCCGCGATCCTCCGCCAGGTCGCCGAGGACACCCCCTACGGCCCCGAGCAGCGCCGGGCGCTCGACGCCCTGCTGGAGAACTGCACCCAGGGCGTCGTCACGCCCCTGCCCGACGGCGCCCACGACCGCGACCGCTGGGCCGACTGGGGCATGGACGCCCACGCCGGCCGCTCCTGGCACGATGTGCCCTGGCTGTGGTCGGAGAGCTGGTTCTACCGCCAACTGCTGGAGGCCGTAGGCTATTTCGAGCCCGGCCCTTGGCGGGGCATCGACCCCTTCCGCCCCGCCAAGCTCGCCGAGCTCGACGCGCCCGCCACGGACGAGGAACTCGCCGCGCTCGACGCCCTCGACGACCTCCCCGAGGACGAACGCGCCCGCGCCCTGCTGCACGGCTCCCTCTGGGGCAACCGCGCCGACCTCGGCTTCCGGATGTCCGCCGAGGGCGCCGAGGAGACCGCCGCCGTCCCCGCCCTCGTCGCCGACGACAGCGACCGCCTGTGGTCCCT
The DNA here is from genome assembly GCF_051903975.1 of Streptomyces sp. P9-2. Lineage (NCBI taxonomy): Bacteria > Bacillati > Actinomycetota > Actinomycetes > Kitasatosporales > Streptomycetaceae > Streptomyces > Streptomyces sp. P9-2. Next base: position 5,385,261 of record NZ_CP192633.1, read on the forward strand.
GCTCGACGCCTCCCGGCCCGGCACCCTCTGCCTGGTCGCCGACAACGCCGGCCGCGAACTCGTCCCCGACCTGCTGTTGATCGCCCACCTGCTCACCCACGGGCGCATCACCGACGCCGTTCTGCACATCAAGCCGCACCCGTACTACGTCTCCGACGCCACCACCGCCGACGTCCTCGACGCCGTACGCCGCCTCACCGCCGCCAAGGGCGCCGCCGGGGCGTACGGACAGGGCCTGCGCGCCGCCCTCACCGACGGGCGGCTCGCACTGCGCGCCCACCCCTTCTCCTGCGCGCCCCTGCCGTACGCCGACATGCCGGACGACCTGCGCGCCGACTTCGCGGCGGCCACCCTCACCGTCCTCAAGGGCGACCTCAACTACCGCCGCCTCGTGGGCGACCGCTACTGGCCGCCGACCACCCCGTTCGCCGACGTGACGGCGTACTTCCCCGGTCCGGTCGCCGCCCTGCGCACCCTCAAGTCCGACGTGATCACCGGGCTCGCCCCGGAGACGGAGGCGGCGCTGGACGCGGAGGAGGGCGGGCGCTGGCGCACCAGCGGCACCCACGCGCTGATCCAGGTACGGACCTGAGCTTCCAACTCCCGTTTCCGGGCAGGTTTCACGCGAAGGTGTGATCACCAAGCGGGCGGCGGATGCGGCCGGAGCGGCACGGGTAGCCCCCGGCCATGACGCAGCCCTTCGAACTCCCGCACTTCTACATGCCGCACCCCGCGCGCCTGAATCCGCACGTGGACGAGGCCCGGGCCCACTCCACGGCCTGGGCGAGCGAGATGGGCATGCTGGAGGGCAGCGGGGTCTGGGAGCAGGCCGACCTCGACGCGCACGACTACGGCCTGCTCTGCGCCTGCACGCACCCCGACTGCGACGGCCCCGCGCTGTCCCTGATCACCGACTGGTACGTGTGGGTGTTCTTCTTCGACGACCACTTCCTGGAGAAGTACAAGCGCACCCAGGACCGCGTCGGCGGCAAGGCCCATCTGGACCGGCTGCCGCTGTTCATGCCCCTGGAGCCGGGGGCGCCCGTCCCCGAGCCGGGGAACCCGGTGGAGGCGGGCCTCGCCGACCTGTGGGCGCGGACCGTGCCGGCGATGTCCGCCGACTGGCGCCGCCGGTTCGCCGTCGCCACCGAGCACCTCCTCAACGAGTCGCTGTGGGAGCTGTCCAACATCAACGAGGGGCGGATCGCCAACCCCGTCGAGTACATCGAGATGCGCCGCAAGGTGGGCGGCGCCCCCTGGTCGGCGGGGCTCGTGGAGTACGCCACCGCCGAGGTGCCGGCCGCCGTCGCCGGGACCCGCCCGCTGCGGGTGCTCATGGAGACGTTCTCCGACGCCGTGCACCTGCGCAACGACCTGTTCTCCTACCAGCGGGAGGTCGAGGACGAGGGCGAGCTCAGCAACGGCGTGCTCGTCCTGGAGACCTTCTTCGGCTGCACCACGCAGGAGGCCGCCGACCTGGTCAACGACGTCCTCACCTCGCGGCTGCACCAGTTCGAGCACACCGCGTTCACCGAGGTGCCCGCCGTCGCCCTGGAGCAGGGGCTCACCCCGGCGGAGACGGCCGCCGTCGCCGCGTACGCCAAGGGGCTGCAGGACTGGCAGGCGGGCGGCCACGAGTGGCACATGCGCTCCAGCCGCTACATGAACGAGAACGCCCGCCCCGGCCCCTCCTGGCAGACCCTCACCGGCCCCGGCACCTCCGCGGCCGACGTCGGCGCGCTGCTCGCCCGCGCCGCCGCCGAACGGCTGCGCCCGTACCGGCACGTGCCGTACCGGAAGGTCGGCCCTTCGGTCATCCCCGACATCCGGATGCCGTTCCCGCTCTCCCTCAGCCCGGCCCTCGAAGGCTCCCGGCGCCATCTCCTGGAGTGGTCGCACCGCATGGGCATCCTCGGTGAGGGCGTCTGGGACGAGGACAAGCTCGCCGGCTGCGACCTGCCCCTGTGCGCGGCGGGCCTGGACCCCGACGCCACCCAGGAGCAGCTCGACCTCGCCTCCGGCTGGCTGGCCTTCGGCACCTACGGCGACGACTACTACCCGCTGGTCCACGGCCACCGCCGCGACCTGGCCGCCGCCCGGCTCACCACGGCCCGGCTGTCCGCCTGCATGCCGCTGGACGGCGAGGAGGTCCCGCCCCCGGCCAACGCGATGGAACGGTCCCTGATCGACCTGTGGGCGCGCACCACCGCCGGGATGACACCCGAGCAGCGCCGCCCGCTCAGGACGGCCGTCGACAAGATGACCGAGTCGTGGGTGTGGGAGCTGTCCAACCAGATCCAGAACCGCGTCCCGGACCCCGTGGACTACCTGGAGATGCGCCGCGCCACCTTCGGCTCCGACCTCACGCTCGGCCTGTGCCGCGCCGGACACGGCCCCGCGGTCCCGCCGGAGGTGTACCGCACGGGTCCCGTCCGCTCCCTGGAGAACGCGGCCATCGACTTCGCGTGCCTGCTCAACGACGTGTTCTCGTACCAGAAGGAGATCGAGTTCGAGGGGGAGATGCACAACGCGGTCCTCGTCGTGCAGAACTTCTTCGGCATCGACTACGCGACCGCGCTGCCCGTCGTCGCGGACCTGATGAACCAGCGCATGCGGCAGTTCGAGCACGTCGTCGAGCACGAACTGCCCGTCGTGTACGACGACTTCCAGTTGCCGGAGGAGGCGCGGGCGGTCATGCGGGGCTATGTGACCGACCTGCAGAACTGGATGGCCGGCATCCTCAACTGGCACCGCAGCGTGGACCGGTACAAGGACGAGTACCTGTCCGGGCGCGTGCACGGCTTCCTGCAGCACCGGTCACCGGCGCCCCCGGTCCTCGTCTGACGGCCGGCCGCCATGGAACCCCCCGCGCTCCGCCCCCGGCCGATGCCCGGCGCCCACGCCGTCCCCCGGCCGGACCCCCTGCCCGCCGCCCCCGAGGAGCCGCCTCCCGCGCGCCCGCGGGGCCGGCGGGCGGCGGCGGGCCTCGCCCTGCTGCTGACCGGGGCCGCCCTGGGCGTCCTGGCCACCGTGTGGGCGGGCCCCGCCCCGGCGTCCGGTCCGGCCCTCACCGCCCGGCTCGGGGTGGAGGTGACCGACGACGGCCGTCCGGGCGCCCTGGTGGTCGGCGTCCAGAACCCCGGCCCCGCCCACACGGCCGGCCTGCGCGAGGGCGACCTGCTCCTCGCCGTCGGCGCCACCCGCGTCGACACGGCCGCGGACCTGGCCCACGCCCTCGCCCGCACCCCGCCGGGCTCGGAGATCCGCCTGACCGTCCGGCACGCCACGGGCGGGTACCAGCAGGTGACGGCGGTTCCCGGGATCTTGACGTAAGGGGGCTTCTTCGCAGGGGCGCCGGGCCCTGGGGGGCGCGGGGGCGCGTACCGGCGTGGAGGAGCGGGGCTTTCCGCCCCCGGACGGGGCGACTCCGGGGGCAACCCCGGCAACCGGCTCGCGCCGTACCCGTTCGGCGGGCAGGATGCTGCCCGTAGCCCCGACGTCCGCCCTGGGAGGCACCCGGATGACCGGCACCGCGCCCGTGCCCTTCACCGCTGACGACTACAAGGCCCGTATGGACCGGGCGGCGCGGCAGGCCGCCGACGCCGGGCTCGCCGGGGTGCTCGTCGCGCCGGGCCCGGACCTGGTGTGGCTCACCGGGTACGCGCCGCCCGCCGTCACCGAGCGGCTCACCCTGCTGGTCCTGGCCGCCAACCGGGAACCTGTGCTCGTCGTCCCCACCCTGGAGGCCCCGGACGCCGAGAAGGCCACCGGCGCGCCCGCCCTCGCCCTGCGCGACTGGACCGACGGCAAGGACCCCTACGCCCTCACCGCGGCCCTCCTCGACGACCGGGGCCGCTTCGGCGTCAGCGACAACGCCTGGGCATTGCACCTGCTGGGACTCCAGCAGGCGCTCCCCAAGACCTCGTACGTCTCCCTCACCGAGGCGCTGCCGATGCTGCGCGCCGTGAAGGACGCAGCGGAGCTGGAGCGGCTCGCCGCGGCCGGCGCCGCCGCGGACGCCGCGTTCGAGGAGATCAGGAACGTCCGCTTCTCCGGCCGCCGGGAGTCCGAGGTCGCCGCCGACCTCGCCGCGCTGCTGCGCCGCTTCGGCCACTCCCAGGTCGACTTCACCATCGTCGCCTCCGGCCCCAACGGAGCCAACCCGCACCACGAGGCCGGCGACCGCCGTATCGAGCGCGGCGACATGGTCGTCCTGGACTTCGGCGGCCTCAAGGACGGCTACGGCTCCGACACCTCCCGCACGGTGCACGTCGGCGAGCCCACCGAGGAGGAGCGCCGGGTGCACGACCTGGTGCGCGAGGCGCAGGAGGCCGGTTTCCGCGCGGTGCGGCCCGGCGCGGCCTGCCAGGACGTCGACCGGGCGGCCCGCGCGGTCATCGACGGCGCCGGGTACGGCGAGTACTTCATCCACCGCACCGGGCACGGCATCGGCGTCACCACCCACGAGCCGCCGTACATGATCGAGGGCGAGGAGCGGCCGCTCGTCCCCGGCATGTGCTTCTCCGTCGAGCCGGGCGTCTATCTGCCGGGGCGGTTCGGGGTGCGGATCGAGGACATCGTGACCGTCACCGAGGACGGCGGACGGCGGCTGAACGACACGGAGCGGGGGATGGTGATAGTCGACTGAGCGGCACCGTCCGGCCCTTCCGCCCCGTCCCCACCCTGCCTCTCCCGAACGGTTACGGCGCGACCATGACCCAGGCACCGACACCCACCGTTGACACCGTCCGCCGACTGGCCCGGTCCCTGCTCAAGGACAGCGGGCACGGCACCGGCGCGTCCGCCGCCGCCCTCGACGTGCGGCCCGCCGACGACGGCGCCGACCACCCCACCACCTGGCTGGTGGGCACCCGGTACGTGCTGTACCTCGCCCCGGACCGCGCCACCGGCGCCCGCCGGCGCCGCGAGCTGCGGCTGCGCGAGGTCGTGCGCCCGCACATGCCGGTCGCGCTGCCCGTCTGCCTGGCGCAGGGCGAGTGGGCGCCCGGCCTGCTGTGCACGCTGGAGACCCGGCTGGTCGGGGGCACGGCGGAGGAGAACACCGTGTCCGCCGTCGGCGAGACCGACCTGGCGGGCCTGCTCACCGGGCTGCACCAGGTGCCCGTACGGCAGGCCGAGTCGCTGGGCGTGCCGCGCGTGCCGCCGCGCTCGCTGGAGACGCTGCGGCGGGCCGCCGGGGAGGCCGTAGAACTGCTCGACAAGGCCGACGAGTTCGAGGCGGCGCGGCTGCGGCAGTTCACCCAGCCCGCGACGGTGCAGCTCGCCGCGCAGGCCGGCTCGGCCGTGCTGGTGCACCACGCCCTCACGGGAGGGAACCTGGTCGTCGGCGCGGACGGGCGGGTGCGGGGGGTGCTCGGCTGGGACTCGGCGGTGGTCGGCGACCCGGCCGAGGACATCGCGGGTCTGGCCCGCGCCGTCGGAGCCCCGGCCGCCGTCCGCGCGGCCACGCTGGCGGGCTACGGCGCCCGCCCCTGCCTGCGCGGCCTGTGGCTGGCCCGCTGCGACTGCGTCATCCACCTCGCCGAGGCCCTGGTCCACAACGCCACGCGGTCCCTCCCCTTGCTCCGCACCCGCCTCCGCCGAGCCTGGGAACCGATCATGCTGGAACGCGTGACGGACCTCCGCGACAGCGACGCGGCGCCCTAGGGGGCCCGGGGGCCGGGGTGTCCTCCCCGCGCCGCCGCGCCCGTCGTGTCGCGGTGTCACCGGCGCCGTGAAACACCCCAGGCGGCCCGGGCGCGAGCCGGGTCGAGCCCTCCGCGCGCCCGGGTGCCCGTCGGGGCTGCGAAGGGCGGTGCCGTGACGCAGCCCCACGCGGCCCACAGCGCGGGGCGGGGCACGCCCGCCCCGCGCCCCTCACTCCTGCAGCAACACCACCGCCGATTCCCCCGGCAGCCGCAGCAGACCGTCCGCGCCCGGTGTGTCCACCGGTTCCCATGCCGCCAGGATCTGGGCCTCGCGGGAGCCCAGGGGGATGTCGGCCGGTTCGGGGCCCAGGTTCACGGCCACGCGGACGTCGCCCCGGCGGAACGCCAGCCAGCGGCGGTCCTCGTCGTAGGCCACCTTCGTGTCGGCGAGGTCCGGGTCGGTGAGGTCGGGCTGTTCGCGGCGGAGCGTGAGGAGTTGGCGGTACCAGGCCAGCATCCTCGCGTGCGGCTCCCGTTCCGGCTCGGACCAGTCCAGGCAGGAGCGGTCACGGGTGGCCGGGTCCTGCGGGTCGGGTACGTCCTGCTCCGCCCACCCGTGCGCCGCGAACTCCCGGCGCCGACCCTCGCTGACCGCCTTCGCCAGCTCCGGGTCCGTGTGGTCGGTGAAGAACTGCCAGGGCGTGCCCGCCGCCCACTCCTCGCCCATGAACAGCATCGGCGTGAACGGCGCGGTCAGCGTCAGCGCCGCCGCGCAGGCCAGCAGCCCGGGGGAGACCAGCGCGGCCAGCCTGTCGCCCTGGGCGCGGTTGCCGACCTGGTCGTGGGTCTGGCTGTACCCCAGCAGGCGGTGCGCGGCCACGCGGGTGCGGTCCAGGGGCCGCCCGTGGTGCCGGCCCCGGAAGCTGGAGTACGTGCCGTCGTGGAAGAAGCCGTGGGTGAGCGTCTTGGCCAGGGCCTTCAGCGGGGCCCGGGCGAAGTCGGCGTAGTAGCCCTGCGACTCGCCGGTCAGAGCGGTGTGCAGGGCGTGGTGGAAGTCGTCGTTCCACTGGGCGTGGATGCCGTGGCCGCCGTTCTCGCGCGGGGTGATGACCCGCGGGTCGTTGAGGTCGGACTCGGCGATCAGGAACAGCGGCCGGCCGGTGTCGGCGGCCAGTTCGTCCACGGCCTGCGACAGCTCCTCCAGGAAGTGGCGCGCGCGGGTGTCCACCAGCGCGTGCACGGCGTCGAGACGCAGCCCGTCGATCCGGTAGTCCCGCAGCCACGCCAGCGCGCTCTCCACGAGGTACGCGCGCACCTCGTCCGAGCCGGGCGCGTCCAGGTTGACCGCCGCACCCCACGGCGTGTGGTGCGTATCGGTGAAGTACGGGCCGAACTGCGGCAGGTAATTGCCCGACGGGCCCAGGTGGTTGTGCACCACGTCCAGGACGACGCCGAGCCCCAGCGCGTGCGCCCGGTCGACGAACCGTTTCAGCCCCTCGGGCCCGCCGTACGGCTCGTGCACCGCCCACAGGCAGACGCCCTCGTACCCCCAGCCGTGCCGGCCCGGGAACGGGCACACCGGCATCAACTCCACGTGTGTGACGCCCAGGTCGGCGAGGTGCCCGAGCCGTTCGGCGGCGGCGTCGAAGGTGCCCTCACGGGTGTACGTGCCGACGTGCGTCTCGTACAGCACCGCGCCGGGCAGCGGCCGTCCGCTCCACTCGGCGGTCCACATGTAACGGTCGTGGTCGACGACGGCGCTGAGCCCGTCGGGGCCGTCGGGCTGGCGGCGCGACCGGGGGTCCGGCAGCACCGGCCCGTCGTCCAGCGCGAAGCCGTATCGGGAGCCGTCGTGCGCCTCGGCCTCCCCCCGCCACCACCCCTCCCGCTCGGGATCGCGCTCCAACGCGCGCGTGACGCCGTCGCACCGGAGCGTCACTCGGCCGGCCTGTGGTGCCCACACCTCGAACTGCACGGACGGTTCCCCTTCGTCTGCTCACCGTGATGAAGCGCCTCCATCGTGCGGCATCGGAGATCAATTCGCCGGGGGATCCGCCGTTTTGCGGCGGGTGTCGCGCGACGGACCGCGGCACGGGCGGGGCGCGGGACGGGCGAGGCCGTGGGGCGCAGGCGGGGGCGAGTCCTCCGCTTACGGGGTTTCTGGACAGCTCGCACCCGGCTGACCGACAATCACCGCGTGACGTCGTCCTTCGAGTTCTCCACGTACCCCGCGCGGCTCTCCGACGCGGAGCGCGACAAGGCGCTGAGCGCGCTGCGGGACGGCGTCGTCAAGGGCCGCCTGTCCCACGACACGTTCATCCGGCGCATGGAACTGGCGCTCGTGGCGCGGCGCGCCGACGAACTCGCCGCGCTCACCGCCGACCTCCCCCGCGAGAGCCGCCTCTCCCGCGCGGTGTTCGGCACGGTCGAGGCGGTCTCCGGGTTCACGGTGCGGCTGCGCCGGGCCTGGCGGGCGGAGAAGCTGCCGAAGCTGCTGCTGCCGCACCCCGCGCACGGGCACCCGCTGCGGATAGGGCGCGACCCCGCCAACGGGCTGCGGCTCACCCACGAGACGGTGTCCCGCGTCCACGCCGAACTCACCCACCAGGGCGGCCTGTGGGTGCTGCGCGACCTCGGCTCCACCAACGGCACGACGGTGAACGGCCGTCGGGTGGTCGGCGCGGCCGTGGTCCGCGACGGCGACCAGGTGGGCTTCGGCCGGATCACCTACCGGCTCGCCGCCAACTGACACGCATGTGCTTGTCGTTGACACGTGACGGTGTTGACGCGAGCCCGGCAGTCGTGACTGACTGTAGGGGGACCCCGCACTCCCCGTACTCGTACTCCCTGTACGTGCCGCATCCGCACTGCCCGCACGGCTTGTACTTCCGGTGGACGACGGCGTCGCTTCGTGGAGGTGTGACCTGACGCCCCTCCTGAGCTATCCGACCGTCGACGAACTCGGCGCTCGGGCCGCCGCCCTCGCCGCCCGCCATCCCCGCGACGCCCGTCTGCGCCGCGTCGGCGTCTCCCGCGCGGGCACGCCCCTGTGGCTGCTGAGCGTCGGCCACGGCGGCCGCCAGGCCCTCGTCGTCGCGGGACCGCACGCCAACGAACCGGTGGGCGGCGCGACGGTGCTGCGGCTGGCCGAGCAGGCGCTCGCCGACCGCCGCTTCACCGACGGCGCCGACATCACCTGGAACCTGCTGCTCTGCCTCGACCCCGACGGCCTGCGCCACAACGAGCGCTGGCTGACCGGCCCGTACACCCTCGGCCGCCACTTCCGGAACTTCTACCGCCCCGGCTTCCTGGAACAGCCCGAGTGGCTGCCGGACGGCGCCGCGTCCGCCGCGCTGCCGGAGACCCGCGCGCTGCTCGCCCTCCAGGACGAGCTGCGGCCCTTCCTCCAGTGCTCCCTGCACGGCGTGGACGTGGGCGGCGGCTTCGTCGAGCTCACCCACGACCTGCCGGGCCTCGACCGCCGGGTCGCCGCCGTCGCCGCGCGCCTCGGCGTGCCGCGCGAACTCGGCGCGTACGACGCCCTGTACTGGCCGGGCCTCGGCCCCGCCGTCTACCGCATCCCGCCCCCGCACCGCCGCGACCTGGCCGCCGCCATCACCGAGGCGGCCGTGGAGTCGACGTGGTACCACCCCTACGGGTACGGCACGGTCACCGCGGTCGTGGAGGCGCCGATGTGGGGCGTCGCCGCCGTCGGGAGCGGCGCCCCGCACCCCGACCCGGACGCCGAGCTGCGGTCCGTCAGCCGCACCCTGCGCCGCGACACCGCGCTGCTCGGGGAGCTCGCGGAGCGGATACGCCCGTACGTCGCGGGCGTGCCCGACGCGGACCGGCTGCTCGCCCCGGTCGACGACTACCTCCTCGTCTGCCCGGGCCTCGCGGACGCCTGGGACCCCGACCGCAAGAACGATTCTGCACATCCGCTGCCGCCCATGACGACCGCCCGCCTGGCCGCGCTGCGCCTCGCAGGCCGGCGCCTCGCCCTGCGCACCGCCGGTCTGCTGCACCAGCTCGTCACCCGCGCGGGACACGACCCCACCGACGCGCTGCCGGCGCTGAACCGCCTGATCGACGCGCGTTGCGCGGACCTCCGGGACGTGCTCGGCGCCCGCTGGATCCCCGTGGACCGCCAGGCGGAGTACCAGGCCCGGGTGATCCGCGCCGTGTGCGCCCTCGCCGTACGGAGGACCCCCGGAACCTCCCGTTCGGGTGAGCCGGGCTGGGGTCCCGGGCCCGCCGTGCCGATGCACCGGGAATGACGCACACCTCAGTGAAGACGGCAGGGGCGGGGCTGGCCGCCGCCGCGCTCCTCCTGCTCGCCGGCGCGACGCCCTCCGCCCACGCGGACACCGGGAACTGGCTGATGCTGAGCGTCAGCCACGGGGAGAACACGACGGCCGGCGCGGAGAACGCCAGGCTGCTGCGCTGCGACCCGCCCGGCGGCGACCACCCGCACGCGCAGGATGCCTGCGCGCAGCTGTCGGCCGCGGACGGCCGCATCACCGCCCTCCCCGCGGAGGACGCCCTCTGCCCGATGATCTACGCCCCGGTGACGGCCCACGCGGAGGGCATGTGGCGCGACCGCCCGGTCACCTGGACGGAAACCTTCCCGAACACCTGCACGCTGCGCGCCCACACGGGGGCGCTGTTCGCGCTCGACGGGACGTGAGACGGCCACTCGCGTGCGGCAGGCCTGGGTGGGCCTGAGTGGGCCTGAGTGGGCCTCCGCGCCGAGGCCTGACGCGGCCCTGGAGAGGAGGTCGGCCGAGCGCCGTGGTCGGCGCCCGCCGTGCGGGCAGCAGCCGAACGCCCCTGACGGGACGTGAGACCGCCTGCGCTCGGGGCCGTGGCCATGACGGCCCGGCGACGGCGGCGCCTTTCGCCGTGGCCCGGCGTCACGGCATCGGCGGCGCCGCCCCGCCCTGTGCGCGGCACGGCGCCGGCCTGTGGCACCGGCGTTCCGCTGCCTCCGACGCCCGGCCGCGACGTGTCCGGCCGGGAAGCGTCCTTCCGCTCGGGCGGCGGCGTCCGGCCCGACCGTCGGACACCGACGGCGCCCGGTCCCGCGCAGAGAGGCCTCGCGCTCCGGGCACCAAGGCACGACGACCGCACCGTGTCTTCCCCGGCCGGGGGCGCGCCCCCGGCCGACCCCTCACATCAACCCCACCCGCGCCTGCCGCGCAGCCGCCACCACCGTGCGGGACTGGTGTTCCACCTGGTGGCGGACCGGGACCCAGCGGGCGCGGAAGCGGGTGGCGAAGGTGTCGCTCCAGTGGGCGACCAGTTGGTCCAGGCGGGCCGCCGCCTGGGCGTCGGTGTCCCGCAGGGCCCGCCGCAGCATCGCCGCCGCCCGCAGCGGCACCCGGCGCGCGAAGGCGTCCACGCTGCCGACGTAGGCGCGGGTGCCGTCCGCCGGCGGGGTGCGGACCAGGTCGGCGGCCAGTCCCGGCACCAGCTCCAGCACCCAGGTGGCCGCCCGCAGCAGCGGACCGCCGGTCTCGGCGGGCGGCGGTCCGGGCCGTACCTCCTCAAGGACGTGCCGCACCTCGCCCGCGTCCCGCAGCAGCCGTTCCGCGAGCGCGTGCATCGCCGTGTCAGGCGCCGGGTGCGGGGCCGGGTCGTCCACCAGGTCGCTCGCCCACATCGGCACCTCCACGACCGCGGTCAGACCGCCGTACCGGTGCGCGTGGTACCAGGTGCTGTGCCGGGCGTCGTCGCTCAGGCTGGGATAGGCCGGGGCGGCCTCCGGCGCGGGCATCACGTGCACGCCGGGCCCCGACGCCGGCCAGCCCGCCGCGTCCGAGGCGCCCGTCTCGACGGGGATGTGCAGCTCGGCCGCCGACTTGGCGAACGGCTCCGCCAGCCCGGGCACGTCCCGCGTCAACTGCACCCAGCTGCCGCCCAGATCGGTGCCGTGCAGGGACACCTGGAGGAACGGCCGCAGCTCGTCGATCACCCCGGTCAGCGCCCGCGTCTCCGGCGGCAGCCGGTCCGCGGGCAGCACCGAGGGCGCCCACTCCGGCTGCTCGGGCCCGGCCGGGCGGAAGAAGCCCAGGTGGTAGTCGTACAGGCTGCGCGGCGCCGGGGTGACGTGCAGGCTCGCCCCGTCGGGGTCGGCGCACAGCAGGAAGTGCCAGGAGACGCCGTCCCGCAGCTCCCGCTCGAGCAGGGCCCGCCGGGCCAGTTCCAGCAGCGTCCCGTTGCCCGCGGGCTCGTTGGCGTGGGCGCCCGCGACGACCAGCACGGCGTGTGGGGCGCGCCCCACGGACAGCAGGTGCAGCGGCCGTCCCCCGCGGGACACCCCCACCTGCCGCAGCACACACAGACCCGGCCACTGGACTGCCAGCGCCCGGGCGGAGATGACCAGTTCGGACACCGTCGGATAGCGAGACTCCCGCAGCGGACCCACCCCCCGTCACCGCCCGCACTCGCACTGCGCAGTACCCCACGGCCGCGAGACGGTGTCAAGGGCGGTACGGGGGAGCCGCCAGGGGGCGCTCGGAGGCACGCCACGGCCCCCTTCCCGCACGTCCCGCGTCCCGCGCCGGACGCACGTCGCACGGGTCCTCACCGGCCGTGCGCCGACCGCGCACCGACCCCGCACAGCGCCCCGACAACCGGAACCACCGTCACTCCGGCACCCGCTCCAACAGCGCCACCGGCGACGCGGCGAACAGCTCCGCCACCCGCACGTCCCCCGCGAACTCCCTCCCGGAGTCCTGCACATCGGCCCACCGCCCCGGTGGCAGCGGCAGCCGGGTGCCGCCCCAGCCGCCCGCCTCCGCAAGACGCAGCGACAGCCGGGTGATCGCCGTCACCACCTCGCCGGAGCGGACGAACGCCAGGCAGTGCTCCGCCGCCGGGCCCTCGGCGGCCAGGGGCTCGTACGACGCCGCCGTGCCGAACACCTCCGGCCGCCGCGCCCGCAGCGCCAACGCCGCCCGGGTGACCGCCTCCTTCTCCGCGACGTCCCCGAGGTCCCCGCCGTCCCCGCCGAACCGCGCGGGCCGCCGGTTGTCCGGGTCGACCAGCGCCCGGTACTCGCGCTCCGTGCCCTGGTAGACGTCGGGCACGCCCGGCATGATCAGATGCACCAGCGCCGCGCCCAGCACGTTCGCCCGGATGTGCGGCTCCAGCGCCTCCCGCAGCTCCGCGACCTTCCGCCCCGGCACCCCGCACGGCCCCGCCGCGACGAACCGCGCCACCGCCTCCTCGTACGGCGGCTCCTGCTCCGTCCAGCTGGTGAACAGGCCCGCCTCGCGCACATGCTTCAGCAGCGCCGCCCGCACTCGCTCCTCCTCGGCCGGGCCGAGCCCGAACACCGTCTGCCAGGCCGCCCACGCCGTCTGCCCGTCGGGCACCGCCTCCCCGGTACGGGACACCTCCGTGAGGACGTCCGCCCAGCGCCGAGGGCACTCGGTGAGCACGTGCAGCGCCGCCCGCACGTCCGCGCTGCGCTTGGCGTCGTGCGTGGACAGCACCGTCCCCGTGGCCGGCCAGTCGCGCTGCACGCGCGCGCAGTACGCGTGGAAGCGGTCCGGGGCCACCGCCGGGTCGCCCGGCTCGCCGCCCACCTCCGTCGCCGACAGCAGCGGCACGTAGCGGTAGAACGCCGTGTCCTCCACGGACTTGGCCCGCAGCGCCGACGCCGTCTGCGCGAACCGCGTACGGAACTCCCCGTACACGGGCCCGTCCCCGTACCGCCCCAGCAGCAGATCCCGTACGACGTCCACCGCGCCCGCCTCCTCCGGGACGGTGAACGCGCGCCGGGCCTCGGCCGCGGCCTCCTCGGTCACCACCGTCGCCGCGTCCTCGGGGGCGTAGGGCCGGTACACCTCCAGCCGCACCAGCAGCTCCGTCAGCGCCGTGCGCAGCGCCCAGGGCGCGCGGTCGCGCAGCGCGGTCTGGGGAGCCGTCGCGCACAGCCGGGCAGCCACCCGGGTGAGCCGGTCCAGCTCGGCGGCCAGCTCGTGCGTGAGCACCTTGTACGCGGCCCTGCGGACCGTGGCGTCCCAGTCGCCGCCCCGGTCCGTCTGCGGGGCCGCGAAGGCCCGGTAGCGGTCCACCAGCTCCCCGAACCCGTCCGGGTCCAGGAACAGCCCGTCGACGTGGCGCAGGGCGTCGTAGCCGGTGGTGCCGGCGACCGGCCAGGAGGCGGGCAGCGCCTCGCCGTCGGCGAGGATCTTCTCCACCACCGTCCAGCGGCCCCCCGTCGCCTCGTGCAGCCGCCGCAGATAGCCGCCGGGGTCGGCGAGCCCGTCCGGGTGGTCGACGCGCAGCCCGTCGACCACGCCCTCGTGCAGCAGCTCCAGGATCTTCGCGTGCGTCGCCTCGAACACCTCGGGGTCCTCCACCCGCACCCCGATCAGCTCGGAGATGCTGAAGAACCGCCGGTAGTTCAGCTCGGTGCGGGCCAGCCTCCACCACACGGGGCGGTACCACTGCGCGTCCAGCAGCTGCGGCAGCGGCAGCCCCGCCGTGCCCTCGCGCAGCGGGAAGGCGTGGTCGTAGTAGCGCAGCACGTCGCCGTCGACCTTCAGCTCGTCCGCCACCTCGCCGAGCGGACCGCCGAGGACCGGCAGCAGCATCTGCCCGCCCTGCGCCTCCCAGTCGATGTCGAACCAGCGGGCGCGGGGGGACGACGGGCCGTCGCGCAGCACCTCCCACAGGGCCGCGTTGTGGCGGGGGGACATCGCCATGTGGTTGGGGACGATGTCCACGATCAGTCCGAGGCCGTGCGCCCGGGCCGTGCGGGACAGGTCCCGCAGGCCCTCCTCGCCGCCCAGTTCCTCCCGGACGCGCGTCGGGTCCACGACGTCGTAGCCGTGGGCCGAGCCGGGGACCGCCTCGAGAACGGGGGAGAGGTGCAGGTGGGACACGCCGAGCCCGGCCAGGTACGGGACGGCTTCGGCGGCCGCCGTGAAGGGGAAGGCGGGCTGGAGCTGCAGGCGGTAGGTCGCCGTGGGGACTGCCGGGGCGGGGCGCTCAGGGGTCATGGGGACGTACGTACCCGCGTGGGCGCGTGTCGTGCGCTGGCTGCTCCGTTCGGGGTGGGGGTGGGAGGGTTTCCGCCCCCGCCGCCCCTTCCCGTCCCGACACCGGGCCTCCGCCCCAGACCCCGCTCCTCAAACGCCGGAGGGGCCGTCCAGCCCCTACGCCGGCCGTTGCAGCACCGTCAGGCTGCGATCCGTCAGCGTCAGCCTCGTCCCCGCCGACACCTTCGGACCCGTCCCCGGTGGCACGCCGTCCTCTCGGGCCGTGTCGACCACCACCTGCCACTGTGCCCCGTGGTCCACCGGGACCACGAAGTCCAGCGGCTTGGGGGAGGCGTTGAACATCAGGAGGAACGAGTCGTCGGTGATCCGCTCCCCGCGCTGACCGGGCTCGGAGATCGCGTTGCCGTTGAGGAACACGGTCAGCGCCGACGCCCGTGCCGACTCCCAGTCCCGCTGGGTCATCTCCGCGCCCTCGGGCGTGAACCAGGCGATGTCGGAGAGGTCGTCGTGGGTGCCCTCCACGGGACGGCCGTGGAAGAAGCGGCGGCGCCGGAAGACGGGGTGGTCCTTGCGCAGCCACACCATCGCCCGCGTGAACTCCAGCAGCCGGCGCCGGAAGTCGTCCTCGCCGTCCCCCTCCTCCGGCCAGTTCACCCACGCCAGTTCGTTGTCCTGGCAGTACGCGTTGTTGTTGCCGCGCTGCGTGCGGGCCAGCTCGTCGCCGTGACTGATCATCGGCACGCCCTGGGAAAGCATCAGCGTGGCGACGAAGTTCCGCATCTGCCGGGCGCGCAGCCTCAGCACGTCCGGGTCGTCGGTGTCGCCCTCGGCCCCGCAGTTCCAGGACCGGTTGTGGCTCTCGCCGTCCCGGTTGTCCTCGCCGTTGGCCTCGTTGTGCTTCTCGTTGTACGACACCAGGTCGTGCAGGGTGAAACCGTCGTGGCAGGTGACGAAGTTGATCGAGGCGAGCGGGCGCCGCCCGTCGTCCTGGTAGAGGTCGGAGGAGCCTGTCAGCCGGGACGCGAACTCGGCGAGCGTGCGCGGCTCGCCCCGCCACAGGTCCCGCACGGTGTCCCGGTACTTGCCGTTCCACTCGGTCCACAGCGGCGGGAAGTTGCCCACCTGGTAGCCGCCCTCGCCGACGTCCCAGGGCTCGGCGATCAGCTTCACCTGGGAGACCACCGGGTCCTGCTGCACCAGGTCGAAGAACGACGACAGCCGGTCCACCTCGTGGAACTGCCGGGCCAGGGTGGCCGCGAGGTCGAAGCGGAACCCGTCGACATGCATCTCGGTGACCCAGTACCGCAGCGAGTCCATGATCATCTGGAGCACGTGCGGGGACCGCATCAGCAGCGAGTTCCCGGTGCCCGTGGTGTCCATGTAGTAGCGGGGGTCCTCGGCCAGCCGGTAGTACGAGGGGTTGTCGAGGCCCTTGAAGGACAGCGTGGGGCCCAGGTGGTTGCCCTCGGCGGTGTGGTTGTAGACCACGTCGAGGATCACCTCGATCCCGGCCTCGTGCAGCGCCTTCACCGCCGACTTGAACTCCAGCACCTGCTGGCCCCGGTCGCCCCAGGACGCGTAGGCGTTGTGCGGGGCGAAGAAGCCGATGGTGTTGTAGCCCCAGTAGTTGTTCAGCCCCATGTCGACCAGCCGGTGGTCGTTCACGAACTGGTGCACCGGCATCAGCTCCAGCGCGGTGACGCCCAGTTCGGTCAGGTGCTCGATGATCGCCGGGTGCGCCAGGCCCGCGTAGGTGCCGCGCAGCTCCTCGGGCAGCCCGGGGTGGCGCATGGTGAGCCCCTTGACGTGGGCCTCGTAGATCACCGTGTGGTGGTACTCCGTCCGGGGCCGCCGGTCGTCCCCCCAGTCGAAGTACGGGTTGACCACGACCGACGTCATCGTGTGCGGCGCCGAGTCCAGGTCGTTGCGCCGTTCGGGGTCGTCGAAGTGGTAGCCGTAGACCTCCTCGCCCCACTGGATCGAGCCGCTGATCGCACGCGCGTACGGGTCCAGCAGCAGTTTCGCGGAGTTGCAGCGCAGCCCCCGCTCGGGGGCGTACGGCCCGTGCACACGGAAGCCGTACCGCTGCCCGGGCATCACCCCGGGCAGGTACGCGTGCCGCACGAACGCGTCGCTCTCCCGCAGCTCGACCGCGGTCTCGGAGCCGTCGTCGTGCAGCAGACACAGCTCTACTCGGTCCGCGGCCTCCGTGAAGACCGCGAAATTCGTTCCGGCGCCGTCGTACGTGGCACCGAGCGGATACGCCTCGCCAGGCCAGACCTGCATGGACACGACTCTTTCAGGTGTACGGCGCCGGTGGGGA
The DNA here is from genome assembly GCF_051903975.1 of Streptomyces sp. P9-2. Taxonomy (NCBI): domain Bacteria; kingdom Bacillati; phylum Actinomycetota; class Actinomycetes; order Kitasatosporales; family Streptomycetaceae; genus Streptomyces; species Streptomyces sp. P9-2. Next base: position 5,402,246 of record NZ_CP192633.1, read on the forward strand.
CGCCTTGGCTCCGAGTGTCCCCGTGTCTCCCCGAACGGGCGGGATCAAGGGCGGGTCCACCTCCTACCCATGCCCCGGCCGCGACGGACCGCACCTTCTGTGATGTCCGCCATGAAACCGCTCGCCCGCCCGCCCGCGGAGGGCGGAACGGTCGCTTGGCAGGGGGAAGTTGGGAAACGACCCTGTCCATCGGGCTGCATCCCGCACCGCATGCGGAGTACTCTCCTTGATCGTTGGACGGGGAGTGCTCGGGGGACTGGAAGGCGGTGCGCGGGTGGGCTCGGGAGGGCTGGAACTGCCCCCTGGTGACGAGGGTCACGAGGGGAGCGGCTCCACGGACGTCCCGCCCGGTGCGGTGTCCCTGGCGCGGCCGATGGACGCGGGTTCGATCGGACCGGAGCTGGACTGGGGCGCGGACGCGTGGCGCGAGGTGCGCACGCGCGCGCAGCGGGCCGGCCGGGCCTACATCTGGCTGAACCTGGTCGAGCAGCGGCTGCGCGCGGTCGTCGCCGCCGTGCTGCGGCCCGTCTACGAGCCCGTGCACGGCGACGACTGGGTGGTCGCCGCCGCCGGGCCCGCCGGACAGGAGTGGGTGCAGCGCGCGGTCGCCGTGCGCGAGGTCAGCCGCCGCAAGGGCTATCTGCTCGATCCGGCCGACGACAACGTGCTGTCGTTCCTCACCCTGCCGCAGCTGCGCGAGCTGATGGTGCAGCACTGGCCGTGCTTCGAGCCGTACTTCGACGACCGCAGGGACGTCGAGCTGGCCCTGGACGAGCTGGAGGTCACCCGCAACGTGGTCTCCCGCAACCGTGCGCTGTCCGAGGCGGTGCTGAATCAGGCGGAGCGGGCCTCCGCGCGGCTGCTCGAGATGCTCGGCACGGGCGGCGACGTGCCCTCGGCGCGCCGGCTCCCGGTGGACGCGGTCGAGGACCTGGTCGGCGACCGGTACGCGGACGTGGTCGCCGTGCACCCGGACCGGGTGCGGCTGCTGCGCCAGTTCCCCGCCGAGGACATATTCGGCGGGGCCCGGCGGCTCGACGCCATCGGCATCGGCCTGAACCTGCTCGTGCAGAACTTCTCCGGCCGCCGGCTGGTGCGGCTCGCCGACTCCGGCTGCCGGGTGCGGCTGCTGTTCCTCAACCCGGCCTCCAGCGCGGTCAAGCGGCGCGAGCGCGAACTGGGCATCAAACGGGGAGAGCTGGGCCGGTCCGTGGAGATGAACATCCTCCACATGCGCCGCGTGCGGTCCCGGCTGCGCGACCCGGGCGCCTTCGAGATCCAGGTCTACGACGAGACGCCGCGCTGCACGGCCTACCTGGTCGACGGCGACGGCTCCGACGGCATCGCCGTGGTCCAGAACCACCTGCGCCGCACCCGCGGCATGGAGGCCCCGGTGTTCGTCCTGCGCAACGGGACCAAGGTGGTCAAGCCGGGCGAGATCGAGGAGGGCGGCCTCTTCCCCACCTACCGCGAGGAGTTCGAGCAGATGTGGGCGGATTCGCGGCCGGTGTCCTGAACCTCCGGGTCCGTGTGTGTTCCCGGGGCCGCCCGGTCCGCCCGGGAAACGGAATGCGATCCTCTGGTTGTCAGTGGCGCGTGCGAGGGTGAAGCCACTGGGGGAACGCACCGCACAGAAGGGGGGACAGCCCATGGGCTGGCACCGGGAGCTGCTGATCGGCTTCGACCTGGAGACGACGGGGACGGATCCGCGCGAGGCGCGGATCGTCACGGGAGCCGTGATCGAGCTCCGCGCGGGGGAGACCCTGGGGCGCCGGGAGTGGCTGGCCGACCCCGGCGTGCCGATCCCCGCCGACGCGGTCGCGGTCCACGGCATCAGCAACGAGCGCGCGGCCGCCGAGGGCCGCCCCGCCGACCAGGTGGCCGACGCCATCGCCGGCGTCCTCGCCGCCTACTGGAAGACCGGCGTCCCAATCGTCGCGTACAACGCCTCGTTCGACCTGAGCCTGCTCTCCGCGGAGCTCCGCAGGTACGGACTGCCGTCCCTGCGCGAGCGCCTGGGCGGCGCCGACCCGGCCCCGGTGATCGACCCGTACACCATCGACCGCGCCGTCGACCGCTACCGCCGGGGCAAGCGCACGCTGGAGGCGGTCTGCGCGGAGTACGGAGTGCGCCTCGACGCGGCGCACGACGCGACGGCCGACGCCCTCGCCGCCGCCCGTCTGGCCTGCGCGATAGCCGACCGCCACCCGAAGGTCGCGGCACTCGGCCCGGCGGAGCTGCACCGCCGTCAGATCGAGTGGTACGCGGCCTGGGCGGCGGACTTCCAGGACTTCCTGCGCCGCAAGGGCGACCCGGCCGCCGTCGTGGACAGCACCTGGCCGCTGCGTGAACCGGCGGCCGAGCCGCTGCGGCCCGCGCTCTGAAGCGCCCCGCTCAGAACGGGTACCAGCGCACCGTCTCGTCCCCGTCCCGCAGCGACGCCACCCGGCGGCGGAACTCGGCCAGCGCCTTGGGGTTGCCCGGGGCGTGCTGGGCGACCCAGGCACAGCTGGCGGTCTCCCGCGCCCCGCGCAGCACCGAGCACCCCTCCCACTCGCGCACGTCCCAGCCGTAGGTCTCGGTGAACGAGTCGTAGGCCTCGTCCGGCAGGCCGTAGCGGTCGTGGGAGAGGACCATCACCACCAGGTCGTGCTCGCGCAGGTCCGTCGAGAAGGTCTCCAGGTCGACCAGCACGGGACCGTCCGGGCCGACGTGCACGTTGCGCGGCAGCGCGTCGCCGTGGATCGGGCCGCGCGGCAGCCGGGGCGTCAGCGCCGCCGCGGCCTTCGCGAACCCGTCGCGCCGCTCCCGTAGATACGCCGCGTCCGCCGGGTCGATCGCGTCGCCCGCGAGCCGCAGCCAGCGCTCCACACCGTCCAGCAGCGAGCGGGGCGGCAGGGCGAACGGGGGAGCGGGCAGCGCGTGCACCTGCCGCAGCAGCACCGCCAGGTCCTTCGGCTCGGCGGGCCGCACCGGGTCGGGCAGCCGGCGCCACACGGTCACCGGGTGCCCCTCCACCAGCAGCGCCTCGGACTCGGCGGGACGCACGGCGGGCACACCCCGCTCGGCCAGCCACCCGGCGACGGCCAGTTCGCGGCGGGCCCGCTCCAGCAGCTCCGCGTCCCGGCCCACCTTCACCGCCAGGTCGCCGGCGGCGAACACCGCGTTCTCCCCGAGCGCCAGCAGCCGCGCGTCCCCGGCGCCCCCGGGGAGCACCCCCGCGGCCTGAAGAACCTCCCGCGCCCGCGCCTCGTCCATCGCTTCCGCCTCCGTGTCCGTCCCGGGCCCCGCCGGGCGCCTGTCGTCCGGCCGTTCGCCGGCCAGTCTCGCATTCGCACAGGTCGGGTGGCGTGCGCGGGCCCTTGACGTGCGCTGTCGCGTTCACGACCATGACCGGGCCCACCCCCACCTGCAAAGGGGCTGATGCCGTGACGTCGGTGACCGAGGCGAGGAGACCGGCGCCCGGCGCGCCCGGCCCGAGCCGTCCGAGACGGCGTGCCGTCGACCACGGCCCGTGGTTCCTGGTGCTGCCCGCGCTGATCCCCATCCTGGTGCTCAGCGTCGGCCCGCTGCTCCACGGCATCCTGCTGGCCTTCACCGACGCCCAGTCGGGCCGCACCGAGCCCACCCGCTGGATCGGCACCCTGAACTTCCAGGATCTGCTCCAGGACACCCTGTTCTGGGAGTCGTTCCGCATCGGGCTGGTGTGGGCGGTCGGCGTGACGGTCCCGCAGTTCCTGCTGGCGCTCGGTCTCGCCCTGCTGCTCCACCAGGACCTGCGGCTGCGCTGGGCGGCCCGCGCCCTGGCGATCGTGCCCTGGGCGATGCCCGAGGTGGTCGTCGGCATCATGTGGCGCATCACCTACAACCCGGACGCCGGCATCCTCAACGAGACGCTGCGCGACCTCGGGTTCGGCGGCGACCGCGACTGGCTGAGCGGCCTCGCCACCGCCTTGCCGGCCGTGATCGTCGTCGGCGTGTGGGCGGGCATGCCGCAGACCACGGTGGCGCTGCTCGCCGGACTCCAGAACACCCCGCGCGAACTGCACGAGGCCGCCGCCGTCGACGGCGCCGGCGCCTGGCGCCGCTTCCGCACGGTCACCTGGCCCGCGCTGCGGCCCGTCGCCCTCGCCATCACCGCGCTCAACCTCATCTGGAACTTCAACTCCTTCGCCCTGGTCTACGTGCTCACCAACGGAGGCCCCGGCGGACGCACCCGCCTGCCCATGCTGTTCGCCTACGAAGAGGCCTTCCGGTACGGGCAGTTCGGCTACGCGGCCGCCATGGGCTGTGTGATGGTCGCCGTGATCTCGGTGCTGCTCGCCGTGTTCCTCGTGGGCCGGCTCAGGGGAGGTGACGAGCGTTGAGGACAAGTCCCGCCGCCCGCGCCGGCCAGTACGCGGCCCTGCTCGCCTACCTGGTCTTCCTGGCCTTCCCGTTCGTGTGGCTCGTGTCCACCGCCTTCAAGCCGGCCACCGAGCTGGCCGGGCTGCACCCCACCTGGGTCCCGCAGGACCCCACCCTCGCCAACTTCCGTCAGGCCTTCGACGAGCAGCCGCTGCTCCGGGCCGCCCTCAACTCCCTGCTCACCGCCTCCGCCGCGGCCCTCGTCGCGGTCGCCGTGGCCACCCCCATGGCGTACGTCATGGCCCGTCACCGCGGCGCCCTGGCGCGGGCGGCGACCGGCTGGGTGGTCGTCAGCCAGGCGTTCCCGTTCGTGCTGCTGATCATCCCGCTGTTCCTGGTGCTGAAGAACCTGCGGCTCATCGACTCGCTGCCCGGCCTGGTGCTGGTCTACGTCGTCTGGTCGCTGCCCTTCGCCCTGTGGATGCTCACCGGCTACGTCCGTGCCGTGCCGGCCGAGCTGGAGGAGGCGGCCGCCGTGGACGGCGCCGGACGGCTGCGCACCCTGGTGTCGGTGACCGTGCCGCTGCTCGCGCCGGGCATCGCCGCGACCGCGCTGTTCGCGTTCGTCACCGCCTGGAACGAGTTCTTCTTCGCCCTCGTGCTGCTGAAGACGCCGGAACAGCAGACGCTGCCGGTGCTCCTCACCCGTTTCATCGGCGCCGAAGGCGTCGCCGACCTCGGCCCGCTGGCCGCCGCCGCGTTCCTCGCGACACTTCCGTCCCTGCTGGTGTTCGCGCTCATCCAGCGCCGCATCACCGGCTCCCTCCTCGCCGGGGCGGTGAAGGGCTGATGACCCGCATGACACGCGTGACCCGCAACTCCCTGACGACCCGCGTCAGGTTCCTCGTCGGCGTCCTCGCGCTGACCCTGCTCCTCGCGGGCTGCTCCTCAGGACCCACCCGCGACGACGGCCGGGTCACGCTGCGCTTCCAGTCCCTGGCCTGGCAGCAGGAGTCTGTCGAGGCCACCAAGGAACTCGTCGACGAGTGGAACGCCCTCCACCCCGGCATCCACGTGGAGTACGTCCAGGGCAGCTGGGACAGCGTCCACGACCAGCTCCTCACCTCCTTCGAGGGCGGCGAGGCGCCCGACATCGTCCACGACGCCTCCGACGACCTCGCCGACTTCGCCTACGGCGGCCACCTCGCCGACCTCACGGAGCTGTTGCCCGAGCGGCTCACCTCCGACATCCCGGCGCTCTCCTGGCAGTCCGTCACCTTCGGCGACGGGATCTACGGCGTGCCCTTCCTCCAGGAGCCGCGCGTCCTCATCGCCGACGCCGTCCGCCTGAAGGAGTCCGGCGTCCGCGTCCCGACGCCCGAACACCCGTGGAGCTGGGCCGAGTTCCGACAGGTGACGAAGGACCTGTCCGGCGACGGCCGCTACGGGGTCGCCTGGCCCCTCAAGGAGCCGGTGTCCGCCACCCTCAACATGTCCCTCTCCGCGGGCGGCCGGCTCTTCCACCGGGGCGACGACGGGAAGGTCACCGTGCGGTTCGGGGACGGCGACGAGGTCGTGCCGCGCACCGTCCACGAGCAGGTGAACACCGACCGCAGCGCCTCGCCCACCACCTTGGGCAGCGGCGGCTCCGACACCCTGCCCGGCCTCTTCGCCGGCAAGTACGCGATGGTGCCGCTCGGCTTCTCGTACCGCCAGCAGATCGTCCAGCAGGCGCCGAAGGGCTTCGAGTGGCAGGTGCTGCCCGCGCCCGCAGGGGCCGGCGGGCTCGCGCAGGGCGTCAGCCCGCAGACGCTGTCCGTGGCCGAGGACTGCCCGCACAAGAAGGAGGCCGTCGCCTTCCTCGACTTCCTGCTCCAGCCGCGGAACATGGTGCGCCTCGCGCTCGGCGACTGGATGCTGCCCACCGGCCGCCAGGCCCTCGCCGGCCCGGCCCTGCGCACCCCCGAGCACGGGTGGGCGACGGGCACGGCGCTCGCCGCCCATCTGCGCCCGGCGCCCGCCCAGTCCGTACGGGGCTATCCGGAGTGGAAGGACAAGGTCGCCACTCCGGCGCTCCAGGAGTACTACAGCGGCGCGATCGGCCTCGGTGAGCTGCGGAAGCGGCTGGAGAAGGACGGCAACCTGGTCCTCGCCCGGTACCAGAGGTGAGCGGCGCCCCGTAATCACGTTGCACGAGACGTCTCGTCTCGCTTAGGGTCGTCGCATGACCGCTCCCGCGCACATCGCCATGTTCTCCATCGCCGCCCACGGGCACGTGAACCCCAGCCTCGAGGTGATCCGTGAGCTGGTGGCGCGCGGGCACCGGGTGACGTACGCGATCCCGCCGCTCTTCGCCGACAAGGTCGCGGAGACCGGCGCCGAGCCCAAGCTGTGGAACTCCACCCTGCCCGGCCCCGACGACGACCCCGAGGCCTGGGGCACCACCCTCCTCGACAACGTCGAGCCGTTCCTCGCGGACGCCATGCAGGCGCTCCCGCAGCTGATCGAGGCGTACGAGGGCGACACCCCCGACCTCGTGCTGCACGACATCACCGCCTACCCGGCCCGCGTGCTCGCCCACCGCTGGGGCGTGCCCGCGATCTCCCTCTCGCCGAACCTCGTCGCCTGGGAGGGCTACGAGAAGGAGATCGCCGAGCCGATGTGGGAGGAGCCGAAGAAGACCGAACGCGGCAAGGCGTACTACGCCCGCTTCCGGTCCTGGCTGGAGGAGAACGGCGTCACCCTGCACCCCGACGACTTCGCCGGGCGCCCGGACCGCTCCATCGTGCTGATCCCGAAGGCGCTCCAGCCGAACGCCGACCGGGTCGACGAGCGCGTGTACTCCTTCGTCGGCGCCTGCCAGGGCGACCGGAGCGCCGAGGGCGAGTGGCAGCGGCCGGCCGGGGCGGAGAAGGTCGTCCTGGTGTCGCTCGGCTCGTCCTTCACCAAGCAGCCGGCCTTCTACCGGGCGTGCGTCGAGGCGTTCGCCGGGCTGCCCGGCTGGCACCTGGTGCTGCAGATCGGCAAGCACGTCGACCCGGCCGAGCTGGGTGACGTACCGCCGAACGTGGAGGTGCGGTCCTGGGTGCCGCAGCTCGCGATCCTCAAGCAGGCCGACCTGTTCGTCACCCACGCGGGTGCGGGTGGCAGCCAGGAGGGGCTGGCCACGGCCACCCCGATGATCGCGGTTCCGCAGGCCGTGGACCAGTTCGGCAACGCGGACATGCTCCAGGCGCTCGGAGTGGCCCGCCACCTGCCCACCCAGGAGGCGACGCCCGAGGCGCTGCGCACGGCGGCCCTCGCCCTGGTCGACGACCCGGAGGTGGCCCGCCGCCTGAAGGACGTCCAGGCGGAGATGGCCAAGGAGGGCGGCACGAAGAGGGCGGCCGACCTGATCGAGGCCGAACTCCCGGGACACGGCCGCTGATACGGCTTCAACGGCACGGAAGGGGCCCGGCGGTGGCAGCCGCCGGGCCCTGGTCCGTGGTGTCGGTGCGGGGGTCGGTCAGACCGGCACCTTCTCGCCCTCGTCGTCCCGCGTCCTCGGCGTGACCGCCGCCGGCGCCTCGTCGTGCGTCAGGTCGGGCAGCCGGTGCATCCACTTCGGCAAGTACCAGTTCCGCTCGCCCAGCAGGGACATCACCGCCGGGAGCAGCACGCCCCGGATCACCGTGGCGTCGATCAGCACCGCCGCCGCCAGGCCCACGCCCATCTGCTTCATGGACTGCATGGACAGCGTCCCGAAGATCGCGAACACGGCGACCATGATGACCGCGGCGCTGGTGACCACACCGGCCGTGGTCACGACCCCGTGCCGGATGGCGTCCCGCGTCTCCAGGCCCCGCGCCCGCGCCTCACGGATCCGCGAGACCACGAACACGTGGTAGTCCATCGACAGGCCGAACAGGATCACGAAGAGGAACAGCGGCAGCCAGGTGATGATGGCGCCCACGCCCTCCGCGCCCACCAGGGACGCGCCCCAGCCGTGCTGGAAGACCGCCACGAGGATGCCGTACGCGGCGCCCACCGACAGCAGGTTCAGGACGATCGAGGTGACCGCGACCGTCAGCGAACGGAACGACAGCAGCATCAGCAGGAAGGCGAACACCACCACGAACGCGAACACCGGGACCACCGAGCCGACCAGCTGGTCGTTGAAGTCCTTGTTGCCCGCCACCTGACCGGTGATCGGCGCCTCGACCCCGTCGACCTTCCCCAGCGTCGCCGGCCGCACCTCGTCGCGCAGCTTCTCCAGGCTGGCGCCCGCCGCGTCCTGGTCGGAGCCGCCCACCAGCGGCACGTAGACGAACGCGAGGTTCTGCTGGTCGTGCAGCTTGATCTCGACCGGACCGCGCGAGGCGCCCGAACTGACCGCCTGCTCACGGAAGTCGGCCAGCGCCGCCTTCACCTCCGGCGCGTTGATGTCGTCCGCCTTGACGACGACTTCGGCCGGCTCGGAACCGCCCGGGAACGCCTCGTTGACCCGGTTGTACGTCTGCACGATCGGCAGCGAGTCGCCGAACTCCTGGTCCAGGGTGAGGTTCTCGGTCTTCATGCCGAGCGCGGGCGCGGCCACCGCGAGCAGCGCGCCGGCCGCCACCGCCACCGACAGCACCGGCCGGGCGAGGACCCGCTTCAGCACCGCCGACCAGAACCGGCTGTCGTCCGAGCCGCTCGTCCGCCGCCGCAGGAACGGCACCTTGCCCTTCTCGACCCGCTCGCCCAGCAACGACAGCAGCGCGGGCAGCACCGTCACGGAGCCGACCATGGCGACGGCCACCACCATCAGCGAGGCCAGGCCCATCGCCTCGAACTCGGCGATGCCGGTGAACAGCATGCCCGCCATCGCCACGCACACCGTGACACCGGAGACGACGATCGCCCGGCCGCTCGTCGCGGCGGCGATCCGCAGCGCCGTCCGCGCGTCCCGTCCGGCCGCCCGCTCCTCGCGCTCACGGCGCAGGTAGAACAGGCAGTAGTCGACGCCGACGGCCAGACCCACCAGCAGCATCACGGAGTTGGCGGTGTCGCTCATCGGCTGGAGGTGGCTGACCAGACCCATCAGGCCCATCGTCGCGATGATCGCGGTGATCGCCAGCGCCACCGGCAGCAGCGCCGCCACCAGCGCGCCGAACGCGATCAGCAGGATGCCGAGGGCGACCGGCACCGCCGAGTACTCGGCCTTCTTGAAGTCGTCGCCGAACGCGTCGTCGAACGTCTTCATCATGCTGGCGCCGCCGATCTCCTCGATCCGCAGCGATCCGTGCTCCTTCTGGACGTCCGCGACCGCGTCCAGCACCGGCTCGATCCGCTCACCGGCCGTCCGCGGGTCGCCCCGCACGTCGAACTGGACCAGCGCGCTGCGCCCGTCCTTCGCGACCGTGCCGCTGTCGTACGGCGAGGTGACGTCCGTGACCTCCCCGGTGCGCTCCACGGCCGACATCACCGCGGCGACCGCCGACCGGAACTCCGCGTCGGTGGACGTGAGGCCGTCGTCCTTCGCCTGGACGAGCACCGTCTCCGAGGCCGGCTCCTCGATCCCGGCGTCCTCGATGATGCGGGCCGCGGTGCTGGTCTCCCCCTTGAGCTGCTCGCTGTCCTCGACGTCGACCCGGCCCGCCGCCGAGCCGAGCCCCATCGCCAGCACCACGAACAGCACCCAGATGCCGACGGCCGCCCAGCGGTGCCGGGCGCTCCAGCCGCCGGCGCGGGCGGCGAGCCCCCGTACCCGCGCGTCTCCGTTCCCCATGACGGGTTCGCTCCCTCGTCCGCGGCGGCGACCCCCTGCCGCCACCTGACGTATCGACGGTAGGGGCGGCATCCGCGCGTCTCGTCGTGCTGCCCGGTGAAGCCGCAGAGCCCCGGCTCATCCGGACGGCGCGGCCCGCCTCCCTACTGGGGAGGACCGTGGCCCCCTACACATGTCCGGGTCGGCGGCCCGGTGGATCAGGGTCGGGGGGCGGAGGGAGAGGAACCGGTTCCGGCCATTCCGCAACCTTGTCGAATAAGTCACAGCAGTGCGTTCAGGTTGCCCGGGGAGCCGCCCGTCGGTCAGAGTTGCGAGGCCCGTCCGCGTGCGGGCCCCGGCCGTCGTGCCCACCCCCACGGGGCACGACGGCCGCACTACGCTCGGGCCCATGGCGACGAGATACGCGGCGCTGCTGCGCGGCATCAACGTGGGCGGCGGCAAGAAGGTCCCGATGGCCGAGCTGCGCGCCCTGATGGAGAGCCTCGGCCACGAGGACGTGCGCACCTACCTGCAGAGCGGGCAGGCCGCGTTCACCGCGGGCCACGGCGACGAGGAGTCGCTGGCCGCCGAGCTGTCCGGGGCGCTAGCCGGCCGCTTCGGATTCGACGTGGACGTGATCGTCCGCGACCACGCCTATCTCAAAGGCGTGGCCGACTCCTGCCCCTTCCCGGCCGGGGAGCTGGAGCCGAAGCAGCTCCACGTCACCTACTTCTCCGCGCCCGTCACCGAGGACCGGTTCGCGGAGATCGACCGCGAGGCGTACCTCCCCGAGGACTTCCGCCTCGGCGACCGCGCGCTCTATCTGTACGTCCCCGACGGTCTCGGCCGCTCCAAGCTGGCCGAGCACCTGGCGAAACCCCGGCTGGGCAAGGGCGTCGTCGCCACCAGCCGCAACTGGAACACGGTGCGCAAGCTGGTGGAGATGACCGAGGCCTGAGGCTCAGGCGCCCAGCGCCGTCAGCAGCGGCGTCCGGGCCGCGTCGTAGCGGTCCAGGAGGACCTGGGCGACCTCGGGGGAGGGGCCCAGCACGTCCGCCAGGACGTCGGCCCCGGCCGCGCCTCGGGCGATCCGGTCCGGCAGCCGCCCCGGCGCCAGCACGTACGGGGCGACGGCGACGCGCGCGCAGCCGAGCTCCCGCAGCTCCCGCACCGCGTCCTCGGTGCGGGGAAGGGATGCGGAGGCGAACGCAGGCCGCACGGCGCACCAACCGGTGTGCCGCCACTCCCGCGCGATATCTGCGATCACTGCGATCGCCTCCGGGTCCGAGGACCCCGCCGAGGCGAGCACGACCCCGGTCGAGGACTTGTCGGCGGGCGTCAGGCCCGCCTCGTACAGGCGCCGTTCCAGGGCCGCCAGCAGCAGCGGGGACGGGCCCAGCACGTCCGCCTGGCGGATCCGCAGCCGCGGCGGAGCCTCGGACAGCACCGCGGGGATGTCCGCCTTGGCGTGGAAGGCCCGGGTGAGCAGGAGCGGCAGCGCGACCACGTCACGCACCCCCTCCGCGTCCAGGGACGCGAGCACCGCGCCGACGGACGGCACGTTGAAGTCCAGGAACCCGGTCTCCACCCGCAGCCCGGGCCGCCGGGCGCGTACCCGGCGCACCAGGTCGTGGACGGTCGCGGCGTGCCGCGGGTCGCGGCTGCCGTGGGCGACGACGAGCAGGACGGGACGACGCATCACAGGCACCTCAGCTCTTCACCAGGAGTCCGCGGGTGCGCAGGACCCGGCGTTCGAGGGGGCTGAAGATCAGCAGGTCGACGGCGATGCCGACGGTGAGGATGAGCAGGATCGCCTCGAAGACCATGGCCATGTCGCTGGCGTTGCGGCCGTTCTCCAGGAGCTGTCCGAGGCCGACGCCGAGGTCGGGGAAGGAGGCGATGATCTCGGCGGCCATGAGGGAGCGCCAGGAGAAGGCCCAGCCCTGCTTGAGGCCGGCGACGTAGCCGGGGAGGGCGGCGGGCAGGGTGATGTGCCAGGTGCCCTTGAGGCCGGTGGCGCCGAGGGTGCGTCCGGCGCGCTGGAACAGGGGCGGGACCTGGTCGACGCCGGAGAGCAGCCCGTTCGCGATGGACGGCACCGCGCCGAGCAGGATGACCGCGTACATCATCTGGTTGTTCAGGCCGAGCCAGATGACGGCGGGCGGGACCCAGGCGACCGAGGGCAGGGACTGCAGGCCGGACAGGATCGGGCCGATCGCCGCGCGGACGAGCTTCACCCGGGCGAGGAGGAGGCCGAGCGGCGTGGCGATGAGCAGGGCGAGGCAGAAGCCGAACAGACCGCGCGAGACGGAGGTCCAGATGTAGCCGAGGAGTTCGCCCTGGAGCCAGGCCTTCTCCACGACCTGCCAGACGTCGGCGGGCGCGGGCAGCTTGGTGGGGTCGTCGACGACCTTGAAGGTGATCAGCGACTGCCACACGGTCAGCACCAGCGCGACCGCGACGACCGGCGGGAGGATCTTCTGGGTGAGGGTCTGCCGGAACGGCTTGCGGGTGGTCTGCACCGTCTCCAGCGCGTCCAGACCCGCTTCCAGCCCGGCGAGATCCCCGGCGTCCTTGGCGTCCTTGGGGGTGGTGTCAGTGCTGGCCATGTCGGCGGATCTCCCCACGGAGTTGCTCGGTGATCTCGACGGACAGCTCGGCCACGGCCGTGTCCTCGATGCGGCGCGGGTGCGGGATGTCCACGGTCCACTGCCGGGCGATGCGGCCGGGGCGGGAGGACAGCAGGACGACGCGCTGGGCGAGGCGGACGGCCTCGCGGACGTTGTGGGTGACGAACAGGACCGACAGGCCGGTCTCGCGCCAGATACGGGTGAGTTCGTCGTGGAGGACGTCGCGGGTGATGGCGTCGAGCGCGGCGAACGGCTCGTCCATCAGCAGCAGCCGGCTCTCCTGCGCGAGGGCGCGGGCGAGGGCGACGCGCTGGCGCATGCCGCCGGACAGCTCGTGGACGCGCTTGCCGTGGGCGCCGCCCAGACGGACCAGCTCCAGCAGCTGCTCGGCGCGCTCGCGGCGTTCGTTCTTGGGGGTGCCGCGCAGTTTCAGGGCGAGCTCGATGTTCTTGCCGGCGGTGAGCCAGGGGAACAGGGCGTGCTCCTGGAACATCAGGGCGGGACGGCCGTCGGTGGTGATGCCGCCGGCGGTCGGCTTGTCGAGGCCGGCGACGAGGTTCAGCAGGGTGGACTTGCCGCAGCCGGAGGCGCCGAGGAGGGTGACGAACTCGCCGGGGGCGACGTCGAGGCTGATGTCGTCCAGCACGAGCTGCTGTCCGGCGGGGCCGGCGAAGGACTTCGAGACGTGCTCGATACGGGCCGCGTGCGTGGCCGACTGCGTGCCGTCGGCGGCCTTGGCGAGGGTCGTGGCCATGGTCGTCACCTCCTGGGAAGCGTGCGTGATCCGGGTCGGGCGACGCCGAGTCCGGCGTCGTCGACGGCGGGCCGGCCGGCCGCCTGGAGGACCTTGCGGAGCAGGGACAGGTCGTAGATGCCCTTCAGGTCCGGCTGCTCCAGCAGGCCCGCCTCGACGGCGTGGCCCGCCTGGGTCCTGAGGGTGGCGGCCAGCGGGTCGTCCAGGAACGTGATCGACTTCCAGGCCGGGTCGAGCACCTCCGCGGGCAGCGGCTTGCCGGTGTCGGCCGCGAGCCGCGCGTTGGCGGCCTCCTTGGCCTCGTCCGGGTGGGCGTTGATCCACCGGTTGGACTCGACGGACGCCCGCAGCACGGCCTCGACGGCCTTCGGGTGCTTGTCGAGGAACTCCTGGCGGACGGCGATGTTCGTGATCACGAACTTGCCGTCCGGCCACAGCGACGCCTCGTCCAGCAGCACCTTGCCGCCCTGCGCGACCAGCCGCGACGCGGTCGGCTCGGGCACCCACGCCCCGTCGACCGAACCGGTCCCGAACGCGTCCGGGGTGACCTTGTTGTCGCTGCGGACGACGGTGACGTCGCCCTTGCCGCTCTGCGGATCGACCTTCCAGCCCTGCTCGGCGGCCCAGTTGAGGAACGCCACGTCCTGGGTGTTGCCGAGCTGCGGGGTCGCGATCCGCTTCCCCTCGACGTCCTCGACCGACTTCACCTTGTCGGGGTTCACGACCAGCTTCACCCCGCCGGACGCCGAACCGCCCACGATGCGCAGGTTCTTGCCGTCCGCCTTGGTGTAACCGTTCACGGCGGGGGAGGGGCCGATGAAGGCCACGTCCAGGGAGCCGGAGTTGAGCGCCTCGATCGCCGACGGGCCCGCGTTGAACACCGCGTACTTCGCCTCGGTGCCCTTGAGCTCCTTCTGGAAGAACCCCTTCTCGGCGCCGACCAGGGCGGTGCCGTGGGTGAGGTTGCCGAAGTAGCCGATCCGCACGGCGTCCAGACCGTCGGTCCGCGCGCCCGAGACGGCCTGGGCGGTGTCCTTGTCCTTCGCCTGGGACCCGTAACCGCAGGCGGCCAGGACCGGCAACGGCAGCATGGCCGTCACCGCGAGGGCGCGGCGCAGGGCGGTCGTGGCAGGCAAGGGGGACGTTCCTCTCGGTGGCGGCCCGGCGGTCACATGAGGTGGCCGGGCCGTCGGCGGGTTCGGGGCAGTACGGGCGCTGCGGGAGGCCGGCGGGTGGTCAGAAGTCCCACCCGTCGTCGTCCGCCTCGTCGTCGACCGGGTCGGGCGAGGCGAAGGACTCGCCGACCATGCCGGCGGTGAGCGTGGTCCCGTCGTTGGGGTCGATCAGGATGAACGACCCGGTGCGGCGGGAGTCGGCGTAGGTGTCGGCGGGCAGCGGCTCGGCGGTGCGGATGGTGACGCGGCCGATGTCGTTGGCGGTGAGCCGCCCGGGGTGCGGGTGCAGGGACAGGTCGTCCAGGGTGAGCCGGGACGGGATGTCCTTGACGATCGCCTTGACCGTGCGGGTGCCGTGCTTGATCAGGACGCGGTGGCCGACCGTCAGGGGCTCGTCGGCGACGTGGCAGACGGTCGCCTCCAGGTCCTGCGTGGTGGCGGGGGCGTCCTTGGCGGGGACGATCAGGTCGCCGCGGGAGATGTCGATGTCGTCCGCGACGAGCAGCGTCACCGACTGCGGCGTCCACGCCACGTCGACCGGCTTGCCCAGCAGGTCGATGCCGGTGATCGTGGTCGAGCGGCCGGAGGGCAGCACGGTGATCTCGTCGCCGACGCGGAAGGTGCCGGCGGCGATCTGCCCCGCGTAGCCGCGATAGTCGGGCAGCTCGGGGCTCTGCGGGCGGATCACGTACTGCACGGGCAGCCGGGCGTGGCAGCGGGTCAGGTCGTGGCTGACCGGCACGGTCTCCAGGTGCTCCAGCACCGTGGGGCCGCCGTACCAGTCCATGTTCGCGGACGGGTCCACCACGTTGTCCCCGACGAGCGCCGAGATCGGGATCGCGGTCACCTCGGGCACGCCCAGCTCGGTGGCGTAGGCGGTGAACTCCTCGGCGATCGACGCGAACACGGACTCCTGGTAGTCGACCAGGTCCATCTTGTTGACGGCGAGCACCACGTGCGGCACCCGCAGCAGCGCGGCGATCGCCGCGTGCCGGCGGGTCTGCTCGACCACGCCGTTGCGGGCGTCGACCAGGATCACCGTCAGCTCGGCGGTCGAGGCGCCGGTGACCATGTTCCGCGTGTACTGCACATGGCCGGGGGTGTCGGCGAGGATGAACCGCCGCCGGGGTGTGGCGAAGTAACGGTACGCCACGTCGATCGTGATGCCCTGCTCCCGCTCGGCGCGCAGACCGTCGGTGAGCAGCGCGAGGTCGGGGGCGTCCTGGCCGCGGCTGGCGGAGGCGCGCTCGACGGCCTCCAGCTGGTCGGCGAGTACCGACTTGGAGTCGTGCAGCAGCCGGCCCACCAGGGTGGACTTGCCGTCGTCGACGGAGCCGGCGGTGGCGAACCGCAGCAGGGTGGTGGCCGAGAGCTCCTCGGTCGTGATCGTGCTCATGCTTAGAAGTACCCCTCGCGCTTGCGGTCTTCCATCGCGGCCTCGGACAGCTTGTCGTCGGCGCGGGTGGCGCCGCGTTCGGTGAGCCGGGACGCGGCGATCTCCGTGATCACCTTCTCGATGGTGTCGGCGTCGGAGTCGACGGCGCCGGTGCAGGACATGTCGCCGACGGTGCGGTAGCGCACCAGGCGCTTCTCGACCGTCTCGCCGTCCTTCGGGCCGCCCCACTCGCCCGCGGTCAGCCACATGCCGCCGCGCTTGAAGACCTCACGCTCGTGCGCGTAGTAGATCTGGGGCAGTTCGATGTCCTCGCGGGCGATGTACTGCCACACGTCCAGCTCGGTCCAGTTGGACAGCGGGAACACGCGCACGTGCTCGCCGGGGGCGTGCCGGCCGTTGTACAGGTTCCACAGCTCGGGGCGCTGGCGGCGCGGGTCCCACTGGGAGAACTCGTCGCGCAGGGAGAACACCCGCTCCTTGGCGCGGGCCTTCTCCTCGTCGCGGCGCCCGCCGCCGAAGACGGCGTCGAAGCGCTCGTCGCGGATCTTCTCCGTGAGCGGCACCGTCTGCAGCGGGTTGCGGGTGCCGTCGGGGCGCTCCTTGAGGACGCCGCGGTCGATGTAGTCCTGCACGGAGGCCACGTGCAGGCGCAGGCCGTGCTCGGCGACCGTGCGGTCGCGGTAGTCGAGGACCTCGGGGAAGTTGTGCCCGGTGTCCACGTGCAGCAGCGAGAACGGCACCGGCGCGGGCGCGAACGCCTTCAGCGCCAGGTGCAGCATGACGATGGAGTCCTTGCCGCCGGAGAACAGGATCACCGGCTTCTCGAACTCGCCCGCCACCTCACGGAAGATGTGCACGGCCTCCGACTCGAGGGCGTCCAGGTGGGAGAGGGCGTACGGGCTGTCCGTGCCCTCCTCGACGGTGGTGGCTGCGGTCGTCATGCCAGTCCCCTTTCGCTGAGCACGGCGTGAACCGCCGCCGCGGACTCCTGCACGGTCTGGTGCTGCGACTCGATGCGCAGATCGGGCTTCTCGGGCTCCTCGTACGGGTCGTCGACGCCGGTGAGCCCGGACAGCTCACCCGCCGCCTGCTTGGCGTACAGGCCCTTCACGTCACGGACGGAGCACACCTCCACCGGCGTCGCCACGTGCACCTCGACGTACGGCGTGCCGTTCGCCTCGTGGCGGGCGCGGACGGCCTCGCGGCTGTCGGCGTAGGGGGCGATCACCGGGACGAGCGCCAGCACGCCGTTACGGGCGAGCAGTTCGGCGACGAAGCCGATGCGCTGCACGTTGGTGTGCCGGTCCTCGCGGCTGAAGCCGAGGCCCGCCGAGAGGAACTCGCGGATCTCGTCGCCGTCGAGCACCTCGGTCGGCCGGCCCTGTTCGCGCAGCCGGGCGGCGAGTTCGTGCGCGATGGTGGTCTTGCCCGCACTCGGCAGACCCGTGAGCCAGACGGTGGCTCCGGTCGTCACGTGGTTCTCCTGGTTCGTCGAAGGCGCGGTCATGGCGGTCAGCCGTGCAGTCCGCACTCGGTCTTGGCGCGGCCCGCCCAGCGGCCGGCGCGGGCGTCCTCGCCCTCCAGCACACGGCGGGTGCAGGGGGCGCACCCCACGGAGGCGTAGCCGTCCTGCAGCAGCGGGTTGGTGAGGACGCCGTGCTCGGCGACGTAGGCGTCCACGTCGTCCTGGGTCCACCTGGCGATGGGCGAGATCTTGACCTTCTGCCGCTTCTCGTCCCAGCCGACGACCGGGGTGTTCGCCCGGGTCGGCGACTCGTCGCGGCGCAGACCGGTCGCCCAGGCCAGATAGTCCTTCAGGCCCTCCTCCAGCGGCCGCACCTTACGCAGCTTGCAGCACAGGTCCGGGTCGCGGTCGTGGAGCTTCGGGCCGTACTCGGCGTCCTGCTCGGCGACCGTCTGCCGGGGGGTGAGCGTGATGACGTTGACGTCCATCACGGCCTCCACGGCGTCCCGGGTGCCGATGGTCTCGGGGAAGTGGTAGCCGGTGTCGAGGAACACCACGTCCACCCCGGGAAAGGCCCGGGAGGCGAGGTGGGCGACCACCGCGTCCTCCATGGAGGAGGTCACGCAGAAGCGCTCGCCGAACGTGTCGGCCGCCCACCGGAGGATCTCCAGGGCGGAGGCGTCCTCCAGGTCCCGGCCCGCCTGCTCGGCCAGTTCCCGCAACTCGACGGTGCCGCGCTCGTCCGATACGGCCGTCATGCCGGGTCCCCTCCCGTGTCGGATCGGTCCAGACCCCGGGCGAGCAGCCCGAGGAACTTCAGCCGGAAGGCGCGGTTGCAGGCCGCGCACTCCCACGCGCCGTGCCCTTCCTCGCTGGGGCGCAGGTCCTCGTCGCCGCAGTACGGGCAGTAGAACGGCGCCGCCCGCTCACTCACGACAGGGCCTCCTCGGAGGCGCGGGTGACCCAGGACGCGAACCGCTCGCCGTCCTCGCGCTCCGCCTCGAAACGCTTGAGCACCCGCTCGATGTAGTCCGGGAGTTCGTCCGCGGTGACCTTCAGGCCGCGCACCTTGCGGCCGAACCCGGCCTCCAGGCCGAGCGCGCCGCCCAGGTGCACCTGGTAGCCCTCGACCTGCTCGCCCTCGTCGTTCAGCACGAGCTGGCCCTTGAGACCGATGTCCGCCACCTGGATACGGGCGCAGGCGTTCGGGCAGCCGTTGAGGTTGATGGTGATCGGCTCGTCGAACTGCGGCATACGGCGCTCGAGTTCGTCGATCAGCGAGGCGCCGCGCGCCTTGGTCTCGACGATGGCGAGCTTGCAGAACTCGATGCCGGTGCAGGCCATGGTGCCGCGCCGGAACGGCGAGGGGCGGGCGCTGAGGTCCAGCGCCTCCAGGGACTCCACGAGGGACTCGACCTGGGACTCCTCGACGTCGAGGATGATCATCTTCTGTTCGACGGTGGTGCGCACCCGGCCCGAGCCGTGCGCCTCGGCGACGTCCGCGATCTTGGTGAGGGTGGTGCCGTCGACCCGGCCGACGCGCGGCGCGAAGCCGACGTAGAAGCGGCCGTCCTTCTGGCGGTGCACCCCGATGTGGTCGCGCCAGCGCGACACCGGCTCGGCGGGCGCCGGACCGTCCGTCAGCTTGCGGTTGAGGTACTCGTCCTCGAGGACCTGACGGAACTTCTCCGCGCCCCAGTCGGCGACCAGGAACTTCAGCCGGGCGCGGGTGCGCAGCCGGCGGTAGCCGTAGTCGCGGAAGATGGACAGGACGCCCTCGTAGACGTCCGGGACGTCCTCGAGCGGCACCCAGGCGCCGAGCCGCACGCCCAGCTTGGGGTTGGTGGACAGACCGCCGCCGACCCACAGGTCGAAGCCCGGCCCGTGCTCGGGGTGCTCGACGCCGACGAACGCCACGTCGTTGATCTCGTGCACCACGTCCAGCACCGGCGAGCCGGAGATGGCCGTCTTGAACTTGCGGGGCAGGTTCGAGTACGCCGGGTTGCCCAGGACGCGGCGCTTCATCTCCTCCAGCGCCGGCGTGCCGTCGATGATCTCGTCCTCGGCGATGCCCGCCACGGGGGAGCCGATCATCACACGGGGCGTGTCGCCGCAGGCGGTGACCGTGGACAGGCCGACGCCCTCCAGGCGGTCCCAGATCTCGGGCACGTCCTCGATGCGGATCCAGTGGTACTGGACGTTCTGCCGGTCCGTGATGTCCGCGGTGCCGCGCGCGAACTCCTGCGAGACCTCACCGACCACCCGCAGCTGGCGCGTGGTCAGCGCACCGCCGTCGATGCGCACCCGCAGCATGAAGTACTCGTCGTCCAGCTCCTCCGGCTCCAGGACCGCGGTCTTGCCGCCGTCGATGCCGGGCTTGCGCTGGGTGTAGAGGCCCCACCACCGCATGCGGCCGCGCAGGTCGTTGGGGTCGATCGAGTCGAAGCCCCGCTTGGAGTAGATCGTCTCAATGCGTGTCCGCACATTGAGACCGTCGTCGTCCTTCTTGAACTGCTCGTTGCCGTTCAGCGGGGTGAAGTGCCCCGCCGCCCACTGTCCCTCTCCGCGGTGACGGCTCGCCTTGCGGCGGGGGGTCGCGGTGGCAGGCTTCTGCGCGGCGGCAGGCTTCTGCGGGGTGGCGGCCATGGTTGATACGTCCTTCGGGACAGCGGTGGATGGTCTCTCGGCGCGGGGCGCCATGCCGGAATGGGCGGCTCTGACCTGCGCCTACGCGCACGCGGGCAGAGTCGTGCGCGTCCTTGCGCAGCAAAGGAGGGGGGTGGGGTGTCGGGCGCTGCTGGGTGCTCTCAGCGCGCCGGACAGATGGCGCTGGACATGCGGCCGAGGTCGACGTGCCGCCGACTCACCAAGGCGATTCCAGTTCCAGGCATGGCGGAAGCCTGGCACGGCGATCTGGAGGCAGTCCACCGTTATCCGAAATGTGGACACCCTTGTCCCGGTATGCGAGACAGGGGTGTCCTTGGTCACATGCGGTGCGAGCGGTCTTGCCGGAGCCGCTCAGGCGGAGTACGCCCCCGGCCACGGGCCCGGCGTGGCCACCTCCGGCTCGTCCTCCACCTTGGTGTCGAACAGCCGGAAACCCCGCCGCACATAGTTGTCCATGGCGTGCTCGCCGTCCTTGCTGCACGTGTGCAGCCACACCCGCGTGGTCGGCTTCACCCCCGGCCAGCGGTCCGCCAGGTCCCAGGCGCGCGCCACCCCGTACGACAGCAGATGGCCGCCGATGCGCCGGCCGCGGAAGGCGGGCAGCAGCCCGAAGTAGAGGATCTCCACGACCCCCTCGTCCTGCGCCTCCAGCTCCACGTACCCGGCCGGGGTGCCCCGGTCGTAGGCGACCCACGTCTCCACGCCGGGCCGCTCCAGATGCTCCTGCCACCGCGCGTACGTCCAGCCCAGCCGGTCGGTCCAGCGGATGTCGCCGCCCACCGACGCGTACAGGAAGCGGCTGAACTCGGGGGAGGGCACCTCGGAGCGGACCACCCGCACGTCCCCCTCGGGCACGGCGGCCGGACGGAGATCGGTGGGCGCGGTCTGCTCCAGGGACCAGGTGGTCACGGAGAGGGTCGTCATGTCCGAAAGACAACCATCCGGCACACGCCGCTGTCGAACGCCTGACCAGCAGACGGACGGCCCCGGACCGCGAGGGCGGGCCCTACCGCTCCAGCGCCTCGTCGACCGCCGCCAGCGGCAGCGCGAACAGCATCCGCCCCGACTGCGACCACACGTCCCCGGTCGCCTGCCAGTACGACAGCGACGTCGCAGGCCCGCTCCAGCAGCGGTACGTCTCGTCCGCCCCGCAGCGCACCGGGCTCGCGCCCCTCGTGTCCTGCCGCCACAGCGTGCCGCGCTCCTCCGGCGTCCCCGAGGCGCGGCTCACGTACCAGTCGGACCGGTGCGCCAGCACACCGCGCACCCGCGTCAGCTCCGTCTCGTACACCGCGACCGGCTCCGTCCGCAGCAGCGGGCCGTACTGCGGGCGGGGGCCGAACGCGTACCGCCACAGCCGGGTCGGGCCCTCCTCGTCCGGGGCCGTCGCCTCGTGCACCACCAGGCCGGCGGGCGTGGTGCTGCGGTCCAGGGCGATCCCGCCCGGCCGGGGCGCGCCCGCGTCCGCCGTCGCGTAGGAGGCGACCGCCGGCAGCACGTACCGGGCGCCCCCCGCGGACCAGCCGCCGGGCACCCGCCCCACGGCCCGGGCGTCCACGGTCGCCCGCTGCACCCGGTCCAGGTCGTACACGTACAGCGCGCCGCCCTCGCCCCGGCCCGCGGTGACGAGCAGCTTGTCCTGGTACCAGACCATCCCGGACACGTCGGAGCCCAGCCCGCGGTAGTCCCGCCCGCCGTCCACCGGTACCGCGAGCAACGCCCAGGTGTAGCGCGGGGCCCGGCCGTCGTCGGCGGCCACGAAGGCGATCCGCGCGAGCCCCTGCTCGGCGGGCGTGCCGGAGTCGCGGGTCCAGCCGGACAGGACCACCCGGTGCGCGCCCCAGCGGCCGTCCTCGTCGGCGTCCCCGGAGGTGGTGACCGCGCCGGCCCGCCAGCCGTCGGTGGCGTGCTCGGGCCAGCAGTACGCCGTCGTCACGGCCGGCTCCACGGGCAGCGCCCGCCGGTCGCCGTCCGTGCAGGCGTCGGCGTCCTGAAGCGCCCCGTCCGGGTCGGCGAGCACGGCGCCCACGCCCACGGCGGGGCCCATCGAGGCGGTGAGACGGCTCAGTTCGGCGCCCGGGACGGCGTGCTCGGTCAGCCGCAGCGGCGCGGTGTCGGCGGCCGCGGTGAGCGGCCTCAGCGCGCCGGGATCGTCGGCGTCCGTGGCCTGCGAGGTGCTGATCATGGTGGCGGCCGCGGTGAGCGCCAGGGCCGTGCCGGCCAGCGTGGCGCGCAGCGCCCTGCCTCTGCGGCGCCGGCGGTGTCTGCCGCGATGCTTCATGACGTCCTCCCGAGCGAGCCAACTGCGTCCGGTGATCCGCGGGTTGACCGTGGAGCAGGTGGGGCGGCCCGTCCCCGGATGCTACGGCAGCCGGACGCCGGACGGGACGAAGACCCTGCAATTTCACACGCGGGCCCCCCGAGGGCACGTACCCATGGACAGATGTACCCCGCCGGCGGGGCGTTTTCCGGCCAGATCCTCGGCGTCCTCAGCGCGAGCCGCGCACCAGCCCGGCGGACGACGCCGTACGCGGGAAGAGGTCCCCCGGGTTGTCCGGCAGCACCACCTCCACCTCGGCGGACTCCGTGAAGCGGTACGGCCGGTGCTCGAGCAGCGCCCCCAGATAGCGCCGTACGCGGGACATCTCCGCGCGGACCGTCACCGTGCGGGCCGGGTCGCCGAACACGTCATGGGCCAGGTCGGCGGCGCTGCGGCCCGCCCGGTGCACGGCCAGCAGATACAGCAACTCCGCGTGCCGCGGGCTCAGTTCACGGGACCACACGCCGGCCCCGTCGGACACCCGCACAAAGCGGCGCGGCCCGCCCAGGTCCAGCACGATCCGCGCGCCGGGACGCGCCGCCGGCTCCTCCTCCGCCCGCACCAGCCAGCCCCCGGCGAGCGGCTCCAGCGAGCACCTCCCCAGCGCCGGCAGCCACCGCCGGCCCGCGGACACCGACTTGGGCAGCGCGAGACGCTCCGTGTACGGCATCCCGGTCACCGCCGCCGTCCACCCGTGCCGGTCCACCACCAGCGCCCGCCCGTCGGTCCGGGCCAGCACCGGCGCCGCCACCGCCCGCAGCCGCTCCAGCGACCGCATGTGCATCTCCCGCAGCCGCGCCTCGGCCAGCTTCGCCACCGAGTCCACCCACGGCAGCGTCGCCGGGTGCATGGACTCCAGCGGGCCGCTCACGTCGACCACGCCGATCAGCCGCCCGTCCCGCGGGTCGGTGATGGGCGCGCCCGCGCAGGTCCATGTGGCGTGCGACCGTACGAAGTGCTCGGAGGCGAAGACCTGCACCGGGCGCCCGGTCACCGCGGGCGTGCCCACCCCGTTGGTGCCGACGACGTCCTCACGCCAGTCCGCGCCGATCTCGAAGCCCACCAAGTCCGCCTTGCGCAGCACCGGAGCGCTGCCCTCCCGCCACAGCACCCGGCCCTCGTCGTCCGCCACCACCATGATGTGCCGCCCGACGTCCGCGACCGACAACAGCCCCTCGCGCAGCACCGGCAGCACGTGCCGCAGCGGCGAGGCCTCCCGGCGCCGCCGCACCTCGTCCATCGACAGCAGCCCGCTGCGCCGGCCGTGGTCGGGGTCCACCCCGCTGCGCAGCACCCGCTCCCAGGACTGCCCGATCACCGGGCGGGGAGGGACGGGCGCGGGCCGCCCCGACAGCGCGGCGGAACGGACCTCGTCGAGCACGCGGGCCGCGCGCACGGTGTCGACGGCGGCCAGATGCGACACGTCCATCGGCGAGAGCGCCACCGGACCTCCCGGAAGAAAAAACCTGTCGGACGCCAATACTGCCGTCTGCCCCGGATGAGGACGCTCAGTACCGGTACGGAAACAGCAAGTTGCAACCCCCTGCAACTCTGGTGACACGACCGCTCACTCATTGAAACTTGAGCGACGCCGTCCCGAGCGGCGTGCACGGCTCTTCGGGAGTCCGTGGCGGCGGGGGTGGTGCCGTGTCGGCGCAGCACCACCCCCGCGGCATGCCTGCCGGCGGCTTTTCGGGGACGCCGGCGCGGGGTGTGGCTTGCTGCCGGTCCGGCGGGTGCGGGTGTGTGGGGGCTGGCGCGCAGTTCCCCGCGCCCCTGAGGTGTTTCCCCGAGCCGGTCTCAGGGGTGCGGGTGGGCTCGCTCCACGACGGATGCCAGGTTCAGGGTGGGCGGGAGTGTGCCGAACGCTGTGCCTGCTTCGGTGCTCAGGCGGCCCGCGCAGAAGGCGTCTGCCACCTCCGGGGGTGCGTGGCGGACCAGCAGGGAGGCCTGCAGGACCAGCGCCAGGCGTTCCGTCAGGCGGCGGGCCCGGGCCTCGGCGGCCTCCAGGTCCGCCAGGTCCGTCAGCAGGTTCTTGATCGCCGCGTCCAGACGGTGGTCCGCCCCGCGTGCCTGGCCGACCTCGCGCAGGTACGCGTCCAGCGTTCCCGGGTCCCGGCGCAGTGCCCGCAGGACGTCCAGCGCCTGTACGTTGCCCGCGCCCTCCCAGACCGAGTTCAGCGGTGACTCCCGCACCAGCCGGGGCATCCCCGACTCCTCCACGTAGCCGTTGCCGCCGAGGCACTCCGACGCCTCCACCGTGACCGGCGCGCACCGCTTCGTCACCCAGTACTTCGCCGCCGGCACCGCGATCCGCAGCAGCGCCCGCTCCTGCTCCCCGTCGTCGTCGTACGCCGCCGCCAGCCGCAGCGCCAGCGTCGTCGCCGCCTCCGACTCCAGCGCCAGGTCGGCGAGCACGTTCCGCATCAGCGGCTTGTCGAGCAGCTTCCCGCCGAACGCCTCGCGATGCGCGCAGTGGTGGACCGCCTGCGCCACGGCCTGCCGCATCAGCCCCGCCGAGCCCAGCACGCAGTCGAGACGCGTGGCCGCCACCATCCCGATGATGGTGCGCACCCCGCGCCCCTCCTCGCCGACCCGGCGCGCCCACGTCCCGTCGAACTCGACCTCGGCGGAGGCGTTGGAGCGGTTGCCCAGCTTGTCCTTCAGTCGCTGCAGGGCGAACACGTTGCGGGTGCCGTCCTCCAGCACCCGCGGCACCAGGAAGCACGTCAGCCCGCCGGGCGCCTGTGCCAGCACCAGGAAGCCGTCCGACATCGGGGCCGAGCAGAACCACTTGTGCCCGGTCAGCGCGTATGTGCCGTCCTCGGCGAGCGGCCGCGCGGCCGTCGTGTTGGCCCGGACGTCGCTGCCGCCCTGCTTCTCCGTCATCCCCATCCCGAACAGCGCGCCGGCCTTCTGCCCGGCGGGCCGCAGCCCGCGGTCGTAGACCATGGACGTCAGCCGGGGCTCCCACTCGGCGGCCAGCTCCGGGTCGGTGCGCAGCGCGGGCACCGCCGCGTGCGTCATCGACAGCGGGCAGCAGTTGCCGGCCTCCACCTGCGTCCACATCAGGAAGGCCGCCGCCCGCCGCACATGCCCGCCGGGCCGCGTCCAGGCCGCCGTCAGCCCCGCCGATACGCCCTTGCCGAGCAGCCGGTGCCAGGCGGGGTGGAACTCGACCTCGTCGATCCGGTGCCCGTACCGGTCGTGGGTGCGCAGCCGTGGCGGGTTCTCGTCGGCCTGCGCCCCCCACTCCTGCACCTGGGCGGATCCGCACGCGCGCCCCAGCGCCGACAGCTCCGCGAGCCCGTCCTCCCGCGCCTCGGGCGCCAGGTGCCGCTCGACCGCCTCCACCAGGGCCCGGTCCGAGCCGAACACGTCGTACTGGACGAGCGGGGGAGCCTGGTTGGTCACGGTGTGCGTGCTGCCTGCCATGGGGGGAACCTACCCCGCCCCCCGTCCCGCCTCACGCGAGGACGGGGCCTGTGGGTGAGTGGGGCCGGGCGTGGCGGATACCTTTGGTTCGTGCAGCCAGCAAGTGAATCCCCAGACGCGCCCTCCGGCCGCCTCCACAGGGCCCGCGCCCTGTACCGGAACGTCTCCAAACGCCGGACGGCCTGGCTGCTGCTCAAGGACACCGTCAACTCGTGCATGGAGTACCGCATCCTGGGCCTGGCGGCCGAGGCGGCGTTCTTCACGCTGCTGTCGGTGCCGCCGCTGCTGCTCAGCCTGATCGGCCTGCTCGGCTACGTCGACGCGTGGACGGGCGCGGACACCATCCAGAGCGTGCAGCGCAACCTTCTCGACGCCTCCCGAACGGTGCTGTCCGACCGCGGCGTCACCGAGGTCGCCGAGCCGATCCTCAGAGACGTCACCAAGGGCGGCCGGCCCGACGTGATCTCCCTCGGCTTCCTGATCGCCGTCTGGTCGGGCTCCCGCGCGGTGAACGTCTTCATCGACACCATCACCGTCATGTACGGCCTCGACGGCGTCCGGGGCATCGTCAGGACCCGGCTGCTGGCCTTCCTGCTGTTCATCGTGGCCCTGCTGATCGGCTCGGTCGCGCTGCCGCTGATGGTCGCGGGTCCCGACGCGGTGGTGGACGTCGTGCCCTGGTCGACGACGGTCGTGCAGATCCTCTACTGGCCGGTCGTCATCCTGCTCTCGGTGGCCTTCCTGACCACGCTCTACCACGTGTCCGTGCCCGTGCGGTCCCCGTGGATCGAGGACGTGCCGGGCGCCCTGGTCGCTCTCGGCATGTGGGTCCTCGGCAGCTTCCTGCTGCGCATCTACCTCACCAACACCGTCGAGGGCCCCACCATCTACGGCTCCCTCGCCGCGCCCGTGGCCGTGCTGCTGTGGATCGGTGTGTCCGCGTTCGCCGTGCTGGTCGGGGCGGCCGTCAACGCGGCCATCGACCGGGTGTGGCCGGCCGCCGCCACCGCCGCGGCCCGCGAGGCCAACGAGCGGCAGCGGCAGGCGCAGGTCGCCGAGTACGTCGCCCGCACCACCGCGTCCGGGGACGCGGACCCCGACATGCCCTCCGAGTTCCCCGAACGCTGGTCGCGCTTCCTGCCCCCCGAGGACGTCACGTCCCGTCTGCGCACCCACTCCAAGTCCGCCCAGCCCCGCAACGGGAACGGAGGCGGGCTCGGGGACGGCCCGGGGCACGACGACAAGCGCCGCGACTGACGCCGCCGGGAGCCGCCCCCGGTGGTGACTCCTTCCAGGCCCCGTCCGCCGCCGCCTCCCGCACCACGTCGAAGTCCCGCGGCTCCCGGCCCAGCACCCGCCGCACCCCGCAGCGCCTCCTCCGTGGGCAGCGCCTGGTCCTCGCCCCGCGCCGACAGCAGCACCAGCCGCCGCACCCCCCGCCCAGGGCGGTCTCCGCCGGCGCGCCGACCGCCTCGGCCGTCCCCGGCGCCCCGACGTCGGCCGGGTGCACCAGATAGGCCGCGTCGGCCCCGCGCAGCGCGCCCAGCCATGCCGAGGGGCCCGACCCGTCGCGGGCACCGCGATCGACCTTGGACGCCGTCGGCACGGAGACGCCCACCTCACGGGCCACCACCGCCAGGGTCGGCCCGGCCGCCGTCCGCGCATGCCCCGTTCGGCCCATCGGGCCCACCCGCCTCTCCTGCCGGATAGAAAGCGCTTCCTACTGCAGATCGGCGGCCGCGGGGCGGGAAGAACTCCGTCAAGCGGCCTCGTGCCGCGCCTCGTTCGGGGAGGAACAACGGGAGGTGGTGTGGTGCTGTTGTTGTTACCGGCGGGTTTTGCATGTGAGGCCGGTGGAGTGCCGGCGCTGCGGCGCCCGGTGACGGCGCGGACGGCCGTGGACGCACGGACGCGTACGCGCGGGGCGAAGGGTGGTGGCGTATGACGGCCGAGGGAGAGCGGGCGATGCCCGTGGTCACGACGGCGCACGGCGCCGTGCGGGGGCGGTGGGAGAAGACGGTCGCCGTGTTCCGGGGCATCCCCTACGCGGCGCCCCCGTTCGGGCCGCGCCGCTTCCGGCCGCCCGCCCCGCCGGAGCCGTGGGACGGTGTGCGGGACGCCGGCGCGTTCGGGCCCACCGCGCCGAAAC
Organism: Streptomyces sp. P9-2; assembly: GCF_051903975.1. NCBI lineage: Bacteria > Bacillati > Actinomycetota > Actinomycetes > Kitasatosporales > Streptomycetaceae > Streptomyces > Streptomyces sp. P9-2. The sequence continues at coordinate 5,430,312 of NZ_CP192633.1, forward strand.
CCCCGTACAGCACCGCCTTCGCCGAGTACCTCTCCGACCCCGACATCGACGGCGACGACTGTCTCAACCTCAACGTCTGGACCCCCGACCCGTCCCCGGCCGCCCGGCTCCCCGTCCTGGTGTGGCTGCACGGCGGCGCGCTGACCAGGGGATCCTCCGCGGTCCCGGTGTACGACGGCAGTACCTTCGCCCGCGACGGCGTCGTCTTCGTCTCCCTCAACTACCGCCTCGGCGTGGAGGGCTACGGCCTCTTCCCGGACGCCCCCGCCAACCCCGGCCTGCGCGACCAGCTCGCCGCCCTCCGGTGGGTGCACGAGTCCATCGCGGTGTTCGGCGGCGATCCCGGCCGGGTGACCCTCGCCGGCCAGTCCGCCGGAGCCATCAGCGCGGGCGCGCTCGTCGCCGCCCCGCAGTCCCAGGGGCTGATACGGCAGGCCGTCCTGCAGAGCGGACCGCCCGAGTCCACGGAGCGGGACAAGGTGCGGCGCATGGTCCGCCGCATGGCCACCCGCCTCAAGGTGCCCGCCACCGCCGAGGCCTTCGCCGCCGTCGACCGCGAGCAACTGCTGCGCGTCCAGGCCGACGTCGGCCGGCTCGGCAGCCCGGTACTCGGCGGCCCCGCCTTCGGCGTCGTCGTCGACGGCGACCTCGTCCCGCGCGACCCCCTGGAGGCCCTCACCGACGGCGCGGCGCCCGGCGTCACCCTGATGACCGGCTGGACCCGCGACGAGTACCGGCTCTGGCTGGTCCCCGGCGGACTGACCGAACGCGTCGACCGCCTCGGCGCCGTCGCCCTCGCCGGCGCGATGGCCCGCTGCCGCTGCGGCAGCGAGGTCCCGCGCGGCTACCGCGCCCTCCACCCCGACGCCGGCACCGCCGAGACCGTCGGCCAGATGGTCACCGACCACCTCCTGCGCAACCCCCTGCACCGGCTGTCCGACGGCCGCACGGAACCCTCGTACGTCTACGAGTTCGCCTGGCCCTCCCACCGCCCCGGCATGGGCGCCTGCCACGCCCTGGAGCTGGGCTTCGTCTTCGACAGCGGCGACAGCCCCGACGCCCGCAAGCTCGCCGGCGAGGGCGCCCCGCAGGAGCTGGCGGACGCGATGCACGGGGCGTGGGTACGGTTCGTCACCGACGGCGACCCGGGCTGGGAGCCGTGGGGTCCGCACCACCCGGTCCAGGTGTACGGCGACGGCGCCCCGCACGTCGTGCACGGCCCCCGCGACCGCGAACTCGCCCTGTGGACCGCCCCCGAGGCCGAGCGGGCCGCGCGTACCCCGCAGCCGCCGGAAATCCGCTCGGTCATCCGGCGCCTGCGCCGCAACGGGGCGCTCCGCCGCACCTGAGGGACCCGTCGGTACTGCTCGGGCGGCCGGGTCCCTCGGAGGGGCACTCAGGGGTGGCCGCTCAGGCGGCCGGGTCCCCCGGAGGCCCCGGCTCCGGGCAGCGCGTACTGGCCGGGATCCGCAGCGCGAGCAGCGCCATGTCGTCCTGGCCGTCGCTCGGGTGGTGGTCCGCCAGCACCCGCACGAACTCCGTCAGCGGCCGTTCCGCGTGGGTGGCCGCGAGGCCGGCGAGGGCGGTCAGGCCCTCGTCGATCGAGTGCGCGTGGTGCTCGACCAGCCCGTCGGTGAAGAAGAGCAGGATCGACCCGGCGGGCAGCTCGTGCGTGTGGTCGGGCCGTTCCATGCCGGTGCTCACCCCGAGCGGCAGGCCCGGCTCGGCGTCCAGGTACACCGTCTCCAGATCGGGGGTGATCAGCAGCGGCGGGAAGTGCCCGGCGGTGCTCCAGCGCAGCCCCCAGCCGGTCTCGTACGGCTCGATCCGGGCCAGGCAGACCGTGGTGACAGGGACGTCCGCGGTGGCCTGCAGGGTGCGGTCCAGCTGCACGAGGACCTCGCTGGGCGGCGTGCGGCGGTCGTAGAGGAGGGCGCGCAGCATGCTGTGGATACGGGCCATGGCGGCGGCCGCGTCCAGGTCGTGGCCGCCGACGTCCCCGATGACCACGCCGACCGTGTCGTCGGGCAGCACCATCGCGTCGTACCAGTCGCCGCCGAGCCGGCTGGGCCGGCTGGCCGGCCGGTACACGGTGGCCGCCTCGAAGGGGCTCAGGTCGGGGAGGGCGGGCAGCAGCAGACGCTGGAAACGCTCGGCGCTCTCCCGCACCTGCCCGAACAGGCGGGCGTTCTCGATGGCGATGCCGGCCGCGCCGGCCAGGGCGACGACGACGTCCTCGTCCTCCCGGTCGAACGGCCGGCCGTCCTCACGCTCCGAGAGGTACAGGTCGCCGTAGATCTCCCCGCGGACGCTGATGGCCACGCCGAGGAGCGTCCGCATCGGGGGATGGCCGGGCGGGAACCCGGCGGAGGAGGGATGCGCGGGGATGTTCTCGACGCGCAGCGGCTCCGGATCATGGATCAGCAGCCCCAGCACCCCGCGGCCGTGCGGGAAGGGCACCCCGGACAGCACGGCGCGCTCCTCCTCGCTGAGGCCCGCGGTGATGAACTCCTTCAGGTACTCGCCCGACTCGTGGAGCACGCCCAGTGCGCCGTAGCGGGCGCCGACCAGGTCCATCGCGGTGGTGACGATGCGCCGCAGCACGGCGGAGAGGTCCAGCTCGCCGCTGATGGCGAGGACGGCGTCGAGCAGCCCCTGCAGCCGGTCCTTGGCGTCGGTCAGAGCCCGCAGCTGGGTGCCGATCCGTTCCAGCTCGCTGTCGAGGTGGAGCTTGAGGTCGGCGACCTGGGAAGGCTGCGGGGCGGGGCCGGGCCCTTCCCGCCCGCTCTCGTCCCGGCCGTCCTGCTCGCTCAACGCGCCCACCCCGGCGACGCCCCGGCGGCAGCCGCACGCCGTCCGCGACGGCTCCGCCCGTCCAGCCCTCCACCCGAGGGGTACACCCGGCCTCCCGACACGCCCGTGATCGAACAACACCACAGCATGGCATGGACAAAGCGGGCATTTCCCCTATTGGTGCGCCATCGGTATGCCGCTGCGCCGGCCGCTCCTGGGTGTGCTGTCCGGACAGCACACCTAGGCCGGGGCGATGCGGATTACGGCGGTCTTGCCGTTGACCTCGACGACGGTGAGGCGCATGACGTCGTTGAGGGTCGCCGCGGGCCCCGTGCCGCAGCGGAGCCGCACGCCTCCGCCGCCCTGCGAGGTGACGCTGCCGCCCCCGGAGCATCCGGCGATGCTGTAGCCCGACCCGTGGAGCGGCGCGACCATCTCGACGTCGTCCCCGCCGACCGCGGTCACCTCGATCGGCCCGAGCCCGTACGACGCCGGAACCTCGAGGACGTCCCCGACGCCGACGGTGACCTCGCAGGTGCCGTCGGCGCAGGGGCCGGTGGGGGAGGGGGAGGGCGTGGGCGTGCCGGACGCGGATGTGGACGCGGAGGCGTCACGCCCGCTCGCCGAGGGGTTCTTGCCGCCACCGCCCCCGCCCCCGGAGGAACAGGAGGCGAGGCAGAGGACGGCCGCGGCGACGGCGGTGAGGGCGAGGGACGTTGTCGATGTGCGCACCATGCCCGCCATTGAACGTGCGGACGGGCGTGACGACGCGGACGTTGACCCACCCGCAACGCGGTGTTCGACGTGAAGGGGGGCGCACCGGGGCACACGTAGGCTTTGGCGGTGCGCACGGTGGAACTGTTGTTGGACGAGGTGGCGGATGCGGCGGTACGGGAGGCCTGGCGGCGGCTCGCGGACGCCGGGCTGCCGAGTCAGGCACGCCACCGCTCACCGACCAACAGCCCGCATCTCACCCTGGCCGCCTGCCCGGAGCTGACGGCCCCGATCCGCTGGGAACTGGCCGAGGTGGCGGACGTGTTGCCCCTGCCGGTGCGTTTCGCCGGCCTGATCCGCTTCGAGCGGCCCACGTCCGTCCTGGCCTGGTCGCTGGCGCCGGACGCCGCGTTGGCCGAGCTGCACCGGAAGGTGTGGGACGCGGTGACCTCGGACAACCGTCCCGAGACGCTGAACCCGTTCCACGCGCCGGGCGACTGGAGCCCCCACATCACCCTCGGCCGCACCCGCCGCGCCGGCGCCTTCACCAGCCGCCGCATCCCGGAACTGCTCCCCGCACCCCCGCTGTCGGCCCACCTCACGACCTTGAGGAGCTTCGACACGGAGACGGGGACGCTGGAGATTCTGACGCCGGGTGCCTGATGGAGGGGGCGCTCAGGCGTAGCTGAGCGCGTCGACCGGCGGCAGCGGTTCGAGGGCCGCCGCAGGTACATCGCACGTCCGTTCGGCGTAGACTCCCCGTTCCACCTGACGGGAGGTCACCCGAGTGGTCGTCGCACGGATGGTCGCCGGAGCCGGTTCGATGCTGGCGATGCTCAGCCTGTCCGGCTGCGGACTCCTGTGGAGCTGCACCGACACGACCGCGGAGCGTGGTGAGGCGGGTGTGCGGGTGGACATCGTGGACACCGAGGAGCGACCCGTCGGCGTCACCGCCGAGGTGACCGGCTGGCGCAGGGAACCGCATCCGCAGGTGCCGCAGGAAGGTGACCAGATCCACTTCGACTTCCGCTTCGAAGGCGACACGCTGGGAAGCGACCCGGCGGTCGACGCCTGCGCGGTCGACGAGGAACGCGTGGTGCTGGGCTGTCAGACGGTCCACTCGATGACGGACTTCGGCCGAGTGGGCACGTACACCGGTGACGAGTACCTCACGGTCGACCATCCCGAACAGGTCGCCGAGGTCCTGCTGATCCCCGACGACCAGTCGACGCACGACCGACGGACCTGCGAGGACGACATCAAGGACGGCGGCGGGGTGCACCCGCCGGACGAGCCGGAACGGGGGGAGAAGCTGTAACTCGCGGGCGGGCGTCAGCCGTTCCGCAGCGTCGGGCGGACCTGGCGCAGGAACGTCGCGTTGTCCGGGGTCTCCCGCAGTCGCGTCAGCAGCGTCTCCAGGTCGGTCGCCGAGTCGCGGGAGGTCAGGGCGCGGCGCAGGCCCTGCGTGGCCGTCAGTTCCTCCGGGGTGAGGAGGAGTTCCTCGCGGCGGGTGCCCGAGGTGGTGATGTCCACCGCCGGGAACAGGCGACGGGACGCCGACTCGCGGTGCAGGCGCAGCTCCATGTTGCCGGTGCCCTTGAGCTCCTCGAAGAAGAACTCGTCCGCGCGCGACCCCGTGTCCACCAGCGCGGAGGCGAGGATCGTCAGCGAACCGCCCTCCTCCGTCTCGCGGGCGGCGCCGAAGAACCGCTTCGGGCCGGTCAGCGCACCGGCGTCCACCCCACCGCTGAGGGTGCGGCCGCCGGGGCCCGCCGCGTTGTTGTACGCCCTGCACAGCCGCGTCAGCGAGTCCAGCAGGACCACCACGTCCTCACCGGCCTCCGCGAGCCGCTTGGCCCGCTCCACGACCAGCTCGGCGAGCGCGATGTGCTGCTTGGCGGGACGGTCGAACGTCGACGAGTACACCTCGCCCCGCACCGAGCGCCGCATGTCGGTGACCTCTTCGGGGCGCTCGTCGAGCAGCACCACCATCAGCCGGCACTCGGGGTGGTTCCCCGCGACGGCCGCCGCGAGCTGTTGGATGAGCACCGTCTTGCCGGTCTTGGGCGGCGCCACGAGCAGTCCGCGCTGCCCCTTGCCCACCGGCGCCAGCAGGTCGACGACCCGGCCCGCGAGTCCGGACGCCCGGTGTTCGAGGCGCAGCCGGCGGTGAGGGTGGACCGGGGTCAGGTCGCGGAAGTGGGGACGGTTCGCGAGCGAGGCGGGCGTACGGCCGTCGACGCGGGCGATGTCGGTGAGCGCCCGGCGGTCGCCGAGGGCGCCTTCCACCAGGTCGCCCTTGCGCAGGCCGTGCCGGCGCACCAGGGCGGCGGAGACGACGGGGTCGGACGACCCGGCCACGAGGCCGGCGCCGCGCAGGTACCCCTTCCCGGTCGCGTCGACGTCGAGGACACCGGTGACGGTGACGTTCCGCGGCTGCTGGGGGTCCGAGGCCGAACGGCCCGAGGCCGGGCGGTCTGCCGTCATCCTGCCCGAGGTCTGACGGGCGGGACGGTCGAGTGCTGTGGTCATGTGGACGGTCCTTTCGAAGGACGGAAAGAAGAAAAGAAGAAGAGCGAGAAGGGGGAACCGCGGTCTTCGGGGAGGGCGTGTTCGCGCCTCACAGCGGTGGGAACCTCACTGCGGTCGCCGTGCGACCGCGTGGGAAAGCCGTACGCGGGCGATGCGAAGAGCCGACGTGACGGCTGAGAGACGCCGAAGCGAAGAAGGTTTCGGCGGTCGAGATCGGCCCGGCGCCCGACGGGGCGCTGCACGGCACTCATGGCACCGTACCACGGTGCCGCTCCGGGGCAAGGGACCGGCGGACGCCCTACGACCCGCGCAGCGTCCGCGCGACCGACGCGATCGCCTGCGGACCCACCCGGCAGCACCCCCCGATCAGCCGCGCCCCCGCGTCCCGCCAGCCGGTCACCCGGGACGCCGAGAACGTGGGCTCGCCGGTCCAGGCGCGGGCCCGCGCGTCCCACTGTTCGCCGCTGTTCGGGTACACCACGACCGGCTTGCCCGTCACCCGCGCGGCGACCGCGACCGCGTGGTCCGCGTCCTCCGGAGTGCAGCAGTTGACGCCGACCGCGATCACCTCGTCCGCCCGCGCGGCCAGGGCGAACGCGTCCTCCAGCGGCTGCCCCGCCCGCGTACGGCCGCCGGCCGCCGAGTACGACAGCCAGGCGGGCACCCCCAGCCCGCGCACCGCGCGCAGCAGCGCCTCGGCCTCGTCCGTGTCGGGGATCGTCTCCAGCGCGAGGACGTCCGGGGCGGCGGACGTCAGCGCCTCCAGCCTCGGACGGTGGAACCGCTCCAGCTCCGCCACGGTCAGCCCGTAGCGGCCCCGGTACTCGGAGCCGTCCGCGAGCATCGCGCCGTACGGGCCGACGGAGGCCGCCACCCAGCGCGGGCGCCGCGCGTCCGGGGCGCGCCCGGCCGCCGTACGGGCGCACTCCACGCTCAGCGCCAGCAGCTCCGCCGCCCGCTTCCGGCCGATGCCGCGCCGCGCGAACCCCTCGAACGTCGCCTGGTAGCTCGCCGTGATCGCCACGTCAGCGCCCGCCTCGAAGTACGCGAGGTGCGCCGCCGTGATCGCCTCCGGCCCGTCCGCGAGGAGCCGCGCCGACCACAGCGCGTCGCTCAGGTCGTGACCGGCCGCCGCGAGCTGGTTGGACATGCCGCCGTCCAGGACGACCGGGCCGTCCGCCAGGGCCGCGGCGAGGGGCTCCGTGGTGCTCATACCGTGACGCTAACCGAGGCCCGGCCCCGGCGCGCCCCCCGGCCCGGCTGCTGGGATGCTGGAAGCAAGCGCGGCCCGACAGGGGCGGTGAGTGCCGTGACAACCGCACACCAGGGCGACGACCGCCCGGCCGGCGACCACCACGACCCGCGGAGCGGGCCGTACGACCCGCACGGCGACCCGTTCCTCCGCACCCGCTTCGCCGTTCCCGCGCAGCCGGACACGTTCCTGCGCAGGGAGCGGCTGGCCGGGCACCTCGACGGCGCCCTGCGCACCCCCCTGACCATGGTGAACGGCTGCGCCGGCGCGGGGAAGACGCTGCTCGTCGCGGACTGGGTGGCCGGGCACCCCGAGCTGCCCGTGGCCTGGCTCACCACCGACACCGACGGGCAGGGCGCCGGGATGTTCTGGGCGTACCTCCTCCAGGCGCTGCGCACCTCGGGAGTGCCGCTGCCCGGTGACATCGCCGCCCCCGCCGACGCGAACCGGGTGGGCGACGCCCTGCCCGCCCGGCTCGCCGCCCTGCTCAGCGGGCGGGACCGGCCGGTGATCCTGGTCCTTGACGAGTTCGACCGGGTCACCGCCCCGGAGATCGCCGCCCAGCTCGACTTCCTGCTGCGCCACTCCGCGCCCGGCCTGCGGCTGGTCCTCGTCACCCGCACCGAGCCGCTGCTGCCCCTGCACCGCTACCGCGCCGCGGGGGAGCTGACCGAGATCCGCGACGCGGAGCTCGCCTTCACGCCCGGCGAGGCGGCCCTGCTGATGGAGGCGCACAGCCTGCGGCTGTCCCCGGCCGCCGTGCGCGGGATCGTCGAGCGGACCCGGGGGTGGGCCGCCGGACTGCGGCTGTGCGCGCTCGCGGCGGAGGAGGCGCCGGACCCGGAACTCTGCCTGAAGGAGTTCGAGGCCGACCGCAGCGCCGTCGCCGACTTCCTGCTGGCCGAGGTGCTCAGACGGCAGGACGCCGGGACGCAGGAGCTGCTGCTGCGGGTCAGCGTCCTCGACCGGTTCGGCCCGCGGCTGGCCAACGCGGTCACCGGACGCGCGGACGCCGAGGCCGTACTGGCCCGGCTGCACCGCGGCAACGCCTTCGTCCAGCACGTCGGCCACGGCGTGTACCGGCTGCACCCCCTGTTCGCGGAGATCCTCCGCGCCCACCTGCGGATGCGCCGGCCGGGACTGGAACCGGAGCTGCACCGGCGGGCCGCCGTCTGCCTCCGTGGGGCCGGGGCCCTCCCGGCGGCGCTCGGGCACGGCGCCGCCGCCGACGACTGGGAGTTCACCGCCTCCGCCCTCGTCGACGACCTCGCCCTCGGCCAGTTCTTCACCGGGCCCCGCGCCGACATCCTCGCCGCGCTGTTCTCCCGCATGGGGCCGCGGGGCGGCGACGGACCCGCGCCGGAACTCGTACGCGCCGCCGCCCGGCTCTCCCGCGGCGACCTCGCCGCGGGCGCCGCCCGGCTGCGGCGGGCACGGCAGCGGACGGAGCGGTACGACGCCACCGCGGGCGAGGCGGACACGGCCGCTCTCCGGATGGGCTGCGCCCTCCTCGACGCCCTCGTCGCCCGGCTGTCCGGCGCGCCCGGCCGTGCGGAGGACGCCGTACGCGAGGCCGAGGCGCTGCGTGACCTCCTCCCCGCCGAACTGCTCGACCGGCACCCGGAGTTCTTCGCCCTGCTCCTGGACCACCTGGGGTCCGCCCGGCTGTGGGCCGGGGACTTCACGGGGGCGCGCGCGGCCCTGACACGGGCGGCGGCGACCGGGCCCGGTGCGCCGGTCACCGCCCTGCCCCGTGAGGACGCGCTGGCGCGGCTCGCCCTCCTCGACGTCCTGCACGGCTGGCCGGACCGCGCCGAACGCACGGCAGGCGAGGCCCTCGCCGAGACGGAACGGTCCGGGATCGCCCGGCCCGCCTCCTCCGGAGTGGAACGCCTCGTCCTCGCCGCCGTGGCCGTGGAACGCGAGGAACTGGGGCAGGCGCGGGCGCTGCTCGACACGGCGGGCGAGTCGCACCCCGCGCTGCGGGACCCCGTCCTCGCAGCCGGGCGCGCCCTCGTCGCCGCACGCCTGCACCTGGCGCGCGGCGAGCCCCGCGCGGCGTGGAAGGCGGTCGAGCCCGGGGTGCCGGCCGACGCCGTCTCGCCGTGGGCCAGGGGCGAGACGGCCCTGGTCGCGGCGGCCGCCGACCTCGCCGAGGGCCGCCCGCAGGACGCCGCCGCGCTGCTGCCCGAGGTGCCCGCCGACCAGCCGGCCTGCGCGGTGGGCGCGGCACGGGTGCTGCTGGCCGCCGGCCGGCCCGAGGCGGCCGTACGGCTCCTCGACCGGGCGGGCGTCGACGAGCACGCGGGGCCTGCGGTGACCGTACGGGCCGCGCTGGTACGGGCCCGGGCGGCCGACCGCGCCGGGGACGCCACCGCGGCACGCCGCCTCGTCACCCGCGCGGTGACGGAAGCACACCGGGAGGGCCTGGGCCGCCCCCTCGCCGAGGCGGGCTCCTGGATCCGCCCCTACCTGACCCCCACCCCCCGCCACCACCGCCCCACCCCGCCGCGCCCGCCCGGTGGACCACCCCCGCCCGTCGGGGACCTGAGCGGCCGCGAACGGGACGTACTGCGGAGGCTCGCCCTGGCGATGTCCACGGAGGAGATCGCCGCGGACCTGTACGTCTCGGTGAACACGGTGAAGACGCACCTGAAGAACGCCTACCGGAAACTGGCGGTGGGCCGCCGCAGCGAGGCGGTCCGGCGGGCCCGGGAACTGGGCCTGCTGTGAGCAGGCGCCATCTGCTGACGTCCCGCCGGGCCCCGTGGGCCCGGGGCCGCCCCGGGCGGAACCGGACGGGGCGGGCGGGCGGGACACCCGCGCCGGGTACGACGCGGAATCCGCGCTCGGCGGCGGGCGGGGCGTCTGCGCCGCCCGGCGCGAGGGACCGGGCGGCTGAGGCGTCCTCGCCGCCCGCAGGGGGGAACCCGGCGGACGGCGCGGGCGCGCCGAGCCCCGCACGGAGCCCCGCGGGGCCGACGGACCGGGCGCCCACATCGCCCTCGGTAGGCAGCCCGGCGGACGCGGCAGCCGCCGGGACGCCTGCCGCCGGGGACCCGGTGGCGCCGGACGAGGCGCCCGGCCCGCGCGCCGCGGGGGACCCTACGGGGGCTGTGGAGGGCGCGTCCGCGCCAAGCCCCGCACGTGCGGCGGATGAGGAGCCGGCGGCAAGCGCCATGCGGAATCCGGCGGCGACGGCGGGCGGCGCGCCCGTGCCGGCCGCCGTGCGCAACCCCGCGACAGAGGCGGACGAGCCGTCCGCCCCCCGCCGTACCCACGCCGACTACACCGGCGGTGTCTACGGATCCATGCTCGCCGCCTCCGTCATCGTCGGGGCCGGCACGCTCGGGGATTTCCCCCGGCTGGAGCTGATGCTCCTTCTCCTGCTCACCGGCGTGGTGTTCTGGATCGCCCATGTGCACGCCCAGCTGTTCGGGGCGCGGCTGGCGCGGCATCCGCCGGACCGGGCCGTCGTCGGGCGGGTGTGCCGGGAGGAGTGGACGATCGTCAAGGCCGCGGTGCCGCCGGCGGTCGCCGTGGGGGTCGGGCCCGTACTGGGGCTCGATGTGCAGGGCGGGCAGTGGTTCGCGCTGTCCGTCGCCGTGGCGGGGCAGGTGGGCTGGTCCGTGGCCGCGGCCCGGCAGGCGGGCGCGCCGGGGCGGCTGCTGGTGCTGTCGGCGCTGGTCAACCTCGCCCTGGGGCTGGTCATCCTGGCGAGCAAGCTGTGGCTGAAGCACTGACCCCGTCGCACCCCGAGCGGCTCCTCACCTGCCCGGGGTGAGCCGCGAAACCCCCGCGGGCCGGACCATCGGAAGGGTGCGGGCGTGGTTCGTCCGGTTCAGGCACCACCCGGGGAGCGGCTCATGCGCTACGAGATCCGCGTCGAGGGGCAGCTCTCGGAACCGCTGATCCGCATGTTCCCCGAGCTGGACCACGTGACGATGTCCGGGCAGACCCTGCTGTTCGGACAGGTGGTCGACGAGGCGCACCTCTACGGGCTGCTCGCCCGCTGCCAGTCCCTCGGCCTGCGGATCCTGGAGCTGCGCCAGGTGCCGCAGTGAGCCTCCGCCGGGACGCCCAAGACGCCTAGGGATGTCCCTCCGCGCGCACCCGACCGGCCCGCACCGCCTCGCCCAGCGCCGCGACATCGCGTTCGTTGCGGTCGGCGTAGTCCTGCGCGAACGCCGCGAGCGCCCGGTCGAAGCGGTCGCCGCGTCCCAGGTAGGCGGCGACGGCGACCGGGTCGCCGGACCGGGCGTGGGCCCGCGCCAGGCTGGCCCCGCACAGGCGGGCGAACTGCCGCAGCAGGGCGGGATCCATCGTCTCGGGCCGGGCGATGCCCTTCCAGTCGCGCAGCTGCCGTACGTAGAAGTCGCGGGGCCGGCCGTCGAGGCCCGTGGCGTGGGTCCAGCCGAGCAGGATGTCGCTGGTCGTCTGGATCAGCCGCTGCCCCTCCACCACCCGCCGGCCCTGGTTGTCGGGCTCCTCGCCGTCCGTGTACGGGGCGAGCACCGACTCCTGCGCCTCCTTGGCCTGCAGCAGCAGCGGATCGTCGTCGTCCCGGCCGAGCAGCAGCACGATCCAGCACCGGGTGCCGACGCTGCCGACGCCCACCACCTTCCGGGCCACGTCCACCAGCCGGTAGCGGCTCAGCAGATGCCGGCGGTCCGACGCCAGCGACCGCGCGTAACCGTCCAGCACCGCGCGCAAGCCCTTCTCCTCCGCGGATGCGCCGTCCAGCAGGTCCCGCAGCGGGGTGATCAGCGGCGGGTCCGCCGCGATGAGCCGCCCCTCCGGCGTGGCCCGGGTGAGCTTCGCGTACGCCTGGAGGTGGGTGCGGCCGCGCGCCTTGCGGGCCGCCTCGGCCGTACGCCGCCGGCCCTCCGCGGTCAGGGAGGAGGCCGCCAGCTCACGCAGCCGGTCGGCGTCGTCCTGCGCGTACCAGATGTCCAGCGCGCGCATCCCGGCGAACTCCCGCATGCGCAGCCGGTACGCGGCGACGCAGGCCCGTACCGCGTCACTCTGCTCCGCCACGGTGAAGCCGTTCGCCCGCCCGGCGATGGCGAAGCTGGCGGCGAGCCGCTTGACGTCCCATTCGAAGGGGCCGGTATGGGTCTCGTCGAAGTCGTTGATGTCGAAGACGAGGTGCCGTTCGGGGGAGGCCAGCAGCCGGAAGTTCAGCAGATGCGCGTCCCCGCACAGCTGCACGGTCAGCCCGGTGTCCGGGAGCGGCGCGAGGTCCGCCGCCATGATCGCGGCGGCGCCCCGGTAGAAGCGGAACGGCGACTCCAGCATCCGCCCGTAGCGGACCGGCACCAGCTCGGGCAGCCGGGTCGCGGACTGCCGTTCCAGCACGTCCACGGGGTCCGGCCGGCCCCGCGCCGGCGTGAACGCGCCGTGCGACGAGCGGGGCGCGCGCCCCCGCGCCCGCTTGCCGTACGAGGCCCGCGCGGCCGGGGAGGGCAAGTCCGCCCGCGCGTCGAACACGTCCGGTACCGCCATCGCCGTCCTCCCGTCGCGCGCGGATCGCGACTCCACGGCGTCCATCCCACCCCGTGCGCCCCGCCCGCCGGATCACCCGCGCCGGGTGAGGCGACCGGCACGCCGTACGGAACACGCTGAGGTCGGCACGGCGTGACGGCGTGCCGCGGGCGGGCGGACAGGGCCCGCGAGCGAGGAGGAGATGACCGGCATGACGTATCTCGCGTACGACTACCCGCTGCTCAGCGCCCTGCTGACCATGCTGGTGTTCTTCCTGTGGATCATGTGGTTCATCCTGCTCTTCCGGGTCATCGGCGACATCGTCCGCGACGACTCCCTCAGCGGCTGGGGCAAGACGGGCTGGCTGGTCTTCACGATCGTCCTGCCCTTCCTGGGCGTCTTCGTCTACGTGATCGCCCGCGGCAGGAACATGGGCCGCCGTGAGCTGGCCCAGGCCCGCGCCCAGCAGGAGGCGCTCGACAGCTACATCAGGGAGACGGCGAAGGGCACGGGGGAGCCGGCCAGCAGCGTGGACGAACTGGCCCGGCTCTCCGAGATCAAGGCGCGCGGGGACATCTCGGACGACGAGTTCCGCAGGGCCAAGGAACTGGTCCTGAGCGGCCACGGGCCCCACTGACGCACACGACACGGAACCGCACACGACACGGAACCGCACACGACACGGAACCGCACACGACACGGAACCGAGGCACAGCGATGACAGCCACACATCCGACACACGGCGCGCACGCGCCGTCGGCGAAGCGCGAGTGGGCGGGCGGCCTGACCGTCTTCGCCGCCGTCACCCTGATGCTCGTGGGGGTGCTGGACATCTTCCGCGGGATCATGGGCATCGCCGAGGACGACGTCTTCGTGACGACACAGAACTACGTCTTCAAGTTCGACCTGACGGCCTGGGGCTGGACCCACCTCGTGCTCGGCGCGCTCGCGGTGCTCGTCGGCATGGGCCTGGGCCGGGGAGCCCTGTGGGCCCGCGTCTCCGGCGTGGTGATCGCGGGGCTGGTCGTCATCGCGAACTTCCTGTCCCTGCCGTACTACCCGGTCTGGTCCGTGGTGATGATCGCCTTCTCCGGGTTCGTCATCTGGGCGCTGTGCGTGGGCGGCCGCTCCCGCACCTGAGGCGGGACGCGTCCCGTGCGGCGGGACGGGTACCCGGTGGGGCGTGCGGTGTCCCGGGCGGGCGAGGGCCTCACGGCTCACGCCCGCCGGGGCGTCCGCGGGTTCCGTCCCGACCGGAAGGCGGCGGACATGTGCCGTTGGCTCGCTTATTCGGGCACACCGATTCTGCTCGAGAACCTGCTCTACCGGCCGGTCCACTCCCTGATCGACCAGAGCCTGCACGCCCGGATGGGCGTCGAGACCACCAACGGCGACGGGTTCGGCATCGGCTGGTACGTGCCGGACAAGGACAGCCCCGCCGTGGTCAGGGACATCGGCCCGGCCTGGAGCGACCGCAATCTGCGGGAGATCGCCGGCCACGTCGTCTCGCCGCTGTTCTTCGCCCACATCCGCGCCTCCACCGGCACGGCGGTGCAGCAGACCAACTCCCACCCCTTCCGGTACGGCCGCTGGATGTGGATGCACAACGGGGCCATCGAAGGCTTCCCCCTGCTGCGGCGCGACCTCGCCCTCGCCGTCCGCCCGGACCTCTTCCCGTACGTCGAGGGGTCAACGGACTCCGAGATGATGTTCTACCTGGCGCTCACCTTCGGTCTGGAGGACGACCCGCGCGGCGCCGTCGCCCGCATGACCGGCCTGGTCGAGCGCACCGGCCGCGCGCACGGCATCGAGCACCCCATGCAGATGACGGTCGCGGTCACCGACGGCGTACGGCTGTGGTCCTTCCGCTACTCCACCCGGCGGAAGTCGCGGTCCCTCTTCTACAACACCCGGGTCGAGACGCTGAAGTCCCTCCACCCGGACGTGGCGTTCCTGCGCGACATCGCGGACGACGCCCGCCTCATCGTCTCCGAGCCCCTCGGTGACCTGACCGGAGCCTGGAACGAGGTCCCGGAGAGCTCGTACGGGGTGGTGCAGCCGGAGGGGGACGAGATGCACACGTTCAGGTCGGAGTGAGCGCGCCCCGCGCCGACGCTTCGGCGACCGCCGAAGCGTCCCGCCCCTAGCGTGGCCCGTATGACCGACGACCACGCCGCCCGCCCGGCGGAGACCTTCGCCGCGCTCCACCACCAGGACCGGCCGCTGCTGCTGCCCAACGCCTGGGACCACGCCTCCGCGGCCCTCCTCCATGCCCACGGTTTCCCCGCCGTCGGCACGACCAGCCTGGGCGTCGCGGCGGCGGCCGGGCTGCCCGACGGGACCCGGGCCACCCGCGAGGAGACCCTGCGCCTGGCCCGCACGCTCGGCGCGCTGCCGTGTCTGCTCTCCGTCGACGCGGAGGACGGTTTCAGCGACGATCCCGGTGAAGTGGGCGCCTTCGCGGCGGAGTTGCGGGTGCGGGGCGCGGCCGGGATCAACCTGGAGGACGGGCTGGGGCCGGTCGACCGGCACGTGGCGAAGATCCGCGCGGTGCGCGCCGCCGCGCCCGGTCTCTTCGTCAACGCCCGGACGGACACGTACTGGCTCGGGGACGGCGAGGGGACGAGGGAGCGGGTGCTGGCGTACCGGGACGCCGGGGCGGACGGCGTGTTCGTCCCGGGGCTGACCGACCTCGGCACGATCGCCGGTCTGGTACGCGCGCTGGAGGGGTGCCCCCTCAACGTCCTGTACGCGCCGGGCGGCCCGTCCCTCGACCGGCTCGCCGACGTCGGCGTACGGCGCGTCAGCCTCGGCTCGCTGCTGTACCGCCGGGCGCTCGGGGCGGCGCTGGACGCGGTGGTCGCCGTACGGGAGGGGCGGGAGGCGGGGGAGGGCACGGTGCCGTCGTACGGGGAGGTGCAGGAGCTCGCCGGCTGAGGCACCGGTCGGTCAACCTGCCGTTCTCCGGGGCCAGTTCAGCAGCGTCAGGTGCAGCGCGTCGATCATCCGGTCCCAGGACGCCTCCAGATCGCGCGGCGCGCCGAACGCCCCGGCGGACTCCAGGGCGCAGTAACCGTGGAAGGAGCTGCGCAACAGCCGTACGGCGTCGGTGAGATCGGGCTCCTCCAGGCCGTACGCGCGCAGCAGCCCGTAGACGACCTCGGCGGTGCGGCGCATCTCGGGGGAGTCCGTCGCCGTGGCCTCGTCCAGGCGGATCTGGGTGGCGGCGTACCGGCCCGGGTGGGCGAGGGCGTAGCCCCGGTAGGCGCCGGCGAAGGCGGCCAGGGCGTCCTTGCCGGTGCGGCCCTCGACGGCCTCCG
The DNA here is from genome assembly GCF_051903975.1 of Streptomyces sp. P9-2. Classification (NCBI taxonomy): domain Bacteria; kingdom Bacillati; phylum Actinomycetota; class Actinomycetes; order Kitasatosporales; family Streptomycetaceae; genus Streptomyces; species Streptomyces sp. P9-2. The sequence continues at coordinate 5,446,407 of NZ_CP192633.1, forward strand.
CGATCCGGTCGGTCATCTCGCCGCCCGCCAGCAGCGCCATCCGGGTGCGCAGGTCCCGCAGCCCGCGCACATGCGTGTACAGGCTCGCGTCCTTGACGTTGAAACGCCGGGCCAGCGCGGACAGGGTGACGTTCTCGTAGCCGGCCTCGTCGGCGAGGTCGGCGGCGGCCGCGACGAGGCGGTCGGCGGTGAGTCCGGCGCGGGGGATGTGTGCCTCCGGCAGTCGGCGGGCGGGTTTTGGACAGGTGAATGTAGCCGACGCGGGCGGGGTTGCGGGTCGCCCGCCGGTGGGTAGTGGTTGCTGGCGTGGTCCCCGCGCCCTCCTGGAGGGCGCGGGGACCCGCGCGACCGGCCCCCGGACGGCCCGCAGCCGTCGTGTCGGTGGCACGCGCCGGTCACTCCATGGACGACCGTGGTTCACGCGCCGCCCGGATGCTCCACCGCGGTGCGTTCGAGACGAGGAGGCAGTCATGGGGCACGGGCACGGACCGCACGACCATCACCACCACGACCACGGGCCCGGCGCGTCGGCGCCCCTGCCCCCCGCCTTCGACACCTCTGTGCCCGACGAGGCGCTGTCGCCCGAACAGGCGTCCCGCCGCGCCCTGTTACGCCGGGCCGGCCTGCTGGGCGCGGGCCTGGCCGCGGGCACCGTGCTGCCGGGCAACCCGGCCGCGGCCTCACCGCCCGCGGACGCCCGAAGAGCCGACGCCGCGGCCCCGCGCCACGGGTACCTCTGGCTCGCCGGCGACCACCACATCCACACCCACTACAGCAGCGACGGCAAGTACCGCGTCGTCGACCAGGTCCGCCAGGGCGCCCGGCACGGCCTGGACTGGATGGTGATCACCGACCACGGCAGCGCGATCCACGCCAGGATCGGCGTCGAGAACGTCAACCCGGACATCAGACAGGCGCGCGCCGCGTACCGGGACACCCTCGTCTTCCAGGGCCTGGAGTGGAACATCCCGGCCGCCGACCACGGCACCGTGTTCGTCCACCCCGGACGCAACGAGGTCGCCGTGCTCAAGCAGTTCGAGACCGACTACGACGGCATCGTGAAGGGCGCGGGCGACTCCAGCCCCGCCAACGAGGCCCTCGCCGTGGCCGGGATCCAGTTCCTCGCCGAGCAGGTGCGCCGCCGCACGGTGGACGACGCGCTGATGCTCGCCCACCATCCCTCCCGCAAGGGCATCGACTCCCCGCACGAGATCCGTGCCTGGCGCGACGCCACCGGAGCGGACCGGCGGATCGCCGTCGGCTTCGAGGGCGCGCCCGGCCACCAGGCCGCCGGACTGCCCGCCCCGCTCGGCCCGGCCCGCGCCCGCGGCTACTACGACGGCAGCCCCACCGCGAACTCGTTCCCCGGCTACCCCCTGGACAGCTACCGCACCTGGGGCGGCTTCGACTGGATGACCGCCACCGTCGGCGGCCTGTGGGACAGCCTCCTCGCCGAGGGCCGCCCCTGGTGGATCACCGCCAACTCCGACTCCCACCACGTGTACGGCGACACCACCGTCCGCGGCGCCGGCGACTTCCCGGCCAACGGCCGGCACGGCGACCCCGTGTACGCCGGGAAGATCGACACCAAGGCGGTCGACTACTGGCCCGGCCAGTACAGCCGCACCCACGTCGGCGCCAAGAGCTTCTCCTACGCCGCCGTCATGGACGGCATCCGCGCCGGCCGCGTCTGGGTCGACCACGGGCAGCTCGTCGACGGCCTCGACGTCCGCGTCTCCGGCGGCGGCCGCTGGACCACCCTCGGCGGCGCCCTGCACGTCCGCAAGGGCACGAGGGTCACGCTGACCGCCGACGTGGCACTCGCCGCCGACGCCAACTGGGCCGGATTCACGCCCCGGCTGGCCCGCGTGGACGTCATCCAGGGCGACGTCACCGGTCCGGCCGCCGACAAGGACACGTTCACCGCGCCGGCGGCGGCCGTCGTCCGGTCGTACGACGTCGCGGCGTCCGAGGGCACCGTCCGGTTCACCTACGACCTCGGCCCGGTCGACCGCCCGCTGTACGTCCGCCTGCGCGGCACGGACGGCAACCGGTCCGCCGTCGGCGTCATGGGCGCGAAGGTCGACCCGGCGGGCCCCGCCCAGGACGTCTACGGCGACGCCGACCCGTGGCGCGACCTGTGGTTCTACTCGAACCCCGTGTGGGTGCTGCCGGAGTGACGGGGTGAGCGTGGGAGCCTCCCCGGCCCCACGCTCCCCTCGCCCCGTCAGCCGCCCAGCACCCCCCGCACGAACGCGTTCCCGAACACGCCCTCCGGGTCCAGCTCACGCACCAGCGCGCGGAAGTCGTGCAGGCGCGGGTAGCGGGCGTGCAGTTCCGCCGGCGGGATGGTGAAGACCTTGCCCCAGTGGGGGCGCGGCGAGAACGGGGCGAGGGCCTCCTCCAGGCGCCCCACCACCGGCAGCACCGTCGGCGTGTCCTCGATCCAGGTGAAGTGCAGGGCCACCGTGTCACGGCCGTAGGACGGGCTCATCCACTGCTCGTCGGCGGCGACCGTGCGCACCTCGCAGGTCTGGAGCACGGGCGCGATCGTGTCCCGGATGCCGTCCAGCGCGTGCAGCGCGTCCACGGCGGTGCCCCGGGGCAGCAGGTACTCCGACTGGAGCTCCGCGCCGCTGCTCGGGGTGAACTCCGCCCGGAAGTGCGGCAGCCGCTCGTGCCAGGGGCCCGGCGCCCCGAACTGCTCGGTGCAGTTCACGCCGGGCATGCCCGGCACCGGATGCATCTTCTCCGTCGCGGGCGCCGCCCACGGGAAGCCGGCGCGCGGCCGGTCGGTGCGGTGCTTCACCCACACCTGCCGGAAGCCCGGCTCCCGCCAGTCGGTGAACAGGCTGACGCTGTACGCGGCCGACATCACCGCCTCGAACGTGTCCGCGTCCAGCACGTCGAGCGGCAGCTCGGTGTACACCCGCTGCTCCACCTCGTACGCCGGCTCCAGGTGCAGGGTGAGCGCCGTGACCACGCCGAGCGCGCCCAGCGCGGTGACCGCGCCGCCGAACCGCTCGTCGCCGCGCTCCAGGGTGAGCGCGGAGCCGTCCGCCGTGACCAGCTCCACCGCGCGCACCGACGAGGCGAGCGGGCCGTTGCCGACGCCCGAGCCGTGCGTGCCGGTGGCGACCGACCCGGCGACCGAGATGTGGGGGAGCGACGCCATGTTCGCCAGCGCCAGCCCGTGCCGGTGCACCTCGCGGGCCAGCTCCGCGTACCGCACCCCGCCGCCGACCCGTACCGTGCGCGCCTGAGCGTCCACCTCGATCACCGGGGGCAGCGCGGCCAGGGACAGCAGGACGCCGTCCTCGCCCGCGTCGGCGATGTCGTTGAAGGAGTGGCCGCTGCCCAGCACCCGTACCCGCGAGGCGTCGGCGACCAGGGCGCGCAGCGCGTCCGTCGTGTGCGGCCGGTGCAGCTCCTTGGCGGCGTACGTGATGTTGCCCGCCCAGTTGGTCACGCTCTCGGTCATCCCTCGTCCTTCCCGCCTGAGGGCCCGTGACATGGGCCACCTCGGAACCTACCTCGGGAGTGACCGGCGCCATGTGGGGGGACCCGCCGCCCCGGATGCCCGGCCGGGGGCATACCGTGAGGAGTCGTACGTCGGCACCGGGAGGAGAACACGCGATGGGCAGCCGTACCGCGCTGGTCGAGGATCTGATGGAGCGGTTCCCGCACGTTCCGCGCGAGGCCGTCTTCAAGGAGGACCTGCTGCGCGGCGGCGTGGCCTTCGACCCCTCAGCGCTCAGCGACAACGAGGGCGGCGAGGTCAAACCGAAGTCGTACTTCATCTTCTCCTTCGACCACGGCACCCTGCCGGAGCTGGGCGAGGCCGCGCTGCGCCGCCCGCCGGAGGAGATCATCCTCACCGGAGGACCGTACGACCTGCGCCGCACGGTCGTGTCCGTCCGGGTGAACCCGTCGTCCCCGTACCGGGTCGCCGCCGACGAGCACGGCATGCTCGGCCTCTACCTGGACGGCAAGCGGATCTCCGACGTCGGCGTGCCGCCGATGCCGGAGTACTACAAGCACAAGCTGTCCAACGGGAAGTCCGTGATGGAGGTCGCCCCCACCATCCAGTGGGGCTACCTGATCTACCTGACGGTCTTCCGGGTCTGCCAGTACTTCGGCGCCAAGGAGGAGTGCCAGTACTGCGACATCAACCACAACTGGCGCCAGCACAAGGCGGCCGGCCGGCCCTACACCGGCGTCAAGGACGTCGAGGAGGTCCTCGAGGCGCTGGAGATCATCGACAAGTACGACACGGCGAAGGCGTCCACCGCCTACACCCTCACCGGCGGCGCCATCACCAAGACCGTCTCCGGCCGCGACGAGGCCGACTTCTACGGCCACTACGCCAAGGCCATCGAGGAGCGCTTCCCCGGCCGCTGGATCGGCAAGGTCGTCGCCCAGGCGCTGCCCAAGGACGACGTGCAGCGCTTCAAGGACTACGGCGTGCAGATCTACCACCCCAACTACGAGGTGTGGGACGAGTACCTGTTCAAGATGTACTGCCCCGGCAAGGAGCGGTACGTCGGCCGGGACGAGTGGCACCGCCGCATCCTCGACTCCGCGGAGATCTTCGGCGCGCGCAACGTGATCCCCAACTTCGTGGCGGGCGTGGAGATGGCCGAGCCGTTCGGCTTCAAGACCGTCGACGAGGCGATCGCGTCCACCACGGAGGGCCTGCGCTTCTTCATGTCGAAGGGGATCACGCCCCGCTTCACCACCTGGTGCCCCGAGCCGACCACCCCGCTCGGCAAGGCCAACCCGCAGGGCGCGCCGCTGGAGTACCACATCCGGCTGCTTCAGGCGTACCGGCAGACGATGGAGGACTTCGGTCTCGCCTCGCCCCCCGGCTACGGCCCGCCCGGACCCGGCCGCGCGGTGTTCTCCGTCAGCTCCTTCATGGACAGCCTGCCGGCCACGGAGCCCGTCGAAGCCGTCTGAGCGGCCGCCGGGGGCGGTCCGGATGTGACAGAACTGCATACGAAAGGCCGGAACCGAGACGTTCCGGCCTTTCGTGCGTATGGTCCCTGCGAGGGGTCGCGGTATGGCCACACAAAGTGAAGAGAGCGCTTGTCAGTTGTGTCGGAGACGTGCAAAGCTCTCGTCCACTGCCGCGAGGTTCCCTTCAACTCCACCCGCCGGTATGGCGAGTTGACCTCGCTCGTGGATGCAGGAGTCTCATGCCCGACCTGCCGAGCCCTCAGGACGCCACCGAGGCGGCCCTGTTCTCCGAATGCTGGGACGCGGTGCTCTCCTACGCCGACCTGTGCACGGCGGGTTCGAGCGCCGCCGCGGAACTGGCCCGCGAGGCCTTCGCCGAGGGCATACGGGAACTGCGCGCCGCCGAGTCGGGAAGCATGCGCGGGACCGGCCGCCGCTCCTCCCGGCTGCCCCGCATCCCCCTGCTGCTGACGGCCGTGCGCACCACGGCCGCCGCCTGGGAGAAGGGCGGGCAGGGCCACAAGCTCGACCCCGAGCTGCGTCTGTGGCTCCACTCGGACGAGGCCGCCCGCTACACCGGGCCGCCCCTCGAACGCCCCATCGCCCTGCGGGGGTTGCGCGACCTCCAGCAGGCGGACGCCGAACTGCTGTGGCTGGCCGAGGCGGAGGCGCTCCCGCTGCCCCTGGTGGCCCGCCGCCTGGGCCTCGACCCCGCCACCACGGCCGACGAACTCGCCCAGGTCAGCCGCCTGTTCCGGGACCGCTGTCACCGCAACCACCTCGACTCCCCGATGGACGCCGAGTGCCGCAGCTACGCCCGCCTGCTCGACGCCGTCACCCGCTCGCCCGTCGCGGACACCCCCGAGGACCTGTCCCGGCACCTCGCCACCTGCCGCCAGTGCGCGGAGGCCGCCGCCTGCCTGCGGCTGAACACCGGCACCCTGCCCGGCGCGCTGGCCGGCGGCGTCATCGGCTGGGGCGGCCTCGCCTACCTGGAGCGCCGCCGCCGCGCCGCCGAGGCACGGCTGGGCGCGGGAAACCCGGACGGGCCCGACGCGGACCACGACGACCCGGCGGGCGCACGGAGCCGCAAGGCGCGGGTCGCCCGGCACGGGCCGATGGCCGCGGCGGTCGTCGTCTCGCTGCTGGCGCTCGCGGTGTCGCTGATGCCGTTCGGGGACGGCGGGGACACGGGGACGGCGGCGTCCGACAACGACCGCGGCGGCCCGGTCGCCGCGCCCGCGCCGTCGCTCCCGCCGGTGGGCACGGCGCCGTCCGGCTCCGCCGGCCCGGACCCGTCCTCGCCCTCGCCCCCCAGCGCCGCGCCGAGCCGCACCGCGCGGCCCTCCCGCACGGCGGACCCGGCCCCCGAGCCCGACCCGGAGCCCCAGGGCACGTCCTCGGGCGCCGCGGAGACCCCGGGCGCCGACTCGCCGGCCCCGTGCCGGGTCGACTACGACGTGCTCAACCAGTGGCCGGACGGCTACCAGGCCGCCGTCACGGTGACGACCCGCCACACCCTCGACGGCTGGCGCGTCGCCTTCACCGTCCCCGAGGACCACCGCGTCACCCACATGTGGGACGCGTCGGCGCACCAGACGGGGGGCCGGGTGACGGCCACGGCGGCCGACTACAACGCCCACGTCGAGGCGGGCGCCCGCCTCTCCTTCGGCTTCCTGACGGCCCGCCGGGGCACGAACACACGGGCGTACGACTTCACCCTGAACGGGCGGGCGTGCGAGGTGGCGTGAGGAGCCGCGTCCGCGGGCAGTCGTGCGGCTGGGGCGACGGGGCAGGGTGGGCGCGGGCGGCACCCTTCCGACGAGCCTCGGCTTCAGTGCCGTACCCGCGGCTCATGGGGTGCCTCGCACGGTCGTACGCCGGGTGCGGCCCGTCGGGGGCTGGCCGCGCAGTTCCCCGCGCCCCTGGAGGCGCGCAGCCTGCGGGTATCGCTCCCGCTGGGGCGGTGGGTCACCTCCCGCTCGGGCGAAGCCGAGAGTGGGGGAGGGCGGGCGCGGGCGGCGCCCCGTCGGCGTCGGGCCGCGCGAACACCCCCCGGGCTGCTGCGGCTCCCTGTCGGGTCAACGTTCGTGGTCCTCACGCTCGTCCCGGACCATTCGCAACCGCTCCTGCTCCCGCTTGGAGTACGCGGCCGCCCGGATCGCCTCGTCGCTCTCCAGACTCGACCCCAGCGCCCCGCCCACCGTGGCGACCGACGCGACGAACCAGGCCAGCGTCCAGTACTGGCCGCCGTCCAGCGGGGTCCGGGTCACGGACGTGTACACGCGGTCGTTGAGGATGAACAACGCCCACAGCAGGTTGACGACCACGAGGCCGGCGTAGCAGACCAGCACCCCGAGCCCCAGGGTCACGACCGTCGAGGCGTTGTACAGGGCGTCCCTCTGTCGCGCCTCCGGCGAGGCGTCAGCCGTCCTGTGCCACAGCCCCGCGTCCACGATCAGCCACCCGACCATGAGCGCGATGGACCCGACGGTCGCGATGACGAGCCGCGGCGTGCTCAGGGTCCCGGCGAGGCTCCAGACGGTGGCGTTCACGGTCGCGATGGCCCCCGTGGCGAGCGCGGTCGCCAGGGCTTTCGACAGGCCGGGCACCAGTCGCCACGGCCGGTTGGCGCGCACCATGCCGAGGAGGAGCCGCAGGTAGCCGCGCGGCCCGGTGACCACGTACCGGAGGTCGACCGCCTCGTCGTCGTCGGCCCGGCTCCGGCGGATGGGCGCGAGACGGCCGACGAACGTCAGCAGCGGCTCACGCCGAGGGGTTCCGCCCGCCCCGGCGACCTGCGCGTGCGTCAGGTTGAGCACGGCGTCCTCGACCGCGCGCCGGGCCCTCCGCTGGAAACCCAGCCCCCCGAGGGAGGGGAGGGACAGCACCGCCATGCCGTGTTCATGGTCGAGATCCACGGCGAGCTTGCGCCCGTGCGCGTGCAGCGGAAGGTCGGTGAGGGCCACGACGACGTCCCAGTCCTCCTCACGCCCGCGCTCCAGGATCCGGCGCCGCAGGGTGGCCGGGTCCTCGGCCCCGGCGGTGAAGGGCTCACTGACCACGTGGACGTCGAACTCCCGCCCGTCGCCCGCCCTTTCGGAGAGCCGTTCGGGCAGTTTCCGGGCCACGCGGTGGGCGATCTCCGTCGGCGCGTCCGGATCCGCGAGGAGGGCTACGGTGGTGACGGCCTGGGACGACATCCGTATCACTGGCCCCTTCGCATGGGCTGGCCTGGCGCATTCCGTGCCCATCATGTGCCCCGGGGGCGATGCGCGCGCCCCGTGACACGCGGCCCGGACGCATACCCAGCCGCCCGGACGCCTCCCCGGTCAGACGACGGCCAGCCGCCCCGCCAGCAGTTCCACCCGCGCCTCCGCGTCCCCCGCCGGCAACCGCCCCGCCCGCGTCAGCGTGGCCAGCCCGTGCAGCGACGCCCAGAACACCTCCGTGAACAACCCCGGATCGACCCCCTCCCCGGCCACGTCCCGCAATGTCTCCAGCAACGCCGCGAACCCGTCCTTCAACGCCTCGGGCGTGTCCTCCGCCGCGAACGCCAGCCCGCCGTCCAACTGGAACATCGCGTCGTATACGGCGGGATTCCGCTCGGCGAAGTCCAGATACGCCCGGGCCAGCGCGGTGACCCGTCCCCGCGCCCCCTCCGTCGACGCGGACGCGGCCCGCAGCTCCGCCGCCAGTTCGGCGGCCCCTTCCAGGGCCACCGCGCCGATGATCTCCCGCTTCCCCCGGAAGTGGCTGTACAGCACGGGCTGGCTGTACTCGATCCGCTCGGCGAGCCGCCGGGTCGTGACCGCGTCCCACCCCTGCTCCTCGGCGAGTTCCCGCGCCGTGGCCACGATGAGCCGCTCCCGCTCCGCCCGCTCACGCTGCTTGCGTTCCTGTACCGACATGGCCAGATGCTAGCACTGCTAGACAATCGAGCGCCGACAGGTCTAGCGTTGAACCATCTTCTAGCAACGCTAGATTCAGAGATCCAGGGGGATCACATGCTCGGCACACTCGAAGTGGCCACCGTCGTCGTCGTCGGCCTGATGGTCGGCGTGGAGTTCTCGGTCGCCTTCGTCCTGAACCGCGTCATCGACGCACTCCCCGAGGACAGCGCCCAGCAGGCCCACGCCCACGGCGGCCGCATGCTCGGCGCGGTGATGCCGGTCTGGTACGTCGGCTCGCTCGTCCTCGTCGCCGTATGGGCCGTCGCGGGACGGAACGACTCCGACCCCGGCACCGGACTCCTCGTCACCGCCGCCGCGCTGCTCGTCCTCAGCGTGATCATGTCGCTGCTGCTGCTCGTCCCGATCAACAACCGCAACAAGACCTGGACGCCCGGGAACCGCCCCGCCGACTGGCGCCAGCAGCTCGACCGCTGGGCCCGCTACCACTACGGCCGCCTCGCCCTGATCGCCGCGGCCTTCGCCCTGCTTGCCGTGGCCCGAGGCTGAACCGAGGCAAGCGGGGATTCAGCTCACGGTGAGCGCCTTGACCCGCCGCAGGGTCAGCACCGTCTCCACCGCCTGGACCCCGGCCAGCGCCCCCACCTGCTCGGTGAGGAACGCGTACAGCTGCTGCGGGTCCCGGCACAGCGCCGACAGCGCGAGGTTGGTCCGTCCGGTGACCGCCGCCGCGAACCGCACCTCCGGCCGTGCGGCGAGCGCCCGCCCCGCCTCGGCGAGCCCGCCGGGGGCGACCGTCAGCCACACCAGCGCCTCGACACTCTGCCCGAGAGGCTCGTGGTCGTACTCCACGGCGATGTGCAGCACCCCCGTGGCGCGCAGCCGCTCCAGCCGTTTGCGTACGGCGGCCTCCGAACGGCCGGTCGCCCGCTGCAGCTCGGCCGCCCCGGCCCGCCCGTCCACCCGCAGTAGCTCCAGCATCGCGAGGTCGGTGGCGTCCGGGACGTACGGCTCGTCGGTGAGGTCGGGGGAGGGCGCGGGGGGCCGCAGGGCGCGCTCCTGCTCCGGGTCGAGCGCGCTGATCTTGCGCAGCCAGCGCAGGGAGTTGCCGTAGTAGGTGTGCAGGACGCAGTGGGCGCTGACGGTGGTGAGGTGGGGTGTGCCCCGTAGCCGTTCGAGGAGCAGGTCGTCGCGCTCCTGCCGGGAGCGGGGCGTGATGGCGCAGATGACCTCGGTGCCGCCGGCGGCGATGTCGACGTAGTGGGTGTCGGAGCGGCCGGCCAGGGTGGCGGCGAGGCGGGACGCCCGGCCGGGGCCGCAGCCCAGCCGGACGATCCAGCCGGCCCGGCCGAGCCGGCTGTCGTCCACCATGCCGGTGATGCGGAGGTTCGCGGCGCCGCGCAGCCTGCGCACCCGCCGCGCCACGGTCTGGTCGGACACCCCGAGCACCTGCGCGATCCGGCTGAACGGCGCCCGCCCGTCCAGCTCCAGGGCCTGCAGCAGCCGCAGATCGAGCTCGTCCAGGGCGGCGGGGGAGTGGGGGCCGCCGTGGTCGGCGGGTGTCACATGGTTCACGGCCCACTCCTGGCTGAGCGGCACCCCCGCGCCGGTACCGCGGGGAGGCGTCTGCGGATCATCGTACGGAGAGGGGTCAGCGTCCCGCCTGCTCGGCCGCCGTCGGCCGCTCGACGGGGCTGTCCTGCCGTGAGACGACCGTGCCGCCGGACCTCACCCCCGGACGCTGCCGCAGCAGCACGACCGCGGCCACGGCCGCCAGCACCAGCAACGCGGACGACACCGTCAGACAGAACCGCAGCCCCTCCAGGAACGCCTCCGAAACCGCGCTGTTCACCGGGCCGGCCACCGAGGCGAACTCCGGCCCGCTCGCCGTGCCCAACCCGCCCTCGCGCACGGCGGCGACGACCCGCTCCGCCACGCCGTCGGAGACCCCCGACTCGGCGAGCCGCCCGGGCAGGGCGTCCGTCGCGGTGGTGGTGAGCAGGGCGCCGAGCACGGCGGGGCCGAGCGCGCCGCCGACCTGGCGGAAGGCGTTGTTGCCGGCCGCCGCCATGCCCGCCTGCCGGGGCTCCACCGCCGCGACGGCCGTACTGGTGATGCAGGGGAACGCGATGCCCAGACCGAGCCCGAGCAGCATCAGCCGCCAGGCGAGCGACCAGAAGGGCGTGCCGGCGTCGAGGGTGGTCATCGACACCAGAGCGGCCGCGGCGATCAACAGCCCGGAGGTGATCAGCACGCGCGGTGAGACGCGCCCCATGACCCGGCCCATCACCACACCCAGGACCATCGACACGATGTTGACGAGGACGAGCCGCACGCCCGCGTCCCAGGTGTCCAGGCGCTGCACCATGCCGAGGTACAGGCTCAGGACGAAGAAGAAGCCGATCAGACCGAGGAAGCTGACCAGGGCGACCAGCGCGGCGGCGGTGAACGGGCGGCTGCGGAACAGCGACAGGTCCAGCATCGGCGTACCGCTGCGCCGCTCGACCAGCACGAACGCGACGCCGGCCACCAGGGCGACGGCGAGCGCGACGAGGGTGTGCGGCTCGGTGAAGGAGGCCGCGCCGCCCTCGATGACGCCGTACACCAGCGCGGTGATGGCCACGGCGGCGGTGACCTGCCCGGGCCGGTCGAGCCCGCGGCCGTGCGCGGCCCTCGACTCGGTGAGCAGCCGCGCCGCGAACACCATGGTCACCAGGGCGACCGGGATCGTCAGCAGGAAGATCCACCGCCAGCCGGTGTGCGCGACGACGGTGCCGGCCATCAGCGGCCCGACGACCATCGCGGCCATCATGCAGGTGGTCCAGTAGCCGATGTACTTGCCCCGCTCACGCGGGTCGGGCACGGCCTGGCTGATGAGCGCGAGGGTCACGGGCAGCAAGGCAGCGGCCCCGGCGCCGGCGAGCACCTGCCCGGCCCACACGACCTGAACCGAGTTGGCGCACAGCGACACCGACGCACCCACCGCGCACAGCGCCATACCGGCCTGGAACACCTTCTTGCGCCCGAGTACGTCACCGACCACACCGGCGGTCAGGATCAACGCGGCGACCGGCAGCACGAAGGCGTCCTGCACCCAGGACAACTGGGCGGTGGACGCGCCCAGTTCACGCTGCAGCACCGGCAGACTGACGGCGACGGTGGGCACCGGCAGATAAGCGACGAACACACCGGCACAAGCCAGGGCGACGACGGCAGCCCGACTCCGACCGCCCACGGCGGCCTGTTGCGAAGCACTCAAGGAAATGTCTCCCATGCGGTGCGAGGGCACCGAGGTGTACGAATGACCTCCGCAACTCTGAACGACGCTGCTCCGTCCGATCCAGCCGGCCCCCGCCGGGCAACGGAAATCCGACATCGGCGCCGGAGAAGCGCGGGATTTCTTCCACGGCTCACGGGTGCGCTACCACCCCGCCTCCGAGTACGGGCGCCCGGCACGGATATGGGCGATGGCCTCACGCGTGTACGGGACGACCCGCTCGGGCAGGGCGTCCGGGTCCCACCACTGCCACGCGAGACACTTGTCCGGCTCCCGCACCTCCGGCACCCCCGTCCAGGCACGGGCCCGGAAGACCAGCTGAAGCCGTGGCCGCCGACCGGGCCCGGGGAGCTGGTGCAGTACGTGTACGAACTCCACGTCCCGCGGACCGATACACAGCCCGGCCTCCTCCTCGGCCTCACGTACCAGACAGAGCACCGCGCTCTCCTGCTCGCAGTGCCCGGCGAGGAAGTGCCATGTGTGCGGCGCGAAGGCGGAGTTGTGATGCCGCAGACCGAGCAGCACGCGCCCGGCCGGGTCCTCGAGGTAGAGATGCGCCCCGACGATGTGCGGCACGGCTCCGGCGCCGTGACGGACGGGGGTCAAGGGGGCGGATCGGTCCTCAGGTGCTTTCGACACGGACTTCCTCTCCGAAGTGGATGTGTGCGCCTCACCTGTGGGTGTAACAGCCGGCACTGACACGGGGCGGTTCGCCACCCGCGCGTTCCCCGAGCGGCGTGCCGGGAAAAGAGATGGCGGGGTGCCGCCGCGCCCTCTAATGTGTGCCGAGTCGGCAAGGCGCCCGTGCAGTGGTGCCGTTCGTGGCGAGGAATTCCGGGAGGTGTGACCGATGGCTGTCTCCGTGACGGGCCGTGCCCGCATCCAGTCGTTCGTCTCGTTCACCTCCGTGGTCTCCGGCTGACCTCGTCTCACTCCGCGCGTTCGTCAACGCGCGCCGCCGGGGCCGCCCTTCGAAGGGTTTCCCTTGAATTCCTCCTCTTCTTCCGCCTCCGCCTCCTCGCACGCCCTCGCTCCTTACGGCTGGGACGAGGACTGGGCGGACGCCTTCGCCCCGTACGCCGCTCAGGGGCTCGTGCCCGGGCGCGTGGTCCGGGTCGACCGGGGGCTGTGTGACATGGCCACCCCGGACGGAGTGATCCGGGCCGACACCGAGTACGTCGTGCCCCGTGACCCCATGAAGGTCGTCTGCACGGGGGACTGGGCCGCCGTCGACCCCGAGGGCGCCCGCCCACGTTACGTGCGCACGCTGCTGCCGCGCCGTACCGCGTTCGTGCGGTCCACCTCCTCCAAGCGGTCCGAGGGGCAGATCCTCGCCGCCAACGTCGACCAGGCCGTCGTCGCCGTGTCCCTCGCCGCCGAGCTCGACCTCGCCCGGATCGAGCGGTTCCTCGCGCTGGCGTGGGAGTCAGGGGCGCAGCCGGTCGTGGTGCTCACCAAGGCCGACCTCGTACCGGACGAGGTGACCCGGTCGCACCTCGTGCAGGACGTCGAGACGACCGCCCCCGGCGTGCCCGTCCTCACCGTCAGCGCGCGGGACGGCGAGGGGACCGACGTGCTCGCCGCGATCGTCGCCGGCGGGACCTCGGTCCTGCTCGGGCAGTCCGGCGCCGGCAAGTCGACCCTGGCCAACGCCCTCCTCGGTGAGGACGTGATGGAGGTCCGGGCCACCCGGGACGTCGACGGCAAGGGCCGTCACACCACCACGACCCGCAACCTGCTCCTGCTGCCGGGCGGGGGAGTCCTCATCGACACCCCCGGTCTGCGGGGCGTCGGCCTGTGGGACGCCGGCACCGGTGTCGGCCAGGTCTTCTCCGAGATCCAGGACCTCGCCGAGAACTGCCGGTTCCACGACTGCGCCCACGAGAGCGAACCCGGCTGTGCCGTCCTCGACGCCCTCCAGGCGGGCGAGCTGCCGCAGCGCCGTCTGGACAGCTACCGCAAGCTGCTCCGGGAGAACCAGTACATCGTGGCCAAGACCGACGCCCGCGTCCGCGCCGAGCTCCGCAGGGAGTGGAAGCGCAAGGGCGCCCTCGGCAAGGCCGCCATGGAGGCCAAGCGGGGGCGCATCCGCTGACACCCCCGACACCAGAACCCCCTGCCGGGTGCCCTCCGCGGCGCCCGGTGGGGCGGTTCAGCCCTGTTCCCGCAGCTCCAGCACGTACCGCGCCGTCAGCGCCACCGCCCGGTCCCCGTCCCCGGTCAGCGCCTTCAGCGTGTCCGTGGCCGCCGGGCCCGGGATCTCGGCGAGGGCCTGCGTCAGACGGCGGCGCGCCGACGGGTCCAGGGCGGCATCCCCCAGGTGGTCCGACAGCGCCGTCACGATCCGGTCCGCCACCTCCGCGTCCCCCGCCAGCGTCCCCAGCGCGTCCGCCGCGTCGACGTCGTTCGCCTCCTCGACGACCATGCAGACCAGCTCCGGCATCGCCTCCGCCACCCCGCGCGCCCCCAGCTCCAGCGCCGCCGTCCGGCGCACCGACGGGTCCGCGTCCCCGAGCGCCTCCCGCAGCAGCGCCGTGGCCCGCTCGCCCGGGATCTCCGCCAGGCACCGCACCGCCCGCCCCCGCACCTCCGGCAGCGCGGACCCCAGCCCCGCCGCCAGCAGCTCCGCGCCCCGTTCGCCCGCCTGGGCCAGCGCCCACCGCAGGGCGCCCGCCACATTCGGGTCCGTCTCGCTGAGCACCGCCTCCACCAGCGCCTCCACCGGCACCGGCGCCGTGTCCACCGACGACAGGGCCGCCCGCTGCCGCATCCCCGCGTCCCCCGACCGCAGGTTCCGCAGCAGCGCGACGACCTGGAGGACCTCCTGCCAGTCGGCCGGTTCCGCCGCGTCGATCCGCTGGAGCCGGGTCAGCAGCTCCGTCTCCCGCGCGATGCGCTCCCGCGTCCGCCGCGCCAGGTCCGCGACCAGACCGGACGGCGTGAAGCCGGGGTCGTCCAGGGCGCGGCCCACGTCCCGCAGCGAAAGACCCAGCGACCGCAGGCTCTCCACGTGGAAGATCCGCCGGATGTCCTCCTCCGTGTACGCGCGGTACCCGGCCGCCGTACGGCCCGTCGGCCGCACAAGCCCCAGCGACTCGTAGTGGCGCAGCATCCGGGGGCTCACCCCGGACCGCCGCGCCACCTCACCGATCAGCACCCCCGCCTCACTCCTCCTCACCGGGAGGCCCGTCCGGCCCCGGCGACACCACGCGCTTCGCCTCCTCCACCGCGTACGCGAACCCCGCCTCAGGGTCGCGCCGCAGCCGCTCCGTCGCGAGCGCGTGCGCCCGTACCCGAGGGTCCGGATGGTCCGCCGCCCCGGCCAGCACCGGCGGGACCGCGAGCTCGCCCAGCTCGATCAGCGCCCGGCTCAGACTCAGCTGCGTCTCCCGGCCACCCCGCCCGAGCTGCGACACCAGCACCCGGGCAAGCTCCGCCGCCTCGTCCTCCGGCGCCAGCAGCACCGCCGTACGCCAGGCGGTCCGCGCCACCTCGTCGTCCGGGTCGGTCAGCAGCGACCGGGAAAGCTCCGGCCACACACTGCGGTCCCCGATCTTCGACAGGGTGTGCAGCGCCTGGCTCCGCGCCCGGGCGTCCGGCGACCGCAGCTCGGCCAGGACCCGCGGCACCGTCACCGTCTGCGGGTGCCGGGTCAGGGCCCACGTCAGCATGTCCCGCACATGGAACACGGGTTCCACCCCGCACCGCTCCACCAGCGGCTCCACGAACCCCGGGTCCGGGTCCGACCCGGCAGCCAGCGCCGCGCGCAGCCGTACCGAGGAGTCGTCGTGCCGCAGTCCCGCGAGCACCCGTGATGTTGTCGTCGTCTCCGCCTTGGGCGTGGTCATCGGAGCACCTCCTGGCACGCCAGTGAAGACCTTCTCACCGTGTCAGGGTCAAACACGCGCACGCGGCGCCTCTCGGACTCCATGTCCGATTTCCGCCAGCCGGGCGCTCCCCGCCAGGGGACACTGGACCGTATGGCGGACGAGGACAGCAGGTACGAGGCGGTGTGCAGCCGGGACGCGCGGTTCGACGGCGTGTTCTTCTTCGCCGTCGAGACCACCGGCATCTACTGCCGGCCCAGTTGCCCCGCCGTCACCCCCAAACGCGCCCACGTGCGCTTCTTCCCGACCGCCGCCGCGGCCCAGGGCGCCGGTTTCCGGGCCTGCCGGCGCTGCCGCCCCGACGCCGTGCCCGGCTCCGCCGAGTGGAACGTGCGGGCCGACGCCGTGGGCCGCGCCATGCGTCTCATCGCCGACGGCGTCGTCGACCGCGAGGGCGTCGCCGGGCTCGCCGCGCGCCTCGGCTACAGCGCCCGCCAGGTGCAGCGGCAGCTCACCGCGGAGCTGGGCGCCGGACCGGTCGCGCTCGCCCGCGCGCAGCGCGCCCACACCGCGCGCGTACTCCTCCAGACCACCGGCCTGCCGGTCACGGAGGTGGCCTGGGCGGCCGGTTTCGCCAGCGTGCGGCAGTTCAACGACACCGTCCGAGCCGTGTACGCCACCACGCCCACCGGACTGCGCGCCGCCGCGCCCCGCAAGGGCCGGCCCCGCGCCGGCGCCCCCACCGCCGGAGTGCCCCTGCGCCTCGCCCACCGGGGCCCCTACCAGGCGCGTCCCCTCTTCGACCTGCTGGAACGCGAGGCCGTCCCCGGCGTCGAGGAGATGACCGGGACGCCCGGCGCCCGCGTCTACCGGCGCACCCTGCGCCTCCCCTACGGGACCGGCATCGCCGCCGTCGAGGAGCGCGCGGACACGGGTGCCGGCGGCTGGCTCGACGCCCGCGTCCACCTCACCGACCTGCGCGACCTGACCACCGCCGTACAGCGGCTGCGCCGGCTGTTCGACCTGGACGCCGACCCGTACGCCGTCGACGAGCGCCTCGGCGCCGACGGCCGGCTCGCCCCGCTCGTCGCCGCCCGCCCCGGACTGCGCTCGCCCGGCGCCGCCGACCCCGACGAGGTCGCCGTACGGGCGCTCGTGGGCCGCGACACGGCCGCCGAGCTGGTCCGCCGCTACGGCAAACGGCTCGACGCGCCCTGCGGCGGGCTGACCCACCTGTTCCCCGAGGCCGCCGTCCTCGCGGGCGCCGAACCCGACGGCACCCTGGGCGCGCTCACCGCCGCCCTCGCCGACGGCGCCGTACGGCTCGGACCCGGCGACGACCGGGACGCGGCGCGGGACGCCCTCGCCGCCGTCCCCGGCCTCGACGACCGCACGATCGCCGAGATCCGCACCCGTGCGCTCGGTGACCCCGACGTGGCCCCGCCCGGCCTCGACGCCCCCGACAGCTGGCGCCCCTGGCGCTCGTACGCCCTGAACCACCTGCGCGCCGCAGGGGAGTTGGAGTGACCCTCATGACGACGACGTACTGGACGCACGTGGACAGCCCGCTCGGGCCCCTGCTGCTGACCGCCGCCCCGACCGGCGAGCTGACCTCGCTCACCGTGCCCGGGCAGAGGAAGGCCACCGTGGTCCTGGACGACTGGACCCAGGACCCCGGGCCCTTCCGGGAGGCGGAACGGCAGCTCGCCGCGTACTTCGCCGGCGACCTCAAGGAGTTCCGGCTGCCCACGCGGGCCGTCGGCACCCCCTTCCGGGAGAAGGTGTGGGCCGCCCTCGACGACGTGCCGTACGGCGGGACCGTCACCTACGGGGAGATCGCCGCGCGCGTCGGGGCGCCCCGGGCCGCCGTGCGCGCGGTCGGCGGCGCCATCGGCGCGAACCCGCTGCTGATCGTGCGGCCGTGCCATCGCGTCATCGGCGCCGACGGCTCCCTCACGGGGTACGCGGGAGGGCTGGAGCGGAAAGTCGCGCTGCTGGCGCACGAGGGTGTGCTGCCGCGGCCTTGAGCGCCGGGCGCCCACCGCTGGGGGCTGCCTCAGCCGAAGAACACCGCGCCGATCCACGCCGCCGCGATCAGCTGGCAGGTGAACAGCTCCGTGAGCAGGCTCCACCCGCCCGACCGCATCACCGTGCGCACCGCCGCCCTCGCCTCCCCGCGGCGGCCGAGACGGATCCGCTCGTGGACGTACACCCCGGCGAGGAAGCCGGGGATCGCGCCGATCACCGGGAGCAGGACGAATCCCGCGAACGAGCCGCCGCCCGCGTACGTCAGCAGTTCGGCGTCCACCCCGCCCTCCCGGAGTCTGCGGGGCGGCAGCGCCCAGCGGATCACCTGCGACAGGAACAGCACCACGGTCGCCCCCACCAGCACCCACCACGCGACCGCCTGCGGGTCCTTCAGCGCCCACCACAGGACCGCGGCCCACACCAGCCAGGACCCGGGCACACCGGGCACCAGCACTCCGCACAGACCGAACAGGAGCACCAGTCCGGTGAGCAGGAGGTCCCACGCTCCCATCTGTCCAGGGTGCAGGAGGGCGGGGAACGGCGCAGATCGGGAGCGGGGCGGTGATTTTCCCGATGCCCCGTTTTCATCCGGCCCGTCCGGTGGACAATTGGGGGCATGAGTCAGCAGGGGGGAAGGCCCGGCGGGCCCACCGGTCCCGGTCCCGAGGACGACTGGTGGGGCCGGCTGTACGACGACGCCGCCGACGACACGGGGCCGGCGCCGGCGGCCGACTCCCTGGAGGACCGGTTCGCCTCGGCGGCGGACGCGGTGGGGGGCGCCGGGGCGCCCGCACCGTCGACCCCGGACCCCGGGGGTGTCCCCGGGATTCCGGTGGTCCCGGGCCAGCGCAGGACGCCCCCGGCGTCCGCCGGGACGCCGTCTCGGGCGTGGTGGGAGCCGTCGCCGCCGACAGACGCCCGTCCGACGTCGTTACCTCCGGACGAGGCCGGTCCGACCGATGCGCCGCCGGTGGCGGAGCCTCCTGCGGGGGAGGCTGTTCCGGCGGGGCCCCCGTCGGCACCGAACGCCCCGGCCGACACGCCGCCCGTCCGGCCGGCCCCGGAGCCGCCGTCGCCCCAAGAGCCCCCGCCCACGAGACCCCCGGCACCCCCGAACGGCTCTCCCGCCACACCAAAGTCGCATTCCGGCCCGTCGGCGCAGCCGGTGCCCGCAGCGCCCTCGTACCCGCCCGGATCGGGCCACCCCGCCGACCCGCCGTCCGCGCCGGAGACACCGCAGGCGTCGGACGCCCCGCCCGCGCCGGAGGCGCCCCCGCACCGGGCAGTGCATCCGAGCCGCCCTGCCGACGCCCCGCCGGCGCCTGAGGCGTCCCCGCACCCGGCAGTGCATCCGAGCCGCCCTGCCGACGCCCCGCCGGCGCCTGAGGCGTCCCCGCACCCGGCAGTGCATCCGAGCCGCCCCGCCGACGCCCCGCCCGCGCCGGAGGCGCCGCCGCACCCGAGCCGCCCCGCCGACGCCCCGCCGGCGCCTGAGGCGCCCCCGCACCCGGCAGTGCATCCGAGCCGCCCCGCCGACGCCCCCGCCGCGCCGGAGGCGAACGTCGCGCCCGAGGCGAACCCGACCCCCACCCTCGCCGACAGCGCACACCCCTCCGGCCCCACCGCCGCCCCCGTCTACGGCGACTGGACCCCCGCCGCGCCGGCCGACGGTGAGCCGGAGGACGGCGGCGAGTCCAGGCTCGGGCCGATCCCGTCCCCACCGCCCTCCCGCGCCTACGTCGGCGCCCGCCCTCCCACCTACGACGCCGAGCCCACCGCTCTCCCCGCCGCCGACCCCGACGATCTGGACGCGCTCGTCCCGGACACCGTGCTGGACGGGGCCCGGTACGGGGCCTGCACCCTGCGTGCCGTCTCCGTGCGCGGGGACTCCGCGCGGTACCGGGGCGAGCCCCGGCGTGACGCGTTGCTGACCGCGCGGTTCGGGGCGGGGGAGCGGGCGCTCGTGCTGGTGGCGCTGGCCACCGGCACCAGGACCGCTCCCGGCGCGCACCTCGCCGCCGCCGAGGTGTGCCGCTGGATCGGCGCGGCGGTCGGCCGCAGCCACGAGCGGCTCACCGCCGACATCCGGGCGGCCCGCCGCGCCGACCTCAAGGCCGGCCTGCACCGCCTCACCGACCGCAGCCTCGGCAAGCTGCGCGCCGCCGCGACCGAGCAGGGCCTCGACCCCGACGACTACGCCGCCACCCTGCGCTGCCTGCTGCTGTCCGCCGACCCCGAGTGCCGCACCCGGGTGTTCTTCGGGGTCGGCCCCGGAGGACTGTTCCGGCTGCGGGACCGCGAGTGGCAGGACATCGAGCCGGAGGTCGCGGAGGTGAACGGCGAGCCGGTGCTCGGCTTCGGCTCCGCGCCGCACGAGACGCCGGACGGCGACCGTCTCACCATGGACCTCGGCATCCCCACGCTCCCGAGCCCGTACGAGCCGGCCCCCGGCCCGCCCCGCGAGCCCTTCCGTTTCCGTACCTCCGTAGCCCGCACGGGTGATGTGCTGCTGATGTGCGCCACCGGGTTCGCCGAACCGCTGCGCGGCGAACCAGAACTCCGCGCCCACCTCGCCGACCGGTGGTCCGGTCCCGAGCCGCCGGGACTGACGGCGTATCTGGCCGACACCCAGGTACGGGTGAAGGGGTACGCCGACGACCGTACGGCCGTGGCCGTCTGGGAGGCGTGAGTCCGCCCGGTGTGAATTCATGGAAACCGTCAGGCATCTCCGGCACCCGAGGGGCAGACGGAAACCATGGCCAAACAGAACATCGCGGAACAGTTCGTCGACATCCTCGTCCGAGCGGGAGTCAAACGCCTGTACGGCGTGGTCGGTGACAGCCTCAACCCGGTCGTGGACGCCGTGCGCCGCAACTCCGCCATCGACTGGATCCATGTCCGGCACGAGGAGACCGCCGCGTTCGCGGCCGGCGCCGAGGCGCAGGTCACCGGCCGGCTCGCCGCCTGCGCCGGCTCCTGCGGCCCCGGCAACCTCCACCTCATCAACGGCCTCTACGACGCCCACCGCTCCATGGCGCCCGTCCTCGCTCTCGCCTCCCACATCCCGTCCAGCGAGATCGGCCTCGGCTACTTCCAGGAGACCCACCCGGACCGGCTGTTCCGGGAGTGCAGCCACTACTGCGAGCTGATCTCCAGCCCCCGCCAGATGCCCCGGCTGCTGGACACCGCCATCCAGCACGCGGTCGGCCGGTCCGGCGTCAGCGTCGTCTCGCTGCCCGGCGACCTCGCCGACGAACCCGCCCCCGACCAGGCGCCCGAGACCGCGCTGGTCACCTCACGGCCCACGGTCCGCCCCGGCGACGACGAGATCGACAAGCTCATCGACATGATCGACCGCGCCGAGAAGGTCACCCTGTTCTGCGGCGCCGGCACCAAGGGCGCGCACGCCGAGGTGATGGAGTTCGCCGGGAAGATCAAGGCGCCGGTGGGGCACGCCCTACGCGGCAAGGAGTGGATCCAGTACGACAATCCGTACGACGTCGGGATGAGCGGACTGCTCGGCTACGGCGCCGCGTACGAGGCGACGCACGAGTGCGACCTGCTGATCCTGCTCGGCACCGACTTCCCGTACAACGCCTTCCTGCCCGGCGACGACGTGAAGATCGTCCAGGTGGACGTGCGGCCCGAGATCATCGGCCGGCGCTCCAAGCTGGACCTCGCGGTATGGGGCGATGTGAAGGAGACGCTGCGCTGTCTCACGCCCCGGGTGCGCGCCAAGGACAACCGGAAGTTCCTCGACCGGATGCTGAAGAAGCACGCGGAGGCGCTGGAAGGGGTGGTGAAGGCGTACACCCGCAAGGTGGAGAAGCATGTGCCGATCCACCCCGAGTACGTGGCGTCCGTCCTGGACGACATGGCCGACGACGACGCCGTCTTCACCGTCGACACCGGCATGTGCAACGTCTGGGCCGCCCGCTACATCTCGCCCAACGGCCGCCGCAGGATCATCGGTTCGTTCTCCCACGGCTCGATGGCCAACGCGCTGCCGATGGCGATCGGGGCGCAGTTCACCGACCGGCACCGGCAGGTCGTGTCGATGTCCGGCGACGGCGGATTCACCATGATGATGGGCGACTTCCTCACCCTCGTGCAGTACGACCTGCCGGTGAAGGTGATCCTGTTCAACAACTCCTCCCTGAGCATGGTGGAGTTGGAGATGCTGGTCGCCGGACTCCCGTCGTACGGAACGGCGATGAAGAACCCCGACTTCGCCGCCGTGGCGCGCGCCTGCGGGGCGTACGGGGCGCGGGTGGAGAAGCCGAAGGAGCTGGCGGGCGCGCTGAAGGCGGCGTTCAAGCACAAGGGTCCCGCGCTGGTGGACGTCGTGACCGACCCCAACGCGCTGTCCATCCCGCCGAAGATCAGCAAGGAGATGGTGACCGGGTTCGCCCTGTCCGCGTCCAAGATCGTGCTGGACGGCGGGGTCGGCCGGATGGTCCAGATGGCCCGCTCCAACCTGCGCAACGTGCCGCGCCCGTAGGCGCGTTCAGCCGCTCCGGGCCCTCCAGGTGCGGTTCAGGGTGTCGTACTCGTAGTGCGGCAGGCCCGCGACGGCACTGGTGCGGAAGGGACGGCCCCGGTCGTCGATCCGCACCGTGCCGGTGCGGCCCTGCGAGGACCAGTCCAGCTCCAGGTGCCAGCGGCAGTCGCAGCCCTCGGTACGGGCCGTGATCATCAGCACCTCGGGGTCCGTCGCGGACACCCGGTACGGCATCCGCACCGCCGGCATCGGCGTCCCCGCGTCGTTCCCGGCGACCGCGCGGGCGATCGGCCGGTCCTTGTCCAGGTCCACGTCGAAGTAGCGCGGGGTCAGCGCGCCGCCGCAGCCCTGGTCCATCGCGTACGCGTTGCCGGGCGCGGGCGCCGAACGGCCTGCCACCCGCACGCGCAGCGCCGTGAGGACGACGGCCGTGTCGGACGTCCCCTGCACCGACAGCTCCACCAGCGTCTCCTTGCCGTGCACGGCACTCTGCGTGGCCGCCCACGTCCTGGCGTCCTGAGGGGCGGGCGGCGGAGGCACCTGGGCGGGCGGCTTCGCCACCACGTAGTCGTGGCCGCAGCCGTACGCCCAGGCGTGGTCGTCCACCGACCAGGTGAGGGGCACCGGCGCTGCGGGCGCGTTGTCCGGGGCGGTGGGGGAGTCAGCGGGGGCCGGCGCCCTGGACGCGGTGCCGTTGTCGCCGTGGCGGGCGGAGGGGGAGGACACCTTCGACGGGGAGGGGGAGCCGGTGGGCGCGACGGACCGCGCGGGGCCCGCGCCGTTCCCTGCGCCGCTCTCGTCGGTTTCCTCCGCGGCCCCGACGGCCCCGCTCCCGGACACCGTCCCCCGGTCCTCCGGCAGGAACGACAGACTCCCGACGGTGGCGAGCACGGCGCACATGGCAGCGCCGGCCACGACGACACGCTTGCGCCGCCAACGCCCCCGACTGGGGCCCCGGTTGTGCCCCACGGGCCCGCTGACGGCGTGGGTATCGTCCGGGCCAGGCTCCTCGGAGTGGCCGGAACCGATCGCTGGGGAGGAACCCGGTTGCTCACCCTCTGATGTCCCGGACGAGGCCTCCGGCCCCTGGGGCGTCTCCGGGGTCTCCCCACCCCGTGGCCGGCGCCGTGCCTCCGCCGCGCGGAGCCACAGGCGGTGCAGTTGGAGGCGTTCCGCGTCGGTCGCTCCGCACAGGGCGGCGAAGCGTTCGACCGGGGCGAAGTCGACCGGGACCGCGTCTCCGGCGCAGTAGCGGTGCAGCGTCGAGGTGTTCATCTGGAGGCGGCGGGCCAACTGGCCGTAGCTGCGGTCCGTACGGCCCTTCAGCTCCCGCAGCAGCGCCGCGAACTGAGTCACCTCGTCCTGTGCCGACACCGGTTCCGTCTCCCCGTCACTCGTCCGAACGTGCCCGAGTCCGCCTCGCCCGGGCGTCCCGGTCCGTCCCAGGCACCCTGTATCCCTGCACGTCACACGGGCTGGGACGGTTCCATGCCGGGGAATCGGGCGGCGACGCTTGCGCCGGTCGTCCGCGACGGCGGATGCTCTGACCACGGCGAACCGCCCCGACGGCCCGGACAGACCTCCCGGCCGTCGCGGCGCACGTGTCGTCCATTCCACCACGCCATCCCACGGGGGTCACCCATGTCCGTCCGTACCCGTGTCGCGGCGCTCGCCGCGCTCACCGCCACCGCGCTCGCCGTGGGCGCGGCCGCCACCGCACAGGCCGGCGCCGCGCCGGGCGAGGCCGCACAGCAGAACGCGTCGGCACAGACGAAGGCCGCGCCCCGGTTCCTCGCGGCGTCCGAGCTGCCCCCGCACCCGACCGGCTGGACCGCCGGCCCGGTCACCGACGGCTTCCCGGAGCAGCTCGCGTACTGCCTGGGCGAGGGCGTGCCCGCGTACGACTACCGGCACCGCCTCTTCCACACCGAGCTGGACACCAGCGCCGTGCAGGTCACCGTGGTGACCGGGTCCCCGGCGAAGGGCAAGGCCCTGGCCGACCGGCTGAACAAGGAGATCCGCGGCTGCGCGGCCCGGCTGGAGCGGCTCTACCCGGAGATCGAGGCCGAGGGCCGCTTCTTCGGCACGCTGCCCGTCGAGGAGGGGGCGACGGTGCACGGCCTGCACACCGAGACGTCGTACGGGGCCACGGACGTCAACCTGCTGTCCGTGGGGCGCGACGGCCGCACCGTGACCGTCGTCGGCTGGGGCCAGATGGGCGACTTCGACGACGCCCCGCTCGCCGCCTTCAAGAAGACCGCGAAGAAGGCGGTCACCAAGCTCTACTGAGGTTCCTGAGGTCCACGACCACCGTGTGACAGCCGGGGTCGTCCTCTCGCCACGGGGGTCGGGAGGACGGCCCCGCACACGATTGTGTGGCCGTTGCACTTCGGCCAACAACGCGTCACAGCCGCTCCGCATGACTGCCGTGTGAACGACCGGGCAAGCATTCCCGTGTAGGTGTTCGAGCAGGTGGGGGAATCGGCATCGGCACGCGGGCGGGGGTCATGAGACGTCAGGCTTCGGCGGATCGGCTGAGGCGCACGCTGGGGCGTGCGGATCTGCGGGCGGTGGCCGAGTCCCGCCGCGCCCTGCGCGAGCTGTTACGCCACCGCTGTGATCCGGAGCGGTCCGCGGTCGCGGAACTGCTCACCAGTGAACTCGTGACCAACGCCCTCGTCCACACCGACCGCGACGCGGTCCTCACTGCGGACGTCGGCCCCTGGGGACTGCGCGTGGAGGTACGGGACTTCACCGCCCGCGAGCCCCTGCCACGTCCGCGGACGGGCAACGAGACCACGAACGGGCGGGGTCTGGTGCTGGTGGATTCGCTGGCAGACTCCTGGGGCGTCCGACGGCACGGCGTGGGCAAGTCCGTCTGGTTCGCCCTCGGCCCGGAGACGGAAGCGGAGACGGACACGGACGCCGACGCGGCGTGAGGGAGGCGGTTCACCACCGCGTCCCCCACGCCGCGCCGCGCCGTCGGTCCAGGCTGACGGATCAGCCGAACTGCTGCTCCAGGTCCTTGAGTTTGCGCTCCAGGCTGTCCAGACGCGGCAGCGCCTGGGTGTCGTCCTCGGCCGTGAGGTCGACCGTCCGCGCCTCACCGCCGGAGCGGCGGACCGGCTGCAGGGAGGGACGCGGGGCGGGGGCGGGCAGGGCCTCCGGCGCCGCTATGGCAGGCTCCGCGGCGACCACGTCGGAGTCCCGCTCGACCGTGGCCTCCAGCTCGCGCCCGCCGCCGCGGCCGCCGAACCCGCGGTGACCGCGGCTGATCGCCTTCAGACGGGCCCGCTCCATGCGCTCCTGGTCGCGCCGGCGCCGCTTCTCCTGCTCCTTGCGGAGTTTGTCCTCGCGGACCTCTTCGACCGCCTCGTCGAGGCTGCGCACGCCCTCCAGCAGCATCAGCGACCAGGCGCGGTAGGTCTCCCGGGGAGCGCGCAGCCAGCGGACGATGCGGATCTGCGGCAGCGGCCGCGGCACCAGGCCCTGTTCCCGCAGCGCGGCGCGACGGGTCTGCTTCAGCGCGCGGTCGAAGAGGACCGCGGCGGACAGGGACATGCCCGCGAAGAAGTGCGGGGCGCCCGCGTGGCCGACGCCGCGCGGCGCGTGGACCCAGTTGAACCAGGCCGCGGCGAAGGCGAACGTCCACACGAGTATCCGCGAGCCGAGGGCCGCGTCACCGTGGCTGGCCTCGCGCACGGCGAGCACCGAGCAGAACATCGCCGCGCCGTCCAGGCCGAAGGGGACGAGGTACTGCCACCCGTCGGACAGGCCGAGGTTCTGCTCACCGAAGCCGACCAGGCCGTGGAAGGACAGGGCGGCGGCCACCGCCGCGCAGCAGAACAGCAGCACGTAGGAGACGGTGCCGTAGAGGGCCTCCTTGCGCCTGCGGCGCTCCTCGCTGCGCTCCCACGAGTCGTCGGCGCTCGTGTCCTTGACCGAGGAGCGCTTGCCGCGCGCCAGCACCGCCACCGCCGCCAGCATGCCCAGGAGCAGCACGGCGCCCGGAAGCAGCCAGTTCAGCGATATGTCGGTCAGTCTCATCTAGGGGTCCCTTGCATTGGGATAGGGCGTAACGCCCGCCATAGTGGCCCAATCCCGGCGGCCCTCAGGGGGTTTCGGGGCAAGAGGCCGCCATCGAAGTGCGAGGGGGGTGCCCTGGGCGGCTTTCTGCTCGAACTGCCGCATGAGGGGCGGGAGTTGAGTTCGAATAAGACTACCCGTACGGGTGGTTCCGCGGACACTTCCTGCGGGCGGTGAGGAAATTGTGAAGTGCTCGTGACCTGGACGGCCGGGCGCGGCCGGACGCCACGGCGGAGCGGCCGGACGATCTTACGCCGTCCGGCCGCTCCGTCTTGCTCTGACCCCTCGTCAACTGGCCTTCCCGACCAGCTCTTTCTCCCGCTCGGGGGCGCGCACCGCGGTCCGCTCCTTGGCGCAGGTGCGCGGGCAGGTGGCGCAGACGTCCGCCGGGCGCAGCGTGTAGAACATGCAGCAGCTCACCCGCTCCCGGGTGGCGGCGGCCGGCTCCCCGCCCGGCCCGGACGGCCTGCGGAACGTCGCCGCGCCGACGTACGGCTTCGTCGCGCCCGGCAGCAGCAGCTCCAGCTCGCGCAGGGCGCGCTCCTCCTCGCCGAGCAGCCCGGCGACGTACCAGAGGCTCTCGACGATCTCGTCGGTCGCCATGCCCCACAGGGCACGGCCGCGCCGGCGCATCCGGGGGCCGAATCCGGCCAGCACCGGCTCCAGGTGTTCGGCGACCGCCGCGCGCACCTCCGCCCGCAGCGCCTCCTCGCCGTGCACGACGCGCGCGCCGGGCAGGGCGGCGGCCGGGTCGTCCGGCAGACAGGCGAAGCCGGCGGGGCGTACGGCCATGCGGCCCACGGCGAGGCCGGGGGCGGTGCGGTCGAACGAGACGTGCGTCACGGGGTAGCGCGGGACCCGGCGGTGCAGGAACCATGGCACGGTGATCAGCAGACAGGCCGGCCAGGCGTACCGGTGCAGACCGAAGCTCGCGATGACGTCCGGGCGGCCCTGCTGTCCGTAGTCCCGCCGCACCTGCGTGTCGTCCCAGGCGAGGTAGGCGTCCAGCCCGTCCCCGCCTGCGGCGAGGTCGGTGGCGGTGACCCAGCCGCCGCCCCGGGGGGCCGCCTCTCCCGCGCCGAGCTCGGTGACGGCGAGGGCGGGGAAGGCCTCCGCCAGGCGGGCGTACGCGTCCGCGACGGCCGAACCGGGCACGGCCATGGGACCACCCCTTCACGTCTCGTGGAGCCGGGCAATACAAGGTAAGCCTCACCTTACCCAACATCGCGGAGATGTGAACTGGCGTCCGATGCGCCTATGGTGCTTGACGCGCGGGTGCCAACCCGCCGTAATGACCCCAAGTACCGACACGTCCGCCAGGAGGACCTTGTGAAGCAGGGCACGCAGGGCTCCGCCGGGACGACGACGGGCGAGGCGGCCGCGGTCGCCGAGGCCGCCGCCAGGACTGCGCGGAGCCGCTACCGGGTGCCCGCCCAGCCGGCCGCCGGGGACGCGGACCGGCGCCGCGACGCCGGCGCCGCCGTCGGGGGGGCCGCGCGCGGCGAGCACACCCACGGCGAGCCCGTCCTTCCCCGCCCCCGGCCCGCCGTCCAGCGGTCGTCCGTACGCGGCCAGATCCTCGCCGCCCTGCGCAGCGCGCTCGTCACCGGCGACCTGCGGCCCGGCGAGGTCTACTCGGGGCCCGCGCTGGCCGAGCGCTTCGGCGTCTCCGCCACGCCCGTCCGCGAGGCCATGCAGCAGCTCGCCCAGGAGGGCGCGGTCGAGGTCGTGCCCAACCGGGGCTTCCGGGTCGTCGAGCGCAGCGAGCGGGAACTGGCCGAGCTGGCGGAGGTGCGCGCGCTGATCGAGGTGCCGGTGATGCTTCGGCTGGCCCGTACGGTGCCGGCCGAGCGGTGGGCCGGACTGCGCCCGCTCGCCGAGGCCACCGTCCGCGCCGCGTCCTCCGGCTGCCGCGCCACGTACGCCGAGGCCGACCGCGCCTTCCACAGCGCGGTCCTCGCCCTCGCGGGCAACCAGCAACTGGTCGGCGTGGCCGAGGAGTTGCACCGCCGCGCCCAGTGGCCCCTGGTCGGCGGCAACGCCCCCGGTGGAGGCACCCGCGCCGAACTCATCGCGGACGCCCACGAACACACGGCCCTGCTGGACGCGTTGATCGCGGGCGACCTGGACGTGGTGCGGGCGCTGGTGGGGGAGCACTTCAACGGGGCGGAGTAGGAGGGGCCCCGTCCGACACCCCTCCCGACCCCCCTGAGCCGCACCCCGGGTTCACCCGAACGAGGCACCCGTCACGGGTCTCACGCCGTCGCCGCGTCCGCTTCCGGAGGAGACAGGCGGTCGGACAGCCAGGTGGGGACTCCGCCCAGGAGGCGGAAGAGGCGGCGGGCCTCCTCGCGGAGGCGGGAGGCCTCCGGTTCCGTCTCCGTGTCCGCCAGGGACACCAGCGCCGGCGCCGTGCCGACCAGGTACCCCAGCTCCTCCCGGATCCGCAGCGACTCGGCGAACCCGTGCCGGGCCTCCGTCAGCTCGCCCTCGCGCAGGGCGAGTCCGGCGAGGTGGCGCCAGGTGGCGGACAGCAGCAGCGGGTCGGCGTGGGCGGTGGCGCCCGCGTGGGCCCGCCGGTACGCGGCGCGGGCGGCCTGCGGGGAGCGGGTGAGGTTCTCCGCGATCAGCCCGCGCCGGAGATCCAGCAGCGGCCGCCCCGGCGCGCCCGGCGCGATCAGCGCGGCGGCCCGGCCCAGTGCGGCACGCGCCTCGTCGGCCCGGTCCCGGACCTGGAACAGCGTGGCCGCGTAGGCCAAGTACCCGCGTTCACAAGCGGCCGCGCCCCGCTCGTCGTCGGTGTGCGCGAGCGCCTCCGCCGTACGGAGCGCGTCCTCCGCGTCCTCCCACCCCGCCTCGGTGTACAGACACCGCTCCACCAGCAGCGACGCCCGCTGCAGGGCGGGCTGGGGGGTGGCGGGGGTGAGCAGTGCGGCCGCGTCCACCCAGCAGGCGCGGGAGCGGAGCCGCCACACCGCCGTCTGGAGGGGATCGTCTTCGGCGGTCGTTCCGTCACCGGACATGGCGGTATGCGCCACGTTGCCCTCCCCGAGCACGCCATCGAGCTGTTGAGTGGTGGCCGCATCTCAGCACGAACCACCGGGCCCGGCCAAGAGGGCGGGTGAAGGATTTCACAAAGTCGTGGGGAGTGGGACGGAACCGCGGAGTCCGGCCCTTGGGCCGGATCGGGGAGGGCGGCGCCCCGGCGGGTGGAGCCGTCGTGTGCCGGGTGCGGGCCGGTCGTGGCTGGTCGCGCAGTTCCCCGCGCCCCTGAGGGCGTTGCGTGCCCCTGAGGGCGTTGTGCCCGCGACCCGGTGATCAGCTCATCCGCAACGCCAGGAAGAAGTCCAGCTTGTCCTCCAGCCGCGACAGGTCACGCCCCGTCAACTGCTCGATGCGGCCGACGCGGTAGCGCAGCGTGTTGACGTGCAGGTGGAGGCGGGTGGCGCAGCGGGTCCAGGAGCCGTCGCAGTCGAGGAACGCCTCCAGCGTGGGGATCAGCTCGGCGCGGTGCCGGCGGTCGTACTCGCGCAGCGGGTCCAGCAGCCGGGCGGTGAACGCGCGCCGCACGTCGTCCGGCACGAACGGCAGCAGGAGTACGTGCGAGGCCAGTTCCTGGTGTCCGGCCGCGCAGACCCGGCCGGGGCGTGCCGCGGCGACCCGGCGCGCGTGCCGGGCCTCCTCCAGCGCGCCGCGCAGCCCCTCCGCCGAGTGCACCGCCGCGGACACGCCGACCGTGAGCCGTCCGTCGCCGTCGAGGCCCGCCGTCAGCGGCCCCCGTACGGACTCCAGCAGCGCGTCGGCCAGTACGCCGGGCCCCGCCTCGTCGTGCTCGTCGGTCACCGAGGGCAGCGGGACCAGCGCGACCGCCTCGTCGCCGGTGTGCGCCACCGCGATCCGGTCGGACGGCTCGGGTCCGGTCGACGCCGGGTCGACCAGGATCTCCTCGAGCAGCGCCTGCGTGACCGGCCCGGCGTCGCCGCGCCCGTCCTCCCACTCGACCCGGGCGACCACGACCTGCCAGTGCGGCGCGGTCCCGAGACCGGGCAGCAGCACCGGCGCGGCCACCCGCAGACGCGCGGCGATCTCCGCGGGCGCGGCGCCCGTCTGCACCAGTTCCAGCACCTCCTGCGCGAGCCGCCGCCGCACGGTGCGCGCCGCGTCCCGCCGGTCCCGCTCCACGGCGATCAGCTGGGTGACGCCCTGGAGCAGGTCCAGCCGCTCCTCGGCCCAGTCCCCGGCATCCGCCTCGACCGCCAGCAGCCAGTCCGCGAGCATCGTCTCGCGCGGGTCCGCCGGCTCCGAGGACGGACCGTGCCCGCTGCCCCGCACCGGGAAGAGGCTGTACGTCGTGCGGTCCAGCACCACCCGGTGCGGACCGCGCCGCCCGGTCCGCACGGCCGCCAGATGCTCCGCCGCGAGCCGCGCGCACGCCTCGGGGGCCAGCGCGGGCAGGGTGCCGCGCGCCCCCGCGGTCTCCTTGGGCGCCGCGATCAGCCGGCCGGTGGGGGAGAGCACCCAGGCGCGCAGGTCCAGGTCGGAGCCGAGCAGGTCGAGCACCACGTCGGGGCCGCCGCCCGCCGGGCCCGAGGTCATCATCCGCCGGTGCCGGTCCACCACGGCCGCCAGGTCCCCGGCGCGCTCGCCGGACACCTGCCGTACGACGTGCTCGGTGACGGTCGCGAAGGCCACCGACTCGTGCACCGCGAACAGCGGCAGCCGGTGCCGGGCGCACGCCACGACCAGGTCGTCGGGGACGTCCCCCAGCTCCGCCTCGCCCGCGGCCAGCGCGGCCACCCCGGCCTGCACGAGAATCCGTACGAACGGCTCGGAGTCGGCGGCGTCGCGGCGCCAGGCCAGTCCGGTCAGCACCAGCTCGCCGCCGGACAGATAGCGGCTGGGGTCGCGCAGGTCGGTGGTCATCACCCCGCGGACACTGCGGTCGAGCTCGTCCTCCCCGCCGAGCAGCCTCAGGCCCAGCGCGTCGGTGTCCAGCAGTGCGCGCAGCCGCATTCTCGTCGCCGCCGTTCCTTGTCTCGGTGCCCGTACGGGTGTCGGTACCCGTGGGGAGGGTGAAGGGTGGGTCGGGAGAGGCCCGCGGGACTGGCCTGCGGACATGCTCCGCCGGCCCCCGATCGCTCCCCGCGTTACTGGAGGAAGACCGGACGGTTACTGGGCCTCTCCGTTCATACGAATCTACAAGATGCCCGCGTTGGCCAGCCAACTCCTTCATGGTTTCCGTGACTGACCCGGGCGGAGTAGGCGGCGGTGTACTGAACGCACTCCACGTGAACACCGCAGGAAAGAGCCGGGCCCGCCGCACACGGATTGGCTCAATCTGTACGCCCCTCGAGACGAAGAAGAGAGCCGGTCATGGACTTCCTTCGCCCCGCCAGCTGGGAGGAGGCGCTCGCCGCGAAGGCCGAGCACCCCACCGCTGTGCCGATCGCGGGCGGCACCGACGTGATGGTCGAGATCAACTTCGACCACCGCCGTCCCGAGTACCTGATGGACCTCACCCGCATCGGTGATCTCTACGAATGGGAGGTGGGCGACGACACCGTACGGCTCGGCGCCTCCGTCCCCTACGCGCAGATCATGGAGCACCTCCGCCCCGAGCTGCCGGGCCTCGCCCTCGCCTCCCACACGGTCGCCTCCCCGCAGATCCGCAACCGCGGCGGCGTCGGCGGCAACCTCGGCACCGCCTCCCCGGCCGGAGACGCCCACCCCGCCCTGCTCGCGGCCGGCGCCGAGGTCGAGGTGGAGTCCGTACGCGGCTCCCGCCGCATCCCGATCGACGGCTTCTACACCGGCGTGAAGCGCAACGCGCTCGCGCCCGACGAGCTGATCCGCGCCGTCCACGTCAAGAAGGCGGACGGACCGCAGCAGTACTCCAAGGTCGGCACCCGCAACGCCATGGTGATCGCCGTGTGCGCCTTCGGCCTCGCCCTGCACCCGGAGACGCGCACGGTCCGCACCGGCATCGGCTCCGCCGCCCCGACCCCGATCCGCGCGAAGGCCGCCGAGGACTTCCTCAACGCGGCCCTGGAGGAGGGCGGCTTCTGGGACAACGGGAAGATCGTCACCCCGTCCGTGGCGAAGCAGTTCGCCGATCTGTGCGCCGCCGCCTGCAACCCCATCGACGACGTGCGCGGCACCGCGAGCTACCGCCGTCACGCGGTCGGCGTGATGGCCCGCCGCACCCTGGCCTGGACCTGGGAGTCGTACCGCGGCGCCCACCGCACCACGGAGGGAGCCGCGTAATGCGTGTCCACTTCACCGTCAACGGACGCCCCCAGCAGGCCGACGACGTCTGGGAGGGCGAGTCCCTCCTCTACGTCCTGCGCGAGCGCCTCGGCCTGCCCGGCTCCAAGAACGCCTGCGAACAGGGCGAGTGCGGCTCCTGCACCGTACGGCTCGACGGGGTGCCCGTGTGCTCCTGTCTGGTCGCCGCCGGACAGGCCGAGGGCCGCGAGGTCGTCACCGTGGAGGGCCTCGCCGACCACGCCCGGCAGCGCGCCCGCGGCTGCGGCGAGTCCGGCGGCTCCTGCGGCACCTCCCTCGACGAGGCCAAGGCGTGGAAGCCCGACGGCGCCGACTCGCAGACCGGCGAGGGCGGCGAACTCTCTCCCGTGCAGCAGGCGTTCATCGACGCCGGCGCCGTCCAGTGCGGCTTCTGCACGCCCGGACTGCTGGTGGCCGCCGACGAGATGCTGGAGCGCAACCCCAACCCGTCCGACGCGGACATCCGCGAGGCGCTCTCCGGCAACCTCTGCCGCTGCACCGGCTACGAGAAGATCATGGACGCGGTCCGCCTCGCGGCCGCCCGCCAGTCAGAGGGGGTCTGAGCATGCCCACGAACGGCGTTCCCACGAAGATCACACAAGGTTCCGGCACCAAGGGCGGCATCGGCGAGTCCACCCTCCGCCCCGACGGCACCCTCAAGGTCACCGGCGAGTTCGCGTACTCCTCCGACATGTGGCACGAGGACATGCTCTGGGGCCAGATCCTGCGCTCCACCGTCGCCCACGCCGAGATCGTCTCCATCGACACCGCGGAGGCCCTCGCCACCCCGGGCGTGTACGCCGTCATGACGTACGACGACCTGCCCGCCGAGGTGAAGCACTACGGTCTGGAGATCCGGGACACCCCGGTCCTCGCCCACGGCAAGGTCCGCCACCACGGCGAGCCCGTCGCGATCGTCGCCGCCGACCATCCCGAGACGGCCCGCCGCGCCGCCGCGAAGATCAGGGTCGAGTACCGCGAACTGCCCGTCATCACCGACGAGGCGTCCGCGACCGCCCCCGACGCGGTCCTCGTCCACGAGCACCGCGACGACCACCACGCCGGGCACGTCCCGCACCCCAACATCGTGCACCGCCAGCCCATCGTGCGCGGCGACGTCGCCGCCGCCCGCGGGCGCGCCGACGTGATCGTGGAGGGCGAGTACACCTTCGGCATGCAGGACCAGGCCTTCCTCGGCCCCGAGTCCGGGCTCGCCGTGCCCGAGGAGGACGGCGGCGTCCACCTCTACATCGCCACCCAGTGGCTCCACTCCGACCTGCGCCAGATCGCGCCCGTCCTGGGCCTTCCCGAGGACAAGGTGCGGATGACGCTGGCCGGCGTGGGCGGCGCGTTCGGCGGGCGCGAGGACCTGTCCATGCAGATCCACGCCTGCCTGCTCGCCCTGCGCACCGGCAAGCCCGTCAAGATCGTCTACAACCGCTTCGAGTCCTTCTTCGGCCACGTCCACCGCCACCCCGCCAAGCTGTACTACGAGCACGGCGCCACCGCCGACGGCAAGCTGACCCACGTCAAGGCGCGCATCGTCCTCGACGGCGGCGCGTACGCCTCCGCCTCCCCGGCCGTCGTCGGCAACGCCTCCTCGCTCGGGGTCGGGCCGTACGCCGTGGACGACGTCGACATCGAGGCGATCGCCCTCTACACCAACAACCCGCCCTGCGGCGCGATGCGCGGCTTCGGCGCGGTCCAGGCGTGCTTCGCCTACGAGGCGCAGATGGACAAGCTGGCGGCGCGGCTCGGCATGGACCCGGTGGAGCTGCGGCAGCGCAACGCCATGGAGCAGGGCACCCTCCTGCCCACCGGCCAGCCCGTCGACTCGCCGGCGCCGGTCGCCGAACTCCTGCGCCGCGTCAAGGCGATGCCCATGCCGCCCGAGCGCCAGTGGGAGTCCAGCGAGGGCGCGGACGTACGCCAGCTCCCCGGCGGACTGTCCAACACCACGCACGGCGAGGGCGTCGTCCGCGGTGTCGGCTACGCGGTCGGCATCAAGAACGTCGGCTTCTCCGAGGGCTTCGACGACTACTCCACCGCCCGCGTCCGCATGGAGGTCGTCGGCGGCGAACCCGTCGCCACCGTGCACACCGCGATGGCCGAGGTCGGGCAGGGCGGCGTCACCGTCCACGCCCAGATCGCCCGCACCGAGCTGGGCGTCACCCAGGTGACGATCCACCCGGCCGACACCCGGGTCGGCTCGGCCGGTTCGACGTCCGCGTCCCGCCAGACGTACGTCACCGGCGGCGCGATCAAGCACGCCTGCGAGCTGGTCCGCGAGAAGGTCCTCGAACTGGGCCGGCGCAAGCTGGGCTCCTACCACCCCGCCTGGGCGCACGCCGAACTCCTGCTGGAGGGCGGCAAGGTCGTCACCGACGGCGGCGAGGTCCTCGCGGACCTGGTGGACGTCCTCGGCGACGAGGCCGTCGAGGTCGAGGAGGAGTGGCGCCACCGCCCCACCGAGCCCTTCGACCTGCGCACCGGCCAGGGCAACGGCCACGTCCAGTACTCGTTCGCCGCGCACCGGGCGGTCGTCGAGGTCGACACGGAGCTGGGGCTGGTGAAGGTGATCGAGCTGGCCTGCGCGCAGGATGTCGGCAAGGCGCTGAACCCGTTGTCGGTGGTCGGCCAGATCCAGGGTGGCACCACCCAGGGGCTGGGTGTGGCGGTCATGGAGGAGATCCTGGTCGACCCGACGACGGCGAAGGTGCGGAATCCGTCCTTCACGGACTATCTGATTCCGACGATCCTCGACACGCCGACGATTCCGGTCGACGTCCTGGAACTCGCCGACGACCACGCGCCGTACGGGCTTCGCGGGATCGGTGAGGCTCCGACGTTGTCGTCGACACCGGCGGTGCTGGCGGCGATCCGGGCGGCGACGGGGTTGGAGCTCAACAGAACGCCGGTCCGGCCGGAGCACCTGACGGGCACGGCGTAACGCCGGGTGCGGGCAGTCCGTGGCTGGTCGCGCAGTTCCCCGCGCCCCTGAAGGCGTGCGATCGCTCTGGTCGCTGAGAGCGCACCGTGCCGCCGCTGCGGGCAGTCGTGCCGCTTGGGGCGGCACGGGTGGGCGCAGCGGCACCCCCGCCGGGCAGGCAGGTACCCACTCACCCCCGCCCCGGCACCACCTCGTTCGTCTCGGGCCGTCCCCCGGGTCGTGCACCTCCCCAAATCCCGACGCCCCCCCGCAGGGGGACCGGGTGCCCCTATGAACCTTGGGAGCAGGCCACCATGACCCAACAGTCACTCAACCCCACCACCCCCGAGAACCGGGATCCGGAAACCCCCGTTTCCGGCAACGCCCCCTGGCTCGACCGCTACTTCCACATCACCCGCAGGGGATCGACCCTCGCCCGCGAACTCCGGGGCGGCACCACCACCTTCATGGCGATGGCGTACATCCTCCTCCTCAACCCCCTGATCCTCTCGGGCAAGGACGCGGCGGGGAACACCCTCGCCCCCACCGCCCTCATCACCGCCACCGCCTTCGCCGCCGCCGTATCCACCCTCCTCATGGGCTTCTTCGGCAAGGTCCCCCTCGCCCTGGCCGCCGGCCTGTCCGTGTCGGGCGTCCTCGCCTCCCAGGTCGCCCCGGAGATGACCTGGCCTCAGGCGATGGGCATGTGCGTGATGTACGGGGTGGTCATCATGCTGCTGGTCGTCACCGGCCTCCGCGAGATGATCATGAACGCCATCCCGCTGGCCCTGAAGCACGCGATCACCATGGGCATCGGCCTGTTCATCGCCCTGATCGGCTTCTACAAGGCCGGGTTCGTCCACCAGGGCGAGTCCACCCCGGTCACCCTCGGCCCGTCGGGCGAACTGGCGGGCTGGCCGGTCCTGTTGTTCGCGATCACCCTGCTCGCCGTCTTCGTGCTGCAGGCCCGAGGGATCCCCGGCGCCATCCTCATCGGCATCGTCGGCGGCACCGTACTCGCCGTCGTGCTCAACGCGTTCGGCGTGATCGACCCCAAGCAGTGGGCGAGCGGCCCGCCCGAGCTGAAGGGCGGCGCGGTGTCGATGCCGGACTTCTCGCTCTTCGGGCACGTCGAGTTCGGCGGCTGGGGCGAGGTCGGCGCGATGACCGTCGGG
Organism: Streptomyces sp. P9-2; assembly: GCF_051903975.1. Classification (NCBI taxonomy): domain Bacteria; kingdom Bacillati; phylum Actinomycetota; class Actinomycetes; order Kitasatosporales; family Streptomycetaceae; genus Streptomyces; species Streptomyces sp. P9-2. Next base: position 5,483,385 of record NZ_CP192633.1, read on the forward strand.
ATGATCGTGTTCACCCTGGTCCTGGCCGGGTTCTTCGACGCGATGGCGACCATCATCGGCGTCGGCACGGAGGCGAAGCTCGCCGACGACAAGGGCAGGATGCCGGGCCTGTCGAAGGCGCTGTTCATCGACGGCGCCGGCGGCGCGATCGGCGGAGTGGCGGGCGCGTCCGGCCAGACGGTGTTCGTCGAGTCCGCGACCGGCGTGGGCGAGGGCGCCCGTACCGGACTGTCCTCCGTCGTCACCGGGCTGTTCTTCGCCGCGTGTCTGTTCTTCACCCCGCTGACGGCGATCGTGCCGGGCGAGGTGGCCGCCGCGGCGCTGGTGGTGATCGGCGCGATGATGATGTCGAACGCCCGCCACGTCGACTGGGCCGACCGCGCCACCGCGATCCCGGTGTTCCTGACCGTGGTGGTCATGCCGTTCACCTACTCGATCACCGCGGGCGTGGCCGCCGGCGTCGTCTCGTACGTCGCCATCAAGGCGGGGCAGGGGAAGGCGCGGGAGGTCGGACCGTTCATGTGGGGACTGGCCCTGGTCTTCCTGGTGTTCTTCGCCCTCGCGCCGATCGAGGGCTGGCTCGGGGTGCGCTGAAAGGGCCACCCTGTCTTCCACGTCACCGCAGCCGTCACCGCAGTTGAGGAGAGCGAGACATGCTGGACATCGCCGAGGAGCTTCACCGGTGGGCCGCCGAGGGCCGTGACTTCGCCGTAGCCACCGTGGTGGCCGTCGGCGGCAGCGCGCCCCGCGGGGCCGGCGCCGCGCTGGCGGTCGACGCCGACGGCACGGCGGTCGGCTCGGTCTCCGGCGGGTGCGTGGAGGGCGCGGTGTACGAGCTGTGCGTACGGGCCCTCGAGGACGGCGTGACCGTCCTCGAGCGGTTCGGCTACAGCGACGAGGACGCCTTCGCCGTCGGCCTCACCTGCGGCGGGATCATCGACGTGATGGTCACCCCCGTACGGGTGTCCGACCCCGCCCGCCCCGTGCTGGCCTCCGCGCTCGCCGCGGCGGCCGGCGGGCGGGCGGCGGCGCTCGCCCGCGTCGTCGAGGGCCCCGAGCACCTGCGCGGCCGCGCGCTCACCGTCCTCCCCGACGGCTCGTACGAGGGCGGATTCGGCGCGCACCCGGAGCTGGACCGCACGGTCGTCGCCGAGGCGCGAGCCTTCCTGGAGGCGGGCCGCACCGGCACGGTGGAGACAGGCGAGGAGGGCTCGCGCTGCGGGGAGCCGGTCACCGTGCTGGTCGAGTCGTCGGTGCCGCCGCCCCGGATGATCGTGTTCGGCGCGATCGACTTCGCGGCGGCGCTGGTGCGGGTCGGCAAGTTCCTCGGCCACCACGTGACCGTGTGCGACGCGCGGCCGGTGTTCGCGACCCGGGCGCGCTTCCCGGAGGCGGACGAGATCGTCGTGGAGTGGCCGCACGAGTACCTGGCCCGCACGGAGGTCGACGCCCGCACGGTGCTGTGCGTCCTCACCCACGACGCCAAGTTCGACGTACCGCTGCTGGAGCTGGCGCTGCGTCTGCCGGTGGCCTACGTGGGCGCGATGGGCTCCCGCCGCACCCACCTCGACCGCAACGCGCGCCTGCGCGAGGCCGGCGTGACCGAGCTGGAGCTGGCCCGCCTCAGGTCCCCGATCGGCCTCGACCTGGGCGCCCGTACCCCGGAGGAGACGGCGCTGTCCATCGCGGCGGAGATCGTCGCCGCCCGCAGAGGCGGCACGGGCGTCGCCCTCGCGGGCGCGCACACCCCCATCCACCACGACACCCCGGCCCCGGCCCGCACCATCGGCTCGGTGGCCTGAGCGGAAGCCCGTACGTCAGCGCCCCGACAGCGCGTGCCGGACCCGCCACAGGTCGCGCAGCAGCGCGATCTCCGCCATGTGGTGGACGAACTCCAGGTTGGCTCCCGCGATCACGCCGACGAACGGGTCGTCGGGGTCGGAACCGTAGGGGTACTGCGAGAAGCCCACCGTGTCGAGCTGCTCCTCGGTGACGCCGCCGATGGCGGTCCGCCACCGGTCGACGGTCTCCCAGAACCGCTCCAGCGCGACGGCGGCGGAGGGCGTGAAGTCGACCATCTGCTTCGGGTCCTGCCGCTTCTCCCCGAAGGCCCACTCCCAGCCGCCCGCGAACTCGTGGTGCAGATGCCCCAGCCGCCACGCGATCGTGGTGAGCGGGGTGTCGTCGGGCTCCGGTTCCCCGGTGTGGGCGAGGACCTCCTCGACCCGCGCCACGCTCACGCTCCAGTCCTCGGCGATCTTCTCGACGCTCATCCCGGAGGCCGCCTGCCGGGCCACTTCCGCGTACTCGGACGCGGGGATGTCCGGGTCGCCCAGGTCGAGCACCCACGCGCCGGGTCCGAAGGCCCTGGGCGTCACCGCCTCGCCGCGGGGCCGGATCGACCAGCAGCCGGGCACCGGCTCCCAGAGGTACTCCTCGTCGCCGAGCCCCGACAGGCGCGCACGGGCCATGTCCGTCGCCTTGTCGAACTGCTCCAGCAGCATGCTCAAGCGGTCGGTCCGTATGCCCTCGGTGCCCATGCCAGGCCTTCCCGTCGTCGGGTCGCTGTCCGGATTGCCACCGGGACCGTAGTGGCCCCGCGCCGGGGGACGCGACTGCTTTTACGGGGCACCCACGCTGCGGCGGAGGTCACCCCCGCCGCAGCAGCCGGTCCGTCGCCCGCCCGAACATCACGCGTCCCGCCCGCGCCAGCAGCCCGTCGCACGCGGCCGGGAGGAAACGCACGCGGACGTCCTCCCGCCACACCACCCGGCTGCGTCCGCCGGGACGCGCGTGCACCTCGATCTCCGCCCACCCCATGACCGTCCGCCCGCGCTTCTCCAGCCGGCAGAACCCTGCGGAGTCGCCCACCGGGGGCCGCCACACCGTGACCTCCATCGGGTCGTCGAAGCCGAGCGGGACCGTGCCCGTGCGGGCGGTGAACCGGGTGCCCTCGCCGGTGGGCGGGGGAGTGGTGACGGTGATCCGGGTCAGCGGGACCACCTCGCCGTGCCGGGGCCAGGTGGTGACCCGGCGCCAGGCCTCGGCGGGAGGCAGGGGCACGGTGCGCTGGAGCTCGAAGGTGGCCACGGCCCGATCCTAGGAGCCCCTCCCCGCCCTCACCGGTACACCGCGCCCGGCTCCGCCTTCCCCGGCGCGAGCAGCTGCGGGACCGTCACGAAGACGTACCCCCGCTTCTTCAGCGCGTCGATGACGCCCGGCACGGCGGGCACGGTGCCGTCGTAGAGGTCGTGCAGCAGGATGATGCCGTCGCGGGAGGACTGGGCGAGGACCCGGCGCGTGATCAGGTCCGGGTCGGTCGTCGTGTAGTCCTTCGCCGTCACGCTCCACAGCACCTCCGACAGCCCCAGCTCGCGGCTGATGTCGTGCACCGTGTCGTTCGTGCGGCCCTGCGGCGGGCGCATCAGGGTGGGGCGGCGGCCGGTGAGGCGCTCTATCGCGTCGTTGGTGCGCTCCAGCTCCTCGCGTATCTCGTCCGGCTCCAGCTCCGTGAGGATGCGGTGGGTCCAGGTGTGGCTCGCCACCTCGTGCCCCTCGTCGGCCATCCGCCGCACCAGCTCCGGGTACGTGTCGATGTGCCGCTTGCCGAGGAGGAAGAAGGTCGCCGGGACCCGCTCCTCATCGAGGATGTCGAGCAGCCGCGCGGAGTGCTCGCTCGGCCCCGCGTCGAACGTCAGCGCTACGCACTTGGCCTCGCGGCAGTCCACGGCCCCGAACCGCGCCTGCACGTCGGTCGCGCGGACGGCGCTGGGTGCGGTCGACTGCACGCGGGTGCACCCGGTCAGCGCGAGCGCTGCCACCACGGCCCCGGCCGCAAGGGTGCGGAACGCGGCCCCTCTTCTCGTCGTCTTCCTGTTCGGAAAAGGCATGCGCGGACTGTACACACGGTCTATACGCTGGGTTTATAGTCCGCTGTCGCGTGCCTCCGTCCGGGTGATCCGGCCCTGTGAGAGTCGTCACCGGACGGCCGGGCAACCATCCGGCCCGTCCCGCCCTCCGACCTGCGCCCCTCTCCGTCTCGGTGCACGCTGGTGCAGAGCGCCGCATACACGCACGGAGCGGGGCGAGCCGTGTCCAACCGTTTGACGCGGGTCGGGCGCGGCACCCGCTCCCCGCAGTACTCGCCCGACGCAGGGACGGAGCCCACTCCCCATGCACGACCCCGGTGACCACGCCCCGTACCCCGAGCGCCGCCCCACCCCCGCGGGCCCGCGCCCGCGCGGGCCGTACGCCGGGTGCGGAGGAAGGGCGCCGGGATGACGCCCTACGCCGTCGTGGTCCCCACCCTGGTGCGGGACTGCCTCCCCGACTGCCTCCCCGACTGCCTCGCCGCGCTGGCCGCCGCGCGCGGGCCGCGCCCGGAGCGCATCGTCCTCGTCGACGACCGCCCCGCCACGCCCGTGCCCGACCCGGAGCCGCTGGAGCACGCGCTGAGCGTCCTCGGCGACCTCCGTGCCCGCACCACCGTGCTGCCGGGAGAGGCCCGCGGCCCCGCCGCCGCCCGCAACACCGGACTGCGCGCCGTCACCGAGCCCTGGGTGGTGTTCCTCGACGACGACGTCCAGGTCGGGCCGCACTGGTGCGCCCAGCTCCGGCGGGACCTCGACGAGGCGACGCCCGACACCGCGGGTGTGCCCGGCGTCATCACCGTGCCGCTGCCCGGCGGACGGCGCCCCACCGACTGGGAACGCGGCACCGCGGGACTGGCCCGCGCCCGCTGGATCAGCGCCGACATGGCCTACCGCACCGGGGTCCTCCGCCGGGCCGGAGGCTTCGACGAACGCTTCCCCCGCGCGCACCGCGAGGACGCCGACCTGGCGCTGCGGCTCCTCGACTCCGGCTGGCGCATCCGCCGGGGCCGCCGCACCACCCTGCACCCCGTGCGCCCCGCCTCCCGCTGGGCGTCGGTGGGCAAGCAGCGCGGCCACGCCGACGACGCCCTGATGCGGCGGCTGCACGGCCCCGACTGGTGGGAGCGGGCCGTCTCGCCGCGCGGCCGCATCCGCCGCCACGCCGCGATCACCGCCGCCGGCGCCGCCGCCTGCGCGCTCGCCGCCACCGGACACCGCAGAGCCGCCGCGGCCTGCGCGGCGGGATGGGCGGCCGGCACCGCCGAGTTCGCCCGCGCCCGTATCGCGCCCGGGCCGCGCACCCCCGAGGAGGTAGCGACCGTGCTCGCCACCAGCGTGGTCATCCCGCCGGCCGCGACCTGGCACCGCCTGGCCGGCGCCTGGCGCCACCGGAACGCCCCCGCCTGGCGGGAGGTGGCCCGATGAGCCCCGTGCGGGCGGTGCTGTTCGACCGCGACGGCACCCTGGTGCACGACGTCCCCTACAACGCCGCCCCGGAGCGCGTACGCCCCGTCGACGGGGCGCGCGAGGCACTCGACGCGCTGCGCGCCCGCGGTGTCCGCCTCGGTGTCGTCACCAACCAGTCCGGCGTCGCCCGCGGGCTGCTCACCGAGGCCGACGTCCGGCGCGTCAACAAGCGCGTCGAGGAACTCCTCGGCCCGTTCGACGTCCGGGCCTTCTGCCCGCACGGCCCCGACGACGGCTGCCCCTGCCGCAAGCCCCGGCCCGGCATGATCCTCGACGCCGCCCGGCAGCTCGGCGTCGACCCGGCCGACTGCGTCGTCGTCGGCGACATCGGCTCCGACGTCGAGGCCGCCTGCCGGGCCGGCGCGCACGCCGTCCTCGTCCCCACGCCCGTCACCCGCCCCGAGGAGACCGCCGCCGCCCCGCACGTGGCGCGCGACCTGCCCGCCGCCGTACGGCTCATCCTCGACGGCCCGCCGTGGGAGACGCCCGACGGCCCGGCGCTGGGGCTGTACGCCGACGCCGAACACGCGCGGGTGGCCCCCGGGCGCCCGCCGGCCGGCCCCCACGCGGCGCCGCCCCGGACCCGGAGGTACCTGTGAGAGCCCTCGTCACCCGGCTCGACAGCTTCGGCGACGTCCTGCTCGCCGGGCCCGCCGTACGCGCCGTCGCCGCCCGCGCCGACCACGTCACCCTGCTGTGCGGACCGCACGGGGCGCCCGCGGCGCGGCTGCTGCCCGGCGTGGACCAGGTGATCGTCTGGGAGTCCCCCTGGACCGGGTTCCGGCCGCCGCCCGTGGACCGGGACGACATCGACAAGCTCGTCGCGTCCCTCGACGCCGACGCCGCGCTCGTCCTCACCTCGTTCCACCAGTCGCCGCTGCCCACCGCGCTGCTGCTGCGGCTGGCCGGCGTGCCCTTCGTCGCCGCCGACAGCGAGGACCACCCCGGCAGCCTCCTCGACGTACGCCACCACCGCGCCCCGCACGCCCACGAGGCCGAGGCCGCCCTCGATCTCGCGGAGGCGGCCGGCTTCCCCCGCGTCGACGACGGCCGGCTGCGGGTCCTCCCGCCGCCCGCCGTCGGCGCGCTCACCGGCGACGGACCGTACGTCGTCGTCCACCCCGGCGCCAGCGTGCCCGCCCGCGCCTGGAGCCCCGGACGCTGCGCCCAGGCGGTGCGGGAACTGACCGCCGCCGGACGGCGCGTCGTCGTCACCGGCGGCGCGGGAGAGCGCGACCTCACCGCGTACGTCGCCGGCGGCCGCGCCCTCGACCTGGGCGGCCGTACCGACGCCCCACGGCTCGCCGGGGTGCTCGCCGGGGCCGACTGCGTCGTCGCCGGCAACACCGGCCCAGCCCATCTCGCCGCCGCCGTCGGCACCCCCGTGGTGTCGCTGTTCGCGCCGGTCGTCCCCGCCGAGCGGTGGCGCCCCTACGGCGTGCCCCATCTGCTGCTCGGCGACCAGGACGCCCCGTGCGCCGGAAGCCGCGCCCGGCGCTGCCCCGTACCGGGCCATCCCTGCCTGGACACCGTGACCGCGCTCGACGTCGTCGCCGCGGTCGACAAGCTCGTGGAGGTGGCATGAGGATCCTGCTGTGGCATGTGCACGGGTCGTGGACCACGGCCTTCGTGCAGGGACCGCACACCTACGTCGTCCCCGTCACCCCGGACCGCGGACCCGACGGGCTCGGCCGCGCCCGCACCTTCGACTGGCCCGACACGGTCGTCGAGGTCCCGCCGGAACGCCTGGCCGAGCAGGACGTCGACGTGGTGGTGCTCCAACGCCCGCACGAGATCGGCCTGGTGGACCGCTGGCTGCGCCGCCGCCCGCCGCTGGTCTACCTGGAGCACAACGCCCCGCACGGCGACGTCCCCGACACCCGGCACCCCGCGGCGGACATCCCCGGCGCGACCCTCGTGCACGTCACCCACTTCAACCGGCTCATGTGGGACGCCGGTTCCACCCCCACGACGGTGATCGAGCACGGCATCGTCGACCCCGGCCCGCTGTGGACGGGCGAACTGCCGCACGCCGCCGTCGTCGTCAACGAGCCCGTGCGGCGCGGCCGTACGACCGGCACCGACCTGCTGCCGCAGTTCGCCGCCGCCGCGCCGCTCGACGTGTTCGGCATGGGCACCGAAGGCCTCGCCGCCCACCTCGGGCTGCCCGCCGACCGGTGCCGCTCCCACGAACTCACCCAGGCCCGCCTGCACGCCGAGATGGCCCGCCGCCGCGTCTACGTCCACCCGGTGCGCTGGACCTCCCTCGGCCTCTCCCTGCTGGAGGCCATGCACCTCGGCATGCCCGTCGTCGCCCTCGCCACCACCGAGGTCACCGAGGCGGTGCCGCCCGGCGCGGGCGTCGTCTCCAACCGGCTCGACGTCCTCACCGACGCCGTACGGGAGTTCGTCGCCGACCCGCTGGGCGCCCGCCGCACCGGCGACCTCGCCCGCGCCGCCGCCCTCGCCCGCTACGGCCTGCCCCGCTTCCTGGACGACTGGGAACGTCTCCTCAAAGAGGTCACGCGATGAGCTCCCCCCGGGTGCTCGTGCTCCGGGCGCTCGGGCTCGGGGACCTGCTCGCCGGGGTGCCCGCGCTGCGGGCGCTGCGACGCGGCTTCCCGGGCCACGAGATCGTGCTGGCCGCGCCCGCCGGCCTCGCCCCGGTCGCCGAGGCGACCGGGGCCGTCGACCGGCTGCTGCCCGCCTCCGCGCCCGGCCGGGCCGTCCCCCGCACCCTCGACTGGACCGGGCCGCCCCCGGCCGTCGCCGTCGACCTCCACGGCAACGGCCCGCCCAGCCACCGCCTCCTCCACGCCCTGCGCCCCGCCCGGCTGTTCGCCTTCGCGCACCCGGACACCCCCGACATCGAGGGCCCGCCCTGGCACCGCGACGAACACGAACGGGACCGCTGGTGCCGGCTGCTGACCTTCTACGGCCTCGACGCCGACCCCGCCGACCTGCGGCTGCCCCGCCCGCACACCCCCTCGCCCGCCCCCGGCGCGGTCGTCCTGCACCCCGGCGCAGGCGCGCCCGCGCGTTGCTGGCCCGTCGAGCGGTACGCCGCCGTCGCCGCCGACCTCCGCGACCGGGGGCTGCGCGTCGTGGTCACCGGGGGCGCGCACGAGGCCGACCTCGTGGCCCGGCTCGCCAAGGAGGCCCGGCTGCCCGACACGGACGTCTTCTCCGGCGGCCTGCCCTTCCACCGGCTGTCCGCCGTGATCGCCGGAGCCCGCGCGGTCGTCAGCGGCGACACCGGCGTCGCCCACCTCGCCGTCGCCCACGCCACGCCCACCGTCACCCTGTTCGGGCCCGTCCCGCCGAGCCACTGGGGCCCGCCCCCGCACCCCCGGCACATCGCCCTGTGGCACGGCCCCGAGGGCGACCCGCACGCCCGCCGCCCCGGCCCGGCGCTGCTGCGCATCACCCCCGACGAGGTGCTGGACGCCCTGCACCGCCTTCCCGCACCCGAGGAGCCCGCCCCATGACCCGCCCACACCGCGTCGGCGTCGTCATCGCCACCCGGAACCGCCGCGACCGCCTCGCGGTCACCCTGCGGCACCTCACCGACCTGCCGGAACGGCCCGAGATCCTCGTCGCCGACAACGCCTCCACCGACGGCACCCGAGCCATGGTCGCCCGGGACTTCCCCCACGTACGGGTCCTCGCCCTCACCCGCAACCACGGCGCCCTCGCCCGCAACCACGGCGCCCGCGCCCTGGACACCCCGTACATCGCGTTCGCCGACGACGACTCCTGGTGGGAGCCCGGCGCGCTCGCCCTCGCCGCAGGCCTGTTCGACGCCCATCCCCGGCTCGGACTGATCGCCGCCCGCACCCTCGTCGGCCCCGAGAACGCCGAGGACCCGCTCAACGACCTCCTCGCCCGCTCCCCCCTCGGCCCCGCCACCGACCTCCCCGGCGTCCAGGTGCTCGGCTTCCTCGCCTGCGCCGCCGTCGTCCGCCGCGCCGCCTACCTCGACGCGGGCGGCTTCCACCGGGTGCTGTTCTTCGGCGGCGAGGAGACCTGCCTCGCCTACGACCTCGCCGCGCGCGGCTGGGGCGTCACCCACTGCCCCGACGTCGTCGCCCACCACCACCCGGCCACCTCCGGACGCCCCGGCCGGCCCGCCCAGCAGCGCCGCAACGAAGTGCTCACCGCGTGGCTGCGCCGCCCCGTCCGGCACGCCCTGGCCCGCACCGGCGCCCTCGCCGCCGAGGCCCGCGCCGACACGACCGCCCGGTGCGCCCTGCGCCAGACCTTCGCCCTGCTGCCCGCCGCCCTGCGCGCCCGCCGGCCGCTGCCCCCGCACGTGGAGCGCGCCGCCCGGCGGCTGGAAGCGGAAGGGGCCACCGCATGACCGACCTCCGCACCACCGTCGTCGTCATCACCCACAACCGCCGCCGTGAACTGCTGCGCACCCTCGACCGGCTCGCCGAACTCCCCGAACGGCCCGAGGTGATCGTCACCGACAACGCCTCCACCGACGGCACCGCCGACGCCGTCGCCCGCCACCACCCGGAGGCACGGCTGCTGCGCCCCGGCCGCAACCTCGGCGCGGTCGGCCGCAACCTCGCGGTCGGCGAGGTCACCACCCCGTACGTCGCCTTCTGCGACGACGACTCCTGGTGGGCGCCCGGCTCCCTCACCGGCGCCGCCGACCTCCTCGACCGCCACCCGGCCGTCGTCTCCGTCACCGCCCGCATCGTCGTCGAGCCGCACGGCACCGAGGACCCCATCGTGCGCGAGCTGCGCGAGTCGCCCGTGCCGGGACCGCCGTGGCTGCCAGGACCCGCCCTCGGCTCCTTCCTCGCCGCCGCGACCGTCCTGCGCACGGACGCCTTCCGTAAGGCGGGCGGCTTCCACCCCAAGCTGTGGCTCGGCGGGGAGGAGGAACTGCTCGCCGCCGACCTCGCCGCCGACGGCTGGTGGCTCGTCTACGCCGACCACCTCACCATCCACCACCACGCCTCGGAGGCCCGCGACGCGACCCTGCGCCGCCGCCACGGCATCCGCAACACCCTGTGGTTCACCTGGCTCCGCCGCCCGGTCGTCCCCGCCCTGCGCCGCACCCTCGACCTGGCCCGCACGGTCCCGCGCGACTCGACGTCGCTCCTCGCCTTCACGGAGGCGGCGGCGGCACTCCCCTGGATCCTCCGCGAACGCCGCGTCCTCCCCCCGGAGGTCGAGTCCCGCCTGCGCCTCCTGGAACCGGCCCAACGGGCGTCGAAGGCGCGGCGCTACCTGGGCTGAACGCGGGTGCCCGCGGAGCCCCGCCCGTGCCGCTCCGCGCCCGCGGCTCCTCAACGCCCGTCGGGCGGCCCCGCGTCGCCCGACCAGCGGGACAGCAGGCGGAAGCCCATGAAGACCACCACCGGCCACACCACCGCGAACGTCCAGATCGCCCACGGAGCCGCCGTGACGAGGCCCGTCACCATCAGGGCCACCGACAGCACGACCAGGAGGGCGACCGTCCGGCCGCGTGGGCCGCGGCGGGTCATGCGGGCCGCGAAGCGCTTCAGGTCGGGGCCGCGGCGGGCGCGCCGGCCCCGCAGCAGCCGGTTGAGGCGGCGGTCGCGCCGCAGCGACCGCTCGATCTCGTCGAGGATGTGCTGTTCGTGTTCAGGGAGCCGACCGAGGGACACCGTCTCTCCTCCAACGACCGCCAGGGTGGACGTGCGTTCCGGGTGCCCGGAGCCTCCGCGCCCTAACCGGCGCCCGCGCCCGACGTCAGCGCCTCCAGCAAGTGGTCCGCCCCGTCCTCCGGCCGCCCCTCGCGGAACGTCTCACGCGCCTGCCGCGCCGCCACCCGGCCCGAGGTCAGACACCAGTCCCACCACCGGTCCAGCCGCCGCTCGTCCACCTGCTCCGCCGGCAGCAGCGCCGGCCACCCGCAGGCCCGCGCCTGCGCCGTCACCTTCGCGCCGCCGGCCACCGGGTCGATCGCGATCACCGGAGTGCCGACCCGCAGGGCCAGCACGAGCCCGTGCAGCCGGTCGGTGACCACCAGGTCCAGCCGCGCCAGCACCGACTGCACCTGCGCCGGCGTCGCGTTCAGATGCCAGTCCCGGGTGTCCAGCCGCGTCTCCAGCTCCAGCCGCGCGCAGTCCTTCCCGCCCAGCCAGTGCGTCACCCGCTCCGCGACCTCCCCGTGCCGACGCTGCGCCCCGTACTCGTGCTGCCCGTGGGTGAGGATCACCCCCACCACCGGCCGCGGCGGCACGGCGGGCGCGCGGGCCGCCAGGTCCTCGGTGGGCGCACGGCCCGGCGCGTCCCGGGCCAGCACCCGGTGGAACCCGGTGACCGCCGGCTCCTCCGGGTCGATCACCGACGTCCCCACGGCGATCCGCACACAGTGCGCGAACCGCCGGTGCAGCTCCTCCACCTGCGGCCCGTGCAGCGGCCCGCACACGAACACGAGGTGCGTGTAGTCGTGGGGACGTACGTCGTCGAGGTGCAGCGCGTCCGGCCGGAAGCCGGGGCTCCAGGCGATGTCGTACGGCGTGCCGGACCCGCGCAGAACCGTCTCGACCCGGTGCAGGGCCAGGACGTCCCCGGCGGTGGCCTCCCCGTCGCGGAAGCTGAACCACCCGGTCAGCAGGACCCTGCGCGGTGCTGTCTGGCTTCGCTGGTGCACGGCGCACCGAGTGCCCCTCCCGGCGCGACGGCAATCGGCACGCGCGCGATCAGGGAGCGGAACCGGATACGGCGGGGTTCAGGGGTCAGCCGGCGTCGGGGCGCCGCTGCTCCTCGTGGCGCCCGGCGCCGCCGTCCTGCGGGCCGTCCCCGTCCTGCCGGGGCCCGTCCTCGTACGCACGCGGACCACCCCCCTGCGGACCGCCCCCCTGCGGACCGGGACCCTGCGGACCGCCCCCCTGCGGACCGGAACCCTGCGGGCCAGCACCCCCCTGCGGGCCGGGACCCTGCTGCTGTCCGGGACTCCGGGGAAGTTCGGACCCCTGCGGCGGCCGCTGACCCCCCTGCGGCTGTCCGGGTCCCTGGTCCTGCCCCTGCCCCTGAGGCGAGCCCTGCCCCTGCTGCTGCCGGGGTCCCCCCTGCGGCTGGCGCGGGCCGCCCTGCGGGTGGCGGGGCCCGCCGGGACCCTGATGCTGGCGCGGGCCGTTCTGCGGCGGCCGGGGACGGACGGTGCCCGCCAGCGCCTGGCGGACCTCGAACTGGGTCCGCTCGGCCACCTCGCGGACCTCGGCCACGACGTCACCGCGCTCGCGCACGAGTCTGTCGTAGACCGGGAGGTCGTCGGGGGAGGGGGCGGAGGAAGTCATGGGGTCTTTCCTTCGTGGGGGGATCTCGTGCAGCGGGGCCGGATTTCCGGCCCCGTAGGTTCAGCGCCGCCGGACGGTCACGGCGTTACACTCCGCCGCGTCTTGTCCAGGAAAGGGACGGCTGTCCGGGACGGCGAAAGAGGACGGAATCCGGCCTGGGTCCTCGCTAGCGTGACCGCATGACGAAGTCGAAGCGGACCACCGCCGCCCCGCCGTCGCCGCCCGTCCTCGGCCCCCGCGCGCTGAACCGGGCGACCCTGGCCCGGCAGCTCCTGCTGAGCCGCTCCCCGATGTCCGCGACGGCCGCCGTCGAGCACCTGGTCGGCCTCCAGGCGCAGAACGTCAAGCCGCCCTACCACGCCCTCGCCGCCCGCCTCGACGGCTTCACCCCGGACGACCTGTCCCGGCCCATGGCCGACCGCGAGATCGTCCGCATCGTCACCCTGCGCTCGACCATCCACACCCACACCGCCGAGGACTGCCTCACCCTGCGCCCCCTGGTGCAGCCCGCCCGCGACCGGGAACTGCACCAGTTCCGTGCCGGGCTCGCCGGGGTCGACCTGGACCGCCTCGCCGCCAAGGCGCGCGCCCTCGTCGAGGAGGAGCCGCGCACCATGAAGGAGCTGCGCGAGGCGCTCCTGGAGGACTGGCCGGACGCCGACCCGCAGGCCCTCTCCGTCGCCGCCCGCTGCAAACTCCCGCTCGTGCAGGTCACCCCGCGCGGGCTGTGGGGCCGCAGCGGCCAGGTCCGGCTGACCACCGCCGAGCACTGGCTGGGCCGGCCCGCCGAACCCGCGCCGGACCCGGACGGCACCGCGCTGCGCTACCTCGCCGCGTTCGGTCCCGCGTCCGTGAAGGACATGCAGACCTGGGCCGGGCTCACCCGCCTCCGTGACGCCTTCGAGCGCCTGCGGCCCCGGCTCGTCACCTTCCGGGACGAGAGCGGCGCCGAGCTCTTCGACCTCCCCGACGCGCCGCGCCCGGACCCCGGCACCCCGGCCCCGCCCCGCTTCCTGCCCGAGTTCGACAACCTGCTGCTCTCCCACGCCGACCGCACCCGCGTGGTGCCGCCCGAGCTGAAGGGCCGGCACTGGCAGGGGAACATCGCCTACCGCACCCTGCTGGTGGACGGGGTCCTGGCGGGACTGTGGCGGCCGGACGACGACGCCCTCGTGATCGAGCCGTTCGGCCGCCTCGACCGGGCACGGCGGGCGGAGATCACGGAGGAGGCGGAGCGGATGCTCGCGGTCCTGCACCCGGGGGAGGCGTACGACATCCGCTTCGGGACGGTACGGGACACCTGGGACGGCATTGGATAGGGGGCGCTGCGGGCTGCTCGTGGAAGCCCGCAACGCCCCCTGGTCGTGACCTGAGGGTTGCTCAGGAACTCATGGGGTCGGCCCCTGACGACGGCACGGCGTGACGCCGGGGCGGACAGAGGAGGCGGCGAAGGAGCCGGCGTCGGTCGCGGCGGCAGTGGCGCGTCCGGGGGCGGACCGTCTGGTGCGGGTGAGCCCTGTCATGGGTCTCCTCCAGTCGCCGGTGGGGGGTCGCTCTCGGGTGGGGGGCCGGGCGTCGGGGTGGGGCCCCGGTGCGCCCGGGCGATCGGCACGTGTCACACGCTAGAACCGGTCGCGGGGCCGCCCCAATGAGGGAACCCCCTAAGGGAGTTGGACAGGGAAAACCCTCGGTCGCCGGGGCCGGACCAGCCGGTTTCCGGTCACGTGGGCCGATTACGACACCCTCGGAAGCCCGTCACGGAGGGAACGGGGAACCCATCGTGGCACGCACCACGCTTCCCCCGTGATCCGGGTCACCTACGGCGCCCGCCGCCCCGCCGCCAGCCGCACGATGTCCACGCGGGAGCGTATGCCCAGTTTCCGGTAGACCCGGGTGAGCGTCGCCTCGACGGTCTTGACGCTGATGAAGAGCCGCCCGGCTATCTCCCGGTTGGTCGCCCCCTCCATGACCAGCGCCGCCACCTGACGCTCCATCGACGCCAGCCCGTCCAGCGCGGCCGGTGTCGCCGAGGGCACCGGGTCGGCCTCCGCCGGTCCGGCCGCCACGGCCGCGTCGACCTGCCGCAGCCACGGCAGCGCACGGCACCGCCGGAACAGCCGCGCCGCCTCGTCGTACCCGGCGGGACCGGGGGTCCGGGAGCGCAGCCGGGCCCGCGCGAAGGCGGCGCGCGCCTCCTCCAGGCCGTGGCCGAGCTTGGCCAGGCGTTCCTGCGCCGACGTCAACTGGGCGATGGCAGCCTGGTGTTCGCCCCGTGCCGCGCGCACCAGCGCCTCCGCGCGGTCGAGGACCGCCAGCACGCTCGCCCGGTTCAGCCGCAGCGCGTGCACCCGGGTGACGTTGATCAGCTCCTGGGCCTCGCCGGGTTCGCCGATCCGCACCAGCGCCTCGGCGAGGTCGCCCTGCCAGCGGCCGCGCGCCGGGTCGGTGATGCCCATGCCGTGCTCCAGCTCGCGCACCCGGCGCAGCGAGTGCACGGCGGCCTGCGCGTTCCCGGACACCAGCTGGGCGTAGCCGAGGGCGGCCAGGGCGAGGGACAGGTACAGCTGGTCGCCGTCCACCTCGGCGTGGTCGGCGGACTCGCGGGCCAGGGCGAGCGCCCGGTCCACGTCCCCGCCGGACGCCTCGGCGACGGAGGCGAGCATCGCGGACGCGCTCTCCCCGATGCCGGAGTCGCGGGCCAGGCGCAGGCTCTCCCCGGCCAGGTCGAGGGCGCGCCCGCAGTGCCCGAAGCGCAGCTCGGTGTCGGCGAGCAGCCGGGAGAAGTGCACCTCGCTCTCGACCATGCCGCGCCGCCGCGCCTCACGCAGCAGCGCCGTGATGGCCGTACGGGCCTCGGGGAGCTGGTCGCTCATCAGCAGCCAGCGGAACCGGGCCATCGCGGCGCCGTTGTGGTGGCTGGCGACGTCGGGGTCCTGGGGCTCCTGGAGCGCGCGCCGGATGGTGGCGGGGGCGTCCGGGTGGCCCATGAGGGTCTCGGTGGACGACTGGAAGGAGAGCGCCATCAGCTCGGTGCGCCGGTCCCCGGCGCGGGCCGCCAGCCGCGCCGCGTGCGCGGCCTCCTGACGGGACTTCGCGAAGTCGCCGTTGACGACGACCTCCCGCCAGGCGAGCTGGTAGTGCACCAGGGCGAGCAGCCGGGGGTCGTCCCCGGCGTCGGCGAGCACCTGCGGGAACACGGCGTCGACCTCGCCGAGCGCCTGCCCGGCCGCCTCGATGACCACCATCCACGCCCGGACCCGCTCGGCCGGCACGGTCGCGCGGGTCAGCACCTCGCGGGCGATGTCGCGGGCGAGGTCGACCTCGCCGGCGGTGATGGCGTCCTCGGCGGCCTGGAGCCGCCGTTCGTCGGGGGCGGGCGCGGAGTCGGCGGGTGTGTGCCGGGCGGCGAGCAGTCCGAGGGAGGCGGCGACGGAGGGGGCGCCCCGGTCGCGGGCCGTCGCGGCGGCCTCGGCGAGCCGGGCCGCGACCTCCGGGTCGGGTCCGGTGGAGGCGAGCGCCAGGTGCCGGGCGCGTTCGATCGGGTCGGAGGCGGCCGTGGACAGCGCGGTGTGCGCGGCGCGGCGCTCCCGCGCGGGGGCCTCCGCGTAGAGGGCGGCGGAGATCAGCGGGTGCGTGAAGCGCAGCGCCGGGTCCTCGGGGTCGGTGATGAGCAGCCCGAGGGAGGCCGCCTGGGCGGTCTCGGCCTCCGCGTTGTCCCGCCCGGCCGCGTGCAGCAGGGCGAGGGTGGGGCGGGCGCCGGCGCTGGCCACCAGCAGGGTGCGGCGGGCCTCGTCGGACAGCATCTCCAGGCGGCTGAGGACCAGCGCCCGCAGCGAGGTCGGCACCGGGAGCGGCTCGCCGGGCCGGGGCCGGGTGGGGCTCTCCGCCAGGGCGCGGCCCAGCTCCAGCGCGAACAGCGGGTTGCCGCCGCTGGTGCGGTGGATGTCACGGACGGTGGAGCGGGACAGGCTGGTGTAGCCGCGGTGGTCCAGCAGCGCGGACACCTCGGTGCGGGAGAACGGTCCGAGCCGCACGGCGAGCGTGTCCGGCGGACAGGCGCGCAGGTGGCGGTCGTACTCCTCGTCCTCCGTGCGGACCGCGCACAGCATCCGGACCGGGCTGTCGCCCAGGCGGCGGGCGGCGAAACCGAGCAGTTCGGCGCTGGCCGGGTCGAGCCACTGGAGATCGTCGGCGACGACGAGGACGGGGCCCTCGGCGGACAGCGCGCGCAGCGTGGACAGCACCGCGAGCCGCAGCGCCAGACCGTCCCGCTGAAGGGTGGACTCGCCGCGCCCGGTGAGCGCCGACTCCAGGGCGGTGCGCTGGGCGACGGGCAGCCGGGGGGCCACCTCGTCCAGCACCAGACCGAACAGGTCGGCCAGCGCGAGGAACGGCAGATGGGATTCGGACTCCGTGGCCGAGCAGCGCAACACGCGCGAGGTCGCCGCGGCGTTTTCCGCCGCAAGTGCCCGCAG
Organism: Streptomyces sp. P9-2; assembly: GCF_051903975.1. Taxonomy (NCBI): domain Bacteria; kingdom Bacillati; phylum Actinomycetota; class Actinomycetes; order Kitasatosporales; family Streptomycetaceae; genus Streptomyces; species Streptomyces sp. P9-2. The sequence continues at coordinate 5,500,482 of NZ_CP192633.1, forward strand.
CACGGTCGATTTACCTATTCCGGCCGGGCCGTGCAGGAGCACGCTGCCGCCGCGCGCGAGCTGCGCCCTGGCGTCGGCGAACAGCTCGTCCCGGCCGATGACCAGGTCGGGGCGGTACCTGGCAGGCTCCTTGTCGTCCCGTCGCACGGTCACCGCTCCCCTCCGTGTGGCGTGTCCTGGCCAATATTAGGCAACAGGGTCCTCAATTCCGGCGGACGGTGGAGTGAGGTAAATGACAACGTTCCGATCAACTGTTAATCAAAGGTGTACTCGTGCTATTGCCGTCCGTGGGAGAACACCGCAAATCTACGGCAACCACCCGGCCCTGCGGGCGGCGACCACCGCCTCGCCCCGGGTCCGTGCCCCCAGCTTGCGCATCGCGGACCGCAGATACGCCTTGACCGTTTCGGACGTCAGCCCCAGCCGGGCGGCCGCCGCCCCGTTCGTCGCCCCCGCCGCGACACAGGCCAGCACGTCCACCTCCCGCGGCGCGAGCCGCACCGCGCCGGCCGGTGTCTCCCGCGCGGTGAGCAGGGCGCACGCGTCCAGCAGCTCCGCCCGCAGCGCCGGGTCGGCGATCCTCGGGGCCAGCGCCCGCAGCGCCGCGTGCGCCTCCCGCACCCGCTCCCGCCGAGCGCCCGCGCCGGACTCCCGCCACGGGTCCGTGCCCGGCTCCGGCTCGGCGGCCGCCAGCAGTTCCGCCGCCTCCTCCCGCATCAGCAGGGTCTGCTCGACGTCCCGCGCGACCTGCACCGCCTCACCGAGGGTGCGGTCGCCGAGCGGCCGCGCGGTGCGCAGCGCCCCGTACAGCACCGCCCGCACCCGCCGCCGTACGACGACCGGCACGGCGACCACGGAGCGCAGGCCCTCGGCGGCGACCGGGACGTCGTACTCGTGGCTGATCTGCCGGGAGACGGAGTAGTCCGCCACCGCGCACGGCCGGGCCAGCGCGACCGCCTTGCCGCCGAGACCGTTGCCCGGGGTCACCGCGAGCGAGCTGAGCGCCGGAGTGGCCGTGCCGCTCAGCTCGCTGATGCGGACGTGCCGGCGCCCCGGCTCCACCAGCCCGCCGAACGCCACCGGCAGCCCCGTCGCGCGCCGCAGCCGGGCCAGCGCACCCCGGATCTCCACCGCCTCGCCCGTCCTCGTCGGGTCTGCTGTCACCTGTTCGCCCCTTCACCACGGCCCGTGTGCGGGCGCACACCCCCGTTCGGGGGTAGTGAGACCTGCATCACGGATTACACGATGGCGGTGAGCCGCCCGGCAAGGTCCGGCACCGAGGAGGACGCATGACGACGGCGACGGAGCAGTTCCGCAGGGCCCGGGACTTCCTGCTGGAACACCGTGAGGACTACGCCACCGCCTACCGGGACTTCGCCTGGCCCCGGCCCGAACGCTTCAACTGGGCCCTGGACTGGTTCGACGCGATCGCCGACGGCAACGACCGCACGGCCCTGCACCTCGTCGAGGAGGACGGCGGCGAGACCCGTCTGTCCTTCGCCGAGCTGTCGCGCCGCTCCGACCGGGTCGCGAACTGGCTGCGGGAGCGGGGCGTGGCCGCCGAGGACCGGGTGCTGGTGATGCTCGGCAACCAGGCCGAACTGTGGGAGACCGCCCTGGCCGCGATGAAGCTGCGCGCCGTGGTCATCCCCGCCACCCCGCTGCTCGGCCCCGCCGACCTGCGCGACCGCGTCGACCGCGGCGAGGTCCGCCATGTGATCGTGCGCTCCGCCGACACCGCGAAGTTCGACGAGGTGCCCGGCGACTACACCCGTATCGCGGTGGGGGAGGAGCCCGGCGGCGCCTGGCTGCCGTACGCCGACGCGTACGGCGCGTCCGACACCTTCACCGCCGACGGGCCGACCCTCGCCGACGACCCGCTGATGCTGTACTTCACCTCGGGCACCACCGCCCGCCCCAAGCTGGTCGAGCACACCCACACCTCGTACCCGGTCGGGCATCTGGCGACCATGTACTGGATCGGCCTGCGCCCCGGCGACGTGCACCTCAACATCTCCTCGCCCGGCTGGGCCAAGCACGCCTGGTCCAACCTCTTCGCCCCGTGGAACGCCGAGGCGACCGTCTTCCTGCACAACTACACCCGCTTCGACGCGCCCCGCCTGATGGCCGAGATGGACAAGGCGGGCGTCACCACCTTCTGCGCCCCGCCGACCGTGTGGCGCATGCTCATCCAGTCCGACCTGGGCCGGCTGCGCACCCCGCCCCGTGAGGTCGTCGCCGCGGGCGAGCCCCTCAACCCGGAGGTCATCGAACAGGTGCGGCGCGCCTGGGGCGTCACCATCCGGGACGGCTTCGGGCAGACCGAGACCGCCGTGCAGGTGTCCAACAGTCCCGGCCAGGTCCTCAAGACCGGCTCCATGGGCCGCCCCAGCCCCGGCTACCGCGTGGAGCTCCTCGACCCGGTGTCGGGCGCGCCCGGCGTCAGCGAGGGCGAGATCGCGCTGGACCTGTCCGAGCGGCCCGTCGGCCTGATGACGGGCTACCACGGCGACCCGGACCGCACGGCGGAGGCGATGGCCGGCGGCTACTACCGCACCGGCGACATCGGCTCCCGCGACGAGGACGGCTACATCACCTACGTGGGGCGCGCGGACGACGTGTTCAAGGCGTCCGACTACAAGATCAGCCCGTTCGAGCTGGAGAGCGCGCTGCTGGAGCACGAGGCGGTCGCCGAGGCGGCCGTGGTGCCCGCCCCTGACGAACTGCGGCTGGCCGTGCCGAAGGCGTACATCGTGCTCGCCGACGGCTGGGAGCCAGGACCCGACACGGCGAAGGTCCTCTTCGACCACTCCCGCCAGGTGCTCGCCCCCTACAAGCGCGTCCGCCGTATCGAGTTCGGCGAACTGCCCAAGACCGTCTCGGGCAAGATCCGCCGCATCGAACTGCGCGAGGCGACGGCGGCCGGCTCGACCGCCGAGTACCGCGAGGAGGACTTCCGGTGACCGACCTCTCCTACAGCCACGGCACCAGCGCCACGACCCTCCTTGGCGACACCGTCGGCGCCAACCTGGACCGCGCGGTCGCCGCCTGGCCCGACCGCGAGGCGCTGGTCGACGTGGAGTCCGGCCGGCGCTGGACCTACGCCGAATTCGCCGAGCACGTCGACGAGTTGGCGTCCGCACTGCTCAACTCCGGTGTGACGAAGGGCGACCGGGTGGGCATCTGGGCGGTCAACTGTCCCGAGTGGGTGTTCACGCAGTACGCCACCGCCCGCATCGGCGCGATCATGGTGAACATCAACCCGGCGTACCGCACGCACGAGGTCGAGTACGTCCTCAGGCAGTCCGGCATCCGGCTGCTGGTCGCCTCCCTCAGCCACAAGACGAGCGACTACCGGGCCATGGCGGAGGAAGTCCGCGGAAGATGCCCGGAGCTGCGGGAGGTCGTGTACGTCGGCGACCCGAGCTGGGACGCCCTGGTCGCCCGCGCCACCCCGGACCCCGTCCGGCCGGAGCTGTCCTGCGACGACCCCATCAACATCCAGTACACCTCGGGCACCACCGGCTTCCCCAAGGGCGCCACCCTCTCCCACCACAACATCCTCAACAACGGCTACTTCGTGGGGGAGCTGATCGCCTACAGCGAGCAGGACCGGGTGTGCATCCCGGTGCCCTTCTACCACTGCTTCGGCATGGTCATGGGCAACCTGGCGGCCACCTCGCACGGCGCCTGCATGGTCATCCCCGCCGCGTCCTTCGACCCGGCTGCCACCCTGCGCGCGGTCGAGCAGGAGCGCTGCACCTCCCTGTACGGGGTGCCGACGATGTTCATCGCCGAGCTGAACCTGCCCGACTTCGCCTCCTACGACCTCACCTCGCTGCGCACCGGCATCATGGCGGGCTCGCCCTGCCCGGTGGAGGTGATGAAGCGGGTGGTCGCCGAGATGCACATGGAGCAGGTCTCCATCTGCTACGGCATGACGGAGACCTCCCCGGTGTCCCTCCAGACCCGCATGGAGGACGACCTGGAGCACCGCACCGGCACCGTCGGCCGCGTCCTTCCGCACATCGAGGTGAAGGTCGTCGACCCGGCGACCGGCGTCACCGTGCCGCGCGGCACGTCCGGCGAACTGTGCACCCGTGGCTACAGCGTGATGCTCGGCTACTGGGACGAGCCGGAGAAGACCGCCGAGGCGATCGACCGCGGCCGCTGGATGCACACCGGCGACCTCGCGATGATGCGCGACGACGGCTACGTGGAGATCGTCGGCCGCATCAAGGACATGATCATCCGGGGCGGCGAGAACATCTACCCGCGCGAGATCGAGGAGTTCCTCTACGGCCACCCGAAGGTCGCGGACGTCCAGGTCGTCGGCGTCCCGCACGAGCGCTACGGCGAGGAGGTCCTGGCCTGCGTCATCCCCCGCGACCCGGCCGACCCGCTCACCCTGGACGAACTGCGCACGTACTGCGACGGCCGCCTGGCCCACTACAAGGTGCCGAGCCGCCTGGAACTCCTGGAGACCTTCCCGATGACGGTCTCGGGGAAGGTGCGCAAGATCGAACTGAGGGAGAAGTACGCGACGGGCTGAGCGGTGCTCAGCCACCGGGCGCCGACGGACCGTCGGCGCCCGGTAGTTCCAGGCGCATGCAGACGCGCGGCCAGTGGTCGAGGCCGTGGGCGCTCTCCTCGGCGCGGATGCGGCGCAGACCCGGGGTGAGTTCGGGCTCGGGCAGGGTGCGGAAACCGAGGCGGGCGTAGTACGGGGCGTTCCACGGGACCTCGGCGAACGTGGTGAGGGTGAGGGCGGTCAGGTCCCGCTCGCGGGCGTGCTCGGCGGCGTGCGCGAGCAGGGTGCGGCCCACGCCCCGGCGGGCGGCGCGCGGATGGACGGAGACCTGTTCGACGTGGAGGGCGCCGTCGACCGGCTCGGCGGTCACGTACGCCACGGGGCGGTCCCGCTCGTCCACCGCGACCCAGCAGCGGCCGGCCTTCCGACAGCGCTCCAGCTCGTCCAGCATGGGCGGGTCGTCGTCGGCGATCTCCGGCATGCCCACGTCGCGGAACGGCGCGCCGGCCGCCCGTTCGACGTCCTGGAGGGCGGGCAGGTCACCGGGGGCGGCGGGACGGATGCGCATCCGACGAGTATCGGACGCACCCGCCGCACGCGTCGCGGGAGTTTCAGGACGCGTCCGCGTCCAGCGCCACCGCGGCCGCGTTCTCGGGACGGGCGACGCCCGAGGGTTCGAGGACGAACAGCGGGACGTCCAGGGCGTCGGCGCGGCCGCGGGCCTCCGCGGTGTAGCCGGAGAGCGAGAAGTACAGACAGGCCGCGGACTCCGTCATGGCGGTCAGCCACAGGCACTCCACGTCCCGTGGGGTCGCCCGCCGCGCCGCCGGGTCGAGCTGGGCCAGCACGCCCCGGCCGGCCAGTCCGACTCCGGACGTCGGCCGCTGGTCCGCGCGCCGGATGTCGTCGTGGCCGAGGCGGCGCAGATACAGCACGGCGGCCGTGACCGCGTCGCGCGCGCTGCGGATCGGCACGGTGGGGCCGGCGGCCCGCCCCGGCCTCCCGGCGGCGGGCGCGTCCTCACGGTGGTCCGTGACCGGGATGCGCAGCACCGTGCCACAGGGGCAGCCCAGTTCGGGGTGCGGCCACTCGCCGCGCGTGCCGCAGCTGCCGCAGCGCACGGTCACCCATTCCTCGCGCCAGGAGCGGTGCCCGACGGCGGCCGGCACCCGGTCGGGGTCCAGCGGCGCGGCGACGGGCGCGCCACAGGCGCAGGGGTACGCCGGGGCCGTGTAGCGGTGCGAGCGCCGACAGGCGGGGCAGCGCACCGGGAGGCTCTCGGACATGGGTCCACTCCGTTGTTCTCGAGGCGCGTCCATCGTCCTCCTCCCGCCCGCCGATGTCCCGCACTTGCGGCCGCTCTTGACGGTCTCCGTCCGCTGCTTCTACATTCATTCCAGATAGCAGAAAGAATATTCCGCAATACGGAATGAACGGAAGCGGCTCACCGCGGGGCGCGACGGGCGTGCGAATCCGAGAAGCCGAAGCAGGAGTACTCCATGGCTCGAATGACGGCTGCCCGCGCGGCGGTCGAGATCCTCAAGCGCGAGGGCGTCGACGTCGCGTTCGGTGTCCCCGGCGCGGCGATCAACCCGTTCTACGCGGCGCTCAAGGCGTCCGGCGGCATCGGCCACACCCTCGCCCGCCATGTGGAGGGCGCCTCCCACATGGCCGAGGGCTACACCCGCACCCACCCCGGCAACATCGGCGTGTGCATCGGCACGTCGGGTCCGGCCGGCACCGACATGATCACCGGCCTGTACTCGGCGTCCGGCGACTCCGTCCCGATCCTCTGCGTCACCGGCCAGGCGCCGACCGCGGTGATCCACAAGGAGGACTTCCAGGCCGTCGACATCGCCTCCATCGCCCGCCCGGTCACCAAGATGGCGGTGACCGTGCTGGAGGCCGCGCAGGTTCCCGGTGTCTTTCAGCAGGCCTTCCACCTGATGCGCTCCGGCCGGCCCGGGCCCGTGCTGATCGACCTGCCGATCGACGTGCAGCTCACGGAGATCGAGTTCGACCCCGACACCTACGAGCCGCTCCCCGTCTACAAGCCGGCCGCGACCCGCGCGCAGATCGAGAAGGCGCTCGGCATGCTGAACGCCGCCGAGCGGCCGCTGATCGTCGCGGGCGGCGGGGTCGTCAACGCCGACGCGGCGGACCTGCTGGTGCGGTTCGCGGAGCTGACCGGCACACCCGTCGTGCCGACGCTGATGGGCTGGGGTGTCATCCCCGACGACCACGAACTCAACGCCGGCATGGTCGGGTTGCAGACCTCCCACCGCTACGGCAACGCGACGTTCCTGGAGTCCGACTTCGTCCTCGGCATCGGCAACCGCTGGGCCAACCGGCACACCGGCCGCCTCGACGTCTACACCGCCGGCCGCACCTTCGTGCACGTCGACGTCGAACCCACCCAGATCGGCCGCATCTTCGCCCCCGACTACGGCATCGCCTCCGACGCGCGCGCCGCGCTGGAACTGTTCGTCGAGGCCGCGGAGGAGATGCGGGCGGCGGGCCGCCTCCCCGACCGCACGGCCTGGGCGGCCTCCGCGCAGGAACGGCGCGCCACGCTGCAGCGCCGTACGCACTTCGACGACGTGCCGATGAAGCCGCAGCGGGTCTACGAGGAGATGAACAAGGCGTTCGGGCCCGAGACGCGGTACGTCACCACCATCGGCCTCTCCCAGATCGCGGGCGCGCAGATGCTGCACGTCTACCGGCCGCGCCACTGGATCAACTGCGGCCAGGCGGGCCCCCTCGGCTGGACCGTCCCGGCGGCGCTGGGCGTGGCGAAGGCCGACCCGGAGGCCCGGGTCGTCGCCCTCTCCGGCGACTACGACTTCCAGTTCATGATCGAGGAACTGGCCGTCGGCGCACAGCACCGCATCCCGTACGTCCACGTCCTCGTCAACAACGCCTACCTGGGCCTGATCCGCCAGGCCCAGCGCGCCTTCGACATCGACTTCCAGGTCAACCTGGAGTTCGAGAACATCAACACCCCCGAACTGGGCGTCTACGGCGTCGACCACGTCAAGGTCGCGGAGGGCCTGGGCTGCAAGGCGATCCGCGTCACCGACCCGAACGAACTGGGCGCGGCCTTCGAGCAGGCGAAGAAGCTCGCGGCGGAACACCGCGTCCCGGTCATCGTCGAGGCGATCCTGGAACGGGTCACGAACATCGCCATGTCGACGACGAACGACATCGGCAACGTGGTCGAGTTCGAACCGGTCGCCACGGAGCCGGGCCACGCCCCGACGGCGGTCAGGCCGCTGAAGGTCTGACGACAGCGGGGACAGGGGCGGGGTGGCAGGCGAAACCCCGCCCCTGCCACGTCGGTCCCTCGACTCGCTCCGTCCGGCGATGGTCACCCGGCGGACGGACCTCGGGCAACCGGGTTCGGTTCGGGCTCAGTCGCCCCCGCCCCCGCCGCAGCCCCCTCCGCCTCCGCAACCCCCTCCGCTTCCGCCCCCGCAGAACCCGCCGCCGCAGTAGCGGGGGCCCGTGTAGGCGCCGCTGGAGCCGCCGGAGGCGGGGATGAAGTGGCGCAGGGTGCGCTTGTGGCGGAGGCGGACGCGGGGGGTGAGGCCCGCGCGAAGGGCGAAACGGGGGACGACGACGCGGAGGGCCGCCTGGCCGTGCAGGGCGACGGCCAGGAGCTTCTCCTTGTCGGAGAGGCCGTCGCGGCTCGCCGGGACGGGATACGCGGTGCGCAGCACGTGCAGGCGGCGGCGTGCCGCCCGCGTCGCGCCCAGCAGCGGCGGCGGACTCACCAGGTCCGTGTCCACCAGTCCGGCCTTCAGCGTGTCCACCGCCCACCGGACGTCCGGGTCGCGGTGCAACTCCCGTATCGCGCACGGCCGTTGCAGTCGCTGGTGCACCGCGCTCTCCAGGTACGGCACCCGCAGCTCCGCCGGGACGTCGAGGTCCTCGTCCGGCGTCGGCAGCGCGCGCCCCGCCTCGTTGTCGACCGCCACCAGCCTGCCCCGTGAGCCCGGCTCGACGGCGCCGCGCAGATGCAGGGCGACGACGGCCACCACGACGGCGGCGCGCGGGCCCCCGGCCAGCAGGGCGAGTTCGTGCGGCGCTTCCCGCACGCGCTCGGTGTCGGCCATGACAGGACACCCCCTCGGACAGGGGGCCCGCCGCCCCCGTGCCGGCGGGCCCCGTGTGCGGGGATGGTTCCGCGCGCGGGGCCCGCCGAAGCCTCGGGAGGCCGTGTTCAGAGGTTCATTTGAGGGTGCCGTAGCCGTCCTACGGACGATGCCGTACGGCGCCGCCCACGGACGCCGCCGTACGCCCGCGTCTCACGGCTCGTGGTGTTCGGACAGCCCCGGCCAGTCGTCCGGGCCGCCGCCCTGCCACTCGATGAAGTCCGCGTCCTCGACGTCGGTGACGTACAGGTCGGCCAGGCGCAGGATCTCGCCCACGTCGTCGGTGTGCGTGGCGACGCCCAGCGTCTCGTCGTCGGAGGTGACCCGCCGGGAGCCGTCCAGGGCGGGCGGATGGACCACGATGTGCGGATGCTCCGTCGGATGTGCCATGCCCCCAGGCTGCTGCGGACCGCGCGGATCCGCACGCCGGGACCGGACGCACGCCGGGACCGGACGCACGCCGGGACCGGACGCACGCCGGGGGACGGTGGGCTCGGGGCCGCGGCGGCGGCGACGGCCGCGGGGCGTCTCCCCTCAGGTCGAAGGAGACGCGCCGGGGCCTTGACCACCGCACTGGCTCGCACGCCGCCGCGGCGCCCTCGCCCCGCCCGCACCGCCCCGGTGCCGTACGGCCACCCCTCATCCGGGCCGTACGGCGTCGCGGTGCGGGCCGTGGGTTCCGGGCGGCGCCGCCGCCTTGGGCGCGACGGGACTGATGTCGGCGCCGGCGCCGCCCGGGGTCTTCAGGAGGACAGCGGGGTCAGACCTCCGCGCCGGACAGCCGCTCGACGGCCCGCAGCAGCGCGGAGTGGTCGAGCCCGCCGTCGCCCTGGGCGCGCAGGCTCGCCACCAGCTGGGCGACCACCGCGCCGACGGGCAGCGCGGCGCCCACGTTGCGGGCGGCGTCGGTGACGATGCCCATGTCCTTGTGGTGCAGGTCGATGCGGAAGCCCGGCTTGAAGTCCCGCTTCAGGAAGTTGTCCTTCTTGCGGGCCAGCACGGTCGAGCCGGCCAGACCGCCGCCCAGGACGTCCAGCGCGGCCGCGAGGTCGACGCCGGACTTCTCCAGGAAGACCACGGCCTCCGCGCACGCCTGGATGTTCACGGCGACGATCAGCTGGTTGGCGGCCTTCACCGTCTGCCCGGAGCCGTGCGGACCGCACCGCACGATCGTCTTCCCCAGCGCTTCGAACAGCGGCTTCGCCTCGTCGAAGTCGGCCTGCTCGCCGCCCGCCATGATGGACAGCACCGCCTCGATCGCCCCGGCCTCACCACCGGACACGGGCGCGTCGAGCACCCGGATGCCCTTCTCCTTCGCGGCGGCGGCCAGGTCCACGGAGGTCTGCGGGGTGATCGAGGACATGTCGATCAGCAGGGCGCCGCGCCGCGCGTTCTCCAGGATGCCGTCGGGGCCGTAGGCCACGGCCTCGACCTGCGGGGAGGCGGGGACCATCGTGACGATCACGTCCGCGTCCCGCACCGCCTCGGCGACGGAGGAGGCGGCGGTGCCGCCCGCGGCGGCCAGCCGGTCCAGCTTCTCCCGCTCCAGGGTGTAGCCGGTGACGTCGTAGCCCGCCTTGATGAGGTTCTCGGACATGGGGGAGCCCATGATGCCGAGACCGATCCAGGCGACCTTGGGAAGGGTGCTCATGAGGGTGCCTCTCGGTACGACTCGGTACGTCTCGAAATGGGGTGCGTCAGCGGGAAGCGCCTGAGCGCGCCTCCCGCGGCAGCCAGTCGAAGGCCTCCGCGCTCGGGCGGTCGCCCGGCTTGTACTCCAGACCGACCCGGCCGTCGTAACCGGCCTTCCGCAGCCGGTCCAGCAGTTCCTCCAGCGGGAGCGACCCGGTGCCGGGCGCGCCGCGCCCCGGGCTGTCGGCGATCTGCACATGCCCGGTCCGGTCCGCGTAGCGGTCGATCACCGCCGGCAGGTCCTCGCCGTTCATGGCCAGGTGGTACAGGTCCATCAGGAAGCGCGCGTTGTCCAGCCCGGTGGCCGCGTCGACCCGCTCGACGACGCCGACGGCGGCCGGCGCCGACACCAGCGGGTAGTGCGGCGACTCGGGCCGGTTGAGCGCCTCGATCAGCAGCACGGCGCCGATCCGGTGGGCGGCCCGCGCGGCGAGGACGAGGTTCTCCAGCGCGAGGGCGTCCTGCTCGGCCGGGTCCACGCCGTCCACCCGGTTGCCGTACAGCGCGTTCAGCGCACGGCAGCCGAGCGACTCGGCGAAACCGGCCGCGACCTCGACGTTCGCCCGGAACCGCTCCGACTCCTCGCCCGGCACGGACAGCGCGCCCCGGTCGGGGCCGGGCAGCCGCCCGGCGTAGAAGTTCAGGCCGGTGAGCCGCACCCCCGCGTCCTCGATCGCCGTGCGCAGCGCGTCCAGTTCGGACCGCGGCGGCACGGGTGAGTCCACCCACGGCCACCACAGCTCGACCGCGCCGAAACCGGCCTCGGCGGCGGCCGCAGGGCGCTCCAGGAGCGGCAGCTCGGTGAAGAGGATCGACAGGTTGACGGTGAAGCGCTGGTCTGCGAATCCCATCGGGCCGCGCTCCCTTCGCATCGTGTCCGATGATTTTCCGTATTACGGAATAAGCTTTCTGCTTACTGGAAGATTGCCTGTGCCGGTGAAGAGCTGTCAAGAGGTCGGTAGGTTGACCCCGTGCGATTGCGAGTGGAGTTCACGACCGAGCCCTTCGACCTCGACGAGGCGCCCGAGCACGCCGTCGTGGCGCGCGAGGTCATCGAGACGGCCGGCCTGGACGAGGTGGACGTCGGGCCGTTCGGCAACACCGCCGAGGGCGGCGCCGACGCGGTGCTCGCCGCCGTGGACACCCTGCTGCGCCGCACCCTGACCGCCGGCGCCACCCGCGTCTCCCTCCAGATCAACGTGGTCGAGGAGGGCGGCCGGTGAGCGGGACCGGTCGGAGCGCGTTCATCGCGGCCGTGAAGCCGCTGGTCGACGCGATGGGCGGGGAGATGATCCCGCCGGACGAGGCCGGCCCCGACGACGTGGTGCTCACCTGGGAGGACGCCGCCGCCGTCGCCGTACGGCTGCCGCAGCTCGCGGACTCCCTCGACCACATCCTGGCCGCGCTGGAGCGGCGCAAGGGCGTGCCGCTGGCGGAGCTGGACCGCAAGGCGAAGCAGGAGATCGTGCGCAGTCTCGAGGCGCGCGGGGCGTTCGCCGTACGGCACGGGGTGGAGACGGTCGCGAGCGCGCTCGGCGTCAGCCGCTTCACCGTCTACAACTACCTCAACCGCGAAAAGGGCGCGTGAACCGAGGCGCGGCCGCCCTCACACGGCGACCGTCAGGCGCCTCACCCAAACGTCACACGGATTTTTCAACAAACTGTTGACGGCCGCGACGTGACGGCGTTCACTGTCGGCACGCCCGTTCGCAGCACACGGCCGTTCGCGGCCACGGAGGCTCCCGTGACGTCGACAGCAACGCCCCCGGGCCTGGCCCGGTTCAACGCCCTGGAGGAGCACGCGGCGCGCACCGCGCTCCTCGAGGTCTGCGCCTCCACCGCCTGGGCCGGACGGCTGCTCGCCGCCCGCCCCTACGCGGACCCCGACGCCCTGTACGCCGAGAGCGACGCCGCCATGGCCGCGCTCACCGAGGCCGACCTGGCCGAGGCGACGGCCGGGCACCCCCCGATCGGCCGCCCGAAGCCGGGGGACCCCACCTCGGCGCGCGAGCAGCGCGGCATGGCCGGGGCGACGGACGAGCTGCGCGCCGAGATGCTGGAGCTGAACCTCGCCTACCAGGAGAGGTTCGGCCATGTGTTCCTGATCTGCGCCACCGGCCGCACCGCCGAGGAGATGCGGGACGCCGTGCGCGAGCGCCTCGGCAACCCGCCGGAGAAGGAACGCGAGATCGTCCGCACCGAACTGGGGAAGATCAACCGCATCCGGCTGACCCGTCTCGTCGAAGAGGACTGACGTCGCATGAGCACCGACACCACCGCCTCCGTGTCCACGCACATCCTGGACACCAGCGCGGGCCGCCCCGCCGAGGGCGTCGCCGTACGCCTGACCGCCCGCCCCGGCCCGCGGGCCGACTGGCAGGAGCTCGGCGGGTCCGCGACCGACGCGGACGGGCGGTGCAAGGACCTGCCGGCCCTGCCGGAGGGAACCACCCATGTACGGCTCGGCTTCGAGGTGGAGCCGTACTTCAAGAAGAAGGCCGAGGCTCAGCAGGACGCCCCCGCGCATCGGGACAGCGGTGCCGTGTTCTTCCCCGAGGTGACGGTCACGTTCGCCGTCACGCCCGGCGAGCACTACCACGTACCGCTGCTGCTCAACCCGTTCGGCTACTCCGTTTACCGAGGGAGCTGACACGCATGCCCACGATCCTGGGACAGAACCAGTACGGCAAGGCAGAGAACCGAGTCGTCACGATCACGCGGGACGGCGCCACCCACCACATCAAGGACCTCAACGTCTCCGTGGCCCTGTCCGGCGACATGGAGGACGTCCACTACAACGGCTCCAACGCCAACGTCCTGCCGACCGACACCACCAAGAACACGGTGTTCGCGTTCGCCAAGGAGCACTCCATCGAGTCCGCCGAGCAGTTCGGCATCCACCTCGCCCGCCACTTCGTCACCTCGCAGGAGCCCATCCACCGGGCGCGCATCCGTATCGAGGAGTACGCCTGGGAGCGCATCGAGACCCCCGGCGAGGCCAAGCACTCCTTCGTCCGCAAGGGCCAGGAGACCCGCCTCACCCAGCTCACCTACGACGGGGAGAGCTGGGAGGTCCTCTCCGGCCTGAAGGACCTCACCGTCCTGAACTCCACCGACTCGGAGTTCTGGGGCTACGTCAAGGACCGCTACACCACCCTCAAGGAGACCCACGACCGGATCCTCGCCACCTCGGTCTCCTCCCGCTGGCGCTTCAACTGGACCGACGACGCGCAGGAGATGCCCGACTGGGAGGCCTCGTACGCGCGGGTCAAGCAGCACATGCTGCGGGCCTTCGCCGAGACGTACTCCCTGTCGCTGCAGCAGACGCTGTACCAGATGGGCTCCCGCGTCATCGAGGAGTGCGCCGAGATCGACGAGATCCGCTTCTCCCTCCCCAACAGCCACCACTTCCTGGTCGACCTGGAGCCGTTCGGCCTGAAGAACGACAACGAGGTGTACTTCGCCTCCGACCGCCCCTACGGCCTGATCGAGGCGACGGTCCTCCGGGACGGCTGCGAGCCGCGCATCCCGGTGGACCTCACCAGCCTCTGACCGCACCCCCACATCGGCACCCGTGGCCGGGTACCCGGGCCCCGCACCCCGCCCGGCCACGGCACTCAAACCCCCAGGGTCCTGCCGTGCCCACTCCCCGTACGCGAAAAGGACGCACCATGGCAGCAGACCGGCGCACCGTCATCGAGAACTGTGCGATCGCCACCGTCGACGCGCAGGACACCGAGCACGCCACCGGGCACCTCGTCCTCGCCGGCGACCGGATCGAGTCGCTCGGCCCCGGCCCGGCCCCCGAGGGCCTGGAGAACGTCGCCCGCCGGATCGACGCCACCGGGCATCTCGCGACCCCCGGCCTGGTCAACACCCACCACCACTTCTACCAGTGGCTCACCCGGGGCCTGGCCACCGACCACAACCTCTTCGACTGGCTCGTCGCCCTCTACCCGACCTGGGCGCGCATCGACGAGGCCATGGTCCACGCGGCGGCCCAGGGGTCCCTCGCGATGATGGCCCGCGGCGGCGTCACCACCGCCATGGACCACCACTACGTCTTCCCGCGCGGCTCCGGCGACCTGTCCGCCGCGATCATCACCGCCGCCCGCGACATGGGCGTCCGCTTCACCCTCGCCCGCGGCTCCATGGACCGCGGCGAGTCCGACGGCGGGCTGCCCCCGGACTTCGCGGTGGAGACCCTCGACGACGCGCTCGCCGCCACCGAGGAGACGGTGCGCCGCCACCACGACACCTCGCCCGGCGCGATGACCCAGGTCGCCGTCGCCCCCTGCTCCCCGTTCTCCGTCTCCACCGAACTCATGCGCCAGGGCGCGGAGTTGGCCCGCCGCCTCGGCGTACGGCTGCACACCCACGGGTCGGAGACCGTGGAGGAGGAGAAGTTCTGCCACGAGCTGTTCGGCATGGGCCCGACCGACTACTTCGAGTCCACCGGCTGGCTCGGCGACGACGTGTGGATGGCGCACTGCGTCCACATGAACGACTCCGACATCGCCGCGTTCGCCCGCACCGGCACCGGCGTCGCCCACTGCCCGTCCTCCAACGCCCGCCTCGCCGCCGGCATCGCCCGCGTCCCCGACATGCTCGCGGCCGGCGTCCCCGTCGGCCTCGGCGTGGACGGCACCGCCTCCAACGAGTCCGGCGAACTCCACACCGAACTGCGCAACGCCCTCCTGATCAACCGCCTCGGCGCCCACCGCGAGAAGGCCCTCACCGCACGCCAGGCCCTGCGCCTCGGCACCCACGGCGGCGCACGCGTCCTCGGCCGGGCGGACGAGATCGGCTCCCTGGAGCCGGGCAAGCTCGCCGACCTGGTGCTCTGGCGGATGGACACCCTCGCCCACGCCTCCATCGCCGACCCGGTCACCGCCCTGGTGTTCGGCGCCGCCGCCCCGGTCACCGCGTCCTTCGTGAACGGCCGTCAGATCGTCGAGAACGGCCGGCTGCTCACCGCGGACGAGGACGCGATCGCCCGCACGACCCGCGCCGAGGCGCGGCGCCTCGCCCGGATCGCCGGGCACGCCTGACCCCCGCTCGTCTCCGGGCCGTGAGGGACGGCTCCCGGCCCGGAGACCGCGGACCCCCGTACGCGGGAGTCCGCGGAGGCCGTCTCCGGGGCGCGCCCCGGCGCGCCCCGGGAACGGCACACACCCCCCGCTCCACCGGACGTCACCGTCCCTCCCCACGCTCGGCCGCACTCGAGCGGGAGGTACCCACGCCCGCCCGCACCTCCCTGACAACCACGCCGCCCCCGGCGTGCAACCGACCGGAGGAACACCGCAGTGGCCGACCACCCCGTAGACGAGAAACTCCCCGCGCCGAAAATGGCGACGACCGGCCTCCAGCACGTGGCCGCCATGTACGCGGGCGTCGTCGCCCCGCCCCTGATCGTCGGCGCGGCCGTCGGTCTCACCCCCGCCGAACTCACCTTCCTCACCGGCGCCTGCCTGTTCACCGCGGGTCTCGCCACGTTCCTGCAGACCGTCGGCATCTGGAAGATCGGCGCCCGGCTGCCGTTCGTCAACGGCGTCACCTTCGCCGGCGTCGCCCCCATGACCGCGATCGTCGCCTCCACCGACGACAAGAAGGACGCCCTGCCCATCATCTTCGGCGCGGTCATCGTCGCCGGACTGCTCGGCTTCCTCGCCGCGCCCTTCTTCAGCAAGGCGGTCCGCTTCTTCCCGCCCGTGGTCACCGGCACCGTGATCACCCTGATAGGCGTCTCCCTGCTGCCCGTCGCCTTCGGCTGGGCACAGGGAGGAAGCCCCGACGCCGACGACTACGGCTCGGCCACCAACCTCGGCCTCGCCGCGCTGACCCTGCTCATCGTGCTGCTGCTGCGCCGCTTCACCCGCGGCTTCGTCAAGCAGATCGCCGTGCTGCTCGGCATGGTCGCCGGCACCCTGATCGCGATCCCGTTCGGCGTCACCGACTTCTCCCCGGTCGCCGACGCGGACCTCATCGGCTTCCCCACGCCGTTCCACTTCGGCGCCCCGCAGTTCCAGCTCGCCGCGATCCTCTCGCTGTGCGTGGTGATGGTCGTGTCGATGACCGAGTCGACCGCCGACATGCTGGCCCTCGGCGAGATCGTCGAGCGCCCCGCCGACGAGAGGACCATCGCGGCCGGACTGCGCGCCGACACGCTCGGCTCGGCGATCGCCCCGCTGTTCAACGGCTTCATGTGCAGCGCGTTCGCCCAGAACATCGGGCTCGTCGCGATGACGCGGATCCGCAGCCGGTTCGTCGTCGCCACCGGCGGCGGCTTCCTCGTCCTCATGGGCCTGTGCCCGGTCGCCGCCTCGCTCATCGCCGTCGTGCCGCGCCCGGTGCTCGGCGGCGCGGGGGTGGTCCTCTTCGGGTCGGTCGCCGCCAGCGGCATCCAGACCCTCGCCAAGGCGGGCCTGGACAAGGACAACAACGTCCTCGTCGTCGCCGTGTCCCTCGCCGTCGGCGTCATCCCGATCAGCGCGCCCGAGTTCTACCACGCGTTCCCGGAGACGGCCCGCATCGTCCTGGACTCCGGCATCTCCACCGGCTGCGTGGTCGCGGTCCTGCTGAACCTCGTCTTCAACCACCTGGGCCGGGGCGGCCGAGAGGCCGCCGACGTCACCCATCCGATGGAGACGGGTGAGGACCTCGCCTCCCAGGGCAAGACGCCGGCGGCCTCCTGACGGTCCGGCGGCCCGGTCAGGACCGGGCCGCCGCCACCTCCGCGCGCAGCTGCGGCAGCATGTCGTGGTAGACGCCCGGGCACTCGGTCGTGCCGTAGTCCTTGTGCCCGAAGATCTGCGTGGACGCGATCCCGTACTGGTCGCAGGCGTACGCGCACAGCGCCACCAGCACGTCCCACTGTGCCTTGGGCGGCTGGGCGCCCGCGTGGTACTGGCCCTCGCAGGCGATGCCGACGGCCTGCGTGTTCTGCCCGGAGGTGTGGGCGCCGAGCACGAACGTCCGCCCGCCGTTGAGTGCCGAAAGGCTGCCGGTGCGGCCCTCGGTGATCCAGCCGCCGCGGCTCACCAGGAAGTTGTAGCCGGTGTCCACCCAGCCGTTGTCGTCCATGTGCAGGTCCTGCACCCAGCGGGCGTGGGCGTGCGCCCGGGCACGGGAGTAGTCGGTGACGTTGGCGGACACGGTGTGGTGGACCACGAGCCGGCTGGGCCGGTACTGCAGGACGCTGACGGTCCCCTGCGGGGACCGGGCGCCCCAGACCTTCGTGCCGTCGATGTCGGGCTGCACGGCGTCCGCGCCGCGCGCGTGCGCGACACCGGACACGGCGCCGGCGGCGAGTCCGGCCGCGCCGGCGAGCAGGAGACGGCGCCGGAAGAGGTTGCTGGGCTGCACGATCACTCCTCGGGAGAGGGGGTGTGGGGGGAAAAACGGAGAGGGGCCGGCGTCCGAGGACGTCGGCCCCTCCGCGTGGCCGCGTGCGTGCGGGTCTG
This sequence comes from Streptomyces sp. P9-2, assembly GCF_051903975.1. Lineage (NCBI taxonomy): Bacteria > Bacillati > Actinomycetota > Actinomycetes > Kitasatosporales > Streptomycetaceae > Streptomyces > Streptomyces sp. P9-2. The sequence goes on from NZ_CP192633.1 coordinate 5,518,322, forward strand.
TCAGCCCGTCACGTGTTGTTGGCGAGCGCCAGGAGCCGGTCGCGGGAGCCGTTGAACTTGTTGCGGTCGACGTTGCCCGAGACGCCGGAGACCGAGCCGGTGGAGGTGTACTGCCACACGGTCCAGGTGGGGAAGCCGGCGGGGAGGGTGGGCGACGACGCGGAGGTCCAGTGCGCCACCCACAGCGGGCTCTTGGACGACATGCCGGTCCAGCTGCCGGTGCAGGTGTTCCACCAGCTCGCCGTCGTGTAGATGACGACGTCCCGGCTCGTGCGGGCCTTGTAGGTGGTGTAGAAGTCGTTGATCCACGTGCGCATCTGCGTGGTGGACAGGCCGTAGCACATGGCCCCGTACGGGTTGTGCTCGATGTCCAGCACGCCCGGCAGTGTCAGGTTGTCGCGCGACCAGGCGCCGCCGTTGCTCGCGAAGTAGCCCGCCTGGGTGGCCCCGCTGGAGGCGTTGGGGAGCGCGAAGTGGTACGCCCCGCGGATCACGCCCGCGGAGTGCGCGGCGGGGTAGTTGGTGTTGAAGCGGTCGTCCTTGTAGTTGGTTCCCTCGGTCGCCTTGATCCAGGCGAACTGGATGCCGGCGTTGCGCACGGAGGTCCAGTTGATGCTGCCCTGCCAGTGCGACACGTCGATGCCCTGCACGCCGTCCGTGGGGGCCAGCAGCCCGCGCGCCGGTTCCTCGGCGGCGGGGTTGCCCTCGTGGATGCGGGCGCCGACGCCCATGTACGCCTGGCCGGGCTTGACGGTGAGGGGCTGCGGGTCGGGCTGCGGTGCGGCGTTCGCTCCGGTGGCGGACGTGGCCGTGAGCGCGAGGGCGGCGCCGAGGACGCCGAGCGCGGTGGCCGTGCGTCTGCCGAGGCGGGAAACGTGGGGGAGTACCTGCATGGACTTGCCTCCTGACACATGTGGGGATGAGAAGGAGGTGACGTCGGCCGCTGCCACCTGGGCAGTTCCTTACTTCCTTGACGTGCGCGCGTCATTAGTTACGCACGTAGATTCACAGCGTGTAAAGAGTCTCCTTGCTTCTCTGGTGGTCTGGTCCACTGTAGGAGTGGATGGCCAGGAAACTTGGGAGCCGAACGGAGGAAACTTTCATCGGATGAAAGCAGGAACCGGGTCCCGGTGATCCGGAACCCGTCCTTCACCTCGCACTTCCAACCGTCGTGGTTCTTACGTCTTCTGACGAGGCGTCCGCAGCACGACCGCCGCCAGTCCCAGCGCGCCCGCGGCGATCACAGCCGCCACGCGGAACGCCACCTGATACCCCTCCGCCGTCGCCGCCACCACTCCGGCGCCTTCGCCCAGCAGGGTGTCGGTCCGGCCGGCCGCGAGCACCGACAGCCCGGCCAGCCCCAGCGAACCGCCGACCACCTGCGTGGTGTTGAACAGCCCCGACGCGAGCCCCGCGTCCTCCTCCCGCGCCCCCGACATCGCCAGCCCGGTCAGCGCGGGCATCGCCGCCGCGAACCCGACGGCGAGCAGCAGCATCGGCGGCAGTACGTCCGTCATGTACACCCCGTTCTCGGGCGCACGGCTGAGCAGCGCCATCCCCACGGTGATCAGCACCAGCCCCGACAGCAGCACCCGATGCCCGCCGAACCGGCTCACGACGCGCGCCGACAGACCGACCATCAGCACCCCGATCACCACGGGCGCCGGCAGGAAGGCCAGCCCGGTGGTCAGCTCGTCGTGGCCGAGGACCCGCTGGAGGTACAGCGCGCCGATGAACTGGAAGCCGTACATCGTCGCGATCATCAGGATCTGCACGGCGTTCGCCCCGCTCAGCAGCCGCGACCGGAACAGCCCGAGCCGCAGCAGCGGACGCGCGGCCCGCGCCTGACGCACGACGAAGCCCGCGAGCAGCGCGAGGGCGAGCGCGGAGAGCGACAGGGTGCGCCCGGCGGCACGCTCGCCGGAGCCGACGATGACGTACACGGTGAGCGTCAGCGCGCCGGTGATCAGTGCGGCCCCGACGTGGTCGGCGTTCCGCGCGAACCCCGCACCCGGGTCCGGCCGGTCGTCGGCCAGGACGCGCACCGCCGCGACCAGCGCCACCACCCCGATCGGCAGGTTGATCAGGAAGATCCAGTGCCAGCCGAACGCCTGCGTCAGCGCCCCGCCGAGGAATGTGCCGAGCGCGCCGCCCGCCGCCCCCACGGCACTGAACACCGCGATCGCCGCCGCCTGTTCACGGCCCTGCGGGAACAGCGCCACCACCATGCCCAGCACCACGGCCGACGTCATGGCCCCGCCCACCCCCTGAAGGGCGCGCGCCGCGATCAGCACGGCCCGCTCGTCCGCCACCCCGCACAGCACGGACGCCGCGGTGAACACGGCGAGCCCGGAGGTGAACATCCGCCTCCGGCCCACCAGGTCCCCGAGCCGCCCGACGAGCAGCAGCAGCCCGCCGAACGGGATCAGATACGCGTTGACGACCCACGCCAGCCCCGGCGCGCTGAAACCCAGGTCGCTCTGGATCGCGGGCATGGCGACCGTGACGATGTTCCCGTCCAGGATCGTCATCAGCGTTCCCGCGCACAGCACGGCGAGAGCGGCCCAGCGGGAGAAGACGCGGCGCGGGGCCACGGAGACCGGTGACTCCGTAGAGGTGGACATGGGTACGACCTCCAAAGGTGCACGACTTGTAACGGGGTACATCGTCAGTGACCATGGAGGGCGCCGTAAGGAGGCAGTCGGATGTCACGGAGGAACACCGGTGTTACCCCGCAGGCAGTGAACGCGCACGCGTGCCCGGTGCGGGAAGTTCTTGACAGGGTCGCCGGCAAGTGGAGCGTGCAGATCCTGGTGGCGGCGGCCCAGGGGCCCATCCGCTTCACGGAACTGGAGCGCGGCATCGAGGGGATCAGCCGCCGCATGCTCACCCTGACGCTGCGGCAGCTGGAACGCGACGGACTGGTCAGCCGCACCGTCCATCCGACCGTGCCGCCCAAGGTGGAGTACGCCCTCACCCCGGCGGCGGAGGAACTGTACGAGACCCTGCTGCGCCTGACCGACTGGGCCGAACGCCACCGCGTCTACATCGCCGAGTCACGGGCGGCCTACGACGCCGCCCACGACCCCGAGTTGGTGGACGCCTAGTCCGGGGTCTGTCTGTCCGGCGGAGCACTGATCCGGTGCCGGCAGGGCCCTTCGGCGCGAGGCCGAGATCGGGCGCAGCAGGCCGTTCCTGCTGCTCGCCGCCGCATTCACCTTGTCGGCCTTCGCGATGTACGCCGTCGTCGTCGCTCTGGTCCCCCTCCTCCTGGAACGCGGGTACACCGCCGGCCAAGCGGCCTGCGTCCTCGGCACCGGCGGCGCCGGACAGACCCTCGGCCGTACCTTGTACGCAGCTCTCGCCCGCCGCACCACGGCAACGGCCCGCACCACAGTCCTGATCGCGCTCGGGGGCCTGAGGACCGCCGCCTTCGCTGTCGTCCCCAGCCCCTACGCCCTGCTCATCGCCGTATCGGTCGCGGCCGGCATGGTGCGTGGCAACCTCACTCTGCTGCAGGCGACTGCCGTCACCGACCGCTGGGGCGCCGCCCATTACGGCCGGCTCTCCGGGCTCCTCGCCGCACCGGCCACCGCAGCCGCAGCCCTCGCACCCTTCGCCGACGCCGCCCTCACCGCACCCCTGGGCGGCTACGGACCACTCTTCCTCCTCCTCGCTGCCGTCTCCATGGCGGCCCGCCCTCACCGCGCCATGGACAAGCACCCCCGGACACCGCTGAGGGGCTCGCCCAAGCGGGCCGTGGAGCGGCGCCCAGGGCGGGACGTGCGTAGGACGAGCCGCCAGGCAGCTGATCCAGTCGTGGGCTGCTCCGCAAGTCCGCTGCGGTGCTGCGCCGATGCTGATGACGGGGTGTCGCCGAGCGCCGACGCGGCAAGGTCTGCGGCCGGGTTCCTGGACCTAGGTGTCGCCGTCCAGCCCGAAGAGGGCGGTGTCCTTCGTCAGCTCGCGGAACACGCCCTGTGGGTTGGGGACCAGCTTGCGCTTCTCCAGGTCCAGCAGGCCGCCGACGGCGCTGACCTCCGCCGCGACCGTGCCGTCCGTCTTCGTGATGGTCTGCCGGATGGTGAAGGTCTTGCCGCCGCCCCACTCGAAGACGCAGCTCACGTCGACCTCGTCACCGGCGAGCAGTTCCCGCTTGTAGCGGATCGTGGTCTCCAGCGCGACCGGCCCCACCCCGTGCGCCTGAAGACGCGACTGGGTGATCCCGGCCTCCTGGAGCAACGACCAGCGTGCGTGCTCCGCGTAGTTCAGATACACCGCCTGGTTCAGATGGCCCTGCACGTCGGTCTCGTATCCGCGCACGGTCACGCGGACGGCATACGGCTCGCTCACTGCGTCCCCTTCACACCGGTTCGGTTCGTCACCCGATCCACCGATCTTGGCACGCCCCTCAGACACGGCGCGGAGAGGCCAGGACGTAACGCCTCCGCGTCCGGGGCTCCGTGTACTCCCCGGCCTGCCAGCCCGCCCCCTCCAGCGTCTCCGCGCAACCCCGCAGCATGGCCGCGTCCGGCGCGTACACGGCGACGGCGTCCGGCTGCGGGGTCTCCCGCACCCGGTAGCCGTCGTCCCCGTCCGCCGCCCCCGCCGGCCGGTGCCCGGCCGCCTCCAGCGCCAGCGCGGCGGCCTGCACGAGGTGCGTGCGCTCCCAGGCGCAGGGGCGGTCGGTCGACGCGTCGGGGTTGGTCATGCGGCGCAGTTCCAGCATGCCCTGCCATGCGCTGCGGACCTCCCGTGCACGGGCGGCGCCCTCGGCGGCGGGGGGTACGGGCTCGCCGCCGACGCGGGCGGTGAAGACGCCGCTGGTGGTGGCGGGTGCCTGCGGCTGTGCCTGCGGCTGTGGCTGCGGCTCGCTGGGATCGGATGGTTCGCCCGCGGCCTCGCGCGCCCGGTGCCCGGCGGGGGTGAGGAAGTGGTCGTGCGGGGGCCGCGGATGCCGGAAGGCGAGGCCGCGCTTCACCAGCGCGGTGAGCTGGGCCTCGGTCCCTTTGAGACGCCCGGTCTCGGGGTCCGCGGCCTCGATCAGCCGGCGCTGGGCGGCGGTGAGCGGTCGGGTCATCGGCGTCCGGACGCGTAGGGGAGGAAGGCGGACCATTGGGTGGGGGTGAAGGTGAGGTGGGGGCCCGGTATCCGCTTCGAGTCGCGTACGCGGACGGCGGCGGGGGCGAGTGCGACCTCCACGCACTCAGGTCCGTCGTTCGTGCTGTAGCTGCTCTTGAACCAGGTCAGTTCCGTGCGGGACTTGGCGGTCATGTCTCTCCCAGCACTTTCTCGATGAAGGCCAGCGACTCACGGGGTGTGAGGGCCTGCGCCCGGATGATGCCATGGCGGATCTCCAGGATCTGGATCTCCTTCGGGGTCGGAGATCCGCCGGTTGAACAGCTGAACCTCGACGCGCCCCACGGTGGGCCCCTCCTTGAGCCGCAGCAGTTGGAGCGCCCCCGCGAGGCCCGCGTGGTCCTCACGATTCGTGGGCAGCACCTGGATGTCCATGTTCCGCCGCCGACCCACCTCCAACAGATGTTCGAGCTGCTTGCGCATGACCATTTTGCCCCCGAGCGGCCTGCGCAGCGTGACCTCTTCCTGGACGAAGTCGAACATCGGGGCGGGCTGCTCGGCGGAGACGCGCTGGCGCGCCAGGCTGGCCTCGACGAGACCGTCGACCTGTTCATCGGAGCAGGCCGCCGCCCACGTCCACTCCTTCACGTAGATCTTCGAAGAGCCGCAACCTACGCGATCACGCTGACAGGACCGCTGCGTGTTCGACTGCTGCCCGCCACCCGCCACGGTCCCTGCGATGCGGTGACTTCGGCGGCAAGAAGCCCTCTTCTCCTCGAATCAATGTTCCAAGTAAGTTCACGCGTGCACATGAGTTGTTGATGCGCCGACAGGTGTTGACGGGGGTTGCGCGATGGTGGGCCACAGGCCGAGTGACTGGCATGTTCTGGACCTGGACAAGGACCCGACCCCCGGAGATCCGCAGCGGGTGCGCACGCTCGCCAGGACGCTGCACGACTTCGCCGACGACGTGTCCGAGGCGTTGCGTCTGGTGAGGGGCATGGCGGGGGAGAGCACGCTCGCGGAGTGGGCGGGAAAGTCGGCCGCCGTCTTCAAGGAGGAGTTCTCCGGCGTACCGAAGAACCTGAAGAAGCTCGAGAAGTCCTACGGCATGTGCGGTGACGCGCTCGCCGACTTCTGGCCGAAACTGGAGCGGGCGCAGGCTCTGGCGGACAAGGCGCTGCGTCAGGCGCGGGAGGCACGGGAGAACCTGTCCTCGGCTCAGTCGAAGCTCGCCTCGGCGGAGTCGTGGGTGACGCGGGCGTCGAAGGAGGCCGACAAGTACAAGGACGACCCGACCGGCAGGAAGTCGGACGCCGACAAGCCGGACGAGGCGCAGGTCCGCGCGGCCACCCGGGACGTCCAGCAGGCCAAAACCGCGCAGAGCAACGCCCGGTCGGCCGTGGAGGACGCGCAGAGCGCGCTGGACGCGGCGAAGAAGATGGCCGAGGACGCGCGCAAGATGCGTGAGGACGCGGCCCGCGAGGCCAAGTCGAAAATCGACGAGGCGTCGGACGCCGGCATCCAGAACCGGTCGTGGTGGGAGGACATCGGGGACTGGTTCACCGACAACTGGGACTCGATCGTCGCCGTCTCCAAGGTCGTCGTCGCGGTCGTCGGCATCGTTGCGATGATCATCGGGGGGCCGATCCTCGCCGCGATCGTCGTCGTGGCCGCTCTTGTCGTCCTCGCCGACACTCTCAACAAATATCGCCAAGGGCAGGCGTCGCTGTGGGACGTGGGGCTGGCAGCCCTGGACTGCATACCCGGAGTCAAGGGCCTCACATCCCTTGGTGCGATGGCCAAAGGCATGAAGGGGATGGCCACCGCCGTCCGGGGCGGCCTGAAGACGTTGCGCTCCGGCGCCAAGAACCTTCTCGCGAAAGCCAAGCCCTACAAGGGCCGGTGCCGGGGCGGCGACCCGATCGACATGGTGTCCGGCGAGATGCTCATGGAGCAGGTGGACCTGGAACTCGGCGGGCTCCTGCCGCTGATCGTCCGACGTACCCATGTCTCCACCTACCGCTGGGGTCGCTGCTTCGGAGCCAGTTGGACATCGACGCTGGACCAACGCCTGGAGATCGACGACCAGGGAGTGGTGTTCGCCAGTGAGGACGGCATGCTCCTGGCCTATCCGATCCCCGCGCCCGGCACCGCGACCTTGCCTCTTGAAGGGCCTCGACGGCCGTTGACGTGGAACGGTGACGGCGGAGGCACGATCGTCGTTCACGACGACGAGACCGGACGAGCGCATCACTTCGCCCCCGGCGCACGGCGCGACGGTGACACTGCCGCCTACATCCTGCCCCTCGCCGCGATCACCGATCGCAATGGGCACCGCATCGACTTCCTCTACGACGAGGCGGGCGACCTCGCCGAGCTGCGCCACTCGGGCGGCTACCGGGTGGCCGTCGCCACGGAACACGGCCGGGTCACGTCATTGAGCGTTCGCAGCTCCCCGGAAGACGGCTACGGCGCGGAAGCCCACGCACCGTGGGCGGTGGTGCGACGCTACCGCTACGACGCGGAGGGCAACCTCTGCGCCGTCTCCGACGGGCAGGGCCGGGACTTCCAGCTCACCTACGACGCCGAGTCCCGCATCACGAGCTGGACCGACCGCAACGGTGGCTGGTACCGCTACACCTATGACGAGCGGCACAGGGTCACGGCCGGCAGGGGAGCGGACGGCTTTCTGGACTGCTCCCTCACCTACGACGACGCGGCACGCGTCAACAGGTACCGCAACTCCCTTGGCCGGGTCACTGCGTACCGGTTCGACGAGCGTCTGCAACTCGTGCAGGTCACCGACCCCCTGGGAGCATCGATCCGCCGGGAGTGGGACCGGCACGGACGCCTGGTCTCCTGGACCGACCCGCTGGGCCGCACGACCCGTCAGGTCTTCGACGCGGCCGGTCACCTGACCGAGGTGGTCAGGCCCGACCTCAGCTCGACCCGGGCCGAGTACGACGAGGCAGGACGCACCCTCCGGCTCACGGAACCCGACGGTTCGTTCTGGAGCTACACCTATGACGAGCAAGGAAATCGTCTGACTGTCACCGACCCGTCCGGCGCAGCCACCCGCTACGGATACGACGCCATGGGGCGGCCCGTCTCGGTCACCGACGCGCTCGGTCACACCCGGCACATCCAGACCGACCCGGCCGGCCTGCCGGTGGCCTTCACCGACCCGGAGGGCCGGACGACCCGAGCGCGGCGCGACTCCTTCGGACGCGTGACTGCGGTGACCGACGCCTCCGGTGCCACCGACCGATTCGGCTGGACCGTCGAAGGACTGGCCTCGTGGCGCTCCTTCCCGGACGGCGCGACGGAGGCGTGGGGCTGGGACGGTGAAGGCAACCTCGTCTCCCACACGGCCCGCAACGGTGCGGTCACCTCGTACGAATTCACCCACTTCCACCAGCCCACCTCCCGCATCACACCGGACGGCCGCCGCTACACGTTCGCCTACGACACCGAACTGAACCTGACCGGTGTTCACAACGCGGACGGCCGTACCTGGCAGTACGCGTACGACGAGGCCAACCACCTGATCCGGGAGACGGACTTCAACGGCCGCACGCTCACCTACACACACGACGCGGCCGGGCAGCGTACCTCGTGGACCAACGGCGCAGGTCAGACCACCGACGTGACCGTGGACCTGCTCGGCCGGCCACGCCAGTACCGCACGGCGGACGAGGTCACCACCTACGAGTACGACAGCGCCGGCTCACTGCTCCGCGCGGCCAACCACGACACGGCGGTCGAACGTACCTACGACGCCATGGGCCGCACCCTGACCGAAACGGTCAACGGCCGGACCACCACGTACACCTACGATGCCCTCGGCCGCCGCATGAGCCGACGTACTCCCTCGGGCATCACCTCCACCTGGACCTACGAGGCGACGGGCCACCCGCACACCTTGACCGGCACCGGCAGCCAACTGCGCTTCGCATACGACGCCGCACATCGTGAGATCCGCAGAACCCTCGGTACGGAGGCGGTGCTCCACCAGAGCTGGGACGACTCCGACCGGCTGACCGGACAGTCTGTGACCACGCCCGGCCGCGGCAGGGGTGACGCGGGCGGTGAGCTGCTCCAGCACCGCACCTACGAGTACGACATCGACGGAGTGCTCAGGGAGATCGACGAACTGCTCGGCGAGCGCCGCCGGTTCGACGTGGATCCGGTCGGCCGGCTGTCCGGCGTCAGGACCGCCGACCGCGAGGAGAGTTACGGGTACGATCGCGCGGGCAACCTCGTCGCCACTACCCGGCACGGCGGCACCGCGGAACCGCAGCCCCGAGAATTCGACGGTACGAGACTGCGTCGCGCCGGACGCACCGCCTACACCTACGACGGCCAAGGACGCCTGATCCGCAAGACCGTCCGTCTCCTCAGCGGCGGACGGCGCACCTCCCATTACGGGTGGAGCCCGGAGGACCGCCTGGTCCGGGCCGTCACACCGGACGGAGCCGAGTGGCGCTACACCTACGATCCGGACGGCCGACGGGTCGGCAAACAGCGCCTCGGCGCAGACGGGGACGTCCTGGAGGAGACGACATTCAGCTGGGACGGAACACGCCTCGCCGAACAGATCGAGACCGACGGCACCGTCACCACCTGGGACTACGCTCCGGGTTCCCACCGTCCCGTCGCCCAGACAGTGAGCGGTGGCCGCGAACGGCCGACGGCGGGCCGAGGCGGAAGCGACCCGAGCGATACCGACGCCCGCTTCTACGCCATCGTCACCGACCTCGTCGGAACGCCGACCGAACTCGTCTCGGCGGACGGCCGAATAGTCTGGCACCGCAGATTCACGGCCTGGGGGCAGCCGACCGGCGCACCGCCCCCGGGCTCGGAAGCCGAGTGCCCCCTGCGCTTCCCCGGGCAGTACGCGGACGCCGAGACCGGCTGGAACTACAACTACTTCCGTTACTACGACCCGGAGACCGCGCGCTACCTCAGCGCCGATCCCCTGGGCCTGGCCCCGGACCCGAACGACTACGCCTACGTCACCAACCCGCTCCTGCTCCTCGACCCGCTGGGTCTCATCCGCGTCCGCGGCCAGCGCGGCCGGTGGGAGAGGGACCCGAACTCGCCCGTACAGACCCACAACCGGGACACCGAGTACCCCGGCAGCTATCGCCAGTCCACCCATGACGCCATGGCCGCCACGTGGACCGACGAGGGCATCGCACAGGGCGGCACACCGATGCGTCCCACCGGACAGCTCGACCCCCAGGGCCGTCAGATCATGGAACGCGTCCCCAGGTCCGAGCTGACCTGGCGCAACGCCGCAGGCGAGATCATCCCGTCCAACCAGCTCACGTACGAGCACCTGACGCCGGTGGTCGATCACTGGAACCAGACGGGCTACCGTTCCGACCGGGCAACCCGCAACGACTTCTACAACGATCCCGACAACATGGAGCCCATGACGAGAAGCGAGAACTCCCGTGGCGGTGCGCTCATGGACGCCACCTACCGTCAGGATGTCCACCCCACCCTTTACTCATGCACCTAGGGCCCCGTCCCCAGCACAGGAGCCAGCCTCATGAACCTTGAATCCGTCCTGTCCGCCATGCCCGGCGCCGCTCCCGTTCCCGGCCTGGCATCCGCGTGGCGGTGGTCGCCGAACCCGATGTTCACCTTCACCGCCGCACTGTCCACCGACGGCAGGCACAATCTGCAGGTCAACGTGCGGGGCCCCTACGACGAGGCGCTCGTCACGGCGCTGCTCGCCCACGCGCGCGCTCATGACGGCACCTTCGTGGGGCAGGGGCGGCCCCTGGTGGCCGTCGGCGGCTTCCACCACGACGGGACGCCCTTCGACACCGTGGGGGTGGCGGCAGCCGAGGTGCACGGCTACCACGCTGCCGAGAACGCCGAGCTGTCCGCCGTCACCTACGCCGTCTTCCCCGCCTACGCCAGTGAGATCTCGGGCAGGGAGAACGAGGAGGAGGCATGGGGCAGGTTCCGGAAGATGCTGCAGCCGAACAAGCTCGACCGTACCGAGGTGCCGTTCGTCAAGATGCGCTACCACAACACGCGCACCCGGAGCATGAGCAAGGGCGACGCCCGCGGCTTCGCTTCCCTGGACACGCTGGTGCGGGAACTGGGGCTGCTCGACGGCGCCCCCGGCAGCTTCGTCGAGTGGGAGGACCGGCACGGCGCCGTCCGGCGGGCGGACAGCACGGGCACCGGCCTCACACTGACGCACGACGCGACGCAGGAACCGGTGAACCCCGGACAACTGGAGGCCGTGGCCCGCACCAGCGTTCAGTGAGCCGCTGCGACGCGGCCACTTATCGACTCAGGTACGGGCGAACGGCGCCCACCGGGCCAGCCCGAACCCGCTTGCCTCACGCCGGATCTCGAACGCCCCCTGCCCCGGCAGATGAGCCGGGAACACCAGGGCGCGATGGTCGGCCGCGTACGCGAACATCCGTGCGCGGCTGGCGCGGGCGCCCTCCTCGTCCTCCTCGAAGCAGCTGTTCAGATGCGGCTCATGGATCTGGATCGCCCCGTGCAGCAAGTCCCCGGCGAACACAGCCCGTTCACCCCCGGACTCCAGGTGGACGACCGCCGACCCCGGGGTGTGGCCGGGGGCGGGCTCGAGCCGGAGGTTGCCGTCGATGACGTAGGACCCCTCCCACGTCGTGACGAGCCCCGCGTCGATCACCGGCTGCACGCTGTCCTCGTACACGTTCTGGTTGCCCCGCCCGAACTGGGTGCGGTGCAGGTTGTCGGGATGCCAGTACGTCACGTCGATCGCCGGCATCAGGTACGTCGCGTTGGGGAACGTCGGCACCCAGTCACGGCCGTCGAGGTAGGTGTTCCAGCCGACGTGGTCGTCGTGCAGGTGGGTGTTCACGACGAGGTCGACGTCCTCCGGGCGTACGCCGACGGCGGCCAGATCGGCCAGGTAGCCGGTGTCCAGGTACGACCAGATCGGCTGCAGCGGACGGTACTTGCCGTTCCCCGCCCCCGTGTCGATCACGATCACCCTGCCCTCGCTGCGCAGCACCCACGACTGGGTGGCGACACGGGTCAGGTCGGTACGGGCGTCCCAGTGGTCCGGGTCCAGCAGCGCGGCGTGCCGCTGCCACTCCTCCGGCTTGCTGCCGGGGAAGAAGACGTCGGTCGTCATCGGGGAGATGTCGGAGAACTCGATGACGCGGGTGATCTCGACGTCGCCCAGGCGGAGCGTGGTGACCTGGGGCGATGCGGTGCGGGCGGTGGGCATGGGTCTCCCTCACAAAGGGTTGGCCAAGGGGTGGCGGGCCGTCTCCGCAGTGGGCGGCGCGGCCGTACGACCGACTCTGCGGCCCCCGCTCGACCCGCCACCAGCCCCGCTCCTGCCTACCCCTGACAGGTGCAGGCTCCGCCCCACCGCCCCCGCGCATACTGGCCGCATGGACGACCGCACATCACCGCTCGGCGCGTTCCTGAAGGCGCGGCGGGCGCGGCTGAGCCCCGACGACGTCGGCCTGCCTCGGTACGGGGACCGACGGCGCGTCCCCGGGTTGCGCCGCGAGGAGGTCGCGCTGCTCGCGGGCGTCAGCGCCGGCTACTACACCCGGCTCGAACAGGGCCGGCAGGGCAACGCCTCATCGGAAGTCCTCGACGCGCTGGCCAGGGCGTTGCACCTGTCCCCGGCCGAACGGGACCACCTGCACGACCTGTCCTCGACGACCGCCCACCGCACCCGCCGCCCGACCGCACCGGGCGGCGCGGAAACCGTCTCCGTCGACCTGCGCACGCTCCTGACCACCATGGCCGCCCACGTCCCCGCCCTGGTCGTCGGCCGCCGCAACGACGTACTGGCCTGGAACCGCACCGGCCACGCCCTCCTCGCCCCCCACCTGGACTTCGCCGCACCCGACGACCCGGCCGCCCGCCCCAACCTCTCCCGCCTGGTCTTCCTGGACGCCCCCACCCGCGCCCTCTACCGCGACTGGCCCGCGAAGGCCCGGGCGGTGGTCGGCAACCTCCGCATCCTGACCGCGCGCAACCCGGGGGACGCCCACCTTGCCGCCCTGATCGCCGAACTGACGGCCCAGAGCGCGGTGTTCAGGAGCATGTGGGAAGCCCACACCGTCGCCCCGTGCGGCCGTGACGTACACGCCCTCGCGCACCCGGCCGTGGGCGAACTGACCGTGACCCAGCAGACGTTCGACGTCCCGAAGGAACCGGGCCAGTCCCTGGTCACCTTCACGGCGGAACCCGGCTCGCACTCGGCGGCGGCCCTGGAAGCTCTGAAATCCCGTGGACGAACCACAGCCGCCCCCGTAGCGTGTGCCCCCACGCCCTGACTCGGACGGAAGGAGGCGAGTGCCGTGCGGTTCACCCCATTCCAGCGCTCCCTTCCCCACCGTCCCGGCGTGCACGAGGAGTTCTGACCGGGAGCGCTTCAGAAAGCACCCCGGAGGAATCCATGACCGACCTGGTCATCCGCACGCTCTCCGCGAGCGACGCCCACCTGTTCGACGCACTTCCCGACCCGCTGGGCGCCCGTGAGACCCACCGGCGTACGCGATTCCGCCCCGACTGGAAGCGCGTCGCCCTGCGCGACGGAGAGGTCGTGGCGCGCGGCGCGTGGTGGGGCGGGCCCGACGACCCGGAGCCGCTCAACGTCAACTGGTTCGACGTGGCCGAGGGCGAGGAGGAGGCGGGAGCCGAACTCCTGCGCTCCGCGCCCCGGCAGGTCGAACTCGAGATCAACCTGCCCGGCGGCTGGCGCGACGACCCGGCCCTGAGCCGGGCCGCCGAGACCCGCTTCACCGCCGCACGCGCCGCCGGTTACGAACTCCTGGTGGAACGCTTCCGATACCGCTGGACGCCGGACCGCGGCCTCCCCGACCGGCCCGGCCGCCTGACCTTCCGCGCAGAACCCGACGACGCCGTCTTCTTCGACGCACTGCGGCGCATCCACTCGGCGACCCTGGACGCCCACGCGCTCAAGGCGATCGAGGAGGGTGGCCTCGACCGGGCGGCCCAGGAGGAACTCGACTTCTTCCACTGGTGCCCGTCCCCACGCGAGTGGTGGCAGACCGCCCACACCCCGGACGGCGAGCTGGCCGGCATCCACATCCCGGCGCACAACCCGTCGGGCCCGACGATCGGCTTCATCGGTGTGCTCCCGGACCACCGCGGCCACGGCTACGCCTTCGACCTGCTCGTGGAATGCACCCGCCTCCTGGCCTACCAGGGCGCGGAGTACGTCGGCGCGGCCACGGACCGCGGCAACATCCCGATGGCCGGGTGCTTCGCGAAGGCCGGCTTCCCGGTCGTCAGCGAACGCGTCAACTTCCACCCGGTGACGGGCCGGGACGCCTAGAGAGACAACTCCGGGCGGCGCCCGCAGGGTGATGTGCGCGCCGCCCGGAGTGACGTCGGTGGCAAGGAAAGCGAAAGAGCTTGTTTCAGAAAGGAGTTGAGAAGGAAGCCCTTTCATGGCCTTGCCGAAAACTACGCTAGCACTCAGTCCGGGACGAGGTCGCGCAGATTTTCGCGGGTGATCACGGCCGAGTCCGGGTGCAGCCCCTCGGGACGTTCCAGACCGATGTACGTCACCGGCTCGTCCGGGACCGACGTGCCGTCCCACACCTCCACGGCCGTCCCACGGTCGGCCATCAGACCGGTGAGGTACCGCACCGTCAGGTACTCCCGCTCCACCACCGCCCGCACCACCTTGGACACCGACACCTGGTTCTCCTCCACCCGGTTGGCCGAGGAGATGCCCCGCAGATACAGATGCAGCCACTTCGCGCGCCACCGGCCGTCGTCCTCCCGCCGGAACACCAAAGGCAGCGCCACCCGGCCCCCGCCGCGCAGATCCGACTTCATCCGCACCGTGCGCGGCTCGAACGGCCGGCCCTTCTGCTGGCCGTCCCGCAGCATGAAGCCGAAGAACGACTCCTCGACCTCGTCGAAGCCCTCGCCGGCGAAGATGTTGACCTGCGGGACGATGAACGTGCCGCGCACCCGGTCCAGGGACAGTTCGATGAACTCCGAGGCCCCGTTCGGCGCCTCGGTGACGTCCCCCGAGTGCACACCCGCGACCGTCTTGAGCGAGGTGTACGACAGCCACGAGTCGGAGGTGTAGTCGGCGCGGAGGAGCAGCGCCGAGAGGTCGTAGTCGGTCCGCCGCGCCGCCTCCTTCCAGTACACGAAGAACCGCAGCCGCTCCCCGTCCACCGCCGAGACCGAGCCGCGCGGCAGCACGCCGAGTCCTGCCCCGGCAGCGTTCCCGCTGAGGGGGAGCGCCACGTCGAGGACGTCGGGGTCGACCAGCAGCCGCCCGGGCGCCGGCAGCCTGCGTCGCATCTCCGCGTCGAGGGCGGCGACCAGGCGGTCGCGGTCGGCGGCCGGCACCGGACGCCGGGCGTCGGGAGCGGCCCAGCCACGGCCCCGGCGGTTGACGAAGATCCGGGGTTCGCCGGTCTGCCGTTCCCGGTTGTGGAAGTGCTCACGGACGGACAGCACGACCCGCCCGGAGACCCGCGGAGCGACCCGCACCGCCGCGTCCACCACGGCGTCCCTCTCCTCCTGACCGGAGGCGATACGCAGCAGCAGGTCCAGCGCGCGGAACAGCTTGCCGGGCGCGGCCTCCAGCAGCCGTACCGCACCGGGCACGTCGTACGCGTCGAGCAGCCGCTCGAGACGGCTGTCGAACGACCGTGCCTCCTTCTCCCCGCGGGCGACCGCGAACACCTCGGCCGCGTGCGGCCACCGCGGGTACTCGTGCGGGTGGAGCCGCTCACCGAGCCGCTTGAAGGGCTCGCGGTGGGCGTGCACGTCGGCCAGCTTGGCGGCGTTCGCCGCGACGACGGCGTCCAGGCCCGCGAGCAGGGCACGGCGCACCGGCCGGGGCAGGGACCGGAAGCGGGTGGGCTCCTGGAGCGTCACGTCGCCGCCCGACAGCGCGCAGGCCAGCCGCAGCACGTCGGTGACGGTGTCGAGCAGCAGGTCCGCGCCGGCCATGAGCCGGGCCTCGTTGACGACCGCCCGGTTCTCCCGGACGGGGATCGACTCCGGCTGTGGTCCGAGCGCGCAGTGCCGGGCAAGGGTCCTGAGGTCGTCCAGGTGCTCCTCGCCCAGCGGCGTCGTGCTGCCGGCCAGGGCCAGGTACAGGTCGGTGAGTTCGTCGTCCAGATTCCGCCCGAGGTGCAGGGCGGTCACCCGGTCGCCCGCCGAGGCGATCAGCTCGTCCTGCGCCGCGAGCAGCTGCTCGTACGTGTGCTGGTAACGGCCGTACGTCGGGAGGGTGAGCAGGTTCAGCACCCCGCGCGACAGCTGTGTCAGCACGCTCCCGCGTGCGGCGTCGTCGGCGAGCGCCTTCCTCACGCACTCGGTCCAGAACTCCTCGGTGTCCGGCACGTTCGCCGGGAAGTCGATGAAGTACGCGTTGTGCCGGACATGGTCGCCCACCATCTCGCTCACCGTGCGCAGGGTCCGCCGGGCGGTGTGCACGACCGCGGCCTCCGACAGTCCGGACAGCCGCTCCAGCAGCTCCGCCGACAGCTTGAAGCCCACGGACATCAGTGCTGCGTCGAACTGCCGCGCGGCGGCGCCGCCTTGCCCGGCGGAACCTTCGGGGGCGGGGAGGCGGTGGGTGTGCCGGATGACCAGAGATGCGAGACCGTGCGCCATTCGTGGATGATCGCAGAGGGGTACGAACCGGCGCACGCGGGTTTTCACGCGGGGCGCGTGGGGGTGACACGGCTCGACGGAGTGGGTGAGGGGGCCTCCCGGAGGGGCCGGGGCGGGTACAACTCGTACCGCCCGAACGGCCCTGCCCATCCCTCGTCCGAGAGGAACCCCGTGCACGATCTCGCCGACTCCGTCGAGTCGATGGAACAACTCGCCACCGTCTGGCGGACCGTCGTGCTGGACCGTGACCCGGCCGCCGACGTCCGTGACCTGCCCGGCATCGCCGTCCGCTGGGCCGACAGCCGGTTCGCCTTCTGGAACTGTGTCACGCTGACCGACGTAGGCGCGGACGCCAGCCTCCTGGAGCGGCGCCTGAAGGAAACCGCGGAGATCATGCGGACGAAGAGCCGCCCCGGTTTCCTCTGGCTCTTCGAGGACCTCCTCGACGACGAGGCGCGCGCCGCGCTGGACACGACCGCCGAGCAGGCCGGCCTCGCCTACGCCTTCCCCGGCACGGGCATGGCCGGCGACCTGCTGCCCCTCCCCGAACCGCACCACCCGGACCTGACGTTCGAGCGCGTGACGACCGAGGAGCACCTCCGCGCCTACGCGGACATCAATTCCCGTGCCTACGGCTTCCCGCTCGAGGACGGCCGCGACGGACTCGCCGGCTCCCCGCTGTGGAAGAACGGCATCCACGCCTGCCTGGGCCTGCGCGACGGCACCCCCGTGGCCTGCGCCGCCACCATGGAGGCGCGGGGCCGCCTCTTCGTCCTGCTCGTCGCCACCGACCCGGAACACCAGCGCCGGGGCTACGGCGAGGCGGTGACCCGCAAGGCCCTGTACGAGGGCGCCCGCGCCACAGGACCCACCCGCGCCACCCTGCACGCGACCGCGGCCGGTGCACCGGTCTACCCCCGCATCGGCTTCCGGCCCAACTCCCCGATGCGGTTCTACGGGCTCCGGGCCTGAGGAAGCGCCCCTGGCTTCCAGGACTGAGGGACCGCCCCGGCCGTCCCTACTGCCGGTACCCGCTCAGGAACCGCCCGATCCGGCCGATCGCCGCCTCCAGGTCCTCCGCGTGGGGCAGCGTGAGGATGCGGAAGTGGTCGGGGGAGGGCCAGTTGAAGCCGGTGCCCTGGACCACCTGGATCTTCTCCCGGAGCAGCAGGTCCAGGACGAACTTCTCGTCGTCGTGGATCCTGTGCACCTTCGGGTCGAGACGCGGGAACGCGTACAGCGCCCCCTTCGGCTTCACACAGCTCACGCCCGGGATCTCGTTCAGCTTCTCCCAGGCCACGTCCCGCTGTTCGCGCAGCCTGCCGCCCGGGGCGGTGAGGTCGCGGATGGACTGGCGGCCGCCCAGCGCGGCCTGGATGGCGTACTGCGCGGGCGCGTTGGCGCACAGTCGCATCGACGCCAGCATGGTCAGACCCTCGAGGTAGTCCTTCGCGTGCTGCTTCGGACCGGTGACCACCAGCCAGCCCGAGCGGAAACCCGCCACGCGGTACGTCTTGGACAGGCCGCAGAAGGTCAGCACGACCAGGTCGGGGGCGAGCGCGGCGGCCGAGTGGTGCACGGCGTCGTCGTACAGGATCTGGTCGTAGATCTCGTCCGCGAAGACCATCAGGCCGTGCCGGCGGGCCAGGTCGAGGATGCCCTCGACGACCTCCTTCGGATACACCGCGCCCGTCGGGTTGTTGGGGTTGATGACGACGACGGCCTTGGTGCGGTCGGTGATCTTCGCGGCCATGTCGTCGAGGTCCGGGTACCAGTCGGCCCGCTCGTCGCACAGGTAGTGCACCGCCTTGCCGCCCGCGAGGTTGGTCACCGCGGTCCACAGAGGGAAGTCCGGTGCGGGGATGAGGACTTCGTCGCCGTCCTCCAGCAGCGCCTGCACCGCCATGGACACCAGCTCGGAGACGCCGTTGCCGAGGAAGACGTCGTCGACGTCGACCTCCAGGCCGAGCGTCTGGTAGCGCTGGGCCACCGCGCGGCGGGCGGAGAGGATGCCGCGCGAGTCCGTGTAGCCGTGCGCCTGGGGGAGCATCCGGATCATGTCCTGGAGGATCTCCTCCGGCGCCTCGAAACCGAACAGGGCCGGGTTGCCGGTGTTCAGGCGCAGCACGCTGTGCCCCGCCTCCTCCAGCGCGTTGGCGTGCTCGATCACCGGGCCGCGGATCTCGTAACAGACCTCGCTGAGCTTGCTCGACTGCCGGAACTCCATGCGCCCCTCCGGTTTCTGGTGTTACTTGGTTTTACCAAGTGGGTGCTTGGAAAGTCCAACGACATGTCTAGACTGCGAGGCATGCCACCTCGCCGAAGCTACGACCAGTACTGCTCCGCCGCCCGCGCGCTCGATGTCGTCGGCGACCGCTGGACCCTGCTGATCGTCCGAGAACTGCTGGCCGGGCCGCGCCGCTACACCGATCTGCACGCGGACCTGCCGGGCGTCAGCACGGACGTACTGGCCTCACGGTTGAAGGACATGGAACGCGACGGCCTCACCACCCGCCGCCGCCTTCCGCCTCCCGGCGCGGCCTACGTCTACGAACTCACGGCGCGCGGGCGGGAGTTGCTGCCCGTCCTCCAGGCGCTCGGCACCTGGGGCCAGGCGGAACTGGGCGAACGCCGCCCGACCGACGCGGTGCGCGCCCACTGGTTCGCGCTGCCGTTGCTGCGTGCGCTGGAGGGGGAAGGGCTTGTCGAAGTCCGCCTGGACGAGGGCTGCTTCCACGTCCACGCGGGCGCGGCCGAAGGCCCCGTCTACGGAGACGGCCCGGCCCCCGCCGGCCCGGACGCGGTCCTCACCCTCGACACCCCGACGTGCATCGCCCTCAGCCGGGGCGACCTGTCTCTCGCGGAGGCGATCCGGGACGGCAGGGTCGAGGTGACCGGAGACAGCCCGCTCGCCAAGCAGCTCAGGGAGGCGTGAACGCGGGGCGCGGCGCGTCAGGCTTCGGCGAACCGCGCCGCCAGCTCCCGATGCCGGGCGGCGGCCTCCCCGGCCTGCTCCGGCCCGACGGCGACCCCCGGCATCCCGGCCGGCCGCTCGACCCACGCGGCGAGACGCAGATGCCCGGTGCGGGCATGGTGGAGGACGGTCGCCACTGCGTCTACGACACGACGCCCCTCCACCGAGGACGGGCCGAGGCCCCGAGCAGCGCCTACGCGGACGTACTGCGGCAGGAGCGGCGCAGCTTGCTGCCCGCCTTCGGAGCGATCCTCGCCGGCGTCGCCTACGTGGTGTTCACCGCCGGGGAAGTACGCCAGGCAGACGCCCGCTCCAAGCGCACCCACGCCGCCTGAGCGCGCGGAAGGCCCGCACAGAGGCGGGCCTTCCTACCGGCGACAGGCGCGATCCTTACGCCCCCGGCGGCACATGCCGCGGACGTCCCGGTCCCCGCGTCAAGCGGTAGCCGAAGACACCCGCCAGGGCCGCCAGCGCGCCCCCCGCCGCCGTCCAGACCCAGCGGTCCGACCACCAGCCCGACGTCCAGCCGTCCTCCGGCTCCAGATCCGCCAGGACGGCGGACGGTGAGTCGTCGTCCGCGTCCTCCTCCGGGCGCGACGCGATGCCCGGTACCAGCGGCTCGGACAGCGAACCGTCCACCGCGGCCGCGCCGCCGATCTCCTTGGACTCGACGCGGAGTTCGGTCTCGACAGGCTGGCCCAGGTCGTCCGCCGACAACGTGAGGGCCGTCAGGCGCACGTAGTACGTGCCGGGGAGCGGGTCGTTGGCCCACGGTTCCGACCAGGCGCGTACCGTGCGCAGCACGCACGCCAGTTCCACGCTCGTCGTGCCCGCGCCCGCCGTGCGGGTCTGCGCGCCGTACCGGCAGGCCTGGCGGCGGCGCAGGCCGTCGTACACGTCGACCTGCCACGTCTCGGCGGCGTGGCTCTCCGGCAGCTTCACCGTCGCGCGGACCGTGGGCCGCTGCCCGGCGTCCGCGGGGAACGACCAGTACAGGTAGTCACCCGTGGAGGCCCGCGCCGTGGCGGTCTGCCCCTGCTCGACCTCCGTCGCGGTGCGGAACGACGTGCCCGCACGGGTGGGTCCGGCGGCGTTGTCGCCGGACGCCTCCGGGGACGGCGACGAGTCGGCCGCGGCGGGCGCGGCGGCCAGGCCCAGCGTCAGCAGGGCGGTACTCAATATCCGTACGGCACGCATCAGTTGGTCCTCCAGACAGCGACCCGCCAGCGGGACAGCCAGCCCCAGACGAGACCGGCGAGGAAGCCGGTCACGACCAGCGCGCCGAGCAGCCACCAGCCCCGGCCGAGGCCGAAGGAGGCGACGTCGGACGCGTTGTCCGGGCCGTCGACGACGTCGACCGTCAGCTCCAGCGGCAGACCGGGCGTGGTCTTCACCCCGGCGTCCGCCGAGAAGGAGGTGGTCACCCCGATGCACACGGTCTCCGCCGCCGGCTTGCCGCTGTCGTCGTCCTCCAGCTCCGGCTTGGGGTAGCGCAGGCCCGTGGACACCACGTCCGTACGGCCGTTGCCCGTCGCCTCGCCCCGCACGATCTCCCGGCCGTGCACGGTCACCGCGCGCATCAGCACGCCGTAGTCGGGACGCACCGCGCGGTCCGCGGCGACGCTCACCGAGGCGCGCAGCTCCTGCCCGGCGAGCAGTTCCACGCGGTACCAGCGCTGCTGGCCGAACTCCTCACGGTCGGTGTAGAGACCGGACTGCAGCACGGGCGCCTTGTCGCAGGAGCCGGCGCCCTCGGTGGCCACCGGGGTCACCACCGGCTCGGCCGCGCGGTCCACCAACTCATTGACTCGGTCGGTGAGTTCGTCCTGGTGCTCGATGGAGGTGTACGTGCCGCCGGTCGCCTCGGCGATGCAGCTGAGCTGCCGGCTCAGCTTGGCGTTCGGCACCAGGCCCAGCGTGTCGATGGTCAGGCCGATGCCCTTGGCCGCGATCTCGCGGGCCACCTCGCACGGGTCGAGCGGGGCGCAGGTGTCCTCGCCGTCGCTGATCAGCACGATCCGCTTCGAGCCGTCGCCGCCGTCGAGATCGTCGGCCGCCCGCAGCAGCGCCGGTCCGATCGGGGTCCAGCCGGTCGGGACGAGGGTCGCCACCGCCGTCTTCGCCTCGGTGCGGTCCAGCGGGCCGACCGGGTAGAGCTGCGCGGTGTCCTTGCAGCCCTCCTTGCGGTCGTCGCCGGCGTAGTCCGCGCCGAGGGTGCGGATGCCGAGCTGCACCTCCTCCGGCGTCGCGTCCAGCACCTCGTTGAACGCCTGCTTCGCCGCCGCCATCCGGGACTGGCCGTCGATGTCCCTCGCGCGCATCGAGCCGCTCACGTCGAGGACGAGGTCGACCTTGGGGGCGTCCTGGCCCGTGGGTTCACCGGCGGCCGCCCCGGCAGGGAAGGCGATCCCGGCCGTCAGGGCGGCGAGCAGGGCTATGGCGCCTGCCACCGGCCGTGTTCTTCTGATCATCGGCGGATCCTATTGATCAGGAGCGCCGCACTCCAAAACGGTCCGTCACCCGGACCCGAAGCGCAGGGGATTGGGCAGATCCGTCCACTGGTCGCCCGCCGTGCCCGGCGACAGCCGCATCAGCGTCAGCGCCTTCGCGGGCAGCGGCCCGTCGAGCAGCGCCGCCAGGTCCGGGGTGCGCGGCAGCCCCCGTACGGCGTCCTCCAGCGCCGCCCGCAGCGCCGCACCGGACCCCGCCGTCCCGGCCAGCGCGCCCGCCACCAGCGAGCCGAACAGCTTGCGGCGCAGCGCCACGGGATCGTCC
Source organism: Streptomyces sp. P9-2 (assembly GCF_051903975.1). Classification (NCBI taxonomy): domain Bacteria; kingdom Bacillati; phylum Actinomycetota; class Actinomycetes; order Kitasatosporales; family Streptomycetaceae; genus Streptomyces; species Streptomyces sp. P9-2. Next base: position 5,540,811 of record NZ_CP192633.1, read on the forward strand.
GTGACCATACGGTCCGGCACGTCCGGCACCGGGATGCCGTGCCGCGCCAGGCGCTCCGGCGAGACGCGCAGATCGGCGAGGTCCCGGTAGACCAGCCGCACCGGCTCCCCGTCCGGCGACAGCACCACGAGCAGGTTCTGCCCGTGCGCCTCCAGCGCCACCCCCAGCTCCAGCAGCCGCAGACACGCCGTGAGCGCCAGCCGGGCGAGCCGGGCCAGCCACGCGGGGGAGCGGGGCAGGTCCGTGGCCGCCAGCGCCGCCACCGGCACCACCCGCTCGCCGGGGCCCGCGTACTCCTCCGGCGACTCCCGCAACTGCGCCGTCAGATCGGGCGAACCGGCCGCCACCGCGCCCAGCGTGCGGGTGATCCGCAGCAGCCCGTCCGTGCGCTCCGCCACCGCCTGCCCGAAGTCCGAGAGGACCGCCGACGCCGCCACCGACCCCAGCGAGATGTCCCGCACCGAGGACGTCAGCCGGGCGCTCAACGCCGTCTTCACATGCGGCCCGTCCGGCAGCGCGAGGGTGCGCAGCGTCATCAGCGGATGCGCCGCGAGCGCCCCCGCGCCCGTTCCCGGACGAGCCTCCGCCCCCTTCAGCACATGCGCCGCCTGCCACGGATGCACCGGCACCAGCACCCGCTCCCCGTCCCGCAGCCACTCCGGCCACGCCCCCGACACCAGGCACTCCCCGGCCGGCACGGGCAGCAGCCCCAGCTTCACCACCGGCCGGTGTTCGGGGCCGTACGCGAGCTGTTCGGCCACCGAGAAGCCGGGCCGGGAACGGCAGTTCGGATGGAACGGGTGCCCGTCCACCACCCGCTGCTCCCACTCCCAGTCCCGCACCGGCACCCCGTCGCCCGAGCCCGGCAGCAAGCCGTCGAACCCCCGCTGCCCCGCCCGCGACAGCGCCAGCGACGCCGCACTGTGTGCCAGCTCGGCCGCGAACGAGCCCGAGTGCGGCACCGCGAGGTCCGCCGTCAGCCGCGCCGGATCGTCGTACTCCGTCCCGTCCAGCCGTACGGCGGTCACGCGGTCGCCCGTCGCGTACGGGTCCGGCGCCGGCCCCTCCAGCCGCCGCCCGTCCGCCAGCCGCAGCACCACCCCCGACCGGGTGTCCTCCCGTCCGGTGACCCACGGCAGCGGGTCGTGCGTCAGCCCCCGCCACAGCCGCGTCAGCACCGCCGCCCGCGCGCCCGGCAGCGCCTCCGTGTACGCCGGGAGCAGGGCGGGCCGTACGACGGCCAACTCCTCGGCGATCTCGGCCTCGGCGGTGGCGGGACGCGGCACGGGCACACTCCTCGGATCGGCGGAAAGGTGGGACGTACGGGGGGACGATGCCAGACATACTGATCGTCTCCGACGGACAGACGTAGGGAACCAGAACGCGTGGACCTCATGCCCCCGCCCGCAGACGACGACGCGGCGAGCCGCGCCGGACCGGCCGGACGCGCCGACGCCCACGCGGCCGTGCCGCTGCTGAACTGCCTGCTGCGCGAAGTGGCCGAACCCCTGCCCGGGCGGCCCGCCCGCCCCGACGGCCCGCGGACCTACCGGCTGCCCCACAGCCGGCGGCTGCTGCGTGTGCGCGGCGCCCGCCGTCCCACCGCGCCCGAGGTGCACACCGCCGGGTCCTGGCGCCGCCTCACCCACACCGAACTGGTCAAACTCGTCGCCGAGGAGCTCCGCCGGCACACCGGCCGCTCCAACCACGAACTGCCCGCCGAGATGCTCGACAGCCGCGACGCCGTCGCCGCGCTGCTCGCCGCCCGCGACCGCGCCGTCCCGCCCGACGACCTCTATCTGCGCTCCGAGCAGTCCCTGCTCACCGGCCACACCCACCACCCCGCCCCCAAGGCCCGCGGCGGCGGTCCCGCGACCGCCTGGCTGCCGTACGCGCCCGAGGCGTACGCCCGCTTCCCGCTGACCCTGCTGGGCGTGCGCGAGGACACCCTGCTGGACGAGGGCGACACCGCCGCCCTGGACCACCTGGGCGCCGCCCCGCCCGGCTACCGGCTGCTGCCCGCCCACCCCTGGCAGCTCGACCTCGCCGCCGACGACCTCGCCCCCGCGTTCGCCGACGGCCGCCTGCTCCGGCTCGGGGGGACGCCCTGGGAGGTGTGGCCCACGGCCGCCGTCCGCACCGTCTACGCACCCGCCGAGGACCTCTTCCTCAAGTTCAGCCTCGACGTGCGCATCACCAACGACATCCGCCGGCTGTGGCGGCACGACCTGGAGCGTCTGCGCGTCACCGACACGGCCGTACGGGACGCCTTCGCCGGCGCGGGACCGGCGGGCGGGGCCTGGCTGAGCGACCGGGGGCACCGCACCGCGGACTTCGCCGTCGAACAGCTGGCGGTCGTCGTCCGGGACGGGTTCCGCGGCCGGCTGGTCCCGGGCGCCACCCCCGTGCTGGCCGCCGCCCTCGTGGAGGGCTTCGACGGCGACCCGCTCGCCGCCACCGACCGGCCCGCCGCCTGGTGGGAGGCGTACCTGTCCCATGTGGTGCCCCCGGCGCTCGCCGCCTTCCACCGGCACGGCGTCGTTCTGGAGGCGCATCTGCAGAACACACTGATCGCCGTCGACGCCGAGGGCATGCCGGTGCAGGCCCTCTTCCGCGACGCGGAGGGCGTGAAGCTGTTGGAGTCCATGGGCCGCCCTGACGGTCCGCCCACGGTGACACGGGAGGCCGGGTGGGAGCGGCTGGTGTACTGCCTGGTCGTCAACCACCTCATGGAGATCGCCGCCGCCCTCGCCGACCACCACCCCGGCCTCGACCCCTGGCCCGCGGTCCGCCGCGAACTGGCCCGCCACGACCTCCCCGAGATCCCCGCCCTGCTGACCGCGCCCACCCTCCCCGCCAAGACCAACCTCCTCCTGCGCTGGACCGCCGCCGACGGCGCCGACGCCCGCTACCGGCCGCTGCCCAACCCGCTCTCCGGCCGGTGAGCGACTCCCGGGCGGGTCACGACGGGAGGCGACGACCGCCAGGATGCCTCAGACTCGGGACAAGGGCGCCAGGCCCCGGGGGGACCGCCGTCCGACCGCGCCCAGAGGAGGCGGGCCCGTGCATGACGTGCCGTTCTGGCTGTGGGCCGTGTTCGTCGTCATCGTCGTCGTGTCCCTCGCCGTCGACCTGTTCGCGCACCGCTCCGCCCACGCCATCGGCTTCCGTGAGGCCACCGCGTGGAGCGTCGCGTGGATCTCCCTGGCCATCCTCTTCGGCGGGGTGGTCTTCCTCGTCGTCGGCACCGACGCGGGCGTGGAGTACACCACCGCGTGGCTGCTGGAGAAGAGCCTGTCCGTCGACAACCTCTTCGTCTTCGCGTTGATCTTCAGCTACTTCCAGGTGCCACGCGCCTACCAGCACCGTGTGCTGTTCCTCGGCGTCCTGGGCGCCCTGGTCTTCCGCGGCCTGTTCCTCGCCGCCGGCGTGGCCGTGGTCAGCCGCTTCACCGCCGTGCTGTTCGTCTTCGCGGCGATCCTCTTCTGGAGCACGTACAAGATCCTCAAGGGGGAGGACGAGAGCTTCGACCCGGGCAAGAGCCTGGCGGTCCGGCTGCTGCGCAAGGTGATCCCGGTCCGGGACGAGTACGCGGGCGCGCACTTCTTCGTCAAGGAGGCGGGCAAACGGGTGGCGACCCCGCTGCTCGCGGTCGTCGCCGCCATCGAGGCCGCCGACCTGGTCTTCGCCGTCGACAGCGTGCCCGCCGTCCTCGCCGTCAGCAGCGACGTCTTCATCGTCTACACCAGCAACGCCTTCGCCATCCTCGGCCTGCGCGCCCTGTACTTCATGCTGGCCGGCCTCCTCGACCGCTTCCACTACCTCAGTGTCGGCCTCGCGGTGATCCTCGGCTTCATCGGCGTCAAGCTGGTGCTCCAGGCGACCCACGAGACGATCACCACCGCCGTCCCGGAGATCCCGTCCCTGGTCAGCCTGGCCGTGATCGTCGTCGTCCTGGCCGTGTCGATCACGGTGAGCGTGCTGCGGCCACCGGCCGCCGAACAGGACAAAACCGTGTAAAGCGGGAGTAAAGTGGAAGTATGAGCAGCGACCGCGAGCGAGACGGGACCCGGCCCACCGAGCTGCAGTGCGCCGCGTGCGGCCGGCCGGTGGAGACCGTCGTCACCCGGCACAAGACCTTCGGCATCAACGTCCCCCAGTGGCGGGCGGGCCCCTGCCACAACCCCGACTGCCCGGACTACGTCCCCGAGCTGGTCCCGGCGGACGCCCTCCGCCACAGGGCGGGGGAGGAGCAGGCGGAGCGGCGACAGGAGGAACGCGAGAAGGAGACCGGCCCGCCCGCCTGACCGGCCCGGTGGTGAGCGTCCGACGCGGCTCACCACGCCTGGGGACCGGTGCTCAGCCGGCGACGGTCCAGGTGTCGCCGCCGGCGAGGAGTGCGGCGAGGTCGCCCTTGCCGTGCTGGTCGACGGCGGTGTCGAGCTGGTCGGCCATGAGGGTGTCGTAGACGGGCCGGTCGACGGAGCGGAACACGCCGATGGGGGTGTGGTGCAGGGTGTCGGGGTCGGCGAGCCGGGACAGGGCGAACGCGGTCGTCGGGGACGGGTTGTGGGCGTCGTGGACGAGGATGTCCGCCTCGTTGCCGGGTGTGACGGCGACGGCCTTCAGGTCACCGGTGGCCGGGTCGCGGACCACGCCCTTGGAGGCGTCGGAGCCGAAGCGGATCGGCTGCCCGTGCTCCAGCCGGATCACCGCCTCCTCGGCCTGCTGACGGTCCTTGAGGACCTCGAAGGCGCCGTCGTTGAAGATGTTGCAGTTCTGGTAGATCTCCACCAGCGCCGTGCCCGGGTGGCCGGCGGCCTGGCGCAGCACCTCGGTGAGGTGTTTGCGGTCGGAGTCGACGGTGCGGGCGACGAAGGACGCCTCGGCGCCGATGGCCAGCGAGACGGGGTTGAAGGGCGCGTCGAGCGAGCCCATCGGGGTCGACTTGGTGATCTTGCCGACCTCGGAGGTGGGGGAGTACTGGCCTTTGGTGAGGCCGTAGATGCGGTTGTTGAACAGCAGGATCTTGAGGTTGACGTTGCGGCGCAGGGCGTGGATGAGGTGGTTGCCGCCGATGGACAGCGCGTCGCCGTCGCCGGTGACGACCCACACGCTCAGGTCGCGGCGGGAGGTGGCGAGGCCGGTGGCGATGGCGGGGGCGCGGCCGTGGATGGAGTGCATCCCGTAGGTGTTCATGTAGTACGGGAAGCGGGAGGAGCAGCCGATGCCGGAGACGAACACGATGTTCTCCCGGGCCAGGCCCAGTTCCGGCATGAAGCCCTGCACGGCGGCCAGCACGGCGTAGTCACCGCAGCCCGGGCACCAGCGCACCTCCTGATCGGACTTGAAGTCCTTCATCGTCTGCCTGCCCTCGGCCTTCGGCACGAGCTGGAGCAGCGTCTCGGCGTCAGTCATCGATGGCCTCCTTCAGCGCCGCGGCGAGCTGCTCCGCCTTGAACGGCATGCCGTTGACCTGGTTGTACGAGCGGGCGTCGACCAGGTACTTCGCCCTGATGAGCGTGGCGAGCTGCCCGAGGTTCATCTCGGGAATCACCACCTTGTCGTATCCGCGCAGGACCTCGCCGAGGTTCTTCGGGAAGGGGTTGAGGTGGCGCAGGTGGGCCTGCGCGACCGGCTGCCCGGCCTTCCGCAGGCGCCGTACCGCCGCGGTGATCGGCCCGTACGTCGAGCCCCAGCCGAGCACGAGCAGGCGGGCGGTGCCGTCCGGGTCGTCCACGTCGAGGTCGGGCACGGTGATGCCGTCGACCTTGGCCTGGCGGGTACGGACCATGAAGTCGTGGTTGGCCGGGTCGTAGGAGATGTTCCCGGTGCCGTCCTGCTTCTCGATCCCCCCGATCCGGTGCTCCAATCCCGGCGTCCCCGGGACCGCCCAGGGGCGGGCCAGGGTGTGCGGGTCGCGCTTGTAGGGCCAGAACACCTCCGCGCCGTCGGCGGTGGTGTGGTTGGGGCCCTGCGCGAACTGCACCGTCAGATCCGGCAGCTCCTCCAGCTCCGGGATCCGCCACGGCTCGCTGCCGTTGGCCAGATACCCGTCCGAGAGCAGGAACACCGGGGTGCGGTAGGCCAGCGCGATCCGCGCCGCCTCCAGCGCCGCGTCGAAACAGTCCGCCGGCGTGCGCGGGGCGACGACCGGCACCGGCGCCTCACCGTTACGGCCGTACATCGCCTGCAGCAGATCCGCCTGCTCCGTCTTCGTCGGCAGCCCGGTCGACGGGCCGCCACGCTGGATGTCCACCACCAGCAGCGGCAGCTCCAACGACACCGCAAGCCCGATCGTCTCCGACTTCAGCGCCACACCCGGACCGGAGGTGGTGGTCACCGCCAGCGACCCGCCGAACGCCGCCCCCAGCGCCGCCCCGATCCCGGCGATCTCGTCCTCCGCCTGGAACGTGCGCACACCGAAGTTCTTGTGCCGGCTCAGCTCGTGCAGGATGTCCGAGGCCGGAGTGATCGGATACGAGCCCAGGAACAGCGGCAGGTCCGCCTGACGCGAGGCCGCGATCAGCCCGTACGACAGGGCCAGATTCCCGGAGATGTTGCGGTAGACGCCCGGCGGGAACGCCGCCGCCGCCGGCGCCACCTCGTAGGAGACCGCGAAATCCTCCGTCGTCTCCCCGAAGTTCCAGCCCGCCCGGAACGCCGCGATGTTCGCCGCCGCGATGTCCGGCTTCTTCGCGAACTTCGACCGCAGGAACTTCTCCGTCCCCTCCGTCGGCCGGTGATACATCCACGACAGCAGACCCAACGCGAACATGTTCTTGCTGCGCTCGGCCTCCTTCCGGGTGAGGTCGAACTCCTTCAGCGCCTCCACCGTCAGCGTGGTCAGCGGCACCGGGTGCAGGTGGTAGCCGTCCAGCGAGCCGTCCTCCAGCGGCGAGGCGTCGTAGCCGACCTTCTGCATCGCCCGCTTGGTGAACTCGTCGGTGTTGACGATGATCTCCGCCCCGCGCGGCAGGTCGCCGATGTTCGCCTTCAGCGCGGCCGGGTTCATCGCCACCAGCACGTTCGGCGCGTCACCGGGCGTGAGGATGTCATGGTCGGCGAAGTGCAGCTGGAACGACGACACACCCGGCAGGGTGCCGGCGGGGGCGCGGATCTCGGCGGGGAAGTTCGGCAGCGTGGAGAGGTCGTTGCCGAAGGACGCGGTCTCCGAGGTGAAACGGTCACCGGTGAGCTGCATCCCGTCACCCGAGTCCCCCGCGAACCTGATGATCACTCGGTCGAGCCGGCGGACGTCACCTCTCCGGAGCCGGTTGCTGCCGCTTTCCGGTGTCTCAGTAGAGATCATGCCGTCTTCCCATCTGTTCGGAGCGGAGTCAAGTCCGTTCGCTCCCGTCACGTGTCGGCCGCAGGATGTGGCCGATTCACCACTGCTTTTGAGTGTTTAACGTGGATAGGGTGTTTTCGCAGGTGGCTTGTCCTTGATTCGATCCATGATCGAACAAGGTGTGATTCATCCCTCGTGTACGCAGTACGCGGCCCCGTGTACGATGTATCTCGCGAGGGTGGGACAGGTCTGCGCGGGGGGTCGGTGTTGGTTGACTGTTCGACAGTTGATGGACGGGCGTGGGTGCGGCGGTCGACCGGGTGGCCCGGTCGTTAAAGGTCGCGTCATCCATTCGGGTGCCGAATCGCGTGCACATTTCATCGGGGTTTCCGTTTCTTTCAAATTTCTTCCGTCAACTGTTGGGCTTTGACGGATCTGACGAACCGTCGGTAGGCTTCTTGCCGATCCGCCGCGTGAATTCCTCGCCGCTTCAATCAAAATGGACGAATCTGGGGGATGATTCGGATGGGGCATAATTCTGTCAGGCTTGTCGAACCACGCATTCTGCGTCAGGTGTCTATGCGGAATGCGTCGGTCCGGCCGGAAGCGAGGCGTGTCCGGAAGCCGGTGCGCGTACTCGCGGTGGAGAGCGACAGCGAGGTCGCCAAGGGGCTGGTCCGCGATTTATGGCGGCACGGCTACCAGGCGGAAAGCGTCCCGACCGGCGCTCAGGCCCTGCAGCAGTACCGGAACGCCGACCTGCTTCTCGTCGACTTGGACCTTCCCGACCTGGACGGTGTCGAGTTGTGCCGGAGCATCAGGGCCCTGTGCGACGTGCCGATCATCGTCGTGACGGCCCGCGACTCCGAACTCGACCGCGTCATGAGCCTGCGCGCCGGCTCGGACGACTATGTCCCGAAGCCGTACAGCCTGGCCGAACTGATTGCCCGTATCGAGGCGGTCATGCGACGGGCTGTGCGACAGCCGGCCTCGCCTGACGAGGTCGTCGTCGTGGGGCCGCTTTCCATAGACCCCCGGGCCCGCGAAATCCGCCTGGACGACCGGACCATAGAGGTCACGCGCAAGGAATTCGACCTTCTGTATCTGCTCGCCTCACGCCCGGGAATCGTTGTCACCCGGGAGCAGATCATGGTGCAGGTGTGGCGTGACTCCCGGTCCGTGCCGGGGCGGACCATCGACACCCATGTCAGCAGTCTGCGCAGCAAGCTGGGATCGAGCGACTGGATCGTCACCGCTCGAGGAGTCGGATTTCGTCTGGGGCGTGCCTGACCTTCCGGACGATTCCGGGAACCGGGTACCTCATTCGAACGGGTCGTACGGTCAACGGTGACCGGCGGCCCTTTTCGATGTCGTGACCCGTTCGTTCAAGGAGGCAGCAGCACGGCCCTCCGGAACCCGGGGGGTGCCGGAGGGCCGCCTCGTGCGTGGTGCCGACGTGACGTCAGACGCGGGACCGCCGAATCGCCTCCAGGGCGGCCACCGCGACGAGCCCCACGAACAGGTGCATCGTGATCAGTGTCGCGGCCGTACCACCGTCGGTCTCCTGAGTCAGCGGGCCGATCGCGGTGAGTACCGCGACGGAACCGCCCACGATCTGGCCCACCCGCAGGAACACCGGCTTCCAGCGGGCCAGGAGAACGGCCGCGGTGATGCCGAGCACCGGCGCGGCGACCGACATGAAGACGACGTCGCCGGCGCCGATCTCGTCGGGCTTGCCGTTGAGTTCCAGGACCAGTGAGGCCCCGGCGGCATCGCCGATGAACAGAACGACGAGATTGACGACGGCGGCGACGACGGCGGCCCCCGCCACCGCCTGCCACACGGGCAACGCACGGCGTCCTGAAGCGGTGTGGCTGGCAGCGGGGTTACTGCTGGTCATGGGGCCCTCCGGGCTGTTGTGCAGACATGGGTGATGTGCGCTTCCGGCGTGAGGACCGACCGCCCGAGCGATGGTCAGGAGGGGGTCAGGGACATGGCATGCCGGAAGACGTTGTGGGGGTCGTAGGTGTTCTTGACGCGCTGCAGCCTCGGGTAGTTGTCCTTCCAGATGATCGAGTACCAGGGCACACCCGAGGTGTTCTGCGCCGGGTCGAGCATGTCGACGTCGGGGTAGTTGATGTAGCCGCCGTCCTGCCGGCCGTCGGGTACCGGGAAGCCGCCGGTTGCGCCGTGCACGTTCTTGCGCAGGGTGCGCAGCCACTCGACCTCGTAGTCGTCCTGGGCGGGGTCCGCCCAGTTGTTGGAGTACCAGAGCTTGAAGACGGAGTCCCGCTGGGGGATGGCGGTGGCGGAGGACTGAACCGTGTTGATGCGGCAGCCGTAGGCAGCGAGATAGACCAGGCCGGCGCCGAAGTGGGAGGGGTCGCTCAGCGAACGGTGGAGCGCGCGGACCTGGCTTTCGGTCAGCGGCTTCCGCAGATGTCCGCCCATCGACTTCTGGCGCCCGTAGTCGCCGTAACTGGGAGTCGGCTCCAGCGTGACGTCCAGCCAGGAGCCCTCGGTGATGTCGACGGTCGGCTCCAGGCCCACGCCCGCGTTCACCGCGCGGATGTAGTCGTCGTGGAGCTGGGATGTACGGGGCAGAGTGGCGTCCATGCGGATCTCCAGCTCGATCGTGCCGGTGATCGAGGAGTGGAGCTGGAGGGAGCTGTGCATCACCGAGTACTCGGAGCCCGGCGCGCTGTTCGCCGCGTGCCAGGCTCCGTGGTTGAGCACCAGACGCGTGAAACGAGCCTCGGTCAGCTCGCTCCACGGCCAGCTCACGACGGTCTTACGCATCCGGGCCGGCGGCTTCGGCAGGAGCGCGGAGGGACGGCCGGAGGCACCCGGCGTCCGGAACCAGAAACGCGTGACGATGCCGAACCCGCCGCCACCGCCGCCTGTGTGGGCCCACCACAGGTCGCGGTTCGGATCGCCGGCGTCCCGGGTGGCGACGATCGTCCGTGCCCCGCGTCGCCGGTCCGCGACCACGACCTCGACGGCGTACAGATGGTCCACGACCAGGCCGTACCTGCGTGACAGCGGCCCGTATCCACCGCCGCTGACGTGGCCGCCCACGCCGACCTCCGGGCAGACACCACCGGGGACGGTCACCCCCCAGCCCTCGTACAGGGCCTTGTAGACCTCGCCGAGCCGGGCGCCCGCCTCGACGGCGAAGGCGTTCATCTTCGGGTCGAAGCTGATGCCCCTCATCTCGGACAGATCGACCAGGAGACGGAATTGCGGGTCGTCCACGAGGCCCTCGAAGCAGTGACCTCCACTGCGCACCGTGACACGCTGGTTGTCGGCGACGGCCTGGTTCACCGCCTTCTCCACCTGAGCGGCGCTGTGCACGAGCCAGATCTCGTCCGGGGTGGCCACGAAACGGTTGTTGTACCCGCGCTCCGCGAGCTCGGCGTACCGGGCGTCTCCCGGCCTGACGACAACCTCCGGCGCGATCCGTCCGGCGGCCCGGGCGGGCGCCGAATGGGGCAGTGCGGCGAAGCCCGCGGCAGCGCCGGCCACCGCTGTCGCCGAGCCCAGGAATCTGCGTCGCGAAACCATGTTGAGCCTTATCTGTGCTGGGACATGGACAGAAACCGCATGAACGCATGCGGGCCGGGGGTTGGCGCCAGCCAATCAGTCCCCGGGGAGGGGCACCACGCGGTTGACATGGATCTGTGGTGCGCCGATGAGAAAGTTGAAGAAACGGCTCCAGTACTGCTGTCGCCGTCGGCCCGTTGCGGTGTCGGGTGCGGGTCGTTCGTGGCCGGTCGCGCAGTTCCCCGCGCCCCTACTGGCCTGCGGGCGACCTCTGCAGCGCGTCGGGTGCGGGTAGGGCGTGGTTGCTCGCGCCGTTCCCCGCGCCCTTCGGGGCGAGGTCAGCGCCAGCTGTGGGGGGCTCGGAAGCCTGGTTCGCGTTCCAGGCGGCGCCAGCCGGCCCGGGGGCGGCCCCGGTGGGCCGGCGTTGCGGCGGGCGCGTTGGCGGCGCGGGCCATCAGGATCGCCGCGATCGCCGCGACCTCCTCCGGCTCGGCATGCCCCTTCTCCACACGGATGTCAGGTGTCGTCATCGTCGGTTCTCCCAGTTACTGGGGCGGGTTGCCGTGCTTGCGCGACGGCAGGTCGGCGTGCTTGGTCTGCAGCATCGCCAGCGAACGGATCAGCACCTCACGGGTGGCGGCCGGGTCGATCACGTCGTCGACCAGCCCCCGCTCGGCGGCGTAGTAGGGGTGCATCAGCTCGGACTTGTACTCCTTGACCATCCGCGCCCGCATCGCCTCGGGGTCCTCGGCCTCGGCGATCTGCCGACGGAAGATCACGTTCGCCGCGCCCTCCGCGCCCATCACCGCGATCTCGTTCGTCGGCCACGCGTACGTCAGGTCGGCGCCGATGGACTGGCTGTCCATCACGATGTACGCGCCGCCGTACGCCTTGCGCAGGATCAGCGAGATCCGCGGCACCGTGGCGTTGCAGTACGCGTACAGCAGCTTCGCGCCGTGGCGGATGATGCCGCCGTGCTCCTGGTCCACACCCGGCAGGAAGCCGGGCACGTCCAGGAAGGTCAGGATCGGGATGTTGAACGCGTCGCACATCTGCACGAAACGGGCGGCCTTCTCGCTGGCCTCGATGTCCAGCACACCCGCCAGCGCCTGCGGCTGGTTGGCGACGATCCCCACGACCTGGCCGTCCATCCGCGCCAGCGCACAGATGATGTTCCGCGCCCACCGCTCGTGGACCTCGAGGAACTCGCCGTCGTCGACGATCTCCTCGATCACCTTCGCCATGTCGTACGGCCGGTTGCCGTCCGCCGGAACCAGGTCCAGCAGCACCTCGCTGCGCCGGTCCGCGGCGTCGGAGCAGTCCACCCGCGGCGGGTTCTCCCGGTTGTTCTGCGGCAGCAGGGACAGCAGGTAGCGCACCTCGGCGATGCAGGTCTCCTCGTCGTCGTACGCGAAGTGACACACACCGGACGTCTCGGCGTGCACGTCCGCGCCGCCCAGGCCGTTCTGGGTGATCTCCTCACCCGTGACCGCCTTGACCACGTCCGGACCCGTGATGAACATCTGCGAGGTCTCCCGCACCATGAACACGAAGTCCGTCAGCGCCGGACTGTAGGCCGCACCGCCCGCGCACGGGCCCAGCATCACCGAGATCTGCGGGATCACGCCCGACGCCTTGGTGTTGCGCTGGAAGATGCCCCCGTACCCCGCGAGCGCCGACACCCCCTCCTGGATCCGCGCGCCCGCACCGTCGTTCAGCGACACCAGCGGCGCCCCCGCCGCGATGGCCATGTCCATGATCTTGTGGATCTTCGTGGCATGCGCCTCGCCCAGCGCGCCGCCGAAGATACGGAAGTCGTGGGCGTAGACGAACACCGTCCGCCCCTCCACCGTCCCCCAGCCCGTGATCACACCGTCGGTGTACGGCTTCCTCTCCTCCAGACCGAAGCCGGTGGCCCGGTGCCGGCGCAACTGCTCGACCTCACGGAAGGAACCCGCGTCCAGCAGCAGTTCGATGCGCTCCCGCGCGGTCAGCTTGCCCTTGGCGTGCTGCGCCTGGGTCGCCTTCTCGCTCGGGCCGGCCAGTGCCTGCGCACGGATCTCGTGCAGTTCGACCGTCATGTGCGCCTCCTCTGGCAGGATCACCCGGACCGACGGCGTACGGCGTCCAGCAGAACGGCCTGCCGCAGTGTGTCCTCGCCCGGCGCGTATCCGGCCCGGACCGCGGTGACGAAGGCGGCGACCGTCGCCGCCACCTGGTCGGCGGGCGTCAGCCGGATCTCCTCCGTGCCCGCGGACGTGTGCAGGGAGACCGGCGGGACGAAGTCGGCCGGCGGGGTGAACGCCCGGTCCACGGTGATCCGCCCTTCGCTGCCCCACAGTTCGTACCGCGACAGATAGGCGTGCTCCATGCCGAACGTGATGTGCGCGGTGACTCCGCCGGGAGTCCCGAGCAGCGCCGCACCGGACGTCTCGACCTGCCGTCCGCGTCCCCGAACCGTCCGGGCACCGATCACCTCGAGCTCCGGGCCCAGGAAGTGCAATGCGGCGCGCAGCGGATAGAGGCCGACGTCCGCCAGGGCGCCGCCGCCGAGGCCGGCGTCGTACCGGATGTCGCTGTCAGCGAGCGGAGGAATGGTGAACGCCGCGTGGAACGCGCGGAGTTCGCCGATCCGCCCGTCGGTGACGAGGCGCCGTACCGCCTCGTGCCGGGGGTGGTGGACGAACATCACGTTCTCCATCAGTGCCACGCCCCGCTCGGTGGCCACATTCAGCAGGTGTGCGGTGGTGTCCGGGTCCGTCGTCAGGGGCTTCTCGGCGAGCACGTGCTTGCCGGCCGCGAGCGCCGCCTCGACCCAGGGCGCGTGCAGAGCGGCCGGCAGCGGCACGTACACCGCCTGCACGTCATCGGCCTCCAGCAGCGCCTCGTACCCGTGGACGGGCCGGCAGCCGAAGCGCCCGGCCGTCTTCTCGGCCCGGCCCCGGTCACGACTGGCGACGGCCGCGACCTCCACGTCCGGGGAGGCGGTGAACGCGGGCAGCATCCGTCGTACCGCGATGTCGGCGCAGCCGAGCACCCCGATGGACACCGGCGCGCTCATCGGACCACCGCCTTGGCGGCGTTGAGGCAGGCGAGCAGTGTCCGCGCCTGGACGTTCAGATAGTGGCCGTGACGGACCAGCCAGGTCAGCTGGTCGGGACTGACCCAGGCGTACCCGGGCGGCGGTTCGAGCGGGGCGTCCCGTTCGTCGGCGTCGACGAGCAGGTACCGGCTCTCCGCGTTGAGGAACCGGCCGCCTTCCTCCGCGTGCACGGCCTCGTAGCGGATCCGCTCCGCCGGTGCCTCCAGCACGGTGTCGAGGAACGGCGGGCGTTCCTTCTCCGGCAGATGGGCGTAGTTGTCGGGGGTGTACTGGACCGTGGGGCCCAGTTCGACGGTGTCGAGGAAGCCTCCCTCGACCCGGGCGTGCACCAGCACGTGCGGTACGCCGTCGAAGGTGCGGGTGAGGAAGGCGGTCACACCGAGGCCGACCGGTTCGAACAGCGGCTGGGTCCAGCTGGTGACCTCGCGGTTGCCGGCTTGCACCGACACCGCCACCACCTTGAAGTACCGGCCCTCCTCGTGCTCGACGGCCGTCTCGTGCCGGCGCCACCCGGGCAGGCCGGCCAGCGGGACACGCTCGGCGTGCACATCGTGCCGGGCGCGCTCGCCGGTGATCCAGGACAGCAGTTCGGTGTCGGAGTGCAGGGCGCCGGCCGCCGTCTCCGGGACCGGCAGGCAGGACAGGACCGTTCGCGAGTCCATGTTGACGACATTGTCCCGGTGGAGCAGTTCGGCGATCTGTCCCAGGGTCAGCCAGCAGAAGTCGTCCAGGAGCGGCACGTCACCGGTGGCCTCCACGATCATGTTGCGGTTGGACTTACGGAAGAACCACGAACCGTGCTCGGACTGCAGGGAGTCCGCGACGACCCGGCCCCGTCGAGGGCCGACGAAGTGTTCCACGTACTTCACGTCGGCGCCTTGGTGGGCCTTGGTGTAGTTGCTGCGGGTGGCCTGCACCGTGGGGGACAGCTGGAGAAGGTTGGGGTTGCCGGGTTCCATCTTGGCCTGCATCAGGAAGTGCAGGACCCCGTCGAACTCCTTGGCCAGGATGCCCAGGATGCCTACCTCGGGCTGCTTGATGACGGGTTGGTGCCACTCGGCGTACGGGCCGTCGCCGTAGGGTTCGTCGCGCTCGGTCACCCGCATGCCCTCGACGGTGAAGAACCTGCCGCTGCGGTGCACGAGATTGCCGGTGGTGTCCTCGAACGACCATCCGTCCAGCTCGGCGAACGGGATCCGGTCCACACGGAACGCGTTGACGCTGCCACGCTCGGCGAGCCATGCGGAGAAGCGGTCGGTCGGCAGATGGGAGCCGTGGAAGGTGGCGGAGGAAAGCCCGAGACGTTCCGTCATCCGCCGGGTGTTGTCGCGGGCTTGCGGGAGGGGAGGTGGCGTCACGGAGAACTCCTGAGGAACAGGGGAAACGGGGAGGACGAGGGGCAGAACGGCACGTTCAGTGCACGTCGACGAGGGCGAACAGGCCTTTCTTGACGAGCTTGATGCCGTCGGTCGCGTCCTTCGAATAGGTGATCGCCGCGTACCGGTCGGGCTCCAGGGGAACCTGCACGACCGACGACCGCCCTGTGGACAGGTGCAGGCTGCCGAGGCTGAGGGAGCGGAACGGGGAGTCCGGCGGGAAGGTGCCGTCGTCGGGCAGGGCGTCGAACCACGCCTTGAGACCGGCCTCGGTGGTCCCCTCCGCGACCTTCACGAAGAGCAACTCGTTGACCTGCCCGGGGATCCGGTTGACGTAGCGCAGGGGGCGGCCGGCGCGCAGGCTGCCGAACACCTCGAAGCGAGGGCCGACGCCGGGTACGTGTCTCGCCACGACGGTGGCGGTCGGCTCCGGGGAGCGGCCGGCGGACGCACCGGTGACCGTCAGCCGGCGGTGCCGCGGCTCGGCGTCGCCCGCCGTGAGGTAGTCGAACAGCAGGTACTGTCCCGGACGCAGATCCTGGGTGAACGTCCCGGGCTGTCCGGGGTGGATCACCAGCCCTCCGAGCAGAACGGCGGTGTCGTCCAGGTCCTTCGCACCCTGCGGAACGTCGGCGGGAGTGTCGGACAGCGCGCGGGAGAGGGCGTCGAGGAAGTCGTCCCAGTCCTTGCCGTCCTTCAGCCGGGCCAGGCCGATCCAGCCCTTGCCCGACTGGGTGGTCGAGGCGCGGAACGTGGTCGGTCCCGGGCGGGCGGTGGCCGGCGCGGTGAAACCCGTTGCGGTCGAGACCAGGTCCACCGTGGTGGGTGCCTCGGTGGTGTGCGGTACGTCCGGCCCGGTCACCGTGGCCGCGGGTGCCGCGCCGGAGGGCCCGTGGAGACCGGCCAGCAGAAGAGCGGCACCGGCCAGCGCGCCGGCTCCGCGCAGGGTGCGCCGCCGGGGATTCGTCGCGCGGTTCCCGCGGTGCGTCATGTGCGTCCCCCTCGATGGTCGATGGGTGTCAGGCAGGTGCGGAGGCGTCGGATGCCACGGAGGCCGTGAAGTCCCCGAGGATCCGCCGGTAGTAGGCGGGGCCGAACCCCATGCGCGCGGTCTGCGGCACGAGGGCGCGCAGCTTCTCCGTCGAGATGACGTGCTGACGGCCGCCCGTCCGGACGAACTCCCGGCGTGCCCGCAGCCCGAGAGCCTCTTCGAGGTGATCGACGATGTCCTCCACCGGTACGGCGAAACCCGAAGCGACGTTGACCGTCTCGGCCCGCAGGCCGGTGGCGAGGAGATGGTCGACCACGGTGACGACGTCCTCGACGCCGATCAGGTCCCGGGCCGCGCCGCGGTGCACCCGGACCACACCCTCGCGCAACTGCCGTACCAAGGTGGGCAGCAGCTGGTGTTCGGGCTGGTGCGGGCCGACCAGATGCCCCAGCCGGAGGATCAGATGGTCGGCGCCGGAGTCGCGCAGCACTCCCTCCAGGGCGAGCTTGTGCGCGCCGTAGGGAGTGCAGGGGGTCACCGGGACATCCTCCCGGCCGGGTCCGTCGGCGAGTCCGTACATGCCGGTCGCCGCGGTGGAGAAGAAGAGCAGCCGCCGGCCTGTGTCGCGGCACCTGCCGGCGACCTCGTGCAGCAGAGCCTCCTCGCGGGCGAAGTCCGCGTCGGAGGTGCCGCCGGCCCACGACACCCCGGCCGCCAGGGCCACCGTGTCCGGGTGCCGGCCGGCCAGCGGGCGCAGGTTCCGCGCCAGGAAACCGTTTCCCACAATGTCCATACGTCGTCCCGATCTCTGAGGAGTGAGGAGGCCGCGAGGCGGCCTCTCCGGTTCAGCCGCGCGCGGCCACGAACTCCTTGATCGAGGCGGTGACGTAGTCCAGCATCTCGTCCGTGAGCGCCGGGTAGACCCCGATCCAGAAGGTGTGCTCGGTGATGACGTCGCTGTTGGCCAGGTCGCCCACGATCCGGTGCGGCTGGTCGATGTAGGCCGGGTGACGGGTCAGATTCCCGGCGAAGAGTCGACGCGTGCCGATCTTGCGGCCCTCCAGGAAATCGACCAGCTCGGCCCGGCTGAACGGCGCTTCGGGGTCCACGGTGATGACGAAGCCGAACCAACTGGGCTCGGAGCGGGGGGTGGCCTCGGGCAGCAGCAGGCCGGGGACGCCGTCGAGTCCCTCACGCAGCCGCCGCCAGTTGCGCCGGCGCGCCTCTATGAACGAGTCCAGCTTGGCCAGCTGGGTCAGCCCCAGTGCGGCCTGGATGTCCGTGGCCTTCAGGTTGTACCCCACGTGGGAGAAGATGTACTTGTGGTCGTACCCGGCCGGCAGCGTGCCCATCTGGTACGTGAACCGCTTCAGGCAGCGGTCGTTCTCACCGGGTTCGCACCAGCAGTCCCGGCCCCAGTCGCGCAGGGACTCGACGATGCGGGCCAGGGCCAGGTTGGAGGTCAGCACGCAGCCGCCCTCGCCCATGGTCAGGTGGTGCGCAGGGTAGAAGCTGACCGTCGTCATGTCGCCGAAGGTGCCGGTGAGCTGCCCGTCGTAGAGGGAGCCGACCGCGTCGCAGTTGTCCTCGATCAGGAACAGGTCGTGCTGTTCGCAGAGCTGGGCGATCTCCGCGACCTCGAAGGGATTGCCCAGCGCGTGCGCGATGACGACGGCGCGGGTCTTCGGCCCGATCGCCGCGGCCACCCGGTCGGCCGTCGCGTTGCAGGTGGCCAGGTCCACGTCCACGAAGACCGGGATCAGGCCGTTCTGCAGGATCGGGTTGACCGTGGTCGGGAAGCCGGCCGCGACCGTGACGACCTCGTCGCCCGGCCGCAGCCGCCGCTCCTCCAGGGCGTGCGACATCAGAGCCGACACGGCCAGCAGGTTCGCCGACGAACCGGAGTTGGTCAGATGAGCCTTGCGGCGCTTGAGGCGTCGTGCGAACTGCGACTCGAACTTGCGGGAGCTGGTCCCGGCGGCGATCCGCATCTCCAGCGCGGCCTCCACCAGAGCCACCCGGTCCTCGTCCTCCAGTACCGCCCCGGACGGCCAGATCTCCGTCGTCCCCGGGACGAACTCCCGTGCCGGGGCGGTCTCCTGGTGGTATGCGCGGACCTCTTCGAGGATCCGGTTCTTGCGCTCGCTCATGATCAATTCCCTTCTCCGGCCGGGGATGCGGCCGTGATGCCGAGTGGTGTGCTGTGCGACGGACGCTCCGGCGGCAGCACGGAGGCGAGGAGGTCGCGCAGGGAGTCGTCGAGTCCGCGAGAGGGGCTCCAGCCGAGCAGCCGCCGGGCACGGGAGATGTCCAGACACTGGCGGGCCACGTCGGTGCGCGCCGGCGCCTCGGCCGCCTCGGTCACCGGGACGTCCACACCGCTGAGCGCGATCATCCGGTCGATCAGCGCACGCATGGCGACCGCCTCGCCGCGGCCCACGTTGATCACCTGACCGGTCACGGCCGCGGACGGAGCCGAGGCCGCGGCCACCACCGCGTCGGCGACGTCACGGGCGTCCACCAGGTCACGGGCCGCGCGCAGCGGCGGAAGCCGCAGGGCGGTGACCTGCTCCCCACGTGCCCGCGCCGCCGCCGACGCACCGAGATGGGCCGCCACCCTGCCGAAGAGACTGCCCTCGGGCACCCCGGCGCCGATCACGTTGGCGAGCCGGAGCACCACTCCTTCGACGCTTCCCTCCCGCGCGCCGCGCAGCACGGCCCGCGTCCCGAGGAGTTTGGTACGGCCGTAGGGCGTGACCGGGTCGGGGTCGTGCCTCTCGCCCGTGCCGCCGGCCGGGTCGCCGGCGCCGTACTCGTGGACGCTGCCCAGCTGCACCAGCCGCACCGGAGGACCGGGCAGTTCGGCGAGTGCTGTCACGACCCGCTCGACGAGTACGGCGTTGCCCGCGTTCATCTCCGCCTCGTCCGCCCGCCAGGCCCGGCCCGCCGCGTTCACCACGACGTCCGGGCGGGCCGCGGAGAAGGCCGCCCGCAGCTCACCCGAGGCCGCCGTCAGCAGGTCCAGGTACGTGGCTGTCGTGGTCCGGCCCGATGACGGACCGGCGCCCGGCGGCGGACCGCCTCGGGAGACGCCGTGCACCCGCGCGCCCCGCGCGGCGAACGCCGCGCCGAGCCCACGGCCCAGGAAACCGCTGCTCCCCAGGATCACGACCTGCAGCCCCGGCACGGGTGCACGGTCAGGCCGCACGGCTCGTCCCGTGCTTCACGGCCTTCCACCAGTCCGGGTTGTCGCGGTACCAGGCGACGGTCTCCGCAAGACCCTCCTCGAACCCGATCCGGGGTGTGTAGCCCAGCTCCTGACGGATCTTCGACTCGTCGATCGAGTAGCGCAGGTCGTGTGCCTTGCGGTCGGCCACCCGGCGGATCTTCTCCTCGCCGGCGCCGGTCAGTTCCAGCAGCTTCCGGGTGAGGTCGAGGTTGGTGTACTCGTTGCCGCCGCCGATGTTGTAGATCTCCCCGGCCCGGCCCTCGTTGAGCACCAGGTGGATGCCACGGCAGTGGTCGGCCACGTGCAGCCACTCGCGGACGTTGCGTCCGTCCCCGTACAGGGGGACCTGGCCGCCCTCCAGCAGATTGGTCACGAAGAGCGGGATGACCTTCTCGGGGTGCTGGTAGGGGCCGTAGTTGTTGGAGCAGCGGGTGACCGACAGGTCCACACCGTGGGTCCGCCAGTACGCGCGGGCGACCAGGTCCGAGCCGGCCTTCGAGGCCGCGTAGGGCGAGTTGGGCGCCAGCGGCCACTCCTCCGTCCAGGAGCCCTCCGCGATCGAGCCGTAGACCTCGTCGGTGGAGACGTGGACAACCCGCTCGACCCCGCTCTCCAGCACCGCGTCCAGCAGGGTCTGGGTGCCCAGCACGTTCGTCCGGAAGAACTCCCCGGCTCCTTCGAGCGACCGGTCCACATGGGACTCGGCCGCGAAGTGCACCACGGCGTCGTGACCGGGCAGCAGTTCGCGGAGCAGGGACCGGTCGCACACGTCGCCCCGTACGAACACCAGCCGTTCGTGCGAGGCGGGCAGGTTCTCCCGGTTGCCGGCGTAGGTCAGCTTGTCCAGGGCGGTGACGTGGGCGCCTTCCCAGCCGCGGTACTCGTCCGCCAGCAGACTGCGGACGAAGTGCGAGCCGATGAAGCCCGCCGCTCCGGTGACGAGGATCCTCATGCCGCGACCTCCACTCGTGTGTGATCTCCCACGACGAGGCAGTGATGGTCGGTGCCCCGTCCCGTGGTGCCCACGGACGCGGCGCGCCCGATGAGCGAGTTGCGCAGGCCGTGGACACCGGTGACGGACGCCTCGTCCAGGGCGATCGAGCCCTCGAGCCTGCTGTCCGTCACCAGGCAGTCCCGCCCGATGGAGGTGTGCGGGCCGATGTGGCTGTCCTCCAGCACCGTGCCCGCGCCGATGATGGCCGGGCCCTCCACCCGGGACCTGACGACGCGAGCGCCGGCCTCGACCACGACTCGGCCGACGAGCACGCTGTCGTCGTCGACCCGTCCGTCGACGCGCCGGGTCAGTCCGTCGAGGAGGTGGCTGTTGCACTCCAGGACGTCCTCGACCTTTCCGGTGTCCTTCCAGTAGCCGTCGTAGCGGCTGGCCCGCACCTCCGCACCGGAGGACACGAGCCACTGAACGGCGTCGGTGATCTCCAGTTCGCCGCGGACGCTCGGCCCGATGGACGCCACCGCCTCGTGGATGGCGGCGGTGAAGAAGTAGACACCGATCAGCGCCAGGTCGCTGCGCGGCTCCCGGGGCTTCTCGACCAGACGCCGCACCTCGCCGTCCGGCCCCAGCTCGGCGACGCCGAACGAGCGAGGGTCGGCGACCTTGTGCACGACGACGTGCGCGGCCGGGCGGTGCCGGGCGAACTCCTCGGCGATGGGGACGATGCCGTCGGGCAGCATGTTGTCCCCCAGGTACATCACGAAGTCGTCCGGGCCGAGGAAGTCCCGGGCGATCACCACGGTGTGGGCCAGTCCTCGCGGCTCGTCCTGGGCGATGTAGGTGATGTGCACGCCGAACCGGGAGCCGTCGCCGAGGACCGCCTCGATCTCCGGCCCGCGGTTGCCGACGATGACACCCACCTCGGTCACGCCCAGCTCCCGGACGGAGCCGAGCACGTGCACCAGGACCGGTGTGTTGGCGATGGGTATGAGTTGTTTGGGCATCGAGTAGCTGAAAGGCCGCAGGCGGGTACCGGACCCGCCTGCTAGCACCAGAGCCTTCATCGAGAGGTCCTCTCGGTTCGTGTCGTCTTCACGCCAGATCTCCGAGCGCGGCGACCACGCTCGCGGGGGAGGGCATGGCGGCGATCTCGCGGGAGAGGGCACCCGCCGCCTCCCGGTAGGTGTCCTTGGCCAGCAGCTCCTGGCAGGAGTCCGCGACCGCGTCGACCGAGTCCTCGCCCGGCAGCAGCGTGATCGCCGCACCGCGGTCCGCGACGCGCAGGGCGGGCTTCTCCAGCACGGCGCCCCTGGGAATGAGGAGTTGCGGTACACCGGCGTTCAGACCGGTCAGGGTGCTCACCCCGCCCGCGTGGTGCACCAGCAGGTCACAGGTGGGCGCCACCAGGTCCAGAGGCGCCCAGCCGACGCGGACCCCCGGCAGGCCGTCGCGCAGCGCGTCGGCGGCCCCGTCGGGCGCGGCGACGATCAGTTCGACGTCCCACGAGGCGACCTCCGAGGCAAGGCCGCGCAGGAAGTCGAAGTTCTTGTCGTAGCTCTCCTTCGCGACGCGGCTGCCCGAGGTGACGAGGATCCTGCGGCGCTCGCCGCGGGTGAACATCCAGGTCTCCAGCCGCCGCTGGGCGTTCGCCGGGACGTAGCGCATGGGCTGTGCGGGGGCGGCGTTCCCCGGACGCAGGCTCGGTGGGCAGATGTCCACGAGCAGGTCCGGTCCTGGCAGCCGGTCCAGCCCGAACCGTTCCAGCTCCGGCCGCAGTTCGGCGTCCGCGCCCGGGTGAATGCCGTCCGCCTCGATGGCGTCCCAGGTCTGTCGCACGTGCGGCACGCCCAGGTGCAGGGCGAGCAGCGGAGCGACGTAGCTCATGGTGCCGCCGACGATCAGATCGGGCCGCCAGGACCGGCAGAAGTCCAGCATCCGGGGCAGGCTCGACGCGGCCATGCGCGCGAACCAGCGGCCGGTGAACAGCGCCTGCTCCACCGGGCCGGAGGGGATCGCCTCGGGACGGCCGGCCCGGTCGGTGGTGATGAAGTGCCGGATCGGCAGATCGGTGGTCGCCACGCCCGGCAGGCCCGACGACGTGATGTACGGGACCATGTCGTCGTTCGCGGCCATCACCACCTGGTGTCCCGCGTTGCGCGCGGCGGTGGCCAGCGGGGCCAGGGCGAACACGGTCGCCGGGCTTCCCGCGGCGACGAAGAGCATCCTCACGGTGTCCCTGCCTTGTCGAATCGGGGCAGCAGACCTGCCCGTACGGCCTCGGCCACTGTGGGGGCCTTGGCGTCCTTGTCGGAGATGAGAGGGGGCTCCGGGCAGTCCCAGGGCAGCCCGAGATCTGGGTCGAGCGGATTGATGTCGATCTGCGTGCCCGGCACATGGGTGGAGGACACGACGTAGCAGATGCACGCGTCGTCGGTCAGCGCGAGGAACCCGTGCCCCACACCCTCAGGCACGTACACCGAACGCCCGGAGTCCGCGTCCAGCACGTTCACCCGGTGCTCCCCGAAGGTGGGGGAGCCGATCCGCAGATCCACGACGATGTCACGCAGCGCGCCCCGCACACAGGTGACGTACTTGGCCTGCCCGGGCGGGATGCGCACGCTGTGGATGCCGCGCAGTGTGTGGCGCCGGGAGACCGAGTAGTTGATCTGCCGAGGCCGGAAGGGCACGCCGGTGGCCTTTTCCAGCAGGTCGCCGCGCATCGCCTCGTAGAACGAACCCCGCGCGTCGGGGATCAGTGTGGGCGTGATCACGTACGTGCCCGGGAGGGTCAGTTCCTCGATGTGCACTGGAGGCTCGCCTTTCTCGGTCGGGTGCCCGCCCGGGCCCGCCGCTCAAGATCGGCGGCCGCGGCGACGGGGGACGGCATACGGGCCATCTCCGCGGCCAGACCACGGGCCGCGTCGGCGTATCGGGGGTCGGACAGCAGCTCGTCCAGGGCCGCGCCGACGGTCCGCGGGTCGTCCTGCCGTTCCGCCGTGTCGAAGGACAGCCCGGCGCCGGCCGCGGTGAGCCGGTCGCCCAGCGGGAAGTGGTCCGCCAGCTGCGGAAGCACCAACTGGGGCAGTCCGAAGGAGGTCGCCGTCATGGCCGTGCCGGCGCCCCCGTGGTGGACCATCGCGTCACAGGTGCCGAGGAACAGGTGCAGGGGGAGCGGGTCGACCGCCGTGACCCCGCTCGGCAGCGGACCGATCCGCGTGCGGTACGGCTCGGGCAGCGTCACCAGGATCTCGGTCCCGGGCCGCGCGGCGAGGGCCCGCAGCAGACCGCGGGTGAAACCCACACCGTGCAGGGCCAGGGTGTTGCCCAGCGACACGGCCACCCGCCGCCGCTCCGCTCCCGGACCGCGGTCGGCCCGTACCCAGGCGGGAACCTCTGCGCCCCCGCTGTACGGCACGTACCGGATGGGCGTGCCCGGTTCGCCGCCCGGCAGCCGCAGCGAAGGCGGACACGGGTCGAGCAGCACGTCCGGGTCGGGCAGGCCGGGAAGGCCGAGCCGCTCGCACAGCTCACGGGCGCCGGGGCGGACGAAGGCCCGGGCAGGTCCGGAGATGGCGTCCACCGCCCACCGGTGGTGCACGACCGGCACACCCAGCCGTGCCCCGATGATCAGCGAGCAGTACTCCAGCGGGTCGGCCAGGACGAGATCCGGCCGGTACCTCTCGGCCACGTCGCTGTAGCCGTCGAGCATCGAGGCGGCGTGGGCCCACCACAACCTGCCGTACCCGCCGAGCAGTTCGGGGGCCGACCGGGGCCGTGCCTGCAGCGGACGCCGCTCCGGCTCCAGCCCCTCCAGCAGCATCCCGTTCACCTCGAACGGCTCGCCCGCCGAGATCGCCGTGAGACCGCAGGCCCGTACGGCTCCGACCACATCGGGCTGGGCCAGCACGGTCACCTCGTGACCGGCCGAGCGCAGCGCCCACAACAGCGGCACCAACGGAAGGAAATGGGTGGGAACGGGGGTGGAGATCACCAGTACGCGCATCTGACGGACCGTCCTCTCGGGGCGCGTGGTCAGCGGCGTTCGGCGGTCAGCCGCTCCAGCAGCGGCACGATCTCCTTGGGCGCGGGCGCGGCGAGCATCTCGTCGTGCAGGCGGCGGGCGCCCAGCTGGAACGACGGATCCTCCAGCAGCCGTACGAGCTGCTTGTGCATCTCCGCGACGTCCAGGGCGTCCGGGTCGGCGACCAGGCCCGCTCCCATGTCCCGCACGTAGCGGGCGGTGACCATCTCGTCCCACATGACCAGCGGCATCACCAGCTGGGGCACGCGGTGGGCGACGGCGGAGGAGAACGTGCCGCCTCCACCGTGGTGGACGATCGCCGAAGCGGTCGGCAGAACCTGGTTGAGCGGGACGTACTCCAGGGCGCGCACATTGCCGGGCAGCGTGCCCGCCGCGTCGAGCTGCTGGCTGTTCAGCGTGGCGACGACCTCGATGTCCAGCTCCGACACCGACGCGAAGAACTCACGCAGGGGGAACCCGCTGTACTTGCCGAAGATCTTGCGTCGGCTCACGCCCAGGGACAGCACCGCCCGGGGACGCCCGGGACGGGTGTGCAGCCAGCCCGGGAGGCGGCCGGCGCCGGTGTACGGGACCCTCCGCACCGGTATGCGCGTCTGGTCGAGCGGAGCCTGCATCCGGGACTGGGTGAGGTCCAGCGTCCACTGGCCGAGCAGCATCTCGTCGCCGAACTCCAGCCCGTGGCGCTCCAGAACCGGGCCGAACCAGCTCAGCCACGGATGCTCCGTCAGCTCCGACGCCGGATCCGCCAGTTCACGCTTCGTGCGCTCATGGATCACGCCGATGTTGTCCATCCCCCACAGCAGCCGGGCGTGCGCCGCGCCGCTGACCCGCGCGGCGACGGGGGCGGGGAACATCAGCGGATCCCACAGCACCAGGTCGGGACGCCAGGCACGGGCGAAGTCGACCAGGTTGTCCAGCACCGGCCGGCGGGCGCCCGGCTCGGAAGGCTCCGGGTAGTGCAGCCGGAACATGCCGGTCAGAATGGCGCGAGTGGTGCGCCAGGACCCCGTCTCCTCCGGTTCGAAGGCGTCGAACCCCAGGGAGGGCCGGTCCGGCTCGGCGTCGCCCGTGTGCGGGCCGAGGGCTTCCGGCAGTTCGTCCGGCGTGCCCAGCGGTACGGCCGTGAGCCCCGCCGCGGCGATGTTGTCGATCACCCCGGGGTCCACGACGCCCGCGTGACTCGCCACGACGACCTCGTGCCCGGCGCTCTGCAGCGCCCAGGCCAGCGGCACCACCGGATACAGGTGCGCCGTCGCCGGAAAGATGGTGAACAGGACACGCATTGTTGATCTCCGTTCGCGTGGGACGCGGTTCTGGGGCGGGTCAGGCCGCGATGGCGGGACGGGCGCGGCGGCGCGGGGCGCAGGCGGTCACGGCCCCCGTCGTCGCCAGCGCCGTCAGGAACAGCAGCGCCGGGCGGTAACCCGCACCCGCCGCCATGGCCACCGCCGGCAGCGACAGCAGGGGGCCCAGCTGAACCGCCGTCTGGTAGACCGGCACCGCGGTGCCCCGTTCTGCGGCCGGAATGCCCGACACGGCCTGGAGATTGAGGGCTGCGAAGGACAGCACGAAACCCGCCTCGACGCAGAGCAGCACCGGCAGCACCCCGGTGACGTAGGTGTCCGGCGCTCCGGTCAGCAGCGCCGTCACACAGCCCAGCGCCGTGGCGCACCCTCCGGCCGCGATCAGCCGTGCGGTGCCGAAGCGCGCCACCATCCGGTCGGCGAACGGCAGGGTGAGGGCCAGCGGCACACACGCCGGCAGGAACGCCAGCGCCGTCTCCCAGGAGCCCCACCCCCAGGTGTCGTGCAGCCAGTGGGTGAGGAGCAGCAGCAGCCCGAGGTAGGTGCCGTTGAGTGTCGCCGCGCACAGCGCCGACCGCACGAACGGACCGTTGCGCACCAGCCGGATCAGGGCCGGCAGCAGCGGCTCGGCGGATGGGGGCCCGGCGTCCCGGGGGACGAGCCGGAGACCGGCCAGCAGCAGGAGGAGGGCGAACGACCCGGGGAACACCGGAGTCCAGCGCCAGCTCAGCTCGGTGAGCGCACCGGAGGAGAGCAGGCCGACCGTGAACCCCGCCGCTCCGAAGAGGGAGTACACGGACACCGCCCGGCTCTGTTCCCGCCCTGGCCGGAAGACGGTGCCGATGATGGCCAGCCCGGTGGGCGCGGTCAGCGCCGCGCACATGCCCTTCACCACCCTGGTCGCGGCCAGCACGGCGCCCTCGTCCGTCAGGCCGCCGGCCAGCGAGGCGGCGATGAACACCGTCAGCGCGGCGAGGTACACGGGCCGTCGTCCCCACAGGGCGGCAAGACGCGGGCCGAGCAGCAGCAGGGCGGCGAACCCCGCGGCGAAGCCGCTCATCATCCACTGCCCGCCGAACATGGACAGTCCCAGGTCCCGCCCCATGGGCGGCAGGGCGACCAGGACGACGGAGACCTCCAGGGCGTCGACGAGCATGTTGCCAGCGAGTACGAACAGCAGGGCCCGCCGACCGGCCAGGGCGGGGCCGGGGCGCGGGGAGGTGAAGAGGTTCGGCATTCGTCCGCCCGCTCAGCCGCCGAGGAGGGTGCCGCCGCTGGCGTCCAGGTAGGAGCCGGTGATCCAGCGCGAGTCGTCACTCGCCAGGAAGGCCACCACATCGGCGATGTCGCGGGCCTCACCGACCCGGTTGAACACCGAGTAGCCCGCCATCGCGGCCACCGCCTCCGGGTCGCTGAAGACGGCGGAACCGTTGTCGGTGATGCCTGGGCCCACGCTGTTCACCGTGATGCCGCGCGGTCCGAGGTGCTTGGCGAAGTGCAGGGTGAGCTGGTCGACCGCGCCCTTGGTCATCGCGTACGCAATCTCCTGAGGGTTGGCGACCCGGGTCAGCCCCGAGGAGATGTTGATGATCCGCCCCCCGTCGGGGAGGTGGGCCAGGGCCCGCTGCACCAGGAAGTACGGTGCCTTCGCGTTGACGGCCCACAGGCGGTCGAACTGCTCGGGGGTCAGTTCCTCGGGGTCCACCCCGCCCATCACCCCGGCGTTGTTCACCAGGATGTCGAGCGTGGTCGTCCCCGTGCGCTCCTTCAGCTCCCTTTCGAGAGCGAGGAACAGCTCGTGCACATCGCCGGGCACCCCGAGTTCGGCCACCACGGAGAACGCGCGACCGCCGTCCTTCTCCACGGCGGCGACCGTCTCCTCGGCGGCCGCCCGGTTGCTGGAGCAGTGCACCGCGACCAGCGCTCCGTCGCGGGCGAGCCTGAGGGCCGTGGCCCGTCCGATACCCCGGCTGGAGCCGGAGACGAGCGCGGTCTTGCCGGAAAGCTTGCCCATCGTGATCCTCCTGTGCGTGATGTCCTGACGGAGCGGAGCGGGGGCCACGGACACGGCCGGCCCGCCGGCGCCGGCCCGCGCGGGGCGGCCGCCGTCGAGCCCGCCGACCATGGCGCCCAGATGGCGGCGGGCCGCGGGGAGCTCCAGCAGCTCGCGGAACACCTCCCGCAGCGGGTCCACCTCGGGCCCGCCGAACAACAGCTGGGCCTGCGCCTCGATGTTGGTGAGGACCCGAGCGCCCACCGCTCGCCGGACCAGGCCGTAGCTGTCCAGCACCTCGTCGCCGGCCCGGCCGGCCAGCCGGGCGGCGAGCTTCGGGCCGAGATCCATGGCGTCCTGCAGGCCGAGATTGAGCGCCTGGCCCCCCACGGGCAGCTGGACGTGTGCCGCGTCCCCCGCGAGGAACACCCGGCCGTCGCGGTACCGGTCCGCCTGCCGGCGCGCGTTGCCGAAGGCGTTGAGCCAGACAGGCCGGGCGGCGCTGATGTCCTCGCCGGTGACGTGCGCCCACACCGCGCAGACGTCGGCGAAGGCGGGGGTACCGGACGGCCCGGGGGTCCGGTCGAAGGCGTGCACCATGATGCGGGTGACGCCGTCCGGGCCGCGGCGGGCGTTGGCCACGCCCCGGGGATGACGTTCGAAACGCCGCTCCCGCAGTTCGATGCCGGCCAGATCGGCGCGCAAGAGCTCCTTGCCGGAGTCGACCCCCGGGAACGCGAAGTTCCCCAGCCGCCGAACGGTGCTGTCCTCGCCGTCGCAGCCGATGACATAGGCGGCGTCCAGCCGCAGCCGCCGCCCGTCCGGTGCCACGGCGACGACACGCACCCGGTCGGCGCGCTGGGCCAGACCGGTCACCGTGAGTCCCCGCCGCACCTCGACGCCGAGTTCCCTCGCCCATGCGGCGAGGACGGCTTCGACATGCGTCTGAGGCGCCTTCCACTGTCCGGCGTACGGACTGTTCCCGGCCTCGCTCAGGTCGAGAGGGATGCCGCCGAAGTGACCGGGGCCCGCCTCGGGCAGCGGCCCGAACCGTTCCAGCAGGCCCCGTTCGGCCAGCAGTTCCATGGTGCGCGCGTGCAGGACGGACGCCCGGGACTCGGTCGTGGGCCGCTCCAGCCGTTCCAGAACGGTCACCCGCGCCCCGCCGGCCCGCAGGTCACCGGCGAGCATCAGCCCGGTCGGCCCGGCCCCCACGACGACCACATCCGTGTCCGGCGCGGTCATGTCAGCGCCGCTTCTCGGCGTGGTCCTTGGCATGGCCGAGGGTCGCCCGGCTGTTGGTGCTCAGCGCGCCCTGGACGTACGCGCGGGCGTCGGCCACGGTCGCGTCGGGTCCGAGGACCCGAGCGATGTTCTCCGTGTTGAGGGTGACGGTGTGCTGCGAGGTCGCGGCGACCCCGCTCCCGTTCTCCGTGAACGTCCACAGGCCGGTGTGCAGGGTCATCAACGCGGGCAGAGTGACCTGCTTGTACGCGATCCTGTGGTGCGGGAACGTCACCCGGTACGACTTCGTGGTGTGCGTGGAGCCGTCCTTGGCCAGGGTGTCCATCTCCAGGGTCTGCAGCCCGGGGGAGTGCTCCGTGAAGCGGACCGAGGCCACGTGGGGCAGCCGCTCCGCCCACAGACCCGCCTCGTCGACGAAGTCGAAGGCGTCCTTGGACGAGCCGGCGATCTGCACGGTGTCCTCGAAGGAGAACGTGACGTCCTCCGCGGCGTGGGCCAGTTCCACGTTGGTCTTCAGCGCGGCCAGCTCGGCACGGGAGTTGCGGTCGACGGCCTCGTCGATCCAGCGCAGGCCGGCGGGGTCGTCGTCCACGGCGCGGTAGTCGTGCAGCAGCCGGATCCGGGCCGAGCCGTCGGACAGCGGCTCGATGACCCAGGCGCCGCCCATGGCGGCCACCGGCGGGGCCGAGACCTCCTGCCGGAAGGTGATCCGCAGACCGTCCGGGTCCAGCGTGCGGCGCGAGGTCCAGTTCTTCGCCTCGCCGTTGGCGGTCGCCCAGATCCGTATGCGCTCCTCGCCCGCCGAGCGCTCGACATGGTCGACGTAGATGGTGGGAGGGAAGATCCGCGGCCAGTTCTCCACGTCGGCGATCAGCCGGTAGACGGCGGCTGCCGGGGCCCCGACCGTGATCTCGTGCTCGACCTGACGGGTCGTCATGACGGTTGCTCCTCAGCGTCTCAAAAGTTGCCCAGACCGCCGCAGACGTTCAGCGCCTGCGAGGTGATGGAGGCGGCGGTGTCGGAGGCCAGATAGCCGACCAGGCCCGCGACTTCCTCGGGGGTCGAGTAGCGGCCCAGCGGGATCTTCGCCTGGAACTTCTCGAGGATCGCGTCCTCGGAGGTGTTGTAGGCGGCCGCGTAGCCCTGGCGCACCCGTTGTGCCATCGGCGTCTCGACGTAGCCGGGGCAGACGGCGTTCACGGTGATGCCGGTGGGCGCGAGCTCGTTGCCGAGCGCCTTGGTGAAGCCGACGACACCGTGCTTGGAGGCCGAGTAGGGGGCGCCGAGCACCACGCCCTGCTTGCCCGCGGTGGAGGCGACGTTGATGATCCGGCCACGGTCCTTGTCGCGCATACCGCCGGTGGTGAGCACCTCGCGCGTCACCCGGAAGACGCTGTTGAGGTTGGTCTCGATCACGTCGGACCAGAGGTCGTCGGGGAGTTCGGCGGTGACCCCGCCACCGGACCTGCCGGCGTTGTTGACGAGTACGTCGATGGTGCCGAAGCGGTCAACTGCCCGCGTCACGAGGCGCTTGACGTCGGTCCCGGAGCGTACGTCGCACGGGGCGCCGTCCACGTCCAGCCCCTCGTCGAGCAGTTCCTTGACCGTGCGGGTCACGCCGGTCTCGGTGCGGGCACAGAGGAACACCCGGTGGCCGTCGCGGGCCAGCAGCCTGGTCACCGCCAGGCCGATGCCGCTGGTCGCGCCCGTGACGAGGGCCACCTTCGGCTTCTGCTGTGTCATGTCTGTCTCCTGGTTGGGTCGGTGTGCGCCGAGCGGGGGCGGGGTGGGGCGGACAGTGCGCGCCGCCGGTCCCGGTCCGAGGCATCGACGGTGTCCGGGCGGGAACCGGCGGCGCGGTCCGGGTCTGGTCAGCCGACCTCGGCCGGTACCAGCAGGGCGTTGACGGCCTCGAGCAGCGATCGCGGCGTCGCCGCGTCGGTCAGCGTCTCGTCGTCCAGGGTGATGCCGAACTCACGCTCGATCCTGCCGCCGGTCTCCAGCAGCGCCAGGGACTCGTAGCCCAGCGAACCGAAATCGGTGTCGAGGATGTCGCCGTCGAGATCGACGCCTTCGTCCGCGCCGGCCCCCTCGCGCAGGATGCGCTTGAGGTCCTCAAGGGTGAACTCATGGGCGGGCATGGGTGACTGTCCTTTCGTCTCTGTTGTGGGGTGGTCGTCACGGCCGGCACTCCGCGCGCCCCGTGACCGCCGGCGGTCAGACCGCGCGCACCACGGCCGCGGAGTTGAAGCCGCCGTGCCCCCGGGCGAGCACCAGGGCGGAGCGCACCGGGGCCGGCCGTTCCCGGTCGACGACCAGGTCCAGGTCGTGACCGGGAGAGGGGGTGACGCCGACGGACGGCGGTATCACCTCGTCCCGCATGGCGAGGAACGCCGCGGCCAGATCCAGCGGCGCCGCCCCGGAATACAGCCGCCCGGTCATCGTCTTGGGCGCCGTCACGGGCACGGCCCGCGCGCCGAACACCGCCGTGATCGCCTCGGTCTCGATGCGGTCCAGGTCGGGCAGGGCGGCCGCGTCGGCGAACACCACGTCGATGTCACCGGGCGACGCTCCGGCGTCGGCCAGGGCGAGTTCGACGGCCTTGCGCAGGCCGGGGGGCCGCCCGCTGCCCGGCCGAGGGTCCAGCGTGGCGCCGTATCCGGCGACCTCACCGTAGATCCGAGCGCCCCGGGCCCGGGCCTGCTCCAGATCCTCCATGACGAGCAGGGCCCCGCCCTCACCGGGCACGTGCCCCGCTGCCGCGTCGTCGAAAGGAAGGTAGGCACGTTCGGGGTCACGGCCGACGCTCAGCCGGTTGCTCGCCATCTGGGCGACCCAGCCCCAGGGGCAGATCGACGCGTCGACGGCGCCCGCCATCACCAGCCGTGTGCCCTTGCGCAGCTGCCGCCGTGCCTGGGCGATCGCGTCGAGCCCGCCGGCCTGGTCGCTGACGACCACACCGCTGGGCCCTCGCATGCCGTTGCGGATGGATATCTGACCGCTGTTGACGGCGTAGAACCAGGCGAAGGACTGGTACGCGCTGACGTACCTGCTGCCCTTGCTCCACAACGCCTGGAGCTCCCGCTGGCCGAACGCGAAGCCTCCGGAGGAACTGGCGGTGATGACCCCCATCTCGAATCCGGGAAGGTCCTCCGGCCGCACCGCGGCGTCCTGGAAAGCCCAGTCCGCGGCCACCAGCGCGAGCTGGGTCATCCGGTCCGTCTGCGGCAGCAGCCGTCCCGGCAGATGCTCGGCCGCGTCGAACCCGTCTATCTCACCCGCCAGTTGGGCGGGGTATTGGTCGGGCACGAAACGCGTGATGCGTCCGATGCCGCTGATCCCCTTGCGGGTCGCGGTCCAGTAGGTCTCCGTGCCCAGTCCGTTGGGTGCGACGACACCCAGTCCGGTGACGGCGGCTCGCACGCCGGTCGCGCTCATGCGTTCCTCCGATCGGGGCGGGCGAGCACCATGGCGCTCTGGAAACCGCCGAAACCGCTGCCCACCGACAGCACGGCGTCGGTGGGCCACTCCCGTGCGGTGACCGGGACGTAGTCGAGGTCGCACTCGGGGTCCGGGGTGTGCAGGTTGGCGGTGGGCGGCACGACGCCGTGCTCCATGGCCAGCGTGCTCGCCGCGATCTCGATGGCCCCGATCGCTCCCAGCGAGTGGCCCACCATCGACTTGATGGAGCTGACCGGCACGGCGTAGGCGTGCTCGCCGAGGCTGCGCTTGAACGCGGCGGTCTCGTGACGGTCGTTCTGCTTGGTGCCCGAGCCGTGTGCGTTGACGTAGTCGACGGCCTCGGGATCCAGGCGCGCCTCGTCCAGGGCGACCCGGATGGCCTCGGCCATCTCCCGGCCGTCCGGACGCAGGCCCGTCATGTGGAAGGCGTTGCTGCGCGTCGCGTAACCGGCGATCTCCGCGTAGACATGGGCACCGCGCCGCCGGGCGCTGCCGAGTTCCTCCAGGACGAAGACGGCGGCACCCTCACCCAGCACGAAGCCGTTGCGGGTGCCGTCGAACGGGCGCGAGGCGTGCTCGGGGTCGTCGTTGCGCGGGGTCGTCGCCTTGATCGCGTCGAAACAGGCCACCGTGATGGGGGAGATGGGCGCGTCGGTGGCACCGGCCACCATGACGTCGGCCGATCCCTCCCGGATCAGGTCGGCGGCGTAGCCCACGGCGTCCAGCCCGGACGTGCAGCCGGTGGACACCACGGTGGCCGGTCCCTCGGCGCCCACCGCCCAGGCGACCTCCGCGGCGAAGGAACTGGGCACGAGGTGGTTGTACAGGTGAGGGACCGCATAGGTGTGGTCGACCAGATCGAGCCGGCCGCTGTCGCTGACCGTGCGGTACTCCTGGTCCAGTCCCATGGTGGCGCCGACCGCGCTGCCGATGGTGACGCCGGTGCGGTGCGGGTCCAGGGCGGTGAACTCCAGGCCGCTGTCGGCAACCGCGTCCCGGGCCGTGACCACCGCGAACTGGGCGGCGCGGTCCATCCGCCGGATCTCCTGGGCGCTCAGCCCCAGCAGCTCCGCGTCGAAGTCGACCTCCGCGGCGACCTGGGAGCGGAAGGGGGAGGGATCGAAGAAGGTGATGCGACGGGTCGCCGTGTGCCCGCCGGACAGGGTGTTCCAGAAGCTCTTGACGCCCACGCCGCCCGGGGCGGTGACCCCGATGCCGGTGATCACCACCCGCCGGGGGTACGCGCCGCTCACCGGGCGGTCCAGTGGTAGAACCGCTGCGCCATGGCGTCGGCGGGCGAGCGCCAGGTGGCCGGGTCGTAGGCGGTGATGAACGGCTTCAGGTCCTCGCTGATCCCGACGAACCGCGGGTCCGTCTTCGCGGTCTCTATCCGCTCGCCGCCGTCGTCGGAGTCGAAGTCCTGCAGGTGGAAGTAGAGGCCGCGGTACGAGAAGAGCTGCCGGCGCCGGGTGCCCATCCGACGGGGCATCTCCGTGTCGTCGAACTCGCCGAAGAGGCGGGCCACGTCTTCGGCCGAACGGGGTTCCATCCTGGCCACGATCAACGTGCTGTGCATGAGTCTCTCCTTGTCAGGACTGCTGGATCCGGGACGGACCGAACCAGCGCTCCAGTGCCATGGGCAGGTCGTGATGGCTGCCCGGTGCCGCCCAGGCCACGTGTCCGTCGGGCCGCACCAGGACCGCCGCCGTGTCCGCGAGGGGAGTGCCGGGCCGGACGTCGTGGGGCTCCGCCGTGACGATGTCGACGCGGTCCGACCAGCCGGCCGCGCGTTCGCGGAGGACGGCGTTGTCCTCCAGGTCGAGCAGCACGCCCCGGGCCGGCTTGAGCAGTTCGGTGCTGCTGGTCTTGCGCCGCTCGCCCACGAGTTCCAGATGCGGCATGCGCAGCCCCAGCAGAGGGTGCGGGCCGGGGCCGACGTCGTAGCGGATCTCCAGGCCGCTCACCATGCCGGCGAGGTGGCGGCTGACCTCCTCGTAGCGGATGAGCTCCGCCAGGACGTCACGCAGCGGCTGCATCTCCTCGCCGGTGAGGAAGAGCAGTCCCTGGGCCTTCGTGTTCGTCATCAGCCGTTCGCCGACCGGGTACCGCTCGGCGTGGTAGGTGTCCACCAGCGCCTCCGGGGCGGTGCCGCGGACGACGGCGGCCAGTTTCCAGCCCAGGTTCACGGCGTCCTGGATACCGGTGTTCATCCCCTGGCCGCCCGCCGGCAGATGGATGTGCGCCGCGTCCCCGGCGAGCAGCACGCGACCTCGGCGGTACTCGGTGACGAGGCGGGTGGCGTCGCCGAAGGCGCTCACCCACTCGTGTTCGGCGTGCGAGATGTCGATGCCGGTGATCCGCTGCCAGGCGGCCGCGACCTCCGGGTAGGAGGGCGGTTCGGTGCGTCGGCGGGGCCGGGTGCCGCGTTCGCAGACGATGATGCGGGTGACGCCCCGGTTGCCGAGCGGGCCGCACATCACCATGCCGCCGGGGAAGGTCTCGCCGATCAGCCTCGGCTTCAGATCCACGCCCTTGATGTCCGCGAGGTACATCTCCAGCGTCGCCGCGGTGCCCGGGAAGTCGAATCCGGCGGCCTTGCGGACGGTGCTGCGTCCGCCGTCGCACCCGACGAGGAAGGGCGCGGTCAGCCGGGTCTCCTCACCGTCGGGACCGCGCACTTCGACCTCGACGTGGTCCCCGTGGTCCCGCAGGGAGACCAGTTCGTGGCCGCGCCGGACGTCGGCGCCGAGCTCGCGGACCCAGCTCTCCAGCATCGTCTCGGTGTCCGACTGAGGCACGGTCTTGGCGGCCTCGTGAATGCTGTCGAGGACACCGAAGTCGACCGGCAGGCCGCCGAAGTGCCCGGCGTTGCTGGTGCCCATGTCCCCGAAGCGGTGGAGCAGTCCGCGCTGGTCGAAGACCTCCATGGTGCGAGTGGTGAAGCCCAGTCCACGGGACTCGCCGGTGCGCTCGGTGAGCCGGTCCAGCACGATGACGCCGACCCCCGCGAGCCGTAGCTCCCCGGCGAGCATGAGTCCGGTGGGACCCGCGCCGGCGACGATGACGGAAGCGTCCATGGATATGTCCTCCGGGGCCTCGGAATGGCGAAAACGACGAGGCGGCGCACCGGATGAAGTCTCGGTGCGCCGCCTCGGAAGGGTCGATCGACACAGTGCTGGGGAAGCTAACGAAGAGCTTCTTCGGAATCACCGCCGATGTCAATGCAAATTTTCGAACCCTGCAACAAGCTTGCGTCAGAGAATCGTCAAATAGATTTCCGCAGGCAACTTCATGCACTGGGCAGGCGCGTGCAGAGAAAAAAGAAAGAGGCTCTGCCGGATCGTTCCCATTCCGGCAGAGCCTCGTTCTTCTGCTGGTTGCTCTGATTTCTTTTCCGCGGGGTTACGAGTGTGTTCCGAGCGAGGTGAGGACATCCTCCCCGTGGTAGTACGCGCGCCCGCGCACACTCTGCCGGCGCCACCGGTCCTCGCTCGCACGGCGGTAGACGCTGCCCGGGGCGAGGCCCCACAGACGGGCGATGTCACGTGCCGTCATCCAGCGCACCGGCTGCTCCCGCCGCGCGGGGCGGCTGCCGCGGCGGAGCCATTCCTGCCCGGACCAGCGGTGCGCCGGCTCGCTGTCGCAGCCCACCTCGACCGTGTCGCCGGAGCCGGACCGCACCTCCGCCCTCAGCGTTCCTCCGCAGCCCGGAACCACGCAGGCGCCGACCGGCAGCCGGCGTCTCGGGGCGGGGTCGATCACCCGTCGCGCCCGCCGGACGCACCCTGTGACCTCGGACGACAGGTCGGCCACGGCCGGGTGCGCGACGAGCCAGTCGATGTGCCGGAGCAGGAAGCCGGCCATGTGCGCGACGGTGTCCGGCGGAGCGCTCACCCGCCGTTCGTCGATCACCAGCGCGGCCCAGGACCTCAGGGTGGCGACGATGACGGAACGGGCCTCGGCCGCGGCCGTGTTGAAGGGCAGTCCGGGCAGCGGGCCACCGGACGTGCGGTCGCGGGGCCGGTCGGTTCCGGTGAGCAGACCGCCGCACTCCTCATGGAGACGGGGCAGCCGTCGCAGGTCGTGGGTGAGCCGTAACGCACAGGGCGGGCAGAGCCGGCCGCCCCGTGCGGCGAGATCCCGGGCGCGGTCCGCCGCGCCGTGCCGGCAGGCCGCCCCCTCGCACTCCGCCGGCTGTGTCGTGGCCCGTTCGTTCTTGATGATGTCCGTGGATCGGTATGTCATATCCCCCACCGCTCAGCAGTGGGGCGAACGTATTTCGGGCATGATGAACGGGCAAGCGAAGGCCGGTCATATGTCGTCGATCTGTACCGGCCCTACGATTTCCTTGAGGGATCTGTTCACGCGATGTCCTCGGTGCCGATGCCGCCTCAGATCTTGAGGTGTTCGGAGATACCGTCCAGAACGCACTCGAGACCGGTTTCGAACTGCCACTGCAGGTCGTCCTTACGTCCGGCCTCGCCGATGTAACGCTCGTACATCGGGAAACGGCCCGTGCTCAGAAGCCAGGCCATCTGAGAGGCGAGTCCCGACCTGGCCTCCTCCCGGCTGGACCACCCTCGCACGCGCAGCAACTGGGTCACGCCGACCTCGGCGTTGACCGCGCCGTGCACGTACGACGTGACCGTGCTGTAGACCACCATCGCCGTGTCGGCGTCCAGCCCGAGGCCGTCGAGCGCGGCCAGGGCGGCCTCCGGAACGGCCAGTTGGTTCGGCGTCGGGGCGCACCAGGTGGCCCGGGTGACCCAGGAGTGGCGGAGGAGGACCTCCCTGATGCGCAGGGCGAGCGTGTGCATGGTCGTGCGCCAGTTGTCGGTCTCGCCCGGCAGATCCATCTCCGCGTAGACGAAGTCGACCATGAGCTCGATGAGCTCGTCCTTGCCGGTCACGTAGCGGTACGCGGCCATGGGGGCGACGCCCAGCTCGGTGGCCAGGCGCCGCATCGTGACCGCGTCCAGTCCCTCCGCGTCGGCGACGGCCACCGCGGCCTTGGCGATACGCCGGGGCGTGAGCGTGGTGCGGGGCGCGGGTGCGGGCCGTTCGAGGCGCTCCCACACGGAGACGTGGTCCTTGTCGTGGGCCTGTGCCTGTCGCTCCTGGGAGGGCATCGCGTGGCTTCCTTCCGCCGGACGGTCTGTGTACAGCGTATCAGCCGTGGACAACGTACACTTCCCCGTGTACGTTGTACGTCGAGGATACGTCGTACACATTCGGATCGTGCACCTTCGGAGGTTCCTTCCATGGCTGGCACCAGTGACGGCCCCCTGCGGACCGCAGTGATCATCGGCAGTACCCGGGACGGCCGCTTCGGCCCCGTCGTGACGGACTGGATCACGGGCCACATCGCCGAGCGTGAGGACATGACGGCCGACGTGATCGACCTTGTGGCCACGCCGCTCCCCACCGTTTTCCCGGCCTTCGGGCAGCCGCCCTCCGCCGAGGTGGTGGTGCAGCTGGGCGAGGTGTCGCCGAGGCTGGCCGCGGCCGACGCCTTCGTGATCGTCACTCCGGAGTACAACCACAGCTTCCCGGCGGCACTGAAGAACGCCATCGACTGGCACAACGAGCAGTGGCACGCCAAGCCGGTGGGATTCGTCTCCTACGGCGGCCTGTCCGGAGGCCTGCGCGCCGTCGAGCAGCTCCGCGTCGTCCTCGCCGAACTGCACGCCGTGACCATCCGCAACACGGTCAGCTTCCACAACTACGGCGAGGTCTTCGGGGGCGACGGGAAGCCGGCGGACCCCGGCTGTGATGTCGCCGCCAAGGCGATGCTCGACCAGCTCACCTGGTGGGGCCACGCGCTCCGGGACGCCAAGGCCGTCCGCCCGTACGCCGTCTGACGCCCCCTGCCACGGAAGCCCGAGGTTGTGATGACGGCCCGTCCGACCGCAGCGCCCACCCCGCCCGACCGCGCCGGCCTGCCCCGGCTCGGCGTCTTCGGCCTGATGCTGGGCATCTTTCTGGCGACGCTCGACGGCCAGATCGTCAGCACGGCGCTGCCCACCATCGTGGGCGACCTGGGGGGACTCGAGCACTTCTCCTGGTCGGTGACGGCCTACCTGCTCACCATGGCCGCCGCCACCCCGTTGTGGGGCAAACTCGGAGACCTCCACGGCCGCAAGGGCGCCTACAGCAATGCCGTGGTGCTCTTTCTGATCGGCACAGTTCTGTGCGGTCTGGCCCAGAACATGGGTCAGCTCATCGCCTTCCGGGCCGTGCAGGGTCTCGGAGCCGGCGGACTCATGGTGGGCGCGCTCTCGGTGATCGGCGTTCTGGTGCCCCCGGAGGGACGTGGCCGCATCCAGTCGATGGTGGGCGTCATGATGCCCGTCGCCTTCGTCGGCGGCCCGCTCCTCGGCGGACTCGTCACCGAGCACCTGGACTGGCGCTGGACGTTCTACGTCAACGTCCCCGTCGGTCTCGTCGCTCTGCTGGCCGTCGCCAAGGGAGTGCGGCTGCCCGCACAGCGCGTCCCCGGGCACGTCGACTACGTCGGCGCCGCTCTTCTCACCAGCGGTGTCCTGGCCCTCACCCTGCTCGCCGGGTGGGCCGGCACCACGTACCCCTGGCTGTCCTGGCAGATCTCCGCGCTCGCGGCCCTG
Organism: Streptomyces sp. P9-2; assembly: GCF_051903975.1. Lineage (NCBI taxonomy): Bacteria > Bacillati > Actinomycetota > Actinomycetes > Kitasatosporales > Streptomycetaceae > Streptomyces > Streptomyces sp. P9-2. The sequence continues at coordinate 5,579,965 of NZ_CP192633.1, forward strand.
GTCGTGGTGAGCCTCGCCTGGTTCGTCCGGGTGGAACGGCGCGCCGTCGAACCGATCACCCCGCCCCGGCTGTTCGCCCGGCGGGAGTTCACCCTCGCCCAGGTGCTCAGTCTCCTCGTGGGCGCGATCCTCATCTCCGTCGTCAACTACCTCCCTCAGTACATGCAGTTCGTACAGGGCGCGTCGCCCACCGCCAGTGGCATGCTGATCCTGCCGCTGATGCTCGGCATGCTGTCGGCACAGCTGACCACCGGGCGGCTCATGGACCGCGGCGGGCTGGACCGCGTCGTGCCGCTCACCGGCTCCCTCGCCACCGTCGCCGGCGCGCTGCTGCTGCTCCTGCTCGGCACGGACACCCCCCTCGCCGTGGCCTCGGCCCTCACCCTCGTGGCCGGCGTCGGCATCGGGATGCTGATGCAGAGCACCCTGCTCACCACCATGAACAACGCCGATCCCCGCGACATGGGGGCCGCCACCGGCACCGTCACCCTGGTGCGCACCATCGGCGGCTCCCTCGGCGTCGCCGTCCTCGGCGCCGTGCACAGCAGCCGTACGTCCGGCGTCCTCGCCGGCCGGCTCGGCGGCGACACGGAACAACGGCTGACCATCGGCGGCGAATTGACCCCCGCCGCGTTGGCAGATATGCCCCGGGAGGTGCGCGACGCCGTCGGGCAGGCGGTGAGCAGCGGACTGCACGGCGTGGTGACCGGCGCGGCCCTCCTGGCGGTGTGCGCGTTCGCCACGGCGTGGTTCATCCGCGCGGCGCCGGCCGCCCGGCCGTCTGAAACCCCGGCGGCCGCCGAGAAGGGCGCGGTCCGCTCCTCACCGGCGGACTGAGCGCCGCCACGACCGGACGGCGAGCGGTGGACGGCGGAGGCACGAGCCGGCCCGCCCGACCACGCGAGCCGGCCGCCCATGCACCGGAGCACCTCTCACCATCCGAGCCGCCGGCCGCACGGTGGAACCCCCGCCGCCGTGCGGCCGGCCCCAGAGCTGAGGCGATCACCCATGTCCACAACACACCCCCTGGACCGCGTCCGGGACATACTGGTCCGTCCGTTCTCCGTCGGCGGCCTCAATCTGCCCAACCGCGTCGTGATGGCGCCCATGACCCGGGAGTTCTCCCCCGGCGGAGTCCCCGGCGACGACGTGGCGCGCTACTACGCCCGGCGGGCCGCGGGCGGCGTCGGCCTGCTCGTCACCGAGGGCACCTACATCGACCACGCCTCGGCCGGCAACAGCGCCCGGGTGCCGCACTTCTACGGCGACGAGGCGCTGGCCGGCTGGTCCGCGGTCGCCGAGGCGGTCCACCGGGAAGGCGGCAGGATCATGCCGCAGCTGTGGCACGTCGGCATGGACCGCACCGCGGGCAACCCGCCCGTGCCGGACGCCCCGAGGATCGGCCCCTCCGGCATCGCCCCCGACGGTTCGCACTCGGGCCGGGAGATGACCCAGGCCGACATCGACAACGTCGTGGCGGCCTACGCGTCCGCCGCCGCGTCGGCCGAGGCCCTCGGATTCGACGGCGTGGAGATCCACGGCGGCCACGGCTACCTGGTCGACCAGTTCCTGTGGTCCCGCACCAACCGGCGCACCGACCGGTACGGCGGTGACGTCGCCCGGCGCACCCGGTTCGCCGCCGAGATCGTGGCGGCCTGCCGTGCGGCCGTGTCCGACGACTTCCCGATCTCGTTCAGGCTGTCCCAGTGGAAGGTCGACCACTACGGGGCGCGGATCGCCGAGACCCCCCAGGAGCTGGAGACGGTGCTGGGGCTGCTGGCCGAGGCAGGCGCCGACATCTTCCACTGCTCCACCCGGCGCTTCCACGTCCCGGAGTTCGAAGGCTCGGACCTCAACCTCGCGGGCTGGGCGAAGAAGCTCTCCGGCAAGCCCGCCGTCAGCGTGGGCTCGGTGGGCATGAGCAACGAGTTCCTCGACGTGTTCCAGGGCGAGCAGGCGGCCGTCACGGACATCGGGAACCTGCTCGACCGCATGGAGCGCGACGAGTTCGACCTGATCGCGGTGGGCCGCGCACTCCTCGGCGACCCCGAGTGGCTGGCCAAGATCCTTTCCGGCCGCACCGGCGAACTCACGCCCTTCCACGTGAGCCGGATCGGCACCCTCCACTGACGCCGCACGCGGCGCCCGTGTCACCTGTCCGGGGCGCGGGCGCCGCCCGGGGAGCGGCTGTCACGCTCGGTTACTATGCTTCTTTCGTGCCGGAACCGGCCGGTAAGGGGCGCACGATGACCGACGGACTGAGACACGTGACCACCACGCGTTACGTCATGCCGCTGCACTCCGGAGGGTCCGTCCCCGGCGTCTTCGAAGCCGACGACCTGGGCACCTACGTCGTCAAGTTCACCGGCTCCGCGCAGGGCCGCAAGGCGCTGGTCGCCGAGGTGATCGTCGGCGAGCTGGCGCGGGCGCTCGGGCTGCGGTTCCCCGAACTGGTGCTGGTGCACTTCGACCCGGCGATCGCCGACGCCGAACCCCACCAGGAGGTGCGCGACCTGCACGCCTCCAGCGCAGGGGTCAACCTCGGCATGGACCATCTGCCGGGCGCCCGCGACCTCACTCCCGAGGCGGCCGAGACGTTCACCGTCGATCCGCTGGAGGCCGGGCGGATCGTCTGGCTCGACGCGCTCACCGCGAACGTCGACCGCACCGTGCACAGCTCCAACCTGCTGCTGTGGCCGACCCTCGGCGTCGTCCCACCCCGGCTGTGGCTGATCGACCACGGCGCCGCGCTCGTCTTCCACCACCGCTGGGACGCCGGCGACCCGACGAAGGCGTACGACTTCCGCCACCACGCCCTCGGCCGGTACGGACCCGACGTGCGCGCCGCCGACGCGGAGCTCGCGCCCCGGGTGACGGAGGAGCTGCTGCGGTCGATCGTGGACGAGGTGCCCGACGCCTGGCTGGACGGCGAGCCCGGGTTCGGCTCGCCCGAGGAGGTCCGAGCCGCGTACGTGGACCACCTGTACGCGCGGGCCCGGGCGTCGGCCGCCTGGCTGCCCCTCGACTTCCCCACGGCCGACCAGATCGCCGCGGAGGACGCCGCCCGCGCGGCACGCACGCAACGGGGCCGCCCGGCCTGGCTCAAGCAGGTGCCCGACCTGCACGGCCGGCCGGCGGTGGAACAGGACGAAACGGTGCACCTGCGGTGACGGCCGACGCACGGCGCGTGGAGATCGAGTACTGCACCCGGTGCCGTTGGCTGCCCCGGGCGGCCTGGCTGGCGCAGGAGCTGCTGACCACCTTCGAGCAGGAACTGACCGAGCTGGCGCTCAAGCCCGGGACCGGCGGGGTGTTCGTGGTCCGGGTCGGGGACGAGGTCGTCTGGGACCGGCGGGAGCAGGGCTTCCCGGAGCCGACGGCGGTGAAGCAGGCCGTACGCGACCGAGTGGCCCCGGGGAAACCCCTGGGCCACTCGGAGAGGTGAACCGCCCGAACGACCGCCTCAGCCCTTGAGCTGCTCGTACGCCGGAAGCGTGAGGAAGTCCGCGTAGTCCTCGTCGAGGGCGACCTTCAGCAGCAGGTCGTGGGCCTGCTGCCAGTTGCCCGCAGCGAACGCCTCCTCGCCGATCTCCGCGCGGATGTCCGCCAGTTCCTCGGCGGCGACCTTGCGGGCCAGCTCGGCGGTGACCTTCTCGCCGTTGTCGAGGACGACGCCCGCGTTGATCCACTGCCAGATCTGCGAGCGGGAGATCTCCGCGGTGGCCGCGTCCTCCATCAGGTTGAAGATGGCCACCGCGCCCAGGCCGCGCAGCCACGCCTCGATGTAACGGATGCCGACCTGCACGGCGTTGACCAGGCCCGCGTACGTGGGCTTCGCGTCGAGCGAGTCGACCGCGATCAGGTCCTCGGCCTTGACGTCGACGTCCTCGCGCAGCCGGTCCTTCTGGTTCGGCCGGTCGCCGAGCACCCGGTCGAAGGACTCCATCGCGATCGGCACCAGGTCCGGGTGGGCGACCCACGAGCCGTCGAAGCCGTCGTTCGCCTCGCGGTCCTTGTCCGCCTTCACCTTCTCGAAGGCGACCTTGTTGACCTCCTCGTCCCGCCGGGACGGGATGAACGCCGCCATGCCGCCGATCGCGTGCGCGCCGCGCTTGTGGCAGGTGCGGACGAGGAGTTCGGTGTACGCCCGCATGAACGGGGCGGTCATCGTCACCGCGTTGCGGTCCGGCAGCACGAACTTCGGCCCGCCGTCGCGGAAGTTCTTGACGATGGAGAACAGGTAGTCCCAGCGGCCCGCGTTCAGCCCGGACGCGTGGTCGCGCAGCTCGTGGAGGATCTCCTCCATCTCGTACGCGGCGGTGATCGTCTCGATGAGGACCGTGGCGCGGACGGTGCCCTGGGGGATGCCCAGGTAGTCCTGCGCGAACACGAACACGTCGTTCCACAGCCGCGCCTCGAGGTGCGACTCCGTCTTCGGCAGGTAGAAGTACGGTCCCTTGCCGAGGTCGAGCAGCCGCTGGGCGTTGTGGAAGAAGTACAGGCCGAAGTCGACCAGCGCGCCGGGCACCGGGGTGCCGTCGGGGCCGGTGAGGTGACGCTCGTCCAGGTGCCAGCCGCGCGGGCGCATGACGACCGTCGCCAGCTCCTCGTCCGGCCGCAGGGCGTACGTCCTGCCCGTGCGCTCGTCGGTGAAGTCGATGCGGCGGGTGTAGGCGTCGATCAGGTTGAGCTGGCCGGTGACCACGTTCTCCCAGGTGGGCGCGGACGCGTCCTCGAAGTCCGCGAGCCACACCTTGGCGCCGGAGTTCAGCGCGTTGATGGTCATCTTGCGGTCGGTCGGGCCGGTGATCTCGACGCGGCGGTCCTCCAGGGCCGGCGGGGCCGGGGCGACCTTCCAGGAGTCGTCGGCGCGGATCGCGGCCGTCTCCGGGAGGAAGTCGAGGGTGGAGGTGCGGGCGATCTCGGCGCGGCGCTCCGCGCGCCGGGCGAGCAAGTCGTCGCGCCGGGGTGTGAACCGGCGGTGCAGCTCCGCCAGGAAGGCGAGGGCCGTCTCGGAGAGGACCTCCTCCTGCCGCGGCAGGGGCTCGGCGTCGACGATGGCCAGCGGGGACGGCGCTGGTGCGGACATCAGCTGTCACTTCCTTCGGCGTGCGGGGGGCGCCGGGTGCCGGGCGACCCGGGTACGGCGGGAGAGGCCCCTGCGCCGGGCAGAGGGCTCACAGGGCTTCTGATCAGTGGATAGTAGTTTCCTCATAGTGGAAGTTCAATGTTTTGTTGATGTCGAGAGTCCTCATTCAAGGTGCGTCAGATCGGCCTCCGTGTCGATGTCGTACGCCTCCGCGACATCACCGCACTCGACCAGTTCCACGGCGTCCGCGTGCTCCTTGAGGTAGGCGCGTGCGCCCTGGTCGCCCGTGGCGGTCGCGGCGATCCCCGCCCAGTGCTCGGCGCCGAACAGCACCGGATGCCCGCGGACGCCGTCGTACGCCGCCGAGACCAGCGAGCGCGGCGACCGGTACGCGCGCCGCACCCGGGCCACCGCCTCCGCGCCGATCCCCGGCTGGTCCACCAGCAGTACGAGCGCGGCCCGCGTGCCCGTGCCGGCGAGCGCGGTCAGCCCGGCCCGCAAGGACGTGCCCATGCCCTGCTCCCAGTCCGGGTTGTCGATGAGCGCGCAGTCCGGCAGCGCCGCGCGGGCGCGCACCTCCTCGGCGCGCGCCCCCAGCACCACGTGCACGCTCGCGCAGCCGCCCGCGCGCAGCACCTCCGCCGCGTGCTCCACGAGGAGCCGCCCCCGGTGGGGGAGCAGCCCCTTGGGGCGCCCGCCGAGCCGTCGTCCGCCGCCCGCGGCCAGCAGCAGGCCGGCCACCCGGTTCTCGTCGTCCGTCATGCGTCCTGCATACCCCACCCGGAGCCGCCCGTCCGGGCGTCCGGCGGACGGATGCCCCGGGCCACGGTGTCACGCTGCGGAACAAGTCGATGACGCAGCGGACTGGCGCAAAGGCCCCGGGGTGGCGTTTACTGGCGCGCACCGGTCCGCGGGGGCGCGTAGGACCGGTCAGGGGAGGCGCACGACGACCTGCCAGGGGGAGGACCGTGTTGCGAGGCGTGGACCAGAGGTGTGTGCCCGGCAGTCAGGTGGACCCGCGTGTGGCGGAGCTGCGCTCCGCGGTGGCCCGCTTACGCCGCCAACTGGCCGCACACCGTGCGGACTTCCGGGACCGGGGCATCGCGGAGGAGGCGCTCGCCACGCTGGCGGGGCTGGCCGCGGCCGACCGTCCCGACATCCCGATGCTGCGCCGCTCCCTGCTGCTCGTCGCCGGAGCCATCGGCTCGGTGAGCGCGCTGGGCGAGGGGCTGCGGCAGCTCCGCGAGGCGGTCGACCTCTTGGGACCGTCACCGAAGGTGTGACGTACGGGTGTTCGGGGCGTCGGTCGTGCGGGGCGATGCGTGGGACGCGCGTGTGACGCAAGGTGAGTGCGGTGCGCGCCCGAGGGCGGGGCGAGCGCGGCGTGCGCCCGGCGTGGTGAGCGTGGGCGCCCCGTACGCGGGACCCGAACGCCCCCTCAGGCCGCCGGACCTCCCGGGTTCGCCAGCGCCTCCGACAGCTCGCGCGCGATCTCCTGCAGCACCGGCACGATCCTCTCCGTCGCCGACTCCGTGACCCGGCCCGCCGGGCCCGAGATGGAGATGGCGGCCGCCGTCGGCGCGTCCGGCACCGGCACCGCGAGGCAGCGCACGCCGATCTCCTGCTCGTTGTCGTCGATGGCGTACCCCTGCCGGCGCACCTCCTCCAGCGCGGCGAGGAAGCCCTCGGGCGTGGTGATGGTCTTCTCCGTGGCCGCCGGCATGCCCGTGCGGCCCAGCAGCGCGCGCACCTCCTCCGGCGGGAACCCGGCCAGCAGCGCCTTGCCCACACCCGTGGAGTGCGGCAGCACGCGGCGCCCCACCTCGGTGAACATCCGCATCGAGTGCTTCGACGGCACCTGCGCCACGTACACGATCTCGTCCCCGTCCAGCAGGGCCATGTTCGCCGTCTCGCCGGTCTCCTCCACCAGCCGCGCCAGATACGGCCGCGCCCAGGTGCCCAGCAGCCGGGACGCCGACTCGCCGAGGCGGATCAGGCGCGGGCCGAGCGCGTACCGCCGGTTGGGCTGCTGGCGTACGTAACCGCAGGCCACCAGCGTGCGCATCAGGCGGTGGATCGTCGGCAGGGGCAGGCCGCTGCTGGCGGACAGCTCGCTCAGGCCGACCTCGCCGCCCGCGTCCGCCATCCGCTCCAGCAGGTCGAAGGCGCGCTCGAGGGACTGCACGCCGCCACTGGCGGCGGGCCGGGCGGAGTCGGTGGTGCTGGCGCTGGACGTCGGCACGGCGCGTTCCTTTCGGGGCTGGCAGGAGCTCAGAAGCCTACCCGGCGGCCGGTCGGCGGCCCGCTCGTACGGAGCTACGTTCTGTGTGACGGAAGTCTAATTCCGCTTTGTGGAAACGTCCAGGGGTGACGGTCGCGCCGCCGCGGCGGCAGGAGCACCCTTGACGCGGTGGAGTCCCGACGGCAACACTCCTTCAACAGAACGTTGAATTTTCCGGCGGACCTGCAGGAGGCTCCGGGTGCCCGACGTCGAACTGGTGCTGCGCTCGACCCGCGTCATCACCCCCGAGGGGACGCGCGCCGCGTCCGTCGCCGTGGCCGGCGGCACCGTCACGGCCGTCCTGCCGCACGACGTGCCCGTCCCCGCCGGCGCCCGCCTGGAGGACCTGGGTGACGACGTCCTGCTGCCCGGCCTGGTCGACACCCACGTGCACGTCAACGACCCCGGCCGCACCGAGTGGGAGGGCTTCTGGACCGCCACCCGCGCGGCCGCCGCCGGCGGCATCACCACGCTGATCGACATGCCGCTGAACTCCCTCCCGCCGACCACGACGGTCGACCATCTGCGCGTCAAGCGGAAGACCGCCGCCGACAAGGCGCACGTCGACGTCGGCTTCTGGGGCGGCGCCCTCCCCGACAACACGGCCGACCTGCGCCCGCTGCACGAGGCGGGGGTCTTCGGCTTCAAGGCGTTCCTGTCACCGTCCGGCGTCGACGAGTTCCCCCACCTCGACGACGGCCAACTCGCCGGCGCCCTGCGCGAGATCGCGTCCTTCGACGGTCTGCTGATCGTGCACGCCGAGGACCCGGGGCAGCTCGACGGCGCCCCCCGGCGCGGCGGCCCCCGCTACGCCGACTTCCTCGCCTCCCGCCCCCGCCGCGCCGAGGACACGGCCATCGCGCGACTCCTCGAACAGGCCCGGCGGTTCGACGCCCGTGTGCACGTCCTCCACCTCTCCTCCGCCGACGCGCTGCCCCTCATCGCGGAGGCCAAGGCGGACGGCGTCCGCGTCACCGTCGAGACCTGCCCCCACTACCTCACCCTCGCCGCGGAGGAAGTCCCCGACGGCGCCAGCGAGTTCAAGTGCTGCCCGCCCATCCGCGAGGCCGCCAACCAGGACCTGCTCTGGCAGGCCCTGGCCGACGGCACCATCGACTGCGTCGTCACCGACCACTCCCCGTCCACCGCCGACCTCAAGACGGACGACTTCGCGACCGCCTGGGGCGGCATCTCCGGACTCCAGCTCAGCCTCCCCGCCGTCTGGACCGAGGCCCGCGGGCGCGGCCACACCCTGGAGGACGTGGTCCGCTGGACGTCCACGCGCACGGCCCGGCTGGCCGGCCTCGACGCACGCAAGGGCGCCATCGCGCCCGGTCATGACGCCGACTTCGCCGTCCTCGCCCCGGACGAGACCTTCACCGTCGACCCGGCCGCCCTCCAGCACCGCAACCGCGTGACCGCCTACGCCGGACGCACCCTGCACGGCGTCGTCAGGTCCACCTGGCTGCGCGGCGAACGCGTCCTGGCCGACGGGGAGTTCACCGCACCGAAGGGCCGCCTGCTCACCCGGCCCCTGACTCGACACCCGAAAGCCGGCCCCTGACTCGACACCCGAAAGCCGGCCCCCGACACGACACCCGAAAGGCAGGACCACATCACCGTGACGGCGATCGAGACCTTCACCGGCGACGCAAGCCCCTACGGCGGCGGCGACCCGTACGCGGACTACCGCACCGCCGACTTCCCCTTCACACACCTCGCCGACCTCGCCGACCGCCGGCTCGGCGCCGGTGTCATCGCCGCCAACGACGAGTTCTTCGCCGAGCGCGAGAACCTCCTGCTGCCCGGCCGCCCCGTCTTCGACCCCGAACGCTTCGGCCACAAGGGCAAGATCATGGACGGCTGGGAGACCCGGCGGCGGCGCGGCGGCTCCGCCGGCCACCCCTGGCCGGCCGACGACGACCACGACTGGGCGCTGATCCGCCTCGGCACGCCCGGCGTCGTCCGCGGCATCGTCGTCGACACCGCCCACTTCCGCGGCAACTACCCGCAGGCGGTCTCGGTCGAGGGCACCGCCGTCGACGGCTCCCCCTCGCCCGGGGAACTGCTCTCCGACGACGTGAAGTGGACGACGCTGGTGCCCCGCACCCGCATCGGCGGCCACGCGGCCAACGGCTTCGCCGTCACCGCCGAACAGCGCATCACCCACCTGCGCCTCAACCAGCACCCCGACGGCGGCATCGCCCGCCTGCGCGTGTACGGCGAGGTCGTCCCGGACCTGGCGTGGCTCACCGCGCTCGGTACCTTCGACGTCGTCGCCCTGGAGAACGGCGGCCGCGTCGAGGACGCCTCCGACCGCTTCTACTCGCCCGCGGCCAACACCATCCGGCCCGGACGCTCCCAGAAGATGGACGACGGCTGGGAGACCCGGCGCCGCCGCGACCACGGCCACGACTGGATCACGTACCGCCTGGTCGCCCAGGCCCAGATCCGCGCCCTGGAGATCGACACCGCCTGCCTCAAGGGCAACGCCGCCGGCTGGGCATCGGTGTCCGTACGGGACGACGAGGACGGCGACTGGCGGGAGATCCTGCCCCGCACCCGCCTCCAGCCCGACACCAACCACCGCTTCCTCCTCCCGGACCCGGCGGTCGGCACCCACGCGCGCGTGGACATCCACCCCGACGGCGGCATCTCCCGCCTCCGGCTCTTCGGCTCCCTGACGGACCAGGGGGCGGCGACGCTGGAGGCGCGGAGGCAGGAACTCGGGGGCTGAGGCCCGTACGGGTGCCTGCTCGCGGAGGGGCGGGCACCCAGGGCCACGGCCCGGTCAGGCCGCGTGCCCTCCACGTACGTCACCGCGACGTCCGCGCCCTCCCGGGCGAGCCGCAGCGCCGTCGCGGCGCCGATGCCGCGGCTGCCGCCGGTCACCAGCGCCGTCCGGCCGAGCAGGGTCTTCTCCGTGGTGTCAGTGGTCATGGGCCCATCCCAGTCGCCGGGACGGCGGGGTGCTGGCGGCGATCGGACGTCGACCTGCCGCGCCGTCAACCGCCCGGGCGTGCCCTTGTGTTACATCACGGGAAACTCATCGGACCGTACCGAAAAATCCATGTACTTGACATTGACATGCCAGGGTCTACGCGCGTCATCATGGGGTATGCGATTCCCCCCACGAGCGGCCCGGTCCGGGGCCGCAGCAGCCCTTCTGTCCGTCCTTCTGCTGGGCGGCGGCGGTGCTCTCTCCGCCCCGGCGGCGCACGCCGCACCCGCCCTCCCCGTCGCCGCGCGGTCGATTCAGGCGGTCGGCGACATCTGCTACAGCGACCTGCCGTCCGAGGCGCACGACACCCTCGACCTGATCGAACAGGGCGGCCCGTTCCCGTTCGAGCAGGACGGCACGGTCTTCCAGAACCGGGAGGGCATCCTCCCCGACCAGGAGACCGGCTACTACCACGAGTACACGGTGATCACGCCCGGTTCCCCCACCCGTGGCGCGCGCCGGATCGTGACCGGTGAGGAGTACCAGGAGGACTACTACACCGCCGACCACTACGCCTCGTTCGACCTCGTCGACCACTCCTGCTGACGGGCCGGTTCGTGGCAGGGGCGGCGGGTCAGCCGGGCTTGCGCGTCTCCGCGACGGCGAACAGGGCGACGCCCAGCACCACCAGGGCGACGCTCGCGTAGATCTCGTAGCCGTCGAGGAACCCGGCCCGCCGCACGAGGCCCCAGTGCCAGTCGGTGAACTCCGTCACCAGACCGGCCACGCCCTGCAGCACGGCCACGAACCCCAGCACTTCCAGCAGTCGTCTCATGCCACCGACTCTCGCCCCGCGGACCCCCCACCCACATCGGCCGCGGGGCGAGGCCTTCCCGACCGAAGTGCACCGCTCTTCTCCGCCGGGACGCCGAAAGTCTGAGGCCCCGCGACTTCGGTCGACGATTCCGCCCGCGAGGGGCCGCACCGGGCGCCCACTGCATAGATTTGTCGACTGTGACTGATGACAAGGCGGCGCGGACCGCCCCGGTGTACACGGGGCCCAGGTGGTTCTTCCCGTCCGCCCTCATCCACGAGCTCGACCCCGACGCGAGCCCCTCCGGCCGCCGCCCCCGGCGTACCGCCCGCGACTGGGTCGTCGACTTCTCCTGCTTCCTGCTCGCCGTCCTGATCGGACTGGTCGGCGCCGAGGCACTGCGGGACAACACCGAGCTCCCGCACGCCGTCGCCGTCCTCGACCAGGTGCTCGGCGCGCTGTCCTGCGCGGCGGTCTGGCTGCGCCGCCGCCGGCCGTTCGGCCTGGCCGCGGCGATGGTGCCGGTCGGCTTCCTCTCCGAGACCTCCGGCGGGGTCGCGATCATCGCCCTGTTCACGCTCGCCGTGCACCGGCCGTTGCGGTACGTGGCCTGGGTGGCCGGCGCGCAGCTCGCACTCGTGCCGCTGTACTTCTGGTGGCGTCCCGACCCCGACCTGCCGTACGCCGCCGCCGTCGTTCTCCTCCTCGTGCTGACCGTCGCCACGGTCGGCTGGGGCATGTTCGTACGGTCCAAGCGGCAGCTCATGCTCAGCCTGCGGGACCGGGCCCGGCGCGCCGAGACGGAGGCGCGGCTGCGGGCCGAACAGGCGCAGCGGCTCGCCCGCGAGGCCATCGCGCGGGAGATGCACGACGTGCTCGCGCACCGGCTGACGCTGCTCAGCGTGCACGCGGGCGCGCTGGAGTTCCGTCCCGACGCCCCGCGTGACGAGATCGCGCGGGCGGCGGGCGTGATCCGGGAGAGCGCGCATGAGGCCCTCCAGGACCTGCGGGAGATCATCGGGGTGCTGCGGGCCGGAGACAGCGAGGACGCGGGGCGTCCGCAGCCGACGCTGGCGGCGCTCGACACCCTGGTCGCCGAGTCCCGCCAGGCGGGGATGAAGGTCACCCTGGACCAGCGGGTCACCGACGCCGCCTCCGTCCCGGCCTCCGTCGGCCGCACCGCCTACCGCATCGTGCAGGAGGCCCTGACGAACGCGCGCAAACACGCTCCCGGCGCGGAGGTCACGGTCTCGGTGGCCGGCGGCCCGGGCGAGGACCTCACCGTGCGGGTGCGCAACCCGCCCCCTGAGGGGGACGTCCCCCCGGTTCCGGGCGCGGGCCAGGGCCTGATCGGCCTGAGAGAGCGAGCGACGCTGGCGGGGGGTTCCCTGGAACACGGCCGGACCCCGGAGGGCGGCTTCGAGGTGAGCGCACGGCTGCCGTGGCGATGAGCCTCGCGGCGATCGCGGACAGCACCTTTGCGCGGACCTCGGCTGCACTTCCGTGCCTGCGGCTCACGGGGTGCCTCGCGTCGTCGTATGCCGGGTGCGGGTCGTCGGGGGCCGGCCGCGCAGTTCCCCGCGCCCCCTTGGGGCGCTCGCAGGCGCCGAGTTGCGCAGACACCCCCGACCCGCACACACCACCCCCGGTGCATGATTACGTACCCCCCATGACAAGAATCCGCGTGCTCCTCGTGGACGACGACCCCCTCGTCCGCGCCGGCCTCTCCTTCATGCTCGGCGGCGCCGACGACATCGAGATCGTCGGAGAGGCCGCCGACGGAGCCGAAGTCACCGCACTCGTCGACCGCACCCACCCCGACGTCGTCCTCATGGACATCCGCATGCCCACCGTCGACGGCCTCGCCGCCACCGAGGCGCTCCGCGCCCGCGCCGACGCCCCGCAGGTCGTCGTGCTCACCACCTTCCACGCCGACGACCAGGTCCTGCGCGCCCTCCGCGCCGGCGCCGCCGGCTTCGTGCTGAAGGACACCCCGCCCGCCGAGATCGTCGCCGCGGTCCGGCGCGTCGCGGCCGGCGACCCGGTGCTGTCGCCCGCCGTCACCCGGCAGTTGATGGCCCACGCCGCCGGCGACCCGGGCCCGGGCGACACCCGCCGCGCCCGCGCCCGCGACCGCGTCGCCGCCCTCAACGACCGCGAACGCGAGGTCGCCGTGGCCGTCGGCAGGGGTCTCGCCAACGCGGAGATCGCCGCCGAGCTGTACATGAGCGTGGCCACCGTCAAGACGCACGTCTCCCGCATCCTGGCCAAGCTCGACCTCAACAACCGTGTCCAGATCGCGCTGCTCGCCCATGACGCGGGCCTGCTGGAGGAGACCGACACCCCGTGACGTCCACCGAGCAGCCCGAGCCCACGCCCGCACTCGACCTCGCCGCCGCACAACACCTGCTGGACGCCCAGCCCTTCAGCAGACTCCTCGGCGCCCGCATCACCGCGTTCGGCGACGGCGGGGCGACCCTGGAACTCGACGTCCGCGAGGACCTGCACCAGCAGAACGGCTTCCTGCACGGCGGCGTCCTCGCCTACGCCGCCGACAACGCCCTCACCTTCGCGGCCGGCGCGGTCCTCGGCCCGTCGGTGCTGACCGGCGGCTTCTCCATCCAGTACCTGCGTCCGGCCACCGGCCGCACCCTCCGCGCCCGCGCGACCGTCGTCCACGCGGGCCGACGCCAGGCGGTCACCCGCTGCGACCTGCTCACGGTCGCGGACGACGCCGGGGAAACCCTGTGCGCGGTGGCGCAGGGAACGGTCCTCCCGGTGACACCCCGCACGTCATGAAGCCATGAAGAAGGGGGTGTCACCGACACCCCCACGTCTCACGTCAGCGCCTCCTGCGCACTGCTCAACAGCTCCGCGGGCCGCACAGGTCTGCGCTCCCGCCGGGATCTCTCGCACGCCTCCGCGATCAGCAGCGCCCGCAGCGCCTCTCGGCCGTCGCACGGGTTGGCCCGCTCACCCCGGACCACCTCGACGAACGCGACCAGTTCGGCCTCGTAGGCGGGCCCGAACCGCTCCAGGAAGCCGGTCCACGGCTTGTCCGCCGCGGGTGGCCCCGTCGGCTCGGTGGACGCGATGGGCGTACGGTCGTCGAGGCCGACGACGATCTGGTCGCGCTCCCCGGCCAGTTCCATGCGCACGTCGTAGCCCGCGCCGTTCATCCGGGTCCCGGTGACCGTGGCGAGGGTGCCGTCGTCGAGGGTGAGCAGCACCGCGCCCGTGTCGACGTCGCCCGCCTCGCGGAACATCAGCGGCCCCGCGTCCGACCCGGTGGCGTACACGTCGACGACCTCCCGGCCGGTCACCCAGCGCAGGATGTCGAAGTCGTGGATGAGCGTGTCCCGGTACAGCCCGCCCGACTGCTCCAGATGGGAGGGGTCCGGCGGCTCCGCCTCGCTGGTCATCGCCCGTACCGTGTGCAGCCGCCCCAGCCTGCCCGTCCGTACCGCCTCGCGGGCGCCCGTGTAGCCCCGGTCGAACCGCCGCTGGAAGCCCATCTGCAGCACCGTCCCGGCGGTCTCCACCTCCGTGATCGCCTGTAACGTGCCCTCGATGTCCAGGGCGATGGGCTTCTCGCAGAAGACCGGCAGACCCGCGCGCGCCGCCCGCGCGATCAGGTCCGCGTGGGCGGAGGTGGCCGTGGTGATCACCACCGCGTCGACCCCCCAGGTGTAGATCTCGTCCACCCCGGGCGCCGCCGTCTCGCCGAGCCGGTGGGCGAGGGCGTGGGCCCGCGCCGGATCGACGTCCGTGAGAATGAGTGACCCCACCTCGCGATGCCTGCTGAGTGTGTGGGCGTGAATGGTGCCGATACGGCCCGTACCGATGACCCCGATGCGCATGGAAACAAAGTGGGGCTCGCGCCGCTCCCTGTCAATGCGTATGTCCGGACAACCGAACTACACGACTTCCCGTCAACAGCCCACGCGGATACGCTCGCTCCGTGCCGAAACCTGAAGTGGACCCGACCGTGCAGCTGGAGCTGAGCGTGGACCGCGGCTCCCCCGTGCCGTTGTACTTCCAGCTGGCCCAGCAGCTGGAGTCCGCCATCGAGCACGGCACCCTCACCCCCGGCACCCTGCTGGGCAACGAGATCGAGCTGGCCGCGCGCCTCGGCCTGTCCCGGCCGACCGTCCGCCAGGCCATCCAGTCGCTGGTCGACAAGGGCCTGCTGGTGCGCCGCCGCGGCGTCGGCACCCAGGTCGTCCACAGCAAGGTCAAACGCCCGCTGGAGCTGAGCAGCCTCTACGACGACCTGGAGTCCGCGGGCCAGCGCCCCACCACCACCGTGCTGGTCAACACCATGGTCGCCGCGTCCGCCGAGGTCGCCGCCGCGCTCGGGGTGAGCGAGGGGAGCGAGGTGCACCGCATCGAGCGGCTGCGCTCCGCGCACGGCGAGCCCATCGCGTACCTCTGCAACTACATCCCGCCCGGCCTGCTCGACCTGGACACCGGCCAGCTCGA
The DNA here is from genome assembly GCF_051903975.1 of Streptomyces sp. P9-2. Classification (NCBI taxonomy): domain Bacteria; kingdom Bacillati; phylum Actinomycetota; class Actinomycetes; order Kitasatosporales; family Streptomycetaceae; genus Streptomyces; species Streptomyces sp. P9-2. Next base: position 5,595,572 of record NZ_CP192633.1, read on the forward strand.
GGCCACCGGCCTGTACCGGCTGATGCGGGCCGCCGGGATCACCCTGCACAGCGCCCGCCAGACCATCGGCGCGCGGGCCGCCACCGCCGGCGAGGCCGAGCGGCTGTGCGAACAGCCCGGCGCCCCGCTGCTCACCATGCAGCGGGTCACCTTCGACGACACCGGCCGCGCGGTCGAGTACGGCACGCACACCTACCGGCCCTCGCGGTACTCCTTCGAGTTCCAGCTGCTCGTACGGAACTGATCCGGGACGCCTCCGGGCCGCTCGGTCGTCGCATTGTCCGGACAATGTGACGCGATCCACAGGCGTACGGTGGGAGCCCGCAGGCCGGTGCGGACGCGAACGGCGGAGGGCCCGCCTCCGCCCCGCCCGCGCCCCTTGTCCACCCGCTTCCGGTGCCGGATTCGACGAACCCCGTCACCTGCCCGGTACCGCGATCGGGGCACCCGTGCGGCAGAATCGGGCCCGATGAGCACCTACCGCGACTTCACCGCCCCCATCGGCTCCCGGCGCGCGACCGTCCTGAGAACGGTCGGTACGCGGGAGCGCCGCTCCCACCTGTCGGCGCCCCGGGTGCCGACCGTGGGCATCGACATCGGCGGCACCAAAGTGATGGCGGGCGTCGTGGACGCCGACGGGAACATCCTGGAGAAGCTCCGCACGGAGACCCCGGACAAGTCCAAGAGCCCGAAGGTCGTCGAGGACACCATCTGCGAGCTCGTCCTGGACCTGTCCGACCGGCACGACGTGCACGCCGTCGGCATCGGCGCGGCCGGCTGGGTCGACGCCGACCGCAACCGGGTGCTCTTCGCCCCCCACCTGTCCTGGCGCAACGAACCCCTGCGCGACCGTCTCGCCGGCCGTCTCGCCGTCCCGGTGCTCGTGGACAACGACGCGAACTCCGCCGCCTGGGCCGAGTGGCGCTTCGGCGCCGGACGCGGCGAGGACAACCTCGTCATGATCACCCTCGGCACCGGCATCGGCGGCGCCATCCTCGAGGACGGCCAGGTCAAGCGCGGCAAGTACGGCGTCGCCGGCGAGTTCGGCCATATGCAGGTCGTGCCCGGCGGACACCGCTGCCCCTGCGGCAACCGCGGCTGCTGGGAGCAGTACAGCTCGGGCAACGCCCTGGTGCGCGAGGCCCGCGAGCTGGCCGCCGCCGACTCCCCCGTCGCCTACGGGATCATCGAGCACGTCAAGGGCAACATCGCCGACATCACCGGCCCGATGATCACCGAGCTGGCGCGCGAGGGCGACGCCATGTGCATCGAACTGCTCCAGGACATCGGCCAGTGGCTCGGCGTCGGCATCGCCAACCTGGCCGCCGCCCTCGACCCCTCCTGCTTCGTCGTCGGCGGCGGCGTCTCCGCGGCCGACGACCTGCTCATCGGCCCCGCCCGGGACGCCTTCAAACGGCACCTCACCGGGCGCGGCTACCGCCCGGAGGCCCGCGTCGTGCGCGCCCAGCTCGGCCCCGAGGCCGGCATGGTCGGCGCCGCCGACCTGGCCCGCCTGGTCGCCCGCCGCTTCCGCCGCGCCAAGCGCCGCCGCGTCGAGCGGTACGAGCGGTTCGAGCGGTTCACGCAGGCCGCCCGCAAGGCCACCTCGGAGTCGCTGTGACGGGCGAGCTTCCTCCGCTGACGAACGATCCCGGCCGCCCCGAGGGGCAGGGCGGGGCGCACACCGGTGAGGACCGGCGCCACATGATCCGCCGCCGCGCCCTCACCCTGCTGATCATCGTCCTGCTCATCGGCGTCCCCGCCGGCTACCTGGTGATCTCCGCCAACCAGAGCCGGGCCAGCGGCAAGGACAAGGAGGCGAAGTACTCGGCGACCGGCCTCACCGAGGGCTGGCCCTCCAAGCTCCAGCGCCGCATCTACCAGGTGCCCGTGCCGCACCCGGCCTGGTGGGTCGCCTCGTACGAGACGAACAACTGGAAGACCAGCCGCCTCTACGTCGAGTTCGAGACCAGCGACGCGGGCCTGACCGCGTTCCTGACCAGCATGGGCATGTCGGAGAAGGACCTGAAGAAGGACCGCCTGACGATCGGTGAGCGCGACCGCGACGTCACCGGCTGGACCTTCGACGGCCCCGGCACCTGGTCCGGCCTGGTGCACAAGCAGGAGGACCCGGCGCCCACGCACGAGGTCGTCGTCAACCACGACAAGCCCGGCTACCCGCGCGTGTACGTCGTGGCCCGCACCGTGCCCTAGCCTGCCCGCCTGCTTGGGCCGCCGGAGCCGATTGTCGGACCCCGCCCGTAGAGTCGAAGACGACTGGTCCGACGGACGGGAGGGGAGGTGACAAGGCGTATGAGTGTCTCGACGGCCGACGGGTTCGCGGTCTCGTCGCTGCCTGCCGTGTTCCTGCCCGCACCCCTCCCGCGCGACGGACGGATCGCCTTCTACGACCCCGACGGCGCGGACCTGCCCCCGGAGGAGGACGAGGACGTGCCCGCGAGGGACGGGCGCGCCCGGCGCACGGAGCTCACCGTCGTACGCCCCCACGGCGCGAGTGTGCGCCGCCGTACCGTCCCCGCGCTGTCCCTTCCCGTGGACGAGGCCCTGCCCCTGCTGGTCAGCGCCCGGCACGACCCGGCGGCCCACCCGGCCGCCGCCTGCTGGGGCGCCGCCGCCCTGCACGCCCTGCGGCTCACCGCCCGGGGCCGCCTGCTGCCCGGCCTCACCACCGAGGGCTACGACGCCTGGCGCGCCGGCCCGCTCGAACCGGACGACGTGACCCACCTGCGCGCGGTGGCCGCATCCCTCCCGTACGAGGGCCACGCGGTGCCCCTGCCCGGGCCGGGCCCGCTGCGCCTGCCCCAGCCGGAGGCGCTGGTCCGCGCCTTCCTCGACGCCGTCGCCGACACCCTGCCCCGCACACCCGCCGCGCCCTACGCCTCCGGACCGCCGTTCGCCGCCCGGCGGCCCCAGCGGCTGCCCGACGCCCGGGACTGGGCCGCGGAGGTCGCAGCAGGCATGGACGCGGGCGTACGGATCTCGCTGCGCCTGGACCTCTCCGCGCACGACCTCTTCGACGCCGACGGGACCGCGGGCGGCAGTGGCGCGCGGGGGGCGGGCGCGGCGATCGTGCAGGTCCACAGCCTGTCCGACCCCACCCTGGTGGCCGACGCGGCGGCCCTCTGGTCCGGCGAGGCCGACCACGGTTTCGGGCCCCGCGCGCGCGTGGACGCCGCCCTCGCGGTGCGCCGCGCCGCCCGCGTCTGGCCCCCGCTGGACCGGCTCGCCGACCAGGACGTGCCGGACGTGCTCGCCCTGTCCGAGGACGAGCTGAGCGACCTCCTCGGCGTGGCGGCCACCCGGCTCGCGGCGGCCGGGGTCGCCGTGCACTGGCCGCGCGACCTCGCCCAGGACCTCACCGCCACGGCCGTGGTCCGCTCCGCGCCCGGCTCGGCGACCGACGGCACCGGCTTCTTCGAGAGCGAGGACCTGCTGCGGTTCGGCTGGCGGATCGCCCTCGGCGGCGACCCGCTGAGCGAGGCCGAGATGGACGCCCTGGCCGAGGCGCACCGTCCGATCGTCCGGCTCCGCGACCAGTGGGTGCTGGTCGACCCCGCCCTCGTCCGCAAGGCACGCAAGCGGGACCTGGGCCTGCTCGACCCCGTCGACGCGCTGTCCGTCGCCCTCACCGGGGAGGCTGAGGTCGACGGCGAGACGGTGGAGGCGGTGCCCGTCGGCACGCTGGCCGCCCTCCGCGACCGCCTGACCGCGGGCGTGCGGCCCGCCGACCCCCCGCCCGGCCTCGACGCCACCCTCCGCGACTACCAGCTGCGCGGCCTGGCCTGGCTGGACCTCATGACCTCCCTCGGCCTGGGCGGCTGCCTCGCCGACGACATGGGCCTCGGCAAGACGATCACGCTCGTCGCGCTGCACCTCAAGCGCGCCCGCCGCGAGCCCACCCTGGTGGTCTGCCCCGCCTCCCTGCTCGGGAACTGGCAGCGGGAGATCACCCGGTTCGCCCCCGGCGTGCCCGTACGCCGCTTCCACGGCCCCGACCGCACCCTCGACGGCCTGGACGGCGGCTTCGTCCTCACCACCTACGGCACCATGCGCTCCGCCGCGCCCACCCTGGCGGAACAGCGGTGGGGCATGGTCGTCGCCGACGAGGCGCAGCACGTCAAGAACCCGCACTCGGCGACGGCCAAGGCGCTGCGCACCATCCCCGCCCCCGCGCGCGTTGCCCTCACCGGCACGCCCGTGGAGAACAACCTCTCCGAGCTGTGGGCCCTCCTCGACTGGACCACCCCCGGCCTCCTCGGCCCGCTCAAGTCCTTCCGTGCCCGGCACGCGCGCGCGGTCGAGACCGGCGAGGACGACCAGGCGGTCGAGCGGCTGGCCCGCCTGGTCCGCCCCTTCCTGCTCCGCCGCAAGAAGTCCGACCCGGGCATCGTTCCCGAGCTGCCGCCCAAGACGGAGACGGACCACCCGGTGCCGCTCACCCGCGAACAGGGCGCGCTGTACGAGGCGGTGGTGCGGGAGTCGATGACCGCCATCGAGACCGCGCAGGGGATGGGGCGCCGCGGCCTGGTCCTGAAGCTGCTGACCTCGCTCAAGCAGATCTGCGACCATCCCGCGCTGTACCTGAAGGAGGAACACGCCCCGGCCGGCGACAGCCTCGCCGCCCGCTCCGGGAAACTCGCCCTCCTCGACGAACTGCTGGACACGGTGCTCGCGGAGGACGGCTCCGCCCTCGTCTTCACCCAGTACGTCGGCATGGCCCGCCTGATCACCCGCCACCTCGCCGAGCGCGCGGTGCCGGTCGACCTGCTGCACGGCGGGACGCCGGTGCCCGAGCGGGAACGGATGGTGGACCGCTTCCAGGCCGGCGCGGTCCCGGTGCTCGTCCTGTCCCTCAAGGCGGCGGGCACGGGCCTCAACCTCACCCGCGCCGGACACGTCGTCCACTTCGACCGCTGGTGGAACCCGGCGGTGGAGGAACAGGCCACCGACCGCGCGTACCGCATCGGCCAGACCCAGCCCGTCCAGGTCCACCGCCTGGTCACCGAGGGCACGGTGGAGGACCGCATCGCGGAGATGCTCCAGTCCAAGCGGGCCCTCGCCGACGCGATCCTCGGCTCGGGCGAGGCGGCCCTGACGGAACTGTCCGACCGCGACCTGTCCGACCTGGTGTCCCTGCGGAGGACGACGACATGACGCCACGACCGTCGGAGGAGGCGAGGGAGGCGCTGCGGGCGGCGCGTGAGGCGGGTGCGGTGTCCGGGGACACGAGGACTCCGGAGGAGGGGACTCCTTCGGTCGCGGAGGCCGCGGAGCTTGGCTCGGCGTCGCCGGCGTCGCCGGGTGATGCGGCGCGCGAGGCGGTGCGCCGTGTGGTGGCTGCGGCCGGCCGGGAGTCTCGTCCGGCGGACGCGGTGCGGGACGCGTTGGGCGGTGCGGCGGTTGTGGGGGCGGGGGCTGAGGAGGACGCTTCGGCAGTTGCGGCCGGCCGGGAGTCCCGTTCGGCGGACGCGGCGCGCCAGGCGCTGCGTCGTGCGGCGGCTGCGGGGGAGGGGTCCGCTCGGGTCGGTGCGTCGACTCCGGCTGGTCGGGCTCCCCGTCCGTCCGACGCGGCGCGGGAGGCATTGCACCGTGCGCGGCGGGCGCGGCGCGGAGTGGCGGCCGGCTGGGAAACCGGTGAGGTGCGGGCGCCCTCGGAGGCGGTCGCCGGGCCGCACGTGGAGCATGCGCCGTCCGCGAGCGGCGAGGGGGCGCCTTCCCGGGACGCGGAGGGTGAGGCAATTCCCCCGGCCGCCGTGAGCGGCGCACCGAGCGCGGCGCATCCTGCCGACGAGGAACCGCCCACCCCCGCTCCGGCTGCGCCCGGCTCCGACGACCAGGCTCTCGACGGGCCCGAGGCGCCCGGCTCGACCGACACCACCGACTCGCCCCCGTCCTCCCGCCCCGGCGACATCGCCCGGGAGGCGTTGCGCGCCGCCCGTGAGGAACGGGCGCGGGCCCTCGCCCGCGAACAGGTGGAAGCAGCGAAGCGTCCCCGTCGTGATCCGGCCCCGCGCATTCCCCGCACCACGCGGGGTGACCGCGCCGCAGACCGCCGCGCGCGCGAGATCCGGGAAACCCTCGCCGACGCGTTCCGCATGCCCGACATGGCGGACGACCCGATGCCCGACGCCGAGGCGTGTCCCACCACCACGGACGCCACGAGGCGCGGCCCCGACGCCGAGCCGCTGGGCGCCCTCGCCTCGGACGAGCCGACCACCACTCCCGGTGCGACGGGGGTTTCCCCCACCGACACCGATGCCGAGCAGGCTGGTGCCACGGATGAGGCACCGGCCGCCGCACACGGTCGCGGACCGACCTTCGCCTCCGCCCGCGTGGGACGGGAGCCGGCCCCTCCCCCCCGCCGGGAGGCCCCCGCCACCCCGGCGGCGCACCCCCGTTCCATGGCCGCCCCCGCCCGGGACAGCGACCACCGCCGGACCTTCCCCCCGTTCCCTCCCCGCCCCTCCGGTGACGGCGAACCCTTCGCCGAGACCTGGTGGGGGAGGGCATGGGTCACCGCGTTGGAGGACGGCGCGCTGGACCCCGCCCGCCTCGCCCGCGGACGCGGCTACGCAGAGCAGGGGCACGTGGACGCCATCACCGTCACGCCGGGACTGGTCCTGGCGTACGTGCAGGGCAGCCGCCCCCGCCCCTACCGCGTACAGGTACGCCTGCGGACGTTCGACGACGCCGACTGGGACCGTTTCCTGGACGCCGCGGCCGACCGACCGGGTCACATCGCTGCCCTGCTGGACAAGGAGATGCCGCAGTCCCTCGCCGACTGCGGCGTCCCCCTCCTCCCCGGCCCCGGTGACCTCGCCCCCCGCTGCAGTTGTCCCGACTCGGGTCACCCGTGCAAGCACGCGGCGGCGCTCTGCTACCAGACGGCCCGCCTGCTGGACGCCGACCCGTTCGTGCTGCTTCTCCTGCGCGGGCGCGGCGAGCGCGAGGTGATCGACGCGCTGTCCCGCCTCAGCGCGGCCCGCGCCGCACGGGCGGCCCAGGGACGGGAACCGGAGCCGCTGCCGGGCGTACGCGCCACCGACGCCGTGTCCCGCCGAGGCCCCGAACTCCCGCCGCTGCCCGCCCCGTTGCCCCCTCCGCAACACCCGGAACAGCCGCCCGTCTACCCGGCGTCCCCCGGCGGCCCGGACCCCCTCGCACTGGACCAGCTCGCCACCGACGCGGCGGCCCGCGCGCACGCCCTGCTCACCACGGGCCGCGACCCGGTCGGCCCGCTCTCCCTCTGGCACGACGCGGTGCGCCTGGCCGCCGCCCGCCCCGGCTCGGGCCTGACCGCGGGCAGCCGCGAGCTGTACGCGTCGCTCGCGCGGGCGGCCGGCCGTACGCCCGGCGACCTGGCGCGCGCGGTCGCCGCGTGGCGGCAGGGCGGCCCGACCGGACTGGCCGTGCTGGAGGAGCCGTGGGACCCGCCGGCCGGCCGCTTCGACCGCGCCCGCCCGCTGCTGCTCGCGGCGGACCTCCCCGCGTTCCGCCCGTGGCGCAACCGCCTCACCCACCCCAGGGGCCACGTCCAGCTCCGCCTGGGCCGCGACAACCTCTGGTACGCGTACGAGTCGGAGCCGGACCAGGACGACTGGTGGCCACGCGGCACCCCCGACCCCGACCCGGTCGGCGCGCTGACCGGCCTGGACACCCTCGGCGACGCCTGATGGCGGGCGCCTGGCCTCAAACACGTTCGTCGGCGGCCCAGGAACCGTGGCAGTATGCCGAGATGATCCTGATCCGAAAGGGCGATGCCGCGTAGGCGTCCTGGGGCCGTCCGCGCCGAGCGGTGGCGGCCACCCGAGCACATGCCTGTTCGCCGGATTCCGGGCGTCTCCGCCAGGACCCGGGCAGCGGTGCGACGTGTCGAGGCCGAGCACCTGTGGCCGGATGCCGTCGCCAACGCGCTCAGCCGGTTCGAGTGGGCTTTCAAGCAGCCGGGACGCTGTCTGACGGGCCCGTACGAGAGCCCCGGCATCGAGGTCGAGGACGGCAGGGACGACCTGGAAGTGGCCCTGCGGCACCTCCCGGAAGGGGCCAGAACCGACCTGGGCCGCCTGGTGGAACGGATCGACGCCGAGTTCGAGCGGCGTACGCTTCCGGACCCGGGTTGGGCGAGCGAGTGGACGGCGGGCCGCTGGTGGTGGTGGCGCATCCGGGAATGGTGACGACCGCGCTCAGCCGGCCGGCCCCCGCATCAGCTCGGCCGTGCGCCGGTCCGCCGGGAAGAACGTCTCGATGGCGATCTCGTCGAGCGTGACGTCCCGGGGCGACCCGAAGACGGTCGTCGTGTACAGCAGCGAGAGCTCGCACTCGGTCGCCAGCCGCAGCGGCACCACCAGGTCCTGCGCCTCCCCGCCAGGGCCGGGCGCGTCCGCTCCCCACGGCACACGACTGAGCCGCTCCATCGGCGGGACCCCCTACTCCTCCCCGCCCCCGGGCGCCGACGGCACCGGCACGTCCACCTGCCGCAGCTCCGCGAGGAGGACGCCCTACTCCTCCCCGCCCCCGGGCGCCGACGGCACCGGCACGTCCACCTGCCGCAGCTCCGCGAGGAGTTCGCTCTGCCCGGCCAGCAGTTCCGTGAGGATCCGCCTGGCCGCGCGGAGCAGTTCGGCGACGTCGCCGCCGGCGAGGGCGTACGTCACCGTGGAGCCCTCACGTATGGAGACGACGATGCCGGACCGGCGTAGTACCGCCAGCTGCTGGGAGAGGCTGGACGGTTCGATGTCGATGTCGGCGAGCAGGTCCCGCACCGGCACCGGCCCGTGCTGCAACAGCTCCAGCACCCGGATGCGCACCGGATGCCCCAGCATCCGGAAGAACTCGGCCTTGGCCTGGTAGAGGGGGACTTGCATGGGTGCGCGCTCCCTGCCGCGTCGGGGATGTTCTCCGCTGTGCGGCGGCGCCCCTCGACGGGCGCCGCCCACAGCGTGCCGTTCTTCGCCGCCGATCCTTCTGGCTCGGCCCGGCACCCGCCCACGGCTTGGGACCATGTTCATGTGGCGACTTGAAGAAGTCTTCACATCGTGGGCGCGCGTCGGCCGGGCCCCGGGGCGGCTCACACTTCGAGCTGTTCCTCGACCCGCTTGAGCTGGTGGCGGGCCATCGCCAGGTTCGAACGGGACTTGTCCAGCACGAGGTACAGGAACAGGCCGTTGCCGCTGCGGCCGGTGACCAGCCGGATCAGGTGGTACTGGGACTCCAGGGTGATGAGGATGTCCTCGATCTGCCCGGTGAGACCCAGCAGTTCCATCGTGCGCACCTTGGCGCGGATCACGTCGGTGTTGCCGGCCGCCGCGACGGTCAGGTCCAGGTCCTTCCCTCCGCCCAGCGTGCCCAGCGCCATGCCGCTCGAGTAGTCGACGACGGCCGCACCAAGGGCCCCCTCGACGCTGGTCATGATGTCCTTCAGCGACACTTCCACACTTGCCACGGGCGTCTCCCTCTCAGTCGATATGTCGTTGCGGCGGCCTCGGGGGGAAGCTCGCCCTCGGACAGCCCTTCCGCCCTGGCCGCGCTGGAACGTTAGGCGGGCAGGGTGTGTCGGAGTACGGGGGTTTTCGTGGATGACTCGTGATGATCGAATACTTGCGCCAGGGAACACCCGTTTGCCCGCGCCCTGTTCGAAATGGCGCCGAACGAACGGACAACGACACACACGATCAGGTGAGTCGGGAAGCTCAGGGGGCCTGTGGGTCATCCACCGGCTCCGCCGTCACGACGAGGTTGGCGGTGTAACCGCCTCGCTCCGGCTGGAACGGCGGCGCGCAGGTGATGAGCGTGAGCACCGGCGGCCCGGTACGGCGGAAGGCGGACGCCGGCAGCTCGTCCTTCGGGACGGTGGAGCGCGCGGTGACGCGGTGGAGGACGGGTTCTGCGCCGTCCCGCCGTACCTCCACGGTGTCCCCGGCCCGCACGTCCCTGAGCGCGGCGAACTCACCCAGGTCACCGGTCTCGCCGTCGAGGTGCCCCACCAGCACGGCCGACCCCTCGGGGCTGCCGGGGGCGGCCCGTACCGGTACCAGCCGGCCACGGCCGGATCGTCCGGCACGGTCATGTCCCCGCGCGGCGTCACGCCGACCCCCTCGACCCGGGCGTCGAGCCCGACACCGGGCACGAGGACACGCGCGGGCACGGCCTGCCGTACGGCCGCCGGCTCGGCCGCGGAGGGCGGCGGCGCGGTGCCGGACGGCCGACCGGCGTCACCGGCAGCCGTCGCCGACGGTGCGGCACCGAAGTCGGAGGGGGAGCCGGCCCGCTGTGGCCCCCGCGCCCACCCCAGCACACCGAGGACCACCGCCGTGACGGCCACCAGAACGGCGACCGTCACGGCGGGTCCCCCGCGCCGCCGCGAGGTGTCAGCCACGCTTGCCGGCGAAGCGACGGGCGGCCAGCACGCCGGCCACGGCGACCGCACCGCCGGCGGCGGCCCAACCCGGCGTCCATGTCGTGGAGTTGGCGGAGACGGCGGCGCCGCCGCCGCCCGCGTGGACGCCCTTCGGCATGGAGTCCATGCCGCTGAACTTCTGCGTGGCCAGGGCGAGGTTCTTGCCCTCGGCGCTGCCCCAGGCGTAGACGACGGTGCCGGCGCCCTCCGCCACGTTCACCTCGGCGGGGCCGATGGCCACGGTGTCGGTGCCGGCGAGGACCACGTCGGCGTCGACGGTGCCCGCGTCGACCACGGCGGAGTCCTCGTTCGGGTTGGTCAGGCCGGTGAAGACGGGCTGACCGCCGGCGCGTACGTCCACGGCGGGCGCGGCCGCGATGTGGCGTACGGTGAGCCGGCCCTTGCCCGCGTCGACCTTGGAGACGTCGTCGGCGAACGCGGTCAGCTGCGGCTTGCCGTCGGCGCTGAGATGGGCGGCGATCGTAGCGGCGTCGCCTTCACCGACCTCGACGGTCTTCTCCAGGGCGGGCTTGCCGTCGGGGCCCTGGCCCGCCTCGAAGATCTGGATGTCGTACGAGCCGGCCGTGAGGGACTGCGGCTCGGTCACCGTGCCGGGCTCGAAGCCGGCGAGCAGTTCGTCGCCGTTGGCGTACACGTCGACCGTCATGCCGGGGATGCCGTGGACGACGGAGACCATCGCCGTCTCCTGCTCGGCGGAGGGGGCGGCCATGGCGGGCGCGGCGACACCGAGCGCGAGGGCGCAGGCGCCGGTGGAGGCGGCGATGGCGACGGGGAAACGGGAGCGCATGGGGACCATCCCTTTCGAAGGAGTACCGCTCACTGCGGGACTGGACCCCAGTGTCGAACCGACGAATCGACGCAGACAACATGCGTCGTTTGTGCGTCGTAAGGGGTACGGTGGAGGTATGAGCGAGCGCATCGAGGACGACGCACCCGGTGTCGGTCTGACGACCGGCGAGGTGGCGCGCCGCCTGGGCGTGGCGCCCACCACGGTCCGCACCTGGGACCACCGCTACGGACTCGGCCCCGACCGTCACACCGGCGGCCGGCACCGCCGCTGGACGCCGGAGGACGTGGCGCGCCTGGAGCGGATGTGCGCGCTGACGGCGACGGGCATCCCGCCCGCGGAGGCGGCACGGCTGGCCCGCGAGACGCCGGCGCCGGAAACCGGTCCGGCGCCCTCCGCGCGATCGAGCCCCGCACCCGCGTCCCGCGCTGGGAGCGGCCTCCGTCTGGGCGACGCACGCCAGGAGTGCAAGGGCATCGCCCGCGCCGCCCTCCGCCTCGACGCGGCGACGCTGGACCGACTGCTGCTCGACGCGATACGTGAGCACGGCCTGGTCGCCGCCTGGACGGAGGTGATCGTGCCGACGCTGCAGGCGGTGGGGCGCAAGTGGGAGTCGTCGGGGGAGCGGTACGTGGAGGTGGAGCACTTCCTCTCCTGGCACGTCTCCGGCGCCCTCCGCCGTGCCGCCCCGGACACGGTCCCCGGCCGCCCGGGCGCGACGGTGGTCCTGGCGTGCGCGCCGGGCGAGAACCACACCCTGGCCCTGGAGGTCCTGTCCGCGGCACTGGCCGAACGGGGCATCCCTGTACGGATGTTCGGCGGCGCGCTCCCGGTGGAGTCCCTGATCGCGGCGGTCCGCCGCACGGGCCCGGCTGCGGTGGGCCTGTGGGCCCAGTCCCGCACGACGGCGAGCCGCCCGCTGGCCGCGCATGTGGCGTCGATGGAATGGGGCGTACGAGGCGCCCGCCGCAGTCCTTCGGTCCTCACCCTGGGCCCCGGCTGGTCGGGCCGCCCCACCCCGGGCACGGCCCGCCCCCACGGGCTGGCGGACGCAGTGACGGCCCTGGAGGGCCTGGCAGCCGGCTGAGGCCACCGTCGACGCCTACAGGAATTCATTTCCAGCCATTCCGTGGCTGGAAATGAATTGAGAGATGCTTTTATTTTGTATTGAACCATCGGTGGGCGGCATGGAACCTTGCTTTCCTCTTTCTTTACTCTGTGGTGACCTGTGATGCGTTTTCTCCTGACGCTCGGTAATTAACGGTCTGGGTGTCGGGGTGGGGTGGCACGAGGGGCGAGGGTTCCGCTGCTGGTGCAACCTGCAGGCGACGGGCGTTTCGCTGTTGTTCCACTTGCGTCGACGGAATGCGGAATGCGGCCCACCGCGTATTCCGCTTATTCAAAAACATTGACAGGGGCGAGTTCCGGACTGTTGTATGACTGTCACCAAGGGGGAGAGACGGAAAGCGGTGGCCGACCGGTGCGGCAGACGCCACGGGGGCGTCGTCATGGCGCGTTTTCCGACTCCGGTAGGGGGAGACTGGATGAGCAAGATCAAGCACACGCTTCCGATAGCCGCCGCGGCCGTTGTGCTGACGGCCGGCAGTATTGCCGGACCTCGGATGATCCTGGCCGAGCCGACGGCCGGCGAGGCGTCGAGCGCGGCTGAGGCAAAGCGGGCCGTCGCGGACTCCGCATCACGGACGAAGGCAGGGGTCAGGGCCGCGGCCACGTCGCCGGAGCAGCTGCTGAAGCTGCTCGGAGAGCGGATCGTGGCCAAGGACGTCGACGGGATCATCGCGCTCCACGAACCGGAGGCTGCGATCGTCGACTGGGACGGATCCATCGTCCGAGGGCGAGCGGCGATCCGTGCGTTTTACATCGAGTGGTTCAAGTCCAACCCGGTGCTCACCGTCAATCCCCGTCAGACCGTCATAGCCGGCGGATGGCGCTCATGGGACACCAAGGTGCGCGAGCGCACGGCGGCCATCATGGGCGACTACAGCCTGGAGCAGGACGCGGCGGACGGTACCCGGGAGAGCTTCACCGGCAATTTCTGCGACACGGTCCAGGAGCAGCTGGACGGAACCTGGCTGTACGTGCAGGACAATCCGTACCCGCCCCACGGGGACCCGGCCACGTCCAGGACCGCACATCACTGAATCCGGTCGCCTGGTTCTTCGGAATTGAAGCAGCCGAAGAATGAGAAACGATTCGTCATTCGTCATTCGTGGCGGTGTGTCGGTGTGTCGTATGTCGAGGAGTGGGGAGCACTTTGAATGCCGCATCGTTCAGCATTTCACCGTCGTCGGCGCGGCAGCAGCCTCCGTGGGAGGACACGTCGGAGGTCGAGCGCGTACGGGACGTGCTGGCGGGACTTCCCCCACTCGTGAATCCGGCAGCGCTCGGTCGACTCAGGCGGCGATTGGCCATCGTCGCCGCCGGGCGTTCACAAGTGATCCAGGTGGGCGACTGCGCCGAAGACTTCGCGGAATGCACCGCGGTCGACGTGAAGCGCAGAACGGATCTCCTCGATCAGCTCGCCCACGTCATGAGCGCGCTCACGCACCGGCCGGTCCTCAAGGTCGGCCGGATCGCAGGGCAGTACGCCAAACCCCGGTCGGCCACCACCGAGACGGTGGGGGGCGTCGAACTCCCGGTCTACCGGGGGCACATGGTGAACGGCGCCGAGCCGGATCCCGAAGCCAGGCGTCCCGACCCTCGCCGCCTGCTGGCGGGCTATCGCGCCGCGCGGCAGGTCCTGTCCCACCTCTGCCCGACGCCGCAGCACCGGCTCGACCCCGGCGTGTGGACCAGCCACGAGGCTCTGCTGCTCGACTACGAGGTCCCGATGGTCCGAGCCGCAGGGGACGGCCGGCTCGCGCTCACCTCGACCCATTGGCCCTGGATCGGGGAGCGGACGCGGCAGCCCGACGGAGCGCATGTCGCTCTGCTGGCCGCTGTGATGAATCCGGTCGCCTGCAAGGTCGGTCCGAGTGTGACGACCGGCGAACTGCTCGAACTGTGCGCCCGGCTCGACCCGCGAAGGACTCCGGGCCGGCTCACACTGATCACGCGGATGGGCGCCGATGCCGCGGCAGACCTGCTGCCGCCGCTGGTCCGGGCCGTTCGGGCGGCAGGCCATCCGGTGATCTGGCTGGTCGACCCCATGCACGGCAACACGGTGACCAACGCGGAGGGACGCAAGACCCGCGTCGTGGCCACCCTCATGCGTGAGGTCGCCGCGTTCCAGCGGGCCGTCCGCTCGGCCGGCGGGTGTCCGGGCGGGATCCACCTGGAGACCACTCCTGACGCCGTCACCGAATGCGCCGACGTCCCGGAGGCCGTCGACCACGCCGGAGACAAGTACACGTCCTTGTGCGACCCGCGGCTGAACCCGCGCCAGGCGATATCGGTGGTGTCGGCCTGGCAGCCGCACTCGCCGACGAACCGAACCGAGGGAGAGCCGTGCCGGGCATAGCTCCGATATCCGCCTACCCCTTGCCCACGGCCACCGAGCTGCCTCCCGCGACGGCACGGTGGCGACTCGACCGGAGCCGCGCGGCCCTGCTCGTGCACGACATGCAGCAGTACTTCCTGAAGCCGTTCCCCCCGGCCGTGCGAGACCCGCTCGTGCGCCACTGCGCCGGCCTGCGCGAGCGGTGCACCGCCCTGGGGATCCCTGTCCTCTACACCGCGCAACCCGGCGGGATGACGGACGAGGAGCGAGGGCTGCTGAAGGACTTCTGGGGGCCGGGAATGCGCCTCGCCCCTGAGGACCGCACGATCGTCGAGGAACTCACACCCGGCCCGACGGACCAGGTACTGACCAAGTGGCGTTACAGCGCCTTCGCCCGGTCGGACCTGCTCGACCGGTTGCGCACCCAGGGGCGTGACCAGCTGATCGTCTGCGGGGTGTACGCCCATGTCGGCGTACTGGCGACGGCACTCGAGGCGTTCGCCAACGACATCCAGCCGTTCCTGATCGCCGACGCCCTCGGCGACTTCTCCGCCGACTACCACCGACTGGCCCTCACGTACGCGGCCGAGCGCTGCGCGGTGGTGACCACCACCGAGGAGGTTCTCCGATGAGCGCGTCGGACCTGCTGGAGCGTGTGCTGGGACGCGACCCGGGTCCCTTCGCCCTGCTGCACCGCCCCGAGACCCTGGGCCCGGACCACGTGGACATCCTTCTGGGACGCGTCGACACCCCGGCACGACTCTCCGACATCCCCTCGCCCGGGGAGGACGGACAGGCCGGCGGGGCCCGTCACGAGACGCTGGTCCTGGTGCCGCACCGGCAGATCGGGGAACGGGGTTTCGCCGTGGCCGAGGACGATTCCCCACTGGTCGCGATGGAGGTGACGCACCAGGGGCTGGTCACCATGTCCGAGGTGCTGGACGTACTCCCCGACGAACCGATCGCCCTGGCCGACGGACACTTCGACATCGACGACGACTCCTACGCGGACATCGTCCGTGAGGTCCTGGACAACGAGATCGGCACGGGCGAGGGGTCCAACTTCGTCATCAAGCGTTCGTTCGTCGCCAGTGTCACCGACTACTCGACGCGCAGTGCCCTCACGCTCTTCCGTCGCCTGCTCACCCGGGAGAACGGCGCCTACTGGACCTTCGTCGTGCACACCGGTACCCGCACCTTCGTCGGTGCCACCCCGGAACGGCACGTCAGCCTCCGCGACGGCGTCGCCGCGATGACACCGATCAGCGGCACCCACCGCTATCCCGCCACCGGCCCCGCGCTGCCGGAGGTGTTGGACTTCCTCACCGACGGCAAGGAGACCGACGAGCTGTACATGGTCCTCGACGAGGAACTCAAGATGATGGCCAGGGTCTGTGCCGGAGGCGGCCGCGTGAAGGGGCCGTATCTGCGCGAGATGACCTGGCTCGCGCACACCGAGTACACCATCGAGGGAGACAGCGACCTCGACCCCCGGGACGTCCTCAGGGAAACGATGTTCGCCCCCACCGTGACCGGCAGCCCGCTGGAGAACGCCTGCCGGGTGATCGCCCGGCACGAGCCCGCCGGCCGCGGGTACTACGGAGGCGTCGTGGCCCTGATCGGCCGGGACGCTGCCGGCGGGCACACGATGGACTCGGCCATCCTCATCCGTACCGCCGACATCCGAAGTGCGCCGGCCGACGGCTCCGCCCACGTCCGGGTGGGGGTGGGCGCCACGCTGGTCCGGCACTCGGACCCCAAGGCCGAGGTTCTCGAGACGCGCACCAAGGCGGCGGGCGTTCTCGCCGCGCTGGGCACCGCCGAACGGCTCGACGACCACCCGCTCGTCCGGCAGGCCCTGGAGCGGCGGAACACCACGATCGCGAAGTTCTGGCTCGACGAGGCGGAGCAGCGTGCACGTCCGCACCCGGTACTGGACGGCCGTCGGGCTTTGATCGTCGATGCGGAGGACACCTTCAGCGCGATGCTCGCCCATCAGTTGCGGGCCATCGGGCTGCGCGTGACACTCGCCCGCTTCGACGAGTCGTTCCGCTTCGACGACCACGACCTCGTCGTCATGGGGCCGGGGCCGGGCGACCCACGGGAGGCCGGCCATCCCAGGATGGCCCGGCTGACCTCGGCCGTCGAGGAGCTGCTGGACCGCCGCATCCCGTTCCTGGCCGTGTGCCTGAGCCACCAGCTGCTCAGCCGCTGCCTCGGGCTGGAAGTGCGGCGTCGGGACGTGCCGAACCAGGGCGCCCAACGTGAGATCGACCTGTTCGGCTCGCGTGCGCGCGTCGGCTTCTACAACTCCTTCTCGGCCCGCGCCGACGCCGACCTGCTGCGACGCCGGGGTGTGGGCGAGGTGCGCGTCTGCCGGGACCCGGACACGGGCGAGGTGCACGCCCTCAGAGGCCCGCACTTCAGCTCGGTGCAGTTCCACCTCGAATCCGTGCTCACCCAGGACAGCGAACGGATCCTGGCCGAGCTGCTCGTCCCGCTGACGGACACCACGGAGGTACTGAACGCATGAAAGCCACCATCTCCTGGTGGGATCTCACCCGGTCGGACCAGACGATCGACTCCCTGCGCGACTACCTGCGCGACGAGGGCGTGGAACCGTGGACGGAAGTCCGGGGGATGCGGCTGAAGTTCTGGATCTCCGACCGGGCGACCAACCGCTGGGGCGCCGTGATGCTGTGGGACACGGACGCCGACCTGACGGCGCCCATGCCGCCGAACCGTGCCACCGAGCTCATCGGTTACCCGCCCACCGTCCGCATGCTGTCCGACGTCGAGGCCTGCGTCGAGAATGCGCGGGAGACGGGCGCGGGCGGCCTGGTCTTCCACGCTTTCGGGACGCCGTCATGAGTACATCGCATCCCTCCACGACCGCCGATGTCTTCGCGGCTCCCCCCGACGACCCTCTGCCGCTGCTGAAAAGCTGGTTCGACAGTGCGGTCGCGGCATCGGTCCAGCAGCCCGGCGCGCTGGCACTGGCCACGGTCGACGCCGGCCGCAGGGTGTCCAGCCGGATCGTCCAGGTCCTCCAGGTGCGTCCGGCAGGCCTGGTCTTCGCCAGCCACACCGACAGCCGCAAGGGACGGGACCTGGCCGAGACGCCCTGTGCCTCCGGTGTCCTCTACTGGCGCGAGGTCGCCCGGCAGGTGTGCGTGAGTGGTCCTGCCCGCCCGCTCCCGGCGCAGGAGTCGGACGCCCTGTGGAACGCCAGGCCTGTCGACACCCACCCGATGTCGGTCGCGGCGCACCAGAGCGCGCCGCTCCTCGACGAGGAGGCGTTGCGTGAGCGGGCCCGCGAACTGGGCCGAGACGGCGTGGCGTTGCCCCGGCCGGAGCGATGGGTCGGCTATCTGCTCGAGCCGGCGTCGGTGGAGTTCTGGCAGTCCGAACCGGAGGACCGCTTGCACCGGCGACTGCGGTACGAGCGTGAGGGTCCCGGTTGGCACACGTGCCGACTCCAGCCCTGAGCCGCCTCCGGATGCTGAACGCGAGAGGAAGAGGACAAGTCGATGTGTGGAATCACGGGCTGGGTCTCGTTCGACCGGGACCTGACTCGACAGCGCGAGCAACTGAACGCGATGACCGGGACCATGGCCTGCCGGGGTCCGGACGCGGACGGCACGTGGGCGGACCGGCACGGGGCACTCGGCCATCGACGCCTGGCGGTCATCGACATCGAGGGCGGCGCCCAGCCCATGGTGCTGCCCACCGACGACGGTCCGGTGGTGATCACGTACAGCGGCGAGGTCTACAACTACACCGAACTGCGCGC
Organism: Streptomyces sp. P9-2; assembly: GCF_051903975.1. Lineage (NCBI taxonomy): Bacteria > Bacillati > Actinomycetota > Actinomycetes > Kitasatosporales > Streptomycetaceae > Streptomyces > Streptomyces sp. P9-2. The sequence goes on from NZ_CP192633.1 coordinate 5,614,050, forward strand.
GGAGCTGCTGCGCAGGGGCCACCGTTTCGAGACGCGCAGTGACACCGAGGTCGTGCTGCACGGCTATGCCGAGTGGGGCGAGGCGGTGGCGGAACGCCTCAACGGCATGTTCGCCTTCGCGATCTGGGACGCGCGGGTCGAGAAGCTGGTTCTGATCCGCGACAGGCTGGGCGTCAAGCCGCTGTACTACTTCGCGACCGCGGACGGCGTGCTGTTCGGGTCCGAGCCGAAGGCGATCCTCGCCAACCCGCTCGCCGACCGGGCCGTCGACCTCGCCGGGTTGCGGGAGCTGGTCAGTTTCACACAGACACCCGGCAGTGCCGTGTGGTGCGGGATGAACGAGGTGGTCCCCGGCGGGCTGCTGACCGTCGACCGCTCGGGCCTTCGCGAGCACCGCTACTGGACGCTGCCCACGCGCCCGCACGAGGACGACCGCAAGACCACCGTCGCGACCGTGCGTGAACTCCTCGAGGACATCGTCAGCCGCCAGATGGTCTCCGACGTTCCCCGCTGCACTCTCCTGTCGGGCGGTCTCGACTCCAGCGTGATCACCGCCCTGGCCGCCGCGAAACTGGGCCGGCCCGGCGAACACGGCGAGGCCGGTGAGAAGGTGCGGAGCTTCGCTGTGGACTTCGTCGGCCGTGAGGACGACTTCGTCGCCGACGAGCTGCGGGGCACCACGGACGCTCCCTACGCCCGGGAGGTGGCAGCCCACGTCGGCTCGCTCCACGAGGCCATCGTGCTCGACCATGCGGCGATAGCCGATCCGGATGTCCGGCGAGCCGTCGTCACCGCCCGGGACAGTCCTCTCACCCTCGGCGACATGGACACCTCGTTGTACCTGCTGTTCCAAGCCATCAAGGAACAGTCGACGGTCGCCCTGTCCGGGGAGTCCGCCGACGAGGTGTTCGGCGGGTACCGGTGGTTCCACCAGCCTGAAGTGCAGGCGGCGGAGACCTTCCCCTGGATGGCCGTGTTCGTCAGCGGCGCCCGTGCCCAGGTGTCGGACCGGTTCAACGCCGACATCACCGCCGCGCTCGACCTGCCCGCGTACATCAAGGACCGGTACGCGGAGGCGGTCGGAGAAGTGGAGCGTGCGGACGGAGAGACCGACCACGAGATGCGCATGCGAGTGATGTGCCATCTGCACCTGACGCGCTTCGTCCGCATGCTGCTGGAGCGCAAGGACCGCATCAGCATGGCTGTCGGACTGGAGGTGCGGGTCCCGTTCTGCGACCACCGCCTCGTCGAGTACGTCTACAACACCCCGTGGTCGATGAAGACGTTCGACGGCAGGGAGAAGAGTCTGCTCCGTGCCGCGACGGCCGATCTGCTGCCGAAGTCGGTGCTGGAGCGCGTGAAGGCGCCCTATCCGGCCACGGTCGACCCGCACTACACCAGCGCCCTGCTCCAGCAGTCCAAGGAGCTTCTGACGACCGACGACCCGGTCTTCGACCTGGTCGACCGGGCGTGGCTGGAGGGCATCGCCCGGCAGGACCCGGCCACCATGCCGATCGACGTCCGCAACGGCATGGAGCGTGTGCTGGACCTCAGTACCTGGCTGGACGTCTACCGGCCCGAACTGCGGCTCTGACGGGCACCCGAACGGATCGAGGGAGACCAGATGGAAACGGACCACGCTCGGACGGACGGGCCCGACGCCGGACTCGACCTGTGTGCCAGGAACCGGGCCGTCGTCGCCGACTACATGACCCGCAAGGGCGAGAACCGGCTCACGCGTTACCTGCTCTTCACCGAGGACGGCAGTGCCGGCCTGTACACGAGTGACACCGGCGAGCCGGTCGTCTCCGTGGGACACGAGAAGCTCAAGGCGCACGGCGAGTGGTCGCTGCGTATGTTCCCCGACTGGGAGTGGAAGAACGTCGAGATCTTCGAGACGCAGGACCCGAACCGGTTCTGGGTGGAATGCGACGGCGAGGGCCGCATCCTGTACCCGGACTACCCTCCCGGCCTTTACAGGAATCACTTCATCCACTCGTTCGAACTCGAGGGCGGCAGGATCAAGCGGCAGCGCGAGTTCATGAACCCCTTCGAGCAACTGCGTGCGTTGGGCATCGAGGTGCCGAAGATCAACCGGGGTGGCATACCCACCTAGATCCGTGATTCCCGAGGACTTCCGCACGCACAGCAAGGAGCAGTGAATGGCATCCCGGCTCAACCCGTACCTCGCCTTCGACGGCGATGCACGCGAAGCCATGGAGTTCTACCACGAAGTACTCGGCGGCGCGCTGGACCTGGGCACCTACGGCGACTTCGGGTCGGCGGAGATGCCCGATGCCGACAAGATCATGCACGCGATGCTCACCACCGCCGACGGTTTCACTCTGATGGCGTGGGACGTCCCGGAGCGAGTTCCCTTCGCCCCGGGCACCAATGTCGCCCTTTATCTCGGTGGCGAAGATCCGCGCCTCCGTGAGTACTTCGAGAAGCTGTCCGTCGGCGGCACCGTGACCCTGCCACTCGAAAAGCAGATGTGGGGAGACGAAGCCGGCACGCTGGTGGACCGGTTCGGGATCACCTGGATGTTCAACATCAAGCAGAACGCGTGACGGCGGCGGCCCTGGTGCCCACCGGGGCCCGGCCCGCGCTCTCGTGCACAGATCGCTCAGCTCGACGTCCGGCCGTGGAAGAGCCGCGGCAAGGTGGGCCGACCCCCGGGTCGGGATGGTGAGGTCTCAGTGACAGTCGACGTGCAGGCCACTCGTGACGTGGTCGACATCATCACCGGTGGGTGGCGTGCGCAGGCGCTCTACACCGCGGTCAGGCTCGGACTGCCCGACCACGTCGCGGCCGGCTGCGACAACGACGTGGAACTCGCCAAGGCGACGGGGGCGAGCGAGGGCGGTGTGCACCGCCTCATGCGCCTGCTGGTGGCGATGGGTGTGTTCACGGGCAGCGCCGCCACCGGCTACCGCGGCACCCGGGTGAGCGCCGCCCTCGTCGACGGGCCGCAGTCGCTGCGCGACATGTGCCTGCTCTACGGAGAGGAGTTCCACTCCGCCTGGAACCACGCCCCTCACGCCATCAGCACCGAGAGCTCCGGCTTCGAGGTCGCCTACGACCAGCCGTTCTACGCATACCTGGCTGATGCCCCGGCCACCGCCCGGCGGTTCCAGCGCACCATGAACGCCGCCAGCATGTTCTTCCACCGCGTACCCGCGGTGTTCGACTTCGAGGGCAAGAAGGTCGTCGACGTCGGAGGCGGAGGCGGACAACTGCTCGCGACCGTCCTGAGGGCCGCGCCCGACGCCACAGGCACACTGCTCGACCGCGAGCACATGACTGCGAAGGCCCGCGAGTACCTGCACGCCGAGGTGGGAGCGAAGCGCGTCGAGGTCGTCGACGGCGACATGTTCACCGGGGTACCGAAGGGTGGCGACGTCTACATCCTCTGCAGGGTCCTGGCAGGTCACGGGGACGAAGACGTCGTCCGCGTCTTCGAGCACTGCCGACGCGCCATGGCGGACGCCTCCTCACGGCTCCTGATCCTCGACCGCTTCGTCGAGGACGAGAACCCCACTGTGCTCCCCGCCTTGTGGGACCTGCACCTGCTGATGACCACCGGAGGTGAGCACCGCACCGCGGACCGCGTCACCCGCCTGCTGGAACGAGCGGGTCTGTTCGTGGAGCGCACCGCGGACCTGCCCATGGAGACGACCGCTCTGGTCGCCGCACCGCGCACTCCACAGCGGGCCTGATGGGGGGCGGGGCCCCGCTTCCCCGAGCGATACGAGCGATACGAGCGGACAGGGCGGACTGGAGGACACGCATGCCCAGGTTGGCGACGATCGGCGTTTACGGCTTCGACGCCGACAGCTACCTCGAACGACTGCGACAGGCCGATGTGGGCCTGCTGCTCGACCTACGTCAGCGCCGTGGAGTGCGAGGACCGGACTACGTCTGGGCGAACTCGAGACGGCTGCAAGCGGCGCTCGCGGAAGCCGGAATCGCCTACCAGCACCGGCGGGAACTCGCCCCGACGACGGAACTACGGCAACTTCAGTACGCGGAGGACGCCCGCCAGGGCGTGGGCAAACGCTCCCGCCGCGAGCTCGCCGCCGACTACATCCGTCGCTACACCGCGGAAATCCTCGATCCGGTCGATCTCGCCCCGATCGCGGCGGCTCTGCCGAGCCGCGGGACGACGGCGCTCTTCTGCGTCGAACGGGACCCGGAGGCATGCCACCGGTCCCTGGTCGCCCGCCGGCTCGCCGAGTCGCATGACATCACCGTCGAACACCTGAGGCCGTTGTGATGGACGACATGCTTCCCGCCGGTGCGCCGCGACCGCGGATCGCGGTCTTCGCCGGACCGACCGCCACGATTCTGAACACCCCGGACCTCGTCACCTCCAACAAGGCCCGGGTACGCCACGGCCTGCCGCTCCGGCCCAGCCGGTTCGACGGTCTGCGTCCTCAACGCCTGGCGGCGCCCGCGACGTTGTACGTCGAGGCGTTCAGCGCGCACCCGCTCGAAAGCGACGCCGCCGGCCTCTACGCGCCCCCCGACGGCTGGGTCGACGCGGACGGTGCCTTCCACGCCGAGCGGCCGCCCGGCGAGGCCACACCGGTGTACGTCGTCGAGCTCGACCCCGCCGACGGCCTCTACCCGCTTCCCTACATGGGGAGGCAGGCCGACGGCTCGGCCTGGGAGGAGACATCGGCAGTGCCGTACGCCGACCCGGTCGACGCACGTCAGACCTTCTACCCGGACGCCCGGCGTCTCTACGAGGAGATCGAGCGGTTCGGCCTGGCCGACCACGGGGGGCCCGTCGACCTGGGTTCCCTGGCGGATTTCGAGTTCTACAGGGCCGCTCCCTCCGGCGGCTACACCTCGGGCTCCGAGCCCGAACTCCTGGGACAGGACTTCTTCGTCTACTACCCGTACCACCTCCAGACCGAGCCGAGCCTCGCCCACCTGGCCCGGGCCACGAATCACGTCCAGGCCGTCCTCGACGACGGCGGGTTCACCGGTCTGCAGTGGCTGGAGGGCAGCCCGACCGTCGACGAGACGCTGTACTGGCTGGGCCTTCTCATCGACACGAAGGTGCCGCTGGTCGGGCATGCCGCCCAGCGTCGTCACCAGTCGCTGAGCGCGGACGGCGACCGCAACGTGGTGGACGGCGTCAAGTTCATCGCGTCGGGGGTCACCCTGGACGAACGCGGCGAGGACCGCGTCGGCGCCTGTGTCGTGGTCGACGAGCTCGTCTACTCGGCCCGTGACGTCACCAAGGCCGACGCGCGGCCGGGCGGTTACGAGGTCACCGGAGGCCACGGGGGAGTCGTCGCCGACCTCGGAGGGTACGGTCCGCCACAGCTCACCTATCTGCCCACCCGCAGACACACCCACCGTTCCGAAACACGCCTTACGGTGCTTCCCGAGTCCGTGGCCGGTGTCGTGGGGCGCCTGGGCGACGTGACCCGGACCGAGGTCCTGACCAAGGACGAGCACGGCCTGGTGCCCACCGCCATGCCCCACGTCTCGCTCACCAAGTACAGCCGCTACGCCGCGAAAGGCACGGGTGCCGACGACCTTCCGGTCGCCGACGAGGAGGTGGAGATCTTCGCCCGGATCGAAGCCAATCTCGCGCGCTTCCCGCTCTCGGGCTTCGTGTGTGAGGGCATGTCGCCCTTCGGCATGGCGGACCCGGTGAAGAACGCGGCTCTGAGCGTCGCCGTCTTCGCCGGCATGCCCGTGGTCCGCACGGGGCGCGGCACGACGGGAGGCATGGCATACCGCACCGACCCGACGTTCGTCTCGGGCAACAATCTGACGGCCACCAAGGCCCGCCTGCTTCTCATGGCCGCGCTGCTCAAGTTCGGCGCTCTGCCGCCGGCGGCCGATCCGTTCGCGCCGACCTCCGACGAGCGGGCGGCCACCGAGAAGGCCGTCGCCGAGTTCCAGGCGCTCTTCGACACGCACTGAGACGAGGGACAACGCATGGCCAGGTACGCGTACGTAGTGGCCGACGTCTTCACCGACGTCCCGTTGCAGGGCAATCCGACCGCCGTCTTCCTGGATGCCGGGGGCCTCTCGCCCGCCCGCATGCAGCAGATCGCACAGGAGATGCATCTGTCGGAGACCGTTTTCGTCCTGCCCCCGGAGAACGACGGCGACGTACGGGTCCGTATCTTCACTCCCGTCAACGAGCTTCCCTTCGCCGGGCATCCGACGCTCGGCGCGGCCGTGGTGCTGGGTGAGTCGCACGAGGCCAAGGAGCTCCGGATGGAGACCGCCAAGGGCACCGTCACGTTCGAGCTGCAGCGCGACGAGGCAGGTCGCACCGTCGCGGCCGCCATGTGGCAGCCACTGCCGGTATGGCGGACCTATGACCGGGCGGACGAACTCCTCGCCGCTCTCGACCTGACGGACACCGGAAGCACGTTGCCCGTGGAGGTGTACGACAACGGGCCACGACACGTCTTCGTGGGCATGGACGACGTGCCCGCGCTCTCTTCGCTCGAGCCGGACCAGCGCATCCTCGCGCGGTTGCCCGACATGGCCGCCAACTGCTTCGCGGGAGAGGGGAACGGCTGGAGACTGCGGATGTTCTCGCCGGCGTACGGAGTCGTCGAGGATGCCGCGACAGGCTCGGCCGCAGGGGCCGTCGCGGTACATTTGGCGCGGCACGGACTGGCGCCGTTCGGGGAGTGGATCGACATCCGCCAGGGCATCGAGATAGGACGCCCGTCGACGATGCGCGCCCGGGTGACGGGCACGCCGCACCGGATCGATGCGGTGCAGGTGGCGGGATCCGCTGTCGTCGTCGCCCGAGCCACACTGTTCACGTGAGCCGCAGGAGCTGCAGGAGGCGGAAGGGGTGGGTGCGGTGACGACGGCCGAGGACGGAGGGCTGTTCGCGTTACCGCCGACCACCCGTCCGCCGGACCCACGGGGCACGGAATCCGGTTCCCCCCGCTCCGATGCTCCGCTCGCCGTCCGCATGCGCCCTCGTTCGCTCCAGGAGGTCGTCGGTCAGGCGCACCTGTTGCGTCCCGGTGCGCCCCTGCGGCGGCTGGCCGAGGGAGGGCACGCGACGTCGGTGCTGTTGTACGGCCCTTCGGGAACGGGGAAGACCACCCTGGCGCGTTTGACGGCCGACGTCGCAGACCGTCACTTCGTCGCCCTCTCGGCGCTGAACACCGGTGTGAAGGAACTGCGGTCCGTGATGGACGAGGCCCGTCTTCGGTGGGGGCGGCACGGCCGGAGGACCGTTCTCTTCATCGACGAGGTGCACCGGTTCTCCAGGACGCAGCAGGACGCCCTGCTCGGCGCCGTGGAGGACGGGCACGTCCTGCTCGTCGCCGCCACGACGGAGAACCCGTCGTTCTCGGTGGTGTCTCCGCTCCTCTCCCGCCTGTTGGTGCTCCAGCTCCACCCGCTGACCGACACGGAACTCAGGGAGCTGCTCCGCAGAGCGGTGCAGGACGGGAGAGGCCTCGACGGCGCGGTCGCGCTGGCACCCGAGGCGGAGGACGCCTTGGTGCGTCTCGCGGCGGGTGACGCCCGGAGCGCGCTGACGGCGCTGGAAGCCTGTGCCTCCGGAGTGGCCTGCGCCGGCGGCACCGTGGTCGACGTCGAAGCGGTGGATCGCGCCGTCAGCGAAGCCACCGTGCGCTACGACCGGCAGGGCGATCAACACCACGATGTCGTCAGCGCGTTCATCAAGTCGATCCGGGGGTCGGACCCCGACGCCGCACTGCACTACCTGGCCCGCATGCTCGTCGCCGGTGAGGACCCGCGCTTCGTCGCGCGTCGTCTGCTGGTGCACGCGAGCGAGGACATCGGGCTGGCCGACCCCACGGCACTGCAGGCCGCGGTCGCCGCCGCGCAGACGGTGCAGTTCATCGGCATGCCCGAGGCAAGGCTGGCTCTGGCGCAGGCAACGGTTCACCTGGCCACGGCGCCCAAGTCGAACAGCGTGCTCGCCGGCATCGACGAGGCCATGTCCGACGTCCGGGCGGGCGCCCTGGGCGAGGTCCCCGCCCACCTGCGGCACAGCCGCCACACCGGCGCCAAGGAACGGGGAAACGGCGTCGGTTACCGCTATCCCCACAGGGTGCCCGAGGGAGTGGTGACGCAGCAGTACCCGCCCGCCGACCTGAGGGGCAAGGACTACTACCGCCCTACGCAACGCGGTGGGGAACGCGACCTGCGTGACCGTCTCAGCAGACTGCGTCGCGTCGTTCGGGGCGTGGAGGAGTGACGTCAGGTACGCCGGAACGCCGGTCCGCGGATGCGGAACCGGCGCCCCGGTGCGGCCCGGGCGATCTCGGGGCCGCCCTCACCTCATGCGACCGCGGTGCCTTCGAGTTCCACCATCTGGCCGGGGATGGCCAGTCGGGTCACGCCGAGCATGGTGGTGGTCGGCGCGACGCCGGCGGCGCCGAGACGGCCCGCCAGGACGCCGTAGTGCTGGAACAGCAGGTCGACGTCGGTCGTGTAGACGTTCAGGCGGACGAGGTTCGCCAGCGACATGCCCGCCTCGGCGAGCACCGCCTCGATGTTGTCGACGCTGAGCGCCAGTTGGGCCGCCATGTCGCCGTCGTGCTCGGGCTTGCCCTCCTTGCTCATCGCGGTCTGGCCGGAGATGTAGAGGGTGCGGGAGTGGCCGGAGACGACCTCTCCCTGGTTGAAGCCCATCTCGACCGACCACGACACGGGGTTGACCGCGTTACGTTCCATGAACGCACCTGCTCCATTCGGTTCTGTGGAAGTCCCGCACCGGTGGCTCGGTGTTCACCGTGCTCCGGCGCCGTGCGATGAACCTTGCCAAGAAAACGTGACACCCTTGGTCATGTATTTCGTTAGTGTTTTTTCATGCGCGCCGACCGTCTGGTGTCCCTCGTCCTCCTGCTGCGTCAACGAGGCCGGATGACCGCGGAGGCACTCGCCCGCGAGCTGGAGGTGTCCACCCGGACCGTGCTGCGGGACATGGAGGCCCTGTCCGCGGCGGGCGTCCCGGTCTACGCGGAGCGCGGCCGGCACGGCGGGTTCGCCCTGCTGCCGGACTTCCGGACCGCGCTCACCGGACTGACCCACGACGAGGCGCTCGCCCTCCTCGTCGCCGGATCGCGGCGCGGGGCGCAGTTGTTCGGACTCGGGTCGGCGCTCGCCTCGGCGGTGTTGAAGGTGGTCGACGCGCTGCCCGAGGGGCTGCGGGAGACGGCCGCGGGCGCGGCGCAGCGGCTGCTGGTGGATCCGGAGACGGATCTGCTGGCCCGGCCGGTGGCTCCGGAGGAGGTGCCCGACGCGGTGGCGACGGAGGTGCGGCGGGCGGTGTTCGGCGGGCACCGGCTGCGTATCTACTACGCGGCGGTGAACCAGCCGCCGAAGTGGCGCACGGTGGACCCGATCGGCCTGGTCACCGTCAGGGACCAGGGCTATCTGCTGGCCAAGCGGGGCATGGAGGACCGGACGTACCGGCTCTCGCGGGTGTTGGCGGCCGAGCAGCTCGACGAACCGGCGCAACGCTCGGACTCCGTCGACCTGGACCGCGCCTGGCGGGAGCGCGAGGTGCGATTCCGTACGGGCGGCGACGTCACCTCGGTACTGGTCCGCGTCGACGAGGGCCGCAGGGACCACCTCGTCTCCATCGCCCTCGCCCTGTACGGGGAGCAGACCGACGCCGACGGCAGCCTCCGGCTCACCCTCGCCTTCCAGGACCCGCGCCACGCCAGATGGGCCCTCTGGCAGTACGCACCCGACGCGGAAGTTCTCGAGCCGAGTTGGCTGCGCGACACCCTGCGCGACCGTGCGAGAGCCGTGACGGCCCGGTACGACTCCCCCTCCTGCGACGCGCCGACGCCGTGAAGCCCCACCCCTGGGGGAACGGATCGTGCAGGCTCCGTGAATGTGTGATGGGCGCGCGCCCTGTCCCCCGCGCCGAAAGGCATATCGAACACACGTGTATCGGTCGTATCGGTAGCCGTGGGATGAAGCGTGCGCCCGATGCGTACCGCTCGCATCCATTAGGGTTCCGCAGTGCCGGACGTGGTGTTGCGTGCAGGTGGGGGCCACCGGCTCTTCCCCCGGCCACGGGAGATTTCGTACGACGTGAGAGGGTCTGACGGGTGAGCGAGACACCACCGAACACCCTGCAATACCGTTTCGACGGACCGGAAGACGCTCCGGTTCTCATCCTCGGACCGTCCCTCGGCACCACCTGGCACATGTGGGACCGGCAGATCCCCGAGCTGACGAAGCAGTGGCGGGTGTTCCGCTTCGACCTGCCGGGGCACGGCGGCGCCCCCGCACACCCCGCGGCCTCCGTCACCGACCTCGCCACACGGCTGCTCGCCACCCTCGAGGGCCTCGGCGTCCACCGGTTCGGGTACGCCGGCTGCGCGCTGGGCGGCGCCGTCGGCATCGAGCTGGCCCTGCGCCACCCCGAGCGTCTCGCCTCCCTCGCGCTGATCGCAGCCTCGCCCCGCTTCGGCACCGCCGACGAGTTCCGCCAGCGCGGCGTCATCGTGCGTACCAACGGCCTCGACCCGATCGCCCGTTCGGCGCCCGAGCGCTGGTTCACCGGCGGGTTCGCCGCCGCCCAGCCCGCGATCACCGAGTGGGCCGTGCAGATGGTCCGCACCACCGACCCCGGCTGCTACATCGCCGCCTGCGAGGCCCTCGCCTCCTTCGACGTCCGGGCGGGCCTCGGCAGCGTCGGCGTGCCGACCCTCGTGCTCGTCGGCTCCGAGGACCAGGTCACCGGGCCCGCCGAGGCCCGCACCCTGGTCGCCGGCATCCCCGACGCGCGCCTCGCCGTCGTGCCCGGCGCCAGCCACCTCGTGCCGGTGGAGCAGCCCGCCGCCGTCACCGACCTGCTCGTCCGGCACTTCTCCACCGCCTGGCAGCCGCTTCCCGAGAACGCCACCGGCCACGTCGTGCTGCCCGCCGCCGCGCCCCGGCCGGCCGTGACGCCGGCCCCGCCGCAACCCGTCCCCGTCGCCGAGATCGCCCCGGCCGCCGCGCCCTCGGAGGGGCAGGGCGTCCCGGACACCTACGACGCCGGGATCAAGGTCCGCCGCGAGGTACTGGGTGACGCCCACGTCGACCGGATTCTCGAACAGACCGACGCCTTTTCGGAGGACTTCCAGGAGCTCGTCACCCGGTACGCCTGGGGCGAGGTCTGGGACCGCCCCGGACTCGACCGCCGTACCCGCAGCTGCGTCACCCTCACCGCCCTCGTCGCGGGCGGTCACCTCGACGAACTCGCCGTGCACACCCGTGCCGCCCTGCGCAACGGGCTCACCCCGGACGAGATCAAGGAGGTGCTGCTCCAGGCCGCCGTCTACTGCGGCGTCCCCGCCGCCAGCGGCGCCTTCCGCGTGGCGCAGCAGGTCATCCGCGAGGAGACCACCCCGCCGGAGTGAGACCGGGTGAGACCGGGTGGGACCGGGTGGGACCGGGTGGGACACGGAGCGAGGCCGGAGTGAGCACGCGGCGTCCCGGATGCAGGATGGAGCCATGAGGCTCATCAAGATGTCGCACTCCTGCGTCCGGCTCGAGAAGGACGGGCGCGTCCTCGTCGTCGACCCCGGCGGGTTCAGCGAGGAGGACGCCGCCGTCGGCGCGGACGCCGTGCTGGTCACCCACGAGCACCCGGACCACTTCGACGAGGGCCGGCTGCGCACCGCCATGGAGGCCGACCCGGCCGCCGAGATCTGGACGCTGAAGGCGGTCGCCGACCAGATCTCCGCCGCCTTCCCGGGCCGCGTGCACACCGTCGGCCACGGCGACACCTTCACCGCCGCCGGCTTCGACGTCCAGGTGCACGGCGAGCTGCACGCCGTCATCCACCCGGACATCCCGCGCATCACCAACGTCGGCTACCTCGTCGACGGCGGCAAGCTGTTCCACCCCGGCGACGCGTTCACCGTCCCCGACCACCCCGTCGAGACGCTGATGCTGCCTGTCATGGCGCCCTGGAACAAGATCTCCGAGGTGATCGACTACGTCCGCGAGGTCCGCCCGCAGCGCGCCTACGACATCCACGACGCCCTGCTCACCGACCTCGCCCGCCCGATCTACGACCGCCAGATCGGCGCCCTCGGCGGCTCCGAGCACCTGCGGCTGGCGCCCAGGGACGCGGTCCAGCTCTGAGCTTCACGGGCGTGAGGCGGCGGCCGTCCCCGGGCCCACGGCCGCCGGCCGCGCGTTGTCAGAGGCGGCGGGTAGGTTGTGAGGCATGCGCATCGCGACCTGGAACGTGAACTCGATCACCGCCCGCCTGCCGAGGCTCCTGGCCTGGCTGGAGAGCAGCGGCACCGACGTGCTGTGCCTCCAGGAGGCCAAGGTCGCCGAGGCCCAGTTCCCGGTGGAGCCGCTGCGCGAGCTGGGTTACGAGGCGGCGGTCCACGCCACCGGCCGGTGGAACGGGGTGGCGGTGCTCTCCCGCGTCGGCCTGGAGGACGTCGTCAAGGGCCTCCCGGGCGACCCGGGGTACGACGGCTCCGAGGAGCCCCGGGCCGTCTCCGCGACCTGCGGCCCGGTGCGCGTCTGGTCGGTCTACGTGCCGAACGGCCGCGAGGTGGAGCACCCCCACTACGCGTACAAGCTGCAGTGGCTGGAGGCCCTCAAGGCGGCCGTCGCGGGCGACGCGGCGGGCAGCCGCCCGTTCGCCGTCCTCGGCGACTACAACATCGCGCCGACCGACGACGACGTCTACGACCGGGCCGCCTTCGAGGGCTCCACGCACGTCACCCCGGCCGAGCGCGCCGCCCTCGCCTCCCTGCGCGAGGCCGGCCTGACCGACATCGTCCCGCGCCCCCTCAAGTACGACCACCCGTACACGTACTGGGACTACCGCCAGCTCTGCTTCCCCAAGAACCGCGGCATGCGCATCGACCTGGTCTACGGCAACGAGCCGTTCGCCAAGGCCGTCACCGACTCCTACGTCGACCGGGAGGAGCGCAAGGGCAAGGGCGCCTCGGACCACGCCCCGGTCGTCGTCGACCTGGACGTGTGACGGGCGCCGGCCCGGCGTCGACGGACCCCGCGCGCCTGTGGTGCGCGGGGCGGTTCGAATGACAGGCTGGCAGTATGAGGATTCCGTTCCTGGGCAGGCGGCGCCACAAGGACGAACTCCCCGGGCCCGAGGGGCTCGCGGAACTCCTCGCCGAGTGTGCGCTGTTGCGCTCCCAGGCGGAGCGGGAGGGGGTCCGGCTGGACGACAGCCCGGCCTCGCTGGAGGCGCTCGACCAGTTGGTTCCGCGCTGGCGGGACGACGAGGACGCCTCCGACTGGCTGGGGAACGACGCCGGGTTGTACCTGGGCACCGTGATCGTCCGCACCGTCGAGGGCGCGGCGTGGGACCTCCGTCCCGATGGACAGCCGGTCGTACGGCTCGCGGGCGGACGGGAGTTCGACGTCGTCGACGCGGGACACCGGTGGGCGGCGGACGGGGCGCCCGAACTGTCGCAGTGGTACGCAGAGGTCGCAGAAGGCTGACGTACGCGCCCCCTCGCGCGCCCCATCAACCGCCGTAAATACGGCTTATGTCCGGTAAGTGCGTGTCGCGGTGTCCTGGCGATCTTGCCCGGATACGTTGCGGCGGTCACCATGACGTTCGGAAACCCGTCCGCCCGGACCTCGACTACGATGTTCCCTCCGTCCCGGTGGGGGAGGAGACTTCGCGGCGTAAGCGGGGACGCCGCCGCCGGGAGGGGACCGCCCGCCCAGCCGGGGCGGCGGATCACACAGGCCGGTCCCGTCCGGCGGCAGCCGGAGATCACTGCTCCCGGCGGCAGCGACCGAGCCACGGTCGCCCGCGGGTGAGGAGAAGGTCAGCTGCGCGCCGGACGGGTGGTGCCGGCCCCGACGCGGGGCCACCTGCTCGGAGGCGCGCCTCCGGACACGCGGGGTGCGAGCCCCGCCGACCCCGCCCCGCCGACCTCCCACGCGCGTCCGCCAGGGCGCATGCCGTCCGCGCCAAGGGCGCGTGGCCAGCCCGCACTCCGTGACAGGCGTTGCGCCCCGCCGGCACGGCGTCCCGCGGGGTGGCGGGCGTTCCGGCCCGCCCGTACGGCGTCTGGCGGGGTGGCGGGGATGCCCCGCCAGTGTGCCCCCGCGGACGTGCGTCCGCCTCAGTCCGCCCGATGCGACTTCTTAGGCCCCTTCAGCGCCTTCGGCGGCGTCTCCGCCGTCTCCGGCGCGGGCAGCGGGCTCTGGGCCGGCTTGGTCACGTCCGCGACCAGTTCCACCACGTCCGGCCCGTACGCCTGGGAGTTGACGACCTTCAGCAGCAGTACGAACGACCCCGACCCGTACTTGCGGGCCAGCCGTTCATGGTTGCGGGCGAGGTAGCGGGTCGCCGCCTGGTTGGTGATCGCGCGCTGCCCGCAGAACAGGAACACCGGCCGCGTCTCGCGCCGTTCGCCCGCCGTCAGCCGCGCCAGCAGCACGTACTCGGTGACGCCCGGCTCCATGCGGTACAGGTCGGCGCCTATGCGGAAGGCACCCCGGTCGGGACCGGGCTCCGGGTCGACGTTGACCCGCACACCCGGCAGCATCGCCGCCATGTGGGCGACCATCCGCCGGTTCGACCCCGGCCCGCCCACGCAGAACTCCGTCCGCTCGCCGAACCCCTGGTGCGCCGCGTCCTGGGTGACCACCTGGATATGCGCCCCGCAGTCCTTGATGAGCGCGGACAGTTCGAGCAGCGCGAAGACGTCGAAGCGGTGCACCGCCGGTTCCGCCGTCGCCGGGTCGCGGTTGACGACGAGCAACGACTCGGCGTTCTCGGGCAGTCCGAAGAACGCCTGCTTACGGCGGAGCTTGCGATTCCAGAGGTAGGTCCGGGCGATCCAGCCCAGGGCGGCGCTGATGCCCGCGGCCACCAGGCCCAGCACGATGTTGCGCACGTCGTCATTCATGGGCGGGCATGCTAGCGGTCCCGGACGCACCCGTGTTCGACACCCCGGGAGGCCGATTGCCGCCACCGCGCCCGGCGGCACGCCCGTACGGCCTCCCTGACGCGGGCATGGCGGCGAACTAAGCTGCCCGGACGGCCCTTTACTGGAGGTGCGGATGCGTCGCCCTGTCGCACGGAAATTCGCTGTCCTCGCGGTCACCACCGCCGTCGTCTCGGTGGGAGCGGCCGCGCCGCCGACGACGTACGGCGGGAAGACTCCCCCCGCCAAGACACCCGTGGCCGTCGGCCACGGCGGCGCCGTCTCCAGCGTCGACCCCGACGCCACCGCCGCCGGCATCGAGGTGCTGCGCAAGGGCGGCAACGCCGTCGACGCCGCCGTGGCCACGGCCGCCGCGCTCGGCGTCACCGAGCCCTACTCGGCCGGCATCGGCGGAGGCGGCTACTTCGTCTACTACGACGCCCGGTCCCGCACCGTGCACACCCTCGACGGCCGCGAGACGGCCCCGCTCAGCGCCGACTCCGGCCTCTTCCTGGAGAACGGCACACCGATCCCGTTCGCCGAGGCGGTCAGCAGCGGACTGTCCGTCGGCACTCCAGGCACCCCCGCCACCTGGCAGCGCGCCCTCGACACGTGGGGCAAGAGAAGCCTCGGCACGGTGCTGCGGCCCGCCGAACGCCTCGCCCGCGACGGCTTCACCGTCGACGAGACCTTCCGCGCGCAGACCGCCGCCAACGAGACCCGCTTCCGCTACTTCCCCGACACCGCCGAGCTGTTCCTGCCGGGCGGTGAACTCCCCGCCGTCGGCTCCACCTTCAAGAACCCCGACCTGGCCCGCACCTACCGCGAGCTGAGCCGCAAGGGCGTCGACGCCCTGTACCAGGGTGACATCGCCCGTGACATCGTGAACACGGTCAACAAGCCGCCCGTGGACCCGGCGTCCGGCTGGAACGCCCGCCCCGGCGACCTCACCGCCCGCGACCTCGCGACCTACCGCACCAAGCTCCAGGCGCCGTCGAAGACCTCCTACCGCGGCCTCGACGTCTACTCCATGGCGCCCTCGTCCTCCGGCGGCACCACGGTCGGCGAGGCGCTCAACATCCTGGAGCGCACCGATCTGTCCAGGGCGAGCGACGTGCGCTACCTGCACCGCTTCATCGAGGCGAGCCGCATCGCCTTCGCCGACCGGGGCCGCTGGGTCGGCGACCCCGCCTTCGAGGACGTACCGACGAAGGAACTGCTGTCGCAGCGGTTCGCGGACTCCCGCGCCTGCCTGATCAAGGACGACGCCGTCCTCACCAGCCCCGTCGCCCCCGCCGACCCCCGCGACCCGGCGCCGTGCCCGCGGGGCGGCACCGCCGCGCCGACGACGTACGAGGGCGAGAGCACCACGCATCTCACCACCGCCGACCGGTGGGGCAACGTCGTCGCCTACACGCTCACCATCGAGCAGACCGGCGGCAGCGGCATCACCGTGCCCGGCCGCGGCTTCCTGCTCAACAACGAGCTGACGGACTTCTCCTTCGCCCCGGCCAACCCGGCCGTCCACGACCCGAACCTGCCCGGCCCCGGCAAGCGGCCCCGCTCGTCCATGGCGCCGACGATCGTCCTCGACCGGCACGACCGTCCGGTGGTGGCGCTCGGCTCGCCCGGCGGCTCGACCATCATCACGACCGTGCTGCAGACCCTCACCGGCTTCCTGGACCGGGGCCTGCCCCTCGTCGACGCGATCGCCGCACCCCGCGCCAGCCAGCGCAACACGGCACAGACCGAACTCGAACCCGGCCTGTACGACAGCGAGCTGAGGCAGCGGCTCGAGGCGATCGGGCACTCCTTCCGTGAGAACCCGGAGATCGGCGCGACCACCGGCGTGCAGCGGCTGCCGGGCGGCGCCTGGCTCGCCGCGGCGGAGAAGACCCGCCGGGGCGGAGGCTCGGCGATGGTCGTCCACCCGAAGTAACCCTGTACAGCGGTCGGCCCGGCTCCCCGCGAGGGGAACCGGGCCGACGGGCTGTACGGACGTCACTGCTCGGGCGTCGGACCCTCCGGGGCCGGACTCTCCGGCGTCGGATTCTCCGGGGCCGCATTCTCCGGGGCCGGGCTCTGCGGGGCCGGACCCCCAGGAGCCGGAGATTCAGGCGCCTGCGTCTCCCGCGCCTCCTGCGTGCGGAAGACCAGCCGCCCGTCCTCCACGTCCACCGTCACCCGGCCGCCCTCCTTCACGCGGCCGTCCAGCAGCAGCCGGGACAGCTGGTTGTCGACCTCCCGCTGAATGGTGCGGCGCAACGGCCGTGCGCCGTACTCCGGTTCGTAGCCACGCTCGGCGAGCCAGTCCACGGCCGCGTCGGTGAAGTCGGCCGTGATGTTCTGCCCCTTCAGGCGGCGGCGCGTGCTCTCCAGCAGCAGGTCGGTGATCTGCCGCAGCTCCTCGGCGGTGAGCTGGCGGAACACCACGATCTCGTCGATCCGGTTGAGGAACTCGGGCCGGAAGTGCTCCCGCAGCGGCCGCAGGATCTGCTCCCGCCGCGCCTCCTCGTCGGCCTCCGCGCCGCCCGTCGCGAATCCCAGGGTCGCGCCGCGCCGCGTGATGGCCTCGGAACCGAGGTTGCTCGTCATCACGATCACGCTGTTGGTGAAGTCCACCGTGCGGCCCTGCGAGTCGGTCAGCCGGCCGTCGTCCAGCACCTGCAGCAGGATGTTGAAGACGTCCGGGTGGGCCTTCTCCACCTCGTCGAGCAGCAACAGCGAGTACGGGTGCCGGCGCACCACCTCGGTGAGCTGGCCGGCCTCCTCGTGGCCCACGTAGCCGGGCGGGGCGCCCACCAGACGGCTCACCGTGTGCCGCTCCTGGTACTCGCTCATGTCGAGGCGCACCATCCGCTCCTCGCTGCCGAACAGCGCCTCCGCGAGCGCCCGCGCCAGCTCCGTCTTGCCGACGCCCGTCGGGCCGAGGAACAGGAAGCTGCCGATCGGCCGGTCCGGGCTGGACAGCCCGGCGCGGGAGCGGAGAACGGCGTCGGAGACGACCCGTACGGCCTCCTCCTGGCCCACCACCCGCTGGTGCAGGTGCTGCTCCAGGCCCAGCAGGCGGTCCTTCTCCTCCTCGGTGAGCCGGCTGACCGGGATGCCCGTCTGCCGGGCCACCACCTCGGCGATCGCCTCGGCGTCCACCCACAGGCTCTGGCCCTCGTCGACCTCGTCCTCGCCGCCGGCCTGCGCGATGCGCCCCTTCAGCTCCTGGATGCGGTCGCGCAGCTGCATCGCCTGCTCGTACTGCTCGTCCGCGACCGCCTGGTCCTTGTCGCAGGTCAGCTGCTCGACCTCACGCTCCATCGCGCGCACGTCGGTGCCCTTGGTGCGCGCCCGCAGCCGCACGCGGGCTCCCGCCTGGTCGATCAGGTCGATCGCCTTGTCCGGCAGCCTGCGGTCGCTGAGATAGCGGTCGGACAGCTCCACGGCCGCGACCAGCGCCTCGTCGGTGTAGCGGACCTGGTGGTGCGCCTCGTAGCGGTCGCGCAGACCGCGCAGGATCTCGATCGCGTCCGCGGGCGTGGGCTCCGGCACCATGATCGGCTGGAAGCGGCGGGCCAGCGCCGCGTCCTTCTCGATCCGCCGGTACTCCTCCAGGGTCGTCGCGCCGACGATGTTCAGCTCGCCGCGCGCCAGGGCCGGCTTGAGGATGTTGCCCGCGTCCATCGAGCCGCCCTCGCCGCCGCCTCCCGCCCCGACGACGGTGTGCAGCTCGTCGATGAACACGATCAGCTCGTCGGAGTGGGCGCGGATCTCGTCGACGAGGTTGTTCATCCGCTCCTCGAAGTCGCCCCGGTACCGGGTGCCCGCCACGACGCCGGTCAGATCGAGGGCGACCACACGGCGGCCGAGCAGGATGTCGGGCACGTCCCCCTCGGCGATGCGCTGCGCCAGCCCTTCCACCACGGCGGTCTTGCCGACGCCGGCGTCGCCGATCAGCACAGGGTTGTTCTTGCCGCGCCGGGACAGCACCTCGACGGTCTGCTCGATCTCCGTGTCCCGGCCGATCACCGGGTCGATCCGGCCCTCGCGGGCCAGCGCGGTCAGGTCACGGCCGTACTTGTCCAAGGTGGGGGTGTTGGACGACGGCCGGGGGCGCTCCTGGCGCTGCTGCTGGGCCTCCGGCGCCTCGGGCGGGCCGGACGGGGCGAAACGGGCCGCGTTCAGGATGTGCCCGGCCGCCGAGTCGGGATTGGCGGCGAGGGCGCTGAGCACGTGCTCCGGGCCGATGTATCCGGCGCCGCTCGCCCGGGCCATCTCGTGCGCGTCCAGCAGCGCCCGTTTCACCGCGGGCGTCAGGGACAGCGAGGTCGGGGGCGGGGCCTCGCCGGGCGGGTGCTGCACGGGTCCCGACCGGTCGTCGATCTGGGACGCCAGCGAGTCCGGATCCGCGCCCGCGCGGCTGAGCAGACTCCGGGTCGGCTCGGCGGAGAGCGCGGCACGCAGCAGGTGCTGGGTGTCCAGGTCACGGCTGCCGTGCTCGGCCGCGTACTGGGCGGCGCCGCGCACGAGTTCACGGGCGGGCTGGCTGAGAAGCCTGCCGATGTCGATCTGGCGGGGGCGCTGTCCGCCGAAGAAGCGGGCGAGGAATTCTGCGAACGGGTCACCCTCCGGGCCGACGAAACCACTCGTCATCGTCATCCGTTCCTTCGCTGGGTCGACGTGCCGGTGCCGGGTAACCCGGTCGGGGCGCGCTCATGCCCACGATGACACGATCGGTACGGGCGGGCATGTCCAGGTTCGCGGCACCTGGGCGCGCCCGCCCCCGCCGGACGCCCGCCCGCCCGTCTCAGTCCCGCGCCGTCAGGACGCGAGGCCCCGCCTCCGTGATCGCGACCGTGTGTTCCGTGTGGGCCGCGCGGGAGCCGTCCGTCGTGCGGAGGGTCCAGCCGTCGGCGTCGGTGCGGTACGCGTCGCCGCCGCCGGCGATCAGCATCGGCTCGATCGCCAGGACCATGCCGTGCCGCAGCGGCATCCCACGCCCGGGACGGCCCTCGTTCGGCACCGGCGGGTCCTCGTGCATACGGCGGCCGATGCCGTGGCCGCCGTAGTCCTCCATGATCCCGTAGCCCGCCCCGCGGCACACCGTGCCGATGGCGTGCGCGATGTCGCCCATACGGTTGCCGACGACGGCCGCCTCGATGCCCGCCGCGAGCGCGCGCTCGGCCGCCCCGATCAGCCGCGTGTCCGCCGGGCGCGCCCTGCCCACGACGAAGCTGATCGCCGAGTCGCCCGCCCAGCCGCCGAGTTGGGCGCCGCAGTCGATGGACACGAGGTCCCCGTCGCGCAGCCGGTACCTGGACGGGATGCCGTGCACGATCGCGTCGTTCACCGACGCGCAGATCACGGCCGGGAACGGGGTCGGCGCGAAGGCGGGCCGGTACCCGAGGAACGGTGACGTCGCGCCGGCCGCGTTCAGCACCTCCCTCGCCACCTCGTCCAGCTCCAGCAGGGAAACGCCCACGTCGGCGGCCTTCCGTACGGCCGTGAGCGCCTGGGCCACGACCTGGCCCGTCTCGTACATGGCATCGATCGATGCGTCGGTCTTCAGCTCCACCATGCCAATTACTATACCGGTATTAGAATGGGCGCCATGGTGCGCACCCCCTTGACCCCCGAAGAGCGCGAACGCGGCGAGCGGCTCGGCAGGCTGCTGCGCGAGGCGCGCGGAGCCCGCAGCATGGCCGACGTCGCCGCGAGCGCCGGCATCTCCGCGGAGACCCTCCGCAAGATCGAGACGGGGCGGGCTCCGACCCCCGCGTTCTTCACCGTGGCCGCGCTGTCCACAGCGCTCGGACTGTCCATGGACGAGCTGATCGGACGCTGCGCGCCCCCGGCCCCGGACGTGCCGGACACCCCGGACGCGTCGATCGCCGCCTGACGCGAGGGCGCCGCGCTCGTACCGCCCTCCCGCACCGCGCCGGAAAACTCTCCGTAGCCTCGCCGTAACACGCCGGGTGTTATCTACGGAGTCGAGTACTCCGGGACTGGCGGGAGTTGGCTATGGCTGCGGAGCAACTCCCGGACGGCATCCGGGAGTTCACGGACCACCTAAGGGATCTGCTGGCGCGTCTGGACCGGTACGCGGGCTGGTGCCTGGTGTTCTGGCAGCGCGACCCCGACGGCATGCGGGCGTGCCTCGAAGGGCGGGAACCGCCGCCGTGGGACGTGGTGGAGTCGCTGCTCCAGGATCTCGCCGCCGCCCACGGCGTCGCGGCCGCCGAGGCGGAGCTGCCGCGCTCCCGTTCCCTGCACGCCGGGGCGACCGCCGCGTTCGACGCGCGCCCCGGCGCGCGGCAGGCGCTGAGCGACCGCCTCGACGTGATGCTCCGCGAGCAGCGGTACGCGGCGGACCGCCGGGCCGACCTGACCCGCCGGCTCGCCGCCGCGGCCAGCCGCGAGGAGGCGGAGTCCCTCGGCAACGACCTCGCCTGGGCCGAGGACGATCACCGCCGCGCGACGGCCCGCTGCGCGGAGCTGACGGCCCGGACGGCCGCCCTCGACGAACGCACGCATGGGGCGGGCCACGCCCACGCCCAGGGCCGCTGGACGGCCCGCCCGGATGTCCCCGGGGCGCACGCGGCCCCCGAGAGGCGGGGCGACGGCCCGTCTCCGGCCCACCGCCACGCGGGCACCGGCCCGCACCCGGCCCCGGACGGCCGAGGCGCCGCCCAGTCACCGGACGCGCCCCAGCCAGGCCCCGCCCGCCAGGGCCACGTACCGTCGCCGACGCCGGACGACCGAGGTGCTGCCCAGACACCGGGTGTGCCGCAGGCGGGGCCCGCCCTCCAGGGCCGCGTCCCGGTCTCGGTACCGGAGCACCGGCAGGGTGACGGCGGCCGGACTCCGGCTTCGGACGGCCGAGGTGTCGTTCGGGCGCCGGGTGTGCCGCAGGCGGGGCCCGCCCGCCAGGGCCTCGGCCCGGCACCGGACCACTGGCCCGCGGGTGGCGGCCCGCACCCGGTCCGGGACGGCCGTGGCCCCGCCCAGGCACCGGGCGCGCTCCAGGCGGGTCCGGGCCTGGCCTCGGCACCAGATGTCCCTGGCCCCCGCTGGCCTGACTCGGCGCCAGATGGTGCCGGTCTGCACCGCCCGGCCTCGGCGTCAGCCGTCCCCGGTCCCCACCGTCCGGCCCCGGGCCAGAACGAAGCCGCGCACCTCCACGGCCGGTCCCCGGAGCCCAGCTACCGGCACCCCGTGTCCGAGACCCCGGACGCGACCGGCCGAACCCCCCTCACCGACACCCAGCCGCTTCCGCCCCACACCCACCTCCAACCCCCCGACCCGATCCCCTCAGAGCTCCGCGCAGCGCAACAGCACGTCCCCCCGCCCGCACCCGCCGAAGGCACCCGCCCCGCCCCTCCCCGCAAGCGGCGCCGCGGGGGCGCCAGGTTCGCCGGGGTGGAGGACGACGGGGCCGTGCCCGTCGTCGCGCCTCCCGTCGCCGTGCCGGAGTTGCCCGTCGCCTCCGCCGTCGCCCGCGGCGCGCGGTTCGCCGGGGCCGCCGTGGAGGCGGGGACCGACGGGCCGCCGCCCGAGGAGCGGATCGGCGCCGAGGACCGTGACGAGGTCGGGCACCTCGTGCGGACCCTCACCCGCCTGCGCCGCGAGGGCCGCAGCGGTGACGCGCACGTGCTGCTGAACGAGGCCGCCTACTGGCCCGCCGTACGGTTACCGCTGCTCGCGGCCGAGATGGAACGCGCCGGGCTCGGCGCCGACTGGGCGACCCTGCTGTGGGAGACGGCGGCGACGCTGCCCGCCGAGCGGCTCGTCGCCGCCGCCGACGCGCTCACCGCGGGCGGCCGCGCGGAGGACGGCGAGCAGATCCTGCGGCAGGGCGTCGTCCGCCCCGCCGACGAGATCGGGCACGCCGCCCTCACCCTCGCCGACGGCACCCGCCACCGCGAGCTGCGCGCCCTGCTCGACGCGTGCGTACGGACGCGCACCCCGCAGGACGCCGCCCGCACGGCCGCACCGGACCCGGGACGCCTGGTGCCCCTGCTCCTGACGGCCGCAAAGGCTGTCTCGGAGGAGCGGCACTGGGACGTCCTGCACGCTCTGCGCGTCGCGGGACTGGCCGCCTGAGCGGGGGCCGGCGGCCGGTCCCGCTCACCCACAGGGGTGTCAATCACGATCGACTCCACGGGCCGCACGACGATGGTCTTGGCAAGGCCGTCCGAGAGGCTTACGTTCGTCCCTCTACGGCCGTCTCTACGGGCGTAGAGGCGCTGACGTCGCGTCGAAGGAGCAGCAGCTCATGCCCAACGTCGTAACCGCCGCCCTGGTCCAGGCCACCTGGACCGGCGACACCGAGTCCATGCTGGCGAAACACGAGGAGCACGCCCGCGAGGCGGCCCGGCGGGGCGCGAAGGTCATCGGGTTCCAGGAGGTGTTCAACGCCCCCTACTTCTGCCAGGTCCAGGACGCCGAGCACTACCGCTGGGCCGAGGCCGTCCCCGACGGGCCGACCGTGCGCCGGATGCGGGACCTGGCCCGCGAGACCGGCATGGTCGTCGTCGCCCCCGTCTTCGAGGTCGAGCAGCCCGGCCACTACTACAACACCGCCGCCGTGATCGACGCCGACGGCACCTACCTCGGCAAGTACCGCAAGCACCACATCCCGCAGGTCAAGGGGTTCTGGGAAAAGTTCTACTTCCGCCCGGGCAACCTCGGCTGGCCCGTCTTCGACACCGCCGTCGGCAGGGTCGGCGTCTACATCTGCTACGACCGCCACTTCCCGGAGGGCTGGCGGCAACTCGGACTCAACGGGGCCCAGTTGGTGTACAACCCGTCGGCCACGCACCGAGGCCTCTCGGCGTACCTGTGGCGGCTGGAGCAGCCCGCGGCGGCCGTCGCCAACGAGTACTTCGTCGCCGCCATCAACCGTGTCGGCGTCGAGGAGTACGGCGACAACGACTTCTACGGCACGAGCTACTTCGTCGACCCGCGCGGGCAGTTCGTCGGCGACGTCGCCGGCGACACCAAGGAGGAACTGGTGGTCCGGGACCTCGACTTCGACCTCATCGACGAGGTGCGGCAGCAGTGGGCGTTCTACCGCGACCGCCGCCCCGACGCCTACGAAGGGCTGGTGCGCCCGTGACCGACGACCTGCTGAGCCGCCACCGCGCCGTCCTCCCCGACTGGCTCGCCCTCTACTACGACGAGCCGCTGGAGATCACCCACGGCGAGGGCCGCCACGTCTGGGACGCGCAGGGCAACCGCTACCTGGACTTCTTCGGCGGCATCCTCACCACCATGACCGCCCACGCCCTGCCCGAGGTCACCAAGGCGGTGACCGAGCAGGCCGGGCGGATCATCCACTCCTCCACCCTCTACCTCAACCGGCCGATGGTGGACCTCGCCGAACGGATCGCCAAGCTCAGCGGCATCCCCGACGCCCGGGTCTTCTTCACCACCTCCGGCACCGAGGCCAACGACACCGCCCTGCTGCTCGCCACCACCTACCGGCGCAGCAACACGATCCTGGCGATGCGCAACAGCTACCACGGCCGCTCCTTCAGCGCCGTCGGCGTCACCGGCAACCGCGGCTGGTCCCCGACGTCGCTGTCCCCGCTGCAGACGCTGTACGTGCACGGCGGGGTCCGCAGCCGGGGCCCGTTCGCCCACCTCGACGACTACGACTTCGTCGCCGCCTGCGTCGACGACCTCAAGGACATCCTCGGCCACACCCGCCCGCCCGCCGCGCTGATCGCCGAGCCGATCCAGGGCGTCGGCGGCTTCACCTCCCCGCCCGACGGCCTCTACGCCGCGTTCCGCGAGGTGCTGCTCGAGCGGGGCGTGCTCTGGATCTCCGACGAGGTGCAGACCGGCTGGGGCCGCACCGGCGAGCACTTCTGGGGCTGGCAGGCGCACGCCCGCGGCGGCCCGCCCGACATGCTGACCTTCGCCAAGGGCATCGGCAACGGCATGTCCATCGGCGGCGTCGTCGCCCGCGCCGAGATCATGAACAGCCTGGACGCCAACAGCATCTCCACGTTCGGCGGCACCCAGATCACCATGGCGGCGGGCCTCGCCAACCTCAACTACCTGCTGGAGCACGACCTCCAGGGCAACGCGCGCCGCGTCGGCGGCCTGCTCATCGAGCGGCTGCGGGCCGCCGCCGCCCACGTCCCCGCCGTACGGGAGGTGCGCGGACGCGGCCTGATGATCGGCATCGAGCTCACCAAGCCCGGCACCGACGAGGCCGACCCGGCCGCCGCGTCCGCCGTCCTGGAGGCGGCCCGCGCCGGCGGCCTGCTCATCGGCAAGGGCGGCGGCCACGACACCAGCGCCCTGCGCATCGCCCCGCCGCTGTCCCTGAACGTCGCGGAGGCCGAGGAGGGCGCCGCGATCCTCGAGGACGCCCTGAGGAGCATCCAGTAGCCCCACACCCACCGTAAGGACGCCGCCATGACCACCTGGGAGCCACCGGTACCGGCCCTCTCGGTCCGGCAGGTCCTCGCCCTGGAGCGGGTCCTCGCCGGGGAGCCCGAGGTGGTGGCCGGCGCCGGCCGGCTGGACCGGCCGGTGCGCTGGGTGCACGTCGCCGAGGCCGCCGACGTCGGCGTGATGCTCAGCGGCGGGGAGATGGTGCTCACCACCGGGGTGCTGCTCGCCGGCGACGAGCACAAGCAGACCGAGTACGTCCGCTCCCTGCACCGCGCCGAGGCGTCCGCCGTGGTCCTCGGCCTCGGCCGGGCGTTCCCGTCCCCGCCGGAGGCGATGCGGCGGGCGGCGGAGCGCTGCCAGCTCCCCCTTGTGGTGCTCCACCGCCCGTTCCCCTTCGCCCAGTTGACCGAAGAGGTGCAGTCCCGGCTGGTGCGCCGCAAGTTCGCCGCCGTCAGCCTCTCCGAGGCGGTCCGCACCGAACTCACCGCGCTGATCACCGGGGGCGCCCCGCTGCAGCGGCTGCTCGACGAGATCGCCCGGCACTGCGGCTGCCCCGTCGTCGTCACCAACCTCGCCCACCGTGTCCTCGGCACGGCGGGGGAGCGGTCCGCCGTCGACGACGTGCTGCGCGACTGGGATCGCATCGCCCGGCAGGCCGGCCGCAGCGAGGGCGACGGCTGGATCCGCGCCGAACTGGGCGGGCGGGGCGAATCCTGGGGCCGGCTGGTGCTGTGCGGTTACCGGGGCGACACCGAGACCGGGCGCCTCCTCGCCGACCGGGCCGCCGAGGCGCTCGTGCTGCACCGCATGCTCGGCGGAGCCGGCTGCTCCTGGGAGGAGCAGTCCGCGCTCAGCCTCCTCACCGACCTGGTCGGCGGCGCCGTACCGGCCCGCCATCTGCTGCCCCGCGCCCGTGCCGCCGGACTCCCCGTCAACCGGCGCACGTTCGTGCCGCTCGTGGTGCGCGGACGCCGGGCCGCCCCGCTGGACCGGACCCTGCGGCTGCTGGGCCTGCCCGGCATCGCGGGCGAACTGTCCGCCACCGCGACCGCCGTGCTGCTCAGCCTCGCCCGCGACCAGGACGCCGAGGCGCTCACCGCGCACTTCGCGGCCCGGCTGCGCGCCGAACCGGCCGACGAACACGTCGTGGTGGCGGCCGCCGCCGCCCGCACCTCCTTCGACGACGTGCCCGCCGGGCTGCGTGAGGCCCGGCACGTCGCCGACGCCGTCGCCGACGACGCGGCCGCCCTCGACCTGCCCCCCGTGGTGCGGCTACGGGACGTCCATCTGCGCGGCCTCGTACGGTTGTTGCGCGACGACCCGCAGGTGCAGTCGTTCGCCGAACGGGAACTGTCCGGACTCCTCTGTGATCCCGGCGAGGACCTGCTCCCCGTGCTGCGCACCTATTTGGCGACCGGACGCAACAAGTCCCGCACCGCGCAGCTGCAGCACGTGTCCCGGCCGGCGCTGTACCGCCGGCTGGAGGCGATACAGGCGCGCCTCGGGGTGGACCTGGACGACTTCGAACAGGCCGCCTCGCTGCACATCGCACTCCTCGCGCACGACGCGCAACAACGCTGAAACGAGCGACCACCTGCGGCAACGGCGGTGACACATGGGATCGTCGGCGGATGACACGGTGACACGCCGCACCCCGGCAGACGTGACACGGTGCCACTCAAAGCGCGCTCGTCCGCTTCCTAGGCTCACTGCACACCGAGCGACCGGAGGTCCCGATGAGCCGAGTGATCCGAGCCGCCGTCTTCCAGACCGCCTGGACGGGCGACAAGGAATCGATGATCCAGGTCCACGAGCAGGCCGCGCGCGACGCGGCCGCGCAGGGCGCTCAAGTGCTGTGCTTCCAGGAGCTGTTCTACGGACCGTACTTCTGCCAGGTCCAGGACCCCGCCTTCTACGAGTACGCCGAACGCATCCCCGACGGCCCCGTGGTCGAGCGTTTCCAGCGCCTCGCCCGGGAACTGAACCTCGTCCTGGTGCTGCCGATGTACGAGGAGGAGCAGCCCGGCGTCCTCTACAACACGGCCGCCGTGATCGACGCCGACGGCACCTACCTGGGCAAGTACCGCAAGACCCACATCCCGCAGGTCAAGGGGTTCTGGGAGAAGTTCTACTTCCGTCCCGGCAACAGCGGCTGGCCCGTCTTCGACACCAAGGCCGGCCGGATCGGCGTCTACATCTGCTACGACCGCCACTTCCCCGAGGGCTGGCGCGCGCTCGGACTGGCGGGCGCGGAGCTGGTGTTCAACCCGTCGGCCACCTCACGCGGCCTGTCCGGCTACCTCTGGCAGCTGGAGCAGCCGGCGGCGGCCGTCGCCAACGAGTACTTCGTCGGCGCGATCAACCGGGTGGGCGTCGAGGAGTACGGCGACAACGACTTCTACGGCACGAGCTACTTCGTCGACCCGGAGGCCCGCTTCGTCGGCGAAGTCGCCGGCGACAAGGAGACGGAACTGGTCGTCCGCGACCTGGACCTGGCGAAACTCCGAGAGGTCCGGGACCGCTGGCAGTTCTACCGCGACCGCAACCCGTCCGCCTACGGCCCCCTGACAACGCCCTGAAGGGGCGCGGGGCTGCAGCTGATATGCGGCTGGCGCCGCGCGGGCGCGACAAGCCACAGACAACCCGCACGTACCCACCTGGAGGAGCGACCCCGACATGAGCACCCGCACACTCATCCGCGGCGGCCTGGTCATCACCGCCTCCGACGAAACCCACGCGGACGTCCTCATGGAGGACGGCCGCATCGCCGCGCTCGCCGCTTCCGGCACCCCCGCCGCCGAGGCCCTCTCCGCCGAGCGGACCGTCGACGCCACCGGGAAGTACGTCATCCCGGGCGGCGTTGACGCGCACACCCACATGGAGCTGCCGTTCGGCGGCACCTTCGCCTCCGACACCTTCGAGACGGGCACGCGGGCCGCCGCCTGGGGCGGCACCACCACGATCGTCGACTTCGCCGTGCAGAGCGTCGGGCACACCCTGCGCGAGGGCCTGGACGCCTGGCACGCGAAGGCGGAGGGCAACTGCGCGATCGACTACGCGTTCCACATGATCGTCTCGGACGTGAGCGAGGAGACGCTGAAGGAGATGGACCTCCTGGTCGAAGAAGGGGTGACGTCCTTCAAGCAGTTCATGGCCTACCCCGGCGTCTTCTACTCAGACGACGGACAGATCCTCCGCGCCATGCAACGCTCCGCCGACAACGGCGGCCTGATCATGATGCACGCCGAGAACGGCATCGCCATCGACGTCCTCGTCGAGCAGGCCCTCGCCCGCGGCGAGACCGACCCCCGCCACCACGGCGAGGTCCGCAAGGCCCTCCTGGAGGCGGAGGCCACCCACCGCGCCATCCGGCTCGCCCAGGTCGCCGGCGCCCCGCTCTACGTCGTGCACGTCTCCGCCACCGAGGCGGTCGCCGAACTCGCCAGGGCCCGCGACGACGGACTGCCCGTCTTCGGCGAGACCTGCCCCCAGTACCTGTTCCTGTCCACCGACAACCTCGCCGAGCCCGACTTCGAGGGCGCCAAGTACGTGTGCAGCACGCCCCTGCGCCCCAAGGAGCACCAGGCGGCACTGTGGCGGGGCCTGCGGACCAACGACCTCCAGGTGGTCTCCACCGACCACTGCCCCTTCTGCTTCAGCGGGCAGAAGGAGCTCGGCCGCGGTGACTTCTCCAAGATCCCCAACGGGCTGCCTGGCGTGGAGAACCGTATGGACCTCCTGCACCAGGCCGTCGTCGACGGGCGCATCAGCCGCCGCCGCTGGATCGAGATCGCCTGCGCCACGCCCGCGCGGATGTTCGGCCTGTACCCGAAGAAGGGCACCATCGCGCCGGGCGCCGACGCCGACGTCGTGATCTACGACCCGCACGCCGAGCAGGTCATGTCCGCCGACACCCACCACATGAACGTCGACTACTCGGCCTATGAGGGCAAGCGGGTCACCGGCCGCGTCGAGACCGTGTTCTCGCGCGGGGTCCCGGTCGTCACCGACCGGGAGTACACCGGGCACGCCGGACACGGCGTCTACACCCCGCGTTCCACCTGTCAGTACCTCAACTAGGAGCGCAGCGCATGGACTTCGGCCTCGTCCTGCAGACCGACCCGCCGGCGTCGCGGGTGATCAGCCTGATGAAGCGCGCCGAGCGCAACGGGTTCACCCACGGGTGGACCTTCGACTCGGCCGTGCTGTGGCAGGAACCCTTCGTCATCTACAGCCAGATCCTCGCCAACACCACGACTCTCAAGATCGGCCCGATGGTCACCAACCCGGGCACCCGCACCTGGGAGGTGACCGCCTCCACCTTCGCCACCCTCAACGACATGTTCGGCAACCGCACCGTGTGCGGCATCGGCCGCGGCGACTCCGCGATGCGCGTCGCCGGACGCAAGCCGAACACCCTCGCCCGGCTCGGCGAGGCGATCGAGGTGATCCGCGACCTCGCCGAGGGACGCGAGGCCGAGGTCGACGGGCAGCGGCTGCGCCTGCCGTGGGTCCGCGACGGCAAGCTCCCGGTGTGGATGGCCGCGTACGGGCCCAAGGCGCTCGCGCTCACCGGGCAGAAGGCGGACGGGTTCATCCTCCAGCTCGCCGACCCGTTCCTCACCGAGTGGATGGTGAAGGCGGTGCGGAACGCCGCCGCCGAGGCGGGCCGCGACCCCGACGCGGTCACCGTCTGCGTCGCCGCCCCGGCGTACGTCGGCGACGACCTGGCGCACGCCCGCGAGCAGTGCCGCTGGTTCGGCGGGATGGTCGGCAACCACGTCGCCGACCTCGTGTCCCGCTACGGCGAGCACTCCGGCATGGTCCCGGAGGCGCTCACCGACTACATCAAGAACCGCGAGGGCTACGACTACAGCCACCACGGACGCGCCGGCAACCCGTCCAC
The DNA here is from genome assembly GCF_051903975.1 of Streptomyces sp. P9-2. NCBI lineage: Bacteria > Bacillati > Actinomycetota > Actinomycetes > Kitasatosporales > Streptomycetaceae > Streptomyces > Streptomyces sp. P9-2. The sequence continues at coordinate 5,644,266 of NZ_CP192633.1, forward strand.
CGACTTCGTCCCCGACGAGATCGTGGACCGCTTCTGCCTGCTCGGCCCGCCCGAGGCGCACATCGAGAAGCTCCGCGCACTGCGCGACCTCGGCGTCGACCAGTTCGCGGTGTACGACATGCACGACGCGCAGGAAACGACGATCGACGCGTACGGCGCGGAGATCATCCCGGCACTCGGAGACTGAACCGGCACCACCGCGAAAGGCACGCCCATGACCGCGACCGTCCCGCCCGCGCCCCCGGAGAACCCGATACCCGACCCGGCGGGACGCGTCGAGCTTCCGCCGGGCGCCGTCCTCACCGACGCCCGCTTCGTCAACGACGACCTGCTGCCGGTCCCGCTGGCCCGACGCCGCTGGACCACGTACAACTTCACCGCCCTGTGGGTGGGGATGGCACACAACATCCCCTCCTGGCTGCTCGCGTCCGGACTGGTCGCGCTCGGCATGGACTGGAAGCAGGCCGTCTTCACCATCGCGCTGGCCAACGTCATCGTGCTGGCGCCGATGCTGCTGACCGGTCACGCGGGACCCAAGTACGGCATCCCGTTCCCGGTGCTGGCCCGCGCCTCCTTCGGGCTGCGCGGCGCCAACCTGCCCGCCATGATCCGGGCCGCGGTCGCCTGCGCCTGGTTCGGCATCCAGACCTGGATCGGCGGGCAGGGCATCTTCGTACTGCTCGGCAAGCTGTTCGGCGGCTGGGCCGAGGCGTCCGAGGTGGGCGGCCAGCCGTGGACCCTGTGGGTGTGCTTCGTGCTCTTCTGGGCGCTCGAACTGGCCATCATCTACCGGGGGATGGAGGCGCTGCGCCGGTTCGAGAACTGGGCGGCGCCGTTCGTCATCGTCGGCGCGCTGGTGCTGCTGGTGTGGGTCGCGAACAAGGCCGGCGGTCTCGGCCCGCTGCTCGACCAGCCGTCGCGGCTGGGCTGGGGCGCCGACTTCTGGCCGGTGTTCTTCCCGTCCCTGATGGGCATGATCGCCTTCTGGTCGACGCTCAGCCTCAACATCCCCGACTTCACCCGCTTCGGCGCGGGACAGCGCGCCCAGGTGTGGGGGCAGACGCTCGGACTGCCCACCACCATGACCCTGTTCGCGCTGCTGTCGGTGTTCGTCACCTCCGGCTCGCAGGCCGTCTACGGGGCGGCGGTCTGGGACCCGGTGGAGCTGGCCGCCAAGACCGACAACGTCTTCGGGCTGCTCTTCGCGCTGATCACCGTGCTCGTCGCCACCATCTCCGTGAACATCGCGGCGAACGTGGTGTCACCGGCGTACGACCTGGCCAACCTGGCGCCGAAGTTCATCACCTTCCGTACGGGGGCGCTGATCACCGGGGTGGTCGGCGTGGTCATCATGCCGTGGAAGCTGACCGAGACGCCGGAGCTGTACATCTTCACCTGGCTCGGGCTGGTCGGCGGGCTGCTCGGCACGGTCGCCGGCATCCTCATCGCCGACTACTGGGTCGTGCGCCGCACCCGGCTGGACCTCACCGACCTGTACACCCCGGGCGGTCGCTACTGGTACACGTCCGGCTGGAACGTGCACGCCGTCGTCGCCTTCGTGATGGGCGGGGTGCTCGCGGTGGGCGGCTCCCACTCGGCGCCCGGCAAGGGGCCCTTCCCCGAGGACGGCCTCATCCCGTTCCTGAAGCCCCTCGCGGACTACGGCTGGGCGGTCGGCCTCGCGGCCTCCCTCGTCGTGTACGTGGCGCTGATGGCGGGGCGGCGGCGGGTGTGAGCACCCGCCGCCGCGTCCCGGCGGTACGCCGACGGCCTCAGCGGGCGGTGCCGAAGTCCTGCGTCCAGTAGGTGCCGGACAGGCCGACGCCGATCTCCTTGAACGAGCAGTTGAGGATGTTGGCCTTGTGGCCGGGGCTGGTCATCCAGCCCTGCATCACCTGCTCCGGGGTGGAGTAGCCGTAGGCGACGTTCTCGCCGTAGGTGCTCCAGGCGTACCCGGCGCGGGTGATGCGTTCACCGGGGTCGGAGCCGTCGGAGCCGGTGTGGGACATGGTGCCGGTGGACGCCATGTCCTCGCTGTGCCGCTGGGCGGCCGTGTTCAGCGTGGAGTTGGCCGTCACCGGGGCGCAGCCGGCCTCGGCGCGCTCCTGGTTGACCAGCTCCACGACCCGGGCGACGGCGCCGGACGCCGTGGCGGTGGGCTTGGGCGCGGCGGTGGTCGGCTTCGGGGCCTCGGTGGTGGGCTTCGGCGCGGTGGTGGTGGGCGCGGGAGCGGCTGTCGAGGGCTTCGGGGACGCCGTGGCCGGCTTCGGGGCCGCCGTGGTGGTGGAGGGGGCCGCGGAGGCCGGCTTCGTGGCCTTCTTCTTCGGCTTGTGCGAGGGCTTGCCGCCGTGCTGCTCACGCGCGTCCTGGGAAGGGCTCGCGGAGGCGCTGGGGGAGCCGGAGGCCACCGGCGACGGGTCGCCGGCGTGCTGGCTGCTCCAGCGGCTGTACCAGCCGGGACCGTCCCAGCGGTCCTCGCCGACGGACGGCACCGAGGTGGCGCGGTCCTCCCGCTGTCCGCCGTCCGGCCAGTCGGTACAGGCCATGGCGACGGAGGGTATGCCGATGACGCCGACGGCGATCGCGGTGACGACCGTCCGCCGGTACTTCTTCTGCTGGCGATGGATTCCCATACGTGACCTCACCCCTGGGTGTGCGGAGGCTGGTCATTCTTGGGACGGCCCGGCGCGGGGCGCAAAGGCCTCACGTACTACTCGGCTTCGTAGACCGTGGAGGGCCTTGCGACGGGCGGGAGACCATGCCGACCGGCCCTCGGGAAGGTGCGGGGAGCGTCTGACGTCACGTCAGAAAGCGCCCTGCGGCGACGAAGCACGGGCCTCCCGATCACGACCGGCCCGCCACCCGTGCGGGCCGGTTCCGCTTTCCCGTCAAGACGGACAAGTCCCCCATGTCGCCGCGGCCCCGTCTACTAAGCGACACGGTCAGATCGGGAACGGGCTGTGACAGATGTCACGGAACCATCGGTTCCGGATGTGGCTCCGGGGCTGCCCCGCGCCCGAGCCCCGCGCCTCAGCCCTGTGTCTTCTGCAGGGCGGCCACCGCTTCCTTGGCGGCCTTGATCGCGCCCTTGTTGATCTCCTCCGTGTCCGGAGCGCCCTTCGACTCGAAGTCGCTGCCGTTGTACGTGACGATCACCAGCGCGTTGGCGGCCCGCGCCACCACGACACCCTCACGCGTGTCCTGCTTGTCCTCGGTGGTGAGGTTCACGACCGAGTACGCCGCGTTCCCGACGCCCGGGACGGCGCCCCCGCCGCTCTTCTCCGCCAGGCGCCCGCTGTACGACTTCTCCGCGGCCTCGTCGGAGTCCAGGATCTCGAACGACACGTCGAGCCAGCGGTAGTCGTAACCCTTGAGGGCGTTCCACGAGCAGGTGCGACGCAGGTCGGAGTCCGTGGACGGTATCTCCTTGCCGGCCGCCTTCGCGCCCGGCACAAGGGACTTGACGGTCTTCGCCGACAGCGCGTCGCACGGCTCGGGCGCCGCGGCGTACGTCTTCACCGCCTGCGTCTCGGACGGGGCGGTGGGCGACTGCTGCGAGGCGGTCTTCCCGGTCGGCTTGTCCTCGGAGGCCTCGGGCGTGGCCAGCGGGCCGGAGGACAGCGCCCATCCGGCCGCGGCGAGGACGACCACCGGCGACAGACGGGCGGTCAGGGCGATCGGCAGAGGAAAGGAACGCACGGCGCACTTCTCGTGGGGGACGGTGCGGAGGGGGTCCGCACTGCGGACGGGACGCCAGTGTCACACGCTTCGTCAAGGTGCGGAAGGGCTCAACTCGCTCCGTAGGCACGCGGTGACCGCGAGGTTCCGCATCGGCGGCCGCTTGCCGCAGTTCCTCTGCGAATAGGGGGATTTGAGCGTCAGGGCACCCGCGCGACCCATTCCGGTGCGGTGAACTTCGTCCGCGCCAGTTCCTGAGCGCGCGCCAGCTCCTCGTCCGTCACCTTGCCCTGCGTCAGCCCGTACCGGGTGCGGAAGGATTCGATCATCCGCTCGATGACCGCCTCGCGCGGCAGCCCCGTCTGCCGGCGCAGCGGATCCACCCGCTTCTTCGCGCTCTTGGTGCCCTTGTCCGAGAGCTTCTCCTTGCCGATGCGCAGCACCTCGAGCATCTTGTCCGCGTCGATGTCGTACGACATCGTCACGTGGTGCAGCACCGCGCCGGGCGCGCCGTCCGGGCCCACGATCCGCTTCTGCGCCGCGCCCGCGATCTTGCCTTGGTCGGTGGCGATGTCGTTCAGCGGCTGGTACCAGGCCCGGATGCCCATGTCGCCGAGCGCGCCCAGCACCCAGTCGTCCAGGTAGGCGTAGCTGTCCTGGAAGGACAGGCCCTGCACCAGCGCCTGCGGCACCGACAGCGAGTAGGTGATGGTGTTGCCCGGCTCCACGAACATCGCGCCCCCACCGGAGATCCGGCGCACCACCTCGACGCCGTGCCGGCGGGCGCCCTCGGCGTCCACCTCGTTGCGCAGCGACTGGAAACTGCCGATGATCACGGCGGGGGAGGCCCACTCCCACACCCGCAGCGTCGGCGGGCGCCGCCCGGCGGCCACCTCGTGGGTCAGCACCTCGTCCAGCGCCATGTGCAGCGCGGGCGGCTGCGGGCCCTCGTGGACGAGCTGCCAGTCGTAGTCGGTCCAGTCGGTGGCGTGCGCCAGCGCCCGGCGCACCGCGATCCCCACGCCCTCCGCGGTGAGCCCGTACAGCACGGTCCCCTCGGGCAGGGCGGCCTCGATCCGCGCGGCCAGACCGGTGGCGTCGGTGTCGGCCGGGGCGCCCTCCAGGGCGCCGTTCACGGCGTCCAGCGCCTCGTCCGGTTCGAGGAAGAAGTCGCCCGCCACGCGCGCGTGCCGCAGCACCCCGTCCACCACGTCCACGTCCACCACGACGAGCTTGCCGCCGGGGACCTTGTACTCACCGTGCACGACTCCGCCTTTCCTTCGCCGTCAGCGCCAACGCCGCCGGGACCGGCGATGTTCCCGGTCCCGGCGGCGCGCGTCCGGTCAGCCGGCCCGGGTGGCCGGGACCGCGGCGTCCTCGGCGGCCGGCTGCGGGTGGACGCAGTGCCAGCGGTGGCCGTCCGGGGCGGTGGAGGCGGGCGGGAACGCGGCGGCGCAGGCGTCGTCCGCCTTCCAGCAGCGGGTGCGGAACGGGCAGCCGGAGGGCGGGTTCGTCGCCGAGGGCACCGGACCGTGCAGCACGATCCGCTCGGGCCGCTCCAGCAGGCTGGGCGTGGCCGACAGCAGGGCCTCGGTGTACGGGTGCCGGGAGTCGCCCGTGACCCGCGCGGCCGCGCCTTCCTCCACCACCCGGCCGAGGTAGAGCACCGCGATCCGGTCGGCCAGGTAGCGCACGGTCTGCACGTCGTGCGAGATGAAGACCATCGCGAGGCCGAGCCGGGCGCGCAGGTCCACCAGGAGGTTGAGGATCTGCGCGCGCACCGATACGTCCAGGGCGCTGGTCGGCTCGTCGGCGACGATCAGCTCCGGCTCCAGCGCCAGAGCGCGGGCGACCGCCACCCGCTGGCGCTGCCCGCCGGACAGTTGGCCGGGCAGCGCGCCCAGGGTGTGTCCGGGCAGGCCCACCAGGTCAAGCAGCTCCTCGACGCGCTCCTCGCGCCAGGCGCGGGTGCCCCGGGCGTGGACGTCCAGCGGGTCGCGCAGGATGCGACGCACGGGAAGGCGCGGGTTCAGGGCCGTCGACGGGTCCTGGAAGACCACGCCGACGCTCGCCCCGAAGCGGGTGCGGCGTTCTGCGGCCGGCATCTCCCACAGGTCCCGGCCCTTGAAGGACACCCGGCCTTCGGTCGGGCGCTGGAGCCCGGTGACCACCCGCGCCAGGGTGGACTTGCCGCAGCCGGACTCGCCGACCAGCCCCAGGATCTCGCCGCGCCGCACCTCCAGGGAGGCGTCGGTCAGGGCGTGCACGGCGTCCCGGCGCAGGATGCCTCCGCTGCGCGCCTTGTGCCGGACGTGGATGCCGTCGAGCCGCACCAGCGGGTCGGTCATGGTTTCCTCGGGGCCGGTCATCGGGCACGCTCCAGCGACTTGGCCGACCGGCGCATGGGCGCCGGGTGGTGGCAGGCGAACAGGTGGTCGGGGGAGTCGCCGCGGTCGGTGGCGGGCGGCGGGGTGGTGGCGCACAGCTCGGTGGCGGCGGTGCAGCGCGAGACGAACCGGCAGCCGGGGCCGAAGGCCTTCGGGGCGGGCACCACACCGCGGATCTGGTGCAGCCGCTCGGCTCCCGCCTCCAGCGAGACGACGGAACCCAGCAGGCCCCGGCTGTAGTGGTGCGCCGGGTCGGTGAGCAGGGCGCGGGTGTCTCCGGCCTCCGCGACCTGCCCGGCGTACATGACGGCGACCCGGTGGGCGAGGTCGCCGACCAGGGCGAGGTCGTGCGAGACCAGCACCATGGCGAAGCCGAGCTCGTCGCGCAGCCGCACCAGCAGCTCGACGACCTGGGCCTGTACGGTCACGTCGAGCGCGGTGGTCGGCTCGTCGGCGATCAGCAGCCGGGGGCTGCGGGAGAGCGCCATCGCGATGAGCACGCGCTGGCGCTGGCCGCCGGAGAGCTCGTGCGGGTAGCTGCGCAGGGTTCGCTCGGGGGACAGGCCGACCAGTTCGAGCAGTTCGGCCGGGGTGCGGGTGCCGCCCCGGGAGGTGAGCCGCTTGAGCTGGGTGCCGATGAGCACCGACGGGTTCAGCGACGACATGGCGTCCTGGTAGACCATGGCGATCTCCGGGCCCATGAGCGCCCGGCGCTCCTTCGGGGTCAGCTTCAGCAGGTCGCGGCCCCGGTAGAGGATCTCGCCCGTCGCCTCGGCGTTGCGCGGCAGCAGTCCCATGACGGCCAGGCTGGTGATCGACTTGCCGCAGCCCGACTCGCCGACCAGTCCCAGCGTCTCGCCCTCGCGGACCGTGAAGGAGATGCCGTCGACGACCGGGATGTCGCCGTAGCGGTCGGGGAAGCGGACGGACAGGTCGCGTACGACGAGCAGGTCGGCGGCGTCCTCGGCCAGCGGCGGCACGGCGGGTTCCGTTGCCTCGATCCGGGTGGCGAGCTCGGTGAGCGCCGCGTCGGCGGCGGTCCGGTCGGCGGCCGGCTCGGCGGCGGCGATCTTCTCGACGGTGTCGCCGCCGTCGGTGCGGGTCCTGTCCGGGGAGGCGGCGGCGTCCGTCATGCCCTCGGACAGGACGTTCAGGGCGAGCACCGTGATCAGCAGGCACAAGCCCGGGAAGAGGGTCGCCCACCAGCCGCCGGAGAGCAGGATCTGCCGGCCGTAGGCCAGTACGCTGCCCCAGCTGGGGTCGGGGTCCTGCACGCCGGCGCCGATGAAGGACAGGCTGGCTTCGAAGATGATCGAGTCGGCCACCATGACGGTCGCGAACACCAGCACCGGCGCAGCGCAGTTGACGGCGACGTGCCGGGCCACGATGTAGTGGCGGCGGGCGCCGATGACCTGCTCCGCGGCGACGTAGTCCTCGCCGTACTGCTCCAGCACGTTGGCCCGGACGACCCGGGCGAGCGAGGGCGAGTACACGAAGGCGATGGTGAAGATGATCACCGGGACGCTGGCTCCGAACACGGCCACCAGCACGGCGGCCAGCGCGATCGGCGGGAACGACATGACGACGTCCAGCGTGCGCATCACCGACTCGTCGGCGAACTTCCGCGAGGTGGCCGCCAGGGCGCCCAGGGACGAGCCGATGGCCAGCGCGAGGAGGGTCGCGCCGAACCCGATGACCAGGGAGTAGCGGGCGCCGTGCACGACACGGGCGAACACGTCGCGGCCGGCCCGGTCGGTGCCGAACCAGTGCTCCGCGCCCGGGGGCTGGGCGGGGACGCCCGTGGCGAGCGGGTCCTGGGTGAGCAGCGGTGCGAAGACGGCGCCCACCACGACGACGAGGAGGACCGCGAGCGCGATCCGGGAGGGCACGGGCAGGCGGCGCAGGCGGGTGCCGGGCCGGAGCCGCTCGGCGAGGGAGCGTGGAGCGAACATCACACCGTCCTGATGCGCGGGTTGACGAGCAGGTAGAGCAGGTCGACGACGACGTTGACCACGAGGAACGCGACGGCGATCGTCAGCACGGTGCCTTGGACCAGCCCCACGTCGCCCCCGTTGACGCCTTCGAGGATCAGCTTGCCCATCCCGGGAAGGTCGAAGATCGCCTCGATGACGACGGCGCCGCTGAGCATGTAGCCCACCTTGACGCCGAGCACGGTCAGCGGGGTGATCAGGGAGTTGCGCAGCACCGACCGGATGATCATGAAGGGCGGCAGGCCGCTGCCGCGGGCGGTGCGCACGTAGTCCCGGTCGAGTTCGGCGACCATCGAGGTGCGGATCAGCCGGGCCAGCGAGGAGGCGACCGGCAGGGCGAGGGCCACGGCGGGCAGGGCGAGGCTCTCCAGCCAGCCGGAGAAGGAGTCGGCCGGGTTGACGTAGCCGCCGGTCGGGAAGACCGGCATGTTCAGCGCGAACTGCTGGATGAGCAGGACACCGATCCAGAACGAGGGCAGGGCGATGCCGATCATCGACAGCACCCGGAAGACCTGGTCGGGCCAGCTGTCGCGGTACACGGCGCTGGTGACGCCGAGGACCAGGGCCAGCACGACGGCCAGCGTGAGGCCGAGCAGCGTCAGCTGGAGGGTGAGCGGGAACGCGTTGGCGATCCGGTCGGCGACCGGCTGGCTGGGGGCCACGGTGACCCCGAGGTCCCCCTGCACCAGATCGCCGAGGAAGGCGAAGTACCGGACCGGCAGCGGGTCGTCGAGACCGTTCTCCTCGGCGAACGCGGCACGCGCCTCGGGACTCGCGCTGTCGCCCAGGGCGTTGTACGCGGGGTCGGCCGGCGAGAACTGCAGGACGACGAAGACCAGCAGGGCGATGCCGAGGATCATCACCGGCATCATCGCGACGCGGCGCAGCGCGAGCCGGAGGAAAGCAACCATCGTGGTTTTCCTAGCGATTGGGGCGGGGGCCGCCGCCCGTCACGGCGCGGCGGCCCGTCGGCCGAGGCGTGCGGGTCAGGCGCGGCCGACGTCGACGAAGGACAGCCCGGTGGTGGGCAGCGGCTTGAACCCGGTCAGCGCGTCCTCACGCCAGGCGGTGGGCAGCTTGCGGTGCAGGATCGGGTACAGGGCGGCCTCGTCGGCGACCGTGTCGGTGACCTGTGCCCACAGGGCCTTGCGCCTGGCCTCGTCCGGCTCCGCCGCGGCCCTGTCCAGCAGCGACTTGACCTTCTTGTAGGCGGGGGCGCCCGTCCAGCCGTAGCGGTTCTCCGGCCAGAAGCCGTAGTAGAACCACCGCAGCAGAAGGTCGGCGTCGTTGCCGAAGACGGACGGGTCGCCCGGCGCGGCCAGGGCCTCGAAGTCACCCTTGTCGATCTTGGCGTACTGCGCGGCGGACTGCTGGATGTCGAGCCTGGCCTCGACGCCGACCGCGGCCCAGCTCTCCTTGATCAGCGGCGCGATGTCCTTGACCCAGCCGTTGTCGGTGAGCAGCAGTGTGAAGGAGAGCTTGCCCACCCCCGCGTCGGCGAGCAGCTTCCTGGCCTTGGCCGGGTCGTGGCCGTACACCGTGGCGGCCTTGCGGTAGTCGGGGTGCGTGGCCGGCACGTAGCCGGTGGCGGCCTCGGCGTTGCCCAGCAGGGCGGTGGAGATGATCTTCTCGGTGTCGAGCGCGTAGTGCAGGGCCTGGCGCACCCGCTTGTCGGCGAAGCGCTTGTCCTTGGTGTTGAACATCAGGAAGAGCAGGCCGAAGGACTGGACGGACTCCACCGTGTCCTTGCCCGTGATGCCCTTGACGTCGATGTAGGGCACGTCCTCGATGGCCTGGACGCGGCCGGACTTGAGCGCGCTGACCCGGGCGGACGGGTCGGAGATCAGGTGCCAGACCATCTTCCTGGCCTTGGCGGGGTGCGGGCCGTTGTACTTGTCGTACGCCTCCATGACGATCTTGTCCTCGCGGACCGCCGACACGAAGCGGTAGGGACCCGAGCCGACCGGCTTGGCGTCGAAGGCCTTGGCGTCGGCGCCGGCGATCTTCTTCGGAACGATCCGCACCACGGATATCCGCGAGGGGAAGAGCGCGAAGGCGTACTTCAGCTTGAACTCGACCGTCGCCGTGTCGACCGCGGTCACCTGGTCGACGAAGGGCACGAACTGCGCCATGAGCGAGGCGTTCTTCGGGTCGAGAACCCGCTCGAAGCTGAACACCACGTCCTCGGCGGTCACCGGCGAGCCGTCGTGGAAGGTGGCACCCTTGCGGAGGGTCGCCCGGTAGGTGGTCGCGTTGATCTTCTTCGGCATCTCGGTGGCCAGCGTCGGACGGGCGACCAGCGTGGCCGGGTCGAGGTCCACCAGGCCCTCGAAGATGTGCATGTTGGCGGCGAACGGGGTCGCGCCGGAGGTGATCATGGGGTCGAAGCCCGTGGAGAGGGGGTAGGACAGGCCCGCCTCGATGGTGTCGGAGCCGCTGCCGGAGCCGTCGGAGCCGTCACCGGTGCTGCTCGGGCCGCCGCACGCGGAGAGGCCCGCCGTGATGGCGGTCGCCGCACCGAGGGCGCCGGTGTATCTCATGAAGGTGCGGCGGTCGACGCCGGTTGCGCTGCGCGGCGTCAAGGAACCCTCCTGGCGGGAGTCAAAGACGGGCGAGGAAGCGGAATGGCTGATTCTGTACGACGGTCCGGCGTGAAAGGTATCTCGCCGGCTGCGTCAGACGTCTGATGTCTGATGCTTGATAGCGTGGGAACGTAGCCGGGCAAGGGAGAGGGGTCAAGAGGTGGCGGTGGGACAAAGGGCGATTCGGGGTGCCGAACCGGAACCCAAGGCGGTGCGGCAGCCGTTGCGCCAGGAGGTCGTGGACGGGATCAAGTCGTACATCTTGCGCAACGAGCTACGCCCCGGCGACCCGCTGCCGACCGAGCCCGCCCTGTGCGAGGCGCTCGGTGCCAGCCGATCCAGCGTGCGCGAGGCGATCAGGATTCTCACCGCGCTCGACATCGTCGAGGTGCGCCACGGGCACGGCACCTACGTAGGCCGGCTGAGTCTGTCCGCGCTGGTGGAGAGCCTGGCGTTCCGCGGGCTGCTCAGCCCGGACGACGACTTCCAGGTGATGAGTGACCTCGTCGAGGTGCGCGAGCTGTTCGAGCGGGGCATGGCCGAGCGGCTCGTGGAGGCGCTCAGCGACGAGCAGATCGACCGGCTGGCCGGGCTGGTCGACGAGATGCGCCGGGCCGGCGCCGGCGAGGGGCACGGCTTCGTCGAGGCCGACCGCGCCTTCCACACCCTCCTTCTCGCCCCGCTCGGCAACGACCTCATCGGCCAGCTGTCCACGGCCTTCTGGGATGTCTACGTCATTGTCGCCCCGCACCTCGACGTCTTCACGCACGAGCACGAGGCGGCCACCATCGCCAACCACCAGCGGATCGTGGATGCCGTCCGCGACCGCGATCCCGCCGAGTTCGCGGCGGCCCTGAGTGAGCACTACGAGCCCGTCCGGCAGCGCATCGCGGAGGCCCGGGCGCGCCGCTGACCAGGCGTTTCCACGGTGGGGGCGGCTCCGGTCCAGGGGGCGCCCCCACCGCCGCGAGACAGGTCGCCCTCCAGTCCCGCGGCGGGAAGGGGAACTTGACGGCCGAGATCCCGGTCTCTAGATTCCCAACACAGCAGACATCAGACGTCTGCTCTTACCTTCTCCCGCAGCGCTGCGCCGCGCGCACGCCTCACCTCACCGGGGCCCCCTCCATGCCACTGACGGACCTCACCCTGGCCGAGTGCCTCGCGCTCCGCCCCGACCTCGACGAACCGGCCGACCTCGACGCGTTCTGGGACCGGACCCTGCGCACGGCCCGCGCGGCCGGCGGAACCCCGAGCTTCGTACGCGAGGACACGGGCCTCACCCAGGTGACCACCTACGACGTGACCGTGCCCGGCTTCGCGGGCGAACCCGTACGGGGCTGGCTGCACCTGCCCGCCGGGGCCGAGGGCCCGCTCGGCTGCGTCGTGGAGTTCCTCGGCTACGGACGCGGCCGCGGACTGCCGCACGAGCAGCTGATCTGGGCGAACGCCGGCTACGCCCACTTCATCATGGACACCCGCGGCCAGGGCTGGTCCACCGCGGGCGGCGACACCCCCGACACCGTGTCCCTCAACGGTGACGTCCCCGGCTTCCTGACCAGGGGCGTGGACAGCCCGGAGAACCACTACTACCGTCGCGTCCACACCGACGCCGTGCGCTTCACCGAGGCCGCCCGTGCCCACCCGGCCGTCGACCCGGACCGGGTCGTCGTCACCGGACACAGCCAGGGCGGCGGCATCGCGCTCGCCGTCGCCGGACTCCTCCCCGGCCTCGCGGGCGTCATGCCCGACACCCCGTTCCTGTGCGACATCCGCCGCGGGGCACTCATCGCCGGCGCGCCGCCCTACACCGAGATCGCGGAGTACCTCAGCCTGCACCGCGACCGTGTCGAGACGGTGTTCACCACGCTGTCCTACGTCGACGCGGCCCTGCTGGCCGCCCGCGCCACCGCCCCGGCCCTGTTCTCCATCGCGATGATGGACGCCGTCTGCCCGCCCTCCACCTGCTTCGCCGCCTACCACCTCTACGGCGGCGCCAAGGACCTGCGGGTCTACGAGTTCAACGGGCACGAGGGCGGCGCCGGACACCACCGGCGCGCACAACTCGCCTGGGTACGGGCGCTGTTCTCCACTTCCCGGCCCGCCGACCCCGGCGTCTCCACCCTGCACGATCCCCAGCTCGCCTGACCCCTCACCGAGAAGAGGCACGTTCATGCAGCGTAGAGCCACCCTCGCCGTCACCACCGCGAGCGCCGCCCTGGCCCTCCTGGCCGGCGGCACCCCCGCCGCCCACCCGGCCACGCAGGCCGCCCCCGCCCCGGGCACGCTCGTCTCGCAGGACATCGCCACCGCCGGCACCGGTTCGCCGTACTACCGCATCCCCGCCCTGACCCGCACCACGAAGGGCACCCTGCTCGCCGCCTACGACGCCCGCCCCACCCTCGGTGACCTGCCCGGCAACCTCGGCGTGGTACTGCGCCGGAGCACCGACGGCGGCGCCACCTGGCAGGCCCAGCAGGTCGTCCGCAAGGAGGCCGCGCCCAAGGGCTTCGGCGACCCCAGCCTCCTCGTCGACCGCGAGACCGGCCGCGTCTTCGTCTTCTACGCCGCCTCCGTCAACCAGGGCTTCTTCGGCTCGGCCACCGGCAACGACGAGAGCGACCCGAACGTCCTCCAGGCCGACTACAGCTACTCCGACGACGACGGCCTGACCTGGACGCACGAGCGGATCACCGCCGAGATCAAGAACCCGGCCTGGGCGGGCATGTTCGCCGCCTCCGGCGAGGGCATCCAGGTGCGCAACGGCACCTACAAGGGCCGCCTGATCCAGCAGTACGCCATCCGCAACAACGGCGCCAACTACGCGGTCAGCGCCTACAGCGACGACCACGGCGCCACCTGGCGGATGGGCACGCCCGTCGGACCCGGCGGCGACGAGAACAAGACCGTCGAACTGTCCGACGGCCGCATCATGCTCAACAACCGCTCCGCCCCCTACCGCACGGTCGCCTACTCCTCCGACGGCGGCGTCACCTACACGCCGTTCCAGCAGGACAAGGAGCTGCCCGACCCCGCCAACAACGGCTCCGTCGCCCGCTTCGCACCCGACGTGCCGGCCACCCATCCCCGGGCCCAGTGGCTGATGTTCAGCAACACGGCGACCACCAGCAGCCGCAGCAACCTCACCGTCCGCCTGTCCTGCGACAACGGGCAGAACTGGCCGGTCCGCAAGACGGTGGAGTCCGGCGCCGCCGCCTACTCCACCCTCACCCCGCTCGGCAGCGGCACGGCGGGCAACGACCGGGTGGGCCTGCTCTGGGAACGCGCCAACTACCAGCACATCACCTACTCCTCCTTCGACGTGCAGTGGCTCGGCGGCGTGTGCGCGCCCGTCACCGTCACCCCGCCCGCGTCCCTGCCCGCCGGGAGGACCACCGAGGTGACCGTCCGCGTCGTCAGCCAGAACGACAGGGACCTGCCCCCCGGCTCGGTCTCGCTGACCCTGCCGTCCGGCTGGAGCGCCCCCACGGTCACCGTGCCCGCGCTCAAGCCCGGCCAGGGCGCCAACATGAAGATCCCCGTCACCGTCCCGGCGAACGCCACCGCGGGCGCCGCGCCGACGACCGCGGCCTACCTCGTCCGCGGCAGCCAGCGGTCCTACGGTGACGGCACCCTCACCGTGACCACGTCCTGACCCCGGCGCCCCCGGCCCGCCCGCACGCCAGGCGGCGGGCGGCCCGGGGGCTCCCGTACCACCATCCGCACAGCCCAGGAGACACCCATGTCCTCGTCCCAGCCCCTCCGCGGCGTCGTACCGCCCGTCTGCACCCCCCTGGATGCGTCGGGTGAGGTCGACACCGCCTCGCTCACCCGGCACGTGGAGCACCTCGTCAGCGGGGGAGTGCACGGACTGTTCGCCCTGGGCTCCAGCAGCGAGGTCGCCTTCCTCACCGACCGGCAGCGGGAGACGGTCCTGCGCACGGTCGTCGAGGCCGTCGCCGGCCGGGTCCCCGTGCTGGCCGGCGTCATCGACATGACCACCCCCCGCGTCCTCGTCCACGCGGAGGCAGCCCGCGAGGCCGGCGCCGACGCCCTGGTCGCGACCGCGCCCTTCTACGCCCGCACCCACCCCGTGGAGATCGCGCACCACTTCCGCGCCCTGCGCGCCCGCGTCGACCTGCCCCTGTACGCCTACGACCTCCCGGTCTCCGTGCACAGCAAGCTCTCCGTCGCCCTGGTCCGCGAACTCGCCGAGGACGGCACGCTGGCCGGCCTGAAGGACAGCAGCGGCGACGAGGGCGGACTGCGCCGGCTGATCGTCGCCCTCGGCGGGCGTCTCGGCCGCGCCACCGGCCCCGCGCCCGGCTTCAGCATCCTCACCGGCTCCGAACTCACCGTCGACGCCGCCCTGCTGGCGGGTGCCGACGGCGTCGTCCCGGGCCTCGGCAACGTCGACCCCGCCGGGTACGTGCGCCTTTACGACGCCGTGCGCGCCGGGGACCTCGGCAGCGCCGTCGAGGAACAGGAGCGGCTCGTCGAACTGTTCGGCATGGTCGACGCGGGGCCGGAGAGCGAGATGGGCCGCAACTCCTCGGCCATCGGCGCCTTCAAGCACGCCCTGCGTCTGCTCGGGGTGTTCGCCGAGGGCACCACCGCCGCCCCGCAGGTCCAGCTGGGCGACGCGTCGGTCTCCCTGGTCGAGGAGCGGCTGCGCGGCGCCGGCCTGCTGCCGGTCCGATGACGGCACATCGGCCGCACGACGCCCCGGTGATCGGCCTCGACCTGGGGGGCACGAAGATCGCCGCCGCCCTGGTCGCCCCCGACGGGACCGTCCTGGCCCGCCACTCCCTGCCCACCCCCGCGACCGAGGGGGCCGAGGCGGTCCTCGACGCGCTCGCGGTGGCCGCCCGCGCGGTCCGCTCGTCCGACGCCACGGCGGTCGGGGTCGCCGCCGCCGGAGTCATCGACCCGGTCACCGGGACCGTCACCAGCGCCACCGACACCCTCCGCGGCTGGGCCGGCACCGCCCTGGCGACCGGACTCGCCGCCCGCACCGGCCTCCCCGTCGCCTGCGACAACGACGTGCGCGCGGCGGCGACGGAACTGGCCGGACCCGCAGGACAGCGGGCGTCCGTGCTGCTCTATGCCGCCGTCGGCACCGGCGTGGGCGGCGCCGTCGCCGTGGACGGGCGCGTGCTGCACGGGGCGGCCGGGGTCGCCGGGCACCTCGGGCATCTGCCGAGCCCCGAGGCCGAGGGACTGCCCTGCACCTGCGGCGCCTCCGGCCACCTCGAGGCGATCGCCGCGGGCCCCGGCATCACCGCCCACTACACGCGGATGAGCGGAGCCCCGGCAGACCGCCTGGAGACCGTCGCCGCCCGCGCGGCCCAGGCCGAGCCGCACGCCACCGCCGCCGTCGTCCTCGGCGCCCGCGCCGCCGGACGCGCCCTGGGCGGTCTCGCCAACGCGCTCGGCGCCGACCGCGTGGTCCTCGCCGGCGGCGTGCCCCGCATCGGCGCCCTGTACCTGGACGCCCTGCACGCGGCCTTCGCCGCCGAACTCATGCCGCCCCTGCGGTCGTTGCGTCCCGTGTCACCGCGCGGCGGACCCGACACCGCGGTCCTCGGCGCGGCCGCGCTCACCTCGACCCTGCCCCTGCACCACCCCGACCGCACCACCGGAGCACGCCGATGACCCTGCCCCTCGCCGACGCCCTCAAGGGCCGCCTGATCGTCTCCTGCCAGGCCCCGCCCGGCGACCCCATGCGGCACACCGACACGGTCGTCCGCATGACGCTCTCCGCCCGGGCCGGCGGCGCGGCGGCCGTACGCGTCAACGACCCGGAGGTCGTCGCCGCCGCCGTCGCGGCCGTGGACCTCCCGGTGATCGGGCTGTGGAAGGACGGCGACAGCGGCGTGTTCATCACCCCGACCGTGCGGCACGCGCTGGCCCTCGTGGACGCCGGGGCCGCAGTCGTCGCCGCCGACGCCACCGCCCGGCCCCGCCCCGACGGGAGCACGTTCGCCGACCTCGTGGAGGCCGTGCACGAGGCGGGCGCCCTGGTCATGGCCGACGTGTCCACCTTCGACGAGGGCCGTGAGGCGGCCGAGCAGGGCGCCGACCTCGTGGGCACGACCCTCTCCGGCTATGTGCCCGGCTCGCCCGTCCAGTCCGCGCCGGACCTCGCCCTGGTCGCGGACCTGGCCGCCGCGCTCACCGTCCCGGTGATCGCCGAGGGCCGGGTCGCGACGCCGGCACAGGCCGCCGAGGCGCTGGCGGCGGGTGCGCACAGCGTCGTCGTGGGAACCGCCATCACCGCGCCGACCGCCCTGACGGCGGCGTTCGTGGCCGGCCTCGACGGCCGGGGGGACACGGTGGGGTGAGGAGGCCGCCGCCCAGGACGGCAGCCTCCCTCACTCCATCAGGAGCTGGGCGTCCCGTAGACGCCCAGCTCGTACAGCGAGTAGCCCCACGTCGTCCTGCGCTCCACGCCCTGCATCCGGACGTACCGCACGGCCTCGTCGCCGGGGAGCCGGACGACGTCGGTGCCGCAGGACTCCGGGCGCTGCGTGGACACCGTCCGCCAGGTCGCCCCGTCCGCGGACGTCCGCACGGCGTACTCCGTCGCGCAGGCGCTCTCCCAGGCCAGGGTCACCGCGGCGAGCTTCGTCGGTTCGGCCAGTTCGACCTGCACCCAGGCGTCGTCCGCGTACCCGGATGCCCAACGGGTGTCCGGCCGACCGTCGTTGACGTGCCGGGCGGCCAGGCGGTCGAGGTCCTGCTCCACGCTGGACGCGGACGCCGTCCCGTCGGGAGCGAGGTTCCGCGCGCCGCCCGTCGAGTCCCAGAGCCGCAGCCGCAGTTCGGCCTGGGTGAGGAACGCGTCGAGCACGCCGTCGCCGACCTTGGGCTGCACCGCGCCCCACGCGTTGCGCGGCGGGTCGATCCGCACGGCACGGGCCCGCTCCTGCAGTTCCAAGGACTCGGCCAGCAGCCGGTCGGAGGTCTCCCGGTCCCCGGTCTGCCGCGCCGCGAGCGCGTCGGTCATCCGGACCGCCGCCCGGCCCCACAGCTCGGTGGCGTCCAGCCAGGGCGCCGCATCGACGGTGAAGCCCTCCTGCACGGAGCCGGAGCGGATGACGGCCGGCGCGCGTTCGATCGCGGCCGCGTACGGGCGCAGTGCCCGGACGGCGCCGGGACGGTCCCCGTCGTTCCACGCCGTCCAGAACGCCTCGACGCGACGCGCGAGTTCGGGAGCCTGCGGCTGCCACGGGGTGGCGCCGAAGGTCGGCGCCAGGTGCTGCAGGTCGGCGAAGACGAGCAGGGCCTCGGTGGCCCCGCGGTCGCCGCCGGCCAGGTACGCCAGGGCCTGACGCCAGTTCCGGCCGGCGTCGTACCCGCGGTCGTTCCAGGCGAAGTCCGCGGTGCCGAAGACGGCGACCTTGCTGGCGTAGGGCTGGTTCATGGGGTTGGCGACGACACCGGAGAGGTGGTCGGAGAGGCCCGCCTCGCGCTTGTCGTAGGGCGCGAGCAGCAGACGCCCGCCGGTGTTGCCGTAGTCGTTGACCGGGTAGTTGTCCCAGACGAACACCTTACGGCCGAAGACCTTCGCCGCTTGCCCGGCGTCCGCGTTGGTGATCCCGTCGGGCACGACGCCCACCCCGGTCCACATCACCTCGACCTCGGGGTCCAGGGCCTCCCGCAGGGCCCGTTTGTAGGCCGACTCCGTGTGGTTGTAGTACTCGGTCGGCACCATCTGGAGCGGCCACGTGCCGTCATGGGTGGCCACGAAGTCGCGCTGCACGTCGTTCAGCAGGTCCGCCTGCGCCTTCCCGGCGGCCCCGGTGCCGGGTTCGCCGTACGCGGCCCGGTCGGCCTCGCAGTTCCAGCGGGTGTGGTCGATGTCGTCGAGGGGGACGGAGAACGCGCGCGTGCCCAGGTCGTACAGCGCCTGGAGCTTGGCCTTGAGAGCCTCGCGGTCGGCCGGGTCGGAGTAGCAGATCGACTGGCCGGGGGAGACCGCGAAGGTGAAGCGCACATGGTTCGCCGTGGCCCGGTCCACCAGCTCGCCCAGCTCCGTCAGCTTCTCCGCCGGGTAGGGCTCGCGCCACTTGTCGCGATGGTAGGGGTCGTCCTTCGGCGCGTAGACATAGGTGTTGGCCTTGACGTCGCCGTAGAAGTCCATCTGGTCGAGGCGCTCGGCGTGGGTCCAGGGCTGCCCGTAGAAGCCCTCGATCGTGCCGCGCAACGGCATCGACGGGTGGTCACCTGCCTGGGCGCCGGTCACCTTCCACCCGCCGTCCGCGGAGCGGACGAAGAGCTGACGCAGCGTCTGCACGGCGAAGAACTGGCCGGCCCCGTCCGTGCCGCCCAGGGCGACCTGCGCGCCCCGCCCGGCCCGTGCGACCCGCAGGGCGTAGCCCTCCGCGTGCTCGGGTACGGCCGTGTCACCGAGTCCCTCCGCGATGTCGGGGCGGGCCGCCGGGCCGAGCCGCACGGTCAGCAGGCCGGCCGCGGCGCGGGGGACGTTCCCGGGCGTGACGACGTCGACCCGGTCGGCGCCGTGCCGCTTCAGCTCCGCGACGAGACGGGTGCGCGCCGGGACGTCGGTGTCCGCGTCCGCCACGACGATCACCCTGCCCGTGACGGGCAGGTCGTCACCGGTGCGGGACATCGACTGCGGGGTGGGGGTGACAGGCGGCAGCGGGGCGGCCGCGCGCGGACCCGCCTCCGTGGCTCCGGCCGGGGGCGCCCCCGGCCGCCGGGGTGCTTGCGAGCGCGAAGCACGCTCCGAGCACGGTCAGGGTTGTCGTGCGTCTTCCCACGAGACCTCCAGCATTGGTACGGACCGGGAAATCGGCTTGTGCGCGAGGATGTCGCCGCCCCTCGACGGTAGGACGTAAGACGTATGGGGTCTAGACCTCTTCGCCGTCCGGCTTCACTCCGGCCAACGGGGCACCCCGTACGGCCACGGGGGTGGCGTCCCCCGGCAGCACGCGCTTACCCTGCGTGCGGCAAGGGCCGAGGCCACCGGCCCGCAGTGGGTGGTGCGCAGGGCCGGACGACGCGAACACCTGGGGCAGGGGATGCAGTTCACCACCCGACCGACCCTCCAGGGCACCTTCGGCATGGTGTCCTCCACCCACTGGCTGGCCTCACAGAGCGCCATGGCCGTCCTCGAGGACGGCGGCAACGCCTACGACGCGGCCGTCGCCGGCGCCTTCGTGCTGCACGTCGTCGAGCCCCACCTCAACGGCCCGGCGGGCGAGGTGCCGATGATCCTCGCCCCGGCCGGCGGGGACGTACGCGTGCTGTGCGGGCAGGGCGTCGCCCCGGCGGGCGCGACCGTCGCCCACTACAAGGGGCTCGGCCTCGACCTCGTCCCCGGCACCGGCCCCCTCGCCGCCGCCGTGCCCGGCGCCTTCGACGCCTGGATGCTCCTGCTGCGCGACCACGGCACCAAGTCCCTCGCGGACGTGCTGAAGTACGCCATCGGCTACGCCGAGGACGGCCACCCGCCCGTGGAGCGGGTCGGCGAGACCGTGGAAACCGTGCGCGAACTGTTCGAGACGGAGTGGACCAGCTCCGCCGAGGTCTACCTGCCCGGCGGACGCCCGCCGCGCCCCGGCGAGCTGTTCCGCAACCCCGCCCTCGCCGCCACCTGGAAGCGGCTCCTCGCCGAGGTCGCCGGCGCCGGCGACCGGGAGGCGCAGATCGAGGCCGCCCGCGACGTGTGGCGCACCGGCTTCGTCGCCGAGGCCCTCGTCCGGCAGGCCGCCCGCCCCACCCTGGACACCAGCGGGAACCACCACACCGGCACCCTCACCGCCGAGGACCTCGCCGCCTGGTCCGCCACCTACGAGGACCCGGTCACGTACGACTTCGACGGCTGGACCGTGTGCAAGGCCGGACCGTGGAGCCAGGGCCCGGCGCTCCTCCAGCAACTCGCGCTGCTCCCCGACGAGTTGCCGCCCTACGGCTCGGGCGCGTATCTGCACCTGCTCATCGAGAACTGCAAGCTCGCCATGGCCGACCGCGAGGCCTGGTACGGCGACGCCGCCGAGGTGCCGCTCGACGACCTGCTGTCCGCCGCGTACAACGCCGAACGGCGCACCCTGGTCGGCCCGCGCGCCTCCCACGAGCTGCGCCCCGGCAGCCCCGGCGGCCGCGCCCCCCGGCTCGCCGCCCACGCGCGCGTCGTCGCCGCAGACGAGCCCGGCTTCAGCCCCATGGGCGTCGGCGAGCCGACCGTCGCCAAGAGCCCCACCTCGCCCGTGCCCGGCGAACCGGACGTCTCCGCCGACGGCGCCACCCGCGGCGACACCTGCCACCTCGACATCGTCGACCGCTGGGGCAACATGATCTCCGCCACGCCCAGCGGCGGCTGGCTCCAGTCCAACCCCGTCGTCCCCGAACTGGGCTTCCCGCTCGGCACCCGGCTCCAGATGACCTGGCTGGATGAGGGCCTGCCCAACAGCCTCACCCCGGGCCGCCGCCCCCGCACCACGCTCACCCCGTCCCTCGCCCTGCGCGACGGCGTGCCCGTCATGGCGTTCGGCACGCCCGGCGGCGACCAGCAGGACCAGTGGCAGCTGCACTTCTTCCTCGCCGTCGCCCTGCGCGCGAAGGTGCGCGGCGGGCTCGACCTCCAGGGCGCCATCGACGCCCCGAACTGGCACAACGACAGCTTCCCCGGCTCGTTCTATCCGCGCGGCATGCGGCCCGGCAGCGTCACCGTCGAGTCCCGCACCGATCCGGAGGTCGTCGAGGAACTGCGCCGCCGCGGCCACGACGTCACCGTCGGCGACGCCTGGTCCGAGGGCCGCCTCTGCGCGGTCACCCGCGACCCGGCCACCGGCGTCCTCTCGGCGGCAGCCAACCCGCGGGGGCAGCAGGGGTACGCGGTGGGGCGCTGAGGGGCGCGGGCGGCCTGCCGACCGGGTGTGCGGTGGGGCGTCGGCCGGGTGCGCGGTGCCTGGCGGCCGGGGCGCGGTGGCCTGGCGGCCGGGTGCGCGGTGGGGCGCTGGGCGGAGACGCGTGGGCTGCTTACGGGAGTACGCGGGCCGCAGGCCGGGTGCGGGCGGTCCCGCAGGCCAGGTGGGGGCGGTCCGTCGGCCGGGTGCGGTCGGCCGCTGGGCGGATACGCGGCGGGCTGCTCGCGGGAGTACGCGGGCCGCAGGCCGGGTGCGGGCGGTCCGGCAGGCCGGGTGGGGGCGGTCCGTCGGCCGGGTGCGGTCGGCCGCTGGGCGGATACGCGGCGGGGTGCTCGCGGGAGTACGCGGGCCGCAGGCCGGGTGTGGTCGGCCGCTGGGCGGATACGCGGCGGGCTGCTCACGGGAGTACGCGGGCCGCAGGCCAGGTGCGGGCGGTCCGCTCGACCGCGTGCGCGGTGGGCCGTCGAGCCCATCCTCGCCCGGGCGGGCAGCCCATTTCCGTGCGTCCGCGCCCGAGATCGTCCCGGGTCGGGGCGGGGCTGTCGGTGGGGCGTGCTCTCATGGAGGGGTGATCGAGACCGACGCCAGCATCGACCTGTTCCTCACCCGGCACGCCCAGGACGTGGAGGCCGCGGTCCGCGAGGCCGCCGCGCGGGAGATCGTGCCGCGCTGGCGCCGTCTCGCCGCGCACGAGGTGGACCGCAAGACCGGGCCGCACGACGTGGTGACCGACGCCGACCGCGAGGCCGAGCGGTACCTGACGGCCCAGCTGCCCCGCCTGCTGCCCGGCTCCGTGGTGGTCGGCGAGGAGGGCGTGCACGCCGACCCGTCGACGTACGAGGCGCTGCACGGCGACGCGCCGGTGTGGATCGTCGACCCCGTCGACGGCACCCGCCAGTTCGTGCGCGGCGAGACCGGCTACTGCACGCTCGTCGCCCTCGCCCTGCACGGCGTGGTGCAGGCGTCCTGGACGTACGCCCCGGCCCGCGAGCAGTTGGCCACCGCCGTGCGCGGACAGGGCGCCCGCCTCCACGGCGAGCCGCTGCGCTCCGGCTCCCCGGAGCCCGGCCGGGACCTCCGCGTCGCCACGTCCCACCCGGACTTCACCACCGACGAGCAGAAGCGCGCCCTGCTCGGCCTGCGTACCGAGGGCGTGGCCCCGCGTCCCTGCGGCTCGGCGGGGCTGGAGTACCTGGCGGTGGCCCGCGGCGAGCTGGACGCGGTCGCGTTCAACTGGGAGCTGGCCTGGGACCACGCGGCCGGTCTGCTGCTGGTGGAGGAGGCGGGCGGCGCCCACCTCACCCGCGCGGGCATACCGTTCGCGATCCGCGGCGGCAACACGCTGCCGTTCACCGCGGCGCGGGACGAGGCCACCGCGCGGCGGATCGTGCAGCTGCTGTCCGCGCCGGTCTGACTGCGCGCACTCCGCACGGTGCCGTGCGCGCTGTCCGCGCCGGTCTGACTGCGCGCACTCCGCACGGTGCCGTGCGCGCTGTCCGCGCCGGTCTGACCGCGCGCACCCCGCCCGGCGCCGTGCGGGTGACCGGACGCCGTCCGACGGCGCCGGCGGCCCGGCATATCCTGATCCTCTGTGGCCGTCGGCTGACGAAGGAGTCCGAAGGTGCCGTCGATGCTCGATGCGGTCGTGGTGGGGGCGGGGCCGAACGGGCTGACCGCCGCCGTGGAACTGGCCAGGCGCGGCTTCTCGGTGGCCCTCTTCGAGGCCAAGGGGACCGTCGGCGGCGGCGCCCGCACCGAGGAGCTGACCCTCCCCGGCTTCCGGCACGACCCGTGCTCCGCCGCCCACCCCCTCGCCGTCAGTTCGCCCGCCTTCCGCGGCCTGCCGCTGGAGCGGTACGGCCTGGAGTGGCTGCACCCCGAGCTGCCCATGGCCCACCCCTTCACGGACGGCACGGCGGCCGTGCTGTCCCGCTCGGTCGGCGAGACGGCCGCCTCCTTCGGGCCGCGCGACGCCGGCGCGTACCGGCGGCTCGTGACGCCCTTCCTGCACCGCTGGGACACCCTGGTCCGCGACTTCATGTCGCTGCCGCTGACCGCGCTGCCCCGCGACCCCGTCACCCTCGCCCGGTTCGGCCTCGTCGGTCTGCCCCCGTCGACCTGGCTGGCCCGCCGCTTCCACGACGAGCGCGCCCGCACCCTCTTCGCCGGACTCGTCGCCCATGTGATGGCCCCGCTCAGCGGCTTCGCCACCTCGGCCATAGGCCTGGTCTTCGCCCTCGCCGCGCACACCCGCGGCTGGCCCGTCGCCCGCGGCGGCTCCCAGGCGATCTCGGACGCCCTCGCCGGGTACCTGCGCGAGCTCGGCGGCGCCGTGCACACCGACTACGACGTCAAGCGGCTCGACGACCTGCCGCCGGCGCGGGCGTACGTCTTCGACACCTCGCCCACCGCCCTGGCCCGCATCGCCGGCTTCGGCGACCACTACGCCCGCTACCGCTACGGTCCCGGCGTCTTCAAGATCGACTACGCGCTGGACGGGCCCGTCCCGTGGACCGCCCCCGAGGCGCGCAGGGCCGGGACCGTGCAGATCGGCGCGGACAGCGCGGAGATCGGCGCCGCCCTGCGCGCCGCGTCCCGGGAGAAGCGCGCCCCCGACGCGCCGTTCCTCATCACCGTGCAGCCCTCCGTCGTCGACCCCACCCGCGCCCCCGACGGCAAGCACGTCTTCTGGGCCTACGGACACGTCCCGCACGGCTGGGACGGCGATCTCACCGACGCGATCGAACGCCAGCTGGAGCGGTTCGCGCCCGGCTTCCGCGACCGCGTCCTGGCCCGCGCCACCGCAGGGCCGCCCGAACTGGCCGCGCGCAACGCCAACTACATCGGCGGCGACATCGCCACCGGCGCCGTCTCCGGACTCCAGACGCTGCTGCGCCCCAAGCTGTCGCTGTTCCCGTACCACACACCGCACCCCGCCGTGTTCATCTGCTCGCAGGCCACCCCGCCCGGCCCCGGCGTGCACGGCATGCCCGGGCACAACGCCGCCAAGGCGGTATGGAGGAGGCTCCGCCAGACATGACGACCCCCAGGATCACCCTCGTGCAGGGCGACATCACCCGGCAGAGCGCCGACGCGATCGTCAACGCGGCCAACTCGTCCCTGCTCGGCGGGGGCGGCGTCGACGGCGCGATCCACCGGCGGGGCGGCCCGGAGATCCTCGCCGAGTGCCGCGCCCTGCGCGCCTCCCACTACGGCAGGGGACTGCCCACGGGGAAGGCGGTCGCCACCACCGCGGGGAGGCTGGACGCGCGCTGGGTGATCCACACGGTCGGCCCGGTGCACAGCGCGACGGAGGACCGCTCCGCGCTCCTCGCCTCCTGCTACCGCGAGTCCCAGTTCGTGTCGCCGACGAACTGGGGGCCCGCACGGTCGCGTTCCCCGCGATCTCCACGGGCGTCTACCGCTGGCCGCTGGACGACGCGGCCCGCATCGCCGTGGAAGCGGTCCGTACGGCGGACACGGCGGTCGAGGACGTGACCTTCGTCCTCTTCGACGACCGGGCCTATCAGGCCTTCTCCGCCCGGACGACCTGACCCGACGCGCCTGAGCCCATGGCGCGGTCCGGCACCTGTCCGGGAACTGTTCCCCTTGCCGTCAGGGCCTGGGCGCTCCTCACGGACGGAAGGTGCGGCGGTAGGCGTCGGGCGGGACGCCGACGCTGCGGTGGAAGTGGCGGCGCAGGGTGGTGGCGGTGCCCATGCCGGCGGCCGCGGCGATGGTGTCCACGGTGGCGTCGGTGGTCTCCAGCAGTTCCTGGGCGTGGCGAATGCGCTGGGTGTGGAGCCACTGCGGTGGCGTGGTGCCGGTGAGGTGCCCGAAGTGGCGGCCGAGGTGACGTGAGCTCGTGCCGGCTCGACGGGCCAGGTCCTCCACGGTCAGCGGCTGGCCCAGCCGCTCAAGTGCCCAGGGGAAGAGCTCGCCCCGGGGGTGGCTGCCGGGGGCGGGCAGGGGGTGGCGATGTACTGGGCCTGGCCGCCGTCCCGGTGGGGCGGGGTGATCAGGCGTCGGGCGGTCTTGTTGGCGTCGGCCGAGCCGTGGTCGAGGCGGACCAGGTGCAGGCACAGGTCCATGGCGGCGGCTTCGCCCGCGGAGGTCAGGACGTCGCCGTTGTCGACGTAGAGGACGTCCGGGTCGACGGTGGCCGCCGGGTGGCGCCGGGCCAGTTCCCGCGTGTGGGCCCGGTGTCCGCACGGTCGCGGCGCGGTCGCGTACGCAGCCGTGGCGTATGTACGGCCGACGGCGCTCTCTGCCGTGGCCGGCCGGGCACCCCGCGTGGCGGCCACGGGCCCCCGCACGGTGGACCGCACGGCCGCGTACGGCCGGTGCCGCTCGGATCGGCCACCCGGCCGCCCGCCGCGTGCGTTCAGGCCCGCGGCGGGCGGCCGTCCGCCTCCGCCGCGTCCGCCACCGCCTCGGCGGCGGCCTGGGCCGCCTCCGCCGTGTCGTCGGCGGCCCTGGCCGCGGCCTCGTCGTCGGAGGCCGGCTTCGCCCGGGTCGCCGGGGACGGCGGCAGCGACTCGCTGAACGCCTTCGACACGCCCTGCAGCGCCGTCGTGATCTCGCTCGGGATCACCCAGAAGTTGTTGCCCTGCCCCTGCGCGAGCTGGGGGAGCGCCTGGAGGTACTGGTAGGCGAGCAGCTTCGGGTCGGGGTCGTTGCGGTGGATCGCCTGGAACACCTCGTCGATGGCGCGCGACTGGCCCTCGGCCTGAAGGATCGCGGCGGTCCGGTTGCCCTCCGCGCGCAGCACGGCCGCCTGCTTGTCGCCCTCCGCCGTGAGGATCTGCGACTGGCGCTGCCCCTCGGCGCCCAGGATCGCCGCCCGCTTGTCCCGCTCGGCCCGCATCTGCTTCTGCATGGCCTCCTTGATGGACTGCGGCGGGTCGATGGCCTTGATCTCCACGCGGTTGACCCGCAGCCCCCACTTGCCGGTCGCCTCGTCGAGCACCCCGCGCAACTGGCTGTTGATGGTGTCGCGGGAGGTGAGCGTCTTCTCCAGGTCCATGGAGCCGACCACGTTGCGCAGCGTGGTGACGGTCAGCTGCTCCACCGCCTGGAGGAAGCTGGCGATCTCGTAGAAGGCCGCGCGCGGGTCGGTGACCTGGAAGTACAGCACGGTGTCGATCTCGACGACCAGGTTGTCCTCGGTGATGACGGGCTGCGGCTTGAAGGAGACGACCTGTTCACGCAGGTCGATCTGCGGGTGCACCCGGTCGATGTACGGGATGACGAGGTTGAGACCGGGCGTCAGGGTCTTGTGGTAGCGGCCCAGCCGCTCCACGTTGCGGGCGCGCGCCTGGGGCACGATGCGCACCGCTCGGATCACCGTGAAGATCGCGAGCAGGGCGACCAGCAGGCCGGCGACGAGGGAGGCGGAGATGTCCATGGCTTCAGTCCCGTGGGTAGACGATCGCGGTGGCGCCACTGATCTCGATGACGTCGACGGTCGTCCCCGGCGAGATCACCAGCGTTTCGTCGTAACTGCGGGCCGTCCACTCCTCGCCGTCGATCCGGACCCTGCCGCCCGTGCCCGACACGGCCGTCAGCACCTGAGCGGGCTTGCCCACCAGCGCGTCCACCCCGAACCGGGCGCCCGCGGGGCGCCGGAGGTGGCGCAGGGCGAGGGGGCGTACGAACAGCAGCGTCACGGCGGCGAGGGCGGCGTACGCGACCAGCTGGACCCACAGCGGCAGGCCCACCGCCGCGACACCCGCCGTGATCAGCGCGGCCACGCTCAGCATGCCGAGGGCGGCGGTGAGGGTGAGGATCTCGGCCACGGCCAGGGCGGCCGCGACGATCAGCCAGATCAGCCAGGAGTCCATGTCGCGCCTCTTCTCACCGGGGGTGGAGGGCTTGGCCGGCGCCGGCCGGCACGCGAGGGGGAACCGGCACCTTTGCCACCACTTTACCCAGCCGTGGCCCGTGTGCCGAGGTCCGTGCACGCAGCATTCCCGCCGTACATGTCCGGCACGCCTCCAATTGGGTGATGGCCCTTATGGCGCCCGCCCGCCCCGACGGGCGAGGGTTCGAACGGCCCCCTTGATCCCTTTGACGCCGGTGCCCGCCGGGCGTGTATGTGCGCCTGTCCCGCCCCGCCCGGTGTGATCGTGATGCACAGCGTCGTCGGACGGGACCGGGACGCCGGTGACCGACGGACGGCCGAGGACGGTACGAGGAACTGATCGATGACCCTGCCCGAGCTGTACGTGACGCTGCTCATCGCGGGCACGGTGCTGCTGGCCAGCATCGCCGCCGCCCGCACCGCGCACCGGGTGGGTCTGCCCAGTCTGCTGCTGTTCCTCGCGGTGGGGATCGTGGCCGGCGAGGACGGCCTCGGCCTGGCCTTCGACGACGTGCAGCTCGCGCAGGCGCTCGGCACGGCCGCCCTGGCCGTCATCCTCGTCGAGGGCGGTCTGACCACCCAGTGGAGCGACGTCCGCAGACTGGTGGCGCCCGCCGGGGTGCTGGCCACCGTCGGCGTGTTCCTGTCCGTCCTGGTCACCGCCTCTGGCGCGCACTGGCTGCTCGGCCTGGACTGGAACGTGGCCCTGCTGCTCGGGGCGATCGTCTCCTCGACCGACTCCGCCGCCGTGTTCTCCGTGCTGCGGGCGCTGCCCCTGCCCCGGAAGCTGACCGGACTGGTCGAGGCCGAGTCCGGCTTCAACGACGCGCCCACCATCATCCTGGTGCTGGTCTTCTCCACCACCACCTCCGACGTCCCGGCGGTCGGGCCGCTCTTCGGCAACCTTCTGTTCCAGCTGGCCGTCGGCGGCGCGCTCGGCGTGCTGATCGGCCTCCTCGGCTCGGTCGCCCTGCGCCACATCGCCCTGCCCGCCACAGGCCTCTACCCGCTGGCCACGGTCGGCTTCGGCATCACCGCCTTCGCCGCGGCCGGAGCGACCGGGGCGAGCGGCATCATCGCCGCCTACCTGTCCGGACTGGTCCTCGGCAACTCAAAGCTTCCGCACCGCGCCGCCACCAGATCCTTCGCGGAGGGCGCGGGCTGGCTGGCCCAGATCGGCCTGTTCGTCATGCTGGGCCTGCTCGTCGACCCCAGCGAGCTGTCCGACGCGATCCTCCCGGCCCTCGTCGTCGGCCTGGTGCTGCTGCTCGTCGCCCGGCCCCTGTCCGTGCTGCTCTGCCTGATCCCGTTCCGCATCCCCTGGCGGCAGCAGGCGTTCATCTCCTGGGCGGGCCTGCGCGGCGCGGTCCCCATCGTGCTCACCACCTTCCCGGTGGTGGAGGACGTGCCGCACGCCCGCGAGATCCTCAACATCGTGTTCGTGCTGGTGGCCCTGTTCACCCTGCTCCAGGGGCCCACCCTGCCCGCCGTCGCCCGCCGTCTCGGCCTGGTGCGCACGGACGCCCTGCGCGAGATCCAGGTGGAGACCGCGCCCCTCGACGTCCTGGAAGCCGACCTGCTCACCGTGACCGTCCCGGAGGGCTCGCAGCTGCACGGCGTGGCCGTCTTCGAACTGCGGCTGCCGCCCCCGACCGTCGTCACCCTGATCGTCCGCGACGGCACCACCCTGGTGCCCGACCGCGACACCGTGCTGCGCGCCGGGGACGAACTCCTCCTCATCGCCACCCCGGACACCCGCGACGACGCCGAACGCCGGCTGCGCGCCATCGGCCGGCGCGGCAAGCTCGCCCGCTGGCTCGGCGAACACGGCACGCCGGAACCGGAAGGCACCGTCACGAGCGGCTGAACCTCGAAGTCGCGGAGGGCACTCCACTCGGAACCACCACGACCGCACAGAGTCCGACGGCATCATTGCTTCGTTTGTGTGCGAGTCCTAGGGTGTGGCGGGCTCAGTAGTCGCACCGTCACCACCCGTCGTGGTTCTCCTCCGGCGTGACGTCGCCGCGTGACGCCGCGCCGCCGGGGGATCCGGCGTGCCCTCAGTCCGCGCAGTGCCCTGTCGCACCGAGGAAGGCCACGGTCATGCCGCACCCGCACGTGTCGCCCGCCGCAGGTCCCGCCCACCCCGTCCGCCCGGTGGTGAGCCGCCGCCGTCTCCTGGAGTCCGGCGCCGCCGTGCTCGGCGCCCTAGCGCTCGCCGCCCCGTCCGGCGCCGCGCACGCGGCCGGCTCCCGCCCGCGGGCCGACGACGGACCCCCGGAGTGGAACCACTTCGGCGTCTTCCGCCTCGGCACCGAACCCCCGCACACCACCCTCATGCCGTACGCCGGCGTCCCCCAGGCGCTCGCCGCCGACCGCACCCGCTCGCCGTACCGGCTCGACCTCGACGGCACCTGGAAGTTCGCCTACGCGGACCGGCCCGAGGACCGCGACCCCGACTTCCACCGCACCGACACCGACGACCGCGACTGGGACACGATTCCCGTCCCGTCGGTGTGGCAACTGCACGGCCACGACTTCCCGATCTACCTGAACATCACCTACCCCTACTGGGGCCCCAACGGCCGGGGCGAGGAACCCCAGCCGCCCGCCGCGCCCACCCGCTACAACCCGGTGGGCCAGTACCGCCGAACCTTCACCGTCCCGCGCGACTGGGACGGCCGTCGCGTCTTCCTGCACTTCGAGGGCGTCAAGTCCGCGCACTACGTGTGGATCAACGGCGAACTCGTCGGCTACGACGAGGACTCCTACACACCGTCCGAGTACGACGTCACCGACCACCTCCGTCCCGGCGCCAACCAGGTCGCCGTCGAGGTGTACCGCTACTCCGACGGCGACTGGCTGGAGGACCAGGACATGATCCGGCTGAGCGGCATCTTCCGCTCGGTCTACCTGTACTCCACCCCGCCCGTTCACCTGCGCGACTTCAAGCTGGAGACGCCGCTGAACGACACCTGCACCGCCGCCGAGCTGGACGTCACCGCGCAGGTGCGGGCGTACGGCGACGGGGCGGGCGGCGGCCGGTACACGGTGGAGACCCAGCTGTACGACGCGCGCGGGCACGCCGTCTGGTCGCGTCCCCTGCGGCAGACCGCCGACCTCGTGTCCGTCGAGGCCGGCCGGGACGTCACCGTACGGGCGTCCCGGGCCGTGCCCGAGCCGCGGCTGTGGTCGGCGGAGGACCCGTACCTCTACACCGCCGTGCTCCAACTCCGCGACCCGTCCGGGACGGTCGTCGAGACGCTCTCCCACCGGGTCGGCATCCGCGAGTTCGCGCTCAAGGACGGGCTGATGCGGATCAACGGCCGTCCCGTCTCCTTCCGCGGCACCAACCGCCACGAGATGCACCCGGCCCGCGGCACCGCCCTCACCCGCGAGGACATGGTCCGCGACCTCACCATCGTCAAGCGGCTGAACATGAACTCGGTCCGCACCTCGCACTACCCGGACAACCCGCTCTGGTACGAACTCGCCGACGAGTACGGCGTGTACCTCGTCGGCGAGACCAACCTCGAGACCCACGGCATCCGCGACCGCTACCCGGGCGACCACCCCGACTGGACCGCCGCCTGCGTCGCCCGCGCGCAGAACATGGTCCACCGCGACAAGAACCACCCGTCGGTGGTCATCTGGTCCCTCGGCAACGAGGCGGGCGGCGGCTCCACCTTCACCGCCATGCACGACTGGATCCGCTCCTACGACACCACCCGCGTCATCCAGTACGAGGGCGACGACCGGCCCGGCATCAGCGACATCCGCTCCCGGATGTACGAGAGCCCGGCCCGCGTCGAGCAGCGCGCCCTCGACACCGCGGACACCCGGCCGTACGTGATGATCGAGTACTCCCACGCGATGGGGAACTCCAACGGCAACTTCAAGAAGTACTGGGACGTCGTGCGCCGCCATGACGTCCTCCAGGGCGGCTGGATCTGGGACTTCGCCGACCAGTCCCTCCGCACGCCCGTCCCGGAGCGCACCCTGCTCACCGAGTCGGGTCCGGCGGCGCTGCGCGGCGAGATCCTCGCCACCCGCGGCCGTCTCGACCGGGACGAGGGACTGTCCGGCATCACCGTCTTCGAACGGCACGACAGCCTGGACCTCACCGGCTCCCTCACCCTGGAGGCGTGGTTCACCCCGGGCGTGCCCGGCTACCACCAGCCGATCGTCGCCAAGGGCGACACGCAGTACGCGCTCAAACAGACCGACCGCAGGGTGGAGTTCTTCCTCCACTCCGACGGCCAGTGGATCGCCGTCAACTGGGCCTTCCCGGACGACTGGAGCGGCAGGGAGCACCATGTGGCGGGCGTCTTCGACGCCGACGCCGGCACGCTCACCCTGTACGTCGACGGTTCGGTCCGCGCCACCCGCGCCACCGACCGCCGGCCCACCAGCAACACCGCCCCGCTGTCCCTCGCCTCCGACGCCGACAACCAGACCCGGGAGTTCGACGGCACGATCCGCCGCGCCCGCGTCTACGCCCGTGCCCTCACCACCGCCGAACTGGCCTCCGACGACCGGGCGCCCGGCGACGACGGCGTGCGCTTCTGGTTCGACGCCGCCACGGTGAGGACGGAGCGGAAACGCCCCGAGGCCAAGTCCTTCCTCGCGTACGGCGGGGACTGGGGCGACAACCCCAACGACGGCGCGTTCGTCGCCGACGGCGTCGTCACCGCCGACCGCGAACTCGGCGGCAAGGCGGCCGAGGTCAAACGCGTCCACCAGGCCGTCGGGGCCGTGCGCACACCGGGCGGCGGACCGGGCGCGGTCACGCTCACCAACGAGTACCTGTTCACGAACCTCCGTTACTTCGAAGGACGTTGGGAGCTGGTCGCGGACGGTGAGGTGATCGGCGGCGGACGTCTCGGCCGGGACCAGCTCGACGTGGCGCCGCTGTCCGAGAGGCGCGTCGAACTGCCCGTACGCCTGCCCCGCGACCCGGCCCCGGGCACGGAGTTCTTCCTCCAGCTGTCCTTCACCACCCGGGAACGCACACCCTGGGCGGACGCCGGCTTCGAGGTGGCCCGGCACCAGCTCCCGCTCGACGTGGACACCCCCGCGGTCGTGCCCGTCCCCCTCTCCCGCGTCCCCGCGCTGCGGTACGAGACCCGAGACCAGGACGTCCGCATCACGGGCAAGAGGTTCTCGGTCACCGTCGACCGCCGCACCGGCCTCCTCACCGACTACGAGGCCGACGGCACCCGCCTGCTCACTTCGGGTCCGGCACCCAACTTCTGGCGGGCGCCCACCGACAACGACCGCGGCAACGGCCACCACCTGCGCAACCAGACCTGGCGCGACGCCGGCGCCCGCCGCACGGTCACCGACGTCACCGTACGGCCGCTCGGCGACCGCGCCGTCGAGGTCCGCGTCACCGGCACCCTCCCCACCACGGCCGAGTCCGCGTACTCCACGACGTACACCGTCTTCGGCCACGGCGAGATCAAGGTGGACCACACCCTCCACCCGGGCGCGGCGAACCTGCCGTACATCCCCGAGGTCGGCTCGCTGCTGTTCCTGCCCCGCCGCCTGGACCGGCTGCACTGGTACGGGCGCGGTCCCGAGGAGAACCACTGGGACCGCAACACCGGTACCGACGTGGGCCGTTGGTCCTCGACGGTGGCCGAGCAGTGGACGCCGTACATCCGGCCGCAGGAGAACGGCAACAAGACCGACGTGCGCTGGGCCGCGCTGACCGACCGGAGCGGGCGCGGGCTGCTCGTGACGGGCGAACCCCTCGTCGAGATCAACGCCTCGCACTTCACACCGGAGGACCTGTCCGCGGGTGTCCGGCACGACTACCAGCTCACCCCGCGCGACGCGGTCGTGCTGCGGGTCAACCACCGTCAGATGGGCGTGGGCGGCGACAACAGCTGGGGCGCGCACACCCACGACGAGTTCAAGTTGTTCGCGGACCGCGACTACGCCTACACCTACCGCCTCCGCCCGCTCACCGACGTGGACCGGGCACTCGCCCTGTCCCGCCGGCCCACCGCGGTGGAATAGCCCGGCACACTCGTGGGAGCCCGGGGTAACCGGGCTCCCATGGGTGACATCCTGGCCGGCGCCTGCTCCTGGACGGACCGCCAACTCGTCGCGAGCGGCTGGTATCCGCGCGGTCGGCGCGACGCGGAGGGGCGGCTGCGGCACTACGCGGAGCGGCTGCCGGTCGTCGAAGTGGACTCCGGCTACTACGCGTTGCCCCGCCGCCGCAACAGCGAACTGTGGGTGGAACGCACCCCGGACGGCTTCCGCTTCGACGTCAAGGCGTTCTCGCTGCTGACCGGCCACCCCACCCGCCCCGAGGC
The DNA here is from genome assembly GCF_051903975.1 of Streptomyces sp. P9-2. Classification (NCBI taxonomy): domain Bacteria; kingdom Bacillati; phylum Actinomycetota; class Actinomycetes; order Kitasatosporales; family Streptomycetaceae; genus Streptomyces; species Streptomyces sp. P9-2. Next base: position 5,677,985 of record NZ_CP192633.1, read on the forward strand.
CCTCCCGGCCGACCTGCGTGACCGGGCGCCCGCGCGCGGTCCGGCCGACCCTGCCCTGCTGGACGAGGTGTGGGGCCGCTTCGCGGAGGCGGTGGACCCCCTGCGGGCGGCAGGGCGGCTGGGCGCGGTGCTGTTCCAGTTCCCGCCGTGGTTCACGCCCGGCGCCCCGGCCGAACGCTTCCTGGAGGACTGCGCGGAACGCACCAAGGGTTGGCCGCTCGCCGTGGAGTTCCGCCACCCGGCCTGGTGGCGCGCCGAACGTGCCGACGAGACACGGGAGTTGCTGACCTCCCTCGACGTCACGGCGGTCGGCACCGACATGGCGCAGGGCCTCACCGCCTCCCTGCCGCCCCTGCTCCCGGTCACCCGTCCCGCCCTGGCCGTCGTACGGTTCCACGGCCGCAGCACCGCGTGGGGGAGGGGCAGCAAGGAGGACCGCTTCCGCCACGACTACGACGTCACGGAGCTGGCCGCGTGGGCCCCGCGCCTGCGCCGGGCGGTGCGGCAGGCGGACGAGCTGCACGTCCTGTTCAACAACTGCTGCGGGGACGCGGCGGTGCGGGCGGCGGAGACGATGCGCGACCTGCTGGCGGGACCGGCGCCGAAGTGATCCGCGGAATCGCAGGACACGGGACGTGGATGTCGGATTCCCGCCAGACCCCTCCGGCGTCCCTGACCGATCCTTGAGGCATGCACCGAGGGATGCACACCGACACCGAGCGCTGCGTGCGCGCCGTGCAGTCGAAGGACGCGCGGTTCGACGGCTGGTTCTACACCGCCGTCCTCACCACCGGCATCTACTGCCGGCCGAGCTGCCCCGCCGTCCCGCCCAAGCCCCGGCACATGGTGTTCCACCCGAGCGCCGCCGCCTGCCAGCAGGCCGGGTTCCGGGCGTGCAAGCGCTGCCGCCCCGACACCAGTCCCGGCTCCCCGGAGTGGAACGTGCGGGCCGACCTCGTCGCCCGGGCCATGCGGCTGATCGCCGACGGCGTCGTGGACCGCGAGGGCGTCACCGGGCTCGCCGCCCGCCTCGGTTACAGCACCCGGCAGATCGAACGCCAGCTGCTCGCCGAACTGGGCGCAGGCCCCCTCGCGCTGGCCCGCGCGCAGCGCGCCCGGACCGCGCGGCTGCTCGTCGAGACGACCGACCTGCCGATGGCGGACGTGGCCTTCGCCTCCGGGTTCTCCTCCGTGCGCACCTTCAACGACACCGTGCGCGAGGTCTTCGCGCTCTCCCCGAGCGAACTGCGCACCCGGGCGCCGAAGCACGCCGCCTCCGGCACCCCCGGCGTGATCACGCTGCGGCTGCCGTTCCGCGCCCCGCTCCACCCCGACAACCTCTTCGGCCACCTCGCCGCCACCGCCGTCCCGGGAGTGGAGGAGTGGCGGGACGGCGCGTACCGCCGGACCCTGCGCCTCCCGTACGGCCACGGCATCGTGGCCCTGGCCCCGCGCCCCGGCCACATCGCCTGCCGGCTCGCCCTGAGCGACCCGCGGGACCTGACCGTCGCCATCAGCCGCTGCCGCCGCCTGCTGGATCTCGACGCCGACCCGGTCGCCGTCGACGAGCAGCTGCGCGCCGACCCGGCACTCGCGCCCCTGGTCGACAAGGCGCCCGGCCGCCGGGTGCCGCGCACGGTCGACGAGGCGGAGTTCGCCGTCCGCGCGGTCCTCGGACAGCAGGTGTCCACGGCCGCCGCCCGCACCCACGCGGCCCGCCTGGTCACCGCGCACGGCACCCCCGTCGACGACCCTGAGGGCGGACTCACCCACCTCTTCCCGGCACCGGAGGAACTGGCCGCGCTCGACCCGGACGCCCTCGCCATGCCCCGCACCCGCCGCACCACCCTGACCACCCTGGTCCGCCGCCTCGCGGACGGCGACCTGCGCCTCGGCGCCGACAGCGACTGGCCGGAGACCCGCGCCGCGCTCCTCGCCCTCCCCGGGTTCGGCCCCTGGACCGCCGACGTCATCGCCATGCGCGCCCTCGGCGACCCCGACGCCTTCCTCCCCACCGACCTCGGCGTCCGCCGCGCCGCCCGGGCCCTGGGGCTCCCCTCCACCCCGTCCGCCCTCACCACCCGCGCCGCCGCCTGGCGCCCCTGGCGCGCGTACGCGGTCCAGTACCTCTGGGCGACCGACGACCACCCGATCAACGTCCTGCCGGCCTGACCGGCGGGGGAGGACCGATGCGCCAGCACACCGTGACCGACAGCCCCTACGGCCTCCTGACCCTCGTCGCCGATGACGGCGTCCTGAGCGGCCTCTACATGACCGACCAGCGCCACCGCCCGCCCGAGGAGACCTTCGGCGCCCCCGACGACACTCCCTTCACGGAGACGAAGGAGCAACTGGCCGCCTACTTCGCGGGCGACCTCAAGGAGTTCACCGTCCCCCTGCGCCTGCACGGCACGCCCTTCCAGCTCCGCGTCTGGGACGAACTCCGCCGCATCCCCTACGGCGAGACCCGCACCTACGGCGAACTCGCCGGCCTCCTCGGCAACCCCAAGGCGTCCCGCGCCGTGGGCCTCGCCAACGGCCGCAACCCGGTCGGCATCATCGTCCCCTGCCACCGCGTCATCGGCTCCACCGGCAGCCTCACCGGCTACGGCGGCGGTCTGCCCCGCAAACAGCGCCTGCTGGACTTCGAACGCGGAGCGGCCCTGCTCCCGGCGTACTGAGGCCTGGTCGGCGGATCATGCCGGGGACGCGGGGCCCGCACGCCCTCCCCACCACCCTGAACGGGCGTGGGAGTACCAAGCGGCGCTGTTGTCGGTCACCGACGCTCCGCGCGCCGACTCCGTCCCTTCCGCCTTGTGACGTGGTCCGCCGGACAGGCCTAGCAATGACGTGGCGACGACTGGCGCGGGCGGGCCAGCAGGGACACCAGGAGGGGCGGACGTGGCGAGCGCGTCGCCGCGCACGCCACGCTCAACGACCCGGGAGCAGTTGCCTGGCTGCCCGAGGCGCCGGCGGAGGACTGCTCTGCCGAGACCATTCACGACGTCTTCGGTGTTCACGTCCCGTGGCGCACTTCGGGCGGCTGGGAAGGTCGCTATACGGATACCGCTTTGGGCTTGGGCAAGGCATTGGTCTGGGGACAAGGGAATCGCTGCCGGCCCGGTGCCCCGGTCTGCTCCATCTCAATGCGATGTTGAGAGCCTCGATCACGACGGGCGGGATGTGACATCACGGCCTTATCCACGTATTCGAAAGGCCGTCCAGAATCCTGCCTCGCAGGCATCTCTCAATGAGATTGCCGATGTCGGACACATATCGGAACTTCGCTACTGCGAGAGCCTCGGGCCACGCACCCACACAAGTCCACAGGAAGCGCGATCGTCGTCGAGGTGGGCAATCAGCACCCGTGCTCGATGCCCTCCTGCTGGGGCTGGGGACGGTTGTCGGAACGTAGCCCACAACGTCACCGCAGCGCACAGTAAATTGGAACCGCAGAAATGCCCTCCGCTGCAGTAAGCCCGAGGTGGCGCCGACTGTCGAGCACGACCATGTGGACGCGACGCCCGAACCTCAGGGCATACATGCACCGATTCAAGATTGGGTTCGCAACTCTCCGTTGACACGGTTCGCCAGTCGATTGAAGGCGTTCTCGGAGTGGCTCGAACATTATTGGGTGCTCCGGATTGCGCCGTGCATCTCCATGCCCTGCTGCTTTGGAGTGCGGAAGCATATGCGGAAAATCCAGATCAAGCCGCTCGGCAAGAAGCTTCTATATTCTGCGGGCTTTAATTCCTACGGAATCGCTGTGATCGCAGCAGACATCTCCGACAGGAACGGTCGGTTTCTATGCCCTGCGGGCTTTAATTCCTACGGAATCCACATCGGAGACGGAGCTTTTGAGCAGGTTTTCCTTTGGTTTCTATGCCCTGCGGGCTTTAATTCCTACGGAATACTCCCTGCCTTAGGAAACTTGGGCTAGATACGTCGGGTTTCTATGCCCTGCGGGCTTTAATTCCTACGGAATGTCTCGGACGACGACGCCAAGGAGAAGAAGGGCAACGTTTCTATGCCCTGCGGGCTTTAATTCCTACGGAATGCCTCCGCTCGGAGAGGGCCTGTGGCCTGCGCCGATTGTGTCCGTTGCGCGGAAGGTCCCGCCGCCTGATCGAATCAATCGTGATGCAGGTCACATCCTCATCGTTTGAGTCTCTGACCTGCATCAACAGCTCGCGCGAAAACGGCCCGTCCGGGCTCTCTGCCGGGTCGTACGGTTATGGCGCGCTCGACCTCCGGGTGACTCGGAGCACCCCTCCGCTCTCGCGCGGCCCGACTGAGCAGCATCGGGGCCTCCCGTGTCCGCCTCCAGCCGGTATGCGAGGAGGCGCCGCCACTTCCGCTCTTCACCCGATCTGCTCACCTGCCCATCGGATTGTCCACCCGAGGTGTTCGACACGGTGGTCGCTCCTTCTAGCCATATCTGACGAAGTTGCTTGCACGTCAGGGCGGTCAGAATGCTAATGGTTCCGACGACGCGACGGTGTTTCGCAGCTGGATGCGGAGCCCAGAGGTGGTTTGAGTCGGGCGGGGGCAGTGTGCAGGTTCACCTGGTGGTGTTCGAGGCGTGGAACATCAGCCGTTTCATCTTCGTGACGAACAAGCGCAGGGAGATCGCGGGTGCTTCGGAGCTGATCACGTACCTGGAGCGCACCTGGGTACGCACGGCGGTCGAAGGTCTCTTCCCGGGTTTCGAGGCGCGCTGGCGCATTGAAACCGAACCGGTGGAGATCCTCGAGACCGGAGCCGGAACGGCCAAGGTGCTGGTGCGGGATCAGACCTCTGCGCGCAACCTCGTCCGTGCCGTCACGACGGCGGCGCTGCGCGAGGCCCCGGGGCTGGAAGTGTGCGGCGTGGTCGGCGAGCCGTTCGACTGGTCGGCCGAGGGAGCGCTGCACGCGTCGCTCGGCCGGACCGCGGAACGCCTCGCACCGGTGCGGACTGCCCTTCCCGGTCCCGATGCCAGGTTCATGCGGTTGCCGGTGGTTGCGGGCTGCGCGAGTACGGGGCTTCCCGCCGAGTCCATGGTGCGGCTGCCGGACGGCTCCGAGCCGCGGTCTGCTGAGAGCCGCGCAAAATGGCGGGCCTACGGCCGTCAGACAGAAGGCGACGGTTTGAAGCGGCTCGCTAAGCTGGCCGGCGTGACCACGCGGGAGTTGGCGCAGGTCGTCGACCACCTCAATGACCACGCCGAGTGGGTGGGCGTCGTCTACGCGGACGGAAACGGTCTGGGGTCGGTGTTCGGTAACTTCGAGGCGTGCGTCGAAGGCCGGTCGAACCGCCAGTACGCCGACACTTTGCGGACGTTCTCAGCGGCGCTGCAGAGCTGTGCCAGGGACGCGTTCGCTGACGCCGTACACGCACTCGAAGGCTTGGGTGCCCGGCTCGAGCACGGTCCGGTGCCCCTGCTGCCGTTGATCCTCGGGGGCGACGACCTGGTCGCCCTGTGCTCCGGTGACTGGGCGCTTCCCTTCACCGAGGCGTATCTGCGCGCGTTCGAGAAGCGGACCGCGACGACCAGCGATCTCGTCGGGCCGCTGTCACGGCAGGGCAAGCGTGGCCTGTCCGCGTGCGCGGGCGTGGCCATCGTCAAGCCGCACTTCCCGTTCTCGGCGTCCCGAGATCTCGCATACGACCTGATGCATGAGGCCAAGCACGTCAAGAACGCTGTTGCAGGACCTTGCTCTGCCCTCTCCTTCCATGTGCTGTACGACAGTTCGGAAGCCGATCTCAAACGGATCCGCGCCCGCGGCACGGGACCGGACACCGCCCACCTCAGCGCGCAGCCCTATGTGGTCTCCGACGTGACGGAGGAGTGCGAGTGGACTCGCGGGCGTCGGTGGGGCGATCTGACCCGGCGCGTGACTGCGCTCGCTGCCCGGGACGACGAAGGAGAGCGGCACCTTCCCGCCTCTCAACTCCACGACCTCAGACAGGCCCTCTTCCTTGGCCGTTCTGTCGCCGACGCGCGGTTCGGAAGCCTACTTCCGCGTTACCCGGACCTCGAGCAACTCGATGAGGGCCAGGGGAGTCTGTTCTGGCGCGAGACCGGATCGGGGTCCGAGATCACCGGATTCCTCGATGCACTCGACGCGGCAGCGTTCCTCGTCGAAGGGAGGACTCCGTGACCCGACTCCGGCTTTCCGTGACGATGCTCAGTGACTGGCACGTGGGAAGCGGCACTGGCCGGCACGGCTTCCTGGACCGCGCTGTGCAACGCGACCCCGACGGCCTCCCGTTCGTGCCGGCCAAGACACTCGCGGGAGTCTGGCGCGACGGCTGCGAGACCGTCGCGTACGCGCTGGACGGCGGTCGGCGCGGCCCTTGGCATTCCTGGCTCGACTGGCTCTTCGGCACCCAGCCCGCGCTGGAGGCGCGGGGTGTCGTCGAAGGGACCCACCACGGGCCCCCGCGTCCGGCAGCACTGCACCTGGACAGCCTGCACTTCCCGGCAGCCGTGACGGCGGCACTGCGGGAGAAGCCGCTGCTGCGGCAGTCGGCCACGTTCGTCAAACCCGGTGTCGCCATCGACCGTGAAACGGGCACCGCGGCGGACGGGATGCTGCGCTTCGAAGAGATGGCTCGGGGAGGCGCCGTACTCGTGGGCACTGCGGAGATCGCCGACAGTTGGCGGCTGACCGACGACCAGGTGCACTGTGCGACAGCCCTGCTCCATGCCGCCGCACGGCTCGTCGAGGGAATCGGTGGAAAGCGCCGGCGCGGTGCCGGACGGTGCCGGCTCGACGTGGGCGGTCTGGCCGCCGACTGGCGCTGGCTCCGGGGTCGCGACCATCCGCCCCAGGTGCCGGAGCCGACTCCCGCACCCGTGATGGCACCTCCAGCGGGCCGTACGGCGGTCGGCTGGGAGATCGCCGATCTGCGACTGGTGCTGCGGCGGCCGTTGATCGCCCATGAGCAGACGATGGGCAACTCGGTACGCAGCGCCGAGTTCGTACCGGGGCGTACGCTCCTGCCCGCCGTACTGCAGCGCCTGAATGCGCCACAAGCCGCAGCCGCCGCCCGAGCGGGCGACCTGATCGTCACTGACGCGACGATCGAGATCGACGGACACCCCGGACGGCCGGCCCCCCTCGTGCTCGTGCACCCCAAGGGGCGGTCCGAGCGTGCGTACAACGCGATGTGCGAGACCATGGCGGCCGGCACGCAGGCCGTGCCGTACGAGGGGTACTACGTCGGTGAGTACGAGCACGGCAGGCTGCTGCGCTTGGCTGTGTGCCCCCGCAGTGAGCACACCCACAACACCATCGACGACCGTTTCCAGCGCCCGGTGGAAGCCGTCGGCGGCCTCTACACCTACCAGGCGATCGCCGCGGGGACGGTGCTGCGAGCCCAGGTGAGGGTGCCCTCCGGACTGCTGGGAGCGGGCTGGCAGGACCTGTTGGCCGGTACCTGGCGGGTGGGACGTGCCCGCAAGGACGGTTACGGTCTCACCGATGTCTCGTCCGCCGTGGCCGAGCCCCGCACCTCCTCCGCGCCGCCCGACGGGCGGCTGCGGGTTTGGCTGCTGTCGGACACCCTGGTCACCGATGAGCGGCTGCGGCCGAGCACCGACCCCATCCACCTGGCCGCGGAACTGGGACGCGCTCTCGGCGTCGAGTTGCGGCCGGTCCCCGACAACGGCTCAGGCGGAGCAGTCGATCGGGCCAGCGAGACCCGCCGGTCCGATCCCTGGCACAGCCGCTGGAGCCTGCCGCGCGCATCGCTCCTGGCTCTGCGGGCGGGCAGTTGTCTCTCCTTCGACGTGGTCCAGGGCACAGTGACTGCCGCCGCCGTGCAGCAGGTGGAACTCGCGGGTGTGGGGCTCCGCCGAGCCGAGGGATTCGGCCAGGTGCGGATCGCCGACCCGATTCTGCACAGCGCCTTCGACGGAGCCTGCGACGTGACCTCGGTGGACGCGTCGTCCGTTCAACCCGTCTCGGCGGACAGTCACGCGCCCGAGGATGTCAGCGAACTCGTCCGAGTGTGGGAGGAAGCCGCCTGGCGAGGGGAGATCCAGCGGGCGAGCGAGACAGCGGCACGCGAACGCCGCCATGAAATTCTCGGCAACGGATACGAGAAGGTTCCGTCCTCGCAGCTCGGTGCCCTGCGCACGCTGATCACCGGACTGGACGACCCGAGCTCGGACCGTGCCACCGAGTGGCTGAAGCGTGTCGAAACCGTCCGGACAGCCCGGCAGGCTCCCTGGCCCGACGACGTGGTGCAGCACCTCCGATCCGTCCTCACCGAGCCTCGCACCGTGTGGCAGCTCCTCCGCCTTCCCGAGGACTCCCTCGTCGTCGAGCCGGGTGGCGCTGCGCGGCTGCGGCGATCGCTGTGGGCGGAGGCTGTCCGCACGCTGGTCGAGGACTGCCTCACGGCGCACGCCCGGAGCGCGGACGCACGAGAAGGTGGCTGAGATGACCGTCACGACGCGACCGATGACCCGCCGGCTGCGCATGCGCGGCTGGCTCGTCACGCGCTCACCGCTGCACGTCGGTGGCGCGGGAGGAGACCCCAACGGGGTGCTGCACGCCGCCGTGGACGGCCGTGGCCGACTGTACGTGCCCGGGACCGGCATCACGGGCGCGCTGCGCACGCTGACGCACCCGGAGTACGGCAGCGGCGACGAGGAAGCCGATCGGACAGCGGACCTCCTCTGGGGGCACGCCACACCCCGGACCCAGGAGAGCACGGTCAGCCGCATCGTCGTCCGCGACGCGCTCATCACCACCGGCAAGCAACTCGACTCCGACGGGTTGCCGTTGCAGACGCTGAACCCGGCACGGCTCGAGGTCCGGCACTCGGTCGGCATCGACCGGCACACCGGCACAGCGGCCCAGGGTTTTCTCCACGGCCGGGTCGTCGTGCCGACCGGCAGCTTCCTGCGACTGGAACTGGACCTCAACTCCACCGAGGACAGCATCGACGACGACAGGCGCCGTATGAGGCAGCTCCTTCGCCTGCTGTCGGAGGAAGGACTCCAGTTGGGGGCGGCCAAGACCCGCGGACTGGGACGTGTACAGCTGCTGGCCGCCGAAACGGATGTGCGCGAGGAGGACTTCAGCAGTGCAGCCGGTCTGCTCGCCGCACTGGAAGGGAACGGCCCGGCATGGTGCTCCGAGGACTGGGCGGAGGAACCGCTTCCCGCCCGGGAGTCGCTCAGCATCCGCATCGACTGGCGGCCGACCGCTCCGGTGATGGTGCGCTCCGCCACCGATGGCTTCGCTGTCGACGCCCTCCCGCTTGCCTCGGCCGTGACACCGGATGCCGTGTCCCTCGTCCTGCCCGGCACTTCCCTCAAAGGCATCATGCGCTCCTGCGCGGAGCGCATCGAGCGAACGGTCCGCCGTCTCGACGCCCCGGCTGCTGCTCCCGGGCAGTCCGCCCCTGAACGCAGCGCCGCCTTCCGGGAACAACTCGACCAGTTGCCGGCGGTCCGCGCCCTGTTCGGTTCGGCACCGCTCCGTGGATCCGGTACGGGCCGGGGAGTCGGTGCGGTGACCGTCGACGACTGCTACGCCAAGGAGACGATGCCCGCAGAACTGTGGGCCCGGGCACACGGCCCGGAAGCAGCCGACACGGCCTCACCGGTGACCCCACTCCGCGACTACCGACTGGAGCGCGCGGACCACGTTGCCATCGACCGCTGGACCGGCGGTGCCGCTGACGGCCGGCTCTACAGCGTCCTCGAACCCCATGGCGTCGAGTGGCAGCCGATCCGCCTCACGGTCGACCTCGCACGTCTCAAGCGGTGGCACGCCGACTACTGGGCGGCGGGGACCGCCCTGTTGATGCTCGTGCTTCGCGATCTGGCAGCAGGCCGGATTCCGATCGGTTACGCCACCAACCGCGGTCTGGGCGACATCGCCGTCGACCGCGTCCTGCTCACCTTCCGCCCCGGGAACAAGCCGGTGGAACTGACCGACTACCTCAGCAGCGAGGACGCGGCCGGTCTCTCCAAAGCCTGGCGCACCTACCTGGACGAGGAGCCGTCGTGATCACCCTCTACAGCCGGGCAGCTTCGGACATCAGCCTTTCCACCGCCCTCGACGCCGTGACGGGCCTGGACGGGGCGGTCGCGTTCCTCTCCACCCCGCGAGAGCACATCGCCGCCCGAGTTCGCGACGGCCGCTGCCATACCCGGGACGGTGTCTGCTCCCTCGACACCGTCTTCGAAGCACGCATCTTCGATGAGGACAAGGAAGTCCGCTGGCTGAGCACGTCCGGTCACCAGGGCCGGGCTGTTGCTCTCAGCGATGAACCGGGACTGCTCCCCGATTCCTTCCCTGAGCGGCTGGCAGACCTCTCGGCAGCAGAGGTGCTCGAGTCGCACTATCTGCTCTGGGGGCAGGCACTGCCGGGCGACGGAGAGTGGACCACCTTGCACACCCCTCAGATCGGAACGCTCCACGTGCCCTTCCCGGCGCCGGAACCGCGACGGCGACTGCGCCTGGCGGCACGGGAGTACGTCTGCGTCGAGCCGGAACACGGCAACGCCTACGTGGGTGAGGAACGACTCGTGCGCATCGAACAGGCACCGGCCGAGGAATCCGGGAGTGGCCGTGGCTGACGAGGTACGCAGCGGCCGCTTGGCCTGGAACTCCGAGAGCGGCAAGCTCTATGTCGTCCAGGCCGATGGCCGACGCAAGGGCTTCAAGCGGGAGTACGCCCTGGTCCCCGAGCTCCGCGACCTGACGGGACCGCAACTCGACGGGCTCAGTGTCGACTACGCCTGGCGTAAGGGGGAGCCGCGGCAGATTCGACCGGCGGGAACGATCGTGAAGAACACCGTGTCACCGAACCAATTCATCAACCCCTACACCTTCCTTCCAGCGACACCACGCGACACCACGGCCGACGAACTCGGTGACAGAGCCCCGACCGGACACGACCGGCTGCACTGGGACCACTGGACGGGACGGCTCCGCGTCCGGATGACGGTCGTCACCCCCTTGCTCCTCCTGGACCCCTCCCGCGCCGAGCGGGAGACAATCGACGGCAAGCCGACCGGGCACGCGACATACCCAGTCCTGCGGCGCAACGGACGGGCGCATGTTCCGGCCGCCTCGGTCAAGGGTATGCTGCGCGCCGCGTACGAGGCCGTCACCAACTCCCGCATGGGCGTCTTCACCTCACATGACCGCCAGCTCGCCTACCGCATGCCCACCGCGGAGAGCCGGCACATGGTGCCGGCCCGGATCAGCGACGACGGCACGTCCGTCACCCTGCTGAAAGCAGCTCGGCTTCCGCGCTACACAGGAGGTGCTGTGACGTACAAGGACGGCACTCCACCCCGGCACGGAGACGAGGTGGAGGCGGAAGTCGAGCAGTGCTCAGGCAGGAACTGGACGGTGCGCTCCATCGCACGGGCACCGCAGCCGCCGCAGGTCCCCTCCGGGCCTTCCCACAGGCTCTCCTCCCACAACCCCAGCTCCTCAGGCAAACGACGGACGATTCGCGGATGGGTGTGCGTCACCAACCAGAACATGCTCAACAAGCGCCATGAGCGCGTGTTTTTCTCCGATACCAAGATCCCGACCAACCACCCGCTCACCGGGGAACTCATCGAGCAGTGGGGCAACACCATCCGCGACTACCGTGGCGCCCACCGACACGAGGAGATCCACGAGCGCAGGACAGCCGGCGGAAAGACCGCGCGGCCCGACCAATACCTCGGCAGTGAGCCCGGGGCCACCGCCTGGAGCCGGCACTTCTACGACGACGCCTACCTCGACCTCACTCCGGGCACCCTGTGTTACGCCCACATGGACAAGGGCAGTCGGCGCATTCTTGGTCTGTACCCGGTCATGATCGCCCGCAGTCTTTTCCGGCAACCGCCCGAAGCCCTCCTCGACAGTTCATTGAAACCCGCCCGCTGCATCGACGAACTCTCCCCGGCCGACCGGGTCTTCGGCTGGGTCGCACCCGCGGGGCCAGGGGCCCATCGCGGTCAACTCCGCATCGGCGCGGTGGAGGACGGCGAATCCGTCCACACAGAGGAGTTCGCTGGTGCCGGGGTACCCCTGGCCATCCTGGGACAGCCCAAGCCTCAGCAGGGCCGCTTCTACCTGGGACAGGCACCGGACGGAACACAGCCGCTGCCCGCGCAGGGGCCCAAGACCGACTGGTACGGCCCGGGGACCGCGCTGCGTGGCCGCAAGGCCTACTGGCACCACCGCGGACTGCACGCCGACCACTGGACCGATCCGGAACGTGACCGGACACAACAGGTCGACGGTACCGGCAGGTTCCAGGAGTACCGGCGACCGGACAAGGACGGCAGGCCCCAGCGCGACAAGCAGAATCGCTCCGTCCGCGGATGGATCACGCCCGGCTCCACCCTCACGTTCACCATCGACGTCGTCAACCTCTCCGACGTCGAACTGGGCGCCCTGATCTGGCTCCTGCAACTGCCCGAAGGCCACTGTCACCGCCTCGGTTACGGCAAACCGCTCGGCTTCGGCAGCGTCCGACTCGAACTGCTCACCGAGAATGGATGCGACCTGCGCACCGGCGAGACATGGGCTGCCAGTTACCGCGACCTTTCCCCCGACGGAGATCGGGAGCCCGACGACACGTCGCACAAGCTCGATCTCGTCCGCTCGAAGTTCCTCGCCAAGAGTGAGGACGGCGGGTCGTCCCACCTCCGGGCGTTCCTTGCCGTCGCATCCGGGCGCGACGACGCTCCCGTGCACTATCCGCGAGCCCGGCCGAAAGGCACCAAGAAGAATCCTTCTGTGCCACCACACCCGGAAGGGAAGTCCTACGCCTGGTTCACTTCGAACGACCGTGAGAACGAACCGAAAAGCCTGCCCGCCTGGGACAACCCGCGACTGCCCATCCTCCCGGAACGGTGACCGGCCAACGCCTCGTCAGCCCTCTCATTCCCTTCTACAAGGACGCTGCGCATGACAACCCGTACGGCACACAGCGGAGCCTCGTCGATCCCACAACGACAGAACGACGATGAATTCGTGTCCGCCCGTGCAGCAGCCCGCGCCGCCTACAGCGCGGTCGGCCGCATCCGGTTCCTGCGTACCACCGGAACCGTCGGGCTTGCTGTGGCCGCGCCCCTCGTCTCTGTCCTCTGGCCATCTACCACAGGCATCACGGCAAGCGTCGCGGCCGTCTGGCTGGTCGCCGGCCGCACACTGATGAAGAACTGGGAGCGCTCCTGGCAGGAGAAGGGGCGAAAGTTCCAGGAGTATTACGACAGCCGGCTGTTCCGGATCGACTGGAACACCGCCCTTGCAGGCCGTATCGACGCGGCACGCGAGGAGATGGCGGCCTGCCGGCCCCGCGGGGACTCGCCGCGTGATCGCGACTGGTACGAGTCGGTGCCGGCCATCCCCTGGCCCTACGACGTCCTCGCTTGCCAGATGCAGAACGCTCTCTGGGGGCGCCGGAACCACCGCGCGTACGCGAACCTCCTCTGGGGTCTGTTCGCCGCCACGTGCGTTGCTGTCGCGCTGGTGGGTGCTCTCAAGCATCTCGAACTCGAAGATCTTCTACTCAAGCTCTTTCTCCCGGTGGCCCCTGCGCTGGTCGACCTCTCGGAACTGCCTCGCGAGCACCGAGGTGCGGAGCAGGCGAAGGAGAAGACGGGTGACACCATCGCGGATCTGAGGGACCAGTGCGAAGCAGGTCGCCCCGTCACCGCAGAGGACTGCCGCGAGATCCAGGACGCCATCTACCACCTTCGGGGAACCAATCCGGCCGTCCCCTCATGGTTCCACCGTCGTCTCCGCCGAAAGGTGACCGCCGCCAACGAGGCAGCTATGCAAACCCTGAAAGAGCAGATCGAAGCCATGGCTGCTCGGCACAGCACGCGACCGCAGCAACAGCCCTGAAAGCCCTCGGCCATGCCCACGCGATGGACCCTGCGCCTGCACTCCGATCCCACGCCCCGATACGCCACTCCACAGCAACTGCACGGGTTGGCCTGCGCCCTCTTCGAGGGTGCAGGTGCCGACCACACCGGACAGAGCAAGAGTTTCACCACCTCGTCCCTGCTCGCCGGAGGTCAACCGAGTGCCCGATTCGCTGAACTGTGCCTCGGATGGCTCGATGACACCCGAGTTCCCGCCGTCGAAGCGCTGACCGGTCGCAACATCCGACTGGGAGCCCAACTCCTCACCGTCCACGACGTACGGCGTGAGGCGGCTCCCTACCAGGCCCTCCTGGCGGCACCGGCTGACTCGAACCGCATCGAGATGACGTTTGTGACGCCGACGCACTTCAACCGGTCTGACCGCTACATCCCGCTACCCGATCCCGAACTCGTCTACCAAAGCCTTCTACGTCGCTGGAATCGCTTCGCGCCCGAGCCGATCGCTGAATCGCTCGCCGAGGAGCTCATCAGCGCTGTCGTCCTGGCCGAACATGACGTGGCCAGCTGTTCCGTGGATCTCGGCCCTGGGCGGCGCATCGGCTTCACGGGCAGATCCGTCTTCACCCTGCTCAACAGAGCGGGTGATCAAGCGCACCGCATCTTCACTGCGCTGAGCCGCTTCGCGTCGGTGGCCGGCGTCGGCGCCCAAACAACCCATGGGCAGGGCTACGTTCGCATCACGCCGGCGAGGACGCGCACTCCAGGGAGGGGCCCGGTGACCCATGCGTGAGTTCGCTCCCTTCGATTCGACAGGCATTGTCGGACCGACCCTTGCTCACGACGGGGGCGTAACCGCACCTCGCCGGAGACCCCCGACGAGGGCGATTCCCGCGCGGACCATCGCCCCAGGTCAGACCCATGATCAACCGAAATGTGATCTGAATCACTCAAGCGTGGAGTGGGTGGCGCGCCGTCTCGCGCAACGGGCAGAATCGTCGCAGGTCACCACCCCCTTCCAGGCGGAAGGGTTCCGTAGGAACTAAAAGCCCGCAGGGCATAGAAACCCAAGGATTTTCTACGTTTGCTGCATATGGTCAATCAAGTTCCGTAGGAACTAAAAGCCCGCAGGGCATAGAAACGATCTCCAGATCGGACAAGTCGTACAGGTAGTAACCGTGTTCCGTAGGAACTAAAAGCCCGCAGGGCATAGAAACTCCACGTCGTGGCAGTACATCGGTGCTTCAGAGGCAAACAGTTCCGTAGGAACTAAAAGCCCGCAGGGCATAGAAACGCCCGATCTCAAGATCGTGCAAGTCGTAGAGGTAGGTTCCGTAGGAACTAAAAGCCCGCAGGGCATAGAAACGGAGTTACGCGGCGAGATCCAGCCACCAGAGGGACTGTTCCGTAGGAACTAAAAGCCCGCAGGGCATAGAAACGCAACCTGGCCATTATCTGCTTTACAGAGAGCTTCGTTCCGTAGGAGCTAAAAGCCCGCAGGGCATGGAAACTTCCATCGCGAGTGTGCCGAGGAAGGTTCCATAGTCAAAGAATTCTTCACGTCAGGTCTTTGGGGGTCGGCCGTGGGGGAATTGCTGCATCGTGCTGCTTCCGAGTCCGCGCTGCTCGATGCGTGGCGTGAGGTGCAGGAGAACGATCTTGAGGACGGCAAGGTCAACCCGCAGGTTGCCGCGTATGCGGAGGGGATTCTCGGGCGGCTGGCCGCGCTGAGTAGGGCTCTGTGTGAAGGGAGCTGGCGGCCGTCTCCCGTTTACGCGATGGAGATCGAGAAGCGGTCAGGCAGCAAGCGGCTGCTCGCCGTGCCTGCCGTGGAGGACCGGATCGTCGAACGCGCCCTGATGGAAGTGGTCGACGATCTCGTCGACGCCGTGCTCCTGCCCTGGAGCTACGCCTACCGCAAGGGCCTCTCTGTTGCCGACGCCCTGCACGATCTCACCCAGGCGCGCAATGACGGGGCCCGCTGGGTGGTGCGTGCGGACATCAAGGACTGCTTCGAGCGCATTCCTCGGTGGTCCGCGCTGACGCGGCTGCGGAAAGTCGTCCCGGATCCCGAGGTGTGCCACCTGATCGGGCAGTTGGTGAACCGTAATGGCGTCGGCCCTGCCGCCGGGCGCATCCGTCAGGGGCGAGGGCTGCATCAGGGCAGCTCGCTGTCGCCAGTCCTGACCAACCTCTACCTGGACTCGTTCGACAGGGACCTACTGCGGGCCGGGCATCGCGTGCTGCGCTACAGCGACGACTTCGCCGTCCCCGTCGATACCTGCGCGGAGGGCGAGAAGGTACTGGAGCTGGCTCGCGAGGCCCTGCGGCGACTCGATCTCGAGTTGAACGACGACAAGTGCCGGGTCGAGAGCTTCGACGAGGGCGTGGATTTCCTTGGCAAGACCACGACCGCCCGTTCCGGTTCACGCGTCACCGAGCACGTCTCGCCGCTGGAATCGACGGTCTACGTCACCGAAGCCGGCTCCTCCTTGCGGGCCAAGGGCGCCCGCATGCGGATCGTTCACCGGGACAAGCAACTGCTGTCGGTTCCCTTCAATCGCGTACGCCAAGTCGTGTGCACCACACCCTCCACCCTGACCAGCCCGTTCCTCCGCCGAGCGCTGGAACACGGCGTCGACATCGTGCTCACCGAAGAGGACGGCGAGTTCCTCGGCCGACTCACCGGACCGTACGGTCCCGACGTCCACCTCCGGCACGCCCAGCACCGGCTCGCCGACAAGCGTGCTGCGAAGCTCAACCTCGCCACAGCCTTCGTCGGCGGCAAGATCGCCAATATGCGGACCTGTCTGCTACGGGCCGCCCGCGCCGGGCGGCTCGACGAGGCGGAGCCCGCAGCAGACCGCCTCCTGGCAGCCCGCAAGTCGGCCCACCTCGCTGAATCCGAGGAAGCGTTGATGGGCATCGAGGGCGCGGCAGCTCGGGACTACTTCGCTGCTCTGAGCCGCATCCTCGGCCCGACCTGGTCCTTCACGCACCGGCGTCGGCGGCCACCGCCTGACCCGGTCAACGCGCTGCTGTCATTCGGCTACACCCTCCTGACCCGCGAGGCCGTCGCCGCCGTCGAACGCGCCGGACTCGACCCGGCCGTCGGCTACCTTCACGAAATGCACCGTGGCCGCCCGTCCCTGGCGTTGGACCTCGTGGAGGAGTTCCGCCCGCTGATCGTCGACCACCTCGTGATCGGACTGTGCACGTCAGGAAAGGTCACGCCCGGCGGCTTCACAACGGAAAACGACGGGGTCAAGGGATGTCGGATGGATCGGGAGACCCTGCGCACCTTCCTTGCGGCCTACGAGCGGGGCATGCTGACTGCGGCGCACCATCCGTCGGCCGGCCGTCGCACCTCCTACCGCAACGCGCTGTCCTGGCAGGCGCGCCACCTCGCCGACGTCATAGCCGACCGCACCCCCGCCTACACGCCGACCGCCTGGCGGTGACTCACAGATGCCGCACACCCTGCTGGTCACCTACGACATCGCCGACGACGACCGACGCAGCGAGATCTCCGACTTCCTGGCCGCCCATGGAGCCCGCGTCCAGTACAGCGTGTTCGAGGTCACCCTGCCGACGAAGAAGGCGGTCCAGCAACTCCGTGGGCGACTGCGCAAGCTGATCGATCGGGAGGAGGACCAGATCCGTCTCTACCCACTCCAGGCGAGTGTGCTCAACGAGATGATGATCCTCGGCAACAGGCGGCTTGAGGAGCGTGCCGACTTCTGGATCGTGTGAGGGAGACACCGGCGATGACACATCGAACGCCCCGAGCCGGACCCGTAACCGCAATTGGCGAGGAAAGGACCGGGAAGCCGATTCTCGCGCGGCCCGTTCCCGCAGGTCAGCGCCGCGAATGCGTGGAACGTGACGTGCGTCACTCTCTAATGGATCAGCTGGCGGCTCATCCCGCGCAACGGACACAATCGGGGCAGGCCCAAGGGCCCGTTCTGAGGGGAAGCATTCCGCAGGACCACGAAGCCCGCAGGGCATAGAAACAAACGGCGCGCGCGCCCGACCTTCTCGTCGTGCTTGCTGTAGAATTCCGCAGGACCACGAAGCCCGCAGGGCATAGAAACCTTGATCAGCGCGTACGCCGCCGACAGGTGTCCGATATTCCGCAGGACCTCGAAGCCCGCAGGGCATAGAAACTTGACGTGCGCGCCCATCCACTTGTTTTCCGCGACGCAGACATTCCGCAGGACCCCAAAGCCCGCAGGGCAAGCCAAAGCGTGTCCGCTTCGCGCGCAATATCGGCAGAATTTGTACTCGCAGGGAGTCGACTCGGAGTGGATGGCTCCATCCAGGCTCGGAACTCCCAACGAAATGATTTTCAAGGCGGTTGGATCACCCCAGACCGATGATCTGGAGGTGTGGAGTGGCTCGGCGGAAGCCGCGGGATGTCGATGATGAGCTGTGGGCGGAGATCGAGCCCCTGTCGCCAAGGTGGAGCGTCGGGCTCGGCATCCAGGGCCGCAAGCGGCATCCGGCCCGGCTGGTGTTCCAGGGCATCCTGTTCGTGCTGCACACCGGGAGCGCCTAACCTCGCGAAAGCGCGAGGTTAGGCGGCGATCCGCCGCAGCAGCGTCGGCAGCGACGTGCCGATCGGTTCGCGGACGACCTCGTCCGCCAGGTCGTCGTACGGCGTCGGTTCCGCGTTGACGACGATCAGGCGGGCGCCGTGGTCGGCGGCGACCTGGGCGAGGCCCGCCGCGGGGTGAACCTGGAGGCTGGTGCCGGCGGCGATGAAGAGGGTGCAGGCCTTGGTGATCGCCACCGCCTCGCCGAGCACCATCGGGTCCAGCGCCTCGCCGAACATCACCGTCGCCGGCCTGAGGATGCCGCCGCAGTCGACGCACGGCGGGTCGTCCTCGCCGGCCGTCAGACGGGCCAGGGCGTCCTCCATCGGCGTCCGTGCGTGGCACTTGGTGCAGACGACCGCGCGCGCCGTGCCGTGAAGCTCCAGCACCTTGCGGTCCGGCATGCCGCCCAGCTGGTGCAGGCCGTCCACGTTCTGCGTGATCACCCGCACCGCCGTCCCGGACCGCTCCAGCTCGGCCACCGCACGGTGCGCGGCGTTCGGCTCGGGCAGCGCGGCGAAGTGCTTCTGCCGCATCCGCCACGACCGGCGGCGGATCTCCGGGTCGGCCATGTAGTACTCGTACGTCACGAGCTTCTCGGCGTCCGGGTCGCGGCGCCACAGCCCGGCAGGCCCGCGGTAGTCGGGGATGCCGGAGTCCGTGCTGACGCCGGCGCCGGTCAGGAGGGCGACGAGGGGCTTGGCCATGCGGCGAGGGTAGGACGGAGGGTGCGCGCGCGGCGAGCGGATATCGCGTCGACGGGCGCCGCCGGTCAGTGCGCCCGGTGGCCGTCCTCCAGCTCCGCCGTGCCCGAGCCGTCCGCGAGGACGTCCAGCGCGGCGAGCACCCTGCGGCCCAGGGAGCCGGGCAGATGCGCGGTGATCTCCTCGCGCTCCACCAGCCGCCACGACAGCAGCTCCTCCTCCTGGAGCCGGATCGCCCTCAGCTCGTCCTCGGCGAGCACGCCGCCGTCGTACAGGTACGCCACCAGCGGCGGGACGCCGGGCGTGCGCACCCAGTCCACGGCGAGGAGCCGGCCCAGCGGGCGGTCCAGGCCGATCTCCTCGGCCGTCTCCCGCCGTGCCCCCTCGCGCGGGCTCTCGCCCTCGTCCGACTCGATCGTGCCGCCCGGCAGCGCCCACCCCTCGCGGTAGTTCGGCTCGACGAGCAGCACCCGGCCCGCCGCGTCCCGGAAGAGGGCGGCGGCCCCGGCGAGGACACGGGGGAGGGAGGCGATGTAGGCGGCGAAGTCCTGGGTGTCCTGCGTGGTGGTCATGCGGGAAGGGTACGGCGGCCGGGCGACCCGCCGGGGCCTCGCCGGGACGGCCCGCCCGGCGCACGGCAGCACACGCCGTCCCATGATCGACACGGCGGGCGCACACGCCGGAGCACGCCTGGGCGACCCGCGGGGTCAGGCCTCCGTCTGCGCCAGCCGCAGCGTCCGCTCCGCCAGCTCGCTGATCCGCACCCCGTCGAAGCCGAACACCGCACTGCGCACCGTGTCCTCCAGTGGCTCCTTCCACTGGTCCGGCACCGCCGCCGCCCCGCACATCACCCCGGCCACCGACCCGGCCGTCGCGCCGTTGGAGTCCGTGTCCAGACCGCCCCGCACCGTCAGCGCGATGCTCCGGGAGAAGTCGCCGTCGCCGTACAGCAGCCCCGCGGTGATCACGGCCGCGTTCGGCACCGTGTGGATCCAGCCGAACCCCGCCGTCTCCTCCTCCGTCGTCGCCAGCGTCTCCTCCCACGGCAGCCCGCTCTCGTGCAGCGACGCCACCCGGCGCACCGTGCGCGCCAGTCTGCTGCTCGCCGGGATCACCGTCAGCGCCTCGTCCACCGCCTCCCGCGCGGTCTTCGCCGTGAACGCCGCCGCGACCAGCGCCGCCGCCCACATCGCGCCGTACACCCCGTTGCCCGTGTGCGACAGCACCGCGTCCTTGCGGGCCAGCGCGGCGGCCCCGCGCGGCGCGCCCGGCGAGACCCAGCCGTGCACGTCGGCGCGGATCAGCGCGCCGATCCACTCCTGGTAGGGGTTGTCGTACGTCGCCGTCAGCGGCGGCCGCAGCCCGTTCGCGAGGTTCCGGTACGCCGCCCGCTCGGCGGTGAACGTCTGCAGGTACGGCAGCCGCAGCAGCCACAGGTCGCCCACCTGCTCGGTGCTGAAGCCGAAGCCGTGCGTCTCCAGCAGGTGCAGGCCGAGGATCGCGTAGTCGACGTCGTCGTCGCGGCAGCTGCCGTGCACCCTGCCCCGGACGCAGTACCGCCACTCCGGGCGCAGCGCCCGCTCCTCGTCCTCGGTGGGCGGCCCCGGCAGGTAGTCGGTCAGCGGCAGCGCGTCCGTCGCCCGCAGGTAGCGGTCGATGCGCTCCCGCGTCCACACCTCGCCCTGCTCCACCGGCTTGCCCAGCATGTTGCCGGCGACACGGCCCAGCCAGCCGCCGAGGATGCGGTCGGCGAGCCCGGTCGCGGTGGTGGTCACTCCGGTCGTGGCGGTCATGGGACCGGTCTACCCGTTTCCCGGCGGTTCCGTACCGGTCCACGGGCCGGTCGGGGCATGACGGGCACGCGGCCCGGCGGTTAGGGTCGCAGCGGCGCGACAGGCCCCGGCACGCGCGCGGGGCCCGATGATCGAGGGGAAGCCAAGTGGCGGACGCTGCAGGAAGCGGTACGCGTAGGACGCCGTCGGCCCAGCGGGTGCTGGTCGCCGCGGACAAGTTCAAGGGGTCGCTGACGGCCGTGGAGGTCGCCGAGCGGGTCACCGCAGGACTCCGCGTGGTGCGGCCGGACCTCCGGGTCGAGGCGCTGCCCGTGGCCGACGGCGGCGACGGAACCGTCGCGGCGGCCGTCGCGGCCGGTTTCGAACGGCACGAGGTGACGGTCTCCGGACCGCTCGGCGACGAGGTGACCGCGGCCTACGCGCTGCGGGACGGCACCGCCGTCGTGGAGATGGCGGAGGCCAGCGGGCTGCAGCGGCTGCCTGAGGGCGTCTTCGCGCCGCTCACCGCGTCGACGTACGGCTCCGGGGAACTGCTGCGGGCCGCGCTGGACGCGGGCGCGCGGAGCATCGTGTTCGGCGTCGGCGGCAGCGCGACGACCGACGGCGGGGCGGGGATGCTCGCCGCGCTGGGCGCGCGGTTCCTCACCGCGTCGGGCGAGCCGGTGGGCCCGGGAGGCGCCGCGCTGGCGGAGGTGGCGACCGCCGACCTGTCCGGACTCGACCCGCGCCTGCGGTCGGTGGAGTTCGTGCTCGCGAGCGACGTCGACAACCCCCTGACCGGCCCGAAGGGCGCGGCGGCGGTGTACGGGCCGCAGAAGGGCGCCTCGCCGGAGGACGTGGAGCGGCTGGACGCGGCGCTGGGGCACTTCGCGAAGGTGCTGGACGCGGCCGAGCTCGCGACGTCCCCGGGCGCCGGCGCGGCGGGCGGTATCGGGTTCGGGGCGCTGCTCGTGGGCGCGCGGTTCCGCCCCGGCATCGAGGTGATGCTGGACGTGCTGGGCTTCGCCTCCGCGCTTCAGCGGGCGGATCTGGTGATCACCGGGGAGGGGTCGCTGGACGAGCAGACCCTGCACGGGAAGGCCCCGGCGGGGGTCGCCGCGGCGGCGCGGGCCGCCGGGAAGGACGTGATCGCGGTGTGCGGACGCCTGGCGCTGGCGCCGGAGGTGCTGGGCCGCGCCGGCATCCGGCGCGCGTACGCCCTGACGGACCTGGAACCGGACGTGGCGCGGTGCATCGCGGACGCGGGGCCGATCCTGGAGCGGACGGCGGAGCGCATCGCGCGGGACTACCTCACCTGAGCCGGGCCGTGTCAGGTCCCGCCGACGGGACCTGACACCGTCTCACCTCACGCCGGTGCGGCGGTCCGGGCGCCCCCGGCGCGACCGTGTTGCGATCCCTCTCATCAGTGGTTCCATGGACATGAAGGCACATGCGCAGGTAGGGGCGTCCCCGACGTCCTCGCCTGCGTGAGCGGCGGCGTCACCCGGCCGCTGTGCCTTCCGGCGTTCCGTGACATGGCGCCGGAGGGCGCAGCACGGAGGGAACGACGCCATGCCCACGAAAGTCATCCGCAGCCCGGAGGGCAAACAGCGGCCGCGTGACGCCGCCTGGTTCACGCTGTACCCGAGACGCTGGACACTTCGGGCCGCACGGGCGGTGGGCAGGCGCTGGCGGTCGTACCGGACCGGCCGGGAGGCCCGCCGGAGCATCGTCCCCAACCGCAGGTGGCACCCCTGGCGGGTCTCGCTCGGCCGGCTGCTGCGTGTGTTCGCCTTCCTCGGAACCTCGCTGCTGCTCGGCTGGATCGCGCTCGCCGCGTACGACTCCTCGCAGCACGTGCGCTCGTGGTACGACGAACTGAAGAACGACGCCTGGTTCAGCACCGTGCTGTCCTTCGTGAGCCCCGTGCTGACCGGCGCCCTCCTCCTCGCGGTCTTCCTCCTGTACTGGTACCACAAGGCCAAGAGGCCGCTGGTGAGGAAGGCGCGCACCCGCCCGCACGAACTGGTCCCCACGGCCGGGACGCTCGTCGACCGGATCGTCGGGCGCCGCGAACTGGCCCAGGTGATGGCCCAGACGCTCCGCAACCGCAAGACGCGCCGCCCGTATCTGCTGGTCGGCGGCGTGGGCGTCGGCAAGACCGCCGTCCTCGTGGAGCTGACCCGCATGCTCGCTCAGCAGTCCGCCGTACCGGTGCCCCTGCGCCTGCGCGACATGGACGGGGAGTTCGACTTCGAGCAGATGGCACGGCGCCGCTTCGCCGAGGAGGCCGACCAGGGCGTCTTCGCCGCCGGGAACATCGACAAGGCGTGGCGGCAACTGCGGCTCGACGACAAGGCCGTGGTCATCGCCGACGGTCTGGAGGAGGCCCTCCTCGACGAGCGGTACCGGGAGGACCGGGACAACATCATCCGGCGGGCCATCGACCGGGCGGACCGTCAGCAGCTCCCCCTGGTCATCGCCTCGCGCCCGCACGCGCCGCTGGAAGGCACGCGGGCCGCCATCGCCGACCTGGAACCGCTCAGCGAGGAGGCGGCCCTGGAGTACCTGGTCCGGGAACCCGGCGAGGGGGACGAACGCCGGCTGGACTGGGTGGTGGAGACCGCCGAGGTCTCCGACTCGCCGATCTACCTGCGCATCGCACGCGCCCTGCAACAGCGCGGACTGCTGGAGCACCTGACGCTCCGCGAGAACGACGGTCGGCTGAACACCCGCAGCAACGACTGCTCCACGATCAGGCTGTGGCTCCTCGACAGCTACCGCCGGGCCATGGAGGACGGGCTCATCCGCGACAAGCTGGTGATGAACCGCAGGGAACGCAGGGAGACCCTGTGGGTGGTGTCGGCCCTGGCCTGTTTCGGTCTGCTGCAGGACAGTCTGGAGGTGTCGTTCGACGACTTCGTCGGCGCCTACCTGGACGACCTGCGTGAGCGCCGCCGCTCCGGGACCCTGCCCGACGAGCCGACGGCCGGATCCTGGCGGGAGGCGGTCCGCCCCTCCGTCTCGCCGGTCCAGCGCGAGGCGATCTGGAACGTGCTGGCCCGCACGGTCGGCGAGTCGTCGTCCTGGATCAACCCGCTGGACGCCCCCACCGAGTGCTACGCCGAGCTCGCCCGGTACGCCGCCAACGGACAGCACCTGGGGCTCGTGCGGGGCTCCGAGAACAAGGTCCGGTTCCCCCACAGCATCGTCCAGGCCTACCTGGGGCACCGGCTGCTGACCGAGGTGCCGGACGACGAGATGGCCGCCGTCGTCGGACCCGCCCTGCGCGGCCCCGGCCCGTCCCGGGAACTCCTCATCGCCCTGGTGCTGCTCTCCCGCCACCGGGCCACCACCGCGGCGCCCCGCCCGTCCGGACCACGCGACGGCGGGAGGACCCCGAGGACGAGCGAACTGCTCCGCGACGCCGCCGCGAACCGGCACGACGCGAAGTACTTCGACCTGTACGCCGCCGCCCTGGAGATCGACAGCATCGACCCGGAGCCGATCCAGGACGAGCTGGCCCGCAGCCTCGACGAACAGTGGGAGGGGCTGGTCATCAGGTCCGACCAGCGCACCGTGGAGGACGCCAAGCTCGGGCTGGTGCGGCGCTTCGGCGCGGCGCTGCGGGAACGGGAGAGGCGGAGGGACGAGGCCGGGACGGCCCCGGGGACGGCCGCGGCGCCGCCTCCGCTGCCGTACGAGCGGCTGCTCAGCATCGGCACGCGCGAGCCCTCCCACGCCGTCCGGACCGCGATCGCCCACCAGATCGCCGCCGGCGGCGACGCCGCCTTCCGCGCCCTGCGGGAGCTGTTCCCCCTCGACACCGATCCCGTGCGGCAGTACCTGCACCAGACGCGGGAGGCCAAACGGAAGCTCAACGAGGACTACACCGCCTGGCTCGAGGACACGGAGTCGGGCCGCCCCGCCGACCCGGGCACGGCGCAGCGCAGAGAGCAGCGATACGCCCGGTTCGTACGGGAGCACGAGCGGCGCCGCACCGAACAGTGGCGCCATTTCGCCCTGCGGGCCTGGCTGGTCCCCATGTTCCTCGGCTCCGTCTCCGCGAGGTACCGCGACGAGGCCGAGGAACGCCTCGATCTCTGGCTGCGGCACCTCACCGTCCCGGCCGGCCGGAACGGATCATCGGCGCCGTCCACGGGGCCGCCCGAGCCCGACCTGCCGCTGTCCCTGGAGATCGCCATGACCCAGGGCTTCAAGAACGCCGCGAACCGGCGCAGGCGTCATCCGGACGCGTACGAGGAGAGCCGGGCGTTCCTGACCAGGCACGCCGAGCGGATGCTCGCCTCCAGCCGCTCCTGGTACGCGCAGCTGAGCCTGCTCCACGCCCTGTGCCTGTGGGAGCTGCCCGACACGGCCGGGCGGCGCGACGCCCCCGCCGGGAAGGGCGCGTCCGTCGAGCCCGCGCGCGCGGTCAACCGCTGGCTCGCCATCGCGGGCAGCGCGCGCCGCGGCGGGGGAGGAGGGCCGCGTGCGATGCTCCACCCGTTCGTCGCGGAGGCCGCGGACCTGGTGACCCTGGCCCTGGAGACGGGGCATCCCGAGCAGTTCCTCTGGATCGACGAGCACGGGGCCGTCAACAGCGTCGGGTCCACTCCGGCGGACCCGGAGCGCTACCGGAAGCACAATCTGTGGATCGCCCCGTCGTCCGGCTGGACCAGCCTGCACCCCCGGGCGCAGCGGCTCCTCGCGGACGTCCTGATCATGCTGAACCTCACGGAGCGGGACGGCAGCCCGGACGCCATCGAGGAGCGCCTGGAGCTCACCGACCGCAGCGACCTGCCGCCCTGCGTGACCCACGACCGGACGCCGCTCCACCCCGAGCGGAGCGTGGGGCGCAAGGACCGGGACGAGCCGGGCTGCACCTGCCTGCCGACCTGCACGTTCCGTCTGTGCCCCTATCCGCCCAAGGCCGCGAGGACGCAGAAGGAGATCGAGGAGCCGTTCTGCCGGCAGCAGCAGGCACTCCTGCACAGCCACCGCCGCTGGCACCTGCCGGCCCTCACCCGGCGCACCGCCTCCTGGGTGAGCATCCCCGTGCGGGAGCTGCACGCCTTCTGGGAGGTGATGGCGCACCGGAAGCGCAAGACGCCCGAGGAGGACGAGCAGGTCCTGTGAGGCGCACGCACGAGGTCGCAGCGCGCACGAGGGCCCCGCACGCACGTGGGCCCCGCACGCACGTGGGCCCCGCACGCACGTGGGCCCCGGACCCTTCCCGGGTCCGGGGCCCACCCACAGCCTGCGGCGGCGTTACGGCAGCTGCGCCGCCCGCGCCTCACGCCGGTTGTCGCGGAAGTTGTTCACCCGCCGTGCCGTCGCGAACAGCGGAATGACCGCCCCCATCACCAGCTGCAGCGCACACCCCGTCTGCAGCAGCAGCTGTCCGCTCGGCGCGTCGAAGGCCCATGCCGCCAGCAGCCCCATCGACAGCACGATCCACGACAGCATCGCCACGGCGAGACGCCCCCGCGGCTTCGGGTACTCGACGCGGCTCACCATCAGCCACGCCGTGCCGATGATCGCCAGCAGCGTCGCCACGAAGGGCAGCTCCAGCAGCACGATGGACACGACCGTCAGCGCCCCGAAGGGCGACGGCATGCCCTGGAAGGTGCCGTCCTTCACCGTGACGCAGGAGAACCGCGCCAGTCTCAGCACCACCGCCAGCAGCACCACGATCGCCCCGACCGCGGCCACCCTCTGGTGCGCGTCGTCCGCGACCATGCCGTAGACCAGGACGAAGTACGCCGGGGCCAGGCCGAAGCTGATCAGGTCCGAGAGGTTGTCCAGCTCGGCGCCCATCGGCGAGGAGCGCAGCTTGCGCGCCACCAGGCCGTCGAAGAGGTCGAAGACCGCCGCGCACAGCATCAGGATGACCGCGGTGGCCGCGCTGTGGCGGGCCATGCCGGTCTCCTGGCTGCCCTGCAGGTGCGGGATCAGGATGCCGGTGGTGGTGAAGTACACCGCCATGAAGCCGCACGTGGCGTTGCCCAGCGTGAGGGTGTCCGCTATCGACAGGCGCAGCGACAGAGGCATCTCCTCGTCGTCGTCCTCGTCGGCCTCCGGCACCCAGCCGGCCTGTGTGTCGGGATCAACCACGGTCAATGCGAGTCACCCCAGCCACGGTCTTCTGGCCCACTTCGACATCGACCTCCACGCCCTCGGGCAGGTAGATGTCGACGCGCGAGCCGAAGCGGATGAGGCCGATGCGCTCGCCCTGCTCGACCTTGGTGCCCTGGGGCACGTAGGGGACGATGCGGCGGGCCACCGCGCCGGCGATCTGGACCATCTCGATGTCACCGAGCTCGGTGTCGAAGTGCCACACCACGCGCTCGTTGTTCTCGCTCTCCTTGTTGAAGGCGGGAACGAAGCCACCGGGGATGTGCTCGACCGACGTCACGGTGCCGGCCAGGGGGGCGCGGTTCACGTGGACGTTCAGCGGGCTCATGAAGATCGCGACGCGGGTGCGTCCGTCCTTCCAGGGCATGATGCTCTGCACCACACCGTCGGCGGGCGAGATGACCCGGCCCTGGGCGATCTCGCGCTCGGGGTCGCGGAAGAACCACAGCATCCCCGCCGCGAGAGCGGTGGCGGGGACGGCGACGGCCTTGGCGGCGCCCGAGCGGCGGGCGCGGAGCAGACTCACGGCCGCGGTGGCGACGGTCGGCAGAAGCCACGGCGATGCTCCGCGCGCGAGGCGTACGCCGGCGAGGCTGTCGCGGTGTGCAGAGGTTTGGCTGTGGGGCATGGATGACCTTCGTAGCGGATGATGCCGCGCAACTGCGGGGGACGGCGGCTTTCCGGCGATCGTAGCGGCTCTCGGCCGCAACTGGGTAAGCCAGGCAACCAAGTCGGCGGCCGAAGAACGCATACGGGGTGTGATCCTCTTCCTCAAGAAAACACCCCGTATCCGGACATCTGACCCTGCTCAGCCCTGGAATCGATACTCTTCGAGCAGTCGACGGCCGATGATCATTTTCTGGATCTCGGCGGTGCCCTCACCGATCAGCAGCATCGGGGCCTCCCGGTAGAGGCGCTCGATCTCGTACTCCTTCGAGAAGCCGTAGCCGCCGTGGATCCGGAAGGCGTCCTCCACGACCTCCTTGCAGTACTCGGAGGCGAGGTACTTCGCCATCCCTGCCTCAAGGTCGTTTCGTTCTCCGGAGTCCTTTTTGCGCGCTGCGTTGACCATCATGGCATGCGCGGCCTCCACCTTGGTGGCCATCTCGGCCAGCTTGAACTGGATGGCCTGGTGCTGGGCGATCGGCTTGCCGAAAGTGTGACGCTGCTGGGCGTACTGGACGCCCAGTTCGAAGGCACGCTGCGCGACGCCGCAGCCACGCGCCGCGACGTTCACACGGCCGACCTCGACGCCGTCCATCATTTGGTAAAAACCTCGGCCGGTGACCCCGCCGAGCACCCGGTCGGCGGGAACGCGCAGGCCGTCCATGATGAGCTCGGTCGTGTCGACGCCCTTGTAGCCCATCTTGTCGATCTTGCCGGGGATGGTCAGGCCCGGACGGACCTCGCCGAAGCCCGGCTCCTTCTCCACCAGGAAGGTGGTCATCGACTTGTGCGGCTTGGCGGCTGCCTCTTCAGGGGAGTGTCCTTCGTCACTTCGCACCAGAACGGCCACCAGCGACGACGTCCCGCCGTTCGTCAGCCACATCTTCTGCCCGTTGAGGACGTACTCGTCGCCGTCCTTGACCGCCTTCGACGTGATGGCCGACACGTCCGAGCCGAGGCCCGGCTCCGACATCGAGAAGGCGCCCCGGATGTCGCCGGCCGCCATCCGCGGCAGGAAGTGCTCCTTCTGCTCCTGGGTGCCGTGCTGCTTGAGCATGTACGCCACGATGAAGTGCGTGTTGATGATGCCGGACACCGACATCCAGCCGCGGGCGATCTCCTCCACGCACAGCGCGTAGGTGAGAAGGGACTCGCCCAGGCCGCCGTACTCCTCGGGGATCATCAGGCCGAAGAGGCCCAGTTCCTTCAGCCCGTCGACGATCTGCTGCGGGTACTCGTCGCGGTGCTCCAGCTCGGTCGCGACCGGGATGATCTCCTTGTCCACGAAGTCGCGGACGGTGGAGAGGATCTCCTGCTGGACGTCGGTCAGACCGGCGGTCCGGGCGAGACGGGCCATCGCTTACTTCCCCTGTTCGTTCAGCTCGGGGCGGCCGGGCTGCTCGCCGCCGCGCTCCTTGATGTACGTCTCGGTCGGGACCATCACCTTGCGGCGGAACACGCAGACCAGCGTGCCGTCCTGCTTGTAGCCCTTGGTCTCGACGTACACGATGCCGCGGTCGTTCTTCGACTTCGACGGCCACTTGTCCAGGACGGTCGTCTGCCCGTAGATCGTGTCGCCGTGGAAGGTCGGCGCCACGTGCTTGAGCGACTCGATCTCCAGGTTGGCGATCGCCTTGCCGGAGATGTCCGGCACGCTCATGCCGAGCAGCAGCGAGTAGATGTAGTTCCCGACGACGACGTTCTTGCCGAAGTCCGTCGTCTTCTCCGCATAGTTGACGTCCATGTGGAGCGGGTGGTGGTTCATGGTGAGGAGACAGAACAGGTGGTCGTCGTACTCCGTGACCGTCTTGCCCGGCCAGTGCTTGTACGTCGCCCCGACCTCGAACTCCTCGTAGGTGCGTCCGAACTGCATGGCGGTCAGGCCTCCGGGATCTCGAACTTCGACGTGCGCCGCATACCGGCCGCGCGTCCCTTGCCCGCGATGACCAGGGCCATCTTGCGGCTGGCCTCGTCGATCATCTCGTCGCCGAGCATCGCGGAGCCCTTCTTGCCGCCCGCCTCGGACGTGTAGTAGTCGTACGCGTCCAGGATCAGCTCGGCGTGGTCGTAGTCCTCCTGCGAGGGGGAGAAGACCTCGTTGGCGGCGTCGACCTGGCCGGGGTGCAGCACCCACTTGCCGTCGAAGCCGAGCGCGGCGGCGCGGCCGGCCACCTCGCGGAAGCCGTCCACGTTGCGGATCTGCAGGTAGGGGCCGTCGATCGCCTGGAGGTTGTTGGCGCGGGCGGCCATCAGGATCTTCATCAGGATGTAGTGGTAGGCGTCCGCCGGGTAGCCGGGCGGCTGCTCGCCCACGACCAGCGACTTCATGTTGATGGACGCCATGAAGTCGGCCGGGCCGAAGATGATGGTCTCGATGCGCGGGGAGGCCTGCGCGATCTCGTTGACGTTGTTGAGGCCCTGCGCGTTCTCGATCTGCGCCTCGATGCCGATCCGGCCGACCTCGAAGCCCATGGTCTTCTCGATCTGCGTGAGCAGCAGGTCCAGGGCGACGATCTGCTGGGCGTCCTGCACCTTCGGCAGCATGATGCAGTCGAGGTTCGGGCCCGCGCCCTCGACGACCGTCACGACGTCCCGGTACGTCCACTCCGTGGTCCAGTCGTTGACGCGCACCACGCGCGTCTTGCCGGTCCAGTCGCCCTCGTTGAGGAACTTCACGATGGTGTGCCGCGCCTCGGGCTTGGCGAGCGGGGCGCAGGCGTCCTCGAGGTCCAGGAAGACCTGGTCGGCGGGGAGGCCCTGGGCCTTCTCCAGGAAGCGCGGGTTCGAGCCGGGTACCGCCAGGCAGGAACGCCGGGGGCGAAGGCGGTTGACCGTGGTCATGCGGGGACCTCCAGGGGGTCGAGCTTGTTCGCGTTGCGGATCTCGTCGACGATGCGGCCGATGATCCCGGTGATGTCGAAGTCCTTCGGCGTGAAGACCGCGGCGACTCCCGCGGCCCGCAGCTGTTCGGCGTCACCGCTGGGGATGATGCCACCGGCGATCACGGGAATGTCCGTGGCGCCGGCCACACGGAGCCGTTCGAGCACGTCCGGCACCAGCTGGGCGTGCGATCCGGAGAGGATCGACAGGCCCACCGCGTGGACGTCCTCCGCCAGCGCGGCGTCCACGATCTGCTCCGGGGTGAGCCGGATGCCCTGGTAGACCACCTCGAACCCGGCGTCGCGGGCCCGCACGGCGATCTGCTCGGCGCCGTTGGAGTGGCCGTCCAGGCCGGGCTTGCCGACCAGGAAGCGCAGCTTGCCCACACCGAGGTCCTTCGCCGTGAGTTCCACCTTCCGGCGGACCTCCGACAGGGCGGAGCCCTCCTCGGCGGGGACCGCGACGGGGGCCGAGGACACCCCGGTCGGCGCCCGGAACTCGCCGAACACCTCGCGCAGCGCGCCGGCCCACTCGCCGGTGGTGACGCCGGCCCGGGCGCACTCCAGGGTGGCCTCCATGAGGTTGTCGGTGCCGCGTGCGGCCTCCTTCAGCTTCTCCAGCGCCTTGCAGGGGCGCGGGTGGTTGAAGGGCGGCTGGTAGCGGGTGTCGCGCCAGTTCTGCAGCGAGGCGATCACCCGCGCCTCCACCGCGGGGTCGACGGTCTGGATGGCGGTGTCCAGGTCGGCGGTGAGCGGGTTGGGTTCGGTGGACTCGAAGGCGTTGACCCCGATGATCTTCTCCTCGCCGGACTCGATCCGGGCGCGGCGCTCGGCGTGCGAGGAGACGAGCTGGGACTTGAGGTAGCCGGACTCCACGGCGGCCATCGCGCCGCCCATCTCCTGGATCCGCTCGATCTCCGCGGTCGCCTCGGCCACCAGCTCCTCGACCTTGGCCTCGATCACCTTCGAGCCCTCGAAGATGTCCTCGTACTCCAGCAGGTCGCTCTCGTAGGCGAGGACCTGCTGGATGCGCAGGGACCACTGCTGGTCCCAGGGGCGGGGCAGGCCGAGCGCCTCGTTCCAGGCGGGCAGCTGCACGGCACGCGCGCGGGCGTCCTTGGAGAGGGTGACGGCCAGCATCTCCAGCACGATCCGCTGGACGTTGTTCTCCGGCTGCGCCTCGGTCAGCCCGAGGGAGTTGACCTGGACGCCGTAGCGGAAGCGGCGGTGCTTGGGGTTCTCGATGCCGTACCGCTCACGGGTGAGGGTGTCCCAGATACGGCCGAAGGCGCGCATCTTGCACATCTCCTCGATGAAGCGGACCCCCGCGTTCACGAAGAAGGAGATACGGCCGACGACGTCGCCCATGCGCTCCTGCGGCACCTGGCCGCTGTCGCGCACCGCGTCGAGCACGGCGATCGCGGTGGACATCGCGTACGCGATCTCCTGCACCGGCGTGGCCCCGGCCTCCTGCAGGTGGTAGCTGCAGATGTTGATCGGGTTCCACTTCGGGATGTGGGAGACCGTGTACGCGATCATGTCGGTCGTCAGGCGGAGCGACGGCCCCGGCGGGAAGACGTGCGTCCCGCGGGACAGGTACTCCTTGACGATGTCGTTCTGGGTCGTGCCCTGGAGCTTGGTGATGTCCGCGCCCTGCTCCTCGGCGACGACCTGGTAGAGCGCCAGCAGCCACATGGCGGTGGCGTTGATCGTCATCGAGGTGTTCATCTGCTCCAGGGGGATGTCCTGGAACAGCCGCCGCATGTCACCGAGGTGCGAGACGGGCACCCCGACCCGGCCGACCTCGCCGCGGGCGAGGACGTGGTCGGGGTCGTAGCCGGTCTGGGTCGGCAGGTCGAACGCGACCGACAGCCCGGTCTGGCCCTTGGCGAGGTTGCGCCGGTACAGCTCGTTGGACGCCTCGGCCGTCGAGTGGCCGGCGTACGTCCGCATGAGCCACGGACGGTCCTTCTGACGCTCTGTCATGTCCGCCCTGCCTCAGATGTTCCGGAAGCGGTTGATGGCGTCGATGTGCTTGGCCCGCTTCTCGTGGTCGCGCACGCCCAGGCCCTCCTCGGGGGCGAGGCAGAGCACGCCGACCTTGCCCTGGTGGAGGTTGCGGTGCACGTCGTAGGCGGCCTGGCCGGTGTCCTCCAGGGAGTACACCTTGGACAGGGTGGGGTGGATCTTGCCCTTGGCGATGAGGCGGTTGGCCTCCCAGGCCTCGCGGTAGTTGGCGAAGTGGGAGCCGATGATGCGCTTCAGGGACATCCACAGGTAGCGGTTGTCGTACTCGTGCATGTAGCCCGAGGTGGAGGCGCAGGTGGTGATGGTGCCGCCCTTGCGGGTGACGTAGACCGAGGCGCCGAACGTCTCGCGGCCGGGGTGCTCGAAGACGATGTCGATGTCCTCGCCGCCGGTGAGCTCGCGGATGCGCTTGCCGAAGCGCTTCCACTCCTTGGGGTCCTGGGTGTTCTCGTCCTTCCAGAACTTGTAGCCCTCGGCGGAGCGGTCGATGATCGCCTCCGCGCCCATGGAGCGGCAGATCTCCGCCTTCTGCTCGCTGGAGACGACGCAGATCGGGTTGGCGCCGCCGGCCAGCGCGAACTGGGTGGCGTAGGAGCCGAGTCCGCCGCTCGCGCCCCAGATCAGGACGTTGTCGCCCTGCTTCATGCCGGCGCCGTTGCGGGAGACCAGCTGGCGGTAGGCGGTGGAGTTGACCAGGCCCGGCGCGGCGGCCTCCTCCCAGGTGAGGTGGTCCGGCTTCGGCATCAGCTGGTTGGACTTCACCAGCGCGATCTCGGCGAGGCCGCCGAAGTTGGTCTCGAAGCCCCAGATCCGCTGCTCGGGGTCGAGCATCGTGTCGTTGTGGCCGTCGGACGACTCCAGCTCGACGGAGAGACAGTGCGCGACGACCTCGTCGCCCGGGCGCCAGGCGTTGACGCCGGGACCGGTGCGCAGCACGACGCCCGCGAGGTCGGAGCCGATGACGTGGTACGGCTGGTCGTGCCGCTTGGTCAGCTCGCTGAGCCGGCCGTAGCGCTCCAGGAAGCCGAAGGTCGACAGCGGCTCGAAGATCGAGGTCCACACGGAGTTGTAGTTGACCGAGGAGGCCATCACGGCGACCAGGGCCTCGCCGGGGCCCAGTTCGGGCAGCGGCACGTCGTCCAGGTGGAGCGACTTGCGGGGGTCCTTGTCACGGGTGTCGAGGCCCGCGAACATCTCCGTCTCGTCCTTGTGCACGGTGATGCCGCGGTACGACTCGGGGAGCGGCAGGGCGGCGAAGTCCTCCGACGTGGAGTCGGGCGACTGGATGGCGGCCAGGATGTCCTTGACGGTCACGGTGTTGCCTCCGGCGATGGGCGCCCTGAGGGAGGGGCGCTGAGGGTTACGTCGGTGTGCTGCTGAGGGTTGAGGGGTGCCGTCGGTTCGGCGGGTGGTGCTTCGGCAGCGCGTGGTTGCGCGGGAGGTTGCCTGTGACGCAGGCGCCGGACGTGCGGGTGGTGGACCCGCCGGGACTCGCCCGGACTCCTTCAACGTATGGCACGCCGTGTCAGTCGGCAAGGCACTGCGTGCCAGAACTTCGGCTCAGGTGAAATCTTTACGCATCAGATGAGCGATGATCGATCGAAACGCCTCGGAAACGGGGGTGAAAAGGGCTCCTGACATGGCAAAACGGCCACCCCGAAGGGTGGCCGTCATCACAGCGTCGAAAGGCGGTTCAGCGCTCCTTGAGGGCCCGCTCGATGATCTCCATGACCTCCTCCAGCGGGGCGTCGGTGCGCGCGACCGTCACCAGCACCTCGCCGTGCGCGGACGCCGTGGCCGCCTGCGGACGCTGCGGGGCGGCCGTGCGCCGGCCCGCCATGATCCCCGTGCCGAACGTCTTCCGCACGATCGCGAAGGCGTGATCCAGCTGCGCCTCCACGTCGCCCTGGCCGCCCGCCCGCAGCCAGCGCCGCAGCACGTGGTTGTGCGCCGTGACCACGGCGGACGCGGCGACCTCCGCCAGCAGCGGGTCGTCGTTGGCGTCGTCGTCGTGCGCGTGCTCGTCGAAGTGGCCCAGCAGATAGCGGGTGAACAGCCGCTCGTAGCGGGCCACCGAGGCGATCTCCGCCTCCCGCAGGGTGGGCACCTCACGGGTCAGCTTGTAGCGGGCGACCGAGATGTCCGGCCGCGCCGCGTACATCTTCATGACCTCTTTGATGCCCCGGCACACCGTGTCGAGCGGATGCTCGTGCGCGGGCGCGGCGTTGAGCACCGCCTCGGCGCGCACCAGGGTGTCGTCGTGGTCGGGGAAGATCGCCTCTTCCTTGGAGCGGAAGTGGCGGAAGAACGTGCGGCGGGCCACCCCGGCGGCGGCCGCGATCTCGTCGACGGTGGTCGCCTCGTACCCCTTGGTCGCGAACAGCTCCATCGCGGCGGCCGCAAGTTCCCGGCGCATTTTGAGCCGCTGGGCGGCGGCACGCGAGCCGGCGGTCGACTCCGGCGGCTCGGTCGTGGCTGGCGTACGTGCGGACTTGGCGGGCTGGGACATGCCCTGAACGTACTGCATGCGCGCGGCACGGTGCGCGTGACCGGGGGTTCCCCCGCCCTCGGGGGGCGGGGGAGGGGCGGTGCGGGCGGGCGGCGGGAACCGGTCCGGGTCCAGCAGCCCGCCCCATTCGGCACCGCCCGGGATCGGCTCGCCGGGGTACCGCTCAGCGCTTGGCATATTCGCGGAAGCCGCGGCCGGTCTTACGGCCGAGGCAGCCCGCGGCCACCAGGTGCTCCAGCAGGGGCGCAGGGGCCAGCCCCGGGTCGCGGAACTCGCGGTGCAGCACCTTCTCGATGGCCAGCGAGACGTCGAGGCCGACGACGTCCAGCAGCTCGAACGGCCCCATCGGGTAGCCGCCGCCCAGCTTCATCGCGGCGTCGATGTCGTCCAGCGTCGCGTAGTGCTCCTGCACCATCTTGACCGCGTTGTTCAGGTACGGGAACAGCAGCGCGTTCACGATGAACCCGGCCCGGTCGCCGCAGTCCACGGCGTGCTTGCGGATCTTCGCGCAGACCTCGCGCACGGTGGCGTGGACGTCGTCGGCGGTCAGGACCGTGCGCACCACCTCGACCAGCTTCATCGCCGGCGCCGGGTTGAAGAAGTGCATGCCGATCACGTCCTGCGGGCGCGAGGTGGCGCGGGCGCAGGCGACGACCGGGAGGGACGACGTGGTGGTGGCGAGCACCGCGCCGGGCTTGCAGACCTTGTCCAGCGTGGTGAACAGCTGCCGCTTGACCTCCAGGTCCTCGGCGACCGCCTCGACCGCGAGGTCCACGTCGGCGAAGTCGTCGTAGGTGCCCGTCGGACGGATCAGGTCCAGCGTGCCCGCGGCCGCCTCGGCGGTCATCCGGCCCCGGTCGACCGAGCGGGACAGCGACTTGCCGATACGGGCCTTCGCCGCCTGCGCCTTCTCCTCGCTGCGGGCGGCCAGCACGACCTCGAAGCCCGCCTTGGCGAACACCTCGGCAATCCCGGACGCCATCGTGCCCGAGCCGGCCACACCGACCGAGCGCACCGGACGCCCGGCGACGGAGGGGCCGTCCGCGCGCGGGGTGAGGGCGTCCTCCACGACCGTGCCGCTGCCGGGCGCCTCGTACGTGTAGAAGCCGCGGCCCGCCTTGCGGCCGGTCAGGCCCGCCTCGCTGAGCTGCTTGAGGATCGGCGCGGGGGCGTGCAGCCGGTCGCGGGAGGCGGCGTACATGGCGTCCAGGACCGTGCGGGCGGTGTCGATGCCGATCAGGTCGAGCAGTGCCAGCGGGCCCATCGGCAGGCCGCAGCCCAGCCGCATCGCGGCGTCGATGTCCTCACGGGAGGCGTACCGGGCCTCGTACATCGCGGCGGCCTGGTTCAGGTAGCCGAACAGCAGCCCGTCGGCGACGAACCCGGGCCGGTCGCCGACCGCCACCGGCTCCTTGCCCAGGTCCAGGGCGAGGTCGGTGACGGCGCTGACGGCGGCGGGCGCGGTCAGCACGCTGGAGACCACCTCGACCAGCTTCATCGCCGGCGCCGGGTTGAAGAAGTGCATGCCCAGCACGCGCTCCGGGTGCGCGGAGTCGGCGGCGAGCCGGGTCACCGACAGTGCGTTGGTGCCGGTGGCCAGCACGGTCTCCGGCCGCACGATGCCGTCCAGCTCCCGGAAGATCTGCTGCTTGATCTCGTACGACTCCGGGGCGACCTCGATCACCAGGTCGGCGCCGGCCGCGGCCGAGAGGTCCGTGCCGGTGGTGACGCGGGCGAGAAGCTCCGCGCGCTGCTGCTCGGTCAGCCGGCCGCGCCCGACGGCGCGGGCGGTGGAGGCCTCCAGGGCGGCGGCGCACTTCGCGGCCTGCGCCTCGCTGACGTCGATGCCGATCACGTCGCGGCCGGCGGCGGCCAGGACCTCGGCGATGCCGGTGCCCATCGTGCCGAGGCCGACCACGGCGACGGTCCGGAGCGGGGACAAGGGGGTGTCGGACTGGGGAGTGGCCATCGCGGGACTCCAGGAATGAGGGTGACGACGGAAGCAGCGCCCGGGTGCGCCGAGGGGCGCACCGGGTGCGTGCGTGAATGCGGGTGTTGGCCGGGCTGCGAGCGCACACGCCCGGACCGCCGGAGATCCGGCGGCGGATCCGACCGGCCCTGTCCCGGGGCCGAGCCGTACTGCGGTACACGGGTACCGAACCGACTGCGACTCACTGCGGCCGCGTCACCAGACCGCCGTGAGGAGGGTGCGAGTGGGTAACTCGCTCGTCTGAGCTTAACTCGCCGGTAACGAGCGCGCCAGCCCCCGGATTTGTGAGGTGGGTCCCGCGCCCGGTGTGATCCCCCTAACCTCGTCGCATGGACGAAGAGTTGCGAACGCTCACGGACCGCTTACGGGCCGAGTCCGGCGGCACGGCCGCGTTCGAGCGGCTGGCCGCCACGGACGACCACGACATCCTGGCCGGCGTCCTCACCGCCCCCGGACAGCCGCTCTGGGCGCGTGAACTGGCCGCGTACCGGCTCGGGACGGCGGGCGACCGGCGGGCCTTCGAGGCGCTGGTGCTCCTCCTCAACCACCGCGACCCGCCCCGCTGCGCCGCCGCCGCGCACGCCCTGGCCCGCCTCGGCGACCCGCGCACCGCCCGCGCCGCGGCCGCCCTCGCCACCAACGAACTCCGCGTCGCCTACGCCCTGCACCCGGTGCGCCTCCTGGCCGAGCTGCGCGCCCCCGAGGCGGCCCCGGCCCTGATCACCACCCTCCGCCGCCGGCTGCGCCCGCACGACCCCTACCGCCGGGTCGCGCTCGCCTGCGTGGAGGGCCTGGGCGAACTCGGCGACCCCCGCGCGGAGTCCGTGCTGAACGAGGCGCTCGCCCACCCGGCGCTCGCGGAGGCCGCGGTGCACGCCCTGGCCCGCATTCCGCACCAGGGGAGCGCCCGGGGGCGGATCCCGGGGCAGCGCTGACGTGTGACGGGCCGTCAGCTCAGGCTGTGCGCGCGTACCGCACCTCGGGGACCTGGACCCCGGCCACCTCGAACGGCTCCTCCGTGCCGTCCGGCGTGAAGCCCGCCGCCTCGTAGAAGCGGCGGGCGCGCGCGTTGCTCTCGAACACCCACAGGAACACCCGCGGATACCCGGCCGCCGCGCAGCGCCCCTTCACCTCGGCCATCAGGGCGCGGCCCACGCCCTGCCCGATCCGCTCGGGCGCCAGGTACAGCGCGTACAGCTCGCCGTCGCCGGTCCTCACGTCGCCGTCCCGGTACGGCCCGTACGCGGCCCATCCGGCGAGCGTGCCGTCCGCCGCCTCGGCGACCAGGTTCACCACGCTGCCGTCCCCGGCGGCGAGCCGCGCCCGCTGCTTCTCCGCCTCCGCCGCGACGTCCATCGCGTCCAGATACGCCTGCGGGATCGTCCCCCGGTACGCGTACCGCCACCCCCGGACCCGTATCGCGGCGACCGCGTCGCTGTCGTCGGGGGTCATGGGACGGACGCGGACGGACTCGGGGGCGGACGCGCGGGTCATGTGGGTGGTCATGAGGGGCATCATGACCCACCGCGCCGCGCGTCCGCCCCCGAGTTTCGGCGGGTCAGACACGGGGGCCGAGCAGCCCGTGGAGGACCGAGCCGCGGGCCGTGCCCGGGGCCGCCTTCGACGTCAGCGGCTTGGGGTCGGGCAGCGCCTCGCACACCGCGTCGGCGTCCCCGTGGCTGCCGCGCGGCAGCGTGCCGTCGGCGAGATAGGCCGCCAGGTGCCGGTCGAGGCAGGCGTTGCCGCTCAGCGTGATGCCGTGGTTGCCGCCGCCCGACTCGACCACCAGGCTCGACCGCTCCAGCCTGCGGTGCACCGTGACGGCGCCCTGGTACGGGGTGGCCGCGTCGTCCGTGGCCTGGAACAGCAGCGCGGGCGGCACCTGGCTCGTGGTGTTGATCCGCTCCGGCCGCGCCGGCTCGACCGGCCAGTACGCGCACGGCGCGTTGTACCAGGCGTTGTTCCAGGACATGAACGGCGCCCGCTCGTACATCTCCCAGTTGTCCTTGCGCCACTGCGCCCAGTCCCGCGGCCAGACGGCGTCCCGGCACTCGACGGACGTGTAGACGCTGTAGCCGTTGTCCCCGGCGACGTCGGTCGCGCCGAAGTTCTCGTACGCCTCGACCAGCGGTCCGTCGTCCTTGTCGTTGACGTACGAGGAGAAGGCCTCGGCCAGGTAGGGCCAGTAGCCGTTGTAGTAGCCGCCCGGGACGTACGTGTCCTCCAGTTCGGCCGGGCCGACCTTCCCGCCGGCCGGGTTCTCCTTCAGCGCGGACCGCATCGCGTACCAGGCGGCCTCGGTCTTCTCCGCGTCGGTGCCGAGGCGGTAGGTGGCGTCGTTCTTGGCGACCCAGTCCATGAAGGCGCGGTGGCGGGCGTTGAACGCCTGGTTCTGGTCGAGGTTGGAGTCGTACCAGACGCCCGTGGGGTCGACCACGGAGTCCAGCACGAGGCGCCGCACCCGCTGCGGATAGAGCTTGGCGTACACGGTGCCGAGGTAGGTGCCGTAGGAGTAGCCGAAGTAGTTGATCCGCTCCGCGCCCAGCGCCTGCCGGATCACGTCCAGGTCGCGCGCGGCGGCCGTGGTGGTCATGTGCGGCAGCAGGTCCCCGTACTTGCGGCCGCAGGCCTCGGCGAAGGACTTCGCGCGGTCCAGGTTGGCCTGCTCCACCTCGGGCGAGGTCGGGACCGAGTCGGGGCGTACGGCGTCGAAGTGGCCCGGCGCGCAGTCGAGCGCGGGGCGGCTGTCGCCCACGCCGCGCGGGTCGAAGCCGACGACGTCGTACTCGGCGGCGACCTCCTTCGGCAGCGACGCGGCGACGAACCCGGCGAGGGTCAGTCCGCTGCCGCCCGGGCCGCCCGGGTTCACCAGCAGCGGGCCCTGGTACTTCTTCGCGGTGTGCGGGATGCGCGACAGCGCCAGCGTGATCGTGCGCCCGGAGGGGTCGGCGTGGTCCAGCGGCACCTCGACGGACGCGCACTGCAGCGTCGGGTAGTCGTCGGTGCCGCACTTCTTCCAGGCGAGTGTGGTGGCGCGGGACGTCTCCGGGGCGTGCGGGGCGCCTGCCTCGGCGGGCACGGCCGTGAGGCCCGAGGCGACGACGACGGCGGCGGCGCCGCACAGCACGGCTGCGCGTTTCTTCATGGTTCTCCCAGGACGAGATGTCGCGGACCGTGCAGAACACGGTTCACGCGGCATCGTCCCGGAGCGGCGCCCCACCTGAACGCGTTCCGCCGGTACGTGACCCGATCGGGCCGCCGGATGCGCCCGGATGCCCTCAGAGCAGCGTCAGCTGGGTCGGCAGCCCCGTCTCCGGCTCCTCCGGCGCCGTGGCCGGGATGCGGCGCGGGGTGCCCGCGCGGGCCGGGCCGATGCCGTACTCCCGGGCCAGGTCGTGCACCTGACGTGTGATCCGGCGCTGGTACCAGCGGGGCGCGTAGGCGCCCTCCGCGTACAGCCGCTCGTAGCGGGCCACCAGGTGCGGGTGGTGCCGGGCCAGCCAGGACATGAACCACTCGCGGGCGCCGGGCCGCAGATGCAGCACCAGCGGCGTGACCGAGGTGGCGCCCGAGGCCGCGATGGCCCGCACGGTCGCCCTCAGCTGGTCGGGCCGGTCGCCCAGGAACGGGATCACCGGCGCCATGAGCACCCCGCAGCCGATGCCGGCGTCGGTGAAGGCCCGCACCACGTCCAGCCGCCGCTCGGGCGCCGGGGTGCCCGGCTCGACCGTGCGCCACAGCTCCTCGTCGGTGAAGCCCACCGACACCGAGACGCCGACGTCGGTCACGTCGGCGGCCTGCCGCAGCAGGGGCAGGTCGCGCAGGATCAGCGTGCCCTTGGTCAGGATCGAGAAGGGGTTGGCGTGGTCGCGCAGCGCCTCGATGATGCCGGGCATCAGCCGGTAGCGGCCCTCCGCCCGCTGGTAGCAGTCGACGTTGGTGCCCATGGCTATGTGCTCCCCGTGCCAGGAGCGGGAGGCGAGCCGGTGGCGCAGCAGCTCGGGCGCGTTCACCTTGACCACGATCTGGCTGTCGAAACCGAGCCCCGTGTCCAGGTCGAGGTAGCTGTGGGTCTTGCGGGCGAAGCAGTAGACGCAGGCGTGGGTGCAGCCCCGGTAGGGGTTCACCGTCCATTCGAACGGCATGCGGGAGGCACCCGGCACCCGGTTGACGATGGAGCGGGCCCGGATCTCGTGGAACGTGATGCCGCGGAATTCGGGCGTGTCGAAGGTGCGGGTTGTGACCGCGTCCGCGCCGAACAGCGCGGTGTCGGCACGGCCGTGTTCGGAGTCCGGTGAGAGGTTCTCCCAGCGCATGACGCCTCCTCGGTGTCGCTGTCGCACAGAATAGAACACATGTTCCCTTGATCGTGCGAGCGACATCTTCGGTCAGTTCCGGAACCCCGATTTGGGCGGCGGACGCGGGGGGTGGTTGGCTGTGCCCCGACCCTGGAGAACCGAGCCCTGGAGGATTGCGATGGCGCAGGTCGAGGCCACTACGGAGCGGATCGTCGCGGCGGACGCGGACACGGTGTTCGACGCCCTCGCCGACTACAGCGGCACCCGCGCCAAGCTGCTGCCCGAGCAGTTCAGCGAGTACGAGGTCCGCGAGGGCGGCGACGGCGAGGGCACCCTCGTGCACTGGAAGCTCCAGGCCACCAGCAAGCGGGTGCGCGACTGCCTCCTCGAGGTCACCGAGCCCACCGACGGCGAGCTGGTCGAGAAGGACCGCAACTCCTCCATGGTCACCACCTGGCGGGTCACCCCGGCCGGCGAGGGACGCGCCCGGGTCGTCGTCACCTCCGTGTGGAACGGCGCGGGCGGCATCGGCGGCTTCTTCGAGCGCACCTTCGCCCCCAAGGGCCTCGCCCGCATCTACGACGCGGTGCTGGCCCGGCTGGAAGCCGAAGTCGGGAAGAAGTAGACCCGGTCGCTCGTCGTCGCCCAACTCCGTTCATCTGAAGAGGAGTTGGCGCTTCCGTCACCGGTTCGGGTGATCTCTCGACGGACCGACTCTGTGCCGTAACTCGTCGTGCTTGCTCGTAGTTGTCGCTTTTACGCGGGAATTGTCCAGCAGTGCGACGAGGGGAGCGGCACGTGGGCGGGATCACTCTGACGCAGGACGAGCCGGTCACGGCTCCATCGGCCGGGGGGCCGTATCCCCCCGCGCCACCGGCCGGGGACCCTCCGTCCCCGGCCGCGGAGAGCGGGCCGGCCCTGAGCCCCGCCCGGGTCCGGCTCGTCTTCCTCGCGCTGATGCTGGCGCTGCTGCTCGCCGCGCTCGAGCAGATGATCGTCGCCACGGCCCTGCCGAGGATCGTCGGCGAGCTGCACGGCCTGGACAAGATGTCCTGGGCCATCACCGCCTATCTGCTCACCGCCACCGTCGGACTGCCGGTGTACGGCAAGCTCGGCGACCAGTTCGGCCGCAAGGGCGTGTTCCAGTTCGCCATCCTCGTCTTCGTCGTCGGCTCCGCGCTGGCCGGCCGCGCCACGACGATGGACCAGCTCATCGCCTACCGCGCGGTGCAGGGCGTCGGCGCGGGCGGCCTGATGATCGGCGTCCAGGCGATCATCGCGGACATCGTGCCCGCACGGCAGCGCGGCCGCTTCATGGGGCTGATCGGCGCCGCCTTCGGACTCGCGTCGGTCGCCGGACCGCTCCTCGGCGGCTACTTCACCGACCATCATTCCTGGCGCTGGTGCTTCTACATCAACGTGCCCTTCGGCCTGCTCACCATGGTCGTCGTCGCCCTGGTGCTGAAGCTGCCCAAGCCGACGGGCAGGCGCCGCTTCGACGTGCTCGGCACGCTGCTGCTCACGGCCGCCTCCACCTGCCTGGTCCTGCTCACCAGCTGGGGCGGCACCGAGTACGCCTGGGACTCCCGCGTCGTGCTGGGCCTCGGCGCGGGCGCCGTCGCGGCCACCGCCGCCTTCCTGGCCGTCGAGCGGTTCGCCGTCGAACCGCTCATCCCGCTGCGGCTGTTCC
The DNA here is from genome assembly GCF_051903975.1 of Streptomyces sp. P9-2. Taxonomy (NCBI): domain Bacteria; kingdom Bacillati; phylum Actinomycetota; class Actinomycetes; order Kitasatosporales; family Streptomycetaceae; genus Streptomyces; species Streptomyces sp. P9-2. The sequence goes on from NZ_CP192633.1 coordinate 5,721,097, forward strand.
GCGACTCCGTCTTCAACGTCACCGGTCTGGTGGGCCTCGTGGTCGGCGTCGCCCTGTTCGGCGCCGCCAGCTATCTGCCCACCTACCTCCAGATGGTCGACGGCGCCTCGGCGACCGAGTCCGGGCTGCTGATGCTGCCCATGATGGGCGGCATCGTCGGCACGTCCATCGTCTCCGGGCAGATGATCAGCCGCTCAGGCCGCTACCGCAGTCACCCGATCGTCGGCTCCGCCCTGTCCGTCGTCGGCATGTGGCTGCTGTCCCGTCTGGAGACCGGTACGCCCCGACTGCACTACAGCGTCTGGATGTTCGTCCTCGGCGCCGGCATCGGCATGGTGATGCCGGTCCTCGTCCTCGCCGTGCAGAACTCGGTGCGCCCCGCCGACCTCGGCACCGCCACCAGCGCCAACAACTACTTCCGGCAGATCGGCGGCAGCGTCGGCGCCGCCGTCTTCGGCACCCTGTTCGCCGGCCGGCTCACCGACGCGCTCGCCGAGCGGCTCCCGGCCGGCGCGGCAGGGGCGCCGGCCGACGCCGAGTCGATCACCCCCGAGCTCGTGCACGCCCTGCCGCCCGAGCTGCGCGACGCCTACGTCCAGGCCTACGCGGACGCCATGCCGCGCATCTTCCTGTACCTCGTGCCGGTGCTCGTCCTCGGCCTGCTCATCGCCTTCTTCCTCAAGGAGAAACCACTGGTGTCCCACCACACCCCCACCGTCGGCCCGGTCCAGGAAGCACCGCACTTCGAGGCGCGCGTACCGTCCGCGCGCAGCGCGCAGAGCGGCGGCATCCCCGTCTGCGGCACCGTCCAGCACCCCGACGGCACCCCCGTGCCCCGCGCGGCGCTCACCCTCATCGACGTCCAGGGCCAGCAGACCGGACGCGGCGCGAGCGGCGCCGACGGGCGGTACGCGCTGGCCACCCCCGGACCGGGCCCGTACGTCCTGATCGCCGCCGCGGGCGGTCACCAGCCGCAGGCGGTCTCCGTGACCGTCGGCGAGCGGCCCGTCGAGCTCGACGTCGTCCTCGGCGGCGCGGGCCGGCTGGCGGGCAGCGTCGTCACCGCCGACGGCACACCCGTACGGGACGCCGCCGTCACCCTCACCAACGTGCACGGGGAGGTCGTCGCCGGCACCCGCAGCGGCCGCGAGGGCGGCTACGTCATCACCGAACTCGTCGCCGGGGAGTACACCCTCGCGGCCAGCGCGCCCGCGTTCCGCCCTGCCGCCCTGCCGGTCACCGTGCAGGCCGCGCGGGAGACCCGCCAGGACGTCGAGCTGGCGGGCGGCGCCGTGCTGCGCGGCACCGTGCGGGCCGGCGGGGGACGGCCGGTGGAGGACGCGCGGGTCACGCTGCTGGACGCGGCGGGCAACGTCGTCGACACCCTCACCACCGGACCCGACGGCACCTTCCGCTTCGTCGACCTGTCCTCAGGCGAGTACACGGTCATCGCCGCCGGTTATCCGCCGGTCGCCACCGTGCTCCAGGTGGCCGGCGGGGGCCGCACCGAACGCGACCTCCAACTCGGGCACGAGGACTGAGCGCACCCCCTGCCGGTGGACCGGAGCCGCCCCCCTGCGCGGCTCCGGTCCACGTCCGTCACCCCGCGGCCGTCAGCGCGTCCCGTACGGCCGAGGCGATCTCCTCCACGGCCGGCGGGAAGATGATCGAGTAGTGGTTGGTGCCGTCGATCCGGCGGGCCGGCAGCCGCGCCGGGTCCAGGGCCGCCGCGGCGACCCGCCCGGCGTCGTACAGCGCCTGCGGCTCGTCGAGCAACCCCCGCTCCGCCCACAGCAGTTCGCCGCGCACCTGCGGCTGGTGCACCGCGGCCAGCGTCTCCGCGTCGCCGAGCACGTCCGCGCCGTCCGCGCGCACCGCCTCCAGCACACAGCTGCTGCGCAGCTCGGGCGCCGTGCCCGTCAGGTCCCGCGTCACATAACCCGTCACGTGCGGGCCCCAGTGCGGGCCGAGCGCCGGGTGGGCGCGGAAGAACGCCAGATAGTCCTCCGCGCTCGCGAACGTCATCGACAGCCGGTCCATCGCCGGGCCGATCACCGCCTTCAGCAGCGCGTCGATGTCGGCGCCCTCGGGCGGCGGGAAGCCGAGACCGCCGTCGACCAGCACCACGCGCGGGAAGCGGTCCGGGTGCCGGGCGGCGGCCAGCGCGGCCACGAACGCGCCCATCGAGTGGCCCACCAGGACCGCCCGTTCGCACCCCAGGTGGTCGAGCAGCGCCACCGTGTCGTCCACGTGCGCGCCCAGCCCGTACGGCCCCGGCAGCCCCGCGCTCCCGGCACGGCCCCGCAGGTCCGGGGCGTAGAGGTCGGCGCCGGGCAGGGCGTCGGCCAGGGCGGCGTAGGCGAGCGAGTTGGCGGTGATGCCGTGCAGGGCGACGACGGGCGGTCCTTCGCCCGGCCAGTGGGTGACGGCGAGCCGGCCGCCCCGGACGGGGGCGGTGAGGTCCCGCGCGAGGGCGGAGCCGGAGGTGGTCATGCGTTTCTCCTTCGGCCGAGGGCGGTGATGCCGCCGGGGGCCAGATAGACGGCCAGGACGAAGAGGCTGCCCAGGATCAGCATCGGTTCCACCCCCAGGTCCCAGCCGCCGAGCCGCTGGTCGAGGTAGGTGAACAGCACGCCGCCCACGATCGGCCCCCAGCGGGTGCCGCTGCCGCCCAGCACCACCATCACCAGCAGGGTCAGGGTGAACTCGGGCGTGGAGGTGTGCGGGGTGGCGCCCGCGGTCACCAGCAGGTGCAGCACCCCGCCGAGCACCGCCAGGGACGACGCCAGCACGAACGCGCCCAGCTTGTGCGCGAACGGACTGCGGCCGAGGACGGCCACCCGCTGCTCGTTGTCCCGGATCGCCTGCCACACCCGGCCGGCCGGACGGGCGGTCACCGTCCACACCACGCCCGCCACCAGGACCAGATAGGCGAGCGCCAGCCAGTACACGTTCACGGTGTTCTGCACCCCGACCAGGGCGTCCGGCACCCCGTCGACGTACAGCGGCAGGCCCTCCTCGCCTCCGGTGAGGCCGCCCGGGTTGCGTTCCACGTAGATGGAGCCGGCCTGCGCGAAGGCCAGGGTGACCATCGCGAAGCCGACGCTGCCGAGGGCGAGGGTGCGCAGCGACACGGCGCCCAGGACGAGCGCGGCCAGCGCCCCGAGCACCAGGGTGAGCAGCGCGGCGGGCAGCAGCCCCAGGCCCAGCTCGGTCATCGCGAGCTGCGTGCCGTAGCTGCCCCCGGCGATGTAGAGGGCGTGCCCGAAGGACAGCAGCCCGGTGCGGCCGAACATCAGGTCGTAGCCGAGCGCGAGCGCGCCGAAGACCAGGCACAGCGCGAACAGCTGCAGCGAGCCGGGGGAGTTGACCGGCCCGTCGAGCAGCACCGGGATGTCCAGCGCCGAGTACGGCAGCAGCGCGAGGACCAGCAGCACCGCCACCGGGACGGTCGCCGGGCGCAGCCGGCGCAGCAGCCCGTCCCTGGCGTCCGGCGCGTCCTTCACGGCCGGAGCCGGGGCGGCGGGGGTGGCCCGCGGGGTGCGGGTGGCGGTCATGCCGTGCCTCCTGCGGATCGGGTGCGGGGTGCGGAGAGGGCGCGGCGCAGCCGCGTCAGCGGCGACCCGGTCCCGGCGGCCGGGCGGGACAGCACCACCGCGGCCAGCAGGGCCACGACGGCCAGGTCGCCGTAGCCGCCCGCGTAGTAGTTGGCGTACTGCTGCACCAGGCCCACGGTGAGCGCGGACAGCGCGACGTTCGTGATCGAGACGAGACCGCCGATGATCACCACGACGAACGCGAACACCAGCAGCGAGGTCCCCTGGTGGGGGGAGAGCGAGCCGAAGTAGAGGCCGCCGAGCACGCCGGCCAGGCCCGCGAGGGCGCCGCCGAGCGCGAACACCAGCGTGAAGGCGCGGGTGACGTCGATGCCGAGCGCCGTGACCATCGCGCGGTCCTCCACCCCGGCGCGGACGATCAGCCCGTAACGGGTGCGGGACAGGAACAGATGGATGCCGGCCAGCACCAGCAGCGCCACCGCGATCAGCAGGAACCGGTTCACCGGCACGCGCGCGCCCAGGATGCCCATGGTGCCGGAGAGCGCGTCGGGCACCGGGAAGGGCCGGGCGTCGGCGCCCCAGACCGTCTGCACCAGGGCCGGGACGGCGAGCGACAGGCCGACGGTCACCAGGATCTGCTCCTTCACCCGGCCGTACAGCCGCCGGATGAGGACCAGTTCGACCACCGCCGCCAGCAGCAGCCCGGTGAGGGTGCCGACGACGGCGGCGAGCAACAGCCCCGGCATCCCGCCGACCGTCTCGGCGGTGCGCCACGCGGTGTAGACGGAGACGGTGAGGAACGCGCCGTGCGCGAAGTTCAGCACGTCCATCAGCCCGAAGATCAGGGCGAGTCCGGAGGCGATGAGGAAGTACAGGGCTCCCAGACCGAGGCCGGTCAGGGTGAGCAGGACGAGGGTGTCCATCAGGCAGCTCCGTGGTCCGGGCGGCTGCCGACGCCCAGCAGCGCGGTCGTACGGGCGGTGTCGGCGAGCAGGTCGCGGGCGTCGCCGGTGTGCACCACCCGGCCGGCGTCCAGCACCACCGCGCTGCGCGCCAGCCGCCGCACCACGGCGAGGTTCTGCTCGACCAGCAGCAACGGCACGCGCTCGGCGGCCCGTTCGAGCACCTCGGCGGCCTCGGTGACCACGCGGGGCGCGAGGCCCTTGGTGGGCTCGTCGACGACGACGAGGGTGTTGTCGTTGAGCAGGGTCCGGGCGAGGGCGACCATCTGCTGCTGGCCGCCGGACAGGGTGCCGGCACGCTGGTCGCGGCGGGCGGCAAGCTCTGGGAACAGGTCGTGCACCACGTCGTAGCGGTGCTCGTGCCCGGGGCGTTCGGCCAGCGCGAGGTTCTCGGCGACGGTGAGCCCGGCGAACACCCCCCGGTCCTCGGGGGCGTAGCCGATGCCGCGCCGCACGGTGCGGTGGGTGGGCTCGTGGGTGATGTCGTCGCCGGCGAAGGTGACGCGGCCCGCGGTGACCCGGCCGCCGTCGGGCAGCAGGCCCAGCACCGCGCGGATGGTCGTCGTCTTGCCGACGCCGTTGCGGCCCAGCAGCGCGGTCACGCCGGAGACGGGCACGTCGAAGGTGACGCCGGTGAGGATGCGGGACCCGGCGATGTCCACGTCGAGGCCCTCGACGCGCAGGATCGGTGGCGCGGTCACAGCTCGTCTCCCAGATAGGCCTGCTGGACGGTGACGTCCGCCATCACCTCGGCGGGGCTCGCGGCGGCGAGCAGCCGCCCGTGGTGCATCACGGCCACCCGGTCGGCGAGGCCGAGGACCACGTCCATGTGGTGCTCGACCAGCAGCACCGTGCGGCCCTCGTCGCGGTGCAACGACCTGATCAAGTCGGTGAGTTCGGCGGTCTCCTCGGAGGCCACCCCGGCCATCGGCTCGTCCAGCAGCATCAGCCGCGCCCCGGCCGAGCCCGCGCCCAGGGTGGGCGCGAGCAGCATCGCCAGCTCCAGCTTGCGCTTGTCGCCGTGCGAGAGGCCGGCCGCGAGATCCCCGGCACGGTGCGCCAGCCGGACCCGCTCCAGCACGCCGGTGACGTCCGCCGTGCCGACCCGGCGCACCCCGGCGGACCGGGCGGCCAGGTCGACGTGCTCGGCGACCGTCATCGTGGGGAACACCGAGGACGACTGGAAGGTCCGCCCGATGCCCCGGCGCACCCGGCGGTGCGGGGGCAGGGCGGTGACGTCGTGGCCGTCGAGCAGGACGGCGCCGCCGGTCGGCCGGGTCAACCCGGTGATCAGGTTGAACAGGGACGTCTTGCCCGCCCCGTTGGGGCCGATGACGGCGAGGAGTTCGCCCTCGCGCACGGCGAGCGACACCCCGTCGATGATGTCGGCGCCCCCCACCGACCAGCACAGCCGGTCCAGTTGCAGTACGGGCGTCATGCTCAGCCGATCCTCGTCTCGGCGGGCGCGACCTGCTCGGCCGTGAACGTCCGCGCCACCTCGGGCATGTCCGCGGCGGTGAACCGCGCCTGGAACGTGGGCTGGAGCAGCGCGTGGTCGGCGGCGCGCACGGTGTTCGGCCCCTTCACCCCGGAGAACGAGAAGCCCTCCAGCGCCTTCACCATGGCGTCGGTGTCGCCCTTCGCGCCGCCCGCGCGGACCGCCTCGACGACCATCTGCGCCGCGTTGAACCCGTCCGGGGTGAACAGGTCCTCCTCCCACTTCTTCGCCTTGAAGTACGACCGCATCGCCTTGGCCTCCGGGGTCTCGGCGGCGCCGGGGACGTAGTGGGCGAGCAGCGTGACCTTCTCGCGCGCCTTGCCGAAGACCGGGTAACTCGCCCTGCTGTCCAGGCCGGTGACGACGGTGGCGGCATCGAGCACGCCCTGCTGGTCGAGGGTCGACCACATCGACTGGGCGGTGTCCCCGGCCCACGCGACGAACACCATGTCCGGCCGGGCCGCCTTCACCTTGCTCGCCACCGGGGTCAGGTCGGTGGCGGCGGGCGGCGCCAGCACCTCGCTCACGGTGGTGCCGCCGGTGCCGAGCACGGACTTCACGGCGGCGGCGTTGGCCTGGCCGAAGGCGTTGTCCTGGGCCAGCACCACGACCTTCTTGCCCTTGGAGCCGCCCAGGATGTTCTTCGCGGTCAGCACGTCCTGGTAGGTCTGCCGGCCGGAGCGGAAGGTGTAGCGGTTGACGCCGGTCAGCGCGTCCGTGGCGGCGGGCCCGCTGATGTAGAGCGTCTTGTTCTGCGCCGCGACGGGCGCGATCTGCGTGGCCACGCCGGAGACGGCGGAGCCCGCGATGATCGGCACGCCCTGCCCGATGCGCTTCTTGGCCAGGGAGACGCCCTTGGCGGGGTCGCCGCCGTCGTCGTCCTTGAGCAGGGTGATCTTCACGCCGTCGACGGCGCCCGTGCCGTCGGTCGCGTGGTCGAGGCCGGCCTCGAAGCCGTGCAGATACTGTTCGCCGTACGAGGCCAGCGGGCCGCTGGTCGAGGTGATGAGGGCGACCTTCACCTCCTCGGCGCCGGAGGCGGTGCTGCTGCCGGGGCTGGAGCAGCCGGCGGTGAAGGCGGTGGCGAGCAGGGCCACGGCGGCGGACAGGACAAGGGGTCTACGCATGACCGAACGGCTCCTCGGTGCGACGGCGGACGACGCCAGCGGCACGATCCGTCACGGGTGATCACTGTGCGCTGAGCGGTACCCGGCAGTGTGATCCGCGTCAGTATCCGGCCACAATGTGGCCCGCACACACGTAACAGTGCTCAACCGTGGTGTTTGCACATGTCGTTGCGGCGCGAGGGCAGGGAGCGTCGTCTCAGATGCCCGCCGGTCAGGACGTTCCGCGGCTCCGGGCGGCGGCCTGGTCCGCGAGACCGCCCGCGCCCAGCAGTCCCGTCGCCTCGAACGGCTCGGCGGCGGCCAGCCGGGGCAGTTCACGCCGGGACAGCGCCGTCACCACCGTCGGCATCGCCCCGCGCACCAGCTGCGTCGCGCGCAGCCACCCGGGCACGTACACCGACGGACGGCGCCGCTCCACCGCGTCCACCAGCCGCCCCGCCACATGCTCCGCCGGGTACACCTTCCGCGCGGGCGGCGGCATGTGGCCGCGCAGCTCGCGCAGCACCGCGTGCTCGTCCACCCCGCGGATCATGTCGGTGTCCGTCCAGTTGATGTAGGCGATGCCCACGGCGACATGACGGTGCGCCATCTCCGCGCGCAGGGAGTGCGCGAACGCCTCGACGCCCGCCTTGGAGGCGCAGTACGCGCTCATCATCGGCGCCGAGCCGATCGACGCCAGCGACGCCACCTGGAGGAAGTAGCCGCCGGTGCTCATCAGATCGCCGAGGAACGTGCGGGCGGTGGACGCGCTGCCGACCAGGTTCACCTCGATCACCCGCCGCCACACCGCCGGATCCGACTCGGCGAACGGGCCACCCTCGGCGACCCCCGCGTTGGCGACCACGACCGACGGCGGCCCGAGACGTGCCCGGATGTCCGCGCCGGTCTCCGCGAGGCCCTCGTCGTCCGTGACGTCGACCTCCCAGCAGCCGCCCCCGCCGGGCAGCTCGTCCCGCACCTGCCGCAGCGTCCGCTCCTCCCGGCCGAGCAGCGCCACCTTCATGCCGCGCGCGGACAGCTCGCGGGCCAGCGCCGCGCCCAGGCCGCGGGCCGCGCCGGTGACGACGGCGGTCCTTCCCTCCAGCGGGTTCCGGGTCCGCGGCATGCGACGCTCCTGTGCTCCGTGGCGGGCGCTCGTCCCGTTCACCGTAGGTCCGGACGGGCATCCGCGCAGGTCGGGCGGTGCGGGCCGGGGTGCGCGGAGAGCGTCAGTGGTCTGGACCGGTGAGAGTTATCCACAGGGTGGCCGGAGCGATGCGTGACGACGTAGCGTGTGCGCCATGAAGATCCTCATCAGCGCCGACATGGAGGGCGCCACCGGTGTCACCTGGCCGGCCGACGTCCTGCCGGGGACGCCCCAGTGGGAGCGGTGCCGGTCGATGTTCACCTCCGACGTGGACGCCGCCGTGCGCGGCTTCTTCGACGGCGGCGCCGACGAGGTGCTGATCAACGAGGCCCACTGGACCATGCGCAATCTACTGCTCGAGCGGCTCGACGAGCGCGCCGAGATGCTCACCGGCCGGCACAAGGCGCTGTCCATGGTGGAGGGCGTGCAGCGCGGCGACGTCGACGGCATCGCCTTCGTCGGCTACCACGCGGGCGCCGGCATGGAGGGCGTCCTCGCGCACACCTTCCTCGCCAACTCCATCACGGGTGTCTGGCTCAACGACGTGCGCGCCAGCGAGGGCCTGCTCAACGCCCATGTGGCCGCCGAGTACGGAGTCCCGGTGATCCTCGTCACCGGCGACGACGTGGCCTGCGAGGACGCCCTGGGGTACGCGCCCGAGGCGCTGAAGGTCGCCGTGAAGGACCACGTGTCGCGGTACGCCGCCGTGTGCCGCACGCCGTCCCGGACGGCCGCGGACATCCGGGCGGCGGCCAAGGAGGCCGCCGCGCTCGCGGTGCGCCGGGAGCCGGTCAGCGGCGGTCCCTTCACCGTGGCGGTGGAGTTCGACGCCGAGCACCTGGCCGGCGCCGTCACCGTCGTCCCGGGCGTGACCCGGAGCGGCGAGCGCAAGGTGATCTACACCAGCGAGACCATGTACGACGCAATCCGCACCTTCAAGGCGGTCACCACGATCGCCTCGGCCGCGGTGGAGGAGCAGTATGGCTGACCAGCTCGCCCTGGACGAGGTCGTGACCTTCACGTCCGACCTCATCAGGATCGACACGACGAACCGGGGCGGGGGCGACTGCCAGGAGCGTCCCGCCGCCGAGTACGCGGCGGCGCGGCTCGCCGAGGCCGGCCTGGAGCCGGTCATGCTGGAGCGCACCCGGGGCCGGACCAACGTCGTGGCGCGGCTGGAGGGCACCGACCCGTCGGCCGACGCGCTGCTGCTCCACGGCCACCTGGACGTCGTCCCGGCCGAGCCCGCCGACTGGAGCGTGCACCCCTTCTCCGGGGAGATCCGCGACTGTGTGGTCTGGGGACGCGGCGCCGTCGACATGAAGAACATGGACGCGATGATCCTGTCCGTGGTGCGCTCCTGGGCCCGCGAGGGCGTCCGGCCGCGCCGGGACGTCGTCATCGCGTTCACCGCCGACGAGGAGGCCAGCGCCGCGGACGGCGCCGGGTTCCTCGCGGACCGGCACGCGCACCTCTTCGAGGGCTGCACCGAGGGCGTCAGCGAGTCCGGCGCGTACACCTTCCACGACGGGCAGGGCCGGGAGTTCTACCCGATCGGGGCCGGCGAGCGCGGCACCGGCTGGATGAGGCTCACCGCCCGCGGCCGCGCCGGACACGGCTCCAAGGTCAACCGGGAGAACGCGGTCACCCGCCTCGCCGCCGCCGTCACCCGCATCGGCGAGCACGAGTGGCCGCTGCGGCTCACCCCGACGGTGCGCGCCGCGCTGACCGAGATCGCCGCCGTGTACGGCGTCGACGCCGACCTGTCCGACGTGGACGCGCTCCTGCAGAAGCTCGGCGGGGCGGCCAAGCTGGTCGAGGCCACCGTCCGCAACAGCAGCAACCCGACGATGCTCGACGCCGGCTACAAGGTCAACGTGATCCCGGGCGAGGCCGTGGCGCACGTCGACGGGCGGTTCCTGCCGGACACCGAGGACGAGTTCCGGGCCACCATGGACCGGCTCACCGGGCCCGACGTCGACTGGGAGTTCGCCCACCGTGAGATCGCCCTCCAGGCGCCGGTGGACTCCCCGACGTTCGCCGCGATGCGGGAGGCCGTGCAGGCGTTCGCGCCCGAGGCGCACACCGTGCCGTACTGCATGTCCGGCGGCACGGACGCCAAGCAGTTCGCCCGGCTCGGCATCACCGGGTACGGCTTCGCGCCGCTGAAGCTGCCCGAGGGCTTCGACTACCAGGCCCTCTTCCACGGCGTGGACGAGCGCGTGCCGGTCGAGGCGCTCCAGTTCGGTGTCCAGGTGCTCGACCGGTTCCTGCGGTCGGCCTGAAACGAGTGGGGGAGACAGTGCAGACCCTGGCGTACGGCGAGTGGCCCTCGCCCGTCGACGCGGCCACGGCCGCGGCCCACGACGGCAGCCCCGAGTACGTGGGCTTCGTCGGCGACGAGGTGTGGTGGACCGAGCCCCGGCCCGCCGAGGCGGGCCGGCGCACCCTGGTGCGGCGGCACGCGGACGGCACCGAGGAGTCGGTCCTGCCCGCGCCGTGGAACGTCCGCAGCCGCGTCATCGAGTACGGCGGCCACCCGTGGGCGGGCGCCGTGCGCGACGGCGAGCCGCTGGTGGTGTTCGCGCACTTCCCCGACCAGCGTCTCTACCGCTGGGAGCCGGGCGCCGAGCCGGTCCCGCTCACGCCGGTGTCGCCGGTCGGCCTGGGGCTGCGCTGGGCCGAGCCCGTCGTGCTGCCGGAGCGCGGCGAGGTGTGGTGCGTCCTGGAGGAGTTCACCGGCGACGGCCCGAGCGACGTGCGCCGGGTGCTCGCCGCCGTCCCCCTCGACGGGTCCGCCGCGGAGGACCGGGGCGCGGTGCGCGAGCTGACCGGGGAGAAGCACCGGTTCGTCACCGGACCGCGGCTGTCGCCCGACGGGACGCGCGCCGCCTGGATCGGCTGGGACCACCCCCGCATGCCCTGGGACGGCACCGAGCTGATCGTCGCCGACGTCGCCGCGGACGGCACCCTGAGCGGCGCCCGCACCGTGGCCGGCGGGCCCGAGGAGTCCGTCCCGCAGGCCGACTGGACCCACGACAACCGCCTGCTGTACGCCAGCGACCGCACCGGCTGGTGGAATCTCTACCGGGACGGCGAGCCCGTCTGTTCGCGCCCTGAGGAGTTCGCCGGGCCGCTGTGGAAGCTGGGCCAGCGCTGGTTCGCCCCGCTGGACGGCGGGCTGATCGCCGTCCTGCACGGCAAGGGCGCCCTGCGGCTAGGCGTGCTCGACCCGGAGACCTGCGAGGTCGTCGACGCCGCGGGACCCTGGAGCGAGTTCGGCCCCACCGTCGCCGCGCTCGGCGAGCGGGTCGTCGGCGTGGGCGCGAGCCCGCAGAGCTCCTACGAGGTCGTGGAGCTGGACACCCGCACCGGCAGGGCCCGCGTGATCGGCGCCGCCCACAGCGACGCCGTGGACCCCGCCCACTACCCCGAGCCCGAGGTCCGCACGTTCACCGGACCCGACGGCCGGGAGATCCACGCCCAGGTGTACCCGCCGCGCAACCCCGACAGCGCCGGGCCGGCCGGCGAGCTGCCCCCGTACGTGATCTGGGCGCACGGCGGCCCCACCGGCCGCTTCCCGCTGGTGCTCGACCTGGAGATCGCCTACTTCACCTCACGCGGCATCGGCGTCGCCGAGGTCAACTACGGCGGCTCCACCGGCTACGGCCGGGAGTACCGCAACCGGCTGCGCGGACAGTGGGGCGTGGTCGACGTCGAGGACTGCGCCGCCGTAGCGCGGGCCCTCGCCGAGGAGGGCGTCGCCGACCCGCGGCGGCTCGCCGTCCGCGGCGGAAGCGCCGGAGGCTGGACCACCGCCGCCTCCCTCACCACCACCGACGTCTACGCCTGCGGCACGGTCATCTACCCGGTGCTCGACCTCACCGGCTGGGGCACCGGCGAGACGCACGACTTCGAGTCGCAGTACCTGGAGACGCTGATCGGACCGCGCGCCGAGGTGCCCGAGCGGTACGAGGAACGCTCGCCCGTCACCCACGCCGACCGGCTCAGCGCGCCCTTCCTGCTGCTCCAGGGCCTGGACGACGTGATCTGCCCGCCCGTTCAGTGCGAGCGGTTCCTCGCCCGGCTGGCCGGCCGGGGCGTCCCGCACGCCTACCTCACCTTCGAGGGCGAGGGCCACGGCTTCCGTCGCGCGGAGACCATGGTGCGCGCCCTGGAGGCCGAGCTGTCCCTGTACGCGCAGGTGTTCGGGCTGAAGACGCCCGGCATCCCGGCCCTGGAGCTGACGCCGTGACCACGCCGACCCCGCTGACGCCGCTGCGGCGGCCGCCCCGCCTCGCCCCCGGCGCCCGGGTGGCCGTGGTCGCTCCCAGCGGGCCCATCCCCGAGGAGCGGCTCGCCGCCGGGCTCGACGTGCTGCGCGGCTGGGGCCTCGACCCCGTCGCCGCCCCGCACGTCCTCGGCCGGCACACGGAGTTGAGCTACCTCGCGGCCGCCGACGCCGACCGGGCCGCCGATCTGCAGAACGCCTGGTGCGACCCGGCCGTCGACGCGGTGATCTGCGCACGCGGCGGCTACGGCGCCCAGCGCATGGTCGACGCCCTCGACTGGGAGGCGATGCGGGCGGCGGGGCCGAAGGTGTTCGTCGGGTTCAGCGACATCACCACGCTGCACGAGGCGTTCGCGGTGCGGCTCGGCCTCGTCACCCTGCACGGGCCGATGGCCGCGGGCGCCGACTTCGTCAAGAGCGCGCGTGCCCAGGAGCACCTGCGGGCCACCCTGTTCGACCCCGATTCGATGCGCACGATCCGCTCCGACGGCACCGCGCTGGTCCCGGGACGCGCCCGCGGCGTGACCCTCGGCGGCTGCCTCTCCCTGATCGCCGGCGGCATCGGCACCCCGCACACCCGCGACTCCGCGCGCGGCGGACTGCTGTGCCTGGAGGACGTGGGGGAGGAGACCTACCGCCTCGACCGCTACCTCACCCAGCTGCTGCGCGCCGAGATGCTCGACGGCGTCGCCGGGCTGCTGCTGGGCTCCTGGGCGGAGTGCGACCCGTACGACACGGTGCGCACCCTGCTCATGGACCGGCTGGGCGGGCTCGGGGTGCCGGTGGCCGAGCAGTTCGGGTTCGGGCACTGCGACGACGCGCTGACGCTGCCGTTCGGCGTCGCGGCCGAACTGGACGCGGACGCGGGGACGCTGACGCTGGACGAACCGGCGCTGAGCTGAACGCGGCGGGACCGGGCCGAAGGCGGGCCCGAGGGCGTGCGCCGTCCGGTGTGCGCCCTCGGGCCGGCGTCGTAGGGTGACAGGGTGCCGCACACCGCTTCCCGTTACCTCACCGAAGGCCGCCGCGTGGGCCTGCGCCACTTCACCTACGACGACGCCGCGGAGTTCACCGCGCGGGCCCGGGAGAGCAAGGACCTGCACCACCCCTGGCTGTTCCCGCCGGACACCCCGGCCGCCTACGCCGCCTACGCGCAGCGGCTGATCGAGGACCCCGCCAAGGCGGGGTTCCTGGTCTGCGAGAAGGAGGCGGACGGCGCCCTCGCCGGCTTCGTCAACATCAACAACATCGTCGAGGGCGGCTTCCTCTGCGGCGCCCTCGGCTACGGCGCCTTCGCCCACGCCGCCGGACGCGGACTGATGCGCGAGGCCCTGGACCTCGTCGTGCGGTACGCGTTCGGGCCGATGCGGCTGCACCGGCTGGAGATCAACGTGCAGCCCGGCAACGCCGCCTCCATCGCCCTCGCCCGCGCCTGCGGCTTCCGCAAGGAGGGCTTCTCCCCGAAGATGCTCTACATCGACGGCGCCTGGCGCGACCACGAACGCTGGGCGCTCACCGCCGAGATGCCGACCGGGGACGACTGACCGCGCACCGCGCGAAAACCGCTCGTCACGGCCTCTGTTCAGGCGCGCCTCCGGCGGCTTCCATGGAGATCGTGACGACGATCCGACATGAGGTACTCACACTGCCGGCCGCGCGCCTCGGCCCCGACAACCCGCTGCCCGCCCTGCGCCCCCTCGACGAGATGCACCGCATCGAGGACCGCGACAAGAAGGACCTGCCGCGCGACATGGCCCGGCAGATCGGCTACGCACCGCTGCACAGCCTGCTGCCGGTCCGCGTCCGCGACGGCTACGACCGGGACCGGGCGCCCCGGTCCCTCGACGCCCTCGTCCTCGAGAACGACCGGCTGCGCGCCACCGTCCTGCCCGGCCTCGGCGGCCGGATCGCCTCCCTCGTCCACAAGCCCACCGGCCGCGAACTGCTCTATGCGAACCCGGTGTTCCAGCCCGCCAACTTCGCGCTCAACGGCGCCTGGTTCTCCGGCGGCATCGAGTGGAACATCGGCGCGACCGGCCACACCACCCTGTCCTGCTCGCCCGTGCACGCGGCCCGCGTCCCCGCCCCGGACGGCGGGGAGATGCTGCGCCTGTGGGAGTGGGAGCGGCTGCGCGACCTGCCCTTCCAGGTCGACCTGTGGCTGCCGGACGGCTCCGACTTCCTCTACGTCGGCGCGCGGATCCGCAACCCGCACGAGCGTCAGGTGCCGACGTACTGGTGGTCCAACATCGCCGTCCCCGAGGACTGCCGTGTCCTCGCCCCCGCCGAGGAGGCCTACCACTTCGGCTACGAGCAGCGCCTGAGCCGCGTCCCCGTCCCCGCGTACGACGGCGTCGACCGCACCTACCCGCCCAACAGCACGTACGCCGCCGACTACTTCTACGAGGTCCCCGAGGCGCGCCGCCGCTGGATCGCCGCGCTGGACGGCGACGGCCGCGGGCTCGTGCAGACCTCCACCGACACCCTGCGCGGCCGCAAGCTGTTCGTGTGGGGACGAGGGCCCGGCGGGCGGAGCTGGCAGCAGTGGCTCACCGAGCCCGGCACCGACGGCTACTGCGAGATCCAGGCGGGGCTCGCCCGCACCCAGCTGGAGCACGTCCGCCTGGAACCGGAGAGCGAGGTGTCCTGGCTGGAGGCGTACGGGCCCTTCGAGGCGCGGCGCGACGGGGAGTGGGGCGCCGTCCTCGACGAGGCGGAGGCCCGTCTTGAGGACGTGCTGCCGCGCGCGGACGTCGACGCGGCGTACACGGCCTGGCTGCCGTACGCCGACACCGACCCCGGCGAGCGGCTGGCCGCCGGGTCCGGGTGGGGCGCGCTCGAAGTGCTGCGCGCCGGACGGAAGCTGCCGGGCACGCCCTTCGACGGGAGCACCCTCGGGGAGGAGCAGGAGCCCTGGCTGCACCTGCTGCGCGCCGGGTCCTTCCCCGAGCCGCCGGACAGCCGGCCGCCCGGCGGGACGCTGGTGGCCCGGCACTGGCGGGACATGCTGGAGACGGCGCCCGCGACCGGACTCACCGAGTACCACCTGGGCGTCGCCCAGTGGCACGGCGGCGACCGGGCGCAGGCCGTGCGGAGCTGGGAGCGGGGGCTGGCGCAGGACGGCCCGTCCTGGTCCGTGCTGCGCTGTCTCGCCGTCGCCGACCGGGAGGAACGCCACCCGGAGCGCGCCGCCGACCGCTACGCGCTGGCCTTCGACGACCTGTGCCGCGAGGCCGGGGAGGCCGGCGGGGACACGGCGGGGGAGTGGGCCGCCGCCCTGGCCGCCCTCGGGCGGGAGGCGATCGAGGCGCTGCTCGCGGTGGGGCGCACGGCGGACGCCCGGGCGGTGTGGGAGCGGCTGGACCCCGGCACCCGGGCCCGCGGACGCTTCCGGCTGACCGAGGCGGGTCTGCTGCTCGCGGAGGGCCGGAACGAGGAGGCCCGCGCCGTGTTCGACGCGGGCTTCGAGGTCGCCGACCTGCGTGAGGGCGACGAGGTGATCGGGCGGCTGTGGGCACGGCTCACGGACGAACCGCTGCCGGAGCGGTACGACTTCCGGATGAGGCCCACGCCGTGACGTGACGTCAGGCGCCGCGGCGGTCCGCGTACTCGTAGACCGCCCCGTCCGGGTGGCGTGCGATCAGGTTGCGGCCGACGGGGGTGGGCAGCGGTCCGGCGAGGACGGCCGCGCCCATCTCCTCCAGCACCTGACGGGTCTCGTCGACGTCCTTGACCGCGAGGGTCGCGGCGACCTTGCGCAGCACGTCCAGTTCGGCCTCCGGACCGCTCATCAGCAGGAAGCAGCCCACCGCGGCGACCTGGACGCCCTCCCGTTCGAAGCGGAGGGCGGTTCCGCCCGCCAGCCGCTCGTAGAAGGGGATGGCGGTCTCGATGTCGTCGACGCAGACGCGCAGTGTGGCACCCAGAATCTCCATGCGTCCGAGCCTAGTTGGACGCCCTGGCCGGCGGGCGGGGCGCTGCCGATCTCCACACCACTCCCTCCCGCCGTACGCGCGGGGCGAGTTACCGGGCCCCGGGCACGGGTACCCGTGCGCCATGCAGCGCTTGGAACACATGCAGCACCTCGACAAGCACCTGGTGGACGAACTGGCCCAGGTGGCCCGGGAGTCCGTACGCGCCGAACTGCGGGAGCAGACGCGGGGGCAGCGCCGTAAGGCGGCGTTGTACGGCGGCTCGGGCGCCGCCGCGCTGTACGCGGGCGCGGCGCTCGCCCTGGCGGTGGGCCTCGCCCTGGACCTGGCCCTGCCGGGCTGGGCAGCGGCGCTCGTCACGGCGGTGATCCTGGCGGCAACGGCGGTCGCCCTGCGAGCGGCGGCCCGCCCGGCACCGCCCGCCCCGGTATCCGGAACCGGCTCCGCCCCCGTGCCCCCGGTGCCGTCCACTCCGCCGACGGTCGGCACCGACCACGCCCCGGGCAACGGCTGAGGCCGGGGCGCCACGGCGCGCGGCGGCAGCGGGAGGGCGCGGCCGCCGAGGCAAACCCCGCCCCGGTGTTTGGCGGCCCCGCACAGGGGGACGCGGAAGTCTCCCGACGTACGCGACCGCGCCGGAGGCGAACCGTGAGTCGACCCCGCATTGTGATCGTCGGTGCCGGCTTCGCCGGGTACCGCACGGCCCAGATCCTGTCCCGTACGGCCAGGGGCCGGGCCGAGATCGTCCTGCTCAACCCGACCGACTACTTCCTGTACCTGCCGCTGCTGCCCCAGGTCGCGGCCGGGATCCTCGAGCCGCGCCGGGTCACCGTGTCCCTTGCCGGGACGCTGCCGCACGTCCGGCTGGTGCTGGGCGAGGCCGGCCGGATCGACCTCGACGCCCGCCAGGTGCACTACACCGGCCCCGAGGGCGAGGACGGCACCCTGTCCTACGACCGGCTGGTGCTCGCCGCCGGCAGCGTCAACAAGCTGTTGCCCATCCCGGGCGTCGCCGAGCACGCGCACGGCTTCCGCGGCCTGCCCGAGGCGCTGTACCTGCGCGACCACGTCACCCGCCAGGTGGAGCTGGCCGCCGCCACGGACGACCCGGAGCGCTGCTCCTCGCGGTGCACCTTCGTCGTCGTGGGCGCCGGCTACACCGGCACCGAGGTCGCCGCGCACGGCCAGCTCTTCACCGACGCGCAGGTGGCGAAGCAGCCGCTGCGCACCGGCCTGCGCCCGCGCTGGATCCTCCTCGACATCGCCGACCGGGTCCTGCCCGAGCTCAGCGAACGGCTCTCCCGCACCGCCGACACGGTGCTGCGGGAGCGGGGCGTGGACGTGCGGATGGGCACCTCCGTGAAGGAGGCCACCTCCGACGGGGTGCTGCTCACCGACGGGGAGTTCGTCGGGACCCGCACGCTCGTGTGGTGCGTGGGCGTACGCCCCGACCCCCTCGTCCAGTCCCTGGAACTGCCCATGGAACGCGGCCGGCTGCTGGTCGACCCGCACCTCCAGGTGCCGGGCCACCCCGAGGTCTTCGCCTGCGGTGACGCGGCCGCCGTGCCCGACCTGGAGAACCCCGGCTCGTACACCCCGATGACCGCCCAGCACGCCTGGCGGCAGGGCAAGGTCTGCGCGCACAACATCGCCGCGTCCTTCGGCGACGGCGAGCGGCGGGCGTACCGCCACAAGGACCTGGGGTTCGTGGTGGACCTCGGCGGCGCCAAGGCCGCCGCCAACCCGCTCGGCGTCAACCTCTCCGGGGTGGTGGCCGGCGCGGTGACCCGCGGCTACCACCTCGCCGCGATGCCGGGCAACCGGGTGCGGGTGGCCGCCGACTGGCTGCTGGACGCCGTACTGCCGCGCCAGGCCGTCCAGTTGGGCCTCGTGCGGTCCTGGTCCGTGCCGCTGGACACCGCGTCCCCCGAGGTCGCGCGCGTGCCGGGAGGGCCCCGGGAGGAGCAGGCGTCCGGCCCGGCGAAAACCGACGTCACCCCGCCGCCCGACCAGCCGGAGCCCGGCCCGGACGTGGCCCCCGGCCCCGTCCGGCGTACCGACCGACCCGACGAAGGAGACGCATGAACACCGGTGAACTCGCCGAACTCGGACAGCAGTTGCGGGTGGACAGTGTCCGGGCGGCGGCCGCCGCCGGCTCCGGGCACCCCACGTCGTCGATGTCCGCGGCCGACCTCGTGGCCGTCCTCTTCGCCCGCCGTCTGCGCTACGACTTCGACCGCCCCGACCACCCCGCCAACGACCGCTTCGTCCTCTCCAAGGGCCACGCCTCCCCGCTGATGTACGCCACCTACAAGGCGGCCGGCGTCATCGGCGACGAGGAGCTGCTCACCTTCCGCGAGAACGGCAGCCGCCTCGAGGGCCACCCCACACCCCGCAAGCTCCCCTGGGTGGAGACCGCCACCGGCTCCCTCGGCCAGGGCCTGCCCGTCGGCGTCGGCATCGCGCTCGCCGGGAAGCGGCTGGACCATACCGACTACCGGGTGTGGGTGCTGTGCGGCGACAGCGAAATGGCCGAGGGCTCGGTGTGGGAGGCGGCCGAGCAGGCCGCGTACGAGAACCTCGACAACCTCACCGCGATCGTGGACGTCAACCGGCTCGGCCAGCGCGGCCCCACCCGGCACGGCCACGACCTGGACGCCTACGCCCGCCGCTTCCAGGCGTTCGGCTGGCACACCGTCGAGGTGGACGGGCACGACGTGGACGCGGTGGACCGCGCCTACGGCGAGGCGCTGTCCACCCGGGGCCAGCCGACCGCGATCCTCGCCCGCACCCTCAAGGGCAAGGGCGTGGAGTCCGTGCAGGACCGGGAGGGGCTGCACGGCAAACCGCTGCCGGAGGCCGAGGACGCGATCGCCGAACTGGGCGGCCCCCGCGACCTGCGCATCACCGTCCACGCGCCGCCCGCCGGAGGCGAGGCCCCCGCCCGGCGGATCACCACGCCCGAGCTGCCCCGCTGGGAGCGCGGCGAGGACGTCGCCACCCGTGACGCCTTCGGCCAGGCGCTGGCCGCCCTCGGCGCCGCGCGCGACGACGTCGTCGCCCTGGACGGCGAGGTCGGCGACTCCACCCGCCTGGAGTACTTCGCCAAGGAACACCCCGAGCGCTACGTCGAGTGCTACATCGCCGAGCAGCAGATGGTCGCCGACGCCGTCGGGGTCGCCGCGCGCGGCCGGCTGCCGTTCGCGTGCACCTTCGCGGCCTTCCTGACCCGCGCCCACGACTTCGTCCGCATGGCGGCGATCAGCGGCTCCGGGCTCAACCTGGTCGGGTCCCACGCGGGCGTCGCCATCGGCCAGGACGGACCCAGCCAGATGGGCCTGGAGGACCTGGCGATGATGCGGGCGGTGCACGGCTCCACCGTGCTGTACCCGTGCGACGCCAACCAGACCGCCCGCCTGGTCGCCGCCATGGCCGGCCTGGAGGGCATCCGCTATCTGCGCACCTCGCGCGGCGAGAGCCCGGTGATCTACGGCCCCGACGAGGAGTTCCCCGTCGGCGGCAGCAAGGTGCTGCGCTCGTCCGGGCAGGACCGGCTCACCCTGGTCGCCGCGGGCGTCACCGTGCAGGAGGCGCTGGCGGCCGCCGACGCCCTCGCGGACGAGGGCATCGCCGTACGGGTCGTGGACCTGTACTCGGTGAAGCCCGTCGACGTGGAGACGCTGCGCACCGCCGCCGAGGAGACCGGCTGTCTGATGACGGTCGAGGACCACCACCCCGAGGGCGGGCTCGGTGACGCGGTCGCCGAGGCGTTCGGCGACGGGCGTCCCGTGCCGCGGCTGGTGCGGCTCGCCGTGCGGAACATGCCGGGCTCGGCCACGCCCGAGGAGCAGCTGCACGCCTCCGGGATCGACGCCGCGTCGATCGCCGCGGCCGGCAGGCTGCTGGTGGGGGAGGCGATCGTGTCGTGAGCGACGGCGGCTCGCGCACCGTACGGGCCGGCCGCCGGCGGGTGGAGATCCACCGCCCGGACAAGGTGCTCTTCCCGGGCGGCGACGGCGTCCGGGAGTACACCAAGGGCGACCTCGTCGACTACCACCGGGCGGTCGCCCGGCACATGCTGCCGCACCTGCGGGGCCGGCCGCTGATGCTGGACCGGCGGCCCGACGGCATCGACGGCCCGGCCTTCATGCAGAAGAACACCCCCGACAGCTACCCCGGCTGGATCACCCGGGTGGAGGTCGGCAAGGAGGGCGGCACCGTCACGCACACCGTGTGCGACGACACCGCCACGCTCCTGTACCTGGTCGACCAGGCGAGCATCACGCTGCACCGCTGGCTCTCCCGCGCCGACGACGTCGACCGCCCGGACCGGCTGGTCTTCGACCTCGACCCGTCAGGCGACGACTTCGAGGAGGTGCGGAAGGCCGCCCGGCTGCTGGGGGAGCTGCTGGACGAACTCGCCCTGCCGTCCGTCCTGATGACCACCGGCTCGCGGGGCCTGCACGTGGTCGTGCCGCTCGACGGCGGCCAGGACTTCGACACGGTACGGGAGTTCGCCCGCGAGGTCGCCGACACGCTGGCCGACGCCCACCCGGACCGGCTCACCACCGCGGCCCGCAAGAAGGACCGCGGCGACCGGCTCTATCTCGACGTGCAGCGCAACGCCTACGCCCAGACCGCGGTCGCCCCCTGGACGGTCCGCGCCCTGCCGGGAGCGCCCGTCGCCGCCCCGGTCACCTGGGAGCAGCTCGACGACCCGGAGCTGCACGGGGGCCGCTGGACGGTCGAGAACGCCCTGGAGCAGGCCGAGGCGAAACCGTGGGCCGGGCTGTCCGGCAAGGGCCGCTCCCTCGCCCCGGCCCGTCGCAGGCTCGCCGCGCTGCGCGGCTGACCCTCCGGACCCGTCGCCCCGTACCCCCGTCCGACCAGGAGCGACAGCCGGACAGGGCGAACGGGTGAGTCCCTGGAGGTTTGGCGAACACGCTTGCGGCCACACGGAGGGGGAGGTGGCCATGTCGAACACGAAAAACACCGAAGAGTCACAAGATTCACAGGAATCTCCCGACTCCCGTGAGGAGCGGGACTCCCAGGAGACCCGGACCTCACGCACACCCCGTAAACGCACCGCCCCCCGCAGGCGGCCCGAGGACGACGGCGGGACGACCGGGAGCACCACGGCACGGAAGAAACCGAAGCCCATGGAGGTGCTGCGCCAGGCGCGCGAGCAGCTGGCGGAGCTCACCGGCATGGAGGCCGAGTCCGTGTCGTCCTTCGAGCAGACCTCGGAGGGCTGGGCGCTCGAGGTCGAGGTCCTCGAGCTGGAGCGGGTGCCCGACACGATGAGCCTGATGGCGAGCTACCAGGTGGAACTGGACCCCGACGGGGACCTCACCGGGTACCGGAGGATCCGCCGCTACGAACGCGGACGCGCCGACGGGCGCAAGTAGGGCGGCCGGCAGGCCGCACGGCAGCACAGCAAGCACATCCCTGCATCCCCACATCCCCGACACCAAGGAGGAATGGCCGGCATGACAGTCGTACCGGCACAGCAGTCCGGCGGCGGAGGCGGCAGCAGCGGCCTCTACGACGTGCTTGAGCTTGTCCTGGACAGGGGGCTCGTCATCGACGCATTCGTGCGCGTGTCCCTGGTCGGCATCGAGATTCTCAAGATCGACGTCCGTGTCGTCGTCGCGAGCGTCGACACCTACCTCCGTTTCGCGGAGGCGTGCAACCGGCTGGACCTCGAGTCCGGCCCCAAGAAGAGCCCGGGCCTGCCCGAGATCGTCGGCGAGGTGACCGAGTCCGGCGCCCGCGGCAAGTCCAAGGGAGCCCTCTCCGGCGCCGCCGAGACCATCTCGGACGCCTTCAAGCAGGGCCGCGAGGGCGAGACCGAGTCGCGCCCCCGGGCCCGTAAGACCACCTCGCGACGCAAGGAGGAGCAGGAGTGAGCACGTACGTCTACGGCATCACCGCCGCCTCGCACCCCTCCCTGCCCGAGGGCATGGGCGGCGTCGGCGACCCGGCGCGCCCGCTGCGGGTGCTGACCCAGGGGGAGCTGGCGGCCGTCGTCAGCGACGCCCCCGAGGGTCTGCGCCCCAAGCGGCGTGAGCTGCTCGCCCACCAGAACGTGCTCAGCGAGGTCGGCGCGGGCGGCTGTGTCCTGCCCATGCGGTTCGGCAGCGTCGCCCCCGACGACGACACCGTCACCTCCGTCCTCGCCGAGCGCGCCGACCACTACCTGGAGCGGCTGCGCGCCCTCGACGGCCGCGTCGAGTACAACGTCAAGGCCAACCACGTGGAGGACGCCGTCCTCCATCACGTGATGGCCCTCAACCCGGAGATCCGCGCCCTCGCGGAGTCCAACCGGCAGTCCGGCGGCGGCAGTTACGACGACAAGATCCGCCTCGGCGAGATGGTCGCCGAAGCCGTCAAGGCCCGGGAGGCCGAGGACGGCGCCACGCTGGAGAACGCGCTGCGCGGCATCGCCGACGCCGAGAGCGTGGGCCCCGAGTCCACCGGCTGGCTCGCCAACGTCTCGTACCTGGTGAAGCGCTCGACGGCGGAGGACTTCCTGGCCGCCGTGGAGAAGGCCCGCGCGGACATGCCCCACCTGGAGATTCGACTGAACGGCCCGCTGCCCCCGTACAGCTTCGTCGAGCCCGGCCCCGCCGAGCCGGCGGGCACCACGGTCGCGGCGGACAGCGGAGCGGAGTGACGACATGGGCCTGATCTCGGAAGTGCTCCTGCTGCCGCTCGCCCCGGCGCGTGGTGGCGCCTGGGCGATCCGGCAGGTCCTGCAGGAAGCGGAACGCATCTACTACGACCCCGCGACCATCCGGGCCGAACTGGCCCGGCTGGAGGAACAGCTGGAGGCCGGGGAGATCACCGAAGAGGAGTTCGACGAACAGGAGGACGCCCTCCTGGACCGGTTGGAGATCGCGACGCGCACGGGCGCGGGTCAAGGGGACGGGACGGCACAACGATGAATCGAACGGGACTGGGCCTCGCCATAGGGGCCGGATATCTCCTCGGACGGACCAAGAAGCTGAAGATGGCCCTGGCCGTCGGCGGGATGGTCGCGGGCAAGAAGCTCAACCTGAGCCCGCGGGCCGTCGCCGACCTGGTGGGGCAGCAGCTGCGCGACAACCCGCAGTTCAAGGAGCTGGGCGATCAGCTCCGCGGTGATCTGCGGGGCGCCGGCAAGGCGGCCTCCGGCGCTCTCGTCGAGCGGCAGCTCGGCGCGCTCGCCGACCGGCTGCACGGCCGCACCGCCGAGGTGCGCGGCCGGCTGACCGGCGGCGGCGAGGACCGGGACGCGGAGGCGGAGGACACCGGTGAGGAGCCGTACGACTCCTCCGACGAGGAGACGGACGGCCACGAGCCGGACGATGCCGCCGGCGACCGGGACGACGGCGGGCGCGACGGCGGGCCGGACGCCGGGCGGACGGCGAAGAAGGCCGCCAAGAAGGCCCCGGCCGGGAAGGGCCCCGCGGCGAAGAAGGCCGCACCGGCCAAGCGCGCCGCCGGCGGCCCGGCACCCGCGAAGAAGGCGGCCGCCGCCAGGAAGACGGCCGCGAAGAAGACGGCCGCCTCGCGCGGCGCCCGCCCCCGCCCCTC
This sequence comes from Streptomyces sp. P9-2, assembly GCF_051903975.1. Taxonomy (NCBI): domain Bacteria; kingdom Bacillati; phylum Actinomycetota; class Actinomycetes; order Kitasatosporales; family Streptomycetaceae; genus Streptomyces; species Streptomyces sp. P9-2. The sequence goes on from NZ_CP192633.1 coordinate 5,745,168, forward strand.
GAAGGGAGACGGTGAGTCATGACCGAGACCGTCGGGCGGGCCACGTCCGCCGCACGTGACGGCGCGGACGGCGCCATCAACCCGCTGTCCGAACTCGCCCACAGCGAGGCCGCCGACCGGCTCAAGGCCGAGGTGCAGGACTACCTCGCCGCCCAGGCCACCCGGCTGCTGACCGGCGTCGGCCAGAAGCTGGGCGAGACCACCGGCAAGCTCAACGACATCGCGGAGGGCAACAGCCCCGGCTTCGCCAAGCTCGCCACCGACGGCGGCAAGAAGCTCGCCGAGGGCAAGGGCCCGCTGCGCACCGCCGTGGAGCTCGGCGCCGGCCGCGCCAAGGACAACGTCAAGGGCGCCCTGAAGAACCTCGGCGGCGGCAAGGGCAAGCGCAAGAAGTCCTCCGGCAACAAGCCGACCGTCATCATCGAGCACATCGACGTCGGGGTGCCGCTGCGCACCGCGTACGACCAGTGGACGCAGTACCAGGACTTCAGCACCTTCGCCAAGGGCGTGAAGAGCGCCAACAAGGCCGACGACACCACGTCGGACTGGCAGGCGAAGATCTGGTGGTCCAGCCGCAGCTGGAAGGCCACGACCACCGAGCAGGTGCCCGACGACCGGATCGCCTGGACCTCGGAGGGCGCCAAGGGCACCACGAAGGGCGTCGTCTCCTTCCACAAGCTCGCCGACAACCTCACGCGGGTCCTGCTGGTCATCGAGTACTACCCCTCGGGCTTCTTCGAGAAGACCGGCAACATCTGGCGCGCCCAGGGCCGCCGGACCCGGCTCGACCTGAAGAACTTCGCCCGCTTCATCACCATCAAGGGCGAGGCCGAGGACAGCTGGCGCGGCGAGATCCGCGAGGGCGAGGTCGTCCGCAGTCACGAGGACGCCTTGGCCGAGGAGGAGGAGCAGCAGGAAGGCTCCGAGGACGCCGAGGGCTCCGCGGACGAGGAGCACGACGAGGAGGCCGAGGAGAACGGCGCTCCCGAGGACACGTACGACGAGTCCGACGAGGACGACGAGTACGAGGACGACGAGGCCGCCGGGCCCGAGGACGCGCACGAGGACGAGACCGGCGGCGCCGAGCCCGACGACCCGTACGAGGACGAGGACGAGGAGGCCGCCGGGGACGACGAGGACGACGACGAGGAGTACGAGGAGGGCGTCCCGCCGGAGGAGGAGTACGAGGACGAGGACGCGGACGAGGAGTACGAGGACGACGAGCCGGCCGGTGAGGCCGCTGCTGAGGAACCCGAGGGCCGGAGCCGCCGATGACCACCCCCAGCCGACTCCCCGACCCGTACGGCCAGGGCGGCGGCGCCAATCTCGCCGACATCCTGGAAAGGGTGCTCGACAAGGGCGTGGTGATCGCGGGCGACATCAAGATCAACCTGCTCGACATCGAGCTGCTCACCATCAAGCTGCGCCTCGTCGTCGCCTCCGTGGACAAGGCCAAGGAGATGGGGATCGACTGGTGGGAGTCCGACCCGGCGCTGTCCTCACGCGCCCGGCGTGACGAACTGGCCCGTGAGAACGCCGAGCTGCGCGAGCGTCTGGCCCGGCTCGAGGAGCTGGAGCCGCGCCGCGCCGAGGAGGAGGCCCCGTGACGGGACTGCGCTACGTCTACGCGGTCTGCCGCCCCTTCGGCACACCGCTCCAGGCCCAGCTGACGGGGGTGGGGGGCGACCCGCCCCGGCTGGTGCCGCACCACGACCTGGTGGCCGTGGTCAGCCATGTGCCCGAGGCGGACTTCGCGGAGGAGCCGCTGCGGGCACATCTGGAGGACCTGGACTGGCTGACCGCGGTCGCGCGGGCCCACCAGGGGGTGATCGACGCGCTCACCACCGTCACCACCCCGCTGCCGCTGCGGCTCGGCACCGTCTTCCGCGACGACAGCGGCGTACGGTCGATGATCGAGGCGCGCGAGGAGAACTTCCTGCGCCGGCTGGACCGGCTGGAGGGCCGCGTCGAGTGGGGCGTCAAGGTGTTCCTGGAGTCCGAGCCGGAGCAGACCCCCGAGCAGGCAGCGCCGCAGCCCGCGGCGATGTCCGGACGGGACTATCTGCGCCGCCGCCGGGAGCAGACGCGGTCGAGGGAGGAGCAGTGGCAGCGCGCCGAGACCTTCGCGACCGGGCTGCACCGCACCCTGACCGGTTTCGCCGAGGACTCCCGGCTGCACGCGCCGCAGAACCCCACCCTGTCCGGCCACAGCGGACGCAACGTGCTCAACGCCGCCTATCTGGTGCCGCGCGGCGAGTCGGAGGCGTTCGTGGAGCAGGTGGAGCGGACGAAGGACGACTCCCCGGGGCTGCGGGTGGAGCTCACCGGGCCGTGGGCGGCCTACTCGTTCGCCGGCGAGGAGACCTCCGGCGAGGAGACCGCGGGCGGGAAGACCGCGGGCGGGAAGACCGCAGGGGAGGGGACCGCGTGACCGTCGTCGAACGGCGTGAGATCGCCCTGGTGGACCTGCTCGACCGGCTGCTGGCCGGCGGCGTGGTGATCACGGGCGACATCACGCTGCGCATCGCCGACGTGGACCTGGTCCGCATCGACCTCAACGCGCTGATCAGCTCCGTGAACCAGAACGTCCCCTCGCCCTTCGAGGAGTCCCCGTGACCGACGAACCGCGCCCCCGCGCACCCGAGGCGGCGCCGGACCCCGTCACGGTGACCGACGCCGACCTCTGCGAGGGCCGCTCGCCCCTGGACCCCGAGGCGTCCTTCGACGCGCGTCCGGAGCCGGCCGACCGCCCCGCCGAACCGCGCCCCAAGCCCCGCCGGCGCCTCGACCTGGAGCCGGACACGGTCGAGCGCGACCTGGTGAAGCTGGTGCTGACCGTGGTGGAACTGCTCCGCCAGCTCATGGAGCGCCAGGCGGTGCGCCGCTTCGACGAGGGCGACCTCACCGAGGAGCAGGAGGAGCGGGTCGGACTGACCCTCATGCTGCTCGAGGACCGCATGGCCGAACTGCGCAACCGCTACGGGCTGCGCCCCGAGGACCTCAACCTCGACCTGGGCCCGCTGGGGCCGCTGCTGCCCCGGGACTGAGCTCCCGGGACCCTTCATGAACGTCGTCAGGCGTCCCGGGCGTCCCGGGCGTCCACGCGGCAGAGGATCTCGCCGTGCAGCACGGCGAACCAGCCGTCCTCCCGGGCGCCCCACTCCCGCCACGCGGCCGCCACGGCCTGCAGCTCGGCGGGGGTGGTGTGCCCGCCCTCCACGGCCCGCTCCGCGTACGCCGACGCCACCGTGCGGTCCGCCCACAGCCCGCTCCACCAGGCGCGTTCCTCCGCCGTGGAGTAGGTCCAGGTGCCCGACGTCGCGGTGACGTCACCGAACCCGGCCTCCAGGGCCCACGCCTTCAGCCGCCGCCCCGCGTCCGGTTCGCCCCCGTTGGCCCGCGCCACGCGCCGGTACAGGTCCAGCCAGACGTCGAGGCCCTCCACCGACGGGTACCAGGTCATCGCCGCGTAGTCCGCGTCCCGGACGGCGACGTACCCGCCCGGCCTCGTCACCCGCCGCATCTCGCGGAGCGCGGCCACCGGGTCGCCCACATGCTGGAGCACCTGGTGGGCGTGGACCACGTCGAAGGTGTCGTCGGGGAAGCCCAGCGCGTGCACGTCCCCCGTCACGAAGTCCGTGTTCCTCAGCCCGCGCTCCTCGGCCACCGCGCGCGCCCGCTCCAGGATGCCCGGCTCCCGGTCGAGACCCGTGACATGGCCGCCGGGCACCAGGGCGGCCAGGTCGGCGGTGACGGTGCCGGGCCCGCAGCCGACGTCCAGGACCCGCATGGACGGCCTCAGCGCCCCGAGGAGATACGCGGCCGAGTTCTCCGCGGTGCGCCAGGTGTGCGACCGCAGCACCGACTCGTGGTGCCCGTGCGTGTAGACGGCGGTCTCCCGTGCGTGCGGCATGGCGGGGCCACCCCTTTCAACTCGTCGTGAGGACGCCCACGTTACGCGCGACGGCCGGATTATGAGATACAGGTTTCACATGATGGGACGCCCGCCGGGAAGCGAGGGCGCCGGAAAACCCGTTTGCCAGGCGTTCCGCGCGACCCGCAGAATCGCGCCCATGGGACACCTGGAAGCAGCGCACCTCGAGTACCACCTCCCCGACGGGAGGACACTCCTGGGCGACGTGTCGTTCCGGGTGGGGGAGGGGGCCGTCATGGCCCTCGTGGGGCCCAACGGCGCCGGCAAGACGACGCTCCTGCGCATCCTCTCCGGCGAGCTCGCCCCGCACGGCGGCAGCGTCGCCGTCACCGGCGGCCTCGGCGTGATGCGCCAGTTCGTCGGCTCCGTACGGGACGACTCCACCGTGCGCGACCTGCTGGTGTCCGTGGCGCAGCCGCGCATCCGCGAGGCCGCCCGCGCGGTGGACGCCGCCGAGCACGCCCTCATGACTGTCGACGACGAGGCCGCCCAGATGCGCTACGCGCAGGCCCTCTCCGACTGGGCCGAGGTCCAGGGCTACGAGGCCGAGACGCTGTGGGACATCTGCACCACGGCCGCGATGGGGGTCCCCTACGAGAAGGCCCAGTGGCGGCAGGTGAGCACGCTGTCCGGCGGCGAGCAGAAGCGGCTGGTGCTGGAGGCGCTGCTGCGCGGCCCCGACGAGGTGCTGCTGCTCGACGAGCCCGACAACTACCTGGACGTCCCCGGCAAGCGCTGGCTGGAGGAGCGCCTCGCGGAGACCCGCAAGACGGTCCTGTTCGTCTCCCACGACAGGGAACTCCTCGCCCGCGCCGCCGAGAAGATCGTCTCGCTCGAACCCGGCCCGGCGGGCGCCGACGCCTGGGTGCACGGCGGCGGCTTCGCCACCTTCCACGAGGCGCGGCGCGAGCGCTTCGCCCGCTTCGAGGAGCTGCGCCGCCGCTGGGACGAGAAGCACGCCCAGCTGAAGAAGCTGGTGCTGAACCTGCGGCAGGCCGCCGAGAACAGCCCGGACATGGCATCCCGCTACCGCGCCGCCCAGACCCGGCTGCGGAAGTTCGAGGAGGCGGGACCCCCGCCGGAGCCGCCGCGCGAGCAGGACATCCGGATGCGCCTCAAGGGCGGCCGCACCGGCGTCCGCGCCGTCACCTGCGAGCAGCTGGAACTGACCGGCCTGATGAAACCCTTCGACCTGGAGGTGTTCTACGGCGAGCGGGTCGCGGTGCTCGGCTCCAACGGCTCCGGCAAGTCGCACTTCCTGCGGCTGCTCGCCGGCGACGACGTCGCGCACACCGGCGCCTGGCGGCTCGGCGCGCGCGTGGTGCCCGGACACTTCGCGCAGACCCACGCCCACCCCGAGCTGACCGGCCGCACCCTGCTCGACATCCTGTGGACCGAGCACGCCCAGGACCGGGGCGCCGCCATGTCCCGGCTGCGCCGCTACGAGCTGACCCAGCAGGCGGAACGCACCTTCGACCGGCTCTCCGGCGGGCAGCAGGCCCGCTTCCAGATCCTGCTCCTCGAGCTCCAGGGCGTCACCGCGCTGCTCCTCGACGAGCCCACCGACAACCTCGACCTGGAGTCGGCGGAAGCCCTCCAGGAGGGTCTGGAGAGCTTCGAGGGCACCGTCCTCGCCGTCACGCACGACCGCTGGTTCGCCCGCTCCTTCGACCGGTTCCTGGTCTTCGGCAGTGACGGCCGGGTCCGCGAGACCCCGGAGCCCGTCTGGGACGAGCGCCGGGTGGAACGCGCGCGCTGACGCGTGGTGGGCGGGGGCGCGGCGCGGGTACCCGGGTCGCATGAACGCACACGACGAGCGGGGCACCACGATGACCGGAGTCGACCCGAACCGCCTGGACGACCAGCAGCTCATGAAGGAGCTGGAGACCATCCACCGCACGCGCCACGACACGCTGCTGTACGGGTCCAACGACGCGCTGCGGGCCCACAACGAGCGCATGGCGCAGCTGGAGGGCGAGTACCTGCGGCGCAACCCGCGCCGCCCCGTCGCACCGGGCCGCACCCGCGAGGGCGCCCGGGAACGGACCGCCTCGGACTCCGCGACGCCGACCGCCTCGGGCACGTGAACGACGGGAGCCCCGCCGGTGCGGGGCTCCCGTGCACTGTTCGGTCCGTCTACGAGGCGCGCTCCGCCGCGAACACCTCCAGGAAGGTCTCGCAGAACGCCTTGAGGTCGTCCGGCTTACGGCTGGTGACCAGCTTGTTCGAGCCGTGGTCGCAGACCTTCACCTGCTCGTCCACCCACTCGGCGCCCGCGTTGCGCAGGTCCGTGCGCAGGCTGGGCCAGCTCGTCAGGACCCGGCCGCGCACGACGTCCGCCTCGACGAGCGTCCACGGAGCGTGACAGATCGCGGCCACCGGCCGGCCCTGCTCGAAGAAGTCCCGGACGAACGCGACGGCCTTGTCGTCCATCCGCAGGAAGTCCGGGTTGGCGACCCCGCCGGGCAGCACCAGCCCGTCGAAGGAGTCCGCCGACGTGTCGCCGACGACCTCCTGAACGGGGAAGGTGTCCGCCTTGTCGAGGTGGTGGAACGCCTGGACCTCCCCGGACTGCGTGGAGACCAGCACGGGCTCGTGGCCCGCCTGCTCGGCCGCCTTCCAGGGTTCGGTCAGCTCGACCTGCTCGACGCCCTCGGGTGCGGTCAGAAATGCGATACGCATGATGGCGCTACGTCCCTTCGTCGATTCGTCGTACTGCTGTCTTCGTTCATCAGCTGTTCTTCGTCCGTCAGCCCGCCGCGTCGGGGTCCGCGCGGCTGATGTCGGCGAGGGCCGACCCGGGGTCCCGGGCCTCGGCGAGATCGCCGAGGGTGACCAGGCCGACGGGCAGTCCGCCCTCCACCACGGGGATCCGCCGTACGGCGTGCTCCCGCATCAGGGCGACCGCCGACGCCACCGGGTCGTCCGGGGAGAGCGTCAGCGGGTCCGGCGTGCACACCGAGCCGACGCTCACCGCGTACGGGTCCCGGCCCTCGGCCACCGCCCGTACGGTGATGTCCCGGTCGGTGACCACCCCCACGACGTGCTGACCGTCCGCGACCACCACGTCGCCGATGTTCTGGGCGCGCATCAGCCGCGCGGCCTCGACGACCGAGGCGTCCGGACGGACCGCGACCACGCCGGGGGTCATGACGTCCTTCACGTACTCGGCCATGGCCGGCGGGCCTCCCTTCCGGTCAAGCCGTCTCGGTCTCCCGGACACCGGTCAGCGCCCGGGCCAGCTCCTGGACGTTGTGGTAGCGCTCCTTGCAGGGCAGCCGCTCCAGCGCCTCTACGAGCGCGTCGGGGGCGTGCCGCCGCTCCAGGGCACGCATGAGTTCACGGGGACCGGCGGGAAAGTCCCCGCGGCCCAGGGCCCGGGCCAGTTCCAGCCGCACCGTCTCCAGCGACGACGGGTCCCGGCCGGGCGTCACGGGACCGTGCGCCACCTCGGGGTCGTCGTCGGCGAACGGCTCCGGGTCGTGCCACTCCTCGGTGCGGGTGGGATGTCCGGACCGCAGCAGGCCCTGCAGTTCGTGCTTCATCTCGTCGTCACGGTGGACGCTGAGCCGGTCACTGCCTCGCTGCATGTCTCCCTCCAGATCCTTCGGGGGTGCGCACCGCGTACCCGAGGAGCGCGGGCCGACACCGGGACACGGAAGCCGATCCGGGCGGATCCGAAGGGGTGTGCCGAGGGCGGGCCGGAGGCCCTGTCCGTGCCGCCGTGGTTTGACGCCGGGGCCGGGGGAGACCCGGTCCGCACGCCCCCCACGCGGCTTCCGGAAGGACCGGCCATGGCGGTGCTCGCCCTGCTCGTCCCGTCCCTCATGCTCGGCGTGCTCCTGATGCTGGGCCGCTACGAGGACTACGTCCTGCCGCCTCGCGAGGCGGAACCGGAACCACGCGACCGGCCCGTGGGAGGTTTGCGCGGCTGACACGGGGGAACGCGGACGGGAAGTGCTTCGGACAGGAGGCACGTCCGTGGCGGCGGCAGAACCGCCCCGGGCGTCCCTGTCCCGGCGGGTGCGTCCGCCACGGTGACTTCGTCCCCGAGCACCTCCTAGGGAGTTGCGACGCACCATGCCCAGCCGAACAGGCGCCAAGACGCATTCCCATCACGACGCACCCGACACCGCGGACGCCTTCCGCAGGCTCGCCGGCCTGCCCGAAGGACCCGAGCGCGACGCGCTCCGCGACGAGCTCGTACGGGCCTGGCTCCCCATGGCCCACCGCCTCGCCGGACGGTTCCGCAGCCGCGGCGAGAGCTACGACGACCTGTGCCAGGTCGCCGCCCTGGGGCTGGTCAAGGCCGTCGACCGGTACGACCCGGACCTCGGCAACGCCTTCGAGAGCTACGCCGTGCCGACCGTCACCGGCGAGATCAAGCGGCACTTCCGCGACCACATGTGGACCCTGCACGTCCCGCGACGCGTCCAGGAACTGCGCAACCGCGTCCGGCACGCCTCCCAGGACCTCTCCCAGACCGTCCTGGGCCGCAACCCCACCGTCGCCGAGATCGCCGAGTGCGCCGGGCTGACCGAGGACGAGGTGCGCACCGGGCAGTCGGCGGCGGAGAGCTTCAGCGCGCTGTCCCTGGACGCCCAGATGTCCGGCAGGGACGGCGGCTGGTCCCTGGGCGACGCCCTGGGCGGCCCCGACCCTGCCCTGGACACCGTGGTCGACCGCGAGGCCGTCAAGGACCGGCTGGCCGAGCTGCCCGAGCGCGAGCGGGCCATCCTCTACATGCGCTTCTTCGACGACATGACGCAGAACAGCATCGCGCAGGAACTGGGCCTCTCCCAGATGCACGTCTCCCGGCTGATCAGCCGCAGCTGCGGCCGGGTCCGCGACCAGGTGATGGGCGACACCGGCGAGGAGTGAGCGGAAGGCGCCCGCCCGCGCCCTTCACCCGCGCGGGGGCGTCCGGTCCCGCGAATGGTGTCCGGCCGCGCGCGCGGCCGGGACGGGCGGGCTGTGATGGCACCGGGGCGACCGCCGCGCCCCAGCCGTCGCCGAAGGAGCCCGCACCATGCGCCGCACCGCCCGTGCCCTGTCCGTCGCCGCCGTCGCCGGCACCGTCCTCGGCGCGCTCGCACCGGCAGCGTCCGCCCTGACGGCCCCCGCCGGCGTGGCCGCCTGGACGTCCCCCTCCCCGTGCGCGTCACCGACCGCGGGACACGGATGGCAGGGGAACGCCTCCCGCAGCGCGGCGCCGACCCCGGCCGCGCCCGGCGCGCACGACGTCGAGGAGTACCGGTCGGAGACCCTGGTGGAGGAGTTCACCGAGGCCGACCTCTACGGCGCCACGTCCCTCGACACCGCCGAGGGCCTCGAGCCCGAGGACCCGGCCGAGACCGACCCGCTCGCGCCCGGACTGGCGGAGGAGCCCCCCGCGGGACTGGAGGAGCTGATCCCCGACGCCGGCGCCGAGGATCGCGCGGGAGTCCCGGGCCCGGAGGGCAGCCCCGGCACGGCGGCGGACCCCGGAGCCGCGGACCCCGGTACGGCCGACCCGTACGGCACGGGAGCCGGGGCGACGGACCTGTACGCCGATCCGTACCCCGCCGACCCGTACCCCGCCGACCCGTACGCCGCCGATCCCTACGCCGCCGACCCGTACGCCGCGGACACCGGCGCGACGGACCACAAGGCCCCGGCCACCGACCCGATGACCGATCCCGGAGCCGCCGGCCCAAAGGCGGCCCCGCTCCGGACCGCCCCGCCCACGACCTCGCCGTCCCCCTCCCACAAGCCCACCCACAAGCCCACCCCCACCCCCACCCCCAGCCACAGGCCGACCTCGACCCCCTGCCCCTCGCCGACCGCGCACCAGGGCGTCCAGGCGGGCGGCGGCGGCGCCTTCACCGACTCCGTGCCCGCCCAGGTCGCGGGCGGTCTGCTGATCGCGGGCGCGTTCGGCGCCGGCGCGCACCGGCTGCTGCGCCGGCGTGCGGGCCGGACCCGCTCCTGACGCCCCCGCCGGGCGGCCGTGCCGGTGCGGCGGCGCACCCGATCCGGCACCGTGCTCATGACGGGCCGGTCTCGGGGTACTGACTTCGCCGAGGGCGGCACGGCCGGACGCCGGGACACGGCGCCGGGCACCGGCAACTGCGCGGAGGTGGCGATGCGGACGCATCCGGAAGGCCATGGCCCGGTCCGCTTCGGGCCGCCGCTCCCCGAGGACGGGCTGCCGGTGCTGCCCGAGCTGGCCGGGGTGCTGGCGGCGGCCGCCTCCCGCGTCGGACCCGAACCGGTCGGCGGCGGCCCCGCCCTGATCGACGCGGCCTGCGGCCACGGCGAGCGGCGCGGACTGCCCGCCGCACCCGGCCGCACGGCCCTCGCCCCCGGCGCGCCCGCCCTGCTGACCGCCCTCACCGCCGCCATCGACGGCGACGTGCTGGTGCCGAGGCCGTGCGCCTCCTGGTGGGCGCCGTACGCGCGGCTGCTCGGCAGACCCGTCTTCCACGTCCCGACTCCCCCCGAGAGCGGGGGCGTGCCCGACCCGTACGCGCTCCTCGAGACCGTGCGGCGGATGCGCGCCGAGGGCCGCGACCCGCGGCTGCTGGTGCTGTCCGTGGCCGACGACCCGACCGCGACGGTCGCCCCGCCCGAGCTGCTGCACGAGACGCTGGAGGCCGCCACCGGGGAGGGCCTGCACCTGGTCAGCGACGAGACCTGGCGCGACACGCTGCACGACCCGCGCGGCACGGTGCTGCTCAGCCCCGCCGAGATGCTGCCCGACCGGGTCACCGTCGTCACCGACCTCGCCGGCTCCCTCCTCCCGCCCGGCTGGCCCGCCGCCGTCGCCCGCTTCCCGGCGGGCGAGAAGGGCGGCGCGCTGCACGCGCGCGTCCTCGACGTGCTCACCGCCCTCGACGCGCGCGTGGCGGCCCCCGTCGCCGCGGCCGCCGGGTACGCGCTGTCCGAACCCGAGCCGGTCACCGCCCGCGTCGCCGCGTCCGTGCGGACGCACGCGCGCGTGGCCGCCGCCGCGCACCGGGCCGTCGTCGCGGCGGGCGCCCTGGCCCGGCCCCCGCAGTGCGGCCGGCACCTGTACGTCGACCTCTCCCCGCTGGCGCCCGCGCTCGCCGCGCACGGCGTCGCCGACACCCAGGAACTGGAGGACTTCCTCACCGGCCGGCTGGGCATGCCCGCGGCGGGCGGCCACCGGTTCGGCGACGACCTCGAGACACCGCGCGTACGGCTGTGCACCGCGCCCCTGCTGGGGGACACGCCCGAGGAGCGCGCCGCGTGCCTGGAAGCGGACGAACCGGCGGAACTGCCACGGGTGGGACGCGCGTTGAACCATGTGACATCGGTCCTCGACGATCTCCGCGACGACGCTCGGCGATGGGAGTCCTCTCGATGACGCAGCGGCACGAGTCGACCAGAACGACGCCCACGGCGCCGGACGCCGGCCCCCCGGACCGCGACGACGGCCGCCCCCACCCCCCGCTCGCCGAACCGCGTCCGCTCGCCGAGCGCCGGGTGTGGCCCCGCACCTTCCACGACCGGCTGACCGCCCCGTTGCCCGGCCTCAAGGCCTTCGCCCGCTTCGCCCGCGAGGGCGCGGTGCGGCCGGGACCCGAGGGCCTCGCCGGCATCCCCCACCTGCCGTACGAGCCGGGCCCGGTGCCCGACGTGGACGCCCGCACGCTCGCCGTGACCTGGGCGGGCCATGCCAGCTGGGTGGTGCGGATCGGCGGGCTCACCGTGCTCACCGACCCGGTGTGGTCCCGGCGCATCCTCGGCACGCCCGCGCGCGTCACGCCCGTCGGCGTGGCCTGGGAGGCGCTGCCCCGCGTGGACGCGGTCGTCATCAGCCACAACCACTACGACCACCTGGACGCCCCGACCCTGCGGCGGCTGCCGCGCGACACCCCGATGTTCGTCCCGGCGGGCCTGGGCCGCTGGTTCCACCGCCGCCGGTTCACCCGGGTCACCGAACTGGACTGGTGGGAGGCGGCGGAACTGGACGGCGTCCGCTTCGACTTCGTGCCGTCCCACCACTGGTCCAAGCGCACCCTCACGGACACCTGCCGCTCGCTGTGGGGCGGCTGGGTGCTCACCGCGCCCGACGGTCACCGGGTGCACTTCGCCGGTGACACCGGTTACGGCCACTGGTTCTCCCGCATCGGCCGCCGCTACCCCGGCATCGACCTGACGCTGATGCCGATCGGCGCGTACGACCCGCGCTGGTGGCTGGCCGACGTGCACTGCGACCCGGAGGAGGCGGTGCGTGCCGCCCAGGACCTGGGGGCGCGGCACATGGCGCCCATGCACTGGGGCACGTTCGTGCTGTCCGCGGAGCCGGTCCTGGAGCCGCTCGCCCGGGTGCGCGCCGCCTGGGAGGCGGCCGGACTGCCCCGTGACCGGCTGTGGGACCTGCCGATCGGCGGGTCGCGGGTGCTCGCGTGACGTACGGCTGACCGGTGTCAGCCGGTGGGCGTGCGGCGCACCCGCCGCCACAGGCCCGGCGCCACGCTGATCAGCACGGTCAGCACGATCGCCGCGAGCACGCCCTCCCACGGCTCGGGGAACAGCGAGCCGCCGAGGACGCCGACGAGCTGGTAGGTGGCCGCCCAGGCCAGGCAGGCCGGCAGGTTGCCGCGCACGAACCGCCGCAGCGGCCACTTCGCGACCAGGCAGGCCAGCATCACCGGGAGCCGTCCGGCCGGCACCAGGCGGGACAGCACCAGCACCGCCACCCCGTGGTCGGCGAGCTTCTCCTGGGCCTGCGCCAGCCGCTCCTCGGGGGCGCGCTCCCGGATCGCCTCCAGCCAGCGCGACCCGTTCTTCGACGTCATCCCGCGCCGCCCCAGCCAGTACAGCGCCACGTCGCCGAGGAAGGCGGCCAGCGACGCCGTCACGAACACCAGCGCCATCGAGAACGGCGCGGTCTGGTGGAAGGCCACCACGGCCGCCGAGCTGACCAGCGCGCCGGTCGGCACCACCGGCACCAGCGCCCCGATGAGCACCAGCAGGAACAGCGACGGATACCCGATGGCCTGCTGGGTGGACTCGGGCGCCACGGCCGCCGGCGGCACCAGACCGTCGGCCGCCAGCACGAGGGCGGCGGGGGACATCACCGCGCGCCCCCCAGGCTCACGCTGCCGCCGTGGTCGAGCCGGTGCACCGCCGCCTCCGGCGCGTGCCGCGCGGCCAGGCGCTCGAACTCGTGCCCCGGCGCGTGGAACTCGTGGGGGCGCACGGCGTCCATCCCGATCGGCCAGTACGTGCCGTAGTGCACCGGAACCGCGCTCGCCGCGCCCAGCAGCGCCAGCGCCCGCGCCGCGCGCCCCGCGTCCAGGTGCCCGTCGCCCAGGTACGGTCCCCAGCCGCCCACCGGCAGCAGCGCGGTGTCGACCGGGCCGACCTCCTTGGGCATGTCCTCGAACAGGCCGGTGTCCCCGGCGAAATAGGTGCGCGCCTCGCCCTCCACCACGTAGCCGAGGGCGGGCGCGTGACGCCGGCCCAGGGGCAGCCGCCGCCCGTCGTGCAGCGCGGGCACCGCCCGCACTGCGAGCGGGCCCACGGACGTCACGTCACCGGGCGCCATCTCCGTGATGTCGAGCGCGGTGAGCTTACGCAGCCCCGGCACCGCGCGGAGCGCGCCGCGGGGCACCAGGAGCCGGGTGCCCGGGGCGAGCCGGGCCAGCGACGGCAGATGGAGGTGGTCGGCGTGCAGATGGGAGACCACCGCGGCGTCCGCGCGCAGCGCCTCCGGCGGGGGCACCGGACCGCGCCTGCGCCGCAGATGCGCCAGCCGGCGTGCGAACAGGGGGTCGGTGAGGACGCGCGTGTGCGAGTCCTCCAGCGTGCAGGTGGCGTGCCCCCACCACGTGACCTCCACCGGCACCTCTTCGCCTCCTTCGCGCGACTCCCCGAAGCGTACGCGCAGGAGTAGGGTCGTCGGCGAAAACCCGAGGTGAGCCCGAGGTGAGGGGGACGCCATGGCGCCGGTGCGGGTGACGACCATCGCGAGCCTGACGCCGCTGGAGGAGCTGGACGCCGATCCGTTCCTGGTGGACTCCCGCGGCCAGCACACGATGTGCGCGCGCTGGGCCGCCGAGCACGGGTACGTGGTGGCGCGCGAGCTGCTGGTGCGCGGACTGCGCCCCGACCACGCGCTGCTCTGGGACGGGGTGCGCCCCGGCGCCGACGTGTTCGTGGCGCCCAGCCGGAGGGTGCTGGAGCGGGCGCTGTCGTCCGTGGCCGAGTTCGCCGCGGAGTGCGCGCGGCGCGGGGTGCGGGTGGAGACGGTGGGCCGCGCGGAGCCGGCGTACGACGCGGCGATGAAGGCCCGGGTGCACCGCAGGCTCTCCATGCCGACCGCCGGCTACGACGGCCGCTGAGACGCACGAAGAGCGGGGCGTCAAGGGGGGACGAAACGGCTCATCAGGACGTTGTGACAGGGTGGAGGCGGGTCAGGGACCGGAACGTGAGGTGTGCGCGGCGTGGGTGACCGGCGATGGCGGAAGGTCGCCAGCCAGATCGGGCGGAGTGTCACGGTGTGGGCGGTCTCCACGCTCACCATGCTGGTCCTCGCGGGCATCCTGCCCGACTTCCGGCTGCGGTCGGCCGACGGCAGCAGCGCCACCGACATCGCGGTCACCGCCGCGCTCGGCGCGGGCGCCTTCGGCCTGCTGTCCGCCCTGGTCTGGCCGCTCCTGGTGCGGCTGCTGCTGCTCGTGCCGGCGCTCGTCCTCGGCCTGCTGGTGTTCTTCCTCAACGGCGCCCTGCTGTGGGTGGCGCTGCGCGTCAACCCCGTCGAGCGCGGCTCGGCGGCGCCTGAGACGGCCGTGGTGGTCGCCGCCGTGATGTCCGCCGTCGCCTCCGCCACCGGGGGCGCCCTCGCCGTCCGTGACGACGAGGCCTACCGCCGGCGGCTGTACCGGCTCGCGGACCGCAGACGGCGCTCCGACCCGCCCTGCCCGTCCACCCCCGGCACGGTGTTCGTCCAGCTCGACGGCGTCGGCCACGACGTCCTCCTCGCCGCCCTCGACAAGGGCCTGATGCCCACCGTCGCCCGCTGGCTGGGCACCGGCGGCGACCGGCCCACCCACCGCCTCACCCCCTGGCGCACCGACTGGTCCAGCCAGACCGGCGCCAGTCAGCTCGGCATCCTGCACGGCAGCAACTTCGACGTCCCCGCCTTCCGCTGGTACGAGAAGGCACGCCACGAGGTGATGGTGTGCAACCGGCCCACCAGCGCCGCCGAGCTCCAGGCCCGCGCCATCGAGCGCACCGGCCACGCGGGACTGCTCGCCAAGGACGGCGCCAGCCGCGGCAACCTCTTCGGCGGCGGCGCCCAGGAGCAGGCGCTGGTGCTGTCCATCGCCGCCCGCCGCAGAGGCCCGGCCGCCCGCTCCCGCGCCGGCTACTTCGCGTACTTCTCCGACCCGGCCAACGCCGTGCGCACCGCCCTGTCGTTCGTCGCCGAGGTGGGCCGGGAGATCGGCCAGTCCGTGCGCGCCCGGATGCGCGCCCAGCGCCCGCGCGTCTCCCGCGGCGGGCTGTACCCGCTGGTGCGCGCCTTCGCGACCGTCGTCGAACGGGACGTCGTCACGGCCGCCGTGACGGGCGACCTGCTGGCCGGACGCAGCGCCGTCTACGCGGACCTGGTCGCCTACGACGAGGTCGCCCACCACTCCGGGCCGACCGGCCGCGACACCGAGCAGGTGCTGCGCCGCCTCGACCGCGCGCTCGCCCTGATCGAGAACGTCGCCGAGCACGCGCCCCGCCCGTACCGGATCGTCGTGCTGTCCGATCACGGGCAGAGCCCCGGCGAGACCTTCCGCTCCCGCTACGGCCTCACCCTCGGCGACCTGGTGCGGGCCGGCTGCGGGCTGCCCGTGCCGCGCCGCGCCCGCCGCACCCACAGCGGCGCCGAGGCCCGCGCGTCGGTCCGCGCCGCGCTGCGCCGGCCGGTCGAGGAGGGCGCCCAGCACTTCCGGCCCTCCCGCGGCTCGGAACCGGTCGTGCTCGCCTCCGGCAACCTGGGCCTGGTGTCCTTCCCCGACGTGCCGCACCGCATGACCAAGGAGGAGATCGACGCCCGGCACCCCGCGCTGCTGCCGACCCTCGCCAACCACCCCGGCATCGGCTTCCTGCTGGTCCGCAGCGAACGCCACGGCGGGGTCGTGCTCGGCGCGTACGGCGCGGAGATCCCGCTGGACGACCTCGACGACAACCCGGGCCCGCTGGCCCCGTTCGGCCCCGGCGCCGCCGACGTCGTGCGCCGCACCCACACCTTCCCGCACACCGCCGACGTCATGGTCAACTCCTTCTACGACCCCGCGGACGGCGAGGTGCTCGCCTTCGAGGAGCAGATCGGCTCCCACGGCGGCCTCGGCGGCGCCCAGTCCCGCCCCTTCCTGCTCTCCCCGCTGGTGCTGTCCGCGCCGGTCCCCGAGGGCACGGAACTGGCCGGCGCCGAACAGGTCCACCACGTCCTGCGCCGCTGGCTCACCGAGGCCGACGAGTCCGACACCCGCCCCCTCCCGGACCACCGGGAACGCGCGGCCTGACCGCGGCGACGCGACACCGGGGCCGACGCGACACCAGGGGCGAGGCGACACAGGGCCGACGCGGCAACAGGGGCGTCGCGAGCGGAGATTCGCGTGACGGACCCGAGGACCGGATCGGCGTGCCGCAGATCCGCGCGGCCGGGGCGGCACCGTCCTCCAGCCGGGCGTCGACCTGCTGGAGCGCGCCGACGACTTCCCGCGCGGCGCGCCGGTGCCGGTCATCACCGACGGCTGGTGCGACGTGCTGCGGGTGCGGCGCGAGCACGCCCACCTCGTTCCGCAGGGCGGAGCCCTGCCCTTCACTCCGAGGGGGCCCGTCTTCCGGGTGAGTTGAGCCGTGATGTGATCGGATGGGGCAGGGCGCCCGGTGATCCGGGCGTCCGGACCGAGCACCGCCGGTCACCCGGCCGGACTTTTTTCTGGAAAGGATGCGTCATGGCAACCACGCGCTCCGCACACACCGTTTGGGAAGGCAGCCTCTTCAAGGGCAGCGGGGTCGTCGCCTTCGACTCCTCGGGCGCCATCCCCGAGCAGCCGGTCACCTGGGCCTCCCGCGCGGAGGACGCGAACGGGAAGACCAGCCCCGAGGAGCTGATCGCCGCCGCGCACTCCAGCTGCTTCTCGATGGCCCTGTCCAACGGCCTCGACAAGGCGGGCACCCCGCCCACCCGGCTGACCACCAACGCCGAGGTCACCTTCGTGCCGGGCCAGGGCATCACCGGCATCCACCTCACCGTCGAGGGCACGGTCCCCGGCCTGGACGAGGCCGGCTTCGTCGCCGCCGCCGAGGACGCCAAGGTGAACTGCCCGGTCAGTCAGGCGCTCAAGGGCACCGAGATCACCCTGACGGCGAAGCTCGCCTGACCCGTCCGACCCGCAGGACCACCGCAGGCCGCCCCCGCCGCCGGGGCGGCCTGCGCCGCCTCCGCCACCGGAAGCCGCCGCCATGACGTCGTCACGCCCCGCCGTCTCCGCCCACCGCGGAGGCGCCGAGCACGCCGCCCCCGCCACCTGGGAGGCGTACCAGGACGCCCTCGCCTCCGGCGCCGAGTACGTCGAGTTCGACGTACGGCGCACCGCCGACGGCGTCCTCGTCGTCCACCACGACGCCCGGGTGGGCGGCACCGGACCGCTGCTGTCGACCCTCACCCGCGCCGAGCTGGACGCCCGCGCCGGACACCCGGTGCCGGTCGTCGACGACGTGATGGAGCTGATCGCGGGGAAGCTCGTCGCCCATCTGGACCTGAAGGAGACCGGTTACGAGCGGGAGCTGCTCGACCGGGCGGTCGCCCTGCTGGGGGAGGACGGGGTCGTCGCCACCACCCTGGAGGACCGCTCCGTCGCCGCCCTCACGGCCGCCCGCCCCCGCGTGCGCACCCTGCTCTCCCTCGGCCGCGACGGCCGGGGCCTCGGGAGGCGCCGGCTGGTGCGCACCCGGATGAGCGAACTGCTGCCGCTGCGCCGCGTCCGCGCCTGCGGCGCCCACGGGGTAGCCGTGCACCAGCGGCTGGCCCGTGCCACGGTGCTGCGCGAGGCCGCGCGCGGCGGACTGTTCACGATGGTGTGGACGGTCAACGACGACGCGGAGCTGCGCGCCTTCCTCGCCGACCCGCGCGTGGACGTCCTGGTCACCGACCGCCCCCGCCGTGCGGTGACGCTCCGCGACCACCCGGACGGCGCACGCGTCCGCTGACTTCCCCCGCCCGCACGCTTGACAAGAGGACGCTCAAGTTTTGTGCTGGAAGTGGTGGAAGACCGGAGAGGAGCCCTTGCGGAAGGGGGCAGAGCGATGGGACGTGCCGTCGGAATCGATCTGGGAACCACGAACTCGGTGGTCGCCGTGCTCGAGGGCGGTGAGCCCACCGTCATCGCCAACGCGGAAGGCGCCCGCACCACACCCTCGGTCGTGGCCTTCGCCAAGAACGGCGAGGTGCTCGTCGGAGAGGTCGCCAAGCGGCAGGCCGTCACCAACGTCGACCGCACCGCCCGCTCGGTCAAACGGCACATGGGCGACGCCCAGTGGCGGTTCCCCGAGCAGGGCTCCGTCGACGGCACCCGCTACCGGGCGCAGGAACTGTCCTCCCGTGTGCTGCAGAAGCTGCGCCGGGACGCCGAGGCCTACCTCGGCGAGGACGTCACCGACGCCGTCATCACCGTGCCGGCGTACTTCGACGACACCCAGCGGCAGGCCACCAAGGAGGCCGGTGAGATCGCCGGGCTCAACGTGCTGCGCATCATCAACGAGCCCACGGCCGCGGCGCTCGCCTACGGCCTCGACAAGGAGAACGACCAGACGGTCCTGGTCTTCGACCTCGGCGGCGGCACCTTCGACGTGTCGCTCCTCGAGATGGGCGAGGGCGTCATCGAGGTGAAGGCCACCAACGGCGACACCCACCTCGGCGGCGACGACTGGGACCAGCGGATCGTGGACTGGCTCGCCAAGCGCTTCAAGGACCAGTACGGCATCGACCTGGCGCAGGACAGGATGGCCGTGCAGCGTCTGCGGGAGGCCGCCGAGAAGGCGAAGATCGAACTGTCGTCGTCCAGCGAGACCACGATCAACCTGCCCTACATCACCGCCTCCGCGGAGGGCCCGCTGCACCTGGACGAGAAGCTCACCCGGGCCCAGTTCCAGGAGCTCACCGAGGACCTGCTCGAACGCTGCAAGAAGCCCTTCCACCAGGCGGTCGAGGATGCCGGGGTGCGGCTGTCCGACATCGACCACGTCATCCTCGTCGGCGGTTCCACCCGGATGCCCGCCGTGACCGAGCTGGTCCGCGAACTCACCGGCAAGGAGCCGCACAAGGGCGTCAACCCCGACGAGGTGGTGGCCCTCGGCGCCGCCCTCCAGGCCGGTGTCATCCGCGGCGACGTGAAGGACGTGCTGCTGCTCGACGTCACCCCGCTGTCCCTCGGCATCGAGACCAAGGGCGGCATCATGACGAAGCTGATCGAGCGCAACACCACGATCCCCACCCGGCGTTCGGAGATCTTCACCACCGCCGTCGACAACCAGCCGTCGGTGCAGATCCAGGTCTACCAGGGCGAACGGGAGATCGCGGCGTACAACAAGAAGCTCGGCACGTTCGACCTGACCGGCCTGCCCCCGGCGCCGCGCGGGGTGCCGCAGATCGAGGTGACGTTCGACATCGACGCCAACGGCATCATGCACGTCTCCGCGAAGGACCTGGGCACCGGCAAGGAACAGAAGATGACCGTCACCGGCGGCTCGGCCCTCCCTAAGGACGAGATCGACCGCATGATGCGGGAGGCCGAGCAGTACGCGGAGGAGGACCGCAGGCGCCGGGAGGCGGCCGAGACCCGCAACCAGGCCGAGCAACTCGTCTACCAGACGGAGAAGTTCCTCACCGAGAACGGCGACAAGGTGCCCGCCGAGGCCAAGTCCGAGGTGGAGTCGGCGGTCGCCGACGTCAGGCGGCTGCTGGAGCAGGAGTCGCCCGACACGGCCGAGCTGCGCGCCGCCGTGGAGAAGGTCGCCTCGGTCAGCCAGCGCATGGGCCAGGCGATGTACGCCCAGACCGGCGCGCAGGCCACCGGCGCGGACGGAACGGCCGGATCCGCCGCGGACGGCGGGGCGTCCCAGGACGACGACGTCGTGGACGCGGAGATCGTCGACGACGACAAGGGCACCGGAACCCGCCAGGACGGAGCGGCCTGAGCCCGCGGGCGCCTCACAGGCGCTCGCGGCACTCCCGCAGCAGCTTCTCGGTGCGCCGGGCGGAGGCCGCGCCGGCCGTCATGTGGTCGAGCACCTCCAGGTGCACCGAGACCTCCTTGCGGGAGTCCAGGTACAGCGCGCCGGTCAGGTACTCGGTGAACACCATGTCCGGCAGTTCCGGCTCGGCGAACCGGAACAGCGAGAACGGCGCGTACGTCCCCGGGTGCGGCCCGTCGGCGAACTCGGCGATCTGCAGCGTGACCCGGTCCCGCGCGGCGAACTCCAGCAGCTTGTCGAGCTGGTCGCGCATCACCCGGCCGTCCCCGCTCACCGGGCGCCGCAGCACCGTCTCCTCCATCAGCACCCACAGGTGCGGCGGGTCCGGGCGCTCCAGCAGCTTCTGCCGCTCCATGCGCAGCGCCACGTGCCGCTCGACCGTCTCCGGGCCCGCCGTGCCGATCGTGCCGGCCTCCAGCACGGCGCGCGCGTAGTCCTCCGTCTGGAGCAGCCCGGGGACGAAGTGCGGCTCGTAGGAGCGGATGATGCGGGCGGCGCCCTCCAGGCTGACGTACAGGCTGAACCACTCGGGCAGCACGTCGTGGTACCGCTGCCACCAGCCCGGGCGGTTGGCGTCCTCGGCGAGCGTGACGAACGTGTCCGCCTCGTGCTCGGGCACCCCGTAGGCGGTCAGCAGCATCTGGACGTACGGGATCTTCAGCGAGACCTCGGCGGTCTCCATCCGGCGGACGGTGGCCGGCGCCACCCGCAGTATGCGGGCCGCCTCCTCCCGTGAGAGGCCCGCGGCCTCGCGCAATTCGTACAGCCGCCGTCCCAGGACCACCTGGCCCACCGTGGGTGCGGCCCGCCGCTCACTCAACGCCACGCCTCCCCAACGTGCTCGGGCATGCGCTCATCCTGTCATGTCCCTCAGAGACTCTCACGAGCCGCGGGTGACCGCCCCCGTCTCCCCTCCGCCCGCCCCATTACCCCGGACGTAATCGACCCGTACGCCGCCCCGGGGGATCGTGGACGCACCGACTCCCGCACCGCTCCCGACGGAGGATGACGCCCCATGTCCACGACCCCGCTCGCCGTGCCCGCCCGGACCGGAGACCCGCTGCGCCGTCTGCTGGCCCTCGACGCCGTGGTGACCGGCGCCAACGCCCTCGCCTACCTCGCCCTGTCCGGACCGCTCGGCCGGTTCCTCGGGATCGGCTCCGGGCTGCTGCTCGGACTGGGCGCGTTCCTCGCCGTGTACGCGGCCGGCGTGGGCCTGCTGGCCGCCCGGCCGCACCCGCCGACGGCCGGCGTGACGGCGGTCGTCGAAGCCAACCTCGCCTGGACGGCGGCGAGTTTCCTCGCGCTCGCGTTGTGGCTCTCGCCGACCACGGCGGGCGCGGTGTGGGTCGTGCTCCAGGCGCTCTCCGTGGGCGGCCTCACCCTGCTGCAGCACAGGGCGCTGAGGGCACGTCAGTCCAGCCAGGTCTGAAGGTAGGCGGCCGTCGCCGGGTCCGCCGGGAGCAGCGTCTCCACGGCGAGCTCGGCGACGGTCACGTCCATCGGGGTGTTGAACGTGGCGATGGACGACACGAACGACAGAGTCCGCCCCCGGTGCTCCACCACCATCGGCAGCGCGAAGTACGCCACCGGCTCGGCCGGTTCCTCCGGGTGTCCGGCGGTGTCCGGCACGGGGTACGCCGCCACCTCGTCGTACAGCGCGCGCAGCCGGTCCGAGCGGCGCAGGGCGATGTTCCGCCGCATCTGCTCCAGCAGGTGCCCGCGCCACTCCCGCAGGTTCCGGATCCGCGGCGCCAGCCCCCGCGGGTGCAGGGTGAGCCGCACCGCGTTCAGCGGCGGCGTCAGCAGCGTCTCGGGGATGCCGTCGAACAGCGCCAGCACCCCCCGGTTGGCCGCCACCACGTCGTACCCCGCGTCCACCACCAGCGCCGGATACGGCTCGAACCCGCCGATCAGCCGCTCGATGCCGGTGCGGACGACCTCCAGCGCGGGGTCGTCCAGCGGGGTCTCCGGATAGCGGGGCGCGTAACCGGCCGCGAGCAGCAGCGCGTTGCGCTCCCGCATCGGCACGTTCAGGTGCTCGGCCAGCCGCAGCACCATCTCCTCGCTGGGCCGGGACCGGCCGGTCTCGACGAAGCTGATGTGCCGGGCGGAGGAGCCGGCGCGCAGGGCCAGCTCCAGCTGGCTGACCCGCCGCCGCTGCCTCCAGGCGCGCAGCAGCGGGCCCACGCCCTCGGTGCGGGAAGCGGTCTCGGAGGGGGCAGTGGTCTCGGAGGGGGCAGTGGTCATGGCGGGACCGTAGTCGAGGAACCGCCGGCCGGGGGAGCCGCGCGGCCTCCGGCCAGGGCACGGGCGGGGCTTCTGTGGCAGCCTGGACGCGGCACGAGAGCCGACCCGGCGAAGGAGTACCGCGCATGCCCGTCGAACCGCTGTCCCGGACGGAGATCGAGTCCCGGCTCGCCGAGCTGCCGGGCTGGACGCTCGACGGCGACCGCCTCACCCGCGCCTACCGGCTGGACTCGCACATCGCCGCCGCCGCCATGGTCGTCCACGTCGCCCGGGTGCAGGACGAACTGGACCACCACTCCGACCTCACCCTCGGCTACCACACGGTGTCCCTGTCCGTGCACACGCACAGCGCGGGCGGCGCCGTCACCGAGAAGGACCTCGAGCTCGCCCGCAGGGTGGAGGACCTGGCACCCGCCCACGGGGCACACTGAGGCGCGTGCTGGACTACGACGAGGAAGCGGAGCGCTACGACGCCCTGCGCGGCGGTGAACCCCGCGCGGCGGCCGCCGCCGAGGCCGTCCTGGGTCTCGTCCCGCGACAGGCGAGCCGCCTGCTGGACGTGGCCTGCGGCACCGGCATCGTGACCCGGAGATTTCCCGCCGCCCGCCCCGGACTGCGGGTCACCGGCGTGGACCTGTCCACGTCGATGACCCTGCGGGCCGCCGTCCGGCTCCCGGGCGCCGTGGTGCGCGCCGACAGCCGCCGGCTGCCCTTCCGCGACGCGAGCTTCGACGCGGTGGCCGGCGTGTGGCTGCTGCATCTGCTGACCGACCCCGCCGACGTGCGGGCCGTCGTCGCCGAGTGCGCGCGGGTGCTGCGGCCCGGCGGGGTGTACGTCACCACCGTGCACAAGGGGCTGTCGCACAACGTGGGCAGCGACATCGACGCCGTGCTGGCCGAGCGGCCGCCGAGCCCTGTGCCCGACGACCCGGAGACGGTCGCGGCGCTGGCGGCCGGGCACGGACTGGTCCCGGCGGGGGAAGCCCGCTTCCGGGGCCACGGCCAGGGCCGCAGCCCCCGCCGCACGGTGGACGACCTGCGGCGCGGCTGGTTCGTCACCCTGCCGCCCGGCGGGCCGCTCACGGAGGAGTTCGCCGCCCGTCTGGCGGCCCTCCCCGACCAGGACCGCCCCCGCCCGGACCCGGTCTTCACGCTGAGGGCGTTCCGCAGGCCGGCGTAGCGTCACCCGCCGAGCAGCCGGCAGTCCACGGCCTCCTCGACGGTCCCCGCCTCCCCGCCCGCCCGCACCCGGTACAGACGGGCTTCCGGCAGTCGCGTCACCGCCTCGGCGAGCCGCCCGTCCGTGAAGAGGGCGGCCGCGCCGTCCTCCACCGCCCACCCGTCGGCCAGGTCGCCGCGCGCCACGGCGGCCCGGTAGGAGGACCGGCGCCCGGGCTCGCTGTCGTAGTGCGGGCACACCGACCCGGGCAGCAGCCCGAGCCCGTCCGGGAGGTGGGTCAGCGGGCCGAAGGAGTCGGTGTGCGACCCCTCGGCCCAGCAGTTGGCCCCGGCGCTGATCCCGCACAGCAGCGTCCCGCGGGCGTACGCCTCCCGCAGCAGCCGGTCGACTCCGTGTACGCGCCAGACGGCCAGCAGGTTGGCGGTGTTGCCGCCGCCGACGTACACGACGTCCTGCGCGAGCAGGAACTCACGCAGGGCGATGTCGTCCAACTCCCGCCGGAACAAGGGAAGTACGGACGGCTCACAGTCTTTGGCGCGAAAGGCGTCGAAGAACTTCTCGATGTACCCGGGCGCGTCCCCACTGGCCGTGGGCACGAAGCACACCGTGGGCCGCGGGGCGCGCGCCTGCCCCAGCACCCAGTCGTCCAGCACCCCGTCCTCGTCGGTGGAGAAGCCGCCCCCGATCAGTGCGATCCGGCCCCTCACGCGTTCACCTCCATGGTGGTGCGAAGCCGCTCGAAGGCGGTGGGGGAGGGGCGGTGGGACAGGAAGGCGGCGATGGCGCGGGCGCAGTCCGCCGGGCTGGTCGCGGTGGTGTCGCACTCGACGTCGTACTCACCGTGCGCGTGCACCCGCTCGTACTGCCGTGCCGCGAGCCCCGCCTGCCGGTCCCCGCGCTCCCGCTCACGCCGCTCGGTCTCCTCCAGCGAGCACCGTACGCCCACCAGGACGACCTCCCGCGGCTCGAACAGGGCAAGACAGTCGGCCAGCCGCCACTTCTCGCTCAGCACATGGTCGACGACCACGTTGTTCCCCGCAGCGGCCATCCCCGCGACGGCCCGGTGGTACCCGCGCCAGGTCCGGTGCAGCACGTCGGGCAGCCGGTCGGCCCCGATCTCGCGGCTCGACCGCATCCGGTGGAAGGCGTCCACGGGCATGTGGAAGTACGGCTCCTCCAGCACGTCCAGCAACTCCCGCGCGATGCTGGACTTCCCCGAACTGGACGTGCCGTTGAGGAAGATGATCCGTCCGTGCATCGGGGCTCCTTCGGGGTCGCCGGCGGGGGCGGAGCCATCATCCCCCACCGGCGATCTTCACCGCGTCGCGCACTCCTTCCCGCCCAACGCGAACGCCTTCGGGCCGGTGTCCGCCGGTTCCCCGCTCGCCGTGAAGCCGAAGGCCGCCGAGGCTCCCGGTGCCACCGTGCGGTTCCAGTCGGCGTTGCGGACCGTCACGGTGGAACCCGACTGGGTGTGGGCGCCGTTCCACAGCTGAGCGATCCGTTCGCCTGCAGGGAAGGTCCAGGTCAGGGACCACCCGTCCCACGGTGTCGTGCCCGTGTTGGTCAGGCGGACGTCCGCCTGGAAGCCGTCACCCCATGTGCTCGTGACGCGGTACGTCACCTCACATGAGCTCGACGGCCCCGGGTCCGTGCCGCCCCCGTCCACCGGGTCCCCGTAGATCACGCCCCGCCCGTTCGTCGCCACGTACACCCGGCCGAACACCCGAGGGTCACCGGTGATGGCCGCACCCGTCCAACCCCACTGATGCGCGTCGTCGTTGACGCGCACCCAGCTCGCGCCCGCGTCCGTGGAACGGTAGATGCCGCGTACCCCGTCGATCCGCGCGCCGGTGAACAGCGTCTGGTACGAGGCACCGGGCGCCGCCTTGCCGAAGCCGACCGTGTCCGCCTCCTCGACGCCCGGCAGCTTGGTGAACGTCTGCCCGAAGTCGGTGGAGTGCCACAGCCCGTACGGCCCGTCGGGCTCCCCGCCCGCCAGCCAGATCTCGCCCGCCGTGCCCGGCAGCGCCTTGAACCGCACGCTGTCCCCGGCCGGCAGCCCGGCGGCCGGTGACGCCTGGAAGGTCGCCCCGCCGTCCCTGCTGACGTAGAAGCGCCCGGACGTGAAGCCGTAGAAGGTGTCCGGGTCCTCCCGGTCCGACTCCACGACCGCCCCCGCGGGGATGCCCTGCGACGCCGACCAGGAGGCGCCGAAGCCGGTGGTGTGGTGCACGCCCGCGCCCTCCGGGCTCCACACGAAGCGGGCGCCGTCCGCCGACGCGGCGACCGTCCCGCCGCCGCTCACCCCTGAAGGGTCGGTCCCCGCGAACCAGTTGGCGCCGTTGTCCGTCGAGAACGCCACGTGCGGACCGGAGTCGACGTGGCCCACGCGGACCACCGTGTCCGGGTCCGACTCCGCGAAGTCCAGGCTGGTCGTGGAGGTGAAGTTCGGCTGGGTGAACATCATCGACGGCACCTTCGTCAGGTCCGTGTGCCGGAACCCGCCGATGTCGCCGAGCGCACTGAGCAGCGGGGCGCCCGACGGGGGAGAGGCCAGGTCGAGGACCGCCGTCTCCTCCAGCCCGCGTACCATCGGCCGGATGGTGAACGGCGTGTCGTCGTCCCAGTTCGTCAGTTCCTCCGTGCCGTAGATCGTCGCGCCCGTGCCGTACATCATGCGGTCCGAATCGAACGGGTCGATCTCCAGCGCCTCCGTCATCCACCCCAGCTTCGGCGTCTGTTCGGGCGGCGACGGGTTGGCGCCCCAGGTCAGCCACGGCGACGAGGAGACGTCCATGACGTAGCGGTTCTCGCGCTCCGGGTAGGAGGTGTAGCGCCACGCCTGGGTCCAGGTGGCGCCGCTGTCCGTGGAGCGGAAGATCTGTGTGTCCGGCCACCACGAGCTGTACGCGGTCGCCATCACCGTGCCCGGGTTCTGCCGGTCCACCGTGAGGCCGCTGAAGCCGAAGTAGGTGTCCGCCTCCGCGACCGGGCTGATGTCGGTCCAGACGCCGGTCGCCGTGGCGTACCGGTACAGCCGCCCCTTGCCTCCGTCGTAGGGCCCACCGGTGTCGCTGTACGCGAGATAGAGGTGGCCGCTCTCCGCGTCGAGGACGCCCTTGTGCGCGAGGTAGCCCGTGGGCTGCCCGGCCAGCCGCTCCCAGGTCGCGCCCGCGTCGGTCGAGCGGTACACGGCGTTCTCCTTGTCGGCGACGCCGACGTACACGGTCCGCGTCGGCGACCCCGCGGTGCCCGTGGACTCGTCGAACGTCACCCAGACGATCCCCTGGGTGTCCGAGGCGTACCCGCTCTCGTCGTCCGGATCCTGCGCGTAGTTGCCCGGGTTGGGGAAGGACGTCACCTCCGACCAGGTGACGCCGGCGTCCGTGGACCGCCAGAGCCCGTGGCCGCTGGGCGCGCCCAGGTACAGCACGTCGTTGTCGTGCGGGTCGATGGCGAGCCGTTCGCCCATGCCCCGCCCCGGCATGTTGCCGCCCAGCTTGAACGGCAGCGCGGTCTTCCGCCAGCTCGCGCCCCGGTCGGCGGAACGCATCACCGCGCCGTTCCCGGGGTCCCAGTCGTTGGTGTACGTGCCGACCGCCGCGTACACCCGGTCGGGGTCGGCGGAGTCGGAGGCGATGCTGACCACGCCGGTGTGACCCCAGTCGTCCCAGCCGACCGAGTCCAGCAGGGGCGTCCAGCTCTTGGTCGGCTCCTGCCAGCGGTAGGCGCCGCCGATGTCGGTGCGGGCGTACGCCAGGTCAGGCTCGCTGCGGTTGAAGACGATGCCGGGCACGAAACCGCCGCCGTCGATACGGGCGTTGCGCCAGGTGTAGGTGTCGGCGGCCTGGGAGTTGGCGGCAGGAGCGGGGCCGGGGGCGTCGGCTGCCAGCGCGGGGGGACCGCCGGCGAGCAGTCCGGCCGCCAGGGCGAGCACGGCCGTGAGGACGCGGGTTCTTCGCACGGTGGGGGTGTCCTTCCTCGTGGGGGAGAAGAAACGGGAGCGTGCGAGGACCGGGCGGCCCCCCGTGCGCGAGGGGACCGCCCGGCCCGCCGGCCCCGGCGTCAGGTGCCGGGACCGGTACACGGAGCGTCGGCGGGGACTATTCGAGAAGCTCCGCGTACGCGCCCATGGCCGTGGCGATGTCCGCCTGGGCCCAGAACCGGTGGTACGTGAAGACCGGCGCGGCGCCGCCCTTCAGATAGCTCTCGATCTTCGACCAGGCCGGGTCGTCCTTGTAGAAGGAGCGGATCGAGACGAACGTCGACGAGGAGTCGATCCGGTCGCCGTTCGGCATGGCGCCCGTCCAGCCGGACGGGACGTACACCGGGTCGTCGAAGCGCTCGTAGTCGGCGCGGGTCTCCGGGACGGCGATGCCGAGGTCGTCCTGGTGGTTCTCCCACATGCCGTCCAGCAGCGCCTTCGCCGTCTCCGCCGCCTCGGTGTCACCGGAGCGCGCGGCGTAGTACGTCAGGATCTTGGCGTAGGCGCCGGCCACACCGACGTCGTTGGTGTAGTCGACGACCTCGACGTGCAGCCCGCTGTTGGCGCCCGGCGACGACGGGTTCCAGGTGTCGGGCTTGCCGGACCACTTCAGCGTGGACGGGAAGAGGAACGAACCGTCCGGGTTGACCGTGGTCTCGGACAGCGCCCAGTCGACCCACTTGTCGAGGACCGCCTTGGCCTGCGCGTTGCCCGTCTGCTGGTACACCTCGGCCACCCGCTCCAGCGACCACGCCTGGAAGCCGAACCACTGGTTCGACGGCGGGTCGTGGTACACCGGCTTCTCGTCGTAGTACATGCCGTAGAAGGTCGGCGTGCCGGACGGCGGGGTGGTGTAGCGGCCCGCCCAGCTGTTGGTGGCGCCGCCCGCGATGGCGCCCTCGTCGGACTGCAGCCAGCGGTAGAACTCCAGCTGCCGCTCGTAGGACTCGGCCCAGTCCGCCGCGCCCGTCGCCGACTTCGGCTTCAGCGGCGCGTAGTTGGCGAGCGCGTACGCGGCGAGCGGGTTCTGGTACCCGCCGTGCGCGTGGCTGGAGCCGATGCGCCAGGACCAGCCCGCCGAGGTGTCGGTGGCGCCGCCCCAGGCGTAGTACCAGGAGAGCAGGTAGTGCGAGGCGTCCTTGCCGGTGCCGGCCGGGCAGGACGTGCTGGTGCAGTTGCCGATCTTCTTGAAGTACTTGTCGTACATCGCGTAGCGCAGGTAGTCGCCCATCTTGGCCGCCTTGGCGACGGTCCCGGCGACCTGACTGCCCTTGCCCTGCTCCTTCGCCCACAGGTCGGCCCAGTACGCCGCCTGCACCGCGCGCGCGTCGGCGTCGGGGGCGTTGGTGAACTTCCACTGCTTGGCGTAGGACGCGTCCTTGGTGAACAGGTCCAGGTAGCCGTTGGTGCCGCCGTACTTGAAGGCGTCACAGGTGGGCTGGGTGACCGTCTCCCACACCGACTCCTGCGGGCCGCGCTGGAAGGTGTTGATGTAGGACGGGCCGGTGTCGGACGGTCCGGCCTCGCACTTGCCGGGCGAGTTGCCGTAGCCGTAGACGTTGTCCACGTCCTGGATCCAGTGCATGCCGTACACGTTGTCCGTGCCGTACGCCGACTTCAGCTCGGCCGCGATCGGGTCACGGCCGACGGACACATTCGAGTCGAGCTGCGACGGGTACTCGTTCGGGGTGTCGTGCTCGGGCGCGTACGTCGCCGGCTTCGAGGGGTCGTAGAAGGAGGTGGTCGGCTGGTCCGCCGCGGTCGGGATGGCGTACTGCTCCATCGTCTCCCAGGCGTCGTTGAACCGTGTCCAGTCCCCGCTGATCCTGCCGTACATGGCCTGCAGCCACAGCAGGTAGCTGTACGCCTCCGAGGTGGTCTCGTGACCGTGGTCGGGCGCCTCGACGATCAGCGTCTCGACCGAGTGGTACGGGATGCCCTCGGGGGAGAAGTAGCCGTTCGCCGGGTCGGTGATCTTGTCGTACAGCTCGAGGAAGCGGGCCTCGTACGACTTGGTCGCGCCCAGCTGGGTCACGGTGACCGAGGCCTTGGCGTGGCCGGCCGCCGTGGACTCGAAGACCGCCGAGCCGGTGCCCGCGGAGTCCGCGGCGACGGTCACGCGCTGCGCGGTGCTCCAGTTGGACGGTGTGAAGGTGAGGGTCGCGCCGGAGGACACCGACAGCCCCGTGTTGCCGCTCGCCCGCGCCGTCGTGACGGTGACGTTGGCGCTCGGCTGCTTGGACAGCTTCACCTCGAACGTGCCCGACTCACCCTGCTTCACGCCCAGTTGGGACGGGCTCGCAACCACGGCGGGACCCGAGGCGACCGTGATGCCGACCGGGGTGGAGGAGCCGGAGGCGCCCAGGCTGTCGTACGCCTTGGCGACCAGCGAGTGGGCGCCGACGGCGAGCCCGCCGACCGACAGCGTGAACGGCGCGGAGGTGTCCGTGCCGAGCAGTTCGGTGTCGTCGTAGAACTCCACCTTGGTGACGGTGGCCTGGTCGGCGGCGGCGGCCGTGGCCTCGAGCGGCACGGTCTCGCCCTGCGAGTAGACCGATCCGGCCTCCGGGCTGGTCAGCACGGCGATGGGCGGCTGGTGGGCGCCCACGCAGGCGGTGCCGTTGACCGAGAAGGAGGAGGGCGCGGTGTTGGTGCCGCTGTAGGAGAACTGGGCGCCGGTGGTGACGGCGGCGCCGGCGGCGATCCGGCCGTTGTGCGCGGCGTTCCTCACGGTGACGGTGGAGCCGGACTGGGACCAGCTGCCGTTCCAGCCGTTCACCAGGCGCTGGTTGCCCGTGTAGTCGTACGTCAGGGTCCAGCCGTCGATGACGTCCGAACCGCGGTTGGTGACCGTCAGGTCGGCGGTGAAGCCCGACCCCCAGTCGTTCGTCCTGTAGTCCACGCTGCACTGGACGGCCGCCGCCCGGGCGGGGGTGGTACCCGTCGACAGCATCGTCAGCGGCAGTGCGAGAGCGGTCACGGCGACCGCTAAGAGACGGCGCACGCCACCGCGTCTGCGGGGTGGGGGATGCATGGTGCTGGTCCTTCCTGCGACTCGTACGTGTCAAGGCTTGAACCAGTGGGAGCGCTCCCATAGTGGGGACGGGGCAGTGCCCGGTCAACCCTTGGTGCGAATCGAAAACATTCGACGCATCGAGAAACGCCAAACTCCGCACACCCTCTGTTCTTCACCGTCACTTGGCGCTAGCTTCATGTGCACCAGTGGGAGCGGTTCCATCAGTCGACGCGTCGGTCACGACGCGTCCGAGCTGCAAGGAGTCGCTCGATGAGCCACCCTCCGCGTTCAGTACTTTTAGCCACCCCCGTGCACGTGTGGAGCACCTGACGCGGGGGCGCTCGTCACCGTGGGATCCCTGTGCCGTCGTGCTGCCCGGACATGTCCGGCCGGCATCACGGACCCGTCCGTGCGGATCCGGGACGGCATCCCCCACCCCGTAAGGCACCAGGCCGCGCGAACGCCTGCGCGCGCCCTCAAGGAACGCCCCCTACGGATAAGGAAACCCGCACCATGAGTCGCACCAGAACCGCGCTCCTCGCCGCCATGGCGCTGGTCGCCGGCGCCACCGGGTCGGCGATCGCCGCCGTCCCCGGCGACGCCGGCGCGGCCGCCGTCCCCTGCACCGTGGACTACACCGTGCAGAACCAGTGGGACACCGGCTTCACCGCGTCCGTGACGGTCACCAACCACGGCGCCGCGAAGTCGTCGTGGGCGGTGAACTGGACCTACGCCGGCAACCAGAGGGTGACCAGCGGCTGGAACGCCAGGATCACCCAGTCCGGCGCGAACGTCACGGCGGCCAACGAGTCGTACAACGCCACGCTCGCCAGCGGAGGCTCCGCCACCTTCGGCTTCCAGGGCAGCTACAGCGGCACCAACGCCGTGCCCGGCACCTTCACCCTCGACGGCGTGACCTGCAACGTCGACGACGGCGGCACCGACCCGACCGACCCGACGGACCCGCCCACCCAGGGCGACCGGGTGGACAACCCGTACGACGGCGCCAAGGTGTACGTGAACCCGGAGTGGTCCGCGAACGCCGCCGCCGAGCCGGGCGGCGACGCCGTCGCCGACCAGCCGACCGGTGTGTGGATGGACCGCATCGCCGCCATCGACGGGGCGAACGGCAAGATGGGCCTGCGCGATCACCTCGACGAGGCGCTGCGCCAGCAGGGCTCCGACGAGCTCGTCTTCCAGGTGGTCATCTACAACCTCCCCGGCCGCGACTGCGCCGCCCTCGCCTCCAACGGCGAGCTGGGCCCGACGGAGATCGACCGCTACAAGACCGAGTACATCGACCCGATCGCGGAGATCCTCTCCGACCCGAAGTACGCCTCGCTGCGGATCGTCACCACGGTCGAGATCGACTCGCTGCCCAACCTGGTCACCAACGTGTCGCCGCGGGCCACCGCCACCCAGAACTGCGACACGATGAAGGCCAACGGCAACTACGTCAAGGGCGTCGGGTACGCACTGAACAAGCTGGGTGACGCGCCCAACGTCTACAACTACATCGACGCGGGCCACCACGGCTGGCTGGGCTGGGACGACAACTTCGGCCCCTCCGCCGAGCTGTTCAAGCAGGCCGCGACCGCCGAAGGCGCGACCGTGGCCGACGTGCACGGCTTCATCGCCAACACGGCCAACTACAGCGCGCTGAAGGAGGACCACTTCTCCGCCAACGACACCGTGGGCGGCAAGTCCGTGCGCGAGTCGAAGTGGGTCAGCTGGAACCGCTACGTCGACGAGCTGTCGTACGCCCAGGCCCTGCGCGACAAGCTGGTCTCGCTCGGCTTCGACTCGAGGATCGGCATGCTGATCGACACGTCCCGCAACGGCTGGGGCGGTGCGAACCGGCCCACCGGGCCCGGCGCCACCACCGACGTGGACACCTACGTCGACGGCGGCCGCTACGACCGCCGGTACAACACGGGCAACTGGTGCAACCAGTCCGGAGCCGGTCTGGGCGAACGGCCCCAGGCGTCCCCGGAGCCCGGTGTCGACGCCTACGTGTGGATGAAGCCCCCGGGCGAGTCCGACGGTGCGAGCGAGGAGATCGACAACGACGAGGGCAAGGGCTTCGACCGGATGTGCGACCCTACCTACGAGGGCAACCCGCGCAACGACAACAACAAGTCGGGGGCGCTGGCGAACGCCCCGGTCTCCGGGCACTGGTTCTCCGCCCAGTTCCAGGAGCTGCTGAAGAACGCCTACCCGCCGGTGTCCTGACCGGCTGACCAGCGTCCGCCGGACCCGGACCCCCCACGGTCCCGGTCCGGCGGACCACCGGTGTTTTGCCGTACCCGCAACATGGTTTGCCCGTCCCCGGTGCGTCGTCGCACGCTGACCGCATCCGAGCGGAGAGGCTGACCACCATGGCGCACCACCACCACGCACCCGGCCAC
The DNA here is from genome assembly GCF_051903975.1 of Streptomyces sp. P9-2. Taxonomy (NCBI): domain Bacteria; kingdom Bacillati; phylum Actinomycetota; class Actinomycetes; order Kitasatosporales; family Streptomycetaceae; genus Streptomyces; species Streptomyces sp. P9-2. The sequence continues at coordinate 5,778,210 of NZ_CP192633.1, forward strand.
GGCGACCACCGTCACGAGCAGGGACGGCACGGCCAAGGGCACGACCACGAGCACCTGGACTGGGCCGAGCTGGCGCCCCTGCTGGAGAGCCAGGCGGAACTGTTCACCCCGCTGTACGAGCACGCCCTGGCCTGGCTGGCCAAGGAGGTCACCGAGCCCGGCCTGATCGTGGACGCCGGCAGCGGACCCGGTGTGATCTCGGGGCTGTTCGCCGAGACCTTCCCGGGCGCCCGGATCGTGGCCGTCGACGGTTCCGAACCGCTGCTGGAGCGGGCCCGCGCCCGCGCCGAACGTCTCGGCGCCGCCGACCGCTTCGCCACCCTGACCGGCGACATGCCCGGTGTGCTGGCCGAGCTGGACTACCCGGCCGACCTGCTGTGGGCCAGCCGCAGCATCCACCACCTCGGCGACCAGGGCGCCGCGCTCGCGGCCTGCGTCGAACGGCTCGCGCGCGGCGGCACCCTGGCCGTGATGGAGGGGGGACTGTCCTCCCGCTTCCTGCCCCGCGACATCGGCTTCGGCCGCCCCGGCCTCCAGGCCCGCATCGACGCCGTGGAGGCGGACCGGTTCACCCGCATGCGCGAGGAACTGCCCGGCTCGGTGGCGGTGGTGGAGGACTGGCCCGCCATGCTCACCGCGGCCGGCCTGCACCACACCCGCTCGCGCACCTTCCTCCTCGACATCCCCGCCCCTGTCCCCGACCGCGCCCGCGCCTACGTCGCCGACTCCCTCACCCGCACCCGGGAGGTGCTCGGCGAGTACCTGGACCCCGACGACCGCGTCACCCTGGACCGGCTCGTCGACCCGGACGACCCGGCGAGCGTCCACCACCGTCCGGACGTCTTCGTCCTGGCGGCCCACACGGTCCATTCGGGGGTACGGCCGGTGTGACCCCTTGACCTGAAGAGCGCTCCAAGTGATGGACTCCCCGGCACGCGACGAGACGACAGGGGAGTTCCCATGACCGACGACCTGCGGGTCACGCTCATCACCGGAGGCGGGACCGGGATCGGCGCCGCCGTGGCGCGGCGGCTGCTGGAGGCGGGGGAGGCGGTCGCCGTCACCGGCCGGCGGGAGGAGCGGCTGCACGCCTTCGCCAAGGAACTCGGGGAGCCGGAACGGCTGTTGACGCTCCCTGGGAACGCGGCCGACTACGCCGACGTGAGCGGCGCCGTGGACGCCGTGCTGGCGCGGTTCGGGCGGCTCGACGCCGTCGTCGCCAACGCCGGGTTCGCCACGCACGACACCGTCGTCGACGGCGACCCAGCCGAGTGGACCGACATGGTGCTCACCAACGTGCTGGGCCCCGCCCTGCTGATCCGGGCCTCCGTCGACGCGCTCCGGCGCAGCCGCGGACGGATCGTGCTGGTGGGCAGCGTCGCCGGGTTCGTGCCCACGCCCGGCAACCTGTACGGGGCCACCAAGTACGCGGTGACCGGGCTCGCCGAGAACACCCGGCGGCAGGTCACCGAGTGGGGCGTCGGGGTGACGCTGATCGCGCCGGGCCGGGTGGAGACCCCGTTCTGGGACGGCGGCGACGGACTGCCGCCGGGCCACCTGCTGACCGCCGGCCAGATCGCCGGGTCGGTGGTGTGGGCGCTGGGCCGGCCCGAGGGGGTGGACGTCAACACGGTGGTCGTACGGCCGCTGGGTCAGCCCAACTGACCTGCGGAGGAACGACGGTGGCCGGCCACCCGTCTCCACGGGGGCCGGCCACCGGTGTGCGTGCCGTCAGGCCTGGTTGAACTCCGCGGGGTGCGGACCGGTCCGCCGGTCCTCGTTGAGCGCGCTGATCGCCGCCAGGTCCTCGTCGTCCAGGGTGAACCCGAAGACGTCGATGTTCTCCTGGATGCGGGACGGCGTCACCGACTTGGGGATGACGATGTTGCCCAGCTGAAGGTGCCAGCGCAGCACCACCTGGGCGGGCGTGCGGCCGTGCTTCTGCGCGATGGCCACGACGGCGGGGATCTCGAGGATGCCCTTGCCGGAGCCGAGCGGGGACCAGGCCTCGGTGGCGATGCCCTGCTCCGCGTGGTACTCCCGGGCGGCGGCCTGCTGCAGGTGCGGGTGCAGCTCGATCTGGTTGACCGCCGGGACCACCGAGGTCTCCCCGATCAGCCGCTCCAGGTGCTCCGGCAGGAAGTTGGACACGCCGATCGCGCGCACCCGCCCGTCCGACAGCAGCTTCTCGAACGCCTTGTACGTGTCGACGTAGAGGTCGCGGGCCGGGGTGGGCCAGTGGATGAGGTACAGGTCGACGTAGTCGAGGCCGAGCTTGGCCAGCGAGGTGTCGAAGGCCTTCAGGGTGGAGTCGTAACCCTGGTCGCTGTTCCACAGCTTGGTGGTGACGAAGACGTCCTCACGGGGGATGCCCGACCGGGCGATGGCCTTGCCGGTGCCCTCCTCGTTGCCGTAGATCGCGGCCGTGTCGATGCTGCGGTAGCCGGCCTCCAGCGCCGCCGCCACGGCCGTCTCGGCCTCCGCGTCCGGTACCTGCCAGACGCCGAACCCGAGCTGGGGCATCTCGACGCCGTTGTTCAGGGTGATCGGGGGGACCTTGCTCACGAGCTCTCGATCCTTAGGTTGTGGTCAGATGTACCCCCATGGTCAACGATCACGGCCCGCGCCGCATTCCTGACCGCGGAATTCACGCCCGGTACAGCGCCTCGACCTCTTGGGTGTACGCCTTCTCGATGGCCTTGCGCTTCAGCTTCAGCGACGGGGTGAGCAGCCCGTGCTCCTCGGTGAACGGCTGCGCCAGGATGCGGAAGGTGCGGATCGACTCGGCCTGCGAGACCAGCGTGTTGGCCGCGACCACCGCGCGCCGCACCTCTGTCTCCAGATCCGGGTCGCGCACCAGTTCGGCCGGGGAGAGCCGCGGCTTCCCCCGCATCGCCAGCCAGTGCTCGACCGCCTCCTGGTCCAGGGTGACCAGCGCGGCCACGTACGGCCGGTCGTTGCCGACCACGATGCACTGGTTGACCAGCGGATGGTCGCGCACCCGCTCCTCCAGCACGCCCGGCGAGACGCTCTTGCCGCCGGACGTCACCAGGATCTCCTTCTTGCGCCCGGTGATGGTGAGGAAGCCGTCCTCGTCCAGGGAGCCCAGGTCGCCGGTGGCCAGCCAGCCGTCGTGCAGCGTCTCGTCCGTTGCCTTCGGGTTGTTGAGGTAGCCCTGGAAGATGTTCTCGCCGCGCAGCCAGATCTCCCCGTCGTCCGCGATGTGCACGCTCACCCCGGGGATCGGCTGCCCGACCGTGCCGTAGCGGGTGCGCTCGGGCGGGTTGGCGGTGGCCGCCGCGGTCGACTCCGTCAGCCCGTACCCCTCGTAGATGTGCACGCCGGCGCCCGCGAAGAACAGGCCGAGGCGGCGGTCCATCGCCGAGCCGCCCGACATCGCGTGCCGGATCCTGCCGCCCATCGCGGTGCGGATCTTGGAGTACACGAGCTTCTCGAACAGCTGGTGCTGCATCCGCAGCCCCGCGGACGGGCCGGGACCGGTGCCCCAGGCTCTCGCCTCCATCGCGTCGGCGTACCGCACGGCCACGTCGACCGCTTTCTCGAACGGCCCCGCGCGCCCCTCCCGCTCGGCCTTGCGCCGCGCCGCGTTGAACACCTTCTCGAAGATGTACGGCACGGCCAGGATGAACGTCGGCCGGAACGCGGCCAGGTCGGGCATCAGCGCGGCCGCGTTGAGCTGCGGCTGGTGGCCGAACTTCACCTTGCCGCGGATCGCCGCGACCTCCACCATCCGCCCGAAGACGTGCGCCAGCGGCAGGAACAGCAGCGTCGACGCCTCGTCGCCCCGCTTGGAGTGGAACACCGGCTCCCAGCGCTCGATGACGGTGTCCGACTCATACATGAAGTTGCCGTGCGACAGGACGCAGCCCTTGGGGCGGCCGGTGGTGCCCGAGGTGTAGATGACCGTCGCCACCGAGTCGGGGGTGACCGCCCGGCGGTGCCGGTGCACCACGTCGTCCTCGAGGTGCGCGCCCGCGTCGTACAGCTCCTGCACCGCGCCCGCGTCGAGCTGCCACAGCCGGCGCATCCGCGGCAGCCGGTCGATGACCGTCGCGATGGTCATCGCGTGGTCCTCGTGCTCCACGATCGCCGCCGTCACCTCCGCGTCGTGCAGCATCCACGAGCACTGCTCCGCCGACGACGTCGGGTAGACGGGGACGACCTGCGCGCCGACGGACCACAGCGCGAAGTCGAACAGGGTCCACTCGTAGCGGGTGCGCGACATGATCGCGACGCGGTCGCCGAACCGGATGCCGCTCGCCAGCAGGCCCTTCGCCAGGGCGAGCACCTCGTCACGGAACTCGGCGCAGGTCACGTCGCGCCAGTGGCCGTCGTCGTCCTTGCGGCCGAGCGCCACGCGCAGCGGCTCCTCGTCGGCGTACTGGAACACCACGTCGGCCAGACCGCCCACCGCGGGCGCCTGTGACAACGGAGGGTTGGTGAACTCGCGCAATCCCACTCCCCGCTTCCTGGCGCTCGGACCGGTGCGGCAACACCGTCGTCCCGCACAGCGCGGTGAAAGCTACCCCACGGATTCGGGGGGCGGGAGGGGGTGGAAAACCACGCGAAGGGCGCGAGGGCGCCGACCGGTGAAGAAGAAAGCTCGCAAGTGGGTAGGGTCCGGGCACATTCCTGACGGCGGAGTAAGTTTCGGTGCCGCAATCTCCACGGAATCTGTACGACCGCGTGACCCGCCCATGGGCGGGGGAACGGCCCTCACCCAGCTCAGCGCACGGGCGGCCCGGACCGTCACTCCCTTCCGGCCGTCACCCCTGACCGCCGCGGTGCAGCCGGTCGCCGCCGGCCAGGATCGCCGCCGCGAGCGCGTCCGCCGCGCCCTGCGCCGAGGGCCGCCGCCGGCCGTGCACCACCACGAAGTCCACCGACCCCGGCTCCGGCAGCCCGGCCCGCTCCGGCATCCGCACCAGCCCCGGCGGGATCAGCCCCCGCGCGTGCACCATCACCCCGAGCCCCGCCCGCGCCGCCGCGAGCAGGCCGTTGAGGCTGCCGCTGCTGCACACGATCCGCCACTGCCGGCCCTCCCGCTCCAGCGCCCGCAGCGCCAGGTCCCGGGTGATGCCCGGCGGCGGATAGACGATCAGGGGCACCGGGCGGTGCGGGTCGAGCCGCAGACCCGGAGCGCCGATCCACACCAGCTCGTCCTGCCACACCAGCCGGTGCGGGTCCGGACGCGGGTCCTCCGGGCGCCGCTTGGCCAGCACCAGGTCGAGGCGGCCCGCCGCGAGCTGCTCGTGCAGGGTGCCCGACAGCTCGACCGTCAGCTCCAGGTCGACCTCGGGGTGCTCGTGCCGGAACCGTTCGAGGATCTCCGGCAGCCGGGTCAGCACGAAGTCCTCGGACGCCCCGAACCGCAGCCGCCCGCGCAGCCGGGTGCCGGTGAAGAACTGTGCCGCCTGCTCGTGCACGTCGAGGATGCGGCGCGCGAAGCCGAGCATCGCCTCGCCGTCCTCGGTCAGCTCCACGGAGTGGGTGTCCCGCGTGAACAGCTGCCGCCCGGTGGCCTCCTCCAGCCGCCGCACGTGCTGGCTCACCGTCGACTGGCGCAGCCCCAGCCGCCGCGCCGCCTGCGTGAAGCTCAGCGTCTGCGCCACGGACAGGAAGGTCCGCAGGTGGGTGGGCTCGTACATGCCCGGCAGCCTATACCGGTCATCACGGAACACGATCACAGTGAGAGCGGTGTACGGGATTCCCGATCACGAAACGAAGGAGCAGGATGGAGCGGGGGCCCCTTGTCCCCATGAAGCGGGGATTCCTTTGCCCCCGCCTCCCCGTGGCACCCGCACCGGGGGACCGCACCGCCGAGTACACACACCCGAGCACGTGGAGCACCGTGAATCGCCTGCACTGGCCGCGCTGGATGCCGATCGACCCGTACATCACGCTCCTGCTCGGCACGGTGGGCGTGGCCGCGCTGCTGCCCGCCCGGGGCGCCGGCGCCGACGTCGCGTCCGGCGCCTCCACCGCCGCGATCGCGTTCCTGTTCTTCCTCTACGGCGCCCGCCTCTCCACCCGTGAGGCGCTGGACGGACTCAAGCACTGGCGGCTCCACGTCACCGTCCTGGCCTGCACGTTCGTCGTCTTCCCGCTGCTGGGCCTGGCCTCCCGCGGACTCGTCCCGGTGTTCCTCAACGACCCCCTCCACCAGGGCCTGCTCTTCTGCACCCTGGTCCCGTCCACCATCCAGTCGTCGATCGCGTTCACCTCGATCGCCCGCGGCAACGTGCCCGCCGCGATCTGCGCCGGGTCGTTCTCCTCGCTGGCCGGCATCGTCGTCACCCCGCTGCTCGCGGCGGCGCTGCTCGGCGGAAGCGCGGGCGGCTTCTCCGGCGACTCGGTGGTGAAGATCGTGCTCCAGCTGCTGGTGCCGTTCCTCGCCGGGCAGTTCACCCGCCGCTGGATCGGCGGCTTCGTCGCCCGCCACCGCAAGGTGCTGGGTCTGGTGGACCGCGGCTCCATCCTGCTCGTCGTCTACACCGCGTTCAGCGAGGGCATGGTGCAGGGCGTCTGGAGCCAGGTGAGCCCCGGCCGGCTCGGCGGACTGCTCGTCGTCGAGGCCGTGCTGCTCGCGGTGATGCTCGCGCTCACCTGGTACGGCGCCAAGGGCCTCGGCTTCAACCGGGAGGACCGCATCGCCATCCAGTTCGCCGGGTCGAAGAAGTCGCTGGCCGCCGGACTGCCCATGGCGTCCGTGCTGTTCGGGGCGCACGCCTCGCTGGCCGTGCTGCCGCTGATGCTCTTCCACCAGATGCAGCTCATGGTGTGCGCGGTCATCGCCAAGCGCCGCTCCAAGGACCCCCTCCCGGAGGTCGTCGCGGAGGACCGAGCCGCACCGTCACGAACCGAGGCCGGTACAGCGACACGTTCCGGCTGAGCATCGCCGCCGCCGCGGACGTCTCCAGCCAGTTCACGTCGTGGCTGAGCACCAGCCGTCCGTCCCGGCTCAGCGCGGGGTGCGTCTGCGGGTTGTAGGCGGCGGTGCCGGGTGCGGGCAGCGCGGGGGTGAACGCGCCCAGGGGACCGTGCCACGGCCCGGCCGGGGAGCACGCCCAGTACGCCGTCACCGTGGCCAGCCCTTCCGCGCCCGCCGCCATGGTGAAGAGCACGTACGTCCCGTCGTCCCGCGTCACCGTGAAGGCGCTGCCCACCCCGGTGCGTCTCCCGTCGCCCAGCACCGGCGCGGGACGCGCGCGCGACCGCCAGCCCGAGCCGTCCCAGTACTCCCAGGCGGCCGGGTCGGCGAGACCGCCCTCGGGCACCCGGGCCACGTAGGCGTGCGAGGCCGGGCGGGACGCGGGGCGCCCGTCGTCACCGCCGAACACGTACGTCCGGCCGTCCTCCTCGACCAGGGTGGTGCCGAACAGGACGCGGCGGGAGAGGTCGCCGACGTGCCGCTGGTCCAGCACCGTGGTCACGGACTCCAGACGCAGGGAGGGCAGGGAGAGCGTGGCGACCTCGGTGGCGAGGGGCTCCCCGTAGATCCACGGGGGCGCGCCGTTCTGCCGCACCCACAGCAGCACCCGCAGCACCCGCTCCGAGGCGCCTGGGGAGCGCGGTTCGACCCGCGCGGCGACCGGCCAGCGCCAGGTTCCGGGGGCCGGGTCGGGGAAGAGCGGGGCGGGGAGGGTGGCCACGGGCCGGCCGCCGTGCGTCACCACCGCGGAGTTGCGCACCAGGGGCGCGGTGCCGTCCCGCCAGGCGTACGCCTCGCCGGCCGGGTTGGGCGGCCGGTGCACCCGGCCCAGGAAGGTGTCGGAGAACAGCCACAGCAGCCGTCCGTCCGGCAGCCGCACGGAATGCGTGCCGTCCCCGCCGGTCCAGTCGTCGGTGCGGGTGTCGTCGTCGCCGTAGCGGGCGAACGCGGAGGTGAGCCGGGGCTCGGGCGCCCAGGAGACGACGGTGCGGGGCGGGCACCCCTCGCCGCTGCCGCCGTCACCGTCCGACCTACCCGTGACCAGCACGGCCCCGAGGACCAGGACCAGCACCACGGCGATCCCGGCCCCCGTCCGCCGCCGTGGTCGCACGGTGTCGCCGGGCATGCCGGGTGACGTTAGCGGCCGCGCGGGCGCCGGTCCACGGGGCCTCGATTGAGGCGGGGCCCCGCGGCGCAGGGGGCGCTCCCCGCCGGGTGGGGCCCCGCCGCCGTGCAGCGAGGGGGTGCGTCAGGCCCGGACGGCCGCGGCCCGCAGGGCGATCCGCTCCTCACCCGCGTACACGTTCATGGAACTGCCCCGCAGGAAGCCCACCAGGGTCATGCCGGTCTCCGCCGCCAGGTCCACGGCCAGCGAGGACGGCGCCGAGACCGCCGCCAGCACCGGGATGCCGGCCATGACCGCCTTCTGCGCCAGCTCGAAGGAGGCCCGCCCCGACACCATGAGGACCGTGCGGGACAGCGGCAGGTTCCCGCTCTGCAGGGCGCGGCCGACCAGCTTGTCGACCGCGTTGTGCCGGCCCACGTCCTCCCGGACGTCGAGGAGTTCGCCGTGCTCGTCGAACAGGGCCGCCGCGTGCAGCCCGCCGGTGCGGTCGAAGACCCGCTGGGCCGCCCGCAGCCGGTCCGGCAGCTCCGCCAGCAGCTCCGGTGTCACCCGCAGCGGCGGGGTGTCCGCGATCGGGTGACGGGTCGTGGTGCGCACCGCGTCCAGGCTGGCCTTGCCGCACAGCCCGCAGGACGAGGTGGTGTAGACGTTGCGCTCCAGGGTGATGTCGGGGAGGGCCACCCCGGGCGCGGTCGAGACGTCGACCACGTTGTACGTGTTCGACCCGTCGGCGGTGGCCCCGGCGCAGTACACGATGTTGCGCAGGTCCGAGGCGGTCGCCAGGACCCCCTCGCTGACCAGGAAGCCGGCCGCCAGCGCGAAGTCGTCGCCCGGGGTGCGCATGGTGATCGCCAGGGGTTTGCCGTTGAGCCGGATCTCCAGGGGTTCCTCGGCGACGAGCGTGTCCGGGCGGGTGGAGACCGCCCCGTCCCGGATGCGGATCACCTTGCGTCGTTCCGTGACTCGTCCCATGTTCCGTTCCGTTCCGTTCCGTCCCGGCTCTGCACGTGCTGGTAGCCGAACCGGCCCTTGATGCACAGGTTGCCGTGGGTCACCGGGTTGTCGTGCGGCGACGTGACCTTCACGATCTCATTGTCCTGCACATGGAGCGTCAGGTTGCAGCCCACGCCGCAGTAGGCGCACACGGTCGTCGTGCGCGTCTGCCGCGACTCGTCCCACGTACCCGCGGCACGCATGTCGAACTCCGATTTGAACGACAGCGCCCCCGTGGGGCACACCTCGATGCAGTTGCCGCAGTACACGCACGCCGAGTCGGTGAGCGGCGCGTCGTGCTCCACGGCGATCCGGGCGTCGAAGCCGCGCCCGGCGACGGAGATCGCGAAGGAGTTCTGCCACTGGTCGCCGCAGGCGTCCACGCACTTGTAGCAGAGGATGCATTTGCCGTAGTCGCGCACGTAGAGGTCGTTGTCGACACGGGGCTCCTCGTTCAGCCGGGCCGCGTCCGGGCCGAAGCGGTCCGGCTTCGCCTCGTACTCCTTCAGCCACTCGGCGACCCGGGGTGTCGTCGACAGGTCGACCGAGGAGGCGAGCAGTTCCAGCACCACCTTGCGGCTGTGCCGGGCCCGCTCGGTGCCGGTGCGCACCTCCATGCCCGCCTCGGCCTTGCGCGAGCAGGCCGGCACCAGGGTGCGCGAGCCCTCGACCTCGACCACGCAGACCCGGCAGGCGTTCTTCGGGGTGAGGGTGTCGCCCTCGCACAGCGTCGGGATGTCCTTCCCCGCGGCCCGGCAGGCGTCCAGGATCGTCGACCCCTCGGGCGCCCGCACCGGCTCCCCGTCCAGGGTGAACTCCAGCAGACGGCGGGGGATCCCCAGCGGTGTCACGGTCATTCGTACGCCCCCAGACGGTCGATGGCGGATTCCACGGCGTTCCACGCGGTCTGGCCCAGACCGCAGATCGAGGCGTCCCGCATCGCGCGCCCCACCTCGCGCAGCAGGGTGATGTCGGCGGCGGCGTCCGCGCCGGTGCGCTCGGCGATCCGGTGCAGCGCCTCCTCCTGGCGCACGGTGCCGACCCGGCACGGCACGCACTGCCCGCAGGACTCGTCGCGGAAGAACTCCGCGATGCGCAGCAGCAGACGGGGGAGCGGGACGGTGTCGTCGAGGGCCATGACCACACCGGAGCCGAGGGTGGCGCCGGCCGCACGGGTGCCCTCGAAGGTGAGCGGGATGTCCAGCTCGTCGGGGCGGACGAACCCGCCGGCGGCCCCGCCCAGCAGCACCGCCCTCAGCCCGTCGCGCACCCCGGCCAGCTCCAGCAGCTCGCCGAGCGTCGCGCCGAACGGCAGCTCGTAGATCCCCGGGCGGTCCACGCTGCCCGACACGCAGAACAGCTTGGGGCCGGTGGACGCGCCGGTGCCGATCGCCGCGTACGCCTGTGCGCCCAGCGTGAGCACCGGCAGCACGTTGACCAGGGTCTCCACGTTGTTCGCGACCGTCGGCTTGCCGAACAGGCCCTTCTCCACCGGGAACGGCGGCTTGGAGCGCGGCTCGCCCCGGTAGCCCTCGATGGAGTTGAACAGGGCCGTCTCCTCGCCGCAGATGTAGGCGCCCGCGCCGCGCCGGATCTCGATGTCGAAGGAGAACCCCTGGCCCAGGATGTCGTCGCCGAGCAGACCCCGGGCGCGGGCCTGCGCGATCGCGTGCCCCATGCGCTCCAGGGCGCGCGGGTACTCGCCGCGCAGATAGAGGTGGCCGTGCCGGGCGCCGGTCGCGTACGCCGCGATCGTCATGGCCTCGACCAGCGCGTACGGGTCGCCCTCCATCAGCACGCGGTCCTTGAAGGTGCCCGGCTCGGACTCGTCGGCGTTGCACACCAGGTAGTGCGGGTGGTCCGGCTGGGAGGCGGTGGCCTGCCACTTCCGGCCGGTGGGGAAGGCCGCGCCGCCCCGGCCCAGCAGCCCGGAGTCGGTCACCTCCCGGATCACCCCGGCGGGCCCGAGCGCGAAGGCGCGGCGCAGCGCGGTGTACCCGCCGTGCGCCCGGTAGTCGTCCAGGTCGGCGGGGTCCACCGTGCCGACGCGGCCCAGCAGGAGCAGGTCCGGGTCGGGCGCCTGGGGGACCGCCACGGCGGCGGCGGGCTCCTCGGGGGCGTTCTCCGGCGCGAGCGCCGCGTCGACCACGGCGTCGGGGGTGGCGGGGGCGGACACCGCGGTCGCCCGTGGCGTCCCGCCGCCGGCCGTCGCACGGGCCGCGTCCTCCCCGGCCCGTACCACCAGCGCCGCCGGGGCCCGCTCGCACAGGCCCAGACAGGGACTGCGCTCCACCTTCACCCCCGACTCCGGGCCCAGGCGCGCCTCCACCGCCTCGCACAGCCTCGGCGCGCCCGCCGCCGCGCACGCCAGGTCCGTGCACACGTGCAGCACGGTGGCCGGGCGCGGGCGGACGGCGAACATGGCGTAGAACGTCGCCACGCCGTACGCCTCGGACGGCGGGACCGTCAGCCGGCGGCACAGGTAGCCGAGACCGCCCTCGCTGATCCAGCCGACCCGGTCGTTCAGCGCGTGCAGCCCCGGCAGCAGCAGGTCGCGGCGGTCACGCGCGGCCCGTCCGCCGCGCGCCCACCTCAGGTCCGCGTCGGAGCGGTCGGCGCCCTCCCAGGACGACTCGGGCGGCCCGAGCAGGGCGTCGACGGCGGCGCGCTCCTCGTCGGTCGGTTTGCTGTCGCCGAAACGCAGGTCCACGCTTGCTCACCTCACGTGTGTCGGGGCCGGGAGTTTCTCGATCCGGATCGCCGACGCCTTGAACTCCGCCGTCCCCGCGATCGGGCAGTTCGCCTCGATCGTCAGCTGGTTGGTGTCCACCTCGTCGGGAAAGTGGAACGTCATGAACGCGAGCCCCGGCCGCAGCGCGGGGTCCACCCACACCGGCGCCCGCACGGACCCGCGCCGCGAGGTCACCAGCACCTCCTCGCCCACCACGACGCCGTACCGCTCGGCGTCCTCGGGGCTCAGCTCGACGTATTCGCCGCGCCGCAGCGGGGAGGCGAAACTGCCGCTCTGCACCCCGGTGTTGTAGGAGTCCAGGCGCCGTCCCGTGGTGAGCCGGACCGGGTACCGCTCGTCGGTGAGGTCCACCGGCGGGTCGTGCTGCACGATCCCGAACGGCGCGGGACGGCCCCGGCGTCCGGGGTCCTTCTCCCACAAGCGGCCGTGCAGGTACGGCGGTTCGATGCGGTCGGTGCTCGGGCACGGCCACTGGATGCCCTGGTGCTCCTCGAGCCGCTCGTACGTCATGCCGTGGTGGTCGGGGGAGACCGCGCGCAGCTCGTCCCACACGGCCTCGGCGCCGTCGTACTTCCAGTCGTGGCCGAGGCGTCCGGCGAGGTCGCAGAGGATGTCGATGTCCTCGCGGGCCTCCCCGGGCGGGGTCACGGCCCGGCGGACGCGCTGCACCCGGCGTTCGCTGTTGGTGGTGGTGCCCTCGGTCTCGGCCCAGCCGGCGGTCGCGGGGAGGACGACGTCGGCCAGTTCGGCGGTCTTCGTCAGGAAGATGTCCTGCACCACCAGGAAGTCCAGCTCCTTGAGCCGGCGCACGGCCTGGTCGGTGTCCGCCTCCGACTGGGCCGGGTTCTCGCCGATGCAGTAGACGGCGCGCAGCGTCCCGTCGTCCATCGCCTCGAACATCTCCGTCAGCGTCATCCCGTACCGGGGCTGGATGACGGTGTCCCAGGCGGCCTCGAACTTGGCGCGCACGCCCGCGTCGAGGGGGTCCTGGAAGCCGGGCAGCCGGTTGGGGATCGCGCCCATGTCGCCGCCGCCCTGCACGTTGTTCTGCCCGCGCAGCGGCTGGAGCCCCGAGCCGTAGCGGCCGACGTGGCCGGTGAGCAGCGCGAGGTTGATCAGGGCGCGCACGTTGTCGGTGCCGTTGTGGTGCTCGGTGATACCCAAGGTCCAGCACAGCTGGGCGCGTTCGGCGCGGGCGTAGGCGTGCGCCAGCTCCCGTACCGCCGCGGCCGGGACGCCGGTCACCTTCGAGGCGAGGGACAGCGTCCACGGCTCGACGAGTTCCTTGTACTCCTCGAAGCCGGTGGTGGCGCGCCGCACGAACGCCTCGTTGACCAGGCCCGCGTGGATGATCTCACGGCCGATCGCGTGGGCCATCGCGATGTCCGTGCCGACGTTCGGCCCGAGCCAGCTCTCCGCCCACTCCGCGGTGGACGTCCGGCGCGGGTCGACCGCGTACATCCGGGCGCCGTTGCGGATGCCCTTGAGCACGTGCTGGAAGAAGATCGGGTGCGCGAAGCGGGCGTTGGAGCCCCACATCACGATGACGTCGGTGTGCTCCACCTCCTCGTACGACGAGGTGCCGCCGCCCGAGCCGAACGCGGCCGACAGCCCGGCGACCGAGGGAGCGTGGCAGGTGCGGTTGCAGGAGTCGACGTTGTTGGTGCCCATGACGACCCGGGCGAACTTCTGCGCCACGTAGTTCATCTCGTTGGTGGCGCGGGAGCAGGAGAACATGCCGAACGCGCCGCGCGCCGCCCCCAGTGCGCGCGCGGTGCGGTCCAGCGCCTCGTCCCAGGTGGCCCGGCGGAACGGTTCGTCCCGTGAGTCGCGGACGAGGGGGTGGGTGAGACGGGTGTAGGTCTTCGGGGTCCGGTCGCGTTTCCTCATGCGGCGCTCCTCAGCGCGAGCAGGTCGGACAGGGCGTGCACGGTGCGCAGGGTGGGCACGGGGACGCCGGTGATCTCCGCCAGCTCGACCACGGCCGCGAGCAGCACGTCGAGCTCCAGCGGCTTGCCGCGTTCCAGGTCCTGCAGCGTGGAGGTGCGGTGGTCGCCGACCCGTTCGGCGCCGGCCAGCCGCCGTTCGATGGAGACGCCGACCTCGCAGCCGAGCGCCCGGGCGACGGCCAGGGTCTCGGACATCATCGTCTCGATGACCTGGCGGGTGCCGCCGTGCAGGCACATCTGCCGCATGGTGGCCCGCACCAGGGCGCTGATCGGGTTGAAGGAGATGTTGCCCAGCAGCTTGAGCCAGATGTCGTTGCGCAGGTCCGGCTCGACCGGGCACTTCAGGCCGCCCGCCCGCATGGCGTCGCTCAGGGCGAGGCAGCGCGCGGAGACGCTGCGGTCGGGCTCGCCGATCGAGAAGCGGGTGCCTTCCACATGCCGTACGACACCGGGCTGTTCGAGTTCGGTGGCCGCGTACACCACACAGCCGACGGCCCGTTCGGGCGCGAGCACCGCGCTGACCGAGCCGCCGGGGTCCACGCTCTCCAGCCGGCGTCCGTCGTACGGGCCGCCGTGCCGGTGGAAGTACCACCAGGGGATGCCGTTCTGGGCGGCCACCACGGCCGTCGTGTCGTGCAGCAGCGGCTCGATCAGCGGCCCGCACGCCGCGTACGAGTTGGCCTTGAGACCCAGGAACACGTAGTCGGCGGGGCCGACCTCGGCGGGGTCGTCGGTGGCGTGGGGTCGCGCGGTGAAGTCGCCGCGCGGGCTGCGCACCCGTACTCCGTCCTGCCTCATGGCCGCGAGATGCGGTCCACGGGCGATGAGATGCACGTCGGCGCCCGCGCGGTGGAGCGCGGCGCCCACGTAGGCGCCGATCGCACCGGCGCCGAGGACTGCGACTTTCATGGCGAAGGGAGCTCCGTCCGGTCGAGGGATACCGAAGAACCGGGAGAATCGCCGAATCTCTGTCGACGAAATATTGTCTACAGTATGGAGAGGAGGCCGACAAGGCTTTGTGCAGTACCGGTGGTTGTCCGCTCAACAGTCTTCTCAAGGAGCTGATCGCTCCCTACGGTTGGGGACTCATGAGTCCCCCCGTCGCACCGCCGGGCTGGAGCCGCTGGCTCGTGCCGCCCGCCGCGCTCGCCGTACACCTCTCCATCGGCCAGGCCTACGCCTGGAGCGTGTTCAAACCGCCGCTGGAGTCCGCGCTCGGCCTCAGCGGCACCCAGAGCGCGCTGCCCTTCCAGCTCGGCATCGTCATGCTCGGCCTGTCCGCGGCCTTCGGCGGCACCCTCGTCGAACGCCGGGGCCCGCGCTGGGCGATGACGGTCGCCCTGATCTGTTTCTCCTCCGGCTTCCTGCTCTCCGCGCTGGGCGCGGCCACCGAGCAGTACTGGCTGATCGTGTTCGGCTACGGCTTCGTCGGCGGCATCGGTCTGGGCATCGGCTACATCTCGCCCGTCTCCACGCTCATCAAGTGGTTCCCCGACCGGCCCGGCATGGCCACCGGCATCGCCATCATGGGCTTCGGCGGCGGCGCGCTGATCGCCTCGCCCTGGTCGGCGCAGATGCTCGAGTCCTTCGGCACCGACAACGTTGGCATCGCGTACGCCTTCCTCGTGCACGGCCTGACGTACGCGGTGTTCATGATGCTCGGCGTGCTGCTGGTGCGCGTGCCGCCCAGCGTGCGGCCGAAGGCCGACGCTCCCGCCGTCACCGCCGGCCCGCAGGTCTCGGCCCGGTCCGCCGTGCGCACCCCGCAGTTCTGGCTGCTGTGGATCGTGCTCTGCATGAACGTGACCGCCGGCATCGGCATCCTGGAGAAGGCCGCGCCGATGATCACGGACTTCTTCGCGGACAGCTCCGCGCCGGTGTCCGCCACGGCCGCCGCCGGCTTCGTCGCCCTGCTGTCCGCCGCCAACATGGCGGGCCGTATCGGCTGGTCCACCACCTCCGACCTCATCGGCCGGAAGAACATCTACCGCGTCTACCTCGGCGTCGGCGCGCTGATGTACGCCCTCATCTGGTCGCTGGGCGACTCCTCCAAGCCGCTGTTCGTGCTGGCCGCGCTCGTCATCCTCTCCTTCTACGGAGGCGGTTTCGCGACCGTCCCGGCGTACCTCAAGGACCTGTTCGGCACCTACCAGGTGGGCGCCATCCACGGCCGGCTGCTCACCGCCTGGTCCACCGCCGGCGTCCTCGGACCGCTCATCGTCAACTGGGTCGCCGACCGGCAGGAGGAGGCCGGCAAGCACGGCCCGTCCCTGTACGGCGTCTCCCTGGTCGTCATGATCGGGCTGCTGGCCGTCGGCTTCGTCGCCAACGAACTGGTCCGCCCCGTCCACCCGCGTCACCACGAGCCGGCCGCCGACGCGCCGGTTGCTACGTCCGAGGAGGCCGCCGATGACCGGCGAGAGCAGCACGAGTCCGCCTGAGCCCTCGCGCCGCGCGCTGATCGCCTTCTCCTGGGTGTGGGTGGGCCTCCCGCTCGCCTACGGCCTGTACGAGCTGGTGCGGAAGGCGACGCAGCTGTTCACCGGGTGATCCGGCGCTTCCTGCGGGTGATCGCGGACAGGACGGGCGCGGGGACGCCTGACGCGGCCCTTCGAGGGCTGACGGAAGGCGACAAGCCTCGCGCCCGTTTCCTGTCGCTTCACCTGCACTCGTACCCGTGAGTCACTGATCAGACTGGTGCATCCCGCAACCGGATCACGAGGGGATCACCATGAGCGGCTCACGCATCACCGCCGTCGGCCACTACCAGCCCGCCCGGGTCCTGACCAACGAGGACCTGGCGGGCATGGTCGACACCAGCGACGCGTGGATCACCAGCCGCGTGGGCATCCGCACCCGGCACATCGCCGGACCCGACGAGCCCGTCGACGAACTGGCCGCGCACGCCGCCGCCAAGGCGCTCGCCGCGGCAGGACGTACGCCCGACGAGATCGACCTGGTCCTGGTCGCCACCTCCACCGCGATCGACCGCTCGCCCAACATGGCGGCCCGCGTCGCCGCCCGCCTCGGCATGCCCGGCCCCGCCGTGATGGACGTCAACGTGGTGTGCGCCGGCTTCACCCACGCCCTCGCCACCGCCGACCACGCCGTGCGGGCCGGCGGGGCGGAGCGGGTGCTGGTGATCGGCGCCGACAAGATGTCCGACGTCACCGACTGGACCGACCGCACCACCTGCGTCCTCGTGGGCGACGGGGCGGGCGCGGCCGTCGTGGAGGCGGGCGCGCCGGGCGCCGAGAACGGCATCGGTCCCGTGCTGTGGGGCTCGGTGCCGGAGATGGGGAACGCGGTGCGGATCGAGGGGACCCCGCCGCGGTTCGCGCAGGAGGGGCAGAGCGTCTACCGGTGGGCGACCACCCGGCTGCCGGAGTTCGCCCGCCGCGCCTGCGAGAAGGCGGGGCTGACGCCGGAGGACCTCGCCGCGGTCGTGCTGCACCAGGCCAACCTGCGGATCGTGGAGCCGCTCGCGCGGCGGATCGGCGCCGTCAACGCCGTCGTCGCGCGGGACGTCGTCGACTCCGGCAACACCTCGGCCGCGAGCATCCCGCTCGCCTTCTCCAAGCTCGTCGAGCAGGGCGCGGTGACGAGCGGGGACCCGGTGCTGCTGTTCGGCTTCGGCGGCAACCTGTCGTACGCGGGACAGGTCGTGCGCTGCCCGTAGGCGCGCGTCCCGTGGCACGGGTGTGACGAGGGCAACCCGAACGCGGTGTGGCCGTGCGCCGTAGACTGTAGACGAAAGACAATCACCCAGGACGTCTGCGGCGTCACCGGCGTTCACGACGGACGCGCGGCGCCGCCGAAGAGGGGGACCGATGTTGTCGACAGGACTGCCCCACGGGGCGGTGCCCCGGCTCGAGCGGCCCGGCCCGCTGCGCGACCGCGTCTACGAGGCACTGCTCGAACTCATCACCACCCGCGCCCTCCAGCCGGGCCAGCACCTCGTCGAGAGCGAACTCGCCGGCCACCTCGGCGTCTCCCGTCAGCCGGTGCGCGAGGCGCTCCAGCGTCTCAACACCGAGGGGTGGGTCGATCTGCGGCCCGCGCAGGGCGCGTTCGTGCACGAGCCGACGGAGGAGGAGGCCGACCAGCTCCTCACCGTGCGCACGCTGCTGGAGGCGGAGGCGGCCCGGCTCGCCGCGAGCAACGCGGACAGCAAGGGCGTCCAGGCGCTGGAGGAGATCCTCGCCGAGGGACTGAAGGCCGTCGAGGCGGACGACGTGGACGCCGCGGTGGTGCTCAACGCCCGTTTCCACGCCAAGGTGATGGAGCTCGCGGGCAACGCGGTCCTCGCCGAGCTGGCCGCGCAGGTGGACCGGCGGGTGCGCTGGTACTACACCCCGGTCGCCCGGCAGCGCGGCGAGCAGTCCTGGATCGAGCACCGCGAGCTGATCGCCGCGATCGCCGCGCGGGACGAGCAGTCGGCCACGCGGCTGATGCGCGAACACACCGAGCACACACGGCGGTCGTACCACGCGCGGGGAGACTCCTGATCCGGTTCGTCCCGACCTGAGCGGGGTTCTCCGGGGCCCCGCACCCCCTCCTTTGTCCTGAGAGTGGAAAAAGTAGGGGTCAATTCCTGCGCGACTTCTTCCCACCTCCGGCAGGCGCTGCTACTTTCGCATCCGAAAGCACGCCACGCACGTGGCCGGAATCCGGCGCGCACAGCCGATGAGGCGGGGAGGGGCTCGTGAGACGCATGACAGCGCGACCCGCGAACGCCCATCAGGCACGACTGCTACGGCTGTTGCGCGACGGAGGGCCCAACTCCCGGGCACAGCTGGGCGACCAGGTCGACCTGTCCCGGTCCAAACTGGCCGTGGAGGTGGACCGGCTGCTGGAGACGGAACTCGTCGTGGCCGACGGACTCGCCGCCTCGCGCGGCGGGCGCCGCTCCCACAACATCCGTCTCAACCCGCACCTGCGCTTCCTCGGCGTCGACATCGGCGCGACCTCGGTCGACGTCGCCGTCACCAACGCCGAGCTGGAGATCCTCGGGCACATCAACCAGCCGATGGACGTGCGCGAGGGACCGGTCGCGGTCTTCGAGCAGGTGCTGTCCATGGCCGCCAAGCTGAAGGCCACCGGGCTCGCGGAAGGGTTCGACGGCGCCGGCATCGGCGTCCCCGGGCCGGTCCGCTTCCCCGAGGGCATCCCGGTCGCACCGCCGATCATGCCCGGCTGGGACGGCTTCCCCGTGCGGGAGGCGCTCAGCCAGGAGCTCGGCTGCCCGGTCATGGTCGACAACGACGTGAACCTCATGGCGTTGGGGGAGCAGCACGCGGGCGTCGCCCGCACCGTCGCCGACTTCCTCTGCGTCAAGATCGGCACGGGCATCGGCTGCGGCATCGTCGTCGGCGGTGAGGTGTACCGCGGTACGACGGGCAGCGCGGGCGACATCGGGCACATCCAGGCCGTGCCCGACGGACGCCCCTGCGCCTGCGGCAACCGCGGCTGCCTCGAGGCGCACTTCTCCGGCGCGGCGCTCGCGCGGGACGCCACGGAGGCCGCCGAGCAGCAGCACTCACCCGAACTCGCCGCCCGGCTGGAGGCGAACGGCACGCTCAGCGCCGTCGACGTCGCCGCCGCGGCCGCCGCCGGTGACGCCACCGCCCTCGACCTGATCCGCGAGGGCGGCAACCGCACCGGGCAGGTCATCGCCGGCCTGGTCAGCTTCTTCAACCCGGGCCTGGTGGTGATCGGCGGCGGGGTGACCGGCCTCGGCCACACCCTGCTCGCCGCGATCCGCACCCAGGTCTACCGAGGCTCGCTCCCCCTGGCGACGGGCAACCTCCCCATCGTCCTGGGCGAGCTGGGCCCCGCCGCCGGAGTCATCGGCGCCGCCCGCCTCATCAGCGACCACCTGTTCTCACCCGCCTGACCCGACGCCGGTACGGCACCCGCCGCACCGGCGCCCAGCACCACCCGCCGGCCCGTCCGGCACGCGAGTTCACCCTGCCGGTGCGACCGCCAGCCGCACCGCACGGAGCACGACCCGCCGGTGCGGAAGCCACCCGTGCCGGCCACGTCCCCGGTACGACGGCCAGCCGTACCGGTGTGCACGGCACCACCGTGCCGCTGCGACGGCCACCAGCGCCGACGCGCAGCGCACGGCACGCCGGGGCGGAAGCCGCCCGCCCCGGCAGGCAAGGCACCACCCGCCGGAGCGGACGCCACCCCGCTTCCGGCGGTCGAGGCACCACCGTGCCGATGCGGTTTCGCCACCCGCGCCGGCACGCAGACCGCACGACCCGCCGGGTCGGAAGCCGCCCGACCCGGCAGGAAGCCGCACCGTCGTGAACGTGGGGCCCTGCCCCCGAGCCGCACACCCGTTCCGAACACCACCCACACCGCCGCTCCGCTTCGCCCTGCCCGAAAACTCTTGCCCCGCGAGGGGCCGTCGGCCCACGCACGCCGAGGGGAATCCGCATGGCACCAGAACCACCGCTGCTCAGCATGTCCGGCATCACCAAGTCGTTCCCGGGAGTCCGGGCCCTGGACGGCGTCGACCTCGACGTCCAGGCCGGCGAGGTGCACTGTCTGCTCGGCCAGAACGGCGCCGGGAAGTCCACGCTCATCAAGGTGCTGGCCGGCGCCCACCAGCCCGACACGGGCACGATCCGCTGGCGCGGCGACGACGTCACCCTGCGCTCGCCGATCGCCGCCATGCGCCTCGGCATCGCCACCATCTACCAGGAACTCGACCTGGTGGAGCACCTGTCGGTCGCCGAGAACGTCCACCTCGGCCATGAACCCACCGCCGCCGGGTTCGTCGTCCGGGGCAGGGCGGCCCGCGCGTCAACCGCCGATCTGCTCAAGCGTCTTGGGCACCCCGAGATCGACCCCGGCCGTCTGGTCGGCGACCTCTCCGCCGCGCACCAGCAGATCGTCTCCATGGCCCGCGCCCTCTCCCACGACGTACGGCTCATCGTGATGGACGAGCCGTCCGCCGCCCTGGACCCGGACGAGGTCGACAACCTCTTCCGCATCGTCGGCGACCTGACCGCCGCCGGCGTCGCCGTCGTCTACATCTCCCACCGGCTGGAGGAGATCCGCCGCATCGGCGACCGCGTGACCGTGCTGAAGGACGGCCGGGCGGTGGCCCGCGGACTGCCCGCCAAGTCCACGCCCACCAGCGAGGTGGTGTCGCTGATGACGGGCCGCAACGTCGAGTACGTCTTCCCGCCCCGCCCCGACACCTCGCCGGCCAAGGACGCCGCACCGGTCCTCACCGTCGAAAACCTGTCGCGGCGCGGGGAGTTCGCCCCGCTCGACCTCCAGGTGCGCCCCGGCGAGATCGTCGGTCTCGCCGGACTCGTCGGGTCCGGGCGCTCCGAGATCCTCGAGACCGTCTACGGCGCCCGCAAGCCCGACACCGGCCGCGTCCTCGTCGACGGAAAACCCCTGCGCCCCGGCAGCGTCCGCGCCGCCGTCCGCGCGGGCCTCGGCCTCGCCCCCGAGGAACGCAAGGCGCAGGCCCTGCTGATGCTGGAGTCGGTCACCCGCAACGTGTCCGTCTCCTCCATGTCCCGCTTCGCGCGGGCCGGATGGATCGACCGCGGCGCCGAACTGGGGGCGGCGCGCGCGGCGGTCCGGGAGCTGTCCCTGCGGCCCGACAACCCCGACGTGCCCGTCCGTACCCTCTCCGGCGGCAACCAGCAGAAGGCGGTCCTCGCCCGCTGGCTGCTCCGCGGCTGCCGGGTGCTGCTGCTCGACGAACCCACCCGCGGCGTCGACGTCGGCGCGCGGGCCGAACTGTACGCCGTCGTACGGCGCCTGGCGGACGAAGGGCTCGCCGTGCTGCTGGTCTCCAGCGAGGTGCCCGAGGTGCTCGGCCTCGCCGACCGCGTGCTGGTGCTGCGCGAGGGCTCCGTCGTCCACACGGCGCCCGCCCGCGAACTCGACGAACACCGTGTACTCGACCTGGTCATGGAAGGAAGCCCGGCGTCATGACGCAGAACGTCTCCCCGCCGCGGGACAGCACCTCCAAGGTGCCACCGGCCGGCGAACAGCCCGCCTGGCGGGCCGTGTTGTTCCGCGCCGACGTGCGCACCCTGTCCCTGCTCGGCGTGCTCGCCGTAC
Source organism: Streptomyces sp. P9-2 (assembly GCF_051903975.1). Lineage (NCBI taxonomy): Bacteria > Bacillati > Actinomycetota > Actinomycetes > Kitasatosporales > Streptomycetaceae > Streptomyces > Streptomyces sp. P9-2. Next base: position 5,800,079 of record NZ_CP192633.1, read on the forward strand.
TGATCCTGATCGGCGGCCTCACCAAGCCGGACCAGTTCCTGGACACCCGCAACCTCCAGCTGGTCCTCACCCAGGCGTCCGTCATCGGCGTCGTCACCGTCGGCATGACCTTCGTCATCATCTCCGGCGGCATCGACCTGTCGGTCGGCGCGATCGTCGCCCTCGCCTCGGTGTGGGCGACCACCGTCGCCACCCAGGAGTACGGCTTCGCGGGCATCCTCTTCACCGCCGTCCTGGTCGGCCTCGGCTGCGGCCTCGTCAACGGGGTGCTCATCGCGTACGGCGGGATGGTGCCGTTCATCGCCACCCTCGCCATGCTCGCCTCCGCCCGCGGTCTCGCCCTGCAGATCACCGACGGACGCACACAGATCGTCACCGTCGACAGCGTCCTCGACCTCGGCGAGCGCGACTCCTACGTGCTGGGCGTCCCCCCGCTGGTGCTGGTGTTCGCCGCGGTCACCGTCGTCGGCTGGCTGGTGCTCAACCGCACCACCTTCGGCCGCCGCTCCGTCGCCGTCGGCGGCAACGCGGAGGCCGCCCGCCTCGCCGGCATCGACGTACGCCGCCAGCGCCTCTACCTGTACCTGCTGTCCGGGCTGTGCTGCGGCATCGCCGCCTTCCTGCTGATCGTCCTGTCCGGCTCCGGACAGAACACCAACGGCAACCTCTACGAACTCGACGCCATCGCCGCCGCGATCATCGGCGGCACCCTCCTCACCGGCGGCCGCGGCACCATCGTCGGCTCCGTCCTCGGCGTCCTGATCTTCACCACCATCACCAACATCTTCGCCCTGAACAACCTGCAGACCGACGTCCAGCAGATCGCCAAGGGCGCGATCATCGTCGCCGCCGTGCTGGTCCAGCGGCGTACCGCGAGCACGACCTGACGGAAGGGTTCACCGCCATGCCAGAGCCGACGTTCACCAGCCGCAGAGGGCTCCTGTTCGGAGCCGCCGCCGTCTCCGCCGGCGCCCTCGTCACCGGCTGCACCAGCAACGAGCCCAGCGGCGGCGACGAGCCGGCCGCGAACAACCAGCCGGCCGCCGACGACAAGCCGGGCAAGCAGGTCACCATCGGCTTCGCCGGACCGCAGGCCGACCACGGCTGGCTCAACGCCATCAACGACAACGCCAAGAAGCGCGCCGAGAAGTACTCCGACGTCACCCTGGAGATCACCGAGGGCTCCAACGACACCGCCCAGCAGATCGGCCAGATCGAGACCCTCATCAACAAGAAGGTCGACGTCCTGGTGATCCTGCCGGCCGACGGCAAGGCCCTCACCCAGGTCGGGCTGAAGGCGATGCGCGCCGGCATCCCCGTGGTCAACCTCGACCGCGTCTTCAACACCCCGCAGGCGTACCGCTGCTGGGTCGGCGGCGACAACTACGGCATGGGCCTCAACGCCGGCCACTACATCGGCGAGAAGCTCAAGGACAAGCCCGACGCCAAGGTGATCGAGCTGGCCGGCCTGGACAACCTGGAGCTGACCAAGCAGCGCACCCAGGGATTCGACGACGCCCTGAAGAACTACCCGAACATCCGCAAGGTGGCCCGCCAGGCCGCCGAGTTCACCGTCGAGTCCGGCCAGGCCAAGATGGCCCAGCTGCTCCAGGCCCAGTCGCAGTTCGACGCGCTGTGGAACCACGACGACGACCAGGGCGTGGGCGCGCTGCGCGCCATCGAGCAGGCCGGCCGCGACGACTTCCTGATGGTCGGCGGCGCCGGCGCGCTCTCCGCGTTCGAGGCCATCAAGGCCGACAACGGTGTCCTGAAGGCCACGGTGCTCTACCCGCCGACGATGGCCGCCTCCGCGATCGACCTCGCCCGCGCCCTCGGCCAGGGCAAGGGCATCGGCGGCCTGGCCGAGTTCGAGATCCCCTCCTCGGTGACCTGCTACTCGGCCGTCGTCGACAAGGACAACGTCGACCAGTACATGCCCACCGGCTTCAAGTGAGGAGCCCCGCCCCACGGGCCTGACCAGCCCACCGGGCGGGGACCGCCCCGCCCGACACGACGACGAGGAGGACATCCGAATGGCACAGCCGCAAGCGTCCGAAGGGGCGGAAACGGGGAAGCCACCACTGCGCATCGGCATGGTCGGTTACGCCTTCATGGGCGCCGCCCACTCCCAGGGCTGGCGCACCGTGGGACGGGTCTTCGAGCTGCCGCTCCGCCCCGAGATGGCCGTGATCTGCGGCCGGGACGCCGGCGCCGTGCGGGCGGCGGCCGGCCGGCACGGCTGGGCGGAGGCCGAGACCGACTGGCGCGCCCTGGTGGAGCGCGACGACATCGACCTCGTCGACATCTGCACCCCCGGCGACAGCCACGCCGAGATCGCGCTGGCCGCGCTGGCCGCGGGCAAGCACGTGCTGTGCGAGAAGCCCCTCGCCAACACCGTCGAGGAGGCCGAGGCGATGGCCCGCGCCGCCCGGGAGGCGCGGGACCGCGGCCAGGCCGCCATGGTCGGCTTCAACTACCGCCGGGTGCCCGCCACCGCGCTGGCCCGGAAGATGGTGGAGGAGGGCCGCATCGGCACCCTGCGGCACGTGCGGGTGGCGTACCTCCAGGACTGGCTGGTGGACCCGCAGTTCCCGCTCACCTGGCGGCTGCGCCGGGAGCAGGCGGGCTCCGGCTCGCTCGGCGACCTCGGCGCGCACATCGTCGACCTCGCCCAGTACCTCGCGGGGGAGCCGCTCGCGGGCGTCTCGGCGCTCACCGAGACGTTCGTCCGCGAGCGGCCGCTGCCGACCGAGCCGAGCAGCGGCCTGGCCGCCGTCTCCGCGGCCGGCACCGGACCGGTCACCGTCGACGACGCCGCCGTGTTCACCGGGCGGTTCACCTCCGGGGCGCTTGCGTCCTTCGAGGCCACCCGGTACGCCACCGGACGCAAGAACGCCCTGCGGATCGAACTCAACGGCGAGCGCGGCTCGCTCGCCTTCGACCTGGAGCGGCTCAACGAACTCGAGTACCACGACGGCACCGGGGACGCCACGCACGGCGGCTTCCGCCGCATCCTCGTCACCGAGCCCGACCACCCCTACCTGGACGCCTGGTGGCCGCCGGGCCACGGGCTCGGCTACGAGCACACCTTCGCGCACCAGGCCCGCGACCTGGTCCACGCCATCGCCGAGGGCCGCAGCCCGGAACCGTCCTTCACGGACGGGCTCCAGGTGCAGCGCGTCCTCGCCGCGGTGGAGGAGAGCGCCGAGAAGAACGCCGTCTACACCCCGATCGCCGCCTGAGGAGGACGGATACGGATGCCGCGCAACTTCACCCTGTTCACCGGCCAGTGGGCCGACCTTCCGCTCGAGGAGGTCTGCCGGCTCGCCCGTGACTTCGGCTACGACGGCCTCGAACTCGCCTGCTGGGGCGACCACTTCGAGGTGGACAAGGCCCTCGCCGACCCCTCCTACGTGGCCGGCCGCCACCAGCTCCTCGACAAGTACGGCCTGAAGTGCTGGGCGATCTCCAACCACCTGGTCGGCCAGGCCGTCTGCGACGCCATCATCGACGAACGCCACCGGAACATCCTGCCCGCCCGCATCTGGGGCGACGGCGACCCCGAGGGCGTACGGCAGCGTGCCGCCGCCGAGATCAAGGACACGGCGCGCGCCGCGGCCCTGCTCGGCGTCGACACGGTGATCGGGTTCACCGGCTCCGCCATCTGGCACCTGGTCGCCATGTTCCCGCCCGCCCCCGAGTCGATGATCGAGCGCGGCTACGAGGACTTCGCCGAACGCTGGAACCCGATCCTCGACGTCTTCGACGCGGAGGGCGTGCGCTTCGCCCACGAGGTCCACCCCAGCGAGATCGCGTACGACTACTGGACCACCGTGCGCGCCCTCGACGCGGTGGACCGGCGCCCGGCGTTCGGGCTGAACTTCGACCCGTCGCACTTCGTCTGGCAGGACCTCGACCCGGTCGGCTTCCTGTGGGACTTCCGCGACCGGATCTACCACGTCGACTGCAAGGAGGCCCGCAAGCGCCTCGACGGCCGCAACGGCCGCCTCGGCTCCCACCTGCCCTGGGGCGACCCCCGGCGCGGCTGGGACTTCGTCTCCGCCGGCCACGGGGACGTGCCCTGGGAGGACGTCTTCCGCATGCTGCGCTCCATCGACTACCGGGGCCCGGTCTCGGTGGAGTGGGAGGACGCCGGCATGGACCGCCTCCAGGGCGCCCCCGAGGCCCTGAAGCGCCTCAAGTCCTTCGACTTCGAACCCCCGAGCGCGTCCTTCGACGCGGCGTTCAACAGCTGAGGACAGGCCCCGGCCGCAGGTCGGGACGGGGGCCGGCGTTCCCGCCGGTCCCCGGTCAGGGCTGCCCGCGATCCCCTTTGTCCTCTGTTGGGAAAAAGTTCAACCAGACGCGGTCCAAGGGGTGTTCCGTCAGGAAGAAGGCGGTTACCGTCCCTGAGTGTTCAGGGCACCCACGCCTCCGGGGTGACGGCGCACCCCGGCGCCCGCACGCACCGCACGATCAGCACCTGTTCCGTACGGCCCCATTCCGTTCCCGGAGGGACTTCGTGCACAGAAGAAGACTCAAATCCACCCGCACCGCCAAGCGTCCCGCCTTCCGCACCACGCTCGCCCTCGTCACCGGCCTGCTGCTGGCCGTGGGCACCCCGGCCACCGTCGCCGGCGCCCACCCCGGACACGCGGAGCTCGACGAACCGGCCGCGGCCGAGGGGCAGTTCCAGCAGGTGCCGCTCGCCAAGGGCGAACCCGAGATGGGCGAGCCCATGTCGCTCGCCGTGCTGCCGGACCGCAGCGTCCTGCACACCTCGCGGGACGGCACCCTGCGCCTCACCGACGCGGGCGGCACCACCAAGGTGGCCGGACGTCTCGACGTCTACAGCCACGACGAGGAGGGCCTCCAGGGCGTCGGGGTGGACCCCGACTTCGAGACCAACCGGGCCATCTACCTCTACTACGCCCCGCCGCTCGACACGCCCGCCGGGGACGCCCCGGAGACCGGCACCGCCGAGGACTTCGCCAAGTTCGACGGCGTCAACCGCCTCTCCCGGTTCACCCTGAACCCCAACGGCACCCTGGACCTGTCCAGCGAGAAGAAGATCCTGGACGTCGCGGCCTCCCGCGGCATCTGCTGCCACGTCGGCGGCGACATCGACTTCGACGCCGAGGGCAACCTCTACCTGTCCACCGGCGACGACACCAACCCCTTCGCCTCCGACGGCTACACGCCGATCGACGAGCGCGACAACCGCAACCCGGCCTTCGACGCCCGCCGCAGCTCCGGCAACACCAACGACCTGCGCGGCAAGATCCTGCGCATCAAGGTGAACGAGGACGGGTCGTACGACATCCCGGAGGGCAACCTCTTCCCGCCGGGAACCGAGAAGACCCGTCCCGAGATCTACGCGATGGGCTTCCGCAACCCGTTCCGGATCAGCGTCGACGAGAAGACCGGCGTCGTCTACGTCGGCGACTACGGCCCCGACGCCGGCGCCGCCTCCCCGACCCGCGGCCCCGGCGGCCAGGTCGAGTTCGCCAAGGTGACGAAGGCCGCCAACTTCGGCTGGCCGTTCTGCACCGGCGACAACGACGCCTACGTCGACTACGACTTCGCCACCGGCGAGTCGGGTGAGAAGTTCGACTGCGCCGCGCCGAAGAACACCTCCCGGCACAACACCGGCCTGGTCGACCTGCCGCCCGCCCAGCCCGCCTGGATCCCCTACGACGGCGGCTCCCTGCCGGAGTTCGGCAGCGGCTCCGAGTCCCCGATGGCGGGCCCGGTCTACCGCTACGACCCGGACCTGGAGTCCTCGGTCAAGTTCCCCGAGGAGTTCGACGGCGACTTCTTCGCCGGCGAGTTCGGGCGCCGCTGGATCAAGCGCATCGAGCAGAACGAGGACGGCTCGGTCGCGAAGATCAACGACTTCCCGTGGACCGGCACGCAGATCATGGACATGGACTTCGGCCCCGACGGCGCGCTCTACGTCCTCGACTACGGCCTGTCCTGGTTCCAGGGCGACGAGCACTCCGCGCTCTACCGGATCGAGAACGCCGAGGACGGCTTCTCGCCGATCGTCGGGGTCACCGCGGACCGCACGTCCGGCGCCGCCGGCCTGAAGGTCACGTTCACCGGCACGGCGGAGGACGCCGACTCCCCGGACCTCACCTACGCCTGGGACTTCGGCGACGGCACCAAGGGCGAGGGGCTCAACCCCACGCACAAGTACAAGAAGATCGGCACCTACACGGCGACCTTCACCGCGAAGGACCCCGAGGGCAACACCGGTAACGCCAGCGTCCGGATCGTCGTCGGCAACACCGAGCCCAAGGTGCGGATCGACGTCCCGGGCAACGGCAGCCTGGCCGCCTTCGGCGAGCCCGTGCCGTTCAAGGTGACCGTCACCGACCCCGAGGAGACGATCGACTGCTCCAAGGTCAAGGTCTCCTACAGCCTCGGCCACGACAACCACGCCCACGAGCTCACCAGCGAGACGGGCTGTGAGGGCACCCTCACGCCGCCTCCCGGCGACGGCGGTCACGACCCCAACGCCAACATCTACGGTGTCGTCGGCGCCAGTTACACCGACGGCGGCGCCAACGGCCAGGAGGCGCTGACCGGCACCGCCCGCACCGTGCTCCAGCCGCTCCACCGCCAGGGCGAGCACTTCACCTCGCAGTCCGGCGTCAGCGTCATCGACAAGTCCCAGGCCAACGGCGGCAAGACGGTCGGCGACATCAACGACGGCGACTGGATCTCCTTCAGCCCCTACCGCTTCGACGGGCAGAAGAAGATGACCGTACGGGCCTCCTCCGGCGGCTCCGGCGGCTTCGTCGAGCTGCGCACCGGCTCCCCCGAGGGCCCGCTGCACGGCTCGGCGTACATCCCGCCGACCGGCGGCTGGGAGACGTTCCAGGACGTCGACGTCCCGCTGCGGGCACTGCCGAAGAAGACCACCGAGATCTACCTGGTCTTCCGCGGCGGCGAGGGCGCGCTGTACGACGTGGACGACTTCGAGTTCTCCAAGGAGCCGTTCAAGCAGGGCAAGAAGGTGCTGGTCTTCTCCAAGACCGCCGGCTTCCGGCACGACTCCATCGGGGACGGCGTCAAGGCCCTGAAGGAACTCGGCGCCCCGGCCGGCATCTCGGTCACCGCGACCGAGGAGGCGGGCCAGTTCACCACCGCCAACCTCGCCAAGTACGACGCGGTCGCCTTCCTGTCCACCACCGGTGACGTCCTCGACGCCGACCAGCAGAAGGCGTTCGAGAACTACGTCAAGAACGGCGGCGGCTACATGGGCATCCACGCCGCCGCCGACACCGAGTACGACTGGGAGTTCTACGGCGGTCTCGTCGGCGCCTACTTCGCCTCGCACCCGGCCATCCAGAAGGCCACCGTGCGCGTCGAGGACCACGACCACCCGGCCACCGCGCACCTGGACGACACCTGGGAGCGCACCGACGAGTGGTACAACTACCGCACCAACCCGCGGGACAAGGCCAAGGTCCTCGCCACCCTGGACGAGACCACCTACCAGGGCGGCACCATGAAGGGCGACCACCCGATCGCCTGGTGCCAGAGCTACGGCGGCGGCCGCTCCTTCTACACCGGCGGCGGCCACACCAAGGAGTCGTACGCCGACGAGGCCTTCCGCGCCCACCTGCTCGGCGGACTGCAGTACGCCACCGGCCAGGTGAAGGCGGACTGCAAGCCGGACAAGGGCTACCGGAAGATCTTCAACGGCCGGACCCTGGACGGCTGGAAGCAGGCCGGCCCCGGCAGGTTCGTCGTCAAGGACGGCGGGGTCATGGAGTCCGAGGGCGGCATGGGTCTGCTCTGGTACCAGGCCAAGGAGCTCAAGTCGTACTCGCTGAAGCTCGACTGGAAGATGCGCGGCGACGACAACTCCGGTGTCTTCGTGGGCTTCCCGGCCTCCGACGACCCGTGGTCGGCGGTCGACCGGGGCTACGAGATCCAGATCGACGCGACGGACGCGGCGGACCGCACCACGGGTGCGATCTACACGTTCAAGGCGGCGAACATCAAGGCCCGTGACCAGGTCCTGCGCCCGCCCGGGCAGTGGAACTCCTACGAGATCAGGGTCAAGGGCGAGCGGCTCCAGGTGTTCCTGAACGGGGTGAAGATCAACGACTTCACCAACAAGGACCCGCAGCGGAGCCTGACCGACGGCTACATCGGTCTGCAGAACCACGGTCCTGACGACAAGGTCTCCTTCCGCAACATCCAGCTGAAGGAACTGCCCTCCTAGGGGCCCCGAGAACGGCGGCGGGCGGACGGACGCCGGACCCCCGCCCGCCGCCTCCCCGGGCCACCGGGCCACCGGGCCCGGAACCTTCTCTCCGATCTCCGGCACCCGGTTCCACCCGGAGGCTGAGCACCCGACTCGTGCCTTCGGGCCGGCCGGCGCACGGCCCACCGGCCGGTGCCCTGCCCGGCCCGCCGGCCAGGGCACCGGCCCGGACCGCGAGGACGGTCCCTGCCGGGGCCTGAGCACGGTGCGGCACCCGGGGCCTCGGGCCGGTGCCCGCACCAGGCCCGGTGGTCCTGCCACAGGGGCGGGGCGCGGTCACGCGTTCGGTCCCGCACGACGTACCACCCGGCTCCCGGGTGCGGGCCACGGCCCGGGCCCGGGGGACCGGGCCCGCCCGGCCCACGCCGGGCACGCGCCGGGCCCATGCCCGGCGCACCGCACGGCTCCCCGGCCCGGCAGGGCGACGGGCCCGCGGACCGGGTGCGTGCCCGGGTCACCGACCCGGTCGCGCGTCCGGCTCCCCGGACCCGGGCCGCTGCCGGGTCCGGGGCGAGCAACACCGTCCGGCCCGGCCGGACGGCACACCACCCCGTCCGGGGTCCGGCGCACCGTCGGCCGCAGGGCCGGCGGTGGGCCGGCGCACCGCCACATTCGGTTCGCGTTCGACAAGGAGGCTGCCCATGTCCGCCGAACCGTCCTCCGTCCCCACCACCCCTTCCCCCGCCCCCCGTTACGGCGTCTGGCTCGTCGGAGCCCGTGGGTCCGTCGCGACCACCGCCGTCGTGGGATGCGCGGCCGTCGCCGCCGGGCTCCATCCGCCCACCGGCATGGTCACCGAGACCCCCGACTTTGCCGCGAGCGGCCTGCCCCCGCTGTCGTCGCTCGTCTTCGGCGGGCACGACACCGTCGACTGCCCGCTGCCCAAACGCGCCGAGCACCTCGCCGAAGGCGGCGTCCTCCCGCACGGCCTCCCGACCGCCGTGCACGCCGAACTCGTCGCCGCCGAGCGGGAGATCAGGCCCGGCGGACCCACCCACGGTGACGCCGACACGGGCCCCGCCCGCACCGACGACGACTGGATCGACGTCTTCGCCGCCGACATCCGCGACTTCACCGAACGGAACCACCTCGCCGGCGCCGTCGTGGTGAACGTCGCCTCCACCGAGCCCGCCCCCGCGGACGGCGCCCTCCCGCCCAGCTCCCTCTACGCGGCCGCCGCCCTACGTGCCGGCTGCGGCTACGTCAACTTCACCCCGTCGACCGGCCTGCACCACCCCGCGCTGTCCGAGCTCGCCGCGGAGGCGGGCGTTCCGTACGCGGGCCGGGACGGCAAGACCGGGCAGACCCTGCTGCGGTCCGTGCTGGGCCCGATGTTCCAGCAGCGCGCCCTCGCCGTGCGCGCCTGGTCCGGCACCAACCTCCTCGGCGGCGGCGACGGCGCCGCCCTCGCCGACCCCGCCGCGGCCGCCGCGAAGAACGCCGGCAAGGAACGCGTCCTCGCCGACACCCTCGGCGCGGCTCCGGAAGGCGAGGTGCACATCGACGACGTGCCCGCGCTCGGCGACTGGAAGACCGCCTGGGACCACATCGCCTTCGACGGCTTCCTCGGCTCCCGCATGGTCCTCCAGACCATCTGGCAGGGCTGCGACTCCGCCCTCGCCGCACCCCTCGTCCTCGACCTGGCCCGGCTGCTGCTCCGCGCGGGACAGAAGGGCATCACCGGCCCGCTGGGCGAACTCGGCTTCTACTTCAAGGACCCGGTCGGCGACGGCCCGGCCTCCCTGGGGGAGCAGTACACGGAGCTGAAACGCTTCGCCGCGCGCCTGAGCGACGACGCGCCCGTGGGCGATGGCACGCGCGTGGGCGACGACGCAGACCCGCACCAGGACCCGGGGAACAGCGGGGTGCGCCGATGACCCGAGCCGCGGCCCCGCTCCTCACCCTCGTGGGCCGGGACACCACGCCCGCGCCCCCGGCCACCACCGAGAAACCCTCCACCCCCAACCGCGCCGCCGCCTGGGCGGAACTCCTCCGCCTGCCCGCCCTGTTCACCGTCCCCGGCGACACCCTCGCCGGCGTCGCCGCGGCCGGCGGCCGGCCGGACCCCCGCGCCCTGCTCCCCATCGGCTCCTCCCTGTGCCTGTACGCGGCCGGCATGGTCCTCAACGACTGGGCCGACCGCGCCGAGGACGCCGTGGAGCGCCCCCACCGCCCCCTCCCGTCCGGACGCGTCCGCCCCGCCGCCGCCCTCACCGCCGCCTGCGGACTCACCGGCGCGGGACTGCTGCTCGCCGCCCGCGCCGGCCGCCCCGCCCTCGCGGTGGCCGCCCCGCTGGCGGCGACGGTCTGGGCGTACGACCTGGCACTGAAGCACACGCCCGCGGGCCCGGCCGCCATGGCCGCCGCCCGCGGACTGGACCTCCTGATGGGCGCGGCGGCCGCCGGTTCCGTCCGCGCGGCGGCGCCCTCCGCCGCGCTCCTCGGCTGTCACACCCTCGCCGTCACCGCCGTCTCCCGGCGCGAGACCACCGGCGGTTCGGTGGCGGCCCCGCTCGCCGCCCTCGCGGCGACGGGCGCACTGACCCGGCTGGTCACGCACCGCCGTGTCCGACTCCCGGCAGGCCGGCGGGCAGCAGCCGCCCCCGGCCTGCCGGGTTCCACCCCGGGCGGCGGCGCCCGGACCACGCCCGCCGGCGCCGTCACCGCCGCGCTGGCCGCCGCCTACGCGGCCACGGCCGCCCGGCCGTACTTCCACGCCGCGCTCAACCCCTCGCCCCCGCTCACCCAGCGCGCGGTCGGCGGCGGCATCCGCGCCACCGTCCCGCTCCAGGCGGCGCTCGCCGCCCGGTCCGGGGCGACCGCCACGTCCCTGCTGATCGCGGCGCTGGCCCCGGCGGGACGGCTGTTCGCCCGCCGGCGCGCCATGAGGAAGGTGAGCATCACATGACCGCGCACGAGCCCCCCGCGCTGCCGCTGCGCTTCGGCTACGGCACCAACGGCCTCACCGACCTCCGCCTCGACGACGCCCTCGGCCTGCTCGCCGACCTCGGCTACGAGGGCGTAGGACTGACCCTCGACCACATGCACCTCGACCCGCTCGCCCCCGACCTCGCGGCCCGCACCCGGCACGTCGCCCGCCGCCTGGACGCACTGGGGCTCGGCGTCACCGTGGAGACCGGCGCCCGCTACGTCCTGGACCCCCGGCGCAAGCACGGCCCGTCCCTGCTCGACCCCGACCCCGACGACCGGGCGCGCCGCGTGGACCTGCTGGTACGGGCGGTCCAGGTCGCGGCCGACCTCGGGGCGCACGCCGTGCACTGCTTCAGCGGCACCGTCCCCGACCACACCGACGAGGACACCGCCTGGAAGCGCCTCACCGAGGCGTTCGGACCGGTGCTGGACGCCGCGTCCGCCGCCGGCGTCCCGCTCGCCGTCGAACCCGAACCCGGTCACCTCCTCGCCACCCTCGCCGACTTCCACCACCTGCGCCGCGCCCTCGGCGACCCCGAGCCGCTCGGCCTCACCCTGGACATCGGCCACTGCCAGTGCCTGGAACCCCTCGCGCCCGCCGACTGCGTCCGCGAGGCCGCGCCCTGGCTGCGCCACGTGCAGATCGAGGACATGCGCCGCGGCGTCCACGAGCATCTGCCGTTCGGCGACGGGGAGATCGACTTCCCGCCCGTCCTCGCCGCGCTCGCCGCCACCGGATACCGCGGCCTGACCGTCGTCGAACTGCCCCGGCACTCCCACGCGGGACCCCGCTTCGCCGCCCACTCGCTGCCGTACCTGCGCCGCGCCGCCCACCTCGCGGCCGAGCGCACCGCCGGCACGTCCGCCGTCCCCTCCCACGGCGATCCCTCCGCCACCCCCGAAGGGAGCAGCACCCCATGACCCGCCCGCACGCAGCACCGGCCGGTCCGGACGCCGACACCACCGGCAGACCGGCCGCCCCCGGCGACGGCACCACCCCCGCCGTCATGCCGCCCGCCGAACTGCGCCGCGACCTCGCGGCCCGGCTCGACGGCGCCGCCCGCGCCTGGTTCGACCAGGCACTGGACGAGGCCACCGCCCACCCCGGCACCCACGGGCCGATCTCGGTGTGGGAGCTGCGCCTCGCCGAGGCGGGCCGCCGCTGCGGACCCGAACACGCCGACGCCGCCCGCGTCCTCATCCTCCACGCGGCCCGCGCCGACGCCGAGGCCCTGACCCGCGTCTACCACCAGGGCACCGCCGACGAACGCCGCGCCGTCCTGCACGCCCTGCCCCACCTGGTGCCCGGGCCCGAGGCGCTCCCGCTCGTCGAGGACGCCCTGCGCGCCAACGACACCCGGCTGGTCGCCGCCGCCCTCGGCCCTTACGGCGCCCGCCACCTCGACGCCCACGCCTGGCGGCACGCCGTACTGAAGTGCCTGTTCACCGGCGTCGCCCTCGACCTGGTCACGGACCTCGCCCGGCGCGCCCGCGGCGACGCCGAACTCGCCCGCATGCTCGGCGACTACGCCGCCGAACGCACCGCCGCCGGCCGCACCGTCCCGGAGGACCTGCACCGCGTCCTGGCCCTGGCCGAAGCCGCCCCGGCGCGGGGCGGGGACGGCCCGGACGTCCCCCACGGCAAGGAGTCCTGATGCGCATCTTCGACCCCCACATCCACATGACGTCGCGCACCACCGACGACTACGAGGCCATGTACGCCGCGGGCGTCCGCGCCGTCGTCGAACCCTCCTTCTGGCTCGGCCAGCCCCGCACCTCCCCGGCCTCCTTCTTCGACTACTTCGACTCCCTCCTCGGCTGGGAACCCTTCCGCGCCGCCCAGTACGGCATCGCCCACCACTGCACCCTCGCCCTCAATCCCAAGGAGGCGGGCGACCCCCGCTGCACCCCCGTCCTCGACGCGCTGCCCCGCTATCTGGTCAAGGACAACGTCGTCGCCGTCGGCGAGATCGGCTACGACTCCATGACCCCCGCCGAGGACACCGCGCTCGCCGCCCAGCTCCAGATGGCAGCCGACCACGGGCTGCCCGCGCTGGTGCACACCCCGCACCGCGACAAGCTCGCCGGACTGCGCCGCACCCTCGACGTGGTCCGCGAGTCCGCGCTGCCGGTGGAGCGGGTGCTGATCGACCACCTCAACGAGACCACCGTCAAGGAGGCCAAGGACAGCGGCGCCTGGCTCGGCTTCTCCGTCTATCCCGACACCAAGATGGACGAGGAGCGGATGGTCGCCATCCTGCGCGCCTACGGCCCCGAGCAGGTGCTGGTGAACTCCGCCGCCGACTGGGGGAGGAGCGACCCGCTGAAGACCCGCAAGGTCGCGGACCTGATGCTCGCCGAAGGCTTCAGCGAGGACGACGTCGACCGCGTGCTGTGGCGCAACCCGGTCGCCTTCTACGGCCTCAGCGGCCGCCTCACCCTCGACGTGACCGCCCCCGAGGCCACCCACGAGGGCAACTCCATCCTGCGCGGCCAGCCCAGAGACGAACCGGCACCGGACACCGCCGACGCCACGGGGGCGTGAGCCATGCGCTTCCGCCACCCCGACGGCTCCACCGTCCACCTCGCCTACTGCACCAACGTCCACCCCGCCGAGACCCTCGACGGCGTCCTGGCCCAGCTCCGCGACCACTGCGAACCCGTCCGCCGGCGCCTCGGCCGGGACCGGCTCGGCATCGGCCTGTGGCTGGCCAAGGACGCCGCCCGCGCCCTCGTCACCGACCCCGCCGCTCTCCGCGGCCTGCGCTGCGAACTGGAGCGGCGCGGCCTGGAGGTCGTCACCCTCAACGGCTTCCCCTACGAGGGCTTCGGCGCCGAGGAGGTCAAGTACCGCGTCTACAAGCCGGACTGGGCCGACCCCGAGCGTCTGGAGCACACCGCCGCCCTCGCCCGGGTGCTCGCCGGACTGCTCCCCGACGACGTCACCGAGGGCAGCATCTCCACCCTGCCGCTCGCCTGGCGCACCGCCTACGACGACGAGCGTGCCGGGACCGCCCGCACCGCGCTGCGCACCCTCGCCGAACGCCTCGACGCGCTCGAGGAGCTCACCGGGCGCTCCATCCGCGTCGCCCTCGAACCCGAACCGGGCTGCGTCGTCGAGACCACCCGCGACGCCATCGCCCCGCTCACCGAGGTCGGCCACGACCGTATCGGCATCTGCGTCGACACCTGCCACCTCGCCACCTCCTTCGAAGATCCCGGCACCGCCCTGGACGACCTCGCCCGGGCCGGCGTCCCCGTCGTCAAGTCCCAGCTGTCCGCCGCCCTGCACGCCGAACAGCCCCACCTCCCCGAGGTCCGCGAGGCCCTCGCCGCCTTCGCCGAACCCCGCTTCCTGCACCAGACCCGCACCCACACGGCCGCCGGGCTGCGCGGCACCGACGACCTCGACGAGGCACTCGCCGGCGACGCCCTGCCCGACGCGGGCCCCTGGCGCTCCCACTTCCACGTCCCGCTGCACGCGGCCCCCGCCGCGCCCCTCACCTCCACGCTGCCCGTCCTCACCTCCGTGCTGACCCGGCTCGTCGGCGGTCCGCACCCGCTCACCCGCCACCTCGAGGTGGAGACCTACACCTGGCAGGCGCTCCCGCCCGAGCTGCGCCCCCGCGGCCGCGCCCAGCTCGCCGACGGCATCGCCGCCGAACTCACCCTGGCCCGCGACCTGCTGACGGACCTCGGCCTGAAGGAACTCCCATGACCGACCCCACCCCGCTGCTCGTCCTGGACGTCGTGGGCCTCACCCCCCGTCTGCTCGACCACATGCCCCACCTCAAGACCCTCGGGCAGTCCGGCTCCCGCGCCCCGCTCGGCACCGTGCTGCCCGCCGTCACCTGCGCCGCCCAGTCCACCTTCCTCACCGGCGCCATGCCCTCCGAGCACGGCATCGTCGGCAACGGCTGGTACTTCCGGGAACTCGGCGACGTCCTGCTGTGGCGGCAGCACAACGGTCTCGTCTCCGGCGACAAGCTCTGGGACGCCGCCCGCCGCGCGCACCCCGGCTACACCGTCGCCAACATCTGCTGGTGGTACGCCATGGGCGCGGACACCGACATCACCGTCACCCCCCGTCCCGTCTACTACGCCGACGGCCGCAAGGAACCCGACTGCTACACCCGGCCGCCCGCACTGCACGACGAACTCACCGAGAAGTTCGGCACGTTCCCCCTGTTCCACTTCTGGGGACCCGGCGCCGGCCTGGTGTCCAGCCGGTGGATCATCGACGCCACCCGCCACATCATGAGCACCCGGCGCCCCGACCTGACCCTCTGCTACCTCCCCCACCTCGACTACGACCTGCAGCGCTTCGGCCCCGACGACCCGCGCTCCCTGAAGGCCGCCGCCGACCTCGACGCGGCCCTCGCCCCGCTGCTGGACGACGCCCGCGCCGAGGGGCGCACCGTCGTCGCCCTCTCCGAGTACGGCATCACCCGCGTGAACCGGTCCGTGGACATCAACCGCGCCCTGCGCCGCGCCGGCCTGCTGGAGGTCCACACCCAGGACGGCATGGAGTACCTCGACCCGATGGCCTCCCGCGCCTTCGCCGTCGCCGACCACCAGATCGCCCACGTCTACGTGCGCCGCCCCGAGGACCTCGAGGCCACCCGGGAGGCACTCGACGGACTGCCCGGCATCGAGCAGCTCCTCGACGACGAGGGCAAGAAGGCCCACCACCTCGACCACCCGCGCGCCGGCGAACTCGTCGCCGTCGCCGAACCCGACGCCTGGTTCACGTACTACTACTGGCTCGACGACGACCGCGCGCCCGACTTCGCGCAGCTCGTCGAGATCCACCGCAAACCCGGCTACGACCCGGTCGAGCTGTTCATGGACCCCCACGACCCCTACGTCAAGGTCAAGGCGGCCGGCGCGCTGGCGCGCAAGAAGCTCGGCATGCGCTACCGCATGGCGGTCGTGCCCCTGGACGCCTCACCTATTCGCGGCAGCCACGGCCGCCTTCCCGCGAGCGACGACGACGGTCCGCTCCTCATCTGCTCCACCCCCCGCGCTGTCGGTGACCGCGTCGCGGCCACCGACGTCAAGCAACTCCTGCTCCGGCTCGCCGGACTCGGCTGACACCGCACGGCACCACGCCCGCCGACATCCGACTACCGAGAGTGAAACACACGGCACTGACAACGGCCGGTCCCGCAGCCGCCGGGACCGGCCACGACCGAGAAGGCAGGCACCCGTGACCTCGTACTCCGACCCTTCCCACTCCACCGGCGCGGACGCCACCGCGCTCACCGACGCCCCGGACGAGGCGCTGCGCCGCAGCCTCGGCGTGGGCCGGCGCCGCTTCCTCAGCACCTGCACCGCCGTGGCGGCCGGCGCCGTCGCCGCCCCCGTCTTCGGCGCCTCCCCGGCCCTGGCGCACGGCAGAGACCACGACCACGGGCACGACCACGGCCGCGGCCAGGTGCTCGTCCCGCCGCACAAGCGCGGCATCATCCTCTACACCGTCCGCGACGCCACCGCCCGCGACCCGCTCGCCGGCGACCTGCCGTCCGGCTTCCGCGAGGTGTTCAAGCAGCTCGCCCGGCACGGCTACCGCCAGGTCGAGTTCGCCGGCTACCGCCAGCACGCCAACGCGCCCGGCGGCGACAACCTGGAGACCGTGGAGGGCGCCAGGCTGCTGCGCCGCTGGCTCGACGAGTACGGGCTGCGCGCCCAGGGCAACCACGGCTTCATCCCGTCCTCCTGGCCGCTGACCGCCGCCGACAAGGACACCTTCAAGAAGCACCTGGAGATCGCCAACATCCTCGGCATGGACCACATGGGCACCGGCGGCGACCCCACCGGCAGCTCCTACCGCGCCGACTGGGACGTGGCCGCCGACAAGTGGAACGCGCTCGGCGAGATCGCCCGCCGCGAGGGCATCAAGCTCTACACCCACAACCACGACAGCGCGTACGGCTTCCTGCTCGACCGGGGCCCGCTGGACGACCAGGGCCGGCCGACCCGCAGCTCCGGCATCCGGAAGCTGGAGTACTTCCTGAAGATCACCGACCCCAAGCTGGTCTGGCTGGAGATGGACATCTTCTGGGCGCACGTCGCCCAGTACAAGTTCCACACCTACACCGCCGCCGACGGCTCCACCCGCAGGAACGTCTTCGACCCGGCGGGCCTGGTCAAGCGCCACAACAAGCGCTACCCGCTGTTCCACGCCAAGGACGGCGTCGTCGACACCACCAACGGCATGGGCTGGGACATGGTGCCGTTCGGCACCGGCGACATCGACTACACGACGTTCTTCTCCCGCGTCGGGCTGAGCAACTACCGCAACCCGATGGTGGAGGACGACAACTCCCCGAGCGCCACCGACCCCGCGCAGTCGCTGCGCGAGGCCAAGATCAGCTACGACGGCATGGCGGCCCTGCGCCGGCGCCGCTGACCGCGTGACGACGGACCGGGCGGCCCTTCCCCCTCGGGAAGGGCCGCCCGGTCCGTGCCGTACGGGGCGGGTCCGTCAACCCTCCCCGAGCGGCCGCGGGTTGGGCGTCACCTTCTTGTTCTTCGGACGCCCCGGCGGGGTCAGGAACAGCGCCACGAACCCGGCGAACAGCGAGATGCTGCCCGCCAGCGAGAACGCGCCGTTGTAGCCCCACGCGGCCACGACCATGGACCCCATGCCCGCGCCGAGACCGGAGACCAGCTTGGAGCTGTAGACCATCCCGTAGTTGGTGGCGTTGTTGTTCTCCCCGAAGTAGTCCGCCGTCAGCGCCGCGAACATCGGGAAGATGGCCCCGCCGCCGAAGCCGGAGATGGCGGAGAACAGCAGGAACAGCGGCAGGTTCTTGATCTCCGCCGACCAGATGATGCCGAACTGGGCCAGGCCCAGGATCACGCACACGTACAGCAGACACCGCTTGCGGCCGTACAGGTCGGACAGCCAGCCGATCACGCCGCGCCCGGTGCCGTTGACGATCGCCTTCAGCGACATCGCGGTCGCCACGATGCCGGCCGCGAAGCCCGCGTCCTCACCGATGTCGACCTGGAACGCGATGCCGAAGATGTTCACGCCCGAGGTGCAGGCGAGACAGAACCACATCAGCGCCACCCGGCCGGTCCGCCACGCCTCCATCGGGGAGTACTGCTTCACGGCGGGCGGGTTCTTCTCGAGCGAACGCCGGGCGCGCGGGTCCTCCGGCGGGTTCAGCGGGTCGACCGAGTCCGGCCACCAGTTCTTCGGCGGGTCCCGGAAGTAGAAGCCGGCCACCGCCACCACACCGGCGAGGAACACACCGGAGGCGACCAGCACCCAGCGGAAGTTGGAGCCGTCCATGTAGCCGTGGAAGATGAAGACGAACGGCACCGAACCGTACGCGAAACCGCCGTTGACGAAGCCGGTCTTGCCGCCCCTGCGCTCCGGGTACCACTTGCCGACCATGTTGACGCAGGTCGCGTACACCATGCCCGCGCCCATGCCGCTGAACACGCCGAACCCGATGAACGCCAGGGCGACGTGCGGAGCGTACGCCAGGGAGAGGTAGCCGAGCAGCGTGCCGGCCGAGCCGAGCATCATCGCCCACCGCGCGGGCAGCTTGCCGTTCTCCCGCAGCCGTCCCGCCGGGAAGGCCACCGCGGCCTGGCAGAACACCCAGGCGGTCATCATCCAGTAGATGCTGCCGCTGGACCACTGGTGGGCCTCGTGGAGCGTGTCCTCCGCGGAAGCGAACGCGTACTCGGCGGAGGAGATGCCCATCATGCCGACCCAGGGCAGGATCACCATCCACTTGCGTTTGCGGCCCATGATGTCGATGTCGGTCTCACCGACGCGGTAGACCCGCCCGTTCCTGTCGGTCACCTCCCGGTAGGGGACGACCCGTGTGACATCCGTGGTTGTCATGGAAAATGCACCCCTTGCGTCGAAAGAACTGGCCAGCGCCCCCTGTCCCGTGCCTTTCGTGCGCGCCCGGGTCCCGGGGCCGGCCGGCGCGCACCCGCCGGCCGGCCCCCCGGTCCAGTCACCTCATGAGCCGCCCCCCATCAGCCCGGCGGCCCGCGCCCAGCGGTACTTGGCGCCGAGCACGGCCACCGGCTTCTCGGTCGTGTACGGGTAGGCCACGACCCCGTGCTCGAAGAGGTACTGGCAGGCCTCCTCCACCTCGACGTCCCCGGCGAGGGAGGCCACCACGGGCTTGGAGACCCCCCGCTCGCGGAACTCAGCCACCACCCGCGCGGTGAGTTCGGCGAACACCATGGGCGGCGTGACGATCGTGTGCCAGTAGCCCAGCACCAGCGCGTGGATGCGCGGGTCCTCGAGCCCCAGCCGGATCGTCGCCTCGTACGTCGACGGCGGCTCGCCCCCGGTGATGTCCACCGGGTTGCCGGCCGCGCCGAACGGCGGGATGAACTCCCGGAAGGCGGCGTCCAGATCGGGCGGGATCTCCATCAGCGACAGCCCGTTGTCCGTCACCGCGTCCGACAGCAGCACCCCGCTGCCGCCCGCCCCGGTGATGATCACGACGTTGTCGCCCCGCGGGGTGGGCAGCACGGGTAGCGCCCGCGCGTACTCCAGCATGTCGTTCAGCCCCGGCGCCCGGATCACGCCGGCCTGCCGCAGGATGTCGTCGTACACGGCGTCGTCGCCCGCGAGCGCGCCCGTGTGCGAGCCCGCGGCCTTCGCGCCCGCCGCCGTACGCCCCGCCTTCAGCACCACGACCGGCTTCTTCGGCACGGTCGCCCGCGCGGCCTCGACGAACGCGCGCCCGTCCTTCAGGTCCTCCAGGTGCATCGCGATGCACTCGGTGTGCGGGTCCTCCCCGAACCAGGTCAGCAGGTCGTCCTCGTCCAGGTCCGACTTGTTGCCGAGCCCCACGATCGCCGACACACCGGTCTTGGTGGTCCGCGCGAACCCGAGGATCGCCATGCCGATGCCGCCGGACTGACTGGTCAGCGCCACCCCGCCCTTGACGTCGTACGGCGTGCAGAACGTGGCGCACAGGTCCTGCCAGGTGGAGTAGTAGCCGTAGATGTTCGGCCCGAGGAGCCGGACGCCGTGCCGTTCGGCGATCGCCACGATCTCCGCCTGGAGCTCGTGCTCACCGGTCTCCGCGAACCCGGACGGGATGAGGACGGCGTTGGGAATCCCCTTGCGCCCCACCTCCTCCAGTGCCGCTGCCACGAACTTGGCGGGTATCGCGAAGACCGCCACATCCACCTCGCCGGGAACGTCCGTGACACTCTTGTACGCCTTGCGGCCCACGATGTCATCGGCCTTGGGGTTCACCGGGTGGATCTCCCCGGCGAAACCTCCGTCGACGAGGTTGCGCATCACCGAGTTGCCGATCTTCCCGGCCTCGTTGGACGCGCCGATCACCGCCACCGACCGCGGCTGCATCAGCCGGCGCATGGAGGTGAGGATCTCCTCCCGCGAGTACCGGCGGCGCCCCTTGGGCGCCTCGGTGGAGAGGATCACCCGGATGTCCGCGGCGACCGCGCCCTCCGGCGTCGCGATCACCGGGTTGAGGTCCACCTCGGCGATCTCCGGGAAGTCCGTGACCAGTTCGGACACCCGCCGGATCTGCTCGGCGACCGCCCACCGGTCCACGCCCGCCCGACCGCGCACCCCGTTGAGGATCTCCGCCGACCGGATGGAGTCCAGCATCGACAGCGCCTCGTCGGCGTCCACCGGCGCCAGCCGGAACGTCACGTCCTTCAGCACCTCGACGAGCACCCCGCCGAGCCCGAACGCCACCACCTTCCCGAACGTCGGGTCGGTGACCGCGCCGACGATGACCTCCTGCCCCTGCGGCAGCAGCTCCTGCACCTGTACGCCCTCGATTCGCGCCCGAGGGTCGTACGCCCGCGCGTTCTCCACGATCCGGCAGAACGCCGCCCGCACGTCCGCCGCGCCCTCCACCCCGACGACCACACCGCCGGCGTCGGTCTTGTGCAGGATGTCCGGCGACACGATCTTCATCACCACGGGCCCGCCGAACCGGGCCGCCGCGGCCACCGCCTCGTCGACGTCCCGCGCCAGCTCCTCGCCGGGCACGGCGATGCCGTACGCGTCGGCGATCACCTTGCCCTCGGGCGCGGTCAGCGAGGTCCGTCCCCCGGCGCGCACCGCGTCCAGCAGCGCCCGCACCTTCACCGTGCGGTCCTCGGCCATCACGTCAGATCACCCCGTTCGACTTGAGCAGGCGCAACTCCTCGTCGCCGAGACCGAGTTCGCCGACGTAGACCTCTTCGTTGTGCTCGCCCAGCAGCGGGGAGGCGACGACCTCCACGGGGGAGTCGGACAGCTTCAGCGGGCTGCCGACGGTGACGAACTCGCCGCGCTCGGGGTGCGGGACGGTCACCACCATCTCGTTGGCGACCAGCGAGTCGTCCTCGATGATCTCCTTGGTGGACAGGATCGGCCCGCACGGAATGTTGTGCGCGTTGAGCTTTTCCAGCACCTCCCACTTGGGCAGCGTCGAGGACCACTCCTCGATCAGCTGGAACATCTTGCCCAGCTTCGGCAGCCGCGCCTCCGGCGTCGCCCACTCGGGGTCGTCGGCCAGCTCCGGCCGGCCGATCAGCTCGCTGACCGGCTTCCAGCCGACCGGCTGCACGATCACGTACACGTAGTCGTTCGGGCCGCCCGGCGCGCACCTCACCGCCCAGCCGGGCTGCCCGCCGCCGGACGCGTTGCCGGAGCGGGGCACCTCGTCGCCGAAGTCCTCGTTCGGGTACTCGGCGAGCGGGCCGTGCGCCAGACGCTGCTGGTCGCGCAGCTTCACCCGGCACAGGTTCAGCACCGCGTGCTGCATCGCCACGTTCACCCGCTGCCCACGCCCGGTGCGCTCCCGCTGGAACAGCGCGGCGAGGATGCCGGCCACCGCGTGCACACCCGTGCCCGAGTCGCCGATCTGCGCGCCCGTCGCGAGCGGCGGACCGTCCTCGAAACCGGTCGTCGACATCGACCCGCCCATCGCCTGCGCGACGACCTCGTACGCCTTGAAGTTGGTGTACGGGCCCTCGCCGAACCCCTTGATGGAGGCGTAGACGAGCCGCGGGTTGATCTCCTTGATGCGGTCCCAGGTAACTCCCATCCGGTCGACGGCGCCCGGCCCGAAGTTCTCGACCATGACGTCCGAACGCCGGATCAGCTCGGTGAGGATCTCCTTGCCGCGCTCGGTCTTGGTGTTCAGGGTGATGCTCCGCTTGTTGCAGTTGAGCATCGTGAAGTAGAGGGAGTCGACGTCCGGCAGGTCGCGCAGCTGCCTGCGCGTGATGTCACCGGCGGGCGCCTCCAGCTTGACGACGTCCGCGCCGAGCCAGGCCAGCAGCTGGGTCGCGGAGGGGCCCGACTGGACGTGGGTCATGTCCAGGACGCGGATGCCCTCGAGTGCCTTCGCGGTCATGGGCGTGCACCTCACTTGTACATGGTCTGGTTCATCGTTCCGGGGGCGTACGCGTCCGGGTCCACCCAGACGTTGATCAGCGACGGCTTGCCCGACTCGCGGGCGCGGCGCAGCGCGGGGCCGATGTCGGCCGGGTCGCGGACCTCCTCGCCGTAGCCTCCGAGCATCCGCGCGAACTCGTCGTAGCGGACGTCCCCGAGGGTGTTGCCGACCCGCTCGCGGTCCTTGCCGTACTTGACGGCCTGGCCGTAACGGATCTGGTTCATCGAGGAGTTGTTGCCGACGATGCCGACGAACGGCAGGTCGTAGCGGACCAGTGTCTCGAAGTCCCAGCCGGTGAGGGAGAACGCGCCGTCGCCGAACAGCGCGACGACCTCCTTGTCCGGCCGCGCCTGCTTGGCGGCCAGCACGAACGGCACGCCCACGCCGAGCGTCCCGAGCGGCCCCGGGTCCATCCAGTGGCCGGGCGACTTGGGCTGCACGACCTGACCGGAGAAGGTGACGATGTCGCCGCCGTCGCCGATGTAGATCGAGTCCTCGGTGAGGAAGTCGTTGATCTCGCTCACCAGCCGGTACGGGTGGATCGGCGAGGCGTCCGAGCGCAGCTGCGGCAGCCGCTTCTCCAGGGCGGTCTGCTCGGCCGCGCGCAGCTCGTCCAGCCACTCCTTCCGCTTGGACGCGCCGCCGTTGACCCGCCCGGAGGCCGCCTCGGTGACCGCCTTCAGCACCAGCCCCGCGTCCCCGACGATCCCGAGGTCGATGTCGCGGTTCTTGCCGACAGTCCGGTAGTCGAGGTCGATCTGCACGACCGTCGCCGCGGGGGAGAGCCGCTTGCCGTAACCCATCCGGAAGTCGAAGGGCGTGCCGACGATGACGATGACGTCGGCGCCCGAGAACGCGTACCGGCGTGAGAGCTGGAAGTGGTGCGGGTCCCCGGGCGGCAGGGTGCCGCGGCCCGCGCCGTTCATGTACGCGGGGACGTTGAGGGTGCGCACCAGCTCGGTGGCGGCCTCGGTGGCGCGGGTCGTCCACACCTGGCTGCCCAGCAGGATGGCCGGCTTCTCGGCGTGCACCAGCAGGTCGGCCAGCTTCTCGACCGCCTCCGGGTCGCCGGGGGAGCGGGTCGAGGCGCGGTAGGCGCCCGGCTTCGGCACCCGCGCCTTGTCCGCGGGCACCTTGGCGTCCAGCACGTCGCGCGGGATCTCCAGGAAGGAGGGGCCCGGCGCGCCGTGGTAGCACTCGCGGAAGGCCATCGACACCATGTCCGCCGCGCGCGCCGTGTCCGGCACGGTCGCCGCGAACTTGGTGATGGGGTTCATCATGTCGACGTGCGGGAGGTCCTGCAGCGACCCCATCTTGTGCTGCGTCAGGGCGCCTTGGCCGCCGATCAGCAGCATGGGCGACTCCGCGCGGAAGGCGTTGGCGACCCCGGTGACGGCGTCGGTGGTGCCCGGTCCGGCCGTGACCACGGCGCAGCCGGGCTTGCCGGTGATGCGCGCGTAGCCGTCGGCGGCGTGGGCGGCGACCTGCTCGTGCCGTACGTCGACGACCTCGATGCCCTCGTCGACGCAGCCGTCGTAGATGTCGATGATGTGGCCG
This sequence comes from Streptomyces sp. P9-2, assembly GCF_051903975.1. NCBI lineage: Bacteria > Bacillati > Actinomycetota > Actinomycetes > Kitasatosporales > Streptomycetaceae > Streptomyces > Streptomyces sp. P9-2. The sequence continues at coordinate 5,824,262 of NZ_CP192633.1, forward strand.
CCGCACAGCGTGTAGATGCGGTCGACGCCCTCGGCCTTGAGGGCCTTGGCGACGAGGTGACCGCCGGAGATGACGTCCTGGGTGTCGTCGGGCATGGCGAAGTCCTTGTCCCTTTCCTAGGGGGCGGGGAACGCTCTCGCGGTACATTGCATACAGTCGACGAATACTGTATGAACCTTGTTATCCCGCATCCGATGGGTGGTGTCCAGGGGGTGCGCGGCACTTTTCGGTCGCCGGTTCCCGGCCCTCACCGGAGCCTCCGGCGACGTCACAGACAGGAGCCGAGATGGACCTGTACGAACACCAGGCGAGGGAACTCTTCGCAGACCACGGCATCGTGGTGCCGCGGGCCGAGGTCACCGGCTCGCCCAAACAGGCCCGCGAGATCGCCCGCAGGCTCGGCGGCCGCGTGGTCGTCAAGGCCCAGGTCAAGACCGGCGGACGCGGCAAGGCGGGCGGCGTCAAGCTCGCCGCCGACCCGGCCGCCGCCGAACTCACCGCACGCCAGATCCTCGGCATGCACATCAAGGGCCACATCGTGGAGACGGTGATGCTGGCCCAGCCCGTCGACATCGAGAGCGAGTTCTACGTCTCCTACGTCCTCGACCGCGCCGACGGCCGCTTCCTCGCGATCGCCTCCGCCGAAGGGGGCATGGAGATCGAGGAGGTCGCCGCGACCCGCCCCGAGGCCGTCGCCCGCGTCCCCGTCGACCCCGCCGAGGGCGTCACCCCCGCGGTCGCCGCCCGCATCGCCGACGCGGCCGGCCTGCCCGCCCGCACCGTCGACGTCCTGGTCCGCCTCTGGGACGTCCTGGTCCGCGAGGACGCCCTCCTCGTCGAGGTCAACCCGCTCGTCAGCACCCGCGACGGACAGATCATGGCGCTCGACGGCAAGGTCACCCTCGACGACAACGCCCGCTTCCGTCAGGCCCGTTGGGGCGACGAGGCCGACGCGGGCCACGACCCGCTGGAGGCCGCCGCGGCCGCCAAGGGCCTCAACTACGTCAAGCTCGACGGCGAGGTCGGCATCATCGGCAACGGCGCCGGACTCGTCATGTCCACCCTCGACGTGGTCGCCGGCTGCGGCGCCCGCCCCGCCAACTTCCTCGACATCGGCGGCGGCGCCTCCGCCCAGGTCATGGCCGACGGCCTCTCCGTCGTCCTCTCCGACCCGGCGGTCAAGTCCGTCTTCGTCAACGTCTTCGGCGGCATCACCGCCTGCGACGCCGTCGCCGACGGCATCGTCCGCGCGCTGGACACCGTACGGCTCACCAAGCCGCTCGTCGTGCGCCTCGACGGCAACAACGCCGAGCGCGGACGCGCCCTCCTCGACGAGCACGCCCACCCGCTCGTCGAACAGGTCACCACCATGGACGGCGCCGCGAGCCGGGCCGCCCACCTCGCCACCACACCCTGAGGAGACGGACGACATGGCGATCCACCTCACCAAGGAGAGCAAGATCCTCGTCCAGGGCATGACCGGCGGCGAGGGCATGAAGCACACCCGCCGGATGCTCGCCGCCGGCACGAACGTCGTGGGCGGCGTCAACCCGCGCAAGGCCGGCCGCACCGTCGATTTCGACGACCGTCAGGTCCCCGTCTTCGGCTCGGTCGCCGAGGGCATGGACGCGACCGGCGCCGACGTCACCGTGGTCTTCGTGCCGCCCGCCTTCACCAAGGCCGCGGTGACCGAGGCCGCCGACGCCGGCATCGGCCTCGCCGTCGTCATCACCGAGGGCGTCCCCGTCCACGACTCCGTCGCCTTCCTCGCCCACGCCCGCCGGCGCGGCACCCGCGTCATCGGCCCCAACTGCCCCGGCCTGATCAGCCCCGGCCAGTCCAACGCGGGCATCATCCCCGCCGACATCACCAAGCCGGGACGCATCGGCCTGGTCTCCAAGTCCGGCACCCTCACCTACCAGCTGATGTACGAACTGCGCGACATCGGCTTCTCCACCTGCGTCGGCATCGGCGGCGACCCCGTCGTCGGCACCACCCACATCGACTGCCTCGCCGCCTTCCAGGACGACCCCGACACCGACCTGATCGTCCTCATCGGCGAGATCGGCGGCGACGCGGAGGAACGCGCGGCCGCCTACATCCGCGACCACGTCACCAAGCCCGTCGTCGGCTACATCGCCGGCTTCACCGCCCCCGAGGGCCGCACCATGGGCCACGCCGGCGCGATCGTCTCCGGCTCCTCGGGCACGGCCCGCGCCAAGCAGCAGGCGCTGGAGGCGGCGGGCGTGCGGGTCGGCCGCACCCCGACGGAGACGGCGCGGCAGGTGCTGGCGGTGCTGGACGCCTGACCCGCACGCGCCCTCGGCCCGTCCACAGGCCCCCGGCTCCTGATCTTTCGCCGGCCCCCGATCTCCTGCAGCCCCCTGATCTCTCGACCGTGCACCGAGAGCGGAGCGAACCGTATGCCACCCACCCTCACCCTCAAGTCCGGCACCTCATGGGAAGACGCCTGGCAGCGCTGCCTGACCGTCGCCCCGGAGGCCTTCCGCGACGACCGCGTCCTCAACCTCTGGAACGCCGCCTGGCAGCCCGACGGCCGGGCCCTGCCCGCCGTCAGCCCCGTCGACGGCACCCCCGTCGCGGGCCCGCCCCGCCTGGACCGGGCCACCGCCCGGCAGGCCATACGCGCGGCCCTGGACCAGCACCGCGCCTGGCGCCACGTCCCGCTCCCGGAACGCCGGGCCCGCGTGGCCGCCACCCTCGACGCCCTCGCCGAGCACCGCGACCTGCTCGCCCTCCTGCTCGTCTGGGAGATCGGCAAGCCCTGGCGCCTGGCATGCGCGGACGTCGACCGGGCCATCGACGGCGTGCGCTGGTACGTCGACGGCATCGACACCATGCTGGAGGGCCGCGCCCCGCTCGACGGGCCCGTCTCCAACATCGCGAGCTGGAACTACCCGATGAGCGTGCTGGTCCACGCCCTGCTGGTGCAGGCGCTGGCCGGCAACGCGGTCGTCGCCAAGACCCCGACCGACGGAGGCGTCGCCTGCCTCACCCTGGCGACGGCGCTCGCCGCCCGCGAGGGCATCCCGGTGACGCTGGTCAGCGGCAGCGGGGGAGAGCTGTCCGAGGCGCTGGTGCGGGCGCCGGAGATCGGCTGCGTCTCGTTCGTGGGGGGCCGCGACACGGGCGCCGCGGTCGCCACAGCCGTGGCTGACCTGGGCAAACGGCACATCCTCGAACAGGAGGGCCTGAACACCTGGGGCATCTGGAACTACTCGGACTGGGACGCCCTCGGCGCGCTGATCCCCAAGCTCTTCGACTACGGAAAGCAGCGCTGCACGGCCTACCCGCGCTTCGTCGTCCAGCGCAGCCTCTTCGACGCGTTCCTCGCCGCGTACCTCCCCGCGGTCCGCACGCTGCGGATCGGCCATCCCCTCGCCGTCGAGCACCCGGACGACCCGTACCCGGCGCTCGACTTCGGCCCCGTGATCAACGCGGCCAAGGCGAAGGAACTGGACGACCAGGTAGCCGAGGCGATCGACCGGGGCGCGGTCCCGCTGCACCGGGGCACCCCGTCCGACGCGCGCTTCCTGCCCGGACAGGACACGTCGGCGTACGTCCAGCCGGTCACGCTGCTGAACCCGCCCCGCTCCTCCCCGCTGCACCACGCGGAACCGTTCGGCCCGGTCGACACGATCGTCCTGGTCGACACGGAGGCGGAACTGCTGGCCGCCATGAACGCGTCCAACGGCGCGCTGGTGGCGACGCTCTCCACGGACGAGCGGGCCACCTTCGACCGGCTCGCCCCGCACATCCGCGCGTTCAAGATCGGCCACGGGGTGCCGCGTTCGCGCGGAGACCGGGACGAGCTGTTCGGCGGCTTCGGCGCGTCGTGGCGCGGCGCCTTCGTAGGCGGCGAACTGCTCGTCCGGGCGGTCACCCGGGGCCCGGCGGATGAGAGGCTCCCGGGCAACTTCCCGGACCGCCGGCTGACCCCCTGAGCTGATCACCCGGGCCGTGCGCGACACCTCCCCGGGACGACGGAAACGCAGGTGAAAGGCACTCCGAAACCTTGGTATGGTTGTCCATGTCGCCGCCGGGGGAACACCCCCGAAAGCGACAGACACCTTGTCCGGGTGGCGGAATGGCAGACGCGCTAGCTTGAGGTGCTAGTGCCCTTTATCGGGCGTGGGGGTTCAAGTCCCCCCTCGGACACTTGCTCCTTCGAGGGCCCCGACCGGAAGGTCGGGGCCCTCGAGGCGTTTCCGGGAGTGCCGCGCCCGCGCCCGCCGGTCCCGGGCGGAACAGGGCGGAGCCCCGGGGCCTCCTCGGTCCCCGGGGCTCCGCCCTGTTCCATCCGGTCTGTGTCACATACGACGCCTACCGTGCCTGCGCGCCGAACCGCACGCCGACGTTGGGCAGACCGCCCGTCCCCGGCTTGTAGGCGGTCACCGGGGCGACGGCGCCGCCGACGACCGTGTTCGACATGGGCAGGGCGTACAGGGCGCCGAGGCCGGGGCCGTACGGCATGCCCACGTAGAGGTGGGTGGCGGTGTAGTGGATGTTGCGGCCCAGGTACTGGTTGGCGCCGGGAGAACCCGGGATGCCGTCCCCGTCACCGGCCTCGATCCACCTGTCGTTGGCGCCGGCCGCCGCGACCAGGGAGAACGTGTGGACGGCTCCCGCATTGGCGACGGCGCCGAGGGCCTCACCGGGGGCGCCGACGGCGAGGCGCATGGTGGCCGCGGTGGAGACGGCGCGCGGGTCGGTGTTGACGGCGGTCAGGCTCTCGCCCATACGGTCGCCCGTTTCGGCGGTGCCGGAGACGTCGTCGTCCGCGGTGCCCTGCCAGAGCTGGCGGGACTCCTGCCAGGTGCCCGCCGCGGTGACGCGGCCGACGACCACACGGCCCGCAGCCGCTCTGGAGGAGGTGCCGATGGTCATGGCCTCACCGGGCGAACCGATCGCGAGGATCGACTCGTCGGCCGTCGCGGCCCCGGAGGGCCGGTAGTCGGTGAGGGTCAGCGCGTAGCCGAACTCGTCGCCGGCTTCCGCGGCGCCGGAGACGTTGTCGAGGTCCTGGTCGAGGCCGAACAGCGGCTTGGGGTGGCCGTCGGAGTGGAGGGTGTGGGAGAAGACGGCGAGGTTGCCGGACGCGTCGTCGCCGCCGATGTTCTCGTTGGGCGCGCCGACGGCGATGTGGTTGGCGTCGGCCGCCACGGCCGCGCCGAAGCCGTCATCGGCCTCGACGGCACCGGGCACGTCCGTCGAGTCCTGGTGGACGGCGACGTTGGTGCCGCCGCGCAGGTAGAAGGCCATACCGGCCTTGGCCTTCCCGTTCACGGTCTCACCGGGCACACCGATCACCAGGTAGGGCTCGCCCGCGGCGGTGGTGCCGGCGGCGACGGCGTCGCCCATCCGTTCGCCGGCGCCGGGGGCCGTGGCCTTGATCGCACCGGTTCCCGCGCCCTGTTCGAAGTGGGTGTTCTTCAGGGTCCCGGTGCCCAGGCCGCCGGGGGCGCCGTAGAGCACGTCGACGAAACCGGCGTCGGCGACGCTGCCGACGTCCTCCAGGGTGCTGCCGACGACGAGGTCGGTGTAACCGTCCTCGTTGTAGTCGACGGTGTCGATCGCGTCACCGAACCAGTCACCCTGCTCGGCCCCGCCGGCCACCCAGTCCAGGTCCTGGTTGATCTCGGCGGTGCCCTTGCCGCCGCCGTACACGATCCGCACGAGACCCGCATTGGTGTCGCCCCCGACCGTGGCGGCCGGGTCGGCGATGGCGATGTCCTCGGTCCCGTCGCCGTTGAAGTCGGTGATGCGGGGGGCGCGGACCTTGGAGCTCACCCAGGAGGCCAGGTCGTCCACCCGGGAGATCACACCGCCGGTGCCGGTCTGCGCGGCGTCCGTGCCGTGGCAACCGCCCTGCTGCGACCGGCTGCTGAGGCCGATCAGCGTGCCCGCGACGACGACCGGGCCTCCGGCGTCGCCCATACAGGCGGCCGCGCCGTTCACGCCGGTCACGTCCGCGGAGGTGGCGGCGACCGAGTCGACGGTGTACGTCCCGGTGTGCAGACGGAGCGGGGCCCATGCGTCGGCGGTACGGCCGTACCCGGCGAACTTCGCTTCCTGGCCGGCCGTGGGCGCGGTGGTCGCGAGGGCGGCGGGCGCCACGTTGGTGACCGGCCGGTTCAGCCTGGCCAGGACCACGTCACGGTCCGTGCGCGGCACGAGCTCGACGACACGGCGCTCGGCGCCCTGCGAGTTGGAGAGGTCGGTACGTCCGACGACGGCGGTGACCGTCTTCGCCGGGGCGCCGGGAGCGACCTCGAGCGAGACGGCCGGGTCGGCGGCGAAGCAACTGGCGGCCGTGAGCAGCCATTCGGTGTCCACGAGGACCGCGGAACAGCCGCGGTCGTGCCCGCCGACGATGACCTGGGCGGTGTAGGCGTAGGTGGTGTCCGCGTCGGCGACCGGGGTTCCGCCGGTGACGGCGGCCGCGGGGGCCGCGGACAAGGCCAGCGATCCGGTGGCCAGGACGGCGCCGAGCGCGGCGACGCGGGAGAGTCTGCTGGGATGCATGGGAGTGGTTACCTCAATCACAAGGCTGAGCGACATGGCCGGGGGAGCGGATCCGGGCGCGATGGCGCCCCGGACTCGGCTACTTGACCGTCCGGATCTCCACGAGCATGTGGTCGCGGCCCTGCGGGTCCGCGGTCTCGCCCACCGGGGTCCAGGTGTTCTTGTCGATCTCGAAGGTCTTCTCCTCGGTGCCGACGGTCATGTCGACGGTGGTGGAGTAGTCGTTGCCCTTCACGGAGTAGACGGCCGGGAGCTCCAGGGTCAGCCAGCCATCGTCACCGACGGTGTTGAAGCAGATCTTGTCGTTCCTGTCCCGGGCCAGGACTTCGAGCTGACCGGTGCCGGCCGCGCAGTCGGCCAGGGTGATGTGGCCGTCGCCGCGCTTCAGGACAATGCCCTTCTCAGCCAGAATCTCGTCGGCAAGCGGATAGTTGAAATCCTCAACGGCATAACCGGGGGCTTCGTCCACGACAAGTTCGGGAGACGCCCCGTGGGTGGACGATTCAGGGAGAGCGGCGGTTACCGCGAGGATCGCGAGGGCGCCGGTCGCCGCGGCGCCGAGAATCCTCGCCGCAAGCCGATCTCTCCGCTTCCGCAGGGTCATTGTGCTGTTTCTCCTCATCGCTTCCTCAGTTCGAAACGGCATCGCAGGCATGCGAAACAGACCCCGCATCAGAGGGGTGTCTCTCTGGCTTGAAATGACTCAACTTCCCTCGTGAGTCATAAGTGTGACGGGTGATCAACCCCGTGGACCTCGCCAAGTCAACACGAAGCGGGGGGATGATCCAGCACCTCATTTGTGAAGATTCTGTGAGTGACGCACGGTGACCGGGGTGAATTGTCCGGACAGCGGAGGCTAAATGTTCGCATTGCGGTCGAGATCAATGGACGGGAAATAACTCGGCCTGGGATTCCGCGAGTTGCTAGGGTCGGCGGAATCCAGTGACGACTATCCGCCGCATTCCGTGGTCAGCCCGGCTCGCAGGATCGCTGCGAGCCTCATCCAGCTTTCGCGAGGAATTCCACATGCAGACAATGTTCTGGAGCAGACGCCGTGTGCTCGGCGCGCTCGCGGCCGCGACCGCCGTCGCCGCCACCCCCTCGGTACTGCTGCCGGCCACCGCCGCGGCCGCCGAGGGAACCACGCCCGAGCCGGTGCCGCTGCCGGACACCGACCGGGCCAAGGTCGTCCGCGCGTGGCTGACCGGCGGCAGGGGGGTCAAGGCGGCCGCCGCCACGGCCCTCTACGGGTCGGACACCGACATCGCGACCTTCCTCGCCGAGACGCTGCCGAAGCAGACCGTGCAGGACAACCGGGTCGCGATCATCAGCAGCCTGGACCGCGCGGGCAAGGGCCTGCGCCGCGAGGCAGTCGCCGCCCTGGAGGCCGGTGACGAAGCGATCGCCGCGTTCCTCGCCAGCGGTTTCAAGCCGGCCATGCGGGAGGACTTCCAGGTCGCCACCAGCGTCGTCGCGTCCACCGGCGACAGGGCCGTGAAGCGGGAGGCCAACGCCGCCCTGGACGCCGGCACGGAGGGGGCGCTCGTCACCTTCCTCACCGACAAGCAGTACGACGGTCGGCTGGAGGACACCCGGGTGCAGGTCAGCACCATGCTGATGACCGGTGGGCCGGAGGTGCAGAAGTACGCGGACCGCGCGCTGAGCGGTACCGCGGCCGACATCGAGTGGTTCATCGAGACCGGTCAGCACATCGCCCGTGCCCGTGACCAGGAGGCGGCGACCATCGAGGAACTGGTGGCCGTCGTCGAACGCGAGGGCAAGCGCGCCGAGAAGGAGACCAACCTGGCGGTGGAGGCCGGGGCCCGCGCCGAGACCGCCGCCGCCAAGGCCAAGGAGGCCGCGGAGAAGGCCGCCGCCGAGGCCTCCGCCGCCCAGAACGACGTGCAGAGGGCAGGGGCCGCGGCCCGCAAGGCGGCGAGCGCGGCGAAGGGCGCGGCGGACGCCGCCCGCAACGCCATCAACGCCTCCAACGCGGCGGTGCAGGCGTCACGCCGCGCTTCCTGGGCGGCCGCGGGTGCCGCGCAGGCCGCCTCGAAGGCGGGCAGTGCCGCGAGCGCCGCCTACAACGCCGCGATAGCCGCGTCCAAGGACGCCGGCAAGGCCAAGGCCGCCAAGGACGCGGCGGTCGCCGCCAAGAACGCCGCCGCCAAGGCCCGCAGCGCCGCCGCCGCAGCCGACAAGGCCGCCGTCGCCGGCGAGGCGGCCAGTTCGGCGGGCGCCTCGGCCGCTTCCGCCGCCCGCAACTCGGCAGCGGCCGCCGCGGCCGCTGCCCAGGCCGCGGTGTCGGCCGGTGTCGCCCAGGCGGAGGCCGCCGAGGCCAAGCGCCAGGCCGCCATCGCCAACAGCGCTGCCAACCGAGCCACCAACGCCGCCTCCGCCGCCCAGGCCCTGGCGAGCGCCGCCGCCAAGGCCGCCCGCACCGCGCGGGACGCCGCCAACTCCGCCGCGGCGCACGCGGACAAGGCCGCCGAGGCCGCCGAGGAGGCCGTCCTCAACGCGGGCAAGGCCATCGACTACGCCAACAAGTCGACCGCTCACGCCGACGCGGCCGTGAAGGCCGCCAACGTCGCCTCCCAGGCCGTCGCCGACGCCATCGAGGTGGAGAAGAACGCCCGCGCCGCCGAGGCGCAGACCCTGGAGCAGGACAAGCAGCAGGCCGTCGAGGAGGCGCAGCAGCTCGCCGAGATCGAGGAGAACGAGCTGTCCGACGTCCGCGACAAGCGGCTCATGGCGGAGCGCACCGCTCAGGACACCCTGGACACGATCGCGAGGGCCGAACAGGCCCTGTACTCGGGCGACATGGCGTTGGCAGCCACCCTGGGCCGCAAGGCAGCGGTCGCCCTGATCGACTCCCGCGGGGCCCACACCCGGCAGGCCGCCCAGCACGCCCTCGCCGGTTCCGACGACGACGTGTACTTCTGGATCGACCTCGACCGGGCCCTCGCCCAGGAACAGGACGACCGCGAGACCACCCTCCACGTGACGGCGGTCGCCGGCCCGAAGGTCGCCGCGGCCGCCGCCGCCGCGCTGGAGAGCTCCGACTCCAAGGCCGTCGGCGACTTCCTCACCATCGGCATGAAGCGCGCCTCGGACGAGGACCTGCGCGTCGCCATCAACAAGATCCTCGCCGAAGGCGCGGGCAGGGCCGTCACCGAGGCCGCCAACAAGGCGCTCGACGAGAACACCACCGAGTCGCTCAACTACTTCTTCGACGAGGCCTACCCCCGGGCGCAGAAGGAGGACGACCGGGTCCGGGCCAGCGAACTCATCGCCACCGCGGGCCCCTACACCAAGGCGTACGCGGAGGTGGCGCTCGAGGGGCCGGCGTGGATGCTGCGCAACTTCATCACCGTCATCCAGTACCGCACGGCCCAGCTCGACCACGACACCGCCACCCATGTGGCCGCGATCCGCGGCGCGATCTCCGCCGCCGCGAAGATCGCGGAGAAGGCGCAGGAGAACGCGGCCCTCGCCTCGAAGGCCGCCGCCGACGCGCGGAAGGCCGCCGCCGAGGCGCAGGAGTGGGCGCAGAAGGCACTCGACTCCGCGGCCAAGGCCGAGGACTTCGCCCAGCAGGCCCGGGACCATGCCGCGGCTGCCGACCAGTCGGCCGCCGCCGCCCAGGCCTCCGCCAACACCGCCAAGAACGCCGCCGCCAAGGCCCGCAGCGCCGCCCGGTCGGCCAACTACTCGGCCAACAAGGCCGTCGACTCCGCACGCGCGGCCGTCGCGTCCTCCGCCGCCGCGCAGCGCTCCGCCGCCGCGGCCCGCGCCGCCGAACTCGCGGCCTCCGCCGACGCGAGGGCCGCCGCCCAGGCGTACGCCCAGGCCAAGAGGATCGTCGCTGAGAAGCAGGCGGCCGAGGACCTCGCCGTGGCCAAGGAGAACGCCCGCATAGCCCAGGAACAGCGCGACGAGCACCAAAACCCGGCCGACAACGGCAAGAACGACCAGGTCAACCCGAACGGCACCGGGGACGGCGACGCCGACGAGTGGTGGAACGACGCCCAGTTCTACGCGGACGCCGCCAATGTGATCAGCATCGGCGCCGGTTTCCTCGCGGCGGGTTGCGGCCTCGCCTCCTTCGTCTTCCCGCCGGCCCTCGCCGCGGCCGGCTTCTTCGCCGGAGTCTCCGCGGGCGCGGGCGCCCTCGGCACCCTCTTCACCGGCATCGAGCACGGCTTCTCCAGCGGCGCCTTCTGGGAGTCCGCCGTCGGCACCGGTCTGAGCCTCGTGACGTTCGGCGCCTACAAGTGGGTGGGCGCGGCCGACAAGGCGCTCGGCGGGGCTCTCGTCAAGCCCGTCGTGGGCAAGATCACGGAGGTCGGCGAGGACCTGGTCTCGCCCATCACCAAGGGCCTCAGCAAGCTCTACGACCTGGCGGCCTGATCCCCTTCGGCCCGCCCGGGGGCGCCGCGACCAGGCGGCGCCCCCTCCTTGTGCGGACCCCTCCACGAGCCGGCGGAGGCCCTTGCCCCTGCCCGGAATCCACCGACACCAGAGAGAAGACATGTCCTCACGACGTACGAGACGTGTACTGCCCGTCCTCGCGCTCTCCCTCACGCTGAGCCTCACGGCCGTCGGCACGACGAACGCCGGCGAAGTCCCAGACCGCACCGCGCCCGGCTCGGCGACCGCGACACCCGCCTCCGGCCCCGCTCCGGTCGACCCCGCTGCCCCGGCGGCGCTCCTGCGGACCGCACCCTTCACCGGCGCGAGGTCCTGCACCCCTGTGCCCGCCGGTACGCACCCGTCGGTGCCCGAGGCCGCCACGGCGTGCGTGAGCGTGAAGAGCGGCACCGCCGAGGCGGGCACCATGTCCCGCGCCAAGACGATGTCCGCGCCGGACACCACCACTTCCGCGGGTGACCCGGCCTCTCACGCCGGCGAAGGCACCGCGGGCGCCCGCAGCCTGGCCGCCGCGGCGGACGACGCCGACGACCCGGCCGGCGACGGCCTCGGCACCGAGTTCGAACCCGACGCCGACGACCCCGAACCCCCGGCTCCCACCTGCCAGGTCACCAATCCCGGCACCTGGACCTGGAGCCGCACCGGCGGCATGTGCCTGAACGGCGCCGAGGTCACGTACAAGCTCCTCGACGCGAAGGGCGTGGAGATCGGGTCCGGCCTGATAGCCGTCAACTCCACCCTCAGCACCTCCTACAAGTCCCTCAACCTCACCGAGACGATCACCGCCAAGCTGATCCGCGTCACCGGTGACGTGCACAGCCTCACCCTGCGCATGCAGGTCGGCTGCGGCACCGGCTGCACGCCGGTGACCAAGCAGCCCTGGTACGCCACCACGCTGGCGTACGGCCAGGAGGTCACCGGAAATACCAAGTACCTCGGCGACCCCCTCGCCACGGGCACGACCCGCGTCTCCTTCCGGACCAACTACGCGATGTACGTGACGATGCCGGGCGCCACCCCGATCGACTCCACCGCGAGCTGGTCCAGTCCCACGGGCGGCGAGATCCGCTGCGACGCCGAGCAGCCCCGGCTGCGCGGCTGCGTCATCCCCACCAACGACCTGCCCGTCCTCAGCTATTCGCGCTCGCACGCGAAGTACGGGATCGTCGTCCCGATCTACGAGGAGATCATGCGGCGCCGCGGCACCGACGTCCTGCACGCCGTCGACCTGGCCCAGGCGACGACCAACCGCGCCGCCACCTGCACCCCGTTCACCAACCTGTACCCGAGCACCCGCGGGGCGGACAGCTGCGACGAGTTCCCGCCGGCCAGCACCCGCGAGGGCGGTCAGGACGGCACCCTGTGCGCCGAACTGACCCCGCAGGTCGTCAACAACGTGTGGTCCGCACCCGCCACCTGGGCCAACCGCCCGGCCACCGGTACGGAGACCTGCCTGCGGCTGCACATCACCCAGCGCGCCAACAGCTCCGCAGGCGGCGTCCTCGGCTCCCTGCGCAAGTACCAGCGTCTGGTGACGGACGACCCGTTCCGCATCGAGTTCACCGCCTGAACAGGGCACGATGAACCGGGCCCCCGCGCAGTGCCGCGCGGGGGCCCGGCAGACACGATCCGGCGGACGGCGCCGGTTCGCAGATCGGAGGCAACATGACGACGGACGCGTTCGACTGGGCGGCCGACCAGATGTGCGTCACCTTCACCCGGGACCTGGACCCCGCCGAGGTGTTCACCCGCTACGGCGCCGACCCGGCCCGTTCCCGCCCGCTCGACGCGGACGCCGCGTCCGACCTGCCCACAGGTCAGTTCGCCGACGGAGCGGTGTCGCTCCTGCGGTCCGGGAGGCTCGGCGACTGGACGTTCTGCGTCGAGGAGGACGGCGTCATCGGCTCATGGCCCGAGCTCCTCACCGCACTGTCCCGCGGCACCGAGACCTACAGCGTCCTGTCCACCGACGGCCTCGCCGTCTTCCAGTACTGGCGCGACGGCCGGTGCGTGGAGAACTTCGAACCCGACCTGGACCAACCCCCGTCCGCGGACCCGGGCCCTTGGCGGGAAAGGGTTCGGGAAGCCATGGCCGAGCGCGAGGGCCCCGGAATGGCCCCCGTGGTGGCCCTCGTCCTCGACCACCTCGGCCTCACCCTGGACGACGCGACCCTGGCCGCCCCCTGGCCCACCCTGACCGTCGCGGAGGACGACGCCCCGACCGCACCACGAGGCGACTCCTACGCGGGCGAGGGCCCGGTCCCGCCGGGGGCCGTCGAGATCCTGTAGGCCCCGGGCCGGCCCTCACCGATGAGGTCCCTTACGAGACCGCTCGCTGCGGCACCGTGATGTCGGTGATCAGCGGCCGCCCGTACAGGGCGAGGATCTCGTTGGCGAGGGCGATCGTCCGCAGCGGGTCGTCCCGCCGGCCGTGGGAGATGATGCCCGCGGCGAGGAGTCCCTTGGGCACGGCCCCGGCGTCGAGGAGGACACGCCACTCAGCGGGCGGCAGCTCCAGGTGTCGAGGTGGATGAGCTGGACTGTCTCACGAGGATCGGCGAGCGTGCCGGGGTGGACGGCGAGGGTTCGCAGGCGCGGTCCCCGGCGCGCCTCGGCCGCCGTGATCTCCTCCTCCGTCGCCCCTGTGGCGTCCGGGAGCCGCTCGCTCAGCGTGCGCCGCAGCAGAGCCGCGTCCGCGGACGCGGCCGGTACCGCGTCCGGCGTCGGATCGGGCAGGCGGCGCACCGGTTCGGGCAGCGCCCCGTCGGCGAGGAGGAGCGATCCCGGGGTGTGCGGTGGCGATGCCCTGCTCCGTGGAAGAGCCGGCGCCGATGAGGTGCAGCCGGACGTCACCGGGGCGGAGGACGCCTCCACGACGAAGGAGACACCGCCGCGCCCGTCCTCCTCGAGCGCCTCGACGATCAGGCCGACGGGGTCGAACTGCTTCTGGTTGTCGGAGATCAGTGAGGCGCGCCCCGGCTGCGGATGACGGAACGACAGCGGAACGCTCCATCCGCCGCGACCGATCTGCCCCGCCACATGCCCGTCGGGTGCGGCGAGCGTGTCCGCGTGCTCGGCGTGGAGGAGGCGCGGCAGGGGCTGCCGGATGGCGAAGTCGTGCAGCGAGGGCCAGGGAGGACCTCCGAGAGATGTGATCGCCGGTCGAGGCTAGAGCAGGACGAGGAGCCGGGTCCCCGGGACCAGCTTCCTGTTCACGGAGGTCGACTGGACGAACACCGTGTAGGCGTCGTTGCTGCCCGGCGCCACCGTGACCTCGGTCGCGGGCAGGCCGAGGAGCTGGCGGGCGGCCGGGCCGGTGAAGACCTTGCCGGTCATGCGGCCGGTCGCCGGGTCCTTCTCCGCCACGGCTATCTGCTTGTTCGCCTGCACCTTCTCCCGCTTGGACAGCTCGTAGAAGGCGCAGCCCGTCCTGTACGGATGTCCGGCGCTGGTGACGAAGTCGCGGATCGACGTGCGCTGGTCGACCGGGATCAGCACGTACTTGCCGGCGTCCAGGGCCTGGAGGTTCGACGTCACGTCCGTCGCGCTCAGGTCCTGGCCCATCGCGAAGAGGTTCCGCGTGCCGCGCACGCCCTGCTCGCGGTCGCGCAGGAACCTGGTCGCGGCCGTCTTGACGGCGCCGATCGCCTCCTCGACGCCCTGGTCGGAGTCGGCGTCCCAGATCGAGATGTTGCCCGTCGGGAAGCCGTACTGCTGGGCAGTGCGCTTGGCCAGGGAGTTCGGCACCATGATGGCCGACGTCCAGTGGTCGGGCAGGGTGTTCATCTTGTCGGCGATCCGGCTCCGCCACTCGTCGAGGACGGCACGCCCGTCGGGCATGAGGTCGTGCCGCGCACCCGTCCTGTCGGCGCCGGAGGCGTTCTCCTCGCCGTCGGTGACGACGACCTGGAGGAAGCTGTGCTCGCCGTACTCCTCCCAGATGTGACCGAGGTCGTCGAGCGCCTTGACCGACGCCTGGATCAGCGCCGTCGCGCCGTTCTCCACGGTGTACAGGCCCCGCATGGACGGCAGATGCTTCACGTCCATGTCCCACACCAGGTTCTCGACGAGGTGGTCGAAGGCGTAGAGGCTGATCCGGGTCTCGTGCCCGAGCCGGTCCGACTCCTCCGCCAGCCCCTTCACGAACTCGTCCACGACGCGCACGAGCTGCTCCGAGTGGCCCCGCATCGAACCGGACTTGTCGATGACGAGAGCGACGTGGTTCACGAAGTGCTTCTTCAGCCGGTCCTTCACCGTGGCGCTCATCGCGTCCATCCCTTTCCCCCTCGGGCCGCCGGGGGAGCTCCCCAACGCCCTTTTCCGCAGGCGGACGTGTCCACCCACGGCGCGAACGCCGGGATGGATTCTGGTCCGTCCAGATGATGGCTTCACCTTAGGGCGGGGCACTGACAAAGGCGTTGAGCTGCGGGTTCGTCACCCCTGGCACGGAGTACGAGCACGAAAAGGCCCTCCGCGTCCGATCGACGGACGCGGAGGGCCTCAGCGGTTCGAGGGCCTCGGAGGGCCTCGGCGAGTCCCGGTGGGCCTCAGGAGGCGGCGGTCACCGTGGCCTTCTCAGCGGCCAGAGGCTCCGCAGCCTCCCCTTCCTCCAGCCCCACATCCTTCGTCTCCCGCCCGATCAGCAGCGCCACCAGCGTCAGCAGGGCCATCGAGGACAGGTAGACGCCGACCAGCCACGGGGAGCCGTCGCCGGCCTCCCACAGGGCCACCGCGATGAACGGGGCCACGGCCGCGCCGAGGATCGAGCTGACGTTGTAGGAGATGCCGGAGCCCGTGTAGCGCACGCTCGTCGGGAACAGTTCCGGCAGCAGCGCGCCCATCGGGCCGAACGTCATGCCCATCAGGGTGAAGCCGAACACCAGCCACAGCACCACACCCACCGTGCCCAGGCCGATCAGCGGCACCCAGACCAGGCCGAAGACCAGGATCCCGGCCGTGACCGCGATCAGCGTGGCGCGCCGGCCGTAGCGGTCCGCCAGCGGGCCGGAGATCAGGGTGAACGCCGCGAAGAACAGCACACCGAAGATCATCATCAGCACGAACGTCGTGTACTCGTAGCCCAGACCCGGCACCGCCGCGTCCTCCGCCGTGCGGCCGTAGCTCAGCGAGAACGTGGTCATCAGGTAGAAGAGCACATACGTCGCCAGCATGAAGAACGTGCCGAGGATCAGCTGCTTCCAGTGGTTACGGAAGACCGTGGCCAGCGGCAGCTTCCGCACCAGGCCCGCCTCCCGCGTCTTCGCGAACACCGGCGCCTCGACCAGGCGCATCCGCACCCACAGGCCGATCGCGACCATCACCGCGGAGAACAGGAACGGGATGCGCCAGCCCCAGTTCAGGAAGGCCTCCGACGGCTGTGACGGGTCCGCGCCGGCCGCGGACGGCAGCAGCGCGCCGATGACCAGGAACAGGCCGTTGCCGATGATGAAGCCCAGCGGGGCGCCCAGCTGCGGGAACGTTCCGTACAGGGCGCGTTTGCCCTTCGGCGCGTTCTCGGTCGCGACCAGCGCCGCGCCGCTCCACTCGCCGCCGAGCGCGAAGCCCTGCGCCAGCCGCATCAGCACCAGCAGCGCGGTCGCCACCCAGCCGGCCTGCGCGTACGTCGGCAGCACACCGATGAGGAACGTGGCGATGCCCATGGTGAGCAGGGACGCCACGAGCGTTCCCTTGCGGCCGAGGCGGTCGCCGAGGTGGCCGAAGACCACCGCGCCGATCGGCCGGGCGACCATCGCGGCGCCGAACACCGCGAAGGACGAGAGCAGCGCCGTGGTGGGGTCGCTGCTCGGGAAGAAGAGCGTGGGGAAGACCAGTACGGCGGCGGTCGCGTAGATGTAGAAGTCGTAGAACTCGATCGTCGTGCCGATGAGGCTGGCGATGAGGACCCGCGACCGCGAGTTGACGGGGGTCGGGGCCGGACTGGTGCTTGGTGCGGGCATTTCACGGTCTTTCCACGGGGAACGATCACCCCACATTCTCAGAAGGTCTCACGTCTCAGGAAAGGTGTTCCAAGATGTGAGACGACTTCGCTGTGACCTGCTGGGGAAAATGCGTGGCCCCGTGCCTGCCCGGCTCCCTACACTCGCCGGGCAGGCACCCACCGCCACCTGTCGGCGGTGCGCGCAGTCAAGATTCGACCCGGGAGGGAGTCCGGCCGTGCGTGTCCACACCGCTGTCGCCGTCGCTCCCCGTTCCCGGTCCCGCCGGTCCGTGGTGATCCTGGTGTCTCCGGCCGCCCGGTGCCCGCTGCGCGGCCGGCACCGGCTGCCCTGACGCACGCCCGACCCCTCCTCTCGCCGGGGAGTGCTCGGCGCCGTGCGCCGGGGGGAATCGCGCTGCCCTTTTCCGGTTCCATCCGAAAGGCCACGGGCCATGCGCACCACCGACACCCTCGCCGTCGTCCGCAACCTCGGGATCCTCGCCCACGTCGACGCCGGCAAGACCACCGTCACCGAGCGGATCCTGTACGCCACCGGCACCACCCACAAGCGCGGCGAGGTGCACGACGGCACGACCGTCACCGACTTCGACCCGCAGGAGCGCGACCGGGGCATCACCATCTTCTCCGCCGCCGTGACCTGCTCCTGGGACGGTCACCGCATCAACCTGATCGACACCCCGGGGCATGTCGACTTCGCCGACGAGGTCGAGCGTTCCCTGCGCGTCCTCGACGGGGCGGTCGCCGTGTTCGACGCGGTCGCCGGGGTGGAGCCGCAGAGCGAGGCGGTGTGGCGGCAGGCCGACCGGCACGGTGTCCCGCGCATCGCGTTCGTCAACAAGATGGACCGGGCCGGCGCCGACCTCGACGCCGCCGTCGCCTCCATCCGGGAGCGGCTGCATCCGGCGCCGCTGGCCGTGCAGCTCCCGATCGGGGCCGAGGACGCCTTCACCGGCGTCGTCGACCTGCTCGGCATGCGCGCCCTCACCTGGGACGACGACGGCGAGGCCCGCAATCCGGCACCCGTGCCGGACGCCCTGCGCGAGGAGGCGCTACGGCGACGCCGGCTGCTGGACGAGGCCGTGGCGGAACTGCACCCGGGCGCGCTGGAGGAGTTCTGCGACACCGGCGCGCTCGGCACCGGGACGCTCACGGCGGCCCTGCGGGACCTGACCGCACGCGGTGAGGCCGTGGTCGTGCTGTGCGGCTCCGCCTACCGCAACCGCGGGATCGAGCCGCTGCTGGACGCCGTCCTCGCCTACCTGCCGTCACCCCTGGACGTGCCGCCGGTGCGCGGCACGCACGACGGCGCCGAACAGGAACGGCCCGCCGACCCGGCGGCGCCGCTCGCCGCCCTCGCGTTCAAGGTGAACGCCACCGCCACCGGGCGCCTCACCTACCTGCGCGTCTATTCCGGAACGATCGAACAGGGGGACACCGTGTGGGACGCCACCGCCGGCCGTGCCGAGCGCGTCGGACGCATCCTGCGTGTCGCCGCCGACCGGCACGCGCGCCTGGACCGTGCCGTCGCCGGTGACATCGTCGCCGTGGTCGGTCTGAAGGGCGCCCGCGCCGGCGCCACGCTGTGCGCGCCGGACGCCCCGCTGATGCTCGAGCCGCCCGGCACCGCCGAGCCCGTCGTCTCGGTCGCCGTCGAGGCGCTGCGGGGCACCGACACCGGCCGTCTGGCGTCGGCGCTGGCGCGGCTCGCCGAGGAGGACCCCTCGCTGGTCGTGCGCACCGACGCCGAGACGGGCCAGACGGTGCTGTCCGGCATGGGCGAACTGCACCTGGAGGTCGCGGTGGAACGCATCCGGCGTGACCACGGACTCGGCGTCAACGTCGGCCGTCCGAGGGTGAGTTACCGGGAGACCGTCGGCCGGGGCGTGTCCGGGTTCGTGTACCGGAACGTCAAACAGGACGGCGGTGCCGGGCAGTTCGCGCACGTGGTGCTCGATGTGGAGCCTTTGGACGACCCCGAGCGGGGCTTCGAGTTCCGCTCGACCGTCGTCGGCGGGCGGGTGCCGCAGGAGTACGTCCGTGCCGTCGAGGCCGGCTGCCGGGACGCGCTCGCCGAGGGCCCCCTCGGCGGACACCCGGTGACGGGCCTGCGGGTGACGCTCACCGACGGTGCGACACACGTCAAGGACTCCTCCGACACCGCGTTCCGCACCGCGGGCCGGCTCGGTCTGCGGGACGCCCTGCGGGCGTGCGCGATGGTGCTCCTCGAGCCGGTCGCCGAGGTCACCGTCACCGTCCCGCAGGACGCGGTCGGGGCCGTACTCGGTGACCTGGCGGCCCGCCGCGGCCGGGTGAGCGGCTCGGCCACCCGGGCGGGCGCGGCGGTCGTCACGGCGACCGTGCCGCTGGCCGAACTCTTCGGCTACGCGACCCGGTTGCGCAGCCGCACCCAGGGCCGCGGCACGTTCACCAGCCGTCCCACCGGCCACGCCCCGGCCCCGGCCGAGACGCCGGTGCGGTGACCGGCTGGCCGGCCGAACGCGCCGGTGCGGTGGCCGGTCCGGGCGTCGGCTCCGGCCGAAGGGCCCGATGGTGACCGGCTGGCCGGCCGTACGTGCCGGTGCGGTGGCCGGTCCGGGCGTCGGCTCCGGCCGAAGGGCCCGATGGTGACCGGCTGGCCGGCCGTACGTGCCGGTGCGGTGGCCGGTCCGGGCGTCGGCTCCGGCCGAAGGGCCCGATGGTGACCGGCTGGCCGGCCGTACGTGCCGGTGCGGTGGCCGGTCCGGGCGTCGGCTCCGGCCGAAGGGCCCGATGGTGACCGGCTGGCCGGCCGTACGTGCCGGTGCGGTGGCCGGTCCGGGCGTCGGCTCCGGCCGAAGGGCCCGATGGTGACCGGCTGGCCGGCCGTACGTGCCGGTGCAGTGGCCGGTCCGGGCGTCGGCTCCGGCCGAAGGGCCCGACGGTGACCCGCTGACCGGCCGAACGCGCCGGCCCGGTCACCGCTCCGGCGGTCCCTCCCCGACTCAGCAGGGGAGGGACCGTCACCGGACCCGCGCTCAGCGCGCACCGACCGGAACGCGCGATCCGCGCCTCAGCACGCCCCCGAACCCCGCCGGAACGCCCTCACGGATACGACACCACCACCGACGGCACCGTATTCGTCCCCGACGTAGGCGCCCCCGTGTCGTTGATGACGCACTCGTACTGCCCGTGCCCGCTCAGCGAGATGACCATGATGTGGTGGAAGCGCACCCCGGGCCGTTCCGGGGCGGCGAAGCCGTGGTGCTGGACGATGGTCGGGTCGACGTTGTAGTAGCAGTAGCTGCCCATGCCCCAGCCCTCGTGGGTGGTGACGTGGTCGCCGACCTTGTAGGCGGCGTACCCCTTGAGCGGGCCGTTCTGGATCGCGGCCTGGTTCGGGGCGTCGTAGGCCTTCTCGTTCTGGAAGAAGATGGTGCGGCCGCGTTCGCCGTTCCACTGCACGTCGTACTTGTTGAAGTGCTCGACGAACAGGCCGGTGGCGAGGATGTCGTCGCCGTTGACGACGACGCCGTAGTCGCAGCGGTTGGTCTCCCAGCCCACGCCCTCGCCGTGGTCGGCGCGCCAGACCCAGGTGTGGTCGACGATGGTGTGCCGGGCGTTGACCACCATGCTGGTGGTGGCCTTGCCGGGGCCCGCGCCGCCGACGCGGATGAAGACGTCCTGGACGGTGATGGGGTTGGCGGCGTGGTTCCGGCAGGCGCCGCGCGGCCCGACCTCCAGGAGCACCGGGGAGTTGACCGTTCCCGCGTCGATCAGGAAGCCGGCCAGCCGTACGCCGTCGACGTCGGCGACCTTCAGGGCGGTGACGCCGTTGTCGGGGACGAGGGTGGCGTAGCCGAGGCCCAGGACGACCGTGTTCGGCCG
The DNA here is from genome assembly GCF_051903975.1 of Streptomyces sp. P9-2. Taxonomy (NCBI): domain Bacteria; kingdom Bacillati; phylum Actinomycetota; class Actinomycetes; order Kitasatosporales; family Streptomycetaceae; genus Streptomyces; species Streptomyces sp. P9-2. The sequence continues at coordinate 5,845,062 of NZ_CP192633.1, forward strand.
GTTCACCCGGACCGGCTGGTCGACGTGGTAGATGCCGGGCGTGAGCAGCAGGTGCAGACCCTGCTCGAGCGCCCGGTTGAGGGTGGCCGCCGAGTCGCCCGGCCTGGCGACGTAGAAGCGCTCCAGCGGCAGCGAGGTGCCGCGCGGGGTGCCGTTGCCCCAGGTGACGCCGCGCGCGTTTCTCCGCAGCGCGGGCAGGAAGACGCGGTACCGCTCCCCGTCGAGGTACAGGAAAGGCTTCTCGCGGGAGACCGGTGTCGTGTCGAGCGTGGTGTACGGAGGATCGGGGAAGCTCTGCGCGGGGGCGCCCTCGACACCGGAGAACACCATGTTCCACACGGCGTTGGTCCAGCCGCCGACCGCGCTCTCCCGGGTGTACCACTGCTGCTGCGAGTAGGGGCCGACCGTGCCGTCGATCCGGCTGTCCGCGATGTAGCCGCCGCTCGCCCAGCCGTACGTCGACGAGGCGAGGTTGAGGTCGCCGCGTACGTGCATCCGGCGGAACGGCGCGGCCTGGGCGACCGCCCAGCGGTTGGTGCCGTTGGCCGGGACGAGGGCCAGGTTCTCCGCCGAACGCCAGAAGTTCTGCGTGGCGTTGCCGTCGAACCAGCCGGCGTCGACCGTCACGTCACCGTGGATGGTGGTGTCGTCGGGGGACAGGCCCAGGCCGGAGACGGACATGTAGAAGCCCAACTGGGCGTTCAGACCCTGGTAGGTGCCGGGCTTGAAGAAGAACTGGTAGCGGCCGGGGCCGAACTGGTCCTCCTCCTGCCGGGTGAACACCTCGTCCAGCGTGGTCTGGATGCCCGGCGTGGACGGGTCGAAGACGATCACGTTGGGGCCGAGGTCGCCACCCCCCTTGAGACGCGGGGGCTTTCTGCGCGCGGCCGGCGCGGCGGACGCCGTCCCGGACAGGCCGGCCAGCACGGGCACGGCCGCCGCGGCGCCGAGCACGGCCCGGCGGCCGACGGCGGAGGGCGGTGTGGAGGAGGGAACGGACGGTGACGTCATGGGGCGGCTCTCCCGGTTCAGGAAGTGAAAGCGGCAGGGGAGGTGAGAGCGCTCTCTCGCGCCGAATGGTTCATCTCCGCAACGGATGAGTCAAGACATGCGGCAAGAGTCGAGCGAGTCCGTCGGAACCCTTGACGCGGGTTCGGCCAGAGGTTTAACTCACGTCCTAAATTAAGCCGTGAGGCGCTGCCCCGGGTCCTCCCCGGGACATTCGACCTTCCCGGAAAGGGACCAGGAGCCATGCGCAGCATCCGAGCCGCGGCCACAGGCGCCGTCATGCTGTCTCTCGCACTCGCCGCCACGGCCTGCGGAGGCGGTTCGAGCACCGGTGGCGGGTCCAACGACTCGCCGAAGGAACTGACCTACTGGGCGTCGAACCAGGGGGCCAGCATCGAGGTCGACAAGAAGGTCCTCCAGCCGGAGCTCGACAAGTTCGAGAAGCAGACCGGCATCAAGGTCAAGCTGGAGGTCGTGCCCTGGTCCGACCTGCTCAACCGGATCCTCACCGCCACCACGTCCGGCCAGGGCCCGGACGTGCTGAACATCGGCAACACCTGGTCCGCCTCCCTCCAGGCGACCGGCGGTCTCCTGCCGTGGGACGACGCGCAGTTCGAGAAGATCGGCGGCAAGGACCGCTTCGTCGACTCGGCGCTCGGCTCCACCGGCGCCGAGGGACAGCCCCCGGCCGCCGTCCCTCTCTACTCCATGGCGTACGCGCTCTACTACAACAAGCAGATGTTCGCCGACGCCGGCATCGACGCCCCGCCCGCCACCTGGGACGACTTCGTCGCCGCGGGCAAGAAGCTGTCCAAGGACGGCAAGTGGGGCACAGCCATGGAGGGTTCGAACCCTTCCGAGAACGTCCACCACGCCTACGTCTTCGCCAAGCAGCACGGCGCCGGCTTCTTCACCGCCGACGGCACGCCCGACTTCACCAGCGACGGCGCCGTCGCCGCGGTCAAGCAGTACGTCGACCTGATGGCCAAGGACAAGATCATCGCCCCGGGCAACGCCGAGTACGCCCAGAACCAGTCGGTCAGCGACTTCGCCAAGGGCAGGACCGGCATGCTGCTGTGGCAGTCCGCCTCCGCCAACCTCACGTCCCAGGGCATGAGCGAGGACGCCTACGGCATCGCCCCCGTGCCCGTGCAGTCCGGCACCCCCGGCGCCGGCCGGCAGGTCAACTCGATGGTCGCCGGCATCAACCTCGCCGTCTTCAAGAACACCGACAACCTCGACGGCGCCACCGAGTTCGTGAAGTTCATGACCAGCGACGCCGAGCAGAAGATCCTCAACACCGCCTACAGCTCCATACCGCCGGTCAAGGCCGCCCAGGCCGACGCCGCCTTCAACACCCCCGCCAACGCCGTGCTGAAGGACACCCTCGCCAAGAGCGCCGTCGCCCTGCCGCAGGTGCCCGACGAGTCCCAGTTCGAGACCGCCGTCGGCACCGCCGTCAAGGAACTGTTCGCCGACGCCGCCGCCGGACGCCCGGTCACCACCGACTCGGTGAAGGCCGCGCTCACCAAGGCGCAGCAGCAGATGCCCACGAAGTGAGTCCCCACACCGCCATGACCGCCACCGCCCCCGCAGCGGAGGCCACCGTGCGGAAGAGCTCCCCCGGTACGGCGCGCGGCCCCCGCCGCCGCACCGGGCGGCTCCGCCGCGTCGGACTGCCCTACCTGCTGCTCCTGCCCGCGCTGCTCCTCGAACTCCTCGTTCACCTGGTGCCGATGGTCATCGGCATCGTGATGAGCTTCAAGGAACTCACCCAGTTCTACATCCGTGACTGGAGCACCGCCCCCTGGGCCGGCCTCGACAACTACACCGTGTCCGTCGACTTCGACGCCCCCGTCGGCAAGGCCCTCCTCCACTCGTTCCTCGTCACGGTCGCCTTCACCGTGCTGTCCGTCGGCCTGTGCTGGCTGATCGGCACCGCCGCCGCCGTGTTCATGCAGGACACCTTCCGCGGCCGCGGCCTGCTGCGCGCCCTGTTCCTGGTGCCGTACGCGCTGCCCGTCTACGCGGCCGTCATCACCTGGGTGTTCATGTTCCAGCACGACAACGGCCTGGTGAACCACGTCCTGCACGACCAGCTCGGCCTCACCGACAAGCCCTCCTTCTGGCTCATCGGCGACAACAGCTTCGTCGCCCTGCTCACCGTGTCGGTGTGGAAGGGCTGGCCGTTCGCCTTCCTCATCGTCATGGCCGGACTGCAGAACATCCCCCGCGAGCTGTACGAGGCCGCCGCCCTCGACGGCGCCGGCATGGTCCAGCAGCTCCGCCGCATCACCCTGCCGTCGCTCCGCCCGGTCAACCAGGTGCTGGTCCTCGTCCTGTTCCTGTGGACGTTCAACGACTTCAACACCCCGTACGTCCTCTTCGGCAAGAGCGCGCCCGAGGCCGCCGACCTGATCTCCGTGCACATCTACCAGGCGTCCTTCGTCACCTGGAACTTCGGCACGGGCTCCGCGATGTCGGTGCTGCTCCTGCTGTTCCTGCTCGTCGTCACGGGCGTCTACCTCGCCCTCACCTCTCGCGGACGGAGGACCGCCCAGTGAGCACGCCCCGGTCCCCGATGGCTCCGCCCCGCACGTTCCTGTGGTCACGGCGGATCTTCCTGACCCTCCTCACCGGCTTCGTGCTGATCCCGGTGTACGTCATGCTGTCCAGCTCGCTGAAGCCGCTCGCCGACGTCACCGGCTCGTTCCGCTGGCTGCCGACCGAGCTGACGATCCGCCCGTACATCGACATCTGGTCCACCGTGCCGCTCGGCCGCTACTTCGTGAACTCGCTGATCGTGGCGGGCGCCGCCACCGTCTGCTCGGTCGTCATCGCCGTCTTCTCCGCGTACGCCGTCAGCCGCTACGCGTTCCGCGGCAAGCGCGTCTTCACGGTGACCGTCCTGTCGACGCAGATGTTCCCCGGCATCCTGTTCCTGCTCCCGCTGTTCCTCATCTACGTCAACATCGGCAACGCCACCGGCATCGCCCTGTTCGGCTCCCGCGGCGGCCTGATCCTGACGTACCTGACCTTCTCGCTGCCGTTCTCCATCTGGATGCTGATCGGCTACTTCGACTCCGTGCCGCGCGACCTGGACGAGGCCGCGCTCGTGGACGGCTGCGGCCCGCTCGGCGCGCTGTTCCGCGTCGTCGTCCCGGCCGCCGTGCCCGGCATCGTCGCCGTCGCCGTCTACGCCTTCATGACCGCCTGGGGCGAGGTCCTCTTCGCCTCGGTGATGACCAACGACACCACGCGCACCCTGGCGGTCGGCCTCCAGGGTTACTCCACCCTCAACGACGTGTACTGGAACCAGATCATGGCCGCCTCCCTCGTGGTGAGCGTCCCCGTGGTCGCCGGGTTCCTGCTCCTCCAGCGCTACCTCGTCGCCGGCCTGACGGCAGGCGCCGTCAAGTGACCGCCCCCCGCCCCGAAGGGACCTCCGTGACCATCGACTACGCCGCCCTCCCCGACGACTTCCTGTGGGGCACGGCCACCTCGGCCTACCAGATCGAGGGCGCCGTGGCGGAGGACGGCCGTTCTCCGTCGATCTGGGACACCTTCTCGCACACCCCCGGCCGCATCGACAACGACGACCACGGCGACGTGGCCTGCGACCACTACCACCGCTGGCGCGAGGACATCGCCCTGATGAGCCGCCTCGGCGCCAACGCCTACCGGCTGTCCGCCGCCTGGCCGCGTGTCGTGCCCGGCGGCGACGGCCCGGTCAACGCCAAGGGCCTCGCCTTCTACGACCGGCTCGTCGACGGGCTTCTCGAAGCCGGCATCACCCCGTCCGTCACTCTCTACCACTGGGACCTGCCCCAGACCCTCCAGGACCGCGGCGGCTGGCCCGAGCGCGACACCGCCGAGCACTTCGCCGCCTACGCCTCCGCCGTCGCCGAACGCCTCGGCGACCGCGTCCACCACTGGGCCACCCTCAACGAACCCCTGTGCTCCGCCTGGATCGGTCACCTCGAGGGCAAGATGGCCCCCGGCTGGACCGACCTGACGGCCGCCGTCCGCGCCTCCTACCACCTGCTCCTCGCCCACGGCCTCGCCGCCCGCGCCATCCGCGCCGCCGCCCCCGACGCCCAGGTCGGCATCGTCAACAACCTCTCCACCATCCACCCGGCGAGCGACAGCGCCCAGGACCGCGCCGCCGCCGTCCGCATGGACGGCCACACCAACCGCTGGTGGCTCGACCCGATCCACGGCCGCGGCTTTCCCGCCGACATGCGCGAGGTCTACGGCGTCGACCTCCCCGAACGGCCCGGCGACCTCGAGACCATCGCGGCCCCGCTCGACTGGCTCGGCCTGAACTATTACTTCCCGCAGGTGGTCGCCACCGACCCGGACGGACCCGCCCCCTACGCCGCGGCCGTCCGCCGCGACGGCGTGCCGCGCACCGGCATGGACTGGGAGATCGACCCGACCGGCATCGAGGACCTCCTGTTGCGTCTCACCGACGAGTACGGCGCCCGCAGGCTCTACGTCACCGAGAACGGCTCCGCGTTCCCCGACGTTGTCCGTCCCGACGGCACGGTCGACGACCCCGAGCGCCAGGACTACCTGACCCGGCACATCGCCGCCTGCGCCTCCGCCGCCCGCAAGGGCGCGCCGCTGGCCGGCTACTTCGCCTGGTCCCTGCTCGACAACTTCGAGTGGGCGTACGGCTACGACAAGCGCTTCGGGCTGGTCCACGTCGACTACGCCACGCAGGCGCGCACGATCAAGGGGTCGGGGCACCGGTACGCGGACATCATCCGGGGGCATGGGGAGCGGGTGCGGAAGGCGGCGTGAGCGTGTGGCGCCGGCTGGTACGGCGCCGGCGGGCGCGGGTAGGGTCCCGTGCCCGTCGGCGGCCGCGGGTCAGGCGTCGCTGTTGAGCAGGGCGGCCGTGAGAACGTGACCGCCTACGCCCCAGCCTCCGTCGGCGACCTCGTCGACGAGCACCACGGTGGTGGCGCGGGCGCGCTCACCGTAGATCTCCGCGTAGAGATCGGTGGTGCGCTCGACGATCTTCTTCTTGTCGTCGGGGCCGAGGGTGTCCGCGGGGACCTTGAAGTGGGCGAAAGGCATGAGTGGTACTCCTTGAGAGCTCTGTAGGAAGCGGCGGACGCGATACGGGCACCGTAGGGACGTCTCCCAGGTGGCCGGCACGTCCCGGGTGACCGGCAGGGCGACCGGCGGGAGGCTCAGACCATTCCGCCGTTGGCCCGCAGGACCTGGCCGTTCACCCAGTGCCCCGCCGGGCTGGTGAGGAAGGCGGCGACCCGGGCGATGTCCTCCGGGGTGCCCAGCCGCTCCAGCGGCGGGGTCTTCGCGAGCCGGTCGATCTCCTCCGGCGTCTTGCCGTCGAGGAACAGGTCGGTGGCCGTGGGGCCGGGGGCTACGGTGTTCACCGTGATGTCCCGGCCGCGCAGCTCGCGGGCGAGGATCAGGGTCATCGACTCGACGGCGGCCTTGCCCGCCACGTACGCGCCGTAGGCGGGGAACTGTGCTCCGACCACGGAGGTCGACACGCCCAGGAAGGACCCGCCGGGCCGCAGTCGCCGCGCGGCCTGCTGGGCCACCACGAAGGCGCCGCGGATGTTGGTGCGGTGCGTCGCGTCGAGGGCGGCCAGATCGAGGTCGGCGATGGGCGACAGGACGAGGCGGCCGACGGCGTTCACCACGACGTCCACGCCGCCGAACTCCCGCTCCGCCCGGTCGAACAGTGCGGCGACCGCGTGCTCGTCCGCCACGTCCGCCCGTGCGGCGATCGCCCTCCCGCCGTCGGAGGTGATCGCCTTCACGGTCTCCTCGGCCGAGGCCACGTCCCTGGTGTAGTTCACCACCACCGCCAAACCGTCGCGGGCCAGCTGGAGCGACACCGCGCGGCCGATGCCACGCGATCCGCCGGTGACGAGGGCAACCCGCTCGGGGTCCGGTGTGAGGAGACTGTCATTCGTAGTCATGCCTCCACGGTGCGCGGTCCCGGCCCGCACAACCAGGGGATGCCATCCCCTGGGGCGGCGCCCCGGCCGGACACAGAATGGTGCACATGGGTTCTGCGAAGTACACCGAGCTCGGGACGTTCCTGCGGTCGCGGCGAAGCCGCATCTGGCCGGCCGACGTGGGTCTCCCTGCCGGGCCGCGGCGCCGGGTGCCCGGGCTGCGCCGGGAGGAGGTGGCGCAGCTCGCCGGGGCATCGGTGGACTACTACAACGAGCTCGAACGCGGGGCGGGCTCCCAGCCCTCCGAACAGATGATCGCCGCTCTGGCCCGGGCACTGCGGCTGACCGCCGACGAGCGCGACAACCTCTACCGCTTGGCGGACCGCCCCATCCCCGCCCCGGGCACCGCGGCCTCGCACGTCCATCCCGGCATGCTCGACCTGCTCCAGCGGATGCCGTCCACTCCCGCGCAGGTCATCACCGACCTCCACGTCACGCTGGTGCAGAATCCGCGCGCGGTGGCGTTGCTCGGCGACCAGTCGGGATTTCGGGGGCCCCGCGCGAGCTTCGTCCACCGGTGGTTCACCGAGCCCGAAGCGCGCCTGCTCTACCCGGAGGCCGACCACGCGACCCAGTCGCGGGCGTTCGTCGCGGACCTTCGCGCGGCCGCTGCCCGCAGGGACGCCAAGGACACCGAGGCCGCCTCGATGATCCGCACCCTGCTTCGGGTCTCGCCAGAGTTCGCCGCCCTCTGGGCCGACCACGACGTGGCGTTCCGCCGCGACGACCGCAAGCGGATCCGCCACCCCGCCCTCGGGGTCGTCGAGGTCAACTGCCTCAACCTGTTCAGCGAGGACGGCCGACAGCGCCTGCTGTGGTTCACCCCGGCCCTGGGCACCGACAGCGCGGACCTGCTCGATCTGCTCGCGGTCCTCGGCACGCAGGACGTCGTTGAGTCCGGCTCGTAAGGGGGCCTGGCCGATGGGTAGCGTTCCCGCAAGTCCGGCCCTGCAGCATGCGTCAAGGCCGGCCCGCCGGGACGTGCACAGACGCCGTTCCTCGGTCGGGGGCACTGCACCGCTCCCGGTGGTGCCGGGTAACCTCGTCCCCGTCGTCAACGCGGCCCGACGGGCTTCCGCTCCACCCCCGTGGAGTTTCGAAGGACATGCCCCCACCCGCACGAGTCACTTCGTGCTGCCTGGGGGGAAGTTCTTGCTGTTCCGCGCGTCCGCGAAAACGGTCGCCGTCATGGCGTTCGACGGTTCGCTGTTCCTGCACCTCACCGACCAGTTCGTCCACATGCACGGCTACCGGCCCGGCACCTCGGAGGCGCGCTCCTGGGAGCGCAGCATTCCCGTCCTGGCCGCCGCGCTCAACGACGCGGGCCTGGGCGACGTGGAAATGATGTTGGAGTATGCCCTCCCGCTGAACAGCAAGCGTGCCGACGTCGTCCTCGCGGGCGTGCACCCCTCCACCGGGGAGCCGTCGTATGTCGTGGTGGAACTGAAGCAGTGGAGCGAGGTCGTGCCCCACGAGGACGATCCCACGCTGTGCCACGTCGAGCGCTACGCCCACCCCGTCCTCAACCCCATCGAGCAGGTCCGCCGCTACTGTGACTACCTGGTCAACTTCAACGGAGCGGTCGCCGAACACGGGCACAGGGTCAGCGGAGTGGCGTTCCTGCACAATGCCACCGAGTTCGGTGTCGCTGGCCTGCGGGAGATCGAGCGCGACGGCCGGGGACTGTTGTTCACGGGGCAACGGCGCGGCGAATTCCTCGACCACCTCCGTGCGAAGCTGAGCGACAGGCATTCCGGTGCCCGGGCGGCGGACGAACTGCTCTCGGGCGCCACGGTGCCGTCGAAGCAACTCATGTCAGTGGCCGCCGAGGAGGTGCGCGAACGCCAGCAGTTCGTGCTCCTCGACGAGCAGCAAGTCGCCTACCGCATGGTGCTCAATGCGGTGGAGAAGGCTAAGCGCGCCGACCGCAAGGAGATCGTCGTCGTGACCGGCGGCCCGGGCACCGGCAAGAGCGTGATTGCTCTCCAAGTGCTCGGCGAGCTGTACCGCCGGGGGATGCCAGCCCTGCACGCCACCGGCTCTCAGTCGTTCACCAAGACGATGAGGAAGGTCGCCGGCTCCCGCAAGCGGGAGGTGCAGGACCTCTTCAAGTACTTCAACAGCTTCATGACCACCGAGAAGAACAGCCTGGACGTCCTGGTCTGCGACGAGGCCCACCGCATCCGGGAGACGTCGGCGAACCGCTACACGCGTGCCGAGCACCGGACCGGCAAGGCCCAGATCGACGAACTCATCGACGTCGCCCACGTTCCTGTCTTCCTGCTGGACGAGCACCAGGTGGTACGGCCGGGCGAGATGGGCACTGTCGCCGACATCAAGGCGGCAGCGGCCAAACGGGACATCCCCTGCCACGTCGTTCCGCTGGAGAGCCAGTTCCGCTGCGGTGGCAGCGACGCTTACCTGCGCTGGGTCGTCCGGCTTCTCGACCTCGAACCCGGCGGGCCGGTCGTCTGGGAGCCCGACGACCGCATGCAACTGCTGGTCGCCGACAGCCCGCAGGAGATGGAAGCGTTCCTCGAGGCCCGGCGGGCGGAGGGCTACGGCGCCCGCATGTCCGCCGGCTACTGCTGGCGTTGGTCCCCGGAACCGAAGCCAGGTCACCCGCTCCCGCTGGACGTCGTCATCGGTGACTGGGCCCGTCCCTGGAACCTGCGCGGCGACCGCTCGGTCTCGGGTGCGCCCCCGGCGGCGCTGTGGGCCACCGACCCCGCCGGTTTCGGGCAGGTCGGTTGCGTCTACACCGCGCAGGGCTTCGAATACGACTGGTCCGGCGTCATCATCGGCCCCGACCTGCTGTGGCGCGGCGACCGCTGGGTCACAAACCGTACCGCCTCCAAGGACCCGGTCTTCAAGAAGTCCACCCCGGACGCCGACGTGGACCGCCTGATCCGCAACACCTACAAGGTGCTGCTGACCCGGGGCATGGTCGGCACGATGGTGTACTCGACGGACCCGGAGACGCGCGAGAAGCTGCGGGAGTTGGCGGGCGGCCGACTGGATCAGCACGTTGCCACGGTCTGAGCTGGGACCCGCCTACGCCACGGGGAACGTGATCCGGCCATGATGGCTACGCTTCGCGTCGCCCACCGCCGCATCGTCGTCCGTAGGGCGGCTGGTCTCCCTAAGATCCCGAGTACTGCTTGCGGCCCGACGGGCTTCTTCACGAGGACATGCCCCCACCCGCACGATCACTCGTGCTCTGGGGGACCCACCTCGTGTCCATGCTCCTGCTGCGGCTGGCAGCACAGGATCTGCTGACCTTGAACTCAAGGCGCCGTATGGTGCCGCACTTGGCCGCTCGATGGCGGCACTTCCGAGGCGCCGACGCATCGCTGTCGGAACGGTCCGCGTGGGCCGAGAGCCTCGTGCACCTCGCGGAGGACCTGGTCGCCGCCGGCCGCGGAAACGTGGAGATGATCGTCGAGTGCGCCGCCACCCTCGACGAGGCCGACCGCCCCGGCGGCCCCAGGCTCATCGACGTCGTTCTCGTGGGCCATCACCCCGACGACAGGCGGCTGTCCGTCCAACTGGTCGAGCTGAAGCGCTGGTCGACGGTGACCAGGGTGGAGCGAGCCACCGCGGAACTGGTCCACGTACCGGGGATGGGCAGGAAGAAGCACCCCGCGCTGCAGTTGCGCGAGTATTACGAGGCGTTCACGGGCGGCAGGGGACCGCTGCACGGAATGGACTTCGAATGCGGCGGGTTCGCCTACCTGCACAACGCCACCGACGCTTCCGTCCGGCCCCTGGTCGACGTGGACGCTCCGACCGGCTACTACGCCGTCGTCTACACGAACGACCGGCGCGAGCAGCTGATTTCCGACCTCCGTGAGCACTTCGCCGACGAAGGGGGCGCTTCCGCGGCCGAGATAATGCTGCAGAACATGGGCTTACGCAATACACCTCTGCTCGACGCCATGATCCGCTCCCGCGGGGAGGACACGGTCTTCACCTTGCGCGGTCGGCAGAAGAAGGTCGCCGAGCAGATCCTGGACACCGCGGCCAAGATTCTCCCTGATCCGCAGCGCCCCGCCCTCCTGTCGGACGAGCGGCGCGTGACCTTCCTGGTGACCGGCGGTGCCGGTACGGGGAAGAGCGCCATCGGCCTCCAGATCAAGGCGGAGCTGGAGGCGGGCGGCCACACGGTCAAGTACGCCAGCGGCAGCCGGGCCTTCAACGGCGCGATCCAGGAGCACGTCGGGTACGGGAACCGGGAGTTCCGGGAGAGCTTCACCTACTTCAGCAACTTCGTCACCCCTCCGGACCCGCCCCTGGACGTGCTGATCTGCGACGAGGCGCACCGCCTGCGGGAACGCTCGACCAACCGCTTCTGGAAACCCGAACACCAGGGCACCAAGCCCCAGGTCGACGAACTCCTCGACGCGTCCCGTCTGACCGTGTTCTTCCTCGACGAGGGCCAGACCGTGCGACCTCACGAGGTCGGCACCGTCGAACTGATCGAGGACGCGGCGCAGCGGTACGACGCCACTCTTGTCAGGTACGAGCTCCGGGAACAGTTCCGTTGCGGAGGCAGCGACGCCTACATCCGCTGGGTGCGGGCCATGCTCGGGGTGACGGACGGGGAGCCGGAGCAGTGGACGCCGGACGGCTTGATGCACGTCGAGGTGGCGGACAGCCCGGAGGAACTTGAACGGATCATCCGCACCGAGGCGCTCGCCGGAGCGTCCGCCCGCCTCGTCGCGGGGTACTGCTGGCCGTGGACGAAGCCGATCGGCAAGGAGAGGAGGCTGGAGGCCGACGTGCGGATCGGGGGCTGGCACAGGCCCTGGAACGCGGACAGCGACGCCTTCTGCGAGGACGGGGTGCCGCCGTGCAGGATCTGGGCCGTGCACGAGAAGGGGCTTGATCAGATCGGCTGCGTGTACACGTCCCAGGGCCTCGAGTGGGACTGGTGTGGCGTGATCATGGGTGAGGACATGGTGCGCCGGGGCAATCGGTGGGTGTTCCGTCGCGGCAAGGAGCGGAAGGACCCGGAGTCGGGCGTCAAACGCGTCGCCGTTCCGGGTTCGTTCGACCCCAAGGTGAAGGCCGGAAGCGTCGACGACGAGGAGTTCGCCCGGCTGGTCCGCCACGCCTACCACGTGCTGATGACCCGGGCGAGCCGGGCGACGGTGCTCTACTCCACGGACGAGGAAACCCGGAACTATTTGAAGGAACTGGTAGGCGAGGCCCAGGTCCACGGGTTGCGCCCCACCTGGGAGAACCTGCCGGAGGAGGCACGCGTGCCGCACCTGCCCCGGCCGCGTCGCGGGCGGGGTTCCCGAAGGAGGCGGCAGAGCACGGGCCCGCACTCGCCCGAGCTTTACCTGTTCTGACGCGCGCCGCCTGCATGCGGAGTGGCGGGCTCTCCGGGCCCGCCACAGGCCTGCTCAGAGGAACAGGCGCGCTGCCGCCACCAGGGCCGTCACCACGAGCTGGGTGACGACACCCGCGGCGACGTCGACCAGGATCTCGCGAAGCCGGTGACGACGTGCAGGCTTGTACTCAACGGGGTTCATGGATGTCCACTCCTTGGCGTGACCTGGGAATGGCGGGACCGCCCTTCCGGGCATCCGCGGTCACGCCGCGTGCGACACACAGCGGAAACCACTCGTCAGTCACAGCCGGGAACCGGCATCCGAAACACCGCCGACGTACCCTCCGGGAAGGTGCGCAGCGAGATCAACGGTAGTGGACCATCAATACGAGATCACGCCTTTTCAGCCACTGCCGGGATGGGGTTGGCGAGCGGTTCCCGGCTCGGCTGCGGCCGAGCCGGGGCTTGGGTTTGACAGCCCTTCGGGAGAGCCTGCGCGCCGCGCACCGGCGTTGCATCACGAGTCCTCGTCGTCGTTCTCCGCATCGTTGATGAGGGGAGCGAGGAGAGGGTGGACTCTGAAGCCGGACGTGCGGCCCGGACCGTTCTTGTACTCAGCCGTGAGAACAGGAACCGCTGAGTCCGGGATCAGCCCTTGCTTCTGCAGCTTGCGGCTGATCCGAGTGATCGGCTTGGTGAAGCCTCTTAGCGTTCGATCGTCGTCGTAGTCACAGAGGTCGTAGACCGCTTCCGGTTCCGCATGACCGCCCATGGCTGCCGCGTAGCGGATGACCTCCACACGGTTGGTGTAACCCTCGTACTCCAGCCCGTGGAACAGAGCCTCGAGGGCCTCGACGGTCCATCCGCCATAGGTGACGCCTGCTTCAATGCGCTCGACTCGCGCGATGTCCTCGACGGAACCAGCCTGAAGACTGAGTCGCAGTACGGGGGCGGCGACTTCCAGGAACTGCTTCGGCGACAGCAGGTAAAGGCGGCCTCCGCCACGTGCCCGTAGCTCCGCCGTCAACTCCGGTCGCGGGCCCCGGTTGTGGCCCCGCTCCTTGCGCCACCAGTCTTCTTTCGCGTCCGCGGTCACGAACAGGACATCGCACTGGCGGCGGGATGCCTCTCGCAGTAACTGTTCCCAGACGAAGAAGTCACCGACCGCCCCGTTGCCGTCCTTCTTGGCGTCCATGTAGCCGGGTGGCACGCGCTGGTCGACACGCTTCTGACCTAACGCGGTCAACGCGGCGCGGTCCTCCGGGGAGAAGGAAGGCCCCACCCTGCCGGTCAGTGCCGGCTCCAGCTTGGCGATCACCGGATCGGTACTCGTGTCGTGACCGATGTGCTGCCACTCGCCCTCACCAACCTCATTGATCTTCTTTCGGACTTCTTCGAAGACCTCGCTCAACCGATCGTGGAGGTCTTCGAAGTCGTCATCGCTCAAAGCGACCCGGTTGGCCCAGGTGCGCAGCGTTTGTACCGCTTGCACCGAGTGACCGCTCATCTCCTGGGCGGCCTTGGCGCTGGTCGACCGTGCCTCGGAGATGGTGGTCTCCCGGTTCCGCCAGAACTCCACCAGGACCTGGTGGGGAATCCATAAACGATCACCCAGGGCGCCGAGCGCCGTCAGAAGATCGGCACGGGCCTGCTCGGTGTAGCGGTAGAGATTAAGCAGGACGTTGGCGTCCGGGGTGACAAGGCCATTCGTCAGCACCGAGCCGAAATCCGCAGTCGTCGGAGTGCGGAAGGCTCCGAAGTCGTCGAACAGTCCGCGGACGTTCGTGTCGGTCTCGGTGGTGTTCGTCATTGTTCCCCCCGGTTGCTGCCCACGTCGGCTTGCCCACGTGCCTGGCGGTGACCCTAGTGTTTCTCCGGTAGGAAGGAATGGCGGATGGCGGAACTCGTACACGTCGGGACGTCGACCGGTTCCCGCGGCGCGGGGGCGATGGCCAGAACCCGGGAGTGACGACTGCGTGGGGGTCGTGCGGACGCTCCACTTCGTGCGCGTCCACGACAGAGGAGGGCGGCGCCGTGCTCAACTCGCGCAACCCGACCTAACTGGAGCGCTCTAGGCGATATGTCGATATATGGCCCGCGTTGTTGCCGTACGTCTGTGTGAAGCGTGGCGTCCCATTGTGATCACGCGAGCCCTATGTCCTATAGTCCCGTCCTTCACCGCGTCTTTTCATGCCACGGGCAACCACTAGGATCTGCCCGAGGACCTGACCATGGGGAACGGCGGTCCTCGAAGGACACGAGAAGCGGGGAACAGGCATGCGGGAAGGCCGGTGGGTCACGGTCACCGAGTCCGAGTTCGAGCACGAACGCCGCGGCCTGGAGGCGATCCGCCAGAAGCTGCCGGACTCCGATCCCTGGCGGGCCTGGTCGAACTTCACCTTCACCGCGAACACCGGCCACGTCCGCGAGGTCGACCTGCTGGTCGTCGCCCCCGGCGGCCTGTGCATGATCGAGCTGAAGGACTGGCACGGTTCGGTCACCTCCGAGAACGGCACCTGGGTCCAGACCACCCCCGGCGGCTACCGCCGCACCCACGGCAACCCGCTGCACCTGGTCAACCGCAAGGCCAAGGAGCTGGCCGGCCTACTGGCCCAGACCGGCGCCAGGCGGGTCTGGGTCGCCGAGGCGGTCTGCTTCACCGACAACAGCCTCCGCGTCCGGCTGCCCGCCCACGACCAGAACGGCGTCCACACCGTCGACGAGCTGGTCGACATGCTCAGGCAGCCCCCGCGCGACGAGCGCCGCCGCGTCACCGCCATCGGCTCGCGTGAGGTCGCGGCGGCCCTGAAGAGCATCGGCATCCGAAAGAGCGACGCCCAGTACAAAGTCGGCCCCTACGAGCTGGAGCGGAAGTCCTTCGACTCCGGAGAGACCTGGGCGGACTACCTGGCCCGCCACAGTGACCTGCCCGAAGCCGCCCGCGTGCGGATCTACCTCAGCGAGCGCGGCTCCGACGCCTCCCTGCGGCAGTCCGTCGAGAACGCCGCCCGGCGTGAGGCCGCGGTGCTGGGCCGGTTCAAGCACCCCGGCGTCGTCCAGCTCAAGCAGTACTTCCCTTCCGGGCACGCCGCCGGCCCCGCGCTGATCTTCGACTACCACCCGGACACCTTGAAGCTGGACGAGTACCTGGTCCGGTACGGCGAGAAGCTGGACATCCTCGGCCGGATGGCACTGGTGCGCCAGCTCGCCGAGACGATGCGCTCCGCGCACGCCAGCCGCATCCACCACCGCGCGCTCGCCGCCCGCTCCGTCCACGTCGTCCCCCGCCCGCGCGGCCGGAAGGGCCAAGCCGTCGGGGAGGAGGCCGCCTGGCTGACCCCGCACCTGCAGATCTCCGACTGGCAGATCGCCACCCAGCGCAGCGGCGAATCCTCCCAGGGCCAGGGCATGACCCGGTTCGCGCCGACCGCCCTGTCCGCCCTGCACCTGTCCCACGACGCCGACGCCTACCTCGCGCCGGAACTCACCGCCCTCAACCCCGACCCGGTCCACCTCGACGTGTACGGGCTCGGCGTCCTCACCTACCTGCTGGTCACCGGCAAGGCCCCGGCCGCCGGCCAGGCCGAACTGCTGGCCCGCCTGGAGGCGGGCGAGGGCCTGCGCCCCAGCTCCCTGGTCGACGGCCTCTCCGAGGACGTGGACGACCTGGTCCAGGCCGCCACCGCCTACCGCCCCGGCCAGCGCCTCTCCAGCGTCGATGAGTTCCTGGAACTGCTGGAGGTCGTCGAGGACTCCCTCACCGCCCCCGCCGCGGCCCTCGACAGGCACGCCGAGGAGGAGACCGGGGAGAGCGCCGACAAGGACCCGCTGGAGGCCGTCGCCGGTGACGTGCTCGCCGGCCGGTGGGAGATCCGCCGCCGCCTCGGCACCGGCTCCACCAGCCGCGCCTTCCTCGTCCGCGACCTCGAGGCGGAGACCCGCAGGACGCGCCCGCTGGCCGTGCTGAAGGTCGCCCTGTCCGACAGCCGCGGCGAGATCCTCGTCCGCGAGGCCGAGGCCATGCGCCACCTGCGCCCCCACTCCGGCATCATCCGCCTCGTCGAACCCGAGCCGCTGCACATCGCCGGCCGCACCGTCCTGGCCCTGGAGTACGTCGGCGACGAACGCGACGACGCCGGTGAGGGCGCAGAGGGCGCATCCCGCCCGCGCCGCCGCGAGGAGACCGTCGCCCGCCAGCTCCGCGAGCACGGCCGTCTCCCGGTCGACCAGCTCGAGGCGTACGGCGACTACCTCTTCGGGGCCGTCGACTTCCTGGAGGGCGAGGGCGTCTGGCACCGGGACATCAAGCCCGACAACATCGCCGTCCGCATCCGCCCCAACCGCACCCGCGAACTGGTCCTCATCGACTTCTCGCTGGCCGGCTACCCGGCGAAGAACACCGACGCGGGCACCGACGGCTACCTCGACCCCTTCGTCGACGTCATCACGCGCGGCTCCTACGACTCCCACGCCGAGCGGTACGCCGTCGCCGTCACCCTGCACCAGATGGCCTCCGGCGAGCTGCCCAAGTGGGGCGACGGCAGCGTCCTGCCCCGCATGACCGACCCGAAGGAGTGGCCGTACCCGACCATCGCGGCCGAGGCCTTCGACCCGGCCGTGCGGGACGGGCTCGTCGCCTTCTTCCAGAAGGCCCTGCACCGCGACGCGGGCAAGCGGTTCCCCGAGCTGAAGCCTATGCGGGACGCCTGGCGCAAGGTCTTCCTCGACGCCTCGCAGACCGTCCCCTCCAGCCACCGCACCCGCCCCACGGCCCCCGCCGACGGGACCACGCCCGCCGAGGGCGCCGCCGCGGCGATCGCGGACGCCGAGCCGGAGACCGCCGAGCAGCAGCGCGACCGCCTCGCCGCTGAGGTCACCCGCGACACCCCGCTGACCGTCTCCGGCCTCACTCTCGCCGCCCAGTCCTTCCTCTACGGCCTGGGCCTCACGACGGTCGGCGACCTCCTCGACTACAGCCGCCGCAAGCTCGTCAACGCCCCCGGCCTCGGCGCCAAGACCCGCAACGAGGTCCAGCAGCGGCAGCGGGAATGGGGCGAGCGGCTGCGCGAGGCCCCCGTCTCCCCGCTCACGCCGAAGGGCCGGGCGGAGGCGAAGGAGGAGCTGGAGCAGCTCACCGCCGCCGAGTCCGCCCTCGTCGGGCAGCTCGCGACGGGCGAGTCGGCGGGCGCCCTGTCTGCCCGCACCCTGCGCTCCGTCAGCCTCGACACCCTCGCCACCGTCCTCGTGCCGGCCGTCAACAACAACGGCTCCAACCGCAACAAGGCGGAGATGGTGCGGCTGCTGCTGCGCCTGCCCGACGAGCACGGCGTCCTGCCCGACATCGGCGTCTGGCCGAAACAGAAGGACGTCGCCGACGCGCTCGGCCTCAGCCACGGCCGCATCCCGCAGATGCTCAAGGAGGAGCGCAAGCGCTGGAAGGCCGAGCCTGCCGTCCAGGCTCTGCGGGACGAGATCATCGACCTGCTGGCGAGCATGGGCCGTGTCGCCTCCGCTGTGGAGATCGCCGACGCCCTCGCCGTCCGCCGCGGCACCCACCTCGCCGGGCGCGAGCAGCGGCGCGCGATGGCGCTGGCGGCGGTGCGGGCCGTCGTCGAGGTCGAGCAACTGGTGCCGCAGGAGGCCGAGTTCCAGCACCAGCCGAACCGCAAGGCGACCGACGAGTCGCTGGGCGCCGGCCTGCTCGCCCTCGACGTCCGCGAGAACGACGCCCCGGACACCCCGACCGCGCCCGGCCTGCTCGACTACGCGACCCGCCTCGGCAAGACGGCCGACCGGCTTGCCCGGCTGGACACCCTGCCGACGGCCGCGACCGTCCTGGCCGAACTGGGCGCGCTGACGGTCCCGCCCGGCGCCGTCGACTGGGACGAGCGGCGCATGGTGGAACTGGCCGCCGCCGCTTCGGTGAACGCCGCCGCCACCCCACGCCTGGAGATCTACCCGCGCGACCTGTCCCTCGTCCGGGCGCTGCGGCTCACCCAGGCCGGGCTCGTCCGCTGGATCCCGGGCGTCCCGGAAGGCCGGCAGCCCGGGCTGACCGGCGAGGACGTGCACGAGCGGGTCCGCGTCCGCTTCCCCGAGCTGGTCGTCCCGGACGGACGCGGCGGCACGAACCACGAACTGCCGACCGGCGGCCCGCTCACCAAGGCGCTGCGCGACGCGGGCTTCGAGCTGTCGCTGAGCATGCGCGAGGACACGGGCACGCTGCGCTACTTGCCGACGCGGGTGGAGGACGCCTCCAGCTACCTCACGACGGGCGCATGGCGGCAGTCGACGCGCACGGGTGCGGTGACGCGGTATGCGGACGACCCGCAGCTCGCGGGCGCGGTGCGCGCGGAGGAACGGCTGCTCGCCTCGGCCCGTCGGGACGGGTACCGGGTGCTGACCGTACGGCAGCAGCTCGTGCGGGACGCGGTACGGGAGCTGAGCGCCGAGCGGCTGGGCGCGCGGGCGGTGTCGGTGACCGAGCTGTTCCTGGAGGCCCTGCACGGGCAGGTCACGCCGGGCACCAAGCCGACCTGGGAGACCCTGCTCAAGGCGGACGCCGCCGAGCCGGGCTCGAAGGGCGCGGTGCGGTTCGCGGAGTACGCGCGGACGGCGTGGGGCTCGGTCGAGCCCCGGATCGCCGAGCTGCTGGGCAACGGTGGCGGCGGTGGTGCGGGTCCGGTCCTGTTGACGGAGGCCGGGGTCTTCGCCCGGTACGACGCGATGGGCGTCCTGGACCGGCTGGCCTCGGCGGCCCGGCGGGGCGGGCGGGGGCTGTGGCTCCTGGTCCCGCAGAGTGACCCCTCTCGCGAGCCCCGGCTCGGGCAGGTGGCCGTGCCGTACCAGGCCGGCCTGGGGGAGTGGATCCAGCTTCCGGACACGTGGGTGGGCAACGCCCACCGCGGGTCCGGCGGAGTTGTGGCAAGTGGTGTCGAGGGAGACGCGAAGTGATCGACCGCAAGGCTCTGTTGGACGACCTGAAGCAGCAGGTCAAGGCGGTCGAGGCCGACCTCGGCAAGCAGGTGAAGGCCCTCGGTGAGGTCGGCGCGCGGCTGCGGGCCGAGTACGACCAGGCGCGCAAGCTGGGACGTACGGCGGCGACGTGGAACTCGTGGCTGGACGAGCGGGTCACGCAGGTCGCGGTGGCGTGGGTGCTGGGGACTGTCTTCGTGCGGTTCTGCGAGGACAACCGGCTGATCCCGGAGCCGTACCTGACGGGGCCGAACGGTGACCGGCGGGAGCTGGCGGAGGCGCGGTACGACGCGTACGTGGAGTCGGACGAGGATCCGACGTATCGGGGGTGGCTGGAGAAGGCGTTCGACGAGCTGGGGCAGGGTCAGGCGGGGCGACTTCTTTTCGGCAAGCGGCACAACCCGCTGTATCAGGTTCCGCTGTCGCACGACGGTGCGCGGGAGCTGGTCGAGTTCTGGCGCCAGCGGGACGAGGCGGGCGTTCTGGTCCATGACTTCACCGACCCGCTGAACGAGGACGGTACGGAGGGCTGGGACACGCGGTTCCTGGGCGACCTGTACCAGGACTTGAGCGAGGCTGCGCGGAAGACGTACGCGCTGTTGCAGACGCCGAAGTTCGTGGAGGAGTTCATCCTCGACCGGACGATGAACCCTGCGGTGCGGGAGTTCGGGTACGAGGGCCTGAAGATGATCGACCCTACGTGCGGGTCGGGGCACTTTGTGTTGGGGGCGTTTCGGCGGCTGGTACGGCTGTGGGCGGAAGGGCAGCCGGGGCGGGACGTGCACGAGCGGGTGCGGGAAGCGCTGGACTCGGTGCATGGTGTGGACGTTAACCCGTTCGCGGTGGCCATTGCTCGGTTCCGGCTGTTGGTTGCGGCGATGGCGGCGAGCGGCGTTCGGACGCTGGCGGAGGCGGCGAAGTACGAGTGGCCGATCCACCTGGCGGTGGGTGACTCGCTTATCAAAGCCCGGCAATTGGAGCTGACGCTGGGCGGGGACGAGGACGACCTCGACGACCCGCTGGCCTCGTTTGCATATGCCACGGAGGATGTTCACGAGCACCCAGGCATTCTGCAGCAGGGTCGCTACCACGTCGTGGTCGGCAACCCGCCGTACATCACGGTGAAGGACAAGAAGCTCAACGAACTGTACCGGGAATTGTACGACGCGTGCGCGGGTGCTTATGCGCTTTCAGTGCCGTTCGCGCAAAGGTTCTTCGAGTTGGCCAAGCGTGGCGGAGCTGATCACGGCGGGTATGGCAGGGTGGGGCAGATTACATCGAACTCTTTCACTAAGAGGGAGTTTGGTGCTCGGCTAATTGAAGAGTTTTTCAGCTATCGCGTCGAACTTACTGAAGTCATTGATACTTCGGGAGCTTACATTCCTGGCCACGGAACGCCCACCGTAATTTTGGTTGGCCGGAGCATGCCTGGTGCCGGTCGATCGCAGACTGTTCGCACGGTGCGCAGCGTCCAAGGTGAGCCTGCTGCGCCGAAGGATGGGGAGGCCGGGTTTGTCTGGGATGCGATTTTGGGGCAGATTGATGACCCGGGAACTATAAGTCAGTGGGTCTCAGTGGACGACCTTGATCGAGAAGGTCATTTCGGAAAACATCCGTGGATGCTTTCCGATGGAGGTCTAGAGGTAAACAAAAAGATCAATTCAGTGAGCCCTCAACGGCTTGCTGGTGTGATTGAAGTGATTGGCCGAACGACTCACACAGGATTGGACCCTGCCTACTTCCTCCCCGTTTCTTCGGCTGGAACCAGGGGTATGTCCAGGTGGTGTGCCCCAACGGTTCTGGGAGATGGGGTGCGTGATTACGCCATTAATGCGCCCGAGGTTGCATACCTGCCGTACAGTAGCCAGGGTGATCCCGTAGAGCCGGATCCGCTCGTGATGCCTTTTCTCTGGCCTAATCGAACCGTCCTGCGGAATCGAATCGATTTCGGTCAGACTCCCGAGCAGCGCGGTCTCCGATGGTTCGATCACAGTATGTTCTTTGCGAAGCGGCATCGGGCACGACTGTCCATTGCTTATGCGTTTGTGGCGACGCACAACCATTTCGTTCTTGATCGCAGCGAGAAGGTGTTTAATCGTTCCGCGCCTGTCATTAACTTGCCTGAGGGGGCGCATGAACAAGAGTACCTTCAGCTGCTCGGGGTGCTAAATAGCTCCATCGCGTGCTTTTGGATGAAGCAGGTCAACTACGGAGGGGGTGGTGATCCTGTCGGTGGTGACGGGGCACGGGTGAGCGCTCAGCCGTGGTCTGAGCGGTATCAATTCAACGCTGGCGTGATGCAAGAATTTCCGCTCCCTGCCGAGTACCCCACTGCGCTCGCCACGGCTCTGGACACCTTCGCCCAGCATCTCGCCTCCGCTAGCCCTGTAGCTGTCGCCACTGAGTCCAGTCCAACTGCCTCCACCCTCCGTGAAGCTCGTGTCGTCTGGGAAACCGCCCGCGCCCGCATGATCGCACTCCAGGAGGAGCTGGACTGGCAGGTCTACTCCCTCTACAACCTCCACCCCGAAGACCTCCGTGTCTCCGAGGACCCCGACGACCCCAACGTCCCCGAACTTGCCCTCGGCGAACGCGCCTTCGAGATCGTCCTTGCCCGTCGCGTAGCCGCAGGCGAGGCCAGCGGCGAGTGGTTCAAGCGGCACGACTCCACCCCCATCACAGAGATCCCCGCCCACTGGCCCGCTCCCTACCAGGAGACTGTGCAGAAGAGGATCGACGCCATTGAGTCGAACCGGGCCATCGGCATGATCGAGCGCCCTGAGTACAAGCGCCGTTGGGCCACCGAGGGCTGGGACGCCCTCCAGGACAAGGCCCTGCGCTCCTGGCTGCTGGACCGGATGGAGAAGCGCGACCTGTGGTTCGACGAGAACGGCCAGCCCACCATCCTCACCCTGGCCCGTCTCACCGATGCCCTCTCGCGCGACGAGGACTTCGTCTCCGTCGCCAAGCTCTACGCGCCCCGCAAAGAACTGGCGAAAGTCGTCGCCGAGCTGATCACCGACGAGCACGTGCCATTCCTCTCCGCCCTGCGCTACAAGCCCTCCGGGATGAAGAAGCGCGCCGACTGGGAAGAGGTCTGGGACCTCCAGCGCAAGGAGGACGCCGCGCCCGACGAGCCGGCCAAGCGGAAGATCCGGGACTCCATCCCCGTGCCGCCGAAGTACACCTCGGCCGACTTCCTCCGCTCCTCCTACTGGAAGGCGCGCGGCAAGCTGGACGTGCCCAAGGAGCGGTTCATCTCCTACGGGCAGACCAATGCCGCCACCCCCGAGCTGTACGGCTGGGCCGGCTGGGATCACCGCGAGCAGGCGCAGGCGCTGGCGACGTACTTCACCAACACCGCGCTGTCCAACGGGGAGATCACGCCCTTCCTCGCCGGCCTGCTGGAACTCCAGCCCTGGCTGTACCAGTGGCACAACGAGTTCGACATGCTCTACAGCGGCTCCCCGGCGGACTTCTTCGCCGGTTACCGCCAGCAGAAGCAGGGCGAGCATGGCCTCACGGACGACGATCTCCGTGGCTGGCGTCCTCCGGCTGCGACCCGAGGTCGTCGCGCAGCAGTGAAGCAGTAGCCAGGAGTAGCTCGACATCCGTCGGTCCAGGGGCCACCCGGTGCGTCAGCGGGTGGCCCTCTGTCCGTGCGTGCAGCTCCGCCCACACGGTCTTGCCTGGGGCGGCCTCGCGAGGGCTGACGCCCCAGTCGTCCGCGAGGGCGGCAACCAGAAGCAGGCCCCGGCCGGACTCGGACAGCGAGTCAGTTGCCGAAGGGCTGGCGACCGGGGGTTGTTTCTCAGCGCGGGTGTCGGTCACCTCGATACGGAAGGTGCCCTCGGTCAGGGTGAGCTGGACGTGGAAGTCCCGGCCGGGGACGTGGCCGTGGCGGACGGCGTTGGCGGTGAGTTCCGCCGTGATGAGGGTGAGCGCCTCGTTGACCGTGGTCGCGTACGGGTGGCCCCAGTCGTTCAGGCGGTGCGAGACGAGTCTGCGAGCGAGGCGGGCACCGCGCGGCGTTGACGTGAAGCGCATGATGAACTCGCGTTCGAGCGCGGGGTGCTGCTGCATATGCCCATATGGGGGAGTTGCTGACTTCATAGGGTCAACGGTGTCGGACTCTGCGTAGCGTTGACCAGGAGTGATGCGCTGACGGGTACGGGCTGTACACGCCGTCGGTGCGCTTGTACGTGGTGTTGGGCGTGACCGACCCCGGGTCCCGAAGTTGGCTGACTGGGCGGTTGTACGAGAGGAGCTGCGGGGTGGACGACGAGGTTCAGCAGCCGGAGTACGAGGTCGGGGCGGGCATGCTGTGCGTGTTCGGGCGGCAGTTGAAGCTGTTTCGGGAGCGGGCGGGCCTGGACCGCGCGAGGCTCGGGTCGCTGACTGGGTACTCGGCCTCGACGATCGCGTCGTTCGAGCAGGGGAGACGCATCCCGCCGCCGAAGTTCATCGGCCAGGCGGATGAAGTCCTGCAGGCTGGCGGGGTGTTGAGCGCGAGCAAGCAGGAGGTGGCTCGGGCTCAGTACCCGGCCTTCTTTCGGGACGCGGCCAGGCTGGAGGCTAAGGCGGCAGCCCTGCACGTGTACGCGACGAAGGCAGTACCAGGGCTGTTGCAGACGGAAGATTACGCGCGAGCGGTGTTCTCCATGTGGCGTCCGTTGCTGGACGAGGAGACCATCAACCAGCGGGTCGCGGCTCGCCTGGCACGCCAGGAGCTGTTCTCCCAGGCCTCGATGCCCACCATCAGCTTTGTCATCGAGGAGTTTGTTCTGCGACGACCGCTCGGCGGATGGGCTGTGATGCAGGGCCAGTTGGAGCAGATCCTGCTGTACGGACACCGGCGCAACGTAGAAATCCAGGTGATGCCGATCGAGCGGGACGAGCATGCTGGGCTGGAAGGTCCCTTCACCTTGATCGAGACGCATGAAGGACAGAGGATCGCCTACGTGGAGGCGTACAAGGACAGTCGTCTCTACACGGAGCGGAGGCTGGTACGGGAGATCGAGGAGCAGTACGGCATCCTCCGGGCCCAGGCGCTCACTCCGCGCGAGTCGCTGGCAGTCGTCGAGAAGTTGCTTGGAGAGAGATGAAAGCCCAACAGCTCATAAAGCCTGTACCGGATTCGGCCTGGTTCAAGAGCAGTTACAGCACGGGGTCGGGCGGCGAATGCATCGAGGTCGCCGTCCGTCCCGCCACCGTCCACGTCCGTGACTCGAAGGACACAACCCGCGCCGCACTCGCCATAGAACCCACGGCATGGGCCGCCTTCGTGGAGTTCGCGGCACGTTGACCGAGGTGGCACCGATCGCAGGGCCCTCTGGCGGGCGTGTGCTCGCCGAGAGCCCTGCGTATCCCACCCCTACGGCACGCCTTCACCAGACCCAGCGCCTTGCTCGCCCGCGATCGCCTTCCCGGATAGTGATCGGCATCGTGAAGGAAGCCGGCTCTCACACCACCGCCACTCTCGTAACGAGGTCTCAACGAAGCTGATCCATGTTGACCCTCGCAACTCGGAGGCACTGTAGGTTCCTGCCATGAAGCAGGGTAAAGAGGTCGAGAACCCCGAGTCGCGTTTCTTCGCGGTGTTGATGGCGGCGGCGAAGCTCCCCGGTGTGCGGATCAACAGGGAGGCGTACCTCCGCAGTGCGCTCGCTCGACACTGCTCCGAGGAAGAGATCCGACGAGCGATAGAGGAGACTCCCGCTGCCGCGGGCATCACTGTCGAACTCCTCGACAAGGTCGCCAACGACTCCATCCGCTACGAAACCGCCAAGGTCAGCGCTCTCTCGGCCGCAGCCGGGATGCCCGGCATCTTCGCCCTGCCCGCCACGGTGCCCGCCGACCTGGCCCAGTACGTCGGCCACATGCTGCGCATCGCGCAGAAGCTCGCCTACCTCTATAGCTGGCCCGATCTGTTTGACGATGAGGGGGAGGGCGTCGATGACGCGACGATGGGTGTGCTCACGCTGTTCTTCGGCGTGATGTTCGGCACCCAGTCGGCGAACGCCGCCGTGGGCCAGGTCGCCGGCATGCTGTCGAAGCAGGTCGCGAAGAAGCTGCCGCAGAAGGCGCTCACCAAGGGTGTCATCTACCCGATCGTGAAGAAGTCCGCGGCTTACCTCGGCGTCCAGATGACCAAGCAGTCCTTCGCCAAGGGCGTCTCCAAGGCCATCCCCGTCGTCGGGGCCGTCGTGTCCGGCGGGCTCACTCTCGCGACGTACCTTCCGATGGCCAAGAGGCTCAAGAAGCACCTTGCTGGCCTGCCCCTGGCGGACCCGTCGCGCCAAGCACCGGAGGGGGACGTCGTGGACGGCGAAGTCGTGGAAGAACACGAGACGTTCGCCCCGGCGGACGCCGAACTGCACGACGCGGACACCGCTGCCGTCAAGCTGGAGCAACCCAGGGACTGACGCCGCGCGTGTCCATCGCCGGGGCGGGGAACCGTCGGCCTGCGGGCTTGCCCATCACCCCGTCCCGCTGATCACCGCTCCCCGCCACGACCCATTGCAGCTCCGGTCCCCCGCGGCGGGGCCAGGGGGACGATCTCCCGGTCGAAGAAATCGTAGAACCCCTCACCACGCTCATACAGCGCATCGAACCCGGCATTCGTTTCCCGGATCAGTGAGCTGTCCGTATAGCGATTGGCTCCCGCCGCGCTTCCGTCCTCGTCGTACACGACCTCGTACATGACCACGTCGCCAAGAATCACCACTTCTGGAGCCAGGTGACTCTGCTCGATGCTGGAAATATCACGAGCGTCGATTACCTTGATCGCGTCGCCCACGTCCACTCGCACGCGCAGCACGTGCAACTCCCACTGCACATACGGCGTCACCGGGAACTCCACCACCCGGAGGCGGCGGTGCGTGACGCCCAGTTCCGACGCTCGCCGGATTTCCCGGGCGTAGTCCTCTCGCCTCTCGTCGGCCAGCGACAGGGCCCTCTCCCAGTCACCGTCGGCGAAGGCCTCCCAGCTCGGGAAGCCGCGCTCCTGGAAGTGCTGGCCGCGCTCGAGCTTGTTGAGGAAGCCGATCCCGCTGGAGTAGATCCGGCCGAGGTCGGCGTGGTACGTGGGTCGGTCCAGGCGTTCGGAGGCGCCGTGGGGAAACGAGTCAAACACTGGGGATGTCCGGCTTCGCCGCGATGAGCATGTTCCGGGGAATGACCACGAGGCGCTCGTCCGATCCGATCGAGACCCCGTCGGGAAGGTTGCTGCCGAGCGACTGGGTGAGGTCCCGGCCGATGACGGCGATGTCGCCGTTGGCGAGTTCCCAGATGTCCGGGCAGTCAGGAGTTCCGGTGGTGTTTCCCAGCTCCTGGGGCGTTTTTCCCAGGCGCCGCTTGAAACTCGTGTCGGGATCCGCTTCCCATGGCCTGGCCATTTCCCTCGCCCCCTCGATCGGTCGGGAGGGCTCACCGTACCGCGCAAGAAGCCTGTCTGACCACGCGTCAGAGCCGGTCCTCAGGGGTATTGGCGAGGATTGATTCCTCCTTGTTCCCTGCCGCGCAGAGGTGGAATGATATTGATCGCACTGAAGATCGCGCAAAAATCTGACAGGTGACATTTTCCATCTGATGCTGTCAAAAAATAGGGTGAGTGGAGGGGTGTCTGTGGACGCTGAAGTGGCCTTGCTCGCGCAGAGCGCGGGAACCACCTTGGTCGCGTTGATGGCGACCGATGCCTGGCACCACGTGCGTGACGGGATCACGCAGCTCTGGCGCCGGACGCAACCAGAGCGCGCCGACACCGTCGCCGCCGAGTTGGAGGCCGGCCGCGAGGACGCGCTCGCCGCCGCGGCCACAGGCGACCAGGAGACCCTGGACGAACTACGGCTTCAGTGGCAGGGGACGGTACGGCGGCTGCTCGTCGCCCGGCCCGCCGCCGTACAGGAACTGCGCGCACTGCTGGACCAGCTCGACCCCGACGGCTCAGCCGCCCGGCGGATCACCCAGCACGCCACCGCATCCGGTCAGGCCCGGGTCTACCAAGCGGGACGTGATCAGCACATCACAGAGCGATGACGGGCGGGACGGACGGTCACGCCGAGGACCACGGACGCGTCTACCAGTCGCACGGCGACCAGCACATCAGCGAGCACCACCACTACGGCGACGCCGGGCCGGACAACGGCGGGCCGGACTCCGTGCGACGCCCGGCGGTCGGCCGGCTCCCCGTCGCGCTCCGCGACCGCAGCGAGGTGATGGAACGCCTGCGGACGACCGTGCGGACGGAGCCCGGCGGCCAGGTCTACGTGCTGTACGGGATGGGCGGCTCGGGCAAGACGGCGGTCGCCTGCGCCCTGTTCCAGGAGGTCACCGCGGAAGCGGGCCGGGTGGGCCTGTGGGTCAACGCCTCCGACCGCGCGAGCCTGCGCGCCGGCATGCTCGCCGTCGCCGCCGACCGAGGGGCGGAAGACGGTGAACTGCTTGCCGCACGCAACGGTCTTAGACCCGCTGCCGACCTCGTCTGGAGGTATCTCGACCGCTCCGCCCAACCCTGGCTGCTGGTCCTGGACAACACCGACGAGCCGGAGATCCTGCGGGACGGCGACTGGCTGCGCACCAGCCCCCGCGGCACCGTCCTGGTGACCACGCGGCGCGCGGCGGCCCGGTGGTGGCCGGGCGCCGAGCTGCAGTACATCGGTGTCCTGCCCCGGGAGGACGCGGCGCTCGTGCTGCGCGATCTCGCACCGCACAGCGGCACGACCGAGCAGGCGGCGCGGGTCGCGGACCGGCTCGGGCGGCTGCCCCTCGCCCTCACCCTGGCGGGCGGCTTCCTCTCCCGGCAGGTCATCGACCCCTGGACGATGGACGCCTACGGGGACCAGCTCGACTCGGACGAACGGGTCCAGCTCATAGACCGAGGGGCCGACGCCCTGTCCGAAGCGGACCCCCGCCATCTGGTCGGCCTGACCTGGCAGCTCACCCTCGACGCGTTCGAAGCGCGCGGACTGCCCGAAGCGGCGGCCTTGCTCAGACTGCTCGCCCGGTTCGCCGCGGAGCCGCTGCCGCTGGCTCTGCTCAACCACGCCGGCATCGGCGCCGTACTGCCTCGTGCCCGGACCGAGACAGCCCTCAGAGCGCTCCTCGACCAGTCACTGTCCGAACTCGTCGAGGCCGCAGGCACACGCTGTGCACAGAGTCACGGCATCCTGCTCGACAGCGTCTCGGCGGCGACCCCCGCAGACCTCGTGCCGGCCCTCGACACGACAGCCGTCCGGCTGCTCGACGGGGCCGTGCCCGCAGTACCCGATGCCGGTCCGCACGACCCCCGGCTGCGGCTGCTCGTTCCTCACGCGCTGGCCCTGCTCGGGCACGCCGGCGAGTCGTCCGCCGCCGACGCCCTGGCCGTCACGACGCGGCTGGCAACCGCCCTGCACCGGACCGGTGACTACGTCTCCGCCTGGGAGACCGCCCGGAACGCCGCCGATCTCGCGCAGCGACACCTCGGCGCGGATCACCGTGCGGTCCTCGCCGCCCGGTCCAGGGCAGGGCGGGCACTGTTCCGGCTGGGCCGGTACGCCGAGGCCGAAGCGGTGCTCCGCACGGTCCGGGACACCCAGGTGCGCCTGTTCGGCGCCGACGACCCCGACACCGCGGACAGCGGCTACGGTCTCCAGCTCGTGCTGGCGAACCTCGGCAGGCGGGAGGAGGCCGTCGCGCTGCTCCGCGACACCGTCGCCGGGCGGCGCTCCGCGCTGGGCGCCGCGCATCCGCTGACCCTGCGGGCCCGCGCCGGCCTGCTGGAGATGCTGCCCGCCGCCGAGGTGGTCACCGAGGAGGACGGCGCGCTGCTCTCGCTGCCGTCGGAGTGCGAACGCGTCCTGGGCCCCGACCACACCGTGACGCTCGGCGCCCGGCACAACCACGCGTGGGCGCTGTACCTCCTGGGCCGCTTCGACGAGGCCGACCGGGAGATCCAGCAGGTCGCCCAGGCGTATGAGCGGCGGTTCGGGCCCGAGTACCCGATCGTGCTCGCCGCCCGACAGCTCCTCTCCCGGACCCGGGCCGCGCTCGGACACAGGGAGGAGGGGATCGCTCTGATGACCGACGTCGTCGAGCGGCGGGACCGCGGCCTGGGACCCGAGCACCCCTTCACGGTCGCGAGCCGGAACCTGCTGGACGCCTACCGTTCGGGGCGATGGCGGCCGTAGCGCGCCACGGCCGGGACCGGAGCGGTCCGCACGGGCGGTGAGATCGGGCAATCGGCACGGGACGGAGAGGGGGACCGATGTAGGGTGCTGTGCGCAGGCCGTACGGGTGACGTTCAGTGCGAGGGGGACGAAGAGTGCAGACGCCGCGAACCCACCCGACCTGACCCGCCCGACGTCGTGAGCGTGGTGTCCGTCCGCTCACCGCACGACCGGATCTGTCCGTGCCGCCGGCCAGGACGGCCGGTCCGCTGCACCGGCCGTCCGTACTTCTGAGCGCCTGGCCCCGCCCCTCGGAACGGCCCGGGGCTTCGGCGGCGGACCCCAGCACGGCACCGAGTACGAGCAGCAGCAGCGACCACCGTCAGGGAGAGCGAGAACCCGCAATGGCCCAGCCGCCCCTCCTCCGCGATGTCATCGACATCAAGGAGTCCATCTCCACCTCGGACTTCGTGCTGTCCCTCGCCGAGGCGACGACACCCGAGGGCGCCCAGCACGCGCTCAAGGACTACGTCGTCACCGAGCGGCTGCTGGAGAACTTCGACGAGGCGCTGGCCCTCATCAAGTCCTCGCTCGATGGGCACCGCTCCAAGGCTGCCTACCTGCACGGCTCGTTCGGTTCCGGTAAGTCGCACTTCATGGCGGTGCTGTACGCGCTGCTCAGCGGCAACCCGGCCGCCCGTGCCCGCACCGAGTTCGACCCGGTGCTGACCAGGCACGAGTGGCTGAGCACGGACGGCAAGAAGTTCCTGCTCGTGCCGTACCACATGCTTGGTGCGAAGGCCCTGGAGCAGCGGGTGCTCGGCGGGTACGTGCACCACGTCAAGAAGCTGCACCCGGACGCCCCGACCCCGCAGGTGTACCGCACCGACTCCCTCTTCGCCGACATCCGCGCCATGCGCGCCAACATGGGCGACGAAGCCGTCATCCGCGGCCTGGGCACCACTGACGCGGACGACGGTGAGGAGGACGAGTGGGGCGAGGGCTTCGCCTGGACCCCGCAGCTCCTGGACACCGCGCTCGCCGCCGAGGAGAACCACGAGGCGGGCGTCCACCTCAACCTCACCAACCCCTCCACCCCGGCCGAGCTGCGCGCCAAGCTCGTCAACGACGCCGGCACCAACCTCCTCCCCGGCTTCACCAAGAACGCCGCTGAGGACGAGCACGGCTTCATCTCCCTGGACGCGGGCCTCTCCGTCATCGCCGAGCACGCCAAGTCGCTCGGCTACGACGGCCTGATCCTGTTCATGGACGAGCTGATCCTGTGGCTGGCCACCCTCATCCACGACCAGAAGTTCGTGGCGCGCGAGGCCAGCAAGATCACGAACTTCGTGGAGGGCGGCGACGCCCGCCGGGCCATCCCCGTCGTGTCGTTCATCGCCCGCCAGCGGGACCTGCGCGAGCTGGTCGGCGAGGAGGTGTCCGGCGCGGCCGAGTCGTCAATTCAGGACACCCTGAACCTGGCCTCCGGCCGGTTCGACAAGATCACCCTGGAGGACCGCAACCTCCCGCAGATCGCCCACGCCCGCCTCCTCAAGCCCAAGGACGACGAGGCGGCCAAGCTGGTCGATGCCGCCTTCGAGCAGACCAAGCGGGTCGGTCCGCAGGTCTGGGACACCCTGCTCGGCTCGGAGAAGGGCACCACCGGCGCGGACGCGGAGTCGTTCCGGCTGACGTACCCGTTCTCGCCGGCGTTCATGGACACCCTCGTCCACATCTCGTCCGCGCTGCAGCGCTCCCGCACCGGTCTGAAGCTGATGGGCCAGCTTCTCGCCGACCACCGCGACGAGATCCGGCTCGGCCAGCTCGTCCCCGTCGGTGACCTGTACCCGGTGATCGCGGGGGGCGGCGACAAGCCGTTCACCGACAGCCTGAAGGTCGTCTTCGAGGCCGCCGACAAGCTCTACAAGACCAAACTGCGGCCTTACCTGCTCAGCTCGTACGACATCACCGAGGACGACGTCGAGCAGTACCGCAACCGGCCCGAGTCCCTCAGCGACCAGAAGAAGCTCAATGGCTGCCGGATGTTCCTCGGGGACAACCGGCTCGTGTGCACGCTGCTGCTGTCCGCACTCGCGCCCAGCGTGCCCGCGCTGTCCGAGCTGACCATCCGGCGGCTCGGCGCGCTCAACCACGGGTCGGTTCTCGCGCCCATCCCGGGTGCCGAGGTCGGCATCATCAAGAACAAGGTCGCCGAGTGGGCGGCGAGGTTCCCCGAGATCAAGGAAACCGGCACCGACGCCAACCCCGGCGTCCGCCTCGAACTCTCCGGCGTCGACGTGGACTCCGTCATCGCCAATGCCCAGGTCAACGACAACCCCGGCAACCGCGTCGCCCTCGCCCGCCGCCTGCTGTCCGAGGAACTGGGCGTCGAGCATGGTCAGCTGAGCGACCTGCTCAACTTCACCTGGCGCGGCACCGCACGCACAGCCGAGATCGTCTTCGGGAACCTCGCCGACGAGGACGAGTTGCCCGACCATGACCTCATGCCGCAGGAAGACGGCCGCTGGCGCATCGCCATAGACCTGCCTTTCGACGAGGGCGAGTGGGGCCCGGTCGAAGACGTCAACCGCATCCAGCGGCTGCGCGAGCGTCAGCAGGGCGAGCGGTCCCGCACCGTCGCCTGGCTGCCCGCGCACCTGTCCGCGCAGCGCTTCCAGGACTTCCGTCGCCTCGTCGTCATCGACAAGGCCCTCGCCGACGAGCACCGCTTCGACACCCAGTACGCCGGCCACCTCAACGCCGACAACCGCAGCCGCGCCAAGGGCCTCCTCGAAACCCAGCGCGAGGCGCTGCTCAAGCAGGTCAAGGGCGCCTTCAAGCAGGCGTACGGACTCGCCCAGAAGCAGGCCGCCGATGTCGTCCCCGACTTCGACGACCACCTCGTCGCACTGCCCGACGTCGACGGACTCACCCTGTCCTTCGGGCAGAGCCTGCACGACGGCATCCGGCACGTCGCGGGCAAGCTGCTCGCCCACCAGTACCCCGCCCACCCCGACCTCGACCCCGACGCCACCGGCACTGCCGTCAAGCCCGCCGACATCAAGAAGGTGTTCCCTCACCTCAGGGCCGCCGCCGAGGCGCGCGACGGGCGGGTGGAGGTTCCGGCGGGCGACCGCGGATACATGCGGCGCATCGCCGAACCCCTGCGCCTGGGACAGCAGAAGGAGGCGTACTTCGAGCTGTCCCGCTACTGGGCCGACCACTTCCGCCAGCTCGCCCGCTCCCAAGGTGTCACCGGAGATCTGTCCCTGATCACGCTCACCGACTGGACCGACAAGCCCGACCCGCGCGGTCTGCCCGACCTCCTCGCCCGGCTCGTCGTCGCCTCCTTCGCCGAGATGGACGACCGGGTCTGGGTGCGCGGCGGCACCGTCCTCGACCCCGCGCCCGAACTGTCCGCGATCAAGGACCACGACGCGCTGCGCAGCCAGCCGCTGCCCGCCGAGTCCGACTGGGACACCGCCCGGCAGCGCTTCGAGACGATCTTCGGGGCGAAGCCGCCCGCGTTGCGGCGCGGCCGGATGGTCAACCAGTTCGCCCGCCAGATCATCGAGGCCGCCCGCGACCACCGGGACCACGCGGCCGATCTGGTGCACCAGTTGGAGGCCCACGCCTCCTTCCTCGGCCTCGACCAGACCGCCGATACCGGACGCCTTGCCCTCGCCCGCCGCTCCCTGGAACTGCTGGACGCCCTCACGGCGGAGGCCGGCAAGGGCGCGGCCGGGGCGAAGAGGACGGTGGAGGCCCTCGCCTCCTTCGACCTGGGCGAGACCAGCGCCGACCGGTACGGCACCTCCATCAAGAAGGCCCGTGCCGTCGCGGAGGCCGTCGCCTCCGCTCCCTGGAGCACCGTGGAGCTGGCAGCCGGACTCGGTCCCGAGGGCGAGGCGCTGCTCGACTCGCTGCGCAACGTGGCCCGCGACGACCAGCGCACCGCCGACCTGCGCGATGCCCTGGCCCGCACCCAGCGCGAGGTTGTTGCTCTGATCAAGCGCGCCCAAGCCGCGGCCGCCCCGTCGCCCGCACCTGTCGCTCCGCAGCCCACGGCCGACGACCTCTCCCTGAACACGCCGACCAGCGACCCGCGCATTCCGTACACCCCGTCGCAGGAGACGCCCTCCCCGGCGAGCGCCGGCGGCACGGCGCGGAAGTCCGGGCGTCGCAGCACGACCGTGTCCCGGGCCGTCGAAGACCTCCAGGCGGAGTTGGCCGACCTGGCCGCCCGCCACCCGAACGCGACCATCGAGATCACCTGGCAGGTCATCGAATGACGGACACCGTCGCCGCCGTCCCGGGCGCGGTGCGGCTGAACACCGCCACCGTCACCCAGTATCTGTCCTCGCAGTCGTCCCTCGCCGCCTCCCTGACAGGGGACGGCGAGGGCAGGCGCCGGGTCGTGCTGCTGCGGTCCGCACCGCAGTGGGACGGGCCTGCCGAGCCCGCCTGGGGCGAGGGCCGTACGGTCGGCGTGGCGGTGGCGCCGTCTCCGCTCGCCGTTCACGAACTCGTCCTCGATCACCTGGCGGGCCGCCGTCCCGGCCCCGCCGTGCTGGTCGTCCTCACCGACCGGGAGCAGAACGAACTCGACCCGGCGATCCTGGCCCGCGTCCACAAGCTGCGCATCGACACGGTCGACAGCTGGGACGTCGTCCGCGAGGCGTTCGGCGCCCGGCAGATAGACCCCAGGCTCAAGGACGTCAACTGGGCTGCCGAGGCACTGCTCGACGCCACGCCGCCCGGCGGCTGGTCGGCTGTGCCCGGTGGCTGGCTGTCCCGCCAGTACGCCCTCACCGCGCTCGCGCAGCGCCGTCTGCGCCTCGGCCGCTATGACACCGAGGGCGGCACGCGTCGCCCCGGCGACGACCGGCTCGACGCCCAGGCCCTGCTGCACTGGTCGACCCGACCCGGAGCGCCCGAACGGCTCCTGGCCCTGCGCGGCCCCGAACACGCCGGCCTGTCCGCCTTCCTCGGTGAGGAGGACCAGGCGGGCCTCGCCGGCCGTGCCTTGCTCGCGCTCGTCGATGCCGAGCGTGGCGCGGACGCCGCCGCCTTCGGCCTCGTGTGCGCGGCGCTGTGGCAGCACGCCGAGCCCACTCCCGAGACCTACCGGGCCCGGGGTCGCGCCGAACGCTACTTCGGCGATCAGCCTCCGGCGACCGGCGACCAGCTCGACGCCCTGGTGACCGTCTTTGGCCGGGCTGCCGAAGAGTATGTGACCACACTGCTGGCGGCCGGGCACCGCACGGGCGGCACCGACGCCGACCAGGCACGCGAGGCACGCCGCACCACCGGCATCGTGCTCGACCGGGCGTCCGCGCTGGCCCGTCAGTTCGGCGCGGAGGAGGCCGTGGCGGCGAGCCCCGTCCTGCGCGGTGGACTCGAGGCACGGTTCACCGCCGTCGGCCAGGCCCTCGCGTCGGGGGACACGGCCGCGGTGGCGGACGCCGTCCGCCGCCTGGAGGACCACCGGCTCGCCGCCGAGCCGGAAGAGGCCGCCCGCATCGAACGGGCCCGCATGGGCCAGCGACTGGCCCGCTGGCTGGACACCGACCCGCCCGCAGACGCCCCCACCGTCGCCGACGCCATACAGCGGCACGTCTCGGATACCGGGTGGGCGGATCTCGCCCTGGAGCACATCGAGGCCGGTGGCGACCCGGACCCCGTCCTCAAGGCCGCCTACGACACCCTCGGCACTCGCATCAGAGAACAGCGTCGGCAGATCGACGCGTCCTTCGCGCGCTCCCTGGCGGCATGGACCGAGGCCGGCACACAGCCCGGCTCCATGCTCACCGTCGAGACCTTCCTCGACCGCGTGGTCGGCCCGGCCGTGCGCCGCGGAGAGGAACGGCGGGTGCTGCTGCTCGTGCTGGACGGCATGAGCGCGGCCATCGCCAACGAACTGGGCGAGGAACTACGTCGCTCGTGGGCCGAGTTCGACCCCCTGCCCGAGGGCGACGCCCCGCGCCGACGTGCGATGGCTGCCGCCTTGCCGACCGTGACGGCCGTGTCCCGTACCTCCCTCTTCGCGGGCACTCTCATAAAGGGCACCCAGGCCGACGAGAAGCGGCTCTTCCCCACGCTGAAACTGTGGGGCGGGGCCCCGGCCGCCGTGTTCCACAAGGACGACCTGCGCACCGAGACCGCGGGCGACACCTTCGGCCCGGCGCTCACGGAGGCACTGGCCGACGGCAAGACCCATGTCGCCGTCGTTCTCAACGCCATCGACGACCGGCTCGCCAAGGAGCAGAAGCTCGGCGACGGCGCCTGGCGGATCGACGACGTGCCCGGCCTGCGCGATCTGCTGCGCGTGGGTGCCACCCAGGGGATGGCGGTCGTCCTCACCAGCGACCACGGCCACGTCGTGGACCGGCACGGTACCAAGGTCGACGCCGCTGCCGACCCCTCGTCCGCCCGCCACCGCCTGCCCGGCGGCGGCCCACTCGCGGAACGGGAGATCGCCCTGTCCGGGCCGCGCGTGGTCTGGCCCGAACCTGGGGCGTCGATCGTCGCGCTGTGGGACGCCGACTCCCGTTACACCGCCCTCAAGGCCGGATACCACGGTGGGGCATCGCTCGCCGAGGTCACCATCCCCGTGCTCGCTTTCCTGCCGTTCGGCGCGGAGCCTCCGAAGGGATGGCGGGAGCTGGGCGACCAGCGGCCGGCCTGGTGGGCGCCGGAGGAGGCCGGTAAGGCACCGCTGCCGGACGGGCACATTGCTCGACCGGTGACCGCAACGGCTCCCGCTCCCAAGAAGCCGACGGGCAAGGCCAAGAAGCAGCAGGCGGAAGTCGCTCGGACGCACGACACGCTCTTCGACGTCGCGCTGACGACCGGGGGAGACGACGCTCTCCTCACCCCGACCGTCGTCTCCCGCACCGAGACCCTGGTGACGGCACTGCTCGAATCGGAGACGTACCAGGCGCAGCTTGGCGGACTGGCACGCAAACCGCCGCAGGAGCAGGTACACAAGGCGCTTGCCGCCCTGCTGGACGCGGGCGGCA
Source organism: Streptomyces sp. P9-2 (assembly GCF_051903975.1). NCBI lineage: Bacteria > Bacillati > Actinomycetota > Actinomycetes > Kitasatosporales > Streptomycetaceae > Streptomyces > Streptomyces sp. P9-2. The sequence goes on from NZ_CP192633.1 coordinate 5,881,555, forward strand.
CGTTGCCAGTAACCGCACTCGCCCAGCGCGTCGGCATGCCCGTCGCACGGGGCGACGGCTTCGCCGCCGTCCTGCGGCAGCTCCTCAACTACGACGGCGTACAGGTCCTGGAGACTCTGCCGGACGGACGCACCCTGCGGCTCCACGAAGCGTTGTTGCGAGAGCAGTTCGCTCTCGGAGCCGGCTGACCACGCGGCTCGGGGTGCCTCCGGATTCGATCCCGAGACACCCCGAGCGGCGAGCCGCCCCCTACCTCACGACGCGAAGGCCCGCAGCACCTTCGCGAAGGTCGTGAGATCGTCGATCATCTCCTGCGGGAGCGGCTTCTCGTCGAAGTGCGCGATCCTGTTGCGGATGTCCTTCACCCGCTTCAGCAGGCCGACGAACTGCTCCCGAGGCATGTTGGGCCACTTCAGCGCCTCCCAATTGCGGTCGGCCCGCTCGGCGAAGGACTGCTTCGTCTGATCGCCGTCCAGGAGCCGCAGGTAGTCGCCGAACATCAGGTCCGACACCTGGCCGGTACGCTGCTCCGGCTTTTTGTTCGTCTGAACCGCCTTGATGGCCTCTTTGTCCAGTGCTGCGCCCAAGCAACGGCGCAGCAGGGACTCGATCTCGCCCACGATGAAGAAGGGACGCGCCGCCCCTTCGAAGCGGTCCGTCACGTCCGCGGCGGTGACGATGCCCGAGAAGCAGCCGTCGTCGCCGCGGACAAGCAGGTAACCGTGTTCGCGGATGCTCGGGAGGACGGCGAAGAACTCCTGCCGGGAGTCGAAGACGGGTAGCGAATCCTTCTCCATCGCGTTGTCGAGGGTGGCCTCCTTGCCCGCCTCGTACATCTTGGCCACCGATCCCCACGTGACGACCCCGTGAACCTGTGCCATGCCGGTGGTCACCGGGATCTGAGAGAAGCCCTTGGTACGCATCAGGAAGGTCGCCTGTGACAGCGGCGTGCCCGGACCCACGGACATCAGGCCGCGCCGCGCGGAGGGGATGTCGCCGAGCAGCAGTCGCTGCGGTAGGGCGTTCGAGGGCAGGGCCTCGTCCGCCTCGTCGGCCCCACCCTCCGGTTCCGGGGGCGTGCGCTGTGACGGAACGGCCGCCAGCGGCACGACGTCGACCGTGCTACGTAGACCGCAGACGGCGAAGTCCGGCAGCGTGGTCAGCCCGGCATCTTTGAGTGCCTGCGAGATGTGGTGCACCGTCCGGTGATCACGCACCCTGACCTGGAAAAGATCGAGGATCTCGTGCACGGACACCGTTCTACCCTTGAGCGAGGCCACGTCCCGCTCGTGCGGCCTGGTCGTCATCGGGCGTCGCCCTCCGGCAGGTCACGGAGCATCGTCCTCTTGCCCATAGCGGAGTGCACGAGGTCCTGCAGTTGCTTGGAGCGGTCGCGGTAGAAACGCTCGTAGTCGTTCTCGCGCAAGGCGTCCGGATCGATGAGGTGGGTGGTCAGGACGTCGTCGAACCACTCGGGGCGCATGTCGGACGCGGCGATCATCGTCGCCAGGTACGACGACGGTGCCCCCGTCATGTCCATCGCGGCGCGGTAGGACAACGGGGTCTTGTTCACGATCGAGTTCGTCGGCAGATCACCGCTGTTGCCTCGCCGGAACCACGTCTTGGGGAAGATCTGCCGGATGTCCACGCCGTACTCGCTGAGGCGGCCGGGACTGAGGGGCGCACCCGTGTAGTGCCAGTCCACCGCACCCTGTTTGATCAGCAGGGCGTAGATGCCCTTGTAGGCCGCGCTGTTCCGAGTGGTGAGGGTGTCCAACCGGTCGGCGAAGAAAAACGCCTCCGTGACGGTCTCGGGCGCCCTGTCGTCCTGTGCGATCCAGGGGACGAGCTGCTCGACGTCCTTGGTGAAGCGTGTCTCCGTGGACCCGCCGTACATCTCTCCGAGGACCCCGCACCAGTACCACTGCTCGATCCTCTCCTCCGCTCCCAGGCCGTCCATCCTCGTGTCCAGGATGGCGCGGACAGCCGCGAGCGGGACGAGCTGCGTCTTGTACGGCAGATCGGCCGGCCGGACGATGCACTGACGCTCCAGGAAGTCACCCACCCAGGCGAAGGCGTCGGCGAGCTTGGGCGCCAGGCGTACGAAGTCGGCCAGGGGAAGGTCCAGCAGGTCGCGGCGTTTGCAGGACACGGTCGTACCGAGTCCTTCCTGCTTGCGCTCCCAGGTGCGGACGAGCGCGATGGCCTGCAGGAAGTCGATACTGCTCAGGCCGTTCTCCAGGCCAGTCTCGACGCGGCCGAAGACCGGGTACTTGGCGGCCAGCTGCTGCTTGATCTCCCGCCAGACTTCGGGGAGCTGGTAGTAGTCTCCGGTCTCCTCCACGTAGTCGCGGTCACCGGCGTACGTCGCGGTGAGCAGCTCGAAGACGTTCAGGGGGACGCCCCCCGTGTTGACCCGCTCGAACACCGCACAGACCGCGTCCATGGAGGTGGAGGCGGCCAATCGGATCATGGGCACCTGGAAGGCGCGTACCTGCTGGAGAACCGCCTCGTCGAACTGGCCCCATAGGTCCCAGTTCCGGTCCTCGTCCGCCTTGATGTACGCCCTCTTCCACTCATTGACACGCTGGGCGTTGAAGACGAGGTGGAGGGGAAAGAGGCCGGCCGCGCACTCGGCCTCGGTGCTGCTCAGGTCCAGCACGACTGTCCGGTTGAAGTCTGTTCGGAGCACCTTGTCGGCCGGGACCGACACGATGGCCTCGTCACGATCGGCGGAGGGCCCCACTGCCTTCGCGATGTCGACGTAGTACCAGCGCTGGATGGCTTTGCCCCGGGCGTCCGCTGTCTCCACCGGGGCGTCCAGCCACAAGGACTGGAAGAGCGAGGTAAGGCGCTGCTGCCCGTCCAGCAGCAGGAGGTCGGCCTCCGGGTCCCCCTCCGGCTGGGCACCGGTGAGGGTCCGGGAGCGGAACCGAGTGGCGCCGCCGGTCTGCAGCGTCATGACGACGCCGAGCGGGTAGTCCAGCGTGACCGTCGCGATGATCGCCCGGATGCGGTCGTCGTCCCACTTCCAGTTGCGCTGGAAGTCAGGCAATTGTAAGGAGCCCGAGGCGACTTCCGCCAAGACGTCCTTCAGTTTCACGTTGTCGAGGGCTGCCATGTGACTCCACTCCCCGCCCTGATTCCTGTACGGAGAGTGATTCCAGCAGCGCTCTGTGGTGCCGGTCAAGCCGGTTGGCAGATACGCGAGGCTCCCGTTCCTATCGGGTTTCCGTCGAGACCGGATCAAGGTGGAGGAGGCACTGGACGGCGTTGAAGTCGCCCACCTCGGCGACGAAGCGGAACTTGTCGCCCACACCGATGGCAGCGGGCACGTCCTTGCCGGTCAGGCTCAGTTCGGCCACGTTGACGTCCTCGTACTGGAAGGCCGGGCCGACCGTCGTGTTCGGCCCCTTGTCGCCGGGGCCCAGAAGGAAGTCGTAGCGGGTCTCGTAGTCGCCGTGGGGTGCCATGTTCACGATCGAACCGTCGAAAGAGATCGTCCGGCCCGCATACTTGGTCGCGAAGTCCGCGTTAGCGGCGTCGCAGGTGTCAGCCGCCTTCAACAGTGCCGCGAACTCCGAGTTGTTCTCCGGCGTGATCACTTCGACGGCCACGCGCTCGGCTGAGGTCGGGGTTGAGGTCGGCGTAGCGGAAGGCTCCTCGCTCACGGCAGCCGAAGGCTTGGCCGCCTCGTCCTTCTGCTCACCCCCGTCGCTGAGTGCGGCGGCAGTGCCGATGACGATGGCGATGATCGCGAGGACAGCGGCTCCCGCGCCGACCAGTGGCCAAGGTATCGGCTTCTTCGGACGACGGAAGGTGAGGGTGGAGCGAAGCGTGCCCTGGGACTGCTCGACGAACTCCCAGCCGTCCTTCTGCATCCTGGAGATCACCAAGCCGTCGGTGCCGCGAACGGTCTGCACGGTCTTGTACTCATACTTGATCTCGTCGGCCATGTGCCACGCCCCCGATTGCGCTGTCACCCCAACTGCCCCGTGATCATAAGGTACTGAGGTGGGAGCTCCGGCATCATCAATGCACCATATGGTGCGAGTGCGGAACCTGAACCAACGGGCACTTGTCCACATACCGGGCAGCATGGCCCCTTCGTCCGGGCAGGGATGCGAGGAGATGGAACACTGTTGCTCGTGAGCACCACCGGATCCAAGCGTCCCGCACAGGTCAGCGCGGCCCGCCGCCGTACCGTCATCGATGCCCTGCGCCGCGGGGCCGTACCTGAGAGCGGGCTCGACCTGCTTGCCACCGGGCTCGACCGGTTCGAGGCGGCCCTTGACGCGGAACTGGACGCCGTCGCGTCCGGCGGGTCCGTGTTCAAAGCCGTGCGCGGTGAGTACGGATCCGGCAAGACCTTCTTCACCCGCTGGCTGGGGGAGCGGGCCAAGCGCCGCAACTTCGCCGTGACCGAGATCCAGATCTCGGAGAACGAGACTCCGCTGCACAAGCTGGAAACGGTCTACCGGCGGCTCACCGAGCGCCTCACCACCTCCAGCTTCCCGCCCAGCGCCCTGCGGCCAGTGGTCGACGCCTGGTTCTACGCCCTGGAGGAGGACGCTCTCGCTGCCGGCGCGACCGAGGAGGAGCTGCCCGGCGAGGTGGAGAAGCTGCTCATCGCGCGGCTCGCAGAGGTGTCCCGGCATGCCCCCTCCTTCGCCACCGCTCTGCGCGGCTACCGGGCCGCCCTCGCCGACGGCGACGAGGCGACCGCCGCGGCTGTGCTGGCATGGCTCGGCGGCCAGCCGCATGTCGCCGCCTCGGCCCGCCGGTCCGCAGGCGTACGCGGCGACCTAGACCATTTCGGGGCGCTGGGCTTCTTGCAGGGCCTGCTCACCGTGCTGCGCGACTCCGGGCACACCGGCCTCTTCGTCGTCCTCGACGAGGTGGAGACGCTCCAACGGGTCCGTTCCGACGCGCGGGACAAGGCGCTCAACGCACTGCGTCAGCTCATCGACGAGGTGCACTCCGGCCGCTTCCCCGGCCTGTACCTCGTCATCACCGGGACGCCGGCCTTCTACGACGGCCAGCAGGGTGTGCAGCGCCTGGCTCCGCTCGCCCAACGGCTCGCCACCGACTTCACCACCGAGCCGCGTTTCGACAACCCCCGCGCTGTGCAGATCAGGCTGCCCGGCTTCACCCAGGAGTCTCTGGTTGGTCTCGGCGTCACCATCCGGGACCTGTACGCGGACGCCGCTACCTCGCCGGAGCGCGTTCGGACGGTCGTCGACGACGCCTACGTCGCCGACCTTGCGCGAGCCGTCGGCGGAGCCCTGGGCGGGAAGGTCGGGGTGGCGCCCAGGCTGTTTCTGAAGAAGCTCGTCGGGGATGTCCTCGACCGGGTGGACCAGTTCGACGACTTCAACCCGCGACAGCATTACAAATTGACGGTCGCGAGCAACGAGCTCACCGACGTGGAACGCAACCTGGCCGCCACGCTTACCGGCGGGCCCGCGTCCGCCGATGACATCGACCTGGAGTTGTGATGGGGGACACCGACAGACCGTCCGAGGCGGAGCCGACCAGGGGAGAGGCCGACATACTCGACAGGCTGGACCCTGTCGTCCTGCATCACATCGTCAACACCCTCGGCTGGCCCGACCTGCGCCCCCTGCAGAGGGCGGCGATCCCCCCGCTCATGGACGGCGAGGACGCTGTCCTGCTGGCACCCACGGCCGGTGGCAAAACCGAGGCCGCCTGCTTCCCGCTGCTGTCGGCCATGGCCCAACACCGGTGGACCGGCACCTCGGTGCTGTACCTGTGTCCCCTCAAAGCACTGCTCAACAACCTGGTCGTCCGCGTCGACACGTACGCCCAGTGGCTGGGACGGAGCGCCGCACTCTGGCACGGGGACACCAAGGAGTCGCAGCGGCAACGTATTCGGACCGAGGCACCGGACATTCTGTTGACCACGCCCGAGTCGCTCGAGGCGATGCTGATTGGGGTCAAGACCGACCACGCGCGGCTGCTGGGTGGCGTCCGTGCCGTCGTCGTCGATGAGGTGCACGCCTTCGCGGGTGACGACCGCGGCTGGCACCTGCTCGCCGTGCTGGAGCGACTGGAGAGAGTCACAGGTCGGCCCATCCAGCGCGTCGGACTGTCCGCGACCGTGGGAAACCCTGACCAGCTGTTGCACTGGTTGCAAGGAGCCAAGGCGGGCGACCGCACCGGACGCGTGGTCGCGCCGGGTGTCCACCTGCCCCCCACCGGTGCGGAGGCCGAACACGGAGAGCAGACCGCCGAAGCACCGTCCCGCAGACCCGCCGGCGAGGTGGAACTCGACTACGTGGGTTCCCTCGACAACGCCGCAAAGCTCATCGCCGCCTTGCACCGGGGGGAGAAGCGCCTCGTCTTCTGCGACTCGCGCCGCCAGGTCGAGGAACTGGGCGCTGCGCTCCGCGCCCGTGAGGTGACCGTCTTCCTGTCCCACGCCTCCCTCTCCGTGGATGAGCGCACCCTCTCCGAGCAGGCTTTCGCCGAGGCGCGCGACTGCGTCATCGTCTCCACCTCCACACTCGAACTCGGCATCGACGTCGGTGACCTGGACCGTGTCATCCAGATCGACTCCCCGGCCTCCGTCGCCTCCTTCCTGCAACGCATCGGACGCACCGGCCGGCGCGCGGGCTCGGTGCGCAACTGCCTGTTCCTCACCACCCGCAAGGACACGCTGCTCCAGGCGGCCGGGTTGTTGCTCCTCTGGTCGCGCGGCTGGGTCGAACCGGTGGTCCCACCGCCTGAGCCGCGTCACCTCGTGGCCCAGCAACTTCTCGCCGTCACTCTGCAGCAGCACAAGCTCGGTGATCAGCTCTGGGAGCAGCAGTGGAACGGACTCGCCCCCTTCGACCGGTCCGCCGCCCCGATCCTGCGACACCTCACCGAGGAGGGCTTCCTCGACAACGACGGCGGCATGCTTTTCGTCGGCCCCGAGGCCGAACGCCGCTTCGGAAAGCGGCACTTCATCGAACTCACCGCGTCCTTCACCGCGCCGCCGCAGTTCACCGTGCTGTCCGGACGCACCGAGATCGGCCGTACCGACCCGAGCGTGCTCACCGAGGAGCGCCCTGGGCCGCGCCGTTTGCTGCTTGGCGGACGCAGCTGGCAGGTCACCTACATCGACTGGCTGCGTCAACGCGTCTTCGTCGAACCTGCCGACGGCGGCGGCGTCGCCAAGTGGATGAACGGCGGCATCGTGGGGCTCTCGTACGCCCTCACCCGTGCCATGAGAGAGGTGCTGCTGGGCGCCGACCCGCCCGTCTCCCTCACCCGCCGGGCCGAGGCATGCCTGACCGAGCAGCGAGAGAGCGACGCACCCGACACAGTGCACCCTGGCGGCACCTTGGTCACGCGCGTCGGCAGCGATGTCCGGTGGTGGACCTGGGCCGGCTATCGCGCGAACGCCACCCTCGCAGCCACGCTCCAGCCGGTGACCGACCCTTTGCAACGTCCCACCGACTGTTGGCTGCGGCTTCGTGAGGACCTCACTCCGGCCGACTGGCGCACGGCCCGGCAGAACATCGGCGAGAATCTCGTGCTACCCGACGTGGACCCCCGTGCCGTGCGCGGTCTGAAGTTCTCCGCAGCCCTCCCGGAGCGGCTTGCCGTCGCCACGGTCGCGGCCCGCTTGGCCGACTTCGAAAGCGCCCGCAAGGTGCTGTCCGAACCCGTGCGGTTGCAAGCGTCAAGCGAGCCCGCCTGAAGGGCTTTCGCTGGAGAACGCACCGTCGATCCCGCTCATCACAGCATGCCCGGAGCCCGCCCATGCCTATCGAAGAAGAGGACACCCGCAAGGTCCAGACAGCGGTTGCCGGTTCCCCCGGTGCTGACCGCCCGGTGTACCTGCCCATGGACGCGGCCTCATACGACCACTTCATCCGTGAGTACCCTAGCCGGGACTTCTACTGCGGGACACTGCTCGGCGGGTGCGGCAAGAAACTGTCGGCCCGCAAGTACCGCGACAAGAAATGCCACTTCGCGCACGTTGTATCGGGTCAATGCCGACGGGTCTCCACGAATGAGGCGAGCGCGGACCACCTTTACATAGGCAGGGCGCTGGCGGCTTGGATGAAGAAGCAGAAGTACAAGAACGTCCAGGTGCGCTACAAGCAGCGTGGACAGAGCCTGCGCGAGCTGGTCGACATCAGCTACACCCGCGGGGGAAGTCCTCGCCGCCATCTCATGCGCGTCCAACTGGCCAGAAGGTCCAAGACAGAGTGGGAGCAGAGCGACACTGAGCTGCACGGGCAGTGGGCCGGCGTGCAGTGGCTGTTCGGACCCGACAGCATGCTCGCCAACTGGCAGGTGGACAGGCAAGGATACGCCATCCGGATCCAGTGCCGCCCCGCCGGGATCACCCGCGTCGTAGAGGTCGGAGTGCAGTTCGCGGATGCTCCAGTGGAATGGATTCCTCTTTCCCGGTGCCGCATGACCGCACATGGCATACACGCTCCTGCGCTGGAACTCACCCCGACCGGGCTCAGCCGCCTTGACCGGGAACCCCGGCCGTCTCCCTCACGCCTAACGAGCTCGTGCACGGTAAGCGGTGAGGCGTCGAGCTCCTGATCGTTGATCATGGTCGTGTGGTGGGGAACGCGTCTCGTGCAGCGATCATCAGCGACCGGAGGATCACGGGCCTGTCGGCCGACGTGATCGCTGAACTCGTGTCTGAGCTCGGCCCGTTGTGGCATGAACGGCACCAGGCCAGGCTTGCGTCCAGGCCGCGGAAGCGGGCGATCGGTGCCGGGGCCAAGCACCGGCTGGTCTTCGTCGACCGGCTCCTGGCCGCCCTCGTGCACCTCCGACACGGGGTCACCCACGACGTGCTGGCCTGCTGGTTCGGGGTGAACCGCTCCACCATCACCCGCGCCGTCGGTGAGGTGCGGCCCCTGCTGGCCGAGCGCGGCTGCACCGTCAGTCCCGGAGTGCGGTTGCGGACCTTGGCAGAGGTCATCGCCCATCTCGGCGCCAGCGGGAAGACCGGGATCATCGACGGCACCGAGATCCGGGTCCGCCGGCCGGCCGCCGGGCGCAAGGACCGGGACAGGTTCATCTCCGGCAAGAACAAGCAGAACGCGGTCAAGACCATGGTCGTCACGGACGGGGTCGGTCGCGTGCTCTTCTGCAGCCCGACCAGGCCCGGCAGCTGCGCGGACATCACCCACGCCCGCCAGTTAGGGCTGGTCAAGCTCCTGGCCGACGGGCCCGCGGTGGAAATCCTCGCCGACGCCGGCTATCAGGGCCTGGGCGCTCAGACCGGCGGCCGGGTGGTCACACCGCCGCACCGCAAGTTCAAGAAGAACGCCCCGGACTGGTACGAGGAGATGTACGAGCGCCAGCGCAAGGCGCACTCATCGAGGCGGATCCGTGTCGAGCACGGCATCGCCCCTCTGAAGAACTGGCGGGCCCTGGCCCGCCACCTCGGCCGCCGCGAGCACATGAGCGACACCGTCCAGGCCATCGCCAGCCTGCTCTCACACCAGCAAACCGCGGACCTGATGTCGGCACGGCAGACGTGAACACCGAGCCCTACCGCCATCCTCGACGTCTCACCGCTTACCGTGCACGAGCTCGTTAGCTGAGGTTCCCCCATCCGTCTCACACCGTGCGCAGGACGTCGGGCTGTCGCCGTCCGGGGAGAGCAGCTTGGCACCTGTCATCGCACCGGCTGCCGACCTTCTTGTCCGAAAGCGACGGACGCTCGAAAGACCCAAGCCTGTGGAGTCTCACCATGCGCAGCGGGAGGCCCTCGCCGGACTCGTCCGGGTGCCACACAGCATCCTGGGGGCACCGGGGCCGTCGCTGGAGCAGTTGCGTGCGGAGGACGACCGAAGAGCCACCGAACGCGTGTTGTCGCTTCTCGATCGCCTCGACCAGATCGGAGACGACCTTCACCTGGATCAGTTGCAGAAGGTTCTGCGAGAGATCGCATTCTGCGAGGAAGCCATGTGGCGCCCCCTGAGTACCTCCCTGAGGCAACGTACGGCCGCATGGCGTGCACACGTCGAGACCATGGCGGAGCGCCCCACGTTCCGGCAGATATGTGCCTTGGCCGATCTTGTGCGCTGGGTTCTTGACATGGCCGCCCGCCGGTCGGCTCGTCCCTTCACCTGGGTGGAGCTGGGGGAACGGTTGAGCAGGCCGTTGGCCCCTCTTCACCCGGAGGACAAGGTGTCCATTCTGGTCGAAGTCGACCGTGGTACATGCTCCGGCCGGCCCCCTCTGTCGGCGCTCGTAGCAGCGCGCAGCAACCGCGTGCACCCGCTGTACGCCCAGGTATTGGACCACCTTGGCCGTCCAGTCCCAGCTCCCGACGCTGCGCAGACCTCATGGGAGGCGGACGTCCGGGAACACAGACGCTTCCAATGTCTCAAGGAGAAGCAGTACAGGGTCACGGTGCAAGGCCGACTCTCGCAACACCGCTGATCACGCAATCGCGACAACCTCCGGCTCCGCTCCCTGCGCACACGACCGAAGGGTTGGATCAGCGAGGCGCTCCCTTGAGCGCGGTGACCAGCTTCGATCCGGGAAGACCGGAGCTGGTGTCCATGCGCAGCGTTGGGGGCAGGGGAGAGGGCATCACCGTTGGAGGAACCCGGTACGCGCGCGTCGATGCCGCCAATGCCGCGCTCATACGCGCATGAGCGCCGCGCGAAGAAGCCGCCGTTCCAGCCTCTGCTCACCAGCTCGGGCGAAGAGAGACGGGAACGGCGGCTGACCGCCCGTCAGTGGGCTGCGGCGGGTCCCTCCAGAGGTACCAGTCCCGACGGCCCTTCCTCGACCGCGTTCCTGGTGAGCAGCTCCTCGATGTCCTGGTTGAACGCAGACCTGATGTCCGGGCCCAGACGCAGCCATCCGAAGAATCGCGCCGTCTCCTTGGCCAGTTCCTCGCGGTGCATACCCGGCGATTCCGACAGAATGCCGAGCAGGGCGATCCGGCGTTCCGTCGGAGGCACCTGGGAGACCTTCTTGCGGTCGAAGTCCGGACTCGGTGTACGGGCCACCGTCACGTCCCGGTCGGGCAGGTCCCACACCGTCCCGGATCGCACGACCTTCTTCTTCTTGTGCAGCCGCGCCAGAGCGTCACGGACGCTGCTCTGCACGATCTGACCCGAGCGGTCGAGCAGCCACGCGGTGCGGACGCGGCCGATCAGGACGTCCTCCTCGATGGGACCTTCCATGGTGACGATGTGGAGGCCCACTTCGGCGACCACCTTCTGAGCAGCGGGATCACGGAGATCGACACCCGGTAGTCCGGCGGCCGCGCACTGGGCCTCCTTCAGGTCGTACAGCTCCTCCCAGCCCAGGGCGCGGTACGGCCGACTCCATTCGGAGCGGTCGGACTCGGCCACCGGGACGATCGTCACCTCCGCCGGCGCCTCGTCAGACACGGGGGCCGGCGCGATATCCGGGACAGGCGCGTACGGGTCGGCGGCGCAGGCCGCCTCGACGGCTTCGCGCAACCGTCGTTGTGCGTCCTTGCGGTTGCGGTACCAGTCGGTCCCCCAGATCCGGTGCAGGTTCCAGCCCAGGCCGCGCAGAATCTCCTCCCGCAGCCGGTCGCGGTCACGGGCCGCCCGCGAAGAGTGGTACATCGCGCCGTCGCACTCGATGCCCAGTGCGTAGGAACCGGGCGCTCCCGGGTGTCGTACCGCCATGTCGATCCGGAAACCCGCCACCCCCACCTGTGGCTGCACGTCGTAACCCCAGCCGCGCAGGGTGTCGAGTACGTCCTCCTCGAACGGGCTCTCGGGAGAGGCCTCCGCGTCGGGTGCGGCCGTCGCCAGAATCGTTGGTCCTTGTTCGGCGTACTGCAGGTAGCGCTTGAGGTGCTGAACGCTCTTGTTCGTGCTGTCCGGCAGGTCGGCGCCGTGGAAGGACGCCACGACCTCCACACGATGACGTGCACGGGTTACGGCCACATTCAGGCGTCGCCAGCCGCCCTCACGGTTGATCGGGCCGAACGAGGCACGCAGCTTGCCCTGGGTGTCCGGACCGTAGCCGACCGACAGGATGATGACGTCACGCTCGTCACCCTGCACCGTTTCCAGATTCTTGACGAAGAAGCCGCCCAGCCGGTCCTCCGTGAAGTGCCTGTCGAGGTCTGGGCGGGACCTGCGTGCCTCGCCAACGGCATCCTCGACGGCGTCCGCCTGCGCCTTGGAGAGCGTGACGACGCCCAGGGTCAGGTGCGGCCGCGTCGAGAAGTGGTGGAGGACGCGCTCGGCCACCAGCGCGGCCTCGCGGACGTTGTCCCGCTTGTTGCTGCGGTCGTACACCCCGTCAGCCTTGTAGAACGCGACGCCTACGTCGTGGCCGTCGGTGACCGCGCCCGGGAACACGACCATTGAGTTGTCGTAGAACTCGTGGTTGCTGAACGCGATCAGGTTCTCGTGCCGGCTCCGGTAATGCCAGCGCAGCGACAACTCGCGCAGCACGCCACTGGCCTTGCACGCGTCCAGGATGGACTCGAAGGAGTCGGGCACCTCCTCGTCGAAATCGTCGTCCTCGTCGGAGTCACTGCCCGCGCTGAAGAACGAAGTCGGCGGGAGCTGCCGTGGGTCACCCGCCACGATCAGGGCGTCACCGCGGTAGATGGCGTTCACGGCGTCCTGCGGAAGGACCTGGGACGCCTCGTCGAAGATGACCACGTCGAAGCGGAAGTCCGCGGGCAGATACTGGCTGACCGTCAGCGGGCTCATCATGAAACACGGCTTGAGCCGCTGCACCACGTCCCGGGTCTCGTCCAGCAGTCGACGCACCGGCTTGTGCCGTCGCTGCAGCTTCGCCTGACGGCTCAGGATGGCGGCCTGCCCCGTCGTCGCCCTGCGGGGACGCCGTGCGTTGCAGGAGTCGATCACCGTCGCGTGGGCGGCCTGCACAAGCCCGCGGTCCAGTCGACGGTAACGCTCCACCAACTGGTCCCGGTCGCTGGCCCGCACCACGGAGAGCCGGCTGTCGGCCGCCAACTGGTGCTCCACCCAGGCTCGCAATACGGTCCGCTCCACGGCCACACGGAACGACGATGCCGGTACGTCGCGGTCCGCCAGTTGGGTCGGCAGGTTTTCCAAGCCGTAGCCGCTCAGCACGTCGCGGGCCTCGGCGGAACGGATCCAGGCGTCCGGACCGTAGGGATCGTCGGACATCCGGTCGAGAAGCACACCGGCTGGAGTGAGCCCGGCTTCCAGCTCGGACCGAACCTCCGCCGCGCGTGCCGGCGTGAAGTGACCTACGAGCACCTCTATACGTTCCAGCCAGTCGCGGTTGCGGCGCTCCACCGACGAGTCGGGCGTCACATCCAGCAGCAGGCGGGCGGCTTCGGACGTCAAGGGAGCAGCCGCGCCGGTCGCGGAGGCGGTACGCCTGACACAGAGAGCCCAGTCCAGGGCGTGTTCGACGGTCTCTCGAGAGGTGCGGAGCCCGTCGTACAGGTCGCCGAGCAGACGGCGATGCGCCGCCTCGGCCTGAAGGAAGTCCTCCTCGGCGGTGCGCGCCGCCGCCACAGCCGCTACGGAGGAGCGGGCACCGCCAAGAGAAAGCCAGTCGGTTCCCTGCCCCGGGGAACCGACCACACGAGCCACGGAGTGGATCAGGGAAGTGGACTCGTCCAAGGGGTCAAGGTGAGCGCGCAGCCAGGCGACGGCATCCCAAAGGGGCAAGCGTTGCAGCACGAAGGCGGCGGGAGCCAGAGCAGGAGCGCTCGTGAAGGCCTCCCACTCGGCGCACTCCGCCCGCAGGCGGGCGGCCGTCTCGAGCAGGCCTGGAACGGCCGGCCCCCCGGCGCGGAGAGCACGGACGACGCCACTGCGCCGTGCCGGATCCGTGAGGACCGGCCCTGCCAACCGACAGGCGTCCGACGCGGCGGCAAGCGCTGCGGCGAGGGCAGCCGTGCGAGGCCGTCCTTCCAGGACGTACTCACCCAGAATCTCGATGGCTTCGGGCGATATGGATCCTTCCGCACCGGCTTCCTCACCCTGCACTGGCAGGAGCATCGCCCGGCGCAGCAGCTCGTTCTCGACCGTTGCCCCGCCGGCGGATTCCGGCGCTGCCGCCAGGCGGGTCTCCAATCCCGCGTACCAGGCGCACAGCAGTTGCCTGTCGCCGCTTTCCCGAGCCGCGAACGCAGCGTCCTCCCGTTGCGCCGCGTGGGCGGTGGCGATCGCGGCACGTGCCGAGGCGAGGGTGTACCTCGCTTCCCCGGTGAACTCCCGACGCCCCACGGCCTGGAGGGTGTCGATGAGCCGCACGGCGTCTTCCAGTGCCGGCACATGCGCGCGCAACCATGCGGCGGCCGAAGCCGGACCGAGGTGGTCGAGAGCAGCCTGGTGCTCGCGCAGCCGTGGCTCCCGCAGCGCCGTCGCCCACGTGCTCAGGTCGTCCTCCAGCCGCTTGCCCCACTCGAACAGGACGGGAGCGGGAGTCGACTCATGAGCGAGCTGCGCGGTCAGGTGACGACGGCGGGCCGGATCCGCCACCACGGACGGGGCGATCCGGTGTGCTTCCTCAGCCTGGCGCAGCGCACCGTCCACCGCGCCTAGGTCGGGTAGCTCGTCACCGGCGTAGGGACCGAGGAGGTCCGTGTGCTCGGTCACCGTGGTGCGCACGGCCAGGTAGGCATGTTGCCAGGCAGCGGCCTTGGCCAGCTCGTCCTGCAGACCGCTGTGCCACGAGCCGCCGGTACTGACTCCCCCAACGAGTTTCCGGTCCGCCCGGACCTGGGAGGACAGCCCCGCCGCGAAGCGCCGGCCGTTCTCCGAGAGACGGCGTACCGCCTCGGTCAGGCCCTCTGCACGGGGAGTGTCGGGGCCGAATACGCCCTCTGCCTCCTGCCGGGCATTGTCTAGGACGTTCATGAGCTGATGCAGCTCGTTCACCACCTGACGCACCCGGGGCAGCACCGCCGGGTCGAACCAGTTGCCGGGAGCGCGGTGAACGCCGGCCGTCAGCGCAGCCAGCTCCGCGACCGACCGTGTAGCGGATGCGGTGTCCGGTGGAGCGCAACCCAACAAGTCCGCTGCGTCTGCCGCGTACTGGGCGGTGCCCTCCAGCATCCCGGCGAGGTCCTCCCAGCGGGAGGCCAGAGCGCCGGCCTCAGCCCTGTCGAGACGGGTGAGATCGGCACCGGGCGGCTCCAGAGTGCCGAGCGCGAGTTCCGCGGCCTCCGCCTGCCGAGGCAGGGAGGAGGCAATGTCCGCCCACCCCGGCCCCGCTTGCTCGTACGCGGCCGCGCGCGCCGCCACCGTACGGTCGCGGCGCGCCGCGAACTCGTCGATCGCCGCCCTCACCAGTTGGAAAGCCGCCTGCCGCGCGGCGGCGACCCCCTCCGGAGCGAGCCATGCCTCCAGCGGACGGTGCGGAACACCGGACAGGTCCGCCAAGTCGCACAGAGCCGTCACCTCAGCCGGCGACCCCGGGTCGTCCATACCCAGAGTCCGGGCGAGCTCTCGAGCCGAGGCGGCGGTCTTCCCCAGCCGGTCGGCCATGCCGCCGAAGTCGCGCTTGAGGTCTTCCGCCTGCTGCTCGGTCAGTCCGGCCAGATCCAGCCCACGGGGCTCGAGGGAGGCCAGAGCCTGCTCCGAGGCCGGCGGCTCAGAGCGCAACCGGGGAGAAAGCTCCTGCCAGCGTTCACCGACCAGGTCCTGTGCGGACTGCTGGGCGCGTCGCACACGCCGCAACGCGTCGAGGAAGGACTCGACGGGATCCGTCACGGCGTGCGCGACATCGGGATCGGTCAACCACCACTCGGGGACCGGCAGCCGTCCTTCCAGCAGCCCGAGTAGACGGATGAGCCGTTCGACCTCGTCCAGCGCGGTGAACTGCGCGCCTTCCGCGTTGAGGGCCTCATAGCCGTCGAGGGCGGACAGAAGGCCACTCAGGGCGGTGCGCGCCTCCTCCAGTGCCGGACCCGGATGGGGCCGGTCTGTGCGCAGCCCGCGCCATGGGAAGCCAGGGTCGGCCACGGCCTGCCAGGCGTCACCGACAGCGTCGGCGGCGTTGAGCACGTTCTCCAGACCGGCCGCGGAGAGGGCCGAGACGTCGAACCGCTGGGGTGCTCCGTCGTCGGAGGCGGTGATGTAGGCGACGGGGGCGTCGTCAAGACGGCCCACCTGACCGATGACGTCGTGCAGTGTCCGGCCCAAGGGCTGACGGACCTCGTTCATCGCAGTGGCGTAGGCGGACAGCGCCTCACGGTCGAGACGGGCCTGGGCCTTCTCCTGGTCGGGGAGCCCGGTCGCCTGCGGCTGCTCGGAGAGTGCGCGGCCCAGTTCCTGCGCCACGGCCTTGCGGCTGGTGTTACGACTGTGCAGGGCGAAGGCGTAGGAGTCCAGGCCGACCGACTTGAGTCTCTGCAGTACGACGTCCAGCGCCGCTGCCTTCTCACTGACGAACAACACGCTGCGACCGGCGTGCATCAACCCGGCGATGATGTTGGTGATGGTCTGGCTCTTGCCTGTTCCCGGAGGGCCGTCCAGTACGAAGGACCGGCCCGCCACGGCTGCCGCGACCGCCTGCCGCTGGGATGTGTCCGCGTCCAGCACGACGGGCGTGTCTTCCGGCGGCGCCAGCTCGTCGACCCGTTCCGGAGCAACTTCCTCGAAATCGAAGCGGTCGGAGGCGAGGGCGTCCCCAGGGCCTACCCCCACCGCGCGTACCAGGTCGCTCGCCAGAAGCCGGCTCTCGTTCTCCAGCAGGTCTCGATACATCGACTCCTTGTGGGAGGCGAAGAGGCCCATGACGACGCGCTCCTCCACCTGCCACTGAGACTTTCCAGCCACAGCCTGGCGTACCGCATCGAGCACCGCTGTCACGTCACGGCAGTCGGTCTCCGTGACGGGGGTCCAGTCGATGCCGAACTGCTCGAGCTTGATCGGTAGCGCGGGGTTGAGCTGCGGATCCTCGTCGTCGTTGGCCCGGAGGAGCTCCAGCCCGGTGGGCGTCCGCACGAGTTCTACCGGGAAGAGAATCAGTGGGGCCTGACTCGAGGTGGTGGCTCCGTCCTCGCGCCAGTGCAACATGCCCACGCCCAGGTGAAGTGTCCACAGACCGTAGTCGTTGAACACCTGCGTCGCCTTGGAGCGAAGCGAGCGCAGAGCTCGCTGCAGCGCCGGGGCTGTGGTCTTCTGCGTGACGATGTCGTGCTCACCGGGAGGTGGACACGACGACTCCTCACCCTCCGCGGGCACCTCGTCCGGGAGCTTGGCGAACTGCAGAGGGTGGTCCTCCAGCAGACTTACCAGGACTGAGGGTGAGGGAGCCGACATCTCCAGCGTCGAGGTGCGGGTATGCCTGAAGTTCAGCAACCGGTTGCGGCCACTGAGGTCAACGAGCGACGTGCGCCAGCTCTCCAGAATCGCCTTGAGGCGCTCCAGGTCGCTGCTGCCCCCAAATGAACCCGGATTGCTCGTCACGATTGTCCCTGCTCTCACGTCGCGTTGCTCTGGTCCGGAAAGGGGGAAGTACATGACAGTCACCGGAACACGACAACGCAACAGGTATGACCCGGCATGCGTCGGTAGATCCCCTGCGCGCCATGGCCTTCGCCATACCGCACTCCCCCCCACGGATGGACGGATTCTATGGTGAACTTGTAAGAATCAGAAGTGAGCCATGTCTATGCCGTTCTCATGGGTGCCCTGTGACTTGCAGAAGCCTTCGCCACACAGCCGGATGCTGGGCTGGCGTGCAGCCACGTTTGTGTGCGAGGGGATCGATGCGGCGGTCGATGTGGTAATGCCTGCATGCAGACGGCCGACCGGCAGGCTTTCTGGTGGGGCACCTGCGGTCGAGCGTGGTGATTGACGGACGGCGGATTGCCCGCGAGATCGAGCTCCAGGCCGAACAACCGCTGCAACGGGTCCAACCGCACAGTGCGCAGCAGCGTCGACGCCCGCGTGGTGCGGATGAGCCACCGCGCCAGCAACCGTCCCAGCGCGGTCTGCGCGAGGTCGACGGTCACGGTCAGCGCCAGGTTGTTGCCGACCGCGCTGGTGAACGTGTCGTCTTCGGTGGCGAGCCGGATGAGTTGCGCAGCCCGACGTCGGCGTATTCCGCGCTGTAGCCGTCCCGTTCGGTGAGCGGGTTCTGCACCGTCTGGATCACCGGGTAGACGAAGAAGAGGAGGTAGAGGGCGGGGGTCGGCACCACCTTGCCGCGCATCCGGGACGCGTGATCGGATGGGAACAGCATCGCGTGCCGGTGACGGACAACGTCAGGCATGGAGGTGCGGAACCGAAGGGACTGCCACCCGTGGCCTCCCACAACAGCGACCGTGCGGCTGCTCTCAGCCTGCAACTCTCCCAAGCTCACCAGGAACTGAGTCGACGGCTGAACGACGTCAGGACGGGGCTCGGACGTCGGCACTTGAACGACGACACACTTGCCACGCACTGCCTGGCCTTCTGTGAGGCGTTGACCACGCACCACGAGGGCGAGGACGCCGGGTTGTTCGCCCAACTGCTGCGTGAGCGCCCCGACCTCGCCGGCACCGTCACTAAGCTCGTCCAGGACCACGGACTGATCGCTTCGATCCTGACCCAGGTGCGCGAACTCGCCGACCGGGCTCTCGGAACGCATGGGCCGGATCTGGAAGCGATCGGCCGCGAACTCGACGGACTCGCAGCCATCATGGAGAGCCACTTCCGCTACGAGGAGCGGGCCATCGGCGAGGCGTTGGACGACGACGGTGACGACACCGACTGGGCCGACCCCGTCTTCCGCTTCCAAGGACAGGTGACGCCGGCCCCCTGAGGAGAGCCGGCGTCACCTCGTCGTCACGCGTCGGCGAGCAGCGCCTCCAAGGCCTCGGCCGAGGCGGGGTGGCCGGCTACCAGGGCCGCGCCCGGCGCACCGGCGTCGCCGGCCGCCGCCCAGCCCTCGTCGCACCCGAGCAGCCCCGCCACCGCGTCGCACGTCGCCAGGTGGGCGGTGAGCAGGGCCGCGCCCGAGTGCGGCACGGGGGACGGGCCCAGCTGCTGCCAGCCGTCCTCGCAGCCCAGCAGCCCCGCCACCGCGTCGCACGCCGCCGGATGCGCGGCGAGCAGCGCGGCGCCCCGGGGCGCCTGGGCGGCGGTGGCCGTTCGCCGGGCGCGGGAGGCCGCGAAGGGGTCCTCCAGCTGCGGCTGTCGCCACGGCGGCACCCACGCGTCCAGCGCCGGAAGCCGGCCGGGGAAGATGCGCCCCGCCTCGCGTATCAGCAGCGGCGCCAGGTCCGCCGCGCCCTTGCGCAGGGTGGTGATCAGCAGCGGCAGCCACGGCAGCAGCACCGTGTCCGGCAGGCGGCCGAACGCGTTCGACACCGCCTCCACCACCAGGTCCGCCAGCCCCGGCACCGGCTCCAGCGCGTGCACGAAGCCGCTGAGGTAGCGCGGGTAGGAGGGCACCACCAGCGGGTTGTCCAGCAACGCGTCGCACCGCGCGCGCAGTTCGGCGCGCGTCAACGTGCCGAGCTGCACCTGCGCCGCCCACAGCAGAGCCGTCTTCGACGGGTCCTCCGGGTGCGACTGCGCCACCGCCAGCTCAAGCTGCGTACGATCGCAGCCCAGGGACAGCGCCAGGCTCTCCATGCTGAACAGGAAGCCCAGCATCGCCGCGACCTGCCCCGCCGTCGCGTCCTCGTCGCGGAACGCCGTCGGCAGCAACGTGCAGTAGTGCGCGTATCCCGTCTTCACGAACGACTCGATCCACGCCGGGAGTTCGGGTCGGCTCGTGCGGTAGTACGCCAGCAGCGTCCGCGCCCTGCGCAGCACCTCCGGCGCCCCGTCGACCGTACGTTCCGCGGCCAGCACCTTCAGCGCGTGCGTGCCCAGCTCGTCCGCCAGACGCCCGCTGCGCAGGTACAGCAGGCTGTCCTCGACGGCCGCCAGCACGCCCGCCGTGGTCGCCCGCGGCCCGTACGCCTCCCGCCGCAGCCGCTGCTCCAGCACCTGCTCGATGCTGACGCCCTCGTAGCCGAGCTCGATGAGCGCACGCTGATGGGTGCCGAGGGCCAGATCCCAGGACTCCTGGATCGACCGCTCACCGAGACGCCGCTCACCCATGATCGGGCGCGCCGCTGCTGCCGGCATCAGCCGCCGCAGCATCCACAGCACGTCCGAGCACGCCCCCAGCTCCGGCCGGCCGGCCATGTCCAGCAACGCCCGCTGCACACCACGCTGCTGCAGCTTCAGCCCCAGCGGCTCCAGCCGGTCGTACACGTCCCGGGCGAGCGGCGGCAGCGCCTCGTAACCCACCTGGCCGATCCGGTCGCCGCCCATCATGATCTCGACGAGCCGCCGCACGTCCCGCCGTCCGGGCACCCGGTCCTTCTCGATGCAGGTGACCGCCGCGTCCTGGAAGTCGTACGGCGTCGGCCTGGCCCGGTCCCGCATCCCCGCGAGCAGGATCGACGTCTCGAAGACGGCGATGGCGTCCGCGGTGGAGGCTAGATAGCCGTTGCGGCGGGCCGCCCGCACGATGTCCACGGACCAGCCGAGCAGCTCCGCCTCGTCCAGGCCGTCCAGCACGGGCGGCTGCTGGAGGAACCCGGACAGGCGGTCCGCCGCCGGCACCGGTACGGCTGGTGCGGCGGCCGGCAGCGCCTTTTTCGCTCGGGACTTGTTCGCCCCCGCCTGCCCCTCCAGCCGGTACGGCTGCACCCGCGTCCGTTTCAGGCTCTTCTGCCACTGCGTCGCCGCGATCGACACCGAGCCGGGCGCCAGGCCGAACTGCGCCTCGATCGCCGCGTGGCTCGACGGGATCAGCCCGTACTGCCAGGTGGTCGCCGTGCGCGGCGAGATGGTGAACGAGTCCGAGCGCCCGGCCACGCCGAACTCCTCCACCCGGCTCGCCGCGTGGAACGCCCCGCACACGTACAGGCAGTCCTCCGGGTCCGTGCCCGTCGCCGCCATGTGCTCGCGCATCCGCGTCCACATGTAGCGCTCGCGGTCCTCGTCGACCCGGACCCGGTCGCCGGCGCCCGGTGCGAGCCGCCGGAACAGGCTGCCGATGAGGAACATCACCTGGCGGTAGGTGTCGTGGTCGCTGTCCCCGAGCGGCACTTCCACGTACTGGTGCCACCACTCCGACCAGTGCCGCACCTTCCCGTGGCGCAGGAGATGCTGCTCCAGCTCGGCGAAGCGCGGGCGCAGGTCGCCGATCTCCACGCCGACCGCCTCGCCGTGCAGCGCCGCCTCCTCGGACTTCGGCGCCTCCTCCGCCTCGGCCGAAGTTCCCTCCGCACGAGCGGTGTCGTTCCACTGGAAGACGTGATCGGAGGATCGGTCCACCAGGACGAGTTCCACGCCCGGCGTGTCCAGGGCGTAGGCGATCGCCTGGTACTCGGCGGACGCCTCCGTGATCGGCGCGACCACCGACAGCGGCGCCCACTCCTGCGGGAACCCGTCGATGTCGCCGGCGAACGCCTGCACCGCCACGGGCAGCCGGCAGTTGCGCAGCTCGGTCAGCAGCGGCGCCATGTCCTCGCACAGCTCCAGGTAGACCACCTTGGGCTGTTTCTCCCGCAGGCGGCGGGCCATGGCCAGGGCGGAGGCGGGGGAGTGGTGGCAGACCGGGAAGATCTCCAGCGGCTCCCGCACCGCCCGGTCGACGTCGTCGACCATGCCCAGGAGAATGCCCTCCAGTGCGTCGGGACCACCCGCGAACTCGGTCGCCGCCTCCTGCAGTTGTGTACGCAGCGCGGTGAACACACCGCCCGCCTGGGGCCCGCTCACGACAGGGTGGCGATCGCGTCGCGGCCGCCCTCGAGGAACTCGGGCCAGGCCCCGCCCTCTTCCTTGCTGCGCGGCTCGACGACCCCGTGCAGATACTTGTTGAGTATGGCCAGGTCCTCCGGCTCCCGTCGGGTCAGCGAGCCGACCAGCGAGGACGCCAGCGTGCGGGCGGTCAGCGCGCGCTCACCGAAGAAGTTGCTGTGCAGCACCGCGTCCTCGAGGACGCCGATCTGCTCGGCCGTCGACAGCGCGGACTCCAGCTTCTCGTCGTCGCTGCCGGCCGCCGCGGCCGAGGCGCGCAGATCGGCGAAGCTCTGCAGCAGCACGTCGAGCAGTGTGGGCGGCACGTCCAGGTCGATCGAGTGCCGGCGCAGCAGCTCCTCGGTGCGGAAGCGGACGATCTCCGCCTCGCTCTTCTTGTTCGTCACCACCGGGATGCGGACGAAGTTGAAGCGGCGCTTCAGCGCGGACGACAGGTCGTTGACGCCCCGGTCGCGGCTGTTGGCGGTCGCGATGACGGAGAAACCCGGCTTGGCGAACACGATGTTGTCGTCGCCGCTCCCGCTCTTCAGCTCGGGCACGGAGATGTACTTCTCCGACAGGATCGAGATCAGCGCGTCCTGCACGTCGCTCGTGGACCGGGTCAGCTCCTCGAAGCGGCCGATGGCGCCGGTCTCCATCGCGGTCATGATCGGGGACGGGATCATCGACTCCCGCGACTGGCCCTTGGCGATCACCATCGACACGTTCCACGAGTACTTGATGTGGTCCTCGGTGGTGCCGGCCGTGCCCTGGACGACCAGGGTGGAGTTGCGGCAGATCGCCGCCGACAGCAACTCGGCCAGCCAGCTCTTGCCCGTGCCGGGGTCGCCGATGAGCAGCAGGCCGCGGTCGGAGGCGAGGGTGACGATCGACCGCTCCACGAAGCTGCGGTCGCCGAACCACTTCTGTGAGATCTCACGGTCCAGCCCGTCGGCCCGCTCGGACCCGAGGATGAACAGCCGCACCATCTTCGGCGACAGGCGCCACGAGAACGGCTTGGGGCTGTCGTCGATCGACTCCAGCCAGTCGAGCTCCTCGGCGTACTTGATCTCGGCGGGGGCGCGCAGCAGTTCGGACATGAGGGATGAGCCTTTCGAGGAATGAAGTGAGTCGCGTGATCGCGAAGTCGGGAGATCGGTGAGCCGGCTGAGCCGGTGAGTGGGGCAGCCGACGCTCACGTCAGGAACGTCTTGAGCTCGTGCACGAGCTTCTTGATGTGTCCGGATATCACCGGCGTGCCCAGGTCCTTGAACTTCTCCCGAAACCAGGGGTTGACGCTGCCGCGGCCGGAGCTGGTCACCGAGCCGACCGGGATGAACTTCGCCCCGGAACGGTGGATGGCGGCCATGCTTTCGAACAGCTCGTCGGTGCGCCATTCGTAGAAGTCGGAGATCCACACCACCACGGTGTTGCGCGGCTCGGCGATCTTGGGCTGGGCGAGCGCCATCGCGACCGTGCCGTCCGTGCCGCCGCCGAGCTGGGTGCGCAGCAGCGTCTCGAACGGGTCGTGTGCCCACGGCGTCAGGTCCAGCGCCTGCGTGTCGTACGCGATCAGATGCACGTCCACCTTGGGCAGGCCCGCGAAGATCGACGCCAGGATGGTGCAGTTGACCATCGAGTCGACCATGGATCCCGACTGGTCCACCACGACGATCAGCCGTTGCGGCGTCGTCTTGCGGCTGGTGTGCCGGTAGTAGAGCCGGTCGACGTAGAGCCGCTCCTCCTCCGGGTCCCAGTTGGTGAGGTTCTTCCAGATGGTGCGGTCCAGATCGAGGTTGCGGAAGACACGCTTGGGCGGCACGGACCGGTCCAGCTCGCCGACGGACGCCTTCTCCACCTGCGTGCGCAGCACCTCGGTGACCTCGTCGACGTAGCGCCGGATCAGCGCCTTGGCGTTGGCGAGGGCGACCCCGGAGAGGTTGTTCTTGTCCCGCAGCAGCTGCTCGATCAGCGACATGCTGGGCGTCAGCCGCGAGGCGAGCGCCGGGTCGGCCAGCACCTCCCGCAGATGCATCCGCCGCACCAGACCGGCCTCGATCGATCTCAGTTCGGGACCGATTTCGGGGATCAGCCTGCTCAGGTCGGGCGCGGGCGTGCCGACACCGGTGCCGGTCGGGCTGACGCCTCCGCCGGCACCCGCCCGGCCGGTGCCGCCCCGCCCGCCGCGCAGGTCACCGGGCCGGCAGCCCAGGGCCCGCTCCAGCCAGCCGGCGTCGGACTGCCAGCGGGCGAGCTGCTCGGCGGTGACCGTGCCGTTGCCGGTCGAGAAGACGTTGAGCAGCACCTTCGACGCCAGCGCCGCCCGCCGCACCTCGGCGGCCCGGTCCCGCTCGCCGTCCGCGTCCGGCTCGGGCGTCATCAGCCGGTCGAACTCGGCCGTCAGCTCGGGATGCCGCTGCACCACGGAGTCGACGGACGCGGCCGGGTCGAGCAGCGCCACCGGCAGGCCGATGTCCTCGACCACGGCGACACTCGCCGACTCCAACGACGCCTGCTCCTCAGAGTCGAAGAGACGGGCCAGCAGCCGCCAGTACAGGACCTGCCGCCGGTTCTCGTCGGAGTCCGGCACGGGCGCCCCGTCCTCGGCCCCTCTCTCGACGACACTCACCTCGCTCATTTCCGCAGCAGCCTTCCCGCGCGCTCACGCAGCACAGTGACGGCGTCGGTGGCGGCCTTCTCCGCCCGCACGCCCGCCTTGTCGGCCGTACCGCCCGCCCAGGCCCCCGCGTGCACGGCGACGGCCTTCTTCCGCACCGTCCGCTCCACGGCCAGCGGCTGGACCAGGAACTCCCCGGCGTCCCAGCGCAGCAGACCGAGACACGCGGCGGACGAGGCGACGGCGTCCGCGGTCAGCGGCCCGGCGGCGGGCACCCGGCCGGCGTCGACGGCCAGACGCTCCCCGGCGACCCGGAAGGCCACGGCTTCACCCTCGTCCTCCACGCCGTAACCCTCCAGCAGCACGGGCACGGCGATCCGCGCCGGATGCCGGTCCACCGGCGCCACAGGAGAGGCGGCTGCGGTGGGCAGCGCCACCCGAGCGGTGGTGAAGGGTTCCGCCGGCTCGCCCAGTGTGGCGCGGGCGTCGTCCCAGATCAGGTCGCCCTCGGCGGTGACCGGCATGGCCTCGAGCTCCATGGCACGCCCCTCGCTGACAGCGGCCAGCAGCGACATGTGCGGCCGCAGCAGCTGCCACAGCCCCGCGCCGACGACCGTGTCCGGCTTGGGCGCGGACACACTGGCCCGCACCAGACGGGGCGTCCCTCCGTCCGCCGGCTCGAACACCGCGTGCACCTGCGCCTGCACCGCCGTGGCGTGCTCGTGCAGGTCGACGCCGAGCGGCAGCAGACGGCCGGTGGCCTCCGTGACGGCGGTCGCCCGGTCCGCGCCGGGCAGCGTCAGTATCATCGCCCGCGACCACAGATCGGCCCACCGCCGTACGGGGATCCGCTCCAGCGTGGCGCCGGGGCAGGACGCGGCGAGCTCCGCGGCGAACCCGTCGAGCAGCGTGGCGAGCCGCCGCAGCCCCGGCTCGGGCAGCATCGCGGTCACCACGGGAGCCGCGCCGCCGACCAGCTCGTGGTCGATGCCCTGCCAGCCGGCCCGCGCCAGGTCGCACAGCCAGCCACGCGCCGCCACCAGCAGATTCACCGGAGGCTCGGCCCCGGCTGCCCCCGCGGCCTCGGCGGCCGGTTCCTCGGCGCACGTCCGACCCACCGCCTCCTCGACCCGCGCGATGAGCGCATCATGCACGGACCCCAGCAGCGCTGTACGCGCGGCGGCCAGCGCCAGGTAGTGGGCCTCGTCCGCGGCCCCCGCAGCGGTCTTTTCCGCCGCCTCGGCGACCCGCCCGGCCAGCGGCGACCCGGCGACGGCGTCCGTCAGCCCGGCCAGCCCGATCGCCTGGGCCGGCTGCGGACGCAGCAGCCCGCCCACGAGCACCCCGTCGAACCCGTCCACGGCGGCCAGCGCCTCGTCCAGCCCCTCGACGGCGTCGGTCAGCAGATCCGCACGCATCACGCCACCGCCCCGGTCGTCGGGAACCAGTGCATCTCCGGCACCGGCGCGGTCGTCGGCGTGAACTCCAGGTAGGCCAGATGGCGCAGGAACCGGCTGAACACCTGGGCCGCGGCCGACCTGTCGCCCTGAGCGGGACGCGTCGACATCATGGCCGAGGTAAGGCCCTGTGTGTCCGCCTGCTCACCGGGCACGTCCGCCTTCAGGTAGCGGGCGACGCGCTCAGCGCCGTACTGCAGCACGGCCTCGGCGATCAGTGCCCGTATGTGGTTGCAGAAGGTTCCGCGCGCCCCGCCGCACGGCCGGTTGTTGTTGGTGCTGCACGAGAACGCGTACGTCCCCGCCTCCACCGACGACACGTACACCCGACCGATGTCGGAGCCGCTGGACACCACACCCTGCAACCGCCCGTCCGCCAGCTCCACGAACGGCACCTTGGCGAGCTTCCGCGGCCGCGCGGACGGCACCACCCGCACCGTGCTCGACCTCTCCCAGACCGACAACGCGCACCTCATCCCATGCACACGAAAGGGGATGTCCTCGCCGGACCGGCGGGACGCGAAAAAATCTATCCGCGGCCACTGACAACGGCTCAGGGCTGTGGACAACCCCGGGCACGCGGCCATCGCCGTCACCCGACGGTGTGATGCGGCGCCCGCCGAACCATGCCGCTCGAACCTCTCAGCCCCGCAAGTGGCCGCCGCATCTCTCGACTGCCGGACCGTCACGCCTTCTTGACGCACGTTCCCACAGGTCGATACTTGTCCAGCGTGCGTTAAGTGACTGTTCGTGACGCCGTCAGCACAAGGCGAGAAAGTGACGCATGTTCCCAACCGGGGCTTCGCTCCACCAGTGACGCGGGCAGGCTCGACGTGCGAGAGGGCGGTCAACGATGAAGAAGAGAAGACTCGGCGGGGCGGCCGTGGCCCTCGGTGTCGTGTTGGCGGTGACCGGCCTCCCGGCCCAGGCGTCCGCCGACCCCGCCGCCGACACCCGCACCGCCGACGCCCGCGCGGCCCTCCCGCTGGGCCCGGCCGGCCTCGCCGAAACCCGCACCACACAGACCCTGCAGCCCGGTCTCACCCTCACCCGCATCGTGCGCGGCGCCGTGAACCCGGCACACCACTGGACGGTCGAGGCGACCATCCCCGGCGGCGACACCTCACCCGACCCCGACGCACCGCCGACCACCCTCAAGGACAAGGCGAGCGCCGACGAACTCGCCGCCGGCATGCGAGCCGACGGCTTCGACGCACGGGCCGAACAGGTGACGACACCGAGCACGACGGACTACACGGGCGGAACGCTCGGCTGGCGCGTCCGTATCGGCAGCTTCACCTCCCAGTCCGCCGCGGCGACGGAACGCATCCGCATCATCAACGCCGGTTACAGCGGCTCGGTCACCTACACCGGCTGGGACGGCGCGACCACCGACCGCGGCCCCTGGCGCATCGACGTCCTCACCGTCGACCCGCGCGCGTTCCGCGGCACCTTGGACGCCACCCACGGCCCCGACATCGAGAACCGCGAGACCGTCAGCACCCTCGCCACCGACTCCGGCGCCGTCGCCGCGGTCAACGCGGGCTTCTTCGTCCTCGACCCCCGCTCCGGCGCACCCGGCGACCCGGCGGGCATCGGCGTCTACGACGGACGCCTCCTCAGCGAACCCGTCAGCGGACGCCCCGGCCTCGTCCTCCGCGACGGCGGCCGCAGCGCCCAGATCACCCGCCTCACCTGGGAGGGACGGGTCACCGCGCACGGCACCACCCTGACCCTCAACGGCGTCAACCGCGTACCGGGCCTGATCCGCAACTGCGGCGGCAGTGAGGACGACACCCCCACCTCGCTGCCCCTGCACGACGTGACATGCACCAACCCCGACCAACTCGTCGCGTTCACCCAGGAGTACGGCGCGAGCACCCCGCAGGGCGTGGGCGTGGAAGCCGTCCTGGACAGCCGGGGCCGCGTGCTGGAGCTGCGCTCCGTCCGAGGCGGCCCGCTCCCGCCCGGCGGCAGTTCGATCCAGGCGACCGGCCGGCACATGGATGCGCTGACGGCGCTGGCCCGCCCCGGCGAGCGCCTGCGCGTCGAGACGACCCTCCGCGACGAACAGGGCCGCCGCGTGACGCCGTCACCGGGGACGGACATCGTCAACGCGGGCCCCGAACTGGTCCGGGACGGACGCCTTCACGTCACCCCCGCCACCGACGGGATGGTGCACCAGGGCGACCCCAGCTGGTACTACGGCTGGGTCCACAAGCGCAATCCCCGCACCCTCGCCGGCACCGACGCGGCAGGCCGCACCGTGCTGGTCACGGCCGACGGCCGCAGCACGGCCTCCCTGGGGCTGAGCATCACCGAAAGCGCGAAGGTGGCCCGTTCCCTCGGCCTGCGGGACGCCGTCAACCTCGACGGGGGCGGTTCGACGACGATGGTGGCGAACGGCCAGGTGATCAACGACCCGTCGGACGCGGCCGGCGAACGGCCGGTCGGAGACGCGCTGTTGATCCTGCCGCGCAGGAGCTGACGAGCGGCATCGGACGACGGCCGGCCCCGGCTCGTTCCGCGAGTGTCCACGCGGGCGAGCCGGGTTCCGGTGCGGGCCGGACCACCGGTCGACCTGACGCGCCACGAACTACCCCGCCCCAGGCGGGCATGGGCGCAGCCGAGCGGGGGATTGTTGTCCCGCGGGCCATGTACAGGCCGACCGCGGTCTGTCGCCGATCGCCTCATGTGGTGGATGCTTCCCCAGGGCACATCAGCTCTTCGCCTCGTACGACCGTCCACCGCAGCGACGAACAGCACCGCAGGGAGCCGCCGTGACCGCCGCCGTCACCTTCCGAGGCCGTGTACGTCTCGTCCTCGCCGTCCTGATCCTCGCCCTCGTGCCGACCACACCGACGCTCGTCGCCCCGACCCCCGCAGACGCCGCCGACACGCGC
Source organism: Streptomyces sp. P9-2 (assembly GCF_051903975.1). Taxonomy (NCBI): domain Bacteria; kingdom Bacillati; phylum Actinomycetota; class Actinomycetes; order Kitasatosporales; family Streptomycetaceae; genus Streptomyces; species Streptomyces sp. P9-2. Next base: position 5,910,266 of record NZ_CP192633.1, read on the forward strand.
TCCGCGCAGGGTGAGACGGGGAGACGCGGCGCCGAGGTCGTGGCGGTCACACAGGTCGCGGAGCGCCAGGTGGACCTGTCGGTCCGCTCGACGGCGCTCGGCGGCCGCACCGTCAAGGTCCGCCTGCTGACCCCCGACGGCTGGGACCCCGCCGACCGACGCCAACACTGGCCCACCTTCTGGCTGTTGCACGGCTGCTGCGGCAACTACACATCATGGACCTCGATGACGGACGTCGCCGAGACGGACAGCCTGCGCAACGTGCTCGTGGTCATGCCGGAGGCGGGCTGGAACGGCTGGTACAGCGACTGGTGGAACTACGGCGAGGGCGGTGACCCCGCCTGGGAGACCTTCCACACCGTCGAACTGCGCCACCTCCTCGAACGCGACTGGGGCGCCAGTCCCAACCGTGTTGTCGCCGGGCTGTCGATGGGCGGCCAGGGCGCCCTGCTGTACGCCGCCCGGCACCCTGGCATGTTCAAGGCGACGGCCGCGTACTCGGGTTCCGCGCACCCGCTGCTCAACGACGAGTCGGTCAACCGCATCCTGGGCCTGTTCGCGGGCCAGGGCAACGATCCCCTCCGGCAGTGGGGCGACCCGGTCGCGCAGCGCCGCATCTGGCAGGCCCACGATCCCTTCCACCTGGCGAAGCGCCTCAAGTCGATGCCCGTCTACCTGTCCTGCGGCGACGGCACGGCGGGCCCGCTGGACTCACCGGGTGCGTCGAGCGCCCTCGAGGCGGACTTCAACCGCCAGAACCATGCTCTCGCAGCCGAGTTGAAGCGCGTGGGGGCCAAGCACCTCACCACCAACTTCTACGGCGCCGGCACGCACACGTGGCGCTACTGGGAACGCGAACTGCACGCCTCGCTGCCGATGTTGCTGGGCGCGCTGGGAGTGAAGAGCTGACTCAGTCACGCACACGCAGATAGGCGTCCAACGCGGCGGCCCCGCGCAGCATCGCCCGCCCGCGGTCGGACAGCCGGCCACGCCAGTCACGTAGAGCACCCTCAAGGGGCTCGACTCCGCCGGCTGTCCGCACCTGGGTGATCAGCGGGGCGATCTGCTCGAGCAGATAACCACCGCGCCGGAGCTGGTGCACCAGGTGCGTGTCCCGTACGTCGGCCGGGTCGTACACCCGGTACCCGGTCACCGGGTCGCGTCGCGGACGGACGAGTCCGGCGTCCTCCCACTTCCGCAGTGTCGCGGGACGGACGCCCAACTCCTGCGCCAGCGGCCCGATGAAGGTCGGTTTGAAGCCGGCCGAGTCCGCAGCCGCCGACTCGGTGGTGAGCCCGCGCAGTGCGTCCTCCACGGCTCGCAGTGTGCGCCGGTCGTGCAGCAGCCGGGCGTGGCTCTCGTCGATGAGCTGGAAGGCGTCGTCCACGGCGTCCCGGTTCACGGCCCGCATGACCGCCGTCGCCGTGGCATGCCCGTGCCCTGGAACCAGGGCGAGGAACGCGGCCAGCGCACGTTCGTGCAGAGGGGTGTAGACGCGGTAACCGGAGGCCGTTCGCTCGGCGGTCGGGAGGATGCCGGCCTCTTCGTAGTTCCTCACCGCCTGGGTGGACAGATCATGCCGACGCGCCAGGTCGACCGGCCTCAGCTTGCCACTTGTTTGAAGGTTTCGCCCCACCGTCCCGACGATATAGCGACCAAACCTTCCACCGAAAGTTCAACGATACCGTTGAATGCATGGAAACCGGCATCAAGGACTTCATACGTCCCGTGGAAGCGTCGGCGATCGCAGAACTGCTGCCGACCCGACCGCGCGTACTCGTCTTGGGCGAGCCCACCCACGGCGAGGAGATCCTCCTCGACCTGCGCAACACCCTCTTCCGGCAGCTCGTGGAAGAGCAGGGCTATCGGACGATCGCCCTGGAGAGTGACTGCCTGAGGGCGATGACCGTGGACACGTACGTCACCACGGGCGAGGGCTCACTGGACGACGTGATGAGGCGCGGCTTCAGCCACGGCTGGGGCGGCTCGCAGGCGAACCGTGAACTGGTCGGCTGGATACGGGACTTCAACGCGAAACGCCCCGCGGACGATCACGTGCGTTTCGCAGGCTTGGACGGTCCGCTGGAGATCACAGGCGCCGAAGGCCCGCGCCAGGCGCTCACCGCCCTGCACGACTACCTGACCGCGCACGTCGACGCGGACCTGCTGCCCTGTACGGCGGACAGGCTCGACGACCTGCTCGGCACCGACGCGTCCTGGACCAACGAGGTGGCCATGATGGACCCGTCCCAGTCCATCGGCCGCACACCGGAAGCCCGCGAACTGCGCGTGCTCGCGGACGACATGGTGACTCTGCTGGAGACGCAGGCACCGCACCTCGCAGAGGTGTCCTCACGGGACGACCGTGACCGGGCGCACCTGTACGGCCGTACCGCTGTCGGTTTGTTGCGCTACCACTCCTGGATGGCGGACACGTCACCCGCCCGCATGACCCGCCTGCTCGCCACGCGGGACGAGATGATGGCCGGCAACCTCCTCGCCCTCGCCGCACGCGGACCGGTGCTGGTCTACGCCCACAACAGTCATCTGCAGCGGGACAAGAGCGCGATGCGTATGTGGGGCCACCCGAAGGTGGAGTGGTGGAGCGCCGGGGCGTTGGTGAGCACGCGGCTGGGCGACCGGTACGCGCACCTGGCGATGGCCCTCGGCACGATGAGGCACCGGGGCGTGGACGCCCCGCCCTCGGACACGGTGGAGGGCATCCTGCACGCGCTGCCGGAATCTCGGTACGTGATCGGCGCGGCTCAACTCAAAGCCATGGCACGCCACATATGCACGGTCCCACGAGTGTCCCCGTACTTCGGCTACGCCCCGCTGGAGCCGTCCCACCTGCCCCGCGTCGACGGGGTCGTGTACGTGAGGGACGTACCGCACAGGTAGAGTCGGCGCGACGGCGCGTACGGCGGTCTCGCCCCGTCCGAGGGGAGGCGACGAAACCGTTGCTCGCACTACTGGGACTTGCTCTGTCCGTGGTCTCCGCCATCGGGGTGCTCATCTCCGTGGCACGGGCGGCCGCGACGGCACTTCCCGGCCGGCCTCAGCCCTGGCCCGACCACCTGCTGCGCCGGACGGCGGCACTGTTCGGCTGGGCCGCAGGCGCTGTGTACGCCCTGGGCCTGGCCGGTGTCGCGTGGTCGGAGTCGGAGGTCGGCGACGGAGCCGACTCGACCCCTGCCCCGGCCTGCCGCATGGGCTTCGATCCGGAGACGATCAGAGGCCTGACGCACCACCACGCGTCCTACTTCCCCCTCCGCTTCGACTGCGTACGGGAGGACGGCACCGTCTACGCCAGCGATCCCGACCTGGTGTGGATGAACTGGACCTGGGCCGCACTCGCCCTGACCGCGGCGTTGCTCTTCTTCGGTAGGCGCTACCGAACGGAGCTGCGGGCGCGGTAGGCGGCGGTGCGGCAAGGCTGCTCCTGGCCTTCACCGCACTCGTCGCGGCTCAGGCCCGAAGGGTCTCGTCGCTGAACACCAGGATCTCGTCGAGGCTCATGCCACGCACCTCGCCTTCCGCTCCGGACAGCACCCATTCGCCGTCCCACGTGACCCGCCACGCCTCGCCGACCCTGTTCTCCCACTCGACGAATCCGCCAGGAGCACCCTTCAGCTGAGGGACCTCCTGCCGCAGCATCCGCGGGTAGGTCAGTGCCCGCCCGGGGTTGGTGCTGCCACCGCTGGTGCGTGTGTTCTCGAAGCGCATCTTCAGGAACGGCACCGCTTCCCGGCCGATCTCGGCGGGGCTCAGCATCTTCTGGTAGCGGGCCTGTGCCTCCTCCAGCGACTCCCGCCCGGACACCTCCGTCTCGAAGGCCGGGAACACGATGTACGTGACCGCGGTGAGGTCGGGGTTCCGCGCCTTGTGGTGGCCGTGGACCTCAGGCGCCGTGGCCGCCACCGCGTCGAAGGCGTAACCGGGCGCTGAGAAGCCCCGTACCGCCGCAATGGGTCGGCCCTTCCCGATCAGCGGCTCCTCGTACTGCCGCGCGAACGCGAGTACAGCCCGCGCGAGTTCCTCGTCACGTCTGCCGCGCTGGTTCGTCTGAAGGAGCCGGCGCCCTTCCGCCGTCACCGCGCCCGCGAAGTGCAGGACGGCCCGAGTGACCACGTCCATGCCCGGTCGAGGCCGGCCAGCGGGGCGGCGTTCGGGAAGGCGGCGAGTGTGGTGAGTAGGTCCATGGGCTGTGGTTCCTGTACCGGGGGCCACTGGTACGCGCGTCGTGACCCTATCCCGGCCCCCTGCGTCGAAAGCGATGGGGACCGACCCCGGCCCCCTGCGTCGAAAGCGATGGGGACCGACCCTCAGGGCCGGTCCCCACCAGCAGCTCACAGGCACACTCAGCTGTACGGAATCACCACCACAGACGTGTCCGTCCCCGTCTGCAGCTTCGACGCCCCGTTGCCGATCGCGCTCCACACCTCCAGCCGCACCGTGCCGCCCCTGAGGTTGCTCAGGCTGCCTGTCGCGGACTTGAGGCCGCGGGCCTGGGTGTACTCCTCCCAGCCCGTCACCGGGTCGGTCGCGAAGTAGTGGTACGTCTCCGTGCGGTCGAACGTGCCGTCGCCCGTGAAGTCGTAGCTCACCCGTGCCTGCTGACCCAGGCCGACCGTCGTGCCCGCGTCGACCTGGAGGCGGAAGGAGGTCTGGCCGCCCGAGGTCAGGGTGCCGTTGACGCCGCGCACCTCGTAGACGAGAGGCTGGTACGGCGTGCCGTCGTGGTTGGCGCCGCCCGCCGACGGAATGGTGTCGATGCCCGCCGTGCCGCCGGTCGCGGTGGTGAGGACGCCGCCGGCGCGCAGCTGGAAGGTGTTGCCGGTCGGCGGCTCGGGCTCGGGGTCGGGGTCCGGGTCCGTGGAGCCGGTGCCCGAACTCGTGGCCGTCGAACGGGCGGGCACGGAGAGCGCCTTGCCGTCGGAGAAGGTCACCGTGCGGGCCGTGGAGCCGTGGTTGTGGGCCACGTACGTCCGCGTCGTGCCCTTGGTGAACACCGCCGAGGTCGGGATGTCGCCCGTCACCGTGGCGTCCGGGGCGCCGACCGAGGCCAGCGTGTTGATCCAGTGGTAGGTGTGCGCCTTCGACTCACCCTCCTCCGGGGTGTAACCGCCGTTGCCCGCGTCCCACTTGGACTTCGCGGAGGCCGGGTCGGCGAACGACTCGAACTCCCAGAGCAGGTCGCGCCATTCGACGGCCGGGCCGCCGTTCTCCCGTTCCATCTCGGCGAGGTTGCGCCGGATCGCCGCCTTCTCACCGCCCAGGTGCAGCGAACCACCGGTCACCGGCAGCACGTTGATGCCGTGGATCTCCTCGGGGTTCGCCGTCCACCACGTGGAGTACGCGGCGCCGCTGCCCCACACCATGCCGGCCGTGTCGTGGGCGAAGGACGACGGGAAGACCTGCTCGTCCGCGTCGAACCAGTACTGGGCGATCGACTCCGACTCCGTGGTCAGCAGGAAGGCGCCCAGGTCGCGCAGCGAGGTGTCACCGGTCGCCGAGCCCCACAGGACGAGAGCCGCGCTGAGGTTGGTCGACTCGGAGGACGACTCCTGGTTGTTGCCGGCGGCGAAGCCCTGGTGGCCGGAGGCCCAGCTGTGGCCGGCGTACACGTCGAAGCCGCGCAGGAACGGAAACGCGGAGTCGGTGCGGCTCGGGTTCGCGGTGTCCCGCACGAGCGTCTTGACCATGCCGCCCCAGGCCGAGTCCGCGGCCCACGACGGGTCGTACTGCGCGATGATCGCCGCCGCGTAGACGTAGTAACCGTAGTGGAAGTGGTGGTCGTTGAGCTCGGTGTCACTGCCGTAGGAGGCCGGGTAACCGGTCAGCGTCTTCCAGGCCTGGTCGTAGCTGAACTCGTTCGCGCCACCGGCCGTGAACCAGTCCTGCAGCCTGCCCTTCATGAGGTTCAGCATCCGGTCGCGGGTGCCGGTCTCGCCGATCTGGTCGGCCACGGGCACCAGTTGGGCGAGGCGGCCGAGCGCCTTGCCGGTCCAGTAGGTGTCGGCCGCGCCGGAGAAGGGGTCGGAGGCGTTCACCACGTCGTTCAGGTAGCCGCGCAGCCGGGCCGCGTCCACGCCGTCCGACTTGGGCAGCGCGGGCAGGACCGCCGCCGACTTCTGGGTGGTCGTGAACGACGCCGACTCGCGCACCTTCATAGTGCCGCGCGGCGAGACGTACGTGTACGAGGTCAGCGCGTCCGTGGTGTGCAGCCACTGGTGGCGGTACAGGGCCTGGAGCGTGCCCCGCTCGCTGCCCTCCTTCGCCTCGGTGGTGAGCGCGTACGTGGCCCGGACGGTGCCGCCGCTGTAACTCCAGGTCACCTTGGAGTCGGTGACGAAGCTGAACGCGTACTTCTTGAACGTCGCCAGCGCGTCGGCGGACGGCAGCACGGCGACGGAGAAGTAGTCCTTGCCGCCGAGGCCCGCGGTGACGGTGGAGCCGGAGACGTTCCAGTCGCTGCCGGTCGGGGCGAAGAGGGCGTAGTGGTGTCCGGCGACGGTGATGCCGAGGACGTTGCCCTGGTCGGCGAAGACGGAGGGCGTGCCCGCGGTGGTGATCTGTGCGTTGCCGCCCGAGCCCTTGGCGTATACGAACGGCGAGCCGTGTCCGATGGTGGTGCGCAGGGTCCGGGTTCCGTCGGACCAGTAGGGGGTGACCGTCCAGTCGGACCAGTCGTCGGCCTTGGTGTCGGGGGAGTTGAGGCCGGTCAGTCCGATGGTGAGGTCGCGCTTGTGGGCGAACTCGTACTGGCGTCCGTCACCGGTGATCACGGGGGTCGTCGGGTACCCGACGTCGAGGCCGCCGGCGGTGGCCTGGTAGGTGAGGGGGTGCCCGTACATGGGGGTCGAGTACGGGTTGTCGCCGTACCGCTGGAAGGCGAGGGAGGACCACCAGTCGTTGGTGGGCACGGGACGGTTCCGGGCGGCGGAGGTCACCTTGGGCGTGACCGGCGTGCCCGTGTTGGTCGTGGGGCCGGAGGTTCCGGCCGGCCGGGTGTCGGAGTAACTGCCCGCGCCTACGGGGACGGTGGCGGCCGCCGCGGGGGCGGCCGCCGGGCCCAGGCCGACGACGGCGAGGGCCGACGCCAGCAGCAGAACGGTTGCCGGTCTGGTGCGTGGGGATGGCATGAGTCACCTCAAGTTGTGACTGGGGGAGTCTCTGAGAGCGCTCTCAGATGGCCGGAACGTAAAGCCGGTGTAATTCACGTGTCAATAGTTTGAACACAGCGAGGCTGTAAGGGACTTGGAAGACGTCAGGTCTCGACACCGGCTCTGGGCCCGTGAGGGGCGGCTCTGTGGGGACTCGGAGCCCGGTCCTTGCGGCGGTGCGTCGGTACTCCGTGACGCACCGCCGTAGCCCCTGTGAGAACGTCGGCGACTCAGAGCGCTCGCACGCCCGCGACCGCGCGGTCCCGCCACAGGCAGTACACGGCGGCCGGATCGTCCCAGTACCGCCAAGGGAGGGCGTTCACGTAGCCGTCGACCAGCCGATACTGCTGCAGCGCCTCGGCGCACCGGTTCTGCCGGGTCAGGAAGTAGGCCAGCAGATGACGTACGGCAGGGACGTCCGGGTGGTCCGGCGGCGCGGCGGACACGTCCGCGAGGGCGGCGTCGACCATGTCGAACACGTACGGCTCGCGGAAGTCGTCCGCCTTCGCCGCGCGGTCACGGTGCTCGTACCACGCGATCAGCGGCAGCGCGGCGAGCAGACTGCCGGCAGGCGCCTTGGCGGCGGCCTCCCGGGCGAAGGACGCGGCCAGGTTCTCCGAACCGTGCCACTTCGCGCACCAGTACTGGAGGGCCGCCGAGTGCGCGCCGAAGTGGTGGGGGTCCCGTGCGGTGACCTCCTCCCAGATGTGGTGCATCCTCTCGTGCGGGTGGTTCAGGCCGAGCGCGGTCCAGATCTCGCTGATGTACGGGGAGGGGTCGCCGTCCGGGTTCACCTTCAGCGCGTGAGCGTTCAGCCGCGGTGCCTGGGTCAGCGTGCCGATGAACCCGGAGACCTGCTCACGGCTGGTGTCCTTCGCCCAGCCGCCGCCCCGCAGATGCCAGGCCAGGGACACCGTCGCCCGGGCACGGACCAGCGCCGCGTCCGGATCGTCGGGGCCGGCCGACTTCTCCCAGGCGTCCAGCCAGCTGTCGGGCTGCGCGGCCCGGTGCGTGCCGAGCACGTTGGCGTAGTAGGAGCGACGCGCCCAGTCGCGCTGCTCCCTGGTGCGGGCCAGCAGGCGGGCCGCCGGTTCCCAGCTTCCCCGGGTCGCCGCTGCCCTGGCGGCCTGCTCCAACTCGGGGTCGGCCGCGGAGTACAGCGTGTTCTGGGCGGACTGGGGCATAAAGCCCAGCGCCTCGGCCCTGCGGGCCGACTTTCGGGGTGAGGAGGGTCCTCCCGCGACACGGCGGTAGTAGGCGACGGACATGGCCACGACCAGTCCGACAACGATGAGGCGGGCGATCTCCACGGGTCACGCACCGCCCTGGCGTGCTGTGACCGTCATGAAGAGTTGCGCACGAACGAATACACCCATGGTGGTGGGGTCCTCCTGAGGCGGGGATGGCGGTGAGAAAGGGCGTGGGGGAGGGGGAGTATGACCCGCCGTCATCGCACGTCGCAAATGTGTTCCCCCGCCTCGCGGGGCCCGGCGAGGGCTCGCGAGCTCCGTCGGGAGGCGGCGTGGGACGCTGTGAATGGTGAGGGGAGGCAGGGTGGCGCGCAGCCGGACGACGAGGGTGGCCGTGGCGGCACTCGTGATCGGCGGCGCGTTCGTCGCGGGCTGTGCCCAGCAGGGCGGGGCGCCTGCCGTGTCGGCGGGCGAGCCCCGCCTGACCGTGTCACCGGTACCGACGACTCGCGCGGAGCTGGTCGAAGCGTGGGCGGCCGAGCTGGAGCGGGCGGGACGGGACCTGCCGGAGGGCTGGCGGGCGCTGTCCACGGAACAGATCCGCGGCCGCTACCTGCACCAGCGGTTGGTCAACGCGCCGAACGCCGACGACATCGACCCGGGTATGGACGGGCCGGAGTCCGACTGAAGAGGCGTGCGTGCGGGCCTGACACCCCCGGCCGGGGCGCCGTCAGCAATTCGGAATGACCGCCCCGCCGTTGTCCCGCGCCTCGTCGTTCCCCCACCGCGACAGGTAGTACGCCGACACATACGCCCCGCGTCCGTTCTTGCCCGCGTAGGTGACGTCGAGGTCCGTCTTCAGCCACCAGTGGTTGTAGGTGCCGTTCGCGCCGCGGATCTCCTGGCCCCACACCTTGCAGTACACGTAGTTGGTGCCCGCGTTGAGGACGCCCTGCGCGTCGTTGGTGTTCGGCTGGGCGTAGCCCGTGGCGTCGGCGAAGGTGTCCACCCAGTAACGGCCGCCGCCGCAGCCGTTGTCACTGGTCAGGTGGTAACTGCCGTACGAGCCTGGGTAGGCGAGGGCGGCTCCGTTGATGGTGATCCGCTGGCCGACGCCGTTGAGGAGCTGTTCGTAGTGGATGTGGGCGCCGGAGCTGTTCCCGGTGCTTCCCGTCGTGCCGATCTGCTGTCCCTGGCCGACGTAGGCGCCGGTGGCGACGGAGAAGGCGTTCAGGTGGAAGTAGTAGGTCTTCCAGCCGCTGCCGTGGTCGATCACGATGTAGTTGCCGGCGCCGTTGGCCTCGTAATGGCGGGTGGCGGTCCCGGCCGCCGAGGCGAGGACGGGCGCGCCGCTGGTGGCGCCGCCGTCGCTGCGGACGAAGTCGAGCGCCTGGCGGACCTCGGCCGAGTGGTGGCTGTACGTCCACTTCTGGCCGCAGGCGAAGGGCGCCTTGAACACGGGCGCCGCCTGCGCGGGCGCCGCCTGCGCGGGCGCCGCCTGCGCGGGCGCCGCCACGAGCAGACTTCCCACCAGAGCCACGAGGCCGACCAGGGCGATGCGTATCGAGCGCAAGGCTGTCTCCGAACTGCGACGGGCGGCGTCGCACGGCGATGTCAGCGGACAGGGGCGCCGACCAGGATGCCGTAATTGAAGCGTTCACGACAGGCCGCCCGCCTTACCTGATCGAACACTGCTTCACATCCAACGGCTTGCTCACCCCCGCCGGCCTGCTGCACAGCACCTCCGCGTTCGACAGCCCCTCCGGTGTCCTGCGGACGCGGGCGAGGACGATGCTGTGGCCGTGGCGTTCGCCGTACAGCGGTGCGTCGGTGAAGTCGATCGTGCCGGTGGCCATGCCCTCCAGCTTGACGACCCTGAGGTTGACCCAGGTCGCCGCGCGGCTCTGGCGTACGTCGCCGAGGCTCGCCGCCCAGTACAGCGCGCGGGTCGCGTCGTGGGCGAGGGCCGTCTGGCCGCTGGCGAAGCCGGGGGCGTCGTAGGTCGCCTCGCCCGGCTCGAGCCAGGGGAGGTGCTGGGCCGCGTCCTGGTAGAAGGCGGTGCCGGACGCCGCCTCCCGCAGTTCCGCCAGCGCCGCGTGGTACAGCGTGATGCGCGGGGCCACGCCGTCCCGGCCGCCCGTGCCGGAGAACTTGGCCTTGCTCAGGTCGTCCCCGGTGAGGATCGATATCTCCCGGTTGGCGCAGCCCGGTTCGACGCCCAGTTGCGTCATCAGCGGGCCGATGTCCTCGACGCGTCCGGCGAAGTAGATGACCGACGGGACGTCGTCACCCCGGCAGATGCTCTCCGCGTGCAGCCGGAGTTCGGGCTTGCCGTTCGCCACGCGGTAGGTGCGCGAGGGCAGCAGACGGAAGCCCTTCTTACGCAGCATCTCTCCGCCGTAGTAGGCCTGTTCGCTGGTGTACCGGTCCTGCGACGCCTTGGTGTCGCGGGCCAGGACGAGCGCGTACGGGGCCTCGCCCTTGCCGCGGAGTTGCTGCGTGACCAGACCGAGCGCCTCCGCCTGGTGCTCGTCCGGGGCCGCCAGGCTGAACCAGTTGGAGAAGTCCTTCGGCAGATACGTCGCCGAGTTGGTGCCGGACACGATGGGCAGGCCCGCCGCCTGCAGCCGCCGCGTCACGTCGGGGCTGCTCTGCAGGTCGCGGCCGAAGCCGACGACACCGACGACCGTCGGATCGTGCTCGGCGTACCGCGCGATCGCGTCGGCGGTGAAGCGCTGGTGGCCCATGTCCGCGCCGCCGTTGGCGAGCAACACGCGTAGCTTGACGCGGTAGTTCTCGTTCACGACACGCTGGGCGAGATACACGCCGGCCAGCTCCTCCGCGCCCTTGACCAGGGACGGGTCCACCGTGGCCGAGCTCAGCGGGCCCGCGTACACCACGGTGACGTAGGCGCGGGGATTCTCGCGCAGCACCTTGGCGTTCTCGTTGTGCACCAGCTTCTCCAGCTCGTGCAGCCGCCCGCCCTCCGAGTCGGACCCGCCCTTGAGGTGGGAGCCGAACCGTACGTCGCCCGTCGATATGCCGACGCACTCCGTGCCGCCGCCCGGCGCGGGGCGCAGCTCGGTGTCTCGGTCGGCGGTCAGCAGACCCGCCGAGCAGTACGTGCGGTGCAGGTCGCGGGCGTGTACGACGCCGACGGTGGCGGCCAGTGCGAGGACCAGCGCCAGGCTGTACGCCGACCACACGACCCGGGCCACGGGCGGCCGGTGCCGAGCCCGCACGCACCGCCAGTCCGCCTGTCGCAGCTGGACCAGCTCCTCGCGCGGGAGCGCTATGCGCAGCACCCAGGGCAGGGCGTTGGTGCGGCTCGGGGACTGGTCGGCGCGGAGGTTCCCGGCCCACTCGTCGTACCAGTGCCGCAGGCGTTGCTGCAGGCGGGCAGGGCGGGAGAGCAGCTGGGAAGGGGAGTTGGCGCCGTTCGGGGGTGTGCCGGTGTCGGTGCCCCGGTCGAGCAGCGGGGCGTCCTCCGCCGCCACCCCGGCGACGATCAGCAGGGGGTCCAGTTCGCTGCGCCGGCTGCGGACGTCGCTGACGGCCTTGATCAGCTCGATGCCGCCGTTCTCGCGGCTCACCCGGCGCAGGATCAGCACCGGGGGCCGCGTCCGCTTCAGGCCGCGCAGGTCCCAGCTGGCGCGGCGGTGGTTGTCCCGCAGGTCCTCGAAGAGCGCCAGCACGTACAGCTGGAGGGGGAAGACGCCGCCCTCCCGCATGGCCTCGGCGACGTCGTAGGCGCGGGCGGCGATCGCGCGCCAGGAGTGGACGGGCCGCAGCAGCCGCACGCTGGTCGACTGCCGGCGCGCCGCGGACTGGAGGAACGTCGTGGTCAGGAACCAGCGGCTCTCCCTGCGCAGCCACAGGAAGAGGGGCGCGCGCCCGGGCACATGGTTCAGCGCGGCCAGAAGGATCATCAGACCGATGCCGGCGAGGACGGCGACGTACCACTCGGGGCGGGTCAGCAGGGAGGTGAGCGCGCCCAGGACGCCGGCGGGCAGGAACTGCTGCACGTCGTTGAGCAGCGCCTGCCGGTTGCGGGGCGCGGTCCTGCGGGGACGCCAGCGCTGCCGGGCGAGGATGCGGAGCAGCTGGGTCTGGGCCTGCTCGCGCTGCGCGTTGCCGTCCGGGGTGCCCGCCGGGGCGGTCGGCCAGTGCTCGTCCATCTCCGGGTCGTCGGTGGCGTCCTGGAGGGCGCGGACCAGTCCGAGACGGGGGAAGGAGTAGGGGCGGTAGGCGGCGGAACGGTCGCCCCACTTCCGGCTGTCGCCCAGGTCGCGCAGGAGGCGTACGGCCTGGGCGGTGGGGTCCAGGTGGGGGTCGTCCTGCGGCGGCTCGGTGGGGGCGACGGCCAGGCGCGTCCCGTGGCTCTGTTGCCCTTCGCGCAGTTCGTCGACCAGCTCCGTCACACGGTCGTCGTCCTCGGCGTCCTCCGCGTGCAGCACGATCACCGGCATCGGGGGGTCGCCCGCGCGGAAGTCCTGGATCAGCGACTCCAATTGCCGCTGGACGTCGATCCCCGCCCCCGTCGACATGCCCTGGTGGCCTCCCGGACAGTCCTGCGGGAACATCTGGTCCCGGCCGAGCATGGACACCCCCCGTTGTCGTACGACACACGTGTCACAAGCGCTCAGCGAGAATAACGCTTGCCTGTGACAACGGGTGGTGCAGAAAGGGGGATTTCCTGCGGACGCGGGGCGGTGGCCCAACACGCTTGTGTGTACCGGAGTTCGGTTGTTCCGGACGGTCGCCACCGCCGAGGAGCGCCGACGGCCCGTTCGGTAGTCTGCGGCGTACCGCAGGTCCCGCGGCTGATGCTCCCCCGCACCGCCACGGGGAGTATCGAGGGAAGTGAACAGTGGAGCAGTTCGCCGCGGGCAGGGTCCTGCGCGGCAGGTACCGGCTGGACCGGGTGCTCGGCCGGGGCGCGATGGGGAAGCCTGAGACCGCCACGGCGTGAACGACGGCTGCCACTCCAGCGCCGACTGCCACCCGTCCTCGGCCGGATGGAACGGCGTCCTGATCCGGAGGTACGGCCCCCGGGAAGATGCCCGTCTCCGGATCCGCGAGGAACCGCTCCAGCGCGAGCCGTGTGTCGTCGTAGGCCAGCGCGTACGTCGTGCAGGGACGGTCACCACGACCGCCGGGGGCACGACACCGTGACAGCCGGCGAAGGCGCCGTGACGATCAGCGTCAAAAATACCGCCCACCTCGGACAGTTCGCTGTGGGGCACGACGGCGTGGGGCAAGAACCGCGAAAGCTACGAGTGGAAACACGACAGTTCCTCCTCGCAGACCGCTACCCACCCCGTGATGACCGTTCTGTTTGACATGGCTCGGAAAGTCGGCGACCTCCTCTACGAGTTCGCCGAGGCGGCCGTCTACCTCAACGGCGAAGTGTGGGACCTCTACCTCGAAGCCGTGCGCGAGGCGATCCCGAAGATCGAGGTGAACCTCAAGGACGGCGTCGGCATGGATGACGTCAAGGGGCTGGTCAAGGGCCTGGGTAAGAGCATTGCCAAGGGAGCGTCCCAACTGGGGCAAGGCATCGTCCTGAACATGGACACCGCCAAGCTGAACGCGATCGTCACCGAGTACAACCGTCGCGTCGACGCGCTGGTCCCGAAACTCGACGCACTCTGGGTCCCCTGGACGAGGCACACCGGAGCGCCCCGAAATTCGAGGCCCAGGAGGCGCGTGCGGAGGCCTTCGGCGCGAGAGCCCTCAACGATTTCAAGGACGAGCACCCCTGGACCGATCCGGAGGACACCAAGAAGGGCGTCTACCGCGTCCACCTGGCGAGCAGCGAATGGCTGGAGAACGGGCACACCCTGGACAAGCACGTGGGGAAGACCCCGGAACAACTCGCCCAGCGCCTCCGCGACCAAGGAGACCCTCCCACCGGAAGCTGGGTGCACGGACGACCGAGCATCGGCGGCGCTTCGACCTTCACCGATCTGAAAAGCGCGCAACGGTACACGCAATACAACATCGACGCTCATGCCGCCGAAATCAAGGCATGGCTCGACGGCCCACCCGACGCTGCCAACATGTACAAGAAACTCGTCGGCCCGGGACCCAACGGAGAAGTCACGGGTATCGGCGTGAGGAAGCAGCCGTACGACCCGTCCGATCCCATGACGGGTTTCAAAGAAGGGGGAATGAACGTCAAATCACTGGAGATGCAAAAGATCGACACACGCCTGAAGTACGATCCCAACCTTGATCCGCCGTTCGTCGTCGTCACGTCCATGCCGGCGCTGTGACCGATCCACTGGAAAGGAGTGTCATCCATGACCCGGGACGCATGGGAGGACGCTGTCGTGCGTCTGCTGGATGACGTGTACGCCTTCGCCTCAACTGGCCCCCGGACTTCTGCGGGATGGCAGAGCGACGCTCTGGCCGTGATGAACAGGGAGCCCGACGACCCCCGCGGATGGGTCACCCTGGACTGGGACAAGGAGAAGGAGGAACGGAGCGCAGGCCGCCCCTGTTACCCCTTCGTCCGTCTGTCGCAGGAGGAGTTGATGAGTCGGCTGTACCCGGTGACGGCTGGGACGGCTACTCGTCTCCTCGTGGAGATGACACATGAATGGGGGCCGGCCGGAACGGAGGAACAGACCAGGGCGGCAGTCGCCGACGCCGGAACCGTGCTGGACCGGTACGGGAATGAAAGCTCCTATTACTGCAATGTCTCCGAGGCGCGTGACAATCCGTCGCCGGATCTCACCGAGGGAATCACCGGCTGGAATCCTCTGACCGATTTCATCGGCGATTTCGGATTCGTCGTCGTATCACCGGAAGAGGTCGGTGTCTTCTGGTCCTTCGACGCCAGGTGAGGGGAACACCGTAATGCGTACCCGAAGCGCGAGCTACCCCGACCGCGAAACGGCTCAGTGGGCCACGCAGCGGGTGGTGACCGCGAATGAACAAGCCATCCACCGTTGGCTGGCCCAGTCCACAAGGGCACGGCTGACCATCGAGGCCTCATGGCCTTCCCGGCCCGATCCCGTGGGGCAGGTACTCCTTCACGCGATGATGCTGGCGGGCCGGGAGCCCGTCGACGTGCGCGCGGCGCGAGTCGTCCTGAAACGCGACGCGTCCCGCCCGCATGGATTCGTGGTGCACTCCACGTTCCCCATCCATCTGTGACCCACCAGCCATCATGGTCGCCACGGCCGCCGGCACGGTTGCCGGCGAGGCGCCTCCGAGGCTTCCGATGGTGGCGGCGACAGTCGCCGTGTACGCGCCGGCGGAGAGCCCGCCTTCGAGCGCGGCGTAGCGGGCCGCCATTTTGATCCGCTGGTCCACGATGACGTCCGCGGGCACACCCGCGTACCGGTCCTGGAAGTACTGCCAGTCGACCTTCTCGGTGTACGCGTTCATCGCGTGGGCGGCGAGCTTGGTGAACCAGTTGCCCGACTTGATGTCGTCCGCGCTCAGGCCTTTGACGAAGTCCTTGATCTGAGCCTGTTCCTCTTCGACGACCTTGCGGTCGGCGGTCTCGTCGGCCTCGTCCACGTCGATGTCGGCGTCGATGCCGGCAGCGTGCGTCGGCGCGTCTTTCATGGCGCGTTCCCCCAGACCTTCCCGCGGCCGGCCGGGCCGCGGGGTGCGTGCCCCGGCTGCCGTCTCCGCGACGATCGGCGTGTGACCAGCAGGTACGCCTGTACGGCAGGGGGCTGTACATGGCGGGCGGCGCCGACGTGTAGTGGGCAAGCGGGTTGTCAACTCTGCGGACAGGTACGAGTGTTGACCCTATGGTGGGTCGTGAGGGACGGACGGTGCGCGACAGCGGGGCCAGCGGTTGCGGTTGCGGCTCGGCGTCGGGCGCCGAGCGCGAACATCATCCATCACGTCGTGAGGGGACGACATGACGGCGACCGCGCCATCGGGTGGGACACCGGAACCCGGGCCGAATACTGCCGGGGACGGCGACGGAGGCACCACCTCGGGGCCGGCGGGACAGGGCGGAGCCTCGAACGGGGCTTCACCGCCCGCCCACGTACCGCCCCCGCCGACGCGACCGCCGGATGTGCCGCCTCCGCCCCCGGCGTCACCAGGACCGGGCACCGTGGCCGACGACGGTCTGCGGGCGGTCCTCCCCGAAGCCCTCGGCGTGCCTGCCGGAGCCTCCCGGCGCAAACGGAGGCTGTGGTTGGCCGTGGCGGCGGTGAGCACAGTGCTGGGCATGCTGGGCGGGGCGCTGCTGGCGTACCTCATGATCGAGCCGAGCGTCAGCAAGGAGAACGACTCCAACAAGGCGTACGACGCCGGCCAGCCGCCGTTCACGGTGTCCGTGCAGCCCGAGCAGAGCGCGCCTTCCGAATGGGTCATGGTGCTCGACCGGACGTTGACCGACGAAGAGGTCCGCAAGATGAAAGCCAGTTCGGACGTCTTCTCGTACCTCAAGTCACTGGGCGGCCGTCCGCTCGCCTACGCGCCGTACCTGGAGCACGCTCCGCAGCGGTACCTGGAGCAAACCGCCCATGGGTCCATGGAGGTTTCGGACACCTTCAAGATGACTGTGATGAGCACGCGCCAGTACGCGGTGGCCATCAACGACTGGGAGGTCACGGACCTCACGTGCAGGAAGAGCACCGCGCAGGCCGTCGTCGGCCAACCGCCTCAGGGCGGGGCCGCCTATGAAGGCATCCGCCTCCATCTTCCGTCCCGCGCCGACGAACCGGTGCTGACCGACGATACCCAGGGACAGGGCGAGCCCTATTTCGGCAGTCGTTTCATCGAGGTGGGCAACGGCCAGTCCTCGGGCGGACTCCGGGTGGAAGGCATCGCGCCGCGAGGGCAGGTGTGCGAGTGGGGCATCCGGGTCCACTACAACGACACCTACCGGCCGGAAGGGCGTTGGGTCCAGCTGCAGGACGACAAGGGCGAGCCGCTGCGCATCCGCACGGAGTCCGTCCCGGAGAACCCCCGGCAGAGCTGGGTCTTCGGGGCGATGCCCTGGACGTCGTGCGACGAGATGCCCGAGGGGGACGATTGTTACGGTCTGCGCTGACGGGCCGGGTCGCGGTGCTGGCCGCCGTGCTGACCGTCCTGTGTGTCCAAGGCTGCGGCTCTTCGGCGTCCGACGATGAGAAGAGGCCGGAGCCGGTTCCCTCGGCGCCCTACTGGGGCAACCGGGGATATGCCCTTCCGGACGGCCCGTTCACCCGTGAGGACACGGTCGTCACCGCCACATGCAACATGGGCGCGCGGTACGCCGGGGTGGATGTCCAGGCCTGGGACCCCGAGCGGTGGGAACTGCTCGACACACGGAACTTCTTCATCCCGGTGGACGCCGCGTTCACCAACTATCCGGGCGTGCAGGCTGTCCACAGCCCTCTCGTGGAGCTCTGCGGAGTCACTCCGGACAGCCCGTCTCCCTACGCCGTGGACGACTTGGAGTACGTCACTCCCCGGGTCCGTGCACTCTTCGACCTCGCGTACACCCGCATGGCGGTGGTGCTCCGGGACGCGGACGGCAGGACGACACACGCCGGCTATGTGGAAAGCGGTGGCAACGCCGACGACTTCGTGCGCCTCAGCGACGCGGAGAGCGATGACGAGCAGAACGCCGTGATGGCCCCGGACGGGCGGAGCGTGTGGTTCACCTACTTCACCGCTGACGGCGAGCGCAGGATCGGCTCGCGGTCCACGGAGGGGGATCATCGCCTGTCCGACCAGGGCCCGGCGACGGGGCACGACCTTCCTTTGACAGTCTCGGGGAAGCCGCCGCACGCGGTCCAGGCCGACATGGTCCGTCTCGCGCCCGACGGTCGTCGTTTCACGGCGACCGCACCCAAGATCTACGGGCATGTCTTCCGTACCCGGGCCTCCTCGGGACCGCTCAACGCGGCGTCGGGTCGCACCGCCACCCTGCTCAACGGGTGTCTCGGCGTCGTCGGCTGGGTCGACGGTGAACGAGTGCTGTGCCGCACTCAGTCCGGTTCGTTCCGGACGGTGAACACTCGGAGCGGTCGTGCCGAGGGGAACGCCGTCGCCGTGATACGTGAGGACGACGGCAGGGTCGCCGAGGGGATGGTGGTCTCGGCGGACGGTGAGAGGTTCATCGTGTCCGTTCACCTGCCCAACGACCGTTCGGGGGGCCCGCTGGGACTGGATGACTTCCGGGTGGTGTCGACATCGGGGGAGGGCGTGGCGGTTCCCATCTCTGCGGACCTCTTGACCGACGGCACGGTGTTCTTGGAATGGCGTTGAGAGAGGGCGGGGGCGGGTGCACGGGCGGGGCCTGTACAGGGGAGGGTGCGCCGGTCGTGCGTGGAAGGGGAAGGGGAAGGCACCGCTCGGCAGGAGGGGCCGCGAGTCCATAGTCGGTGGACGGTGTTACTTCCCGTGACATGAATGACCACGCGCTACGGCGGCTGCGGCAGGACGGCCGCCTGGCCGAACTGGCCGCCTGACCCTGCGACTTCGACCTCGACCGGGCCGTCCACGGCCATGTTGAGGAGGTGCGCCTCACCTCGGGCGACCCCTGGAGGTGATGGCCGGGGACGATACCGGCGGCACGTACTTCGTGTGCGCGGACGGCTCGGTGCTGTGCTCTACGCCGACTCGGAGGGCACGGCTGGGATCATCGGTTCCAGTGTCGACGAGGCCCTGGAATTGGTGATCGGCTGCCCGGCTGGCGCGGCTACACCCACTTGTCGCCGGACGACGGCGTGGAGAAGATCCTGGCGCGCGTCACGGAGACCGAGGACGAGATCCGTGAGCACCACGGAATCGACGAGGAGCATGCCGAGCTCCGTGCGGCGCTGGGCTTCCCGGAAAGCTCCCCGCTCGAGCTGGTGGTCAGCCTGCGTGCCGCGCTGCTGCGCACTGAGCCGGACTTCGATCTGCTCCACGCAGAGGAGGGGTGCGCGTACGACAGGCTGGGCCTGGACGGTCCCCCGCTGTGGGAGCGGTGCTCGCGGCGGGCCGCGCCGATCTCGCCCGCCTGCGGGAGGGCGACCGCACGGCATGGTGTGAAGCCGCCGAGGACCCCGTCCGGCGCCGGCTCACCTTGCGGGCCGGGCAGTTCGACCGTGACGAGGGCGACCTGGCGCTGCGGCTCGCGGCCGTGTCGGCGGGGTTGCACGGGGACACCGGAGATCTGCCGCTTGGGAGGGAGAAACAGGGCAACGGCTCGGAGTTGGGCTGATGGGCGTCACATGAAGTCCGGGGGTTCCTCGTGACGCCGAGGTTCGTCTGCGGGCGCCAGCGGGTTCCGGCGCCGTTCGCGCCGCGGGTCTCCTTCCTGGTCCCACACCGCACCCCGGCTGGTCGGACTGCCCCGTCCTGAGCACGGCCCGCCTCTACGGCCCGGCGGACGCGGGTGCAGGCCCCGGAACCTCAGGCGGCCCGCTGAGCACGGGGGACCAGCGCCGCTCAATTGTCCGGCCGCCGGGCCTCGAAAAGTCGGTACGACGCCCGGCTGCTCCCCTCCGGTGCGTCCAGGGCGATGACCCCGCGCACCTCCAGGCCGTGTCGGGTGAGCAGGGACTCCCACAGGTCCGGGGTGAGGACCCACATGTGCAGCGTGAGGGTGCCGCCGCCCGCCGGGTGCAGGAGCTCCGGGCGTGACGTAGGTGTCGAACTGGAGCCGCGACCGTCGGAGTTGGCGTGCAGCACCGTGAAGGACAGACGGCCGCCGGGAGCCAACGAGCCGGCCAGGGCCGGGAAAGGCGGTGCGGGTCGAAGAAGTGGACCGGGCTGACGGAGTAGATCACGTCGTAGGGCTCCGCCTGGCGCAGCTGATCGACGGCGTCCGCGTGGAACAGGCGCAGCCCCGGCACGTCGGGGTGGTGGGCGCGGGCCCGTTCGATCTGGCTGGAAGAGGCGTCGACGCCGTCGGCCCGTGAGCCGTAGGCGCGGGCCAGATGCGCGGCGTGCGGCCCAGTACCGCAGCCCAGGTCGAGGACCCGTAGACCCTCCAGGTCACCGAGGACCTCGTCGCCCGGCCCGTCCAGGCCGGGGCCCCAGGTGATCCGGTCCACGTCCGGCAAGGGCGTACCGCGCTTCAAGTGGTGCTGCCCGTAGGCGTCCCACGCGGAACGCGTCTGCTGTTCGATGTGCGACACGGCTGCTCCTGTCCCGAGAGCGCCCCAACAGGAGAAGGTTCACGCGGGGTTGGTGATGTCGCGATGACCACGCACCGGGTTCAACGTGCCGAAACGCATGTCGAACCCACGTGTTTCGGTCGCGTCGGCAGCCGCGAAGTGGAGCGTGCCGCAGCGGGGGGCTGGGATGACACCGGCGCCGGGGCTCGTAGCCTTCTGATCATGGCCGACATCTACGAACTCCAGCTCACCCTCGACCTTCCGGGCGCGCTCCCGCCGCAGGACCTCGCTCTGCTTCGATGGCAGCTGGGGGAGGAGGGCGGGCGGCAGGACGACGGTTACGCGTACCCGCTGTGGGGCGGCCGCGGGCCGGCGATGCGGATCGGGGACGCGCTGGTCGGGGAGTTGTGCTCCGACGGGCCGCAGTGGGCGCTGACCGTGCGGCAGGAGGCGCATCCCGACGAGTTCGACGACCTGCGCAGGATGGTGATGTGGCTCGGCGCGCGTACGACGACCGTGGGTACCGTCGGGTACCTCCGCTTCTACGAGTCCCATGTGCCCGATGTGCTCGTCGCGGAGGCGGGGACCGTCCGCAGCACGGTCCTGCGAGTGGAGAAGGTCCTCGAGTCGGCGACCGAGGTGATTCCCGACCCCTACGCGTGAATCGGGAGGCCGTCGGTCGCCGGCCGCGTCGGTCTATTCCGGGGGCGTGGGGGTCTCCGAGGTGCGGTACATCGCCTGGACGTCCAGCTCCAGTTGTACGGTCGGACCGACGACGGCGATGCCGCGGGCCAGCATCGAGCGCCAGTTGAGGGTGAAGTCCTCGCGGTGCAGCTCCGTCTTCGCCAGGGCCGCGCAGCGCAGCTCCTGTTCGTAACCGCCGTTCACCATGCCGAGGTACGTCGTGTCCAGTCCCACGGAGCGGCTGGTGCCGTGCATGGTGAGCGTGCCGTGCAACGTCCACTTGGAGCCGCCCCGGTAGACGAACCGGGTGCTGACGAAATCGATGTGCGGGTAGCGCTCGACGTCGAGGAAGTCGGCGGAACGCAGGTGGTTGTCACGGGTCCTGTTGCCCGTGGTGATGCTGGCGGCGTCGATGCGCACCGACACCTGCGAGTCACGCATGTCCGGGGCAACGCGGATACCGCCGGTGAAGCGGGTGAAGCGTCCGTGCACGTGGGCCATGCCGACGTGCTTGGCGATGAAGCGGATCGCGGTGTGCGGCGGGTCGAACAGCCAGGTGCCGGGTGACGGCAGTTCCAGCTGGCGTGCGGGCAGCAGCGCGACATGTGCCGGGGGGAGGGCGGTGTCCGCGGCTATGTCGACGTCGCTGCGGGCCGGCGTGAGACCCTCGCCCGTGACCATTACGCTGTAGGAGCCGGGCGGGAGCACCGCCATGAACAGGCCGTACGGATCGGTGGTGCCGCGGGCGGCGACCCGGTGGCTGTCCGAGGCGGTCACCGTGACCTCGGCACCGCCCAAGGGCTGTCCCATGGGATCGACGACCTCGCAACTGTACGCGCCGGCGCCGGCCGGCAGGGGCAGTGCCGCACCCGGTGCGGTCTTGCGGCCGCTCCCCGAACGTCGACGCCGGAGCAGTCCGAGGGCCATACGATTCACCTTTCCTCCTGCGTGGCACCGCGACGGGACGTGCACCGACGGATGCGTTCACGGTCGCCGGACAGCGGCAGGTCACAGTTGCAAGCGCGATGAAGTCAACTATTGAACGATCATAGACAGGTCGGACTGGGCGGTCTGTCATCGAGGTGGCGCGTGACGCGGCTCGTCCACGTGCCGCCGTCGGACTGAATCCCCGTCATTCCGGCCGTCGACGGGGTGTGGCGCTTCCGCGAACGTCTTGCTTTGCTGCGGTGCTGTGGTGAACGCCACGTGGCCGCGTGAAGTCTTCACACGTGGCCCGCGGTCCCGTCACGCGACCCACACGGCGCGCTGGCCGCCCCTTCACACCGGCCCGTGCACCGGCCTCCTCCGCCCTCAGGGACGGCCCGTCCCGGCCCGGCGCTAGCCCGGCCGAGTCACCCTGACCACCCGGACGCGGCGGTGGCCGTGCGAGCCGTGGCCGTCGACCGCACGATGGGCCGTGCTGCCGGCCGGCGGCCCGAGCCGGCACCGGTCGGATGCTAAGGAGGCGCCCGCCATGGGTGAGCTGTACATCGACGGGAACTGGACGACCGCCGCCGGCGGAGGGCGGCGTGAGGTGATCAATCCGTTCGACGCCTCCGTCATCACCACCGTCGACGAGGCCGACGCCTCCGACGTGGACAAGGCCGTGCGGGCCGCCCGTCGTGCCTTCGCCGAGGAGGAGTGGGCCAACGCGCCCACCCGGCACCGTGCCGACCTGCTGATGCGGGTGCACGACCTGCTGCTGCGGGACATCGACCAGATCGCCCGCACCGAGACCCTCGACACCGGAAAGACGCTTGCCGAGGGCCGCTTCGACGTCGAGGACGTCGCCAACGCCTTCCGCTACTACGCCGAACTGGCCGGCAAGGACGGCGGACGCGTCGTCGACGTAGGGCCCGACGTGCTCAGCCGCGTCGTCTACCAGCCGGTCGGAGTCTGTGCGCTCATCGCGCCGTGGAACTACCCGCTGCTGCAGGCCTCGTGGAAGGTCGCGCCCGCGCTGGCGGCCGGCAACACCATCGTCCTCAAGCCCAGCGAGATCACCCCGCTCACCACCATCGCCCTGTTCCGGCTGATCGAGGAGGCCGGCGCCCCGCGGGGCGTCGCCAACCTCGTCCTCGGCTCCGGCGCGACCGTCGGCGCCGCCATGACCTCCCACCCCGAGGTCGACCTGGTGTCCTTCACCGGCGGCCTGGCCACCGGGCGCGCCATCATGGCCGCCGCGGCCGAGGGGCCGAAGAACATCGCCCTGGAACTCGGCGGCAAGAACCCCAACATCGTCTTCGCGGACGCCGACTTCGACGCCGCCGTCGACTACGCGCTCGACGCGGCCTTCCTGCACGCCGGCCAGGTCTGCTCCGCCGGGTCACGCCTGCTCGTGGAGGAGTCCCTCCACGACCGGTTCGTCGAGGCCTTCGCCGAGCGCGCCCGGCAGATCCGCCTCGGCAACGGTCTTGAGGAGGGCACCGAGAGCGGTCCGCTCAGCTCCGCCCAGCACCGGGAGAAGGTCGAGAGCTACATCGCCCTCGGCAAGGAGGAGGGAGCCCGGCTCGTCACCGGCGGCACCCGCCCCGACGACCCCGCCCTGAGCCGCGGCTACTTCCTGCTGCCGACGATCTTCGCCGACTGCGACCGTTCCATGCGCATCGTGCAGGAGGAGGTGTTCGGGCCGGTCGTCACCGTCGAACGGTTCCGCACCGAGGACGAGGCCGTGGAACTCGCCAACGACACCCGTTACGGACTGGCCGGCGGCGTCTGGACCAGCGAGGCCAGCCGCGCCCAGCGCGTCGCGCAGCGGCTGCGGCACGGCACCGTCTGGATCAACGACTTCCACCCCTATGTGCCGCAGGCCGAATGGGGCGGCTTCGGACGCTCCGGCGTCGGGCGCGAGCTCGGGCCCACGGGCCTGCGCGAGTACCAGGAGGCCAAGCACATCTACCAGAACCTCGACCCGGGACCCTCCGGCTGGTTCAAGGGCGACCGCGGCGGCAACTGAGCCGCCCCCCTCACGCCGGACGCCGGCCCCACCACGGTTCCGAAGAAAGGCAGCCCATGGCCTCCACCACCCCTCACGGCGCGGAGTCGGACTACGACTACGTCATCGTCGGCGGCGGCACCGCCGGCTGTGTGCTCGCCGCCCGCCTCAGTGAGGACCCCGACAGCCGCGTCTGCGTCATCGAGGGCGGACCCAGCGACGTCGGTGACGACCGCATCCTGCGCCTGCGCAACTGGATCAACCTGCTCGGCTCCGAGTTCGACTACGGCTACACCACCGTCGAACAGCCGCGCGGCAACTCCCACATCCTGCACTCGCGGGCCCGCGTCCTCGGCGGCTGCTCCTCCCACAACACCCTCATCAGCTTCCTGCCGCTGCCGCAGGACCTCGACGACTGGGTGGCCGCCGGCTGCGCCGGCTGGGACCCGGGCACGATCCTCCCGTACCGCGACCGGCTGCAGACCAACATCGTCCCGGTGGCGGAGGCCGACCGTAACCCGATCGCCAAGGACTTCGTCACCGCCGCCGCCCGCGCCACCGGCGTCCCCGTCGTCGACGACTTCAACGCCGAGCCCTTCGCCGACGGCACCGGCTTCTTCTCCCTCGCCTACGAGCCGGAGGGCAACAAGCGCTCCTCCGCCTCCGTGGCGTACCTGCACCCGGTCCTCGACCGCCCCAACCTCACGCTCATGCTGGAGACCTGGGCGCACCGGCTGCTCACCGACGAGAAGGGCCGGCTCACCCGGGTCGCGGTGCGCGGCGCCGACGGCGAGCCCGCCACCGTACGCGCGAGTCGTGAACTGCTGCTGTGCGCCGGGGCGATCGACACCCCGCGGCTGCTGATGCTGTCCGGCATCGGACCGGCCGACGACCTGCGGCGCCTCGGCATCGACGTGCACATCGACCTGCCCGGCGTGGGTGAGAACCTGCTGGACCACCCCGAGTCGGTGATCGTCTGGGAGACCCGCGGCCCGCTGCCGCCCAACTCCGCGATGGACTCCGACGCCGGTCTGTTCCTGCGCATGGACAAGAACCAGCCGCGGCCCGACCTGATGTTCCACTTCTACCAGGTGCCGTTCACCGTCAACACCGAACGGCTGGGCTACCCGGTCCCCGAGCACGGGGTGTGCATGACGCCGAACGTGCCCCGCGCCCGCTCCGTCGGCCGTATGTGGCTGCGCAGTTCCGATCCCTCCGAGAAACCCGCCCTGGACTTCCGCTACTTCACCGACCCCGAGGGCCACGACGAACGCACCGTCGTCGAGGGGCTCAAGGTGGCCCGCGAGGTCGCCGCGACCGATCCGCTGAAGGACTGGCTGGTCCGCGAGGTGGCGCCCGGCCCGAACGTCACGTCGGACGCCGACCTGTCGGAGTACGGCCGCCGCGTCGCCCACACCGTCTACCACCCGGCGGGCACCTGCCGGATGGGCGCCGCCGACGCCCCGATGGCCGTGTGCGACCCGGAGATGCGGCTGCGCGGCGCCGAGGGCGTACGTGTCGTCGACGCGTCGGTGTTCCCGACGATGCCCACCATCAACCCCATGGTGACGGTGCTGCTCGCCGCCGAGCGCGCGGCCGACCTCATCCTCAGGCGTCCCGGTCCGGCCGGGCGGTGACGCGGTGACCGTTCCGCGGTCCGCCGTGACGAGGGACCACGCCCGCGGCACGTGTGCCGTGGTGACGTCGGGCCCGCGGGGTATACGCGCCTCGGTGGCCGGATGCCGTCCGGGCGCCCGCGCCGCGGACCGGACATCCGGTACGACGGCTGGCAGCCGAGGCCGAGAAGGAGTACGACGTGTCGAACGTTGGTGAGATGGGCCCCAGACCGCCGGAAGAACTGCCGTCCGGCGACGAGACGGCCGGCCAGGTGCGCCTCAAGCCCGTCGTCTTCTTCGGGGCGGCCATCTTCGTCCTCGCGATCTCCCTCTGGGCGATCATCACCCCGTCCGGTGCCGAGGACACCATCGGTGTCGTCGTCAGCAAGATCTCCCACTGGTTCGGCTGGTACTACTTCCTCGCGGCGACCCTGTACCTGCTGTTCGTCGTCTTCATCGCCGCGTCCAAGTACGGCACCATCAAGCTCGGCCCCAAGCACTCCAAGCCCGACTACGGCCTCTTCACCTGGGGGTCGATGCTGTTCGCGGCGGGCATCGGCATCGACCTGATGTTCTTCTCCGTGTCGGGCCCGGTCAGCCACTACCTCGCGCCGCCCGAGGGCGACCCGCAGACCCTGGAGGCCGCCCGGGAAGCGGTCGTCTGGACGCTGTTCCACTACGGCATCACGGGCTGGGGCATGTACGCCCTGATGGGCATGGCGCTCGGCTACTTCTCCTTCCGCTACAAGCTGCCGCTCGCCATCCGCTCCGCGCTGTACCCGATCATCGGGCGCCGCATCCACGGCCGGATCGGCGACACCGTCGACCTCGCCGCCATCATCGGCACCGTCTTCGGCATCGGCGTCACCCTCGGCATCGGCGTGGTGCAGCTCAACTACGGCCTCAAGGCGCTCTTCGACATCCCCGAGGGACTGACCGCGCAGATCGCGCTCATCGTCATCGCGGTGGGCATGGCCACCGTCTCCGCGGTGTCCGGCGTCGACAAGGGCATCCGCCGGCTGTCGCAGCTCAACATCCTGCTGGCCGCCCTGCTGATGTTCTACATCCTCGTCGTCGGCGAGCCGTTCCGGCTGCTCAACGCCATCGTCCAGAACGTCGGCGACTACGTCAGCGGCTTCCCGTCGAAGACGCTGAACACCTTCGCCTACGACCAGCCCACCGAGTGGCTCGACGCGTGGACGCTGTTCTTCTGGGCCTGGTGGGTCGCCTGGGCGCCGTTCGTCGGGCTGTTCCTGGCGCGCATCTCCCGCGGCCGAACGCTGCGCGAGTTCGTCGCGGCGACGCTGGTCATTCCGTTCCTCTTCACCGGGCTCTTCCTGGCGATCTTCGGCAACAGCGCCCTGTTCCTGGTGCGCGACGGCAACACCGAGTTCGGCGAGACCGCCATGAACGTCCCCGAGCAGGGCTTCTACACCCTGCTCGAGCAGTTCCCCGGCTTCATGTTCAGCGCCGGCCTCGCCACCTTCGTCGGCCTGCTGCTGTACGTCACCTCCGCCGACTCCGGCGCCCTGGTGATGGGCAACCTCAGCGCCGACCTGCCCACCCCGATGACCGACGCGCCGACCTATCTGCGCATCTTCTGGGCGGTGGCGACCGGTTTGCTCACCCTCGCGATGCTCATCGTCGGCGGTGTGCAGGCACTCACCAACGCCACCATCATCATGGGCCTGCCCTTCTCCTTCGTGATGTTCCTGATCATGGCGGGGCTCTATCTCGCCCTGAGAACCGAGCGGATGAAGGTCGAGGCACGGGTCACCACGCTGCCCGGCTCCCTCTCCGGACGTACGGTGCACCAGGGTCTGCACGGCGCACCGAACTGGCGGCACCGGCTGGCCCGCGCCATGTCGTTCCCCGGCCGGAGGGCCGCGGAACGGTTCGTGGACCAGGTCGCCCGGCCCGCCTTCGAGGAAGTGGTGCACGAACTGCAGCAGCAGGGCGCCGAGGCGGAGAAGATCGAGGGGACGGTAGAGGAGAACGGCCTCACCCACGTCGGCCTGCGCGTCCCGGTCGGTGAGGGTGACGTGTTCCTCTACGAGGTGTGGCCCGTCGAGCGCCCCACCCCCGCCTTCGCCACCCGGTCGGTCGAAGGGCGCGACACGTACGTGCGGTTCGAGGTCCGTCTCGCCGAGGGCAACCAGGACTACGACGTGATGGGCTACACCAAGGAGCAGCTCATCGCCGACGCCCTCGACCAGTACGAGCGGTATCTGGAGTTCCTGCGCGTGCGCCACGACGCGTCCACCCGCTCCAGCCTCCCCGACCACCGGCCGGACGCACCGGACGCGCATCTGCCGGAGGAGTGAGCGGGTCGACTCCCTGGTACGGCGCGACGTTCCGCACTGCCGCCCGTCCTGCTCAGCCGGTGACGGGCGGCAGTTCCGCCTGCGGGGCGAGACGGGTGAGGTCCGGGTCGCCGAACTCCTCGCGCAGGGCCTCGAAAGCGGTCACCTTCTCCTCGCCGAAACGGCGGACGTGCGCGGCGTAGGCGTCGGGGGTGAGGAACCGGTGGGGGTGCGACTTGGAGTGGAACTTGTCCGCGTACATCACCAGCCGCTCCTCCGGCGTCTCCGCGAGATAGTCGGCGGGCGGGACGGGGAGGTTCTGGCGTACGACGTCCTCCCGGGTCAGGCCGACGCCGGTGTGATGGGAGCAGAAGCGGCAGAGGGCGGCGGGGTAGCCCTCGCTCTCCAGGAGCTCCTGGCCCAGCAGGCCGTGGCGAATGTAGTTCTTGTGGTCGAGCCGTCCGTCCTCGTCGTAGAGGCGGTAGACGCCGATGTCGTGCAGGAGGCAGCCGGCCCGGACCAGTTCGGCGTCGAGGTGGGCGAGGCGCGGTGACGCCAGCAACTGCTCGGCGACCCTCCAGACGAGCTCGCAGTGCCGGTGGACGGAGGCGAACGCCTCGGCCGTCGGCGCGTGCTTCTCGTGCAGCGCCCGGATCTCTTCTGGTCCCGGAATCCTCACCTGGGGAGCGTAACAACCGCAGGTGGGAGGGGGGAGTTCCCCAGCGCGGCGGGGGGCTCGTGCAGGCGGGGAGTTCCCGGCTCCGGCGTTTTCACGCGATCCGGTGATTACGGGCGAAGCGGGCACGCGGTGGTCGTGCGGGCCGTTCGACGGGGTGACGGGGGCGATGGTCGCCTCCGCGGGCCAGTGAGACAGCAAGACGGGGGAGGCACCATGAGCCTGCAGTTCCTGCGCAACGCCGACGGCACGGTCACCGGACGCAACGACACCAACGGCTTCACCGTGACCCACGCCGACGAGGAGGAGGTGAAGCGGCAGCTCTACGAGGACGCGGGATGGGAGTACACGCCCCCGCCGCCCCCGGTCCCGCCGGGACACCACCGCTTCCTGCTGGTGCACGAGGAGGACGACGAGGACTGCGGCTTCGGGGACGAGCGCTACGCGGGGCTGCGGGCGAGGCCGCCCGAGGGATGCGTGCCGGTCGACCGCGGCTGCTTCGCCTTGGAGTGCGAGCGTCCGGGAAGGACGCTGCTGGACGCCGTCGCCGGCACGGTCGCGGTGGTACGGCGCGAGCACGGGGTGGTGATGAACGGCGTGGGGGTGGCCGGCAGACCGGGGGAGTGGCCCGAGGCCGGCGTCGACACCGACTCCGGGGACGGTGACGCGGCTGCGGCTCTGGCGCACCTGGTGCTCACGGCCGCCCACCGGTCGAGACGGCTCGGGTACGGGCGGAAGGAGCTGGTGCGTCTGCTGGACGCCTCGGGGATCGAGTGACCGGGCGGCTCGCGTGCCGGCCGGCGGAGGTCAGCTCGCCACCAGTTCCCGCCGCGCCCGTCGCTCGACGGTCACCGGGACCGCCCGCGTCGCCCGGTGCGCGCGGAACAGCCACAGCACGTCCCGGCCGAACGACCACACCAGCAGGCCGAGGGCCAGCGCCACGACGCCGACGTTCACCACGTGGGGGAGGTACGCGGAGGCCGCCACCAGCAGCAGCACGCCCTGGAGCGCCGCGACCGTCTTGCGGGCCGTGCTCGGCGGGAGCGGCGCGGTCAGCCACGGCCATACCCGGGCGGCGGCGACGAACGCGTAGCGCATGGCGCCGATGAGCAGCACCCAGGGGCCCATCGCCGTCGACACGTACACGCTGAGCACCAGGATCAGGAACGCGTCGACCTCCATGTCGAAGCGGGCGCCCAGCGCTGTGGAGGTGCCGGTCCTGCGGGCGACCTTGCCGTCGACGCCGTCGAGGATCAGGGCCACGGCCGTCAGGCCGACGAACAGGGAGACGGGAGGTGAGTCCTGGAACGAGTCGGCGACCAGTGCGGTCACCCCGCCGACGAGGGTGGCCCGGCCGAGGGTGACCCGGTTCGCCGGACCGAAGGTGCGCGACCCCGCCCGGTGCAGGGCCCGGGACAGCACCGCCCAGGTGGCGATCGCGAACGCGAGGCCCGTGGCCCAGCCCGCGGGGCCCATGCCGATCGCGGTACCGATCAGGGCCAGCAGCAGGATCTGCACGCCCGCTCCCACAGCGGTCTCCTGCTGGACGAGCCTCGCGTCGTACGTGTTGTTCAGGGCCACCGAACACCCTCCGGCCGTGTGACAGAGTCGATCAACGCCGCTACCTTGTGCGCGGCCTGTGCACCACTCCGTACGCGCGCAGGTTCCCGATCGTTCAGGAGGACTTCGATGAACCGCGCCGCACGTGCGTTCTGGCTCGACTCACCTGGCCGGGGGGAGATCCGTGAGGTGGACCTGCCGGACCCGGGCCCGGACGAGGTCGTGGTGCGCGCCCTGTACTCGGGGGTCAGCCGGGGCACGGAGACGCTCGTGTTCCGAGGCGGGGTGCCGGAGAGTCAGCACACCGCGATGCGGGCGCCGTTCCAGGAGGGCGACTTCCCAGGGCCGGTGAAGTACGGCTACCTGAGTGTCGGCGTGGTCGAGGAGGGGCCTGACTCCCTCACCGGACGGACGGTGTTCTGCCTGTACCCGCACCAGACGCGGTACGTGGTGCCGGCGGCGGCCGTGACGCCGGTGCCCGAGTCGGTGCCGGCGGGGCGGGCGGTGCTCGCCGGGACGGTGGAGACCGCCGTCAACGCCCTCTGGGACGCGGCGCCCCTGGTCGGCGACCGGATCGCCGTGGTCGGCGGCGGGATGGTCGGCTGCTCGGTGGCCGCGCTGCTCGCCCGCTTCCCCGGAGTGCGCGTCCAGCTCGTCGACGCCGACCCGGCGCGGGCGAAGACCGCCGAGGCCCTGGGCGTGGGCTTCGCCCTGCCGGCGGACGCCGACGGGGAGTGCGACCTGGTGGTGCACGCCAGCGCCAGCGAACAGGGGCTCGCCCGCGCGCTGGAGCTGCTGCGGCCCGAGGGCACGGTGGTCGAGCTCAGCTGGTACGGCGACCGGAGGGTGGGCGTGCCGCTGGGCGAGGCGTTCCACGCGCGGCGGCTCACCATCCGCGGCAGCCAGGTCGGCACGGTCTCCCCGGCCCGCGCGCACCGTAGTTACGGGGATCGTCTCGCGCTCGCCCTCGACCTGCTCGCCGACCCCGCCCTCGACGCCCTCGTCACCGGTGAGTCGCCCTTCGAGGAACTGCCCGACGTGATGCCCCGGCTCGCCTCCGGGGACATCCCCGCGCTGTGCCACCGGGTGCGGTACGACGGCCCCGGAGCGGGCACACACGCCTGACCTGAGAAAAGACACGACAGACGCTGAACGCGGGAAGGAAGTCAGCCGTACTACTCGACATCCCCGCCTCTCAGACCGGCGGGGAACAGACGCGCCGCACCTGGAGGGTCGTCCGTTGTTCAGCATCACCGTCCGCGATCACATCATGATCGCCCACAGCTTTCGCGGCGAGGTCTTCGGACCGGCCCAGCGCCTGCACGGGGCCACGTTCCTCGTGGACGCCACCTTCCGGCGCGAACAGCTGGACGAGGACAACATCGTCGTCGACATCGGCCTGGCCACGCAGGAACTCGGGGCCGTCGTGGGAGAGCTGAACTACCGCAACCTCGACAACGAGCCCGACTTCGCCGGGGTGAACACGTCCACCGAGTACCTGGCCAAGGTCATCGCCGACCGGCTCGCCGAGCGCATCCACAAGGGCGCGCTCGGGGAGGGAGCCAAGGGCATCGCGAAGATCGCCGTCACCCTGCACGAGTCGCACATCGCCTGGGCGAGTTACGAGCGTGCGCTGTGACCGACACGACCATCGACATGACCGGGACGACGACCGACAGGACGCTCGGCACGACGACCAGGACGGCAGGCCGCAACGGCGCCGGGCGCCTGGACTACGTGCCGGTGCAGGCGTCCTTCCGGAAGAACGGCGGGATCATCCCCATGTCCCTGCGCTCCGTGCACTTCGTGATGCCGGGCGGGGTCGACGACCGGTCCGCCCCGAGCGGCGGCAACGCCTACGACCGGCGCGTGTGCCTGGACCTGCCCGGCTTCGGCTGGCAGGCGCACCGGCACCCGGTCGCCGGCGACTGGCCCCGCCCCGACGCGGCCGCCCGCGACGAACTCGCCCGCACCCTGCGGGAACTGCCCGACGGCGCGGTCGTCCTGCTCGACGGACTGGTCGCCTGCGGGGTGCCGGAGGTCATCGTGCCGGAGGCGGAGGAGGGGCGCCTGCACATGGCGGTGCTCGTCCATCTGCCGCTCGGCGACGAGACCGGCCTCGACGCGGACGTCGCCGCCGGACTGGACGCCCGCGAGCGCGAGGTGCTGCGCGCCGTGCCGGCGGTCGTCGCCACCAGCGAGTGGGCGGTCCGCCGGCTCGTCTCCCACCACGGGCTCGCCCCCGAGCGGGTCCATGTCGCCGCCCCCGGCGCCGACATCGCGCCCCTCGCCCCGGGCACCGACGGCGTCTCGCACCTGGTGTGCGTCGCCGCGGTCACCCCGCGCAAGGGCCAGCACCGGCTGGTGGAGGCACTGGCGACGGTGACCGACCTGCCGTGGACCTGCTCCCTGGTCGGCGGCCTCGGACACGACCCCGAGTACGTCGCCCACCTCCGCGGCCTCGTCCGCGAACACGGCCTGGAGGACCGGCTGGAGCTGACCGGCCCCAAGTCCGGCGCCGAACTCGACGCCGCGTACGCCGCCGCCGACCTGATGGTCCTCACCTCCTACGCCGAGACCTACGGCATGGCCGTCACCGAAGCCCTCGCGCGCGGTGTCCCCGTGCTGGCGACCGACGTCGGCGGACTGCCCGAGGCCGTCGGCCGCGCGCCCGACGGCGGGGTGCCCGGCATCCTCGTGCCGCCGGAGAACCCGGCGGCGATCGCCGCCGAACTGCGCGGCTGGTTCGGCGAGGCCGACGTACGGCGGCGGCTGAAGGCGGCCGCCCGCGGTCGGCGCGCCGCGCTCGGCGGCTGGGCCAGCACCGCACAGAGCCTCGCGGGAGTCCTGCGCCGGCTCCCCACCGCGTCCGGGAGGGCGGCATGACACGACCGACCACCACTCAGCCCGCCGCCGCGATCCCGGCCCAGCCCGGACCCCGGGACGTCACCGGCGCGGCGACCGCGACCCCTGGGGGCGACATGGCAGCCACCGGTTCCACGGACGGCGCGACGGTCATCCCCGGCGCCGGACCCGCCGGACCCGCCGGACCCCGCCCTGGCGAGCGGGCCACCGTACGGCTGCGGGACACCGGCGAGGAGGAGCCGCCCCGCTACGCTCCCGAGTGGCTCCAGCTGCGCGAGCCGGCCGACGCCGCCGCCCGCTCCTACGACCTGCTGGACCCGCTGCGGATCCGGCTCGCCAACCGGCCCGGGCGGGCCGGAGCCGGGCTCGTCGTGCACGACATCGGCTGCGGCACCGGCTCCATGGGCCGCTGGCTGGCGCCCCGTCTGGACGGCACCCAGCACTGGGTGCTGCACGACCGCGACCCCTATCTGCTGCACTTCGCCGCCGTCGCGTCCCCGCGTTCCGCCGCCGACGGCAGCCATGTCACCGTCGAGACCCGGCGCGGCGACGTCGCCCGGCTCACCCCGGACGCGCTGGCCGGCGCCTCCCTCGTGACGGCGTCCGCCCTGCTCGACGTCCTCACCCGCGAGGAGGTCGGCACGCTCGCCGCCGCCTGCGCCGGAGCCGGCTGCCCCGCGCTGCTCACCCTGTCGGTGGCCGGACGCGTGGAACTGACGGAGCCGCATCCGCTGGACGCGGAGATCACCGAGGCGTTCAACGCGCACCAGCGCCGCGGCGGACTCCTCGGCCCGGACGCGGTCACGGCCGCCGCCGAGGCGTTCACCGAGCATGGCGCGACCGTACGGCTCAACCCCAGCCCGTGGCGGCTCGGCCCGGAGGAGGCCGCGCTCACCGAGCAGTGGTTGCGCGGCTGGGTCGGCGCGGCGGTCGAGGAGCGGCCGGAACTGGCCGAGCGCGCCGGCGCCTACCTGACCGAGCGGCTGGAAGCCTGCGCCGCGGGGAAGCTGCGGGTGGTCGTGCACCATACCGACCTGCTCGCCCTGTGCCGCCCGGTGGACGGCGGCGCATGAGCACGCACACGGGGGAGGCGGCCGAGGCGGAAGCGCCCGCGGAACGACGACCGTCGGACGGGGGTGGCGTGCGCCGTGTGCTCGGCCGGCTGGGCAGTTCCGCCGTGCGCACCCGCCTCGGCACGCTCGCCGGTGTCGTCATCCTCGCCGTGCTGTTCTGGCGGCTCGGCACCGGCGCCTTCGTGGACGGGGTGCGGCGCATCGACGCGGCCACGCTGGCCGCCGCACTCGGCATCGGCCTGGTGACCACCGTGTTCAGCGCCTGGCGCTGGGCGCTGGTGGCGCGCGGCATCGGCATCCGGCTGCCGTTCGGCGCGGCCGTTGCGGACTACTACCGCGCGCTGTTCCTCAACGCGGCACTTCCCGGTGGTGTGTTGGGCGACGTGCACCGGGCCGTGCGGCACGGGCAGGACGCCGGTGACCTCGGGCGGGGCGTCCGGGCGGTGGTGATGGAGCGGACCGCCGGGCAGCTCGCGCTGTTCGCCGCCGGGGGAGTCGTCCTCATAGCCATGCCGTCCCCGGTCCGCGACGAGATGCGGGCAGCCGCCCCCTTGGCCGGGCTCGCACTGGTGGGCGCCTGCGCGGTGGTGCTGGCTTTGCGGATGAACCGGCCGTCCGGGCGGAAGCCCCGTGCGGTGCGCGGGATGCTCGGCGAGGCGCGACGGGCGCTGTTCTCGCGGACCGCCGCACCGGGCGTCCTCGTGTCGTCCGTCGTCGTGCTCGCCGGATACGTGGCCATGTTCGTCCTCGCCGCGTACGTCGCCGGTGCCGGGGCGTCGGTGGCGGAGCTGCTGCCGCTCGCCCTGCTGGCCCTGCTCGCGATGAGCCTGCCGCTGAACGTGGGCGGCTGGGGGCCGCGGGAGGGCGTCGCCGCCTGGGCGTTCGGCGCGGCGGGGCTCGGCGCGGGACGAGGGCTGACGGTCGCCGTGGTGTACGGGGTGCTCAGCCTCGCGGCCAGCCTGCCGGGAGCGGTCGTGCTGGTGGCCCGGTGGTACGCCGCCACCCGGGACCGCAGAGCCACCGGCCCCGGGCAACTCGCGGAGAAGGCGCGCCCCGTGGAAGAAGCCCGCCCCCGCCCGTTCGACCGGAGCGCAGCGGCCCCGGTCGTCCGGATTCCCGCTCAGCTGTCGGAGGTGAGGAGCGAGAAATACGCGCCGAAGGAATCCGCGAGGCTCGCGAGAAGTTCCTTGCCCTTTTCCGCGGTGCCCAGCGAAGGCCGGCCGATGACGCCGGAATCCGTATAGGCGGACATTCCGGTGGTGAGCAGATGACGCCGGTCGTCCGAAACGTGGTCGGACGTCTCGTAACCGGGACGGAGAACCTCGGGAGAAGTGTGCAGAAGAATGGACGTCTCGATTTCGCCCGCGTGCATGTCCGTCAGCAGCGACGTGACGACCCCGGCGTGTTCCCGTGCCGCCTCCCAGTCCTCCGGGGCGGGGAAGAGCGCCATCCGCTCACCGCGCGCGGAGGCCTCCTGGACGACGTTGCCCAGCACGTAGTTGCCGCCGTGCCCGTTGACCAGCACCAGCGTGTCGACGCCCGAGCGGCGCAGCGAGTCGGCGATGTCCCGCACCACGGCGTGCAGGGTCACGGCGGAGATGGACACCGTGCCCGGCCAGGCCGCGTGCTCGTGCGAGCAGGAGACGGTCACCGGAGGAAGGAGGTGCACGGGGTAGGAGCCGGCGACCGCCCGTGCGATCGCGCAGGCGACCACGGTGTCCGTCGCCAGCGGCAGGAAGGGACCGTGCTGTTCATGACTTCCGACCGGAAGTACCGCGATCTGACGTGAGACGCCGGCTCCCCGCGTCCGTACATCCTCTGTAGTATCCGCCGGCAACAGACCGTGCACCGGGCCGTATGCCGCCGACCGCTCGTGTGAACCACCCATATCCGTCACGGCCTTTCGTCTCTGCTTAGGAACTCGAGAATCATGACAGAAAAAATAGGCGTACTCGGCAAGCAGCCTCAGCGGCGGACCGGTGTGGAACGCGTCGTGAATGCGCCGCTGCCCACCGTGTACGGAAAGTTCCAGGCGATCGGTTACCTGGACCACGACCGCGGTGACGAACAAGTGGCCCTGGTCCATGGCGACCTGGGCGCGGACCGGGTGCTGACCCGACTGCACTCGGAGTGCCTCACCGGCGACGCCTTCGGCTCGCAGCACTGCGAGTGCGGCGACCAGCTGGCCGCGGCGCTGCGCGCGGTCGTCGCCGAAGGGGCGGGCGTCGTCGTCTACTTGAGGGGCCACGAGGGCCGCGGCATCGGTCTGCTCGCCAAGCTGCGCGCGATGGCGCTCCAGGCGGAGGGCCTGGACACCGTGGAGGCGAACCTGGCGCTCGGACTGCCGGTCGACGCCCGCGACTACGCCGTGGCCGCCGGGATGCTGAAGGACCTGGGTGTGCGGTCGGTGCGGCTGATGTCCAACAACCCGCGCAAACGCGAGGCGTTGGTCCGGCACGGCGTGGAGGTCGACGAGCAGGTGCCGCTGCTGATCGAGCCGTGCGAGAGCAACATCACCTACCTGCGCACCAAGCGGGAGCGGCTCGACCACCACCTTCCGCACCTGGACGCGGTGGGGCACCTGTCCTGACGCCCCGTCGGCCGGAGCAGCCGTCGCCGTGCGGAGGTCAGTCGGCGAGTGCCTCGTGCACCAGCCCTTTGAGGTCGCGGTAGACGGCGTGGGAGGACCTGGGCCGCACCTGTGTGTAGAACTGCACGGTCAGGTCGCGGCCGGGGTCGACCCAGAAGGTGGTGGTGGCCACCCCGCTCCAGCCGTAGGCGCCGAGGCCGGACGGCTCGCGGGTGCGTGACGGGTCGACGACCACGGAGACGCCGAGGCCGAACCCGACGCCCTCGTTGCCGCGGTCGTCGTGCGGGGGCGCGCCGACGGTGCGCAGATCGGCGCCGCCGGGCAGGTGGTTGCGGGTCATCAGGGCGACCGTCTCCGGGCGGAGCAGCCGGGTGCCGTCGAGTTCGCCCTGCCGGCGCAGCAGTTCCATGAAGCGGTGCATGTCGTGCGCGGAGGCGACCATGCCGCCGCTGCCGGACAGGAAGCGGGGGCGGCCCCGCAGCGGCAGCCCGTCGATCGGCTCGATGCCCCCGTCGTCCGTCTCGCCGTACAGCTCCGCCAGCCGTTCCGCCTGCGCGTCGGTCACCTCGAACCCGGCGTCCTCCATGCCGAGCGGCCGGAACACACGCTCGGCGAGGTAGGTGTCGAGGGGGAGCCCGGAGACGACCTCGATGATCCGGCCGAGCACGTTCGTGGCGACCGAGTAGTTCCACCGCGTGCCCGGGTCGAACTGCAGCGGCAGGCTCGCGTACACGTCCGTCGTCCCGGCGAGGTCGGTGCCGGGCGCCACCGACGAGTCCAGCCCGGCCGCGCGGTACAGGGCGTCGACCGGATGGGCGTGGTAGAAGGCGAACGTCAGCCCGGCGGTGTGCGTCATCAGATGCCGCACCAGCAGCGGGCCGTCCGCCGGGCGGGTGCGCACCTGGTCGCCCGAGCCGTCCACGTAGACGCGCGGCTCGGCGAACGCCGGCAGGTGGCGGCCCACCTCGTCGTCCAGGGACAGCAGCCCGTCCTCCACCAG
This sequence comes from Streptomyces sp. P9-2, assembly GCF_051903975.1. NCBI lineage: Bacteria > Bacillati > Actinomycetota > Actinomycetes > Kitasatosporales > Streptomycetaceae > Streptomyces > Streptomyces sp. P9-2. The sequence continues at coordinate 5,947,995 of NZ_CP192633.1, forward strand.
CATCAGCGCGCCCACGGTGGTCACCGGCTTGGTCATGGAGTAGATGCGCCACAGCGTGTCGCTCTCCACCGGCAGCCCGGCCGCGAGATCCCGCGCCCCGTACGCCGTCAGATGCGCGACGCGCCCCGCGCGGGCGAGCGCGACCAGGAACCCGGGCATCTCCCCGCCGTCGACCCGGCGGGCCAGCTCCCGGTCGAGCCGCCCCAGAGCGTCCGGGTCCAGCCCCGCCTCGCCGGGATCGGCCTCCTGCCGCAGCACCGCCATCGCACACCTCCGGGGAACGCCGGCCCGGTGCGGGCCGTTGATCGAAGCATGACCCAGGACGCAGAACAGAACGCACTGCTCGCCCTGCTCACCGAGGGGCACGGCGGAGTGCTCGTCACGATCAAACGCGACGGACGGCCCCAGCTGTCCAACGTCATGCACGCCTACTACCCCGACGAGCGGGTCATCCGCGTCTCCCTCACCGACGACCGGGCGAAGACCCGCAACCTGCGGCGCGACCCCCGCGCGTCGTACCACGTGACCACCCCGGACCGCTGGGCGTACACCGTCGCCGAGGGCACCGCCGAGCTGACGCCGGTCGCGGGGCAGCCGTACGACGAGACGGTGGAGGAGCTGATCCGGCTCTACCGGGACATCAACGGGGAGCACGAGGACTGGGAGGAGTACCGGGCGGCGATGGTCCGCGACCGGCGGCTGGTGCTGCGGCTGCACGTCGACCGGGCCTACGGCATCCCGCGCCGGGGCGCCGGGGCCTGAACAGCGAGCCCCGGCGCACCCGGTCCGCGGTCAGGCGCCCACGTACTTCGCGAGGTGCTCGCCGGTGAGGGTGGAGCGGGCCGCGACCAGCTCGGCCGGGGTGCCCTCGAAGACGACCCGGCCGCCGTCGTGGCCCGCGCCGGGGCCCAGGTCGACGATCCAGTCGGCGTGCGCCATGACGGCCTGGTGGTGCTCGATCACGATCACCGACTTGCCGGAGTCGACCAGCCGGTCCAGCAGCCCGAGCAGCTGCTCGACGTCGGCGAGGTGGAGGCCGGTGGTCGGCTCGTCCAGCACGTACACACCGCCCTTGTCGGCCATGTGCGTGGCGAGCTTCAGGCGCTGGCGCTCGCCGCCGGACAGGGTGGTCAGCGGCTGGCCGAGGGTGAGGTAGCCGAGGCCGACGTCCGCGAGACGCTCGAGGATCTTGTGCGCGGCCGGCGTGCGGGCCTCGCCCTGCGCGAAGAACTCCAGCGCCTCGGCGACAGGCATCGCCAGCACCTCGGAGATGTCCCGGCCGCCGAGCCGGTACTCCAGCACCGCCGCGTCGAACCTGCGGCCGCCGCAGTCCTCGCAGGTGCTCGAGACGCCGGCCATCATGCCCAGGTCGGTGTAGATGACGCCCGCGCCGTTGCAGGTCGGGCAGGCGCCCTCGGAGTTCGCGCTGAACAGCGCCGGCTTGACGCCGTTGGCCTTGGCGAACGCCTTGCGGATCGGTTCGAGGAGACCCGTGTACGTCGCCGGGTTGCTGCGCCGCGAGCCGCGGATCGGGCTCTGGTCCACCGAGACCACGCCCATCTCCTCCGGGATCGACCCGTGCACCAGCGAGCTCTTCCCGGACCCGGCGACACCGGTGATCACGGTGAGCACGCCGAGCGGGACGTCCACGTCCACGTTCCGCAGGTTGTTCGCCGTCGCGCCGCGGATCTCCAGCGCCCCGGTCGGCTTGCGCACCGAGTCCTTCAGCGAGGCCCGGTCGTCCAGGTGCCGCCCGGTGACGGTGCCGCTGGCGCGCAGCCCCTCTACGGTGCCCTCGTAGCAGACGGTGCCGCCCGCCGTGCCGGCGCCGGGACCGAGGTCGACCACGTGGTCGGCGATCTCGACGACCTCCGGCTTGTGCTCCACGACCAGCACCGTGTTGCCCTTGTCGCGCAGCCGCAGCAGCAGTTCGTTCATCCGCTGGATGTCGTGCGGGTGCAGGCCCGCGGTCGGTTCGTCGAAGACGTATGTGACGTCCGTGAGCGACGAGCCGAGGTGCCGGATCATCTTCACGCGCTGCGCCTCGCCGCCCGACAGCGTGCCCGCGGGCCGGTCCAGCGAGAGGTAGCCGAGCCCGATCTCCACGAAGGAGTCGAGCGTCTGCCGCAGCGAGTCGAGCAGCGGAGCCACCGACGGCTCGTCCAGGCCGCGTACCCAGTCGGCGAGGTCCCGGATCTCCATGCGGCAGGCGTCCGCGATGGAGATGCCCTTGATCTTCGAGGAACGGGCGTGTTCGGCGAGGCGGGTGCCCTCGCACTCGGGGCAGGGGGTGAAGGTGACCGCACGCTCCACGAACGCCCGTACGTGCGGCTGCATCGCCTCCTTGTCCTTGGCCAGCATCGACTTCTGGATGCGCGGGATCAGACCCTCGTAGGTCATGTTGATGCCCGCGATCTTCATCCGGGTCGGCTCGCGGTGCAGCAGGTCGTGCAGCTCCTGCTCGGTGAAGTCGCGGATCGGCTTGTCGGGATCGAAGAAGCCGGACTCCGCGTACAGCCGGGTGTTCCAGCCGCCGCCGGTGAAGCCGGGGATGGTGAACGCGCCCTCGTTCACGGACTTGCTGTCGTCGTAGAGCTGGCGCAGGTCCAGGTCGGAGACGGTGCCGCGGCCCTCGCAGCGCGGGCACATGCCGCCCACCTTGTTGAAGGTGACCTTCTGCTTCTTGCCGCCGCCGACCTGGATCGCGCCCGCGGCCGAGACGGACGGCACGTTGAAGGCGAAGGCGCCGGGCGGGCCGACGTAGGGCTTGCCGAGGCGGCTGAAGAGGATGCGCAGCATGGCGTTGGCGTCGGTGGCGGTGCCGACCGTGGAGCGCGGGTCCGCGCCCATGCGCTGCTGGTCCACGCTGATCACCGTGGTCAGGCCCTCGAGGACGTCCACCTCGGGCCGGGACACGTTCGGCATGAACCCCTGCAGGAAGGCGCTGTACGTCTCGTTGATGAGGCGCTGCGACTCGGCGGCGACCGTGTCGAAGACCAGCGAGCTCTTGCCCGAGCCGGACACGCCGGTGAACACGGTCAGGCGGCGCTTGGGCAGCTCGACGCTGATGTCCTTGAGGTTGTTCTCGCGCGCCCCGTGCACGCGGATCAGGTCGTGGTTGTCGGCGATGTGTCCGCCCGGCCGCTGCGGGTCCGTGCTCGTGACCATGGTCGTGGTTCTCCATCCGTCGGGCGGGTCCGCCGTCGCGGCCCCCGCCGGCGTTCCCCGGCTCGGTCCGGCCGGCGGCAGGGTACGTCCGGCCGGCCCGTGGCGGCGCGCCCACGGCCGCGTCCCGGCCGGCCCGTACGGCGTCCCCCGCCCCGGGCGTCGCGCGCCGTCGCCAGCCTAGGCGGAGGGCTGCCGCCGGGGCTTCTCCATTACTGATCTGCCGCGGATGTGCGGCTGAGGCGCCGCCGGTAGGGCGAGGGGTGTGCCGCGCGGGGCCGGGGTGGCTGCTGGCGTGCCACCGTCACGTCTACGGTGCGGCGAGGGGCGCGTCCTGTCGGGGCAGGGCGGGGTCACCGTCGCGCCTGCGGTGCGGCCTGGGGCCGGGTCTCGCGGGGCCGGGGAAGCCGTCGTCACGTCTGCTGAACGGCGAGGGGCGCGTCCTGTCGGGGCAGGGCGGGGTCACCGTCGCGCCTGCGGTGCGGCCCGGGGCCGGGGAAGCCGTCGTCACGTCTGCCGAAGGGCGCAGGTGCGTCCCGTCGGCCGACGGAGGGCGTGTGGGTCGCACCGGGACCCTGTCAGGAAAAGGGCGGTCAGCCCGTCGGCCGCGTGTTCCATTCCGCGATCACCGGCCGTCCGTGCTCCAGGGACAGCCGGCTCAGCGTGCCTGTTTCCAGGCGGAAGAGGCGGCCGTGGGACGGGGGGAGGCCCAGGCGTCGCGCCGTGAGGACCCGCAGCAGATGACCGTGCGCGACCAGCATCACGTCCCCCTGGTCCAGCGCCCCGGCGACCCGCTCCAGCACCCGGTCCGCGCGGGCGCCCACCTGCTCCGGGGACTCACCGGGGAACTCCTCGCCCGGCGGCACCCCGTCGGTCCACAGGTCCCATGTCGGCAGGGTGGTGTGGATGTCGGCGGTGGTCACGCCCTCGTACGCCCCGTAGTCCCACTCCCGCAGGTCCGGCTCCGGCTCGGCGCCGGTGAGGCCCGCCAGTTCGGCGGTGCGGCGGGCGCGGGTCAGCGGGCTGGTGAGGACCAGCGCGAAGGCACGGCCCGCCAGCAGCGGCGCCAGCGACCGGGCCTGGGTCTCGCCGGCCGGCGTCAGCGGCAGGTCGGTGCCGCCGGTGTGGCGGCCCGCCCTGCTCCACTCCGTCTCCCCGTGCCGCGCGAGCAGCAGATCCCCCACGGGCCCTACGCCTTCTTCTCGACGGCGTGCCCGCCGAACTGGTTCCGCAGTGCCGCCACCATCTTCATCTGCGGCGAGTCCTCCTGGCGGGAGGTGAACCGGGCGAACAGGGACGCGGTGATCGCGGGCAGCGGCACCGCGTTGTCGATGGCCGCCTCCACCGTCCAGCGGCCCTCGCCCGAGTCCTCGGCGTAACCGCGCAGCCGCCGCAGGTGCTCGTCGTCGTCGAGGGCGTTGACCGCGAGGTCCAGCAGCCAGGAGCGGATGACGGTGCCGTCCTGCCAGGAGCGGAACACCTCACGCACGTTGTCCACCGAGTCGACCTTCTCCAGCAGCTCCCAGCCCTCGGCGTAGGCCTGCATCATGGCGTACTCGATGCCGTTGTGGACCATCTTCGCGAAGTGCCCGGCGCCCACCTTGCCCGCGTGGACGTACCCGTACGGGCCGTCCGGCTTGAGGGCCTCGAAGATCGGCTCGAGCCGCTCCACGTACTCCTTCTCGCCGCCGACCATCAGGGCGTAGCCGTGCTCCAGGCCCCACACGCCGCCGGAGACGCCGGCGTCGACGAACCCGATACCGCGGGCGGCCAGCTCCTTGGCGTGCTTCTCGTCGTCGGTCCAGCGGGAGTTGCCGCCGTCCACCACGACGTCGTCGTGCTTGAGGAGGCTCGCGAGGCGGTCGATGACCTCCTGGGTGGGGCCGCCCGCGGGCACCATCACCCACACCGCGCGCGGCCCCTCGAGCTGGTCGACCAGGTCGGACAGGTGCGGCACGTCGGACACCGCGGGATTGGTGTCGAAGCCGATGACGGTGTGGCCCGCGCGGCGCAGCCGCTCGCGCATGTTGCCGCCCATCTTGCCGAGACCAACAAGACCGATCTGCATGTCAGTTCACTTCCTGCGTTCGCGGTAGGCGGCCACCAGCGCGGCCGTGGACGGGTCGAGGCCGGGGACGTCGGCGCCCTCGGTGAGGGCGGGCTCCACACGCTTGGCGAGGACCTTGCCGAGTTCGACGCCCCACTGGTCGAAGGAGTCGATGTTCCAGATCGCGCCCTGCGTGAACACCTTGTGCTCGTAGAGGGCGACCAGCTGGCCCAGCACCGACGGGGTCAGCTCGGTGGCCAGGATCGTCGTGGTGGGGTGGTTGCCCTGGAAGGTCTTGTGCGGGACCAGCTCCTCGGGCACGCCCTCGGCGCGCACCTCGTCCGGCGTCTTGCCGAAGGCCAGCGCCTGCCCCTGGGCGAGCAGGTTGGCCATCAGCAGGTCGTGCTGCGCCTTCAGCCGGTCGCTCAGCTCGGCGATCGGGCGGACGAAGCCGATCAGGTCGGCGGGGATGAGCTTGGTGCCCTGGTGGATCAACTGGTAGTAGGCGTGCTGCCCGTTGGTGCCCGGGGTGCCCCAGACGACCGGCCCCGTCTGCCAGCTCACAGGCCTGCCCTGGCGGTCCACCGACTTGCCGTTGGACTCCATGTCGAGCTGCTGGAGGTAGGCGGTGAACTTCGACAGGTAGTGCGAGTACGGCAGCACCGCGTGGGACTGCGCGTCGTGGAAGTTGTTGTACCAGACCCCCAACAGGCCCATGATCAGCGGCGCGTTGGCCTCCGGCGGGGCCGTGCGGAAGTGGTCGTCGACGATACGGAAACCGTCCAGCATCTCCCGGAACCGGTCCGGACCGATCGCGATCATCAGCGACAGCCCGATCGCCGAGTCGTAGGAGTACCGCCCGCCGACCCAGTCCCAGAACTCGAACATGTTCGCCGTGTCGATCCCGAACGCCGACACCTTCTCCGCGTTCGTCGACAGCGCCACGAAGTGCCGCGCCACCGCCTTCTCGTCCCCGAGCTCGTCCAGCAGCCAGGCGCGGGCGGACGTGGCGTTGGTGACCGTCTCGATCGTGGTGAACGTCTTCGACGCCACGATGAACAGCGTCTCCGCCGGATCCAGGTCCCGGATCGCCTCGTGCAGATCCGCGCCGTCCACGTTGGACACGAACCGGAACGTCAAGTCCCGCGCGGTGTAGGCGCGCAGCGCCTCGTACGCCATCGCCGGGCCCAGGTCGGAGCCGCCGATGCCGATGTTGACGACGTTGCGGATCCGCCGGCCCGTGTGACCGGTCCACTCGCCGGAGCGGACCCGGTGGGCGAAATCGGCCATCCGGTCCAGGACCGCGTGCACGGCCGGGACGACGTTCTCCCCGTCGACCTCGACCACCGCGTCCCTCGGCGCGCGCAGCGCGGTGTGCAGCACCGCGCGGTCCTCGGTGGTGTTGATCCGCTCCCCGCGGAACATCGCGTCCCGCAGCCCGAACACGTCCGTGGCCGCGGCCAGTTCCCGCAGCAGCCGCAGCGTCTCGTCGGTCACCAGATGCTTGGAGTAGTCGATCCGCAGGTCGCCGACGTGCACGACGTACCGCTCGGCGCGGGACGGGTCGTCGGTGAACAGGTCGCGCAGGCCCGGGACCCCCTGGTCGCGGTGCTGTTCCAGGGCGGCCCACTCGGGGCGGCGGTTCGGTTCGGGGACGTCAGACATGGGCGGGGGTCTCCTCGGTGGCCTCGCCGCGCAGGGCGACGGCGTACATCTCGTCCGCGTCGAGGCGCCTGAGCTCCTCGGCGATGAGTTCGGCGGTGGAGCGGACCTTCAGGGCGAGCCGGCGCGGCGGCTGGCCGGGCAGGGTGAGGGTGGCCAGGGGCCCCTCGGGGCGGTCGATGACGATCTCGCCGTTCTCGGTGCCCAGCCGGACCGCCGTGACGGCGGGGCCCGCGGTCACCACCCGGTCTACGGGGACCCGCAGCCGGGCCTCCAGCCAGCGCGCCAGCAGCTCCGCGGCCGGGTTCTCCGCCTCGGCCTCGACGGTCGCCGACGTGACGGTGGTGCGGGCCTGGTCGAGGGCGGCGGCCAGCATCGAGCGCCACAGGGTCAGCCGGGTCCAGGCCAGGTCGGTGTCGCCGGGCGCGTAGGCGCGCTCCCGGGCGCGCAGGACCGCCATCGGGTCCTCCGTCGCGTACAGGTCGGTGATCCTGCGCTGGCCGAGCGCTCCGAGGGGGTCCTTGGAGGGGTTCTCGGGCGCGTCGGCGGGCCACCACACCACCACCGGGGCGTCCGGCAGCAGCAGCGGCAGCACCACCGAGTCGGCGTGCTCGGACACCTCGCCGTAGGTGCGCAGCACCACCGTCTCGCCGGTGCCGGCCTCGGACCCCACCCGCACCTCGGCGTCGAGCCGGGAGTGGGTGCGCTCGCGCGGGTTGCGGGCGTGCCGCTTGATGACGACCAGGGTGCGCGAGGGGTGCTCGTGCGAGGCCTCCTCGGCCGCCTTGATGGCGTCGTAGGCGTTCTCCTCGTCCGTGACGATCACCATCGTCAGGACCATGCCCACGGCGGGGGTGCCTATGGCGCGGCGGCCCCGCACCAGTGCCTTGTTGATTTCGCTTGCCGTGGTGTCGGTCAGGTCGATCTTCATGGCCTGCGCCAGCTCCGTCCGTCTCGTGCGAGCATCTCGTCGGCTTCCGCGGGTCCCCAGCTGCCCGATGCGTACCGCGCAGGCCGGCCGTGCGACGCCCAGTACTCCTCGATCGGGTCGAGGATCTTCCAGGACTCTTCCACTTCCTGGTGACGGGGGAACAGGTTGGCGTCCCCCAGGAGGACGTCCAGGATGAGCCGTTCGTAGGCCTCGGGGCTGGACTCGGTGAACGACTCGCCGTAGGCGAAGTCCATCGTCACGTCCCGCAGCTCCATGGACGTCCCGGGCACCTTGGAGCCGAAGCGGACCGTCATGCCCTCGTCCGGCTGGACGCGGATCACGATGGCGTTCTGGCCGAGCTCCTCGGTGGCGGAGGTGTCGAAGGGGGAGTGCGGCGCCCGCTGGAAGACCACCGCGATCTCGGTGACCCGGCGGCCGAGCCGCTTGCCGGTGCGCAGGTAGAAGGGGACGCCCGCCCAGCGCCGGTTGTCCACCCCGAGCTTGATCGCCGCGTAGGTGTCGGTGGTCGAGGACGGGTCGATGCCGTCCTCCTCGAGGTAACCGCGCACCTTCGCGCCGCCCTGCCACGCGGCCGCGTACTGGCCGCGCACGGTGTGCAGCCCCAGGTCCTCGGGGAGCCGCACGGCACGGAACACCTTCAGCTTCTCGGTGAGCAGCGACGTCGCGTCGAAGGAGGCGGGTTCCTCCATCGCGGTGAGCGCCATGAGCTGGAGGAGGTGGTTCTGGATGACGTCGCGGGCGGCGCCGATGCCGTCGTAGTAGCCGGCCCGGCCGCCGATGCCGATGTCCTCGGCCATGGTGATCTGCACATGGTCGACGAACGAGCGGTTCCAGATGGGCTCGAACATCTGGTTGGCGAAGCGCAGCGCCAGGATGTTCTGGACGGTCTCCTTGCCCAGGTAGTGGTCGATCCGGAAGACCTGCTCCGGGTCGAACACCTCGTGCACGATCGCGTTCAGCTCCTGCGCGGACCGCAGGTCGTGCCCGAACGGCTTCTCGATCACGGCGCGCCGCCAGGACCCCTCGGGCGCGTCCGCCAGGCCGTGTTTCTTGAGCTGCTGCACCACCTTCGGGAAGAACTTCGGCGGCACGGACAGGTAGAAGGCGTAGTTGCCGCTGGTGCCGCGGGAGGCGTCCAGCTCGTCGACGGCCTTGCGCAGCTGGTCGAAGGCGTGGTCGTCGTCGAAGTCGCCGGGCACGAACCGCATGCCCTCCGACAGCTGCTGCCAGACCTCCTCACGGAAGGGCGTGCGCGCGTGCTCCTTGACCGCGTCGTGCACCACCTCGGCGAAGTCCTGGTCCTCCCAGTCGCGGCGGGCGAAGCCCACCAGGGAGAAGCCCGGCGGCAGCAGCCCCCGGTTGGCGAGGTCGTACACGGCCGGCATCAGCTTCCTGCGGGACAGGTCGCCGGTCACCCCGAAGATGACCAGACCGGACGGGCCCGCGATCCGGGGCAGCCGGCGGTCCCGGGGGTCGCGCAGCGGGTTGGCCCAGCCGGGCGGGGGCGCGGTGAGGGCGGTGACGGCGTCCGTCCGCTCCTCACGCACCGCCTCGGGGGCGTCCGCCGCCGGTTCGGTGGTCTCGTCGGTCATTCCGCGTCAACTCCCTCGCTGTCGGACGCCGTCGCCGCCGCCTGGCGCGGCCACGGCCCGGCGTCCTCGGACCTCGCCCTGCCCGGGTTCCCCGGCTGCCGCGCCGCCTCGCCGTACGCGCTGCCGGCCGCCGCGGAGGGGTCCTCCCCATACAGGGTGTCCTCGTCCGCGGGGTCCTTCACCCCGGTGCACCCCCGCGGGGGCGGCTGGGCCCCGGCTCCGGACCCGCCGGACATATCGAACACTTCTTCGCGCTTCGTGCGGATCACGCTGATCGTCTTCTTTCTCGCGCTCGCGTCAACCGCGCCCGGTGTCCGCCGATTCCCGCCGGTCGGCCGTGCCGGTCCCCGTGCGGGTGCTCGTCTCCACGTGGTCCTCGATCCGGGCGTAAGGAACTCTGCAGCGCGTTCAAGAGTAAAAGTCTGACTTATTCACAACGAGGTTCCGGTGTGCCGGCCTGTGGTGAAAGTGGGACACGGGCGCCCCCGGACGGGGTGCCCGACGGGCTCGTGACGGACATGGGAGACATGGCAGGCGGATTCCCCCAGGGGGGTGACGGCGGCGCCCGGACGGCGGACGGGGGCGACGGCGGCGGAATCAGAACCTTTCCCTTCCCGGTCGAGCGGAGCGTCTGCGGGGTCGGCATGCGGATCGCCCCCATGCGCCCCGACCGCACCTGGCGCGGCCGACGCACCCCTGGACCGGGTGCACCGCATCGAATCCCCATCGTGATGCTGCTCGACGGCGGACCGCTCCGGTACATGATCGACTTCACCGAGTACGAGGCCACGGCGGGCGACGTGCTGTGGATCCGCCCGGGGCAGGCCCACCGCTTCTCCCGGGACGCCGAGTACCGCGGAACCGTCCTCGCCATGCAGCCCGGCTTCCTGCCCCGCGCCACCGTCGAGGCCACCGGCCTCTACCGCTACGACCGGCCCCCGCTGATGCGCCCCGGCCCGGCCCGGCTCGCCGCGCTCCGCGCCGCCTCCGACCAGCTGCGCCGCGAGTACGAGGACACCGACACCCTGCCGCTGAGCCTCCACACGGCCGTGCTGCGGCACGCGTTGACCGCGTTCCTGCTGCGCCTCGCCCATCTCGCCGCCGGCTCCGAGGGCGCGGCCCGGCCGGCCGAGGACAGCGCCTTCACCCTCTTCCGCGAGGCGGTGGAACGGGACTTCGCCACCGTCCACAGCGTCACCGCGTACGCCGACGCCCTCGGCTGCTCGCGGCGGACCCTGGCCCGTGTGGTGCGCGCCGCCACCGGGGAGACGCCCAAGGCGTTCATCGACAAGCGGGTGGTGCTGGAGGCCAAGCGGCTCCTCGCGCACACCGATCTGCCGACGGCACGCGTCGGCGCCGCCGTCGGCTTCCCGGACGCGGCGAACTTCTCCAAGTTCTTCCAGCAGCACACCGGCACCGCCCCGGCCGCGTTCCGCGCCGAACACCGCTGAGCGGCGGCGCCCGGGACGCGACGAGGGCCCCGCGCGGGATGCGCGGGGCCCTCGCCACCGGCCGGGAGGGCCGGGTGTGTGGGGGGTGGGGACGGAGGGTCAGGGGGAGGTGAGCACCTGCACGTAGTCCACGAGCATCGAGTGGCCGGGCTGGGTGCCCGCGTCGGGGCCGCCGCCGAACGCGTCGGGGAAGCCGCCGCCCATCGCCACGTTGAGGATGACGAAGAAGCCGTGGTCCGTGGCGTTCGTCCAGGTCGTCGCGTCGACCTGGTTCTCCCGGACGGTATGGAAGTTGTTGTCGTCGAGGTAGAAGCGGATCTCCTCCACGTCCGACGAGCGGTCCCACTCCACCCGGTAGGTGTGGAAGCCGGCCTGACAGGACGTGCCCTGGCAGGTGGTCTGGCCGCCGATGCCGCTGGTCTCGTTGCACGGGCCGCCCGGCGAGGTGCCGCAGTGCATCGTGGCGAACACCGTGTTCATGCCCTGGGTGTTCTCCATGATGTCCAGCTCGCCGACGGCGGGCCAGTTCCAGTAGTCGCCCCGGTACGGGGCGCCAAGCATCCAGAACGCGGGCCAGTAGCCCTTGGCGGCGTCGCCGGTGACGTTCGGGACCTGGATACGGGCCTCGACGCGGAGTTTGCCGCCGGCCGGGGGCTGGAAGTCGTCGCGGTTGGTCTCGACGCGCCCCGACGTCCAGTTGCCGGCGCCGTCGCGCCGGGGCGTGATGCGCAGGTTGCCGTTGCCGTCGAGGGAGACGTTCTCCGGGTTCGACGTCATCGTCTCGATCTCGCCGGTGCCCCAGTTGGAGGGGCCGCCGGGGTAGCCGGTGCCGGTGGCGTAGCGCCAGTTGCCGGTGTCGACTCCGCTGCCCTCGGCGCCGTCGAAGTCGTCGGCGAAGACCTGGGTCCAGCCCGACGGCGGGGGCGGCGCGGAGGCGCTGGCGGTGGGGCCGTTGAGGGCGAGCACGCCCGCCCCGAGCGCCAGTGCGCCCGTGAGGGCGACGAGCGTGCGCCTCAGCCGCCGCCGTTTGTGGGGGGTTCGGGGTGTGCCGGAGGTGTCGTTCATGTGGGGGATGACCTCTCGGTGCTGATGGTTGTGCGGGTAGGTCCTCGAGAGCCCGGAACTGAGAGCTCGGATTCAGCGTGAGAGCGCTCTCACGGTCCCGCCAATGTGCTCCGGGGCCCCTCCGGCGTCAAGAGGTGTAACCGTAAAACTCCGTTGCCCGTACGGGAGTTCACCTCTCGAATGGGAGCGAACCGGGGAAACCGGGGCGGGGTGTTGGGCGCGTAGGGTGCCTGGGACCGGAGCCCCGGACGCCGCGCCGTCTCTCGGACTCCCGACGGCGCCTTCTGCCGGGGGAGTTCGCGTGCCTCCTCGCTCACCCCGAACCGGTCGTGGGCCGGCGCAGCGGGGCCGGGGCCCACCCAGGCGTGGCGGCCGAGCAGCGCCGTCGTGGCCGGCACCAGCAGGTTGATCGCGCAGTTCCCCGCGCCCCCTTGAGGCGTTTGCGGTGCGCGTGTGTTTGACGGGGGCGCCCTGTGGCGGCTGGCCCCGCGGGTGCCGCGTTGTGAGGGCTGGGCGCGAAGTTCCCCGCGGCCCTTTTGGGGTGATGGGGGTGCGGGTGTGTTGGAGGAGGCCGCCCCTTGTCGGCTCGCCCCCGCGGGTGCCGCGTTGTGGGGGTTGGGCGCGCAGTTCCCCGCGCCCCTTTCGGGGCGCTTGTAGGGTCGGCGTTGAGGCTGCTGCGGGAGGTGTGGGTGTGAGGCTGGCGATTCTTGGTGGTGGTGGGTTTCGGGTGCCGCTCGTTTATGGGGCGCTGCTCGGGGACCGGGGGCCCGGGCGGGTGACCCGGGTCGTGCTGCACGACGTGGACGCCGGGCGGTTGCGGGCCATCTCGCGGGTGCTGGGGGAGCAGGCCGCCGGGGTGGCCGACGCGCCCGAGGTGGTCGCGACCACCGATCTGGACGAGGCGCTGCGCGGCGCGGACTTCGTGTTCTCCGCCATCCGTGTCGGCGGGCTGGAGGGAAGGGCGAACGACGAGCGGGTCGCCCTCGCCGAGGGGGTGCTCGGGCAGGAGACCGTGGGCGCCGGAGGCATCGCCTACGGGCTGCGCACCGTGCCCGTCGCCGTCGACATCGCCCGCCGGGTGGCCCGCCTCGCCCCCGACGCCTGGGTCATCAACTTCACCAACCCCGCCGGCCTGGTCACCGAGGCCATGTCCCGCCACCTCGGCGACCGCGTCATCGGCATCTGCGACTCGCCCGTCGGGCTCGGCCGCCGTATCGCCCGGGTGCTCGGCGCCAAACCCGACGAGGCGTGGATCGACTACGTCGGCCTCAACCACCTCGGCTGGGTACGCGGCCTGCGCGTGGCCGGCCGGGACCAGCTGCCGCGTCTGCTCGCCGACCCCGCGCTGCTCGGCTCGTTCGAGGAGGGCCGGCTGTTCGGCGCGGACTGGCTGCGCTCGCTGGGCGCGATCCCCAACGAGTACCTGCACTACTACTACTTCAACCGCGAGGCCGTGCAGGCCTACCGGGAGGCGGAGAAGACCCGCGGCGCCTTCCTGCGCGACCAGCAGGAGAGCTTCTACGCCGGGACCGCCGACCCGGCCGTGTCCGCGCTGGAGTTGTGGGACCGAACCCGCGCCGAGCGGGAGGCGACCTACATGAGCGAGAACCGGGAGGCGGCCGGCGCGGGGGAGCGCGAGGCCGACGACCTGTCGGGCGGTTACGAGAAGGTGGCGCTCGCGCTGATGCGGGCCATCGCCCGGGACGAGCGCGCCACCCTGATCCTCGACGTCCGCAACCGCGGAACCCTTTCAGCGCTGGACGACGACGCCGTGATCGAGGTGCCCTGCCTGGTGGACGCGAACGGGGCGCACCCCGTATCGGCCGATCCGCTTCCCGGGCACGCCGTCGGTCTGGTCTGCGCCGTGAAGGCCGTGGAGCGTGAGGTGATGGAGGCGGTCCGGTCGGGGTCCCGCGCCACGGCGGTCAAGGCCTTCGCCCTGCACCCGCTGGTGGACTCGGTGAGCGTGGCCCGCCGGCTCGTGGACGCCTACACGGCCGTCCACCCCGGACTCGCCTACCTGGGGCGGTAGACGGGGAGTTGGCATCGGGCCGGCCGGTCGCCCCCCGTGACAGCGGCCGACCGACCCGAGCTCCCCCCGGTCCCCCGTGCTCCCCCCGGCGGCTTCCCCAGTCGCCGTTCACCATCAAGAGCACGGAGCCCGGGGCCTGATACACCCTGGCGCGGATTTCTTTGAGAAAATTCCAGGAAGCCCGTCGCCGGCCCGCCGTCACCCGATGCGGCGGCCCTACTGCAGCGCCCCCGACGCCGCCCGCGGCTCGACGGGCGTCGCCTGCGCGGGCAGCGCGTCCAGCGTGCCCGTGACCGCCGGCGACTCGGTCCGCCGCCGTGGCACCGTCACCGGCAGCAGCGGGCGCGGACCGGACACCACCGTGTAGTCCTGGCCCAGGAAGGGCGGTTCGATCCGGCCCGGGTCGTCGCCGAGCGCCAGCCGCACCGCCGCCCAGGGCACGTTCACCCCGCACTGCGCGAGCTGGTGCAGCCCGCCCGCGGGGCGCGTGTTGACGTCCATCAGCACCGGCCGGTCGCCGAGCATCCGGAACTGGATGTTGGACAGGTGGTGCAGGCCGAAGCCCTCCGCGATCCGCCGGGCCGGCTCCAGCCACTGCTCGTGCAGGGTGAAGCCCCGCCGGCGGCCGTGCTTGGTGCGGCCGATCGCCAGCCGGACCCGGTTGTCCGGCCCGGTGAGGCAGTCCACGGACACCTCCGGCTGTTCCAGCCGCGGCATCACCAGCCAGTCGACGGGCTCCTCGGCCCGGCGCAGGGACTCCAGCACCAGGTCGAGCGGGACCTGCGGGCCGGGGAAGCCCCTCAGCTGGGAGAGCCCGAAAGGCTCGCGGGTGATCATGCGGAAGCCGACCCCGCCCGCGCCGGACGCGGGCTTGAAACAGGCCCGGTGACCCATCCGCTCCAACTCCTCGACGGCGATGAGGAGTTCGTCGGCGCCACGGACCCGCCACCACGGCGGCACGGGGACGCCTATCGACTCGACCGCCTGGTAGGCGACCACCTTGTCCTCGAACACGGCCACCGCCTCCGGGGGCGGGGCCAGCAGTGCGGTCCCGGCCGCCTCGAACTCGGCGCGGTGCGCCACGATCGCCGACTGGTGCAGCCGGGGCACGAACACGTCGATGCCGCGCCGCTCGCACTGGGTGAGCGCGTACTCGACGTACGCGGCGGGGGAGAGGCCCTCCGGCTCCAGCTCGGCCGTGTCGGCCGCGGCGAGGACGGGGGAGTCGGGGTCGCCGTGGGTGGCATGGATCTCGACGGCCCGGTCGCTGGGATTTCGCCGCAGCTGATCCATGAAGAACACGTTCTCCGCGTACGTGCGGTTGAGCCAGACGCGTACGCGAGAGACCATGCAGGCCGCCTTTCAACGGTGTGCGGGCAGGGCGGAGCAGCCCGTGCCCGGGCATGACGTAGGGAGGTGCACCGAACCGCCGTGCGGGAAAAGACGTGTCCATGGCGGTGGTGTAGGGCAGATCATACGACCAAGAAGGGCCCTCCTGATACCACGGTCGGGTGACGGTCCGCGGTTGTTCCGGCGGGGCGTTTGTGATCTCGTGGTGAGGTCCGGCGGCTGCTGAAGGGACGACGGTGATGGCGACGGGTGGAGGCGGCCCCCAGCTGTGGGCCATCAGTGATCTGCACATCGGCTACGCCGAGAACCGCGACCTGGTCGAGGACATGCGGCCCGAGTCCGACGGAGACTGGCTGCTGGTCGCCGGCGACGTCGCGGAGACGGTGGAGGACATCCGCTGGGCCCTCAAGACCCTCGCCGGACGCTTCGCCCGCGTGATCTGGACACCGGGGAACCACGAACTGTGGACCCACCCGAGTGATGCCGTCACCCTGCGGGGCGTCGCCCGCTACGACCACCTGGTCGAGCAGTGCCGCGAACTGGGCGTGCTCACCCCCGAGGACCCGTACCCGGTCTGGGACGGCCCCGGCGGCCCGGTCGCCGTCGTGCCCCTCTTCCTCCTGTACGACTACTCGTTCCTCCCGCCCGGCTGCACCACCAAGGAGGAGGGCCTGGAGTACGCGCACGGCACCGGGGTGGTCTGCACGGACGAGCGCCTGCTGCACCCGGACCCGTATCCGACCCGTGAGGACTGGTGCAGGGCGCGCGTCGACGAGACCCGACGCCGCCTCGCTGAGCTCCCCGGGGACCTCCCCCTGATCCCCGTCACGCACTGGCCGCTGCACCGCCATCCCACCGAGGTGCTGTGGTACCCGGAGTTCGCCATGTGGTGCGGCACCACGCTGACCGAGGACTGGCACCAGCGATATCCCGTGCAGATTTCGGTCTACGGCCACCTGCACATCCCCCGCACGACCTACCAGGACGGCATCCGCTTCGAGGAGGTCTCGGTGGGCTACCCACGCGAGTGGCGCGAACGGCCGACCCCACCGGGCCGGCTCCGCCGGATCCTGCCCGTGGAGGAGCCGGCCCGGTGATCGAGGCTCTGGTCCCGCCGACGGTGGCCGCCGTCGAGGCCTACGGCGACGAGGGCGTGGACGCCCCCCTGTTCCCCGAGGAGGAGGCCCTCCTCACCCGCGCGGTCGCCAAGCGCCGCCGCGAGTTCACGGCCGTACGGTCCTGTGCCCGGCGCGCCATGGAGAAGCTCGGCGTGCCCGCGGTGCCCGTCGTCTCCGGCGAGCGGGGCGCGCCCGTCTGGCCCGAGGGGGTGACCGGCAGCATGACGCACTGCGAGGGCTACTGCGCCGCTGCGCTGGTCCACGTCGGTGACGTGGCGTCCCTCGGCATCGACGCGGAGCCGCACGCGCCGCTTCCCGAGGGCGTGCTGTCCACCATCGCCCTGCCTCAGGAGGCGGCTCGCATCGCCCGCCTCCTCGCGGAGCGACCGGACGTGCACTGGGATCGGCTGCTGTTCAGCGTAAAGGAGTCCGTCTACAAGGCGTGGTATCCGCTCACGCGGAAGTGGCTGGACTTCTCGGAGGCGGACATCGCCGTCCAGGGAGACGGCACTTTTCACGCGGAGTTGTTGGTTCCGGGCCCGGTGGTTTCAGGCCGCCGCCTGGATCACTTCACCGGTGCGTGGACCGCCCAGGGCTCCCTGCTCGCCACGGCGGTGACCGTCCCACACGGGTGAGCGCGGGATCGGCGGCGCGCCGTGGGGCGGTCGGCAGGTCGCCGTCGTGCCGGCCGGTGCGGGCTGGGCGCGCAGTTCCCCGCGCTCCCAAGGGGCGCGGGAAACTGCGCGGGCAACCCCACGGCGCCGCAGCCGCCCGACCTCCGGTCAGACCCCGGCGCGACGCGCCAAAACCTCAGCGCCCCGGCTGCCACTCCCGCACCATCCTGAAGAACTCCTCCTCGTTCCCCGCCAGCCCCGCCCCCTCCAACGCGGCCTCCGCCTCCGCGAGGACGGACGGCGGGACCACCGGCAGCACAGCCGGCCCCGCCGGGCCGGAACCGTCGCCGCCGAAGGCGGCGCGAACCGTGTGCAGCAGTCTGAGATAGGCCTGGACGGCGGTGCGCTCGCGGTCGGTCAGTACGGCGGTGGGCATCGCTCGGCTCTCCCCGTGTCGTCGGCGTGGGTCCCCGCGCCCCCGGCACGAACGGGGGCGCACCACCAGCTTGCCGCCCACCACTGACAATCGCCCCGAGCCGCCGCCGGCAGGGCGTCAGCTCTGCGGACCCAGGTACCCCAGCGACGCACCGATCCGCCCCGCCAGATGGTCCCGCTGGACGGGACCCCGCAGCGACGAACCGGCCAGGAACGTCCGGCACTTGCTGGCCAGCAGCAGCCCGAACGCCTCGGCCTCCTTCTCCTCCGCGAGGTCGAACCGCGTGCGCGCGGCGACCCGCAGCACCGTCGCCCGCAGCGTGTCGTCGTCGAGGGACGCGCCCCATAACCGGGTCGCGACCTCCGCGCCCGCGACATGGTGGCCGCAGTGGCCGGCCTTCATGTGCCACAGTTCGTGACCCAGGATCACCAACTGGTGGTCGGGCGCGGTGCGTTCCTCGACCACGACGAGGTCCTGGTCCGCCATGTCGAGCCACAGCCCGCTCGCGGTGCCCGGCGGGAAGGCCGCCGTGCGGAACAGCACCGGCCGCCCCCGGCGCCGGCTCATCGCCTCGCACAGGGCGGCGTAGAGATCGGCGGGCCGCGCCGGGACGGGAAGCGTCAGCTCCGTGACCAACTCGCCGCACAAGCGGCGCATTTCCCTACCGATGCCCACAGTTCTCCCCGGGTCACGACTTGGGCCGCTGGACGCTCTCCAGGAGCATGTCCAGCCATTCCGCGACCTTGTCGCGGTGCTGGTCGGTGGGCAGCTGCGCGGCCCGCCAGGCGATGCCCCGCACCCCGTGGTCCTGCAGCAGCCGCTCCAGCGGATCGTCGGCCGCCGGGGCCGACTCCCGCTCCGCGAGCTTCTGGAGCAGCTCCTGCTCGGTGTGCTGGAGGGCGCTCGCCAGCGCCTCCGGGTCCTCGGCGGTGAGGAAACCGGCGTGCACCCGGAAGAACCGCTGGAGGGCGTCGCAGTGCTCCATGGTGGGCCGCCGGTCGCCGTTGATGAGCGCGCCGGCCTGTTGCCGGGACATGCCCGCCCCGTCGGCGATCTCCTGCTGCGTGTACTTGCGCCCGTTCGGCTTCAGCCGCGTACGGCGCAGCAGGTCCAGCCGCTGCAGGAAACGCGCCTGCACATCGGGCTCGCCCGCGGGCTGCCCGCTCAGCAGCGCCTTCACCACGGGCTCCGGGACGCCGGACGCCACGGACAGCCGGCCCACGTCGAAGACCTCGCCGTGCGCCACGCCGAGCCGGTCGGCGAGTGCGGTGACGCGGGCGACGACGGCGGACAGCGCGGTCGTCGGCGCGGTGCCCGGACCCTCGAAGCCACCCGTCACCGAAAGATCTCCTACGTCTCTCACAGGCTTCTCACAAGCGATTGCCGTGAACCTCACGGAGACTAGCCGGTGTATCGAACTCGCATCCAGGTCTCGCCACAACTGTGGCCAATTTCAGCCGTCAACCGTCGCGGAATGCCACGATAGTTGACATGCCGACGCTCCGGGCACCAGGATCGGGGCGCCGCGTCAGGGCCGCACAGGCAAGAGGGGTGACCTCCCGATGGCATTTCAGGCAGGAGGGCAGCGGCCGGCACCGCGGCCCGGCCCCGGGACTTCCGAGGCCCACGACTATCTGCGGGACTACGCCGTCCTGCTGGACTCCGTACCCTTCCCGTCGCTGGTGGTGGACCACCGGTGGGACGTCCTGCTCACCAACGGCGCCTTCCGGACACTTTTCCAGGGCGTGGAGCCGCACCCGACGGCCCACCCCGGTGCCAACTTCCTGCGCTTCGTGCTGTTCCACCCGGACGCCGCCACGGTGCTGGGCGACCACGAGGCGAGCTGGTGCCTGCCCATGCTCGCGGACTTCTCCGCGACCGCCGAGCGGCACCCCCACGACCCCGTGCTGCACGCCGTACGCAGGGACATCGCCCAGGACCCGATCATGGAGGCCGCCTTCCGGCACGGCCTGCCCCACTGGCTGCGCGCCGTGGGCGAGCGGGCCGCCGGGCACGACGGCTCCGTACGTCCGTTGCTGCACCCGGACCCTCGCTGGGGCACCACGGAGTGCCGTCTGCTGGTGGAGTCCACCTCCGTGCTCGAGGAGATGGGCTGCCGCCGGGTGACGTTCGTCCTGCGCGAGACGCCCCGCCCCGCAGGACGGGACCGCAGGAACCGCCGCGCCGCCTCCCACCTGCGCGTGGTTCCCACCGCCGGCTGAGCCCGCCGATCGCCCGTTCCCGCCCTGTTCCACGGCAGTGTGATGTGTGACATAGTACTGGCGTGAGCGAGTCGCTGACCTGCGATGTCGTGGTGGTGGGCGCCGGGATGACGGGCGCCGCCTGCGCCCTGTACGCGGCTCGCGCCGGTCTCGACGTCACCGTCGTGGACCGCGGCCCGGTGGCCGGCGGGACGACCGGCGCGGGGGAGGGGAACCTCCTCGTCTCCGACAAGGCGCCAGGACCCGAACTCGACCTGGCCCTGCTGTCCCTCCGGCTGTGGGCGGACCTGGCCGCGCGGCACGGCCCGGACGTCGAGTACGACGCCAAGGGCGGCCTCGTCGTCGCGGAGACCCCGGAGGCGTACGACGGACTGCGGGCGTTCGCGGACGCGCAGCGCGCGGCCGGGGTGACCGCCGAACCCGTGACCGCCGACCGTCTCCATGACCTCGAACCGCGCCTTGTACCCGGTCTTCCCGGCGGAGTGCGCTATCCGCAGGACGCCCAGGTGATGCCCGCCCTCGCGGCGGCACACCTGCTGAAGGCCTCCGGCGCCCGCCTCCTCACCGGCCATGAGGTGACCCGTGTGCTGCGCGCCCGTGACGGCGCCGTGCGCGGCGTACGCACCCCGCGCGGCGACGTCCTCGCCCCCGCGGTCGTCAACGCGGCCGGCACCTGGGGCGGCGAACTCGCCTCCCGCGCGGACGTGTTCCTTCCCGTCATGCCCCGGCGCGGCTTCGTCCTCGTCACCGAACCGCTGCCGCTCCGCATCCGGCACAAGGTGTACGCCGCCGACTACGTCGCCGACGTCGCGGGCGACACGGCGGACCTGCTGACCTCCCCGGTGGTGGAGGGGACGGCCGCCGGGCCGGTGCTCGTCGGCGCCAGCCGGGAACGCGTCGGCTTCGACCGCTCCCTGTCGCTGCGAGCCGTACGGGCGCTGGCGGCGGGGGCGACCCGGCTGTTCCCCTTCCTGTCCGAGGTACGGGCGCTGCGGACGTACGCCGGTTTCCGGCCGTATCTGCCCGACCACCTTCCGGCGATCGGCCCCGACCCGCGGGCGCCGGGGCTGTTCCACGCCTGCGGGCACGAGGGCGCCGGCATCGGACTGGCGCCGGGCACGGGGCTGTTGATCGCGCAGGCGCTCACCGGGAAGACGCCCGAGCTGGATCTCGCGTCGTTCCGGCCCGACCGCTTCCCCCGCCCGACGAAGGAGGCCGCGCGGTGAAGACTCCCGAAGGGGACGGCACCGGGCGTGCGTTCGAGGTGACCTTCGACGGGCGGTCGGTCGAGGCGCTGCCGGGACGGACGGTCGCCGCCGTGCTGTGGGCGGCCGGCGTCACCTCCTGGCGCACGACCCGGGACGGCGGACGCCCGCGCGGGGTGTTCTGCGGCATCGGCGTCTGCTTCGACTGCCTCGTCACCGTCAACGGCCGCCCCAACCAACGGGCCTGCCTCGTCCCGGTGCGCCCGGGCGACGTCATCCGCACCCAGGAGGGCACGGGCCATGAGGACTGACCTCGCGGTGATCGGTGCCGGCCCGGCGGGGATCGCCGCGGCCCTGGCGGCGGCGCGGCGCGGGATCCGGGTCGCCCTGGTCGACGCGGCGCCGGGACCCGGCGGGCAGTACTTCCGCCGGCCCGCGCCCGGCCTCGACGCCGAAGGCGCCGTCCCGCAGCACGGGCGGCGCACCTGGACGCGGCTGCGGGACGCCCTCGCGGCGAGCACCGTCGACGTACGGCCGGAGCACCATGTCTGGTGCGTGGAGCGGGACTCCTGCGGGCTGACCGTGCACGCGCTGCTCGGGCCGGAGCAGCGGGAGTCCGTCGAACTTCGCGCCGGCGCCGTGCTGTTGGCCACCGGCGGGTACGAGACGGTCCTGCCGTTCCCCGGATGGACGCTGCCGGGTGTCGTCACGGCGGGCGGCGGGCAGGCCATGCTCAAGGGCGGTCTCGTCACCCCCGGCGGCACGGTCGTGGTCGCCGGGACCGGGCCGCTGCTGCTGCCCGTGGCCACCGGACTCGCGTCGGCGGGCGTCCGCGTCGCCGCGCTCGTCGAGTCCACCGGCCCCGCACGGCTGCCGCGTCACGCCCGCGCCCTGGCCGGCAAGCTGCCCGAGGCGGCCGGGTACGCGGCCCGGCTGCTGCGCCACCGGGTGCCGGTGCTGACGCGGCACACCGTGGTCCGCGCCCACGGCGTGGACCGGCTGACCGGCGTCACCGTCGCCGCACTCGACGCACGGGACCGCGTCCGGCCCGGCACCGAGCGGCTGCTGCCGTGCGACGCCCTCGCGGTGGGCCACGGCATGCTGCCGCACACCGACCTCGCCGAGACCCTGGGCTGCCGGCTCGACGGGCACGCGGTCGCCGTCGACGCCGAACAGCGCACCGACGTACCGGGAGTGTGGGCGGCCGGGGAGGCCACGGGCATCGGCGGCGCGGCCCTCGCGCTGGCCGAGGGACACATCGCGGGACGCTCGATCGCGGCACGGCTCCGGGGTACGGCTCCTGATCCGGCTGCCTGGGCGCCGGCCGCCAAGGTCCGCGCCCGGGGACGTACGGTCGCGGCGGCCCTGCACTCCCTGCACACCCCGCCCGCTCACTGGGGCGAGGGCGTCCCCGACGACACGGTGATCTGCCGCTGCGAGGAGGTCACCGCGGGCGCCGTCCGGGAGGCCGTCACCCTCGGCGCCGGCGATACCCGCACGGTGAAGCTGCTCACCCGCGCGGGGATGGGCTGGTGCCAGGGCCGCATGTGCGCACCGGGGATGGCAGCGGTCACCGGGTGCCCGCCCACACCGACCCGCCGCCCTTTCGCCCGCCCGGTCCCGCTGGGCGTCCTGGCGGCCGGACACGAGGGTCGCTCCCGCTCGGGTGCGCCTGACGGTGCGGGCCCGTCGGTGGGGGCCGCCGCGCCCCCGGAGGACGAGGGGCCGCAAGCCGGGCCCGCCGGGCCGCAGGGTGTGTCCGAGTCGCCCGGACCGCACGGACCGGCCGAGGAGCGCCGCCCGCACCGGGAGCCCCGGCCCGGTACTCCGACGCCATCCGACCCCACGGCACAGCAACTCCCGCCACAGGAACTCCCGCCTCAGGAACTCCCGCCTCAGGAACTCCCGCCTCAGGAACTCCCGCCACAGGAACTCCCGCCACAGGAACTCCCGCCTCAGGAACCGCCGCTTCAGGAAGGCGCCCCCGCCTCCCCCCGGCCCTCGGAATCCGCCCCGCGCCCCACCCGTCCCCACCCGCCCACGCCGGAAGGATCCCCATGACCGATCACCGCCCCTGGCGGGGAGTCCTCGTCGCCACCGCGCTGCCGCTGCGCGGCGATCTGACCGTCGACCTCGACCGGTACGCCGAGCACTGTTCCTGGCTCGTGGCGAACGGGTGTGACGGGGTCGTGCCGAACGGGTCGCTGGGGGAGTACCAGGTGCTCACCCCCGGGGAGCGCGCCCGGGTCGTCGAGACGGCCGTCGCCGCCGTCGGCGGGGAGCGGGTGATGCCCGGGGTCGCCGCCTACGGGTCCGCCGAGGCGCGCCGCTGGGCGGAGCAGGCCGCCGAGGCCGGGTGCCGGGCGGTGATGCTGCTGCCACCCAACGCCTACCGCGCCGGCGAGCGGTCCGTCGTCGCCCACTACGCCGAGGTCGCCCGCACCGGACTGCCCGTCGTCGCCTACAACAACCCGGTCGACACCAAGGTCGACCTGGTGCCGGAGCTGCTCGCCCGGCTGCACGGCGAGGGGTACGTCCGCGCCGTCAAGGAGTTCTCCGGGGACGTCCGCCGCGCCTACCGGATCGCCGAACTCGCGCCTGATCTTGACCTGTTGGCCGGCGCCGACGACGTACTCCTGGAGCTCGCCGTCGCCGGGGCGAAGGGATGGATCGCCGGGTACCCCAACGCCCTGCCCCGCTCCTGCGTGGAGCTGTACCGCGCCGCCGTAAGCCATGACTTGACCACCGCGCTGCCGCTGTACCGGCAGCTGCACCCCCTGCTGCGCTGGGACTCGCGCGTGGAGTTCGTACAGGCGATCAAGCTGTCCATGGACCTCGTCGGACGCCATGGCGGGCCCTGCCGTCCGCCGCGCGTCCCGCTGGGCCCCGAGCAGGAGGCGGCCGTGCGCGCCGCCACCGAGAAGGCCGTCGCGGCCGGACTGGCGTAGAGGAGGCAGGGACATGCGCAGCTCACTCGTCCTGCACGCCGTCGACTCGCACACCGAGGGCATGCCCACCCGGGTGATCACCGGCGGCATCGGCGTCATCCCGGGTGCCACGATGAACGAACGGCGCCTGTGGTTCCGTGAACACCGGGACCACGTCAAGCAGTTGCTGATGAACGAGCCGCGCGGCCACGCGGCGATGAGCGGCGCGATCCTCCAGCCGCCCACCCGGCCCGACTGCGACTGGGGCGTCGTCTACATCGAGGTGTCCGGCTACCTCCCGATGTGCGGACACGGCACCATCGGCGTGGCGACCGTGCTGGTGGAGACGGGCATGGTCGAGGTCGTCGAGCCCGTCACCACCGTCCGCCTGGACACCCCCGCCGGGCTGGTCGTCGCCGAGGTGGCGGTCGCGGACGGCCGTGCCACCGCCGTGACCCTGCGCAACGTGCCGTCCTTCTCCGTCGCCCTGGACCGCGAGGCGACCCTGCCCGACGGACACACGGTCACGTACGACCTGGCGTACGGCGGGAACTTCTACGCCATCCTGCCGCTGGAGCAGTTCGGGCTGCCCTTCGCCCGCTCCCGCAAGGACGACATCCTCGCCGCCGGACTGTCCCTGATGGAGGCGTTCAACGCCGAGGGGGAGCCCGTGCATCCGGAGGACCCGTCCATCCACGGCTGCCACCACGTCCAGCTCACCGCGCCCGGCTCCACCGCCCGCCACTCGCGGCACGCCATGGTGATCCACCCCGGCTGGTTCGACCGTTCCCCGTGCGGCACCGGCACCAGCGCCCGCATGGCCCAGCTGCACGCCCGCGGTGAACTCCCGCTCGGCACCGAGTTCGTGAACGAGTCCTTCATCGGCACCAGCTTCACCGGACGCCTGCTCGGCACCACCGAGGTGGCCGGGCACCCCGCTGTCCTGCCCAGCTTCACCGGACGGGCCTGGATCACCGGCACCGCCCAGTACCTCCTCGACCCGACCGACCCGTTCCCCGCGGGGTTCGCCCTGTGAGCGCCGCCGGCGGCCCCGCCCTGCCCGCCCTCGGCGGACGCGGCCCCAGTTACCGCGAACGGGTCGCGGACGCCCTGCGGGCCGCGCTGATCGCCGGTGAACTGCGGCCCGGCGAGGTGTACTCGGCGCCCGCGCTCGCGGCCCGCTTCGGTGTCTCCGCCACCCCCGTCCGCGAGGCGCTGCTCGACCTCGCCAAGGAGGGGCTGGTCGACGCCGTGCCCAACAAGGGGTACCGGGTGACCGCCGTGTCCGAGCGCCGGCTCGACGAGTTCACGCACGTACGCGCCCTCATCGAGATCCCCACCACGGCGGCGCTGGCGGCCACAGCAGACCCCACCGCACTCGCCGCGCTGCGGCCCGTCGCTGACGAGATCGTCGCCGCCGCCGCGGCCGGTGACCTCATCGCGTACATCGACGCCGACCAGCGCTTCCACCTCGGACTGCTGGCCCTCGCCGGGAACGCTCATCTCGTCGAGGTGGTCCGCGACCTGCGCAGCCGCTCCCGGCTGTACGGGCTGACCGCGCTGGCCGAACAGGGGCGGCTGCGCGCGTCCGCCGAGGAGCACCTGGAACTGCTCGACGCGCTGCTCGCCCGCGACACCGAGGCCGTAGGGGAGGTGATGAGCCGTCATCTCGGGCATGTGAGGGGACTCTGGGCAGCGCCATGACCCGGCATCTTGCGCGATTATGCAAATCTCTTGCGTATCTTGCGCTACGCTTGCGGCCATGACGCGACGACTTGCTGTGGTGGCGAAGAAGGTCGGGGTCAGCGAGGCCACGGTCAGCCGGGTGCTCAACGGCAAGCCGGGAGTCTCCGAGGCGACCCGGCAGGCGGTGCTCTCCGCCCTGGACGTGCTCGGCTACGAGCGGCCCACCCAACTGCGCGGCGAGCGCGCCCGGCTGGTCGGCCTGGTCCTGCCCGAGCTGCAGAATCCGATCTTCCCCGCCTTCGCCGAGGTCATCGGCGGCGCCCTCGCCCAGCTCGGGCTCACCCCCGTGCTGTGCACCCAGACCCGCGGCGGGGTCTCCGAGGCGGACTACGTCACCCTGCTGCTGCAACAGCAGGTGTCCGGCGTGGTGTTCGCGGGAGGTCTCTACGCCCAGGCCGACGCGCCGCACGACCACTACCGGCAGCTCGCCGAGCGCAACATCCCCGTCGTCCTCGTCAACGCGGCCATCGAGCACCTGGGTTTCCCCGCCGTGTCGTGCGACGACGCCGTGGCCGTCGAGCAGGCCTGGCGCCACCTCGCCTCCCTCGGGCACGAGCGCATCGGCCTGGTGCTCGGCCCCGGCGACCACGTGCCGTCGGCGCGCAAGCTGGCGGCCGCGCGGGCCGTGGCCGGCGAGGTGCCCGAGGAGCACGTCGCCCGCGCCATGTTCTCCATCGAGGGCGGCCACGCCGCCGCCACCCGGCTCATCGAGCGGGGCGTCACCGGCTTCATCTGCGCCAGCGACCCCCTCGCCCTCGGCGTCGTACGCGCCGCCCGCCGCAAAGGACTCGACGTCCCCGGCCAGATCTCCGTCGTCGGCTACGACGACTCCGCGCTGATGAACTGCACCGAACCCCCGCTCACCACGGTGCGCCAGCCCATCGAGGCCATGGGCAAAGCCGTGGTGGAGCTGCTCAACGCGCAGATCAGCGGCAGCACGGTGGCCCCCGAAGAGCTGCTGTTCGAACCGGAGTTGGTGGTGCGCGGCTCCACCGGGCAGGTGCC
This sequence comes from Streptomyces sp. P9-2, assembly GCF_051903975.1. Lineage (NCBI taxonomy): Bacteria > Bacillati > Actinomycetota > Actinomycetes > Kitasatosporales > Streptomycetaceae > Streptomyces > Streptomyces sp. P9-2. The sequence goes on from NZ_CP192633.1 coordinate 5,974,584, forward strand.
GCGCGGCTGACCGCCCGTCAACTGTCGAATAATTTCAAATTCTGCGCGACATCTTGCGGACCGTTGTCGTCGGTGCTTGAGTGTGCCCCGCCCACCGCTCCTGTTCCGAGGGGTTCACTCGCTCCTGTCCCGTAAGGGGTCCACCGATGAGAAGCACCGGGATCCGCCGTACCCTCGTCGCGCTCGGCGTCGGCGCCCTCGCGCTGACGGCCTGCGGCTCGGACGGCGACGACGCCGCCGACGGCAAGACGCGCATCACCGTCAACTGCATGCCGCCCAAGAGCGCCAAGGTCGACCGCCAGTTCTTCGAGGAGGAGATCGCCGCCTTCGAGAAGAAGAACCCGGACATCGACGTCGTCCCGCACGACGCGTTCCCCTGCCAGGACCCCAAGACGTTCGACGCCAAGCTCGCCGGCGGCCAGATGGAGGACGTCTTCTACACGTACTTCACCGACGCCAAGCACGTCGTCGACATCAACCAGGCCGCCGACCTGACTCCCTACGTGAAGGAACTCAAGAGCTACAGCACCATCCAGCAGCAGCTCCGCGACATCTACACCGTCGACGGCAAGACCTACGGCATCCCCCGCACCGGCTACTCCATGGGCCTGATCTACAACCGGGAGCTGTTCGAGAAGGCCGGACTCGACCCCGACACCCCGCCCGCCACCTGGGACGAGGTCCGCACCGCCGCGAAGAAGATCGCCGCGCTCGGCGACGGCGTCGTCGGGTACGCCGACTACAGCGCGCAGAACCAGGGCGGCTGGCACTTCACCGCCGAGCTGTACTCCCAGGGCGGCGACGTGGTGAGCGCCGACGGCGAGAAGGCCACGATCGACACCCCCGAAGGCCGCGCCGTCCTCCAGACCCTCCACGACATGCGGTGGAAGGACGAGTCGATGGGCAGCAAACAGCTGCTCGTCATCAACGACGCCCAGCAGATGATGGGCTCCGGCAAGCTCGGCATGTACCTCGCCGCCCCCGACAACATCCCGATCCTGGTGAAGGAGAAGGGCGCCGAGTACAAGAACATCGCCATCGCCCCCATGCCGGGCGGCAAGGCCACCCTCGTCGGCGGCGACGGCTACATGTTCAGCAAGAAGGCCACCCCCGAGCAGATCCGCGCCGGCCTCAAGTGGCTCGACCACATGTTCCTCACCCCCGGTGACGGCTTCCTCGGCGACTACGCCCGCGCCAAGCAGAACGACGCCCCCGTCGGCCTGCCCGAACCGCGCCTGTTCACCGGCGCCGCCGACGCCAAGGACCAGCAGGTCAAGCAGGCCAACGCCAACGTGCCGGTGGAGAACTACCAGGCCTTCCTCGACGGCAACCAGAAGCTCGAGATGAAGATCGAGCCGCCGCACGCCCAACAGCTCTACTCCGTCCTCGACGGCGTCGTCTCCGCCGTCCTCACCAAGGAGGACGCCGACATCGACCAGCTGCTGAAGGACGCCTCCGGCAAGATCGACGGCATCCTGGCCCGGAGCTGACGGTGACGAAGACGGTCGAACGGCCGCCCGCCGTGCGGGTCCGTCCGGTGAAGGCGCCGTCCCCGGCGGGGGACCGGAGGCGGCGCCGCCTCACCGACCACCTGCGCGCGTACGGCTTCCTCCTGGGCGGGCTGATCTGCTTCGCGCTGTTCTCCTGGTACCCAGCGATCCGCGCCGTCGTGATCGCCTTCCAGAAGTACACGCCCGGCTCGGACCCCGAATGGGTCGGCACCGCCAACTTCACCCGCGTCTGGCAGGACCCCGAGTTCGCCGCAGCCTGGCGCAACACGCTCACCTTCACCCTGCTCGCCCTGCTGATCGGCTTCGCGATCCCCTTCGTGCTGGCCCTCGTCCTCAACGAACTCCGCCACGCCAAGGCGTTCTTCCGGGTCGTCGTCTACCTGCCGGTGATGATCCCGCCCGTGGTGAGCGCCCTGCTGTGGAAGTGGTTCTACGACCCGGGCGCCGGCCTCGCCAACGAGGCGCTGCGCCTCCTCCACCTGCCGACCTCCAACTGGTCCAACGGCGCCGACACGGCCCTGGTGTCCCTGGTGATCGTCGCCACCTGGGCCAACATGGGCGGCACCGTGCTCATCTACCTCGCCGCGCTCCAGTCCATCCCCGGAGAGCTGTACGAGGCCGCCGAACTCGACGGCGCCAACCTGCTCCAGCGCGTCCGGCACATCACCGTCCCGCAGACCCGGTTCGTGATCCTCATGCTGATGCTGCTGCAGATCATCGCCACCATGCAGGTCTTCACCGAACCGTTCGTGATCACCGGGGGCGGTCCGGAGAACGCCACCGTCACCGTCCTCTACCTCATCTACAAGTACGCCTTCCTCTACAACGACTTCGGCGGCGCCTGCGCGCTGAGCGTCATGCTGCTCGCCCTGCTGGGCGCGTTCTCCGCCGTCTACCTCCGCCTCACCCGCTCCGAGGAGGCCGTATGAGCGCCGGCGTCCGCACCCTCGTCTCCCCGGCCGTCCTGGCCCGCCCCCGTGGCAAGGCCGTCTACTGGACCGTCTTCACCGGCGTCGTCGCGCTGTTCACGCTGGCGTTCCTGTTCCCGGTGTACTGGATGGCCACCGGCGCGATGAAGTCGCCCGACGAGGTGGCGCGCACCCCGCCCACCCTCGTCCCCGAGAGCTGGAGCACCGCCGGGTACGCGGACGCCTGGGAGCTGATGCGGCTGCCCACGCACCTGTGGAACACGGTGGTGCAGGCGGCCGGCGCCTGGATCTTCCAGCTCGTGTTCTGCACGGCCGCCGCCTACGCCCTGTCCAAGCTGCGTCCGGCCTTCGGCGCCCTGGTCCTCGGCGGCATCCTCGCCACGCTGATGGTGCCCGCCCAGGCCCTCGTCGTCCCGAAGTACCTCACCGTCGCGGACCTCGGGCTGCTCAACGACCCGCTCGCCATCTGGCTGCCGGCCGTCGCCAACGCCTTCAACCTGTACCTGCTCAAGCGGTTCTTCGACCAGCTGCCCAGGGACGTCCTGGAGGCCGCCGAGATCGACGGCGCGGGAAAGCTGCGCACCCTGTGGTCCATCGTGCTGCCCATGTCCCGCCCGGTGCTCGGTGTGGTGTCGATCTTCGCGCTGGTCGCCGTCTGGCAGGACTTCCTGTGGCCGCTGATGGTCTTCTCCGACACCGACAAGCAGCCCGTCAGCGTGGCCCTCGTGCAGCTGTCGCAGAACATCCAGCTGACCGTGCTGATCGCCGCGATGGTGATCGCCAGCATCCCCATGGTCGCGCTGTTCCTCGTCTTCCAGCGGCACATCATCGCCGGGATCAGCGCGGGCAGCACCAAGGGCTGACACCGCACCCCCGTCCACAGAAGAGAAAGGCACCCACGTGGGACAGCCCACCCCTGCCACCGACGACGGATGGTGGCGCTCCGCCGTCATCTACCAGGTGTACGTCCGCAGCTTCGCCGACGGCGACGGCGACGGCACCGGCGACCTGGCCGGCGTCCGCACCCGCCTGCCGTACCTCGCCGAACTGGGCGTCGACGCACTGTGGTTCAACCCCTGGTACCGGTCCCCGATGAAGGACGGCGGCTACGACGTCGCCGACTACCGCGCCGTCGACCCCGCCTTCGGCACCCTCGCCGAGGCGGAGAAACTCATCGCCGAGGCACGGGAACTGGGCATCCGCACCATCGTCGACATCGTGCCCAACCACGTCTCCGACCAGCACCCCTGGTTCCGCGCGGCCCTCGCGGGCGGCCCCGAACGGGAGCTGTTCCACATCCGCCCGGGACGCGGCGAGCACGGCGAACTCCCGCCCAACGACTGGCAGTCCGAATTCGGCGGCCCCGCCTGGACCCGGCTGCCCGACGGCGACTGGTACCTGCACCTGTTCGCCCCCGAGCAGCCCGACCTCAACTGGGCCCACCCCGCCGTCCGCCAGGAGCACGAGGACATCCTGCGCTTCTGGTTCGAGCGGGGCGTCGCAGGCGTCCGCATCGACTCCGCCGCCCTGCTCGCCAAGGACCCCGCACTGCCCGACTTCACCGAGGGACACGACCCCCACCCCTACGTCGACCGCGACGAACTCCACGACGTGTACCGCGCCTGGCGGGCCGTCGCCGACGAGTACGGGGCCGTCTTCGTCGGCGAGGTCTGGCTCCCCGACACCGAACGCTTCGCCCGCTACCTGCGCCCCGACGAACTGCACACCGCGTTCAACTTCTCCTTCATGACCTGCCCCTGGGACGCGCGGCGGCTGCGGACGTCGATCGACGACACCCTCGCCGAGCACGCCCCCGTCGGAGCCCCCGCCACCTGGGTGCTGTGCAACCACGACGTCACCCGCACCGTCACCCGCTACGGCCGCGCCGACACCGGCTTCGACTTCGCCACCAAGGCCTTCGGCACCCCCACCGACCTGGAACTCGGCACCCGCAGAGCCCGCGCCGCCGCACTCCTCTCCTTCGCGCTGCCCGGCGCGGTCTACGTGTACCAGGGCGAGGAACTCGGCCTGCCAGAGGCGGACATCCCGCTGGACCGCATCGAGGACCCCATGCACGCCCGCTCCGGCGGCACCGACCCCGGCCGCGACGGATGCAGGGTGCCGCTGCCCTGGGCGGCCGGCGAGCCGCATGCCGGCTTCGGCGGCGAGCCCTGGCTGCCGCAGCCCGACGGCTGGGCCGCCTACGCCGCCGACCGGCAGGCCGAGGACCCCGGCTCCATGCTCCGCCTCTACCGCGAGGCGATCCGGCTGCGCCCGGAGTTCGGCGACGGCCCGCTGACCTGGCTGCCCGCACCCGACGGCGTCCTCGCCTTCGCCCGCGCCGACGCCCTGTGCGTGGTCAACCTCTCGGACACCCCCGTCGGCCTCCCCGCCCACTCCGCGCCGCTCCTGGCCAGCGGCCTCCTCGACCCCGCCGGGCGGCTGCCCGGCGACACCGCGGTCTGGCTGCGCGCCTGAGCCGCGCCTCCGTCTGTTCCCGTACCCCCACCACGAAGGGACCAGCACCATGACCACCCCCCGCACAACCACAAGAAGCGTGCCGGCGGCGGCCACAGCCGTCGCCCTCGCCGCCGGCCTGCTCGTCGCCGTCGCCCCGCCGCCCGCCCACGCCGCGGCCGGCGCCACCCTCCCGTTCACCTCCGTCGAGGCCGAGTCCGCGCCCCACACCGGCACCCTCATCGGCCCCGATCACACCCAGGGCACGCTCGCCTCCGAGGCGTCCGGCCGCCAGGCGGTGCGGATCAACGCGGGACAGCGCGTGGAGTTCACCGTGCCGCGCGCGGCCAACGCCGTGACCGTGGCGTACAGCGTCCCCGACGGCCGGTCCGGCTCGCTGGACGTGTACGTCAACGGGCAGCGGCTCGACCGGACCCTGCCCGTCACCTCCAAGTACAGCTACGTCGACACCCCGTGGATCCCGGGCGCCCGCACCCACCATCTCTACGCCAACGCGCGCATGCTGCTGGGCCGGGACGTCCGGGCGGGCGACACCGTCGCCTTCCAGGCCACGAACGTCCAGGTCACCGTCGACGTGGCCGACTTCGAGCAGGCGCCCGCGGCCGCCGCCCGCCCCTCCGGTTCCGTGTCCGTCACCGACAAGGGCGCCGATCCCACCGGACAGGGCGACTCCACCCAGGCGTTCCGCGAGGCCGTCGCCGCCGCCCAGGGCGGGACCGTGTGGATACCGCCGGGGGAGTACCGGCTGACCTCGTCCCTGAACGGCGTCCAGAACGTCACCCTCCGGGGCGCGGGCCACTGGCACTCCGTCGTGCGCACCTCCCGCTTCATCGACCAGACCGCCTCCTCCGGCAACGTCCACATCAAGGACTTCGCCGTCATCGGCGAGGTCACCGAACGCGTCGACTCCAGCCCGGACAACTTCGTCAACGGCTCCCTCGGCCCGGACTCGACCGTCTCGGGGATGTGGCTCCAGCACCTCAAGGTGGGGCTCTGGCTGACCGGCAACAACGACAACCTGGTCGTCGAGAACAGCCGCTTCCTCGACATGACCGCCGACGGCCTCAACCTCAACGGCAACGCCCGCGGGGTGAAGGTCCGCAACAACTTCCTGCGCAACCAGGGCGACGACGCCCTCGCCATGTGGTCGCTGAACGCGCCCGACGTGAACAGCGTCTTCGAGAACAACACGATCACCCAGCCGAACCTCGCCAACGGCATCGCGATCTACGGCGGCACCGACATCACCGTCCGGAACAACCTGATCGCCGACACCAACGCCCTCGGCAGCGGCATCGCGATCTCCAACCAGAAGTTCCTCGACCCGTTCCACCCGCTGTCCGGCACCATCACGGTCGACGGCAACACCCTGGTCCGCACGGGCGCGATGAACCCCAACTGGAACCACCCGATGGGCGCCCTGCGCGTCGACTCCTACGACAGCGCCATCGACGCCCAGGTACGGATCACCAACACCACGATCACCGACAGCCCGTACAGCGCCTTCGAGTTCGTCTCCGGCGGCGGACGCGGCCTCGCCGCCCGGAACATCACCGTCGACCGCGCCACCGTGAACCGGGTCGGGACGGTCGTCGTCCAGGCGGAGACGCAAGGAGCGGCGACCTTCCGGAACGTCACCGCGACCGGGGTCGGCTCGGCCGGCATCTACAACTGCCCCTACCCGGCAGGGTCCGGTGCCTTCACCGTCACCGACGGCGGGGGCAACTCCGGCTGGGACAGCACCTGGTCGGACTGCTCCACCTGGCCCGAGCCCGGCCAGGGCGAACCGCAGCCCGACCCGGACCGCAACCTCGCCCTGAACCGCCCCGCCACCGCCACCGGTTCGCAGGACGTCTACACCCCCGGCAAGGCGGTCGACGGGGACGCGCACACCTACTGGGAGTCCGCCAACCACGCCTTCCCGCAGACCCTGACGATCGACCTGGGCGCCACCCACGCCGTACGCCGGGTGGTGCTGAAACTGCCGCCGCAGGCCGCGTGGCAGGCCCGCACCCAGACCCTGTCCGTGCGGGGCAGCACCGACGGCTCCGCGTGGACCACGCTGGCCGCCGCCCGGGAGCACCGCTTCGACCCGGCGACCGGCAACACGGTGACCGTCCCGGTCGACGGCAGCCTGCGTCATCTGCGGCTGCACGTCACCGGCAACACCGGCTGGCCGGCCGCCCAGTTCGGCGAGGTCGAGGTGTACGGCTCCTGACGGGCGGGGTGCGCGCGGGCGGGGTCAGCGGCTGACGAGCAGGCCCCGCCCGCGCAGCACGCGCCGCTCCAGCGGGCTGAAGATCAGCAGGTCGATGGCGATGCCGACGCACAGGATCAGCAGGATCGCCAGGAACACCTGCGGCATGCTGCTGTTGTTGCGGCCGTTCTCCAGCAACTGGCCCAGTCCGACGCCGAGATCGGGCGAGGAGGCGATGATCTCGGCGGCCATCAGCGAGCGCCAGGAGAACGCCCAGCCCTGCTTGAGACCGGCCACGTAACCGGGCAGCGCGGCCGGCATCACGATGTAGCGGGCGCCGCGCAGCCCGGTCGCGCCCAGGGTGCGTCCGGCGCGCAGGAACAGCGGCGGAATCTGGTCGATGCCCGCCACCAGGCCGTTGGCGATGGACGGCACCGCGCCGAGCAGGATCACCGCGAACATCATCGAGTCGTTGAGGCCCAGCCAGATCACGGCGGGCGGCACCCAGGCGACCGACGGCAGCGACTGCAGACCCGACAGGATCGGGCCGATGGCCGCCCGGACGAAGGACACCCGCGCCACCAGCAGCCCGAGCGGGGTGCCGATGGCAAGGGCGAACAGGAAGCCGAGCAGGCCGCGTGAGACGGACGTCCAGATGTACTCGAGCAGCGTGCCCTGGAGCCACGCGGCGCGCACCTCGCCCCACACGTCGGACGGGGAGGCGAGCTTGTACGGGGGCGCGACCTCCGCCCAGACCAGGATCTGCCACACCACCAGCACCAGGGCGACGGCGGTGACCGGCGGCAGCACCTTGCGCAGCAGCGTCTGACCGAGCGGGGTGCGGACCGTCTGCGTCGCGTCCAGCGCGTCGAGGCCTGCCTCCAGCCCGGCGAGGTCGTCCGGGTCCTGGGGTGCGGCGGTCTTCCCGGTGACGCCGGCGGCTTTCTCAGTGCTGGCCATGTCGGCGGATCTCCCCACGCAGTTCTTCGGTGATCTCGGCGGACAGCTCCGCCACGGCGGCGTCCTCCAGACGGCGCGGCTGCGGCAGGTCCACCGTCCACTGCCGGGCGACACGGCCCGGCCGGGACGACAGCAGGACGACGCGCTGGGCGAGCCGCACCGCCTCGCGCACGTTGTGCGTCACGAACAGCACCGACAGGCCCGTCTCCCGCCAGATCCGGGTCAGTTCGTCGTGCAGCACGTCCCGGGTGATGGCGTCGAGCGCGGCGAACGGCTCGTCCATCAGCAGCAGCCGGCTGTCCTGGGCGAGCGCACGGGCGAGCGCCACACGCTGACGCATGCCGCCGGACAGTTCGTGCACCCGCTTGCCGTGCGCGTCCTTCAGCCGCACCAGCTCCAGCAGCCGCTCCGCCTCCTGGCGGCGTTCCGGCTTGCCCACCCCGCGCAGCTTCAGGGCGAGTTCGATGTTCTTGCCCGCGGTCAGCCACGGGAACAGGGCGTGCTCCTGGAACATCAGGGCGGGCCGGCCGTCGGTGCCGATGGTGCCGACGGACGGCCGGTCGAGCCCGGCGACCAGGTTGAGCAGGGTGGACTTTCCGCACCCCGAGGCGCCCAGGAGGGTGACGAACTCGCCGGGTGCGACATCGAGGGTGATGTCGTCCAGCACGAGCTGCCGTCCGCCCGGGGCGCCCGGAGCGGGAAAGGACTTCGAGACGTGCTCGACCCGCGCGGCGTACGCCGCCGTCGTGGTGTCCTCGGCCGTCCCGGCCATCGTCGTGGCCATGGTCGTCACCTCCTGGTGGTGTGCGTCGGGGTGCGGGCGTGGTCAGCCGACGCCGAGACCGGCGTCGTCGACCTCGGGCTTGCCCTCGGCCTTGAGGACCTTGTTGAGCGGCTTCAGGTCGTAGATGCCCTTGAGGCTGGGCTTCTCCAGCAGGCCGGCCGACACCGCGTGCGAGGCCTGGGCGTCGAGGGTGGAGGCCAGCGGGTCGTCGAGGAAGGTGATGGACTCCCACGCCGGATTGAGGACCTCCTCCGGCAGGGCCTTGCCGGACAGCTTCTCCAGCGCCTTGTTCGCGGACGCCTTGGCCTCGTCCGGGTGGGCGTTGATCCACGCGTTGGTCTTCACCGAGCCGCGCAGGACGGCCTCGACGACGTCCGGGTGCTCCTCGAGGAACTTCTGCGACACGATGATGTTGGTGATCACGAACTTCTTGTCCGGCCAGATCTCGGACTCGTCGAGCAGCACCTTCGCGCCGTCCGAGACCAGCTTGGACGCGGTGGGCTCGGGCACCCAGGCGCCGTCGATCGAGCCGGACTTGTAGGCGTCCGGGGTGATCTTGTTCTCGGTGCGGACCACGGACACGTCGCCCTTGCCGCTCTGGGCGTCGACCTTCCAGCCCTTCTCGGCGATCCAGTGCAGGAAGGCCACGTCCTGGGTGTTGCCGAGCTGCGGCGTGGCGATCTTCTTGCCCTTGAGGTCGTCCAGGGTCTTGATCTTGTCCGGGTTGACCACCAGCTTCACGCCGCCGGAGGCCGAACCGCTGATGATGCGCAGGTTCTTGCCGGCCGACTTGGTGTAGCCGTTGATGGACGGGGAGGGACCGATCCAGCCGATGTCGATGGACCCGGCGTTCAGCGCCTCGATCTCGGACGGGCCGGCGTTGAACGTCGACGGCTTGATCTTGGTGCCGCCCAGCTCCTTCTGGAGCAGGCCCTCCTGCACGCCGACCAGGGCGGTGGCGTGGGTGAGGTTCGGGAAGTAGCCGATCTTCACCTCGGAGGCGGAGAGCTTCTTCGCGTCCGCCGCGACCTCCGCCTGCGGGGCGTCGTCCTCGGCGTCGGAACCGTAGCCGCAGGCGGTGAGCAGGAGCGGAAGGGCCGCCAGGGCGGCGGCGGTGCGCAGGATGGTGAGCGGTCGTGCGGCAGACACGGAGGTGTCCTCTCGGGAAAAGGGTGGTTCGGGACGTTGCCGGCGTACGGGCGTGTGCTCAGGGGCGTGCGCCCGCGCGGCCGTCGGGCCTGCCTCGCGGGGACGGTCGGCGGCCGTGGAACGGTGTGCGGTGCGGAGCGAGCGGGCGGGAGGGGCGCGGCCGGACGCGGGTCCGGCGGGGCCTCAGACCGGCCGACAGATGGCGCTGGAGGTGCGGCCGAAGTCGATGTGGCGGCGCGAGGTCAGCAGGAGGCGTGCGGCGACGTCGTACGGACGCGCGGTCATGGCCACCCCCTGTGGAACCCTAGTTTTCCTACCTGGCTGCTAGGGATCGTGGCAGAAAGCAGCCCCTACCCCAAGGGGCAGCTCATATGATGGACGCCGATCGCTCACATAGTGAGAAACGCCTGGTCGGCGGGTGGAATCAGGGATTCACCCAGGCCTTCGGCGTGTCCGCCAACGCGGCCACCCCGGCGGGAAGTTGGGACGACGCCACATCGGCGAGGGACACGCCCTCCAAGATCTGGCGCACGTTCGACCGCAGCGCGATCCACAGCGGCAGCAGCGACTCGGCGGGACCGGAGTACGACAGCTCGGGCGGGCGGACGCCGCGCACCGAGACCAGCGGACCCTCCACGACCCGGATGACGTCGGCGATGCTGATCGCGTCGGCGGGCTTCGCCAGCCGGTACCCGCCGTTCCCGCCGCGCTGGCTCACCACGAGCCCGCCCCGCCGCATGTCGTTGAGGATGCTCTCCAGGAACTTGTGCGGGATGTCCTGCGCGTCGGCGATCGCCTCGGCCTTGAGCGGCCCGTCGTCCCCGGACGACGCGAGTTGCAGCGCGGCGCGTACCGCGTAGTCCGCCCTGGCTGAGATCCGCATGCGGTCATTATCCCGTACGGCCCCTGCCGCCCTCCACCCGCGGTCGGGGACGCGGAACCGGCGGTCAGCCCAGCGCCTGCACGGCGTAGAGGACGCCCACCGCGGCGGCGAGGGAGCCGAGCAGCAGACGCAGGCCCGTCTCGGGCAGCAGCGGCTGGAGCCGCGCCCCGAGATACCCGCCGATCAGCCCGCCCAGCCCGCAGGCGAGCCCCAGGTACCAGTCAGGGGCCACGTCGCCGGTGCCCGCCAGGGACAGCAGCGCGAAGGCCCCCGCGCCCGCCACGGACGTCACGAACGTCGAGGCCAGGGCCGCCGGCGCCACCCGCGCGACGGACATGCCCCGCCCGACCAGCAGCGGCCCGAGCAGCGAGCCGCCGCCGATGCCGTACACCCCGCCGACGACCCCGACCGCGAGGGCGAGCCCGGTCACGGCGCGCGGCGACGGCTCCGCGTCCCCGGCGGGCGGAGCCGGCTTCAGCGTGCGCCGGATCAGCCACAGCCCGAGCGGCACAAGGAGCACGGCGATCAGAAGCCGGAAGACGGTGGCCCCGGGCACGGCGAACACCCGCACGGCGGCGCCCACGACCACGCCGGGCAGGGTGCCGCTCACCAGTCGGCGGGTCAGCGGGGTGTACAGCAGGCCGGCGCGGTGGTGCCGCAGCAGCGCGCCCGGCCCGGCCACCACGTTGAACAGCAGGTTCGTCGGGGTGACCGCCGGGCTCGGCACCCCGAGGACGCTGAGCTGCACCGGCAGCAGGAACACCGCCCCGGAGACGCCCGCGGGCGTGGTCACCACCGAGATGACCAGGCCCGCGGCCAGTCCGGCGAGTCCGGTGGACCAGGTCACGGCACCTACCTGGGAAAGGGCCCCGGGAATTCAGGCGGGCAGGACGAACGGGGGGTGGGCGCCGTTGAGGAAGTAGTCCCCGACGTCACGCAGCCGGTGCGCGACGGGCTCGTACAGGGTATGCGTCCGGGCGTTGCGCCAGAAGCGGTCGAAGCCGAGCCGCGCGGACGCCGAGCCCGGGCCGACGATGTCGAGCGCGCGGGTCGCGGACTCCTGCGCCGCCCCGGAGGCCGCGGTCTCCGCCATGGACACCAGCGCGGAGACGTCCGCGTATTCGTCGTACGTCAGGTCGTCGCCGCGCTCCAGGCCCCGCCGCACGGTGTCCAGGGCCTGGTCGCACAGCGCGGACGCGGAGCGGGCGAGCACGGTCAGCTCGCCGTACGCGGTGAGCGTCTGCGGGTCGTCGGGCGCGCCGGCGGACGGGACGGGCTGCCACGGGCGGTGCCCGGCCCTGCTGTACTCGCGCACCTCGGCCAGCACCCCCTCGGCCATGCCGAGCAGCAGCTGCACGGAGAACAGCCGGCCCACGGGCGCGGCCAGGGCGGCCCGCGGGACCAGGTGGTCCTCGTCCGCGGACAGCGAGCCCAGCACGTCGTCCGCGCCCACCGCCACGTCGTCGAACTCCACGCTGCCGCCGCCCGCGAGCCGCAACCCGAAGGTGTCGCCCGCCGCGTCGACCACCACGCCCCTGCGGGCCGGGTCCACCACGACGGCCAGCGGTTCGCCGGTGTCCTCGCGCACCGCCCGCACGGCGAGCCGGTCGGCCACCAGCACCCCGGTCGGATAGCTCTGACGACCGCCGAGCACCAGACCCCGGGACGACCGGGACAGCGTCAGCGGCGGGTCCTGCGGGGCGAAACCGCCGCCCCAGCACCACTGTTCGGCCGCCGAGCGCTGCGCCGTCCGCAGGGCCGTCTCCGGGTCGCCGAAGAACCGGGCGCTCCACGACAGGAAGTAGTGGGAGCCGAGGAGCTGCCCTATCGCGCCGTCGGCCGTGGAGATCTCCCGCACCACCGCGTACGCCGTGTCCCAGTCCACGCCCGCGCCGCCCGGCCCGGCCGGTGTGAGCAGGGTCAGCAGCCCCGCCTCGCGCAGTCGTGACACCTCGTCGACGGGGGCCTTGCCGGCCTGTTCCCTGACCACGGTGTCCGTGGCCAGGTCGTCCGCCGCCTCGCGGGCCACGCGCAGCCAGTGCGCCCGGCCGTGCGCGACGGGTTCGGCCGGGGGTGCGGGGCGGGTCGGCGCGGCGGCAGGGCACATGGCGGTGCTCTCCTCAGGATCGGCCGCAGGATGCGGCGTGGGGGCTGTCCTGCTGGTCGGGGACGTACTTGTAGCCGATGGACCGGACGGTCACGATGCGGTGGCGGTGGGCGGCGCCCAGCTTGCGGCGCAGGCGCGCGACGTGGACGTCGACCGTGCGGCCGTCGCCGACGTGGTGGTAGCCCCAGACGGCCGCCACCAGCGTCTCGCGCGACTGCACCAGGTGCGGCCGCCGCACGAGGTGCGCCAGCAGTTCGAACTCCAGGTACGTGAGGTCGAGTTCACGCCCGTCGACCAAGGCGGTGCGGCGCGCGGTGTCGATCCGGACGGCGTCGTCCGCCGGCTGCCGCGCGGGCGGCGCGGCCGGTCCCGCGGTCACGTCCGCGGTCACGTCGGCGGCCACCAGGCGGAACTCGGGCCGCGGCCGGTCCTTCACGAACAGGTCCAGGGGATCGGTGCCCTGGGGGACCAGCAGAAGGTAGCCGACGAGCGGCGGGGACGCGGGGTCCTCGGCGTCCTGCCGCACCGCGTCGGCCACCAGGTGGAGGTGGCGCGTGTCGGGCAGCGGACGGAGCGAGGCGGTCGGGTGCGGAAGTGCCGTGGTCATGGCGGTTGTCCCTCGTGACGGTGTCGGGTCCCGGCGGACGCGGGGGTGGTGCGTGGGAGCCGGGAAGGGGCCGGAGTGCGCGGCCGGCGTGCGGGCCGTGCGTTCAGGCGCGACAGCAGGCGGCGCTGACGACGTGACCGAAGTCGACATGCCGACGACGTACGAGTCGCAGCTGCACAGGGGACATGTCCACATGCTGCGCACCGCCCATGAACACCGTCAAGCTTTTCCTAGTAAGTCTATAGGGAAAGGGGGGAACGTCTCACATGCTGGGCGCTCCGGATCGTTCTCCGGGACCTGAAGGTCCGTCGGAGGCGCGCTCGCGGGGATCTGACGATGCGTTGACACCCCGGACGGCGCGTGCTTGCATCCCGCCATGCCGCCGCTGGAGCCCCTGACGCGCCGCCGCGCCGTGGACCTCGTCCGCGTCGCCGCCGCGCTCTGTCGCCTCCCCGGCTGAACCGGCGAGTCCGCCCGCCCGCCCCTTCCGGTCGCCGCCCCTCCGCACGCCGCCCGCCGCGCTCCCGGTCTGCTTCCTCAGGCCCCGCGGCCTCCCTCAGCTCTGCGACCTCCTCCAGCCCTACGACGACGAGGACCCCCGTCATGCCCTCATCCGCCGCGCCCTCATCCCGCCCCGACGAGACCGCCTACGACCGGCACCGGCTGCGCCAGTGGCTGGCCGGCGAGGCCAGGGCGGACGGCGTGAGCCGCCGCCGTCTGCTCACCCTGCTCGCCGCGGCCGGAGCCGCCGGCGCGCTGCCCCTGTCCGTGCCCGCACCCGCGCGCGCCGCCGACGGCGACACCATCGTCAAGCCGCTGCCGCCCGAGAAGTTCGTCCGCCACGGCACCAACGCCGAGACCCGCTGGGAGGCCCTGCGCGGCCTCGGCCACCACACGCCCAACGACCTGTTCTTCGTCCGCAACCACACCGCGACCCCGCGCATCGACGCGGACGACTGGCGGCTGAAGCTGTGGGGGAGCGGCCTGCGCGGCGGCCCCGGCGAGGACAAGCCGGTCGAGTTCGGCTACGAGGACCTGCGCCGGCTGCCGTCCGTCACCCGCACCGCCTTCGTCGAGTGCGCCGGCAACGGCCGCAGCGGCTACGCCGCCCAGCAGGGCGAGACCGTCTCCGGCACGCCCTGGGGGCTCGGCGCGATCGGCGTGGCGCGCTGGCGCGGCGTCCCCCTGTCCACCGTGCTGCGCCGCGCGGGCCTGTCCCCGCACGCCGTCGACGTGCAGCCGCGCGGCCTGGACGCCGAGTACGTCAGCGGCGGGGAGAGTCTCGGCCGGGTGCGGCGGCCGCTGCCGCTGTCCAAGGCGCTGCACGACGTCGTGCTCGCCTACGAGATGAACGGCGATCCGCTCCCGCCCGACCACGGCCACCCGGTGCGGGTGCTGGTGCCGTCCTGGGTGGGCATCGCCTCCATCAAATGGGTCGGCGACATCGAGGTGTCCGCGCAGCCGCTGTTCTCGCCGTGGAACACCACCTTCTACCGGCTGTTCGGGCCCGGTCACCCCGAGGGCGGCAGCGCGCCGCTCACCCGGCAGACCCTCAAGAGCGCCTTCGAGCTGGCGCGCGGAGCCACCTTCCCGGCAGGACGCGGCCAGGTGCTGACGGGTCGTTCGTGGTCGGGCGCGGGTCCGATCGGCCGGGTCGACGTCAGCACCGACGGAGGGGCGAGCTGGCGGCCCGCCCGCCTGCTGGAGCGTCCGCGTCCCGACACATGGACCCGGTGGTCCGTCACCTGGAAGCCCCGCACCCGCGGCACGACCCAGCTGCTGGCCCGCGCCACCGACACGGCGGGCCGCACCCAGCCCGACGTCTCGGTCCACAACACGCAGGGCTACCTGTTCGACGCCGTGGTGCGGCACGAGGTGACGGTGGTCTGACCTGCACGGACCGCCTCCCGTGGCCGACGGCCCCCGTACCGCCGCTCTCACCTGGTGAGACGCTGCGGTGCGGGGGCCGTCGGTCCTCTTGACGCGGGCGGAGTCTGCCTTGAGACTCCTGTGGGGAATCCTAGTGAATCGGTAGGGAACGCGATGGGCCGTGCAGCTCCTGACCTCGGCGGGGACACCGTGCGTGTCGCCCTCGGTCAGCTGCCCCTGCTGACGTCCCGGCTCCACATCGACCTCGCGCGCGTGTGCAGCGCGGCGGGCTCCCCGGACGACGCCGTCCCCACGCGCATCTGACCCCCCCCTTTCTCACACCCTCTCCGTCCCCGACACCGCATCCCGGCCGGGCCTGACGGCCCCCGCGTGCGCCACGCCACGCCCGTACGCCCGTCACCGAGCACCCTGGGAGACGTATGTTCGCCACATCCCCGTCCGCCGCCGTGCCGCCGTTCCGGGGCAGGATCGGCGACGACCCGCGCAGCGGCTACTACGCCGCACCCCACCGCTACCGCCTCCACCTGTCGCTCACCTGTCCCCACTGTCTCCAGATCGCGGTCACCCACAGCCTGCTCGGCCTCGCGGACGTCCTCCCCGTGACGCTGCTGCCCGCCGTGCCCGACGCCCCCGACGGCGGACACCGGGCACTGCGCCCCCTGTACGAGGCGAGCGCGCACCTCTACCCGGGCCCGGCCCTCGCACCGGTCCTGCACGACAACTGGACCGGGACCGTCGTCAGCACCAACGCCCCGGACATCGTCCGCGACCTGGCACGGCGGTTCGGCGGACACGGAGACTGTCTGCTTCCGCTCGACTCCGACGAGGCGTTCGCCGCCGTCGAACGGCTCTGCGAGCAGGGTGTCCACGAGACCGCCCAGCGGGCCGGGCTGCACGGCGGCGACCGCGCCGAGCGCGACACCGCGCTCGCCACGCTGCTCCGCGCGCTGGACGTGCTCGAACTGCGGCTCGCCTCCCGGGAGTACGTCCTCGGCGACGACCTCACCCTCGCCGACGTGCGGCTGTGGGTCACGCTGGTGCAGCTGGACACCGTGCACCGGCACCACCTGGACGCCTCGGCGGTGCACCGCATCACCGAACACCCCCGGCTGTGGGCCTACGCCCGGCGGCTCACCGCACACCCCGCCTTCGGCCCGCACCTCGACCTTGACGGCATCGCCCGCCGGCACCACGCCCACTGCCGGGGCACCGAGGCGGCGGGCGCGGCGGTGCCGATCATGGACTGGCCGGCGTACGTCGACCGGAGGGCGCCGGAACCGATCCGCCGATCCGTCTGACGCCGGGCGCGGCGGTGTACGTCAGGCGGCCCGGCGCTCCCCGGCCCTCCGCCCGGGACACCGGCGCCGCCTCCGCCGCGGCCCGGGCCTCCGGGCGGGGTGAACACCTTCTTGGGCACGGGCGGAAGGGAGAACGACCGGCCCCGCGGACGGGCTCGGCGCGTACGGGTCCAGGGCCGGCGGTGGTGTCCACTGCGCGAAGCCGGACGTGCCCGTGGTCGCCGGGACCAGGGCGCGTACCCCTGCCGGAGGCGTACCCGGCTCGACCGGAGCCTCCGCCGGACCGGTGGTGGCTGCCTCGCCGGCCCGCGACAGCAGGACCACGCCCCACGACGCGAGACCGGCGCCGAACAGGCCGAACGCCACGCCGGGCAGGCCTCCCCGGAGGTGTTCGCCGAGGAGCCCCAGGCCGATCACCGCCGCCGCCAGGGGGTTGGCGAGCGTGACCATCGCCAAGGGGGCCCCGAGGCCGCCCCGGTACGCGGTCTGCGCGAGGAGGAGGCCGCCGGCGGAGAAGACGGCGACCAGCAGCGCCACCCCGATCACGCGCAGGTCGAGCAGCGGACCGGTGCGGTCGGTCACCGCCACCGTCACCGTCTGGGTGAGCGCCGAGGCGACCCCCGACGCGATGCCCGACGCGGTCGCGTGACGCAGACCGGGACGGGAGCCGGGCCAGGACAGCAGGCCGATCAGCGAAGTCGTGCCGCCCGCGACGGCCAGCGCCTCCGGCACGCCTAGCACGTCGTCCGGCGCCGGTCCCGACGCCGTGACGAGGAGCGCCGCAAGACCGGCCAGGGTGAGGGCCGTGCCCCGCCACTCGACCGTGCTCACCCTCCGCCCCGCCATCCGCGCCCCCAGCGGCACCGCGGCCACCAGGGTGAGCGCGCCCAGCGGCTGGACCACCGTCAGCGGGCCGTACTTCAGGGCCACGACGTGCAGCAGCGCGGCCGCCGCGTTCAAGCTGACCGCACCCCACCAGGCGCCGCTTCCGAGCAGCCGGAGCGCCCCGCCGCCGGAGCCGCGCGTGGCCAGCCGGGCCTGCGTCACGGCGGCGAACGCGTAGGCGACCGCTGAGACCAGGGAGAGCAGGACCGCCACCAGCAGGGCGCTCATCGGCCCGCCCCCACGAGGGCGCCCGGACGCCTGGGCCGGGGGACCGGCGCCGGTGCGGGTGTGTGACGCGGCCGGCGCACCACGGCGAGCGCGAGACCCAGCAGGGCCGCCGCAGCGAGCGCGTCCAGCCAGAAGTGGTTCGCCGTTCCGACGATCACCAGCAGCGTCACCAGCGGATGCAGCAGCCACAGCCACCGCCACACCGACCCCGTCACGGCGATGAGGCCGACCGCCACCATCAGCGCCCAGCCGAAGTGCAGCGACGGCATCGCCGCGAACTGGTTCGACAACTGGTCGGCGTCGGGCGGCCCGTAGACCGACGGCCCGTACAGCCGCGCCGTGTCCACCAGTCCCGTCACCGACAGCAGCCGGGGCGGGGCCAGCGGGTACGTGAGATGCAGCACCAGCGCCGCCGCGGTGACCGCCGCGAGGACGCGCCGCGCCCAGACGTAGTGGCCGGGGCGGCGCAGGTACAGCCAGACCAGGAAGGCCGCGGTGGCCGGGAAGTGGACGGCCGCGTAATAGGTGTTGGCGAGCTGGACGAGCGTGTCGCCGTGCAGCAGCGAGGACTGCACCGTGCCCTCCCCGGGGAGGTGCAGCGCCCGCTCCAGGTCCCAGACCTCACGGCCGTTGCGGTAGGCCTCGGCGGTGTGGCCGGCCGCGAGCCGGCGGCCCAGCTTGTAGAGGAGGAACAGGCCCGCCACCAGCAGCAGTTCGCGGACGAGCGGCGGCCGGTCGCGGGTACCGGATCCCGTGGGCTCGGGTTCCTCGAACTCCTCGCGCGCGTGCATGCCCCCGGTCCCTTCGTCGACGGTGGTGCGTGTCGTGATGCAGGCGGAGCTGCTGACTCGGGGACCGGGTCCAGCTCATCGGTGCGGACCAAGATCGATACGCGCACGTACCGATACGGAGCCGTACCGATACGTCAGTGTACCGATACGCTCGCGTACCGGTACACTGACGTATCGATTGCGTACGACACACTCCGTCGAGGGAGAGGGAGCCGAACCGATGACGTCGCAGGACGCGGACCGACCGGGACCGGCCGGTGCCTCGCGCCGCTCCAAGATCACGCCTGAGCGGGAGCGGGAGTTCTTCGACGCCGTGCTGGAGCAGATCCGCACGTGCGGGTACGACGCCGTCACCATGGAGGGCGTCGCCGCCAGCACGCGGTGCAGCAAGTCCACCCTCTACCGGCAGTGGCGGACGAAACCGCAGTTCGTCGCCGCGGCCCTCCGGTCCACCGCGCGGGCGCGGCTCGCGCTCGTCGACACGGGGACCCTCGCCGGGGACCTGCGGGAGGCCGGGCGCTGTGTGGGGGAGTGGTCGCCGAAGGACGCGACCCTCTTCCAGGCGCTCGGGCACGCGGTCCAGCAGGACCGGGAGCTGGCGCAGGCGCTGCGGGAGGCGCTGATCGACCCGGAGATCGCCGCGCTGAAGGAGATCCTGCGGCGGGGCGTCGAGCGCGGGGAGGTCGACGCGGACAACCCGGCGCTGGCGTACGTCCCGGCGCAGATCTTCGGGGTGCTGCGGGCCCGGCCCGTGCTCGAAGGGTGCAACGCCGACCCGGACTACGTGCTGCGGTTCGTGGAGGCCGCGGTGCTGCCGGTGCTCGGACTGGAATGAGACCCGGGCCCCGCCGGTCATGGGGACGACCGGACGGGGGCCCGACCGCGCCGCACCGTGGGGACGGGGGCGGCGCACCACCCGGCCGGGTGGGACACCTCTTGAGCGGAGGGGTGCCCCACCCGGCCGTACTACGTGAGGCGTCGGGGGGCTGTCAGACGTCCTGCCCGTTGCCGCGGCCGCCCTTGGCGACCTCGATCCCCTCGGTGATCTCGTCGAGGATCTTCTGCTGCTGGTCGACGTCCACGCCGAAGCGGACGACCACGATCTGGTCGGGGCGGGTGGGGGACGGGAACGCGAGGGACTGCACGAACCCGTCCGACCCCTCCTGCGTCACCGCCTTCCAGCGGACCAGGTACCCCTTCTGCCCGGCCACGGTCACCGCCTTCGACGCCAGCACGTCGTGCGAGGTGATCCGCCCGTACGCCTCCCCGCCGTAACTCTCCTCGGCGTTCGCGGAGATGTCCGCCTTCGCGACCTCCTCGGCGGTGTCACCACGGGTGCCGAGCACGACGGCCGGCGCGGAGTAGGCGCCGCCCTTCACACAGGTCTTCGAGGTGTCGCCGGGGCAGTCGTACGACTCCTTCGACGTCAGCGCGGCACCGACCTGCGACTCCTCGCCGTACCACCTGTCGGGCACGGGCAGGCTGATCCCGCTGAGGGAGTCGGTGACGGATCCGCTCTCGACACGGCGGGACTCGCCGTCGCCGTCGCCCTCACGATCAGGCGCGCCCTCGTCGGGCGCACCCCGCCCGTCGTCCTGCCCGCCGGGCTGCTGAGAGGTGGCGGTACTCCGCCCACCGTCGTCATCGGCGAGGGCGTACACGCCCACCCCGATACTGGCGAGCACCGCGGCAGCCACGGCAACGGCTATCCCGATCCGCAGCCGCCGCCCACGCAGGGACGGGGCCGGGGCAGGGTAAACGGGATAGGCCGGGCGCCCTCCGCCGAGGGTCTCGACGGGCCCCCAGACACCGCCTTGCCCGGCACCGGGGGTGCCATAACCGGGGGCGGCGGGCCCCACGGCGGCCCAACCACCGGCTGCCGGGGCGGTTCGACCCGCGGCGCCCTGGCTCGTGCCGCCCTGGCTCGTGCCGCCCTGGCTCGCGGCGGCCTGTCCCTCGGTCACCGGCGTCGCATCGGCCGGCCCACCGGCCACCTTGCCGGCACCGGCTTGGCTCGCGACGGCCTGACTCGCGGCGGCCTGTCCCTCGGTCACCGGCGTCGCATCGGCCGGCCCACCGGTCACCTTGCCGGCACCGGCTTGGCTCGTGCCGCCCTGGCTCGCGGCGGCCTGTCCCTCGGTCACCGGCGTCGCATCGGCCGGCCCACCGGTCACCTGGCTCGTGCCGCCCTGGCTCGCGGCGGCCTGTCCCTCGGTCACCGGCGTCGCATCGGCCCGCCCTTCGGCCGCCTGGCCCGCGTCGGCCGGCCCCGCAGGGGCGTCGCCTGCCAGGGCCTGCCCTGCGGCGGTGGGCCCCGTACCCGCCGGCGTCGCGGCACCCGCGTGTTCCGCGTCCGCTTCCCCCGCGGCAGTCCGCCCCGCAAGGGCGTCGTCTGCCGGCCCCTGCCCTGGGGCGGCGTGCCCCGTACTCGTCGGCCCCGCGGCAGCGGCGCGCCCCGTGCCCGCTCCCTCCGCGTCAGTGCGCCCCGCAGGGGCGTTCTCCGCACCCGCGTCCGGACCCGCGTCCCCTTCCGCCCCTGCCGGACCGGGGGTCGAAGCCGCCCCCCGGATCCGGGCCGTCCAGGCCGTGCCGTCCCACCAACGCTCCGTGGGCGGGCCGTCTTCTTTCTGGCCGGGGTCGGGATACCACCCGGCGGGAGTCACCTGCGTCATGCCCCCACCGTATGAGGCGTCGGTGAAAGGCGGATGAGAGAGGGTGCCGCCGGACCGGAGGCGGCCCTTACCCGCTCCGCATCACGCCCGTCAACGGGTCGGAAAGGGACAGCCGTTGACCGACGGGGCCCTGGTGAGGACCGGTCCGTGTCGACTCACGGTGCCCGGTGTCACTCGTCACGGCAACACGTGGCGCGACCGGGCTCCGCTCGGCCGGACGGAGGACTACGCTCGGGTCCGGTACGTCATTCGGGCGACTCGGGGAGGTAGCGGGATGACGGAGGTACGGCCCCCGGCGGCACCCTCGGCCGCCCTGTGGGAGCGCGACGAGGAACTCGCCGCCATCGCGGAGGCCGTCGACGTCCTGTGCGCCGACCGCCACTCGCCCGGCACCCTGCTGGTGCTGCGCGGCGAGGCGGGACTGGGGAAGACCGCCCTGCTCGCCGAGACCCGCCGCATCGCCGAACGGCGCGGCTGCACCGTCTGGTCCGCGCGAGGCGGCGAGACCCTGCGCACGGTTCCCTTCAACGTGGTGCGCCAACTCCTGCAGCCCGCCCTGGTGTCGATGCTGCCGGAGGAGGCCCGCGAGTACCTGGGCGACTGGTACGGCATCGCGGGACCCGCCCTGGGTATAGCCGATCCCGGCGACGGGCAGGCCGACCCGCAGGGTGTGTGCGAGGGCCTGGTCGCCGCCGTCCGCCGGCTGGCCCGCCGTGACTGGCCGCTCGTGCTGCTCATCGACGACGCCCACTGGGCCGACCAGGAGACCCTGTACTGGCTCGCCGCGTTCGCCCAACGCCTCGCCGACCTGTCGGTGCTGGTCGTCGTCGCCCGGCGCCCCGGCGAGATCAGCGGTGTGAGCGCCCGTCACCTGGACGCCGTCGCCGAGGCGGCCGGACGCCCCGTCACCAACCTCAGCGCCCTCACCCCCGAGGCGGCGGCCGGACTGACCCGCGCCACCCTTGGGGAGAACGCGGACGCCGCGTTCTGCCGCGAGGTGTGGGCCGTCACCGGCGGCAACCCGTACGAGGCCGTCGAACTCCTCGCCAAGGTGCGGGACACCGAGCTGGACCCGGTCGAGGCGCACGCCGGCGAACTGCGCGAGCTCAACCGCTCCGCCCGCGGCGGCGGCCTCGTCGCCCGCCTGGAGGAACTCGGCATAGACGCCACCCGGTTCGCCTGGGCGGCCGCCATCCTCGGCGACGGCATCACCGTCGACCTGGTGGCCCAGCTCGCCACCCTCGGCCCCGACGAGGCGGCCCGCTGCGCCGAACGCCTGCGCGGCGCCCGCATCCTGGCCGTACGCGACCCGGCGTCCGCCGGACCCGTCGAGCTGGAGTTCGTGCACCCGCTGATCGCGACCGCCGTCTACAACTCCATCCCGGACGCGCTGCGCCGCGCCATGCACGGCATCGCGGCCCGTATAGTCACCGACTCAGGCCGCGGCGCCGCCGCGGCCGCCCGCCACCTCCTCGAAGTGCACCCGGACGACGACGAGGAACTGGTCTGGCAGTTGCGCGAGGCCGCCCGCGAACACCTCGCCGTGGGCGCCCCGGACGCCGCCCGCCGCTGCCTGGAACGCGCCCTGGAGGAACCGCCCCGACCCGAGGTCCACGCGCACGTCCTCTACGAACTGGGCAGCGCCGCCTTCCTCACCGCGCCCGCCCGCACCATCGGCCATCTGCGCACCGCCCTCGGCATGCCCGGCCTCGACGGCGACCGGCGGGTGGACGCCGTGATCCGCCTCTCCCAGGCCCTGATGCACAACGACCAGATGGAGGAGGCCGTCCGCACGGTCGAGGCGGAGGCCGCCCGGCTGCCCGCCGGACCCACCCGGATGCGGCTCCAGGCCGTGCAGTTCATGTGGGAGGGCATCCACGCCGGAGAGTCCCTCACCCCCGGCCGCTCCGAACGCCTCGCCGACCTCGCCGCCACCTGCACCGGCCGCGACAACGCCGAGCGCGCCCTGCTCATCCTGCGCGGCTTCGACGCCATGATGCGCGGCGAGAACGCCGAGGAGATCGCCGAGATCTGCGACCGCGCCCTGGTCAACGGCCGCCTGGCGCCCGGCCTCGGCTGGACCGACAACGAGTGGGGCGTCGAACTGCTGCTGATGCTGGCCACCTCCTACGCCTACACCGACCGCCTCGACCGCGCCGAGGCCCTCTACACCGAGGCCCTCCAGGCGTACGACACGGCGGGCTGGGGCGGCGGCCACCTCGTCCTCGCCCACGCCTACGTCGGTCTCGCCCACCGCAGGCGCGGCAGACTCGAAGCGGCGGAGAACTCCCTGCGCGAGTCGCTGCGCCTCGCCGAACGCGTCGGCCGCGGACTGCCGTTGTACTGGACGGCCACCTGCAACCTCGTCGACACGCTGCTCGCCCGCGGCCACGTCGACGAGGCGTGGGCCATGGCCGAACGGCACGGCTTCGCACCGCCCTATCCGTCCACCGTGGTGCTGCCCGACCCGCGCTCCGTGCGCGGCCGGCTGCTGCTCGCCGTGGGCCGCGTCAAGGAAGGCGTCAACGAACTGGAGGCGGCGGAGAAGGCCGCCGCCGCGCGCGGCCACCTCAACCCGGTGCATGTCTTCGCCGCCGCCGACCTGGCCCGGGCCCTCGCCACGGAGGATCCCGCCCGCGCGGCCCGGCTCGCCGTCGACGTCCGCCGCCGCGCCGAACGCCTCGGCACCGACACGGCCATAGGAGAGGCCCTGCGGGTGGCGGCCGCCCTGGAGACCGGACAGCGCGCGGTGCGTCTCGCCTCTCAGGCGGTCACCTACCTGGAGTCCTCCCCCTGCCAGTACGAGCACGCCGCCGCCCGTATCGAGTACGGCGTCCTCGCCCGCTCCGTGCCCGACCTGGAACGGGGCGTGGCACTGGCCCGCTCGTGCGGCGCGGACGGTCTCGTGAAGCGGGCCCAGGCCGAACTGGCCACGGGCGTCGGACGCCGGTAACCGCCCGGAGCGCAGCGTTCGCCGACGCCCTCAGCGAGCGGACGTCAGCAGCACCCACACCGGCCCCGCCGCCACGTTCACCGGGTCCCCGTCCGGCGAGGTGAGCGACGTGCCGTCCTCCGCGGACGGGCGGCTCCACGACGCCGGGTAGGCGCGCCCGTCGCGCAGCACCGTCGCCTTCCCCGACCCCACCGTCTCCGTGTACGGCGTGTTGTTGCCGAGGAAGTCGCGGAAGCCGGAGCTGCGTACGGTCACGTCCTGCACGACCACCGTGGCCGCCGTCAGACGGTCGCCGTCGCGGGTGTTCGCGGGGGAGCCGTCCATCGACACCTTCCAGTTCCGGTCGGCGCCCGACCAGGTGAAGGTGAAGCGGGCCGCCGGGAAGCGCACGGTGACCTCCTCCTCGGGCGTGCCGCCGGAGGGCGTGGGGCCCTCGCGGAAGCCGGTGGTCAGCGCATCCTTCCCGGGCGGGTCGTCCAGGACCCGGTCGGGGCGGAGGTACAGGTTGTGCGGGGCCGCGCGCCCGGAGTCGCGGGTGAAGGCGTCGGCCTCCGACCGCGGGTCCACCGGGGTGAGCGGCGCCTCGTCGATCAGCGGCAGAAGCTTGCTCTGGGCGCCCGAGAAGGCGAGCAGGGGCTCGTCGAACTGGCGCAGCAGCTCCAGGTCGGACTCGCGGGCGCTGCGCACCGGCCCCACCGACTCGGGCAGCCGGGTGGCGTACACCGCCATCAGCCGGCTCAGTCCGCCCTCGACCTGCTCGACGTAGACCACGTCGGCCGCGTCGAGCCCGGACGGGGGCCGTGCGGCGGGCGCGTTGTCGATCTTCACGGCCAGGACGGGCGGATGCCCGTCCCCGTCCCGAGTCGCCCCGGGGGACTCCCGCGGCCCGCGACCGTCGTCCGATCCGCCCGACGTGCAGCCGGCCGCCAGCCCTGCCGCCAGCAGGGCGGCCAGCAGCACCCCGGCCCGCCTGCCGCCGCGCCGTCGCCGCGCCCCTCGTTCCGTGCCCACCGTCGCCACCGGCCGTCCTCATTCATCCGTTGTTTCGATTGTGCGCTTTTCCGATCGTCTACGCGCCTGCCGGAAGGGACGGGATTCCGCGCGGTGGAGTCCGCCGATCGGCCCAGCGATCGGCGGTTCGGCGTACCGCGCCTCGGGTACCCGGGAGCGACCGCACGGGCGGCGCACGGAGCCGTACGGCGTGACACACCGGCCGGCACGGAGGGAGCAGGCGGCGATGAAGGCACTGACCTGGCAGGGGAAGCGGGACGTACGGGTCGAGACCGTCCCGGATCCGAAGATCGAGGAGCCGACGGACGCGATCATCCGCATCACCTCCACCGGACTGTGCGGATCCGACCTGCACCTGTACGAGGTGCTCACCCCGTTCATGACGCCCGGCGACATCCTCGGCCACGAACCGATGGGCATCGTGGAGGAGGTCGGCGCGGGCGTCCCGGACCTCCAGGTGGGCGACCGGGTCGTCGTGCCCTTCCAGATCGCCTGCGGCAACTGCTGGATGTGCCTGACCGGGCTGCCCACCCAGTGCGAGACGACGCAGGTCACCGCCGAGGGCATGGGCGCGGCCCTGTTCGGCTACACCCGGCTGTACGGCGCCGTGCCCGGTGCGCAGGCCGAGTACCTGCGGGTGCCTCAGGCCCAGTACGGCCCCGTCAAGGTGCCGGAGGGCCCGGCGGACGACCGCTTCGTCTACCTCTCCGACGTGCTCCCCACCGCCTGGCAGGCCGTCGCCTACGCCGAGGTCCCCAAGGGCGGCAGCGTCGCCGTGCTCGGCCTCGGCCCCATCGGCGACATGGCCTGCCGGATCGCCCAGGTCAGGGGAGCCGGACGGGTGTTCGGCGTGGACCTGGTCCCGGAGCGGCTGCGGCGGGCCGAGGCGCGCGGGGTGGAGACCTTCGACCTGCGGTCCTTCGACGACGAGAAGGAACTCGTCGAGGCGATCCGCGACCAGACCGACGGCCGCGGCCCCGACGCCGTGATCGACGCCGTCGGCACCGAGGCGCACGGCAGCGCCGCGGCCCGCATGGTGCAGAACGCCTCGGCGCTGCTGCCCCGCAAGATCAGCGGCCCGATGGCCGAACGCTTCAGCGTGGACCGGCTCGCCGCCCTCTACACCGCCATCGAGCTGGTCCGCCGCGGCGGCACCATCTCGCTGTCCGGCGTCTACGGCGGCATGGCCGACCCGATGCCCATGCTCACCCTGTTCGACAAGCAGGTGCAGATGCGCATGGGGCAGGCCAACGTGCGCCGCTGGAGCGACGAGATCATCCCCTACCTCACCGACGAGGACCCCCTCGGCGTCGACGACTTCGCCACTCACCGCGTGCCCCTCGACGAGGCGCCCGAGGCCTACGACATGTTCCAGAAGAAGCGGGACGGCGCGGTCAAGGTGCTGATCAAGCCCTGAGCGACGGCCCCGACGGCGCCGCGCTCACGGCCCGCCGAGGATCTCCGCGAGGTCGTAGCGGACCGGCTCCTCCAGCTGCGCGAACGTGCAGCTCTCCGGGTCGCGGTCGGGGCGCCAGCGGCGGAAACGGGCGGTGTGCCGGAAGCGCTGCCCGTTCTCCATGTGGTCGTACGCGACCTCCGCCACCCGCTCCGGCCGCAGCGGCACCCACGACAGGTCCTTCTTGCCCGTCCAGCGGCTCGGCGCGCCCGGCAGCCGCGCCGACGCGTGCGCGGCCTCGTCCGCCCAGGCGGCCCACGGATGACCCGACACGTCCTCCATCCGCAGCGGCTCCAGCTCCTCCACCAGCTCCGCGCGCCGCTTCATGCTGAACGCGGCCGACACGCCCACGTGCTGGAGGGCGCCTTGTGCGTCGTACAGGCCCAGCAGCAGCGAGCCCACCACCGGGCCGCTCTTGTGCAGCCGGTACCCGGCGACCACCACGTCTGCCGTGCGCTCGTGCTTGATCTTGAACATGGCCCGCTCGTCCTGCCGGTACCGAAGGTCCAGCGGCTTGGCCACCACCCCGTCCAGACCCGCCCCTTCGTACTGCTCGAACCAGCCTTGCGCGACGTCGACGTCCGTGGTCGCCGGCGCGACGTGCACCGGCGGGGTGACGTTGTGCAGCGCCCGCACCAGCAGCTTCCGGCGGTCGGTGAGGGGCACGTCCAGCAGGGACTCGTCCGCGAGGGCCAGCAGGTCGAACGCCACGAACGACGCCGGGGTCCGCTCGGCGAGCGTCCGCACCCGGGAGTCCGCCGGGTGGATGCGCTCCGTCAGCGCGTCGAAGTCCAGGTGCCCGTCGCGGGCGATGACGATCTCCCCGTCCACCACGCACCGCTCGGGCAGCCGCTCCCGCAGTGCCTCGACCAGCTCGGGGAAGTACCGGGTGAGCGGCTTGCCCGTACGGCTGCCCAGCTCCACCTCGTCCCCGTCACGGAACACGATCGCCCGGAACCCGTCCCACTTCGCCTCGTACTGCATGCCCGGCGGGATCTTCGCCACCGACTTGGCGAGCATCGGCTTGACGGGCGGCATCACCGGGAGGTCCATGGGTCGACTGTAAGGAGGGAGGCGGTGGTGCGCGTCTCGAGGACGCCGCATCGTGCTGCCTGCGGCGCGTTGTCGTGTGCCGGGTGCGGGCCGGCGGGGGCTGGTCGCGCGGTTCCCCGCGCCCCTGAGGGGCGCGCCGTCTGCGGGCAGTCGTGCCTCCCCCAGTGCCTCAAGGGCCTGGGAGGTACCCCCAGGGCGGCACGGGTGGGCGCAGGCGGCACCCCTCAGCGGGCCTCGCCCCCAGCGCCGTGCCTGCGGCTGACGGCGTGCCTCGCATGGTTGCGCGTCGGGTGCGGCCCGGCGGGGGCCGGTCGCGCGGTTCCCCGCGCCCCTTCGGGGGCGCCGGGGCGGGCGCGTCCGGTGTGCGGGCGCCGGCGCCCGCGCCTACCGTGGCCGCATGGGTGATGCGGTGGAGCTGGAGGTGGCGGGCCGGACGGTGCGGCTGTCCAGCCCGGACAAGGTGTTCTTCCCCGAGCGCGGCTACACCAAGCTGGACGTCGCCCGCTACTACGCGGCGGTCGCCCCCGGCGTCCTCCGCGCCCTGCGCGACCGCCCCACCACCCTCCAGCGCTACCCCGACGGCATAGAGGGCGAGTGGTTCTACCAGAAGCGCGCCCCCAAGGGCATGCCCGACTGGATCCCCACCGCCCACATCACCTTCCCCAGCGGCCGCAGCGCCGACGAGATGTGCCCCACCGAGGAGGCCGCCGTGGTGTGGGCCGCCCAGTACGGCACCCTCGTCTTCCACCCCTGGCCGGTGCGCCGCACGGACGTCGACCACCCCGACGAACTCCGCATCGACCTCGACCCGCAGCCCGGCACCGACTACGACGACGCCGCCCGCGCCGCCCATGAACTCCGCGCCGTCCTCGACGAGTACGGTCTGCGCGGCTGGCCCAAGACCTCCGGCGGCCGCGGGCTGCACGTCTTCGTGCCGATCGAGCCGCGCTGGACCTTCACCCAGGTCCGCCGCGCCGCGATCGCCGTCGGCCGCGAGATGGAACGCCGGATGCCGGAGAAGGTCACCATCAAGTGGTGGAAGGAGGAGCGCGGCGAGCGCATCTTCATCGACTACAACCAGACCGCCCGCGACCGCACCATCGCCTCCGCCTACTCGGTGCGTCCCCGCGCGCACGCCCCCGTCTCCGCGCCGCTGCGCTGGGACGAGGTGGGCGTCGCCCACCCGGAGGACTTCGACATCACGACGATGCCCGGGCGCTTCGCCGAACTCGGCGACGTGCACGCGGACATGGACGAGCACGCCTTCTCGCTGGAACCCCTGCTGGAACTCGCCCGGCGCGACGAGCAGGACCACGGGCTCGGCGACCTGCCCTACCCGCCCGAGTATCCGAAGATGCCGGGCGAGCCCAGCCGGGTGCAGCCGAGCCGGGCCAGGAAACCGAAACCCTCGGCCTCCTGACCCGGCCCGTTCACCAGGACCCGCGTCCTACAGGTCCTTGATCCGCACGTCCCGGTAGGAGACGACGTCCGTCGTGCCGTGCACCTGCAGTCCGATGTAGCCGGAGGCGTACCGCCGCCCGTCCGTGCCCGGGTCGTCCGAGCGCGGCGGGGAGAAGTCCAGACCGCCGATGTTGTCGAACTCGTTGATCAGCACGCCGTTGCGGTAGACCTCGTAGTGCTGGTCCACCACCCGGATCTCGTAGTCGTTCCAGGTGCCCTTCTGCGTCACGCCCGCGCCGGCCAGGCCCACACGGTCGAAGCCGTACACCGACCCCGTCTTGTACATGTCGCCGGTGGGCGAGTCGAACACCTGCACCTCGTGCCCGAACTTGATGGCCGCCCACTCGGGCCGGGGCTCCTCCGGGTGGTCGTGGATCTGCGGGAACCGCACGAACACACCGGAGTTGGCGTTGCCGGTGCCCGGGGCGTCGTCACGCCACTGGAGCTTCAGCGAGAAGTCGCCGTACTTGCGCTCCGGGAACCACAGCATGCCGAGCCCGCCCTGGGTGGTGCCCGAGGTGATCGACCCGTCCGGGTTCAGGCTGAACGAACCGCCGCCCACCTGCTCCCACTTGGCGAACGACGCCTCGGTACCGTCCAGGATGGTGCGGTACCCCTCGGTCTGGCCGGGCGTGCCGATGCCGGACTGCCGGGCCGCCTTGTTGATCGCCCGGTACTCCCGCCGGTCGACGACCCCTTCCTTCCTCAGCGCGTCCAGCACGGTCCTGACGTGCTTGAGGAACAGCGCCTGCGAGGTCCACTCCTTCTCGTCCTCGATCATCTCGCCGATCCGGCACCGGTTGTTGGTGACCCGGTTCGGCACGCCCGAGTCGACCGTGCCGACGATCACCGTCAGCCGCTCGTCGTACTCGGGGCAGGGAGGCGCGGGGACACTGCCGGACACCACCGTGAAGCTCACCGTGAGCGGCTCGGAGGTGTTGCCGGCCTCGTCGGTCGCCCGGTAGGCCACGGTGTGCCGGCCCACCCGGTCGACCACCACGGGGCCGGTGTACTCCAGGTACGGGCCGGCGTCGAGGGAGTACTCGATCCGTGCCACACCGGAGCCGCCGTGTCCGTCGTCGGCGCTGACCGTCACCGTGGCGCGTCCGAGGTAGGCGCCGTCGGAGTTCTTCGTGCCCTGCAGGGTGACACCCGTGGTGGGCGGGGTGGTGTCCTGCGGGGGAGCGGCGACGACCGTGAACTCCACGCTCTTCACCGCCGCCGCGTTGCCCGCCTTGTCGGTGGCCCGGTAGCGGACGGTGTGCGTGCCCGCCTCGTGCACCATCACCGGGCCCGAGTAGGGCTGCCAGGCGCCGTCCGCGCCGAGCGCGTACTCGATGGTGTTGACTCCGGAGCCGGTGTCGGACGCGGTGACGGTGACCGTCGCCATGTCGATGTAGTGACCGTCGGCGTTCTTCTCGCCGTCCACGGTCGCCGAGGTCTCCGGCGGCGTGGTGTCGTCCGTCGGCGGGGCGACGACGGTGAACTCGACGCTCTTCTCCTCCGACACGTTGCCGGCCTTGTCCAGGGCGCGGTAGCGGACGGTGTGCGTGCCGACCTGGTCGATCACCACCGGGGAGGTGTACGGCTGCCAGACCTCCTCGTCGTCGAGCACGTACTCGACGTGGTCCACGCCCGACCCCTCGTCCGTGGCCTTCAGGGCCACGGTCGCGGCGCCGACGTACGCGCCCGCGTCGTTCCGCGCGCCGGTCACCTCGGCCGTGACCTCGGGCGCGGTGGTGTCCTCGCCGCCGCCCTCGGTGACCGTCAGCACGCCCTGCATCGACCCGTGGCCCGGGATGGTGCAGTGGTAGAAGTACTTGCCCGGAGTGAGCGTCACTTCCGCCGTGTGCCGGCCGCCCTGCGCGTCGGACGGGTTGGCCAGGATGTTCAGCTGGACGTCGCTGTTGTACTCCGGGTCGGACGTGACGAACGTCAGGGTGTGCGGCATGCCGGTGGTGTTGCCGGTGGCCTCACTGTTCTCGAAGACGATCGTCGCGGGACCGGCCACCGCGGTGGCCGGAGCGGACAGGTACTTGTCGATGTCGTTGCCCGCGGTCCAGGTGAGGACCTGGGCCGCCGCGCGGGCGCCCCCGGCCTTCGGCTGCCCCGCGGCGGGCAGCGCCTGCAGTCCGAGCACCATCATCAGGCCGGCCAGCAGCGCGGCCCACACTCTCGGTCGACGTGTCACTGCGTCCCCCTCGCCAGCCGGCCGGCGGCCGGGGTCGGCCCGCCGCCCGTGTAGGTGACGCGCCACAGCGCGGACTTGGCGTCGGAGGTGAAGAACCCGCGCCCGTAGTCCAGCACATACAGCGCACCGTCCGGACCGAACGTCCAGCCCATCAGGTTCTTGATGCCGTCGTTGCCGACCGGCACGATCTTCTTCAGGGACTCCGAGTGCACGGGCAGACCGCCGTCGCCCTGCGTCCTCGGGTCCATCAGCACCGCGTTGCGCGGCTGGTCGGCGTCGTAGAAGTCGCCGACGAACCACTTGCCGTCCCAGTACGCGGGCCACTTGACGTCACTGGAGCTCGTGCCGTCGTAGCGGTACACCGGGCCGTTCATCGCGGCCTGACCGCCGCCCTTGAGCCACGGCAGCCGGTAGACGGCCTCCTCCGCCTTGTAGGAGGGGACGCCGTTCGCGTCGCGCGGGAAGTCCGGCCCGCCGCCCTGCGGCGAGTACCAGATGTTGTTGCCGGTCACCGGCGGCAGGTTGACCAGGCCGTCGTTGTTCGGCGACTCGTTCTTCGGGTGGTCGCAGTCGTACCAGCCGAGCGGCTGGGACGGGTCGGGCAGGTTGCGGTCCCGGTAGGGCTGCTTGTTGCCCATGCAGTACGGCCAGCCGCGGTTGGACGCCTTGGTGATCACGGCGAACGTGTCGTACTTGGCCGGGCCCCAGGTCGCCGACGGGGCGCCCGCGTCGGGGCCGACCCAGCCCGCGTAGAGGATGTCGGTCTCCGGGTCCACGGAGATGCGCGCCGGGTTGCGCACGCCCATCACGTAGATCTCACCGCGGGTCTTGCCGCCGCCCTCGTCGGTCTCCCTGCCGGTGAACAGGTTGCCCTCGGGGAGGGTGTACGTGCCGTCCGGCTCGGGGTGGATGCGCAGGATCTTGCCGTTGAGGTTGTTGGTGTTGCCGGCGGTGCGGCGCGCGTCGGCGAAGGACACGCCCTTGTAGTTGGGCTCCGGGTTGTTGCCGGAGTAACCGCCGCTGAAGCCGCTGGAGTTGTTGTCACCGGTGGCGATGTACAGGTTGCCCTTGGAGTCCCAGGCCATCCCGCCGCCCGCGTGGCAGCAGCTGTGGACCTGCACCGGCCACTTCAGCAGCACCTTCTCGCTGCTCAGGTCCAGCTTGTCGGTGGCGTGGTCGAGCGTGAAGCGGGAGACCCGCCGCTCGGCCATGCGCTTGTCCCGGTCGATCCCCGAGTGCGGCGTGTAATGCAGGTACACCCACCCGTTCTGCGTGAACCTCGGGTCGAGTTCGATGCCGAGCAGGCCCTCCTCGACCTTCGTCAGCTCGTCGCCGCCGCCCTTGTTGCCGAAGACGGTGAGCGCCCCGGCGAGGGTGACCTCCTTCGTCTTCGGGTCGTAGACGTGGATCTCGCCCCTGCCCTTGCCGATGTCGGGGTCGTTCCAGTCGGTGACGACCGGCTGCGAGGCGTCGGCGCCGCCGCGGCCGATGTAGAACACACGGCCGTCGGGCGCGGTGACCAGGCCGTGCGGCTCGCCGATCTGGTCGTTCCGGCCGGGCTGGTTGGGCTTGGTGAGCCGCTCCGCCTTGTAGTTGCCGGTGATGGTCGCCTTGCAGTCCGCCTGCACCAGGCGGGTGGTCCACAGCAGCGCGCCGCGCAGATGCTCGCGGAAGTCGGTCTCGTCGTACGACGACACCGTGCCGCCCATGCCGGTGTAGAAGGAGCGGCCGCCGTCGTAGTCGCGGCACCAACTGACCGGGTGGTCCCAGCCGTTGGCGCCGGCGCCCGGCTTGTACGTCGACTCGCGCACCCGCGCCACCGTGTGGACGTCGCCGGACGGGTTCTTCACCCAGTTCAGCCACTTGTCGGGCCGCTTCCACTCCAGCGGCAGACTCCTGGTCGCCGGGTGCGCCCGGTCGCCGACCTCCACGGTCGCCCGCTGCACCGTGGCCTGCCCCGAGGCCGGGCGGGCGCCGATCAGACCGGTGAACCAGTCCGAGTACGGCTCCGCGCGGGCCGCGTCGTGCAGGCCGACGAACCCGCCGCCGGCCTCCATGTACGCCTCGAGGCCCGCCTCCTGCTCCGGGTCGAGGACGTCCCCGCCGCCGGTGAGGAACACGATCGCGTTGAAGCGGCTCAGCTTCGTGTCGTTGGTGAAGACCCGCGGGTCGCCGGTGGCGGTCACCGTGAAGCGCTGGTTCTCCGGACCGGTCTGCCCGATCCGCTCGATCGCCGCGATCCCGGCGTTCACCAGAGGCGACTCGTCGCCGCCGGCCGCCGAGCCGTAGAACAGCAGCACACGTACGTTCGCGCCGCCGGGCGGCGACGTGATGGACATCGTTGTCAGGGACGGATCGGGGGCCGGACGCGCGCTGGCGGCGGGACCCGACAGCAGTCCGGCGGCGACGACCCCGGCGGCCACGGTGGCGGCCCAGGTGCGTCGTCTCGTTCTCGTCCTTCGTGCGTTCGAGGTGCTCGATGTGCTCAACCCGCGTATGTGCGGGGGTTCTTGATGCGATGTGGACCGCACGTGGCCACCCACCCCTCCTCGGTCGCAGCAGCAGCGACAAGGAAGCTAGACCTCTTTGCGTCAGACGCCAATACCTATCGCAGCAATCAACCAAACTTTGTCCTGAGTGTGGATAAACCCTGGGCCGACCGCTACGGTTTCACAGGTTCATGACAGCCACATGGGGAGTTCGGCATGGACAGACGCGGTTTCAACCGACGGGTACTCCTGGGCGGCGCCGCGGTGGCGACGACATCGTTGTCCACCGCATCCGAGGCCGCGAGCGCCGCCACGACCGCGCGAACCGCGCCCGCCGGGGGCGAGGTACGCCGGATCAAGATGTACGCCGAGCGCCTGGACGGCGGACAGATGGGCTACGGCTTCGAGAGGGGCAAGGCGTCCGTCCCCGGCCCGCTGATCGAGCTCAACGAGGGCGACACCCTCCACATCGAGTTCGAGAACACCATGGACGTCCCGGTCAGCCTGCACGTCCACGGCGTCGACTACGAGATCTCCAGCGACGGCACCCAGCAGAACAAGAGCGCCGTCGAGCCCGGCGGCACCCGCGTCTACACCTGGCGCACCCACAAACCGGGACGGCGCGCGGACGGCACCTGGCGGGCGGGCAGCGCCGGTTACTGGCACTACCACGACCACGTCGTCGGCACCGTGCACGGCACCGGCGGCATCCGCAACGGCCTCTACGGGCCGGTCGTCGTGCGCCGCAAGGACGACATCCTGCCCGACGCCACCCACACGATCGTCTTCAACGACATGACGATCAACAACAAGCCGGCGCACACGGGCCCCGACTTCGAGGCCACCGTGGGCGACCGGGTCGAGATCGTCATGATCACGCACGGCGAGTACTACCACACCTTCCACATGCACGGTCACCGCTGGGCGGACAACCGCACCGGCATCCTCACCGGCCCCGACGACCCCACCCGGGTCGTCGACACCAAGATCTGCGGCCCCGCCGACTCCTTCGGCTTCCAGGTCATCGCGGGGGAGGGGGTGGGAGCGGGCGCCTGGATGTACCACTGCCACGTCCAGAGCCACTCCGACATGGGCATGGTCGGCCTGTTCCTGGTCAAGAAACCCGACGGGACGATCCCCGGCTACGACCCGGACGAGCACGACCACACCGCGTCCTCCGGGGAGACGTCCGGACACGCGCACTGACAGGACCGGCCCGCACGCGGCGAGAGCGCTCTCGCCGCCGGGCCGGCCGGGGCTATCCTTTCGGCCAACCGCCAGGTGAGGAGCCCCGAAGTGAGCGAGAGTGCGCCGCGTCCCACGCTGGAGGCCGTGGCCGCGCGGGCCGGGGTCTCCCGGGCCACCGTGTCCCGTGTGGTCAACGGCTCCGACGGAGTGCGCGAACCCCTGGCCGAACGCGTCCGGCGCGCGGTGGACGAACTCGGCTACGTCCCCAACCAGGCCGCCCGCAGCCTCGTCAC
This sequence comes from Streptomyces sp. P9-2, assembly GCF_051903975.1. Taxonomy (NCBI): domain Bacteria; kingdom Bacillati; phylum Actinomycetota; class Actinomycetes; order Kitasatosporales; family Streptomycetaceae; genus Streptomyces; species Streptomyces sp. P9-2. The sequence goes on from NZ_CP192633.1 coordinate 6,010,048, forward strand.
CCGGCGCCACGACGCGGTCGCCGTCATCGTGGCCGAACCGGAGACCCGCGTCTTCGCCGACCCCTTCTTCGCCCGGCAGCTGCGCGGCATCAGCAAGGAACTCACCGCCCACGACAACCAGCTGGTCCTGCTCCTCACCGAGGACCGCGACGACCACGCGCGCGTCGCCCGCTACCTGGCCGGCGGACACGTCGACGGCGCCCTGGTCTTCTCCCTGCACATCGACGACCCGCTGCCCGGACTGATCCAGCGCGCCGGACTGCCCACCGTGTTCGGCGGCCGGCCGCACTGGAACGGCGGCGAGGACGGCGTCCGCTACGTCGACACCGACAACCGGGGCGGCGCCCGCGACGCCGTACGGCACCTCCTCGGCCTCGGCCGCCGCCGCGTCGCGCACATCACCGGCGCCCTCGACCAGACCTCTGCCGTGGACCGGCTCGACGGCTTCCGGGACGTCATGGCCGACCCCGACCCGGCGCTCGTCGAGGAGGGTGACTTCACCGCCGCGAGCGGCGAGCGGGCGATGCGGGAACTGCTCGGCCGCCGCCCCGACCTGGACGCGGTGTTCGCCGGCAACGACCTGATGGCGGCGGGCGCGCTGCGGGCGCTGCGCGAGCACGGGCGGCGCGTGCCGGAGGACGTCGCCGTGGTCGGCTTCGACGACATGCTGCCGATCGCCGAGCAGACCGAGCCGCCGCTCACCACGGTCCGTCAGGACATCGAGGAGATGGGTCGCCTGATGGCCCGTCTCCTCCTGCGCGACCTGGACCGCAGCGCCGAGCCCGACGAGGGCGCGGGGCCGACCGGGGTGGTGCTGCCGGTGACGCTGGTCCGCAGGGACTCGGCCTGACGCCTGTCCGGCGGATCGAGCCGACGCGACGGTGCGGAGCCGTGGAACCCGGGCGAGCGGGGTCAGGTGCGGCCGGCAACGGTGCCCGCCTGTCGGCACAGCAGGCTGCCGCCGAACTCCGCGCCGGCGGTGCGGCCCCGTCAGCCCGCCCCCGCCACGAGCTCCGGCGACCTCGCCCGCCTCACCTCCGCAAGGCGGAGCAGACGGTCGACGTGACGGGGCCCCGCCCGAGCGCAGCCGACAGCAGGGACGTCGGCGACCCAGGATGGCGCTGCCGGGGCTCCACGCCGGTTCGGGGTGGGGGCGGGCGTGCCAGGCCCCACGTCCGCCGCATGATCCGCCGGCCGTGCCCTGCTCGATCGGCCGTGGGCCGTCCGGGTGCCGTCCCGGTGATTGTCGGTGGGGGGTGGAAGACTCGGCGGAGCAGGCGACGGGACTCCCCTCTGGAGGCACCATGCTCACCACCCGCTTCGTCGACGGCGCGCCCTGCTGGATCGACGTCACCGCGCCCGACCCCGAGGGCGCCGCGTCCTTCTACCGAGCCCTTTTCGGCTGGTCGTACCGTCCCGCGGGACCCGAGGGCGGCGGCTACGGCTTCCTCGAGCGGGCGGGCCGGATCGTCGCGGGCTGCGGCCCGATCGGCGGCGACCAGGACCCGGCCGCCTGGACCGTGTACTTCCGCAGCTCCGACGCCGACGCCACCGCCGACGCGGTCCGCACGGCCCGGGGAAGCGTGCAGGCCCCGCCGGTCACCGTGGGGGAGCAGGGCCGGTCGGCGGTCCTCGCCGACCAGATGGGCGCCGCCTTCGGCGTGTGGCAGCCGGGCAGGCGCGAAGGACTGGACTCGGCGGGCGAGGCGGGCAGCCTCTGCTGGGCCGAGCTGTACACGCCGGACATCGCCCGCGCCGCCGCCTTCTACCACGCGGTCCTCGGCTGGGAGACGTCCGCGGTGAGCTTCCCCGGTGGCGTCTACACGACCCTCAGCCCGCAGGGGACAGGGGAGGAGGGCGCGTTCGGCGGGATGGTGCCGCTCGCCGACGACCCCGTGGAGGCGGCGGAGAACCGGCCGCACTGGCTGCCGTACATCGGCGCCGAGGACCCGGACGCCGTGGCCGCGCGCGCCGTCGAGCTGGGCGGACGCGTGCGGATGCCCCCGACCTCGGTCCCCGGGGTGGGCCGGCTGGCCCGCCTGGAGGATCCGTACGGCGCGCGCTTCGCGGTGCTCAGGGGCGACCCGCGCGAGACCTGACGCCCGGCGCGCCGCCGTGCGCGGCCGGGGCGCACGGCCTCATCATCGTGGCCGCCGCGCGGGTCCCGCCGGGCCGGGGCCGCCGCCCCGGGGCCCGGCGTTGATGCCGCGTTGATCGAACGTTTTTCCCGCTCGGGCACGCTTCCGGCCATGCACACCGACACATTGACGCCGCCCGACCTCGCCTGGCAGGAGGAGGCGCTGTGCGCGCAGACCGGGGGAGACTTCTTCTTCCCCGAGCCCGGCAGCTCGGTCCGTGAGGCCAAGCGCATCTGCGGCCTGTGCCCGATCCGCGCGACCTGCCTGGAGTACGCCCTCACGCACGACATGCGCTTCGGCGTGTGGGGCGGCCTGTCGGAGAAGGAACGCCACGCCCTGCGGCGCACCGACTCCCGCCAGCACCGCCCCGGCGGATAAGCCTCAGCCGGCGGCGCGGGCCGCCATGCGGGCCTTGCGGGCGGCGAGCTTCTCGTCGAACTTGCGCGCCTCGGAGTCCAGCCCGCCGAGGAACAGACCGAGCTCCTCCTGCGCCTTGAGGCCCTCCGGGCCCAGCCCGTCGATCTCCATGATCTTCAGGAAGCGCAGCACCGGCTGCAGCACGTCGTCGTGGTGGATGCGCAGGTTGTAGACCTCGCCGATGGCCATCTGCGCGGCCGCCCGTTCGAAGCCGGGGATGCTGTGGCCGGGCATGCGGAAGTTGACCACCACGTCGCGCACGGCCTGCATCGTCAGGTCGGGGGCGAGCTCGAACGCCGCCTTCAGCAGGTTCCGGTAGAACACCATGTGCAGGTTCTCGTCGGTCGCGATCCGCGCCAGCATGCGGTCGCAGACCGGGTCGCCGGACTGGTGGCCGGTGTTGCGGTGCGAGATGCGGGTGGCCAGCTCCTGGAAGGCCACGTAGGCGACGGAGTGCAGCATCGAGTGCCGGTTGTCCGACTCGAAGCCCTCGCTCATGTGCGCCATGCGGAACTGCTCGAGCTTGTCCGGGTCCACGGCGCGCGAGGCGAGCAGGTAGTCGCGCATCACGATGCCGTGGCGGCCCTCCTCGGCGGTCCAGCGGTGCACCCAGGTGCCCCAGGCGCCGTCGCGGCCGAACAGGGAGGCGATCTCGTGGTGGTAGCTGGGGAGGTTGTCCTCCGTCAGCAGGTTCACCACGAGCGCGATGCGGCCGACCTCGGTGACCTTCGACTGCTCCTTGTCCCAGGCCTCGCCGTCCTCGAAGAAGCCCGGGAAGTTGCGCCCGTCGCTCCACGGCACGTACTCGTGCGGCATCCAGTCCTTGGCGACCTTCAGATGCCGGTTGAGTTCCTTCTCGACCACTTCCTCCAGCGCGTACAGCAGCCGGGCGTCGGTCCAGACGGAGGGGCTGCCGATGTGGGCAGGAGTGAGTGTCACGGGTGGCTCCAGGGGGACGGGGACATGTGGACGTGCCGGCGAGCGGTGCCGGACAACCTACGGCATCGTAGGCTACGTACCCGTAGGTTACGAAGCCGTAGGCTAAGGGCGCCGTAAAGGCCGCTGACCAGCGAAGCTTTCCGCCCCCTGGAGTCCGGTCAGGCGTACAGGTCCCGCAGCCGCACCGACAGGCAGGTCACGCAGCCCTCGAGCTTCTCGAACTCGCCGACGTCCACCGGCACCGGCTCGTAGCCGAGGTCCGCGAACAGCTCCGCCGTCTTCGGGGCGCTCGCCGCCATCAGCAGCTTGTCGCCGCCGAGGCACACCACGTGCGCCCCGGACGGCTCCGGCACCGGCAGGAACCGCGGGAACAGCGACGGCGCGTCCATGTACGGGATGTGCCCGACGACCGTCCCGTCGGGCAGCGCCGTGACCGCCGACTTCAGATGCAGCACCTTCGCGACCGGCACGGCCACCACCCGCGCGCCCAGCGGCTCGAACGCCGCCCGCACCTGCTGCACCCCGGCCGCGTTGGTGCGCCCGCCGCGGCCCACGTACACCGTGTCGCCGATCTTCAGGACGTCGCCGCCGTCCAGCGTGCCCGGCTCCCACACCCAGTTCACCGAGCAGCCCAGGGACGCCACGGCCTCCTCGACCCCGAGGGTCTCCGCACGCCGCGACTCCGCGCCGGAGCGGGCGATCAGCGCCACGTTGCGGAACATCACCACCGTGTCCTCGACGAACACGGAGTCCGGGCAGTCGTCGGCCGGGTCCACCTCGACGGTCTCCCAGCCGTGCGCCCGCAACGCCTCGGTGTACGCCTCCCACTGCCGCACGGCGCGGTCGACGTCCACCTCCTCCCGCTCGGCATGGGTCACCAGCCCTTCGGCGAGGCAGGGCGCGGGACGGCGGACGAGGGCCTTCTTGCTGGGCACGGGTTCGCCTTTCAGGATCGGGCGTGCTGATGGTCGCGGGCCTCTTGGCCCGCACGGGGCCGGCCGGCCACGGGCCCCGGCCCCGCCATCATGCAGTCCGCCGCCCGAGGGGACCACCCCGGGGCCCGATGAGATGTACCACGGGTAACCCGGTTCAGCCCCCGGCCCGCCGCAGACGCTCCCCGGTGTACGACCCCGGAGCCCGCAGCAGCTCGGCCGGCGTCCCCTCGAACACCACCCGGCCGCCGTCCCGCCCGCCGCCGGGCCCCAGGTCGACCTCATGGTCCACGTGCGCCACCACCTGGAGGCTGTGCTCGACCACGACCACCGTGCTTCCCGCGTCCACCAGCCGGTCCAGCAGCCCGTCCACGTCCGCCATGTGCGGCCCGGTCGTCGGCTCGTCCAGCACGAACACCGCGCCGTCCCGGTGCAGCCGCGTGGCCAGCTTCAGCCGCTGCCGCTCCCCGCCGGACAGCGTGGACAGGGACAGCGGCCGGCCGGGCGTGAGGTAGGTGGGACCGACGTCCCGCAGCGCGCGCAGCCGTCGCCGTACGCACTCGCCGACGACGTGGTCGGCCGGCGCGACGACGTCCGGGTCGTGCTCGACGACCAGCACCGGTGTTGCCCTCGTCCCGCAGCCGCGGCAGGAGTTCGCCCAGCCGGTGCACGTCCCCCGGGTGCAGCCCGACGCTCGGCTCGTCGAAGACGTACGTCATCCCGGACACCCTGGAGCCCAGGTGCCGTACGGTCTTCAGCCGCCGGCCCTCGCCCCCCCGGAGAGCGTGGGCGTCTCCCGGTCGAGGGAGAGACAGCCGAGGCCGATGCGGTCGATCCGCTCCGGCGCGGCGACCGGCCCGGCCACCGGGTCGTCGATCTCCCGCAGCACCGGATCAGGTCGCACACCCGCATCGCGGAGAGGCCGGCGATGTCGTGCCCGTCGGTCCGGGAGGCCGTCGCCGCCTCGTTCAGCCGTGCGCCGCCGCAGCCGGGTGGACGCCTTCGGCAAGGAACTCCCGACCAGATCAAGGGCCTTCTGACTCATCCCCTCCAAGTCCCCTTCCGGATCGACCCGTTCAAACCGGTCGGCCAGTCCCTCGTGGTCGGTGGTCCGGGTGTGCCCGTGCCCTGCACGGTGACCGTCGCAGCCGGGACACAAGCCGGACGGGTCGTTGAACGAGTACGCGGTCGCCGGGCCCGCGCTCGGGGCGCCGTGCCGGGAGAACAGCACCCGCAGCACCGAGCGCACGTCCGTCATCGTGCCCACCGTCGACCGGGAGTGGCCGCCGGCCGGCCGCTGGTCGACGACGATCACCGGCGTCAGGTGCTCCAGCGCCCGCGTCACACCGCCGACGCTAGGCGGAATCCCCGACAGCTTCCGGCGCGATTTCCTTCACCTCTCCTCCCTCCACCATCAGCCAGCGCGTGATGCCGATCGACTCCAGGAACGGCAGGTCGTGACTGGCCACGACCAGCGCCCCCTCGAACGACTCCAGCGCCGTGGTGAGCTGCCGGACGCTCGCCATGTCCAGGTTGTTCGTCGGCTCGTCCAGCATCAGCAGCTGCGGCGCGGGCTCCGCCAGCATCAGCGCCGCCAGGGTCGCCCGGAAGCGCTCGCCGCCGGACAGGGTGGCCGCCCGCTGATCGGCGCGGGCGCCCCGGAACAGGAAGCGGGCCAGCCGCGCCCGGATCCGGTTGTTGGTGGCGCCCGGTGCGAACCGGGCCACGTTCTCCGCCACCGTCAGCTCCGGGTCGAGGACGTCGAGCCGCTGCGGCAGGAACCGCAACGGGACGTGCGCCGTCGCCTCGCCCGACACCGGGGGCAGCTCCCCGGCGATCGTGCGCAGCAGCGTCGTCTTCCCGGCGCCGTTCCGCCCGATCAGAGCCACCCGCTCCGGACCCCGCAGATCGAGGCCCTTCACCCGGGCGCCGTACGCCGGCTCCAGGTCCATCAGGGTGAGGACCTGGCGCCCCGGCGGCACGGCGGTGTACGGCAGGTCGACGCGGATCTCGTCGTCGTCCCGCACCGCCTCCACCGCGTCGTCGAGCCGCTCCCTGGCCTCGGCGAGCTTCTCCTCGTGCATGATGCGGTGCTTGCCGGCGGAGACCTGCGCCGCGCGCTTGCGCGCACCCATGACGATCTTCGGTTCGCGTTTCTGCTCGAACATCTTCTGGCCGTACCGCTTGCGGCGGGCCAGCTTGACCTGGGCCTCGGTCAGTTCGCGTTTCTGCTTGCGCAGGTCGGCCTCGGCGACGCGCACCATGCGTTCCGCCGCCTCCTGCTCCACGGCGAGGGCCTCCTCGTACGCGGTGTAGTTGCCGCCGTACCAGTGGATGCCGCCCGGGCGCAGCTCGGCGATCTGGTCGACCAGGTCGAGCAGTTCCCGGTCGTGGCTGACCACGACCAGAACGCCCTGCCAGCTCTCGACGGCCGCGTAGAGGCGTCTGCGGGCGTACAGGTCGAGGTTGTTGGTGGGTTCGTCGAGCAGCAGCACGTCGGGACGGCTCAGCAGCAGCGCGGCCAGCCGCAGCATGACCGATTCGCCGCCGGACACCTCGCCGACGGTGCGGTCCAGGCCGATGTGGCCGAGACCCAGTTCGCCGAGGGTGGCGAGGGCGCGCTCCTCGACGTCCCAGTCGTCGCCGACGGTCTCGAAGTGCTCCTCCGCCACGTCGCCCGCCTCGATGGCGTGCAGCGCGGCCCGCTTCTCGGCGATGCCGAGGGCCTCGTCGACCCGCAGCGCGGTGTCCAGCGTGACGGTCTGCGGCAGCCGGCCCACCTCGCCGGACACCTTGACGGAGCCCTCCGTGGGGGTGAGCTCCCCGGCGATCAGCTTGAGCAGGGTCGACTTGCCGGAGCCGTTGAGTCCGACGAGGCCGGTGCGGCCCGGGCCGAAGGCCGCGTCGAGGTCCTCGAAGACGACGGCGCCGTCGGGCCAGGTGAAGGAGAGGGAGTGACAGGTGAGTGAAGCTGACATGCGGGCCTCCGCGGTTGCACGGTTCGATCAGGGGCACACGCGTATCGAGACACCGCGGGACGACGACCGGCAGCCGGGGAGGAGATCCGTGGCATGAGAAAAGCCCCGTTGCGGAGGGACCGCAAGGACGGCTCGAACGCCGAGGTCGCACGCGGCGCACACACCTGAGCGGTGTGAGGCGGTGTCTCAGAACCTCAGACGAGCAACGTCCTTCTCCCATCGACGGCAACAGAACCGCCGACGACGTTACGCGCGGCCCCACCGGCCGTCAACGCGTTTGTTGGCACCGTGGACCCCGTGTCCCCGCACCGAGGAGGCCTCGTGCCCAACGGCCCGCTCTCCCTGCCGGCCCGCCTGTGCCTGCTGGCCTGGGACCTCGACCCCACCCGGGCCGCCCCCGTGGTGCGGGCCGGCGCCCTGGCCGATCTCGCACGCCGTGGCCTGCTGGTCGACGACGACGGCATCGCGACCCCGCGCGACCTGGACTCCCGCACCGGTGACCCGGCCCTGGACGGGCTCCTCGAACTGGTCAGCGAGTCCTTCCCGCACGGCTGGCGCACCTGGGTGACGCTGCACGCCCGCCACACCCTGGACGCGGTCCGCGAACACCTGGTCGCCGAGGGGGTGCTGCGGGCCGAGAAGCACCGGGTGCTCGGCGTGTTCCCGTCGGTGGACCACGTTCTCGCGGACACGGCCCGCGCGGACGCCCTCCGGGCGGAGGCCCGGGAGGTCCTGTCGGGCGCGGTCACCCCTGACGAGACCACGGCGACGGTCCTCACCCTCGCGGCGGCAGCCGACCTCCCGATCGCGTCCTCGGGCACCTTGCCGACGGTGCCGATGGCCCCCGCTCTCGCGGGCCTCCTCCACGAACTGGAAGCGGGCCTGAGGGACGCGGCGCCGGCGCTGCCCAAGGGCCGCTGAAGCCCCGCAACGGCGAACGGCCAGGCACCCCGCGTCACCCGGGGTGCCTGGCCGTTCGCCGCGTGCCTGCGCGGGCCTACGCGTCCCGCATCAGTTCCGCCAGGTCGTGGTCCAGGTCGAGGCGGAGGTGCTCGAGGCCCGTGGGGACGAGTTCGCTCGTGGCCTCCAGGAAGCGGCGCAGTTCGCCGGAGCGGACGTGGATCACCGCCGTGCCCTCCGGGGCGTGGAACTCAAGCACCGTGCGGTCGTAGCCGTACGGGCGGACCCGGACGTCGCCGTCGCCCTCCGGGGACTCCATGCCCGCCGCGAGCAGGTCGCGGGCGAACGTCCAGCACACGTCGACGCCTTCGAGCGTCGCGGGCGCGGGGAAGGTCATGCGGACGGCGAACGGGTCGTCGCCGTCGTAGTGCAGCGTGGCGGGGATGTCGGCCATCCGCGGCGCTGCTGCGACCAGGCGGGCCTCTACGGACTGCTCGATGACGGTGGACAACGCCTTGCTCCCTCGTGACGGCTGGGCTGGCTTCCGGGCGGTTCATGTCTGTCGGCTACTGGAAGAGACGCTGGAATCGGCCATTCCGTGCGCATGGAGTGCTAGTGACCTCTGTCACCGCCTTCATGCACCCGAGTGACACGTCTCTCCTCCCGTTCCGCACGGGCCACTTGGGGCCGCCCCCGCCGGCGGGCGCTCTGGACGGCTCCCCGCCTGTGGGCTAGCTTCGCCCGCCATGAGGTGCTGGGGAAGTACGCGACGGGCGGGAACCGCGGGACGGACGGGGCGGGGACTGCGGCGGGTGACCGCGGCAGCGGCGGGCGTCGCGGCACTCGCCGCGCTCACCGCCGTACCGGCCCAGGCACACGGACCGGACGGCGAAAAGAGCGCCCCGCACTGGTCGTTGAAGGACACCGGCGCCCCCGACGCGCGGTTCCGAGGTCTGGCCGCCGTCAGCCGGGACACCGCGTGGGTGGCCGGATCCCTCGGCACCGTGCTGCGCACCACCGACGGCGGACGGACCTGGCGGGACGTGTCGCCGCCCGGTGCGGAGGAGTTGCAGTTCCGGGACGTCGAGGCGTTCGACGCGCGCAGGGCCGTGGTGCTGGCCATCGGGGAGGGCGAGGACTCCCGCGTCTACCGCACCGACGACGGCGGAACCACCTGGACCGAGACCTTCCGCAACCCCGACCCCCGCGCCTTCTACGACTGCGTCACCTTCTTCGACCACCGCCACGGGCTCGCCATGAGCGACCCCGTGGACGGGAAGTTCCGCATCCTGTCCACCCGCGACGGTGGCCGTTCCTGGACCGTGCTGCCCGACACCGGCATGCCCCCGGCGCTGGAGGGCGAGGCCGGGTTCGCCGCGAGCGGCCAGTGCCTGGTGTCGTCCGGGCCGAAGGACGTCTGGCTGGCCACCGGGGGAGCGCACCGGGCCCGCGTGCTGCACTCCGCCGACCGCGGCCGCACCTGGACGGCCACCGACACCCCGATCCCCGCCGGGGACCCGGCGCGCGGCGTCTTCGCCCTCGCCTTCCGCGACCGCCACCACGGTCTCGCCGTCGGCGGCGACTTCACCCCCGGCCTGCCCTCGCCCGACGCCGCCGCCCGCACCGCCGACGGCGGCCGCACCTGGCGCCCGGCCGCCGGCTCCCCGCCCGCCTACCGCTCCGGCGCCGCCTGGCTCCCGCACAGCCGCACCGCCGCCCTCGCCGTCGGCCCCACCGGCACCGACCTCACCACCGACGGCGGCCGCACCTGGCGCACCGTCGACACCGGCTCGTACGACACCGTCGACTGCACGCCCGACCAGGGCTGCTGGGCGGCGGGGGAGAAGGGCAGGGTCGCCCGACTGGAGCAGTGACGCGGGCCGGCGGCACTGGATCCCGCGGGCCGGGGTACCCGACCGCTGTACGCGACCGAGCGCTCGCCGAGCGCGAGAGAAAGTGAGCGGACATGCCACGCGGTTCCAGCCCCAAGCGGGAGCGTCAGTACGAGCACATCAAGGAGAGCGCGAAGGACCGGGGCGAGAGCACCGGGCGCGCCAAGGAGATCGCCGCCCGGACGGTGAACAAGGAACGCGCCCGGTCCGGCGAGTCGAAGACGGCCAGCCGGACGTCGACGCAGGACATGTCCTCCGGCAGGCGCGGCGGCCAGCGGTCCGGCAAGGGATCCCAGGGCCCGACCCGCGACCAGCTCTACGAAGAGGCCAAGAAGCGGAACATCGAGGGCCGTTCGAGCATGAACAAGGGGCAGCTGCAGCGGGCGCTCGGCAAGTGAGCCCCGCGCCACCGCGCGGAGCGCCCCGCCCCTAGGCTCTGGGGGACCATGACGACCGTACGCACACCGGCCGGGTGGCCGGCCACCGAGGAAGAGGCCCGCGCCGTCCAGGACGCGCTCCGCGCGAAGGTGGTGCTCGACGAACCGGGGCCGCCGCCCGGCACCGGCCACGTCACCGGCGTCGACGTCGCCTACGACGACGAGCGGGACGTGGTCGTCGCGGCGGCCGTCGTGCTGGACGCGGCGACCTTGGCCGTCGTCGCCGAGTCCACGGCGGTCGGCCGGGTCTCCTTCCCCTACGTGCCCGGACTCCTCGCCTTCCGCGAGATCCCCACGGTGCTGGCCGCCCTGAAGGCGCTGCCCTGCGCGCCCGGCCTGGTGGTCTGCGACGGCTACGGCCGCGCTCACCCGCGCCGCTTCGGCCTCGCCGGCCACCTCGGCGTCCTCACCGGACTCCCGACGATCGGCGTGGCCAAGAACCCCTTCACCTTCACCTACGACGAGCCCGCCGCCCCGCGCGGCAGCACCGCCCCGCTGCTCGCCGGCACCGAGGAGGTGGGCCGCGCGCTGCGCACCCGTGACGCCGTCAAACTGGTGTTCGTCTCGGTGGGCCACCGGGTGAGCCTGGACAACGCCTGCGCCCACACCCTCGCCCTGGCCCCCGCCTACCGCCTCCCCGAGACCACCCGCAGGGCGGACGCCCTGTGCCGCCGCGCCCTCCGCGAGGCAGCACGGGCACTCACGGCGGACTGAGTACGCGTACGGATGCCCGAACACCGCTAGGTCGGCAGGGTGTTCGCATGCCGACACGCCGCACGACCCGCCCCCGTCCCACGCCCACGCGCCCCACCGCCCGAGCCGTCACACTGGGCCTGTCCCTGGCGGTGCTGGCGGGAGTGGGCTGGGTGGCGGGCATGATCTACACGCTGATCACCTGGCCACTGTGACCCGGGCGTGGGCGGTGCCCGTCCGGGGGCGCGACGCCCTGCGGGCAGCCCGGACGCACCACTCGCCCGTCAACGCCCAGCGAATCGCCGGCAGTCGCCCATCCCCGACGGCCCCGGCGGCCCGCCGGAGCGGAAGGCGGCCCGCCGGAGCGGAAGGCGGCCCGGCTGTCGAGCGCACTGCCCCGCAGACGCTGGTCACCGCGCGCCGAGCTGGGCGGGGGACCGCCACGCCCCCGTGCCACCCGCCCCGACCCGCGCCGGACAGCCGCGCGCCGCGCACCCCTCAGCGCACCGCCGCCACCCGGAACCGGATCCCCGCCTCCTGAAGGCGGCCGATCAGTGCGTCGCCCATCGCCACCGCCGTCGTGACCTGGCCCGATGTCAGGGGCAGGTCGTCGAACGCGAGGGACAGCGCGCTCTCCGCGAGCATCTTCGCCGTCTCGTCGTAACCCGGGTCGCCGCCCGAGACCTCCGTGTACACCCGGCGGCCGCCGCCCTCGCCGACGAAGCGGACCGTGAACCAGCTGCGCGCCCGCTTCTCGGGGCTCGGGCCGTCGCCCGGCTCGAGGCGGGCTGACAGGGCACGGCGCAGCGGCGGGACCTGGGCCGCCGCGACCAGCGTGCCCACCGCGGCCACCCCGCCCAGGGCGACCGGCAGGCTGCGCACCGCCGCGTAGTGGCGGTAGCGGAAGTCCGGGCCGTAGCGGGCCAGCGCCTTCGCCGAGCGGCGCACGATCTGGCCGTCGATCGTCGGCAGGGGCAGCGCCCAGGCGTCCACCTCCGGCGCGTAGCGCGGGGCGCCCGCCGGGGCCGAGACGCGGCGGCCCACCAGCCGTGGCTCGTGACGCCGGCGGTCCCGCGCGGCGGCCCGCAGCGCGCCCGGCCGGGCGAACTGGTTCAGCGCCGAGGCGAACGTGCCGCCCGAGAAGGCCGCGTCGGCGGTGACGTACCCGTCGACCGTCAGCGGCACGTCCTCCGGCAGCTGCCGCACCGTGAAGTACGCGCCCAGGTCGTGCGGCACCGAGTCGAAGCCGCAGGCGTGCACCAGCCGCGCCCCCGTCTCCCGCGCGCGGGAGTCGTGGCGGACGTACATCAGGTCCACGAACTCCGGCTCACCCGTCAGGTCGACGTAGTCCGCGCCGGTGTCCGCGCAGGCGGCGACGAGTTCCTCGCCGTACTCCACGTAGGGCCCCACCGTGGTGGCGACCACCCGCGCCTGCTCGGCGAGGGCGCGGACCGTGGCCGGCTCGGACACGTCCGCCCGCAGCACGCCCGCCTTCTCGCCGCCGGGCAACCGCTCCCGCAGCTCCTCCAGCTTCCGCTCGCTGCGGCCCGCGACGGCCCAGCGCAGGCCCTCCGGCGCATGGGCGGCCAGATACTCCGCGGTCAGCGTCCCGGCGAAACCGGTCGCTCCGAAGAGCACGATGTCGTACGGACGGTCCGTCCTGCTCAGCCTGCTCATGACACCCCTTGGTCGTGCAGCCGCGCCGCTGTCGGTGGCCGAGGCTAGCGTGAGGGGTGCGGAGCCCGACGACGAGCCCGGAGGAAAGCGATGGCCGTGCCACGGAACGCCCTGCGGAAGTGGGAGAAAGTGCGCGACTGGGCGCTGCGCCTGCCGGGCGCCGTCGAGGAGCACCCCTGGGGCGAGACGGTCGCGAAGGTCGACCGGAAGGTGTTCGTCTTCCTCGGCGTGGACGACGGGAGTCACCCGCTCGGGGCCACCGTGAAGCTGACGGACGAGACGGCGCACGCCCACGCGCTGGCCTGCCCGGGCGCCGAGCCCGCCGGGTACGGCCTGGGCAAGGCCGGCTGGGTGCGCGTCCCGCTGGAGCCCGCGGGCTCCCCGTCGGCGGAGCTGCTGTGCGACTGGGTGGAGGAAAGCTACCGCACGGTCGCCACGAAGCGACGGGTGGCCGAGCTGGACGCCCGGACAGTGGAACGGACGGTCCGCTGAGCCGCCCTGCGCCGGGGCGCCGCACGACAGCCGGCCGGCCCGTGGAGGCCGCCTCTGCCCGCCGTGGGACCCGCCCCCCGGCCGGCGCAGGGCTGCCCCGGCCGGCGGAAGCCGTTGCCCGGCCCGCGGTGGCCGCCTCGGTCCGCTGCGGGAGCGGTACCCGGCCCGTGGAGGCCGCCTCTGCCCGCCGTGGGACCCGCCCCCCGGCCGGCGCAGGGCTGCCCCGGCCGGCGGAAGCCGTTGCCCGGCCCGCGGTGGCCGCCTCGGTCCGCTGCGGGACCGGTACCCGGCCCGTGGAGGCCGCCTCTGCCCGCCGTGGGACCCGCCCCCCGGCCGGCGGAAGGCCGCCCCGGTCGGCGGAAGGCCGCCCCTGCCCACTGCGGGACCGCTCCAGGGTCGGCGGAAGGCCGCCCCCGGCCGCCGGATGGTCGCCACTCGACCCGCGGAAGGCCGAGCCGGCCGGGCGGAAGCCGCCCCGGCGCACCAGGAGGCCCGCCGGCACGCCGGTGCGGACCCGCATTCCGGGCCCCGTCACCGCCGCCTCGGCGCCCCGCCGCACACGGTCCAAGCCCCGCTCCGGCTACTCTGGCCAAGCGCTTGCTCGCCTCCCCTTGTGCCGGGTCCGCGACCTTCTTAACATCGCAGGTGTTACACCAACAGTGTCACAGTCGATGGGGGCTCGATGACGGAGGCGACGGCGCCGGACCACGGCCCGCTCACCGGCGTGCGCGTGGTCGAGCTGGCCGGGATCGGCCCCGGCCCTTTCGCGGCCATGCTCCTCGCCGACCTGGGCGCCGACGTCGTACGCGTCGACCGTCCCGGCGGCCCCGGACTCGGCATCGACCCCGCCCGGGACGTCACCAACCGCAACAAGCGCTCGGTGATCGTCGACCTCAAGACCGCCGACGGCGTGAAGCACGTCCTCGACCTCGCCGAGCGCGCCGACATCCTGATCGAGGGTTACCGCCCCGGTGTCGCCGAGCGGCTCGGCGTCGGTCCCGAGGACTGCCGGGCCCGCAACCCCCGGCTGGTGTACGGCCGGATGACCGGCTGGGGGCAGGAAGGCCCCCTCGCCGACCGCGCAGGACACGACATCGGCTACATCGCCGTCACCGGAGCCCTCGGCATGACCGGCGAGCCCGGCCGGCCCCCGGTCGCCCCCGCCAACCTCCTCGGCGACTACGCGGGCGGATCCCTCTACCTGGTCGTGGGCGTCCTCGCCGCCCTGCACCACGCCCGCGCCACCGGCGCCGGACAGGTCGTCGACGCCGCCATCGTGGACGGCACCGCCCACCTCACCTCGATGATCCACGGCATGCTCGCCGCCGGCGTCTGGCAGGACCGCCGCGGCGTCAACCTCCTCGACGGCGGCTGCCCCTACTACGGCACCTACGGGACCGCCGACGGCGGACACATGGCCGTCGGCGCGCTGGAGCCCCGGTTCTACGCGGAGTTCCTGCGCCTGCTGGACCTCACCGAACTCGCGGGGGCGCACGCCGACGTCACCCGCTGGCCCGAGCTGCGTGCCAAGGTCGCCGAGCGGTTCGCCTCCCGCACGCGCGACGACTGGACGGCCGTCTTCGAGGGCACCGACGCGTGCGTGGCGCCGGTGCTGTCGCTGCGCGAGGCCCCGCACCACCCGCACCTCGCCGCCCGCTCCACCTTCACCGACCACGCGGGCATCACCCAGCCCGCCCCCGCGCCGCGGTTCTCCGCGACGCCCGCCACCGTCCGCACCGGGCCCGCCCGGCCGGGCGCCGACACCGAGGACGTGGCCCGAGACTGGGGCGTACCCGGCCTGGTGTCCCCGCCCTCGAACCCTCAGCGAAAGGCCTCCTCGTGAGCACCGAAGCGTATGTGTACGACGCGATCCGCACCCCGCGCGGACGCGGCAAGGCGAACGGCGCCCTGCACGGCACCAAGCCCATCGACCTGGTCGTCGGACTCATCCACGAGATCCGTGACCGCTTCCCCGGGCTCGACCCGGCCGCCGTCGACGACATCGTCCTCGGCGTCGTCGGCCCGGTCGGCGACCAGGGCTCCGACATCGCCCGCGTCGCCGCCATCGCCGCGGGCCTGCCCGACACGGTGGCCGGCGTCCAGGAGAACCGCTTCTGCGCCTCCGGCCTGGAAGCCGTCAACCTGGCCGCGATGAAGGTCCGTTCGGGCTGGGAGGACCTCGTCCTCGCGGGCGGCGTGGAGTCCATGTCCCGCGTCCCGATGGCCTCCGACGGCGGCGCCTGGTTCAACGACCCGATGACCAACCTCGAGGTCAACTTCGTGCCGCAGGGCATCGGCGCCGACCTCATCGCCACCATCGAGGGCTTCTCCCGCCGCGACGTCGACGAGTACGCCGCCCTCTCCCAGGAGCGCGCCGCGACCGCCTGGAAGGAGAACCGCTTCGGGCGCTCCGTCGTCCCGGTGAAGGACCGCAGCGGCCTCGTCGTCCTCGACCACGACGAGCACCTGCGCCCCGGCACCACCGCCGACTCCCTGGGCAAGCTCAAGCCGTCCTTCGCGGACATCGGCGAACTGGGCGGCTTCGACGCCGTCGCGCTCCAGCAGTACCACTGGGTCGAGAAGATCGACCACGTCCACCACGCGGGCAACTCCTCCGGCATCGTCGACGGCGCCGCCCTCGTCGCGGTCGGCTCCAAGGAGGTCGGCGAGCGCTACGGCCTCACCCCGCGCGCCCGCATCGTCTCCGCCGCCGTCTCCGGCTCCGAGCCGACCATCATGCTCACCGGACCCGCGCCCGCCACCCGCAAGGCGCTCGCCAAGGCCGGGTTGACCATCGACGACATCGACCTCGTGGAGATCAACGAGGCGTTCGCCGCGGTCGTGCTGCGCTTCGTGAAGGACATGGGCCTGTCGCTCGACAAGGTCAACGTCAACGGCGGCGCCATCGCCCTGGGCCACCCGCTCGGCGCGACCGGCGCGATGATCCTCGGCACCCTCGTCGACGAACTGGAGCGCCAGGACAAGCGCTACGGGCTCGCCACGCTCTGCGTCGGCGGCGGCATGGGCATCGCCACCATCGTCGAGCGCATCTGACCCCCTCCCGACGGATCACCTGGAGCACACCCCCATGAGCAGCGAGTCCACCACCATCCGCTGGGAGCAGGACGACACCGGCGTCGTCACCCTCGTCCTCGACGACCCCAACCAGTCCGCGAACACCGTCAACAAGGCGTTCCGCGACTCCTTCGCCGCGATCACCGACCGCCTGGAGGCCGAGAAGGACTCCATCCGCGGCGTCATCCTCACCTCCGCCAAGAAGACCTTCTTCGCCGGCGGCGACCTGCGCGACCTGATCCGGGTCACGCCCGACACCGCTCAGGACCTGTACGACGGCGGCCTGGCCTTCAAGCGCCAGCTGCGCCGCATGGAGACCCTGGGCAAGCCGGTCGTCGCCGCCCTCAACGGCGCGGCCCTCGGCGGCGGTTACGAGATCGCCCTGGCCTGCCACCACCGCGTCGCCCTCGACGCCCCCGGCTCCAAGATCGGCTGCCCGGAGGTCACCCTGGGCCTGCTCCCCGGAGGCGGCGGCATCGTCCGCACCGTACGCCTGCTCGGCATCACCGACGCGTTGCTGAAGGTGCTCCTCCAGGGCACCCAGTACAGCCCGCGCCGCGCCCTGGAGAACGGCCTGGTCGACGAGGTCGCCGAGACCCCCGAGGAGATGCTCGCCAAGGCCCGCGCCTTCATCGACGCCCACCCCGAGTCCGCGCAGCCCTGGGACCGCCCCGGCTACCGCATCCCGGGCGGCACCCCGTCGCATCCGAAGTTCGCCGCCAACCTGCCCGCCTTCCCGGCCAACCTGCGCAAGCAGACCGGCGGCGCCCCCTACCCGGCCCCGCGTAACATCATGGCCGCCGCCGTCGAGGGCGCCCAGGTCGACTTCGACACCGCGCAGGTCATCGAGGCCCGTTACTTCGTCGAGCTGGCCGCGGGACAGACGTCGAAGAACATGATCCAGGCGTTCTTCTTCGACCTCCAGGCCGTCAACTCCGGCGCAGGGCGCCCCAAGGGCGTGCCCGCCCGCAAGGTCACCAAGGTCGCCGTCCTCGGCGCCGGCATGATGGGCGCCGGCATCGCCTACTCCTGCGCCCGCGCCGGCATCGACGTCGTCCTCAAGGACGTCTCCCTCGAGGCCGCGCTCAAGGGCAAGGGCTACTCCGAGAAGCTGTGCGCCAAGGCCGTCTCCCGGGGCCGCACCACGCGGGAGAAGGCCGACGCGCTCCTCGCCCGGATCACGCCCACCGCCGAGGTCGCCGACCTCGCCGGCTGCGACGCGGTCATCGAGGCCGTCTTCGAGGACACCTCCCTCAAGCACAAGGTGTTCCAGGAGGTGCAGAACGTCGTCGAGCCCGACGCGCTGCTCTGCTCCAACACCTCCACCCTGCCCATCACCGCCCTCGCCGAGGGCGTCGAGCGGCAGGAGGACTTCATCGGGCTGCACTTCTTCTCGCCCGTCGACAAGATGCCGCTCGTCGAGATCATCAAGGGCGGGCGCACCGGCGAGGAGGCCCTCGCGCGCGCCTTCGACCTGGTCCGCCAGATCAGGAAGACCCCGATCGTGGTGAACGACTCCCGCGGCTTCTTCACCTCCCGCGTCATCGGCCACTTCATCAACGAGGGCGTGGCGATGGTCGGCGAGGGCATCGAGCCCGCGTCGGTCGAGCAGGCGGCGGCCCAGGCCGGCTACCCGGCGAAGGTGCTCTCCCTGATGGACGAGCTGACCCTGACCCTGCCGCGGAAGATCCGCCGAGAGACGCAGCGGGCCGTCGAGGAGGCGGGCGGCACCTGGACCCCGCACCCGGCCGAGGCGGTCGTGGACCGCATGGTCGACGAGTTCGGCCGCCCCGGACGCTCCGGCGGCGCCGGCTTCTACGACTACGACGAGAACGGCAGGCGCGGCCTGCTGTGGCCGGGGCTGCGCGAGCACTTCACCAAGCCCGGGCACACCATCCCGTTCCGCGACATGCAGGAGCGGATGCTGTTCTCGGAGGCGCTGGACACCGTCCGCCTGCTGGAGGAGGGCGTGCTGACCTCGGTGGCCGACGCCAACATCGGCTCCATCCTCGGCATCGGCTTCCCGGGCTGGACCGGCGGCGTCCTGCAGTACATCAACGGCTACGAGGGCGGTCTGCCCGGTTTCGTCGCGCGCGCCCGCGAGCTGGCCGAGCGCTACGGCGACCGGTTCACCCCGCCCGCCCTGCTGGTGGAGAAGGCGGAGAAGGGCGAGGTCTTCACCGACGCCCGCTGAGCCGGCGCCCGCCGACCCGGCGGCAGTGGATCGACGGGCAGTGGCTCGGCGGGCGGCGGCTCAGCCGTCCTCGTCGAGCCACTCCCGCAGCTCCTCCTTCAGCGACCGCTGGAACGTGGTGAGCAGTGCCTGCACCACCAGCGGATGCATGCGCGCGGACAGGGACCGCCGGTCGTGCGCGTCCTTGTCCGCCACCGCGTCGCGCAGCAGCCGCGACAGCTCACGGGCCGCCGCGCGGGAGTGCTCGGTGAGCACCGCGCGGGCGGCCAGCACCGACTCGTGCGACAACGGCACGTCCAGCAGCTCCACCCCGAGCCGCAGCAGCCCCGCGTCCACCTTGAACAGGTCCCCGTCCGGCTCGCCGGCCCGCTCCACGACGTCCATCGCCGCGAGCCGCTTCAGCTCCTCCTCGCCCAGCGCGCGCCCCGCCCGGCGCTCCAGCTCCGCCCGGGACACCGTCTCCACCGTGTGGGGTGCCCAGGACGCCACCACCGCCCGCTGCACCGCCAGGTCCCGGACGCTCAGGTCCGGCGGCAGCTGCGCCAGATAGCGCTCGATCGCGGCCAGGGTCATACCCCGGCTCTGCAGCTCCTCGATCAGTTCCAGGCGCGCCAGGTGCTCCCTGCCGTAGCGGCCGACCCGCCGGGGACCGAGCACCGGGGGCGGCAGCAGGCCCTTCGTGCCGTAGAAGCGGACCGTGCGCACGGTGACCCCGGCCCGGGCCGCCAGCTCGTCGATCGTCAGGGCCTCGGTCTCGGTCGTCATGTGCAGCAGTATCGCTGTCCCACTGCCGCTGTGACACCTCCGCTGTCAATCCGGCTTCGAGGTGAGCGGAGTGTGAAGAGACCCACGGTGTGACGCAGACCATCGCATACGCGCCCGCACATCAGGAAAGGTGCCCCGTCGGTCCGTGCCGTGATCACATCGCGCCGGCCGAGAGCAATCCGGACATCCGGGCGCGATCCGCCCGTGCGCACCAGAGAGTGGAACCACGCGTGAGCAAGGACGCCGTCACCACGGCAACGGCCGCACCCCCCACCGCGGCCGCGACGCCCGCCGACGCGGGCGACGCCGGTTACAGCAAGGACCTCAAGGCCCGCCACGTCAACATGATCGCCATCGGCGGCGCGATCGGCACCGGCCTCTTCCTGGGCGCCGGAGGACGCCTGCGCGACGCGGGCCCCGCCCTGGCCCTGGCCTACCTGGTCTGCGGCGTCTTCGCCTTCTTCGTCGTCCGCGCCCTGGGCGAGCTGGTCCTGTACCGCCCGTCGTCCGGCTCCTTCGTGTCGTACGCGCGCGAGTTCCTCGGCGAGAAGGGCGCCTACGTCGCCGGCTGGATGTACTTCCTGAACTGGTCGACCACCGGCATCGCCGACATCACCGCGATCGCGCTCTACACGCACTACTGGAGCGCGTTCACCGACATCCCGCAGTGGGTGCTGGCGCTGATCGCCCTCGCGGTCGTGCTGGCGGTGAACCTGATCTCGGTGAAGATCTTCGGCGAGATGGAGTTCTGGTTCGCGATCGTCAAGGTCGCCACCCTCGTCGCCTTCATGCTGATCGGCGTCTTCCTGCTCGCCACCCGGCACGAGGTGGGCGGCGGCACGCCGGGCCTGAGCATGATCACCGACCACGGGGGCGTCCTCCCGCACGGCGTGCTGCCCGTCGTCCTGGTGATGCAGGGCGTGATCTTCGCGTACGCGGCCCTGGAGCTCGTCGGCGTCGCCGCGGGCGAGACCGCCGAGCCGGAGAAGGTCGTCCCGCGCGCGGTGAACTCCATCATGTGGCGCGTCGGCCTCTTCTACGTCGGCTCCGTCGTCCTGCTGGCGCTGCTGCTGCCCGGTTCGATGTACTCGGCGGGGGAGAGCCCCTTCGTCACCGTGCTGTCGAAGATCGGCGTCCCGGCCGCCGGCGACGTGATGAACCTGGTCGTCCTCACGGCCGCCATGTCGTCCCTGAACTCCGGCCTCTACTCCACGGGCCGCATCCTGCGCTCGATGGCGTCGGCGGGCTCCGCGCCCAAGTTCACCGCCCGCATGAACCGCAGTCAGGTGCCCTACGGCGGCATCCTGCTGACCTGCGCGGTGTGCGTGCTCGGCGTCGGCCTCAACTTCCTCGTGCCGGCCCAGGCCTTCGAGATCGTGCTGAACGTCGCCTCGCTCGGCATCATCAGCACCTGGGTGATCATCATGATCTGCCACCTGGTGTTCGTCCGCCGCGCCCGCTCCGGCCTCGTCACCCGGCCGTCGTTCCGGCTGCCCGGCAGCCCGGTCACCGAGATCGCGACCATCGCCTTCCTGCTGTCCGTCCTCGTCCTGATGTGGAACGACCCCGAGGTGGGCCGCAGGACGCTGCTGCTCGTCCCGGTCATCGCGGTGGCGCTGGTCGCCGGCTGGTACGGCGGCGTCCGCCGCAAGGTCGCGGCCGGGCGGTAAAGGGGTGGGGGCGCTGTCGGTGCCCGCCGGTAGGGTGCCGCCATGGACGGGATCACGTACGTGCGGGGGGACGCCACCGTTCCGTCGGTGAAGGGCGTCAAGATCATCGCCCATGTCTGCAACGACATCGGCGGGTGGGGCAAGGGCTTCGTCCTCGCCCTGTCCCGCCGTTGGCCCGAGCCGGAGGCGGCGTACCGCGCCTGGCACCGCGACCGCGCCGCCAACGACTTCGGCCTGGGCGCGGTGCAGCTCGTCCAGGCCGAGCGGTACGTGTGGGTGGCCAACATGGTCGGCCAGCGCGGCGTCCGCACCGGCAGCAAGGGCGTCCCCGTCCGCTACGAGGCCATCGACACGGCCCTGGACCGCCTCGCCGGGCCCGCCCTGGAACTCGGCGCGTCGGTCCACATGCCCCGCATCGGCTGCGGCCTCGCCGGAGGCACGTGGTCCCGCGTCGAGCCGCTCGTCGAGAACCGCCTGGTCCGGCGGGGGATACCGGTCACGGTCTACGACCACGACTGACGCCCCCTCCGGTCCCACGGGCCGTCAGACGCCCTCTTCTGCACCGGAGTTCACCGGAGTACCGTCCGGCGCATGCCGATACGCACGCGCCCCACGACCTGGAGAA
Source organism: Streptomyces sp. P9-2 (assembly GCF_051903975.1). Taxonomy (NCBI): domain Bacteria; kingdom Bacillati; phylum Actinomycetota; class Actinomycetes; order Kitasatosporales; family Streptomycetaceae; genus Streptomyces; species Streptomyces sp. P9-2. The sequence goes on from NZ_CP192633.1 coordinate 6,031,872, forward strand.
CGCTCGCGACGGCGGCCACCGCCGCCCTGACGGCCACCCTGCTCACCCCCGCAGCGGCCGACGCCGCACCGCGGGAGAGCCGCCCCGTCCACTCCTACGCCGACGCCATTCGCGAGGCCGTCTGGGTGGACACCGGCCTCGACGAGGACCGCGACGGACGCACCGACCGGGTCGCCGTCGACATCGTCCGGCCCCGCGAGGCCGACCGGAAGGGCCGCAAGGTCCCCGTCATCATGGACGCCAGCCCGTACTACTCCTGCTGTGGGCGGGGCAACGAGAGCCAGACCAAGACCTACGACGGACACGGCGACATCGTGCGGATGCCGCTGTTCTACGACAACTGGTTCGTGCCGCGCGGCTACGCCGTCGTCGGCGTCGACCTCGCCGGCACCAGCCGCTCCGACGGCTGCATCGACGTCGGCGGCCGCTCCGACATCCAGTCCGCCAAGGCCGTCGTCGACTGGCTGAACGGCCGCGCGAAGGCGTACTCGAGCCGCACCGGCGGCGAGCGGGTGCGCGCCGACTGGACCGACGGCAGCACCGGCATGATCGGAAAGAGCTGGGACGGCACCATCGCCAACGGCGTCGCCGCCACCGGCGTCAAGGGACTGAAGACCATCGTCCCCATCGCCGCCATCTCCACCTGGTACGACTACTACTTCTCCCAGGGCGCCCCGCTCTACGACTCAGGACCCGACTGGCTCGCCCGCTACGTCCAGACGCCCGAGGCCCGCGAGAAGTGCGCGGAGGTCGGCCGTGAACTCGTCGACGGCGCCCCGCGCACCGGCGACCGCACCCCGCTGTGGACCGAACGCGACTACGTCCGCGCCGCGAAGAAGGTCCACGCCAGCGTCTTCCTGGTGCACGGCATGCAGGACCTCAACGTCCGCATGCGGCACGTCGGCCCCTGGTGGGACGCCCTCGGCAAGAACGGCGTACGGCGCAAGATCTGGCTGTCCCAGACCGGGCACGTCGACCCCTTCGACTTCCGTCGCGCCGAGTGGGTGCGCACCCTCCACCGCTGGTTCGACCACGAACTCAAGGGCGTCGACAACGGCATCGACCGTGAACCGGTCGCCGACATCGAACGCGCGCCCGACCAGTGGGTCACCTCCACCGCCTGGCCCCCGCGCGGCACGAGCGCCGCGACCCTGCGCCCCGCACACGGGGCCCAGGACGGCGTCGGCACCCTCGGCCTGCGCAAGGACCGGGGCACCGCGGCCTTCACCGACGACCCCGCGCTGGACGAGACCGACTGGGCGACCCGCATCGACACCCCCACCCCGGAGAAGGCCGGCTTCGTCACCCGCCCGCTCACCCGCGACCTGCGCCTGGCCGGCTCCTCCCGGGTGACCGTGAGCGTCACGCCCAGCGCCCCGACGGCCCATCTGTCCGCCGTCCTGGTCGACCTCGGCCCCGACACGATCCGCGACTACGCCGCCTCCGGGGAAGGCATCGTCACCTTGCCGGAGCGCACCTGCTGGGGTCCGAGCACCGAGGGCGACAGCTCCTGCTACCGGGAGACCCGCGCGAAGACCGCCGACGTCGGCCACACCGTCGTCAGCCGCGGCTGGGCCGACCTCGGCGAGCACGCCGGCACCGGCCGGGGCGAACCGCTCGTCCCCGGCAAGCGCTACACCCTCACCCTCGACCTGGCCGCCACCGACCACGTCGTGCCCCGCGGTCACCGGCTCGCGCTGATCGTCGCCGGCACCGACCGCGGCCTGATCGACCCGCCGGCCGACACCCCGACGCTCACCCTCGACCTGGCCCGCACCTCGGCCCGGGTCCCGTTCGTCGGCGGTACCGCCGCGTTCGCCCGCGCCACCTCCGGACCGCCCGTCACCGCCCCGCACACCGCACCGGACGGCGTCCGCCCGCCCGCCGCCACCGCCCGCCGAGTCCCGGGGGAGACCCGATGAAACGACGCGCCGCGCTCCTCACCGCCACCGCCCTCACGGGCCTCGCCGCCACGCTCGTCACCGCCCCCTCCGCCGGGGCGCACGACACCGCCGCCCCGCCGCGCACCGGCTTCGAACTCACCCACGGCGCCCGCTGGACCACCCAGCCCGAGGAACAGCGCCTCCTGGAGACCGTCGACCGGGCGAGCGGCCGCGTCCACGTCACCCGCATCGGCACCACCGCCCAGGACCGCCCCCTGCGGCTCGTCCGCATCGGCGCCGCACGCACCCCGAACAAGGTCCTCCTGGTGTGCAGCCAGCACGGCAACGAACCCTCCGGCCGGGAGGCGTGCCTCACCACGGTCCGCGACCTGGCCTACGCCAAGGACCGGGAGACGAAGCGCTTCCTGGACCGCACGACCCTGCTCGTCGTCCCCACCGCCAACCCCGACGGGCGGGCCGCCGACACCCGGGGCAACAGCGACGGCGTCGACATCAACCGCGACCACGTCGCCCTGAAGACCGCCGAGGGCCGCGCGCTGGCCGCCGTGATCCGCGACGAGCGGCCCGACGTCGTCTACGACCTGCACGAGTACGGCGCCACCCCGCCGTACTACGACAAGGACCTGTTCGACCTGTGGCCGCGTAACCTCAACACCCACCCCGGCGTCCACGACGTCGCGCAGTCCCTGTCCGAGGACCACGTCCGTCCCGCCGCAGGCGCCGCCGGGTACTCCACCGGCACCTACGGCATCTGGACCGACCCCGTCACCGGCGACCCGATCCGGCAGACCGCCGGCGACGGCCAGGAACGCATCCTGCGCAACCTGTCCGGGATCAAGCACGCCGTCGGCCTGCTCATCGAGAGCCGCGTCGACCCGCTCACCGACGCCGAGAAGGCCGACGAGGCGCTCAACAACCGGCGCAGGGTCGACTCCCACCTCGCCGCCCTGAACGGCCTGATCCGTTTCTCCTCGGAGCGGCGCGGGACGGTCGAGGCCGTCACCGCGAAGGCCCGCGCCGCCGGGTACGCGGACCGCGGCGCGGTGTATCTCGGAGGCGCCGACAACGAGACGCCCGAACCCTCCGAGGTGCTCGCCGACCCGCCGTGCGGCTACCGCCTCACCGCAGGTCAGTACGCGGAGGTGGGTGACGAGCTGGCCCTGCACGGCGTACGCGTCCAGAAGACCGGGAACGGCGTGTTCGTACCCCTGCGGCAGTCGCTGCGGGCCCTCGTCCCGCTGCTTCTGGACGGCCGCGCGACGTACCACCTGGCCGAAGGAGAGGCGATCACGTCCTGTCGATGAGGTGAATTTTGCGCCATCGGTGGTAAGGGCCTATCGGGAGGAGGGCTCTCCGCCCGAAGGACCGGACGAAAGGTGCCGCCTGTGACGCAGGACCACCCAAGCGACAAGGACTCCACGGCAGGCCCGCTGCCCGGCTCCGAAGCGGGCCTGCCCGGCCGGGACGGGCCGCGCACCGACTGGGTGGTCTTCGGCGTCACCGCCGTGCTCACCCTGGCCTTCGTCCTGTGGGGAGCCGTCTGGACGGACTCGCTGGAGGACGTCTCCACCGACCTGCTCGGCGGACTGATGCACAACGGCGGCTGGGGCTTCGTCCTGGCCGCCTCCGGCTTCGTGGTCTTCGCCCTGTGGCTGGCCGCCAGCCGCTACGGCCGGATCACGCTCGGCGCCGAGGGCGAGGAGCCCGAGTTCCGGACCGTGTCCTGGGTCGCCATGATGTTCAGCGCCGGCATGGGCATCGGCCTGATGTTCTGGGGCGTGAGCGAGCCGCTCGCGCACTTCGACACCCCGCCGCCCGGCACCGCCCCCGAGGACTCCGGCGACCGGATGGCGACGGCCATGGCCACCACGCTGTTCCACTGGACGCTCCACCCGTGGGCCATCTACGCCGTGGTCGGCCTCGCCATCGCCTACAGCACCTTCCGGCGCCGCCGCCGGCAGACCGTCAGCGCCGTGTTCACCCCGCTCATCGGCGAGAAGCACGCCAACGGCGCCGTCGGCCGGGTCATCGACGTCCTCGCCATCATCGCGACCGTCTTCGGGTCGGCGGCCTCCCTCGGCCTCGGCGCGCTGCAGATCGGCTCCGGCATCGAGAAGCTGAACTGGCTGGAGAAGGTCGGCACCGGTCTGCTGGTCTCCATCATCGCCGTGCTGACCGTGGCATTCGTGGCGTCCGCGGTGTCCGGTGTGGAGAAGGGCATCCAGTGGCTGTCCAACACCAACATGGTGCTGGCGCTGATCCTCGCCGTGTTCGTGTTCGTCGCCGGCCCCACCGTCCTCGTCCTGGACCTGCTGCCGACCTCCGTCTTCTCCTACCTCGGCGACCTGCCCGAGATGGCCGGCCGCACCGACATCAGCGGCGGCGAGGGCGTGGCCGACTGGCTGGGCAGCTGGACCGTCTTCTACTGGGCGTGGTGGATCTCCTGGACGCCGTTCGTCGGCATGTTCATCGCCCGCATCAGCCGCGGCCGGACCATCCGTCAGTTCATCGGCGGCGTCATCCTCGTGCCCAGCGCCGTCAGCCTCGTCTGGTTCGCCGTCTTCGGCGGCTCGGCGATGCGACTCCAGGAGCAGAACCGGCTCGGGGACGAGACCACCCCCGAGGGCCGGCTCTTCGCCGTCCTCCAGGAGTTCCCCGTCGCCACCGCCACCAGCCTGCTGGTGATGGTCCTCGTCGGCATCTTCTTCGTCTCGGGCGCCGACGCGGCCTCCGTCGTCATGGGCACCCTCTCGCAGAAGGGCTCCCTCGAACCCAGCCGCTGGGCCGTGGTGTTCTGGGGCGTGGTCACCGGTGCGGTCGCGGCCATCATGCTGCTGGTCGGCAGCGGCCAGGGCGACGCCCTGACCGGTCTGCAGAACCTCACCATCCTCGCCGCGGCGCCGTTCGTCGTCGTCATGATCTTCATGTGCGTGGCGCTCATGCGCGACCTGCGCCACGACCCGCTCGTCGTCCGCAACAAGATGGGCAACGAGGCCGTCGAACTCGCCGTCATCGAGGGTCACAAGAAGTACGACGGCGAGTTCGAGCTGCGCGTCGGCCCCGGCCGCGGACCGGACGTGGAGGGGGACCCCATCGGCAAGCACTGACCCCGGCGAGGGACATGCCGTGACGCGGGGCGGGCGCCCGACGCCCGCCCCGCCCCTCACTCCGAGGCCAGCTCCGCCGCCTCCCGGGCGCACCCCCAGGCCACGGTGACGCCCGCGCCGCCGTGGCCGTAGTTGTGCACCAGCACCCGTCCGTCGGGCAGCCGGGTGCGCTCCAGACGCACCGCGTCCCGAGCCGGCCGCAGCCCCACCCGGTGCTCCAGCACACGGGCCTTCCCGATCTCCGGCCGCAGCGCCGCGCACCGCCGCACGATCGCCTCCGCCGTCGCCGGGTCCGGCCGGTCGGACCACACGTCCTCCTCGGCCGTGCCGCCCAGCAGCAGCCGACCCGGCTGCGGGAAGAAGTACGCCATCGAGCCGTCCGCGCCCTCGGTGACCATCCAGGTGCGGATCCCCGGGTTCTCCACGACCACCAGCTGTCCCCGCACCGGCCGCACCGACGGGTCCGGCACCAGCTCCCGCGCCGCCAGCCCCGTGCAGTTCACCACCACCGGCGCGTCGGCCTCCGCGAGATCCGCCACCGCGCGCGTCTCCACCGTGCCGCCCGCCGCCGTCAGCCGGTCCCGCAGATACGGCAGATGCGCCGGCATGTCGATCAGCGGCAGCCGCGCCCACAGCCCCCACCCGCCCGGGTACTCCGCCTCCGTGACCGGACGCAGCCCCGGCAGCCGCGCGGCGGCCCACCCGCCGACCTCGTCCATCGGCGTCTCGCCCAGTACCCCCTCGACCATCCGTACGCCCGTGGCCTCCGGCCGCAGCGCCATCTCCTCGTACACGCCGAGGGATTCCAGCGCCCACGCCTGCGCGGCCTCCGGGGGGTCGACGCGGTACGGCCACCACAGGGCGCCCGCGACCGCCGAGGTGGTCGCGCCGACCGGGTCCCGCGTCCACAGCCGCACCCGTACGCCCCGCTCGGCGAGGACCACCGCCGTGGTCAGCCCGGTCACCCCGCCGCCGACCACCACGACACCGTTGTCCGTTTCGCTTCCCATCCGGCGGACGGTAGCGGATGTCCGTCCGCGTGCTCGGGTCCGCCCCCGGCTGGGAATACTCACGGCATGTCTGCCGAGTACGCGACCTTCGGCCTGGCGCCGGCGACCCGCCCCGGGGGGCTCCTCGCCGGCGGTGACTTCCAAGTGCACCGCGACTTCGTCGACTTCGTCGTCGACGGACGCCCGCTGCTGTACCGCCTGTCCGACCTGGACGCCGTCTCCCCGCTCGCCTCCGACGTGCCGCCGTCCCTCTTCACCGCCCAGGTCCGCAGCCTGCTGCTGGAGACGGGCGCGCCCCTGCCCGACGGCCGGTACGTCGTCTACGGCTGCCCCGAGTGCGAGGACCTCGCCTGCGGCGCCGTGACCGCCGTCATCGAGCGGGACGGCGAGGACGTCATCTGGCGGGACTTCGCCTGGCAGACCGGCGACCGGGCCGACCTGGAGCGCGACGGCTACCACAGGATGGGCCCGTTCCGTTTCCGTGGCGACGAGTACCGCGCCGCCCTGACCGCCCTCCTGGACGGCGACCTCCCCGGCAGCCGCCGCCGCGTCCTGCTCATCGGCGCCCGCGTGGCCCTGCTCGCCCGGCTGGCCGCCGCCCTGCGCACCATCGGCATCGGCGCCGACATCACCCAGAGCGCCGACGGTGTCCCCGCCGACGAACTCCGGTCCTACGGCGCCGTGCTGTTCGGCCGCTCGGTCCCCGCGCGGGAGCGCGACGCCGTGCGCCTGGCGCTGGCCGGCGCCGGGGCCGACGTGCCCTGCGTCGACGCGCTCGCGCCCGTCGTCCCGCTGCTCCTCGCGCAGACCGAACAGGCCCTGGAGGCGGGCCGGGACGACCACCGGCGGCTGGCTGACCTGACCGTGGCGGACGGCGCCGCCCAGTTCGAGGTGGTCTCCGCCTGCCGCGTCAGGCTCACCGCGCACCGCGTCGACCGCCTCTCCCGCGCCCGCAGCCGCGACCTCTTCGACGCGGTCCTCGAACCCGGCCGGCACCGTGTCCCGCTGGACCCGCCCGCGGTGAAGGGCGAGGCGTACCTGGTGGCCCGCACCGCGGGAACGGTGCTGGTCACCGCCGTCCGCCCCTGAGCCTTCGCGGTACCGCCGAGGCTCTAGGATCGGCGGTCTGATGACTGCCACCCTCGTCGCCAAGAACCTCGCCGCCGGACACGGCGACCGCTCCCTGTTCGCCGGGCTCGACCTCGTCGTCGCGCCCGGCGACGTGATCGGCCTGGTCGGGGCCAACGGCGCCGGCAAGTCCACGCTGCTGCGCCTGCTCGCCGGGCTCGCCGCGCCCGAGGAGGGCGAGCTGCGCCTCTCCCCGCCCACCGCCACCGTCGGCCACCTCCCGCAGGAGCCGGAGCGGCGGCCCGGCGAGACCGTGCGCGCCTTCCTGGCCCGCCGCACCGGCGTCGCCGATGCCCAGCGCGCCATGGACGAGGCGACCCAGGGCCTGGTGGACAGCGCCCCCGGCGCGGACGACGCCTACGCCACCGCCTTCGAGCGCTGGCTCGCCCTGGGCGGCGCCGACCTCGACGAGCGCGCCGAGGAGGTCACCGCCACGCTCGGCCTCGACGTCGGCCTCGACCAGGAGATGACCGCCCTCTCCGGCGGCCAGGCGGCCCGCGCCGGACTCGCCTCCCTCCTGGTGTCCCGCTACGACGTCTTCCTCCTCGACGAGCCGACCAACGACCTCGACCTGGACGGACTGGAGCGCCTGGAGCGGTTCGTGAGCGGCCTGCGCGCCGGCACGGTCGTCGTCAGCCACGACCGCGAGTTCCTCTCCCGCACGGTCACCAAGGTCCTCGAACTCGACCTTGCCCAGCGGCAGATCAACCTCTACGGCGGCGGCTACGACGCCTATCTGGAGGAGCGCGAGGTGGCCCGCCGTCACGCGCGCGACGAGTTCGAGGAGTACGCCGACAAGCGCGCCGCGCTCCAGGACCGGGCGCAGATGCAGCGCTCCTGGATGGACAAGGGCGTGAGGAACGCGCGCCGCAAGGCCGGGAACGACAACGACAAGATCGGCCGGAAGTTCCGCAGCGAGGCCAGCGAGAAGCAGGCCGCGAAGGCGCGCCAGACCCAGCGCATGATCGAGCGCCTGGAGGTGGTCGAGGAGCCGCGCAAGGAGTGGGAGCTGCGCATGGAGATCGCGGCGGCCCCGCGCTCCGGCGCCGTGGTCGCGGGCCTGCGGGACGCCGTCGTACGCCGGGGCGGCTTCACGCTCGGCCCGGTGACGCTGCAGATCGACTGGGCCGACCGGGTCGCGGTGACCGGCGCGAACGGCGCCGGCAAGTCCACCTTGCTCGGCGCCCTGCTGGGCCGCGTGCCGCTCGACGCGGGCCACGCGGCCCTGGGCCCGGGTGTGCTGCTGGGGGAGGTCGATCAGGCCCGCGCGCTGTTCCACGGGCCGGAGACGCTGCTGGACGCGTTCCGTCCCTCGGTGCCGGAGCTGGAGCCGGCGGACATCCGCACGCTGCTCGCCAAGTTCGGCCTGAAGGCGGAGCACGTGCTGCGTCCCGCGGCGACCCTGTCACCGGGGGAGCGCACCCGCGCCGCCCTGGCACTCCTCCAGGGCCGGGGCGTCAACCTCCTGGTCCTGGACGAGCCGACGAACCACCTCGACCTGCCGGCCATCGAGCAGCTGGAGTCCTCCCTCGACGCCTACGAGGGGACGCTGCTGCTGGTCACCCACGACCGCCGCATGCTGGACGCGGTCCGTGTGACCCGCCGTCTGCACGTCACCGGCGGCTCGGTCACCGAACTCTGAGCGCGGTCACCGGATCCGAGCGCGGTCACCGAACCTGAGCGCGGTCACCGGATCCGAGCGCGGTCCCGGGTGCCCGCACGGAGACCCGGGACCGCGCTCCACCGCTCAGCGGCGGCCGCTCTTCGGGTCCACCAGACCCGCGCGGCGCAGGGCGTCCGCCATCGCGCTGTTGGCCGGGGCCGGCGCCTGACGCGTACGGCTACCGCCGCCGCTGCCACCGCGGGCCTGGCGCTGCTGCGGAGGACGCCCGCCGCGCTGCCGGCGCTCGCCGCCCTCCTGCCCGCCCTGCGGGGCCGTCTCGTCGTCCAGACGCAGCGTCAGCGAGATCCGCTTGCGCGGGATGTCGACGTCGAGCACCTTCACCTTGACGATGTCGCCCGGCTTCACCACGTCCCGTGGGTCCTTGACGAAGGTCTTCGACATCGCGGACACGTGCACCAGGCCGTCCTGGTGGACGCCGACGTCGACGAACGCGCCGAACGCGGCCACGTTCGTCACCACGCCCTCCAGGATCATCCCGGAGGACAGGTCGGAGATCTTCTCCACGCCCTCCTTGAATGCGGCCGTCTTGAACGCCGGACGCGGGTCGCGGCCCGGCTTCTCCAGTTCCTTGAGGATGTCCGACACGGTCGGCAGACCGAAGGTGTCGTCCACGAAGTCCTGCGGCCGCAGCGAGCGCAGCACCGCCGTGTTGCCGATGAGCGAGGCCACCTCCTGCCCGGTGTTCTTCACCATCCGCCGCACCACCGGGTACGCCTCGGGGTGCACGCTGGAGGCGTCCAGCGGGTCGTCGCCGCCGCGGATCCGCAGGAAGCCCGCGCACTGCTCGTACGCCTTCGGGCCCAGGCGGGCCACCTTCTTCAGCTCCGAGCGGGACTTGAAGGGGCCGTTGGAGTCGCGGTGCGCCACGATGTTCTCGGCGAGACCGGAGGAGATGCCGGACACCCGGGCGAGCAGCGGGGCGGACGCGGTGTTGACGTCCACGCCCACGCCGTTCACACAGTCCTCCACCACCGCGTCCAGCGAGCGCGACAGCTTCACCTCGGACAGGTCGTGCTGGTACTGGCCGACGCCGATCGACTTCGGGTCGATCTTCACCAGCTCCGCCAGCGGGTCCTGGAGGCGGCGGGCGATGGACACCGCGCCGCGCAGCGACACGTCCATGTCCGGCAGCTCCTGCGAGGCGAACGCGGACGCCGAGTACACGGAGGCGCCCGCCTCGGACACCATCACCTTCGTCAGCTTCAGCTCGGGGTGCCTGGCGATGAGCTCACCGGCGAGCTTGTCGGTCTCGCGGGACGCCGTGCCGTTGCCGATGGCGATCAGCTCGACCGCGTGCTCCTTCGCGAGCCGGGCCAGCTTGGCGATCGCCTCGTCCCAGCGGTTCGCCGGGACGTGCGGGTGGATCACGTCCGTGGCGACGACCTTGCCGGTCGCGTCGACCACGGCGACCTTCACGCCCGTACGGAAACCGGGGTCCAGGCCGAGCGTCGCGCGCGTCCCGGCCGGGGCGGCGAGCAGCAGGTCGCGCAGGTTGGCGGCGAACACCCGCACGGCCTCGTCCTCGGCGGCGGTGCGCAGCCGCAGGCGCAGATCGATGCCCAGGTGCACCAGGATGCGTGTGCGCCAGGCCCAACGGACCGTGTCCAGCAGCCACTTGTCGCCCGGGCGGCCCCGGTCGGCGATCCCGAACCGGTGGGCGACGACGCCCTCGTACGAGGAGGGGCCGTCGGTGGGCTCCTCCGGCTCCAGGACGAGGTCGAGGACCTCCTCCTTCTCGCCGCGCAGCATCGCCAGCACCCGGTGCGAGGGCAGCTCCGTGAACGGCTCGGAGAAGTCGAAGTAGTCGGCGAACTTGGCGCCCGCCTCCTCCTTGCCCTCCCGCACCTTCGCCGCGAGACGCCCGCGCACCCACATGCGCTCGCGCAGCTCGCCGATCAGGTCGGCGTCCTCGGAGAAGCGCTCGGTGAGGATGGCGCGCGCGCCGTCCAGCGCGGCCTGCGGATCGGCGACGCCCTTCTCGGCGTCCACGAACGCGGCGGCCGCGGCGAGGGGCTCGACACCGGGATCGGCGAGCAGCCCCTCCGCCAGCGGCTCCAGACCCGCCTCGCGGGCGATCTGCGCCTTGGTGCGCCGCTTGGGCTTGAACGGCAGGTAGATGTCCTCCAGGCGCGCCTTGGTCTCCGCGCCCCGGATGCGGGCCTCGAGCTCCTCCGTGAGCTTGCCCTGCTCACGCACCGAGTCGAGGATCGCCGTGCGGCGCTCCTCCAGCTCCCGCAGATAGCGCAGCCGCTCCTCGAGCGTGCGCAGCTGCGCATCGTCGAGCATCTCGGTCGCTTCCTTGCGGTAGCGGGCGATGAAGGGCACCGTCGAACCGCCGTCGAGCAGTTCCACGGCGGCCCTGACCTGCCGCTCCCGTACGCCGAGTTCCTCGGCGATCCTGCCTTCGATGGACCCTGCGAGGGGTGTCGTCACGTTCCCGTACCGCCTTCTCCACTGAGGTTGCGCGGCAATTGTGGCAGGTGACGACGACAATCGGGGATCAGGGCGGCGACGCGCCCCGAGACCCCCCGGGCGGACTCAGGCGCGACGCCCGCGCGCGGTGGAGGACGCGCCGCCGAACAGCCGGGCGAGCGCCCGGAACGGAAGCGTCACGACGGTGGCGACGGCGCCGCCGATCTGGCGCAGGACGTCTGCGATGGCACGGAACACGTGGTTACCCCTTTCGTCGTCCGGCCCGCACGGCCGGACTCCCCGCGGGTACCTCGTGCACGCTTCACCATGCACCCGATGCGGACGCGTCCTCGGGAGTGGACGGATTCCAGGTGAACCGCGGCGCCCTGCGCTCCAGGAACGCCGTCACGCCCTCCTCGGTGTCGTCGCTCGCCACGGCCGTCCTGTGCCAGTGGTCGTCGCGGTCGGTGCGGCCGTCGGCGAACTCCTTCGCCGCCGCCTGCGTCAGCAGGGAGCGGGATGCCAGGGTCCGGGTGAACTCGGCGACCCGCGCGTCCAGCCCGCCCGCCGGCAGCACCTCGTCCACCAAGCCCGTGCGCAGTGCCCGCTCCGTGTCGATCAGCTCGCCGGAGAAGAGGAGGTACTTGGCGGTCGCCGGGCCCACCAGCGACACCAGCCGGCGGGTCGCGGAGGACGGGTAGACGATGCCGAGCTTCGCCGGGGTCACCCCGAACCGCGCGCCCTCCTCGGCGAACCGCAGGTCGCAGGCGGCAGCGAGCTGCGCCCCGCCGCCCACGCAGTGGCCGCGCACGGCGGCCAGGGTCGGCTTGGGGAACGCCGCGAGGGCCTCCTCGGCGGCCACCGCCAGCCGCTGCGCCTCGAGCGGCGAGCCCTGGAGCGTGGAGATGTCCGCCCCGGCGCAGAAGGTGCCGCCGTCACCGGTGAGCACCAGCGCCCGCACGGCGGGGTCGTCCGCCAGCGCGCCGAGCAGCGGGGGCAGGGCCGCCCACATCGCGCCCGTCATCGCGTTGCGCTTCGCGGGATGACGGATGACGACCGTCGCGACCGAGTCGGTGACGCTGTGCAGCAGCTGCGGCTCCTCCATGCGCCGGATGCTATCCGCCCCGGTCACGGCCCCGGACGGCGGCCCTGGACCGGCGTTACGAGCGCCGGGGGAGGGGGACACGGAGGAGCGGGAGCGTCGGGAAGGGGGGCGAGACCCGGGAGGCAGACATGACCAGGTCCACCGGAGCCGCGGGCCGCCCGAGGGCCGACACGGCGAAGCTGGAGCGCGGCTTCGGCCTGCTCGCCGTGCTCGGGGTGATCCTCGTCGTCGCCGGGGTGATCGGCCTGATCTACACGGCCGCCGCCACGCTCACCACCATGCTGCTCTTCGGCTGGCTGCTGCTGGTCGGCGGGCTCGTCGGACTGCTGCACGCGGTCCAGGCGCGGCACACGAACTTCTTCTGGCTCGGTCTGGTCGTCGCCGCCCTGAACATCGCGGCCGGGGTGGTGATCATCAAGACCCCGGAGGCCGCGGCCGAGGCGCTGACCATGTTCGCGGCGCTGCTGTTCCTGACCGGCGGGGTGTTCCGGCTGGTCGGCAGCCTGGTGGTGCGCGGCCCGCAGTTCGGCTGGACGCTGGTGCAGGGCGCCTTCGGTCTGCTCCTCGGCATCCTCGTCCTCGCCACCTGGCCGAGCAGCAGCCAGTACGTCATCGGCACGTTCTTCTCGCTGTCCCTGCTGTTCGACGGGCTGGGCCTGATCGCCACCGGCTACGGCGGCCGCCGTGTCGTGGGCATGGTGGCCGGGAAGTAGCGGTCGCCGGAAACGGGAACCGGCCCCGGAACGGCACAGACCGGACCTGAACGGTCCCGCGCCCGCCCGAGCCGGGCGGGAACGGTCGGAAACGCTCGATATCCGCTGACTTGTGTTCAGCGTGGAAGGGCGGAGGCGATCGGTCCCAACACTCGACGTGTGGTGACAATCGAGCGTGAGGGTGGCGACCCGCTGCCGTACGAAGGTGTCTGGCGGTTCACCGCCCCTGCCGTGGACGCCTCGGTGCCACAGGCCCGGCACGCCGTGCGGGACCTGCTGCTGCGGCAGGGGGTGCCGGTCGCGGACGAGGTGGTGCAGGGGCTGCTGCTGATCGTCTCCGAGCTGGTCACCAACGCCGTCAAACACGCGGCGCTGCTGTCCCCGATGCTCGCCGTCGAGGTGGCGGTGGGCGCCGAGTGGGTCCGGGTGTCCGTGGAGGACAACCACCCCTACCGCCCCACCGCCCTGGAGAACGACTACGGCCGCACCGGCGGCCGGGGGCTGCTCCTGGTGCGCGAGATCACACGGGAGGCCGGCGGGGCCTGCGAGGTGGAGCACACCTCCACCGGCGGCAAGGTGATCTGGGCCGCCCTGCCGCTCAAGCCCGTGCAGGCCTGCTGAACCGCGCCGCCGTCACCACCAGGCGACGGCCCCGTCACCACCCGGCCGACGGCCCCGTCAGCTCGCGCACGGCGGGCCGCGCCGCGTCCAGCACCGTCATGAACCACGCCGAGAAGGTGTCCCGCGCGTGCCGCTCCGCCAGGTCCTCCGGCGTCACGAACGCCGTGGCGGCGACCTCGTTCGCGTCGGGCCGCACCGGCGACTGCACCATGCCGACGAAGAGGTGGTTGTACTCCTGCTCCACCAGACCCGAGGCCGGGTCCGGGTGGTTGTAGCGGACCGTGCCCGCCTCCGCCATCAGCGACGGCGACACTCCCAGCTCCTCGTACGTCCGCCGGGCCGCCGCCGCGAACGGCGCCTCGCCCGGGTACGGGTGGCCGCAGCAGGTGTTCGACCACACACCGGGGGAGTGGTACTTGCCGAGCGCCCGCTGCTGGAGCAGCAGCCGACCGCGCTCGTCGAACAGGAACACGGAGAACGCCCTGTGGAGCTTCCCCGGCGGCTGATGGGCGGAGAGCTTCTCCGCGGTGCCGACCGTCACGCCGTCCTCGTCGACCAGTTCCAGCAAAATCGGCTCGGCGGTGCCGCTCGACGGGCTGTTCGTCGCGGTGGCAGGTGTGATCGGCATACCCATCCTTCACTCGGTGTTCGCGCCCCAGTCTGCCGCACGAATCCGGCACTCCCGGCACTCCGGTCCTCTCCCGCATGTCCCGCCCCCGGTGCGCGGGGCGGTCCCGGCGGCAGCCGGACGGCACCGGCCCCGCGCAGATCGTGCCCCTGAGGGGCACCAGAAATGCGCATGCCCGGAACCCCTCGCGAAGGGGAGACGTCGTCACCGGGGCGGAAGGCTGCGTTCCGCGGCGCGTCGGCGCACCCGGGGGCGTGCGCGCACCCGCACGCGACACCCGCGTGCCGAGTGACACCGACGAATTCGGCGGCTCAGTGGCACAGCCGCGCCTCGTGCTCCGCGTGCCCGCCCGGCTCCAGCTGGAAGGTGCAGTGCCGCACGTCGAAGTGGTCGCCCAGGCAGTCCTGCAGCTCGTGCAGCATCTTCTCGTGCCCGATCGCGTTCAGCGTGTCCGCGCTGACCACCACGTGCGCGGAGAGCACCGGCATCCCCGAGGTGATCGTCCAGGCGTGCAGGTCGTGCACGTCCTCCACCCCCGGCGTGTCCAGGATGTGCGCCCGCACCTCGGCCATGTCCACGCCCTTGGGCGCCGCCTCCAGCAGCACGTCGAGCGTCTCGCGCAGCAGCCGCAGCGTGCGCGGCACGATCATCAGCGCGATGACCAGGGAGGCGATCGGGTCGGCCGTCGTCCAGCCGGTGGTGACGATCACCAGCGCGGCCAGGATCACCGTGACCGAGCCGAGCGCGTCCGCCGCCACCTCCAGGAACGCGCCGCGCACGTTCAGGCTCTCCTTCTGCCCGCGCATCAGCAGCGACAGAGACACCAGGTTGGCCACCAGGCCGACGGCGCCGAACACCATCGCCAGACCGCCCTCGGTGTCCGCGGGCGTGACGAACCGCTGGACCGCCTCGTACAGCACGTAGCCGCCGACGCCGAGCAGCAGCAGACAGTTGGCCAGCGCCGCGAGGATCTCCGCGCGGGCCAGCCCGAAGGTGCGCCGCTCGCTCGGCGCGCGGCCGGCGAAGTGGATGGCGAGCAGGGCCATGCCGAGCCCCAGGGCGTCGGTGGCCATGTGGGCGGCGTCCGCGACCAGGGCGAGCGAGTCGGCCAGCAGGCCGCCGACGATCTGCACGACCATGACGAAGACCGTGATCGCCAGCGCGGTCCGCAGCCTCCCGCGGTAGGCCGCGCTGACCGTGCCGCCGGACGGCGCCCCGTGCGCGTGCCCGTGATCGTGGCCTGCCCCCATGCCCGCCGCCGCCCTTCCGTCGCTGACCTGACGCTGCCCTTCCGCAGCACAGTCAACTACGGGGCAGGGGTATACGGCAACGCGGCACTGAACACCGTTGTCATGTGCCCTGACCTGCGGAAACCATCCGCAGGTCAGGCGCGAGGGGCGCCCTGCAGGAGCTGCCAGCCCTGCCAGGCCGACTCGACCATCTCGCGCACCGAACGGCGGGCCGTCCAGCCCAGCCGCTCGCTCGCGAGGGCGGCCGAGGCCACCGCGCGGGGCGGGTCGCCGGGGCGCCGCGCCTCGACCACCGGGGTGCGGGTGTCGCCCGTGACCTCCCCGATGAGCGTGATCAGCTCCCGCACCGAGACGCCCTCGCCGCGTCCCACGTTCACCGTCAGATCGCCCTCGACACCGCCCTCGGACAGCGTGCGCACCGCCGCGAGGTGGGCGTCCGCGAGGTCGGCCACATGGATGTAGTCCCGGACGCAGGTGCCGTCCGGTGTGGGGTAGTCGTCGCCGAAGATCCGCGGCGCCTCACCGCGGGTGAGCCGGTCGAAGACCATCGGCACGATGTTGAAGACGCCGGTGTCGGCCAGCTCGGGGGCCGCCGCGCCCGCGACGTTGAAGTAGCGCAGGCACACCGTGTCGATGCCGTGCGCCCGGCCCGCGGCCCGCACCAGCCACTCCCCGGCGAGCTTGGTCTCGCCGTAGGGGTTCACGGGGGCGCAGGGCGTGTCCTCCGTGATGAGGTCCACGTGCGGGTCGCCGTAGACGGCCGCGGACGAGGAGAACACGAAGCGCCGTACGCCCGCCTCCGCGACGGCGTCCAGCAGGGTCGCCAGACCGCCCAGGTTCTCCCGGTAGTAGCGGATGGGCCGGTCCACCGACTCCCCGGGCTGCTTGCGCGCGGCGAGGTGGAGCACCCCGGTCGCGCCGTGCTCGGCGAGCACCTTGGTCAGCAGGTCGCCGTCCAGCGCGGAGCCCCGGACGAGCGGGACGCCCTCGGGCAGCCGTGCCGGGACCCCGGCGGAGAGGTCGTCCAGCACGACCACACGCTCCCCGGCGTCGGTCATGGCCCGCACCACATGGGCCCCGATGTATCCGGCTCCGCCGGTGATCAGCCACGTCATGGTGGTCCACCCTAAGGCGAGCCACCGGCGCGGTTTGTGAGCCGGGGCCGCTGTCCCCGATGATGAGCGCGGAACAGGTGCGGGCGAACCGCGTCGATCCGGCCGTCGAACGGGCGGTGAACGCGGGCTTCCGTGTATCCGATAGCCTCTGCCGACATGCCGCCCGCAGGGCCCCCGGACGGGGGACGGGCGCATCACCGTGTACATGACCGGCGTGGACGCGTCGCCCCCAGGGAGTGAGTTTTCGGTTGCCGACCGCCATCGTCACCGGCCCCCCGGTCCCCGGCTCGTCACTCGAGGGCGACCTGCGCTCCCTCGGCTTCGACGTACGGACCGCCGCCGGCGCCGCGGAGGCCGAGACGCTGCTCGCCTCGGTCCCCGGGGAGGAACGGGTCGCCCTGGTCGACACCCGTTTCGTCGGACATCTGCACGCCCTGCGGCTCGGTCTGACCGACCCCCGCTTCCCGCTCTCCGCGATCCCCGGCGCCGTCACAGCCCAGCGGGCCGGCCGCCAGGCCCTGACCCGCGCGATGGCCCGCGAGAACTCCGCTCCCGGGCAGGGCTCCGGCAACGGCACCCTCGTGGAGGGCCTCCCGGACCGGGTCACCGCCGCCCTCGACACCGACGTGCACCGTCCCGAGCTCGGCAGCCTGATCGCCGCCGTGCCCGACGGCCCCCAGGCCCGCAACGAGGCCCGCCAGGCCGTCGCCGCCGTGGACGAGGAGGCCGTACGCCTCAGGTCCGCCGTCAAGGCCCGCGACGGCTTCTTCACCACCTTCTGCGTCAGCCCCTACTCGCGCCACCTCGCGCGCTGGTGCGCCCGCCGCGGGCTGACCCCGAACCAGGTCACCACCGCGTCCCTGCTCACCGCGCTGATCGCGGCCGGCTGCGCCGCCACCGGCACCCGCGCGGGATACGTCGCCGCCGCCGTGCTGCTCCTCGGCTCGTTCGTGCTGGACTGCGCCGACGGCCAGCTCGCCCGCTACTCGCTGCAGTACTCCACGCTCGGCGCCTGGCTCGACGCCACGTTCGACCGGGCCAAGGAGTACGCCTTCTACGCGGGCCTCGCCCTCGGCGCGGCCCGTACCGGCGACGACGTCTGGGCCCTGGCGCTCGGCGCCATAATCCTCCAGTCCTGCCGGCACGTGGTCGACTTCTCCTTCGCCGAGGCCAGGACCGGCGCCGCGGAAGGCCCCGCCGCCGCCCTGTCCGGCCGCCTGGACCGCGTCGGCTGGACGGTCTGGGTGCGCCGCATGATCGTCCTGCCGATCGGCGAGCGCTGGGCGCTGATCGCCGTCCTCACCGCCGCCACCACGCCCCGCGTCACCTTCTGGGTACTGCTCGCCGGCTGCGCCTTCGCCGCCGCGTACACCACCGCCGGACGCGTCCTGCGCTCCCTGCGCGGCGGCCGGGTGGAGGACGGGGCCGCCCGGGCCCTCGCCGACCTCGCCGACGGCGGACCGCTCACCGAGCTGCTCCACCGCTCCCGGGCCCGCGGCGGGGTCGCCGCCGCCGCGCTCGGCGCGGTGCTGGTGACGGGCTCCGCCCTCCTGTGGGGCGCCGGATGGCAGACCGTCCTGGCCGCCGTCGCCTACGTGATCTGCTCGGCCGCCGCCACGGGCTGCCCCCTCACCGGCCGCCTCGACTGGCTCGTCCCCCCGCTGTTCCGCGCCGCCGAGTACGGAACCGTCCTGGTCCTGGCGGCCCATGCGGAGGTGAACGGGGCCCTTCCGGCGGCCTACGGACTGGTGTCCGCGGTCGCCTACCATCACTACGACACGGTCTACCGCATCCGCGGCGGCGCGGGCGCGCCCCCGCGCCCGCTGGTGCGGGCGACCGGGGGGCACGAAGGTCGTACGCTGGCGGTCGCCGTCCTGGCGGCCGTGCTCACCGCGTCCGGATTCACCGTCGCGCTCACGGCCCTCGCCGTGGCCGTGGCTCTCGTGGTGCTCGCCGAGAGCATCCGCTTCTGGGTGGCCGCCCACCGGGGTGGCGCGCCCGCCGTACACGACGAAGGAGAACCCGCATGATCGGCCTCGTGCTGGCGGCCGGCGCCGGCCGGCGTCTGCGCCCCTACACCGACACGCTGCCCAAGGCGCTGGTGCCGGTGGGGCCCGCGGGCATAGAAGGGGAGCCCACGGTCCTGGACCTGACGCTCGGCAACTTCGCGGAGATCGGGCTGACCGAGGTCGGTGTCGTGGTCGGGTACCGCAAGGAGGCCGTGTACGAGCGGCAGGCGGCGCTGGAGGCGAAGTACGGGCTGAAGCTGACGCTCATCGACAACGACAAGGCGGAGGAGTGGAACAACGCCTACTCGCTGTGGTGTGCGCGGGACGCCCTGAAGGACGGTGTGATCCTCGCCAACGGCGACACGGTGCACCCGGTGTCGGTGGAGCGGACGCTGCTGGACGCACGGGGTGACGGCAGGCAGATCATCCTGGCGCTGGACACGGTGAAGCAGCTCGCCGACGAGGAGATGAAGGTCGTCGTCGACCCGGAGAAGGGGATGCGGCGGATCACCAAGCTGATGGACCCGGCGGAGGCGACGGGCGAGTACATCGGCGTCACGCTCATCGAGGGCGGGGCGGCGGAGCAGCTGGCGGACGCGCTGAAGGCGACGTTCGAGCGGGACCCGCAGCTGTACTACGAGGACGGTTACCAGGAGCTGGTGAACCGGGGTTTCCGGATCGACGTGGCGCCGATCGGCGACGTCCGGTGGGTCGAGATCGACAACCACGACGACCTCGCCCGCGGACGGGAGATCGCGTGCCAGTACTGACCCGTCTCATCCCCTCGCCGGTCGTCGTCGACATCCGCCCCGGCGCTCTCGACGACCTGGCCTGCGTCCTCGCGGACGAGCGCATCTCGCAGTCCGGCCGGCTCGCCATCGCCGTCAGCGGCGGCTCCGGCGCCCGGCTGCGCGACCGCGTCGCGCCCTCGCTGCCCGGCGCCGACTGGTTCGAGGTCGGCGGCGGCACCATCGACGACGCCGTCCGGCTGGCCGGCGAGATCCAGGGCGGCCGCTACGACGCGGTCGTCGGTCTCGGCGGCGGGAAGATCATCGACTGCGCCAAGTTCGCCTCGGCGCGCGTCGGCCTGCCCCTCGTCGCGGTCGCCACCAACCTGGCGCACGACGGCCTGTGCTCGCCGGTCGCCACCCTCGACAACGACGCGGGCCGCGGCTCCTACGGCGTGCCCAACCCGATCGCCGTCGTGATCGACCTCAACGTCATCCGCGAGGCCCCGGTCCGGTTCGTCCGCTCCGGCATCGGCGACGTCGTCTCCAACATCTCCGCCGTCGCCGACTGGGAGCTGTCCCACCGCGTCAACGGCGAGAAGGTCGACGGACTCGCCGCAGCCATGGCCCGCCAGGCCGGCGAGGCCGTGCTCCGGCACCCGGGCGGCGTCGAGGACGACGGCTTCCTCCAGGTGCTCGCCGAGGCCCTGGTCCTCACCGGCATCTCGATGTCCGTGTCCGGCGACTCCCGGCCCTCCTCCGGCGCCTGCCACGAGATCAACCACGCCTTCGACCTGCTCTACCCGCAGCGCGCCGCCGCCCACGGCGAGCAGTGCGGCCTGGGCGCCGCCTTCGCGATGTACCTGCGCGGCGCGCACGAGGAGTCGGCGGCCATGGCCGAGGTGCTGCGCCGGCACGGGCTGCCGGTGCTCCCCGAGGAGATCGGGTTCTCCGTCGACGAGTTCGTCCGCGTCGTCGAGTACGCCCCCGAGACCCGCCCCGGCCGCTTCACCATCCTCGAACACCTCGCCCTGACCACCGAACAGATCAAGGACGTCTACGCCGACTATGTCAAGGCCATCGGTAGCTGAACTCCGTCCGGTCGTGCACCCCGCCGGGGTCAAGGACCGGCGCAGCGGTGAGCACTGGATGGGACGCCTCTACATGCGCGAGGTGTCCCTGCGGGTCGACCGCTACCTGGTGAACACCCGGGTCACCCCCAACCAGCTCACGTATCTGATGACCCTCTGCGGTGTCCTCGCGGCGCCCGCCCTCCTGGTGCCCGGCATCACGGGGGCGGTCCTCGGGGTGGTCGCGGTCCAGCTGTACCTGCTGCTCGACTGCGTCGACGGCGAGATCGCCCGCTGGCGCAAGCAGTACTCCCTCGCCGGCGTCTACATGGACCGCGTCGGCGCCTACCTGACCGACGCCGCCGTGCTGGTCGGCCTCGGCCTGCGCGCCGCCGACCTGTGGGGCACCGGCCGCATCGACTGGCTGTGGGCCTTCCTCGGCACCCTCGCCGCGCTGGGCGCGATACTCGTCAAGGCGGAGACCGACCTCGTCGCAGTCGCCCGCCACCAGAACGGCATGCCCCCGGTGCAGGAGTCCGCCTCCGAGCCGCGCTCCTCCGGCATGGCGCTCGCCCGCAAGGCCGCCGCCGCCCTGAAGTTCCACCGGCTGATCCTGGGCATAGAGGCGTCCCTGCTGATCCTGCTCCTCGCGATCCTCGACTCCGCCCGCGGCGACCTGTTCTTCACCCGCCTCGGCACCGCCGTCCTCGCCGGGATCGCCCTGCTGCAGACCCTGCTGCACCTCGTGTCCGTCCTCGTCTCCAGCAGGCTGAAGTGAGCGCGGGCATGAAGGTCGGCGCGGTCGTCATCACCATGGGCAACCGCCCCGAGGAACTGCGGGCCCTGCTCGACTCGGTCGCCAAGCAGGACGGCGACCCCGTCCAGGTCGTGGTCGTCGGCAACGGCTCGCCCGTGCCCGACGTCCCCGAAGGGGTCAGGACCGTCGAGCTGCCCGAGAACCTCGGCATCCCCGGCGGGCGCAACGTCGGCATCGAGGCGTTCGGGCCCAGCGGCCGGGACGTCGACATCCTGATGTTCCTCGACGACGACGGCCTGCTCGCGCACACCGACACCGCCGAGCTGTGCCGGAAGGCGTTCACCGAGGACCCCTCGCTCGGCATCATCAGCTTCCGCATCGCCGACCCGGACACCGGCGTCACCCAGCGCCGCCACGTGCCCCGGCTGCGCGCCTCCGACCCGATGCGTTCCTCCCGCGTCACCACCTTCCTCGGCGGCGCCAACGCGGTGCGCACCCAGGTCCTCGCGGAGGTCGGCGGACTGCCGGACGAGTTCTTCTACGCCCACGAGGAGACCGATCTGGCCTGGCGCGCCCTCGACGCCGGCTGGATGATCGACTACCGGTCGGACATGGTGCTGTACCACCCGACGACCGCCCCCTCGCGGCACGCGGTCTACCACCGCATGGTGGCCCGGAACCGCGTCTGGCTCGCCCGGCGCAACCTGCCCGCCCCGCTCGTCCCCGTGTACCTGGGCGTGTGGCTGCTCCTCACCCTGCTGCGCCGCCCCTCGGGCCCCGCCCTCAAGGCGTGGTTCGGCGGCTTCAAGGAGGGCTGGACCTCGCCCTGCGGACCCCGGCGCCCCATGAAGTGGCGTACGGTGTGGCGGCTGACCCGACTGGGCCGGCCCCCGGTGATCTGACAAGCTTCGAGTCCGGGGATCCGGCCCCACCCGGTTCCCCGGCTCCTGGCAGGCCCGCGCGGGCCACGCACATCGAGGACGAAAGACATCCACCCGTGAGTGAGACTACGCACGACGGCACGGTCGCGGTCGGCGCGCCCGTGTCGCCCGACGAGGGCCTTACGGCGGCCGAGCTGGCCGCGAAGTACGGGCTGTCCGTCAGCGGCGCCCGCCCGTCCCTCGGCGAGTACGTCCGTCAGCTGTGGGGGCGGCGGCACTTCATCCTGGCCTTCTCCCAGGCCAAGCTGACCGCGCAGTACAGCAAGGCGAAGCTGGGCCAGCTGTGGCAGGTGGCGACGCCGCTGCTGAACGCGGCCGTGTACTTCTTCATCTTCGGCCTGCTGCTCGGCGCCCGGCGCGGCATCCCGAGCGACGTCTACGTGCCGTTCCTGGTGACGGGCGTGTTCGTCTTCACGTTCACGCAGAGCTCCGTGCTGGCCGGTGTCCGGGCGATCTCCGGAAACCTGGGGCTGGTGCGGGCGCTGCACTTCCCGCGGGCGTCGCTGCCGATCTCCTTCGCGCTCCAGCAGCTCCAGCAGCTGTTGTTCTCGATGATCGTCCTGGTCGTCATCATGGTGGCGTTCCGCAGCTATCCGGACCTGTCGTGGCTGCTGATCGTGCCCGCGCTGGCGCTGCAGTTCGTGTTCAACACCGGGCTCGCGCTGATCTTCGCGCGGATGGGCAGCAAGACGCCCGACCTGGCGCAGCTCATGCCGTTCGTGCTGCGCACGTGGATGTACGCGTCCGGCGTCATGTTCTCGATCCCGGCGATGCTGGAGGACAAGAACGTGCCGTCCTGGGTGGCGGACGTGCTCCAGTGGAACCCGGCCGCGGTCTACATGGACCTGGTGCGGTACGCGCTGATCGACAAGTACGACTCGTCCTACCTGCCGCCGCACATCTGGGCGTTCGCGCTGGGCTGGGCGGTGCTGGCCGGCGTGGTCGGCTTCGTCTACTTCTGGAAGGCAGAGGAGAGGTACGGCCGTGGCTGACGACAAGACGGGCGCCCGGGTGCCCACCGTCATCGCGGACGACCTGCACATCGTCTACCGCGTGAACGGCGCCCGGTCGGGCAAGGGCAGCGCCACCGCGGCGCTCAGCCGGATCCTCAAGCGCGGCGAGGAGCGGGGCGTGCGCAAGGTGCACGCCGTGCGCGGGGTGTCCTTCGTGGCCTACCGCGGCGAGGCCATCGGCCTGATCGGGTCCAACGGCTCCGGCAAGTCGACCCTGCTGCGCGCCATCGCAGGGCTGCTGCCCGCCGAGAGCGGCAAGGTCTACACCGACGGCCAGCCGTCCCTGCTGGGCGTGAACGCGGCCCTGATGAACGACCTCACCGGCGAGCGGAACATCATCCTCGGCGGGCTCGCGATGGGCATGTCCCGCGAGGAGATCAAAGAGCGGTACCAGGACATCGTCGACTTCTCGGGGATCAACGAGAAGGGCGACTTCATCACCCTGCCGATGCGCACCTACTCCTCCGGCATGGCGGCCCGCCTGCGCTTCTCCATCGCGGCGGCCAAGGACCACGACGTCCTGATGATCGACGAGGCCCTCGCGACCGGCGACCGGAAGTTCCAGAAGCGCTCCGAGGCCCGCATCCGCGAGCTGCGCAAGGAGGCCGGGACCGTGTTCCTGGTCAGCCACAACAACAAGTCCATCCGCGACACCTGCGACCGGGTGCTGTGGCTGGAGCGCGGCGAGCTGCGCATGGACGGGCCGACGGACGAGGTGCTCCGCGAGTACGAGAAGTTCACCGGCAAGTAACCCGTTCCGCCCAGGGCCCCGCCGGAACGGTCCGGCGGGGCCCGGCGTCAGCAAAAGATGCGTCAACTCCTCGCGCACGGCGGAATCTTGACGCCGGACGATGTGTTGTCGTGGAGCACGTAAGACCCCCGTCGAGGAACGGCGCGTTGTACGACGTAAGCTGTACCGGTCCCCGAAAGGCGGCAATCAGGGCCATAATGCCCGACACCATTCCTCGGCGCCGTCGGGTGGGCGCCTGGGCGGCGTGTCCGAAATAGTGTGAATTGGGTCAGCAGTGTAGAACGGGAGATGTGACGGCAATGGCTTCGGAGACTCCCCGGCTGAACTCAGCATGCGCCGTCCTCTTCCCGGGCAGTCCGCGATGACGGCCGTCGGCCAGGCGCGCCCCGCCGACCTCGAACGGGCCACCCTCGACAAGGCCGCCGCCGAGAACTTCCCGGTGGCGCCCTTCTTCCTGCCCCGGGCCTGGCGCGACGACCTCATGGCCGTCTATGGCTTCGCCCGTCTGGTCGACGACATCGGCGACGGCGACCTGGCCCCCGGCGGCGCCGACGCCCGCGCCCTCGGCGTCCCCGACACGGAGGCCGAGGACCGCCTCACCCTCCTGGACGCTCTGGAAGCCGATCTTCACCGCGTGTTCGACCCCACCGGACCGGCCCCCCGTCACCCCCTGCTGCTCCGCCTGGAGCCCACGGTCCGCGACCGCGCGCTGACCCCCGAGCCGTTCCTCGGGCTGATCGCCGCGAACCGCCAGGACCAGCTGGTCACGCGCTACGAGACCTTCGACGACCTGCTCGCCTACTGCGAGCTGTCGGCCAACCCGGTCGGCCGCCTCGTGCTGGCCGTCACCGGGACCGCCACCCCGGAGCGCGTCCGCCGCTCCGACGCGATCTGCACCGCCCTGCAGATCGTCGAGCACCTCCAGGACGTCGCCGAGGACCTCGGCCGCGACCGCATCTATCTGCCCGCCGCGGACATGAAACGTTTCCACGTCCAGGAGGCCGACCTCGCCGCGCCCACCGCCGGCGCCTCGGTGCGCGCGCTCGTCGCGTTCCAGGCGCAGCGCGCCCTCGATCTGCTGGACGAGGGCGCACCCCTGGTGGGCAGCGTCCGGGGCCGGCTCAGACTCCTGCTCGCGGGGTTCGTGGCGGGAGGAAGGGCGGCCGTCGGCGCGATCGCGGCCGCCGGCTACGACGTACTTCCCGGCCCGCCCAAGCCCGGCACGCCGCAGCTGCTGCGCGAGGCGGGCGTGACTCTGCGAGGAAAGGGGTGATCGGGACCGTGGAGTCGCAAGCATCCGCGTCCGCACCGGTACTCGCCGCCTACAGCTACTGCGAGACCGTCACCGGCCAGCAGGCGCGCAACTTCGCCTACGGCATCCGGCTGCTGCCGACGCCCAAGCGGCGCGCCATGTCGGCCCTGTACGCGTTCTCCCGGCGGGTCGACGACATCGGCGACGGCCCGCTCCCCGACGACGTCAAGGTCACCCGGCTCGAGGACACCCGAGCCCTCCTCACCCGTATCCGCGAGGGCGAGGTCGAGGACGACGACACCGATCCGGTCGCGGTCGCCCTCTCCCACGCAGCCACGCACTTCCCGATCCCGCTCGGCGGCCTGGACGAACTCATCGACGGCGTCCAGATGGACCTGCGCGGCGAGACGTACGAGACCTGGGACGACCTGAAGGTCTACTGCCGCTGCGTCGCCGGCGCCATCGGGCGGCTCTCGCTCGGCGTGTTCGGGACCGAGCCCGGCGCGCGCGGCGTGGAACGCGCCCCCGAGTACGCCGACACGCTGGGCCTGGCGCTCCAGCTCACCAACATCCTGCGCGACGTCCGCGAGGACGCCGAGAACGGGCGCATCTACCTGCCCGCCGACGACCTCGCCAAGTTCGGCTGCTCCGACGGCTTCGCGGGACCGACACCGCCCCAGGGCTCCGACTTCGCGGGCCTGGTGCACTTCGAGGTGCGCAGGGCCCGCGCCCTCTTCGCCGAGGGCTACCGCCTGCTCCCCCTGCTCGACCGGCGCAGCGGCGCCTGCGTCGCCGCCATGGCGGGCATCTACCGCCGCCTCCTGGACCGCATCGAGCGCGACCCCGAGGCCGTGCTGCGCGGCCGCGTCTCCCTGCCCGGCAGGGAGAAGGCGTACGTGGCGGTGCGCGGCCTGTCCGGTCTCGACACCCGGCACGTCGCCCGGCGCACCGTCGGGAGGCGCGCCTGATGGACACCGCGAACCCGGAGCACCCGGACGACAAGCGGCACGCAACCCTCCGCCGCGCCTACGCGTCCCTCACCGAGACGGCCGGCCGCGCACCTGTCGCGCCCGGCAGGCCGGGGGAGGGCGCATGAGCCACGGCACACGCTCCGAGGGGGCCCCGCGCACGGACGGCCCGGTCCCACCGGGACGTCACGCCGTCGTGGTCGGCGGCGGACTGGCCGGCACCACCGCCGCCCTCGCCCTCGCCGACGCCGGAGTGCGCGTCACCCTGCTCGAAGGGCGGCCCCGCCTGGGCGGACTCGCCTTCTCCTTCCGGCGCGGCGACCTCACCGTCGACAACGGCCAGCACGTCTACCTGCGCTGCTGCACCGCCTACCGCTGGTTCCTCGACCGCATCGGGGGAGCGGACCTCGCCCCGCTGCAGGACCGCCTCGACGTGCCCGTCGTCGACGCGGACCGCCCCGAGGGACGGCGGCTGGGACGACTGCGGCGCGACCCGCTGCCGGTGCCCCTCCACCTCGGCCGCAGCCTCGCCACGTACCCTCACCTGTCGCTCGCCGACCGGGCCAGGGTGGGCCGGGCCGCGCTCGCGCTGAAGGGCCTCGACCTCGCCGATCCCGCCTTGGACGAGCAGGACTTCGGCAGCTGGCTCGCCGCCCACGGCCAGTCCCCGCGCGCCGTCGAGGCCCTGTGGGACCTGGTCGGGGTCGCCACCCTCAACGCCGTCGCGGGCGACTCCTCGCTGGCGCTCGCCGCGATGGTCTTCAAGACCGGCCTGCTCTCCGACTCCGGCGCCGCCGACATCGGCTGGGCCCAGGTGCCGCTGGGCGACCTGCACGACCGGCTCGCCCGCAAGGCCCTCGACTCCGCGGGCGTCCGCACCGAGACCCGCACCCGCGTCACCTCCGTCCGCTCCGACGGCGACGGCGGCTGGACCGTCGACATCCCCGGCGAGACGCTCCGCGCCGACGCCGTCGTCCTCGCCGTGCCCCAGCGCGAGGCGTACGACCTGCTGCCCGCAGGCGCGCTCGACGACCCGGACCGGCTGCTCGGCATCGGCACCGCCCCCATCCTCAACGTCCACGTCGTCTACGACCGCACGGTGCTCACCCGGCCCTTCTTCGCCGCCCTCGGAACCCCCGTGCAGTGGGTCTTCGACCGCACCCACGCCTCAGGACTGCGCCACGGCCAGTACCTGGCGCTGTCCCAGTCGGTCGCCCACGACGACATCGACGCGCCCGTCGCCGACCTGCGCGCGCGGTACCTGCCCGAACTGGAGCGGCTGCTGCCGCGCACCCGGGGTGCCGAGATCCTGGACTTCTTCGTCACCCGGGAGCGCACCGCGACCTTCGCTCCCGCCCCCGGCGTCGGACGCCTCAGGCCCGGCGCCCGCACCAAGGCACCCGGCCTCTACCTGGCCGGAGCGTGGACCGCCACAGGGTGGCCCGCGACCATGGAGAGTGCGGTCCGCAGCGGCGTCGGCGCGGCGGACGCCGCGCTGGGCGCCCTCGGCCGGCCCCGCCCGCGCCACCTCTTCGCCCTCGAGGAGGCGGCCTGATGCTGCAGCAGAGCGGCGCGGCAGGTCCCCGCACCCCCGGTACCGCAACAAGAGGAGAGACTGTGCCCACTGTGCCCCCGGCCTCGCAGGCCGCTCGAAGGACCGCGGTGGACGTGTCCGCGCTCCTGGAGCGCGGCCGGACCCTGGCCACGCCGGTACTGCGGGCGGCCGTCGACCGCCTGGCGCCTCCCATGGACACGGTCGCCGCCTACCACTTCGGCTGGATCGACGCCCAGGGCCGCCCCGCCGACGGCGACGGCGGCAAGGCCGTGCGCCCCGCCCTCGCCGTGCTGTCCGCCGAGGTCACCGGCGCCGCCCCGCAGACCGGCGTGCCCGGCGCGGTTGCCGTCGAACTGGTCCACAACTTCTCGCTGTTGCACGACGACCTGATGGACGGCGACGAGCAGCGCCGGCACCGCGACACCGTCTGGAAGGTGCACGGCCCCGCCCAGGCCATCCTGGTCGGCGACGCCCTGTTCGCCCTGGCCAACGAGGTGTTGCTGGAACTCGGCACCGTCGAGGCCGGCCGCGCCACGCGCCGCCTCACCCGGGCCAGCCGCGCGCTCATCGACGGACAGGCCCAGGACATCTCCTACGAGCACCGCGACCGCGTCAGCGTCGAGGAGTGCCTGGAGATGGAGGGCAACAAGACCGGTGCCCTGCTCGCCTGCGCCAGCTCCATCGGCGCGGTCCTCGGTGGCGCGGACGAGCGGACCGCCGACGCCCTGGAGCGCTACGGCCACCACCTGGGCCTCGCCTTCCAGGCGGTCGACGACCTGCTCGGCATCTGGGGCGACCCGGAGTCCACCGGCAAGCAGACCTGGAGCGACCTGCGCCAGCGCAAGAAGTCCCTCCCGGTCGTGGCCGCGCTCGCCGCCGACGGCCCGGCCGCCGCCCGGCTCGGCGAGATCCTCGCCGCCGACGCCAAGAGCAGCGACTTCGCGAACTTCTCCGAGGAGGAGTTCGCGGCCCGTGCCGCCCTCATCGAGGAGGCCGGCGGCCGTGAGTGGACCGCCGAGGAGGCACGACGTCAGCACACCCTCGCCATCGAGGCCCTCGACCTCGTGGACATGCCCGACCGCGTGCGGGAACAGTTCACGGCGCTCGCGGACTTCGTCGTCGTACGAAAGAGATGATCACTATCGGTCGAATAGCCCTCGCGTAGTCGCCGGCCGGTGGGGAACACCCCCACCGGCCGACGGCGGACCCACAGCAGACGCACCACTTGCAGGACTGCACGAAGGGGAAGCCATGACAGCGACGACCGACGGAAGCACCGGGGCGGCCTCGCCGTCCCGGCTCACCGCGGCCAGCGAACACGACACCGACAGCCCCGAGGCGGCCGGGGTACCCGACATCGCCGCCCGCGCCGTACGGCGCGCCACCGACTTCCTGCTGTCCCGTCAGAGCGACGAGGGCTGGTGGAAGGGCGACCTCGAGACCAACGTCACGATGGACGCCGAGGACCTGCTGCTGCGTCAGTTCCTCGGCATCCTCGACGAGGACACCACCCGCGCCGCCGCCCTGTTCATCCGCGGGGAGCAGCGCGAGGACGGCACCTGGGCCACCTTCCACGGCGGCCCCGGCGAACTCTCCACCACCATCGAGGCGTACGTCGCGCTGCGGCTGGCCGGCGACGCCCCCGACGCCGAGCACATGGCGAAGGCCTCGGCCTGGATCCGGGAGCAGGGCGGCATCGCCGCGTCCCGCGTCTTCACCCGCATCTGGCTGGCCCTGTTCGGCTGGTGGAAGTGGGAGGACCTGCCCGAACTGCCGCCCGAGCTCATCTGGTTCCCCACCTGGGTGCCGCTCAACATCTACGACTTCGGCTGCTGGGCGCGGCAGACCATCGTGCCGCTCACCATCGTCTCCGCCGAGCGGCCGGTGCGCCCCGCCCCGTTCCCGCTCGACGAGCTGCACACCGACCCCGCCAACCCCAACCCTCCCCGGCCGCTCGCCCCGGCGAACACCTGGGACGGCGCCTTCCAGCGGCTCGACAAGGGCCTGCACAAACTGCGCAGGGCCGTCCCGCGCCGGCTGCGCCGGGCCGCGATGAACACCGCCGCCCGCTGGATCATCGAACGGCAGGAGAACGACGGCTGCTGGGGCGGCATCCAGCCCCCGGCCGTGTACTCGGTCATCGCCCTGCACCTGCTGGGCTACGACCTCAACCACCCGGTGATGCGCGCCGGTCTGGAGTCCCTGGACCGGTTCGCCGTGTGGCGCGAGGACGGCGCCCGGATGATCGAGGCCTGCCAGTCCCCGGTGTGGGACACCTGCCTCGCCACCATCGCGCTGGCCGACGCGGGCGTGCCCGCCGACCACCCCCAACTGGTCAAGGCCGCCGACTGGATGCTCGGCGAGCAGGTGGTGCGGCCCGGCGACTGGTCCGTGCGCCGGCCCCATCTCCCGCCGGGCGGCTGGGCGTTCGAGTTCCACAACGACAACTACCCCGACATCGACGACACCGCCGAGGTGGTCCTCGCGCTGCGCCGGGTCAAGCACCACGACCCGGAGCGGCTGGACAACGCCATCGGGCGCGGGGTGCGCTGGAACCTCGGCATGCAGTCGAAGAACGGCGCCTGGGGCGCCTTCGACGTCGACAACACCAGCGCATTCCCCAACCGGCTGCCGTTCTGCGACTTCGGCGAGGTCATCGACCCGCCGTCGGCCGACGTCACCGCGCACGTCGTGGAGATGCTCGCCGTCGAGGGGCTCGCCCAGGACCCGCGCACCCGGCGCGGCGTGGAGTGGCTGCTCGCGGAACAGGAGCTGGACGGCTCGTGGTTCGGCCGCTGGGGCGTCAACTACCTCTACGGCACCGGCTCCGTGGTCCCGGCCCTGACCGCGGCGGGCATCCCCACGTCCCACCCGGCGATCCGGCGGGCCGTGGCCTGGCTGGAGAAGGTGCAGAACGAGGACGGCGGCTGGGGCGAGGACCTGCGCTCCTACCGCTACGCCAGGGAGTGGAGCGGCAAGGGCGCCTCCACCGCCTCCCAGACCGGCTGGGCGCTGATGGCGCTGCTCGCGGCGGGGGAGCGGGACTCCAAGGCCGTCGCACGCGGCGTCGCCTGGCTGGCCAACACCCAGAACGAGGACGGCTCCTGGGACGAGCCGTACTTCACCGGCACCGGGTTCCCCTGGGACTTCTCCATCAACTACCACCTCTACCGGCAGGTGTTCCCGCTCACCGCCCTCGGCCGGTACGTCCACGGCGAGCCGTTCGCCGCGAAACCGGCCGGGGCGACGGCGGCCGAGGCGGCAGCGGCCGGCTCCGCACAGGCGCTCGCCGACGCGAAGGGCAGCTGATGAGAGGCCGGCCCGCCCCCGCCCCGCTGCTGATCGCCTGCGCGCTCGGCATCGAACAGTTCGCGCTGCGCAGGCGGGAGCGCACCACCCCGGGCGGGCCGGTCACCGTCCTGCGCACCGGCATGGGGCCGGCGGCGGCCGAGCGGTCCGTCACCCGGGTGCTCGCCGACCCGGCGCTGCACGGCGCCGCCGTCCTCGCCACCGGCTTCTGCGCGGGCCTCGCCCCCGGCATGCACCCCGGCGACCTGGTCGTCGCCGAGGAAACCCGGGACCCGCGCGGCAGCGTGCCCTGCGTCGGCACCGAACTGCTGGTGAAGGAGCTGGTGCGCGCGGTGCCCGGACGCACCGTGCACACCGGCCCCCTCACCGGCTCCGACCACGTCGTCCGCGGCCACGAACGCTCCGACCTGCTCGCGACCGGCGCGATCGCGGTGGACATGGAGTCGGCGGCCACGCTCCTGAGCGCCGTCCGCACGGCCGAGCACCCGGTTGCGGCCGTCCGGGTGGTCGTGGACGCTCCTGAACACGAACTCGTCCGCATCGGCACGGTCCGCGGTGGAATATCGGCTTTCCGTGTCCTTCGTTCCGTACTCCCGGCTTTCTATGAATGGCACCGTTCCTTGCTGCTCCCCAGGAGGTGAGCCAGATGGCCATGCCGCTGCGTCAGTCCGTCAAGGTCGCTACATACTTGGCCGAACAGAAGCTCCGCGGGCGGGACAAGTTCCCGCTCATCGTCGAACTGGAACCGCTCTTCGCCTGCAACCTCAAGTGCGAGGGATGCGGCAAGATCCAGCACCCGGCCGGTGTGCTGAAGCAGCGCATGCCCGTCGCGCAGGCCGTCGGCGCCGTCCTGGAGTCCGGGGCGCCCATGGTGTCGATCGCCGGCGGCGAGCCCCTGATGCACCCCCAGATCGACGAGATCGTGCGTCAGCTGGTGGCCCGCCGGAAGTACGTCTTCCTGTGCACCAACGCCATGCTGCTGCGCAAGAAGATGGACAAGTTCACCCCGTCGCCGTACTTCGCGTTCGCGGTGCACATCGACGGGCTGCGGGAGCGGCACGACGAGTCCGTCGCCAAGGAGGGCGTGTTCGACGAGGCCGTGGCGGCCATCAAGGAGGCCAAGCGGCGCGGCTTCCGGGTCACCACCAACTCGACGTTCTTCAACACCGACACCCCGCAGACCGTCGTCGAGGTGCTCAACTACCTCAACGACGACCTCAAGGTCGACGAGATGATGATCTCGCCCGCCTACGCCTACGAGAAGGCGCCCGACCAGGAGCACTTCCTGGGCGTGGAGCAGACCCGCGAGCTGTTCAAGAAGGCCTTCGCGGGCGGCAACCGGCGCCGCTGGCGGCTGAACCACTCCCCGCTGTTCCTCGACTTCCTCGAGGGCAAGGTGGACTTCCCGTGCACCGCCTGGGCGATCCCCAACTACTCCCTGTTCGGCTGGCAGCGCCCCTGCTACCTGATGAGCGACGGCTACGTGCCGACGTACCGGGAACTCATCGAGGACACCGACTGGGACCAGTACGGCCGCGGCAAGGACCCACGCTGCGCCAACTGCATGGCCCACTGCGGCTACGAGCCCACCGCAGTCCTCGCCACCATGGGCTCCCTGAAGGAGTCCCTGCGCGCCATGCGCGAGACCGTCTCGTCGAACAGGGAGTGACGCAGATGACCGCAGTCTCCCTGGGCCTCCCCGAGGTCCCGGCCATCCTCGCGGTGCGCCGGAAGAGCCGGCAGATCCAGGTCGGATCCGTGGCGGTGGGCGGTGACGCCCCGGTGTCGGTGCAGTCGATGACGACCACGCGCACCTCGGACATCGGCGCGACGCTGCAGCAGATCGCGGAGCTGACCGCCTCGGGCTGCCAGATCGTGCGGGTGGCGTGTCCGACGCAGGACGACGCGGACGCGCTGCCGGTGATCGCGAGGAAGTCGCAGATCCCGGTGATCGCCGACATTCACTTCCAGCCGAAGTACGTGTTCGCCGCGATCGAGGCGGGCTGTGCGGCGGTGCGGGTGAACCCGGGCAACATCAAGAAGTTCGACGACCAGGTCAAGGAGATCGCCAAGGCGGCGAAGGACCACGGCACGCCGATCCGTATCGGTGTGAACGCGGGTTCGCTGGACCGGCGGCTGCTGCAGAAGTACGGCAAGGCCACCCCGGAGGCGCTGGCGGAGTCGGCGCTGTGGGAGGCGTCGCTGTTCGAGGAGCACGACTTCCGCGACATCAAGATCTCGGTGAAGCACAACGACCCGGTCGTGATGGTGGAGGCCTACCGTCAGCTGGCCGAGCAGTGCGACTACCCGCTGCACCTGGGTGTCACGGAGGCGGGGCCGGCGTTCCAGGGCACGATCAAGTCGGCGGTCGCGTTCGGCGCGCTGCTGTCGCAGGGCATCGGCGACACCATCCGCGTCTCGCTGTCGGCGCCGCCGGTGGAGGAGATCAAGGTCGGCATCCAGATCCTGGAGTCGCTGAACCTGCGGCAGCGTGGTCTGGAGATCGTGTCCTGCCCGTCGTGCGGGCGTGCGCAGGTGGACGTGTACAAGCTGGCCGAGGAGGTCACCGCGGGCCTGACCGGCATGGAGGTGCCGCTGCGCGTCGCGGTGATGGGCTGTGTCGTGAACGGTCCGGGTGAGGCGCGTGAGGCGGACCTGGGTGTGGCGTCCGGGAACGGCAAGGGGCAGATCTTCGTGAAGGGCGAGGTCATCAAGACCGTCCCCGAGTCGAAGATCGTCGAGACCCTGATCGAGGAGGCGATGAAGATCGCCGAGCAGATGGAGAAGGACGGCATCGCGTCGGGGGAGCCGGCCGTCACCGTGAGCTGAGCAGCACGGAACCGAAGGGGGCCCGAGCGTGACGATTCTGGAGAGCATTCGGCAACCACGTGACCTGAAGGCGCTGACCGAGGCGGAACTCGGTCAACTCTCCGACGAGATCAGGGAGTTCCTGGTGCACGCGGTCGCCAGGACCGGGGGCCACCTCGGACCCAACCTCGGGGTGGTGGAGCTGACCGTCGCCCTGCACCGGGTCTTCGAGTCCCCGGTCGACCGCATCCTGTGGGACACCGGCCACCAGAGCTATGTGCACAAGCTGCTGACCGGCCGTCAGGACTTCTCCAAGCTGCGCGGCAAGGGCGGCCTCTCCGGCTACCCCTCCCGCGAGGAGTCCGAGCACGACGTCATCGAGAACAGCCACGCCTCCACCGCGCTCGGCTGGGCCGACGGGCTCGCCAAGGCCCGCCGGGTGCGCGGCGAGAAGGGGCACGTGGTCGCCGTCGTCGGCGACGGCGCGCTCACCGGCGGCATGGCCTGGGAGGCGCTCAACAACATCGCCGCCGCCAAGGACCGTCCGCTCGTCGTCGTCGTCAACGACAACGAACGCTCCTACGCGCCCACCATCGGCGGCCTCGCCAACCATCTCGCCGCCCTGCGCACCACCGACGGCTACGAACGCGTCCTGGCCTGGGGCAAGGACGTCCTCCAGCGCACCCCCGTGGTCGGCCCGCCCCTCTACGAGGCGCTGCACGGCGCGAAGAAGGGCTTCAAGGACGCCTTCGCCCCCCAGGGGCTCTTCGAGGACCTGGGCCTGAAGTACGTCGGCCCCATCGACGGCCACGACATCCGCGCCGTGGAGTCCGCGCTGCGCCGCGCCAAGCGCTTCCACGGCCCCGTCCTCGTGCACTGCATCACCGAGAAGGGCCGCGGCTACGAACCCGCCCTCGCCCACGAGGAGGACCACTTCCACACCGTCGGCGTGATGGACCCGCTCACCTGCGCGCCCCTCGCCCCCTCCGGCGGGCCGTCCTGGACCTCCGTCTTCGGCGAGGAGATCGTCAGGATCGGCGAGGAACGCGAGGACGTGGTGGCCATCACCGCCGCCATGCTCCACCCGGTCGGCCTCGGCCCGTTCGCCGAACGCTTCCCGGACCGCGTGTGGGACGTCGGCATCGCCGAGCAGCACGCCGCCGTGTCCGCGGCCGGACTCGCCACCGGCGGACTGCACCCGGTCGTCGCCGTCTACGCCACCTTCCTCAACCGCGCCTTCGACCAGCTCCTGATGGACGTGGCCCTGCACCGCTGCGGCGTCACCTTCGTCCTGGACCGGGCCGGCGTCACCGGCACCGACGGCCCCTCCCACAACGGCATGTGGGACATGTCGGTGCTCCAGGTCGTGCCCGGGCTGCGCATCGCCGCGCCCCGCGACGCCGACCAGCTGCGCGCCCAGCTCCGCGAGGCGGTCGCCGTGGACGACGCGCCGACCCTGCTGCGCTTCCCGAAGGAGTCCGTCGGCCCGCCGATCCCGGCGGTGGACCGGATCGGCGGCATGGACGTGCTGCACGGGGCGGACGACCCCGAGGTGCTGCTCGTGGCCGTCGGGGTGATGGCGTCCGTCTGCCTCCAGGCCGCGGACCTGCTCGAGGCGCGCGGCATCACCTGCACCGTCGTCGACCCCCGTTGGGTGAAGCCCGTCGACCCCGCCCTCCCGCCGCTGGCCGCCCGGCACCGGCTGGTGGCCGTCGTGGAGGACAACAGCCGCGCCGCCGGGGTCGGTTCGGCGGTGGCGCTGGCACTGGGCGACGCCGAGGTCGACGTGCCGGTACGCCGGTTCGGCATCCCGGAGCAGTTCCTCGCGCACGCCAAGCGCGGCGAGGTGCTCGCCGACATCGGTCTCACGCCCGTCGACGTCGCCGGGCGGATCAGCGCGAGCCTCGCCGCCCGGGAGGAACTCGCGAAACAGCCATCGGACGCACAGGAGCACCAGGCATGACCACCGCGGAGTCCGCGTCGGAGTCGTCACAGGCCGGGAAGTTCGACCTCGGCGCGCTGCTGGCCGAGCGCGGGGCCGAGCGCTACGAGCTGCACAACCGGTACCTCAACCCGCAGCTCCCGCGCATGCTGCACACCATCGGCTTCGACAAGGTCTACGAGCGCGCCGAGGGCGCCCACTTCTGGGACGCCGAGGGCAACGACCACCTGGACATGCTCGCCGGGTTCGGGGTGATGGGGCTCGGCCGCCACCACCCCGTGGTCCGCAAGGCGCTGCACGACGTCCTGGACCTGTCCCTCGCCGACCTCACCCGCTTCGACTGCCAGCCGCTGCCGGGCCTGCTCGCCGAGAAGCTCCTCGCCCACAGTCCGCACCTGGACCGGGTGTTCTTCGGCAACAGCGGCACGGAGGCCGTGGAGGGCGCCCTGAAGTTCGCCCGCTACGCCACCGGCAGGCCCAGGGTGCTGTACTGCGAGCACGCCTTCCACGGGCTGACCACCGGCGCCCTGTCCGTCAACGGCGAGTCCGGCTTCCGGGACGGCTTCGCCCCGCTGCTGCCCGACACGCCCGTGCCGCTCGGCGACCTCGACGCGCTGGAGCGGGAGCTGCGCAAGGGCGACGTGGCCGCGCTGATCGTCGAGCCCATCCAGGGCAAGGGTGTGCACGAGACCCCGCCCGGCTATCTGCGGGCCGCGCAGGACCTGCTGCACCGGCACAAGGCGCTGCTGATCGCCGACGAGGTGCAGACCGGGCTCGGCCGCACCGGCGACTTCTACGCCTACCAGTACGAGGAGGGCGTGGAGCCGGACCTGGTGTGCGTGGCCAAGGCGCTCTCCGGCGGGTACGTGCCGGTGGGCGCCACGCTCGGCAAGGACTGGATCTTCAAGAAGGTCTTCTCCTCGATGGACCGGGTGCTGGTGCACTCCGCCAGCTTCGGCTCCAACGCACAGGCCATGGCGGCGGGCCTCGCGGTCCTCTCGGTCATGGAGGACGAGCAGATCGTGGCGCACGTACGGGCCGTCGGGGACCTGCTGCGCACCCGCCTGGCCGCCCTCACCGACCGCTACGAGCTGCTCGCCGACGTCCGCGGCCGGGGCCTGATGATCGGCATCGAGTTCGGCCGGCCCCGCTCGCTGAAGCTCCGCTCGCGCTGGGCCATGCTCCAGGCGGCCCGCAAGGGGCTGTTCGCGCAGATGGTGGTCGTCCCCCTGCTCCAGCGGCACCGTATCCTCACGCAGGTCTCCGGGGACCATCTGGAGGTCATCAAGCTGATCCCTCCGCTGATCGTCGACGAGGGTGACGTGAACCGGTTCGTGGACGCCTTCACCGCGGTGATGGACGACGCCCACGAGGGCGGGCTGATCTGGGACTTCGGCAGGACCCTGGTGAAGCAGGCGGTCGCCCACCGCTGACCGCTCGGGACCACGCGGGGGCTTTGCCTCTGGGGCAAGAAAATTGCCCCAGAGGTAAGGCCTGGTGCTCAATGGGGGGCATGAGCTCCTCCGAGACCGAGCCGCGGGACGAGCCTGTCGAGGCCCTGCCCGCGGTCGCTCCTCAGCTGCGCGCCCTGCGCCGGCGGGCCTCCCTGACGCTGGAGGCCGCCGCCCGGCAGGCGGGCCTGTCGCCCGCCCACCTCTCCCGCCTGGAGACTGGACAGCGCCAGCCCTCGCTGCCGATGCTGCTCTCCCTCGCCCGCATCTACGGTACGACCGTCTCCGAGCTGCTCGGGGAGTCGGCGGTCGACCGGGACGCCGTGGTGCGCGCCGCCGACATGGAGCCCACGGCGGCCGGCGGCTGGACGTACTGGCAGGCCGGAGCCGCCGGACGCGGCATGCAGGCGCTGCGGGTCCATGTGCCGCACGGCTCCCAGGGCGACATCGTCCGCGTCCACCCCGGCGAGGAGTGGCTGTACGTCCTCAAGGGACGGCTGCGGCTGCGCCTCGGGGACACCCTGCACCGGCTGTCCCCGGGCGACAGTGCCCACTTCGACTCGCTGACCCCGCACCGCATCGCCGCTCAGGACCCCGACGGGGTCGAGCTGCTGTTCGTACACACCCTGCTGCAGAGTCCCACGGCCACCCTGTGCCTGGGCCCGACCCTTGGAGAGACCCCGTGAGCGGCAAGGACATGGAGGAGAAGTTCCCCCGGGCCCTGTGGGTCCGGCTGTTCGTCTACATCGTCGTCGGACACGTCTTCGCGGCCTTCATCTACTTCCTCTTCGAGATCGCGCCGAAGAAGTAGCGGCCCCCCGGTGGGGGTCGGGTGTCAGTCGAGCAGGCGCTCGCGCAGCCGCTCCCGGTGGGCCGGGGTGAGCCCGAGCCCCTGCTCCAGGTAGGCGTCCACGCCGCCCCAGGTCTCCTCGACCGTTTCGAAGGCGGCCGCCAGATACTCCTCGCGCGCGTCGAAGAGCGGGCTGAGCAGCTCCATCACCTCGGGGGAGTAGGCCTCGGCGGAGCTGCCGCTGCGCCGCACCTTGTAGCGGCGGTGCTTGGCGTTGGACTTCAGGTAGTCCTCGACGATCGCGTCGCGCTCCACGCCCACGGCGAGCAGCGTCACCGCCACCGACAGGCCCGCGCGGTCCTTCCCGGCCGCGCAGTGCATCAGTGTGGGCACGCTGTCCTCGGCGAGCGCGCGCAGCACCTGGGAGTGCTCGGAGGTGCGCTCTTTGATGATCATGCGGTACGAGGTGATCATCCGGTCGGCGCCCTGGCCGTCGGCGAGGATCGCGCGCAGCTGGTCCAGGTCGCCGTCGCGCACCATCTTCCAGAACTCCGCGCCGTCGGCCGGGTCGCTCAGCGGCAGGTTGACGTTGCGCACGCCCGGCAGCGTGACGTCCGGGCCCTCCAGCTTCTGGTCGGCCGCGTTACGGAAGTCGAACACGGTGTGCAGACCGAGCGAGGCCAGGAAGGCGGCGTCCTCCGCGGTCGCGTGGGCGAGGTGACCGCTGCGGAACAGCACCCCGTGCCGCACCCGCCGGCCGTCCATCGTGGGCAGCCCGCCCACGTCGCGGAAATTGCGCACCCCGGTCAGCTGGGGCTCGGTCGACGGGATCTCCTGCGTCACGGACGGCTCCTCCCACTCCGCGCCGTCGCCGCGGCTCGTCGACGGGCACCACTCGACGATACGACATGCCTGCCTGGGGCAATGAGTTGTCGGCGGTCTCCGCGACGTTGGATTGTGTCGCTTTTTGTTTGTTCATGAGAGACGGATTGCAGGCCGGTCTCGCCAAGATCGAGATGTCGCGATTGCGTCACCTGTCCCGTCCGTCATGAATGCAAAACGGGCGATCTGTCCGATTGGGGAGCTTGAGGAGAACGTGCCCCCATAGGGAGGGAATTGAGGAGGGGTCGCGTGAGCATCGTCATATCGGTGACCGTACGCTGTCGCCATGTCCACGTAATCCCCTTGCATGACAAGGGAATTCGCCCGCGCGACGCTCACGAGATCGACGCACGGTGACGTCATTTCCCCCTTTCGATCACGGAAAAAGCGGGTTCGCGGGAACACCCGCTTGTTTCGCCGCGTCGCGGTCGCTTACGTTCCCAACCGATCCGGACGGACGCCTAATCCTGCCGCCGCCCGGAGCCCGCACACACTGACCCGACGTACGGCAGGAGCGGGGGACCCACAGGTACAACTGCCTGTTCCGGGCCCCGGAAACAGGCTTGGGGTTAAGCCGCGCAGCAACGCGGCCGGACATCTCCAGTCCGCACCCGACAGCTCACCTCGTAGGCGCCGGAGAGGAATTCGACATGCCCGCGAAGGGTAAGCACCGCCGCACCAAGGCTCAGCGTTTCACCCGCTCCATCGCCGTCGCCGGAACCGGTGGCGCCGCTCTCGCCCTGCCGTTCCTCGGCGCCGCCGGCGCCCACGCCGCGACGCCGCAGTCCGCCCCCGAGGCCTCGGTCCAGTCGCTGTCCGTCACCGGTCAGCAGGCCAAGGCCGACAAGAACGGCGAGACCCGCACGTACACCGTGAAGGCCGGCGACTACCTCGCCAAGATCGCCGAGGCCGAGCACGTCGACGGTGGCTGGAAGCAGCTCTACGCGGACAACCGCGAGGCCGTCGGTGACGACCCGTCGCTCATCCACCCGGGTCTGAAGCTCTCGATCGACGGCAAGGCCGCCGCCAAGAGCGCGCCGCAGCAGTCCACTTCGCCGCAGACCGCCAAGCCCGCCGCGCCCAAGGCCGAGAAGCCGGCCGAGCAGCCCGCGCAGAAGGCCGCCGAGGAGACCTCCTCCGACGAGGCGTCCGCGCAGACCGCCCCCGCCTCCGGCTTCACCTCCCCGGTGCCCGGCGGCGGCATCGGCACCGCCTACAAGGTGGCCGGCAGCATGTGGTCCAGCGGCTACCACACCGGTGTCGACTTCAGCGTCCCGACCGGCACCTCCCTGAAGGCCGTCGGCGCCGGCACCGTCGTCTCCGCCGGCTGGGGCGGCGCGTACGGCAACCAGGTCGTCATCCAGCTGAACGACGGCCACTACGCCCAGTACGCCCACCTTTCCTCGCTGTCCGTCTCGGCGGGCCAGACGGTGAGCGCCGGCCAGCAGGTCGGTCTCTCCGGTGCGACCGGCAACGTGACCGGCCCGCACCTGCACTTCGAGATCCGCACCAGCCCGGACTACGGCTCGGACGTGGACCCGATCTCGTACCTGCGCGGCAAGGGCGTCTCCATCTGACACCCGAGCGGCACCCTTCCTGACACGCACGCCTGAGGCCGGACCCCGATCCACGGGGCCCGGCCTCCGGTGTGTCAGCGTCCGTGTCCGGGCACGTGTCCGCGCCGGGCCGTACCTATTCCTGGCTTGGCCAAACCTTGAAGTGGCTTATCTCACCGCGCGTCAACCCCCGCCTACGGTCGCGTAGGTCACATCCGAAGGTGAATCATGTCCGGCTGTGGCAGACGATTCGAAGAGTGACAAGGCAACAGTGATCGGGTCGTACGTGGCGGTGGGGGACAGCTTCACCGAGGGCGTCGGCGACCCCGGCCCCGACGGGGCGTTCGTCGGCTGGGCCGACCGCCTCGCCGTTCTGCTCGCCGACCGCAGGCCCGAGGGCGACTTCCGGTACGTCAATCTCGCGGTGCGCGGCAAGCTGCTGGACCAGATCGTGGCCGACCAGGTCCCCCGGGCCGTCGAACTCGCCCCCGACCTGGTCTCCTTCTGCGCCGGCGGCAACGACATCCTGCGTCCGGGCACCGACCCGGACGAGGTGGCCGAGCGCTTCGAGAAGGCGGTCGCGCAGCTGGCCGCGGTGGCCGGGACAGTGATGGTGACCACCGGGTTCGACACCCGGGGGGTCCCGCTGCTCAAGCATCTGCGCGGCAAGATCGCGACGTACAACGGGCACGTGCGGGCGGTCGCCGACCGGTACGGCTGTCCGGTGCTCGACCTGTGGTCGCTGCGGAGTGTGCAGGACCGCAGGGCGTGGGACGCGGACCGGCTGCACCTGTCGCCCGAGGGGCACACCCGCGTCGCGCTGCGCGCGGGTCTCGCGCTCGGTCTGAAGGTGCCCGCGGACCCCGAGCAGCCGTGGCCGCCGCTGCCGCCTCGCGGCACGCTGGAGATCCGGCGGGACGACGTCCACTGGGCGCGGGAGTATCTGGTGCCGTGGATCGGCCGGCGCCTGCGGGGGGAGTCGTCGGGTGACCACGTCACGGCGAAGGGGACGCTGTCCCCGGAGGACATCCGGTCGCGGATCGCGAAGGTGGCGTGAGGCGCGGTCCGCTCGGCGCGCGGGGTGGCTGGTCCCGCGGGGCGTGTGCGGGTGGGTGCGTGGCTGGTCGCGCAGTTCCCCGCGCCCCTTTTGGGGCGTAGTGCCCGCGCGTCTGAGGCCCACGTGAAGCTCGACGCCTCAGGCCTCCGCGGGCGCTTCGTGGCTGGTTGCGCATTTCCCCGCGCCCCTGATGGGGCGATGCTCTCGCGCGTCTTTGAGGGCGCGGGGCGGATCACGCCCTTGGGGCGCGGGGAACTGCGCGATCGGGGGCTCGGGGGCGGAGCCCCCGTGGCGGCAGTCGGGGGCGCGGGCCGTTTCCACAACCGCCCCCGCCGAAGGCGCCACCGCACATAATGGAAACTCCGAGCGATTTCATCTGGAGGTACCGTGGCCGCT
The DNA here is from genome assembly GCF_051903975.1 of Streptomyces sp. P9-2. Classification (NCBI taxonomy): domain Bacteria; kingdom Bacillati; phylum Actinomycetota; class Actinomycetes; order Kitasatosporales; family Streptomycetaceae; genus Streptomyces; species Streptomyces sp. P9-2. The sequence continues at coordinate 6,073,784 of NZ_CP192633.1, forward strand.
TCATCCGCCCCCCGGGCGGGGCTGACCGCCCTGCGGCCGCCGGCCTTCGGCGCGGAGCCGGCCGGTGAGCGCATGGCGCGGATCCGCAGGTCCCCGCACTTCGCGAACGGCGTGTTCCAGAACCCGGGCGGCCCGGCCCGTATGCGTCCCTCCGGGTCGGGACGGGACATGGCCAAGCAGTTCCTGGACAAGGACTCCCGCTCCCGCCGCGCCCCGCGGGGGACGATCCCGGTGCACCCCACCACCGTCGCCGACCTGAACCGCCCGCCCGCGACCGGGCTGCGCCTCACATGGATGGGCCACTCCAGCGTCCTCGCGGAGATCGACGGACAGCGGGTGCTGTTCGACCCCGTGTGGGGTGAGCGCTGCTCGCCGTTCCCCTTCGCCGGCCCCAAGCGCCTCCACCCCGTGCCGCTGCCGCTGACGGCCCTCGGCCCGGTGGACGTCGTGGTGATCTCCCACGACCACTACGACCACCTGGACATGCCGACGATCAAGGAACTGGCCGGCACGGACACCGTGTTCGCCGTGCCCCTCGGCGTGGGCGCGCACCTGGAGCGCTGGGGCGTCTCCGCGGACCGCCTGCGTGAGCTGGACTGGCAGGAGTCGACGCGGGTCGGCGGCCTCACCCTGACCGCGACCCCCGCCCGGCACTTCTGCGGGCGGGGCCTGCGCAACACCCAGCACACCCTGTGGGCCTCCTGGGTGGTCGCAGGCGAACGGCACCGGATCTACCACAGCGGCGACACCGGATACTTCGAGGGCTTCCGCGACATCGGCGCCGCCCACGGCCCGTTCGACGCGACGATGATCCAGGTCGGCGCCTACTCCGAGTTCTGGCCGGACATCCACATGACCCCCGAGGAGGGCGTCCGCACCCACCTGGACCTCCAGGGCGGCGACCCGGCCGGCGTCCTGATGCCGATCCACTGGGGCACCTTCAACCTCGCCCCGCACCCGTGGGCGGAGCCGGGGGAGTGGATGACGGACGCAGCGGCAGCCGTGGGCCAGGCCGTCGCCTTCCCACGTCCGGGCGCCCCCTTCGAGCCGGGCGGCGACCTGCCGGCCGAGCCCTGGTGGCGCCCGCTCACCCGCCCGGTCCCCCGCACATGGAAGACCGGCAGCCCGCCACGGAGCGAGGAGACCCCCAGCAACGACCTCGACCTGGCGGGCGACCGCTGAGACGCGCGCGGCGGGCGGACCGGAGGGGTGTCTCCGGTCCGCCCGCCGCGCGCGACAGCCGTGCTTACGGCGTCGCCGTCACCGACTTCGCTCCCGTCCCGGCCGCCGCAGCCGCCTCCGCCGCCAGCCGGCGGCGTCGGGTCGCCGGGCCGAAGAGCGCCAGGACCAGCGCGCCCAGCGTCCAGGTGCCGGCGATGACCATGAACACCGCCTGGTAGCCGATGCCGTTGTAGACGCCGGCGATCATCAGCGGGCCCACCGCGTTGGACAGCCGTCCCAGGCCGTAGGCGATGCTCGTGCCCAGCGAGCGGCCCTCGGTGCCGTACAGCTCGGGGGCGTAGGCGTACGCCAGGGCCGTGTAGCCGCGCTCGAACAGGTTGACCAGGAAGCCGAAGACCACGATCAGCACCGGGGTGAAGGTCAGGCCGTAGAGCAGGCCGGACGCGGCGATGACCAGGCCGAACACCACCAGGCACCACTTGCGCTCGAAGCGGTCGGTGACCATCGCCGCGAGGAACGAGCCGAGCGGCGCGCCCACGGTCGTCAGGGCCACGTAGAAGATCGAGTCCTCGACGCTGACGCCCTCGGCGGCCAGCAGGGTCGGCGCCCAGCTGGAGTAGCCGAAGAAGCCGATGGTCTGGGTGATCCACAGGACCGACAGCAGGATCGTCGGGTACAGGAACTTCTTGTCCTTCAGCATGCCCAGGCCCGGCTTGACCGAGGGCCCCTTCGGCTTCGGCTGCTGCGCCTCGGGCAGCGGCCCGTGCTCGGCCGTCACCTGGACCTCGATGCGGGTCAGCACCGCCTCCGCCTCGTCGTGCCGGCCGCGCGACTCCAGCCACTGCGGGGACTCCTCGAGCCGCCGCACGAAGAACAGGAACAGCGCGCCCAGCGACCCCCAGAGGTAGACCAGCCGCCACGACCAGTCCGACATCGGCACCACCGCGGAGGCGATCAGGTTGGTGACGGGCGTGCCGCAGATGCCGATGACGATGGCGTACGCCTGGAACTTGCCGCGCTTGGCGCTGGGGAACAGCTCACTGATGTAGACGACGGCGACGACCGTCATCGCCGACAGGCCCGCCGACGTCAGCACGCGGAACACGCCGAGGGACCAGATGTCCCACGCGAACACGCAGGCGAACGACCACACCGTGAACCACAGGGTGGTCAGGGTCAGTGTCTGTTTGCGGCCCAGCCGGTCGGCCAGCCCGCCGGCCACGACGGCGCCGATGAACATGCCCACGAAGGACAGCGAGGTGACGTACGCGACGTGGTTCACGTCGGAGCCCCACTGCTCGCGCACCACCGGCGCCGTGATGGCGAAGGTGTTGATGTCAGCGAACTCGAAGAAGTAGGCGAAGGCCACCGCGAGGATGGTCCGCTTGTGGAACTTCGTGATCGGCAGCCGGTCGAGCCGGTTCGCCGCGTTGGTGGTACGGATGTGCTGCACTGCACGCTCCTGGGAAAGGGTGGACCCGTCTCACCGGGCCGGGGGTGACGTCAGCGGGCCTCTTCGGGCCAGTAGAGACGCAGGGGATTGTCGACCAGCAGCGCCCGCTGCTGCTCGGCGGTGGTCGCGATGTGCGGGATGTGGTCGACGAGCAGACCGTCGTCGGGCATGTGGTTCTTCAGGTTCGGGTGCGGCCAGTCGGTGCCCCACAGCGCCCGGTCGGTGAACTCCTCGACGACCTTGCGGGCGAAGGGCACCACGTCCCGGTAGGCGTTCCGCTCCCCGTCGAGCGCGGGCGGTCCGGAGACCGTCAGCCGTTCCGGGCAGGAGACCTTCACCCACACGTCGTTCGCCGCCACGAACCGCAGGAACCGCGCGAACTCGGGCCCGTCGGCGCTGCGGGTGACGTCGGGGCGGCCCATGTGGTCGATGACCAGCGGCACCGGCAGGGAGGCGAAGAACGGCTCCAGGTCCGGCAGGTCCTCCGCCTCGAAGTAGAGGACGACGTGCCAGCCCAGCGGCGCCACCCGGCGGGCCACGGTCTCCAGCGCCTCGCGCGGCGCCGCGTCCACCAGTCGGCGGACGAAGTTGAAGCGCACCCCGCGCACCCCGGCGTCGTGCAGCCGGCGCAGCTCCGCGTCGGTGACGTCCGGCCGTACCGTCGCCACCCCGCGGGCCCGCCCGCCGGCCGCGTGCAGGGCGTCCACCAGGGCGCTGTTGTCCGCGCCGTGGCAGGTGGCCTGCACGATCACGTTGCGGTCGACGCCCAGGTGGTCGCGCAGCGCGAACAGGTCGTGCTTGGAGGCGTCGACCGGCGTGTACTTGCGCTCCGGGGCGAACGGGAACTCGGCGGCGGGGCCGAAGACGTGGCAATGGGCGTCCACCGCTCCCGGCGGCAGGACGAACTCCGGCTTGCTCGGCCCCCGGTACCAGTCGAGCCAGCCCGGGGTGACCGCGGTGTCGTGGTCGGTCATCGTGGTCCTCGGATTCAGTCGACGTAGGTGAGGCCGAGCTCGGCCAGCGGGCCGCGCATGCCGTACATGTCCAGGCCGAGCTCGCCGGCCCGGAACCGCTCCCGCTTGCCCTCCTCGGCCGCCTCGCGCCGCGCGGACGCCTCGGCGACCTCGGCGGCCCGGGCGGCGGGGACGACCACCACGCCGTCCGCGTCGGCGACGATCACGTCACCCGGGACGACCAGGGCGTTCGCCACGACCACGGGCACGTTCACCGAACCCAGGGTGGCCTTGACGGTGCCCTTGGCGTTGACCGCCCGGGAGAACACGGGGAAGTCCATCCGGCGCAGGTCGTCCACGTCACGGCAGCCGCCGTCGATCACCAGGCCCCGGGCGCCGCGGGCGCGCAGCGAGGTGGCGAGCAGCTCCCCGAAGAAGCCGTCCTCGCTCTCGGTGGTGCAGCCGGCGACCACCACGTCGCCCTCGCGCACCTGCTCGGCGGCGACGTGCAGCATCCAGTTGTCGCCGGGCTGCAGCAGCACGGTCACCGCGGTGCCGCACAGCTTCGCGCCTTCGTACACGGGCCGTATGTAGGGGCGCATCAGGCCGAGGCGGCCCATCGCCTCGTGCACGGTCGCGACCCCGAACCGCGACAGGGCCTCGACCGCGGCCGGGTCGGCGCGGTCGACGGTCCGGTGGACGACTCCGAGGTGGTGCATGGTGCGGCTCCTTGCTTCTGCGGGCATTCTCGGCCCGCGGTGAACGGTCGGGGACGGCGGGGGGTGAGGGACCGGGGACGACGGGCGTCAGCGGCCCTGGGCGGTCAGCCGGGCGTCGAGGCGGGGGTAGACCCGCCGGGCGTTGCGCTCCTCGACGGCCGCCAGGTCATCGGGGGTGAGGCCCGCCTTCTCGACGTAGCGGCGGGTGTCGTCGAAGTGGTGGCCGGTGCGCGGGTCGATCCCGCGCACGGCTCCGACCATCTCCGAGGCGAAGAGGACGTTCTCCACGGGCATCACCTCCAGCAGCAGGTCGATGCCGGGCTGGTGGTAGACACACGTGTCGAAGAAGACGTTCCGCAGCAGGGACTCCTCCGGCTCGGGCCGGCCGAGCGCCTGCGCCAGCCCCCGGAAGCGGCCCCAGTGGTACGGCACCGCGCCGCCGCCGTGCGGGATCACCAGCCGCAGGTCCGGGAAGTCGGCGAACAGGTCGCCGGAGAGCAGCTGCATGAACGCGGTGGTGTCGGCGTTGAGGTAGTGCGCGCCGGTGGTGTGGAAGGCCGGGTTGCAGCTGGTGGACACGTGCACCATGGCCGGCACGTCCAGCTCGACGAGCTTCTCCCACACCGGGTACCAGGACCGGTCGGTCAGCGGGGGAGCGGTCCAGTGGCCGCCGCTCGGGTCCGGGTTGAGGTTGACGGTGACCGCGCCCAGCTCCAGCACCGCCCGCTCGATCTCCGGGACCACGGTCGCCGGGTCCACGCCGGGCGACTGCGGCAGCATCGCGCCGGGCACGAACCGGTCCGGGTACAGCTCGGAAACCCGGTGGCACAGGTCGTTGCAGATACGCGCCCAGGCGGCGGAGGTGGCGAAGTCGCCGATGTGGTGGGCCATGAACGAGGCGCGGGGGGAGAAGACGGTGACGTCGATGCCACGCTCGTCCATCAGCCGCAGCTGGTTCGTCTCGATCGACTCGCGGATCTCGTCGTCGCCGATCGCCGGGCCCGCGGGGTCGGGCGCCCGCAGGGGGTCGGTGAGCGCGGCCACCTGCGCGTCCCGCCACTGTCCGAGGGGGGCGGGGGCCGTGGTGTAGTGACCGTGGATGTCGATGATCACGCGTGCTTCTCCTGACGGGTGGGAGTGGGGTCCCAGACGGAACGGGGGACGAGCAGGTCGCCGGCCATCAGCAGCCGGGCGGTGCGCAGCAGCGCGGAGCGGGTCACCCGCTGCGGGTCGGCGGGGTCGAGGCCGAGGGTGACGCTGAACTCGCCGGACGGGTGCTCCACGGAGACGGTGGGCTCCGTGCCGGACACCCCGGCCGCCACGTCCCGGGCGACGGTGCCCTCGATGACGCAGGCGGTGGCGGCGGTGACGGCGGCCAGCACGCCGATGGACTGGTGGCAGACCCGGGGGATGAGGCTGCGGGTGGAGAGGGTGCCGCCGCGGCGGGGCGGCGCGACCAGGGTCATCTTCGGGTAGTTACGGCCGCTGACGTCACCCAGGCCCATCGCCTCCCCGCACACCAGGCGCAGCGCCTCCACGCGGGCCTTGAGCGCCTCGTCGGCGTCGATGTCCGCGGGGGACTCGTAGCCGGCGGCGCCCAGACGGGCGGCCTGGACGATCACCAGCGGCTGGCCGTTGTCGATCAGCGTGACCTCCACGGCGCCCACCCCCGGCACCTCCACGGTGTCCCGGGCGCGCCCGGTGGGCAGCAGGGCCCCGGCGACGGAACCGGCGGTGTCCAGGAAGCCGATCTCGACCGGGGCGGCGGTGCCGGGGACGCCGTCGATACGGGCTTCGCCCTCGTACGAGACGTGCCGCGTCCCGTCGGCGCCGGCGGGGGTGGCGACGGTGATCTCGGCGACCATGCCGGTGTTCCGGGTCAGCACCCGGGCCGTCGTACGGTCGCCGGACGGCACGACCATGCCGGTCTCGACGGCGAAGGGCAGCACGGCGGCGAGCATGTTGCCGCAGTTGGCCGACGTGTCGACGGTGTCCCGGTCGGGCTGCACCTGGGCGAAGGTCCACTCCACGTCGACACCGGGCTCCGTGCCCGGACGCACCAGGCCGATCTTGCTGGTCAATGGGTGCGCGCCGCCGACGCCGTCGATCTGCCGCGGGTCGGGCGAGCCCATCGCCGCCAGCAGCACCGCGTCCCGCAGGGCGGGCTCGTCGGGCAGCAGCCGGGCGTCGAAGAAGGGTCCGCGCGACGTGCCGCCCCGCATGAACAGGCAGGGAATCGCGGTCTGGGAGCCGCGACGGGTGACCTCGGGGACCCGGACGGCTGCGACGGCGGACATGGTCGCTCCTTCGGTGGACGGAATCGCGGTGGACGAATCGCGGTGGGCGGTGTGACGCCGGGCGATGTGAAGATGCGAGGAAGCTAAATCATCAACGAGATTGTTGACAAGATGTTTCGACGAAAATGCTCACCAGATGGGATCCCGGGTACGGACGCCTCCGTGCCGCGCACTAGGGTTCTCCCCGTCGGGGCCGCCGAGGACGGACGACGGAACACGAGGGAGAGGTCGACGGAGTGACGGACAAGCTTACGGGCGCTGCCGGCCGCGAGTATGTGGCGAACGCCATCAGGCAGGCCCTGCGCTCCGGGGACCTGGTGCCCGGACAGCGGCTCGTCGAACTCGACCTCGCGGAGGCCTACGGCACCACGCGCGGCGCCGTCCGGGAGGCGCTGCAGGACCTCGCGGCCGAGGACATCGTGGAAATCGTCCCGCGCCGCGGCGCCCGGATCCGCGCGGTGTCCGTCGAGGAGGCCGTGCAGATCACCGAGTGCCGGTCGGCGCTGGAGCAGCTGTGCGCGCGGAAGGCGGCCGGCGGGGCGAGCGACGGGCAGCGCGCGGAACTCCGCCGGATCGGCGCCGACATGCGGCAGGCCGTGGCCGACGGCGCCTGGGACGCGTACTCCGCCCTCAACCAGCGGCTGCACGAGCTCGTCATCGAGGCCAGCGGGCAGGAGGTGGCGCGTCGTCAGCTCGACCGCCTGAACGGCCCGATGGTCCGCTTCCAGTTCCGTCTCGCCCTGCGCCCCGGGCGTCCCGCGCAGTCCCTGCCGCAGCACCTCGCGATCATCGACGCGGTCGCCGGCGCCGACCCCGAGGCGGCGGCGCGGGCGGTGGCGGCACACCTGGACGACGTGATCGAACAGCTGAGGGCGTCGGCCACGGCGCCGCGCCTGTGAAGGGCGTCAACCCCCGCGTTTGCTACTCAGCGTGATGTTCTGGCCGGAGGGCTGAAGGTGTCCTTGAGGCGCTCCCGGAGCCAGGGGTGTCCACGGAGGCGCACTCGATCCCGCACACGCCCCTTTTCGCGCCCCAGCGCCCCAGGAACCCTTGCGACCGCTTCTGACCAGCATTGATCGAGTCTTGAGTACTCCCGTCGCATTCGGCCGAACGGTTATCGGTCTGTCGTACGACGCCTCATACCAGAGCGCGATGCTGTCCGCACGAGTTTGTCAACTGCCCACCGCACATGATGCGGTGACGACTACGGTGAGTGTCGGTCGCCCGGCGTGACGGCTCGCGACGGCACATGTCGCAGGACGCCTCGCGCCGAGGGCCGTGTCGTAGGGATCGGGATCAGGGAGCGGGGACCGGTACGTGCAGCCACAAGGCGGACGAGGGAGCCGACGGGGCGAGGAGCCCCGACACCCGGGGACGGTCGGCGCCACGGTCGTGGCCCGCACCCCCCAGAGCGGCGCCGCCCCGAAAACCCCGGCCCCCGGCCCGGGCGCACGCTGCGGCAACGGCACCGCCCCCCGGCCCGAGCGGCGCGAGGGCGGACGGCACGGGCGCCCGCCCGCCCGGCCCGCGCCCGGCCTGCCCGAGTCGCACATACGGTCACAACTGCTCCGGCTCGCCGTGCTGCCGCCCGTCGCGGTGGCCCTGAGCGCCTGCGCCGCCGTGCTGTTCACCGTCCGCTCCAGCGGGACGCGGCCCAGCGGCGCGCTGTGGCTGGTCCTCGGCGGGGCCACCGCCGTGGCCCTCGCCGGCATCGTCATCGCCGCCGTGGCAGCCGAGCGCGCGGCCCGCTCCGTGCACGACCGCGTGGGCGTCCTGCGCCGCGGCACGGCACGGCGCGAGGCCGACCTGCACGCCCTCGTCGAGGCGCTGCGCAACGGCGAGCAGCCGCCCCCGCGCGGCCGGCGCAGCGAACGCGGCGGCGACGGCGACGAGTTCGACCAGCTCGCCGCCGACCTCGCCCGCGCCCACGACGGCGCGGTCACCGCCGTGGTGCAGGCGGCGCGGCTCTCCAGCCAGGCGGGCAGCGAACAGAAGCTCGAGGTGTTCGTCAACCTCGCCCGGCGGCTCCAGTCCCTCGTCCACCGCGAGATCTCCATCCTCGACGAGCTGGAGAACGAGATGGAGGACCCCGACCTGCTCAAGGGGCTCTTCCACGTCGACCACCTCGCCACCCGCATCCGCCGCCACGCGGAGAACCTCGCCGTGCTCGGCGGGGCCGTCTCCCGCCGGCAGTGGAGCAACCCGGTGCCCATGACCGAGGTGCTGCGCTCGGCGATCGCCGAGGTCGAGCAGTACTCGCGGGTCAAGCTCGTGCCGCCGGTCGACGGCACCCTGCGCGGACACGCGGTCGCCGACGTCATCCACCTGCTCGCCGAACTCGTCGAGAACGCCACGGTGTTCTCCGCCCCGCACACCCAGGTGCTGCTGCGGGCCAACCTGGTCACCTCCGGGCTGGCCGTCGAGGTCGAGGACCGCGGCCTCGGGATGCCCGTCGGCGAGCAGGACCGGATGAACGCGCTGCTCGCCGACCCCGACCAGGTGCACGTCGCCAGCCTGCTGGCCGACGGCCGGATCGGCCTGTTCGTGGTCTCCCAGCTCGCCCGCCGCCACGGCATCCACGTCCGGCTGCAGACCAACATCTACGGCGGAGTCCAGGCCGTGCTGGTGGTGCCGCAGTCCCTGCTCGGCGGGGAACCGGCCGCCGTGAACGGGGCGCAGGGGACGACCGCGAGCCTGCCCTCGGTGGGCACGGCGCCGACGGGGCGTCAGACCCCCGCACTCTCAGGCACCGTGGACACGCCGGCCCACGCAGAGGAGACCGCGGCCACCGGCAGCACCCCCGCGTCCCCCCTCACCCCCGTCGCCCACCCCGGCCGGACCCCGTCCGCGTCCCCCGGTGACGGCGCCGTACCCCCGCCGCTGCCCCTGCGCGGCGCCCGCACCACCCGCCCCACCCCCGCCGAGGCCGTCCCCGGCGTCCACCACACCGCGCCCGCCCCACACGACGGCCACACCGCGCCCGACCCGCAGGACGGAACCGCCGTCACCGGCGAGGCCCCGCTCGTCCCCCGCACCACCCCCGTGCGCGGCACCATGGGCAAGCCCCGACTGCCCCGCCGCCGCGCCCAGGAGCACATCGCGCCGCAGCTGCGCGACGGGCCCGCGCCCCGCCAGGACAGCGAGCACGTCGCAGGCCACGACCCCCAGCTGATGGCCGCCTTCCAACGGGGCATCAGCCTCGCGGAGTCCCAGCCGGAGTCCCCCGCGCCCGCGCGGCCGGCCGTGCCCGCACCCCGTACCGACCTCACCGACCACACCGCCCGGCACGACGGGAGCGCGTCCGCCGGATGACCACCCCCCTCACCCGCGCTCCCGCAGACCTTCGTACCCCAAGGAGTCGATCCACCATGGCGAGCGATGCGCCGACCGCCCAGGTATCCGACCTCGACTGGCTGATGAGCGGCCTCGTGCAACGCGTACCGCACACCCGGAGCGCCGTCCTGCTGTCCTGCGACGGACTGGTGAAGTCCGTCCACGGCCTCGACCCGGACGCCGCCGACCACATGGCCGCCCTCGCCTCCGGCCTGTACTCCCTCGGCCGCAGCGCCGGCGTGCGCTTCGGCGACGGCGGCGACGTCCGGCAGGTCGTCGTTGAGCTCGACTCGACGCTGCTGTTCGTCACCACCGCCGGGTCCGGCACCTGCCTCGCCGTGATGGCCGGCCGGGAGGCCGACGCGGCCGTGCTCGGCTACGAGATGGCGATGCTGGTCAAGTCCGTACGGCCGTACCTGATGACCGCTCCCCGGCAGCAGGGCGTCGAGCCCCCGGCGATGAGGCCTTGAGCGTGCGGGCGGCCGGTGACGGGCCGTGGCTCGACGACGCGGCCGGCCGGCTGGTGCGCCCCTTCACGGTCAGCAACGGACGGACCCGGCCGACCGTCGCCCTCGACCTGATGTCGCAGGTGCGGGCCACCGGCGCCACTCCGCTCGGCTATCTCGGCCCCGAGCACGCGCAGGCCCTCGACCTGTGCCGCGCCCCCGTCCCCGTCGCCGAGGTCGCCGCCCATCTCGGGCTGCCGGTGGCCGTCACCAAGGTGCTGCTGGCGGACCTCGTCGACTGCGGGGCGCTGACCGACAACCCCCCCGCGTTCCACCACAACCGCACGGACCGGGCCCTTCTGGAGGCAGTGCTCGATGGACTACGACGACAGCTCTGACCGGGTCGACGGCGCCGGGCACGGCGGCGACGACGACCTGTTCCCGACCGCCCTCAAGATCCTGGTGGCGGGCGGGTTCGGGGTCGGCAAGACCACCTTCGTCGGCGCCGTCAGCGAGATCGCGCCGCTCAGCACGGAGGAACTGCTGACCACCGTCAGCGCCGCCACCGACAAACTCGACGGGATCGAGAACAAGGTCGAGACCACCGTGGCCATGGACTTCGGCCGCATCACCCTCGACCGTGAACACGTGCTCTACCTGTTCGGCACGCCCGGCCAGGAACGCTTCTGGTTCATGTGGGACGAACTGTGCGAGGGCGCGCTCGGCGCCGTCATCATCGCCGACACCCGGCGCCTGGAGGAGTGCTTCGCCGCGGTCGACTTCTTCGAGCAGCGCGGCCTCGGATTCATCGTCGCCGTCAACGAGTTCGACGGGGCCTACCGCTACGCCCCCGAGGAGGTGCGCGCCGCCCTCGACCTCCCCGAGGAGGTGCCCGTCGTCCGCTGCGACGCCCGGATCTCCAGCTCCGGCGTGCAGACCCTGCTCACCCTCGTCCGCCACCTCATCACGTACGCCCCCGCCACACCCACGGGATACGGCGCACCCATGTGATCCCCGCACCCCACGGAGCCCGTCCATGAACTTCGCCCACGCCCCGGGAGCCCGCCCATGAGCTACGACCCGCCCCGCCCGGCCGGTCGGCTGCTGCTCACCCCGGAGGACCGGCAGGCGCCGGAGCGCACCCGCAGGCTGCGCCGGCTCGCACTCGGGGAACACCCCGACCCCGAGCTGGACGCCTTCGCCCGCGGCCTCGCCGAGCTCACCGGGGCGCCGTACGCCGTGGTCAACCTCCCCGGCGAGCACGGGCAGTTCTTCGCGGGTCTGCACACCCCGGGCGTCGCCCCGGTCCTCCGCAGCGACGGCACCGGCGCACTGCTCGGCCGGGCGCTGCCCCGTGACCACGGCTTCTGCCCGCACGTCATCGCCCGCGGCAAGGCGCTGGTGCTGGAGGACGTGACGGACTACCCGCGGTTCGCGGGCAACGCGGTGGTGGACGAGTTCGGCATCCGCTCCTACATGGGCGCGCCGCTCACCGACGGCACCGGCTTGGTGCTCGGCACCGTCGCCGTCAGCGACGTAAGGCCCCGCGGCTGGGGGCAGCCCGGTCTCGCCGCCATCAAGGCGCAGGCCGCGGAACTCGCCGCACGGCTGGAGCGGCGGGAGCAGGACGGGCTGCCGCTGTGACGCGTGGCGCGCCACCGCGCCCGGACGGGTGACGCGTGAAGCAAAGCTGTGGCCGCGCTTAAGAAATCCTCGATGGACCGGTGAGGGTGTTGTACGGCAGATTGCAGTCGATTCCACTCCTCTTCCCGGACCGGGCCGCCTCGGCATGCCCGCACCCGGGACTCACCCTCAGGAGCCGTAGCGTTGAAGGCGCTGGTCAAGGAGAAGGCGGAGCCCGGGCTGTGGCTCATGGACGTCCCGGAGCCCGCCGTCGGACCCGGCGACGTGCTGATCAAGGTGCTGCGCACCGGTATCTGCGGCACCGACCTGCACATCCGTAACTGGGACGGCTGGGCCCAGCAGACGATCGACACGCCGCTGGTGCTCGGGCACGAGTTCGTCGGCGAGGTCGTGGAGACCGGCCGGGACGTCCCCGACGACATCAAGCCCGGTGACCGGGTCAGCGGCGAGGGCCACCTGGTGTGCGGCAAGTGCCGCAACTGCCTGGCCGGCCGCCGCCATCTGTGCCGCGCCACGGTCGGCCTCGGCGTGGGACGCGACGGCGCCTTCGCGGAGTACGTCGTGCTCCCCGCCACCAACGTGTGGGTGCACCGCGTCCCCGTCGACCTCGACGTCGCCGCGATCTTCGACCCGTTCGGCAACGCCGTGCACACCGCGCTGTCCTTCCCGCTGGTCGGCGAGGACGTCCTGATCACCGGCGCCGGACCGATCGGCCTGATGGCCGCCGCGGTGGCCCGGCACGCCGGCGCGCGCAACGTCGTCATCACCGACGTCAGCGAGGAGCGCCTGGAGCTCGCCCGCAAGATCGGCGCGACCCTGGCGCTGAACGTCGCCGAGTCGAGCATCGCCGACGGGCAGCGGACCCTCGGCCTGCGCGAGGGCTTCGACATCGGCCTGGAGATGTCCGGCCGCCCCGAGGCGATGCGCGACATGATCGCCAACATGACGCACGGCGGCCGCATCGCGATGCTCGGCCTGCCCGCCGAGGAGTTCCCGGTCGACTGGGCCCGGATCGTCACCTCGATGATCACCGTCAAGGGCATCTACGGCCGCGAGATGTTCGAGACCTGGTACGCCATGTCGGTGCTCCTCGAGGGCGGACTGGACCTCGCCCCCGTGATCACCGGCCGCTACTCCTACCGCGACCACGAGTCCGCCTTCGAGGACGCCGCCGGCGGCAAGGGCGGCAAGGTCATCCTCGACTGGACCGCGTAAGTCATCTGCCCTCCAAGGAGCTTTGAGATGTTCGACTCCGTGCGCGACGACCTGCGCGCCACACTCGACGAGATCCGCGCCGCCGGCCTGCACAAGCCCGAGCGCGTCATCGGCACCCCGCAGTCCGCGACCGTGAACGTCACCGCCGGCGGCCGCCCCGGTGAGGTCCTCAACTTCTGCGCCAACAACTACCTGGGCCTCGCCGACCACCCCGAGGTGATCGCCGCCGCCCACGAGGCCCTGGACCGCTGGGGCTACGGCATGGCGTCCGTCCGCTTCATCTGCGGCACCCAGGAGGTGCACAAGGAGCTGGAGGCGCGGCTGTCGGCGTTCCTCGGCCAGGAGGACACGATCCTCTACTCCTCCTGCTTCGACGCCAACGGCGGCGTGTTCGAGACGCTGCTCGGCCCGGAGGACGCGGTCATCTCCGACGCGCTGAACCACGCGTCGATCATCGACGGCATCCGCCTGTCCAAGGCCCGCCGCTTCCGCTACGCCAACCGCGACATGGCCGACCTGGAGCGCCAGCTGAAGGAGGCCGCCGAGGGAGGCGCCCGCCGCACGCTGATCGTCACCGACGGCGTCTTCTCCATGGACGGGTACGTCGCCCCGCTGGACGAGATCTGCGACCTCGCCGACCGGCACGGCGCCATGGTCATGGTCGACGACTCGCACGCGGTCGGCTTCGTCGGCCCCGGCGGCCGCGGCACCCCCGAACTGCACGGCGTCATGGACCGTGTCGACATCATCACCGGCACGCTCGGCAAGGCCCTCGGCGGCGCCTCCGGCGGGTACGTCGCCGCCCGCGCCGAGATCGTCGCCCTGCTGCGCCAGCGCTCCCGCCCGTACCTGTTCTCCAACACGCTCGCCCCGGTCATCGCCGCCGCCTCCCTGAAGGTCCTCGACCTGCTGGAGTCCGCCGACGAGCTGCGCGTCCGCCTGGCCGAGAACACCGCCCTGTTCCGCCGCCGGATGACCGAGGAGGGCTTCGACATCCTCCCCGGCGACCACGCCATCGCCCCTGTGATGATCGGCGACGCGGCCCGCGCGGGCCGTATGGCGGAGCTGCTGCTGGAGCGCGGCGTCTACGTGATCGGGTTCTCCTACCCGGTCGTGCCGCAGGGCCAGGCGCGTATCCGCGTGCAGCTCTCGGCGGCGCACTCCACGGACGACGTCAACCGAGCCGTCGACGCGTTCGTCGCGGCCCGTGCGGAGCTCGACGACGCCTGACCGTCGCGCACCGCTGCATTTGAGACAATCGATCCCATGATCGAAGCGCGGCGGCTCCACATCCTCCGTGCGGTGGCGGACCATCGCACGGTCACCGCGGCGGCCGCCGCGCTGTACCTCACCCCCTCGGCCGTCTCCCAGCAGCTCACCGCCCTGGAGCAGGAGACCGGCCACCGCCTGGTCGAGCGCGGCGCCAAGGGCGTACGGCTCACCCCCGCCGGGGAGATCCTGCTCAGCCACACCCACGCGGTCCTCGCCCAGCTCGAGCGGGCCGAGGCCGAGCTGGCCGCGTACGGGGCGGGGGAGGCCGGCACCGTCACGGTGGCCGCCTTCGCCACCGGCATCGCGCAGGTCGTGGCCCCGGCCGTGGCCCGCCTCGCCGACTCCGCACCCGGCATCCGCATCCGGGTGCAGGACGCCGAGGGCGACGCGAGCCTCCCGATGGTCCTGGACCGGCAGGTCGACGTCGCCGTGGCCGTCGAGTACCGCGGGGCGCCGGCCGCCGACGACCCGCGCCTCACCCACGTCCCGCTCTACGCCGAGCCGTTCGACGCGGTCGTCCCCGTCACCCACCGCCTGGCCGACGGGCCCGAGGTGCCGCTCGCGGAGCTGGCCAAGGACCCCTGGATCGGCCCGTACCCCGGCAACCCCTGCCATGACGTGGTGGTGCTGGCCTGCGAGAACGCCGGTTTCCAGCCGCGTCTCGAACACTCCTCGGACGACTTCCGCGCGGTCGTCGCCCTCGCCTCCGCCGACGTCGGCGTGGCCCTGGTGCCCCGGTCGGCGCTGCGGGGGATGGACCTCACGGGCGTGGTGGTGCGCCCGGTCGACGGGGTGGCGCCCACGCGCCGGGTGTTCGCCGCCGTGCGCCGGGGCGCGGAGGGGCATCCGCTGATCCGCCCGGTCCTGGACGCGCTCCGCGCGGCGGCGGAGGACGCCTGAGAGCCTCTTCCTGGCTGACCATATCCGGGATATCGTCCCGGATATGAAACAACAGGAGGCTGCTCCCGATCCCGTCGACGTCCGCCTCGGCGCGCGGCTGGCGGAATTGAGGGCCGAACACGGCTGGTCCCTGGGGGAGTTGGCGGAACGCAGCGGCGTCAGCCGGTCCACGCTGTCCCGCGCCGAGCGCGCCGAGACCAGCCCCACCGCCTCCCTGCTGAACCGCCTCTGTTCCGTCTACGGCCGCACCATGTCCCAGCTCCTCAGCGAGATCGAGGCGGAGCCGGCGCCGGTGGTGCGCGCCGCCGACCAGCCGGTGTGGCGAGACAAGGCGTCCGGTTTCGTCCGCCGCTCCGTGTCCCCGCCGCACGCCGGACTGCGCGGCGAACTCGTCGAGGGCCGCCTCACCGCCGGCGCGGACATCCCCTACGACCGCCCGCCCGTCCCCGGCCTCGAACAGCACATCTGGGTCCTCGAAGGCGCCCTCGCCGTCACCGTCGGCGACACCGAGCACCTCGTGGGCGAGGGCGACTGCCTCCGGCTGCGCGTCTGGGGCCCCACCCGCTTCCGCTGCCCCAACCCCGACGGCGTCCGCTACGTACTGGCGGTGGTGCGCCCGTGAACGTCGAACGCCCCGACGCCGCCCGGCTCCTGGAGCTGACCGACGCGCTCGCCGACCTGCTGACCGACACCGTGGACGGCGGCGCGTCCGTCGGCTTCCTGGCCCCGCTGAACCACGCGGACGCCGTCGCCTGGTGGACGCAGCGGTGCGAGGCCGTCGCCGCCGGACGCCTCGTGGTGTGGACGGCGTACGAGGAACGCGGCCGGGTGCTGGGCACCGTGAGCCTCGCCCTGCCCGCCGACAAGCCGAACAGCGCGCATCGCGCCGAACTGGTGAAGCTGATGGTGCACCGCACGGCCCGCGGCAAGGGCCTCGGCCGCCGGCTGCTGACGGTCGCGGAGGAGGCGGCCGCGGCGGACGGCATCACCCTGCTGCACCTGGACACGGAGACCGGCAGCCCCGCCGAGCACCTGTACCGCACGTCCGGCTGGACGGAGGTGGGCGCGATCCCCGACTACGCGGCGAACCCGGCGGGGGTACTGCGCCCCACGACGATCTACTACAAGCGCCTTCGGGCAACGCGCCACTAGAGGCGCGGGGAACTGCGCGAACGGGGGTCCGGGGGCGGAGCCCCCGAAAACGGGAGGTCAGGACATCGAAAGTCTGATTGTCCGTGCCGGAGGCTACCGTGCCAGCCATGCTCGATGCCGAAGACGTACGACGGATCGCCCTGTCCCTGCCGGACACGACGGAGAAGATCGCCTGGAGCATGCCCACGTTCCGCGTCGCGGGCAAGATGTTCGCCACCCTGCCGGAGGACGAGACGTCGATCGCCGTGCGCTGCCCCAAGGAGGAGCGGGACGAACTGGCCCTCGCCGAGCCGGAGAAGTTCTGGATCGCGGACCACGAGGCGCAGTTCGCGTGGGTGCGGGTCCGGCTCGCGGCGCTGGAGGACGAGGACGAACTGCGGGACATCCTCGCCGACTCCTGGCGCCAGGCCGCCCCGACCCGGCTGCTCGAGGCGCACCCCCGGCTGGGGCTGCCGCCGGAGGCCTGACGGAACGGGACCGTACGGCCCCCTCCCGTTGTCAGTGCCCCGTGGCATGATCCGGATCACGCGTGGCCGCCGGGTCCGGAGGGGGGTCCCGGCGGCGCGCGCACCCCACGCTCACCGAAGCGACTCAGACCCCGGCGGGCACACCACCGGCGGTGAACCGGCTGATCCGCTCGCGCAGCGACCCCGCGTCCAGACCGTGCGCCGCGAGGTGCTCGTCGAACTGCCCGTAGCGGCGCAGCTCCGCCCGTCCCACGCCAAGCCCCAGCACGCGGTGCGGCAGGTCGGCCAGCGCGTCGTTCGCCGCCCCCGTCGACGTCCCCGCCAGATACGGCTCCACCACCACGACGTCCGTCCCCGCCGCCTCGGTGGCCCGGCGCAGGGCGTCCGCGTCGAAGGGGCGGACGGTGGTCGCGTACAGGACGGTGACGTCCAGGCCCTCCGTCGCCGCCAGCACGTTGTCCAGCATCGGCCCCACCGCGACGACCACCCCCGCGCGGCCCTCCCGGACCGTGAGGAACCGCCGCCCGTCCACCGGCCGCCCGGCCGCGTTGGACTGCAGGGACAGCCGGACGTACACCTTGTCGTCGCCGGCGGCCACCGCGTGCCGCAGCAGCGTCTCCGCCTCGTCCGGATGACCCGGCACATGCACCGTCCACCCGTCCAGGGTGTCCAGCAGCGCCACGTCGCCCGGCGCCATGTGGGTGTAGCCGCCGGCGGGCCAGTCGAAGGAGGCGGCGGCGCTCACCAGCACCGCGCCCACGTCCTGGTGCCCCAGGTCCAGCTTGACCTGCTCGAAGGGCCGCTCGACGAGGAAGCTGGCGAAGGTGTGCACCACGGGCCTCAGCCCGGCCAGCGCCATCCCGGACGCCGCGCCGACCAGCAGCTGTTCCCGGATGCCGACGTTGACCACCCGGTCCGGATGTCGGCGCAGCGCCTCGGTGAAACGGTCCGCGCCGACCTCCGCCAGGAGCACGGCGACCCGGGGGTCCTCGTCCAGCAACTGGGTGACGACGGGGGCGAAACGATCACGCATGGTGTCCACGGGAATCTTCCTTCTTTCGGTGACCCAGGTGAGAGGGAGAGCGATCTCTTGCGGTGCTCAGGCGTTCTTGGGCTCCACCCGGGCCACGACCACGTGCGGCCTGCCGGGGTGCGGGGCGGTGAACGCGTCGTACAGCGCCTCGTGGTCACGGCCGTCGACCGTGCGGGCGGACCAGCCGGCCGCCTCGAACCGTGCGGCGATCCCGCCCGGACGGGCGTACGACGCCGAGGAGTTGTCGACGACGACCGTGTGCAGCCGGTCCAGGCCGGCGGGGCCGGCGAAGGCGATCGCCTCGTGGTTGCTGCCCTCGTCCAGCTCGGCGTCCCCGATCAGCGTCCACACCGCCGGGTCACGCAGCCCCTGGGCGCGCAGCCCGAGTGCCGTGCCCACCGCGATCGGCAGCCCGTGCCCCAGCGACCCGCTGCCGATCTCCACGCCCGGCACCAGCGTCCGGTCCGGGTGGTGGCCGAGCGGGGAGTCGTAGGAGCCGAAGCCGGGCAGCCAGTCCGCCGGCAGGAACCCCTTGGCGGCGAGGACGGCGTAGTACGCCATCGGCCCGTGCCCCTTCGACAGCAGGAACCGGTCCCGTCCGGGATCGTCGGCGCTGTCGGGGCCGACCCGGAGCACCCGGTCGTAGAGGACCCACAGCACGTCGAGCGTGGACGTCGCGGCGGGTCCGTGCTTCTCGTCCCCGGTCATCAGCCCCATCAGGCCCGGGAGATCGGAGTATCCGTACGTCTGTGTGCGCTGCTCGGTGATCGTCATGTCGTCGATCGTGCGACCTCAAGCAAGCTTGAGGTCAAGCGTCACCCGGAGGTGGCGTGCGCGGGGAAACGGATGCGCGATCACCGCCGTGAGTGCGGTATGGTTTCCGTGCGCGTTCGGCCGGGGGAATCCCCAGGTCAGACGGGCATCGGGACGTGGCGCAGCTTGGTAGCGCACTTGACTGGGGGTCAAGGGGTCGCAGGTTCAAATCCTGTCGTCCCGACGTGACGCGGGGCCGGTGTCGGAACTCTCCGACACCGGCCCTGACGCATGTCGGCCCCGTCAGGCGGGCGCGCCGAGCGGCGGGTGCTCCAGCACGCGCGGCCTGTACTCGACCATCTGGGTCCGGCCGTCGAAGGCGCGGCTCCCCGTCATCTCCAGAGCCACGTCCGGATAGCCGTCGTAGATGCGTTCCGCGCCCGTGGCACCGGTGATCACCGGGAACATCACCACCCGGAACCGGTCCACGAGACCGGCCCGCAGCAGGGACCGGGACAGGCTGAGGCTGCCGATCGTGCTGAGGATCCCCGGCTCGCTCTCCTTCATGGCGCGGACGGTCTCCACGGCGTCGTCGCGGACGAGCGTGCAGTTCGCCCACGTCAGCGGCTCCTCCAGGGAGGAGGAGAACACCACCTTGGGCGCCTGCGTGAGCTCGTCGACGGACTCCTTCTCCTCGTCCCTGAACTCGTCCTGGCCGGCCGGGACGTCGCCCGCGGCGAAGCCCGACATCAGCCGGTAGGTGTTCGCCCCCATCAGGTAGGTGACCTTGGGCTGTTCACCCAGCCAGGCGAGGTACTCCGGGCCCTCCAGGCCCCAGAACCCGGGCCACCCCTCTCCCGACGCGTAGCCGTCCAGGGTGGTGATGAAGTCGACGAGAAGCTCCGACATGGCGTTGCCCTTTCCTGAGATGTCACGAGTACCGACCGGCCGGGAGCCGCGAACTCATCGGCCCGCGCGACCTGAGAATCGTCCGCGTATGTTCTTGATGTCTCTTTCGTGGCGATCTAACGTGCCCGCGGGAGACACCGTCGCGGGTTCCGACGCCCGTGTCGCCGTCCCGGAAGCGAGGTGTGGAGCGATTGCACGCGAGGTGCGGACGTCACAGAAGGCCGCGGTGCGCGCGGGCGCTGCTCGCCCTGACCGTGCTCGCCTCGACGCTCGCCGCCTGCGGCGGTGACGGCGAGAGCTCCCGCCCCACCCTCAACTGGTACAACTTCCCCGACGACTCCGGCGCCCTCCAGGAGGCCGCCGACCGGTGCAGCCGGGAGTCCGGGGGCCGTTATCGGATCGTCTACAACAAGCTGCCCCGCGCGGCCGACGGCCAGCGGCAGCAGATGGTGCGCCGGCTCGCCGCCGAGGACGACTCCCTCGACATCCTCGGCCTGGACATCACGTGGGCCGCCGAGTTCGCCGAGGCCCGCTGGATCAAGGAGTGGACCGGCGAGAACAAGCGCCGGGCCACCGAGGGCACCCTCGACGTGCCGCTCCAGACGGCGACCTGGAAGGGCAAGCTCTACGCCGTCCCGTACAACACGAACATCCAGCTGCTCTGGTACCGCAAGGACCTCGTGCCGAAGCCGCCCACGACCTGGGCGGAGATGCTGGACATGTCCCGCGAGCTGGCCCGGCAGGGCAAACCGCACTTCGTCGAGATCCAGGGCGCCCAGTACGAGGGCCTCACCGTCTGGTTCAACTCCCTGATCAACAGCGCCGGCGGCTCCATCCTCAACAAGAGCGCCACCGAGCCCTCCCTCGGCCCGCCCGCCGTGAAGGCCGCCTCGATCATGCGGGACCTCGCCCGCTCCCCGGCCGCCGACCCCTCCCTGCCCAACCAGATGGAGGACCAGAACCGGCTCGCCATGGAGTCGGGAGTCGCCGCCTTCGAGATCAACTACCCGTTCGTCTATCCGTCGATGAAGAGCAACAACCCCGCGCTCTTCAAGAACTTCCGCTGGGCGGTCTACCCCCGCGTGGACGCCGACCGCCCCTCGCGGCCCACCATCGGCGGCATCGACCTCGCCGTCAGCGCCTACTCCCGCCATCCCGACCTGGCGTTCGACGCGGCCCTGTGCCTGCGCGACCGGGAGAACCAGCTCAACGCGGCGCTCAAGGGCGGACTCCCGCCCACCCTGCGCGCCATCTACGACGAGCCGGACTTCATGAAGGAGTACCCCTTCTCCAAGGAGGTCCTGGCCTCCCTGGAGTCGGCGAGCGTACGGCCGCTCACCCCCGCCTACCAGAACGTGTCGATCGCCGTCTCGCACACCCTGTCCCCGCCCTCCGACATCCAGCCGGAGAGCGACGTCGACACCATCAGGGAACAGATCGACAAGGCCCTGCGATCCGAGGGTGTGATCCCGTGAGCACCATGGCAGAGCCGGCGAAGGACGAAGCACGCGGCAAGAAGGCCCTGTCGGCGGGCGCACGGCAGGAACGGCGGCTCGGCTGGCTGCTGTGCGCGCCGGCCGTGATCGTCATGCTCGCCGTGACCGCCTACCCCATCTGCTACGCGATCTACCTGTCCCTCCAGCGCTACGACCTGCGCTTCCCCAACCGTGCCGAGTTCATCGGCCTCGGCAACTACGGGGCCGTGCTGTCCTCGCCGTTCTGGTGGGACGCCTTCTGGGTGACGATCTTCCTCACCGTGGTGTCCGTCGCCATCGAACTGGTCCTCGGCATGGGCCTCGCCCTGGTCATGCACCGCACGATCTTCGCGCGCGGCACGGTCCGCACCGCCGTCCTCATCCCGTACGGCATCGTCACCGTCGTCGCCGCCTTCTCCTGGCAGTACGCCTGGACCCCCGAACTCGGCTACCTCGCCGGGCTGCTGCCCAGCGGGGACGCCCCGCTCACCGAGCAGTGGCCCGCGCTGTGGCTGATCATCCTGGCCGAGGTGTGGAAGACCACCCCCTTCATGGCGCTGCTGCTGCTCGCCGGCCTCGCCCTGGTCCCCGAGGAGACGCTGAAGGCCGCGATGGTCGACGGAGCCACCCCCTGGCAGCGGTTCACCAAGGTGATGCTGCCCCTGATGAAACCGGCGATCCTCGTCGCCCTGCTCTTCCGCACCCTGGACGCCTTCCGGATCTTCGACAACATCTACGTCCTGACCGCGGGCGCCCACGGCACCGGATCGCTGTCCATCCTCGGCTACGACAACCTGTTCACCGCGCTGAACCTGGGCATCGGGTCGGCGATCTCGGTCCTGATCTTCATCTGCGTCGGGATCATCGCCTTCACGTTCGTCAAACTGTTCGGCGCCGCAGCACCGGGCGCGGAGGTGAAGCGCTGATGGCCGCCGCCGGCAGGTCCCACGCGACGCGATGGGCGATCGTCAACGTCGTCGTGGTGCTGTACGCCCTGTTCCCGGTGTGGTGGATCGCCGCACTGTCGTTCAAGGACCCCAGCACCCTCACCGACGGCAGCTACATCCCCACCGACTGGACCTGGGAGAACTACAAGGGGATCTTCCAGACCTCCGAGTTCACCCGGGCCCTGATCAACTCCATCGGCATCGCGCTCATCGCCACACTGATCGCCGTCGTCCTCGGCACGATGGCCGCCTACGCGGTCGCCCGGCTGCGGTTCCCCGGCAAGCAGGTGCTCATCGGGATGTCGCTGCTCATCGCCATGTTCCCGCCGATCTCCCTGGTGTCCCCGCTGTTCAACATCGAGCGGAGCATCGGCATCTTCGACACCTGGCCCGGGCTGATCATCCCCTACATGACCTTCTCGCTGCCGCTGGCGATCTACACCCTGTCGGCGTTCTTCCGGGAGATCCCCTGGGACCTGGAGAAGGCCGCCAAGGTGGACGGGGCGACGCCCGCGCAGGCGTTCCGGCTGGTCATCGTGCCGCTCGCCGCGCCCGGCGTGTTCACCACCGCCATCCTCGTGTTCATCTTCTGCTGGAACGACTTCCTCTTCGCGATCTCGCTGACCTCCACCGAGTCCGCGCGCACGGTGCCCGCCGCGATCGCGTTCTTCACCGGCAGTTCGCAGTTCCAGCAGCCCACCGGATCGATCGCCGCGGCCGCCGTGGTGATCACCATCCCGATCATCATCTTCGTCCTGCTCTTCCAGCGGCGGATCGTCGCCGGCCTGACCTCCGGCGCGGTCAAGGGATGAGCCCGAAGGCAAGGAGGCAGCACCCATGGCCGAGATCGTGCTCGAGGGAGTCACCAAGCGCTATCCCGACGGATCCCTCGCCGTGCGGGACGTGAACCTCGACATCGCCGACGGCGAGTTCGTGATCCTCGTCGGACCTTCCGGGTGCGGCAAGTCGACCACCCTGAACATGATCGCCGGCCTGGAGGACATCACCGAGGGCACCCTGCGCATCGACGGGAAGGTCGTCAACGACCTCGCGCCGAAGGAGCGGGACGTCGCGATGGTCTTCCAGAGCTACGCCCTCTACCCGCACATGAGCGTGCGGGAGAACATGGGCTTCCCGCTGCGGCTGGCCAAGGTCGACAAGGCCACCATCGACCGAAAGGTGGAGGAGGCCGCCAAGGTGCTCGACCTCGTCGAGTTCCTGGACCGCAAACCGTCCAACCTCTCGGGCGGCCAGCGCCAGCGGGTCGCGATGGGCCGGGCCATCGTCCGCAACCCCAAGGCGTTCCTCATGGACGAACCCCTGTCCAACCTGGACGCAAAGCTCCGCGTGCAGATGCGCACCCAGATCTCCCGCATCCAGCGCCGCCTGGGCACCACCACCGTGTACGTCACCCACGACCAGACCGAGGCCATGACCCTCGGCGACCGGGTCGTCGTGATGCGCCAGGGCGTGGTCCAGCAGGTCGGCACCCCCGCCGAGCTGTACGACATGCCGCGCAACCTGTTCGTCGCCGGGTTCATCGGCTCCCCGGCGATGAACTTCGTCCAGGCGTCCCTGACCCCCGACACCCTGCGCACACCGCTCGGCGACCTGCCCCTGGACGACCGGATGCGCCGCGAGCTGGAGCGGCGGGACGCGCCCCGCGACGTCATCGTGGGACTGCGGCCGGAGGCGTTCGAGGACGTCAGCCTCGCCCGCGACACCGGCGGCCCGGTCATCACCGCCACCGTGGACGTGCTGGAGTCGCTGGGCTCCGACGCCTACGTCTACTTCACCGCCGAGGGCGGCCCGGTGAGCACCGCCGAGCTGGACGAACTGGCCACCGACTCGGGCCTCGCCGACACCGGCGCCGGCGGGGACCAGCAGATCGTGGCCCGCCTGGACGCGGCGACCCGCGCCCGGGAGGGCCAGCCGATCGAGCTCCGCGTGGACCTGTCCAAGGCGCACGTCTTCGACCCGAAGAACGGCACCAACCTCACCCACCCGGAGAGCTGAGCCTCCCGCCGAACGCACCGCGCCGTCCGGACCGCCCCGCGAGGGAGGTCCGGACGGCGTCGCGTGTTCAGATCACGCAGCCCGCGTGCGCCAGCGCCTGCTTCAGCAGCACTCCGTGCCCGCCCGGCATCTCGCTCTGCACCGCCCGCGACACGGCCTCCTGCGGGGTGAACCACACGAGGTCCAGCGCGTCCTGCCGGGGCCGGCAGTCACCGGTCACCGGCACGATGTACGCCAGCGACACCGCGTGCTGCCGCGGGTCGTGGAACGGCGTGATCCCCTGGGTGGGGAAGTACTCCGCGACCGTGAACGGCTGCAACGACGCCGGGACCCGGGGCAGCGCCACCGGGCCGAGGTCCTTCTCCAGATGACGCAGCAGCGCGTCACGCACCCGCTCGTGGTGCAGCACCCGGCCGGAGACCAGGGTCCGGCTGACCGTCCCGTCGGGCCCGATGCGCAGCAGCAGACCGACACTGGTGACCTCACCACTGTCGTCCACACGCACGGGGACGGCCTCGACGTACAGGATCGGCATCTGGGCGCGTGCCTGCTCCAGGTCGTCGGAGGACAGCCAGCCCGGCGTGGTCTCGGTCATGTCAGACATTGCTTGATCATACTTTCGAGGGTCAGGGCTTCACGGCCACCGCGCCGTACTGCGGCACCACCGGGGCGGCGCCGGGTTCGGCGCGCCACTGGGAGCAGGAGACCAGACCGGGCTCGACGAGCTCCAGTCCGTCGAAGAACGCGGTGATGTCGGCGGCGCTGCGGGCGGTGATCGGGGGAGTGGCGTTCGCGTTCCAGAACTCCATCGCCGGGACCTGGAGTTCCCCGCCCACCTCGGGGTCGAACGTGGGGTGGGTGAGCACCAGGAAGCTGCCCGAGGGAACCGTTGCCATGACGCGGCGCACGATCTCCCGGGCCTTCTCCGTGTCCAGCACGAAGTTGAGGATGCCGAGCAGCATCACCGCGACCGGCTCGGAGAAGTCCAGCGTGGCGGACGCCCGTTCCACGATGGCGTCCGGGTCGTGCACGTCGGCGTCGATGTAGTCGGTGGCGCCCTCGGACGTGCCGGTCAGCAGGGTCCGGGCGTGGACGAGGACGATCGGGTCGTTGTCGACGTAGACGATCCGCGCGTCCGGCGCGATGCGCTGGGCGATCTCGTGGGTGTTGTCCGCCGTCGGCAGTCCCGTGCCGACGTCGAGGAACTGCCGCACCCCGCGCTCACGCGTCAGATACGTCACCGCGCGGCCCAGGAAGTCGCGGTCCGCGCGGGCGATGTCCCGGATGACGGGGATGATCGACGCGACGTGCTCCCCGACCTGCTGGTCGACCTCGTAGTTGTCCTTGCCGCCGATCCAGTAGTTCCACACGCGCGCGTTGTGCGCCACACCGGTGTTCAGCCTCGCCGAGCCGCTCGTCGGGGTGTGGCTCTCACTCACGGTCTCTCCCTCTCCCTCGCCCGCGTCGTGCCCGTACGGGCCGACCCGGCCATTGTGCATCGCGGTGATCACATTGTCCCGGGAACGGACCGGGTCGCCCCGTGAACCGGGGCGACCCGCACGGAAGATGGGCGGCGGTCAGCGGGACTCCGCTTTGCGCAGGGTGTCCTCGGCGACGTCCTTGTCGAGCGCCGCGCGCACCAGTGCCGAGGACAGCACGGCCGGTTCCGTCCCGCCCGCGAGGCCGAGCAGCCGCTCCGGGTCGTCCGGCAGCCCCAGCCGCCGGGCGCCCTGGAGCGCCTTGTCGTCCACCAGCGGGGCCGCCTCGGGCCACACCGCCTGCACCTCGCGCAGGAAGATGGCCGCGCCGGACGGGCCTATGCCGGGGAACTCCTGGAGCAGACGGCGCAGTTCGTCCACGTCGCCGTC
This sequence comes from Streptomyces sp. P9-2, assembly GCF_051903975.1. NCBI lineage: Bacteria > Bacillati > Actinomycetota > Actinomycetes > Kitasatosporales > Streptomycetaceae > Streptomyces > Streptomyces sp. P9-2. The sequence goes on from NZ_CP192633.1 coordinate 6,099,818, forward strand.
GGTCTCCGCGCGCAGCCGGCGCAGGTCACCGCCCCAGCGGTCCAGCAACAGCTTGGCTGCCTCGCCGAGTTGAGTGGCGGTCCGCTCGTCGTAGCGCCGGTAGCCGCCCCGGCCGAGGGCGTCCACCCGCTGCTGCCAGCTCGCCTCGGTCATCCGGCGGGGGTCGCGCAGCCCCGCCTCGTGCAGGGCACGGGCGGTGGCCACGGCGACCGAGCCGCGGATGCGCGCGCTGAGCAGATGGGCCAGCACCAGCAGCCGGTACAGCGGCTGGGGCGTGTTCCGCAGGGCGATGCCCGCCTCGTGCGCGTACGTCTCGCCGTGCGCCTCGACGAGGACGCGCACCACGGCCCGCTCGTCGCCGCGGCCGGCCACGGTCACGCCTTGAGCGGGTCGTGGCCCAGGGTCATCAGACGGTGGCGGCGGGCGGTGTCCCCGGCGACCGGCTCGTTCTCGGGGTCCGTCTCCTCGTCGACGGCGTCGACGACCTCCTCCATCACGCGCAGGTCGTCCTCGGTGAGGTCGGTGCGGCGCTTCTGGAGGATGGCCAGGACGTGCTGTCCCGTGTCGGGGCCCGCCCGGTCCGGGAGCGGCTCCGTCGTCTCGCCGGCGTCACCGACCCGCAGCCAGGCGGCCAGTTCCGCCGACGTCATGTTCACCGCGCGGTGGAAGTCCTCCCACAGCGCGTCCATCTCGAGGGCGTCGGTCATCGTGTGCCCCTTCGTCCGCGTGCGTCGTACGTCCGGGATGTTCAGGACTCCCGGGGGTGGTTCTCCGCCTCGAACATCCAGCGCTGCTTCTCCAGGTCGGCGGTGATGGAGATCAGCAGGTCCTGCGTGACCAGGTCGGCCTTCTCGGTGGCGTCCATCCGCTCACGCAGCCGCGTGATCGCCGCGCCGAGGGCGTCGGTCATCACCTCGACGGCCTCCGAGTCACGCAGCCAGCCCTCCGCGGGCGCCGGCAGGGAGAAGACCTTGGCGATGGTCTCCGGGCGGCCGTCCGGCGGCACGCCGATGGCCGCGGCGCGCTCCGCCACCGTGTCCGCGTGCGCCCGGGTGGACGAGACCACCTCGTCCAACTGCAGATGGACCGAGCGGAACCGCGGTCCCACGACGTTCCAGTGCGCCTGCTTGCCGATCAAAGACAGTCCGAGCAGGTCGATCAGGGTCTCCTGGAGGGCCTCGCTGGAAACGCGGCGGGCCTCGTCCGGAAGTGTGCTCCTCACGACGGTCATGAAGTGGTGTTCCTCCCAGTTGATGCGCTCGTGGCGCGAGGGCGGGGACCCGCGGGCGATGCCGGCGCGGGCCGCGCTCCGCGACCACTCCCTGAACGCGCGGGTGCCCCCGGCCCTCCGGGACAAACCCGGCCGGCGGTACGGCGGACCGGCCGTGACCTCCAGGATCTTCCCCGGGAGGGGCGGGCCGGTCTATAGTCCGAAACTAGCGGTGCTAATTAAGTGGGCCGCCGACCGTCAGCCCGGCCGTCGGCCTCCGGATCAGGAGTTCCCGTTGCGACCCGTCCACTTCGCGGCCGCCCGCCGCACTCCCATCGGCAAACTGCGCGGAGCCCTCTCGGGCGTACGGCCCGACGACCTCGCCGCCGCGGTGATCCGCGGCCTGGTCGCCGACGTGCCCGCGCTGGACCCGGCCCGCGTCGACGACGTCTACTGGGGCGCCGCCAACCAGGCCGGCGAGGACAACCGCAACGTCGCCCGCATGGCCGCCCTGCTCGCCGGCCTCCCCGAGTCCGTCCCCGGCGCCACCGTCAACCGCCTCTGCGCCTCTGGACTGGAGGCCGTCACCACCGCCGCCCGCACCATCGCGGCCGGCGAGGCCGACATCGTCATCGCCGGCGGCTCCGAGTCCATGAGCCGCGCCCCCTTCGTGCTGCCCCGCCCCGACGAGGCGCTCCCGCACCGCATCGAGACGTACGACACGCGGCTCGGCTGGCGGCTCGTCAACCCGGCGATGAAGGAGCTCCACGGCCTGCTGGCGATGGGCGAGACCGCGGAGGAGGTCGCCGGACGGTACGGCATCTCCCGCGAACGGCAGGACGAGTTCGCCCTGCGCAGCCACCGGCGCGCCGCCGAGGCCCGCAAGAACGGCCACTTCGACGACGAACTCCTGCCCGTGACCCGCCCGGACGGCGTGGTCGTCGGCACCGACGAGTGCGTCCGCGAGGACACCTCCCTGGAGAAGCTCGGCCGGCTGAAGCCGGTGTTCCGCGCCGGCGGCTCGGTCACCGCGGGCAACGCCTCCCCGATGAACGACGGCGCCGCCGGGCTGATCCTCGTCAGCGAGGAGGCCCTCAACGAGCTGGGCCTGGAGTCCCTCGGCCGCTACGTCGCCGGCGGCTCGGCCGGCGTCCACCCCGACGTCATGGGCATCGGCCCCGTCCCCGCCACCCGCAAGGTGCTCGCCCGCGCCGGCTGGGACATCGGGGACGTCCAGGAGGCCGAGTTCAACGAGGCGTTCGCCGCACAGGCGCTGGCCTGTGTCGACCAGCTCGGCGTCGACCCGGAGCGGGTGAACGCGGACGGCGGGGCCATCGCCCTCGGCCACCCGCTGGGCTGCTCCGGCGCCCGCATCCTCACCACGCTGCTGCACCGCATGCGCCGCACCGGCGCCGAACGGGGCCTCGCCACCATGTGCGTGGGCGTGGGACAGGGCAGCGCGGTGCTGGTCGAACGCCACTGACGGGCGGCCGCCCCGGCGCCGGCCCGGGCGGTCACCTGGTGGGACATGCCTTACCGGCGGCCGATGCCTGCACGTAGCATCGGTCGCCGCATGAACACCATGACCCTCTGGGACCTCACCGGCTGGGAATTCGCCGCGCTGGCCTTCGCGGCCCTGCTCGTCGGGTTCTCCAAGACCGCCGTCAGCGGCGCGAACACGGTGAGTCTCGCCGTCTTCGCCGCCGTCCTGCCCGCCCGCGCGTCCACCGGCGTGCTGCTGCCCATCCTGATCGCCGGGGACGTCCTGGCCGTGCTGACCTACCGGCGGCACGCCCACTGGCCCACCCTGTGGCGGCTGTTCCCCGCCGTCGCGGCGGGCGTGGTCGTCGGCACGGTCTTCTTGATGTGGGCGGACGACGGCATCGTACGGACCTCGATCGGGGCGATCCTGCTGCTGATGGCCGGGGTCACGGTGTGGCGCCGCCGCCGCGCCGACACCGAGGACGACCCCGACGGCGTGGTCACCCGGGCCGGCCGCATCAAAGCCCGCTCGTACGGCGTCCTCGGCGGCTTCACCACCATGGTCGCCAACGCGGGCGGCCCGGTGATGTCGATGTACCTGCTCTCGGCGGGCTTCCGGAAGCTGGGCTTCCTGGGCACGTCGGCATTCTTCTTCCTGATCGTCAACACGTCGAAACTGCCGTTCAGCGCGGGCCTGGGCCTCATCGACGCGGACTCACTGCTGCTGGACGCGGCGCTGGTGCCGTTCGTGGTGCCGGGGGCGCTGCTGGGGAAGTGGGCGGTGACGAGGATCAACCAGCGGTTGTTCGAGCAGCTGGTCATCGCGGCGACCGTGGTGGGGGGACTGCAGCTGTTGCTGCGGTGAGCGAACGGAACTCAGGATCGGGGAGATCCGCCCGGGGGCGTCGTCTCGCGGTGGTCTTCCAGGCTCCGTTGCTTGTGGCCGGGCCAGTGCAGGTGGGTCGGGGCCGCCGTCCGGCCCACCGTCGCGGCCAGTTTGCGCAGGCGGCGCCAGTCCAGGCGGGGCGGGGCGGGGGCGACGCCCGGGCGTTTGCGGGGGACGCGGACGCGGAGCGCGCCCGGGGCGATGCGGCAGTGGACCGGCGCCGGGAGGATCATCGCCTCGCCGTCGACGCCCGCCTCGATCGCGTCCCGGTCCGCCTCGATGACCACCTCCGGCGCCGTCAGCACCGTCAGCCCCGCCGGCTCCGGGTTCAGCAGCAGCGCGGCCGCGCTGATCGCGCCTTCCACCTTCACCCCGAGGACGCCCAGCGTGCCCGAGTCCAGCCGTTCGCGGCGCCCGAGTCCGAACGGGTCGCCCGTGCGGTACGGGTTGTTGCTGACCAGTACTGCCTGCGGAGCCGTCAGCGTGGTGTCGCCGACGTGGACGACGAGCCTCGGTCCCTGCTGCCCTGTGAGCAGGTCCGGCAGCATCTCCAGGCTCGTGCCGATCTTGTCGTCGCGGTACGCGGGACTCTGCACGATCGCCGCGTACGCGCCGAACGACGCGTTGTTGACGAACGGCTGGTCCCCGGCGAACCCCAGGTCGACCCGCAGCTCCACCCCGTCCGTCAGCGCGTCCAGACACGCCGCCGGGTCCCCCCGGTCCAGGCCGAGGTCGAGCGCGAAGTGGTTGCGGGTGCCCGCGCTGATCACCAGGAACGGGATGTCGTGCTCGGCGGCCACGGCCGCGACCAGCGCCTGGGTGCCGTCGCCGCCCGCCGCGCCCAGCAGGTCCGCGCCGTCCGCGACGGCCTGCCGGGCCAGTTCGGTCACGTCCTGCTGTGCGCCCGGCTCCAGCAGCACCACCCGCGCGCCGAGCCGCTCCGCCTTCTCCCGCAGCTGGAACCGGCCCACCTTGCCGCCGCCGGACCGCGGGTTCATGATCAGCACAGGCTTGCGGGGCGGCGGCAGCCGGCGCTCCCGCACCGGGGTGTGCCCGCCCGTCCCGCGCAGCGCGTACCTGCCGCTCCACACCGCGAGACCCCACAGCGCCAGCGACACCAGCAGCGCCCAGAACAGCGTCACCGCGAACAGCGCCAGCAGCCCCGCCGGCACGCACACCGCGACCACCGCGGCAGCCCACCGCAGCGGCCCGCGCAACGTCAGCGTCCACCACACCGCCGCCGCGCTGAGCGCCAGCCCGACCACGCCGAGCACCAGGAGCGCCAGTCCGCGCAGCCCGCCGTAGACCAGGGGGGTCGCCACCGCGAGCGCCGCCGCGAGCAACGCCCCCCGCGCCGCCCACCGCTGGGCGTGATAGCCCCGCCTGCTCCAGTCCACGGACATGACTCCTTAGATAGCCCGGCGTCATCGTAGGGCGAACAGCACAGGCGTGCGGGCCGACGGCGATCTTCGGCGCGCGGGCCGCCGCCGGGCGCCCTGCCCGCTCCCCGTACGCTCGGCGCATGTCCCCGCACGTGCTGATCCTCGGCGGCACCACCGAGGCGCGCCGGCTTGCCGCCGCGCTGGCCGCCCGCCCCGGGACCCGGGTCACGACCTCGCTCGCCGGACGGGTGACCCGTCCGGGCGCGCTCGACGGCGAGGTACGCGTCGGCGGCTTCGGCGGCCCGGACGGACTCGCCGCCTGGCTCCGGGAGGAGAGCGTGGACGCCGTCGTCGACGCGACCCACCCGTTCGCCGCGACGATCACCGTGAACGCGGCCACCGCCACGGCCGCCGCTCGGGTCCCCCTGCTGGTGCTGCGCCGCCCCGGCTGGCAGCCCGGCCCCGGCGACCGCTGGCACCCGGTCCCCTCCCTGGGGGCGGCCGCCGCCGCGCTGCCCGCACTCGGACGCCGGGTGTTCCTGACCACCGGCCGCCTCGGCCTCGCGGCCTTCGCCGGACTGACGGAACTGAGTTTCGTCGTACGGTCGGTCGAACCCCCCGAGCCGCCCCTGCCTCCGCACACCCGTGTCCTGCTGGCGCGCGGCCCGTTCACCGTCGCCGACGAGACGGCTCTGCTGCGCGAGCACCGCGTCGACGTACTGGTGACGAAGGACAGCGGGGGCGCGGCGACCTCCGCGAAACTCACGGCTGCCCGCGACCTCGGCCTCCCCGTCGTGGTCGTCCGCCGCCCGCCTCTGCCGGAGGGCATCACCGCGCTCCGGGACGTGCCGGCGCTGCTGGCACGTCTGGACGACGTCCTCGCCCGGGACCGCTAAGGCCTGTCCGGCGGATCAGGCCGGGGGAAAGGCGCGGCGCCTTGCAACCCAGGTGAGCGGGGTCTGGTGCGTCCAGCCGCAAGGCGGAGGAGCAAGTCGGCGCGATGGGGTCCCTCCCGCGCGAGCGAAGCCGAGCGCGAGGGAGTCGGCGACCTACGACAACGCCGCTGGGGGCACCCCCACGCCCGTTCAGGGCAGTGGGGGGAGGGCGTGCCGGACCCCGCGTCCTCGGCATGATCCGCCGGACAGACCCTAGCTACGCGGACCTGGCCGCGTGTTCAGCGCACGGAGTCGAAGACGCGGTGTCCTGCGCGTCCTGCCTCATCGCCCCGAACCGGCGTAGGGCTCTGGCGGCGTTGCTGCCGGTCGCCTTGCGCCTGGACGCACCGGACCCCGCTGACCCGCGCCCGCCGCACAGCGGGACTTCCGCGCCCTTCGACCTGCTCCGCCGGACAGGCGTCACCGCTCGCCAGGCGCCCGGCGCAGCAGGTACGTGTCCATGATCCAGCCCTTCCGCTCCCGCGCCTCCGCCCGCACCCGCTCGATGCGCGGGGCGGCCTCCGCGACCGGGCCGGAGACCAGGATCTCGTCCGGGGTGCCGATGTACGCGCCCCAGTAGATGTCCACGTCCTCACAAGCGAAGGCACGGAAACGCTGATGCGCGTCCAGCATCACCACCACGTCGTCCACGCCCTCCGGGAAGCCCTCCTCCGCGAGCCGCCGTCCCGTGGTGATCTGCACCGGGCGCGCCACCCGGTTGAGGCCCGTACGGTGCCGGGCGACGAGGGCGGAGACGCTGCTGATACCCGGCACCACGTCGTAGTCGAAGGCGACCGTGCCCCGCTCCCGCACCTCCTCGAGGATGCCCAGCGTGCTGTCGTACAGCGCCGGGTCGCCCCACACGAGGAACGCGCCCGTCCCGTCCTCGCCCAGCTCCTCCGCGATCATCCGCTCGTAGATGTCCGCGCGGGCGCTGCGCCAGTCGCCGACGGCGGGGGAGTACGCCGAGCCGCCCGCCGACCGGTCCCGCTCCGGGTCACGCGCCTCGACGACGCGGTACGTCCGGTCCGCCAGATGCGTCTCCAGCATGTCCCGGCGCAGCCGCGTCAGGTCCGCCTTCGCCTCGCCCTTGTCGAGCAGGAAGAACACGTCCGTGTCCCGCATGGCTTTGACCGCCTGCAGGGTGAGCTGGTCGGGGTCGCCCGCGCCGATACCGATCACATGAAGAGTCCGCACGGCCCCGAGTCTGCCGCACGCCCCCGGCCGCCCCGCACCCAGGTCGTCAGGCGGCGCCCCGCAGCCGGGGCGCCCGCGCGCCCGCGTCCACCGGCACGCCCTCCCCGCGCTCCACCTCCGCCGCCAGCTTCCGCGCCCACGCGATCACCGACGGCAGGTCGATCCCGTGCGGCCGGACCTCACCGCCCGCCGCCCACTCCTCGGCCGCGACCGCCCCGCGCCGCAGCAGCCGCGCCCCGCCGGTCACGTTCCCGCGCGCCGCGTGCGTCAGCCCCACCGCCATCTGGGCCAGCCCCCGCCACAGCTCCCGCTCCTCGTCGGGCCCCGACTTCCAGGCGTCCTCGAACACCTCGTGCGCGTGGAACGGCTTGCCCTCGTCCAGCAGCCGCTGCGCCTCGGAGACGCTCTCCTCCGGCCGCCGCACCACCCCTTCCGGCTGCCGGGGCACGCCCTCCTCGCCGTACGGCAGGGGCCGCCCGAGCCCGTCCCGGGGCCGTGCGTTGCGCGCCCGCCCCTCCTCGTCCCGGTCCCGCGCGGCGGCTGTCCGGCCGGCGGACGTGCTGTCCATGCTGCCCATACGCCGATTGTCCCAAGTCCGGGCCCGCTTCGACGCGGCCCGGGGGGTGGGGTAAAGTACTCTTCGCGTGATCGCGCGGTTCACCGCATGTGACCGCACCGGGACGTGGCGCAGCTTGGTAGCGCACTTGACTGGGGGTCAAGGGGTCGCAGGTTCAAATCCTGTCGTCCCGACGGTGCAGTGAGGGCTCGGAGCCCGGATCAGGGCCTTGTCCACATCACGTGGGACAGGGCCCTCGGTCGTTTCCGGAAGTCCGTCCCTCCCCGGACGACGTGCTGAACGGACAGGGGCCCTGCCCGGATCCTCTCCGGGCAGGGCCCCTTCTCACTCGGCGGCGCCCGTCAGATGGCGTCGAGTTCCACCTCCTCGTAGACCCGGTCCCACCAGGTGTCCATCTCGAACGCCGGCGGGTCGAGCTCACGAAGCCGGTCCCTGATCTCCAGTCCGAAGGCGATCCGTGCCGCCTCCGAGGGATCCATCGCGTCCTCGTCGTCCTCGTCCTCGTCCTCGTCGTCCTCGGACTCGAGGTCGTCGAAGTCGTCGACGTGCTCGCACCGGTGGTCCCAGGCGGCGAGGGCGTCGAGGAACGCGATCAGGGACGAGTTCACGAACCGGGGCTTCGGCAGCGACGGGTCCAGCAGCAGCACCCTCCCGTCGCTGTCGAGCACGTACTCGGGGACGTGGTATCCGGGATTCAGCTGGGCATCGTGCTGGCCCAGCCTCCAGTACCGGTTACCGGACGGATCGGAGACGACGGTGAAGGGAGCACCGTGCGTACTCGGGTAGAACATGGCGGCCTCCCGCGGCAGCCCGTACCGCTGGGCCGTGCCGAGTGCTTCGCGCACGGCCTCAGGCCAACTGTCCGAGCCGGAGAGCGCATCGGCGTCCAGCTCCAGGATGCCGTCCTCCTCCCACGACGATGCCGTCAGCCACCGAGGTGTGTACCCCACGAGAAGTCCCTTTCGTGACGCTCCGTCGCTCACAGCTTTCCTCGCCGGATCTGCGTCAGCATGCGCTTGAGCTCGTTGATTCCGGCGCTTCGGCCGGCCTTGGACGCAGGCCCCTGGCCGTGCGGGTAATCGATGCTCCACGATACCTTGTTGCCCCCGAAGGTACTCCTGAGCCAGTTGTCGCATCCGTTGTAGTCGCAGGGGGCGAGTTCGGTGTAGACCCGGCTCACCTGGTCCGGCTGGATGCCCGGGTGCTTCTGCTGGAGTTCCTGCCAGGCGCGCTGCTCGGCGTGCCCGGCACCGTTCTTCTTCTTGCCGCCCTTGCTGATGGCGATGACGTGATCGACCTTGTCGCCGATCTTGTACTCGATCACGGCGACGTTCCGGCCGCCCTTGACGTACCCGTTCTTCTTGCGGTACTCGATGGCCTTCTTGCTGAGGTCGTCGTCACCGTACTTGACCTTCGTACCGCACTGGTTGTGGACGAGGAGGTCGACCGACCCGAGCGAGACGTAGTAGGAGTGGACGCCTTCGACCGTGAGGTTGTAGACGCGGTCCGTACGGTGGGCGGTGTCGACCGCGGTGAGCTGGACCCAGGTGCCCGCGGACGTCTGGAGCCACATGCCGGGCGCGAGGTCCTTGGCGGGGACCCACCTGCCATAGTCGGGCAGCCAGTAGAGGTGCGCGTCCGTGGAGGTGACCTTGCCGGGCTTCGCCTCGCCGTCCTCGCCGTCCGGGTCGACGGTCAGGGTGACGAGGTGCTTGTCACCCCTGTGGTCACGGGTGTCGGTGACGAGGCGCGCGGCGCTCTCACCGGTCTCCACGTCCGTGGCGAGCACCAGGTCGCCGAGTTCCAGGTCCTCGATGGCGCGCAGGGTTCCGTCAGCCATGACCACCTGGGTCCCGGCCACGAAGCTCTGCGGTGCCGGCTGCTTGACGGGGCAGTTGCCACCCGAGTTCTTCCCGGAGTCGGTCTTGCTCGTGGTCTTTCGCGCGTCGTTGGCGGTGTCCGCCGTGTTCGCGGCCTTGCGCGCGTCGTTCGCGCTGTCGGCGGCGTCGATACCCTTCTTCGCGTACTTGCCGGCCTTGACCGCCGTGGCGCCGTAACCAGCCAGCGGGATGGCCGAGGTGAGGGAGAGGGCCGCGTCGGCGTAGTTGCCCTCGGCGGCGTACCAGATGCCGTTGGCGACGTCGGCGACCTCACCGACCACCGGGACCAGGCCCACGACGTCCAGGGCCGCGTGGCCCAGGTCCGAGAGCGACATCCCGAACAGGTGGCCGTCGATCTCGACGAAGGTGATCGGGTTGCCGCCCGCGAACGCGTAGCGGTTGCCGGTGAACGGGTCGGTGGCCAACGCCATGTCGTTCAGGGCGCCGCCGTAGGAGTCCCGGGTGAGGAAGCGGTTCAGGCCCGGGTCGTAGTTGCGGAAGCCCATGTCGTACGTGCCCGACGCGCTGTCCCAGCGCGAGGAGTTGAAGCGGAAGGAGTTGTAGTCGTCCTTCTGCTCGCCCTCCGCACCCGGCTTGTCCTCACCGGTCATCTGGGACGTGTCGTCGGACCCGTAGGCCGTGTAACCGTACGTGGAGCGGGTCCGGCCGTCGTCCTTCGTGATCGCCTCGACGTCGCCACGCGGGCTGGTGACGTACTGCGAGTACTCCTTGACGCCACCGTCCTTGTGCTTGATCTGCGTGGCCCGCTGGCCGCCGGCGAGGTACTGGTAGTCCTTGTCGGTCTTGCCGTCGACCGTCTCGCGCAGCAGCGTGCCGTCCAGACCCAGGTAGGTGAACGCCGTGGTCCTGCCCGCGGTACCGGAGGTGGTCTGGGAGACCGTCCGGTCGAACGGGTCGAAGACGTACGTCGTGGTCACCGCGGACCCGCCGCTGCCCGACCGTGTCCTCACCGTCCGGTCGAAGCCGTCGTAGTAGTGCTTCTCGACGGTCTGGCCGGCCGTGCTGACGGTGTCGAGCCGTCCGAGCGGGTCGTAGTTGTAGGTCGACGTGACCCCGCCGGACGACGCGGAGAGCAGTCGGTTGCGGTCGTACCTCTGGGTGGTCGTGGTGCCGTTGACGGTCTCCTCGACGATGTTGCTGTTGCGGTCGTACCGGTACGACTCGGTGGACGGGTCGTCACCGGTCTTGTCGACCTTGGTGAGACGGTCCTGCGGGTCGTAGGTGAAGGCGTACGTGTTGTTGATGTACGCCGTGTTGTCGTCGGCGTTCATCAGCTTCAGCGTGTCCTTGGAGCGGTGCCCGTTGAGGGAATACTCCAGGTCGTGCTGCGCCACCACGGCGCCGCCGGACGTCTTCTCGAGCGACTGCTTGACCGAGCCGTCGAGGTGGTACCGCATGTCGAGCGTGTTGCCGTTGGGCTTGGTCTGCTTCAGCAGCTGACCGCGCCCGGTGTAGGTCATCGTGCTGATCTGCTGGTTGCCCGCGGTGGGAGAATCGGCGTTGGTCACCTTGCTGACCAGGTCGCGCTCGTCGTACTCGATTTCCGACCAGGTCAGGTCGTGCGTCGAGGTGAGCGGGTTGCCGTTCTCGTCGTAGGTCAGCGAGGTGGTGTTCTTCACTGCGCCGGCGAGCACTTCCTCGACCTTGGTGATCTGGTCGAGACCGTCGTACGCGATCTTGTACGTGTCGATCTTCGCGCCCGGGGAGAGGTCCCTGACCTCGACCTTGTTGCCGTTCGCGTTGTACGTGTAGCTGAAGGACTTCTGCTCGTCGTCCGTGTCGTTCGCGTGGGAGCGGACCAGCTTCACCGAGTCCGCGAGGACGGTGCCGTTCGCCGCGTCGGTGAGGGTGACCTTCTGCGGGCCGTCCTCCACGAACGCGTGGGAACCGAGCGAGATCCACTCACCGGCGCGCTGCGTCTGGTCGATCGTCCTGGTGACGCTGCCGCCGTCGTGGTCGACCTTGAACTTCGCGTCGGTGGCCGCACCGGTCATCCTGGGATGCCGTACGAAGACCTCGTACGTGCCGTCCTGCGGGATGTTGAGCTGCCAGGAGAACGACGCGGTGCCGTCGCCGGCCGCGTGGTAGTAGGTGTCGTAGCCGTACTGTTCCTCGGCCTGTGCCCGCGACCAGTTGTCCTGGAGCGCGGTGTTGTTGAAGTCCGAGCTGTCCACCAGGACCACGTGCCGGCCGACCGGGACGCCGTCGTCCGAGCGTGCCTTCTCGTTGCCGGACGGATAGAACTCCCAGAGCATGGTGCGCTTCTGGGAACCGCCCGCGGAGCTGAGGACGTTCTTCGTCTGCTGGCCGAGCTCGTTGTAGTCGTAGGAGGTGGTGATGTCCCAGGGGTCGGTGGTGGTCTCCGCCCACCCGTTGTCGAAGTAGGTGTACTTGGTGACGTTGCGGACCGACTGGCCGTCCGACGGTGGTGCGGAGACCGAACTGAGGTTGCCGACCTCGTCGTAGAAGTAGAAGGTCGAGTCGGGCGACGCGTAGCGGCTGTCGTCCTGGTCGAACGGTGACCGCTCCTCCTTGACCCGGTTCAGCTCGTCGTAGACGGTCTCGGCCGTGAAGTCGGTGGCGTCGTCCAGCGTGGCGACACCCCGGGGCGTGATCGTCTTCGTCCGGTTGCCGACCTCGTCGTACTCGTACCGGGTGGTGCGGTACGTGATGTCACCGGAGGAGTTCTCACTCACCGGGACCTTCGACTCCGTCAGGGCGCCCCGCTCGTCGTACGTGGCGAGCGACTCGTTGCCCTCCGCGTCCGTCTGCGAGACCTGCAGGCCGTCCTTGTCGTAACGGACGGACGTCGCCCACCCCAGGGCGTCGACGGTCCTGGTCACGCGGTGGTTGAGGTCGTACTCGTACCTGGTGGTGTAGTCGTCCGGGTCGGCGGTCGCGTTCTTGCGCGCGTCGACGACCTCGACCATGTTTCCGACGTCGTCGTACTCGACCGTGGCCTTGTTGCCCTCGGCGTCCACCATCTCGACGGCCTGGTAGATCGCGTCGTGCCGGGTCGTCGTGGTGTGGTCACCGGCGGCGGCCGTCAGGTTGCCCTGCGGTGCCGTCTCGGTCAGCACATTGCCGACTTTGTCGTAGGTGGTCGTCGTCCTGCGTTCCGGATCGGTTGCCTCGTCCCGCGGAAGGACGGATTCGACGACCTGGTCCGCCTTGTCGTAGACCGAGGTCGTCACGGAGCCGTTGGGCGCGTAGACCTTGGTGATGTTGTCGTTGGCGTCGTACTCCGGAGCCGGCGTGACGATGAACCGGCCCTGCTCCTGCTTGACCGGCTCTTTCTTCTCCAGGGGCCGGCCGAGGACGTCGTAGGTCTGGGTGACCTCGGCGTTCTTCGCGTTGACGACCTTGGTGACGTTGCCCCGGACGTCGTACTCGAACCGCGAGGGGTTGTCGAGGGCGTCGAGGATGGTCTCCGGGTAGCCGACCGGGTCGTAGTCCTTGTACTCGGTGTCGTGGCCGTTGGCGTCGGTCTCCTTGGTGACCTGGCCGTGCTCGTCGTACTCGGTGCGGCTGGTGTAGTCCCCCTCGGTACCGGAGCCGGCGACACCCTTGGGGTCGGTGACCGAGGTCAGGTTGCCCTTGGTGTCGTAGCCGAACCGATAGGTGCGGCCCTCCGGGGACGTCTTCTCGAACAGATCGGCTATGTGGCCGTTCAGCCCGGAGGCATAGGTGAACGTCCGTCCCTCGGTGCCGTTCTTGTTGGCCTCGGCGTCCTTCTCCTCCAGCGGGTAACCCGTCCTGGGGTCGTACGACCAGGTGGAGACGGCCCCGTTGGCCTCCTCCAGACGCGTGACGTTGTTGTCCGTGTCCCAGCCCAGCTTCGTCGTCTCCGACTTGGCGTTGGTGATGGTCTGGGGACGGCCGTAACCGTCGAGCGACTGGACGGTGGCGTTGCCCTCGGCGTCGGTCACCCGGGTGCGGATGAAGGAGCCCGCGGTGCCGTCCGGGTCGGTGTACGCGTACCCGGTGTCGTGCCCCAGGCGGTCGGTGATGGTCTGGGTGTACCAGTGGAACTTCGGGTCGTCGCCCTCGCTGGGGTAGTAGTAGTCCAGTGAGGTCGAGTTGGAGCGCGGATCGGTGACGGCGACCAGCTTGGCGTTCTTGTTGCCCTGCTCCATGTCGTACGTGAAGCGGAACACCTTGGGCTGCGCGCTGCCCGCACCGTCGGTGAGGCTGGTGAGCAGTCCCTGGTCGGAGTAACTGAAGGTGATCTTCCGCCCGGAGATGTCGGTCATCGACTTGACGTGGTCGATGATCTTCGGTCTGTTGGTGTCGGCCTTCGTGTAGTACTCGACCGTGAGCGACCGACGCGCGGCCGGGTCCTCGATGTAGGTGAGGAACTTGACCGGCTTGTTGTTCGACCTCCGCTCGGCGTACGTGTACGTCTGCGTGTTGCCGTTCTTGTCGACGATCGACGTCAGGTAGCCGTCGCAGTCGAAGAAGAACTGGGTCCGGTCGGGGCGCGTCAGCGACCAGGCCTTCGGGTCGCCGTCCTTGTTGGGGGTGCAGTCCGTGCCGGTGCCCTGGCGCAGCAGGTAGTGCACGCCCGCCGGTGCCAGCCAGGTCCCGTCCTCCTGCTTGCGGAAGACGTGGGCGGTGCCGTCACCGTCGGGGAGGGTGACCTCGGTCGGGTTCGGGTTGGGGTGGAAGTCCAGCGCGGCGCCCAGGCGCAGCGGCATCGCGGTCTGGGCCGACCAGCCGTGGCCGAGGACCGTGTCGGAGGTGTCCTGGGAGTTGTATGCGAACCGGGCGAAGGTGGTGATTCCGCGGCCGGGGTTGGAGAACGCGTTGTACTGCCAGACGCTGTTGCCGGCGTACAGGTTCGTCATCAGCGACGAGCCCGCTCCCGTGTTCTTGCCCGCGTAGGAGTAGAACTTCTCCAGGCCGAGCTGGTTGGAGGTCGGGTCCTCCGTGCGGACGTTCTGCGCCAGCGGGGCGATGCCGTCGCTGTCGGACAGCCATGTGCCGGTGGTGGTGTTCCTCAGGTCCCACTTCAGCACGTAGTCCAGGCGCTTGTTGCCGGAGTCCGAGTTGATCGGGGCCTTCAGCCTGGCCGGCACGGTGACCGAGTCGCCGGGCAGGACCTCGTCCGGCAGCGCGGTCTCCAATTGGTTGCCGCCGGTGGTGGCGTCGGTGCCGTCCGGGAGCGACCAGGTGTAGGAGAGCGCGTGGCTTCCCGCCGCCCAGATGCCGGTGGTGGTGTTGGTGAGGGTGACGTCGACGGTGTACTCGTCGCCGGGGATCATCCGGGACGGCGTGTACGGGGCGTGGTACGTCGCCTCCGTCGTCTTCGTCAGGTACGTGACGACCAGTTGTGGGCGCAACTGCGCTTCCTCCGCCTCGGAGGAGAGGAAAAGCGTCCGCTCTCGCGGGCCGGTCGTCGACTCGTCGCGCAGCCTGACCGCCACGCCGTGGTTGGCGGAGGGGTCCGAGATCCAGCTCTGGGCGAGTGAGGTGATGTACCACGACTGCCGTGCCGGGTCGTTGGTGACGGTGCCGACGGTGTCGGAGACGGCGGCGTCCATGTCACCGCCGGCCGTCGTCCACGGCGTGTCCGTGTCCGCCTTGGTCCAGGACGCGGTCGCCTCGTCGAAGTCACGCGTCAGGCCACGAACCTCGTAGACCGCGCCGCTGGAGTCGGTCGTGGTCTGGAAGCCCCACATGTTCAGCTGCGCCTCGAGGACCCGGGCATCGGCCGGGATCTCGCTGATGCCGGGGAACTTCAGCGCGGCACGGGTGGTGCCGTACGTGGCCGAGTTGTTGCCCACCGACAGCCACGGGTTGTCGACGCCCGCGTCGGTGAGCGTGTCGTGGCCGGTGTCCGGCTCCGCCGAGGAGAGCGTGGTGTCGCTCTGCCCGGACTGCAGCACCACCGTGGTGCGTCCGGCCTTGGGCAGACGCACCAGCTCCGTGGCGGACGGGAGGATCCGCCCGTTCGCGGTCTTCACCGCGACCATGTAGTAGTACGCGTCGCCGAACTCCTCGGCGGAGTCGGCCGGGGTGGGCCTGGCCGAGGTGTCCGTGTAGGCGCGGGTGTCCTTGGCGACCGGGGAGACCAGGGTCTGCGAGGACGGCGTGAAGTGCTGGAAGACGCTGCGGTGGACCTGGTACTCGACGATGTCGTCACCCGGCGCGGTCGACGGGTCGGTGTACGCGGGCCAGGTCAGCTCGGCGCCGGTGGAGTGGACGACCTTCGGCGGGCTGACGTCGACGCCCTGGTCGCCCCAGGTGAGAACCAGCTTCGGGTAGTTGGCGACCTCGCCCTTGTAGGCGTATTCGGCGGCCTCGTAGCGCGGGCCGCCCTTGGGGGCGCTCGCGGACTCGTCGGCGGCCTTCACCACGAAGCCGTGGTTGTCGTACGTGCCGTCGAGCCACTGCTGAACGGTCCTGGTCACCGGGAAGGAATGCCAGGTGTTGACCGCCTGCGGCTGCTTGGTGACGACACCGCCCTTGGTGAAGCGCACGGCGTCCGCGAGGACGGTCGTGGAGGTCGAGGCGGGACCGTCGCCGAGCACGACCCGGCCGGTGGTGCCGGCCTTGAACGGGTGCTTGCCCAGCGGCTTCCAGACGCCCTCGGTGCCCGCCCGCTGGTCGACCCGGTACGTCGTGCTGCCGCCGTCGTGCGTCACCGTGTAGGGAGCGTCGGTGGCGCGGTCGGAGGCCGGGACGTAGTGCACGTCGACCTGGTACTCGCCGTCCTCCGGGAGGCTCGGCTGCCAGGTGTACGTGTCACCTGCCGTGGCGTCCTTGTTGTACCGGTAGTCCTGACCGATCGCGTACTGCGTGTACGCGGTGTTTCCGGACGTGGGCCAGGCGCCCTGAGCGGCTGTGGTACCGGAGTCGCCGTCGTCGACGAGGACCGACGTGCCGGACAGCTCCCCGGTGATGTCCTTGGCGCTGTTCCAGGTCGCACCCGTCTCGGTCCAGGCCGTGGTGGCCCGGTGCGCCTCCAGCTGGACCTCGGTGGCACCGGTGGTGTGGGTCTGGTCGTAGTACAGCTTCAGTTCGGCCGAATCCAGCCGCGTGCCGGCGGGTATGCCGGACAGCCCGAACCTCAGCAGCGCGCGCGACGTGCCGGTGCTGGTGTTGCCGACCGAAAGGCGCCAGAGGTCCGCGTAGTTGGCGCCGGGGTCGTCCGAGGAGATCATCGCGTCCGCGGACTGTGTCGGAGTCGGCGCGATCGTGACGGTCGGGTCGACCGTCACCGGGTACTGGCGCTCCGGCGCCGCGAGCCACTTGGCGTCCGGCTTCAGACTGATGCCGTACGAGCCCTCCTTGCCGGACAGCACCTGGCGGACGGCGTCGGTGCCGGTGGTGCCGTACGGGGAGCCGGTGTCCTTCTTCGCGTCCGTCATGAACGGCGCGGGGATCACCAGCGCGGGGGCTCCGACGGGGGAGTTCTCGCCGTACAGCGAGATGGTGCCGTTCTTCTCCGCCTTCGCGGTCAGGCCGCCCGTGGTGAGCGTGAAATCGAAGGAGGGGGCGCCCTTCGGACGCTGGTTGAGGACGATGTCTTCCTTCACGCTGCCGTTGCCGACCGTGTAGGAGAGATCGATCCCCTGGCCCAGGGCGTCCTGGTAGGTGACCTTGTTGCCGTCGACCGCCGGCGTCAGCTTCGCGGCACCCGCGTCCTTGAGGCCGATGGCGACCCAGTGGCCCTCGTCGAGCTCGAAGCGGACCAGCTCACCGGGGCGTGATCCGAAGTAGGTGCGGGCGAGGTTGGTGGTGTTCGCCTTCTCGAAGCCCTGGCGGTCGGTGTCGGTGACCGCCGTGTCGATCGGCTTCCACTCGGAGTCCTCGCCCTTGCCCGTCTGGTAGGCGGTGGCCAGGGCCGAGACCTCGGACCGGACCCGCCCGTCCGACATCCGCCAGTGGCGAGAGTACGGAGTCCGCCGATCCGTGAGCTCCTTGACGCGCTTGGCCGCGGGAGCCTCCCTTGCCGCGGCCAGACGGTCGTCGGCCGGGACGTCGGTGTCCGGCAGGTCCGGCGGGGTGGGCGGTTCGGTGTCCCGCTGGGTCAGGAAGTCGCGGAGGCCATTGACGAGTCGACCCGTGTCGGGTGGCGCGGCGAACGCCGGTGTCGCCGGCGCGACGGTCGCGAGGACCGCCAGCGCCGCACTCGAGGCCAGGAGCCTTGCGGCCCGTGGTCTGTGCATCGGTTTCCCTTCGGAGGGACCAAGGACCGGCTGCCGGACGGCAGTCGGCAGCCGAGAGTCCTAACGCAAATCACCCCGTTCATGTCAACTGCACGGACCATTGGGGCAACTCGCCTGATAAAAGCGGCAGTTGGCGTCTGAGCTGTGGTGTCCCCTTGTCCGTCGGGAGCTCTCCCGCACGGCGACGCGACGAGTTCAGGCCAACCCCGACGGCGTGGCCGGCACCTCTTGACAAGGGTCTTCCCACGCCTTTTGGATCAGGCCGGGTCCGAACGGGCCCGTGGCCGAGGGGAGTCGGGATGAGCAGCGGGACCCGTGGGCCGGGACACACCCCGTCCACCGCCGGCGGCACGGGTGCCGGCCCGGAGGTGCCCGGGACGGCGCGTACCAGGGGTGACGAAGACGGCGGGACGCCCCCGGTCGGCACGCGGAGACCCCGCCCCGAGCTCCCCGCGCTGCTCGCGATCGCCGGTGTCCTCGGGCTGTGTCTCGCCCTCGTGCTCTTCGGCGTCCTGCGCGGCGGCGGCGAGGACAAGGCCGAGCCCGGAGTGCCCACCGAACCGGTGACGTACGAGGTCACCGGAGAGGGCACCGCCGACCTGAGCTACCAGGGTGCGAGTGAGCAGGGCACGGCGGAGACCGTCTCCGGAGCCCGACTGCCCTGGAAGAAGACGGTCGCGGTGCCCCGCGGCCAGAGTCCCGTCATCCGGATCACTTTGGGCGAGCAGGGCGGCCAGGCACGTTGTGCCGTCGCCGTGCGCGGGCGGCACGTGCAGAGCGCCACGGCGAGCGGTGGGTTCGGCCGGGCGACCTGCTCCGCGTCCCTGCCCGCGCCGGCGCCCGAACCGTCCGGATCACCTTCCGCGTGATCCCGGAGGGGCACGGACGGAGAGGCGGGCGTGCCTCCTTCGTATCCGCCCCCCGGTACGCGTTCTCCCTCGCGGGGGCCCGCCGATGACCTCCGGCATCGATACCCCGGATTCCGCTTCTCGGTGCATGTCGACGGCCACCCGACAGCATGCTGATCGAGCCCCCCGGCGGCCTGCCGGACCACGAGGACGGTCACCCCGAGGCCACCCTCGAGCTGCCCTTCCGCCGGGCGCTGTGCATGATCCGCACCGACGGGATCAACGACGCGAAGACCGTCATGCCGCTCCGCCGGGCCGCGCTGGAGGGCCCGTTCGCCGGGGTCAGCGCAGAGTGACGCGGGCCGCCACCGGCAGATGGTCGCTGCCGGTGGCGGGCAGCGTCTCGATCCCGCTCACGGTCGCCGCGCGGGCCATCACCTGGTCGATCCGTACCAGCGGCAGGCCCGCCGGGAAGCTGAACGCGAATCCGCGCCGGGGTACCTCCAGCCGGGACGTCAGCGGGCCAAGACCCCGGTCGTCGACCGTGCCGTTCAGGTCGCCCGCCAGGATCACCCGGTCCAGCGGCTCCGCCTCCACTTCCCGCCCGAGCCGTACCGCGCTCTCGTCGCGCCCCCGCGACGTCATCCCGCGCGGCACGATCCGCACCGACGGCAGGTGCGCCACATACACCGCCACCTCGCCGTGCGGTGTCGCGGCCACCGCGCGCAGGCCCCGGCTCCACGGCTCGTCCAGGTCGGCCGGTTTGATGTCCACCGTCCGCGCGCCGCTCAGCGGGTGCCGCGACCAGAGTCCGACCGTGCCCCGCACCACGTGGTGCGGATAGCGCGCGGCGAGGACCCGCTCGTACGCGGGCAGCGCGTCCGGGACCAGCTCCTCCAGCGCGATCAGGTCCGCGCCCGTGCCGGCGAGGGCGCGGGCCGTGTCCTCCGGGTCGGGGTTGTCGTCGGAGACGTTGTGCTGCACCACGACCAGATCGCGTGGCCCGGGCGCGTCCGCGGGGAGGAGCAGGGCGCCGAAGACGTGCGTCCACACCGCCACCGGCAGCAGCGCGGCCACCAGAACCACCGGAGTACGGCGCCACACGCCGTACAGGAACAGGAGGACCGCCGCCAGGCCGAACCAGGGCAGGAACGACTCCAGCAGGCTCCCCACCCGGCCCGGCGTGTTCGGCACCGCACGGTGGAACGCCGACAGCCCCGCCGTCAGGACGGCCAGGGCTGCCGGCACCCGCCCCCGGGCCGGGCGCGGTTTCACGATGTCCACTCGGGCGTCCCCTTCAAGCGTCGCGGTGATCGGTGCTGATCTTCAGGACGCGCGGGAACGCCTTCCGGTTCAGGGTCTGACCAGCAGCTGGAAATCGAAGGAGTACCGCGAGGCGCGGTAGATGTGGCTGCCGTACTCCACCGCCCGGCCCGTGTCGTCGTACGCCGTGCGCTGCATGGTGAGCAGGGCCGCGCCCTCCTTCTCGTCGAGGCGGGACGCCTCCTCGGCCGTCGCCGAGCGGGCGCCGACCCTCTGGCGGGCACTGTGCAGGGTGATGCCGGCCGCGCGCATCATCCGGTACAGGCCGGTCGCCTCCAGGCGGTCGGCGTCCAGGTCGAGCAGTCCTGCCGGGAGGCAGTTGCTCAGCAGGGCGACCGGGAGGCCGTGGGTGCGCCGCAGCCGCTCCAGGAGGATCACCTCGGCGCCCTCGGGCAGGCCCAGGGCGGCGGCCACGCCGGGCGGCGCCGGGACGGTCTCGTTGCGGACGACCTCCGTGGTCGGCGCCTGCCCGGCCGCCTCCAGGTCGTCGTAGAGGCTGGTCAGCTCCAGGGAGCGGCGCACCTGGCTGTGCACGACCTGCGTGCCCACCCCGCGCCGCCGGACCAGCAGCCCCTTGTCGACCAGGGACTGGATGGCCTGGCGGACGGTCGGCCGGGACAGGCCGAGGCGCACCGAGAGGTCCACCTCGTTGCCCAGCAGGTCGCCGGGCGCGAGCGCCCCGCCCGAGATCGCCGCCTCCAGCTGCTGGGCGAGCTGGTAGTACAGCGGCACCGGGCTGCCCCGGTCCAGGGCGAAGTCCAGGCTGTGCGTCGCCGGTCCGGCCGCGGCGCGTGCGGGGTCACCGGTCCTCGCCATGGACGTGCCTTCCTGTCGGGGCTCCCGGTCGGAGCGCGGGGACGGGTTCACAGGTGGCGGCGGCGCCCGGAGACCTGGGCGTCGTACCGTTCGCGGGCCCGCACCGCGGCCTCGCGGGTGGCGACCTCCGCCACCGGCACGTCCCACCACGCCTCGGCCGGGGGAGCGGTCGGCGCCGGGTCGGTCTCGACGTACACGCAGGTCGGACGGTCCGAGGCGCGCGCCTCGGCGAGGGCGGCGCGCAGTTCCCGCACCGTCTTGGCGCGCAGTACGTCCATGCCGAGGCTGGCCGCGTTCGCCGCGAGGTCCACCGGGAGCGGGGCGCCCGTGAAGGAGCCGTCGTCCGCGCGGTACCGGTAGGCGGTGCCGTAGCGCTCGCCGCCGGTCTCCTCCGACAGACCGCCGATGGAGGCGTAGCCGTGGTTCTGGACCAGCACGACGTTGACCGGCAGGCCCTCCTGGACGGCCGTGACGATCTCCGTGGGCATCATCAGGTACGTGCCGTCGCCGACGAGCGCCCAGACGGGCGTGCCGGGCGCGGCCTGCTGGACGCCGAGCGAGGCGGGGATCTCGTAGCCCATGCAGGAGTAGCCGTACTCCAGGTGGTACTGGCGGGGGCTGCGGGCGCGCCACAGCTTGTGCAGGTCGCCGGGGAGCGAGCCGGCCGCGTTGATCACCACGTCGTCCTCGCCGACCACCGCGTCCAGCGCGCCCAGCACCTGCGTCTGGGTCGGTACGGCGGTGTCGTCGTCGGCGCGCAGGGCCGCCTCGACGACCGCGTCCCAGCGCTCCTTGCCCTCCCGGTACTCCGCCTCGTACGACGCGTCCACCCGGTACCCGGCGAGCGCCTCCGTGAGCCGCTGCAGGCCGGTGCGCGCGTCGCAGACCAGGGGGCGCGCGGCGAGCTTGTGGGCGTCGAAGCCGGTGATGTTCAGGTTCACGAACGTCACGTCAGGGTTCCGGAACAGCGTGCCGGAGGCGGTGGTGAAGTCGGTGTAGCGGGTGCCGACGCCGATCACCACGTCGGCGTCGCGGGCCAGCGCGTCGCTCACCGCGGTGCCGGTGTGGCCGATGCCGCCCAGGTCGGCGGGGTGGTCGTGGCGCAGGGAGCCCTTGCCGGCCTGGGTGGAGGCGACCGGGATGCCGGTGGCGTCCACCAGCGCCCGCAGTGCCTCCTCGGCCTCGCTGTGGTGCACCCCGCCGCCCGCGACGATCAGCGGCCGGCGCGCCGCCCGTACGGCCGCCACGGCCGCGTCCAGCTCCACCGGGTCCGGGGCGGGCCGCCGTACCGTCCACACCCGCTCGGCGAAGAACTCCTCCGGCCAGTCGTACGCCTCCGCCTGCACGTCCTGCGGCAGCGCGAGGGTGACGGCGCCGGTCTCGGCCGGGTCGGCGAGCACCCGCATCGCGTTCAGCGCGGACGCGATCAGCGCCTCGGGGCGGGTGATCCGGTCGAAGTAGCGGGACACCGGGCGGAGCGTGTCGTTGACCGACACGTCGGCCTCGACGGGATGCTCCAGCTGCTGGAGCAGCGGGTCGGCGGCGCGGGAGGCGAAGTAGTCGCCGGGCAGCAGCAGCACCGGCAGCCGGTTGATCGTGGCGAGGGCGGCGCCGGTGACCAGGTTGGTCGCGCCGGGGCCGATGGACGTCGTCACCGCCTGCGCCGAGAGGCGGTTCAGCTGGCGGGCGTAGCCGACGGCCGCGTGCACCATCGACTGCTCGTTGCGGCCCTGGTGGTACGGCATGGCGTCCCGGTACTCCACCAGCGCCTGCCCGAGACCGGCGACGTTGCCGTGGCCGAAGATGCCCCAGGTGCCCGCGATCAGCCGGCGGCGCACGCCGTCCCGCTCGGTGTACTGCGCGGACAGGAACCGCACCAGGGCCTGGGCGGTGGTCAGTCGGCGGGTGGTGGCGCTCATGCGGACCTCTCCGGTGCGGTGTAGAGGGGGAGTCGGGGGTCGACGGGCTGCTCGGGCCAGGTGTCGCGGATCCAGGCGTGGCCGGGGTGGTCGCAGATCAGCCAGGCGCGCTCGGCCTCGGGTCCCGCCATGACGTTGAGGTAGTACATGTGGTGGCCCGGCACCGCCATCGACGGGCCGTGCCAGCCGTCCGGGATGAGGACGACGTCGCCGTCGCGCACCTCGGCCAGCACGTCCGTGTCGCGGCCCGGGCCGGACGGGGAGACCCGCTGGTAGCCGAGGCCCGGCGTGCCGTCGTGGGCGGCGAACTCGAAGTAGTAGATCTCCTCCAGCACCGACTCCTCGCCCGGCCGGTGCTCGTCGTGCTTGTGCGGCGGGAACGACGACCAGTTGCCGCCCGGGGTGAGCACCTCGACCGCGATCAGCTTGTCGCACTCGAAGACGCCGGCCGCGCCGAAGTTGTTGACCTGGCGGGAGCAGGTGCCGGTGCCGCGCAGCTCCACCGGCACGTCCGACGCGGGCCCGTAGCGGGCCGGGAGCCGCCGGGTGCAGCGGGCGCCGGTCAGCGCGAACCGGCCGCCCTCCTCCGAGGACACGGTGACCCGGGCGTCGCGCGGGACGTAGGCGAAGTCGGTCACGCCGTGGAACACGCTCGTCCGGCCGGTGAGCGGGAACTCCTCGTGGCCGTGGTCGTCGTCCGCGGCGACCGTGCACGCGCCGCTCAGCGGCAGCACGATCCACTCGCTGTCCCCGGTGTCGAAGCTGTGCGAGCCGCCCGGCTCCAGCCGCAGCACCCGCAGGGAGGAGTACCCCCAGCCGGCGCTGTCCGGGCTCACGTCCACGGCGTACGGGCCGGCGACGGCCTTGCCCGCGGGAAGGTGATGGGTCATGGGTGCCTCCGTCTGCGTACGTCGTCGTACGGGCTGGTCACAACAGGCCGACGGCCGTGTCCACCGCCGTCTCCACGCTGCCCTCGGCCGGGTAGAGCAGCGAGCGGCCGACGACCATGCCCTGCACGGTGGGCAGCCGCAGCGCCTTGCCCCAGCGCTCGTAGGCCGCCTCCTGGTCGCCGACCTCGCCGCCGAGCAGCACCACCGGCAGCGTCGAGGTGCGCAGCACCGCCTCCATGTCGTCGACGTCCTCGGTGACCGGCAGCTTCAGCCAGCTGTAGGCGGAGGTGCCGCCGAGCCCGGAGGCGATGGCGACGGAGCGGGTGACGGCCTCGGCGGACAGGTCGTTGCGCACTTTGCCGTCCACCCGGCGGGAGATGAACGGCTCCACGAACACCGGCAGCCGGCGCGCGGCCATCGCGTCGACGGCACGGGCGGAGGCCTCCAGGGTGGCGAGCGAGCCGGGGTCGTCGTAGTCGATGCGGACCAGCAGCTTGCCCGCGTCGAAGCCGAGCCGCTCGATGTCCTCGGCCCTGTGTCCGGTGAAGCGGTCGTCCATCTCGAAGGACGCCCCGGCGAGGCCGCCGCGGTTCATGGACCCCATGACGACCTTGTTCTCCAGCGCGCCCAGCAGGAGCAGGTCCTCCAGGATGTCGGCGGTGGCCAGCACCCCGTCCACGCCCGGCCGGGACAGCGCGACGCACAGGCGTTCCAGCAGGTCCGCCCGGTCCGCCATGGCCAGACGGCGGTCTCCTATGCCGAGCGCGCCCCGGGCGGGGTGGTCGGCGGCCACGATCATCAGCCGGCCGCTGTCGCCGATCAGCGGACGGCGGGCCCGGCGGGCCGCCGCCTCGGCGACGGCCTCGGGATGCCGGGCGCGGACCGTGGTGAGCTCGGGGATGCTGAGTTTCAAGGAAGGGCTCCGTTCAGGACTGGGCCGGCCGGCCTGCCGCGTCCCGCGTGAGGAGGCCGGCGACCTCCGGCGCGGTCGGCATGGCGGACGAGCAGGCGAGGCGCGAGGCGACGAGGGCGCCGGCCGCGTTGGCGTGACGCATGGTCCGCTCCAGGTCCCAGCCGGAGAGCAGACCGTGGCAGAGCGAACCGCCGAAGGCGTCGCCGGCGCCGAGGCCGTTGACCACCTCGACCGGCACCGGGGGCACCTCCGCCCTGGTGCCGTCCCGGTGCACGGCCAGCACACCCCGGGGACCCTGCTTGACCACGGCCAGCTCCACGCCTGCCGCCAGCAGCGCCTCCGCGCACGCCTTGGGCTCGCGCACCCCGGTGGCGACCTCGCACTCGTCGAGGTTGCCGACCGCGACCGTCGCGTGGCCGAGCGCCTCGCGGTAGTACGGGCGCGCCTGGTCCGGGTCCTTCCAGAACATGGGACGCCAGTCCAGGTCGAACACGGTGGTGCCGGCCTTGGCGCGCGCCTCCAGGGCGGCGAGCGTGGCCGTGCGGCTGGGCTCCTCGCTCAGACCGGTGCCGGTGATCCAGAAGATGCCGGCCGCGCGGATCGCCGGCAGGTCCAGCTCGTGCGGGTGGATCTCCAGGTCGGGGGCCTTGGGGCGGCGGTAGAAGTAGAGGGGGAAGTCGTCCGGCGGGAAGATCTCGCAGAAGGTGACGGGCGTCGGGTACGCGGCCACCGGGGTCACCCAGCGGTCGTCCACGCCGAAGTCCTTCAGCGCCTGGTGCAGATACGTGCCGAAGGGGTCGTCGCCGGTGCGGGTGATCACCGCGGTGGAACGGCCGAGCCGCGCCGCGGCGACCGCGACATTGGCGGCGGAGCCGCCCAGAAACTTCCCGAACGTCTCCACCTGCGACAACGGCACCCCGGTCTGCAGGGGATAAAGATCGACCCCGATGCGACCCATGGTCACCAGGTCGAAATACTGTGGTGTGTCGGCCATTGAGCGACGCTCCTCGAGCTGCTGGGGATGCGGGGCCCAGGACGCCCTGCCACGGTGGGGACGTGCTTCCGGGGACCTGCCGCCTCCCAGGTGTAGGTCTCGAGGGGCGGCGGTGTCAATAGTTTGTACTTACATTCGGACGAGCGCGTGAAATGATGTCTTAACAAAGTATTGACAGCAGGCGGTTCTCGGGGATTGGATCGCGTCCCAGCACAACCGCCGTGTGTGATGGCACACACCCCGGACTCCCGAGGTTCCGGGCACCGGACTCTCGGACTCCTCGCCCCCTTTTCCCCGTGAAGCACAGTGAGGTGCAGGACTGATGGACCGCTCTTCCCACCCCCGCTCCCGCAGAGTCGCCCCCTTCGTCGCGGCCGCGGCGGCGGCCGCCCTGGCCCTCGCCGGCTGCTCGAGCAGCAGTGGCGGCAAGAAGTCCGAGGAAGGCGGAGCGGACGCCTCGGCCGGCAAGGCCTCGACGCCGCAGATGACGGTCGCCCTGGTCACCCACCAGGCACCCGGCGACACCTTCTGGGACATCGTGCGCAAGGGCGCGCAGACCGCCGCCGACAAGGACAACGTCAAGCTGATCTACTCGGCCGACCCGAACGCCGGCAACCAGGCCAACCTGGTGCAGAACGCCATCGACCAGAAGGTCGACGGCATCGCGGTCACCCTCGCCAAGCCGGACGCACTCAAGGGCGTCATAGCGAAGGCCACCGCGGCCGGCATCCCGGTCGTCGGCCTGAACTCCGGACTGAGCGACTGGAAGGACCTCGGGCTGCTGGAGTTCTTCGGGCAGGACGAGACCGTCGCGGGCGAGGCGTTCGGCAAGAAGCTCAACGAGGTCGGCGCGAAGAACGCGGTCTGCGTCGTCCAGGAGCAGGGCAACATCGGCCTCACCCAGCGCTGCGCCGGCCTGGAGAAGACCTTCGAGGGCAAGACGCAGGTCCTCAACGTCAACGGCACCGACATGCCGTCGGTGAAGTCGACCATCACCGCCAAGCTGAAGCAGGACTCCTCCATCGACTACGTCGTCACCCTCGGCGCGCCCTTCGCGCCGACCGCGGTGCAGTCCGTCGAGGAGGCCGGCA
This sequence comes from Streptomyces sp. P9-2, assembly GCF_051903975.1. Lineage (NCBI taxonomy): Bacteria > Bacillati > Actinomycetota > Actinomycetes > Kitasatosporales > Streptomycetaceae > Streptomyces > Streptomyces sp. P9-2. The sequence goes on from NZ_CP192633.1 coordinate 6,126,356, forward strand.
GCAAGGCGAAGGTCGCCACGTTCGACCTCAACAAGGAGCTGACCGGCGCCATCCAGGACGGCGACATCCAGTTCGCGGTCGACCAGCAGCCCTACCTCCAGGGCTACCTGGCCGTCGACGGCCTGTGGCTCTACAAGAACAACGGCAACTACAGCGGCGGCGGCGAGCAGCCCGTCCTGACCGGTCCGGCGTTCGTCGACAAGTCCAACGTCGAGGCGGTCTCCCAGTACGCCGCGAAGGGCACCCGGTGATGAGCATGGCCCAACAGGCTGAGCCGGCGGCGACCACGCCGCCGGCCCCCGGCCCAGAGAAGCAGAAGGACGGACGCACCGCGCGGCGCCCGCTGGCGCTGCGGCTGCTCGCCCGGCCCGAGGTCGGCGTGTTCCTCGGCGCGGTCGCGGTCCTGGTCTTCTTCCTGTTCACCGCGCCGCCGGTGCGCGACGGCAGCTCGATGGCCAACATCCTGTACCAGTCGTCGACCATCGGGATCATGGCGCTGCCCGTGGCGCTGCTGATGATCGGCGGCGAGTTCGACCTCTCCGCCGGCGTCGCCGTCGTCACCTCGGCGCTCACCGCGAGCATGCTGAGCTACCAGCTCACCCTGAACGTGTGGATGGGCGTCGTCGTCGCCCTCGTGGTGTCCCTCGCCATCGGCTTCTTCAACGGCTGGATGCTGGTGAAGACCGGACTGCCGAGCTTCCTGGTCACCCTGGGCACCTTCCTGATCCTCCAGGGCGTCAACCTCGCCGTGACCAAACTCGTCACCGGCAACGTCGCCACCGACAGCATCAGCGACATGGACGGCTTCGACCAGGCCAAGGCGCTCTTCGCCTCCAGCTTCGAGGTCGGCGGCGTCCAGGTGAAGATCACCGTGATCTGGTGGCTCGTCTTCGCCGCGCTGGCCACCTGGGTCCTGCTGCGCACCAAGTACGGCAACTGGATCTTCGCGGTCGGCGGCAACAAGGAGAGCGCCCGCGCGGTCGGCGTCCCCGTCACCTTCACCAAGATCTCCCTGTTCATGCTGGTCGGCTTCGGCGCCTGGTTCGTCGGCATGCACAACCTGTTCTCCTTCAACACCGTGCAGTCCGGCGAGGGCGTGGGCCAGGAGCTCATCTACATCGCCGCGGCGGTCATCGGCGGCTGTCTGCTGACCGGCGGCTACGGCTCGGCGATCGGACCGGTCTTCGGCGCCTTCATGTTCGGCATGGTGCAGCAGGGCATCGTCTACGCCGGCTGGAACCCCGACTGGTTCAAGGCCTTCCTCGGCGTGATGCTGCTCGGCGCCGTCCTCATCAATCTGTGGGTCCAGCGCACGGCGACCCGGAGGTGACCGCAATGACCGACAAGACGACCGGCACCGACGGTGCCGCCCGCACGGACACCCCGGCCGGTGAGGACCGCCCCCTGGTCGAGCTCCGTTCCGCCGGCAAGTCCTACGGCAACATCCGCGCCCTGCACGGCGTGGACCTCACCGTCCACCCCGGCAAGGTGACCTGCGTCCTCGGCGACAACGGCGCCGGCAAGTCCACCCTCATCAAGATCGTCTCGGGGCTGCACCAGCACACCGAGGGCGAGTTCCTCGTCGACGGCGCACCGGTGCGCTTCTCCACCCCGCGCGAGGCCCTCGACAAGGGCATCGCCACCGTCTACCAGGACCTCGCCGTCGTCCCCCTGATGCCGGTGTGGCGGAACTTCTTCCTCGGCTCCGAGATGACCAAGGGCCCCTGGCCCCTGCGCCGCCTCGACATCGAGCGGATGAAGAGGACCGCCGACGAGGAGCTGCGCAACATGGGCATCGTCCTCGACGACCTGGAGCAGCCCATCGGCACGCTCTCCGGCGGCCAGCGCCAGTGCGTCGCGATCGCCCGCGCCGTCTACTTCGGCGCCCGCGTCCTCATCCTCGACGAGCCCACCGCCGCCCTCGGCGTCAAGCAGTCCGGGGTCGTCCTGAAGTACATCGCCCTGGCCCGCGACCGCGGCCTCGGCGTCATCTTCATCACCCACAACCCGCACCACGCCTACATGGTCGGCGACCACTTCAACGTGCTGCGCCTGGGCACCCTGGAGCTCAGCGCCGACCGCAGCGAGGTCAGCCTCGAGGAGCTGACCAACCACATGGCGGGCGGCGCGGAACTGGCCGCGCTCAAGCACGAGCTGGCGCAGGTCCGCGGCGTCGACACGGAGGGCCTGCCCGAGGCCGGCGACCTCCGTGCCGCCACGGCCGCGACCCCGGAAGGGAAGTCCTGACATGGCAGTCGCCCTCGACCGCATCCGGGTCGGTTCCGCCCCCGACTCCTGGGGCGTCTGGTTCCCCGACGACCCGCAGCAGGTGCCCTGGCAGCGCTTCCTCGACGAGGTCGCCGAGGCCGGCTACTCCTGGATCGAACTCGGCCCCTACGGCTACCTGCCGACCGACCCGGCCCGCCTCAAGGACGAGGTGAGCCGGCGGGACCTGAAGGTGTCCGCCGGCACCATCTTCTGCGGGCTGCACCGCGGGCCCTCCGAGTGGGACTCCACCTGGGAGCAGGTCAGCCGCGTCGCCGCGCTCACCCAGGCGATGGACGCCGAGCACCTCGTCGTCATCCCCTCGTTCTGGCGGGACGACAAGACCGCCGAGATCCTGGAGCCGCCGGAGCTCACCACCGAGCAGTGGGGCCACCTCACCCGGGGCATGGAACGCCTCGGCCGCGAGGTGAAGGAGACGTACGGGCTCGACATCGTCGTCCACCCGCACGCCGACACCCACATCGACACCGAGGAGCACGTCGAGCGCTTCCTCGACTCCACCGACTCGGGCCTGGTCAACCTCTGCCTCGACACCGGTCACTACGCCTACTGCGGCGGCGACAGCGTCAAGCTGATCGAGACCTACGGCGAGCGCATCGGTTACCTGCACCTCAAGCAGGTGGACCCGGAGATCCTCGCCGACGTCGTCAAGAACGAGATCCCCTTCGGGCCCGCCGTCCAGCGGGGCGTGATGTGCGAGCCGCCTGCCGGCGTGCCGGAGCTGGGGCCTGTGCTGACGGCCGCGCAGAAGCTGGGCGTGGACCTGTTCGCGATCGTCGAGCAGGACATGTACCCGTGCGAGCCTGACAAGCCGCTGCCCATCGCGGTGCGGACCCGTAAGTTCCTTCGCTCCTGCGGCGCCTGAGCGATCTTGTGGCGCCTGAGCGCTTTTGTGGCGCCTGAGTGCTCTTGCGGTGCCTGAGCGCTTTTGCGGTGCCTGACCACCACGTCCCTCATGGGGAGGCAACTCACATGAACCGGCGCGAGACCCTTGGGATCGCGGTCATCGGCACCGGCCGCATGGGCGCCGACCACGTGCGGCGGATCGACCGGGTGATCAGCGGGGCGCGGGTCGCCGCGGTCGTCGACATCGACCGGGGGAGGGCCGAGGCCGTCGCTGCCGGCGTGGACGGCTGCACCGCGTACGGCGATGCCGACGAGGCGATGGCGTCGGCGGACGTCGACGCCGTCCTCGTCGCCTCGTCCGGGGCCGCCCACGAGGAGGCGCTGCTGGCCGCGTTCGCGCGGGACCTGCCCGTTCTGTGCGAGAAGCCGCTGACTCCGGACGCGGCGTCCGCGCTGCGTGTGATGGAGGCCGAGGTCGCTCTCGGGCACCGGCTGGTGCAGGTCGGCTTCATGCGCCGGTACGACACCGAGTACGTGCGCCTCAAGGCGCTGCTCGGCACCGGGCAGCTGGGGCGGCCGCTGATGCTGCACAACCGCCACCGCAACGTGGCCAGCCCGCCCTTCTTCACCAGCTCCATGCTGATCACCGACTCCGTGGCCCACGAGGTCGACGTCACGCGGTGGCTGCTGGGCCACGAGATCAGTGCCGTGACGGTGCTGTGCCCGTCGTCGTCCTCCGGCGCCCCCGGCGGACTGCGCGATCCGCAGTTCGTCGTCCTGGAGACGGACGGGGGCGCCCTCTCGGACGTGGAGATCTTCGTCAACTGCGGCTTCGGCTACCAGGTGCAGGCCGAGGCGGTCTGCGAACGCGGCACGGCCCGCATCGGCGACGGCCACGAACTGGTCACCAACATGGCCGGACGCTGGGGCGGCACCATCCCCCAGGACTGGACCGAACGCTTCGCCCAGGCCTACGACGACGAGGTCCAGGCGTGGGTCGACGCGACCCGGCGGGGCGAGGTCACGGGGCCGAGCACGTGGGACGGTTATGCGGCGGCGGCGGTGTGCGAGGCGGGGGTGCGGGCGCTGGAGACGGGGGGCCGGGCGGAGGTCGCGCTCGCGGAGCGGCCGGGGTTGTACGGGGCTGAGGTCTGAGGGGCGTCGTCCGGTCCGGCGGGGGCTGGGGTCGTCCGCCTGCGGTGCAGGGTGCTGTCCGGTGGGGGCTGGGGTCGTCCGCCTGCGGTGCAGGGTGCTGTCCGGTGGGGGCTGGGGTCGTCCGCCTGCGGTGCAGGGTTCTGACCGGTGAAGGTTGCGGCGTGACGCCTGCGGCGCAGGGTTGCGGTTCGGTGGGGGTGGGCGTAGCGCCCAGGGTGGGGTGGTGGTGCGGGGCCGCGGTGGGGGCGGTCGTCCTCGGTCCGGCGCGAGAGTGCGAGCTGAAGAGGCCCAGGGCGCGGACGCGCCAGCCGCTGCGGGCGCCCGCCCCCACCCCGTCCCCCACCCCGCCCCCACCCCGTCCCCTCCCCGCCGCGGGCGGCTAGCCGGACATCGGTGGCGGGCCCCCCGCCAACTGCGGGCATTCGTGCAGCCCGTAGCAGCCGAGGTCCATCAGCGCGCCGCCGGCCGGGGAGAGCGACCAGCGCGGGGCGTCGGGATCGGGGGCGGGGATCGCCACCAGAGTTTCCGCGTGGCGGAGTTCGCCCAGCTCGCCGGAGGCCGGCAGCCGCCGCGTGACCGGGTGGAAGAGGTAGTGGAACGCCTCCATGAAGACCGTGCCGGACGCAGCGGCGGCCTCAAGGAGCGCCTCCACGGAGTTGCTTGCCGACGGCTTCTCCGTCAGAACGTGCTTGCCCGCCGCGAGCGCTGCCAGGTTCCACGGCCCGTGGAGCCCGTTGGCGAGGGGCTGTAGGCCATCTCGACCTCGGGGTCGGCGAGCAGCTCGGCGTACGAGCCGTGGGTCCGCTCCACACCGTGCGCCGCGGCGAAGGCCTCGGCGCGGGAGCGGGCGGCCACCGCGACCAGGCGGTGGCCGGCGGACCGGGCCGGGGCGACGAGGGCGCGCTCGGTGATCCGCGCGGCCCCCAGGATGCCGATGCGCAGCGGCTGCGGAGCGGACTCGCTCATGCCTGCCGTACTTCCTCCAGGGTGACGGGCCGGTGCTCGTGCAGCGACAGGGTGCACGCCTCGGCGATCCAGCCGGCCTCCAACGCGTCCTCGATCGTGCACGGCGACGGACGGGTGCCCGCCACCACCTCGGTGAACGCGAGGAGTTCGGCGCGGTAGGCCTCGGTGAAGCGGTCCATGAAGAAGTCGTGCGGCACGCCCGCCGGGAAGGTGACGCCGGGTTCGACCGAGCGCAGCGGCAGCTTGTCCTCCAGGCCCACCGCGATGGAGTCGGTGAAGCCGTGGATCTCCATGCGGACGTCGTAACCCCGCGCGTTGTGGCGGCTGTTGGAGACCACCGCGAGGGTGCCGTCGTCCAGGGTGAGGATCGCGCCCGTGGTGTCGGCGTCGCCCGCCTCCTTGATGAAGTCGGCGCCCCGGTTGCCGCCGGCCGCGTACACCTCGGTCACCTCACGGCCGGTCACCCAGCGGATGATGTCGAAGTCGTGCACCGAACAGTCCCGGAAGATCCCGCCGGACGCGGCGATGTACGCGGCGGGCGGCGGCGCCGGGTCCAGCGTGGTGGAACGTACGGTGTGGAGCTTGCCCAGTTCGCCGGACTGGACTGCGGCGCGGGCGGCGACGAAGCCGGTGTCGAAGCGGCGGTTGTAGCCGATCTGCACGGGTACGTCATGGCCCGCGACCGCCTTCAGCACCTCGACGCCCTCGGTCATCGTGCGCGCCACCGGCTTCTCGCAGAAGACGGGCACGCCCGCGTCCACGCACGCCGTGATCAGCCCCGGGTGGGCGTCCGTCGCCGCGGCGACGACCACGCCGTCCACGCCGGCCGCGAGCACCGCCTCGGGGGAGTCCGCGACCTGCGCGCCGAAGCGCTCCGCGGCTGCCTTCGCGGCGTCCGCGAACGGGTCGGAGACGACGAGGGACTCGACGGCGTCGAGCCCGGACAGGGTTTCGGCGTGGAAGGCGCCGATGCGGCCGAGGCCGAGGATTCCGATGCGCATGAGGGGGTGCTCCTTGGGTGCGGGTGGTGCGGGTGGGGGCGAGGGGAGGTCAGTCGAGGCCGCCCAGGACGTTCTGGTCCCAGTCGATGACCGAGCCGGTGACCACCCCGGAACGGTCGGAGAGCAGCAGGACCACGAAGTCGGCGATCTCGTCCGGCTGGCCGAGCTTGCCCATCGGCAGCCGCGCGGCGGCCCGCTCCCGCCAGTCGTCGCCGGCGCCGTGGAAGGCGCGCTGCGTGGCGTCCTCGCCCTCGGTCGCGGTCCAGCCGATGTTCAGGCCGTTGATGCGGATCCGGTCCCAGCGGTGGGCGTGCGCCGCGTTGCGGGTCAGGCCCGTCAGGCCCGCCTTGGCGGCGACGTACGGGGCGAGGAACGGCTGTCCGCCGTGCGCCGACGACGTGATGACGTTGACGATCGTGCCGGGCTCGGCGCGCCGCACCATGTCCGCCACCGCCGCCTGCATGGCGAAGAACGGCGCCTTGAGGTTGATCGCGATGTGCTGGTCGAACAGGTCGGGGGTGGTGTCGAGCAGCGTGCCGCGTGAGGTCAGGCCGGCCGCGTTCACCAGGCAGTCGATACGGCCGTATGCCTCTACGACTTGGGCGACCGTTTCCTTGGCTTGGCCGGCGTCCGCCAGGTCCGCCCGTACGAACATGGCCTTGGCGCCCTGCCCGGCCAGTTCGGCGACCAGTGCCTCCCCCGGCTCCGGGCGGCGGCCGCTGACCGCCACGACCGCGCCTTCGCGCACCGCGGCCCGCGCGACGGCGGCGCCCACGCCCTGAGTACCGCCGTTGACGAGGACGACCTTGTCGTCGAGGAGTCCCATGGTGTCCTTCCGGTTGTTCAGTCTGAGGGTCAGCTTGCGCGCCGGGCCGTGGCCGTCCGCAGCGCGTCGCGGAGGGCTCGTGGGGTCCAGCTCTCGTGCAGCGCGCGGCGCACCGTGTCGGCCTGGGACGGCGGAGCGAGTCCCTCGACCGGCGGGTCGTTGTCCAGGTTGGTGGGGAACGGGTAGCCCTCGGCGCTCGCCGCGATCACGTTCTCCAGCCACTGTTCCGAGGCGCCCTCGGCCTTGCGGGCCAGCAGCACCGGGTAGACGGCGCCCACCACGGCCTCCCGGTCCACGGTCTCCATCGCACGTCCGAACGCCGAGGACACCTGGAGCAGGTTCGCCGTACGCCGGATGTCCGCCGAGTGGTTCGATCCGGCCGCGTGGAACAGCGCCGGGTTGAAGAACACCGCGTCGCCCTTGGCCAGGGGGAGCTGGATGTGGTGGTCGTCGAAGTACGCCTGGAAGTGCGGCAGCCGCCAGGCGAGGTAGCCCGGCTCGAACTTCTGCGAGTGCGGCAAGTACATCGTCGGTCCCGATTCGACGGGCATGTCGCAGTGCGCCACGGCGCCCTGGAGCGTGAGCACGGGGGAGAGACGGTGCACGTGCGCGGGGTGGGCGGCCGCCGTTTCGTTCGACAGGAAGCCCAGGTGGTAGTCGCGGTGCACGGTCTGTGCCGCGCCGCCCGGGTTGACCACGTTGACCTGGGACGTCACCTGGTAGCCGGGGCCCAGCCAGGCCGTGGAGACCAGCGCGATCATGTCGTTCGCGTAGTAGTCGGCGAACGCCTCCGGGTCGTGCAGCGCGGCCTTCTCCAGCGCGTTCCACACCCGGTCGTTGGCGCCCGGCGCGGCGAAGTGGTCGCTGGCGGTCGCGCCCGCGGCCCGCTGCTGGGCGATCAGGGCGTCGAACACGTCCGTGGTCCGGTCCACCACCGACGTGTCCGAGAAGGCGCCGCGGATCACCACGATGCCGGGGCCGTCGGCGAGGGCGTGGACCAGTTCGGCCTGCGCGGTACGGCGGTCCGTGAGTGCGAGCCGGTCGGCGTCGTACAGCAGTACGTTCCGTTCGACGGCCGAGGCCAGCGGGTACGAGGAGGCGTCGGTGGACTGCTCGACCAGGGCGCGGAAGGCGTCCAGGTCGCAGTCCCGCTCCGACAGCCAGGCGGCCGGCGCGGGGGTCTGCACGGAAGGCGATGCGGACATGGAGTCGTCCCTTCGGGTCACGGAGCGACGTGGGTGATGTCATTCTTGTCAGAACAAACCCCTCGCACCACCATCAGGAACCCATCAAAAACCCCTCAGGAGCAGTCGCATGGGGCACCCCTTCCCGATCCGCGAAATCGCACGTCAGGCCGGACTGAGCGAGGCCACCGTGGACCGGGTCCTCAACGGCCGGGGCGGGGTGCGGGAGAGCACCGCGCGCGAGGTGCACCGGGCCATCGCGGACCTGGACCGGCAGCGCACCCAGGTCCGTCTGGTCGGGCGGACGTTCATGGTGGACATCGTCATGCAGTCGCCCGAGCGCTTCTCCACGGCCGTCCGGGCGGCTCTGGAGGCCGAACTGCCCTCCCTGCACCCGGCGGTGGTGCGTTCCCGCTTCCACTTCCGGGAGACCGGCCCGGCGGAGGAACTGGTCGCGGTCCTGGACCGGATCGCCCGCCGCGGCTCCCAGGGCGTGCTCCTCAAGGCGCCCGACGTCCCCGAGGTCACCGCCGCCGTCGGGCGGCTCGCCGCGGCCGGCATCCCGGTCGTGACCCTGGTGACGGACCTGCCCGTCAGCGCGCGGATCGGCCATGTCGGCAGCGACAACCGGGCGGCCGGCGCCACCGCCGCGTACCTCATGGGCCAGTGGCTCGGCGACCGGCCCGGCAATGTGCTCACCAGCCTCTCCAGCGGCTTCTTCCGCAACGAGGAGGAGCGGGAGATGGGCTTCCGCAGCACCATGCGCGCCCGCCACCCCGGGCGCGTCCTCGTCGAGATCGCCGAGGGCCAGGGCCTGGACGCCACCCAGTACGACCTGGTCCGCGCCGCCCTGGAACGCGACCCGGAGATCCGCGCGGTCTACTCGATCGGCGGCGGGAACATCGCCACCCTGCGCGCCTTCGAGGACGCAGGACGCGAGTGCGCCGTGTTCATCGCGCACGACCTCGACCACGACAACACCCGGCTGCTGCGCGAGCACCGGCTGTCCGCCGTCCTCCACCACGACCTGCGCCACGACCTGCGTGAGGCCTGCCACATGGTGATGCGCGCGCACGGCGCCCTGCCGCCCGCGGGGCCCACCCTGCCGTCCGCGATCCAGGTGGTCACGCCGTACAACATGCCCGCGCCCGCCGTGGCCGGGTGACCCGGCTGGCGTGTAGCGCCCCGCGTCCGGCCGGCCGTGCCTACCGTCGAGCGCATGAGGAAACCGACCGCGGAAGGCGGGCCCGACCGGCTGCTGGCGCTGTCCGACGGCGTCTTCGCCATCGCCATCACCCTGCTGGTCCTCGACATCCAGGTGCCGCAGGGACTGGACTCCGACGGGTTCCACGAGGCGCTCCGCGACGTCCTGCCCAACCTGGGCGCCTACGCGATCAGCCTCGCCGTGCTGGCCGGCTTCTGGCGGGACCACCGGGCGATCTTCCACCGGGTGCGGCTGGTGGACGCCGACGTCATCTGGCTGACCGTTCTCGGCCTGGGCCTCGCCGCGCTGCTGCCGTTCCCCACCGCCCTGGTCTCCGAGTACGGCGACGAACCCATCTCCGTGGTCGTCTACTCGGCGGCGGTGGCCTCCCTCGGCGCCGTCCACCTCGCCCTCGCCGTCGTCGTCGCCCGCCGGCCCTGGCTGCACGGCGACGCCGAACCCCTGCGGAACGAGTTCCTCTACGCCGTCGATCTGGGGGTCATGGTGGGGGTGTTCGTGGTGACCATTCCCCTGGCCCTGGTGGTGGGGCCGACCGCCATGTGGTGGTGGCTGGTGCTGGTGCCGGTCAAGGTGTGGCTGGGGCGGAAGGAGGACGCGGCGGCGGCGAAGTAGACGCCGGGTGTCTCACGCGGGCGTGTCCACGGTGACCCAGGTGCGGTTCTCCGCCGAGCGCACCATCGCGTCCAGCACGGTCGCGCTGTGCACCGCGTCCGCGAGGGTGGCGCCGTACGGGACGCCCTCGGCGACCGAGCGCAGGAAGCGGTACGCCTCGATCACCTTCAGGTCGTCGTAGCCCATGGCGTTGGCCGCGCCGGGCTGGAACGCGCCGAACTCGCCGTCTCCCGGCCCCACGTACACCGTGCTGACCGGCTGGTCCTGGTAGCCGGTGCCGCGGCTGACGCCCAGTTCGTTCATGCGGCGGAAGTCCCAGAAGACCGCCCCCTCGGTGCCGTGCACCTCGAAGCCGTAGTTGTTCTGCTCGCCCACGGAGACCCGGCAGGCCTCCAGCACGCCCCGCGCGCCGGACGCGAACCGCAGCAGGCAGTTCACGTAGTCCTCGTTCTCCACCGCGCCCAGCTCGCCGCCGGTCGCGCGGGAGTGGCCGGCCGTGGCACCGGCCGGGCGGGCCCGCTCGGGCAGGAAGATCGCCGTGTCGGCGGTCAGCGAGGTGATGTCGCCGAGAAGGTAACGGGCCAGGTCGGCGCCGTGCGACGCCAGGTCGCCCAGCACTCCGCTGCCGCCGCGCTCCCGCTCGTAGCGCCAGGTCAGCGCGCCCTCCGGGTGGGCCGCGTAGTCGCTGAACAGGCGGACGCGGGCATGCGTGACCTTGCCGATCCCGCCGGAGGCGATCAGCTCGCGGGCGGCCTCCACAGCGGGCGCGTTGCGGTAGTTGAAGCCGACCGCGCCCTGGACACCGGCCTTGGCGACCGCGTCCGCGACCGCCCGGGCGTCCTCGGCGGTCAGCCCGACCGGCTTCTCGATCCAGATGTGCTTGCCGGCCTCGGCCATGGCCACGCCGATCTCGCGGTGCAGGAAGTTCGGCGCGGTGATGCTGACCGCGCGCACCCGGGGATCGGCGGCCACGTCACGCCAGTCGCGGGTCGTCGAGGCGAACCCGAACTGAGCGGCGGCCTCCTCGGCCCGCCCCGGCACCTCCTCGGCGACGGTGACCAGCTCCGGGCGCAGCGGCAGCCCGGGGAAGTGGTGCGCCACCCGCGCGTAGGCCTGGGTGTGCACCCGCCCCATCCAGCCGAATCCGACGACGGCGACGCCCAGAGCATCCACCATGACTTGCCTCTCTCCGGCCGGGTCCTGTCCTGCCCGCCCACCTTCGGGCGCAGGACGGTGTCCTGTCAACCATTTGACAGGACAAACGTGCGGCTTCTGCGGGCCGCGGCCCCGGCTCATCCTCCCCTCCGCATACGGTAGGGTTGACCTGCGAGATCACGCGGTTCGCCGCGAGAGCCGCATCGGGACGTGGCGCAGCTTGGTAGCGCACTTGACTGGGGGTCAAGGGGTCGCAGGTTCAAATCCTGTCGTCCCGACGATGCGAGCACAGGGGCCCGCCGGACATCCGGCGGGCCCCTGACGCATGCGGGGAATGGAGCGCCCGTTTGACGGGTGTTGCGCGGGACATGGCCACACGACCGGGACCTCGCCCCCTCTCCGACGAAGCCCTCTCGCGACTGCTCGCGAGCGGGCGGTTCGGTACGCCTCGCCACCGTCAAGCGCAGCGGTCACCCCCACCTGAGCACCATGGGGTACGCCTGGGACGCCGACGCCCGCCTGCTGGGTTTCTCCACGACGGCCGACCGGGTTAAGGTCGCCCATCTGCGCCGCGACCCGCACGCCGCGCTGCACGTCCAGGGCGACGACGTCCGGTCGTTCGCCGTCGCCGAGGGTGAGGCCGAGCTGTCGGACGTCACGACGGTCCCCGGGGACGCGGTCGGCCGGGAGCTGCTCGGCATCGCGTCCCGGTTCGGCCCTCCCGAGGACGAAGCGGCGTTCCTCCAACAGCTGGTCCACGAACGGCGGTTGGCCGTCCGGCTGAAGGTGACCCGGCTGTACGGGACGGTGCTCGACATCGGCGGTCCGGACGAGTCCGGGACCGAGTGACGCACACCGGGCGGGCTTCGCGGGTCCCGCGGGATCACCCGGAGCCCTGCGCCGGACCAAGGTCGTCTTCTAAGGTCGTGGGTATGACGACCGACACGCGGACCACCAGCGGCCTGCTCTTCGAGGCACTGGAAGCGGACGCCCTCACCAGCACGGAGCAGCTGCGCGAGCTGTACCCGCAGCCCCACGAGAACGCTGTCCGCAAGGAGATCGACCATCTCACCGACGAGACGCGGGCGCTGATCGGCTGCGCCTCGCTGGTGTTCATCGGGAGCACCGACGCCGAGGGGCGTGCGGACGTCACCCCGCGCGGTGGGCCGCCCGGGTTCGTGTCCGTGCTGGACGACCGGACGCTGGCGATTCCCGACGCGACGGGCAACAAGCGGCTCGACACGCTGCAGAACGTGGTGGAGACCGGGCAGGTCGGCCTGCTCTTCGTCGTCCCCGGCCGTACGTCCACGCTCCGCGTCAACGGCCGCGCCTTCGTCTCGGCCCGCCCCGAACTGCTCGGCCGGCTCACCGCCGTGGGCAAGCCGCCCGTCTCCGCGATCGTGGTGCGGATCGAAGCGGCCTACCCGCACTGCCCCAAGTCCCTGATGCGGGGCAACGCCTGGAAGCCGGAGAACTGGGTCCCCGCCGACGCCCAGCCGAGCAGCGCCCGGGTGACGCTGGCGCAGCTCGACCTGCCGGGTCTGACCGTCGAGCAGGTCGAAGAGCTCGAGCGGGAGTCGCTGCGCACGCGCTACGAGTGAGCAGGTGGCCGGCCGGTCAGCCCCGGGATCAGTGCGGCCGCCACGGCCAGGTGCATCAGCGTGAGCGCCGTGCGGGTCCCGCCGTCCATGCCGTCGCCGGCCAACGGCAGGAGGGACACGGCCAGTACGGCGACGGCCACCCCAATCCGGATCGCGCGGGCATGCCGTACCCCGAAGCGCTCCGGCGTGGCGAGGAGCGCCCACGCGGCGAGGGACGCGAAGATCGTGCCCTCACCGATGCCCGCGGCACGCGCGATCTTCGCGGTCGTCACGGCGGAGCCGTACTCGGTGATCAGCGGGATCGCGGCCTGAACGATCATCGCCCTTCGCTGCTCCGGCGACCTACCGGGGGCCCGGCGACGGGCGGGCGTGGTCGGTCCTTCTTGGCTGCTGTCATGACGGCGACGTGCGGAGTGACTACTCACTCCGTCAATGAGTGGGTACTCGCTCCGCACGCCGCCGTGTCCTCAGCCGGCCGTGTCCGGGGGCCGCGCGCCCGCCGCGAGGAGCACCTCGACCGTCTCCGCATGCGGCCCGTTCCGCGCCCACTGGAGGGGTGTGAGACCCGTGCCGGTCCTCGCGGAGGTTCGGATCGGCCCCGTGGTCGAGCAGTGCCCGCACCGCCCCGGTGTGCCCCCAGCAGGCCGCCCCGCACAAGGGCGTGCCCTGGTCACCGAGCCCGCTCTCCGCGTCGGGTGAGGCGCCGGCCGCCAGCAGGCGCCGGACCTTGTCGGTCGCACCGTGGACCGACGCGGCGTAGAGGGGTGTCGTGCTGTCGGCGTCACGCCCGTCGGGGTCGGCCCCGGCCCGCAGCAGGGCGTCGACCTCGTCGGTCTCCCCGAACGTCACCGCCTCGACGAGCCGCCGGACCAGCTTCTTCCGCTGTCGTCTGTTCACGCCCGCCGGCGTAGGTCCGGATCACCGTGTCACCGAGCGCCAAGGGCCCGTACAGGCGGCCCTCACGCCCCCTCACGCCGCCCCGAACGCCGTGAAGGCCCACCCCGTGGCCCGGTGCAGGGCGTCGTCCGGCATTGCCGCCCGGGCGTCGCGCAGGGCCTCAGGGAGGGGGAGGCCCTGCGCCAGGCCCTCGTGCAGGGCGAGCATCAGGGGGACCACCGCCTCGTCGTTGACCGGGGCGCTGCACGCCACCACGCCCGCCGTGCCCAGCGGCAGCAACGCCGTGACCAGGCCCAGGAGTTCGTCCGCGCCGACCGTGGCGAAGCGGGCCGTGTCGCAGCAGGACAGGATGATGCGGTACGGGCTGCGGCCGAGCCGTTCGAAGTCGTGCACGATCAGCGGGCCGTCCGCCATCCGCAGCGAGGAGAACATGGGGCCGTCCGTACGGAACGTGCCGTGCGCCGCGATGTGCGCCAGCCCCGCCCCGTCCAGTTCCGCCAGCACCCGCGGCACCGACGCGTCCCGGTGCTCCAGCACCGTCGCGCCGCTGTACCGGGCGGCGAGCCGGGTCACCTCCGCGCCGCCCGTCGCCAGGCCCGGGCCCCGTACGAGCACCTTGCGTCCGCCCCACGGCGGCCGTGTCTCCCGCGCGCGCAGCCAACTGCTCGCCGACGGCGACACGCTGACGACCCGTTCGCGCAGCGACGGCAGCAGCGCCCACGGCACCCGGTGCAGCCGCCCCGGCGGCACGATCACCACCGGCCCGTCGCCCAGGTGTGCCGCGGCCGGCCCCAGCAGCAGCTCCTCCAGACGGCGGCCCGCAGCCTCCACCAGCGGCAGCCGTGCCTGCGCCCCCGGATGCGCCAGCCGCCGCAGGCCCGCCTGCACATGGTCGGCCTCCGTCTCGGCCGCCGTCAGCCGGCCCGCCTCGAACCGGCGCACCCGGCCCTGCCCGCACAGCAGCACCTGCACCCGCCCGTCGACCACCGCCAGCTCCACCAGCCGTACGCCGTCGCCCAGTTGGTCCAGCAGACGGCCCACGTCGAAGCGGGTGTCGTCGTCATGCGCCTCGCCCCGCATGTGCAGGGTGCGGGAGCGGATCGCCCGCTCCAGGCGGCGCTGCTCCCGCTCCAGGGCCGGCACCGGCCTGCCCTCCATCCGGGTCTCCTCGGCGCGCGCCGCGATCTCCCGGTAGGCGGTCATGTGGCTCAGCAGCTCCGGGTCGGCGGGCGGCCGCGTCGGCGGCGCGGACAGCACCGTGGCCCGCCAGCGTTCGCTCCACACCAGCAGCCGTCGCGGCCCGCCCGACCGCAGCGCGGCCTGCTGCGCCAGCGCCGCCAGCTCCGCGCCCTGCGCCGTGGCGCGCGCCCGCAGCTCCGAGGCGCCCAGCGTCATCCGGTGGTCGTCCAGCACGGCCAGCCCGCGCCGGCACGCCTCCAGCACGCCCCGCGTGGAACCGGCCGCCCGCGCGCGCAGCGCCTGCGCCGCCCAGCCCGTCATCCGCGCGAGCGGCGGCCCGCCCCGACGGCTGCGCGCGGCGACCGCCAGATACGGCTCCGCGTCCGCCGTCCGGCCCAGGTCCAGCGCGATCCGCCCGGCCAGCAGATACGCCTCCGGGGCGGTCGGAGCGCCCAGACCGGTCAGCCGCTCCGCCACCGCTGCCGCGTCCGCGACCAGCCGCCTCGACGCCTTCCCCGCCGCGTGCCGGGCCCCGAGCAGCACCAGCCGGGCGTGCGCCTCCCACCAGGTGCGCCGCTGGCCCGCGAACAGCCGCACGGCGAGCCCCGCGCGCGCCGTCGCCGTCGCCGGGTCGTCGGCCTGCCGGGCGGCCCGCGCCGCCGCCAGCAGCAGCTCCGCCTTGCGGGTCGACTGCCCGCCGATGGAGTCCAGTTCGGCGATCGCCGTGTCCGCCTCGGCCAGCGCCTCCGCCGCCAGACCGGCCGCCATCAGCACCTCGCAGCGCCGGATGCTCAGCATGAACGTCGGGGTGCCCAGCTTCGCGTACCGCTCCTCCGCCTCGTCCAGCAGCCGCAGCGCAGCCGGGACGTCACCGGAGCGGAACGCGGCCAGCCCGCGGCTCTCCACCGCGTCCGCCTTGTCGTGCTCCTGGTCCGTGACCGCCCACAGGTCCTCCGCCGACGCGAAGTCCGCCTCCGCCCGCTCCACCGCGCCCAGCGCCAGATGCACCGTCGCCCGCAGCGTCAGCGCCCGCGCCGTCCAGATCACGTCCCCGGCCTGCCGCAGCACCGGCACCGCTCGCCGTACGTCCTCCAGGGCCTCCTTGTGATGGCCCAGCACCCACCAGCAGTACGCCCGCCGGAACAGCACCCGCGCCCGGGTGTGGCCGGTGCCGCGCCGCACGCCCTGCCCCAGGGCGTCCAGGCCCTGCCGCGTGCGCCCCGAATGCACCAACGCGACCCCGAGCGTGGCGAGGACGTCCGCCTCCCGGTCCGCCGAACCCGCCCGCGCCGCCCAGTTCCGCGCCCGCCGCAGATGGCGCAGGGCGAGCCGCAGGTCCCCGAAGTCCCGCTGCCAGATGCCGATCACCTGATGCGCCACCGAGGCGTGCAGGGGCTCGGGGCGGTGCCGCAGCACGGACTCCGCCTTCGTCAGCGCCTCGTTCGGGGCGGCGAACACCAGCGGAAGGAGGTCCGGCACCGCGTCGCTTCCCGCTGTCACCTGCACGATGGTAGTGGTCCGCAACCACACCTCACAGGTACGGCGTTGTATCAGGCGACCGCCCCGGGACTCTTCTTCATGACAGCTCCGCGGCCCCGGCCCCCGTCGCCCCAGTGGAGGACATGCCATGCCACCTCAGCGCTTCCGTGAGCAGTTCCGGCAGATCCAGCGCTCCATGCCCGACGTCCCGCTGGCCATGGGACCCGACGACGCGGGGGAGTTCCTCTACGAGAAGGGCGTCGTCCTCGCCCGCGAGGGGGAGGAGGCGCAGGTCGTCGAGGACACCGTGCGCGGGCACTTCCGCACCTTCGCCGCCGGCGCCCCGGACCGCGTCCGCCGGCTCGGCCCCGCGGGCAACCGCTCCGGTGTCGTCCGCATCCAGGTGTCCGACCCCGGCGAGGGGGACGCGGCCGGTGACCCGGCCGTCGCGGGCGCGCTGCGCTCGCTCGCCGCCGTGGAGGGGCGTGCCGGACGCCGTATGGTCAGCCGCAACCACGTGGTGCACATCGCCGTCAACGCCTGCCCCGGCGACGAGCCGGTGCCCGTGGCGCGCGACGCCCGGCCCAACCCGGCCGTCGCCGGGACCGACGGCGAACCCGGCGAGGACGCCGCACGCGTCCTGGTCGTCGACACCGGCCTGATGCACGACTACCGCCAGTACCCGCCGCTCGCCCGCACCCACGGGGACTCCCAGGTCGCCGAGTGCGACGACGACGGGGTCCTGCGGCAGTACTGCGGACACGGCACGTTCATCGCCGGGCTGGTCGCCGCCGTCGCCCCGCACACCGACATCACCGTCAGCGGCGCCCTCAACGACGCGGGGGCGGTGCTGGAGCACGAGTTCGGCGAGAAGCTCTTCGACGCCGTCGAGGCGGGCGGCTGGCCCGACGTGCTCAGCCTCTCCGCCGGCACGACGAACGGCCGCACCGACGGGCTCCTCGGTGTCGACGCCTTCATGCGCGAACTGCGGCAGCGGCGCACCCTGTTGGTCGCCGCCGCGGGCAACAACGCCGGCGCCACGCCCTTCTGGCCCGCCGCCTACGCCGACCTGCCCGGCTACGAGGACGCCGTGCTGTCGGTCGGCGCGCTGCGCGCGGACGGCGAGTCCGGCGCCTGCTTCTCCAACCACGGCGGCTGGGTCAAGGCGTACGCCCCCGGCGAGCGGCTCACCAGCGCCCTGACGGGATTCCGGACGCCCGTCCCGTACATCTACCAGCACTCCACCTACGACTCCTGCCGCTACGGCTTCAGCTACGCCTGCACCTGCCACCACCCGCGCCACACAGGTGTGTTGAGCGAGGACGGCGGGTCCGCCAAGCCGGACCAGGTGATGTTCGAGGGGCTCGCCCAGTGGAGCGGCACCTCGTTCGCCACTCCCGTCGCGGTCGGGATGATCGCCGGCCACATGGCGGCACACGGTGAGCTCGACCCGCGCGCGGCCCGGCGGCAACTGCTCGACGCGGTGGACGAGTTCGTGGACGTGCGCGGGGCGCACAAGCCCGCGCTGCTGCCGCCGACCTGGAGTCCCGTACGCGTCCCGGCGCCCACCGCACGGCCATGACGGCCGGAACCATCCGCTCCACGGCGTACCATGACGTGCCGTACACGAGGGGTGGCACCGTGGAGCGTTCGGAAGTCGGCGCGTTGGTCCGGTCCGCAGTCGACGGCGACGCGGCGGCCTGGAAGGCGATCGTGGAGGGCCTGGGCCCGCTGGTCTGGTCCGTGGTGCGCGCGCACCGGCTGTCCGACGCGGACGCCCACGAGGTGTACCAGACCGTCTGGTTCCGCTTCACCCAGCATCTGGACCGCATCCGGGAGCCGGAGAAGGCGGGCTCCTGGCTGGCCAGCACCGCGCGCCACGAGTGCCTGAAGGTGCACCGGCAGGCGCGGCGGCTGGTCCTCACGGACGACCCGCAGATGCTCGACAGGGTGAGTGAGGGCGGGGAGCCCGAACAGGCCCTCCTGGAGACGGAGGAGGCCGCCGCGCACGGGGAGCGGGTGCGGCGGCTGTGGCAGGCGTTCGAGGAACTGGGCGAGCGGTGCAGGCAGTTGCTGCGGGTGCTGATCACGTCGCCGCCGCCCAGTTATCAGGAGGTGTCCGCCGCGCTCGACATCGCGGTGGGCAGTATCGGGCCGATGCGCCAGCGCTGTCTGCGCCGGCTGCGGGCCCGGCTGGAGGCACGGGGGACGGCATGAGCGACGACAACAGCGACGACATCAGCGGCGGCATCGGTGACGGCGGCACGGGCTTCGGCGACGGCCCCGGCGTCGAGGAGGAGCTGCTGGAGGAGGAACTGCGGCAGGCCGCGTCCCTCCTGGACCCGGTGCCCCCGCCACTGCTCCAGAGCGCGATCGACGCGTTCGCGCTGCGCGACCTGGAGGCACGGGTCGCCGAGCTGACCTTCGACTCGCTCGTCGACGCGATCCCCGTGCGGGGCGCGGCGGCGGCCCCGCGGATGCTGACGTTCAGCGCCGGCGGGACGACGCTGGACGTCGAACTGACGGAGGAAGGCATGATCGGCCAGGTCCTCCCCCCGTCCCCCGCCCGCATCGACATCCTGACGGGCCCCCGCCCGGCCACGACGACCACGGCCGACGACATGGGCCGCTTCACGGCACCGGTGACCCCGTCGGGCCCCTTCGCCCTCCGCCTGCACACGCCGGGCGAGGTGGTCATGACGGAGTGGCTCCGCGCCTGACGTCGGCCCGGTCGCGGGCCGCGGGGAGGCGGCCCGCGGCCGGCTCACACCGCGTCGACGAGTGACGCCAGCGCCGACGCCAGACGCGTCACCCCTTCGTGAGCCGGCCCGCCCGGTTCCGTCATGTACGTGTCCCGGCGGATCTCCACCATCAGGGCCGTCACCTCCGCCCGCTCGCCGTAGTACTTCAGCGGGACGTACGTGCCCGCGAACGGGCTGTCCAGGCCCGTCTCGCCGCACTTCGCGAACGCCTCCCGTGCCGCCTCCAGGAGGGCCGGCGGGGTGTGGAAGGGGTCCGTGCCGAGGCACACCTCGGGGCGGGGGCCGGTGCCGTGGAGTTCGTAGGGGAGCGGGGCCGTCGGGTACGAGTGCACGTCGACGATCACGCAGCGTCCCGTCGCCGCGAGCCGGTCCGTGACCGCTTCCGTCATCGCCTGCGCGTACGGGTGGAAGTACCGCTCGACCAGCGGGCCCGCGTCGAAGCCGTCGGGGCGGAGCACGTCCTTGTGCGTGGTCCGCGTGTAGACCGCGCCCATGCCGACGGCCAGCATCTCCTCCCGCTCGTCCGGGAACCGCTCCGGGTCCACGACCAGCCGCGACAGCCGGTTCACGAAACGCCACGGCGTGACTCCGGCCGTCCGGGCCGCCTCCTCGGCGATCGTCGCGGTGTGCGCGTCGGTGATGTGGTCCAGCTCGCGCTCCAGCGCGGGGTCGTCCAGGACGATCCCGGACCGCGCGTCCGCCGGTATCTCCCGCGCCGAGTGCGGCACATGCAGGATCACGGGGGAGGCGGGGTCGCCGGGGAGGAGGTCGAACGAGGGCGGCACGACGGTCATGCGCTGCTCCAAAGGTGCTGTCGGTGAAGAAGACGTACGACGGTCAAGGTGCCACACGCCTCTGACAACGCCCCCTCGTCCATGCCCCCTCGACATGGCTCCGCCCCGGCCGGGCGGGTCGCCGGCCGGGGCGGAGCTCAGAGTCGTCCGGTTCAGCTCAGGGACGCCAGCGCCTCGTTCCACGTGGCGGACGGGCGCATGACCGCGGAGGCCTTCGCCGGGTCGGGCTGGTAGTAGCCGCCGATGTCGGCCGGCTTGCCCTGGACGGAGATCAGCTCCTCGACGATCTTCGCCTCGTTGGCCGCGAGGGTCTCGGCGAGCGGCGCGAACGCCTTCGCGAGGTCCGCGTCCTCGGTCTGCGCGGCCAGCTCCTGCGCCCAGTACAGGGACAGGTAGAAGTGGCTGCCGCGGTTGTCGATGCCGCCGAGACGGCGGGTCGGGGACTTGTCCTCGTTGAGGAACGTCGCCGTGGCGCGGTCCAGGGTGTCGGCGAGCACCTTGGCGTGCGCGTTGCCCGTGGTCGAGGCGTACTGCTCGAAGGACGGCACCAGCGCGAAGAACTCACCGAGGGAGTCCCAGCGCAGGTAGTTCTCCTTGATCAGCTGCTGCACGTGCTTCGGCGCCGAGCCGCCCGCGCCCGTCTCGAAGAGGCCGCCGCCCGCCATCAGCGGGACGACCGACAGCATCTTGGCGCTGGTGCCCAGCTCCAGGATCGGGAACAGGTCGGTCAGGTAGTCGCGCAGCACGTTGCCGGTGACCGAGATGGTGTTCTCGCCGCGGCGGATGCGCTCCACCGACAGCTTGGTCGCCGCGACCGGGTCGAGGATCCGGATGTCCAGGCCCTCGGTGTCGTGCTCCGGCAGGTACTGCTTGACCTTGGCGATCAGGTTGGCGTCGTGCGCGCGGGTCTCGTCCAGCCAGAAGACGGCCGGGTCACCGGTGGCGCGGGCGCGGGTCACGGCCAGCTTCACCCAGTCGCGGATCGGCGCGTCCTTGGTCTGGCAGGCGCGGAAGATGTCACCCGCGGACACGGCCTGCTCGAGGACGACGTCGCCGTTCCGGTCGACCAGGCGGACGGTGCCGGTGACGGGGATCTCGAAGGTCTTGTCGTGGCTGCCGTACTCCTCGGCCTTCTGCGCCATCAGACCGACGTTCGGGACCGAGCCCATGGTGGACGGGTCGTAGGCGCCGTGGGCGCGGCAGTCGTCGATCACGGCCTGGTAGACGCCCGAGTACGACGAGTCCGGCAGGACCGCCAGGGTGTCGTGCTCCTGGCCGTCCGGGCCCCACATGTGGCCGGAGGTGCGGATCATGGCCGGCATCGAGGCGTCCACGATGACGTCCGAGGGGACGTGCAGGTTGGTGATGCCCTTGTCGGAGTCGACCATCGCCAGATCCGGGCCCTCGGTGAGCTCGGCGTCGAAGGACGCCTTGATCTCGGCGCCCTCGGGCAGGTTCTCCAGGCCCTTGTAGATGCCGCCCAGACCGTCGTTCGGGGTGAGACCGGCGGCGGCGAGCTTGTCGCCGTACTTCGCGAACGTCTTCGGGAAGAAGGCGCGCACCACGTGGCCGAAGATGATCGGGTCGGAGACCTTCATCATCGTGGCCTTCAGGTGCACGGAGAACAGCACGCCCTCCTGCTTGGCGCGGGCGACCTGCTCGGTCAGGAACTCGCGCAGCGCGGCCACGCGCATCACGGAGGCGTCGACGACCTCGTCCTTGAGCACCGGCACCGACTCGCGCAGCACGGTGGTGGAGCCGTCGTCGCCCTTGAGCTCGATGCGCAGGGCGCCGTCCTCGGCGATCACGACGGACTTCTCGGTGGAGCGGAAGTCGTCCTGGCCCATCGTGGCGACGTTCGTCTTGGACTCGGGGGTCCAGGCGCCCATGCGGTGCGGGTGGGCCTTGGCGTAGTTCTTCACCGAGGCGGGGGCGCGGCGGTCGGAGTTGCCCTCACGCAGGACCGGGTTCACGGCCGAGCCCTTGACCTTGTCGTAGCGGGCCTGGATCTCCCGCTCCTCGTCGGTCTTCGGGTCGTCCGGGTAGTCCGGCAGCGCGTAGCCCTTGCCCTGCAGCTCGGCGATCGCGGCCTTGAGCTGCGGGATCGACGCCGAGATGTTCGGCAGCTTGACGATGTTGGCCGCGGGCGTCTTCGCCAGCTCGCCGAGCTCGGCGAGGGCGTCCGGGATGCGCTGGTCCTCGGTGAGGTACTCCGGGAACACGGCGATGATGCGCCCGGCGAGCGAGATGTCCCGCGTCTCCACGGCGACACCCGCCTGCGAGGCGTAGGCCTGGACCACCGGCAGGAAGGAATACGTCGCCAGGGCCGGGGCCTCGTCAGTGTGCGTATAGATGATGGTCGAGTCAGTCACCGGGTGCTCCGCTCCACGTCTGCAACATTGCTCGACATCAAGATATCTTGTGGCGGCCCCATGCTCGACAGGGGTCCACGCCGAGTATTCCGGCAGGGCCGCGTCAGGGGCGCGGGGAACCGTGCGAACGGGGTCCGGGGCGGAGCCCCGACCACCCGCCGAAGGCGGGTGCGCCGGGCCGCGGCGGCGCTGACACGCGCCACGGCCCGGGGACGACCGTCAGACCGGCCGCCCGGTGATCATGTCGTCCGCGGCCGCCGCCCCGTCCCGCTGGGACGGAATCAGCACCGTCCCCTGCTGAAGGGCGACCGTCCGCGCCGGCGACGGAATCCGGATCCCCTCCTCGCGGTAGCGCCGGTGCAGCCGCTTGATGAACTCGTGCTTGATCCGGTACTGGTCGCTGAACTCCGCCACGCCCAGGATCACGGTGAACCCGATGCGCGAGTCGCCGAAGGTGTGGAACCGCACCGCCGGTTCGTGCTCCGGCACCGCCCCGGTGATCTCGGTCATCACATCGGCGACGACCTCCTTCGTCACCCGCTCCACGTGCTCCAGGTCGCTGTCGTACGACACGCCGACCTGGACCAGGATGGTCAGCTGCTGCTGGGGCCGCATGAAGTTGGTCATGTTCGTCTTGGCGAGCTGGCCGTTGGGGATGACCACCAGGTTGTTGGACAGCTCACGGACGGTCGTCTGGCGCCAGTTGATGTCCTCGACGTACCCCTCCTCGCCGCTGCTCAGACGGATGTAGTCGCCCGGCTGCACGGTCTTGGAGGCGAGGATGTGGATGCCCGCGAACAGGTTCGCGAGCGTGTCCTGGAGCGCCAGCGCCACCGCCAGACCGCCCACGCCGAGGGCGGTGAGCAGCGGCGCGATGGAGATGCCCAGCGTCTGCAGCCCGATGAGGAAGCCGATCGCGAGGACCAGGATCCGGGTGATGTTCACGAAGATCGTCGCCGAGCCGGCCACGCCGGACCGGGACTGGGTGACCGAGCGCACCAGGTCCGCCACCACCCGGGCGGTCGCCACGGTCGCGACGAGGATCACCAGGAGGGTCAGCACCTGGTTGGTCGTGTGCTGCACCGTCCGGGTCAGCGGCAGCGCCGCCGCCGCGGAGGCCGTGCCGCCCGCGACGGCCGCCCACGGGGCGACCGTACGCAGGGCCTCCACCATGATGTCGTCGCCGCGCCATGCGGTGCGCTCGGCGTGCCGGGCCAGCCAGCGCAGCGCCATACGGAGCAGGAACGCCGCCAGCAGACCGGCGGCGAGGGCGATTCCGGCGTGCACCAGATCGTCCACGGTGAGGGAGCGGGTCACCGCCCACCTCCCGCGCACCCCTGGGCCGACGGCCGCCTCTCCTGGGCGGAGAGCCGTATGTGAAGTCGTGTCACGTGAAGTCACCTGCTCGAGGTATACGGAATCCACGGTGCCGCACCCGCGTTGACCTGCGGGGGCACCGTCGCTCATCCTGCCGTATCCCGCAGGGGGGTTCGTACCGCGCGGGGTGCCCGGGCCTGCGTTCGGCCGGTTCCGGGCGGTCTCACACCCCGTCGAAGGAGCCGTGCCGCCCCGCCCCCGACGTGAACCGGGCCGCGCCTTCCAGGCTCTCCGCCAACACGGCCGCCCCGTGCCGCAGTTCGGCCGCGAGCGCCTCCTCTTCGCCCAGCCCCTCCTGCTCCAGCACCGACGCGCGGTCCGAGCGCAGGCACGCCTGCGGGAACCGGGCCAGGGACGCGGCCAGTTCCTCCGCCTCCGCGCGGGCCCGCCCCACCGGCACCACCCGGTTGGCCAGCCCCATCGCGTACGCCTCGTCGGCCGGCACCGGACGCCCGGTCAGGATCATGTCCATCGCCCTGCTCACGCCGATCAGACGGGGCAGCCGTACCGTGCCGCCGTCGATCAGCGGCACCCCCCAGCGGCGGCAGAACACCCCGAACACGGCGTCCTCCTCGGCCACCCGCAGGTCGCACCAGAGCGCCAGCTCGAGACCGCCCGCCACGGCGTGCCCGGACACCGCCGCGATCACCGGCTTGGACAGCCGCAGCCGGGTCGGGCCCATCGGTCCGTCGCCGTCCTCGGCGACCCGGTTGGCGCGCTCCGTGCCCAGCGCCTTCAGGTCGGCGCCCGCGCAGAACGTGCCGCCCTCGCCCCACAGCACCGCCGCCCGTGCCTCGTCGTCCGCCTCGAACGCGCCGAAGGCGTCGGCCAGTTCGGCGGCCGTCGGCCCGTCCACCGCGTTGCGTGCCTCGGGGCGGGAGAGCACCACCGTGGTGACGGCTCCCCGGCGTTCGATCCGTACCGGCATGACGTGGTCCCTTCCGTGAGTGGACCGGGACCCTACCCGCCCGACGTTCCCACCTCACCCGTCCCGCACGTCAGATCACCCTCGACCGCACCAGCGCCGCCAGGGTCAGCGCGCCCGGCAGCAGCGGCAGCCACACCGTCAGCAGCCGGAACACCACCACGACCGCCGTGGCCACCGCCGCCGCCCCGCCGGCCGCCACCAGCGCCACGACGAGTGCCGCCTCCACCGAGCCGATCCCGCCCGGCGTGGGCACCAGCGCCACCGCCACCGTCGCCGCGAGGTATGCCACCGCCAGGTGCGCGGACGGGACCGCGAGCCCGAACGCCCGTGCCACCAGCACCAGTACGCCCGCCTGGAGCGCCGGGAAGGCCAGCGCGCCGCCCCACAGCGCCAGCGCCCGCGCGGGCCGGGCGTGCACCGACCGCGCCTCGCCCAGCGCCGTCCGCAGGAACCCGGCCACCACCGTCCGCACCCGCCGTACGGCGGCGAGCGCGCCGATGACGAGGACGAGCACCGCGCCCGCCGCGAGGAACGGCCCGGCCGGCGCCTCGTCCGGCAGCAGCGACCCGAACGGCAGCGCGTCGGGGAACGCCACCAGCAGCGCGGCCAGCAGCCCCACCCGCCCGACGCTCTCCGCCAGCAGATACAGCGCCAGCGCGGCCGAGGACCGGGCCGTGCTCAGCCCGCACACCGTCATGAACCGAAGGTTGACCGCGCTCGCCCCCAGCCCGGTGGGGAGCAGATGGTTCGCCGCGCCCGCCGCGAACTGCGTGGCCACCAGCCGCCGTCCGGGCAGCCGTTCGAGCACCGCGCCCTGCCGGGTGCACGCGGCGGCCGGCCAGGTCAGACACGTCAGACCGGCCGCGGCCAGCAGCCATGGCCACCGGGCGGTCGTCACCAGACCCAGCCCCTCGGCCAGCACCTCCCGCTGCCGTACGGCGACCACGGCCACGAGCAGCAGCGGCAGCACGCACAGCACCCGTCGGATCGTCACCGTCATGTTCACGGAGGATGAACGACGGGTGCGAACGGAGAGTTGCGAGGAGCGGGACGCCGGGGGACGGGCGTTGTCGGCATCCGCCGGCCGAGGCGGCGTACCGGGCGCGGCCTTGACCTCAATCATGGTTGAGGTCCTAGCGTCGCCGTCATGAGCATGGAAACCACCGCGTGGGCGCAACTGCGCAGCGTCATGACCGCCGAGGACGAGCGCCGGCCCGTCACCCGGGACACCCTGCGCCGCATCGGCGCCTTCGCCCGCCCGCACCGCCGCAAGCTGATCCTGTTCCTGCTGCTCGGCACGGCGACCGCGGCGCTCGCCGTGGCCACGCCCGTGCTCGCCGGGCGGGTGGTGAACACGATCGTGTCCGGCGGCGACCCGGACTCGGTGGTGCGTCTGGCGCTGCTCATCGCGCTGATCGCGGTGGTGGAGGCGGCCCTCGGCGTGCTGGGCCGCCGGCTGTCGGCGGCGCTCGGCGAGGATCTCATCCTGGGGCTGCGGACGGCGGTCTTCGACCACGTGCAGCGGATGCCGGTCGCGTTCTTCACACGCACCCGTACGGGAGCGCTCGTCTCCCGTCTCAACAACGACGTCATCGGAGCGCAGCGGGCGTTCAGCTCCACCCTGTCCACCGTGGTCGCCAACGTCGTCACGCTGGTGCTGACGCTGGGCGTGATGCTCACGCTGTCCTGGCAGATCACCCTGCTGGCGTTGGTCCTGCTCCCCGTGTTCGTGATCCCGGCGCGGCGGATGGGCCGCAGGATGGCCGGACTTCAGCGTGAGGCCGCCACGCTCAACGCGGCGATGGGGACGCGGATGACGGAGCGGTTCTCGGCGCCCGGCGCCACCCTGGTGAAGCTGTTCGGGCGGCCCGAGGAGGAATCCGAGGAGTTCGCGGTACGGGCGCGGCGGGTGCGGGACATCGGCGTGCGGACGGCCACCGCCCAGACGGTGTTCATCACCGCCCTCACGCTCGTCTCCGCCCTCGCCCTCGCGCTGGTCTACGGCCTCGGCGGCCGGCTCGCCCTCTCCGGCGCCCTCGACGCCGGCGCGGTGGTCGCGCTCGCCCTGCTGCTCACCCGCCTCTACGCGCCCTTGACTTCGCTGGCCGGGGCGCGGGTGGAGGTCATGAGCGCGCTGGTGAGCTTCGAGCGGGTCTTCGAGGTGCTGGACCTCGACCCGCTGATCCGGGAGAAGCCGGACACCCGCGAGGTGCCGGAGGGGCCGGTCGCCGTGGAGTTCGACGACGTCCGCTTCGGCTATCCGTCCGCCGACAAGGTCTCCCTCGCCTCCCTGGAGGAGGTCGCCGCCCTCGACACACGCGGCGGCGAGGAGGTGCTGCACGGCATCTCCTTCCGCGCCGAACCCGGGCAGACCGTCGCCCTCGTCGGCTCCTCAGGCGCCGGCAAGTCGACGGTGGCGTCCCTGCTGCCGAGGCTGTACGACGTCGACGCGGGGGCGGTCCGCGTGGGCGGGGTCGACGTACGGGACCTGAACGCGGCGTCGCTGCGGGCCACGGTCGGGATGGTGACGCAGGACGGTCACCTCTTCCACGACACGGTGCGCGCGAACCTGCTGCTGGCGCGGCCGGACGCGGGCGAGGAGGAACTGTGGGACGCGTTGCGGCGGGCGCGTCTGGACGCGCTGGTGCGGGAACTGCCGGACGGGCTCGACACGGTCGTGGGGGAGCGGGGGTACCGGCTGTCGGGCGGGGAGCGGCAGCGGATGACGATCGCGCGGTTGCTGTTGGCGCGGCAGCGGGTGGTCGTCCTCGACGAGGCGACGGCTCATTTGGACAACACGTCCGAGGCTGCGGTGCAGGAGGCTTTGGGGGAGGCGCTGGTGGGGCGGACGGCTGTGGTGATCGCGCACCGGCTGTCGACCGTGCGGGACGCCGATCTGATCCTCGTGGTCGAGGGTGGGCGTGTGGTGGAGCGGGGCTCGCACGGGGAGCTGCTGGAGGCGGGTGGGCGGTATGCGGAGTTGTATCGGACGCAGTTCGAGGGGGACGCGGTGGTTGTGTGACGGGGGGTTGGGGTTGCTGTTCTGCGCAGTTCCCCGCGCCCCTGGGGTCGCAGTGTCTGCGGGCCGGTGGGGGTTGCCCGCGCAGTTCCCCGCGCCCCTGAAGGGGGATGCAGGCGGGACCAGCCGCCTGCACCCCCCCGTGTCACACCTCGGTCGTCGTCCGTTCCCGTCGCGGGATCGGTTTGCGGGGGGTGGTTCCGCGGGGCCGCTTGCCGCTGCCCGCCTGGGTGTTCAGCTCGATTGCCAAGGGCGATGCCGTCAGGACCGACGAGTACGTGCCCACGACCATGCCGATCAGCAGGGCCAACGCGAAGTCCGTCAGGGAGTCTCCGCCCAGCAACGCCAGCGCGGCGAGGATGAAGATCACGCCGATGCCCGTGTTCACCGTGCGCGGGACCGTCTGCAGGATCGCCTGGTTGGTGACCTGAGCCAGCGGCGCCTTCGCGTCCTTGCGCCACAGTTCGCGGATGCGGTCGAAGACCACCACGGAGTCGTTCACCGAGTAGCCGATCACGGTGAGCAGCGCCGCCAGGAACACGCCGTCGACGGGCTTGCCCAGCCAGGCGAAGATGCCGGTGAGGATCACCACGTCGTGCGCCAGCGCCGCCACCGCGCCCGTGCCGAACATCCACCGGAAACGTACGGCCAGATACAAGAGTTGCGCGACCAGGGCGAGGCCCAGCGCGAGCAGTGCGTTACGGCGCAACTCGTCGCCCAGGCTCGGGCCGATCAGTTCGTCGCGGACCTTCTCCGCACCGCCGCCTACCTCGGCGACGGTCTCGGCGACCTTCACCGCCTCCTCGTTGGACAGCTCCTCGGTGCGCACGGTCAGGCCGTTGTCGCCGGAGGACTGCACGACCGCCTGCGGGAAGCCCGCGTCGGCGAGCGCGGCCCGGGCCCGGTCCGGGTCGACCGTCTGCTCGGTGGAGTACTCGATCAGCCGGCCGCCCGTGAACTCCACGCCGAAGTTCAGCCCGCGTACGACGATGCCCGCGGCGGCGACGGCCAGGACCACCGCCGACACCGCCAGCCAGCGGCGGGGGCGGCGCATCAGCTGCGGGTCGCGGCGGGTGAGGTAGGCGCGGACCCGGCCCACGGAGGCCAGGCCGGTGACCGCGGGACGCCGGTGCACCCAGCGGCGCGCCACCGCGAACTCGGCGAGCACCCGGGTGATCACCAGGGCGCTGATCATGGACGCCAGCACACCGATGCCGAGCGTGACGCCGAAACCCTTCACCGGGCCGGACGCCAGCACGAACAGCAGGGCCGCCGCGATCAGCGTGGTCACGTTGGAGTCCGCGATCGCGCTGAACGCGCCCTTGAAACCGGCGGTCAGGGCGGAGCGGCCACTGGGCCGGTTGCGCTTGGCGTACTCCTCCCGGGCGCGTTCGAAGACCAGCACGTTCGCGTCGACGGCCATGCCGATGGCCAGCACGAAACCGGCGAGGCCGGGCAGCGTCAGCGTCGCGCCGAGGGCGGCGAGTCCGGCGTAGGAGATCAGGCCGTAGCAGAGCAGGGCCACGATGGCGAGGAGGCCCATCAGGCGGTAGACGACGATGACGAACAGCGCCGTGAGGGCGGTGCCGACGACGGCGGCCCAGGCGCTGGCGCGGATGGCCTCGGCGCCCAGCGTCGGGCCGACGGTCCGCTGCTCCACCGTCTCCACCGGCACCGGCAGCGCGCCGCCGTGCACCAGCAGCGCGAGCTCCTTCGCCTCGTCGCTGGTGAACGAACCGGTGATCTGCGTGGACCCGCCGGTGATGCCGGCGCCGCAGGCCACGGACGGGTCGACCTGCGGCGAGGAGATGATCTTGTTGTCGAGGACGATGGCCACGCGGCGCTGCGGGTCGCCCGCCGGGTGGCAGGCGGCCTCACCGGTCAGCCGGGCCCAGCCCTTGCCGTCCTCGAAGTCGACGGTGACGTGCCAGCCGGCGCCGCTCTGCGGGTCGAAGCGGGACTCGGCGCTCTTGACGTCCTGGCCGCTCAGCGCGGCCTTGCCGAGGTGCAGCCGCTCGCCGGACTCGTCGGGGAGCACCCGCTCCCCCTGCGGCAGCTTCTTCGCGTCGGCCGTGCCCGGTCCCTTGACCGGGTGCACGGAGAGCTGCGCGGTGCGGCCGAGCACGTCGGCGGCCTTCCTCGGGTCCTGCACGCCCGGCAGCTCGACGATGATCCTCTGGTCGCCGGAACGGACGATGGTGGGCTCGGCGACGCCGAGCGCGTCGACGCGGCCGCGCAGCACCTCCAGCGTGCGGTCGGTGGCCTCGGCGTCGGCCTTCAGCGTCTCGGTGGAACGGGTCTCCAGCACGATCTGGGTGCCGCCCCGCAGATCCAGTCCGAGACGGACCGGGACGGTGACGGCGACGAACACGGACACGGCGATCACGGCGAGCGCGAACAACGCCCTGACGCGGGCGGGACGTTTCACAGATGCCTCCAGCAAGGCACACGCGCCCGTCGGAGGGGCACGCGGAAAGTAGGAAAAGAAGACGGCTCAGGTGCTGGAGGCGGCGGGTGGCGCCCGCCCCAGGTCCGCCGGGACGTGCGCGGCGGCGGGCGGCGCGTGACCGGCCGACGGCGCGGGACGCGCGGGCCGCGGCGGGACGCGCGGGGTGTACGGGGGCGTGAAGAGGAGGGGACCGGCGGCCGTGTCGCGCTCGCCGGCGTCCCGCTCCGGCCGGGCGAGCACCGTACGGGCGGCGACGTACGCCTCGTCGCTGCGCGGCTGCGTGCCGGAGGAGTAGGTGGGAGTGCCGGGGGACGCCGGGAAGTAGGCGGGGCCCGCAGCGACGGCGGACGCGGGGGCCGCGCCCGGGGTGAAGCCCAGGGTCAGCAGCACGGCCGCGAACGCGGCCAGCACGGCCGCGGCGGCCCTCAGCGGAAACCGGGCGGCACGGCCCGGGACGTAGGCGGTCAAGGCTCGACGAGCCCCGCGCGGATGGCGTACCGGGTCAGCTCCAGACGGTCCCGCAGACCCAGCTTGTGCAGCAGGTTCTCCCGGTGCCGCTGCACCGTCTTGACGCTGATGAACAGCAGCTCCGCGATCTCCTTCGACGAGTGGCCCTCGGCGACCAGCTTCAGCACCTCCTCCTCGCGCGGGGTGAGCAGCTGCTCGGGCGCCTCCTCGCCGTGCCGCACCCGGTCCAGGTAGTTGCGGATCAGGGCCGTCACCGCCCCCGGGTACAGGAACGGCTCGTCCCGCATCGCCGCGCGGCAGGCGGCGACCAGGTCACGGTCGGCGACGGACTTCAGCACGTAGCCGCCCGCCCCCGCCTTCAGCGCCTGGAACAGGTACTGCTCGTTGTCGTGCATCGTCAGCATCAGGATGCGCAGCCCCGGCTTCAGCGAGGTCAGCTCCCGCGCCGCCTGCAGACCGGTCAGCCGCGGCATGGCGATGTCCAGCACCGCGAGGTCCACGTCGTGGGTGCGGGCCATGGCGATCGCCTCGGCCCCGTCGCCCGCCTCCGCGACCACCTCCAGGTCCGGCTCCCGGTCGAGGATGAGCCGGACGCCCCGCCGCACCAGCGCGTGGTCGTCGGCGAGGAGGATGCGGATCTTCTCCGCGGGGCGGTCGGCGTGGATGTCCTGGTCGTTCATGACTGCTTCCTGACGGCCGGCACGGTCAGCCGGATTCGGGTACCGGTTCCTGTCGCGGAGACCTCGTCCGGGCTCCAGATGTCCAGCGTGGCCCCGATCAGCAGGGCCCGTTCACGCATTCCGCGAAGTCCCGCGCCCTCCCGGGCGGCGCCGATGCCGCGCCCGTCGTCGGCGACCTCCAGCACGACGGTCTCCTCGTCGCCGTACAGGGACACCTCCACCCGGCGGGCCTCGGCGTGCCGGGCCGCGTTGGTGAGGCTCTCCTGCGCCACCCGGTAGATCACCAGCTCCGTCTCCTGGTCCAGGGCGGGCAGGTCCGGGTCGAAGCGGCGCACCACCCGCAGCCCGGTGTGCGTGGAGAACTCCGTCGCCAGCGACGTCACCGCGCTCACCAGACCCAGGTCGTCCAGTACCCCGGGGCGCAGCCGGCGCACCAGCCGCCGTACCTCGTCCAGGCTGCCCCGGGTGATCTCCTGCGCCTGCAGCAGCTCCTCGCGCAGCGGCTCCGACGCCTCGTCGGACGCCCGCTTCAGGGCCAGCAGCACGGCCGTCATGCTCTGCCCCACCTCGTCGTGCAACTCCTGGGCGATACGGCGCCGCTCACCTTCCTGGGCGAGGATCGCGCGGGCGCTGCTCGCGGCGCGCTCACCCTCCAGACGCTCCAGCATCGCGTTGAACGCGCTCACCAGCCCGGCCACCTCACCGCCGCCCCGCACGGGCAGCCGCTGGCCGGGGCGCAGCAGGTCGACGGTGGTCATCAGCCGGGTCACCCGGTCCAACGGGGCCAGACCGATGCGCAGCAGCGCCGCGTTGGCGACGAGCATCACCACGAGACCGCCGACGAGAATCACCGCCTCCGTCAGCAGCACCGGCACGGACACGGTCACCGGAGCCCACAGCAGCAGCGCCGTGGCGCTGCCGAGCACCACGGCGTTCAGACCGAAGATCCGCCAGTACAGGGACACGGAGGTCACGCCTTCCTCTTTCTCGTCTGCCTCTACTGTCGGTCACCGCGCCCCCTGATGCGGCAGCGACCCCCTGGTCCCGGCGGACACCGGCCAGCCTGCCCCGCCCGCCGCGCCGCGGTCGATGGGCCGCATGCCCCATTTCCCGCCGACCGGCGGACCCATGCCGCACGGGGTGGGTCCTCCGACCCCGCACAGATGGGTCCCGCGCCCAATGGGAAGCGGGGCGGGCCCGGGCCATGGTGGAAGCGTCATGCCGTACGGCCTCACGCCGTACGGCTTCGAGTCGTACGCCTGTACGTCTCCCGTGTCTCTTACGTCTCCAGGAGGACCACGTGTCGCTCGACCTGCCCCGCACCGACCCCCGTGCCGCGAACCTCGCCGCGGACGAGGTCCGCCGGCGCCTGGAGCACGCCCGGACAACCAGGCTCGCGCAGCTCAAGGCGCTGGACGAAACCGGGACGAGCCCGGGCGACCACCTGATGTCGAACCAGAAGGACGCCATCAAGCGCGTCCTGCGGGAGATCGAGGAGGCCTTCGCACGCGTCGAGGCCGGCACCTACGGCACCTGCCTGGGCTGCTCGAAGCCGGTACCGCCGGAGCGGCTGGAGATCCTCCCGCACACCCGGTACTGCGTCGGCTGCCAGCGCGCGGCCTGACCGCACCCTCACGTCCGTCCGCCCCCGCTCTGCCCGAGAGGTGCAGTGGTGACCCATCAGACCATCGGCGAGCACGACGAGGTCCTCAGCGCCGAGGACCTCGCCGAGCTCCGTGAGAACCTGCACGAGCAGCTGCTGTTCCGCCGGGAACAGCTGCGGCAGTTCGCCACGGCGAGCCGCGCCGACGACCGCCGCGTCCGCGAGGACGCGGCGCAGGTCGAGGTCGGCGTCAAACTCGCCGCGTCGGCCCGCATGGTGCTCGCCGACGTCGAGGAGGCGCTGGCCCGGATGGACTCCGGTGCCTACGGCGTCTGTCACCTCTGCCGCCGCCCGGTGGAGCGCCATCGCCTGCTGGTCGTACCCCAGGCCCGCTACTGCGGGCGTTGCCAGCAGGTGCGCGAGGCCGGCCGGTGACCGTGATCCGGCACCCCCGGCCGGTCCCCCTGCGGCACCGGTACCGGCCGCTGTGCAGGCGCTGCCCAGGTCTCGCTCTCGACCTGGGCAGCGCCCGCACCCGCGCGTTCATCGCGGGACGCGGCATGGTCCTGGACGTGCCCACCGTGACGTTCCCCGGCTCGGGCGCCGTCCACCCCGTGCAGCGCGGCGCCATCGTCGACACCCCCGGCACCGCCCGCATGCTGGAGCGGCTGCTGGGCCACCGCCTGCCGAGGCTCGGCCGCCCGCTGGTCGTCGTCACCTCCCCGGTGCTCGACGGTCCCGCGTTCCGCGCCGCGGCCCGTACGGCCGTGGAGGTGCTCCGCCCGCGCGCCGTACTGACGGTCCCCGGCGCGAGGGCGGTCGCGCTGGCCGCCGGCGCCGACCATGTCCGGCCGCTGCTGGTGGCGGACATCGGCGCGCACCTCACCGAGGTGGTGCTGCTCGCCGACGGCGCGGTCACCGACGCCCGGCGCACCGCGCTGGGCACCACCGACCTGTCCGACGGCACACCGCCGGAGCTGATCACCGACGCGGTGGTCGGCATGGTGACGGAGATGCTGCGGCAGGACCGCACCTCCCTCACCCGCACCGCCCTGCGCCGCGGTCTGCTGCTGGCCGGCGGGGGAGCGCTGCGCCCCGAGATCACCGGCGGGCTGCCGGGCGGCCTCAACTGCGCGGTGCAGCCGGTGCCGTCGCCGCACACCGCCGCGGTGCGCGGGGCGGCGGGACTGCTGGCGGTGGCACATCGGCATCCGTCGGTCGACGGGGTGCTCTGACCGGCCTGTGCCGGGCCGGCCGGCCTGCGTTTCACCGGCCGGCCGGTGCCTGGCCCGCCTGTGCCGGGCGCACTCACCTGCCCGGCCGAGCGGCCTGGGCCGGACCGACCGGCCCGCGCAAGGCCGGCCCGCGCAAGGCCGGCCCGCGCAAGGCCGGCCCGGGCAAGGCCGACCCGCGCAAGGCCGACTCACCTGCCCGGCCGAGCGGCCCCCGCTGGGCCGGCCGGCCTCCGCCTGCGACCGCTATCGGAAAGGAGCCATGACGTGGCGGGCACCGTACCTCCGCCGCAGCCGCCCCCCGGACCGCCGCCGCGCCCGCTGTTCTGGCCCTGGCGGCCCAACCCGCTGCGCCGCCGCACCGACACCGTGCGGGCCTGGCTGGGGCTCGGCGTGCTGCTCGCCGTCCTGGCCGTGGCGCCCGTGGCCGGCGCCCTGGTGGGCGACGCCGCGCACCGCCACTACCAGGACGTCGCGCGTCACCAGCAGCAGACGCGCCACCTCGCCGACGCCACCCTCGTCCACGACGCGCCCCGGCACCCCGAGCCGGGCTCGGACGAGGAGAAGAAGACGCGCTACCCGGTCGAGGTCCGGGTCGTCACCCGCGAGGGACGCACCCGCACCACGCGCGCGGAGGTCCCGCCCGGGCTGACCGCCGACAGCGTCGTCAGCATCTGGATCACCTCCGACGGCGAGGCGACCGACGCACCCCTCACCGGCAGGGAGGTCCGCAGCCGCGCCGTGGGCTGGGCGCTGCTCGCCGCGATCGGCGTCGCCCTCGCGGGCGCCGCCGTGCACACCGTCACCGGTCTCGTCCTGCACCGCCGCAACCTCGCCCGCTGGGCCGCCGCCTGGGCGGAGACAGCTCCGCGCTGGACGACGCCGACCTGATGCGAAAGTTTCGTACGCGCTTGATCGATCTTCGACCCAGCGCCCGGTGACCTGTCGCCGCTTCACATCCCAGGTGCCTCCACTCGGCCTTTGAACTGGTCAGATAGCGGCGGACCCTGATCCGGGGTCACTCGAACTTTTCGAAACTCTCACCGAAACCGTTGACGGTTGACGTGCTCGGACCAACACT
Organism: Streptomyces sp. P9-2; assembly: GCF_051903975.1. Classification (NCBI taxonomy): domain Bacteria; kingdom Bacillati; phylum Actinomycetota; class Actinomycetes; order Kitasatosporales; family Streptomycetaceae; genus Streptomyces; species Streptomyces sp. P9-2. The sequence continues at coordinate 6,161,533 of NZ_CP192633.1, forward strand.
GTCACGGCATCGACCTCCCCATCGAGCCGTAACAGGAGGCGTCACCCATGCATGTGTCCGTACCCCCCGGCGGCCGCAGACGCGGCCGACTGATCATGAGCGTGAAGAGCGTCTGGACGATCGCTCTCGCCGCGCTCACCGCACTGCTCCTCACCACCGGCACGGCGACCGCCGCCCCCGTCATCTCCACCAACCAGACCGGCACCAACAACGGCTGGTGGTACTCCTTCTGGACCGACTCCCAGGGCACCGTCTCCATGGACCTGGGCTCCGGCGGCAGTTACAGCACCCAGTGGAGGAACACCGGCAACTTCGTGGCCGGCAAGGGCTGGAGCACCGGAGGACGCAAGACCGTCAACTACTCCGGCAGCTTCAACCCGTCAGGCAACGCGTACCTGACGCTGTACGGCTGGACCACCAGCCCGCTGATCGAGTACTACATCGTCGACAACTGGGGCACCTACCGGCCCACGGGTGAGTACAAGGGCACCGTCACCACCGACGGCGGCACGTACGACATCTACAAGACCACCCGGTACAACGCCCCCTCCATCGAAGGCACCCGCACCTTCGACCAGTACTGGAGCGTCCGGCAGCAGAAGCGCACCGGCGGCACCATCACCAGCGGCAACCACTTCGACGCCTGGGCCGGCAAAGGCATGAACCTGGGCAGCCACAACTACATGATCATGGCCACCGAGGGCTACCAGAGCAGCGGCAGCTCCAACATCACCGTGAGCGAGGGCTCCTCCGGCGGTGGTGGCGGAGGCGGCGGTGGCGGTGGAGGCGGTGGAGGCGGCAACGGCGGCTGCACCGCGACCCTGTCGGCCGGCCAGCAGTGGGGCGACCGCTACAACCTCAACGTCTCGGTGAGCGGCTCGAGCAACTGGACCGTGACCATGCGGGTCCCGTCCCCCGCCAAGGTCTCCGCCACCTGGAACGTGACCGCTTCCTACCCAGACAGCCAGACCCTCGTCGCGCGGCCCGACGGCAACGGCAACAACTGGGGCGCGACCATCCAGACCAACGGCAACTGGACCTGGCCGTCGGTGTCCTGCAGCGCCGGCTGACCTTCGTACGAGGAGGACCCCCACACATGAGCACCGGAAATCGACAGCACGTCACCCGGTACCTGGTCCCGGGTGTGGCTGCCGCCGCACTGACCGTGGCAGCCACCGTGACCACGGGCGCCGGCGCCGCACCCGCACAGGCGGCCGCCTGCAACGGGTACGTCGCGCTCACCTTCGACGACGGCCCGTCGGCCGGCAGCACCATGAACCTGCTCAACGCGCTGAAGCAGAACGGCCTGCGGGCCACCATGTTCAACACGGGCCAGAACGCCGCCGCCAACCCCTCGCTGGTCAAGGCCCAGGCGGACGCGGGGATGTGGGTCGCCAACCACAGCTACACCCACCCGCACATGACCCAGCTGAGCCAGTCCCAGATGGAGTCGGAGATCTCCCGCACCCAGCAGGCGATCGCGAGCGCCGGGGGCGGCACACCCAAGCTGTTCCGCCCGCCCTACGGCGAGACCAACTCCACCCTGCGCTCGGCGGAGGCCAAGTACGGTCTGACGGAGGTCATCTGGGACGTCGACTCGCAGGACTGGAACAACGCGAGCACCGACGCCATCGTGCAGGCCGCCTCCCGGCTGAACGACGGGCAGGTCATCCTGATGCACGACTGGCCGGCGAACACCGTCGCCGCCATCCCGCGGATCGCGCAGAACCTCGCCTCCCGCGGGCTGTGCGCTGGCATGATCTCCCCGCAGACCGGCCGGGCGGTCGCCCCCGACGGTTCCGGCGGCGGGGGAGGGGGCGGCGGAGGCGGCGGCAACGGCTCCTGCACCGCCACCCTGTCCGCGGGCAGCGTCTGGGGCGACCGGTACAACCTCAACGTCGCGGTGAACGGCTCCAACAACTGGACCGTGACGATGAACGTGCCGTCCCCGGCGAGGGTGCTGAGCACCTGGAACGTCACCACCTCCTACCCCAGCAGCCAGACGCTCGTCGCCCGGCCGAACGGGAGCGGGAACAACTGGGGGGTGACGATCCAGACCAACGGCAACTGGAACTGGCCCACGGTCTCCTGCAGCACGAGCTGAGCAGGTCGGGTGAGCCGCGGTGCGTGTGGTCGCCGCGGCTCACCTCGGGCGCCTTCACTTCAGGTGTTCGGTGAACCACCCGGCGGCCAGCTCCGCCACCCTCTCCAGGGCGCCCGGCTCGCCGAACAGGTGGGTGGCGCCCGGCACCACGTCCAGCCGGTGCGGCGCGGACAGCCGCTGGGCGGCCTGGCGGTTGAGTTCCAGCACCTCGGTGTCCGCGCCGCCCACCACCAGCAGCACCGGGCACGCCACCAGGGGCAGCGCGTCGCCCGCCAGGTCGGGGCGTCCGCCGCGTGAGACGACCGCTGACACCCGCCGGGGCCGCTCCGTCGCCGCGACCAACGCCGCCGCCGCGCCCGTACTGGCCCCGAACAGCCCCACCGGCAGGTCCACCGCGTCCGTCCGGTCCTCCAGCCAGTCCACGGCGTGCGCCAGGCGGCCCGCGAGCAGGCCGATGTCGAAACGGTGCCGGCCCGTCGCCGCGTCCTCGTCCTCCTCCGCCGCCGTCAGCAGATCCAGCAGCAGCGTGCCGCACCCCGCCCTGCGCAGCACCCCGGCAACGGCCCGGTTGCGCGGGCTGAGCCGCGAACTGCCGCTGCCGTGCGCGAACAGCACCACACCGCGCGCCCCCACGGGGATCTCCAGATCACCACGCAGGGCCGCGGCTCCCGACGGAACCGTCACCGACGCGCTCACCATGCCCGGCCACCTCCTCCGGCCACTCCGGTCCGGTCCACCGGGTACCCGGTTTGCCGCCCGCGACCGGGGGCTACCCGATGGGGGGACGAGGCGAAGGAGGTGCATGGACGTGCCCGACAGCCGTCCCGGATCCAGCCGCGAGCCGGTTCCCCGTGCCCGCTCGGGGATGGTGGGCCGCAGGTACCCGCGCACCGGCACCGAGCCGGTCACCGCGCGCAGCCCCCTGAAACTGCGGCTGCTGCTGGCCTCCGTCTTCCTGCCGCTCTTCGTCGCGGGAACGGTGCTGTTCGCGGTGTGGGCGGCGGACTCCGCCCCCGGCGACAGCCCGGGCAGCGGCCCACTGACACTCCTCGCCGTGATCTGCGGCGTCCTCGCCCTGACGGCCGCGCTGGACCTCACGGTCGTGCTGCGCCGCCTGCGCCGGGAGCGGGGCGCGGCGGAGTGACCGGCGCCGGCTGCCCGGTGGGCGGTGATGTGCCGGGCGCGGTGCGGGGGCGTTCCGGCAGTGGCGCGGGACGTCACGGTGGTGCTGCGCCGCCTGCGCCGCCTGCGCCGGGAACGGGGCGCGGCGGAGTGACTGGCGCCGGCCTCTCCGGTGGGCGGTGATGCGTTGCGCACGTGGCGCTGCGAAGCCGCCGGGGCGGCCGGGCCGTACGCGGCGGTCGCCCTCTGCCGCGTGCGCCGGCAGGCGGCTGCTCCACGGTGACTCGCGTCGGCTTCCGGCAGGACCGTGCTGCGCCGCACGCGGCGTGGCGGGACGGCCGGGTGACTTGCCGCGCCGTACCTGCCCGCGGTGCCGCGCCTCGGCGCAGGGAAGGGCGTCAGCCCTCCAGCACAGCCGTGCTCTGCCGCACCACCAGATGCGTCGCCAGCTCGATCCGCTGGGCGGGCCCGTCCGGGTCGTCCGGGCGCAACAGCATGCGGGAGGCCTCCTCCGCCATGTGCCGCAGCGGCTGGTGGACCGTGGTGAGGGGCGGGCTGGACCACTGGGCGAGCGGTACGTCGTCGTAGCCCACGACCGAGAGGTCCTCCGGCACCCGCAGGCCCTTCACCCGCGCCGCCTCCAGCACGCCCAGCGCCTGGAGGTCGCTGCCCGCGAAGATCGCCGTGGGCCGGTCGGGGCTCTCCAGCAGCTCCATGGCCCGCTCGAAGCCGCCCTGGACGTGGAAGTCGCCGAAGCGGGTCAGCCGCGGGTCCACCTCCAGGCCCGCCATCGCCATGGCCGAGCGGTAGCCGTCGAGGCGCGCCAGCGAGCACAGCATGTCGTTGGGGCCGGTGATGATGGCGATGCGCCGGTGGCCGCGCTCGGTGAGGTGCCGGGTCGCGGCAAGACCGCCGGCCCAGTTGGCGGAGCCGACCGACGGCACGTCCGGGTCGGGGTCGCCCGCCGGGTCGATGACGACGAACGGGATGGCGGCCGCCCGCAGTTGGCGCTTGATGTCCTGCGGCAGGCTGGAGAACACCAGCACCACGCCCAGCGGCCGCCGCTGCAGCACGCCCGGCAGCCAGTCCGGGTCGGGGGTGTGCCGGGTGCCGCTCTCGGTGAGCACGACCGTCGCGCGATTCTCTTTCGCGACGTTCTCCACGCCCCGTATCAGCTCCATCGCCCACACGCTCTCCAGCTCGTGGAACACGATCTCGATGAGCGGATAGCGGGCCGCGGGCTGCACCCTCCGCCGGTAGCCGTGCAGGTCCAGCAGCCTCTCCACCTTCGCACGCGTCGCGCGTGAGACATCCGAACGGCCGTTGAGCACCTTCGAAACTGTCGGCATCGACACCCCGGCCTCTTTCGCTACCGCAGCCAGGGTGACACGCCCGCTCGCCTCGTCGTCTTCACGCATACCCGCAGGATAGAGCACCGCGTGTCGATAACGTTTCGGGCGAGTTGCGGCTCGACCGTTGACCCCAACTCCCGTCTGACCTACTGTCCCTCGGCATGGACTTTCGGCGATGAAGCCGAAACTTTCGAAAGGCGAACGATGAAGACACGTGCGCGCTTGCCCAGACTGATCGCCACCGGTGCGACGCTCGCCCTGGCCCTGAGCCTGTCCGCCTGCGGTGACGGCAACGGCGGGGCGTCGGCGGACGACGGCAAGATCCATATCCTTGTCTACGGGGACGCCACCAACAAGATCGAGAAGCAGGTCGTCGACAAGTTCAACGAGACGTCCGACGTCAAGGCGGTCCTCGACACCATCCCCGGTGCCGACTACCAGAAGAAGCTTCAGACGATCATCAGCACCCCGCAGGCCCCGGACGTCTTCTTCAACTGGGGCGGCGGCAGCATCAAGCCCTTCGTCAAGGCCGACCTGCTGCTCCCGCTCGACGACTTCATCAAGAAGAACCCGGAACTGGAGAGCAAGTTCCTCCCGTCCGTCTTCAACAACGCCGTCGTCGACGACAAGCCGTACGGCATCCCCATGCGCGGCACGCAGCCGGTGCTGCTGTTCCACAACAAGAACGTCCTCAAGAAGGCGGGCGTCCAGCCGCCGAAGACCTGGGACGACCTGCTCGACGCGGTCGAGAAGCTGAAGGACGAGGGCGTCACCCCGATCGCGCTCGGCGGCGGCGACGTCTGGCCCACCCAGATGTGGTTCCAGTACCTCTACGACCGCATAGCCGGCCCGGAGCTCTTCCAGAAGGCCCTCGACGGCGACAAGAGCGCCTGGGAGGCCCCGGAGAGCAAGAACGCCCTGGAGAAGATCCGCGAGCTCGTCGACGCGGGCGCCTTCGGCAAGAACTACGACTCCGTCAAGTACACCAACGGCGGCTCGGTCGCGCTGGTCGCACAGGGCAAGGCCGGCTTCGAGCTGATGGGCTCCTGGTACTACTCCCAGCAGCTCACCGACCACCCGGACTTCGCGGAGAAGGGCCTCGGCTACTCCGCCTTCCCGACGGTCGAGGGCGGCAAGGGCGACCCGAAGAACGTCGCCGGCAACACCAACAACTACTACTCGGTGCTGAAGAAGACCAAGCACCCCGAGGCCGTCGCCAAGTTCCTCGAGCTCATGTACTCCGACGAGTTCGTCAAGGCGCAGCTCGACGTCGGCAACCTCACCACCACGACCAACACCGACGAGTTCATCGAGACGTCCGCGACGCCCGAGTACTCCCGCTTCCAGTACGACCTCGTCGCGGGCGCCCCCTCGTTCCAGCTCTCCTGGGACCAGGCGTACCCGCAGTCGGCGGCGTCGGACATGCACAAGGCCATCCAGCAGTTCTTCAACGGACAGCTCGACGCGGACGGCTTCATCAAGGCCATGCAGGCCCTCCCGACCGAGTGACGAACGGCTCATGACCACAAAGATCACGAGCGCTCCGCCCGCCGCCGGACTCCGCAAGGAGTCCCGGCGGCGGCCGGCCGCCTCCCCCTCCATATCCACGGTGGGCCGCCCGGGCTTCGCCTGGGCGCTGCCCGCCGCCCTGTTCTTCACGCTCTTCGCCATCGTCCCGCTCGTGATGGTCGCGGTGCTGTCCTTCATGAGCTGGAACGGGCTCGGCTCGCCCCAGTGGGTCGGCACCGACAACTGGTCGCGCCTGTGGGACGACCCGGTCATGCTGAAGAGCGTCTGGCTCACCCTGCTGCTGACCGCGCTCGGCGTGGTCGTCCAGACCCCGCTGAGCATCCTGCTCGGCGTCTGGGCGGCCGGTTACCAGCGCAACCGCGCGGTGCTGTCCGTCATCTACTTCATCCCGCTGCTGCTGTCCGCCACCGCCGTCTCCGTGCTGTGGCGTGCGCTGCTCGACCCGAACTTCGGCATCCCGGCGGACGCCTCCTGGCTGTTCGGCGACGGCAACCTGTTCGGCGAACAGGCCACCGCCATCGGCGTGCTGGCGTTCGTCAGCACCTGGCAGTTCACCCCGTTCCACACGCTGATCTACCAGGGCGCCGCCCGCTCCATCCCGCAGGTGCTCTACCAGGCCGCTGAGATCGACGGCGCGGGCCGCTACCGGCAGTTCTTCCACATCACGCTGCCGCAGCTCCGCAACTCCATGATCACGTCGATGATCCTGATGATCGTCGGTGGCCTCACCACCTTCGAGACCGTCCTCATCCTCACCCAGGGCGGCCCCGGCACCGACACGACCATCAGCGCCTACTACATGTACGACAAGGCCTTCAAGGGCTTCGACTTCGGCGCCGGCTCCGCCATCGCCCTCGCCCTGGTCGTCGCCGCCACCGTCATCTCCCTGGTCGTGGTCAAGGTCTCCGGCTACGACAAGATGCGCAGCTCCATGGAAGGTGTGTCATGAGGCGCCGCCCCAACTACCTGGCCGGCGCCGGCTCGATGGTCTGGCTGTTCCTGGTCGGACTGCCGCTGTACGTGATGCTCGCGGCGACCCTGCGCACCCGCCAGGACTACGCCCAGAACGGCCCGGTGTCCTTCCCGGACACCTTCACCCTGGACAACTTCACCGGCGCGTTCGACTCGGGCTTCGGCCGCTACTTCCTCAACACGCTCGTCGTCACGGCCTGCGTGATCGGCATCGTGGTGCTGCTGGTCCCGCCGCTCGCCTACGCCATCGTGCGCAGCCGCGGCAGGACCACGTCGGCGATCTTCCGGCTGTTCCTGCTCGGCCTGGCGATCCCCGCCCAGGCCGTCATCGTGCCGATGTTCTACCTGATCAGCGAAGCCGGGCTGTACGACAACCTGCTCGGCGTCATCCTGCCCACGGCCGCGTTCTGCCTGCCGATGTCGGCGCTCATCCTCAGCGGCGCCATGCGTGACATCTCCCCGGAGCTGTACGAAGCCATGGCCATGGACGGCGCCTCCCCGCGCCGGATGTTCTTCCAGCTGGTGCTCCCGCTGTCCCGGGGCGGACTGTCCACCATCGTGGTCTTCTCCGCGCTCCAGGCATGGAACGGCTTCCTGTTCCCGCTCGTGCTGACCCAGTCCGACTCCACCAAGGTCGTCACCCTGGGCCTGTACGACTTCCAGACCGAACACGGCATCGACATCCCCGGGCTGCTGGGAGCCGTGGTGCTGTCCATGGTGCCCATCCTGCTCGTCTACCTGTTCGCCCGTCGTGCCCTGGTCCAGGGTCTGATGGGTGTCGGAGGAAAGTGACCGCGAACGTGGCCGTAGAGACCACCCCCGAAACCCCCCTCTGGAACGACCCCTCCCACCCCGTCTCCGCCCGGGTCGACGCGCTGATCGGCGCCATGACCCTCCAGGAGAAGATCGCCCAGCTGTACGGCGTGTGGGTCGGCGCCTCCGCCGACGGCGGCGAAGTGGCCCCGCACCAGCACGACATGGAGGAGGCCGTCGACCTCGACGACCTCCTGCCGTCCGGCCTGGGCCAGCTCACCCGCCCCTTCGGCACCGCCCCCGTCGACCCGGCGCTCGGCGCGCTGTCCCTGCTACGCACCCAGACCCGCATCACCTCGGCGAACCGCTTCGGCATCCCCGCCGTCGCGCACGAGGAGTGCCTGGCCGGCTTCGCCGCCTGGGGCGCCACCGCCTACCCCGTCCCGCTGTCCTGGGGCGCCACCTTCGACCCGGACGTGATCCGCCGAATGGCCGCCGCCATCGGCCGCGACATGCGCGCCGTCGGCGTCCACCAGGGCCTCGCCCCCGTCCTGGACGTGGTGCGCGACGCCCGCTGGGGCCGCGTCGAGGAGACCATCGGCGAGGACCCGTACCTCGTCGGCACCATCGGCACCGCCTACGTCCAGGGCCTGGAGTCCGCCGGGATCGTCGCCACGCTGAAGCACTTCGTCGGCTACTCGGCCTCCCGCGCCGGACGCAACCTCGCTCCCTCCTCCGTGGGCCCGCGCGAACGTGCCGACGTGCTGCTGCCGCCGTTCGAGATGGCGATCCACGAGGGCGGCGCCCGCTCCGTCATGCACGCCTACACCGACATCGACGGCGTCCCGGCCGCGGCCGACGAGGCCCTGCTCACCGGTCTGCTCCGCGACACGTGGGGTTTCGACGGCACGGTCGTCGCCGACTACTTCGGCATCGCGTTCCTCAAGACGCTGCACGGTGTCGCAGGCGACTTCGCCGACGCGGCCGGCGCCGCGCTCAAGGCGGGCGTCGACGTCGAACTGCCCACGGTCAAGACGTTCGGCGCCCCGCTCGTGGAGGCCGTCACCGAGGGCCGGGTACCGGAGGACCTGATCGACCGCGCCCTGCGCCGCGTCCTCACCCAGAAGGCGGAGCTGGGCCTGCTGGACCGGGACTGGAGCCCGGTGCCGCCCGCGTTCGACGGCGCCGACCTGGACGACCCCGACGCCCTGCGCGGCAAGATCGACCTGGACGGACCCGAGAACCGCGAACTGGCCCGCGAGATCGCCGAGAAGGCGGTGGTCCTGCTCAGCAACGACGGCACCCTGCCGCTGGCCCGCCCCCGCCGGATCGCGCTCGTCGGCCCCAACGCCACCGAGCCGTCGGCCGTCCTCGGCTGTTACTCCTTCCCGCAGCACGTGGGCGTGAAGTATCCGGACATCCCGGTGGGCATCGAACTGCCCGACCTGCGCGAGAGCTTGACTGCCGAGTTCCCGGACGCCGAGATCACCGTCGTCCGCGGCACGGGCGTCGACGACGGGGACCTCTCCGGCATCGCGGAGGCGGTGGACACGGCGCGTGACGCCGACATCGTCGTCGTGGCGCTCGGTGACCGGGCCGGCCTGTTCGGCCGCGGCACGAGCGGCGAGGGCTGCGACGCGGAGTCCCTGGCACTGCCGGGCGCGCAGCAGCAACTGCTGGACGCGCTGCTCGACTCGGGCACCCCGGTGGTGACGGTCCTGCTGGCGGGCCGCCCCTACGCGCTGGGCCGCGGGGTGGGGGAATCGGCGGCGATCGTGCAGTCGTTCTTCCCGGGCGTCGCGGGCACGCGGGCCATCGCGGGCGTGCTCAGCGGCCGTACGAACCCGTCCGGCCGCCTCCCGGTCAGCGTCCCGCGCACGTCCGGCTCCCAGCCGACCACGTACCTCGGCGCCCCCCTCGCCCAGGCCAGCGAGGTGTCCAACATCGACCCGACGCCGGCGTTCGGCTTCGGCCACGGCCTGACGTACACCACGTTCGCGTGGAGCGACCTGACGGTGGACGCCGAAGAGGCGCCGACGGGCGGGGAGTTCACCGCCTCGCTCACCGTGCGCAACACGGGGGAGCGGGCCGGCACGGAGGTCGTCCAGCTCTACCTGCACGACCCGGTCGCCTCGGTGGTCCAGCCGGTCCAGCGCCTGGTCGGCTACACCCGCCTGGACCTGGAGCCGGGCGAGGAGCGCAGGCTCCGGGTCACGATCCCGGCGGACGTGGCGTCCTTCACCGGCCGCGACGGCCGCCGCGTCGTGGAACCGGGTGCGTTGGAACTCCGCCTGTCGGCCTCCAGCACGGAGCCCCGCCTGACGGTGGCGGTCACCCTGACGGGGGAGGCACGGGAGGTGGACCACAGGCGGCGGTTCCGGGCGGAGTTCTCGGTGGAGTAGCCGCACGGTTCGGGGGAGACGGCGGTGCGGGTCCCGGAGCCGGGGACCCGCACCGCCGTCGTTCTGCCTGCGCTACTTCAGATAGGGGCCGTCGGTGCCGATCTTGCCGGGGCCGTCGAGGACGTAGACCCGGAGGTTGCCCTTGCCGGGGGCCGCCACCGAGAGGGTGCCGTTGGTGATCGTGCGGGTGTCGCCGGTGATCGCGTCCCGGTAGGTGCCGTTGGGGATGCCGGTGAAGGCGGCGGCGCCCGAGACGGTGACCAGGGCGAAGCTGTCGGTGGCGCCCGCGGTGTAGCGGCGTTTGAAGGCCATGTCGCCGCTGATGCCGGCTGTGGAGTACTGGCCCGACTGGAGGGCGGGCACGGCGCGGCGGATCTGGTTGAGGCGCTGTACGTGCTTGACCAGGGGCTGTTGGAGGGTGGTGGCGACCGTCCCGGAGGCGGACTCGACCTGGGAGAAGCCGGACGCCTTCACCTCACCGGCGAGGTGGTCGCCGTAGTAGGCGCGCCCGGTGGTGGCCAGCGGGCAACTGGGGCCGCAGTCGATCTTCTTGCCCTTCTGGAACTCGATCTCCGAGCCGTAGTAGAGGGTGGGGATGCCGCGGAAGGTCCACATCAGCGACATGTTCTCGGCCCAGGCGTCGGTGCCGCCCGTGTAACGCTCGCTGCTCTTGTTGGGGCCGTAGTCGTGGCTGTCGACGTAGACGACGTTGTACGTGGCGTCGTTGTAACTGTCGTCGGAGTCCTTGCCGTTGTGAAAGGCGTTGCTCGCGTCGCCGAAGTTCATGTGCATCCGCATGTCGATGACGTGCATGCCGGAGGCGCGGCTGTGGTCCGGGGCGTGGTAGCTGTTGCCGTCGAGGAACGCGTTGGTGGACGTGGGCTGGTTGCCGGTGCCCTGCTGCTGTTCGTACTCGTACATCTCGAGCGCCGCCCGCTCGTCGTCGGCGCTGTACTCCTTGCGCTCCTTCCAGGTGTAGAACTGCGCCGAGTGGTTGACCGAGCCGCGGTTCCACTTGTCGTTGACGAAGGCGGCGACCTCGCCGAAGACGAAGAAGTTCCGCGCGGCCTCGGCGCCGTGCCGCTGGGCGACGCGTTCCTGGACGGCGGGCAGGAAGCGGCGGTTCCAGGTGGTGCGCGGGATGTGCACGGCCGTGTCGACGCGGAAGCCGTCGACTCCCATGTCGATGTACTTGTTGTATGCGCCGATCACATAGTTCTGCACCTGCGCATTCTCGGTGTTGAAGTCGGCCAGGTCCTCATGCAGCCAGCAGGAACGGGAGTCCTCGCCCTCCCAGTTGCCGATCCAGCACTGGTGGTAGAGCGCCTTGGGGAACATGCCGGAGGTGGGGCTCGGCCACTGGCAGTTGTAGAGGGTGTAGCCCTCGGGACTTCTGCCGCCCGTGGGGACGCCCCAGTTGACGCAGGTGTTGCCGGAGGGCTCGGCCGTGGACCACAGGTCGCCGTTGTAGTAGGACTTGCCGCTCTTGGGTTCGACGGTGAGCCCGTCGTACTCGAACCCCGGCTGCCTCTCGTCGTAGTACCAGCTCCACTGCGCGTCCCGCAGCCCGTAGACGGTCGGGGTGAACAGCCCCTTGGCGCCCCACCGGGAGGAGTGGTTGTAGACGACGTCCTGGTAGATCTTCATGCCCTTGGCGTGGGCGGCGTCGATGAGGTCCTGGTAGGAGGCGCCGGCGGACTCCAGGCGCGGGTCGACCTTGTAGAAGTCCCAGCCGTGGTAGCCGTGGTAGTCGTAGTCGGACCGGTTGAGGACCACCGGGGTGATCCAGACGGCGGAGAAACCGAGCGCCTTGATGTAGTCGAGTTTCTGGACCAGTCCCTTGAAGTCGCCGCGGAACATGGGGTCGTCGTTGGCCGCGTTGCCGGACTTCTCGTGCTGGCTGCCACCACGGTTGTTGGCGGGGTCGCCGTCGTGGAAGCGGGCGGTGAGGACGAAGTAGATGGGGTCCTTGCGGGGGTCGGTACCAAGGGGCGTGCCGGAGGCGGGTGTTGAGGGCTCGGTGCCGGTCGTCGCGGTGGCGGAGGGCGAGGCGGGGGAGAGGTTGCCCGCGGCGTCGACGGCGCGGACGGTGTAGGTGTAGGCGGTGTTCTCCTCGAGCCCGGTGTCGGAGAAGACGGTGGAGCCGACGTCCGATACGACGTCCCCCTTGGTCCCGCCGGTGCGGGTGACCTGGTAGCCGGTGACACCGGTGTCGTCGCTCGACGGTTCCCAGGTGAGGACGACGGAGACTCCGTCGGCGCGTGCGGTCACGCCGGTCGGCGCGGTGGGCGCCTGCGTGTCGGGTGCCTGCTCGGCACAGGGGTCCTCCGCGTCGGCGGTGACCGTGCTGTCGGCGACGGCGGAGACACCGGCGGGGATCGTGTAGTCGGCGCCGCCGTTGTTGTCCCAGACGCCGTTGCCGTTGTTGAAGGCGGCGGTGAGGGAGGTGGCGGAGCCCAGGTTGAGGTCCTGCTTCCACCATCCCGTGCACACGGGCCGCAGACCGATCCCGGGTACGGTGGTCCAGGCGCCGCCGGCGGGCCGGTAGTGGATGTTGGCGGTGGTCCAGCCGAGGGTGCGGGTGGAGTAGTAGACGGTGGCGGTGTTGCCGTCGCCGTCGGGGGCCGCGCAGGGGTCGGAGTGGGCGACGACGCCGTCTTTGACGGTGATGTTCCCTGTGCCGAGGGCGTAGTTGCGGCCACTGTTGTTGTCCCAGGTGCCGGAGCCGTCGGTGAAGGTGGCCTGCAAGCCGTCGGCGGTGCCGAGGTCGACGGTCTTCTTCACCCAGCCGGTGCAGGCCGCCTCCATCTCGATGCCGGGGACGGTGGTCCAGGCGCCGCCGTCGGGGGCGTAGTGAAGGTGGTGGCGGGCCCAGTTCTTGGTGGTTGTGGAGTAGTACACGGTCGCCGTGTTCCCGGCCGCCGCGTCGGGGGCCGCGGCGGCGGTGGGGGAGGGGGCGGTGAGGAGGCCTAACAGGGTGACGGCGGCTGCCGCGGCGGCAACCGGCCGCCCTAGGAGCCGCGTGCGGGTGCGTCTCATGGGTGTCTCCAGGGAGAGCGCGGGGTGGGAGTCAAGGCGTGCGGGCGCGCGGACGATGCAAGTACGTACGGAAAGTTGCTGAAAGCTCTTACGGCAGCGGCAAGTTACCGCCGGGAATCGAAGGTGTGAAGGGGGTGTGCTTCAACTTTCCGGCGGGCCAGGGCCAGGCTCTGGCCTGGACCAAAGAGGTGATCGCAACACCTTGCAGGCATCTTGCGGCGCCTTGCAGGGCCGACAAGGGAAAGGGAGATTGCAGCGTGATGCGGCAGCCGCAGAGGGGGAGTTGTTCTACGAACGCTGCGTCGGACCAGGGGTGGTTGAAGGAAGCGCCGCCCACCGACGCGGACGGAGGGCGGCGGTCCTGACTACTTCGCGGCGAGTCCTACGAACGCCGCCCACCCGTCGCGACCGATCCGCAGTACGGGGCCGGCCTCGACGGCCTTGGAGTCCCGCACGTAGACGGTGCGCGCCCCCTGCTCCACCGCACAGTGATCCGTCGTGAAGCACAACGACCGAGCCGCCGCTCCGGCCACGGCGGGGAGCCGTACGGCGGCCGTACAGATCCGTACGCCCGCCGTACCGAGCCCTGTGTCCTACCACCGATCCCGGTGAACCACCTCCGTCATCGACCGCCGCCGCACCGGACCGAACTTGCCCAGCGGCCATCCCACCGGGATCGCCGCGAAGGTGTTCATGTCCTTGGGGATGCCCAGCGCCGCCTTCCACTCCGTCTCGAGGAACAGGTGCCAGATGGTGATGTTGGCCGCCAGGCCCAGCCCTCGCGCGGCGAGCAGCAGGTTCTGGACGCCCGGGTAGACGCAGGAGCCCTCGGCGAGGGCGGAGAAGCGTTCCTGGATGCGGCCCATCCGCTCCGTCGCCTCCGCGCCCAGCGCCTCGGCGTAGATCCGCAGGCCCTCCTCCTCGATCCGCGGCGGCGGGAACTGGTAGCAGGGGATGATCAGCGCCGGGGTGTCGGCGAAGTGGTCGCGCTGGTACTCGATCGCGGCGACCATGCGTCCGTACGCGGCCTCGTCCATGCCCTCGGGGGCGTACTTCCCGGTCGTGGCCAGGTACGCGTCCACACACCGCTTCCACAGCGGCGCCAGCTCGGCCATGACCGCACGGTCGGTGACGACGACGTACTCGTAGCGCTGCATGTTGCCGCCGCTCGGGCCCCATACGGCCGCCTGTACCAGCTGGTCGAGCAGCTCGTCCGGCACCGGGTCGGGGCGCAGGCGGCGCATCGCCCGCATCGTGCTCATGGTCGCGAAGAGGGACGGCTCGGCGGCGCCGGCGGCCACGGCCCCGGCGACAGCGGTTTCAGTTGTCATGATCGGGAGTGTAGGGACTGTGAACTTCCCGTGTGACGGGTCCAGTTGAATGCGAAACCGTCAGCCCCTCATTTCCCCGCTTCCTCGCTTTCCGTGCATGACGTCCCGCCCGGCGCGGTACTCGGCCCGCACTCACTGCGGAAGGAAGCGGATCATGGCGATCTGTGAAGTGTGCGGGAACGACTACGCCCTCTCCTTCGAGGTGCACACCGTCGACGGTTCCGTCCATACGTTCGACAGCATCGAGTGCGCCGCCCACAAGCTGGCGCCCATCTGCGAGAACTGCGGCTGCAAGGTGCTCGGCCACGGCCATCAGGTCGGCGGCCAGTTCTTCTGCTGCGCACACTGCGCCCGCGCCCAGGGGCACGCCGAGCTGGCCGACAGCGCCTGACCGTCACGCTCCGTGTTCGGAGCCGTCCTCCGTATCCGGAGCAGTCCTCCCTGTCCGGAGCCGTCACCCGTCACCGTAGCGGGGTGCCATACGGCTCCCCGCACCCGCGCGCAGGTTCAGCTCCGCCTCCGCCAGCCGGGCCACGGCCCCCGCGTCCGTCAGTCCGGGCACGCACACCACCTCACCCGCATCCAGACCGGCCAGGGACGCCGTCACCACGTCCGCCGCCGGCATCCCGCCCTCGTCGTGGACGCGCCGCTCACCGCCCACCGGGGTGTCCCCGGCGCCCAGGTGGAACTCGGTCGCCGTGAGGCCGGGGCACACGACCTGCACCCGTACCGGAGAGCCGGCCAGTTCGGCGGCCAGGGTGCGGGTGAACGTCACCGCGTACCCCTTCGTCCCGGCGTAGACGGCCCGCCAGGGGAGCGGGTCCGGTGGCAGGTCACCGGCGAAGGCCAGCAGCGACGCCACGTTGATCACCGCGCCCCGGCCCCGTGTCAGCATGCCCGGCACGGCGGCCCGGGTCAGCGCCGTGAGCGCCACGACGTTCACGTTCACCACCCTGGTGAGCAGGGCGGGGTCCACCTCCGCGAACGGGCCGTAGCCGTTGATGCCCGCGTTGTTGACCACCAGGTCCACGTCGGCCCCTGACGCCCGCTCCACCACGTGGGCCAGGTCGTCCGGGCTGCCCAGGTCCGCCACCAGCGCCTCCACGGCCGCCGCGCCCTTGTTGAGCGCCTCCTCCGCGAGGACGTCCAGTCGCTCCGCCCGCCGGGCGACCAGCACCAGACCCCAGCCGCGCGCCGCCAGCCGGGTCGCGTACTCCCATCCGATGCCGGACGAGGCCCCCGTGACGATCGCCGTGCCGGGTGCGTCGTGCGAGGTCATGTGCGTCCTTCCTCCGTCGCCGGGTGGTGCCTGGCCGGAACGCCGTCCGACCTGCGCCGGGTGTCCCGGCGGCCCCGGAACGAAACGCGGTGGCAGCGGTCGGGCGCGGGTCACAAAGGCGTGGAGCGGCACCACGCCCTCCTTCTACGCTGACCCCCATGCCCCGCTCCAAGACCTCCTTCGTCTGCCTGCCGTGCCGGGCCTCCTGCAAGCAGCCGCACCCCGCCCGGACGCGAAACGGCGAGGCCGGGCGGCGGGTCTGCCCGCGCTGTGCCGGCACGCTGATCCACGTCGGCTCCGCCTTCGCCCCGCCGCCGCGCAGGGACACCGAGGGGTGGAGGGTGCTCTCCCTGCTGCTGCACGCCGGCATCCGTTTCCACAAGAACTGTTGCGCCGGGCCCGGGTACCGGCCGCGCACGCTCCGCGAGGTGCGGGAACGGATGACGTATGCCCGGCGTACCGGTGAGCCGATCGCCAGGGCGCTGGTGCGTCCCGAGCTGCCCTGACGTCCGGCCGGACGCGCCCGGACCGTCACGGGAGGGGCGTGGGAGGCTGGAGGTATGGACACGGGACGGGCGGCGCACTCCGCCGGCGAGGCGATACCGGCACCGGTGCCGACACCCGGACCGGGCGGCGACCGCACGCCCCGTGCCGAGCACGTCGACCCCGTGCCGTTCACCCCCGACACCCTCCTCTGGGACATGGCCGGCGACATCCGCGTCCTGCTCTACCTCCCCGCCGCCCTCGTCCTCCAGGTCGCGCACCCGGCCGTCGGCGCCGGCGTCGACGAGCACTCCGTCTTCCGCACCGACCCCTGGGGCCGCGCCCGCCGCTCGCTCGACTCGCTGCAGCTGTGGGTCTACGGCGGCGACCGGGCCGTCGAGGAGGGGCGCAGGCTGCGGCGGCTGCACCGGGACATCAAGGGCACCGACACCCGGGGGCGCCCCTACCACGCGCTGACGCCCGCCCACTACGCCTGGGTGCACGCCACCGGCTTCCCCGTCTTCCTGCGGGCCGCCGAGTATCTGTTCCGCCCGTTCGACGAGGCGGGGGAGCGGGAGCTGCACACGGAGGCGCGGCGGCTCGGGCGCATCCTCGGCATCCGGGAGCGCGACATGCCGGGCTCCGTCGAGGAGTTCCGGATCTACTTCGACGCGGTCGTCCGCGACGAGCTCGAACGGACCGTCGTCGTCGAGGAGTTGCTCGACCCGCGCCGGTCCGTGCCACCGCCGGACGGGGCGGCGGCAGTGCTGCGGCTGCTCTGGCCCGTACTGCGTCCCGTCCTCCTCCGGCTCCAGGTCTTCGTCACCAAGGGGCTGTTGCCGCCCGTCGCCCGTGAGCGGCTGGACGTCCCGTGGACGGCGCGTGACGAGCGGCGGCTGCGGCTGCTCGGCCGTGTCGTCCGCACCGTCGTACCCCGTCTGCCGGAACGTCTCCGTTACCTGCCCGTCGCCTACGCCGCACGCCGCGCCGCCCGCGCCTGACACCCCGCCCGGGCGGCTGTTGAGCCCCCCAGGCCTGTCACCAGCCCTTGGTCAGGCACCTCCGTCATGCCCATTGCCCACCGCCGCGACCCTCGCTATGTTAATCGAAAATCACATCCGTGCGACGAGGTTCAACACGCATCTGTCGCGCAACTGGCAAGTCTGCGAAGGCATTCCCGAACCGTCCCTCCCCTCAGGGAAGCAGGTAAGTCAATGGAGAACCTCAGCAGGAGAAGGGCGCTGACCCTCGGTGTCGCGCTGGGCCTCGTCGGCGCCGCGGCGCCCGTGCCCGCCTGGGCGTCGGCCGGCTCCGCCGCCGGAACCGCCGGAGCCGGAAAGCTCGCCGGAGCCGGGGCCGCAGCGGGGCCCGGCCCGGAGTGGATCTGGGACGACGCGGCCGACCCGCTCATGGTCCGGATGATCGAGGGCGGCCACGTCCCGGCGATCAACCGGGCGTGGGAGGGCTGGGTGAACAACGACGACCCGATCCCCGGCGGCCTCCCCTCCGACTTCGCCGCCTATCTGGCGCAGGTCAACCGGCTGCCCTCCTGGGCCGACCAGGCCAAGCTCGAGCGCGCCGCCGACTTCAACCGGCGCCGGGACACGTACCTGTTCATGCTGTACGGCCTCGGCAGCGGCATCATGAGCACCGTCATCCCGCGCGAGGCCAAGAGCGTCTACTGGTCGGCGGGCGGCGCCGACATGCAGGACCGCGCGGCCAAGACGTTCACCTTCGGCTACGACCTCTCCGAACTCGGCGCGTTCAAGCCGACCGGGCAGTTCGTCGTCACCGCGAACAAGACCCGCGTGGTGCACGCCGCCGTACGGCACCTGCTGCCGCAGTCGCCGCACTGGAAGGCCGTCGCCGACGAGTCCACCCCGATCAGCGCCGCCGACATCCTCGTCACCTTCCACAGCCTCGGCACGTACGTGCACCAGAAGCTGCTCGAGTGGAAGATCCCGTACCCGGCCGCCGACCAGGAGGCCTTCCTGCACATGTGGCAGGTGGCCGTCCACCTGCTCGGCGTGCCCTACGAGCACATCCCGAAGACCTGGGCCGAGGCCGTCGCGCAGTCGCAGCGGGTCCTCACCCCGATCCTCACCCCGTCGACCGAGGGCATCGAGCTCGCGGAGGACCTGCTCGGCCTGACCGCGCAGATCGACCTCGGCGTCACGCGCGGCTTCCTCAACGAGTTCGTGCGGTACGTCCTCAGCGACCAGGTCGGTGACTGGCTCGGCCTGCGCCGCGACTACGCGGCCGCCGCGCTGGTGCGTACGGCCTGGCCGGCGTTCATCCTCTTCCGTGAGGGTCTGTCGCCCGTGATGCCCGGCACGTTCTACATGTTCGACCAGTTCATCCGGGCCCTGGCCATGCTGTTCCTCAACAAGGGGGAGTCGGGCAAGACCACGCCGATCACCATCCCCACCGGCAACCGGGCGGGCTGAGCGGACGGAACCCGGCAGCACACCGGCACGACCCCGTCCCGCGGCGACCCCGCCGAGGCGGACGGGGTCACACGCCCAGCGCGCCCAGCACCAGCGCCGTGACCGTCTCGCGGTTTGCCGGGGTGTCCCGCCAGCGCAGGGCCCGACCCGCCTCCACGACCACACCGAAGCCCGCGTGCACCAGCACCCGGCTCTGCCGCGGGTCCAGCTCCGGACGGACCTGCCGCAGCTGCTGCTCCCACACGGCGATGTGCTCCCGCTGCGCCAGCACCACCGGCTGCCGCAACGCGTCGGGCAGACCGCCCAGTTCGGCCTCGGCCACGCTGTTCAGCTCGGTGTGCTCGAAGCTGTACGCCACGTACGTCGACGCCAGCGCGACCAGAGCCTCGCGCGGCCCGTCCACCCCCTGCAGGCTCCGTTCCACCCCCTGCGAGAGGAGCGCCGCCGCCTGGAGGCAGGCCGCCGCGAGGATGTCGATCTTCCCGGGGTAGTGCCGGTACAGCGCGGACGGGGTCAGGCCCACCGCCTGCGCGATCTGCCCGTTGGTGACGCTGGCGAAGCCGTTGCGCGCGAACAGCGGCACGGACGCGGCGAGGATCTCCGCGCGGCGGGTGCGCGGGACGGGACGCCCGGGCAGCTCCACCGGGTGCGCCCCAGGCGGCACCGCCGCGGGATCGCTCGCCGCCACCCCGAGCGCCGCCGCCGACAGCAGTTCCTCCGCGCGGCGTTGGGCGATGGACGTGCGGTGCATCGTGACCGACCCGATCGCGCCGAGCGCCGCCACGGCCCGCAGCCGTTCGTCCGGCAGCGGATGCTCGCGCCGCACCGCCTCCTCGACCCGCTCCACCAGCCGCCCGAACTTCACCCGCAGCCGCCTGCGGTCCTCACGGTTGAGGTAGCGCGCCTCCCAGCGGTACACGCCGCCCGACGCGCGGTGCGCCACGGTGATCCGGGTGAGCGACGTCAGCACGTCCGTGAGGCTCGCCCCGGGAGGCACCTCGTCGAGCGCCTCGACCAGTCCGTCCACCATGACGTCCGCGCACTCCGCGAACAGGGCGTACTTGTTGGGGAAGTGCCGGTACAGCGCCGCCGCGGAGATGCCCACCTGCGCGGCGACCTCCTCCATGGAGGCCGTGTGGTAACCGCGCTCGCTGAACACCCGCCCGGCCGCCTCGACGATCAGCTGTCTGCGGTTACGGGGCCGCGTGCCCGGAGTCGGCTCGGCGGGCGCGGCGGAGCGGGCGGACGAGGAGGCGGGAGCCATGGCGTTCAGTCAATCACACGGGGTGAGGCGACCGGGCGCCCTCCGCTCCCGGTGAGGGCAGGGACCGGACGCCGTCCCGCGCGTGCCGGCGCCCCTCAGTCGAACACCAGCACCGGCTTCACCACCCCGCCCTCCTCCATCGCCCGCACCGCCGACCCGATCTCCTCGAACGGGAACGTCGCGACCAGCGTCTCCAGGGGGAACAGGCCGCGGCGCCACAGGCCGATCAGGTCCGGCAGGAAGCGGCCGGGGTGGGAGTCGCCCTCGATCACCCCGTGCACCCGCACCCCCTTCGCCAGCAGCGGCATCACGTCGAACGTGACCTCGCCGCCCAGCCCGACCAGCGCCAGTTCGCCGCGCGGGCGCAGCGCTGCGACCGCCTGGCGGGCCATCTCCGGGCGTCCCGTCGTCTCCACGACATGGTGCGCCCCGCCGCCCGTGAGGTCCCGCAGCGCCGCCACCAGACCGTCCCCGGGCGGCAGCGCCGCCTTCGCGCCCAGCTCGACGGCCAGGGCGCGGCGCGCGGGGACGGGGTCGACGGCCACCACCGGGTCGCAGCCGACCGCCACCGCCGCCATCACCGCGCTCAGCCCGACCCCGCCCGCCGCCATCACGACCAGGGACGCGCCGGGCTCCGGCCGCAGCCGGTTGAGCACCGTCCCCGCGCCCGTCTGCCCGCTGCACCCGAGCGGCGCCGCGACCTCGTCGGGCAGGTCCCCCGGCACCGGGACCACGCCCCGTTCCCGCACCACGGCGTACGTGGCGAAGCTGGACTGGCCGAAGAAGCCGCCGTGCACGGGTGTGCCGTCACGGGCGAGGGGAGTGGTGCCGTCGGCGCGTCCGCCGGAGAAGTTCAGGGACCGCGCGTGCAGACAGTACGCGGGATGCCCTGTGGCGCACTGCTCGCACGCGCCGCAGCTCGCGAAGGTGAGGCAGACCCGCTCGCCGGGCGCCACACACCTCACCTTCGCGCCGACCGCCTCGACCCGCCCCGTGCCCTCGTGACCGAAGACCATCGGGGTGAGCCCGTCGGGCCAGGTGTCCCGCATGCCGAGGTCGGTGTGGCAGATGCCGGCCGCGGTCATCCGCACCAGCACCTCGTCGGGCCGCGGCTCGCCGAGGTCCAGGTCGTGCACGGTGAACGGTGCGCCCGGCGCCTCGGCGACCGCCGCGCGGATCCGTCTCACGCGCCGTCTCCCGTGGGGCCGGCCCCGGAGCCGGACACACGCTCCAGGTAGAAGTAGTAGTACGGCCCGCCGTCCCGCACGTCCTTGCCGTTCATGATGCCCAGCAGCGTGCCCTCGTCCACCCACTTGAAGTGGTCGAACACCGGCCGCCCGTCGTACACCATCGTGGCCGTCGACTCACCGCGGAACTCCACCGTCCACAGGCTCGCCTCGCCCTGGCCCAGCTCGGTGTTCGAGTACAGCTCGCCCGCTTCGTTCCGGCACATCAGCGGCTTGGCGTCCTGCAGCGAGTGGAACGTCTTGCCGTACCAACCCGCCTTCTCCAGCATGCCGTTGAGCGGGTGGCCGGTGTCGAACTCGCCGCCCTTCCACTCGCCCAGGATCTCCTTGGGGCGGACCGTCGGCAGCACGGCCCAGATCGCGTCGAGCTCGCCGGGGTCGACCCGGCCGTCCCGCTCCGTCAGCTCACGGAACAGGGCTCGCGCCTCGTGCACGTCCATCACAGGTGTCCTCTCGTCGGTCGGTGCTGCGGCCGGCGCGGCCGGGACCCGGAGTGCCTCAGCCCGACGACGCGCGGGACGCCGTGCCCCGTCCCGCCGGGGCCCGCCGCGGGAACGGCAGGACGACGTCGCCGGTCACCGCGGCCGCGTGGCCCACCGTGCCGAGGCTCAGCAGCACATGCCGCTCCGCGACCTCCTCGGCGGTGAGCGGGCCGTCCTCGCGGAACCAGTTGGCGACGCCCTGGCACATCACGAGCACCGAGCGCACCGCGTCGGCCGGGATGGGCGTGGTGAACACGCCCTGGGCGCGGCCCTCCTCGACCGTGTCCAGGAGCATGTGCTCCAGATAGTCGCGCAGGGCGACGTACCGGGCCCGGTTCTGCGGCTCCAGGCTGCGTATCTCCGTGTCCAGGAACGCCAGTTGGCGGCGGTGGGCCATGTACAGGACGATCGACTCGACCATGCCGCAGAAGCGGGCCAGCGGATCGTCCCCGGCCTCCCGGGCGGCGGCGCGGCAGCGGTCCAGGACGTCCTTGATGGACGTCTCCAGGAGCGTCGCCAGCAGCGCCTGCTTGTTCTCGTAGTGGTAGTACAGCGCGGGCACGGTCACCCCGACCCGGCCGGCTATGTCCCGCACCGAAGTGCCGTGGTAGCCCTGCTCGTTGAAGGCCCGCATGGCGTGCATCAGGATCGGGTGCAGGTCGAGCGGGGCGTAGGAGCGCCAGTGTCCGGCCGGCGGGGTGGTCTCCTGGCTGGGCGCGGTGTTCAACGGCTCTCCTCCGGGGCTGCGGCGGTCGGCGTCATCGTACGGCGGTGCGTCCGGCCCACCTCCCTCTCACCGCTTAGCGATCGTTCAGGAGATCGTGGCGCACGACGGCCGACCCGCAGCCACTTTCCTCCGCGCACCCCGGAAAAACAAGTCCCGCACGGGGAGTTGACCGCTCCGCGTCCCGCTCCTACGTTTAGCGAACGCTCAGTAAGTCCCCGGTCGCCGGCGGCGGGTCCGCCGCGCACCGAGAGAGGAACCCATGAGCCCCACCTCCACCCACCCTCCCGGCCGCACCGCCGCGGGCCCGCTGGACGGTGTGCGCGTGGTCGAACTGGCCGGCATCGGACCGGGACCGTTCGCCGCGATGCTCCTCGCCGACCTGGGCGCCGATGTGGTGCGGGTGGACCGCCCCGGCCGCGGCCCGCTCGGCGGCGACCCCTCCCGTGACCTGACCAACCGCAACAAGCGGTCCGTCGTCGTCGACCTCAAGACGTCCGAAGGACCGGAAACCGTAAGGGCGTTGGCGGCGCGCGCCGACATCCTGCTCGAGGGGTACCGGCCCGGCGTCGCCGAGCGGCTCGGCGTCGGACCCGAGGACTGCATGGCCGCCAACCCCGCGCTGGTGTACGGCCGGATGACCGGCTGGGGGCAGGACGGCCCGCTCGCCTCCCTGGCCGGGCACGACATCGGCTACATCGCCACCGCCGGCGCCCTCTCCATGATCGGCGCCGCGGACGGCCCGCCCGTCTTCCCCGCCAACCTGCTCGGCGACTACGCGGGCGGCTCCCTCTACCTCACCACCGGCGTCCTGGCCGCCCTGCTCACCGCCCGCGCCACCGGCCACGGCCAGGTCGTGGACGCCGCCATCGTCGACGGCACCGCCCACCTGACCAGCCTGTTCTGGGGCATGCTCGCCGAGGGCACCTGGCGCGACGCGCGCGGCCGCAACCTGCTCGACGGCGGCTGCCCCTACTACGCCGTCTACGAGACCTCCGACGGCGGCTGGATGGCCGTCGGCGCCCTCGAACCGCACTTCTACGCCGTGTTCGTGTCCCTGCTCGGCCTGGACGCCGACGAGCTGCCCGACCGAGCCGACCCGCGCACCTGGCCCGCCCTGCGCGCCACCTTCACCGCCCGCTTCAGGACCGCGACCCGCGCCCGCTGGACGGCCCTCTTCGAAGGCACCGACGCCTGCGTCGCCCCCGTGCTGACCCTGACCGAGGCGGCCGACCACAAGCACCTCACCGCGCGCGGCACGTACACCGAGGCGCACGGCGTCACCCAGCCCGCCCCCGCCCCCCGCTTCTCCGGCACACCCGGCACGCTCCGGCGCCCGCCGGCCGTCCCCGGCGCCCACACCCACGACGTGGCCCGCGACTGGGACGTGCCCGAACTGCTGAAGGACCACTGCTGATGGAACTGTCCTCACCCCTGGCCTACGCGGAGGACCCGCGCACCGCCGCCGACAAGGCCGCCGCCCTGGAGTCCGCCGGGCTCGACGCCGTCTGGGTCGCCGAGGCCTACGGCTTCGACTCCCCGACGATCATGGGATACCTCGCCGCGAGGACCGAGCGGATGCGCATCGGGTCCGCCGTCCTCAACGTCTACTCCCGCACCCCCGCGCTCATCGCGCAGACCGCCGCGGGACTCGACGCGATCAGCGGCGGGCGCGCCATCCTCGGCGTCGGCGCCTCGGGACCGCAGGTCGTCGAGGGCTGGCACGGCCGCGTCTACGACCGTCCCCTGGGCCGCGCCCGTGAGGTGATCCAACTGTGCCGGCGGATCTGGCGGCGCGAGGTGATCGAGCACCACGGCATCACCGACCTGCCCGTCCCGCCCGAGAAGGGCGGCACCCTCGGCAAACCCCTCAAGCTGCTCAACCACCCCGTCCGCGACACCATCCCCGTCCACCTCGCCGCCCTCGGTCCGGCCAGCGTCCGCACGGCCGCCGAGATCGCCGACGGCTGGCTGCCGTTCCTCTACGCCCCCGAACACGCGGGGAAGGTGTGGGGCGCCGCCCTCGCCGAGGGCACCGCCAGACGCGACCTGGCGCTCGGCCCGCTCCAGGTCGTCGCCGGCGGACTGCTCGCCATAGGCGACGACGCGGCCGCCGTACGCGACCTGATGCGGCCCACCGTCGCCCTCTACGTCGGAGGCATGGGCGCCCCCGGCCGCAACTTCTACTTCGACCTGATCTGCTCCTACGGCTACGAGGCCGCCGCGGCCGCGATCCAGGAGCACTACCTCGCCGGACGCAAGAAGGACGCGGAGGCCGTCGTGCCGGCGGAACTGCTGGAGCAGCTGTGCCTGGCCGGCCCCGAGGGCTACGTGCGCGACCGCGTCGAGGTCTTCCGCGAGGCGGGCGTCACCATGCTCAACGTCACCCCCGTCGGCCCTGATCCCGCCCGACTGATCGAGCACGTGAGGAGCTGGCTGTGACCACCCCGGAACGCACCCCGGACCGACGCCTGTACGGCCCCGACCACGAGGCCTTCCGCGAGACGGTGCGGACCTTCCTGACGAAGGAGGTGCTCCCGCACCACGAACGCTGGGAGAAGGACGGGGTGGTGGACCGCGAGGTGTGGCGCTCGGCCGGCCGCCAGGGACTGCTCGGCATGGCCGTCGACGAGGAGTACGGCGGCGGGGGCATCGACGACTTCCGCTACAGCGCCGTCCTCATCGAGGAGTTCGCCCGCGCCGGCGCCTCCGGACTGGCGATCAGCCTGCACAACGACATCGTCGGCCCCTACCTCACCCGTCTCGCCAACGACGAGCAGAAGAGCCGCTGGCTGCCCGGCTTCACCTCCGGCGACCTGGTCACCGCCATCGCCATGACCGAACCCGGCGCGGGATCGGACCTCCAGGGCATCCGCACCACCGCCGTCGACCGGGGCGACCACTACCTGCTCAACGGCGCCAAGACGTTCATCTCCAACGGCGTCCTCGCCGACCTCGTCGTCGTGGTCGCCCGCACCACCCCCGAGGGCGGCAGCGGCGGGCAGAGCCTCCTCGTCGTCGAGCGCGGCACGGAGGGCTTCGAACGCGGCCGCAACCTCGACAAGATCGGCCAGAAGGCGCAGGACACCGCCGAGCTGTTCTTCACCGACGTGCGCGTCCCCAAGGAGAACCTGCTGGGGGAGGAGAACCAGGCGTTCGCCTACCTCATGGGCAACCTCGCCCAGGAGCGGCTGGCCATCGCCGTCGGCGCCGCGGCCGCGGCCGAGGAGATCCTCGACGTCACCACCCGCTACGTGAAGGAACGCGAGGCGTTCGGCAGGCCCCTCGCCAAGCTCCAGCACATCCGGTTCGAGATCGCCGAGATGGCCACCGAGAACGCCGTCACCCGCGCCTTCCTGGACCGCTGCGTCGCCGACCACAGCGACGGCCGGCTCGACGCCGTGCACGCCTCGATGGCCAAGTGGTGGGCCACCGAACTCAACAAGCGCGTCGTCGACCGCTGCCTCCAGCTGCACGGCGGCTACGGCTACATGAGCGAGTACAAGGTCGCCCGCGCGTTCCTCGACAGCCGCATCCAGACGATCTACGGCGGCACCACCGAAATCATGAAGGAGATCATCGGCCGCTCCCTGCTGCGCTGAGCACCGGCCGGCTCCGCACCCCCTTGAACCGACTGGAAGGGCAACCGAGGTGAGCACCGAAGCGTATGTGTACGACGCGATCCGCACCCCGCGCGGACGCGGCAAGGCGAACGGCGCCCTGCACGGCACCAAACCCGTCGACCTGGTCGTCGGCCTGATCCACGAGATCCGCGCCCGCTTCCCCGGGCTCGACCCGGCGGCGGTGGACGACATCGTCCTCGGCGTGGTCAGTCCGCTGGGCGACCAGGGCGCGGACATCGCCCGTACCGCAGCCGTCCTCGCCGGACTGCCGGACACGGTGGCCGGCGTCCAGGAGAACCGCTTCTGCGCCTCCGGGCTCGAAGCGGTCAACATGGCCGCGATGAAGGTCCGTTCGGGCTGGGAGGACCTCGTCCTCGCGGGCGGGGTGGAGTCCATGTCCCGCGTGCCGATGGGCAGCGACGGCGGCGCCTGGTCGTCCGACCCGCGCACCAACCACGACACCGGCTTCGTGCCGCAGGGCGTCGGCGCCGACCTCATCGCCACCATCGAGGGCTTTTCCCGACATGACGTGGACTCCTACGCGGCGCTCTCCCAGGAGCGGGCGGCCACGGCGTGGAAGGAGGGCCGTTACGACCGCTCCGTGATCCCCGTGCGGGACCGCAGCGGCCTCGTCGTCCTCGACCACGACGAGCACATGCGTCCCGGCACCACCGCCGCGTCGCTGGCGAAGCTCAAGCCGTCGTTCGCGGTCATCGGCGAGCTGGGCGGCTTCGACGCGGTGGCGCTGCAGAGGTACCACTGGGTCGAGAAGATCGAGCACGTCCACCACGCGGGCAACTCCTCCGGCATCGTCGACGGCGCCGCCCTCGTCGCGGTCGGCTCGCGCGAGGCCGGTGAGCGTTACGGCCTCACCCCGCGCGCCCGGATCGTCTCCGGGGCGGTGTCCGGCGCCGACCCCACGATCATGCTGACGGGACCGACGCCGGCCTCCCGCAAGGCGCTCGCCAAGGCCGGGCTGACCGCGGACGACATCGACCTGGTCGAGATCAACGAGGCGTTCGCCGCGGTCGTGCTGCGGTTCGTGAAGGACATGGGCTTCCCGCTGGACAAGGTGAACGTCAACGGCGGCGCCATCGCGCTCGGCCATCCGCTCGGCGCGACCGGCGCGATGATCCTCGGCACCCTCGTCGACGAACTGGAGCGCCAGGACAAGCGCTACGGGCTGGCGACCCTGTGCGTCGGCGGCGGCATGGGCATCGCCACGGTCGTCGAACGCCTCTGAACCCTCTCCCCGGATCACATGGATCACACGGATCACCAGGAGCGCATCCGCATGAGCATCGAGTCCACCACCATCCGCTGGGAGCAGGACGACACCGGCGTCGTCACCCTCGTCCTCGACGACCCCGGCCAGTCGGTGAACACCATGAACGCGGCATTCATCGACTCGCTGGAGGCCGTCACCGCGAGGCTCGCCGAGCAGCGCGACAGCGTGCGCGGCGTGATCGTCGCCTCCGCCAAGAAGAGCTTCTTCGCCGGCGGCGACCTGCACGGCCTGATCTCCGTCACACCCGCCACCGCCGGCGCCTCGTACGTCGCGGGGATGCGCGTCAAGCGGGCGCTGCGCGTCATGGAGACCCTGGGCAAGCCGGTCGTCGCCGCTCTCAACGGCGCGGCCCTCGGCGGCGGTTACGAGATCGCCCTGGCCTGCCACCACCGCGTCGCCCTGGACGCCCCCGGCACCAAGGTCGGCTGCCCCGAGGTCACCCTGGGCCTGCTCCCCGGAGGCGGCGGCGTCACCCGCACGGTGCGCATGTTCGGCGTGACGGAGGCCCTGCGGAAGGTGCTCCTGGAGGGCACCCAGTACGGCGCCGCCCGCGCCCTGGAGAACGGCCTGGTCGACGAGATCGTCTCCGACCCCGACGAACTGCTCAGCCGAGCAAGGGCGTTCATCGACGCCCACCCCGAGTCCGCGCAGCTCTGGGACACCCCCGGCCACCGCATCCCCGGCGGCACCTCGTCCAACCCCAAGCTCGCCGCACAGCTCCCCGCCCTGCCCGCCCTGCTGCGCAAGAAGACCGGCGGCGCCCCGTACCCCGCCCCGCGCAACATCCTCGCGGCGGCGGTGGAGACCGCCCAGGTCGACGTGGACACGGCCTTCGAGATCGAGGCGCGGTACCTGACCGAGCTGGTCACCGGGCAGATCACCAAGAACATGATCCAGGGGTTCTTCTTCGACCTCCAGGCGGTCAACTCCGGCGCGAGGCGACCGAAGGACGTCCCGGCCCGCACGGTCACCAAGGTCGCGGTGATCGGCGCGGGCATGATGGGCGCCGGCATCGCCTACTCCTGCGCCGCCGCCGGCATCGACGTCGTCCTCAAGGACGTCTCCGCCGAGTCGGCCGCCCGCGGCAAGGGCTACTCCGAGAAGCTCCTCGCCAAGGCCGTCGCCCGCGGCCGTACGACGCGGGAGAAGGCGGACGCGCTGCTCGCCCGCATCACCCCGACCGCGGACACCGGCGACCTGGCCGGCTGCGACGCGGTGATCGAGGCCGTCTTCGAGGACACCGCCCTCAAGCACCAGGTGTTCCAGGAGGTCCAGCATGCGGTCGCCCCGGACGCCCTGCTGTGCTCCAACACCTCCACCCTGCCCATCACCGTGCTCGCCAAGGGCGTCGAACGGCCCCGCGACTTCGTCGGCCTGCACTTCTTCTCGCCCGTCGACAAGATGCCGCTGGTCGAGATCGTCAAGGGCGAGAAGACCGGGGCGGAGGCGCTGGCGCGGGCGTTCGACCTGGTCCGGCAGATCCGCAAGACACCGATCGTGGTCAACGACGCGCGCGGCTTCTTCACCTCCCGCGTCATCGGCCGCTTCATCGACGAGGGCGTCGCCATGGTCGGCGAGGGCATCGAACCGGCCTCCGTCGAGCAGGCCGCCGCCCAGGCCGGCTACCCCGCCAAGGTGCTCGGCCTGATGGACGAACTCACCCTCACCCTCCCCCGGAAGATCCGTGAGGAGAACCGCCGCGCGGTCGAGGCCGACGGCGGTACTTGGGAGCCGCACCCCGCGGACGCGGTCGTCGACCGCATGATCGACGAGTTCGGCCGCCCCGGACGGTCCGGCGGCGCCGGCTTCTACGACTACGACGAGCAGGGCAGGCGCGCGGGCCTCTGGCCCGGACTGCGCGAGCACTTCACCGACCCCGCCAAGCAGCCCGCCGACCTGACCGAGCTGAAGGAGCGGATGCTCTTCGTCGAGGCGCTGGACGCGGTCCGCTGCCTGGAGGAAGGCGTCCTGGAGTCGGTGGCCGACGCCAACGTCGGCTCGCTGCTCGGCATCGGCTTCCCGCCGTGGACCGGCGGCGTCCTGCAGTACGTCAACGGCTACGACGGCGGACTGCCCGGCTTCGTCGCCCGCGCCCGGCAGCTCGCGGCCCGGTACGGCGACCGCTTCACGCCGCCCGGGCTGCTGCTGGGCAAGGCCGAGCGCGGCGAGACCTTCACCGACGCCTGAGCACCGTCCGCCCCCTCCCCACCGACACCGGGTACGCCCGCAGGGGCTTCCCCCCACGCCCCGGTCTCCCAGACGTTCTCTCCCCGACCCGCAACGCAAGGAGGCCCCGATGACGTCACCACCTCCCACCGCAGGCGCCCTTCCCGACGACCCCGCCGACCGCACCCTGCCCCAGCTGCTGGCGCACAACGCGCACGCCTACCCCGAACTGCCGGGCCTGTCCTCGCAGTCGGAGGACCCGGACGCCGAGTGGACCACGCTCACCTGGGGCGAGATCCACGAGCACACCCGCACCCTCGCCGCCGGCTACCGGGCCCTCGGCGTCGGCCGCGGCGACCATGTGCTGCTGCTCATGGCCAACCGGCCCGAGCACTGGCTGTCGGACCTGGCGCTGGTCCGCCTCGGCGCGGTCCCGGTCAGCGTCTACGGCACCGCCGCCCCCGAGCAGATCACCCACATCGCCCGCAACTGCCGCGCCCGCCTCGCCGTCGTGGGCGGGGCGGAGCACCTCCCGGTGTGGGAGCCGCTGCTGGCCGACGCCGACACCCCGCTGGAACGGCTGGTGGTGGCCGACGCGGGGGCGGAGGCGACGCACGTGCCGTACGCGTCGCTGCAACAGGCGCCGGTGCCGGACGAGTTCGACAAGGAGCTCGACACCGCCCGGCCCGAGGACCCGCTCACCGTCGTCTACACCTCGGGCACCACCGGAGAGCCCAAGGGCGTGGTCCTCACCCACCGGGTGGTGCTGTCCAACGCGCTCGCCCTGGACGCCGTGGTGGAACTCCCGCCGCACGTCGAGCACATCTGCTACCTGCCGTTCGCGCACATCGCCGAACGCATGCTGGGCATCTACCTGCCCTGTCACCGCGCCTCGCACGTCTATCTGTGCGCCGACCCGACGAAGGTCGGCGAGGTGGTGCGCAAGGTGCGTCCCGCGCAGTTCTTCGGCGTGCCGCGCATCTGGGAGAAGCTGTCCGCCGCCGTGCGGGCCGTGCTCTCGCTGATGCCGGACGACCAACGGGCCGTCATCGACGAGGCGTTCGAGGTGGCCCGTACGCACGTCCGGTACCGCGAGCGCGGCGAGACCCCGCCGCCCGAGCTCGAGGAGCGCTACCGGCGGGTCCGCAAGGAGGTGCTGCTGCCCATGCTGGCGGCCGGCGGTCTGGACCGGGTGACCTGGTCGGCCAGCGCGTCCGCGCCGATGCCGGTCGACGTGGTGAACTTCTGGGCCGGGTTCGGCATCGTCATCATGGACGCCTGGGGGCTGACCGAGACCACCGGGGTCGCCACCAGCAACAGCCCGAAGCTGGGCTTCCGGCTCGGCTCCGTGGGCCGGCCCGTGGAGTCCGTGGAGATCCGCATCGCCGTAGACGGCGAGATCCTGGTGCGCGGCACGTCCGTGTTCGACGGCTACCTCCAGCCGGACGGCTCCGTGGCGTCCGCGCTGGACGCCGACGGCTGGCTCGCCACCGGCGACATCGGCCGTCTCGACGAGGACGGCTATCTGTGGCTCACCGACCGCAAGAAGGAGATGATCATCACCTCGACCGGCAAGAACGTCTCGCCGGCCCTGGTGGAGAACGCCCTCAAGGAACACCCGCTGATCGGTCAGGCGATGGTCCACGGCGACAACCGCTCCTACCTGGTCGCCCTGCTGGTCCTCGACCCGGAGTCCGCGCCCGCCTGGGCCGCCAAGCACGGCATCGACACGGACGGAGGTCTGGCCGAGCTGGTCCGGCACCCCGAGGTGCGGGCGGAGGTGGACCGCGCGGTCGCCGCCGCCAACTCCCGTCTCAACCGCACCGAGCAGGTCAAGCGGTACGAGCTGCTCGCCGAGGAATGGGGCCCGGCGACCGGTGAGCTGACGCCGTCGCTGAAGATGCGGCGCCGCGTCATCCGCGACAAGTACACCGACGCCCTGACCGCGCTCTACCACGACTGACCGCCCTCCACAGGACGAAGGCCGTCCGCCCCTCTGGTCAGGGGACGGGCGGCCTTCTTGTGCGCCCCGGCTCAGAGCCCGTACGTCTTGCCGATGACGTCCCGCTGGATCTCGCTCGTCCCTCCGTACACCGTGGAGACGACCGCGGCCCGCAGGTGGCGCTCCATGTCGAACTCCGTGGTGTAGCCGTAGCCGCCCATCATCTGCATGCCCTCCAGCGTGACCCGCTTGGCGAGTTCGGTGGCCTTCAGCTTGGCCATCGACGCCTCGCGCGGGAACAGCTTCTCCGGGTGCGCGTCGCAGTCCAGGGCCACCTCGCGCACCAGCAGCCGCGTGCACTCGATCTCCGTGGCGAGGTCCGCGACGCGGTGCCGTATCGCCTGGAACGAGCCGACGGGCCGCCCGAACTGCTCCCGCTCACGGACGTAGGCGATCGCGTCGTCGAAGGCGCGGCGGGCCAGCCCCAGCATGTTCGCCGCCAGGAACAGCCGCTCGTGGTTGAGACCGGCCATCAACTGCTTCCAGCCGCCGTTCACCTCGCCCACCACCGAGTCCGCGGGCAGCCGTACGTCCGTCAGACAGACGTCGTTGACCTCCCGGCCGCGCATCGTCTCGATGCCCCGGATCTCCACGCCGGGCGTGCCGGCGGGCAGATGGAACATGGTCAGCCCGCCGTGCTTGTCCTCGCCGGTGCGGGCGACCAGCAGGATGCTCTCGGCGCAGTGCGCGTTGGAGATCCATGTCTTCTGGCCGTCGATCACCCAGCTGCCGTCCCGCTGCTGCCGGGCCCGGCAGCGCAGCGCCCCCACGTCGGAACCGGCCCCCGGCTCCGACATCGCGATCGCCAGCACGTCCCCGCGGACGACACCGGACAGCACCTCCTGCCGCTGCTGCTCCGTGCCGAACCGCTCGTACGCCTTCGCCGTGATCACCGTGGTGATGAAGCCGCCGCACGGCACCATCCCGTACGACGTCTCCTCCAGGAACAGACAGGCGTCGGCCGTGCCGCCGCCCGCGCCGCCGTACTCCTCCGGCAGGCAGATGCCCAGCCAGCCCAGGTCGGCGAGCCGGCGGTACAGCTCCGGATGGTGCGCCTCGCGGCCCCCGTCCGTCAGCGCGTCACGCTGTTCTCGGGTGCCGCACTCGCGCTTGGCGAAGTCGCGTACGGCCGCCGCGAACGCGGCCTGTTCCTCGGTGAGTCGACTGCCCATCAGGTCCTCCGGGGTCCGGTGCCGGTCGGCGGCTCGGTACGGGTGGGGCGCGTTCTGCAGATACAAAGTTATGGTAGTTGTATCAGCGTCTCTGAGGGAGTCGTTCGCCGGTATCGTGAGGAGCACCATGAGAACTGACACGAACGACTCGTGGCTCGCCCGGGCCCTCGCCCTGCCGGAGCCCGAGGACGACACGGCGCGGCGCATCCTCGACGCGGCACTGGAGCAGTTCACCCTCCTCGGCGTGCGCCGCTCCTCCGTGGACGACGTCGCCAAGCGGGCCGGTGTCTCCCGGGTGACCGTCTACCGGCGCTTCCAGACCAAGGACCGCCTGGTCGAGGAGACCCTGCTGCGCGAGCTGAGCCGCTTCTTCGCCCGGCTGGACGCCGCGGTGGCCGGTCTGCCGACCATGAAGGAGCGCGTGATCGAGGGATTCGCCGTCTCCCTGCGCCACACCCGTGCCCACCCCCTGTTCGGCGGCATGCTGCGGCTCGAACCCGAGGTGGTGCTGCCGTACCTGACCGTGCAGGGCGGCTCCTCGCTCGGCGCGACCGTCGAGTACCTGACGGGGCATCTGCGCCGGGCGCAGCAGGTCGAGGGGCGCCCCGACGAGGACCCGCGCCCGGTCGCCGAGCTGATGGTGCGGGTCGCCGTGTCCTTCCTGCTCAACCCGTCCAGCTGCATCGAGATGGAAGACGCGGAGCAGGCGCGGAACTTCGCCCGGCGCTATCTGGCCCCGCTGCTGGACGCCTGACCGCGCCGACGGCGCGGTCAGGCGTCCGCGGGGCGTTCAGCGTCGCCGGTGCAGGGCACGCGCCAGCCGTACCGCGCGCTCACGGGTGGCCGCCGGGACCGAGAAGGAGGTCAGCGCGATCGCCGGGGCGAATCGCTGCACCGTCACCGACTGCACGGAGGTGAACGCCCGCAGCCCCTCCTCGCCGTGGATCCGCCCGAACCCGGAGTCCTGCGAACCGCCGAACGGCAGCGCGGGCACCGCCGCGAACCCCAGCACCGAGTTCACCGACACCGCGCCCGCGCGCAGCCGCGCCGCGATCGCCGCACCGGTGCGCCCGCTGCCGCTGAACACCGCCGCGCCGAGGGCGTAGCGGGAGGCGTTGGCCCGCTCCACGGCCTCGTCCACGCTCCCCACCGCGTTGACGGTCACCACCGGCCCGAACGTCTCCTCCGTCATCGCCGGCGCGTCCTCCGGCACGTCGGTCAGCACCACGGGCGCCACGTACGGCGCGCGCACGGAGTCCGGCCCGCCCAGCAGCGCCCGGCCGCCCGCCGCCACGGCTCCGCTCACATGCCGTTCGACGACGGCGACCTGTCCTGGCAGCGTCATCGGCCCGTATGCGGCGTCCGCGTCGGCGCCCGTGCGCAGCGCCCTGGCCTTCTCCACCACCTTCTCGCACAGCTCCTCGTGCACCTCGCGCACCGCGTAGACGCGCTCCACGCCCGCGCAGGTCTGCCCCGCGTTGCTCAGCGCCCCCACACGATCGCGTCGGCGGCCGCCTCCAGGTCGGCGTCGGCGGTGACGATCACCGCGTCCTTGCCGCCGCACTCGGCGAGGAACGGGGTCAGCGTCTCCGCGCACACCGCCATGACCTTCCGCGCGGTGCCGGGCGACCCCGTGAACGCCACCTTGTCCACCCCGGACCGGGCCAGCGCGTCCCCGGTCGCCGCCGCCCCCGTGACCGTGGTCAGCAGCCCCGCGTGCTCGGGCGCGGCGGCGTCGAACAGCTCCGCCAGCAGCACACCCGTGCCGGGAGTCAGCTCCGAGGGCTTGAACACGACCGCGTTGCCCGCGGCGAGGGCGTATCCGACGGAGCCCATCGGCGTGTAGAGCGGGTAGTTCCAGGGGCCGATCACGCCGATCACACCCAGCGGGCGGTGCACCAGCGAGGCCCGCTGGTGCACCGTGAACAGCCCCGTCCGCACGCCTCTGCGACCCAGCACACGGCGGGCGTTGCGGGCCGCCCACGCCAGGTGCTCCAGCGTCAGCACGACCTCCAGCTCGGCGTCGCCGACCGGCTTCCCGGTCTCCCGCGCGACGGTCCGCGCCACCGTGTCCAGGTTCTCGGCGATCGCCTTCTTCCACCGCAGCAGCAGCTCCCGGCGCCGGGACGCGGGCAGCTCGGCCCACCCCGTCTGCGTGGTCCGGGCCCGCGCCACGACCCGGGCGACGTCCTCGGGCCCGTGCACGGGGTACTCGGCGAGGCGCTCGCCGGTGGCGGGGGAGTGGGTGGTGAAAGTCGCGGCGGACGCCGGCGCGGGGGAAGCGGCGGCGGCGCGCGGCGCGGCGTCCGGGGCGGTCTCGGTCATGGGGTCTCCTTGCGGGGTGCTCGGACGGGGGAGGGTCGCGGGGGCGCGGTATCGGGTGGCTTCTCGTCCGGTGGCTCCTGCTCCCGCGGCTCGTCCGAGCGCCCCGCCTCCGCAGGCCCGGCGCCGGTCGCCTTCTCGTCCCCCAGCGGCTCCAGCGGCCGCGACTGCGCCCAGTGCGGACCCAGATCGTCCAACGTCCAACCGAACGGATACGTGCGGGGCTCAGGCCCGCGGGGGAACCGTTCCGGGCGGGCCGGCAGCAGCCGGATGTACGCCGCCCGCAGCCGCAGCGCCCGGTGCACCACACCCCGTACCCACGCCGGCTGCGGCCGGAACCCCAGTGCCGTCAGCAGCGGTTCGTCCAGCACCGCCAGTGACGCCCTTACCGCGATCCGACGCAGCGGCGCCGGATACCACGCGGCCATGATGCGTAACGTGGCCGCGGCGACCCGGCGGTTGGCGGGGTCGTAGGCGAACGTCTCCCGCTCGTAGTCGTCGTGCAGCCGCTCGAACTCGGCGTACGTGGACGGTACTTGGGCGATGCCCATCATCTCGCCCATCCGCCGCCCCACGAGGGCCAGACTCTCGGTCTCCTGTGCGCACAGCGGACGCCACCCGAAGCGGTCGATCCACCGCTTCGGGCCGACCACCGTGGTGGCCAGCACGTACAGGAAGTCCTCGTTGGCGATCCGGTACCGGCCGTGGATGCGGTTGAGGTGGCGGGCGGCGGCACGGCCGTGCTCCGAGTCCGTCCCGTGGCGCACCATCTCGTACGCGATCAGCACCGTGTCGTCGTACCGCTTCTGCCCCGCGCGCTCGAACTCCTGCGTACGGTCGAGCAGTCGGGAGATGCGCGGGACGCCGTAGTCGCGCAGGAAGGCGACCGACGTGCCGTGCAGGTAGTCGCGAGGGAACTCGTACTGGGTGATCCACCGGTAGATCTGCTCGAAGTCCCGCTGCGGATCCATCTGCCGCATCCGGGCGAGCCGGCCGTAACGGCCCATGCTGATGCCTCCTGTCGGCAACGCGACCCCTGGTGCAACGGTGATACTGAAGCTATTGACTTGTAACACCGACCGTCAAGAGGCCGGGCGGCCCGAGCTGACCCGGTGCACGGACCACCGCCGCCGGTCGGGTCGCGTCCGGTGGGTGATAAGGTGACCCTTTTGCCGGGCCTTCCTCGGCACGTCCCCTGCGGAAGGCTCCCCCCGTGACCCAGCTCCACCCCGAAGCCGCCACGCCCGCCCGAACGCCGGACGGCTCCTCCTTCGCCGCCCTCGGGCTGCCGGAGACCGTGCTGCGCACCCTGGACCGGTTCGGCGTACGGGAACCCTTCCCCATCCAGGCCGCCACGCTCCCCGACGCCCTTCGCGGACGTCACGTCCTGGGACGCGGACGTACCGGCTCCGGCAAGACCCTCGCCTACGGCCTCCCCCTGCTGACCCGCACCGCGGGCCGCCGCGCCGAACCCAAGCAGCCCCTCGCCCTGGTCCTGGTGCCCACCCGCGAGCTGGCCCAGCAGGTCACGCAGGCCCTGGAGCCGTACGCCGGGGCGCTGCGCCTGCGGATGGCGACCGTCGTCGGCGGCCTGTCGATCAGCCGCCAGATCGCCGAGCTCCGCCAGGGCGCCGAGGTGGTCGTCGCCACCCCCGGCCGGCTGCACGACCTCGTCGAGCGCAACGCCTGCCGCCTGGGCCGGGTACGGATCACCGTCCTGGACGAGGCCGACCAGATGTGCGACCTCGGCTTCCTCCCGCAGGTGTCCGGGCTGCTCGCCCAGGTGCGTCCCGACGGGCAGCGCATGCTGTTCTCGGCCACCCTGGACGGCGACGTCGGGCAGCTGGTCCGCGACCACCTCGACGACCCCGTCGTCCACTCCGTCGACCCGGCCGGCGCCGCGGTGGCCGGCATGGAGCACCACCTCCTCGTCGTCCACGGCCCCGACCGCTACGCCGTCACCACGGAGATCGCCGCCCGCGACGGCCGCGTCCTGCTGTTCCTCGAGACGAAGCACGCCGTCGACCGGCTCACCCGCCATCTGCGGGCGAGCGGGGTGCGCGCCGGGGCCCTGCACAGCGGCAAGTCCCAGCCGCAGCGCACCAAGACGCTCGCCCAGTTCAAGGAGGGCGGCCTCACCGTCCTCGTCGCGACCGACGTCGCCGCCCGCGGCCTCCACGTCGACGACCTCGACCTCGTCGTCAACGTCGATCCGCCCGCCGACGCCAAGGACTACGTGCACCGCGCGGGCCGCACCGCCCGCGCCGGCGCGTCCGGCCGCGTGGTCACGCTGGTGGCGTCCGGCGGGCGCCGCGAGACGCTCCGCATGCTGGCCGAGGCCGGCATCAAGGCCACCGTCACCCCGGTCCGCTCCGGCGAGGCGGTACTGACCCGCATCACAGGAGCCAAGGCCCCCTCCGGCGTCCCCCTCGACGGCGGGCCCGCCGCGCCCCGCCCCAAGAACGTCAACGCCCCCTTCCGCGGCCTCGGCACCAGCAAGGGCGCCCCGCGCGGCACCGGCTCCGGCGGCGGAAAGTCGCGCAAGGCCGGCGAGGCACGCAGGCTCGCCGAGGCCCGCCGGGCCGCGCAGGTCCGCCGCGGCGGCTGAGCGGCACCGCGCCGCGATATTCGCTGCCCGCACGGCGCCGGGCGTGACAAGCTGTGCTCGCCCGTCCGTCCCCGAACCCAGGAGGTCACCATGACCGCAGAACCCCCCGCCACGGAAGGTTCGGAGCCGGCCGACGCCGCGACGTCCCCGGTCACACCGGAGGCCGACGGCACCTACGACCTCAAGCGCAAGTTCCGCGAGGCGCTGGCGCGCAAGCGCGGCGCGCAGGCGGAGGCGTCCGAGGCCGCCGGCAACCCGAACGCGTCCAAGGTGCGTGCCACGCACGGACCGGCGACCAGCCAGCGGTCGTTCCGCCGCAAGAGCGGCTGACCCGAGCCGTCCCGCCCTGCCCGTGACGCACGCGCGTCACGGGCAGGACGCGTTCACCACCGGTTACGGGCCTCCTCGGCCCAGCCGGTGAGCCCGTCGAGATCCACCCAGGAGCCGTCGTCGGCGCGGGCGCGCCCCGTGAAGCTCCCGAAACACTGATGGGTGTCGTTGGACACCACCAACAGGCTTGTCCTGGCCGCCCGTACGTGGAAGGGGCGGAACTCCGCCTCCACCCGGGGCCCGGTGATCCGCCACGGCCGCAGCCAGTCCGCACGGTCGTACTCCCAGACGAGGTCGTCACCGATCTTGTGCAGCCGGCCGTCCACGAACAGGGCGTTCTCCGTGGAGCCCGTGCCGTCGGTCCACCGCCCGCCGAACTGGACCGCCCGCCCCGGCGCGCAGCCCGCCGCCCAGTTCCAGGACACGGAGTACGGCCACTCGCCGCGCCCGTGGTCCAGGACGGCGAACGAGTCGGACGCGCCGAACGTGACCTCCCGAGAACCGAGTTGAAGACGGCCGCGCACCGGGCGGCCGAGGTCCTTGAGCGTGTACTGGAACCGGCGCTCGCTCCACGGCACGACCACGCCCAGCGACTCGTGCCCCGGCACCAGGGGCGCCTCGGCCTCCAGCCGGACACCGGGAGCGGCGGCCGTGAGGGTGGTGCCCTCCGCGTGCTGGACGAACGCCACCGTCACCCCGCCGCCCCGCGCGGACGCAGTCCCCTCCCCGCTGCGGTCCGGCATGCGCACGCCGCGCGCCAGCGGCGTCACCGCGTCCTTCGCCAGTTCGCGGCCGGTGGCCCGCTCCAGCACGTACACGCCGTGCGTGCCCGCGTAGTCGAGGGAGGACGCGACCAGGCCGACGATGTGGGTCGGGGTGACGATGCCCCAGTACTCCCAGCGCTTGGCGCGACCCCAGCCGCGCAGGTTCGCCCGGTGCAGCGGCCGCCGCGTCCAGCCGACCGCCGCCGGGTTCAGCCGCCCGTCGGGGAGGCACAGGTCGACGGGCGAGGTGATCTCACGTTCGGCGGTCATCGCGGCTGCGGCCCCTTCACCAAGGCGGATGGCCGTCAGGCCTGCTCGCGTTCCGCCCTGCGGGCGGCCTTGCGCCGCAGCCGCAGCGGCAGCACGTACCAGCACAGCCCGAACCACAGCATGACCGCGCCCACCAGCACCTCGGCGAGCACGCCCGGCACCACGAACCGCAGGATCAGCAGCAGCGTGCAGCCGATGGTGAGCGCCAGCAGTACCATCCCGCACACCATCAGACGTCCGGCCGCCTCCACCACCTCGTCCTTCATCCGCTGCCCGGACAGGAAGCGGTGGATGGACACGGGCGCGATCAGCGACCCGGTGGCGGCGGCGCCGAACACCACGGTCATCACGTAGATGACCTTGTCCGGCGTCTCCAGCTCACGGAACAGCGGGGTGAACGCCACGCTCAGCAGGAAACCGAAGAGGATCTGGACACCTGTCTGCGTGACACGTGTCTCCTGGAGTATCTCGTTCCAGCGGCGGTTCACCCGCTCACGCGCCGGCTCCGGCGGCTCGGCGCCGTGCCGCGCGGCGCCGTCGTCGTGGTGTCCGCAGCAGGCGTGTCCGTTCTCCGTCCGCCCGGCCGGCTGCTCCGTCATCGTCATGGTGTCCTCCCCGGTTCCAGGCGGACCGTTTGCCCCGATCAGGGCCGGTCATGCCGGAGCCAGCACGGACGAGGGCGGACGAGGGCGAACCACGGGCCGCTCCGGGGCGCCCGTCACACGGCGACCGACGCGTGGTCGGCCGTCGGCGACACCTCCGCCAGGGTGCGCAGCAGCGCCCGGGCCACCGCGTCGTTCTGCCGGAAGCCCGGGGAGTCGGTGCGGGGCCGGGCGAACGCGGCGACGGCGCGGCTGTTGGTGGGCGCGCCCAGCGCGATGCGCCGCGGGTGCGGCCCGCCCAGCGACGGGTCGACGAGCCGTCCGTCGGCGGGGGACACGGTGAGGAGTCCCGAGCGGTGGGTGAACGCGGGGTCCGTGACGACCTCCTCGGCGACCGCCCCGGAACGGTGCAGGTCGCGCAGCAAGGGGTCCTCGGTGCGGTCGAGGCTGGGATGCGGCAGGTACGCCTCGATCAGGGCGGTGGCGCGGGTGGTGTGGCCGGGGACGGTGGGGCTGGTCACGGTGAAGGTGCCGGTGGACTCGTCGGCGGCGATCCGTACGTCCGCGCCGAGGAAGCGGACCACGCCCGCCTCGGACAGCGCGAGCAGCTGACGCAGCCGGAAACCGGGCGGGCCCGAGGCGAGGAAGCTGAAGAACCCCTGCCACCATCCGTCGAGCTGCTCGGCCACGGACCGCGCGGTCAGCCGCCCCGACCCCACCAGGCGGGGCAGCTGCCCGTAGAGGGACAGCAGGGCGAGGAACGCCCCGAGGTCGGCGCTGAACCCGGGGTTCTCACGGCGGGCGACATCCTCGGTGACGTAGGTCCGCAGATGGTCCTGGAAGGCGTCCGGTGAGGCGAAGGCCAGTCCGTCCAGCGGCCGGTCCAGCGCCTCGAAGTCCAGCCGGTCCGCCGGGTCCGGCACCGCCGACGCGACCAGCTCCGTCATGTCCGGGTCGTACCAGCCCAGTCGGTCGTAGGCGGCGGCGAAGTCCTCCCAGGGGAGCGTCGTGCGGCCGGGGTGGGCGTGGAACAGCTCGTGGTAGTGGCCGTAGCCGATCTCCTTCGCCATCAGCGGCCACACGTCCCGCCGCAGGTCCAGCGGGCGGTTCTCGGCGAGCAGCGCGTCCACCGCGCCGGGGCCGAAGTAGCGGGGCAGCGCGGGGCGCGGTCCCTGGAGCCGGTAGCGGGTCTTGGAGTGGTACGGCACCCCGCGCCGCGACCCGACGTGCAGCACGGGCTCCCGGCCCGACGGCAGATAGTGGAGGGTGCCGTCGGGGCGGGTGCGGAACCGGCCGCCCCGTCCCTCCGTGAGGAGCGACATCAGGTCGACGAAGGCCAGCCCGAAGCCGCGCACGAGGACGTGCTCGCCGGGCCGCAGCCCGGACAGGTCGGCGTCGGCGGAGAACT
Organism: Streptomyces sp. P9-2; assembly: GCF_051903975.1. Taxonomy (NCBI): domain Bacteria; kingdom Bacillati; phylum Actinomycetota; class Actinomycetes; order Kitasatosporales; family Streptomycetaceae; genus Streptomyces; species Streptomyces sp. P9-2. Next base: position 6,202,619 of record NZ_CP192633.1, read on the forward strand.
CCGGCGGCAGATGGAAGCGGCCGTGCCGGCGGGCGAAGTCGGCGAACGCCCGGTGTTCAGCCGCCGGTTCGGCGCCGATGTGCCCCTGGGCGAGGACCACCAGATCGGCAGTGAGCGGGGTGTCCCGGCCGTCCAGGCGCACCTCCTGCGGGCCGTCGGGGGGACCGGTTACCGAGGTCGCCGTGGTGCGGTGCCACTCGACGGTGACCGACGCCGGCAGCTCGGTCAGCACCCGGCGGAACACCCAGTCCAGGTAGGCGCTCTGGGCACGGCGGGTCGGGAAGTCGGCGGGGTCCAGCGCGCGCAGCTCGGCGAGCACCTCCGGGTCGGCGGGCTCGGCGTACGGGGCGTGGCGCGGGCCCCGGCCGGAGAACTGGGCCGCCCACTCGGCCAGCGAAGGTCCCGGCCGCACCGGGCCCTCGATGGTGGACGACTCGTCGGTGAACATCGTGACGTCCTCCGCCATCGAGTTCATCCGCAGCAGCCCCGACTGCTCGTGCCGCCATATCCGCCCCGGTCCCGGCGGATGCGGATCGATCAGCTGGATGTGCAACGCCCTTGTGCCGTCCCAGAGTTCGGGTGCGTTGGCGGCGATGCGCTCCAGCAGACCGGTGGCGCGCGGTCCCGCGCCGACGACGGCCAGCACCGCGGGCGCGGAAGGGCCGCTCACCGGTCACCGCCGATCGCCGGACGGGCGTCGGCCGCGGTCGCCCTGCGCAGCCACAGCCGCAGCGCGGTCAGCTGGAAACGTAGCCGTTGCAGCGGAGTCGGCGGCAGCGAACGGGAGTTGCCGCGCGCGTAGTACCGCTCGACGTAGAACTGGGCGATGCTCAGCGCCGTGGTGACAGCGATGTACCACAGGGTGGCGACCATCAGCAGCGGGATGATCTGGTACGTCTGGTTGTAGATCAGCTGCACCGAGTACAGCAGGTCGTGCACGGCCAGCACGCTGACGATGCTCGTGCCCTTCAGGGTGCCGATCAGCATGTTGCCCGCGGTGGGCACGATGGAGCGCATCGCCTGCGGCACGACGATCCGGCGCAGCGTACGGCGCCGGCTCAGCCCGAGCGCCTGCGCCGCCTCGGTCTGTCCGGAGTCCACCGAGAGGATGCCGCCGCGCACCACCTCGGCCGCGTACGCGCTCTCGTGCAGGGTCAGCCCGATCACCGCGGTCAGCGTCGGCCCGAGCAGGTTGACCGTCTGCACGGTGACGAACTGCGGGCCGAACGGGACGCCGAGGCCGAGCGTCGGGTACAGCGCGCCGATGTTGAACCAGAACAGCAGCTGCACCAGCAGCGGCGTGGACCGGAAGATCCAGATGTAGCCCCAGCTGAGCGTGCGCAGCACCGGGTTGCCGGACAGCCGCATGACCGCCAGCACGGTGCCGATTAGGAATTCCAGAACCATCACCACGGCGGTCAGCCACAGCGACAGCAGCAGTCCGTCCAGCACGGCGGAGGTGGTGAAGTACTGCCCCACCACGCTCCATTGGAAGGCGTCGTTGCGGACGACCGAGTTGAGGACCATCGCGAACAGCAGCAGGGCGAGACCGGCGCTGATCCAGCGGCCGACGTTCCGGCGCGGCACGATCCGCGGCACGTCCGTGTCGGGGGCGGCGGTCTCCGGCTGTTTTCTCGGCGGGACCGCGGCAGGGGCCGGCGTGACGCCGGGAGGCATGACCATCGAAGGACTCTCCGGGGGAGGGGCGCAGACGTGGATGACCGCCCGGCTGCAACCCGTGGCCCACGGCGCGGCAGTGGCTGCCCGCGCGGGCACGGTGCGCCGGGGTCCGGCGTCGTCACATGCGCCGCGTCCCTCAACGCGGCCGGAGCGGACACCCGTTCCCACGGGCGGCGCGTCCGTCGCCGATCGTAAGCGCCTGTGGCCACGCCGTGTCAACAGCGCGTCCCGAAGGCCGGTGGCCCGTGCGTCCCGAAGCGCCGGGCCGGCGTCCCGGCATCCGAGCGACGCTTGACGTGCGGCGCGATGTACTGCTCAATATGTCGCATGAATGCCCAGCAGCGCTTGGTGACGCGCGACCACATCGACTTCGGTCGAGTGTGGTCCGCCGCGTGTTGCGCCTGACTCGGCAGCGGGCCGTCCGACCGGCCCTTCCCTCCCTCGGTGACCCCGTCGCGGGCCGAGTTCTTCTCCCACGCGCGCTGCCGCACCCCTGAATCTCCCGACGTCCGGCGTCGTCACGCATCCCTTCACCCGTCCGTCCGACGGTTCGTCATCTCCGGTCGCAGCCCACCCGTGGTCCAGCCATGCGTGCGTGTGCGGTCCGGGACGCCCCGAGAGGCCACGCCCATTTTCACCCAAGTGACGCCTGAAGAAGTCGAGTTCACCTTCGTCGAAGTGCCGGTGTCCGACCCCCGGGTGCGCCCGCTGCTCCGGGAACTCGGCGACGAGTACTCCTCCCGCTACGGCCGCGACGCCCACGCCGAGCTGTCCCGCTACCCCGACGAGGAGTTCACCGCCCCGCACGGCGGCGCCCTGCTGCTGCTCCTGGAGCGGGGCGAGCCGGTCGCCGGCGGCGCCTTCCGCCGCTACGACGCGCACACCGCCGAGTTCAAGCGCATCTGGACGCACTCCGCGCACCGCCGGCGCGGCCTCGCCCGCCGCGTCGTCGGCGAGTTGGAGCGCGTCGCCCACGCCCGCGGCTACCGGCGCGTCCACCTCACCACCGGACCGCGCCAGCCCGAGGCCCGCGGCCTCTACCTGGCCACCGGCTACACGCCCCTGTTCGACACGGACGCCGACCCGGAAACCATCGGCCCGCTGCCCTTCGAGAAACACCTCGCCCGCCCGGCCCGCCCCGAACGCGCCGCGACCCCGCCGCACACCCGAAAGGCCTCCCGCCCGTGAAGCTCAGAACCCGACTCCCCCGCGCCGCCGCACTAGCCCTGCTCCCGCTGCTGGCCCTCACCGCCTGCGGCTCGGGCGACACCGACGGCACGGCCCCGGCGGGAGCCCAGGCCGCTCCGAAGGACGACCCCGTCGCCGACGTCCGCGAGGTCGACGCGATCGCCGCCCTGCTGCCCGCCGACGTCCGCAAGGCCGGCACGCTCCGCGTCGGCAGCTCGGTCGGCTTCCCGCCCGGCGCCTACTACCCCAACGGCACCGACAAGGACCCCGAGGGCCAGGACATCGACATCGCCGACGCCGTCGCCAAGGTGCTCGGCATCGAGCTCCAGCGGCAGGACGCCTCCTTCGAGACGATCCTGCCCGCCCTCGGCAGCGGCAAGTACGACGTCGGCACCGGCAACTTCGGCGTCACCGCGGAACGCCTCAAGACCATCGACTTCGTCACCTACATCAACGACGGCCAGGGCTTCGCCGTCCGCAAGGGCGACACCGAGCTCGGCAAGAAGAAGATCACCGACCTGGTCCAGCTGTGCGGCCTGACCATCGGCACCGGCGCCGGCACCACCTTCGAGGCCACCCTCACCGCCGAGAAGGGCGTCTGCGCCAAGGCCGGCAAGAAGCCGTACGACGTGAAGGTCTACGCCGAGAACGGCGCCACCCTCACCGCGCTCCAGCAGGGCCGCATCGACGTCATCATGTCGACCATCAACGGCCTGCGCCACCAGGCCTCGCAGCCCGCCTCGCAGACCGAGTTCCTCGGCGAGTTCCACCGCCTCGACGTCGGCTTCGCCTTCAAGAAGGGCTCCCCGCTCACCAAGGCGTTCCAGGCCGCCGTCAACGAACTGATCAAGAACGGCACGTACACCCGGATCCTCGAGAAGTGGGGCACCACCGCCTCGGCGATCGACGCCTCCGAGATCAACCCGCGCGAACACCTCTGAGCCGAGCAGGAACCACGCCATGGCATCCACCACCGACACCGCGCCACCCGGCCCGGCCGCCCCCGGCGCCCCGGCCCCGCCCCTGCCGGACGACCCGGCGGGCCTGAAGGTCGTCCCCGCCCGCCACTACGCCCGCTGGGTCGCGGCCGTCGCCGTGGTCGTGCTGGTCGCCCAGTTCACCCACGGCCTGGCCACCAACCCCGTCTGGGAATGGGACGTCTTCCGGGACTACGTGCTGTCCGAGACGATCGTCCAGGCGGTGTGGGTGACGCTCCAGCTCACCGCCTACGCCACCGTCCTCGGCTTCCTGCTGGGCACCGTCCTCGCCTTCATGCGGCTGTCCCGGAGCCCCGTGCTGCAGACCGTCGCCTGGACCTACATCTGGATCTTCCGGTCCATCCCGATGATCGTGCAGCTGGTGTTCTGGTTCAACCTGAGCGCCCTCTACGACCGGCTCGGCTTCGGCATCCCCTTCGGCCCGGTGTTCTGGTCCGTCGACAGCAACAGCATCATCGGCACCATCGGCGCCGCCGTCATCGGCCTGACCCTCCACCAGGCCGCCTACGCCGCCGAGATCGTGCGCGGCGGCGTCCTCGCCGTCGACGAGGGCCAGTTGGAGGCCGCCGCCGCGCTCGGCATCCCCCGGCTGCGGCAGATCCGGCGCATCGTCCTCCCGCAGGCCATGCGCGCCATCCTGCCCACCGCCGGCAACGAGATCATCGGGCTGCTCAAGGGCACCTCGGTGGTCTACGTGATGTCCATCGGCGAGCTCTTCTACCAGGTGCAGGTCATCTACGGCCGCAACGGCCGGGTGATCCCCCTGCTGCTGGTCGCCACCGCCTGGTACGTCGTCCTGACCTCCCTGCTGTCGGTCGTCCAGTACTACGTGGAACGCCGCTACGCCCGCGGCGCCGACCGCACCCCGCCGCCCACCCCGCTGCAGCGCGCCCGCCGCTTCGTCCGCACCCTGCGCACGGCCGCGGCGCAGCGCAACCGGCCCGTCGTACCGTTCAAGCCCCTGGGAGACATCCGATGAGCGACGTCATGGTGGACGTGCGCGGCGTCCACAAGAGCTTCGGCCCGCTGGAGGTGCTGCGCGGCGTCGACCTGAGGGTCCGGGCCGGCGAGGTCACCGTCGTCCTCGGCCCGTCCGGCTCCGGCAAGTCCACGCTGCTGCGCACCATCAACCACCTGGAGAAGGTCAACCGGGGCTGGATCAGCATCGACGGCGAGCTCATCGGCTACCGCCGCTCCGGCAACCGGCTGCACGAACTGAAGGAGAAGGACGTACTGAAGCAGCGGACCCACATCGGGTTCGTCTTCCAGAACTTCAACCTCTTCCCGCACCTCACCGTGCTCGACAACCTCGTCGAGGCGCCCGTCGCCGCCCTGCGCCGCCCGCGCAAGGAGGCCGTGGGGACGGCCCGGCGGCTGCTCGCCCGCGTCGGTCTCGCCGACAAGGCCGACGCCTACCCGCGGCAGCTCTCCGGCGGACAGCAGCAGCGCGTCGCCATCGCCCGCGCACTCGCCTTCGAACCGAAGGTGCTGCTGTTCGACGAGCCCACCTCGGCCCTCGACCCGGAACTCGTGGGCGAGGTCCTCGACGTCATCAAGGACCTGGCCCGCACCGGCACCACCATGATCGTCGTGACCCACGAGATCGGCTTCGCCCGCGAGGTCGCCGACACCGTGGTGTTCATGGACGGCGGAGTCGTCGTGGAGCAGGGGCCGCCCTCGGCCGTCCTGGACAAGCCGCAGCACGAGCGCACCCGCGCCTTCCTCTCCAAGGTCCTCTGACCGCCCCGCCCGTCCCTCTCGCACGCAAGGAGCACCCCTGTGTCCCCCTCCACCCTCCGCCGCACCGCCGCCGTGCTCGCCCTGACCTCCGCCCTCGCCCTCGCCGGCTGCGGCAACCCCGACGACGGAGGCACCACCGAGGTCGACTCGGGCAACGGCGGCAAGACCAAGATCAACCTGACCGCCGACCAGGACCGCGTCCGCACCGACAAGGTCGACGCCATCGCCGCCAAGGTCCCGGCGGAGGTACGCAGGAGAGGCACGCTGGAGGTGGTGAACTCCTCCGGCTCCGCCGCGCCGCTCACCTTCGTGGCCACCGACAACAAGACCGTCATCGGCGTCGAACCCGACATCGCCTCCCTGGTCGCCGACGTCCTCGGCCTGGAGCTGCGGCTCAACCCCGTCTCCTGGGAGAACATCTTCGTCGGCATCGACAGCGGCAAGTACGACGCCGGCTTCAGCAACATCACCGTCACCGAAGAACGCAAGGAGAAGTACGACTTCGCCACCTACCGCGAGGACAATCTCGGCTTCGAGGCGAAGAAGGGCAGCGGACTGAAGGTCGACGGACCCGAGGACGTGGCCGGCCTCACCGTCGCGGTCAGCAGCGGCACCAACCAGGAGAAGCTGCTCATCGAGTGGAGCAAGGACAACGAGCGGGCCGGCCGCGAACCGGTGGACATCAAGTACTACCAGAACGACAGCGACACCTACCTCGCCCTCCAGTCCGGCCGCATCGACGTCTACCTCGGCCCCAACCCCACCGCCGCCTACCACGCCGCGACCACCGGCAGGACCGAGGTCGTCGGGACCTACTCCGGCGCCGGCGCCGACCTCCAGGGCCTCATCGCCGCCGCCACCAAGAAGGACAGCGGACTGGTCGAGCCCCTCGCCGAGGCGATCGACCACGTCATCGAGAACGGCACCTACGCCAAGGTCCTGAAGCGCTGGGGCCTGTCCGACGAGGCCGTCACCACGTCCGAGATCAACCCGCCCGGTCTGCCCAGGACCGCGAGCTGACCACCGGACCCCGGCGCGGGGACGGCGCTCCCCGCCGTCCCCGCGCCCCCGACCCCGCCACCGCCACGGACTTCCTGGAAGGCACCGACATGTCCCCGACACCCGCATCACCCCTGCACCTCGCCGTCGCCCTGGAGGGCACCGGCTGGCACCCTGCCTCCTGGCGGGAACCGGTGTCCCGCCCCCGCGAGCTGTTCACCGCCCGCTACTGGGCCGACCTGGTCGCCGAGGCCGAACACGGCCTGCTCGACTTCGTCACCCTGGAGGACGGCCTCGGCCCCCAGACCTCCCGCTTCCTCGAACCCGACGACCGCACCGACCAGGTGCGCGGCCGCCTCGACGCCGTCCTCACCGCCGCCCGGATCGCCCCCCTGACCCGGCACATCGGCCTCGTCCCGACCGCCGTGGTCACCCACACCGAGCCGTTCCACCTCTCCAAGGCGATCGCCACCCTCGACCACGTCAGCACCGGCCGGGCCGGCGTCCGCGTGCAGATCACCGCCCGCCCCGACGAGGCCGCCCACTTCGGCCGCCGTACCGTCCCCCGGATCGACTCCTGGGAGGACCCGGCCGTCCGGTACCGGGTCACCGAACTGTTCGACGAGGCCGCCGACTACGTCGAGGTGCTGCGTCGGCTCTGGGACAGCTGGGAGGACGACGCCGAGATCCGCGACGTCGCCACCGGACGCTTCATCGACCGGGACAAGCTGCACCACATCCACTTCGAGGGACGGCACTTCAGCGTCAAGGGCCCCTCCATCACCCCCCGCCCGCCGCAGGGCCAGCCCCTGGTCAGCGCGCTCGCCCACGACACGGTCCCCTACCGCCTGGTGGCCCGCTCCGCCGACGTCGGCTACGTCACCCCGCACGACGCCGGCCAGGCCCGGGACATCGTCGCCACCGTCCGGGAGGAGCAGGAGGCCGCCGGACGCGCCGCGGAACCCCTGCACGTCTTCGGCGACCTCACCGTCTTCCTCGACGACGACCCGGCCGAGGCCGCCGCCCGCCGCGCCCGCCTGGACGACCTCGCCGGGGAGCCGTACACGCCCGACGCCCGCGTCTTCACCGGCACCCCCGCCCAACTCGCGGACCTCCTGCTGGAGTTCCAGGCGGCCGGGCTCACCGGGTTCCGGCTGCGGCCCGCCGTCCACGGCCACGACCTCCCGGCGATCACCCGCGGCCTCGTCCCCGAACTCCAGCGCCGCGGCGCCTTCCGCCGCGCCTACGAGGCCGGCACCCTGCGCGGCCTGCTGGGTCTGCCCCGGCCCGCCAACCGCTACACCACCGCCTGAGCCGGAGGAACGACCACCGCCATGAGCAAGCCGCTGAAGCAGATCCACCTCGCCGCCCACTTCCCGGGCGTCAACAACACCACCGTGTGGAGCGACCCCGCGTCCGGCAGCCACATCGAGTTCAGCTCCTTCGCGCACTTCGCCCGCACCGCCGAACGCGCCAAGTTCGACTTCCTGTTCCTCGCGGAAGGGCTACGGCTCCGCGAACAGGGCGGCCAAATATACGACTTGGACGTCGTCGGCCGCCCCGACACCTTCACCGTGCTGTCCGCGCTCGCCGCCGTCACCGACCACCTCGGACTGACCGGCACCATCAACTCCACCTTCAACGAACCGTACGAGGTGGCCCGCCAGTTCGCCGGCCTCGACCACCTCTCCGGCGGGCGCGCCGCCTGGAACGTCGTCACCTCCTGGGACGCGTTCACCGGCGAGAACTTCCGCCGCGGGGGCTTCCTGCCGCAGCAGGAGCGCTACTCCCGCGCCAAGGAGTTCCTCGCCACCGCCCACGAACTCTTCGACTCCTGGCGCGGCGACGAGATCCTCGCCGACCAGGAGACCGGCCAGTTCCTCAGCGACGCCAAGGCAGGCGCCTTCGTCCACCGAGGACAGCACTTCGACATCCACGGCCGGTTCAACGTCCCGCGCTCCCCGCAGGGCCGCCCCGTCATCTTCCAGGCGGGGGACTCCGAGGAGGGACGCGAGTTCGCCGCCTCGGACGCCGACGCCATCTTCAGCCGCCACGCCACCCTCGACGCCGGCCGCGCCTTCTACGCCGACGTCAAGCGGCGCCTCGCCAAGTACGGCCGCCGGCCCGACCAGTTGCTCATCCTGCCCGCCGCCACCTTCACCCTCGCCGACACCGACGAGGAGGCGCGGGAGCTGGCGAAGGCGGTGCGCCGCCAGCAGGTCAGCGGCGCCACCGCCCTGCGCCACCTGGAGTTCGTCTGGAACCGGGACCTCTCCGGCTACGACCCCGACGGTCCGCTGCCCGACATCGACCCGGACGTCAGCAGCCGTCACATCGCCGAGGGCCGAGCCCAGGTCCGCATGTACCGCGATCCGCTGGCCACCGCCCGCGAGTGGCGCGAACTGGCCGCCGCCAACAACTGGTCCATCCGCGACCTCGTCATCGAGACCGGCAACCGGCAGAACTTCATCGGCTCCGCCGAGACCATCGCCCGCACCATCGACGAGTACGTGCAGAACGACGCCAGCGACGGCTTCATCCTCGTCCCGCACGTCACCCCCACCGGCCTCGACGCCTTCGCCGACAAGGTCGTCCCGCTGCTCCAGGAACGCGGCGTCTTCCGCACCGACTACGAGGGCCCCACCCTCCGCCACCACCTGGGCCTCGCCCACCCGGACGACCTCGACGACCGGCGGGCCGCTTCATGAAGTTCCTCGCGGTCACCCTGATCGTCCACCGCCCCGACCCCGTCACGGGAGTGCTCAAGCCGACCCACGACCGCTTCCGCGAGGTCGTCGACAACGCCGTCCTCGCCGAGGAGCTCGGCTTCGACGGCTTCGGCGTGGGGGAGCGGCACGAGCGGCCCTTCCTCTCCTCCGCGCCCACCGTCGTCCTCGGCCACCTCGCGGCCCTGACCCGCCGCATCCGCCTCTTCACCGCGGTCACCACGCTCAGCCTGCTCGACCCGGTGCGCGCCTACGAGGACTACGCCACCCTCGACCACCTCTCCGAGGGCCGGCTCGACCTCATCATCGGCAAGGGCAACGGCACCGCCCAGCGCGAGCTGTTCCAGGTCACCCCCGAGGACCAGTGGGACCGCAACGCCGAGAGCTACGACGTCTTCCGCCGCATCTGGCGGCAGGACAGGATCACCGCCGACACCCGCTTCCGCCCGCCGCTCAAGGACGCCGAGGTCTGGCCGCGCCCCTACCAGCGGCCCGTCCGCGTCTGGCACGGCAGCGCCACCAGCAAGGAGTCCGTCGACCTGGCCGCCCGCCACGGCGACCCGCTGTTCTCCGCGAACGTCACCCACCCCATCGAGCCCTACGCCGAACTGATCGACCACTACGGGGAACGCTGGGAGCACTACGGCCACGACCCGGCGCGGCTCACGGTCGGCGCCGGCACGGCCGGGCTGCTGGTCGCCCGCACCTCCCAGGAAGCGGTCGAGACCTACCGGCCGGTCTTCGAGGCCAACCTGGCCTTCCAGAAGGAGACCGGGCTGCCCGTGGTCTTCGAGACGGTGGAGGACTTCGTCGAGCGCAGCTCCGCCCTGATCGGCAGCCCGCAGCAGATCGTCGACAAGGTGCACCGCTACCACGAGCGGTTCGGGCACAGCGTCCTCCATGTGCACGCCGACGCCGGCGGACTGCCCGACTCCGTGCACCGCGACTCCCTCGAACGTTTCCAGTCCGAGGTGGCCCCCGCCCTCCGGCACGCACTGCCGGACCCGCCCTTCCCATGGGAGCCGGTCGATCCGGTTCCGTAGAACCGTGAAACACGACGCGGCCCCTCCGGCATCCGGAGGGGCCGCGTCGTGGCGTGCTCAGGCCGCGGCGGACTTCCGCTCGTACGGGATCGTCTCGCCGGCCTCGATCGCGACCGGCAGCCGGTTCTCCGCCGGCGGCAGGGGGCACGTCGCGAAGTCGGTGTAGGCACACGGCAGGTTGGTGGCGCGGTTGAAGTCCAGCACCACACGGTTGTCCGGGCCCGGCGCGTCGATCTTCAGCGCCCGGTTGGCGGCGTACGTGGTGACACCGGACGTCGCGTCGGTGAACAGCACCAGCAGGTCGCCCGGTCCGCCGGCCTCGAACGCGGTCAGCTCCAGCTCCTGCCCGTCGATCACGAAGCGGACCTTCCCGGGGGCGTCGTAGACGTGCTCGAGCCCCTCGACGGCGGCGCCCACCGTGGTGGGACGCGGCTCCGGGAACGGCACGTAGGTGCCGGTGACCCGCCAGCGCGGGTCCGGCGCGTAGGCGGGCGTGCCGGTGAACTGGGTGCGCAGCGGGTGGTCGGGGTGACGCGGCCGGACCACGTCCTGGCCGCCCCGGCGCGCTGTCTCGATCACCGCGTCGCCCCAGACGGCGTGGACGGAGGCGCGCTCCGCGAGGACGCCGAAGCGGTGCCGGCCGCGCACGGTGGCGCCGTCGACGACCAGTTCCTCCCCGTCGTCCAGCTCGACGGTGACCCCGTCGTCGCCGGCCGACCAGACGCCGGGCGCGCCGGGGAACCGCTGCGGCTCCGCGTCCGGCCAGTACAGGCCGGTGACGGCGAGGAAGCCGTGCTCGTGGGCGAGCGTGGCGTCCTTGTGACGGTGCCACTCCTCCCACTCGGTGACGAAGGCGTCGGTACTGGCGGGTGATGCCTGGACGGTCATGTGCGGTCCTCCGGTGGAGAGTCGGTGTCAGGGGCGGACAGGCAGCGGGGTGCCCCAGGTGTGGGCGAAGAACGTCTCCTCGCCGGGGCGCCGCTCACGGACGGCGGTCTCCCGCTCGCGCAGCTTCGGCGGCAGCAGGTCCGCCGGGGCCAGCGCGCCCACGGCGACGACGGACAGCGGCCGGAAACCCTCCGGCACGCCCAGCGACGTCCGCAGCGCGTCGGCGTCGAAGCCGGACATCTGATGCGCGTGCAGCCCCAAGGAGTGCGCCTGCAGTACGAGTTGGGCCACCGAGAGTCCGGTGTCGTACGCGGGCCCGGGCTGCGGCACGCCGTTCTCGACACGGTCCTCCGCCACCGCCGCCACCAGCAGCGAACTGGTGCCCGCCCACTCCTGGTTGAAGGGGATGAGCGCGTCGAGGATGCACAGGTACGTGCTGTCGCCGCGCCGGCCGACCAGGAACCGCCACGGCTGGGCGTTGTAGGCGGACGGCGCCCAGCGGGCCGCCTCCAGCAGGGAGGCCAGCTCCTCGTCGCCCAGGGTGTGGGCGGCGTCGAACGACCGGGGGCTCCAGCGATCGGCGAGCAGCGGGTGGACGGCCGCGGCGGTGGTCGCGGTGTGGGGTGACATCGGGGAAGGTCCTTACTCGTCAGGGGTGTGAGACTCGTCAGGGGTGTGCGCGGTGACGCCCCGGTGTCTGCGCCGGGACCGGGGGAGCGGCGGGCAGGAGCTCACGCACCAGCGCGGCGACCTGCTCCACCTCGATCAGGAAGCCGTCGTGGCCGTACGGCGACTCGACGACGCGCGGCGCGTCCGCCGTGGGGATGCCGGCCGCCAGCTCGGCCTGCTGGGACGGCGGGTAGAGCCGGTCGGAGTCCACGCCCGCGGCCAGCGTGGGGGCGGTCACCCGGCCGAGGGCGGCCCGCACCCCGCCCCTTCCACGGCCGACGTCGTGGCTGTTCATCGCCTTCGACAGCACGACGTAGCTGCCCGCGTCGAAGCGGCGCACCAGCTTGTCCGCGTGGTGGTCCAGGTAGGAGGCGACCTGGTAGCGGCCGCCGCGCCAGGGGTCCTCCGCCTCCTGCGGGCTGCGTCCGAAGCGGCTCTGCAGCTCCGGCTCGCTGCGGTAGGTGATGTGGGCGATGCGGCGGGCCACGCCGAGTCCGGCGTGCGGGCCGCGCCCGGTGTCGTGGTAGTGGCCGCCGTGCCAGTGCGGGTCGGAGCGGATGGCGTGCAACTGTGTCTCCGCCCACGCGATCTGCTCCGCGCTCGCCGCCGCCGTGGTCGCCAGCAGCAGGAGCGCGCCGGTGCGCTCCGGGTACGACACGGCCCACTCCACGGCCCGCATCCCGCCCATCGAGCCGCCGACGACCAGCGCCCACCGGTCGACGCCCAGTGCGTCGGCGAGGGCGGCCTCGACGGCGACCTGGTCGCGCTGGGTGAGGAACGGGAAGTCGCCGCCCCAGCGCCGCCCGGACGGTCCGCGCGAGGACGGGCCGGTGCTGCCCTGGCAGCCGCCGAGCACGTTCGGCGCGACCACGAACCAGCGGTCCGTGTCGAGCGCCCGCCCCGGCCCCACGAGCCCGTCCCACCAGCCGGGCGTGGGATGCCCCGGACCGGCGGGACCGGCGACATGGCTGTCGCCGGTGAGGGCGTGCAGCACCAGCACCGCGTTCGACCGGTCCGGCGCGAGCCGCCCCCACGTCTCGAACGCCAGCCGCACGCCCGGCAGTTCACCGCCCGCCTCAAGGGCAAGCGGCTCCGGGTGCGCGTACCACTGCCGCCGCCCGGGCGGGTCCCCCTCCCGCCAGGCCCCGGAGGCCGGCGGGAGGGGGACCGGGGACGGCGTCAGAACGGTGTTCAGGACGCGCCCTTCGCCGCGCGGAACCCGGCCTCCAGATCGGCCTTGAGGTCCTCGAGGGCCTCGATGCCGACGGACAGCCGCACCAGCCCGGGCGAGGTGCCGGTGGCCGCGAGCTGCTCCTCGGCGAGCTGGCTGTGGGTGGTGGACGCCGGGTGGATGATGAGGCTGCGCACGTCGCCGATGTTGGCGAGGTGGCTGAACAGGCTCACGGCGTCCACGAACCGCTTGCCGGCCTCCACGCCGTCCCGCAGCTCGAACGACACGATCGCGCCCGCGCCGCGCGGCAGGTACTTCTGCCCCGCCTCGTACCAGGGGCTGGACGGCAGTCCCGCGTAGTGCACGGCGGCCACCTCGTCGCGCTGCTCCAGCCACTCGGCGAGCGCTTGGGCGTTGGAGGAGTGCCGCTCGATGCGCAGACTGAGCGTCTCCACGCCCTGCAGCAGCAGGAACGCCGAGTGCGGGGACAGCGCCGGGCCGAGGTCGCGCAGCAGCTGCACCCGCAGCTTCACCGCGAACGCGCCCGGACCGAGCGCCGGCCAGTAACGCAGGCCGTGGTAGCTCGGGTCGGGCTCGCTGAAGTCCGGGAACCGGTCGGCGTGCGCACCGAAGTCGAAGGTGCCGCCGTCGACGACCACGCCCGCGATGGCCGTGCCGTGACCGCCCAGGAACTTGGTCGCCGAGTGCACCACGACGTCCGCGCCGTGCTCCAGCGGCCGCAGCAGGTACGGCGTCGGCACCGTGTTGTCCACGATCAGCGGCACACCCGCCGCGTGCGCGACGTCCGCGACCGCCCGCACGTCGAGGACGTTGCCGCGCGGATTGCCCAGCGACTCGGCGAACAGCGCCTTGGTGTTGGGGCGGATCGCCGCCCGCCACGCCTCCGGGTCGTCGGGGTCGTCCACGAAGGACACCTCGACGCCGAACTTCGGCAGCGTGTGCCGGAACAGGTTGTACGTGCCGCCGTACAGGGAGGTGCTGGACACGATGTGGTCGCCGGCGCTCGCCACGGTCAGCAGCGCCAGCGTCTCCGCGGCCTGCCCCGAGGACAGCGCCACGGCCGCGACACCGCCCTCCAGCGCGGCGATCCGCTGCTCGAAGACGTCCTGGGTCGGGTTGTGGATGCGGGTGTAGATGTTGCCGGGCTCGGCCAGGGCGAACAGGTCGGCGGCGTGCTGCGTGTCGCGGAACACGAACGACGTCGTCTGGTAGATCGGCGTCGCGCGCGCCCCGGTCGTGGGGTCGGGCTCCGCGCCCGCGTGGACCTGCTTGGTCTCGAAGGACCAGGCGGGCGTGGAGTCCGCGGCGGACTCCCCGTCGGGGGTGTGGCCTGCGGTGACGGAGTCGATGGGCCGGCTGCTCATGAGAGTGCTCCCTGGCGGAGAAAGGGGGATGTGGTCGTGCCTGAGGACGCCACGGCGCCGCGCGTCACGGCCCCGGACACAAGGGGGCGGTGGTCGGCGCGATGCGGTGAAGCGGAGAGGAGAGAGGCCGGACTGCCGGCCGGGCGCGCGCGGCGTCAGCTCGCGGCGGAACAGCCCGTGGTGGTGACACGCACGTAATCGACGTGGCGGCGGGTCACGAGCACGGTCATGCGCTCAGGTAACCACACGCCGGCGGCGTCGCGCCAGATCGACGGAAGCCGTCGCACCCGCCGGGACGACGTCCGGGCGTTCTTGACCCGTGTCACCGACTGCTGTTTTGATCGACGGCATGAAGCGACAGGACCTCACGCGGCGACGCCATGTCGACCTTGCGCGTGTCTCCAGCTCCTGCTGTCGCACCCGGGCCTGAGCGCGACCGAGGGACACCCTCGCCCCGCTCCTTCTCCCTGATCTTTTCCCTGATCCCGGCCTTCGGCCGCTCCGCCGACGCCTGCCGTCGTCGCAGCGCCGTCGCCTGACACCCCCTTACGCGCTCCCCGGCCGGTCGGCCGCGCAACGGACGCCGCCCGTCCCGCCGTTGCCCGCGGGCCGGCCGTCACCACCCGCTGTCGCCCCGCCCGACCCGCTCGCACCGATCCTCGGAAGGTCCTCCCATGGCCACCATCCTGTCCGTCTCCGGAAGCCCCTCCGCCACCTCCCGCACCGCCCGGCTGCTGCGCCACCTCGACCAGCGGCTCGTCGCGCAGGGGCACGAGGTCATACCGCTCGACGTGCGCACCCTCCCGCCCGAGGCGCTGCTGCACGCCGACTTCCGCCATCCGGCGATCGTCGAAACCACCGCCCTCTTCCAGCAGGCCGACGGCGTCGTCATCGGCACCCCCGTCTACAAGGCCGCCTACTCCGGCCTGCTGAAGGCGCTGCTGGACCTGCTGCCGCAGTACGCGCTCACCGGGAAGACCGTCCTGCCGCTCGCCACCGGCGGCACCACCGCCCATGTCCTCGCCATCGACTACGCGCTGCGGCCCGTGCTCAACTCCATGGGCCCCGCCCACATCACGCCCGGCTGGTTCACCCTCGACACGGAGATCACCGTGGGCGACGACGGCACCCTGACCGTCGCCCCCGCCGCGGCCGAGGCGCTGGCCCAGGTCACCGACCAGTTCTCCCGCGCGCTCGGCGGCCGCACCCTGCTGGCGGCCACCGGCTGAGCACCGCGGGGAGGAACGCGGCGCCGTGACGTGGCTCCGCGGCCGCCCCGACCACGGCCTCCTCTGACGACGCACGAACCGAACGGAGCCCTCCCGTGACCCTCACCTTCCACTGGTTCCTGCCCACCAACGGCGACAGCCGCCACGTCGTCGGCGGCGGCCACGGCACCCCGGCCACGGCGTCCGGACGGGACCGGCCGCCCACGGTCGCCTACCTCACCCAGATCGCCCGCGCCGCCGAGGACCTGGGCTTCGTGGGCGCGCTCACCCCGACCGGCGCATGGTGCGAGGACGCGTGGCTGACCACCGCCATGGTCAGCCAGAACACCGAACGCCTGAAGTTCCTCGTCGCCTTCCGCCCCGGATTCGTCTCGCCCACCCTCGCCGCGCAGATGGCGTCCACCTTCCAGCGGCAGAGCGGCGGACGGCTGCTGCTCAACGTCGTCACCGGCGGTGAGAGCCACGAGCAGCGCGCCTACGGCGACTTCCTCGACAAGGACGACCGCTACCGCCGCACCGACGAGTTCCTGAGCGTCGTGCGGGAGCTGTGGCAGGGCAAGACGGTGGACCTGGAGGGCGAGCACCTGCGCGTGGCGGACGCCAGGCTGGCCCGGGTGCCCGACCCGGTGCCCGAGGTGTACTTCGGCGGCTCCTCGCCCATCGCGGGACGGGTCGCGGCGAAGCACGTCGACGTCTATCTCACCTGGGGCGAACCGCCCGCCGCCGTCGCGGAGAAGATCGCCTGGATCCGCCGCCTGGCCGCGGAGGAGGGCCGCACCCTGCGCTTCGGCATCCGCCTGCACGTCATCACCCGCGACACCTCCGAGCAGGCGTGGGCGGAGGCCAACCGCCTCCTGGCCGGCTTCGACCCGGAGACGATCCGCTCGGTGCAGGAGGGACTCGCCCGCAGCGAGTCGGAGGGCCAGCGGCGGATGCTCGCCCTGCACGGCGGCGGCAACCGCGACGGCCTGGAGATCCACCCCAACCTCTGGGCGGGCATCGGCCTGGTACGCGGCGGCGCGGGCACGGCCCTGGTGGGCAGCCACGAGGAGGTCGCCGACCGCATCAAGGAGTACCACGCCCTCGGCATCGACGAGTTCGTCCTCTCCGGCTACCCGCACCTGGAGGAGGCGTACTGGTTCGGCGAGGGGGTGCTGCCGCGCCTGGAGGCGGAGGGACTGTGGGCCCGTCCGTCGCGGGTGGGGGCGGGCCAGGAGACGTCGGGGCAGGTGCCGTTCGCGACGGCGGGCCGCTGACGACCAGGCCCTGTTCGGTACTCCCGGGCGCGACGTCCGGGGCGTACGGCGGCGGGGCGGGGATCACGGTGGGGGCGGGCGCCTGGGCCAGCCCCCGCTTGATCCGGCGCATGAGCGGGTTCACCTGGCGGCGCGTCATCGCGTGGTTCCGCCCGGCCAGGGTGAGGGCCCGCACAGCGGAGGGGTCGATCCGGACGAACTCCGGCGTCCAGTCGCGGCCGAAGACGATGTACCCCCGCGTCCCGGCCACGCGCGTGAGCGCGTCCGGTTTCTTCAGCGGCGGGTACGCCGGCCACCGGAACGCGGCGAGCCTCCTCGCCTCCTCGCCCTGGAGTTCGGCGGCCCGCGCGGCGAACGCCGCCCGGGCCGCCGCCCTGAACCGGTCGTACTCGGGCTCGTCGGTGAACACCGTCACCAGCAGCCGCTCCGGCGGCAGCAGCCGTACTACCTCGGTGAACTCCCAGAGGGTGCCTTCACTGGTCCCGGTGGCGAGCACGACCAGTCGCGCCTTGCGGATGGCGTCGCTCACGGTGGGCTTCCAGTCGTTCAGCGGCAGGTAGAACCTCCGTGCCCCCGCCAGCGGCAGGCGTTCGCCGGGCCGCCCCACGGCCACGACCGGCCCGAGCTTGAACCGCAGATGCCACACCATGTGCTCCTCCCAGGTGCGGCTGTGCGGGGTGTGCATCCTGCGGATCGGGTTGAGGACGGGGACCGGCTTGATCCGGTACAGCTCGTCGTCGAGGTCGAAGGGACGCAGATACAGGATGTACGACTGCGGCTCCAGCGCCCCCGCGTCCTTCACCAGCCGGGCCGTGTGGCGCCTGCCGAAGCGGGACAGGCGGCTGCCCGTGAACACGGCCACGATGCCGCCCGCGAGCATCAGGACGCCGATGACCACGTCCTCGGTGGTCAGGATGCCGAACATGGTGCGCGTCCGGATGCGGTTGAGTCCGGCGACGGCCACGAGGAAGCCGAGAACCCGTGTCACGCAGCCGACGCCACGGGCGCCGCAGCCGACACTCCGCACCTGGCGGGGCCTCGTCACCTCGAACTGTCCCCCGCCCCCGTCATGCCTGTTCACCCGCATGGCACGAGACGTTACGCACGACGCGCGTGCAACACGCGACATTTCAGGGAGATTTCACTCGCGAGGTGATTCTCCACCGCGCTTCACCCTCCGAGCCGCCTCCCGTATCGCCTCCGCGTACGGCGCGTCCGCCGCGCGCGTCTCGGGCGAGAGCTCCTCGAACGGCACGAGCGAGGCGTGACCGGCGTCGACCGTCTGCATCCACGCCGACCACGCGTCGTGCACGTCCTCGTCGGTGACCCGCTCACCCTTCGCACGCAGCAGCACCGCGTACAGCCGGAACAGGTCGTCCGCGCCCTCGGGCGGCCGCGCGCCCGGCGGCAGGCAGGACCGGATCAGATCGGCGAGCGGATCGAGGTAGGTCACCCCGCCAGTGTGCCAGCCACCAGCACCACATGAGCCAGCGCGAACACGAGGGGCACGATCCGCTCCGACGAGCTGAGTTCGGCGTACCGCCGGGTCCGGCGCGGCTCGGGTGTGCCGCGCAGCACCGCCCACTCGTCGGTGAAGATCCGCACCGGCAACCGTTCCTCGATCTCGTTGATGACACGGAACTTGGCCGAGTTGAGATGCCGGTACGAGCGGAGCTGGAGCCACCAGGCGAGGGACAGGGTGACCCCGCCCATGGCGACCGCCACGGAGACGTACCACGGCGGTTCGGCCCACTCCGACATCCCGAACCCGATCACGCTCACCAGCGCCGTCTGCACGGACAGGAAGAACGCGTTGGCCGAACCGCGGCGCGCGGACACCCGGTCGGCCATCTCCACGGCGAGCTTGTACAACTCGAGCACGTCCTGACCCACGGCCGGCTCACCGGGCGCCGACGGGCGCGGCCCGGATCCTGGCTGCGCGGGGACGGCGGCCGTCGTCGTCCGGCCGTGCACGCTGTCGTCGTCACGGTCGCGTTCCATTGGACTCCCGGGGGCGGTGGTGGGGGAGGGACCTCATCGTAGGTACGGTGCGGGGGCGGCGTCAGGTGCTTTCCGGACCGTCACGCGAAGGAGGGCGGGACGGCTCGTCGGGCGGGTGCCGCACGCGCTCCTCGCCCCGGAGAACTGCTGGTCAGTCCCCCGGTCCCGGCCGACGGGGAGTACGGTGGAGATACCGGGAGCTTCTCGCGCACCGGCTCAGCCGCCGGTGGCGTTCCCGGCGATGGGCGACACCGGCCCGCAGCCGCGGGCCCGGAGACAGGTTCGCGTCATGAACGTGACCATCGACCGCACGATGTCGAGCAGGCGCCTCCCCGCACCACCGGCTCGGCTGTCCCTGGCGTCCGCGCCGGGAGGGCTGGACGGCGTGTGGTGGCCCCGCTCCCGCGCCCTCAGCCGCGAGCTGCCGCCCCTGACCGCCGCGCTCGACAGCCCCTGGGGCCGCGTCACCGGTGTCGCGGTGAGCCCGGCGCACTGGCCGGTCATTCCGAGCTGGGTGTCCCGGGAGGGGCGTGCCGTGCGGGTGGACTGGGCCGCCGAGGAGCAGGATCCGCACCGGATGACCCTCTTCTTCGCCGAGGGCCGCCGCGACGTGCTGGTGGTGCCTCCGGAAGCAGGCGCCTCCGCCGCACGGCTGCTGTCCGGCGACAGCGGGGAAGCCCCGGGCCGGGCGGGGGACACGGGCGACAGGATGGACGTACGGACCGCACTGGAAGCGTGGGAGACGGACGGCGGGGCGGATGCGCCGTCTCCCCTGCGGCCGTCCGCCGGCTCGGCAGGCGTTCGCCCTCTCCCCGATTGACGTGCGCCGAAGTGGTCCCAGGCTGGTGGCAGGCGCAGACGAAGGGACCGTGGCCGTGAGCGGTGGGCATGTACTTCCCCAGCTGCTGACGGCGGCGGAAGCGGCCGCGCCGGTGGACGCTCTCGACGTGGTCGCCGAGGACCTGCGGCGGCGGCTCTCTGCCGAAGAGGCGCAGATCGGCGTCCTGGACCCGGTAGGGGTGCGGTCCACGTCGCAGGCGACCGACTCCGCCGCCCCCTCGCGCAGGCGCAGGGGCCAGGGATCCTCGACGAGATGGACGACCTCAGGGAGATCGCCGACCGTGCCCCGCACCTCAACCTCTTCCAGGGCGTCGGCGAACTGCTGCGCCATCAGCCGCAGGTGACGATCGTCAAGCTCGCGGGCACGGCGCGTGCGGGCGGCGCGGAGTTCGTGGCCGCCGCCGACCTGGCCTTCGCCGCGCGGGAGACGGCCGGGCTCGGTCAGAGCGAGGTGCTGATGGGCATCGTCCCGGGCGGCGGCGGTACGCAGTACTTGCGTGAACGGCTGGGCCGTAACCGGGCGTTGGAACTGCTGCTCACCGGCGACAGGGTGGACGCGGACACCGCGGCCGCCTACGGGTGGATCAATCGGGCGGTCCCGGCGGCGGAGCTGGACGCCTTCGTCGACGATGTGGCGCAGAAGATCGCCGCGCTGTCCCCGGAGATCGTCGCGGCCGTCAAAGAGCTGGTGCCGCCGCCCGACCTGACCGAGGGCCTGCGGGCGGAGAACGCCGCGTGGGCCGAGCTGGTGAGCGGGGAGCTGCCGCCCCGGCTCATGCGCGAGGCGCTCCGGCACGGGGTGCAGACCCGCGAGGGCGAGCGCGACCTGGAATCGGTCCTGCGCACCGTGGCCGCCGGCCTGTAAGCACCCGCCCTCACAGCAAGCCGGCTCGCGAGCAGCCGCCCTCACCAAGCCGGCTCACGAGCAGCCGCCTTCCCACAGAAAGACGAAGCACATGAGAGCAGCCTTCTACGACACCCCCGGCCCCGCGAGGAGCGTGCTGCGGGTGATCGACGTCGAACGCCCCGAACCGGGCCCCGGCCAGGTCCGCGTCCGGGTCACCCTCTCCGCGATCAACCCCGGTGACATGTACTGGCGGCAGCACTCCACCGAGCGTGACTTCCAGCGCGTCGGCAAGCGGCGGGGCCGCATCCCGCACCAGGACGGCACCGGTGTGATCGACGCGGTCGGCGAGGGCGTCGACGCGAGCCGCGTGGGCGACCGCGTGTGGGTCTGGATGGCCGCCACGGGCGAGGTCTGGGGGACCGCGGCGGAGTGGGTGGTCGTGCCGTCCGAGCAGGCCGTCGACCTGCCCGACGGTGTCTCCGACGCCCTCGGCGCCTGCCTCGGCATCCCGGCGATGACCGCGCACCTGACGCTGCACGGCGACGGTCCTTTGCACGGCCGTACCGTGCTCGTCGCGGGCGGGGCGGGCGCCGTCGGGCACTACGCGATCGAGCTCGGCAAGGCGGCGGGCGCCACCGTCGTGACGACCGTCAGCGGCTCCGAGAAGGCCGCGCACGCCAAGGCCGCCGGCGCGGACCTCGTGGTGAACTACCGCGACCCCGACGCGGCCCGGCAGATTCTCGACGGGGTCGGCCCGGTCGACCGGATCGTCGAGGTCGCGCTGCGCGACAACCTCGAACTGGATCTGGCCGTGGCCGCCCCGGGTGCGACCGTCGTGACGTACGCGGCCCAGGCTGAGGACCCGTCCCTGCCGCTCCTGCGCCTCATGTGGTCCCACCTGACCCTGTGCTTCACGCTCTTCCACACCGCGCCGCGGGACACACTGCTTCACGCCGCGGACGCGCTCACCGCGGCCCTGAGCGAGGGCGCCCTCACGCCGCTGCCGCTGCACACCTTCGGCCTCGACGAGGTGGCCGCCGCGCACGAGGCCGTCGAGCGCGGCGTCCTGGGCAAGGCGGTGCTCGACCTGCGCTGAGCAGGTCACCGGTCCCCGGCGGGGGGCTCGCTTTTCATCACAGTTGAGTAGCGTCCCGGAAGTATGGCTTCCGTCACAGCCGACGTGATCAGCGCCTGATGAGATCACCGGATGCTCGGTTACCTCGTCCGTCTCCTCCCCTTCTGGGTCCGCGAGCCGCTGCTGATCCTTGTCGGGACGGTCTTCGGCGTACGCATCCTGTACTTGGCCCTCGTCGACGGCGAGGGGTGGGTCGCGGGCGTCATCGGCGCGGTGTTCCTGGTGGGGACGGCGCTGCGCGTGCGCGTGGTCGTCCGCGCCCTGCGCGCCCGCCGTCATCCCGCCGCTCCGCAGGACGACGCGGACGAGAGGAGCAGTGCCGACGACACGAGCAGTGCGGACGGCACCGCGCCCGCAGCCCCCCGTCCGGAGGCCCCGGTGGTGCGGCGCCCCGCCGAGAAGGAGCCCAACGCCTGGGGCCAGGCGGCCCTGGCCGTCGGCCTCTTCGCGGTGATCGCGGCGGCCTTCTGGTTCCAGGACCGCCTCCCGGGCTCCGGCGACGACACCGCGGCCCCGGCCGCCGCCACGTGCCGGCACGACGAGGACGAGAAGCTGCCGAGCGCCTACAGGTCCACCCCCGAGGCCGTGACCGGCGAGGACCTGTGCCGCGCGCTCAACCTGCCCGAGCTGCCCCGCCTTCTCGGCACGCCCACGGAGACCGCGACGTACGCCTCCGGCACCGACAACACCGCCCCGCTCACGGACAGGAAGGTCGCCCAGCCCGAGGCGAGGGTCGAGTTCGACACGTACACGGTGGAGCTGTCGGCCACGTACAACAAGCTCACGGTCGACCAGTACGCGAACCTGACCAAGTACGGCGACCATGGGTTCGTCAAGGAGCTCAAGATCCTGGGCCGCCCCGCCCTGCTCACCTCGGACCACATGATGAAGATCCAGATCGACCTGGGCGGCGGCGAGGGAACGAGCGGCCCGGTGGAGCAGGGGCCGCTCGCCCGGTCGCTGACCGTGGCGTTCGACGCGAAGGACCGGGGCGGCTCCTACGACCTCACCGTGTGGAGCGAGTCCGGCGCCCTCCCGGACGACAGCGCCGTGGTCGAGATTGCGGAGGCGGTCCTGCCGAGGATCACGCACGGCACGGAGTGAGCGGGCGTGCGGGCCCGGCTCGCCGCCGGGCCCGCACCCCTTCCCCCCTCGGAACAGGTCTCCTCTCCCACCCTCAGCGCCGCAGCGTCAGCAGACCCGGGCGGTAGGGCAGCAGGCCGTAGTCACCTCCGGAGTTGGGGCTGCGGCCCTGGTAGAGCAGCTGCAGGTTGCAGGGGTCGACGGTCATCGTCTGGTCGGCGCTGGTGCGGAGCAGCTCGCCGTGGCTGATGTCGTTCGTCCAGGTCGCGCCGCTGTTGGCCTTGCCGGCGAAGGGGTTGCTCTCGGACGCGGCCTGGGGCGTCCACGTGCCGCCGAGGCTGGTCGCGGTGAACGAGCGGAAGTACCGGCCCTGGGAGCCGATCGCCTCGACGATCATCAGGTAGCGGTTCTGGTCCTTTAGCTTGTAGACCTGCGGCGCCTCGAACAGGTTGTTCGTCGAGTCGCTCATGACGACGGTCGAGCTCGAGCCGAAGCTGCCGGGGAAGTTCCCGATCGGCATGCTCGCCCGGTAGATCTTGCCGTTGTCGCCCGCGAAGAACAGGTACATGTTCGTGTCGTCACCGATCAGCGTCTGGTCGATCGGGCCCGTGGAGGAGCCGGAGATGCTCCCGGAGAACAGCACCTGCTCGGACGACCAGCCGTTGGGGTTGGTCGGGTCGCTCGACGTGCGGTACGAGAAGGCGGTCGAGCCCCACTGGTAGGCCAGCACCCAGATGTTCTTCGGAGCGAAGTAGAAGAGGCTGGGCGCGACCGTCGAGTTGTTCATCGCGTTCTGGGAGGCCGAGGCCATCTCCGACCAGTCGCCGAACAGACCGAAGTTCATCGACCCCCACCGCGTCCCGGTGTCGTGCGTGGTCGCGTACACGAGCTGCTTGCCGTTGTAGGGGGCGACGGTGAAGTCCTTCAGCGACACCCACCCCGACCGGGGCTGCGCCAGAGCGCCCGTCGACGACCAGCTGTAGCTCGACGGCAGCTGGCACGCGCCGGGGTCCTCGTCGGAGCCGCCGACCTTCACGAGCCGCCACTGCTGGTTCGCGCCGGCCCAGTCGTCGTACTGGACGATGTTGGCGTTGTCGGCGGTGGACGCGCCCTGGACCTCGAGCGCCTTGCCGCTGTTGCGGTTGATGAGACGGACGTGGCCGTCGGAGCTGTCGGCCAGCCGCCACTGCTGGTTGGCGGCGTTCAGGTCGGTCCACTGGACGATCGAACCGCCGTTGGCCGTCGACCAGTTGTAGACGTCGAGCACCTTGCCGGAGTGGCGGGACTTGATGCGGTAGTAGCCGTTGCCCGAGTCCACGAACTGCCATTGCTGCTGGGCCTGGTCGTTCCTCGCCCACTGGGTGATCCGGGCGCCGTCGTTCGTGGCCAGGTTGTAGACGTCCAGCGCCTTGCCGCTGTTGCGGTTGACCAGCACGTACGAGGCGCTGGTGTCCACGGTCGCGGCCTCGGCCGGCTGGGCGCCGACGAACGCGGCCAGCAGCAACAGGGGGGCGAGCACGGCGAGCAGGCGTCTCGGACGGACCCGGGACGCGTGGCTGAGCCACATGATGAACCTCCTGGATGTGGGGGTGAGGTGTCGCCGGACAGGGGGGAGCGGCAGCCGCACCGGGATCGAACGTGTCGAATGTTTCGGATCGATCCTGGCCACGTGACGCCACAAGCTAGGGAGACGGAAGCGGGCGGTCAAGGGCTGTGACCGGCCGGATCGGCGATTCGAAACATTCGAGAGCACCTCAGAAACTGTTTCCGCCGCAGGGCTTGACGGGTCGTCATCAACCCTCCACCATCTGTTTGGCAAACCGACCGCCGTTCGATATATCGAACGAATTTGCCTCATGAGTCCCGTACGTCCCGCACACCCCCGTGCGGGACGGCGCCGCACCTGAGCCGCGGTGCGGTGCACGGTGCATCCCTCTCTCCTGCCTTGGAGGCACAGCCATGGGCTTCAACGCCCTCCCCAGAGCCGCCGTCCGGCGGAAACTCCGCGTCCTGCTGCCCACGCTGCTCGTCGGCGCCCTCGGCTTCGCCGGCGCGGTGGCCGCACCCGCGCCGGAGGCCCAGGCCGCCGAGAGCACCCTCGGCGCCGCGGCGGCGCAGAGCGGCCGCTACTTCGGCGTGGCCATCGCCGCGAACCGCCTGAGCGACTCGACGTACGCGACGATCGCGAACCGCGAGTTCAACTCGGTGACGGCCGAGAACGAGATGAAGATCGACGCCACCGAGCCGCAGCGGGGCCAGTTCAACTTCCAGAACGCCGACCGCATCTACAACTGGGCCGTGCAGAACGGCAAGGAGGTGCGCGGTCACACCCTGGCCTGGCACTCCCAGCAGCCCAGCTGGATGCAGAGCCTCGGCGGCAGCGCCCTGCGCCAGGCGATGATCGACCACATCAACGGCGTGATGTCCCACTACAAGGGCAAGATCGCACAGTGGGACGTCGTCAACGAGGCGTTCGCCGACGGCAGTTCGGGCGCCCGGCGCGACTCCAACCTGGAGCGCACCGGCAGCGACTGGATCGAGGTCGCCTTCCGCACCGCGCGCGCCGCCGACCCGTCCGCCAAGCTCTGCTACAACGACTACAACGTCGAGAACTGGACCTGGGCGAAGACCCAGGCCATGTACCGCATGGTGAAGGACTTCAAGCAGCGCGGCGTCCCGATCGACTGCGTCGGCTTCCAGTCGCACTTCAACAGCGGCAGCCCGTACAACTCCAACTTCCGCACCACGCTGCAGGAGTTCGCCGCGCTCGGCGTCGACGTCGCCATCACCGAGCTGGACATCCAGGGCGCGTCGCCGACGACGTACGCGGCCGTGGTCAACGACTGCCTGGCGGTCTCCCGCTGCCTCGGCGTGACCGTGTGGGGCGTGCGCGACATGGACTCGTGGCGTTCGAGCGACACCCCGCTGCTCTTCAACAACGACGGCAGCAAGAAGCAGGCGTACACCGCCGTGCTGAACGCCCTCAACGCCGGCGAAGGCGGCGGCGACCCGGACCCGGAGCCGGGTGACGGCACCGCCGTCAAGGGCGTCGGCTCGGGCCGCTGCCTGGACGTGCCCAACGCGAGCACCACGGACGGCACGCAGGTGCAGCTGTACGACTGCAACGGCCGGACCAACCAGTCGTGGGAGCTCACCTCCTCCGGTGAGCTGCGGGTCTACGGCAACAAGTGCCTGGACGCCGCCGGCACCGGCAACGGCGCCAAGGTCCAGATCTACAGCTGCTGGGGCGGCGACAACCAGAAGTGGACCCTGAACTCCGACGGCACCATCGTCGGCGTCCAGTCCGGCCGCTGCCTCGACGCGGTCGGCGCGGGCACGGCCAACGGCACGCAGATCCAGCTGTACAGCTGCGGAGGCGGCAGCAACCAGCGCTGGTCCCGCGTCTGACACACCTCTCCTGATGTGATCGCGGGGGTCACCGCCCGACAGGCGGTGACCCCCGCGACCGCGCCGGCCCCGGCTACCCGGCGGCCTCCTCCTCCAGCACCCGCTGGGCGACGGCGAACGCCGAGTTGGCCGCCGGGACCCCGCAGTACACGGCGGTCTGGAGCAGCACCGCCCCGATCTCCTCCGGGGTGAGCCCGTTGCGGCGGGCCGCGCGCACATGCATGCCGAGTTCGTCGTAGTGGCCGTGTGCGACCAGCGCCGTGAGGGTGACCATGCTGCGTTCCCGGCGGGACAGCGTCGGGTCGGTCCAGATCTCGCCCCAGGCGTAGCGCGAGATGAAGTCCTGGAAGCGGGCGGTGAACGGCGTCTGCCGCGCCTGCGCCCGGTCCACGTGCGCGTCGCCCAGCACCTCCCGGCGCACCTCCATGCCACGCCGGACGGGCCCGCCGAAGTGCGTCCGCAGCGCCGTGAGAACCGCCTCCGGCTGCTCGGCGGGCGCCAGGTGCGAGGCGCCGGGGATCTCCACCAGCGCGGCACCGGGCACCGCGTCCGCGATCTCGCGAAGATGCGCCGGCGGTGTGGCCGGGTCCTGCCGCCCGGCGACGGCCAGCGTGGGAACGGCGATCTCCGCCAGCCGGTCCCGCAGGTCGAAGGCGGCGAGCGCGTCGCAGCAGGCCGCGTACGCGTCCGGGTCGGCCTCCCGGTGGTCCTGGACCAGCCGCGGCACGGTGAACCCGGGGGTGAACCAGCGGGCGTCCGCGCTCTCGGCGAGCCCCGCCGGCCCCTCCCGGCGCACCAGCGCGGCCCGTTCCTCCCACGGCTTGGCCCCGTTGAAGTGCGCCGAGGAACAGATCACGGCCAGGGAGGAGAGCCGGTCCGGGTGGTGCACGGCCAGGTGCAGTCCCACCGCCCCGCCCAGGGACACACCCGCGTAGGCGAACCGCTCGATGCCGAGCGAGTCGGCCAGCGCGAGCACCGGACCGGCGAGATCGCCCACGCTCGCACCGGGACCGATCAGCCCCGCCGGCGAACCGCCGTGCCCCGGCAGGTCCCACCGGACCACCCGGTGCGCGGCCGCCAGTTCGGGCGCCACCTTGTCCCAGAGAGCGTACGAGGTGCCGAGCGAGGGACCCAGCAGCAGCGGGGGAGCCGAAGCGGGGCCTTCGACACGGTGGTTGAGCAGCTCACTTGTCAACGTCGCTCCAGAGCACGGTCGGTGAGGTCTCCGGCGCAGCCGGTGTAACGGGACGGGTCGACGAGCGCGGACACGTCGACCCCTTTCAGTTTCGGCTCCTGCGCCAGCAGTTCGGCCAGGTCGCGACCCTCCTCGTACGCTCTCCGCGCCAGCGAGGTCAGCAGGTCCTTGGCCCGGGCGCGGCCGAGGACCGGGGCCAGCTCGGCGGACAGCCGTTCGGAGACGATCAGTCCCCGGGTGAGATCGAGGTGGGCACGCATCGTGTCCGCGTGCACCCGCAGCCCCTCGGCCAGCTCGGCGGCGTCCCGGGCGGCGCCGCCCACCAGGCGGAGCAGGTCCCTGAGCGGTTCCCACTCGGCGTGCCAGGCCCCGGCCGGCCGTTCGTCCTCGGCCACCAGCGAGCCGTACAGCGTGGCCGCGAGCTGCGGCGCCCGCCGGGCCGCCGCCGCGATCAGCGTCGAGCGGACCGGGTTCGCCTTGTGCGGCATGGCCGACGAGCCGCCGCCGCGGCCCTCGGACACCTCCGCGATCTCGGTACGGGACAGGGTGAGGACGTCCGCCGCGAGCTTGCCCAGCGCGCCGGCGGCGAAGGCGAGGCAGCCGGCGAGATCGGCCACCGGAGTCCGGAGCGTGTGCCAGGGCAACACCGGCTCCGCCAGGCCCAGTTCGCGGGCGTACGCACCTGGCAGCGCGGTCGCGTCCCCGGCCCCGTACGCCGTGAACGCCGCCAGCGTCCCCGCCGCTCCGCCGAGCTGAGCGGGCAGCGACTCGCGGACCCGCCCCACCCGGTCCCGCGCGTCCAGCACCAGCGCCCGCCACCCGGCCGCCTTCAGCCCGAACGTCGTCGGCACGGCGTGCTGGGTGAGCGTCCGGCCGGCCATCGGCGTGTCACGGTGCTCGGCGGCCAGTGCGGCCAGCGCCCGCGCGCAGCGCTCCAGGTCGGCGAGGACCACCGCGAGTACCCGGCGGGCGACCAGCATGGTCGCCGTGTCCATGATGTCCTGGCTGGTCGCCCCGCGGTGCACGTACGGGCGGTGCTCCTCGCCCACCGCCTGGGTGAGCGCCGCGACCACGGGGATCACCGGGTTCCCGCCGCCGCGGGCCTCCACGGCGAGGGACGCGACGTCGAAGCGGGCCGGTTCGGCGGCCTGTGCCACCGCCCTCGCGGCCTCCGCAGGGGCGAGCCCCGCCGCCGACTGGACCCGGGTGAGGGCGGCCTCCGCGTCGAGCAGCGCCCGCAGGAACGCCGTGTCCGTGGTCTCCGCGGCCGCCTCGGCGCCGGCCCACCCGGGGGCGAGCAGCCCGGCGCCGGAATCGGCCGCCGTCACCGGAACTCCAGGAAGACCGTCTCGCCCTCGCCCTGGAGGCGGATGTCGAAGCGGTACGTGCCGTTGCCCCGGGCCCCGGCGACGAGCGTGCAGCGCCGTTCCTCGTCCAGCCGGGACAGCAAGGGGTCGGCGGCCAGCGCAGCCTGGTCGTCCGGCAGATAGATCCGGGTGAACAGGTGGACGAGCAGACCGCGGGCGAAGACGCACACGCTCAGGTGCGGCGCGCCGCCGCCGCGTGTTCCGGGCCGCAGCGTGCGCGCGGACCAGTGGCCGTTCGCGTCGGTCGCGATCCGCCCGAACCCGGTGAACTCCACGCCGTTGCGCCCGAGGAAGCCCCCGGTCGCCGGGTCGCGCCGCATCGAGCCGTCGACCCGGGGCACCTCGCCGTCCGGGTCCGGTCCCCACAGCTCCACGAGGGCGTCCGGCACCGGGTCGCCGTTGCCGTCGTACACGTAACCGTGCAGCGCGATGGTGTCCGGGTGGCCGGCGGGCGCGACCTCGCCGCCGCCGGGGAACGGCAGGGCGTGGCCGTAGAAGGGGCCGACCGTGTGCGACGGGGTGGGCAGCACGGTCTCCGGACGGGTGGTGTCGATCTTCGTCATGGCGGGTCAGCGCCCCTCTTCCATCCAGGTGGCCCGGGGGCCGTCGAGCACGATGTCCCAGTGGTACCCCATGGAGAACTCCGGCACCGACAGGCTGTGGTCGTACGTCGCGACCAGCCGCTGCCGCGCGGCGTCGTCCGTCACCGACTGGATGATCGGGTCGTACGGGAAGAGGGGGTCGCTGGGGAAGTACATCTGCGTCACCAGCCGCTGGGTGAACGCTGTGCCGAAGACGGAGAAGTGGATGTGGGCGGGCCGCCAGGCGTTGAGGTGCTGGCGCCAGGGGTAGGGGCCCGGCTGGATCGTGGTGAAGTGGTAGCGGCCCTCGTCGTCGCTGAGGGTGCGGCCCACCCCGGTGAAGTTCGGGTCGAGCGGCGCGTCGTGCTGTTCCCGCTGGTGCGCGTAGCGGCCCGCCGAGTTGGCCTGCCATATCTCGATGAGCTGGCCGCGGACCGGACGCCCGTCGCGGTCGAGGAGCCGGCCCGAGACGGTGATGCGCTCGCCGATCGGCTCCCCGGCGTGCTGCCGGGTGAGGTCGTTGTCGATCTCGGTGATGTCCCGCTCGCCGAAGGCGGGGGAGTGCAGCTCCACCGCCTCCGGGTCCTTGCTCAGGTCGACGGCGACGAGCGGCCGCTTCGGGTGGCGCAGCAGCGAGGAGCGGTAGGGCGCGTAGTCGCGGCGCGGATGGTGCTCGGCCGGGGCGCCGTCGGCGACGCGCTTCTCGTACGCGGCGTGCTCGGCCGCGATCTCCCGGTCGATGTCCTGCTGGGTGAGAGTCATGGGGATACCTGTGCGCTTCCTATCGTTCGAGGACGAGAGCGAGGCCCTGGCCGACGCCGATGCAGAGGGTGGCGACACCGGTGCCGCCGCCCTTGCGCGCCAGCTGGTGGGCGACGGTGCCGGCCAGGCGGGCGCCCGAGGCGCCGAGGGGGTGTCCGAGAGCGATGGCGCCGCCCTGCGGGTTGAGGACCGACGGGTCGAACTCCGGCCACTCGGCCACACAGCCGAGCACCTGCGCGGCGAACGCCTCGTTCAGCTCCAGCACGTCCAGATCGGCGAAGGACCTGCCCGCCTTCGCCAGCGCCCGGTTGACGGCCTCGACGGGGGCGAGCCCGAAGTAGTCGGGGTCGAGGGCGTGCACGCCGGTCGCGGAGATCCGTGCCAGCGGTTCGCGGCCGGTCGCCTTCAGCCCTTCCTCGTCGGCCAGGAGCAGGGCCGCGGCGCCGTCGTTGAGCGGTGAGGCGTTGCCCGCCGTCACCGTGCCGTTCTCCTTGCGGAAGGCCGGCCTGAGCCCGGCCATCTTCTCCAGGGAGGCGTCGGGGCGGACGCACTCGTCTGCCGCGTGGAGCACCGGGTCGCCCTTGCGCCGCGGCACGGGCACGGGAGCGAGTTCCGCGTCGAACAGCCCCTCCGCCTGCGCCGCGGCCGCCTTCCGGTGGGAGTTCAGGGCGAACTCGTCCTGCTGCTCGCGGCTGATCTTGTGCTTGTCGGCGATGAGTTCGGCCGATTCGCCGAGCGGGATCGTCCACTGCGGCGGCATCGCGGGGTTGATCATCCGCCAGCCCAGGGTGGTGGAGTACAGCTCGGTGTGCCCGGCCGGGAACGGCCTGTCGTTCTTGGGCAGGACGTACGGGGCGCGCGTCATCGACTCCACGCCGCCGGCGAGGGCGACATGGGCGTCGCCGCAGGCGATGGCGCGGGCGGCCTGGATCACGGCCTCCAGACCGGAGGCGCACAGCCGGTTGACGGTCGCACCGGGCACGGAGGTGGGCAGGCCGGCCAGCAGGGCGGCCATGCGGGCGACGTTGCGGTTCTCCTCGCCGGCGCCGTTGGCGTTGCCGAAGAAGACGTCCTCGATGCGCGCGGGGTCCAGATCGGGCGTACGTGCGAGGAGTTCGCGGAGGACATGGGCGGCCAGGTCGTCCGGGCGGACCGAGGCCAGGGCGCCGTTGTAGCGGCCGATCGGGGTGCGGACGGCATCGACGACGTAGACGTCACGCAGACTCATGACGCGATCTCCTCGGTGAGCTGCTCGAGTTCTTCCGCGACGCGGATCCGGGCGGCGGTCCTCGCGGCGATCTCCTCGACGGTGACGCCCGGTGCCGTCTCGACGAGGGTCAGCCCGTCGGGCGTCACGTCCAGCACCCCGAGATCGGTGATGATCCGGTCCACGCACGCCTTGCCCGTCAGCGGCAGCGTGCACGCGGACAGGATCTTCGGCGAACCGTCCTTCGCGGTGTGCGTCATGACGGCGACGACGGTCCGGGCGCCGTGCACCAGGTCCATGGCGCCCCCGATACCGGTGATCATCTTGCCGGGGACGGCCCAGTTCGCCAGGTCCCCCTTCTCGGAGACCTGCATGGCGCCGAGCACGGCGACGTCGATGTGCCCGCCGCGGATCATCGCGAACGACAGGGACGAGTCGAAGAAGGACGCGCCCGGCAGGACCGTGACGGTCTCCTTGCCGGCGTTGATCAGGTCCGGGTCGACCTGGTCCTCCGTCGGGTACGGACCGGTGCCCAGGATGCCGTTCTCCGACTCGAGGATCACCTCGACGCCCGGCGGGAGATGGTTGGGGATCAGCGTCGGCAGACCGATGCCCAGATTGACGTACTGGCCGTCCTTCAGCTCGCGGGCCGCGCGGGCGGCCATCTCCTCACGTGTCCAGGCCATCAGCCGTTCACCGTCCCTCGTGCCGCGGGCGCCGTGACCGTGCGCCGCTCGATCCGCTTGTCCGCCGCCTGCTCCGGGGTGAGCGCGACCACCCGCTGCACGAAGATGCCCGGCAGGTGCACCGCGTCCGGGTCGATGGCGCCGGGTTCGACGAGCTCCTCGACCTCGGCGATCGTCACGCGCCCGGCCATCGCGGCCAGCGGGTTGAAGTTGCGCGAGGACTTGGCGAACACGAGGTTGCCGTGCCGGTCGCCCTTCGCGGCCCGTACCAGGGCGAAGTCCGTGCGGATGCCGCGCTCCAGCACGTACTCGGTCCCGTCGAACGCGCGGACCTCCTTGGGCGGCGAGGCCAGCGCCACCCCGCCGTCGCCGTCGTAGCGCCACGGCAGCCCGCCGTCGGCGACCTGGGTGCCCACGCCGGCCGGGGTGTAGAAGGCGGGGATCCCCGCCCCGCCGGCGCGGAGCCGCTCGGCCAGCGTGCCCTGCGGGATCAGCTCGACCTCCAGCTCGCCGGCCAGGTACTGCCGTGCGAACTCCTTGTTGGCCCCGATGTAGGACCCGGTCACGCGGGCGATCCTGCCGGCCGCCAGCAGCACCGCGAGGCCCGAGTCCATCGCCCCGCAGTTGTTGGACACCACGCCCAGTCCGCCGACGCCGCGCTCGTACAGCGCCTGGATCAGCACGTTCGGCACGCCGCTCAGCCCGAATCCGCCGACCGCCAGCGTCGCGCCCTCCGGCACGTCCGCCACGGCCTCGGCGGCTGTCGGCACCACCTTGTTCATCGGTACAGCCTCATCTCTTGTCGCAGCAATCGTCAGTGCGCTGAGTATCTGGAATCGATCAGTGCACTGACTGTTCTGGTGAGGTTCTCGTACGCTCCCACTTCTTGGTGAGTACCGTCAAGGCCTCCGAGACAGGCTGTTCAGGGCACGGAAGTGCACCCGAAGGGGGTGTTGGGCCCGCCTGTTATCGTTCAGTGCACAGAGCGGTCCGCAGGGGACGGCACGGACACCTGATTCGAGGAGCGCAGATGGCAGCGGTGGACCTGAACTCCCACCCGGGGCACCTCGCCCGGCGGCTCCAGCAGGCGCACCACCTGCTGTGGAACACGATGGTCTCCGAGGAGATCACCTCGCCGCAGTTCGCCGTCCTCAACACGCTCGTCGCCGAACCCGGCCTCGACCAGCGCACGGTGGGGGAGCGCGTCGGACTCGACCGCTCGACCATCGCGGAGGTCGTCAGCCGCCTCATCCGGCGCGGGTACCTCGACAAGGTCCGCGACCCGCAGGACGGCCGGCGCTACCTCCTGCGCCTGACCGACGAGGGCCTGCGGGCCCACCGCAAGCTGACCGTGCGCACCGCTCGGATGAACCAGGTCTTTCTGGCACCGCTCTCCGCCGAGGAACGGACCCTGTTCTTCTCCCTCATCCAGCGCGTGACCGACGCCGCCGACGAACTCCGCTCGCCGGCGGACGATCTGGTCGCACACCCCTGACCGCCGCTCATGCCGTGCCGGGCGGCGCCGTCCCGTCGGCCGGGGTGCGACGCTCCGGACGATGGACACGACGTCCGGCGAACGCCACTCCCGCCGCCACGACGTTGGCGGCGAGCACTCCGGCCCAGGCGGACCCGTAGGAGCCGGCGGCGTCGGCGAGCAGGCCGAAGCACACCGGGCCGAGGGCGAAACCGAGATAGAGGCCGACGGCCAGCACCCCGGACGCCGAGCCCACGACCTTCAGGGGCGTCGTCCGCACCAGGGCCAGCATGATCACCACATTGGCGGCGATGCCGCTCGCCCCGAACAACGCGGCGCCGGCCCACACCAGCGCGGGCGCGTCCAGGGTGCCGGCCAGCAGGAGGCCGCCGACGGCGAGCGCGGACACGGAGGCCAGGACGGCCAGCAACGGGTACGGGTTGCGCACACGGTCCGCCGAGCGCCCCCAGGCGATACGGGCCACCAGGCCCACCCCGCCGGCCACGGCGACGGTCAGACCGGCCGCCCGCACGGGCATCTCCAGCCGTTCGAAGGCGTAGAGCGGCAGGTAGACGTTGGTGGCCTGAATCGCGGCGCCGGACGCGAGGGCGTAACCGGTGAGCCACCACACCCCGGACGGAAGGTCCGCGAGCCGGTGTCCCGCACCCCGGGAAGGGCTCGGCGGCACGGCCGGCACCGCGCTCCGCACCATGACCAGCCCCGCCACGGCGACCACCGCGGCGGCCAGGGCGGCGCCGCGCCAGCCCCACCACAGGGCGACGCTCGGCAGGAGAAGACCGGCCCCGAACTGGCTCATCTGGACGCCGGACTGCTTGACGCCCATCAGCCCGCCCCGCTGCCCCTGCGACACGTGCGCCGCGATGAGCTGGTTGGTCACGGGGTTGGACAGGGCCTGCGTCGCCCCGCTGAGCGCCACGGCCACCAGCAGCCAGCCGTACGAGGGAGCCGCCGCGACACCGACGAGAGCCAGGCACGCCCCCGTGAACAGGGCGGCGAGCACCACCCTTCCGCTCAGCCGGTCCGTGTACCGCCCCGCGAAGGGGGACACCAGCGCCGCGAGCGCGAAGGCCGTCGCGGGGAGCACCCCGAGCTGGGCCCCGCCGATGCCGAGGTCCGCGGTCACCAGGGGAGCTGTCGCGGTGAGGGCGTACAGGGCGAGTGGGCCGGCGCCCATCGAGAGCGTCAGCGTGAGACCGAAGGTCCGCGGAACCGGACGCCGGTCTCTGTCGAAGGCGGAGGTGCCCACCCGGGTGTCCCCTCTCATCGGTGGCTGGTCGGTGGACGATGTGATGACGGCGGCGCCCCGCCACCGCGTGGAGGTCAGGGCGCCGCGAGGGACTCAGACCGAGGGCCCGGGACCCACGGCCGGTCCGCCGCCGTGGCTGAGCGACGGCGCTTCCGTGTCCGGGGCCGGACCGGTCCGGTCGGCGTCCTGTCGTGAGGGGCCGTAGCGCATGCCGAGCAGCGCCACCGTGACGCCGGCGGCCAGCATCGGCACGGCCATCGCGTAGAACACGGTGCTCGGCGACCAGTTCAGGGTGAGCGCCGCTCCGACCAGGATCGGTCCGAGGATGCCGCCGACCCGTCCGACGCCCAGCGCCCAGCCGACGCCGGTGGAGCGCATCCGGGCCGGGTAGAAGACGGCCGCCAGTGCGATCAGGCTCTTCTGGCCGCCGCTGACGCAGCAGCCGGCGAAGAAGTTCGCCGTCAGCAGCACCCACAGGGGCGCGTGGAAGGCGACGCCGGTCAGGGCCAGGCAGCCGAAGCCCACCAGGTAGAGGACGGCCAGCGTGCGGTAGGGCCCCAGCCGGTCCATGGACGGGCCGGTGACGAACGCGGCGGCGATGCCGCCCACCGTGGTCAGCGTGGTGGCGGCGACGACCACGTTCATCGGGTGGCCGAGGTCGGTCATGATGCTGGGGAGCCAGCTCTGCAGGGCGTAGAACTCGGCCAGGTTGATCATGAAGACCACCCACAGCAGCACGGTGCCCCACAGCCACTTGCGGGTGAACAGGCTGCTCAGCGCGGTGCGTTCGCCGCTGTCGCTCTCCTCGACGCTGAAGACGGGTTCCTTCTGCTCGGGCAGGGACGGCGGGAGTGTGCCGTCGATCCGGCGGAAGACGGCGTAGACGCGCTCCGGGGCGGTGTTCCGCCGGATCATGAAGACCGGGGACTCGGGCAGCCAGCGGACCAGGAACGGGATCAGCAGGATGGGCGCCGCTGCCCCGACCCACAGCAGCGAACGCCAGCCGTGGTCCTCGATGAGCCATCCCGCGGCGAGCCCGGCGACGACGAAGCCGACGGAGAAGCCGCAGTAGATGGCGAGCACGAAGGTGGCCCGCAGTCGCTTCGGACTGAACTCGCCGGTGAGAGCCACGGCGCTCGGGGCGGCCGCGCCGAGCCCCATGCCGGTGACGAAGCGCAGCAGGACGAGCTCGGTGACGTTGTCCGCCCACAGGGCGGCCAGCGTGGTCAGGCCGAAGACGGCTGTGGCGGCGATGACGAGACGTTTGTGGCCGAACCGGTCCGACAGCGGGGACAGGGCCATGTAGCCGACCATCAGGCCGACCAGCGCGGCCGAGAACATCGGTCCGAGCGCGTTCTGGGACAGCCCCCACTCGTCCGCGATGTGAGGGGCCATGTAGCTGATGGCTTGGGTGTCGAAGCCGTCGATGAACATGACGAGACCGCACAGGGCGACCACCCTGAACTGGTAGGGGGTCATGCGGCGTTCGTCGACGAAGTCCGGGAGGTGCAGTCGCAGGAGTTGCTGAGACATGAGTGCCTCGATTCGGGCCGGGACGCCCGTACGGGGACGGTACGGGTGCGATGCGGGTGCGACGCGGGGGGTGGCTGGGGGGGGAAGGGGGAGGTGAACGGCGCCGCCGCCCCGCTCGGTGCGGGGGCGCGGCGCCGTTCGGCGGGGGCGGTCAGGCCACCGGTACCGCGGGCTCGCCGGACGGGACGAAGGCGTCGCAGTGGAAGCGCTCCGGGTCCAGGCCTCCGTGCTCGACGAAGTCCTTGCGGGCGGCGTCCGTCATCATCGGGCTGCCGCAGGCGTACACCTCGTGGCCGCTCAGATCCGGATGGTCCTCCAGGACCGCCCGGTGGACCCAGCCCGTACGGCCGGACCAGCCGGGCCCCGCGTCCGAGAGGACGGGCGTGAAGGAGAACCACGGCAGGCGGGCCGACCAGCCCTCGGCGAGGTCGCGCAGGTAGAGGTCCTCTTCCCTGCGCCCTCCCCAGTACAGGTGCAGCGGGCGGTCGACGCGGCGCCGGATGTGGTCCTCCACGACGGACTTCACCGGGGCGAAGCCCGTGCCGGTGGCCACGACGATCGCCGGCCGGTCGGACCCGTCGTCGACGGTGAACTCCCCGTAGGGCAGTTCGACGATGAGCTGGTCGCCCTTCGCGAGATCCGCGACGACGCCTTCCGAGAACCGGCCGCCGGGTACCACCCGGACGTGCAGGTGCACGCTGTCGTTCTGGTGCGGGGGGTTGGCCATCGAATAGTTGCGGCTGTCACCGTCCGGAAGGACAACCTTCAGGTACTGCCCTGCCGTGAACTTGGCGCGCCGGCCTGTCGGCAGCCTCAGCTGGAGGGCCACCACGTCCGCCGCGGGACGGGTGACGCGATGGACCTTCACCGTCACCGTCTGACGGACAGGGGCGCCCCGCTCGGTGATACGCCGGGGCGCGATGCCGAGGTCCGAGCAGGGGCGCGCCTGGCACAGCAGGACGCCCTCCGCCGGGCCCTCGACGGTTCCCCGCCCGCGCACCTGCGCCCGCCCCGACGTCAGCCCGCCCTCGCAGGTCGAACAGACGCCCTTACGGCACGAGTACGGGATCGCGTATCCGGCGCGTTCGGCGGCGTCGAGCACGGTCTCGTCCGGCTCGCAGGGGAAGCTGATGCCGGTGCCGGCCACATCCACCTGATGGGTCATGGGTGTTCCTTTACGGGACGAACGTGCGGGAGGGCCGGCGTCGCCGAGCCGACGAGGCGGACGGCCTGGATCACCGCCGCCGGGTCGGCGACCCCGCGCCCCGCGATGTCGAAGGCCGTGCCGTGCCCCACGCTGGAGAAGGCGATGCCTCCGCCGACGGACACGGCCGCGGCCGTACGCCCGGCGAGCAGCTTCACCGGGATGTGGCCCTGGTCGTGGTACATGGCGACGAAGGCGTCGTACCGCCCCGCGCCGGTCCGGTGGCCGAGCACGATGTCGGCGCCGACCGGGCCGTCGGCGTCGATGCCCGCGTCCCGCAGACGCTTCACGGCGGGAACGGTGATCCGCTGGTCGTCGTCGCCGAACAGCCCGTCCTCGCCCGCGTGCGGGTTGATCCCGAACACGGCGATCCTCGGCGACTCGACCCCGGTCGAGGCCAGGAAGTCCACCGCCGCCCGTCCCGCGCCCTCCACCAGCTCCGGCGTCAGCCGGGACACCGCGTCCACCAGCCGTTCGTGGAGCGTCGCGTGGACGATCCGCAGGCCTCCGCCCACCAGCATCAGGAACACCAGGTCCGGGTGTTTGCCGCTGAGCCGGGCCAGCAGGGAGGGATACCCGGAGAACGCGATGGACGCGGCCCGGATCGCCGTCTCCGAGTGGGGGCATCCGACGATGCCCCGCCCACGCCCCTCCTGGACCGCCCTGACCGCTTCGCCCAGGTAGGTCACGGTCGCCGCGCCGGCCGCCGCGTGGACCGTCCCGGGCCGGAACGCCTGCGGGTGGAGGGCCGGCACGTGGATGAGGTCCACCGTCCCCTCCCGCGGCTCGTCGGTGCCGTCCGTCTCGCGGACGGTGAGGCCGGCCCGGTCCGCGTAGTGCCGCACGACCAGGGCGTCCCCCACGAGCACGGGCCGGAGTCCGGGGTCGGGGTCGTCCGCCAGCGCCTGGCAGGCCTTCACGGCGACCTCCGGCCCGACGCCGTTGGGGTCCCCGATCGTGACGAGGATGCGGCCGGGCGGTGTCGTGTCCGAGGGGGTCACAGCGGCAGCGCCAGCAGGGTGTCGATGGTGGAGCTGTCGCAGACCACGACCCGCTCGGCGAGACGCGCCCGGTCCCCGTCGAACCGGTAACGGTCCAGGTAGCGCCCGGTGGCGAAGATGTCGGAGCTGCCGTCGCGCATGACGCGCACGACGAGGAAGCCGGTCTCGCTGCGCGCGCCCTCGTCCGACTCCTCCAGGATCGCGGGCTGGCCGAGGATGTGCCGGTAGGTGTGCGCCTCGTAGATGTTGGCCTCGAGCAGGGCGGAGACCCGGTCGCTGAGCATGCGGCGGTTGTCGGCCCAGATCACGCCGGCCTGCAGCCCCTCGCTGTGGTTCGCGGCCGTGGTGATGCGGTAGTGGCAGTCCTCCTCGAAGAACCCGGGCCAGTCCTCCATACGGCCGTCGTCGATGCAGCGGGCGTACTCGCCCTGGGCGCGGCTGATGAGCCGGAAGGCGTCCACGGTCACGGTCACTTGTCCTTCTCCTGTCGCAGGTGCATGCCTTCGCGGTACGCCTTCCAGAAGCCGCGGACGGACGCCTCGGTGACCCGGCTCTCGCTGGAAGCGGCCGACGCGCCGCCCATCTCCAGCACGGCCTCCTCGTCGGAGGCGCCGGCGATCCCGCGCTGGACGAAGCCGCCCACGCAGCCGTCCTCCATCGAGATGTAACCGGCGGGGCCGACCAGGTTGGCCTGCTTGAGCCGCACGGTGCGCTGCTCCGGGGTGTCCTCCTCGAAGCCGAGGTAGGTCCAGTTCAGCCGGGTGGACTCGACGCCGCGGGGCAGGATCTGGCGGACCGCCACGGAGTTCTGGATCTGCTGGAGGACGAAGCCCGGGAAGACGGAGAGGATCTGCAGGGTGGTGTCGTCGCCCACCTCGCTGAACCCGTCGAGGAGCGAGGGGTCGGCGAGCGAGTAGTCGCTGTCGGACCGGATGTTCTGGTCGGAGTAGCCGGCCTCCAGCTCCGCCTCGCGGTCGATGGCGGAGTAGCTGACGTGGTGGGCGCCGCTCTCGCTGACGATGATCCCGCCGCGCTGGCCGAGGCGGTTGATGCCGAACGTGGTGA
This sequence comes from Streptomyces sp. P9-2, assembly GCF_051903975.1. Classification (NCBI taxonomy): domain Bacteria; kingdom Bacillati; phylum Actinomycetota; class Actinomycetes; order Kitasatosporales; family Streptomycetaceae; genus Streptomyces; species Streptomyces sp. P9-2. Next base: position 6,242,247 of record NZ_CP192633.1, read on the forward strand.
AGAACAGGTGCAGGATGCTCGCGTGGTAGGAGTCCTTGACGTTCTCCATGTAGAGCTTCCAGTTGTTCGGCAGCAGCTGGGTGAAGCGGCCGAGGACGACCGGGGTGCGGCCGCCGAGCACCCGCTCGATCCGGCTGAGGATCTCGTCGCCGAGGTACTCCTCGATGTCGGGCACGTCCTCGTCGAAGCTGCCGAAGACCAGACCGTGCAGGACGGCGAGGCGTAGCTTGCGCGGGCCGTGGTCCTCCAGGCAGAAGTACTTCGGCATGCCGCCCTGGCCCTTGATGCCGTCCTTGAAGGCGACACCGGTCAGATCACCCTGGAGGCTGTAGCTCCAGGCGTGGTAGACGCAGGTGAAGTCCTTGGCGTTGCTGCCGCGGTCGTCCAGGGCGAGCAGGGCGCCGCGGTGGGCGCAGCGGTTCTCGAAGCCGTAGAGCTCGCCGTCCTCGTCGCGGCACACGATGACGGGGGTGTCCCCGACGAACGTCGTCCGGTAGTCACCGGGCTGCGGGACCTCGGCCTCCAGGCAGAGGTAGCTCCAGTAGGGGCCGCGGAACAGGTTCTGCTGCTCCTCCCGGTACACGTCCTGGCGCTGGAAGACCCAGTACGGGACGCGCGTGAGCTCCTCGGGCCACTCCGGGCGGCCCTGCTCCGTCTTCGCGGAGCTTTCGGGCAGGGTGCTCGTCAAGGTTGCTCCTTCTTCCGGTCTCATCCGGTCCGCCGCGGTCGCGGCGGACCGGGCGTGCTCGACGCGGGGTGCCATGTCCCGGGCGTTGACAGCTCCGGGATTTGTTCGTATAACGAACGCATGACCAATACGCGAACAGGTAAGCCGACTACGGGGAGTGCTGTCAAGGTTCCGGAGGGAAGTGATCCGCGTCCGCGCGCTCCGGAGGGCATGGCCGGGCTGGCCAAAGGGCTCGCTGTCATCGAGGCGTTCGGGCGCTCGCGTGCCCAGCTGACGGTCTCGGAGGCGGCCCAGGCCACGGGGCTGACGCGCGCCACCGCGCGCCGCTGTCTGCTGACGCTGACCGAGCTCGGCTATCTCGCGCACGACGGAAAGCACTTCCGCCCCACCCCGCGGATGGCGAGGCTCGGCCAGTCCTACGCGCGCACCGACCCGCTGCCCCGTCTCGCGCAGCCCCATCTGGTGTCCGCGCGCGAGGCGTTGGGGGAGTCGGTCTCGCTCGCCGTGTACGACGACGGGGCGGCGGTGTTCGTGGCCAGGGCGGAGACCGAGCGGGTCGTGTCCGCGGGCGTCCGGGTCGGCACCCGCCTCGCCGCCTGCGGCTCGGCGACCGGCAGGGTCCTGCTGGCGGCCCTGCCGGACGCGGAACTGGACGCGTACCTGGCGGACTGCCGGCCCCAGGCCCGTACGCCCAAGTCGCTCGTCGACGTCGAGGAGATCAGGCGCCAGGTACTGGCCGTCCGTGAGGGAGGCGCCGCCGTCACCGACGAGGAACTGGAACTCGGCATGCGCTCGATGGCGACGCCGGTGAGGGACGCGGAGGGCGAGATCCGGGCGGCACTGAGCGTGAGTGCCTTCACGGCACGGATCTCACTGCAGGAGATGTACGACCAGTTCCTGCCCGTACTCCGGGACCACGCGGAGAGGATCGGCCGCATGCTGTGAGGTTCGGCGTCCTGCGTCCATGCGCCCCGGCGCGCCGAGTCGGTGGTGCCGCCGTCCGGGGTCTACGGGGCGGGGTCTTGCGGTGCGTCAGCGTGCCTGTGTCTGCGGCGTGTCGCGCGGGGCGTCGGCCGCCGTGAGCGGGTTTCGCGCTCCTCGGGCGGCCCGGTGTCGGCCTGGCGGCGCTCCGGCCGGCGGCCCCGTTGCCCGGCGGCCCGGCGCGCCGAGTCGGTGGTGCCGCCGTCCGGGGTCTACGGGGCGGGGTCTTGCGGTGCGTCAGCGTGCCTGGGCTGGGCGTATCGCGGGGCGTCTGTCGTCCCGCGGGGGTCACGCGCCTCTCGGGTGGCTCGTACCGGCCCGGTGGGCGGGTTCTGCGGCGCGCGCCGGTCAGGCCGACAGGACCGCTCGACTCCGGCGGTGGCGCCGGTTGTCGGGCGTGGTCAGCCTCGGCAGGACGTGCCGGCCCAACGAGTGCGTTCGGCGTCGGCGTCGGCGGCTCGTGCCGGTCCGGTCGGTGGGAGCTGCGGTACCCCGGAGGTCCGTGTCCGTCCGGTTGGCGGGGGCCCGGCTCCGGCGGCCCGCGTCGGTCCCCTGGGCGCCGGTGGGGTTGGTCGGGGCTCAGCCCTCGGCGCCCACCGCGTCGGCTTCGGTCCACTTTGCCGGCTCGCCGTGCCGCGCGGCCCGCGCCGGCTTCCTTGGTGACGGTGGGTCGGTCCGGTCCGGGCTCAACTCCCGGCGCCTACCACGTCGGTGTCGGCCCGCCCGGCTCGCCGTGCCCCGCGACCGTCGCCGACGCCCCGCCCGGGCGGGGCCCGTGCCCCCGTGGCGCCCTCTCACGTGCTCAGCGCCTGCGAGATCCGGTCCGCCGTCTGCACCACCTGCTCGATGATCGACTCCCGCTGCTCCTCGTCGAGGCGGAACGCAGGGCACGGGGCCGACAGTGCCGCCACGATCTGCGACCCCTCCTTGACCGGGGCGGACGCCGCCCAGACGCCCTCGTCGATCTCCTCGCGGCTCACCTCCCAGCCCTGCCGTACCGCGTGGTCGATCTCGGAGAGGAACGCCTCGGGGCCGTTGACCGGGGGGAGTTCGCCGACGGCGAGGGCCTGGTCGATGTGGCGCCGGCGCTCCGCGACGGACAGGTCGCCGAGCAGCAGGCGCACGCTGGCGCCCCGCAGGGCGGGGAGCCGCTGCCCCGGCTCGAACGACAGCCGGAACGGACGCAGGCTCTCCACGCGATGGATGCACACCGGCAGTCCGTGCACCAGCCGGCTGAGAATCACCGTCTCCTGCGTGCTCTCCGACAGCTCCCGCATGAACGGCTCGGCCACGTCCACCAGCGGAGTCGCCCGCCGGGCGGCACGCCCCAGCGCCGCGACCCGCATCGTGAGGTGGTACTGCCCCCGGTCGCCCTCCTCGATCAGGCCCATGTCGCGCAGCAGCGCCACGTAACGGTGGGCCGTGGGCACGGGAATGCCCAGGTCCTCCGCCAGTTGACGGACCGTGGCCACCGGCCGCTGTTCGGTGAAGGCGAACAACAACTCCAGAGCCCTGCGCCCGCTGTCCGCGCCCGCCTTCGAGGGTGCCACCGCTCCTCCGCACTTCCGTCCATTGACGCCTGTCGTCTCCCGCCCTACTGTATCGAAATCACAGAGCGATAAGCCGTTATCGCACAGCGATAGTAAGGAGGGTGAGGTGGGCGGTTCACCACCGATTGCCCCTCATTCAGCGGCCTCCGGACACACCGACACGGCCCCGCTGCCGGAAGCGGCACGGGCGAGCGTCGCGCTGCCGGGCGCCCGCAGTGAGCTGCGGACGTTCCCGCTCCGGGCCGCCGGTCCGGGGGAAGGCTGGCTGCGGGTCACCGCGTCCGGGATCTGCGGGACCGACGTCGGCCTGTTCCACCGCGGAGTCGCCGCCGAGACGGTGCTCGGGCACCATGTCGTCGGCCGGATCGCGGCCGTGGGACCGGAGGCGGCGCACCGCTGGAAGGTCGGACCCGGGGACCGGGTCGTGGTGGAGGAGTACCTGCCCTGCGGCGAGTGCCCCCGCTGCGCGTCGGGTGCCTACCGGCTGTGCCCGCAGACCGACCTGTGGGGCGGCGGCCGGCGGATCGGCACGGTGCCGGCCGACGAGGACCCCGCGCTGTTCGGCGGCAACGCCGAGTTCATGTTCCTTCCGGAGAACGCCGTCCTGCACCGGCTGCCCGAGCGGCTGCCGGAGGAACTGGCGGCCTGGGTCCTGCCGTACGCCAACGCTGTGGACTGGGTCCTGCGGGCCGGCCGGCTGGCGGCCGGGGAGAACGTCGTCGTGCTCGGCCCCGGCTACCACGGCCTCGCCGTGACCGCCGCGGCCCGCCTGGGCGAGGCGGGCAAGGTCGTCGTCGTGGGCCTGCCCCGGGACGCCGAACGGCTGGGCATGGCCGAGGCGCTGGGCGCCACCGCGGTCACGGCCGAGGAGTCCGGGGACTGGGGCGCGGCCGTCCGGACGGCCCTGGGCGGCGGGTCCTGCGACCTCGTCGTGGACACCAGCGGCTCCGACCCGGGCGTGGTCGACGTCGCCGTGGACCTGCTGGGACACGGCGGCCGCCTGGTGCTGACCACCCCGAAGCAGCCGGCCGCCGTCCCGGCCGACTCCGCGGCGATGATCCGCCGCTGTCTGACGCTGACCGCGGTCCGCGGCCGTCCCCCGGAGGCGATCGACCGTGCCATCGCCTCCCTGGCCGACGGCACGTCGGGGCTGGAGCACGTGCCCACCGTCGACGTCCCCCTCGACGAGGCGGGCGACATGCTCACCCGGCTCGCGTCCGGCTCCGGACCGTCCTCACCGCACATCGTCGTCCGGCCCGGCCTGGGCCGCCCCGACGCCCACCCCCTCTGACCCTCGACAAGGAGAGAAACGCACATGCTGACGCCGGAACAGAACGAACGACTGGTCCGCACCGACCGCGGCACCGAGATGGGCACCCTGCTGCGCCGCTACTGGATCCCCGCGCTGCTCGCCGAGGAGATCCCGGAGCCCGACTGCCCGCCGGTGCGGGTGAAGCTGATGGGGGAGAACCTCATCGCCTTCCGCGACACCCAGGGCCGTATCGGTCTGCTCGACGAGTTCTGCAGCCACCGCACCGCGTCCCTGTTCTTCGGCCGCAACGAGGAGTGCGGTCTGCGCTGCGCCTACCACGGCTGGAAGTACGACGTCGAGGGCAACTGCGTCGACATGCCGTCCGAGCCGCCCGCCAGCCGCTTCCACGAGAAGATCAAGCAGACGGCCTACCCCTGCGTCGAGCTCGGAGGCGTCATCTGGACCTACATGGGCCCGCCGGAGCTGAAGCCCGAGCTGCCCGAGCTGGAGTGGGCCGCCCTGCCGCCCGAGAACATCTTCGTCTCCAAGCGGCTGCAGGAGTCCAACTTCATGCAGGCCATGGAGGGCGGGATCGACTCCAGCCACGTCTCCTTCGCCCACCGCTTCAACATGGACGACGACCCCATGCACGCCGGCACCCCCGGCATCGAGTACCTCAAGGCGGACACCAGGCCCAAGTTCGAGGTCATCGAGTCCGACGGCGGTCTGCTGATCGGCGCCCGCCGGGAGGCGGACGAGGAGAACTACTACTGGCGCATCACCCAGTGGATCATGCCCTGGTACACGATCATCCCGCCGTTCGGCACCCACAACCCGCTGGGCGGACACGCCTGGGTGCCCATCGACGACGAGAACTGCTGGGCCTGGAGCATCAACTACCACCCCACCCGCCCCCTGCGGGAGGACGAACTCGACGCGATGCGCCGCGGCGAGGGCATCCACGCCAAGTACCTGCCCGGCACCTACCGCACGGCGGCGAACAAGACCAACGACTACCTGATCGACCGTCAGGCCCAGAAGGAGAAGCGCAGCTTCAGCGGCGTCGAGGGCATCGCCGCCCAGGACTTCTCCCTGCAGGAGAGCATGGGCCCCATCGTCGACCGCACCAAGGAACGCCTCGGCACGTCCGACGCCGCGATCATCCTGGCCCGCCGCCGTCTCCTCGCGGCCGCCGAGACCGCCGCCAAGGACGAACCGCTGCCGGGCGACCGGGCCGAGCACCACAGGGTGCGGTCGGCCTCGGTGCTGCTGCCCCGGTCCGTCCCCTTCCAGGAAGGCGCCAAGGACGCCCTCGTCGTCCGCCCCGGCGAGGACTTCGTCTCCATCTGACCCGTCCGCGCACCCGGAAGGAGGGCTCGCCGGCATGCCGCCAGCCTCCCGCTCCCACCGGTCCTACCAGGCCGACGTACTCCTCGTCCCCCTCGAACCGCGCTCCCGGACCGCCGTCACCGGCCCGGCACCGCACGACGCGCTCGACGGCATCACCATCTCCGGCACCGACACACCCCTGGGCGGCACGGAGTCCCACCCCGACGTCGTGGTCATGCTGACCCACGACCTCGCCGCCGTCGAAGCCGGCGTCGCCACCCGCGTCGGCGCCTCGGCCCGCGCGTCCGGCGCCCTGGTCGGCGCGATCGTCATCAGCCCCGACCGCGGCTGGCACGGCCCCGAAGCACGCAGCGCTGCGGCCGAACTGCGCGCCGCCGCCGACACCGTCGTGGTCCTCTCCGGCATGTCACCCGCCCTCGCACTGCTGCGGGTGCTGCGCGGCGGTCCGCAGACCGCCGGCCACGGCCCGATCTGAAAGAAAGGCAGGCCGACCATGACGGACACCGACTGGATCCAGGCCGTCGTCACCCAAGTCCGCCTGGAAGCCGACCAGGTGATCTCCATGGTGCTCTCGCCCACCGCGGGCGAAACCCTGCCCGGCTGGGAGGCGGGCGCGCACATCGATGTGCGCCTGCCCTCCGGCCTGATCCGGCAGTACTCCCTGTGCGGCGACCCCGCCGATCCGCACTACACGATCGCCGTGCTCCGCGAAAGCGCGGGCCGCGGCGGATCCGCCGAACTCCACGACACCGCGCTCGTCGGCACGACCCTCACGGTGCGCGGCCCCCGCAACCACTTCGCGCTCAGGCCCGCCGCCCGCTACGTCTTCGTCGCCGGCGGCATCGGAATCACCCCCGTCCTGGCCATGGCCCGCCACGCCACCCGGCACGGCGTCCCCTGGTCACTGCACTACGGCGGACGACGCCCCGACACCATGGCGTTCACCGGGGAGCTCCGCGACCTCGCCCACCAGGCGGGCGCGTCCCTCACCCTGCGCAGCGACAGCGCGGAAGGCCCCCTGCCCCTCGCCGACATCGTGCGCGAGGCCCCCGAGGAGAGCCTGCTCTACGCCTGCGGCCCCTCGGGCATGCTCACCGCCCTGCGCGCCGCGGTCGAGTCCGACCGCCCCGATCTGACCCTGATCACCGAGCAGTTCACCGCCGCTCAGCCCCCCGCACCGGCCCCGGACGACGAGGACACCACCCCCGCCGCCGCGTTCGAGGTCGAACTCGCCCGCACCGGCGAGACCGTGACCGTCGAGCCCGGAACCTCCATCCTCGAGGCCGTGCGCGCGGTCCGGCCCGACGTCCTGTACTCCTGCGAGGAAGGCTTCTGCGGCACCTGCGAGACCAAGGTGCTCGCGGGCAAGCCCGTCCATCAGGACACCATCCTCAGCGAGAAGGAACGGGCCGCCGGCAACACCATGATGATCTGCGTCGGCGGCTGCGCCTCACGCCGCCTGGTGCTGGATCTCTGACCGCCCGAGAGCGGTACCCCCGATCCCACACCCACGGAGGTTCAACGGTGAACCTGTCGTCACACAAGCCTGCCCAGCCGTCCGACCACCCGCCGCCGTCGCCGTACCGGTGGGTCGTCCTGATCGCCTGCTGGGTCTCCTTCACCCTCACGTCCATCGACCGCTCCACCTGGGGCCCGGCCTCGGTCTTCGTCGGAGAGAGTCTCGCCGTACCCCTGGCGAGTCTCGGAGCCTTCGCCACCGCCTACTACGTCGGTTACGTCGTCTCCAACGCCCTGGGCGGCATGGGCGTGGACCGCTACGGCGGCCGCATCATGCTGACCGTCTCCCTGCTGGGCGCGGGCATCGGCATGACCGCCTTCGGCTCGACCACGTCGGCGACGGTGGGCATCGCCCTCCAGGCGCTGGTCGGGCTCTTCGCCGGCGCCGACTACTCGGCCGGCATCCGGCTCATCACCAGCTGGTTCCCCGCGGCGAGCCTCGGTCTGCCCATGGGACTGTTCACCACCGCCACGTCCCTCGGCACGGCCATAGCCAACACCGTGGTCCCCGCCATGATCGCCAAGTACAGCTGGCACACCTCGTACCACACGTTCGGCATCCTCTCCATCGTGCTGGCCGTGCTGCTGTTCTTCCTGGTACGGCCCGGCCCGATGCTCGACACCGACGAGTCCAGGAGCGAGCGCCCCGCGAGCCGGCTCGACCTGGGCGCCCTGGCGCGCAACCGCAGCCTCGTCCTGACCTGCCTGACCGGCTTCTGCGGATTCTGGGGCCTGTACGGATTCATCACCTGGGCGAACGCCCTGATGATCAAGGGACACTCGGTCACCCCGGCCACCGCCGGACTGGTCGTGTCCGTCTTCGCGGTCACCGCCATCGCCGTGAAACCGGCGGTCGGATACGTCACGGACCGTTTCTTCGGAGGCGCCCGCAGAACACCCACGATCGCGATCCTCGCGATGTTCGGCGGCACGCTGGTGTGCTTCGGCGAGCTCGGTAACCCGAACGCGCTCATCTGGCTCGCCCCGCTGCTGGGGGCGGCGGCCTACGGCTGGACCCCGCTGGTCGTCGCCCTGGTGCCCAGGCTGGTACCGCCCTCGGTGACGGGCTCCGCGTCCGGCATCGCGAACGCCACCTGGCAACTGGGCAGCGTGGTGGTGCCCGTCGTGGTGGGCATGGTGTTCTCCGCGACCGGTTCCTTCAGCGCGGCCTTCCTCGCGCTGGCCGCCGGCCCGTTCACGGGATGCCTCATCATGCTGGCCGTCAGGGAGCGGTCGACGCCCGAGGCCGGCACCCCGCAGGAAGCCGCGCCGGCCGCGGGCAGCGTCCGGTGACCGGACCCCCTGCCTGAGCGTTTCAGTACCCGTACCGTTCGACTGCCGTTTCCGGGGCCGGCAGAGGGTGGGCGAGCCGGTCCGTGCCGGCTCGCCCACGCCGGAGCCGGTGACGCGCCCGTCGCGCGGTCCGGGACGCGATCAGGTAATCAGGAGGGGTGAACGAGGACGCGACCGACCCCTTCGTGCATGTTCGGGGCGCCGGTGAGAACAACCTGCGGAACATCGATGTCGACGTTCCGCGCAACGCGATGGTCGCCTTCACCGGCGTCTCCGGTTCGGGCAAGTCCTCGCTCGCGTTCGGCACCCTCTACGCGGAGGCCCAGCGGCGCTACTTCGAGTCCGTGGCGCCGTACGCCCGAAGACTGCTGCAGCAGGTCGGCGCACCGCACGTGCGGGAGATCACCGGACTGCCGCCGGCCGTGGCCCTGCAGCAGCGACGCGGGTCGCCCAGCTCGCGCTCGACGGTCGGCACCCTCACCACGCTGTCCAACCTGCTGCGCATGCTGTACTCCCGCGCCGGCACCTATCCGCCCGGCGCCGCCCGGCTGGAGGCCGAGTCGTTCTCACCCAACACCGCGGCCGGCGCCTGCCCCGAATGCCACGGACTGGGCGTCGTGCACGACGTCGCCGAGGACCTGCTCGTCCCGGACCCCTCGCTGAGCATCCGCGAGGGGGCGATCGCCGCCTGGCCGGGCGCCTGGCAGGGCGCCAACCTGCGCAGTGTCGTGAAAGGCCTCGGGATCGACATCGACCGGCCGTGGCGCAGACTCAGCAAGAAGGTCAGGGACTGGCTGCTCTACACGGACGAGCAGCCCTCCGTGTACGTCGAGCCGGAGGAGGGCCGGGTCGATCACGGCTACCGGGGCACGTTCTGGAGCGCCCGCAAGCACGTCATGCACGTCCTCGCCGACTCCAGGAGCGAGAGGATGCGCGAGCGGGCGCTCCGGTTCGTCAGGAGTGTGCCCTGCCCCGCCTGTGACGGCAGCGGACTGCGGCCCGAGGCGCTCGCCGTGACCTTCGCCGGACGTTCCATCGCCGAGATCAACGCGATGCCGCTCACCGAGGTCGTGGCGCTGCTGCGGCCCGTGGCCGGGCGGTCCGAGGCCGACGCCGCCACGTCGACCGCCCGGTCCGGGGAGACGACCGAGGTCGCGGTCCGGATCTGCGGCGATCTGGTCGCGCGGATCGACGTACTGCTCGACCTGGGCCTGGGGTATCTCAGCCTCGGGCGCCGCTCGACGACCCTGTCGCCCGGCGAGGCGCAGCGCCTGCGGATCGCCACCCAACTGCGCTCGGGGCTGTTCGGCGTCGTCTACGTCCTCGACGAACCCTCCGCCGGCCTTCACCCGGCCGACGCCGAACCGCTGCTGGACGTGCTGGACCGCCTCAAGGCGGCGGGCAACTCGCTGTTCGTCGTGGAGCACGACATGGACGTCGTCCGGCGGGCGGACTGGGTGGTCGACATCGGCCCCGGCGCGGGCGAGGGCGGCGGCCGCGTGCTGTACAGCGGACCGGTCGCCGGCCTCGAGCGGGTCGGGGAGTCGGCCACCGCCCGGTATCTGTTCGGGCGCGCCCAGCCCCCCGACCACCGGCCGCGCACCCCGCACGGCTGGCTGCACCTGCGCGGCGTCTCCCGCCACAATCTGCGGGACGTGTCCGTCGACGTACCGCTCCGTGTGCTGACGGCGGTGACGGGCGTGTCCGGTTCCGGGAAGTCGACGCTGGTGACACAGGTGCTCGCCGAGGTGGTCCGCCGCCACCTCGGACTCGCGCCCGAGGAACCCGGCGAGGCGCGTCTGGAGGTCGACGTCCAGGACGCGTCGGGGGTCGAGTCGTTCGACCGGCTGGTCCGGGTCGACCAACGGCCCATCGGCCGGACCCCCCGGTCCAACCTGGCCACCTATACCGGGATGTTCGATGCGGTGCGCAAGCTGTACGCGGCGACGGACGAGGCCAGGGCGCGGGGCTACTCGGCCGGGCGGTTCTCCTTCAACGTGCCCGAGGGGCGGTGCGAGACCTGCCAGGGCGAGGGGTTCGTCGCGGTGGAACTGCTGTTCCTGCCCGGCACCTACGCGCCGTGCCCGACCTGCCACGGCGCCCGGTACAACGCCGAGACGCTGGACGTCACCTATCGCGGCAAGAACATCGCGGACGTGCTCGCGCTGTCCGTCGACGACGCCGCCGCGTTCCTGTCGGAGGTGCCGGCCGCGTCCCGCAGTCTGGAGACGCTGCGCGAGGTGGGACTGGGCTATCTGCGGCTGGGCCAGCCCGCGACGGAACTCAGCGGCGGTGAGGCGCAGCGCATCAAACTGGCCACGGAGCTGCAGCGGGCCCGCCGCGGGCACGCGCTCTACCTGCTCGACGAGCCGACGGCGGGGCTGCACCCCTCGGACGTCGCGCTGCTGCTGCGACAGTTGCACCGGCTCGTCGACGCCGGCAACACGGTCGTCCTCGTCGAGCACGACCTGGACACGATCACCACCGCCGACTGGGTCGTCGACCTCGGTCCCGGCGGCGGTGACGCGGGCGGACGGGTGGTCGCCGCGGGTCCGCCGGCCAAGGTGGCGAGGGCCCGCCGCAGCGCCACCGCGCCCTATCTCGCGGCCCGGCTCGCACGCTCCTGACGCCGGCACCGCGACCGTGGATCCCCGGGTCCTGGACCGGAGCGGAGAACCGGTGAAATCCGGTGGGTGCGGGAGGTGAGTGAGCGGTCCTTGCCGGTTACCCGGGTGGCCCCAGATTCCGGATTCCGACGAGGGAGAAGGAGCCATGACTCACAGTACGAGCGCCCGGGACGTGGTGGAGGCCGTCAAGGATGTCGACTTCCCCGCCGGCAAGGACACGCTGATCGAAGAGGCGAGCCGGAAGGGCGCGCCGCCGGATGTCGTCAAGGCGCTGCGCGGCATTCCGGCCGAGCAGTACGCCAACCGCGAGGAGGTGGCCCGGTCGGTCCGTGTGGACCCCGACTCCGACCTGGGGCTGAGCCCGGCTCAGCGAGCCGAGCAGGCCCGGAAGGGCGGCAGGCCCGGACAGTCCCAGCATTTCCGCGAGGTGCCGAAACCGCCGGTCGAGGAGGAGCTGGACAGCTGATCTCGCAGCGTGGCACGGACTCCGCGGGCCGCCGGTCCCGCGTGGCCGTGCGGGTGCGAGGCGCACACGGTGGGCCGGGCGTCACAGGGCCATGACGTGGAGGTCGACCAGGTCGAGCAGCGCCCGGAGAGCCGAGCTGGGCCGCCGCGTCGACGACGCGCCGGGACGCGTGGCTCCAGCGGGGCACGGTGCCGTGAACGTCCAGGACGTGCGGCCCGGTGGCGCGGGCGACGGCGAACGCGGGCAGGACGGCGACGCCCGGACCGTGCCGGACCAGTGCCGCCCCCATGTCGATGTCGGGTACTTCCAGCGCCACGCGGCGTGCGACGCCCGCCGCAGCGAACGCCCGACCACCTCGCGGTTGCCGTAACCCGGAGGGATGTCCACGGACCGCGCACCCGGTCCCGGCGGGCTCCCGGCGCAGTGGTCCGCCCACCCCCATGACCGCTCCGAGGCGCATGCGGCACGGGTTGTCCGGGAGCGCGCAGCCGGGCGCTCGGGGCGGGTACGCGTGACACGGACCAGGGACGGGCCGTCCCTCCTCAGCGGGTACGGGAGGGGATGGTGATGTCGTACTGGGCGATCTTGCGGTAGATGGTCGCCCGGCTCATGCCGAGGGCGTCCGCGGCCTGCGCCACCGTGGTGGCCGGTTCGGTGAGACACCTGATGATCTCGTCCCGTTCCAGGGCCTGGATCCGGCTCAGCCGACGAGGCGTGCCGACGAAGACCTCGCCGGGGAGGTGCCGGAGGTCGACGACGTCGGTGCGGGAAGCGGCGTCGCACACGGTCCGCCGGAGCTGCCTGCTGTTCTCCGGCCAGTGATAGGTGGTCAGCGCCTGGGCGGCCGCAGGGGAGAAGGTGACGGGACGGCCCCGGAACGCGCGGGCGAAGTGGTCCGCCAGGGGAAGTATGTCGTCGGGGCGGGAACGCAGGGTGGGTGCTTCCACCACGGCGCCGACCAGTGAACGCAGGGCCTGGGGGATGCTCGCGTAGTCCTCGGCGGTGATGACGGCCGGGTGCGGGTGCGGGTCCGCGGTGTCCCCGTACGCTCTGCCGGAGAGCAGCCCGGCCAGGTCCTCGGCTGCCCACGCGGGCAGGGTGTGGACCCCTGCGATGATCACGCAGGTGTGAGTCTTGGTCAGCTCCGGGGCCCAGATCTCCATCCACGGCGTGATGTCGTCGGGCAGCGGGGGACGGGCGCACAGAATGCGTTCCCGGGACCGCACCTGGCGCCGGGCGAGGGCCGCGAGGGTCGACTTGCCCGTTCCCGGCTCTCTCACCACGGCGAGGAGCCGGCCCTCGGCCAGGGCGGTACGGGCTTCCGCGACCGCGTCCGTCCACCGTGCCGACAGGAGGGGGGACCGGCTCCCCGTGCCGGCCCGGTGCGCGAACACCTGGAACACCTCGCCGCGAGGAGCCGGACGCGGCTTCCTGCCGGTGGTGCGGGCGAGCATCAGGGCGGCCGTGTTCCCTGCCGCCGCCTGCGCCAGCGCCAGGAGCAGCTTCGACGAACGGTCCGACCATGTGGTGAGGTTGACGCTGCCCGCGAGTTCCCCGGTGACGGGGTCGAGCACGGGTACCGCGGCGCAGGTGTACTGCCGCAGGAGGGTGCAGTAGTGCTCCTCGGCGCGTACCAACGAGGGTGCGCGGTCGGCGAGGGCGAGGCCCATCCCGTTGGTGCCGGCGTTGCTCTCGGAGAAGAAGAAGCCGGGGGCGAGGTTGACCCGGTCGAGGGACCGGCTGACCGAGGAGTCGCCGCACAACCGGAACAGCACCAAGCCGTCGCTGTTGGTGAGCGTCATGCCGACCGGTTCGTCGGCCAGCGTGTCCTTGAGTCCCCGAAGCACCTCGTGGCCGCATTCGTAGAGCAGGGACTCGGTGTCCACCGTGCCCGTGAAGTCGGGCCGCAGGTCCTCCGGAGTCAGGCCGTACCGTCGGCTGCGCTGCCATGACGCCTGCAGACGGGGCGTCAGCAGCGCTGTCTCTGCGGCCGTCGCCTCGTCCCCGTGGCGGGCGACGGGCGCCGGGTTGCGGTTCTGGTCCACTGCGGCCTCCACACCGAGCCCGTGCGTCGATCTGCGCTCAGGCTATGACGGGGGTGCCGGACAGCGTTCCCTGCCGGCTGTCTCAAAGTGAGACAGCACGAGCCTGCCCCGTCGCCGCGACTCTGCCTAACGTCACTCTCCGGAACACGGTCGTCACCGGGACGGAGACCGACATGTACGCCAAGGACGGCGAGAACTACTTCATCGTGGACGCGCACGTCGCACTGTGGGACGCGCGTCCCTCGAACCAGCTGAACATCCACGGCAAGCAGTTCATCGACTGCTTCTACGACTATCACCGCAACCTCAGCCCGGAGGCTGAGTTGTGGCCGTACGAGGACTTCCTCTACTACGGCGGCCGGCGCCTGATGAAGGACCTCTTCGACGACGGGCACGTCGACCATGCGATCTTCCAGCCCGCCCATCTCGGAGCGTTCTTCGACAGCGGCTTCGGCCAGGCCGAGGAAGCCTTCGCGCTGGCGCAGCAGCACCCCGACCGGCTGACCTACAACCACTGCTGGGACCCGCGTCTCGAGCAGAAGGGGATCGAACAACTCCGCCGGGACGCGGCACGTTTCGGGCTCAAGGGCGCCAAGCTGTACACCGCGGAATGGCACGGCGACTCACGCGGCTACAAACTCGACGACACGTGGTCGTACCGCTATCTGGAGGCAGCCCGGGAACTGGGCATCAAGAACATCCACATCCACAAGGGCCCGACGATCCGGCCGCTCGACAGGGACGCCTTCGACGTCGCGGATGTCGACAAGGCCGCGAGCGACTTCCCGGAACTGAACTTCGTCGTCGAGCACTGCGGACTGCCCCGCCTCGAGGACTTCTGCTGGATCGCCACGCAGGAACCGAACGTGCACGCCGGTCTGGCGGTCGCCATGCCCTTCATCCACCGCCGTCCCCGGTACTTCGCACAGATCCTCGGCGAGCTCCTGTTCTGGCTCGACGAGAACCGCATCCAGTTCTCCAGCGACTACGCGCTGTGGACTCCCCGCTGGCTGATCGAGAGGTTCGTCGACTTCCAGATCCCCGAGGACATGCAGGGGGAGTACCCGCCGATCACCGTGGAACAGAAGAAGAAGATCCTCGGGCTGAACGCGGCGGCCCTGTACGACATCCCGGTCCCCGCCGACCTCGCCCTGGCACAGCCGGCGGGGGTGTGAGATGGCCGCGCACGCCCCGGCGCGCGAGAAGCACGCCACGACACTGGAGGAGCGGGCCCGGCAGGCGCTCGCCCGGGTCGTCGATCCCGAGCTGGACGAACCGATCACGGACCTGGGTTTCGTACGGTCCGTCGAGGCCGACGGCGATCACCGGCTGACCGTGCACCTGCGGCTGCCGTCCTCGTTCTGCGCGCCGAACTTCGCCTACCTCATGGCGTCCGACGCGAAAGACGTCCTGACGGCCCTCCCCGGGGTCGGCGCGGTCACGGTGCTGCTCGACGACCATCACGACTCGGACCTGATCAACCGCGGACTGGCCACGGACGCCGGTTACCGCGGGACCTTCGGAGCCGAGGCGGGGAACGGCCTCGAGGAACTGCGGCTGATCTTCCGCCGCAAAGCCCATGCCGCCGCCATGGAACGCGCGCTCTCCGCGCTGCTGCGGCAGGACCCCTCGCTCACCGAGGAACGTCTCCACGGCATCGTGCTCGGCGATCTGCCGAGCACCGAAGCGACCAGCGCGCTGCTGCGACGCCGCGAGGCCCTGGGGCTCGGCACATCACCGTCCGACCCCGTCATGGTCGACGACCATGGACTGCCCTACCAGGCGGGCGAGATCCCGTTGCGGCTGCGCTTCGCCCGGTCGGTCCGCCTGTCGATCGACGGCAACGCGCACTTCTGCCGTGCCCTTCTGCGCACCCGCTATCCGGACGCCGCCCAGGACCAGTCGCCCCGCCAGGAAGACAGCACGCTCGTCACCCCCGAAAAGGAGCACACCCCGTGAAGGCAGTCCAGGTCGTCGGATACCACCGCAACCTCGAGCTCGCGAACGTACCGTCTCCCACGGTCACCGGCCCGTACGACGTGATCGTGAAGATCGGCGGGGCCGGCGTCTGCCGCACCGATCTGCACATCCTCGAAGGCCAGTGGGCCGAGAAGTCGGGCGTGACGCTGCCGTACACGATCGGGCACGAGAACGCCGGCTGGGTGCACGCCGTGGGCAGTGCCGTCACCAACGTCGCCGAGGGCGACAAGGTCATCGTCCACCCGCTGATCACCTGCGGGCTGTGCCGGGCGTGCCGCTCGGGCGACGACGTGCACTGCGAGCAGAGCCTCTTCCCCGGCATCGACACCGCCGGCGGTTACGCCGAGTACCTCAAGACCTCCGCCCGCAGCGTCGTCCGTATCGACGACTCCCTGGAACCCGCCGACGTCGCGGCGCTGGCCGACGCCGGCCTCACCGCCTACCACGCCGTGGCCAAGGCGGCCCGCCGTCTCCGCCCGGGCGACCGGTGCGTGGTCATCGGCGCGGGCGGACTCGGACACATCGGCGTGCAGGTCCTCAAGGCGCTGACCGCCGCCGAGATCGTGGTCGTCGACCGGAATCCCGACGCGTTGAAGCTGGCCCTCTCGATCGGGGCGGACCATGGCGTCATGAGCGGCGGCAATCAGGTCGAGGAGGTCCTCGCCCTCACCGGCGGGCACGGAGCCGAAGCCGTGATCGACTTCGTCGGCGAGGGCGGCGCCACGCGCGACGGCGTGCGCATGCTGCGGCGTGCGGGCGACTACCATGTGGTCGGCTACGGCGAGAACATCGACGTACCCACCATCGACGTCATCTCGGCCGAGATCAACTTCATCGGAAACCTGGTCGGGTCCTACAACGACCTGTGCGAACTGATGGTGCTCGCGGCTCGGGGCAAGGTGCGGCTGCACACCACCGCATATCCCCTCGACCGCTTCCAGGACGCCCTGGACGACCTCGACGCCGGACGGGTGCGAGGACGGGCCATTCTCGTGCCGTGAACGGATCGCCGACCGATACGCCTCTGGGAGACCCCCCTTGATCTTCATCACCGCCAAGTTCCACGTTCTGCCCGAAGACGCCGACGCCTGGCCGGACATCACCCGCGAGTTCACCCAGGCCACCCGCGCCGAGCCCGGATGCCTGTGGTTCGACTGGTCCCGCAGTGTCGAGGACCCCACGGTCTACGTGCTGGTCGAAGCCTTCCGCGACGACGAGGCCGGCCAGGCCCACGTCACCTCCGACCACTTCACCAAGGCACGGAGCACCCTGCCGCCCCACCTCGTACGGACCCCGGAGATCGTCAACGTCACGGTTCCGCAGGAGGGTTGGTCACTGCTCGGGGAAATGGCCGTTCCGGCACGGGACTAGGGGGGGACTGCCTGCCCGGCAGGCAGTCCCGGCCCCCGCTCTTGAGGCGGTGTTGACCGGAATGGGGGGATTCGCCCACTTCCCGGTCAACACCGCCTTGTGGCGCGCCGTTCGGCCGCCGAGCGGCGTCACATCGGTTCATCGCGCCCCGTGTCAAGGGCCAACGCCGCGAACGTGGCCAGCCAGTGGTCCGTGGTGAAGTCGCCGCGCCGCACGGCGGGCAGGCCCGCGGCGAGGTGGGCCTCGGCCGCCTCGGCCAGACGCGTGCGGACCGGACCGTGCGGCAGCGCAGCCGCGATCGAGCGCAGCGCGGCGGCCCTGCTGAGGGCGAGGCCCAGCAGATGCCCGATCTGCGGGTCGGCGTGGTCGGAGACCACCGGGACCTCCAGCAGCGGGCAGGGCGCGCCGGAGCGCAGCGCGGGGAGGAAGCGGTCGAGCCACTGCGCGAACCGCTCCCGCTCCAGCACCCTGCGCATCGCGTCGGCCTCGGTCAGCGCCGGCGACAGGAAGTCCTGCCCCGACGGTTCCCAGTGCGCGGGCGCGTCGTGGTCGTCGGCGAACCACGCCAGCAGACGTTCTCGTACGGCCTGGGTGGTCGCGGCGGACACCTCCCCGGAGTCGAGGACGAGCCCCAGGGCGAAGGCGCTGTTGGGATGGGCGCCGTGGCGTACCGGGTACGTCGCCTTCGGCAGCCAGTCGGCCAGCAGCCGCTCGACCGCGGCGACCCCCGGCGCCAGCGCCTCGGCCCAGCGGGCGCCCGCCGCGCCCCCGTGCGCCCGGCACTCGGCGGCGAGCGCGACCAGCCAGGCCCAGCCGTACGGCCGCTCGAAGGAGGGCCGGTCGAGGAGGTAGGCGGCCTCGGCGGCGATGTTCTCCGGGGTGAGGTGCCGGTCGAGCACCTCGACGACCGGCGCGGTCTCCGGGAACGCGGCCGTTCCCCCGTGGCGGCGCAGCAGACGGACGAGCAGCCAGTGCATATGGACCGAGGAGTGCCAGTCGTAGGCGCCGTAGAAGGCCGGATGCAGGGCGCTCGGTTCGAGCCGCTCCTCCGGTGACGTCACCAGGTGGGCGGGGAAGTTGGGGTACTCCCGGGTGATGTTCGCGAGGGCGAGCCGGGCGAAGCCGGCCGCGCACGCGGTGAGCGGCATCAGTGGGTGGCTCCCTCGGTGACCTTCAGGTCCTGGTCCGCGGGCATGTCGGCGGCGGCGGCCAGCAGGGCGCGCACCCCCCGGGCGACCGTGGCGGGCTCCAGGGCCGGGGCGGTGCCGTCCGTGACCTGCTCCGGCGCCCAGGGGACGTGCACGAAACCGCCGCGCACGTGCGGGAATTCGGTGGCGATGAGGTGACCGAGGCCGTAGGTGATGTGGTTGCAGACGAACGTGCCCGCGGTGTTGGAGACGGCGGCCGGGACACCGGCCTCGCGCATCGCGGCGACGCAGGCCTTCACGGGCAGGGTGGAGAAGTACGCGGCGGGGCCGCCCGGGACGACCGGTTCGTCGATGGGCTGGTTGCCCGCGTTGTCGGGGATGCGCGCGTCGTCGACGTTGATGCCGACGCGCTCCACGGTGACGCCGGGGCGGCCGCCCGCCTGGCCCAGGCAGACCACCAGGTCGGGGGCCGACGCGCGGATGGCGTCGCGCAGCGCGTCGATGGACGCCCCGAAGACGCAGGGGAGTTCGACGGCGGTGACCGTGAGCCCGGCGGGCGGCTCGGCGGCCACGAGGGAGGCCGCCTGCCAGGACGGGTTGACGCTCTCGCCGTCGAAGGGGGCGAAACCGGTGATGAGCACGCGGGTCATGGCGCTTCCTTTACGGGTGGGACGGCGCTGCGACCGGGGCAGGGCCGTCCGGGGGGGCGAGGGGTGACGGTGGTTCAGAAGGCGAAGAGCGCCATGATCACGGTGCAGCAGACGAGCAGCGCGAGCGCCGTCGGGATCTGTGCCTTGATCGGTCCGTACTGGTCCTTCAGCTCGAGCAGCGTGGCCGGCACGATGTTGAAGTTGGCGGCCATCGGCGTGCAGAGCGTGCCGCAG
This sequence comes from Streptomyces sp. P9-2, assembly GCF_051903975.1. Lineage (NCBI taxonomy): Bacteria > Bacillati > Actinomycetota > Actinomycetes > Kitasatosporales > Streptomycetaceae > Streptomyces > Streptomyces sp. P9-2. The sequence goes on from NZ_CP192633.1 coordinate 6,261,400, forward strand.
AAACCGGCCAGCATGCCGATCGCGAGCACGGCCGGCGCGTTGCCGTTCATCTGCTCGATGAGGACGGGCCAGCCGATCGCCGCGGTCATCACGGGGAAGGCGGCGAAGGCGTTGCCCACGATCACGGTGAACAGGAACATGCCGACGCAGTACGCGATCACGGCGAGGTACTTCGAGTTCTCCGGCAGCAGGGTGTTCACGATCTCGCCGACCTGGGTGCCGACGCCGGCCAGCGCGAAGATGGAGCCGAGCACCGCCAGGAGCTGGGGGAGCAGCAGGGCCGAGCCCATCGCCTCCAGCATGGAGCGGCCCGAGTGGAGCGGGACGGAGACCTTCTTCTCGCCGGTGACCAGCATGCCGACGACCAGCGCGACGACGCATCCGAGGCCGAGCCCGAGGAGCGTGGCCTTGCCCGTCTCGAACAGGCCGGACTCGTCGAGCACGGAGGCGCAGACGATGGCGACGAACGGGATCGTCAGGGCGGGGATGAAGATCTTGCTGCCGAGCCGGACCGCGGAGGCCTCGCGCTGCTCGGCGGTCGTGGTGACCGGGACGCCCTTGCCGAGGAAGTTGAACCCGGCGAGCACGATCAGGGCGAGGACCGCGACACCGAGCGGTTCGGCGGGCAGCCGCCAGGCGGCGGTGCCCGGCTCCACGGCGGCGACCCCGGTGCCGTACGGGAAGGTCAGCCCGAGCAGGCCCCAGAACGCGGCCGAGGTCCACCGCTTGGGATTGGTGCGGTCGGCCGCCATCTGCACGGCCATGACGACGAAGACGAGGCCCACCAGCCAGTAGAGCCACTCGACCTTGATCACTTGTCGGCCCCCTTCGGAAGCGGCAGGTCGTGCTCGGCGGAGGCGAGCGCCATCTCGCGCTCCAGCTGCCTGTCGAGGAGCAGCAGCCGGGCACCGTGGATGACGAAGGCGCAGACGGCGAGCGGGACCGCCCACAGGGCCAGCTCGGTCGGCTCGATCTCCTGCCCGTATGTCGAGTTCACGAAGCCGGTGATCAGGAGGATGGAGCCGATCGCGATGAAGCAGTCCTCGCCGAAGAAGAGGCCCACGGTGTCGGACGACGACGCGTAGGAGCGGACCTTCTCGCGCAGGCGGCCGGTCAGCGAGGCGTTGAGCTTGCGCTCGGCGGCGGCCTCGGCCATCGGTGCGACGAGCGGTCGCACGGTCTGCGCGGGACCGCCGATGTTGTTGAGGCCGAAGGCCGCGGTGATCTGGCGGACGAGCAGGTAGACCGCGAGGAAGCGGCCGGCGCTCAGCTTGCCGAGGCGGCCGATGAGCCTGCGGGCCTGCTCGCGCAGGCCGTAGCGCTCCAGAAGGCCGATCACCGGCAGCACGATGGCGAAGACGGTCACCGAGCGGCTGTCGGCGAAGGACCGGCCGAAGGCCGCGAGGACCTCGAGCGGGTCCATCTTGCCGAGCAGACCGGTGACGATGCCGGCGACGCCGACCACGAGGGCGGGATTGCGGCGTGTGACGAATCCGAGGATCACAACGACCACACCGAGAAGAACGATCATGCGGTGGCCTTCTTCAGGCGAATGGGGCAGGGCACCAGAGACGGCACGGATCCAGGATGCCGGAATCCGTGAGGGATACACGGACCTTAGGGGATCGTTGAACGATGGAACAAGGGGTTGATCTCAGGCCGTGATTGTGGGCGGCGAAAACGACCCCCTTGTTGGATCGTTCAACGATCGTCTAAGTTTCCGGACGTGATCGATCTCAACGCAGACCTCGGTGAAGGCTTCGGCCGGTGGACCCTCACCGACGACGAAGCCCTCCTTTCCGTCATCACCAGCGCCAACGTCGCCTGCGGCTTCCACGCGGGCGACCCGTCGGTGATGCGCCGCGTCTGCCACCTCGCCGCCGAGCGCGGGGTGCGGATCGGGGCGCAGGTGTCCTACCGCGACCTGGCCGGCTTCGGACGGCGCGCCATGGACGTGCCCGCCGACGAACTCGCCGCCGAACTGGCCTACCAGATCGGGGCGCTGCGAGTCTTCGCCGAGGCCGCCGGGGCCGAGGTCGCGTACGTCAAGCCGCACGGCGCGCTCTACAACCGCACCGTCCACGACGCCGAGCAGGCCGAGGCCGTCGTGGCGGGCGTGCGACTGGCCGGCGGGTCGCTGCCGGTGCTCGGTCTGCCCGGCTCGCAGCTGCTCGCCGCCGCCGAGGACGCGGGGCTCACCGCCGTTCCGGAGGCCTTCGCGGACCGGTCCTACACCGCCGAGGGCACGCTCGTGTCGCGCCGCGAGGCGAACGCGGTGGTGACCGACGAGGACACCGTGGTGCGGCGCGCGCTCGCGTTCGGCGTGGACGGCGCGATCGAGGCCGTGGACGGCACGACCGTCACGGTGGCCGCCCGCTCGCTGTGCGTCCACGGCGACACCCCGGGCGCGGCCCGGACAGCCGCCCGGGTGCGCGAGGCACTGGAGAAGGCCGGGGTCGGGGTCGGGGCCTTCGCATGACGGACGGCCGGATGCTGGACGTGCGCCCCGCCGGGCGCCACGCGCTGCTCGTCGAACTGCCGGACGCCGAGCGCACCGGCGACCTCCTCGCCGAACTGCTGCGACGGCGTGCGGCGGGCACCCTGCCGCCGGTCGAGGAGATCGTGCCGGGGGCCCGGACCGTACTCCTCGACGGCGTGCGGGACCCGGAGGAGTGGGCCCGCCGGCTCGCCGAGTGGGACGTGCCGTCGCGGACCGAGGACGACGGGGGAGTCGTGGAGATCCCCGTGCGCTACGACGGACCGGACCTGGCCGACGTGGCCGCCCGGTGGGGCATCGGCCCCGGCGAGGTCGCCGCCCGGCACTCCTCGTACACGTACCGCGTCGCCTTCTGCGGCTTCGCGCCCGGGTTCGGCTACCTCACCGGACTGCCCGAGGAACTGCACGTGCCGCGCCGCGACACGCCCCGCACCCGGGTCCCGGCCGGGGCGCTGGCGCTCGCGGGCCCCTACACCGCCGTGTACCCGCGCGCCACCCCCGGCGGCTGGCAGCTGATCGGCACCATGCCGGACCCGGCCCCGCTGTGGGACCTGACACGGGAGCAGCCGGCGCTGCTCACACCGGGAACGCGCGTGCGCTTCGTCCCCCAGGGCGGTGCGGCATGACCCCCAAGCTCACCGTCGTACGCTCCGGCGCCCTGACCGCCGTGCAGGACGCCGGCCGGCGCGGCCACGCCCACCTGGGAGTCCCGCGCTCCGGCGCCCTGGACGCGCCCGCGATGCGGCTCGCCAACCGCCTGCTCGGCAACGCGCCCGACGCGGCCGTCCTGGAGACCACCCTGACCGGCTGCGCCGTGCGGCCCGACCGCGCCGTCACCGTCGTGGTCGGCGGTGCGCCCTGCCCGGTGACGGTCGACGGCCGGCCCGTGCCGTGGGGAGCGCCGGTGCGGGTGCCCGCGGGCGCGGTCCTGGACGCGGGCGGGGTGACCGCGGGCGTGCGCTCGTACGTGGCCGTCGCCGGCGGCGTCGCGGCCGAACCGGTCCTCGGCAGCCGCTCGACGGACCTCCTCTCCGGGCTCGGCCCGTCGCCCCTGCGCGACGGCGACGTGCTCCGGGTGGGCGACTCCGGCCGGGAGCCGGCCCTCCCCGGCGTGGCGCCCTGGCCGGCGCCGCCCGCCGAACTCACCCTGCCGGTGCGGCTCGGCCCCCGCGCCGACTGGTTCACCCCCGCCGCGCTGCGCACCCTCACCTCGGCGACGTACCGCGTGTCCCCGCACAGCAACCGCATCGGCCTGCGCACCGAAGGGCCGCCGCTGGAGCGCGCGTCGACGGGCGAGCTGCCCAGTGAGGGCATGGTGCTCGGCGCGGTGCAGGTGCCGCCGGACGGGCGCCCGGTGGTGTTCCTGCACGACCACCCGACGACGGGCGGCTACCCGGTGATCGGGGTCGTCGCGGAATCCGCGCTGGCGGCGGCGGCCCAGGCGGTCGTGGGCACGCCGGTGCGCTTCGTACCGGGGTGATCGTCAGCCGGCGGTCAGCTCACCGCCCCCGGGAGCTCGAGCGGCGGATGTGTGGCACATGCAACGTTCACATGCTGAGATCCGGTTCTGACGTGTTGAAATCGGATCATATTCTGGAGCCATGTCCGCACCCGCCCGCCTGCTCTGCCTCGCCCTGATGGCGAACTCGGCGTGGTGCGTCGACGACGGCCTCTGTCGCCGCTGAGCCGTACCGGCCGGTTCCCCCTGCCGCACGCCGCCGCCCGGGCCGCGGCGTCGCCCGACCCGGCCTCCCGCACGTGTCGTGCCCCACCCCGACCCGTACCTCTCGGAGTCCACCTGTGACCATCGCCCCGTCCCCCCAGGCGGCGAAGACCGCCGCACTGCTGTCCCCGTCACCCACCTCCGTCCCACGGCCGCCGGCGCCCCCCGCGCCGCCGGTGCGCCGCGGCCCGCTCGTGGTGTCCGGGCTGCTCGGCGCGGCACTGACCGCCTATGTGTGGTCCGCCCACGGGGCCAAGCCCGGCGTCCTGCTGCTGCTCGGCCTCGGCCTCGGCGTCGCCCTGTTCCACTCCCGCTTCGGCTTCACCTCCGCCTGGCGGCAGCTGATCGCCGTCGGCAACGGCGCGGGACTGCGGGCCCACGCCCTGCTGCTGGGCACCACGACGACGCTGTTCGCCCTGATCATCGGCACGGGCACCGGACTGTTCGGCTCCGTGCCGGCGCCCTCGGCCGGACCTCTGGGCGCGGGACTGCTCATCGGCTCGTTCGTCTTCGCCGTCGGCATGCAACTCGGCGGCGCCTGCGCCTCCGGCACCCTCTTCGCGGTCGGCTCGGGACAGACGTCGATCCTGCTCACCCTCGGCGGCTTCATCGGCGGTGCGACGCTGGCCGCCTGGCAGTTCGACCTGTGGAAGGACCTGCCCGCGCTGGAGCCGGTCGTCATGGCCGACCACATCGGCTGGTTCGGCTCGTGGGCGGTGACGATCCTCGCGCTCGCCGCCGTCGTCGTCATCACCCGTCGTGTCCAGGCCCGACGCAACCCGCCGCCCCTCGGTGCCGTGCCCTCCGCGCGCGGCGTGGCCCGCGTGCTGCGCGGTTCCTGGCCGCTGGCCGTCGGCGCGCTGGCGCTGGCCGCGCTGGGCGCGGGCGTGCTGCTCGTCTCCGGCGGCGCGTGGGGCATCACCAGCGCCTTCAGCCTGTGGGGATCGGAGCTGGTGGGAGCGCTCGGCGGTCACCCCGAGCAGTGGACCTGGTGGCAGAAGCCCGGGAACAAGGAGATGCTCGCCGGGTCGGTCCTCGCGGACAGGACCAGCCTCACCGACATCGGCATCATGATCGGCGCGGCGGTCGCCGCGGCGCTCGGCGGCACGTGGGCGCTGCACCGCGGCGTGGCGTGGCGCACGGCGGTCGCCGCGGTGCTGGGCGGAGTCCTGATGGGCATCGGCGCCCGCCTGGCCGGCGGCTGCAACATCGGCGCGTACCTCGCGGGCATCGCCTCCGGCAGTCTCCACGGCTGGGTCTGGGGCGCCACGGCCCTCCTGGGCACCTGGGCCGGCCTGAAGCTGCGACCGCTGTTCGGCCTGGGGAACCCCAAGCCGGGGGACGGGGTGTGCTGAGGGGCGGCCGCCGCGACGCTCTTCCTCCTTGCACTGCCGCAGTCGCTCGCTCTCGTGCGGGGGCCCCGGCCGCACTGTCCGCAGGCGGGACGGCAGCCACGGCGAGGGGGCCGGGGCACTGCCGTAGGCGGCCGTCCCCCTCCGGCCGAAGGAGCAGGTAGGCGGGCGAGGTGCCGGCCACCCACCGATGCGGTCAGAGGCCCCGCTCCGTGGGGGCGAGCGGGGCCCCTCTTCGGCCCCCGTCAGATGCGGCGGGGGCCGGTTGTCACCGCGTCCCCCGTCAGATGCGGCGGGGTCGGTCGTTATCGCGTCCCCCGTCAGATGCGGCGGGGGACGGTGGTCACCGCGTCACGGTCAGCGCGTGGAGCAGTGCGGCGGCCAGCGCCGTGCGTTCGGTCATCCCCCCGAGGCTGATGTGCTCGCCCCGGGCGTGCGCCCCGTCGCCCACGGCGCCGAAGCCGTCGAGCACCGGCACACCGAGCGCGGCGACGAAATTGCCGTCGCTGGCCCCGCCGACCTCACACTCCGCGAGATCGACACCGATGTCCGCCGCCAGGCCACGGGCCAGCGCGAACAGCTTTGCCGTGCCCTCGGAGCGCTCCATGACAGGCCGGTTCCACTCGCCGCTGACGGTGACGGTCGCCCGGGGGTCCGCGGGCGCCACGGCGGCGAGTGCCGCGTCGATCCGGTCGGCCTCGGCCCGGGTACGCACCCGGACGTCCAGGTGCCCGACCGCCGAGCCCGCCGTGACATTGGTCCGCGTCCCGCCGGTCACGACACCGACGTTGACCGTGGTGCCGGCCTCATGGTCGGTCAGACCGTGCAGCGTCAGGACGATACGGGCCAGCTCGTCGACGGCGCTGACCCCGCGCCCCGGGTCGAGGCCCGCGTGGGCCTCGACGCCGGTGACGTCGACGCGGAAGATGCCGACGCCCTTGCGCGCGGTCTTCAGCGCGCCCGCCGCGCTCGCCTCGAAGACCAGGGCGGCCCCGGCTCCCTCGGCCGCCGCCTCGATGACCGGCCGGGAGACCGGGCTGCCGATCTCCTCGTCCCCGTTGAGAACCAGCCGGATCGGCGGCCTGGACAGGCCCGCCTCGGCGAGGACGCGCAGCGCCCACACCGCCTGCACCAGGCCGGCCTTCATGTCGAAGATGCCGGGACCGGTGGCCCGGTCGCCGTCGACGCCGAACGGCCAGCCGGCGAGGGTGCCCTGGGGCCACACGGTGTCGTAGTGGGCCAGGACGAGCACGGGCGCGGTGCCCTCGCCCGGGTAGTCGTACACCCGTACGTCGCCGTACTCGCCCCCGCCGGTGGTGCCGACCGCGGCGGGTTCCCCGAGCCGTTCGCGCAGCCAGGCGTCGATACGGGCCAGTCCGGCCTCCAGGAGGGGCCTGTCGTCGCTCGGCGTCTCCAGCTCCACGTAGTGGGCCAGGTCCTCCAGCATCTCGTCGTGGTGCTTCGCCACCCGCTCCAGCAGGGCGGCGGTGTCCGTGTGGGGCGCCATGGCTGTCTCTCTCCGATCGCGGCCAGGGATCATGCGATCTGCCGGTCCTTGGTCTCCGGCATCGTGCTGTAGACGGCTGCGCCGATGAGGGCGGCCGCCGCCACGTAGACCCAGACCAGGTCAGCGTGGCCGTTGGTGCTCATCCAGGTGGTCACGTACGGGGCCGTGCCGCCGAACAGGGCGACGGACAGGGCGTACGGCAGACCGATGCCGGTGGTGCGGACCTCCGGCGGGAACTGCTCCGCCATGACGACCGCGCAGTTGGCCGAGTAACCGATCATCAGCACCAGGCCGATGACCTCGATGACGAGCAGCCCCCAGAAGCTGTCGGCCAGGAAGTGGAAGGCGGGCCAGGCGAAGAGGAGGAAGCCGACGGCGAACGCGGTCATGGTCGGCTTGCGGCCGATCCGGTCGGACAGCAGCCCGCCGAACGGCAGCAGGACGAGGAAGACGGCCATCGCCACGGTGTTGGCGAGCAGCGCCTGGTTGAGCGGGATGCCGGTGGTCACGTGGGCGTAGGACGGCAGGTAGCTGACCCACACGTAGTAGACGAGGGTGCCGGCGACGGTGATACCGGCGACCCGGAGAGCGGCTCCCGGGTGGTCGCGGACCATCGCCACCACCGGGTTCACGCGCTGCCGTCGCCCGGCCCCGGAGCGGATGAACGACTCGGTCTCGGGCACCGAGTGCCGCAGCCACAGCCCGACGAGACCGAGTGCGGCGCCGATGGCGAACGCCAGACGCCAGCCCCAGCTGTGCAGGGCGCCGTCGTCGAGGGTGGAGGTCAGCACGGTGCCGAGGAACGAGGCGATCAGCGCGCCCGCGCCCACCGAGACCTGCTGCCAGGACCCGGCGAACGCGCGCCGTCCCTTGGCGGCGGACTCCACCAGGAAGGCGGAGGACGAACCGAACTCGCCGCCGGCGGAGAAGCCCTGGACCAGCCGGGCGAGGACCAGCAGGAGCGGGGCGGCGACGCCGATGGCCGAATAGGTCGGACAGACCGCGATCACGAGGGAGGACCCGGCCATCAGGGCGATGGTGAGGGTCATGCCCTTCTTACGGCCGTGGCGGTCGCTGTACGCGCCGAGCACGGCACCGCCGATCGGGCGCATGACGAAACCGACGGCGAAGACGGCGAGGGTGGCGAGCAGGGCCGCCGACCCGTTGTCCGGAGGGAAGAACCGGTCGGCGAAGATCGGCGCGAACGTCGCGTAGACGGCCCAGTCGACCCACTCGACGGTGTTGCCGACGGCGCCGGCCACGATCGCCTTGCGCTGCGAGCGGCTGAGCCTGTGGTCGTCCTGCCGGGGTGGGCCGCCGGGTCTGCTGTCGGTGACGGTCATGGGGTCTTCTCCTGCGGTGCGGTGCCGGCCGCCTGGTCCAGGACGTACTCGGCGATCTGTGCGTGGGTGGCGTACCAGACGTCGGAGCGCGCGGAGATGTGCTCCAGCAGCTCGGACAGGATCGCCATGCGCGAGCGGTGGCCGATGATGTGCGGATGCATGGTGAGCTGGAACAGGCCGCCTTCGGCGTACGCCTGGTCGAACTCGTCCTTCCAGATGGACAGCACCCCGCGCGGTGGCGTGTACGGCCTCAGGGAGCCGAAGCGCTCCATCATGAAGTACGGGGCGTCGTCGCGGATCCACTCCACGGGGATCTCGACCACGCCGGTGGGCTCACCGCCGGCGAGCAGTTCGTAGGGCTCGTCGTCCGCCATCAGCGACGAGTCGTACACCAGTCCCAACTCCCGCGTGATCGCCAGGGTGTGCGGGGAGAAGTCCCAGGAGGGCGTGCGGATGCCCACCGGCCGGGCGCCGGTGAGCCGCTCGAGGGTGTCGGCGGCGCGCAGGGTGAGTTCCCGTTCGGCTTCGGCGGGGATCTGGGTGTTGCGCTCGTGGATCCAGCCGTGCAGGGCGACCTCGTGGCCGTGCTCCACGTAGGAGGCGGCCTCGCCCTCGTGCAGCAGCGCGGAGACGGCGGGGACGAAGAAGGACGCGGGCGCCTGGTGCCGCTGGAGCAGCCGCAGGATGCGCGGGACGCCGACGCGTGCGCCGTACTCGCCCTGGGCGAGCTTGCCCGGCAGCGTCTCGGCATCACGCAGCGGAATGGTCTCGTGGTCGGAGTCGAAGGACAGCGCCACGGCCACCCGGGCGCCGCCCGGCCATGTGCTCGGGCTCAGCGAGCGGCCGGCGCGGACCCGGTCCACGTGACCGCGCCAGGTCGGCTCGTCCCACTGCCAGGGCGGGGGAGTCTGTTCGGGCATGACGTACCTTCCGGACGTTCGGTGCTTGAGTCGGAGGGAGGGGGGATCGCGGATCGAGGCCGGGTCAGGCCGAGGGTGTGAGCCGCCGGCCGCGGCGAGGCCCGGTGTACGTCCGGCCGTCGACCACCATGGCGCCCTCCTGCATCACCCAGGCGATGCCGCTCGGCGGACGGACCGGGTCGCGGTAGTCGCACTCGTGGTCGATCGTCTGCGGATCGAAGGCCACCAGGTCGGCGATCAGGCCCTTGGCGACGGAGCCGCGCTCGGGGATGCGGAAGACCTCGGCCGGCAGTGAGGTCATCCGGCGCACGGCCTCGCCGAGCGGGAGGATCCGGTGCCGCCGCACATACTCCGCCAGCACCCGGGGGAAGGTGCCGAACAGCCGGGGGTGGGGCTTGCCGCCATTGCCGGGGGGCAGGCCGTCGGAGCCGACCATGGTGTCGGCGTCGGCGAAGGCCGTGCGGACGTCCTGCTCGTCCATGGAGAACAGCACCATCGTGACGTGCAGTTCCTCCTCGCGCAGGATGCGGACGAAGGTGTCGAGCGGCAACTCGCCCGCCGCGCGGGCCAGTTCCGCGACGGTCTGGCCCTCGTAGCGGTGGCTTGCGGTGGTGGAGACCAGGATGCCGTCCCAGCCGGCGCCGTGCAGGTGACTGTCCCAGCCGGGCAGGCCGGACTCCATCATCACGGCCAGCCGGCGGCGCTGCTCGGCCGAGGCCAGCCTGGCCAGCACACCCTCGTCGCCGTCGGCGAGGAAGGGCGGCGGAAGCAGCGCGGTGAGCATCGTGGCGCCGGCCGTGTAGGGGTAGATGTCCTTGGTGAGGGACAGCCCGGACTCCGCGTGCTGGTGGATGCGGTCCAGCGCGGCCGGCATCCGGCCCCAGTTGCTGCGGCCGTTGGACTTCAGGTGGGAGATGTGCACCCGGCATCCGCCTTCGGTGCCGATCCGGGCACTTTCGTCGATCGAGGTGAGCAGTGAGGCACCCTCACCGCGCATATGGGTGGTGTAGAGGCCGTCGGCGCCCAGGTGCCGGGCCAGGGCGACGAGTTCCTCGGTCTCGCTGAAGACCGCCGGCGGGTACACGAGTCCGCTGGACATGCCGAAGGCGCCGCCTTCCAGCGCGAGGTCGAGCTCCCGGCCCATCAGACGCAGCTCGTCGGCGTCCGGGGTGCGGTCGGCCATGCCGAGCACGGCGATGCGCAGTGTGCCGTGCCCGACCAGCGGGGCCCAGTTGGTCACATGGCCGTGCGCGTCCGCTATCTGGGTGAACTCGGCCCACGTGGACCAGGCGAACTCCATGGGCGGGAAGATCCGCTGGGTGAACGAGGCGAACGCCGCCACGGAGTCGGCGCGGGTCGGCGCGAGCGAGAACCCGCAGTTGCCGGTGACCTCGGTGGTGACGCCCTGAAGAATCTTGGAGGTCTCGTCCTCGGGCAGCAGCGCCGCGTTGTCGGCGTGGGAGTGGACGTCGATGAACCCGGGGGCGATCACCAGGCCGGTGGCGTCCACCGTGGGGATGTCACCGGCCGGGACGGCCCCCGGGGCCTCGACGGCGGCGATCCGGCCCGCCCGGATCAGGACGTCCGCCCGCACGGGCTCGCGCCCGCTGCCGTCGGCCACGGTTCCGCCGCGGATCAGCATCTCGTTTCGGGGCAAGTCGGGTTCCTCCTGGCAGGACCGGCGATGGCACCGGCAACGGCCCCGTCCGGGGCGTCACCGGCGGGCGGGGAAAGCCGGGCACCGGCAGGGGCCCGGCCCACGGACCGGTCTTGCCGGGGCGTCGGTGCCCTGCCGGTCAGTCTGCGCGCGCCCGATGTCCGGTGTCCTTGTAGGCCAGGACGAAGTTCCCGGCGGTCACTTGTCGCCCGCGTCAAGGGCGGCGGCCCGCACCGCGCGCAGCCGGAGCTGCAGATGGGCGAGGAGCACGGCGTCCGCATCGCCGAAGTCCAGCCCGCTCACCTCGCGGATGCGCCGCAGCCGGTAACGCAGCGTGTTGACGTGGATCTGCAAGCGGGCCGCCGCGTCGTCCGCGACACCGGCCGAGGCGAGATAGGCCGCGAGCGTCCCGGTCAGTACGCCGAGCTCCCCGTCGTGCTCGGCGAGCCGGTGCAGCGGACCGGTGGCGTCGGGGAGACCGAGGGATTCGGTGGCGTCGGCCAGTGCCAGCAGCATGGCGGTGAGCGCCACGTCGTCGAGGGTCGCCACCCGGGAGCCACTGGCGGCGGCGGGATGCCGCAGGGCTCGCAGCGCCGCATCCGCCTGGGCCCGGGCCTGCGTCACACGCGCCGCGGACTCGGCCGGCCCGCCGACGGCGACGACATGGCCGCCGGCCAACGGGGAGCGGGACAAGAAGTCCCGGGCCAGCCCGCGGGTGCCGTCCAGCGCCTGCGACGGACTCGAGCGGGGCCAGGCCAGCAGGGCGTACACGGCGTCGTTGCCGCACACGGTGACGGCCGAGGGGTGGACAGCGGCCAGGTGCAGGGCGAGCACGTCTTCGAAACGGCGCCGCTCCGCTGCCGCGGCCGCGTCGGCTCCAGGGCTCCTTCTCCCGGCACCCGCGAGGGGCGGTGCGGCGGCCAGTACGCACAGCGGACCCGTCTCCAGGTGCAGTTGTCTGGCCGCGTCCGCTCCGGCCGGTCCCCCCGCCAGAACGGCTGCCGCCAGCTCGGCGCGCTGCTGCCGTGCCCAGCTGCTGGAGGCCCGGGTGTTGACCAGGTGCAGGGCGACGAGAGGGGCGATCTGCTCCAGCCGACGCGCGAGGTCGTCGGTGAGGGGCCGAGGGACGGCCGCCCACACGTAGCCGACGACTTCCGCACCGGCCCGCACCGCCATGGCGGCACGCGACAGCATGCCGGGAGCGACAGGTTCGATGTGGACCGGGCCGCTGGAGGCGTGCAGGCGGGCGAAGTCGCCGCGGACGCGCAGTTCGTCCAGCCAGCGGTGGTGGACGGCACGGCCGAGGATCGACTCCACGCGCGCCTCGTCGGCGCCGCGCTGCCCGGTGGACCAGGCGAGCACGGCCGCGGAACGGTCCTCGACGGTGACCGGCGCCTGAAGCATCTCGGCGATGGTGTTGGCGATGCTGAACAGGTCGCCGCCGACGCCGTCCCGCGACCGACGGCTGTCCCGGGAGTGATCCAGCAGCCGCTCCCGGATCATGGAGGCGACGTGCATCCAGGACGCGTCCGGATTGACCTCGACCACGGCGACCGGACTGTCCTCCAGCCCGTCCGGCACCGGGCCCTTCAACGCGAGCACCGCGGCACCCGCCGCCTGCATGGCCCGTACCAGCGTGGCCGCGTCCGCGCGGTGACCGTCCCACCCGGCGCCGGCTTCCGCGCCTTCGGTGGACTCACCGGGCCGGCCGGGACTTCGCAGGCCGGCGGGTGACAGCCCGACGCCCAGGACGACACACCCGCGTTCCAGCTCCGCCCCCGCGGCCGGGTCGTGAATGACGACGCCGGTCAGGGGCCGGTCCGCGCCGGGGCCCTCGACGGCCATCCGCAGCAGCGTGGGTCCCATCTCCGCCACCAGCCGCCGTGCGGTGAGCCCATGATCCATGAGCGCATCGTAGGCGCCCCTCGCGTCCTGTCGTCCGCGACAAGGCAGGACCGTGAGCCTTGACGCGGACGACGAGGCAGGGGCACCGACGACCGGGCAGCCTGCGGGGCATGGACCCGGACGTACGGGTGCGGAGCATCAGTGACCGCACCGGACTCGAAGCCCTCACCGCTCTCTTCATGCGGGTGTGGAGGACGGGGCAACCGCAGGTGCCCTTCCCCGTGCTGCGCGCACTCAGCAGCACCGGAGGGATGGTCCTCGGCGCCTACGCGGCCGGGCAGTTGGTCGGTGGCGCGGTGGGGCTGTGCGGCGCCGACCCGGCCCGCCGCGGCCTGCACTCGCACATCGTCGCCGTCGACAGCGGCGCACGCAGGACCGGAGTGGGCACAGCCATTAAACTGGCCCAGCGCGACTGGTGCCTCACGCGTGGCATCACCACGATGACGTGGACCTTCGACCCGCTGATCCGGCGCAACGCCACCTTCAACATCGCCCGTCTGCATGCGGTCGGCGTGTCCTATCACCCGGACTTCTACGGGCCCATGGACGACGGCTACAACGCGGGCGTCCCGACCGACCGGGTGCTGGTGCGCTGGGACCTGACCGCCGGCTCCACGCCCGCCGGTGGCGCACCCCACACCATCGAGGGGGGCCCGGACCGGACCGCCGGACGAGTGCCGCACGAACGGCTGCACGTCCTGGACGTCGGTGAGGACGGCCGGCCCCGCCGGCTCGCGCCTCTGCCGCACCCGCCCGCCGCCGCGCCGCCCCGGGGCCCGGCGCCGTCCGTCGAGGCGGAGGTCCGGCTGCGCGTCCCCGGAACGCTGCACCGCGACCGCGAACTCCTCAGCGTCTGGCGGCCCGCTCTGCGCGACGCGATGAGTCCACTGCTCGACGCCGGACACCGCTGGACCGGCGTCACCGGCGACGGCTGGTACGTCCTCAGCCCTGCCGGGGCCACACCTCACAAGGAGCACGCATGAAAATCGAATCGGTGGAACTGCTGCGCGTCGGCATGCCGTTGGTCTCCCCGTTCCGCACCTCGTTCGGCACCCAGTCCCGCCGGGACGTGCTGCTGGTACGGGTGATCACGCCGGAGGCCGAGGGCTGGGCGGAGTGCGTCGCGATGGCGGAGCCCCTGTACTCCAGTGAGTACGCCGGCGCGGCCCACCGCGTCACGGCCGACCACCTGCTGCCGCGGCTGTTCGCCTCCGGCGACGTCACGGCGGCGGCGGTGGCCTCGGCGCTCGCCCCGGTGCGCGGTCACCGCATGGCGAAGGCCGCGGTGGAGGCCGCGGTGCTGGACGCCGAGCTGAAGGCGGCCGGGGTACCACTGGGCCGACACCTCGGCGCCACACAGTCCCGGATCGTCTCGGGCGTCTCGGTGGGCATCCACGACTCGGTGCCGGAGCTGCTGAACACGGTCGGCCGCTGTCTGTCCGACGGTTACGCCCGGATCAAGCTCAAGATCGAGCCCGGCTGGGACATCGAACCCGTCGCCGCCGTGCGGAAGCATTTCGGTGACGACATCCTCCTCCAGGCAGACGCGAACTCGGCCTACACACGCGCCGATGCCCGGCACCTGGCCGGGCTCGACCCGTACGGGCTGCTGATGCTGGAGCAGCCGCTGGAGGAGGAGGACGTGACCGGCCACGCCGAGCTGGCCCGGTCGCTGACCACGCCGATCTGCCTGGACGAGTCGATCGTCTCCGCGCAGGCCGCGCACGAGGCGATCCGGATCGGCGCGTGCGCCGTCGTCAACATCAAGCCCGGCCGGGTGGGCGGCTATCTGGAAGCCCGCCGCGTGCACGACGTCTGCGCGGCGGCCGGGGTGCCGGTCTGGGCGGGCGGCATGCTGGAGACGGGGATCGGGCGGGCAGCCAATCTGGCGCTGGCCGGCCTCCCCAACTTCACCCTGCCGTCCGACATCTCCGGCTCGGACCGCTACTACCGCCAGGATCTGACCGAGCCGTTCCGGGTGAACGACGGCACGATCCCGGTACCGGACGCACCGGGCATCGGCGTCGCCCCCCTCCCCGAGATCCTCGACGAGCTCGTGACAGAACGGGAGACGCTGCGGCCGGCCGGACGGGTGAGCGTGAGGCGGGTGCCCGTGTCCGACGCACGATCAGGAGGGGCGGACGAGCCCTCCGGCGGTACGACCCCGCCGGGGTGAACCCTCTGCTGCCCGCCGACTCCGTGCGGTGATCGCCGCGGCAAGACCACGAACACGCCTGAACTGATCACACGGGTGCCGACCCGGTCCGCCGCGTTGCGAGCGACTCCGGTCGTCTCGTCCGCCCGCCAGGGGATGTCGCTGGTGAGGAAAGGGAGGGCGGGCGGCCCGCCGGCGGGCCGCCCGCCCGTCACCCGCCACGACGTAGGCGACGGCTCCGCCTGGTACGTCGCCCACCCGCACGGAGGCCGGGGGCGTCGCGGACGTCGTTGACGCCCTGCTCGCGACGGCACGCGGACGACGGCCACCGCTTCCTCTTCGTCATCAACCACACAGACGACACCGCCGACGGCACCGGCCCACGGGCGTGAACTCCCTCACGACCGTGGCGTCGCTGAACGACTCGTCGCGCCGCCGCTGGACACGGCCGTCGTACACGAACGCTGACACCGGTCCGTCCGGAACCCCGGTCGGGACGCCGCGTGCTGCTCCACGGGGCCGACGCACACGCCGGGGTGGGGCGCTGCCTCGACCACCGCCCACCCCGGTTTCCCGCACCGCACGTTGTGTTCTGGCCCCGGTGCGGATCGGTGCCCGAGAGCGCGTCTAGCCCGCGGTGTGTGGCTCTGCAACCCGGGCCAGGATGCCGCGGGCCCGCTCCACCACCGGCTTGTCGACCATGTGGCCGTCCACGGTCGTGACCGACTCCCCGGCGTCGACGACGGCCCTGGCCCACCTGATTTCGCTGTCGGTGGGGGCGAATCCGTCGGATACCGGACCGATCTGGGCGGGGTGGATGCACAGTTTGCCAGTGAAGCCCAGACGGCGGGCGTGCCCAGTGTCGGAGGCGAGAGCGCCCAGGTCGTGTACGGCGGTGGTGACGCCGTCCACCGGCGGCAGGATGCCGGCTGCCGCCGAGGCGAGTACCACCCGGCTGCGGGCGTACGTCAGAGCCAGGCTGTCATCGGGGGCGACGCCGAGTCGGGCGGCCAGGTCGACGTTGCCGAAGGCGAGTCGCACGACTCCCGGAACGGAGGCCACCTCGTGTGCCCGCTCGACGCCAAGTGCCGTCTCGACGAGTGGAATCAGAGGGCAGTGCCCAGCGGTGCGTGAGGCGATCTCGCCGAGCACGGCGGGGTCCTCGGCCTTCGGCACCATCACCGTGCAGCCGCGCTCGGCGGCCATGGCGAGGTCCGCCTCGAACCAGGGGGCACCCGGCGCGTTGAGGCGTACGACGGCCCGATCGTCCAGGCCAGGCCAATCGGCGGCAGCCTGCCGGGCCTGCTCCTTCCGGTCGGCGGCGACGGCGTCTTCCAGGTCGACGATGACGAGGTCGGTGCCGGAACGGACGGCCTTGTCGAAGCGGTCGGGGCGGTCGCCCGGAACGAAGAGCAGGGTGCGGGCGGTGGCGACGAGCCGGAACTTCTCGGGCATGCTCATGCGAACGTCACCTCGGCGGTGGCATGCCGCGGGTCCCGGTGGGTGGCGGCCCGGAGCCGGACCGTGCCGCCGGACTCGGTACCCTCGGCGACGAGGTGCTCACCGGCGAACACCGGCCGGCGCAGTCGGAACGAGAGCGAGCGCACTTGTCGTCCGGGTGCGTTGCGGCGGACCACGTCGAGCATGAGCAGGGCGAGCAGCGGGCCGTGCACGACGAGTCCGGGGTAGCCCTCCGTGTCCCGGCAGTAGGGGGCGTCGTAGTGGATCCGGTGGGCATTGGCGGTCAGGGCGCTGAGGCGGAAGAGCAGAGTCGGATCAGGCTTAAGGCGCAGGTGCCAGGGGTTCTCGGAGGCGGGGACCGAGCGCTCGTCGATGGTGGACGGGTGCTCTCCGGCGCCGCTGCGCCCGGAGCGGTAGACGATGTCCTGTTCTTCCACCATGCACAGGCGGCCCGACTGGCGGAACTCCTGGCGTTCGGTCACGAAGAGCAGTTCGCCGGTGCGGCCCTGCTTGGGAGTGACGGCGGCGAGACTGCTGATGCGCTCGGCCGGTTCACCGAGGCGGAGCGGTTCGATGATGTCGCAGCGTCCGCCGGCGAACATGCGCTGTCGGTCGGGAACGGGCGGAAGGAACCGGGCGTCGCGCAGGTGACCGTCGGAGCCGAGTTCGCGCTGGGCGGGCCAGTGCAGGAAGTGGAACCACTGCCACAGCGGGGGCAGCGGATCGCCGGGCCGTGCGGCCGGACCGGGCAGGTCCAGGAGGGCGGACACGGCGGTGGTGGGGGCCGGGTCCATGGGGTCGTGCGCGGTGACGGGGCCGGGGTTCCACGTCTCCACGTAGGAGCTGAGCGGGGCGGCTGAAGGCATGGTGGAGGCGACCTCGTGTTTCAGGAGAGCGGTGCGGTCTTCGACGGCTGCGGAGCTGCGGCGGAGGACTGGGCCGCATCGAGGTGAGAGGCCCGGGAAGGTTCCCTGACCAGCAGGGTGGCCAGGAACGTCAGGCCGACGCACCCGGTGACGTACCAGAAGAAGAGGTTCTCGTGCCCGGCGTTCTTCAGGGCGAGTGCGACGGGCTCGGTGAGGCCGCCGAACGTGGCGGTGACCAGTGCGTGCGGCAGGCCCACGCCGAGGGCTCGAACCTTGGTGGGGAACATCTCGGCCTTGATGATGGCGGCCAGCGCGGAGTAGCCGGTGACGAAGGCCAGCGCGAGGGTCATGAGCAGGAAGGCCACCCAGGGGCTGCCGGTCCGGCCGAGAAGCGTCATCAGCGGCACGGTCAGTACCATGCAGCCGCCGGAAAAGGCGAACATGATGGGGCGGCGGCCGACGCGGTCGGACAGGGCGCCGACGGCAGGCTGCAGCATCATGTAGACGAACAGTGCGGCGAAGCCGATCACGGTGACCGTGGACTTCGGTATGCCGGCTGTGTTCACCAGGTACTTCTGCAAGTACGTGGTGTAGGTGTAGAAGGCGACCGTGCCACCGATAGCGAGGCCGAACACCGCCAGAAGCTGGCGCGGGTACTCCGTGAAGAGCGCGATCAGGCCCTTGCGTTCCCGGGCATCGGGGCCCTGGACAGCCTTGCGGGCCTGTTCCCTCTCGAAGTGCTCCGACTCCTCCATGGCACGGCGCAGATACATCACGATCAGGCCGGCCGCCGCACCGATCATGAACGGGATGCGCCAGCCCCAGCTGTGCAGCTGGTCCTCGCTGAGCACGTTCTGCAGTCCGATCGCCACGGCCAGAGCGGCGAGCTGGCCCATGACGATCGACACGTACTGGAAGCTGGAGTAGAAGCCGCGCCGTCCCGGGGGAGCGATTTCGGAGAGATAGGAGGCGCTCGACCCGAACTCGCCGCCGACGGACAGGCCCTGGGCCAGCCGTGCCAGGACCAGGAGGGTCGGGGCCCAGAAGCCGATGGCGTCGTGTCCGGGCGCGAGGGCGATGGTCAGTGACCCGGCGCTCATCAGAGTGACCGACAGGGTCAGCGCCCGCCGCCTGCCGAAGCGGTCTGCGTAGGCGCCGAGCAGCCAGCCGCCGAGGGGACGCATCAGGAAGCCAACGGCGAATACGACTGCCGTGGACAGCAGTTGGGCTGTCTGGTTCCCTTCGGGGAAGAAGACGGACGCGAAGTAGATGCTGAAGGTTGCGTAGGCGAACCAGTCGTACCACTCGACCAGGTTGCCCAGACAGCCACGCATGACGTTCGTGGTGACGCGTTTGCGGTCGTGCGTGGGTGGTGCGGGGGTGCGGCTCTGCGACATGCGAAGCTCCGTTGCTCTTGTCGCCCGGGAGGGGGAATGCGGCTCGGACGGGGTGTCAGCGCAGGGTGAAGGGATTGCCCGCGGGGGTGCCGGTAGTGGTCCGGACGCTCTTGTTCGAGGTGGGCCGTGATCGGGTCGACACGGTTCTCGCGGCCGACGCCGGAGTCCTCAACACCACCGAAGGGCACCGGACAGCTGACGGCGCGATAGGCGGTGACCCAGACAGTGCCGGAGCGGACGCGCTCCGCGAGCGGAAGGCACAGCTGATGTCGGCCCTCCACATTCCTGCGCCCAGGCCCTCACGGCTGTCGTTGGCGATGGCGCCGGCTTCGTCCTCCTCGATGAAGGGGATGACCGCGAGACGGAGCCGAAGACCTCCTCGGCGATGTGCAGGTGTCGCGGACGCCGGTGAGAACGGTGGGCTCGACGAACCGGCCGTTGCCGCACTCTGCCGCGGTGGGGGCGGAGCCGCCGAGTGCGAGCCGGGCGCCTTCCTCGCGGGCGATGCGGAGGCAGTCGAGCACCTCGAAGTGCTGGGCGGGTGTCACGACGGGCCCGACCTGGGTGTTTTCGTCCAGCGGAAGGTTCGGCTCATCCGTGGCGACCTCCGTCCACTCGGTGGCTTAAGTGCCACACATCATGAGCAGTGATGCAGCAAGCTGAACAATAGAAATGCTTGATGGGGTCATGTCTGCAGCGCATAGAGGGCGCGAGAGCAGGAAGCAGTCGGAGTCATCACCCGGCTCGGCCGGCCCGCCGCGCCCTGTCACCTCTCAGCTGAAGAAGTCACGGACCGGGGTGCCGGCCTCCGGCCGGCCTTCCTCGAAGTAGGTGTGCCGGGCTCCGGGGAAGAGGTGGGTCCGGGTGTCGGGGATGCGGCCGGCGAGAAGGGCGACGTTTCTGGCGGGCGTAAGCCGGTGGTGGTCAGCGTGGAGGATCAGGGTGGGCGCTGTGATGGAAGGGAGGGCTTCCCAGGTGTTGTGCCGATCGCTGGCGAGGAGATGACCGCAGCGGGCGAGTGGAGGCATCGTCGGGTCGCCCAGGGTGTGGTGGGGACCGGCGGAGTGCCTCACGAGCCAGCCGGGGCTGTACATGAGGTCGGTCAGGGCCTGCCGTACGGCTTCGGGATCGGCCTGGGCGAGGGACCGGCGTACCGACGTGTCGCGTTCGACGGCGTAGGGCCCGCCGGGTGATGTGCACCCTAGGGCGCGGCCTGGGTGGCGAACGGCGATCCACTGGGCGACCTGGCCGCCCATGGACGTTCCGTAGCCGTCGGCTCGCTCGATCCCCAGTGAGTCGAGGACGGCGACCGCGTCCTGTGCGAGACGAGGGGTGGAGTAGCCGTCGCGCGGTTTGTCGCTCGTGCCGGTGCCGCGGTAACCGAGGGTGATCGTCCGGTGGGTCTTGTCGAAGTCGCCTCGCACGCCGTCCCACCAGTGGTGATTGTTCGCCTGGCCGTCCAGGAGCACGAGCGGCCGACCGGTGTCGCGGCTCCGGTGGGTCACAACGATTCTGTCGTCGGTGCGCGCGTACGAGGTGCTGTGGTCTTCCGTAGTGGTGGGCATGCCCTCCTCGCAGGGGGAGCGGAATCGGTCATCCTCGGGTGACGGGGCGCCGTCACCCGTCCCCCGCGGCGTCTTCGGATGTCTGCAATTCGGCGGAAGGCCATTGCTCCCGCGAGACGGCCGTCGTGATCCGGCCGACCAACGCCCGGGCGACGACCGCGACGGCCGGGGGCACGCGTCCGTACCGGGCGGTCCCCAGGACGATCGACCGCCAGACGTCGGGCTCACACAGGGGTGCGGCGCTGAGGCTGCCGTTCGCCACATCTTCGGCGATGCCGACGCCGGGCAGGATCGTCCAGCCGTGTCCCGCCACGACCAGCTGTTTCTGTACACGCATGGAGTTGGTCTGCACAGTGACCCCCATGGTGCTGTCCGACCGGGCCGCCGCCGCGTCGATCAGCGTGCGCAAGGCATGGCCCGAGGCCGGCATGACGAGGGGGTGCGCCGCTACCTCCGCGAACGCCACCGGGTTGTCGGCGCGCAGACCGGCCGAGGCGGGCGCGACCGCCCACAGGCGCTCCCGTACCAAGGGTCGGGCGTTGAGTGACGGGGTGCTGTCCAGGTTGTAGAGCAGCGTGAGGTCGAGGTCGCCTTCGTCGAGCCATTGCTGAAGATGACCGGAGTAGCCGGTCATCAGACGAAGATCCACCCCGGGATGCGCTCTGCCGACAGCTGCGACCAGCTGCTCGGCGAGAAGATCGCTCGTACTCTCCAGCAGGCCGACTGTGACGATGCCGGTCACTTGCCCGGAGCGGGGCTGAACCTCGGCTCGCGCCCGCTCCAGTTCGCTCAGGGCCCTGCGAGCCCGGTCGACCATGATCTGGCCGGCGTCGGTGGGGCGCATGCCCTGCCTGGTGCGCTGGAAGAGGGGGACGCCGAGTTCCTCCTCAAGGGTGCGGATCTGCCTGGTGACTGCGGGCTGCACCAGGTGCAGCAGCTCGGCCGCGCGCGTGACGCTGCCCACCTCGGCCACCGTGACCAGCGCCCTCAGCTGTTTGACGTCCATCCGGGGTCACCCTCCTCAAAACATCCGCAGCACGTATGGCGTCATCAAAAATCGCTATTTCACTTAGCCGGGAATGAATGTTCATGATGGTACGCCAGTCCTGGTCAACGACACCTTCCGGAGGTCGACACATGGCCGACAACTCAGCGCCGCCCGCCGGTGGTCTCCCCTTGTCCGGCGTCACCGTCGTGAGTGTCGAGCAGGCGGTGGCCGCACCTTTCGCCACCCGCCAGCTCGCCGACCTCGGCGCACGGGTGATCAAGGTGGAGCGACCGGGTGGGGGCGACTTCGCCCGCCGCTACGACACGACGGTGCACGGCGAGTCCAGCTACTTCGTGTGGCTCAACCGCTCGAAGGAGTCGGTGACGCTCGACCTGAAGTCCGAAGAGGGACGCGAAGTCCTGGAACGACTTCTGGCGCAGGCGGACGTGTTCGTCCAGAACCTCGCCCCCGGTGCCGCGGCCCGCATGGGCCTAGGTGCCGACGACCTGGCTCGGCGGTTCCCCTCGCTGATCCCGTGTTCGATCTCCGGATACGGTACGAGCGGCCCCTGGGCCGACCGCAAGGCGTACGACCTGCTCGTCCAGTGCCAGACCGGCCTTGTCTCCCTCACCGGAAGCGCTGAGGAAGCAGCCCGCGTGGGAGTGTCCATCGCCGACATCGCCGCCGGCATGTACGCGTACAGCGGGATCCTCACCGCTCTGCTCACGCGGGCCACACAGGGCTCCGTCCGGGCCGTCGAGGTCTCGCTGTTCGAGGCGCTGGCGGAGTGGATGGGCCAGCCCGGCTACTACACGGCGTACAGCGGCGCTCAGCCCCCGAGGGTCGGGACCCAGCACGCCACCATCGCCCCCTACGGCACCTACACCGCCGCCGACGGCACGGACGTCCTTCTCTCCGTGCAGAACGAACGCGAATGGGCTGCCCTGTGCGAGCACTTCCTGGACACCCCCGGGCTGATCGACGACCCGCGCTTTGCCACCGGGTCCGCACGAGTCAGCCATCGCCGGGAACTGAACGCCGTTCTGGCGGAGCGTGTCGCGGCCTCGGACGGCGAGGAGGTGATGAAGCTGCTGGACACGATCGGCGTCGCCAACGCGCCGGTCAACGACGTCAAACAGTTCCTCGACCATCCCGTACTCGCCGGTCGGGACCGCTGGCGGCAGGTTCGGATCCCGGGCGGTGAGACCGTCGCGGCCCTCCTGCCGCCGGTGGACCTGACCGGCACCACTCCGCGCATGGATGCCGTCCCTGCCCTCGGCGAGCACACCGAGCAGATCCTCGTCCAGCTCGGGTACGACACCACCCGGATCGACGCGATGCGAACCGCCGGCGCCGTCTGACGCTCGGAGCGAACACCGGCGTGAACCACAGCAAGGAGGCCCCATGAGCACTCTCGACATCCTGTCCGAGGACGAGCAGTTCATCGTCCGGACGGTGCACGACTTCGTCGTCAAGGACGTCAAGCCCGCCGCGCAGGAACTCGACCACACCAACACCTACCCCGAGACACTCATCGAGCAGATGAAGGAACTCGGCATCTTCGGCCTCGCGGTGCCCGAGGAGTACGGCGGTACTCCCGTCTCCACCCCCTGCTACGTGCTCATCACCGAGGAGCTGGCCCGGGGCTGGATGAGCCTGGCCGGCGCCATGGGCGGCCACACCGTCGTCGCCAAGCTGCTTCTGCTCTTCGGTACCGAGGAGCAGAAGCGACGCTATCTGCCGAGGATGGCCACGGGCGAGGTGCGCGCCACCATGGCACTCACCGAACCCGGTGGTGGCTCCGACCTCCAGGCCATGCGCACGGTCGCCCGCCGTGACGACGAGGGCTACCTCGTGAACGGCGCGAAGACCTGGATCACCAACTCCCGACGCTCCCAGCTGATCGCCCTCCTGTGCAAGACCGACCCCGATGCCTCCCCCGCCCACCAGGGCATCTCCATCATCCTCGTCGAGCACGGTCCCGGACTGACGATCTCCCGCGACCTGCCGAAGCTCGGATACAAGGGAGTTGAGAGCTGCGAGCTGTCCTTCGACGACTACCGCGCCCCGAGGGACGCCGTACTGGGGGGTGTGGAGGGCAAGGGGTTCGCCCAGATGATGAAGGGCCTGGAGACCGGCCGTCTCCAGGTTGCCGCCCGCGCACTGGGCGTCGGCCGGGCCGCACTGGAGGACGCGCTCGCCTACGCGCAGGAACGCGAGTCGTTCGGCAAGCCAATCTGGAAGCACCAGTCCGTCGGCAACTACCTGGCCGACATGGCGACCTCCCTCACGGCGGCCCGCCAGCTCACGCTCTACGCGGCCCGTGAGGCCGATGCCGGCCGGCGCGTGGACATGGAAGCGGGCATGGCCAAGCTGTTCGCGTCCGAGACGGCCATGCAGATCGCTCTCAACGCCGTCCGCATCCATGGCGGTTACGGCTACTCCACCGAGTTCGACGTGGAGCGCTATTTCAGGGACGCGCCGCTGATGATCGTCGGCGAGGGCACCAACGAGATCCAGCGGAACGTCATCGCGAGCCAGCTGGTCAAGCGAGGAGGACTCGAGGCGTGAACATCGTTGTCACTGTGAAGTACGTGCCCGACGCCACTGGCGACCGGCACTTCGCCGATGACCTGACCGTCGACCGTGACGACGTGGACGGTCTGCTCTCCGAGCTGGACGAGTACGCGGTCGAGCAGGCGCTGCAGATCGCGGAGAACTCGGACGACGACGTGGAGGTCACCGTCCTGACCGTGGGTCCCGAGGACGCCAAGGACGCGCTGCGCAAGGCGCTGTCCATGGGCGCCGACAAGGCCATCCACGTCGAGGACGACGACCTGCACGGCACGGATGCCATCGGCACCTCCCTGGTCCTGGCCAAGGCCGTCGAGAAGGCGGGTTACGACCTGGTCGTCTCCGGCATGGCCTCCACCGACGGCACCATGGGCGTCGTCCCGGCGCTGCTCGCGGAGCGCCTCGGTGTGCCGCAGGTGACGCTCCTGTCCGAGGTGAAGGTCGAGGACGGCAAGGTCACCGGCCGCCGCGACGGCGACGCCGCCTCCGAGCAGCTCGAGGCCTCCCTCCCCGCGGTCGTGTCCGTCACCGACCAGTCGGGCGAGGCCCGCTACCCGTCCTTCAAGGGCATCATGGCGGCCAAGAAGAAGCCGGTGGAGTCCTGGGACCTCTCCGACCTCGACATCGACGCCGACGAGGTCGGCCTCCAGAACGCCTGGACCACGGTGGAGTCGGCGTCCGAGCGTCCGGCCCGCACCGCGGGCACGATCGTCAAGGACGAGGGCGAGGGCGGCAAGCAGCTCGCCGAGTTCCTCGCGAGCCAGAAGTTCATCTGAGCCGCAAGGCACGGCTCGCTTCCCGCCCCTCATACCTCGCAAGCAGGAGAGAAGAAGTCCCATGGCTGAAGTTCTCGTCTACGTCGACCACGTGGACGGCGCCGTCCGCAAGCCGACCCTGGAGCTGCTGACCCTCGCCCGCCGCATCGGCGAGCCGGTCGCCGTGGCGCTGGGCAACGGCGCCGGCGACACCGCCGCCACGCTCGCCGAGCACGGCGCGGTCAAGGTCCTCACCCACGAGGCCGCCGAGTACGCCGACTACCTGGTCGTTCCCAAGGTGGACGCCCTCCAGGCCGCGGTCGCCGCGGTGTCCCCGGCCGCCGTGCTGGTCCCGTCCTCCGCCGAGGGCAAGGAGATCGCCGCCCGCCTGGCGCTGCGCATCGGCTCCGGCATCATCACCGACGCCGTCGATCTCGAGGCCGGCGACGAGGGCCCGGTGGCCACGCAGTCGGTGTTCGCCGCCGGCTACACCACCAAGTCCCGCGTCTCCAAGGGCACCCCCGTCATCACGGTCAAGCCGAACTCGGCCGCCGTGGAGGCCGCCCCGGCCGCCGGCGCGGTCGAGTCCCTGAGCGTCACCTTCTCCGGGCAGGCGACCGGCACCAAGGTCACCGGCCGCACGCCGCGTGAGTCCACCGGCCGTCCGGAGCTCACCGAGGCCGCGATCGTCGTCTCCGGCGGCCGCGGTGTCAACGGCGCGGAGAACTTCGCGATCATCGAGGCCCTCGCCGACTCGCTCGGCGCGGCCGTCGGCGCCTCGCGTGCCGCCGTCGACGCCGGCTGGTACCCGCACACCAACCAGGTCGGCCAGACCGGCAAGTCGGTGTCGCCGCAGCTGTACATCGCCAACGGCATCTCCGGCGCGATCCAGCACCGCGCCGGCATGCAGACCTCGAAGACCATCGTGGCCGTCAACAAGGACGCCGAGGCCCCGATCTTCGAGCTGGTCGACTTCGGCGTCGTCGGCGACCTGTTCGACGTCGTCCCGCAGCTGACCGAGGAGGTCAAGGCCCGCAAGGGCTGAGGCTCAGCCCTCGACGCCAGAAAGTGTTTGAGACACCTTGCCACGATCCTTGTGTCCACTGACTACTGCCCAGAACGCCTGAGTGACAGGTGATCACGCACGCCGTTCCGGAAGGCGCCTCGTAGGCTTGGGGGCGTCGTGAGGGCTCCGGGGAACGGGTCGGGCCTTCCTGCAGTTGCCTGGCGATCCATCAGAAGAGTCGGCAGTGGTCAGCATGAGTTCTGAGAGACCTGGGGGAAGCTGCCCGGACGTGCGACTCGTTGCAGAGTGTGGAAAAAGCCCTTGACCTGCAAAATGCAGACAGGGAGCCGTCTTTCAGGAGTCCGGAGTGCTGCGCACCATGATTAAGTCCTGATGGAGTTGTCCACGTGCCACCCGTGGAGTACTCCGTCATCCTGCGCTGCCGGGGCCGCCACTGCTTCGCGTATTCCGCGACCGTCTGCTGACCGAGTTCCCGGCGAATTTCGCCAACGGACGGGGCCGTCGTCTTTCTCTTAACGTGCACATCGTTCCCTGTCTCGGATCAAGGAAGCTGAACTCTGTCACGCCGATCGTGGTCGAGCGTTTCCTGGACGAGTTGGAGGCCGAGCGGGTGGGCCGCGGAACCAGGTGAACAGCTTCCGCACTCTGAAGGCGATCCTGCGGGAC
Organism: Streptomyces sp. P9-2; assembly: GCF_051903975.1. NCBI lineage: Bacteria > Bacillati > Actinomycetota > Actinomycetes > Kitasatosporales > Streptomycetaceae > Streptomyces > Streptomyces sp. P9-2. The sequence goes on from NZ_CP192633.1 coordinate 6,287,758, forward strand.
GCCTGTGGCAGGGGGCCATGGCGGACGATCCTGTGCAGGCGGTCCAAGAGTACGTCCGCCGGAAAGTGGTTATCCCGCCCCTCGTCCACGTGAAGAAGGCGCTGACCGCCGCTGACGAGTATCTCGCGCTTGAGATCGTCATGATGGTGGGCTGCGGCTTGCGAAACGGGGAAGCCCGGGCAGTGAACATCCACAACGTTGTGGCGGACGATGTCTACCGGGTGCATGAGCAGATCCACTCCAACACGCACAAGCCGGCGAAGCTGAAGCACCGCAAGGTGGGGGAGTCGGCGTAGTTGGTGACAGATGCGTGAGAGCGCCTGTCACAGTGGCATTCCACGAGAAGCCCCGTAGGTGCGGCCCGGCGGGGCTTTTGGACGGCGGGTTTCTGAGTCCGTCATGGGCATCGTTGCATCCGAGTTCCCCACTTTCGAGTACCTGGAGCACCGACGGGGCGACGACGCGACCTCTGCGACCGGTACGGGGCACGCCGGCCAGGAACTCTCCGCGGTCGACCAGAGCATGGCATCGGCTCCCGCAAAGACCAGCACCCTTTTGGGAACCTCGGTGCCCTGGAGGTGTCGGCCACGCTCCCCGTTCCGTCCCAGGTGGCGCGGATGGGTGTGGATGGAGCCTTCATCTGCGTGGCTCTTCGGGGAGGAAGGTCACCTGAGGGGCGCCCGTGCGCGGATGGGTGGTGACTTCCGCCGCCACTCCGTAGACCTCGGCCAGGAGTTGGGGGGTGAAAATCTCGGAGGGCGGTCCGGAGGCGGTGACCTCGCCTTGGTGCAGGACGTAGAGGCGGTCGCAGTAGTAGGCGGCCAGGTTGAGGTCGTGCAGGGCGAGCAGCACGGTGGCGGGCAGGCGGCGCAGGGCGCCGAGCACGGACAGTTGGTGCCGGATGTCGAGGTGGTTGGTGGGTTCGTCGAGGACGAGGAGGGCGGGCTGCTGGGCGAGGGCGCGCGCGATGAGTACGCGCTGGCGCTCGCCGCCGGAGAGCCGGTCGAAGGGACGGTCGGCAAGGTGGACGGCGTCGACCGCGAGGAGGGCGGAGTCGATGAGTTCGACGTCCTCGGGGGTGTCGCCGGCGAGGAGCCGTTTGTGCGGGGTGCGGCCCATGGCGACGACCTCACGGACGGCGAGGTCGAAGTCGGCCGCCGAGTCCTGGACCACTGCCGCCACGGTGCGGGCCAGTTGCCGCACCGGCAGCGACCAGGCGTCGTCCCCGTCGACGCGGACCTGGCCGGTGTCGGGGCGCAGGACGCGGTAGACGGCGCGCAGGAGGCTGGACTTCCCGCTGCCGTTGGGGCCGACGAGCCCGATGGTCTCGCCCGGGCGGGCGGTCAGGGAGACGTCGCGCACCAGGTGGCGGGCTCCGGCGGTGAGCGTGACGCCGTCGACGCTCAGTTCGGTCGCGGTCATGCCACTCCTCGGTCGGTGCCGCGCCGGGCGTCCCGGCGCATCAGCCACAGGAAGAACGGCCCGCCGCACAGGGCGGTGAGGACGCCGACGGGTATCTCCATCGGTGCGGCGACCGTCCGTGCGGCGATGTCGGCCCAGACGAGGAAGACCGCTCCGCCGAGTGCCGCCGTCGGCAGGACCCGGCGGTGGTCGCCGCCGACGAACAGGCGCACGATGTGCGGCATCATCAGCCCGACGAAGCCGATCGGCCCGGCCGCCGCGACCAGCACGCCCGTGACGAGGGAGAGCAGGACGAACAGCCGGGCGCGGAAGCGGGCGACGTCCAGGCCCATCGTGGTCGCCGTCTCCTCGCCGGCCAGCAGCAGGTTCAGGTGGCGGGCATGAACCATGAGGACGCCGACACCGAGCAGCAGGGCCGTGCTCGGCAGCCACAGCGTGCTCCAGTTGACGCCGCCGAGGCCGCCGAGGGTCCAGGCGAGGACCGCGCGAGCTTCGTTGCCGCGGCCGGTGCTGAGCAACAGCAGGTGGAGCACGGCGGTGAGCACCGCGGCGATCGCCACTCCGGACAGCACGAGCCGTGACGCGGTGATGCGTCCGCCGGTGCGGGCGGTGGCGTACACGAGCACAAGCGCGGCCAGGGCGCCCACGAAGGCGGCCACCGACAGGGAGACCGGCCCGAAGAGGGTGAACCCGAACACGATCACGGAGACCGCGCCGAGCGATGCTCCCGAGGAGACGCCGAGCAGGTACGGCTCGGCGAGCGGGTTGCGCACCAGAGCCTGCAGAGCGGTGCCGATCACCGCCAGGCCGGCTCCGGTGACCGCGCCCAGCAGGACCCGCGGTGCCCGCACGTCCAGCACGATGGTCTCCCGCGCCCCTGACCAGTCCGGATCCTGCCAGTCGGCGCCCAGCGCGTGCGTCACGATGCCCCACACCTGGACGGGCGGCACCTGGACGGAGCCGATCGTCAGGCCCGCCGTGGCGGAGACGACGAGCAACGCGGTGAGGGCCAGCAGGATGACGGCCTGCCGCGTACGGCCCGGTCCTGACCCGGTGGCCTCCCGCCGTGGAACTGTCCGCTCGGCGGGCGTGCCGGTGGCGGCCTGGGTCACCGGAAGCTCTCGGGGTGCAGCCCGCGGGCCAGGTCCTCGACCGCGTAGGCCGAGCGGATGCCGACCAGGGTGGCGGTCAGCGGCAGGACGACGAAGCGCTTGTTCCTGACGGCGGGTACGTCGGCCAGCGCGGGCTGGGAGAGCAGGAACTTCTTCTTCTCTCTCACGCTTCCGGAGCCGGCGTAGTCGTAGAGGGCGATGACCTCGGGCTTGCGCTCGACGACCTGCTCCCAGGAGACGTCGCCGAAGACGTCGTCGAGGTCGGCGAAGACGTTCTCGCCGCCGGCCAGCCGGATCAGCTCCGTACCCAGGCTCTTGCCGCCCGCGGTAAAGGCGCTTTTGTCGCCGCTGTCGTAGACGAAGACGGGCACCTCGGGCTCGCCCTCGACCTTGGCTGCGGCCTTGCCGACGCGGGTCTGCAGGTCCGTGACCAGCTCGTCGGCCCGGTCCGGGACACCGAAGACCTTGCCGATGGTGCGGATCTCGCCGTAGGTGTCCTTCATCGTCGCCCGCTTCCTGCCGCAGTACTCACGGTTGAGGTAGGTGTCGATGCCGGCGTCGGCGAACGCCTTGCGGGAGCGGCCCTCGTTCTCGGCGAAGGCACTGCCGTAGCCGCCGTAGACGAAGTCGGGTTCGGCGTCCAGGATCTTCTCGAACGACGGTTCCTTCTCCGCCAGTTCGGGGATCGCCTCGTAATCCCTCTTCAGCTCGGGCAGGACGGCGGAGTCGGGGAAGGCCGTGCCGACCATGCGGTCCTTGAGCCCGAGGGCGAGCATGAGTTCCGCAGGGTGCTGGTGGATGGTGACCACCCGCGACGGAGGCTCGTCATAGGTCGTCCTCACGCCACAGTTGTCGACGGTGACGGGAAAGCCCGCCAGTGCCGCCGCGGTGGCCTTCCCGTCACCGTCGGTCCCGTCGGACGAGCCGCAGCCGGTGATCAGCAGCACTGACGAGAGAGCCACGGCAGCGGCCGCGGCACGAAGGAACCCGCGCGGGCGGGCAGGGGTGAACAAAGGGGACACGTGAAGCCTCCTGGAGTCCGCGCTCCTCGGATCGGGCCCGCGACGGACCAGTGTCCTGACTCCCGGATCGACGTTCCCTCCGCCTTCCCGCGCACAGCGCAGTGGCATGCTGGAGGGGCGCTCCCCGGTCACAGTGGCGGGACCGTGCCGGATTCGCACCGGCTTCCTGTCTCCCGTCGCGGCGATGACCAGGTGATCCTACGTTCCTCCGAGCCGACGGCAAAAGGGCGTGCGAACCCGGCCGCATGCCCCGCGCCCCCTCACGCTTCGCGGACCGCCCGAAGGAGCCGCTCGGTACTCTCGCCGTAGGGGCGCCCGTCGAACCCACCGAAGACCTCCACGCGGTCGAACCCTGCCTCCTCGGCCATCCGCCGCAGCTCCACCGCGCTGTACACGAACCACGTCAAGGTGGCCCGCGTCACCCGCTCGCCCCGGACCAGAACCCATTCGCTGCGCCGCCGCGCCCACTCGTCCACGTCCACTCCGGTCACGCGGTGGCCGCGGCGGGCGAGCGGCACGGTGAACACCCCCGGTCCGCACCCCAGGTCCAGTACGCGCGAACCCTGCGGGAAGGTCAGTAGGGGAGAGGTGTCCAGCAGTTCCTCTGCCCGCTCGTGGCGCTGCTCGGAGAAGGGGAAGTCGTGGAACTCGGTCCAGAAGTCATCGTCCTGGAAGCCGCCCGTCCGTGTCATCGCGTGTCAGTGCTCCTTCGTGGTCGTCGTCGGGGAGAGGTCGCCGCGCCGTGCGGCGGCGCAGCGTGAGCAGAAGAGGGGGAAGCAGCAGACACTGGGCGGCTGCCAACAGCAGGAACCAACCGGTGTGTCCGGTCCGTTCGCCGAGGCCGTACAACTGCCCGACCAGCACGCCGCTCGCGCAGGCGCTCCGGCCCGCGGCCAGCCGCTGCTGGCCGAAGACCACGGCATCGGAGCGAGGGCTGCGGCGCAGTGCGGTCCGCTAGGGCTCCGCCGACGATGCCGCCGGAGAACTGCACGAGCGATGCCACGGCCAGGACGACGCCGATCGTGCCGAGCCCCATCCCGAGCCGCTCGTGCAGCTCGTCACGGACGGTGCGGGCGGCGGCCACCAGGTATTCGAGCGAGGCCCGGGTCTCGGGCCAGGCACGGGTCTACAGGCCGCAGTCGGGGTTGACCCACAGCCGCTCGGCCGGGATGGCCCGTAGACCGGTGCGCAGGAGGTCCGCGGCCTCCTCAGTGCTCGGGACGCGCGGGGAGTGGATGTCGTAGACACCCGGTCCGGCCTCGCGCGGGTAGCCGTGCGAGGCCAGTTCCGGGGCACCGACGCCATCGCCGCCGACCTGGCGGCGAACCGTGCCGACCTCGCCTCCCGTGCTTCAGGAACGCGGACGTCCGTGATCCGGGCGGTGACCCCTGTCACGCGCCCGGAACGGTGCCAGGACCTCGCCGCCCTGGGCCAGTGCTTGACGAACAGCAAGGTCGGGGCATCGGTTCCCAGTGGGGCGCCGAGGACCACGTTGTGGCGCGCTCGGTGACGATGTCGAGGAAATGGCGGCGGATTTGAGCGGTGGGCAAGGCGGGGCTCCGAAGGCTCACAGGTGGAGCGGGGCGAGGGAACGGGCGGGGTGGCGCGGGACGAGGAAGACGACGATGCCCTTGCCGTCGGGGGAGAGGTGGGTGGCCTGCGTCCAGCCGTGGCGGCGGTAGAAGGCCATGGCCCGCCCGTTCCGGACCGAGGTGAGCAGCCATGCCCGCCCCTCGGGCGCGTCTGCGGTCACCGCTTCGAGGAGGCGGGCGGCGAGGCCTGTGCCGCGGGCGGTGGGCCGGACGGCGAGTTCGTCGATTTCCCGGGCTCCGCACAGCCAGTCGGCGGTGCGGTCGTTGCCGAGGCCGGCGGCCGCCCGGGGATAGCCGCGGTCGGTGGGGAGGGGGACGGAGTGGTCCACGCGGTGGCGAAGCCGACGATCTCCCCGTCGCGCACGGCGGTCGCGGCGGTGAACCCGGCACGCCGCACGTCCGCCGGCAGCCGGGAGGCGAACTCGGTTGTCTGCGCCTCGTCCTCGTGCCAGGGCGGGGCGCAGAAGGCGTCGACGTACACCGAACGCAGTGACTCGGTGTGCGTGAGTATCCCGGCGTCCCGGTGCACACGGATGTCCGTGGTCATCAGGCGGCCACCGCCTTCCCCATGACGACGGGGTGCAGTGCGGCGTACTCCAGCGGTGCCGGTGCGGCGCCCGTCCGTACGAGAAGGTCGCCGACGGGGGCGGTCATCGCGCCGTTGTCGGTGCACAGCCGCAGCGGCGGCATCCGCAGTTCGGCGCCCGCCGCCAGACGGTGCTCCTCGGTCGGCGACCGTACCCGCGAGTTCGCGGCGACACAGCCGACCACGACCAAGGCGCTCACGCCGTGCTCGGCGCAGGCGGGAACGCCTCGATGGCCGGACCGTCCGGATACGGCAGCCCGAAGACCCGTGCCGCCTTGTCGAAGCACTCCGCGACCGCGTCGTCCAGCGTGTCCCCGAGGTGCGTGACCGGGTCCGCTCCCGTCTTGCTGCAGGACGACTCGATGCCCGGCGCCAGCGCAGACCTCATCGGTGACCTCTCTGCCTCATATAAGTTGTTGCAAATAGTGTGCAATAAAATCTCCGATGACGTGCACCGAACCGGCTCCGCGCACATGGCCGCCCCCAGGGGGGATGCGGCCTTGACTCCTCCGGTGCAGCCCCTGGTCCCGAGGCGCGCAGCAGTGCCCCCGCCCGGGCTGCCATGGGTCATCACGGCGAAAATCGTCCGGGTCGGCGCCCACGGCTGGGGTGGCCCGCCGGATGTCGCACGGTCCGTCCCGCTCAAGGCCCTCGGCCGCGACGAGTCCGCCGCCATTCGCGTCTTGGCCGACGGAGCGGGGAGCGGGCCCGCTTCCTGCGTCCAGGTGATGGAGGTGTCGGCTGGGGATCGTCCGCCATTCGTGTGCCGAACGCGACGAACGGGTCGCCGTGACCAGGGGGTTCGTGGCAGAGGGGTGGGTTCGGGTGCCGCACGCGAGATCGGCCGCACCGTCGTTCGTCGTGCGCCGGTCGGGGTTCCGGTGACACGGCCCTAGGGCCAGCGCCTGTTCATTGATTGCCACTATTGCTGGTAGCGTGCAACTGCATACGAGTTGCAATAACATCGGAGGATGTTGGACATGGCGGTGTACACGCTCCCGGAGCTGCCCTACGACTACTCGGCGCTCGCCCCGGTCATCAGTCCGGAGATCATCGAGCTGCACCACGACAAGCACCACGCTGCGTACGTCAGGGGCGCCAACGACACGCTGGAGCAGCTCGCCGAGGCTCGGGACAAGGAGCAGTGGGGCTCGATCAACGGCCTGGAGAAGAACCTGGCCTTCCACCTCTCCGGCCACATCCTGCACTCGATCTACTGGCACAACATGACTGGTGACGGCGGCGGCGAGCCCCTGGCCGCCGACGGTGTCGGTGACCTCGCGGACGCGATCGCCGAGTCGTTCGGCTCCTTCGCCGGCTTCAAGGCGCAGCTCACCAAGGCCGCCGCGACCACTCAGGGTTCGGGTTGGGGCGTCCTGGCGTACGAGCCGCTGAGCGGCCGGCTGATCGTCGAGCAGGTCTACGACCACCAGGGCAATGTGGGCCAGGGCTCCATCCCGATCCTGGTCTTCGACGCCTGGGAGCACGCCTTCTACCTCCAGTACAAGAACCAGAAGGTCGACTTCATCGACGCCATGTGGGCCGTCGTCAACTGGCAGGACGTGGCCAGGCGCTATGAGGCCGCCAAGTCCCGCGCCGACGTGCTGCTGCTGAATCCCTGACCGCGAGGGCCGTATGACGTCCTGCTCGTGATCGTCTTCTCACCCTTCACCTGCAGGCGGCACAAGGAAGGGCCTCCGGCCGGGACGACCCGGTCGGAGGCCCTTCCGGCGTGTCTGGGCTGCACGTCCTGGACGCGCTCGAACCGGCCGGCGTCCATGGCGCCGTGATTCCGGTGCCCAGCCATCGCGTGGCCGAACGTGCGGCGGCCCGTCCGGGAGACCAAGTCCAAGAGCGCCTGGCCGGACGGCAAGGCGCCCACCATCGTGGTCCAGGTCTTCTCCGCCTGGTCGGCGAAGCTGGCCGGGGCCGAGGTGGTCGGCACGTACGGACCCGAGGCCGTGACGGCCGAGCAGTTGTCCGACCTGTCCAGGAAGAAGCCCCAACTGGTGCCCGACAACGTGCACATGACGACCGGCACCGTGCTGCCCGACTCGGGCGCGCGCCAGGTGGGGATCGTCAACTACCCGGACAAGGGCATGGATCTGCTGACCTTCTACAAGAACGCGGCGACGACGCTGGAGAAGGCGATGAACGCCTCCTGAGCCGTGGCGCCGGATGACAAGGGCCGCTCGGGGAACACTCCGAGCGCCCTTGTCGTCCGGCGGGTCAGTCGGCCGAAGCCAAAGGCTGCTGCTGTCGCTCCGCTTCGGGCGTGCACCGTTCCCGCAGTACCGCCTGGTCCGGCTTGCCGGCCGGCGTCAGGGGCAGCTCACTCAGCACCAGCAGGCGCTCGGGGTGTTTGCGTCGTTCCAGACCTGGCCTATCCAGGTGGGCGCACAGTTCCTCCAGCGTGGGCGCCGCCTCGTCCCTGGGCACGACGCAGGCCGCGAGCCGCTCGCCCATCAGCGGGTCGGACACGCCGACGCAGACCACGTCCCGGACCGCCGGGTGCGCGGCCAGTTCGACCTCGACCTCGGCGGGCTGATGTTCGCACCACCGCGGATCAGCACGTCCTTCAGCCGTCCGACGACCCGGAGCGTGCCCTCCTCGTCGATGAGACCGAGGCGCGTGCCCGGGCCGGCGCTGTCAGTACGTCGGCTGCCCCCAGCAGTGACGAGTCCACCCGCATGCCTATTCCCGTGCGCTGACGCAGCAGCAGGCCCGCGAGGACGGCCTCGGTGGCGAGGAGTCCCCCGAGTACGTCGAGCAGTGTCATCAGGGACGGTACGGGCGACTCGTCCGCGGGTCGCACCGCCTCCCTCACCTCGGCGCGGGCCTGCACCATGAAGTCGGTGGCCCATCGGAGCCCCGGGCAGCCGGTCGGCCCAGCCGCTGGTGTACGCGTGGACGAGCGCGGGGTTGGCGGCGGTCAGGTCTTCGTTGTCCAGGCCGAGCGCGGCGGCCTTGCCGGGCGCCCAGTTGTGCAGGAACACATCGGCGTCCGCTGCCATCGCGCGCAGCCGCTCGCGGTCCGCGGCGGACTTGATGTCCACCTCGACGGCCTTCTTGCCCCGGTTGAGTGCGAGCCAGCGGGCCGAGACCCCCGAGCAGGTCGGCGGCATGCCGCGCAGCGGATCACCGCCTGGCTGCTCGATCCGCACCACTTCGGCGCCGAGCAGGCTCAGCAGATGCGCGGTGAGCGGCGCCTGGATCCAGCGCCCGTCCTCCAAGACGGTCAGCCCGGCCAGCGTGGCGTCGACGGGCGGTGGTGCACCGGATCCGGGGTACGACGCCTCGTGCGCCGTCAGCTTCCAGGGCGGAGACCCGTCGTGCTCGGCGGCCCGTTCGGTGAGCGTGTTCAGGGCGCACACCTCGGCTCCGGAGGACCGGGCCGCTTCCTGGGCGCGCTCCCAGCGGTGGCCGCGGGCCGAGGCGTGCAGCTCCTGGGGAAAGGGCGCGCAGGCCGTGGCGTACCGGAACTGGAAGGGCCGCCAGCCGCGCCGTACCGCGTTCGCTGGTGCGCCGAGGGTGTGCCAGAAAGCGGCCCACGCGCCCGGGTGGAGCGTCTCCAGGTCGAAGACGACCCCGTCGGCGGAGGTGAACGGCGGACCGGAGGTCCTGGCGGTGGTCATCCGGCCCGGGTCCTGGTGACGCCGCCGCGCGGCGGAGCACCGTGGGGCGTATGGCGCTCCGCCACGCGCTGTCAGACACCCCATGCCGTTTGAGGTCAAGCGGCATGGGGGTGTGCGTGGTGCGACCAAGCGATTGCTTCGTCGTAGGAGGTGCGGGTTTTGAGGCACCCGTGGAGGATGCCGACGAGGCGGTTGCCGAGCTGGCGCAGGGCGGGGTTGTAGTCGACGTCGCGGGCGCGTTGTCTGTCGTAGTAGCGGCGGGCGCCGGGGGATGCTTGCAGTGCGCAGAAAGCCTGGCGCTGGAGGGCGTCGGCGAGTCGGTTGTTGCGGACGTAGCGGGCTTGGACGGTGTGGCTCTTGCCGGAGGCGCGGGTGATCGGGCTGGTGCCGGCGTAGTTCTTGCGGGCCTTCGCGGAGGCGTAACGGGCGGGGTCGTCTCCGAACTCGGCGAGCACCCGGGCACCGGTGATTTCCCCGATGCCGGGCATCGAGAGGTAGATCTCAGCGTCCGGGTGCTTCAGAGAATGGGCCTTCACCTCTTCTTCCATCGCGGCGATCTGCTCGTTCAGCGCGATGATCAGCCGCGCGTGAACGGTCACGGCGGCCGCGTAGGCCGCTGTGACCGGCTCGGGCAGTGCGAGCTGTCGTTCGCGAAGCGCGGTCTGGATGGTGGCCGCCTTCGCGTCGCGGTTGCGTCGGCGGTGGCGGGTCAGGACGGCGGTGATCTGCGTGCGGGTCAGCTTGGCCGCCCTGTCCGGCGTGGGGGCCTTGATCAGCAGTTCTAGTGCGTCGGTGCTGGTCAGAGCGAGGTCGGAGTAGGCATTCAGGGCGGCGGGGAAGTACTCGCGCAGCGTGCTGCGAAGCCGCTGAAAGGTGCGAGTTCGCTCCCAGACCAGGGTCTGGTGGGCGCGGGCGACGACTTTGACGGCCTGGGCCTGGTCGCTGTCCCCGGCCACCGGCCGCAGCTGGTCGCGGTCGATGCGGACCATGTCGGCCAGCGCGTGCGCGTCGCCCTTGTCGCTCTTGGCCCCGGAGGAGGCATACCCGCTCTTTGAACCGGGCCACCTGCCGGGGGTTGATCGCGTAGACCTGGTAGCCAGAGGCGATTAGGGCCTGAACCCACGAGCCCCGGTCGGTCTCGATGCCAACGATCACCTTCCCGGGGTCCAGCTCACCGCCGTGACGTGCGATGAGTTCGTGGAGCCGGCCGATGCCCGTCACGCCTTCGGGTAAGGTCGCGGCGGCCAGCTTGCGGCCAGCCTCGTCCTGGAGTTCGACATCGTGGTGGTCCTCGGCCCAGTCGTCACCGATCAGCAGCAACAAGCCCTCCCCAAGTCCGTTCCTGATCCTGCGGCGTAGCCTGCGGAAGGCTCGGCGCGCGGCCTAATGGATCCAGTGCTCACGCCCCGCAGGGCGGGCACGCCACCCCATCAGCGGTCTGGCCTCCCGGCCACCAACAGGGGCACGGTCTGACAGCAGAAGTCCGTGCTTCCGGCGGCAATAGTGCTCACCTCCTGGCAACTACGGAACCAAGCATCCCCCGGCTCCGTAGCTCCCATTAGGCGGTGACAGCATCGGCCACCTCGCACCCGGCTTCGGTGATGGCCGCGCGGACCAGGGCGTCGCGGCCTGGCGCATCGTCAGGTCAGTCAGCATCCGGTCAGCATGAGTCCGCAGCATTCCGGGACAGAGGTTCGGGTCGGTGCCTGGTCGGCCATGGTGCGACAGTCTGAATTGGACGGAAGCGCAGGCGAGGAGCCTTCTTACCCGAGAGGGGTCCATGTTCTCCGGGATCTCCGAGTGCGATGCGTGCCGGTGTACAGTGAAGGACGCCCTTGACCTGCACAAAGCTGGCAGGGAGCCGTCATACAGGAGTCCGAAGTGCTGCGTACTCTTTTCAAGTCCAAGATCCACCGTGCCACCGTCACCCAGGCCGACCTGCACTACGTGGGATCCGTGACGATCGACGCCGATCTGCTCGACGCCGCCGATCTGCTGCCCGGTGAGCTCGTGCACATCGTCGACATCACCAACGGCGCCCGGCTCGAGACGTACGTCATCGAGGGGGAGCGCGGGTCCGGTGTGATCGGGATCAACGGGGCCGCCGCCCACCTCGTGCACCCGGGCGACCTCGTGATCATCATCAGCTACGCCCAGGTGACCGACGCCGAGGCGCGGGCACTGGAGCCGCGCGTCGTCCATGTGGACGGCGGCAACCGTATCGTCGCGCTCGGCGCCGATCCGTCCGAGCCGGTGCCTGGGTCGGACCAGGAGCGCAGCCCGCAGGCCGTGGCCACGGCCACGGCCTGAGTGGCGTCGGAGACAGCCGAAGAAGAGGAGTGTGACGGGCGTGGGTGGTGTCGAGATCCGCGACGACCGGGGTGCCGGGCGGCTCGAGGCGGTCGAGGGCGGTGAGGTGGTCGGGCGGATCGAGTACTTCGTCCTCGACGAGCCCGCGCCCGCGCTGGTTCCCGTGCACACCGTCGTCGAGCCCGCTCATGAGGGGAAGGGCATCGCCGGGTCGCTCGCCCGTGAGCTGTACGGCCTTGCCGCGCGTGAGGGTGTCGTGGTCGCGCCGCTGTGTCCGTACGTCGTGCGGTGGGCCGCCCGGCATCCGGAGGAGGCGCCTGCCGCTGATCCGGAGCTGTTGCGCGGGGCCAAGCGGTGGCTGGCGGAGCATCCTGAGCGGTTCTGACCGGGGTGCGGTGGGCGCACCCGGGCGGCCGTCGTTCCGTCACGCGCTCGGGTGAGTGTGGGCGGGGGCGCCGGGTAGGCGTGGGGAGTAGTCCAGACCAGAGCCCATGTCGACCGAACGGTCGGAGGTTACGCGTCATGACGAACCCGTACCCGGATCCTGTTCCGCCGGGGCCCACGCCCGGTCCCGCTCCGGGGCCGGATCCCGCGCAGCCGCCGCCGCCCGAGCCGGGGCCCGCGCCCGAGCCGGGGCCCGCGCCTGAGCCGCCTCAGCCGCCGCCGGGGCCTGGGCCGCAGCCGCCGGGGCCGCCGCCCGAGCCGCCGCCGTCTCCGATTCCTCCGGGGCCTGAGCCGCCTCCGACTCCGGAGCCGGGGCCTCCGCTGACCTGAGGTGCGTGGGGGCTGGTCGCGCCGTTCCCCGCGCCCCTGGGTGTGCAGCGGTCCCACTGCTCCGGAGGCTTCGGTGGGGCCGGCCGCCCCCGGTCCGTGCGGGTGCGTGGGGGCTGGCCGCGCAGTTCCCCGCGCCCCTGGGAGGGGACAGCCTTCTCCCGCCTCTGCGGGTGCGTGGGGGCCGAGCGCGCCGTTCCCCGCGCCCCTTCGGGCGCGGTACAGCCGCTCCCGGGGGCGCGAGGAACGGCGCGATCAGCCCCCACCGGCCCGCACGGGCGGGGGTTGTCGCAGCCCCCCGGGGGGGCGCGGGGAACGGCGCGACCAGCCCCCACGCACCCGCACCCGCACCCGCAGGCTCTACGCCGACACCTCCGACCGATCCCCACCCCACAGCGTGTGGAACGACCCCTCCCGGTCCACCCGCCGATACGTGTGCGCCCCGAAGAAGTCCCGCTGCCCCTGCGTCAGCGCAGCCGGCAACCGTTCCGCGCGCAGCGCGTCGTAGTACGCGAGCGCCGCCGCGAAGCCGGGTGTCGGGACGCCCTGGCGGGTCGCCGCGATCAGGACCTCGCGCCAGTCGTCCTGCGCCTCCGCGATCTCGCGGGCGAACGTCTCGTCCGACAGCAGGCTCGGCAGGTCGGCCCGCGTGTCGTACGCGGCCCGGATGCGGTCCAGGAACGCCGCCCGGATGATGCACCCACCGCGCCAGATCGCCGACACCGCGCCGAGGTCGATGCCCCAGCCGTACTCCTCGCTGCCCGCCGCGATCTCGTGGAAGCCCTGCGTGTACGACACGATCTTCGACGCGTACAGCGCCTGTTCCACCCGGTCGGCGAACGCCGACGCCTCCGCCTCGCCCATCGGCGTAGGCTTCGGACCCGCCAGCCCCTGCGAGGCCTCCCGCAGCGCCGCGTGCCCCGACAGCGAGCGCGCGAACACCGCCTCCGCGATGCCCGACACCGGCACGCCCAGGTCCAGGGCGATCTGCACGGTCCAGCGCCCCGTGCCCTTCTGCTCCGCCTGGTCCACCACCACGTCGACGAACGGCTTGCCCGTCGCCGCGTCCACGTGCGACAGCACCTCCGCGGTGATCTCGATCAGGTACGAGTCGAGCCGGCCCTGGTTCCAGGTGCGGAAGATGTCCGCGATCTGCGCGGGGGAGTACCCGGCGACGTCGCGCAGCAGCTGGTACGCCTCACCGATCAGCTGCATATCGGCGTACTCGATGCCGTTGTGCACCATCTTCACGAAGTGACCCGCGCCGTCCGGACCCACGTGCGTCACGCACGGCGAGCCGTCCTTCGCCTTCGCGGAGATCTTCTCCAGCATCGGGCCCAGCGAGTCGTACGACTCCTTCGGGCCGCCCGGCATGATGCTCGGGCCGTTCAACGCGCCCTCCTCACCGCCCGACACGCCCATGCCGACGAAGTGGATGCCCTGCTCGCGCAGCGCACGCTCCCGGCGGCGGGTGTCCGCGAAGTGCGCGTTGCCCCCGTCGATGATCATGTCGCCGGGCTCCAGCAGCGGGGCGAACTCCTCGATCACCGCGTCCGTCGGCTCGCCGGCCTTCACCATCACGACCAGGCGCCGCGGCCGCTCCAGCGCCGCCACGAACTCCTTGGCCGTCTCGGCCGCCACGAAGCTCCCCTCGTGACCGAACTCCTCCACCAGCGCGTGCGTGCGGGCCGCGGTCCGGTTGTGCACCGCGACCGTGTAGCCGTTGCGGGCGAAATTACGTGCGAGGTTGCGGCCCATGACCGCGAGCCCGGTGACGCCGATCTGCGCTGAACTGCTCATAAAGGTTGCTCCTGGTGACCTCGGTATCGGTGCCGCCGGGTGCCGGTGCTGCCGGGTGGACGCCCGCCGGTCCTGACATCGACCATCCTTGCGTGCCGCACTCGCGTGCGCATCGCGGGTCTTCGGGACCCGCGCAGGCACATACGCGCGAAAGCGCCCTCCGTACTCAGCGTTCCGGCCGGTCACCCACGGCCCACCCTCCCGGAACGTCAGGCCGCACCCTCCGCGCGCCCGTCCGGCGCACGCCGCGACACGCTCCCGCGCCCGGCGGCAGGCGCCCGCGCACGCTCCCCTCCGACGGCAAACGGGGGCGCAACGGGCGTATCTTCCACGCCATTTGGCGCATCTGTGCGGCCGATAGCCGCCTTGTCACGGCCTGTTCGCAGCGCTTACTTTTTCCCCTCCTGACGCATTGTCGAGGGGGATTCCATGGCCGTGCGCGGCCGGCACCGCCGGTATCAGCCGAACAGGATCAACCGGGCCTCGCTCACCGTCACCGCCGGCGGCGCGGGCATGGCCCTCCCGCTCATGGGCACGGGAACGGCGCAGGCCGCCGACGTGGACACCTGGGAGAAGGTCGCCGCCTGCGAGTCGACCGACAACTGGGACATCAACACCGGCAACGGCTACTACGGCGGACTGCAGTTCAGCCAGTCCACCTGGGAGGCGTTCGGCGGCACCCGGTACGCGCCGCGAGCGGATCTGGCCACCAAGGACCAGCAGATCGCGATCGCCGAGAAGGTCCTCGACGGACAGGGCCCCGGCGCCTGGCCGACCTGCTCCGTACGCGCCGGACTCACCCGCGACGGCGCCGACCCGGACATCCGCCCCGCCGCCGACCGGACGCGGCGGGACGACCGCCGCACCTCCGTGGAGGACGTCCGGCCGAACACCACGCCGCAGGCCCGTGCCGGCCGCGCCGAGATGTACACCGTGGTCCGCGGCGACACCCTCTCCGGCATCGCCCAACAGGAAGACGTCCGCGGCGGCTGGCAGGGGCTCTACGCGGCCAACAGATCCACCATCGGCGCCGACCCCGACCTCATCCTCCCCGGCCAGCGCCTCAGGCTCACCGGCGGAAGCACCGCCTCGAGCCGTACGGCCAAGCCCTCCACCCCCTCGCCGGAACCGTCCGGCAAGAAGACCGCCGCCCCCAAGACCGGGAACAGCAAGAAGGCGGAGAACAGCAAGAAGGCCGAGAGCAGCAAGAACGCCGAGAACAAGAAGACCGAGAAGCGGGCCCGGGAGCGCGCCGACCGCTCCGGTTCGGCCTCGTCCTCCTCCGACGGCGCCAAGCGCGTCGCCCCCGTCAGCGCCGCCCTCGGCACCCCGTACCACAAGGCCGGGTCCTCCTGGTCGAAGGGCTACCACACCGGCGTGGACTTCCCCGTCCCCACCGGCACGCCCGTGAAGTCGGTCGGCGCCGGCACCGTGGTCGCCGCGGGCTGGGAGGGGTCGTTCGGCTACCAGGTCGTGGTGCGGCACGCCGACGGCCGGTACAGCCAGTACGCCCATCTGTCGGCGATCTCCGTCAAGGACGGCCAGTCCGTCGGCGCGGGACAGCGCATCGGGCGGTCCGGTTCCACGGGCAACAGTTCGGGCCCGCATCTGCACTTCGAGGTGCGGACGGGGCCCGGATTCGGGTCGGACGTCGACCCACTCGCCTACCTGCGTGCCGGCGGCGTCAACATCTGACGCGCGCGGTCACGGTCTGAGCCGGCGGTCACGATCTGACGCGCGCGAGATGCCGGTCGCCCGTCGGCAGCGGCACGTACGGGCCGCCGTAGAAGGGCGCGTACGGCATGACCGGCACCGCCGCCGGGTCCACCGCGTCCGGCCCGGCGGCCGCCGCGGGCACGGTGACCGGCGACGGGACGACCTCCGGCAGCGTCACGTCCTCCGGCACCTTCAGCTCCGCGAGGAGCAGCTCGGCGGCGGCATCCTCCGCGTCCCGGGCCTCCCGCCCCGCGACCACCGGAACGGGCCGGGACTGGGCGGTCACCGGAACAGGCACCGCCCGGACAGCCCCCTCCCGTGCCAGCCGCTCCGTGGTCAGCAGGATCAGACCGCCCGCCGCCACCACCCCGCAGCTCAGCGCCAACGCCGTGCCCGTCGCGCCGTACCGGAACGTCTCGCCGAACATCGTGATGCCGACCGCGGCCGCCACCACCGGGTTCACCACGGTGAGCGTCGCCAGCGGGGCCGCGAGGCCCGCGCCCTTGTAGGAGGCCTGGGACAGCAGCATGCCCGCCGTCGCCAGCACGCCGATCACCGCGAGGGACGGCAGGTCGCCCGCCGACACCCCGCCCGTCCAGTCCACCGCGACCGTCTTGGTGAAGACCGAGGACATGCCGAACGCGACACCGGCCGCCGTCGCCAGCAGGATGCTGCGCACCGCCGGATGACGGTGCGCAGCGCGCGCCGCGACCATCAGCGTCACGACCGCCGCCGCCGTCACCACGGCCGCCGCGACCCGCTGCGGGCCGTCCAGCGACTGCGCGCCCGACGCGCCGACCAGCGCCAGCAGACCCGCGAGACCCACCGTCGCCATCAGGGCGCCCCGCCAGGCGGTCGCCCCGGCCTTCCGGTTGACGAACAGCGCGGCCATCGGCAGCGCGAACACGATCGTGAGGGCCCCCAGCGGCTGGACCAGGCTCAGCGGGCCGTAGGCCAGCGCCACCACATGAAGGAGCGCGCCCAGACCGTTCAGCGCGACCGCGGCCCACCAGGCCGGCCGGCGCAGCGGGGCGTACTGCCGCGCGCCGGTCGAGGAGAGCGCCACCTGCTCCTGCACGATCGCGCCCCCGGCGTACGCCACCGCGGACACGAACGAGAGGAGCACGGACAACGCGAGGGCGCTCATCGGCTGCTCCTCTGCGTGAGGCGGGGGCGGTCTGCCCGGCGCGGCGAACGGTCGGCTTCCATGACCAACACCTTGCCGCGTCAGGGTGTTCCCCGTCGTCGTCCCTGAGCACCCAATGCGTCCTACTGCCGATGGAGTACGAGGACGCCCCTGTCATCCCCTGGGTGGGCGTCGTAAGGCCGAGGCCCCTGACAACCACCCCCGAGGGACTTGGTACTCCTGTACGTCGTGGACCTCGACCCGCGCCTCACCGCCCTCCGTGCCCTCGGTGGCTTCTTCGTCCTGCGCGCGGGGGAGGACGCCGACCGTCACCTTCCCACGCTCGACCAGGCATACGGCCCCCGCCGCCCCGGTGTTCAACACACCCCCGCGACCGACCCCCTGACCGTCCGCGTGCGCCGCGTCGCCGCCGCACTCCGCACCCAAGAGCCCCGCGTCGCCGCCTCCGTGGCGCATCAGGGGCTGGCCGCACGCCTGTGGTCCGTCGCCCTCGGCTGCGCCGCCCTCCACGGCGCCGTCCCCGACCTCGCACCGAGCACGCTCCGCTGGGACCCCGAGGGCAGCGCCCCCGACGACCTCCACCTCCCCGAGGTCCGCCCCCTCCCCGGTGACGCGGCGACCCTCGCCGACGTCGTCCTGCGCGGACACCTCGAACCCCTCTCCGCCGCCCTGCGCGCCCGCCACCGAATCGCGCCCGCCCTTCTGCGCGGCAATGCCGCCTCCGCCCTCGCCGCGGCCGCCCGCGAGATCACCCGCCACGCCCGCCCCGACGCCGCCGCCCGCGCCACCCGCCTGGCCGGCGACCTCCTCGACCACCCCCTCCTCACCGGCGCCGGCACCCTCACCGGCAGCGCCTTCCGCCGCCGCAGCTGCTGCCTCTACTACCGCGTCCCCGGCGGAGGCGTCTGCGGCGACTGCTGCTTCGTGCGGCCGCCCCGCTCTTCCCCGCGCGCCCCGACTGCGTGACCATGGGAGGGACGTCCGCGCAGACAGGGGGTTCAGGGTGCGAGTGGGACTGCTGACCCGGGAGTACCCCCCGGACGTGTACGGCGGCGCCGGGGTCCATGTGGAGTTCCTGGCCCGGGAGCTGCGGTCCCTGGTGGACCTGGAGGTGCACTGCTGGGGCGAGGGCCGCGCGGACGGCGTGCTGCGCCACCGCTCCTGGTCCGCGCTCGACGGCGCCAACGACGCCCTGCGCACCTTCTCGACCGACCTCGCCATGGCCGCCGCCCTCGAAGGCCGCGACCTGGTCCACTCCCACACCTGGTACGCCAACCTCGGCGGCCACCTCGCCAAGCTGCTGTACGGCATCCCGCACGTGGTGACCGCGCACTCGCTGGAGCCGCTGCGCCCCTGGAAGGCCGAGCAGCTCGGCGGCGGCTACGCCCTCTCCAGCTGGGCGGAGCGCACCGCCTACGAGGCCGCCGACGCGGTGATCGCCGTGTCCGGCGCCATGCGCGACGACATCCTCGGCTGCTACCCGGCCCTCGACCCGGCCAGGGTGCACGTCGTCCACAACGGCATCGACACCTCCCTGTACCGCCCCGACCCCGGCACCGACGTCCTGGACCGGGTCGGACTCGACCGCTCGCGCCCGTACGTGCTGTTCGTCGGCCGGATCACCCGGCAGAAGGGCGTGCCCCATCTGCTGCGGGCGGTGCGCGCCCTCGACCCGGCCGCGCAGGTGGTGCTGTGCGCGGGCGCCCCGGACACCCCGGAGATCGACCGGGAGTTCCGCGAGCTGTACGAGGAGCTGAGCCGGGTCCGCGACGGCGTGCACTGGATCCCGCAGATGCTGCCCCGGCCCGAGGTGATCCAGCTGCTGACGCACGCGACCGTGTTCGCCTGCCCCTCGGTGTACGAGCCGCTCGGCATCGTCAACCTGGAGGCGATGGCGTGCGGCACCGCCGTGGTCGCCTCCCGTGTCGGGGGCATCCCGGAGGTCGTCGACCACGGCAGGACCGGGCTGCTCATGGACGTGGACGACGACTTCGAGGCGGGGCTCACCCGGGCGCTGGACGCCGTGCTCGGCGACCCGGACACCGCGCGGGCGATGGGCGAGGCGGGACGGGAGCGCGCGGTGACGGAGTTCGGGTGGGACGCGGTGGCCCGCCGCACGGCCGGGCTGTACGAGGAGATCTTCCGGCAGGCCTAAAGCGGCCCGTCCGGGGCAGTCATGGGAAAACTCGGCGTGAGGGGAGCGGCCATGCGTCGTGGTGGTCCTTCGGTCCTGGGAATCGTGTTGGCGGGCGGCGAGGGCAAGCGCCTGATGCCCCTCACGGCGGACCGCGCCAAACCGGCGGTCACCTTCGGCGGCACGTACCGCCTCGTCGACTTCGTGCTGTCCAACCTGGTGAACGGCGACATCCTGCGGATCTGCGTGCTCACGCAGTACAAGTCGCACTCGCTGGACCGGCACATCACCACCACCTGGCGGATGTCCAGCCTGCTCGGCAACTACGTCACCCCGGTCCCCGCCCAGCAGCGGCTCGGCCCCCGCTGGTACCTGGGCAGCGCCGACGCGATCCTCCAGTCGCTGAACCTGATCTACGACGAGCGCCCGGAGTACGTGGCGGTGTTCGGCGCCGACCACGTGTACCGCATGGACCCGCGCCAGATGCTCAACCAGCACATCGAGAGCGGCGCCGGCGTCACCGTGGCCGGGATCCGGGTGCCGCGCACGGAGTCGTCCTCGTTCGGCGTGATCACGCCGGGCACCGACGGGCTCACCGTGGAGCGCTTCCTGGAGAAGCCCGCCGACCCGCCCGGCCTGGCCGACGACCCCGACAGCGTGTTCGCCTCCATGGGCAACTACATCTTCACCACCAAGGCGCTCGTCGAGGCCCTCCAGCGGGACGCCGAGGACGAGAACTCGGTGCACGACATGGGCGGTTCGATCCTGCCCCAGCTCACCGAGCGGGGCGAGGCCCACCTGTACGACTTCAGCACCAACCACGTGCCGGGCGAGACCAGCCGCGACCAGGGCTACTGGCGTGACGTCGGCACGCTCGACGCGTACTACGACGCGCACATGGACCTGATCGCCGAGCGCCCCGCGTTCAACCTCTACAACCGTCAGTGGCCCGTCTACACCCACTCCGGGCAGCTGTCGCCGGCCCGGTTCAACGCGGGCGGCATCGCCGGCGAGTCCATCATCAGCGCCGGCTGTCTCATCCGGGGGCAGGTGACACGGTCCGTGCTGTCGCCGGGGGTCGTGGTCGATCCCGGGGCGGTGGTGCAGGGATCGGTGCTGCACGACAACGTGCACATCGGGCGGGGCGCGGTGGTGCGCGGGGCGGTGCTGGACAAGAACGTCGAGGTGCCGCCGGGCGCGACGATCGGCGTCAACCCGGAGCGCGACGCGGAGCTGTACACCGTCTCCAAGGGGGGCGTGATCGCCCTCGGGAAGGGGCAGTTGGTGCCGTAGCGGTTCTCGACGAGGCCCCGGTCACGCGTGACGACCGGGGCCTTTGTCATGTCCCTGGACTCATGGAGGAATCCGTGCTGTTATGCCAAGTGCTGTTCTTTGACAACGTTGTACGGGACTGACAACACACAGAACAGAACATGCGACACCTGCACAGCGAGAGCCGTCACTTCCTCACCGACGGAGGATCCGTGCGCATCGGACGACTCAGGAACCGCTTCGCCCTGCTCCTGGCCACCGCGCTGGGCGTCACCGGCCTCACCGCGACCGGGCCCGCCTCGGCCGCCGCCGAGGACGACCCCGTGGAGATCCACGGGCTGAAGGGCGAGTACTGGACCCACTCCGCCCCCGGCGCCTTCGACTTCCACGAACTCAAGGCCGTCGCCTTCGACCCGCAGCTCGACTTCGACAACCTGGAACCGCGCCTGAGCCTCACCACCGGCCAGGCCGACGACGTCAGCGTCCGCTGGACCGGCAAGATCGTGCCGGAGACCACCGGCGCCCACACCTTCTCGGTCAGCTCCGACAACGGCTTCCGGCTGTGGGTCGACGGCGCTCTCGTCATCGACCACTGGATCGACGACTGGGACAAGGAACAGACCTCCGAGCCGGTCCAGCTCACCGCCGGCCGCGCCCACGACATCAAGGTCGAGTACTTCGAGCACTACGGCGGCTCCAACTTCCATCTGCGCTGGACCCCGCCCGGCGGCGCCAAGGAGCCGGTGCCCCGGTCGGCGTTCCGCCTCCCGGACGGCTTCGACTACGACGGCGCCCTCGCCGCCACCGTCCTCGCCTCCGGACGCACGCTCAAGCTGGACTTCCCCAAGCCCCTCGCCACACCGCCCGCCGGCTTCACGGATCACGTCAACGCGGTCATCGGCGGCGCCCGATGGCCGCTCACCTCGGCGAAACCCGACCCGGACGACCCGAGGGCGCTGCTCGTCAGCCTCGCGGAACCCGTCGTCGGCAACAAGACCGGCACCGCGCGCGGCACCGCCGACATCCAGTACGACGGCCAGGGGGGCCTGAAGGCCACCGACGGCGACCCCGTGGACGCCTTCCTCAGCAGCGGCCCCAACCGCTCCACCCATGAACTGAGCACCCCGTGGGCCGACGAAGTGGGCCCCGGCAACGCCCACCCCGAGTACCCGCGCCCCCAGCTCGCCCGTTCCGAGTGGCGCAACCTGAACGGCCGCTGGCAGTTCGCCGCCGCGGAGGAGGGCGAGCGTCCGCCCGTGGGCCGCACGCTGAAGGAACGCATCCTGGTGCCGTACCCGGTGGAGTCCCAGCTCTCCGGCATCCAGCGGCACGAGGACCGCATGTGGTACCGCCGCACCTTCACCGTCCCGCGCGACTGGCACATCGGCTCCGGCAAGCGGCTGCGCCTCAACTTCCAGGCGGTCGACTGGCGCGCCGAGGTCTACGTCAACGGCGCCAAGGTCACCGCGCACGAGGGCGGCTACGACAAGTTCTCCGTCGACGTCACCGACGCGCTGAAGCGGAGCGGCCCCCAGGAGCTGATCGTCGGCGTCTACGACCCCACCGACGCCGCCGACGGTGAGAACCCGCCGATGGGCAAGCAGCGGCTCGACCCCAGCGGCATCTGGTACACGCCCAGCTCCGGCATCTGGCAGACGGTCTGGATGGAGCCCGTCGCCCGCGACCACGTCGATTCCCTGAAGCTGATCCCCGACGTGCCCGGCGAGCGGCTCACCGTCGAGGCGAAGGGTGTCCGCGACGGCCTGCCGGTCACGGCCACCGCGTACGACGGACGGCGCAAGGTCGCCACGGCCACCGGCCGCACCGGACAGCCGCTCACGCTGAAGATCAAGAATCCGCGCCTGTGGTCGCCCGACGACCCCTTCTTGTACGACCTGAAGGTCAAGGTCGGCGCCGACCGGGTGAACAGCTACTTCGGCATGCGCTCCATCGCCGTCGAGAAGATCGACGGGGTGCCGCGCACGGTCCTCAACGGCAAGCCCGTCTTCCTGATGGCCACCCTCGACCAGGGTTTCTGGCCCGACGGCCTGCACACCGCGCCCACCGACGAGGCCCTCGCCCACGACCTCAAGGTGCACAAGCAGCTCGGCTTCAACTCGGTGCGCAAGCACATCAAGGTCGAACCCGACCGCTGGTTCCACTGGGCCGACCGCCTCGGACTGCTCGTGTGGCAGGACATGCCCTCCATGCGGGACGCCCGCACCCCGGACGCCGAGGCCCGTGCCCGCTACGAGCGCGAGATGAAGGAGATGATCGACGAGCACATCAGCAGCCCGTCCATCGTCATGTGGGTCACCTTCAACGAGGGCTGGGGCCAGTACGACGTCGGCCGGATCGCCGCGCAGGCCAAGTCCTGGGACCCGAGCCGGCTGGTGAACAACCAGTCAGGGCTGAACCTGGGCGCCGACGGCGGCACCGGCGACATCATGGACGAGCACGGCTACCCGAGCCCCGCCCTGCCGCCCCGGCCGGACGGTGAACGCGCCCTGGTCAGCGGTGAGTACGGCGGCCTCGGCCTCGCGGTGCCCGGCCACGCCTGGCCCGTGCAGCAGTCGTACGTCGACGTCGACCCGGCCACCTACACCGACGACTACCTCACCAAGCTGGGCGAGGTGCGGGCGCTGGTGTGCCGGGGCGGCAACGGCGCCGTCTACACCCAGATCTCCGACGTGGAGGGCGAGCTGAACGGTCTGCTCACCTACGACCGGCGGGTGCTGAAGCCCGACGTGGAGCGGGTGCGGGCCGCGCAGCGGGACCTGATCCGGGACGCCTCCCGGGCCCGGCCCGCGGGCTGCCCGGCCACCGAGTGACGGCCCGCTGAGCGGGGCTCCCGCCCGTCCGGGTGGCGTGCGTCCGGGTGGCGTCCGTCACCCCGCCGGACGGCCGGAACGCCCCACGGGCCCCGCAGAACACGACGTCCCCGCCCCTTTCGCCGTAGCAGCGGAAGGGGCGGGGACGTCACATGCTGTTAACTATGGGTAGCCAGATCGTACTTGACCGTAATCGGCCGGGAGCGATTGACTGCTGATCCGTTCCCGTCGTCGATGCGAGGCCCCGCCCATGACCGCAGACCCGCTCGCCCCCCTCGACCTGGCGTTCTGGAACCTCGAGTCCGCCGGCCACCCCATGCATCTCGCGGCGCTCGGCGTCTTCACAGCCGGCTCGCCCTCCGCCGCCGCCCACGCGGCGGACCTCCTCGCCGCCCGGTCCGCCGCCGTGCCCGGGCTGCGCATGCGCATCCGCGACACCTGGCAGCCCCTCGGACTGCGGCGCCCGCTCTCCGCGCTGCGCCGCTCCTGGCCCGCCCCCGGCGAACCGCTCACGGCCGCACTGGGCCGCCCGCTCACCTCCGTCGTCCGCGACTCGCTCGCCTTCGGCGGCGCCGCCCGCGAGCCCGACCCCGGCTTCGACCCCCTCGACCATGTCCGGCTGCACGAACCGGTCGCCGACTTCCACGCCGCCGCCGGCGACCTCATGGGACGCCCCCTGGAGCGCGCCCGTCCGCCGTGGGAGGCGCACGTGCTGCCGGAGGAGGGCGGCGCCCGCTTCGCCGTCCTGTTCAAGTTCCACCACGCCCTCGCCGACGGACTGCGCGCCCTCACCCTCGCCGCCGCGCTGATGGACCCGACGGACCTGCCCACGCCCCGGCCGCGGCCCGCAGAGCCGCCCCGCGGGGTCGTCCCCGACGTCCGCGAGGTGCCCGGCATGGTGCGCGACGCCCTCGCCGAGGCCGGCCGGGCCCTGGACATCGGCGCCGCCGTCGCCCGGTCCACCCTCGACATGCGCTCCTCGCCCGCCCTCACCTGCGCCCCCAGCGGCACCCGCCGCACCGCCGGCGTGGTCGTCGACCTCGACGACGTGCACCGCATCCGCAAGAGCGCCGGCGGCACCGTCAACGACGTCCTCATCGCGGTCGTCGCCGGCGCGCTGCGCCGCTGGCTCGACGAGCGGGGCGACGGCAGCGACGGCGTCGCCCCGCGCGCCCTCGTCCCCGTCTCCCGGCGCCGCCCCCGCACCGCCCACCCGCAGGGCAACCGGCTCTCCGGGTACTTGATACGGCTCCCGGTCGACGAGAAGGACCCGGTCACCCGGCTGACCCGGGTCCGCACCGCCATGGACCGCAACAAGGAGGCGGGCCCGCACCGCGGCGCGGGCGCGGTGGCGCTGCTCGCCGAGCACGTGCCGCCGCTCGGACACCGGCTCGGCGGTCCGCTGCTGGGGCAGGCGGCCCGGCTCTGGTTCGACGTCCTGGTCACCAGCGTGCCGCTGCCCGGCTTCGGCCTGCGCCTCGGCGGCGACCCGCTCGGCGCCGTGTTCCCGCTCGCGCCGCTCGCCCCCGGCCACTCCCTCGCGGTCGCCGTCTCCACCTACCGGGGACGCGTCCACTACGGGCTGGTCGCCGACGGCGCGGCCGTCGAGGACCTCGGCCAACTCGCCCGCGCGGTGACCGAGGAGGTGGCGGCACTCACCGTGGCCTGCGATCACTGAGCGCGAGCGGTTTGGTGCTGCGGCCCGGCGCTCCGTAAAATCCCCCGTTCGACAGCGGACGCGAACGGAGCGCCGCGAGAACCGAAGCGGGAACGGCAGCGGCGATGACGGTGACACAGGACGGCCTCGAGACCACGGACGAGGTGGCGTACGGGCCGGGCATCGACCCGGAGCGGCTGGCCGTCTGCCTGAGCGTGCTCGAGGAGCTCGACAAGCTCGACGTGGACCACCCGGACGCGGTCAAGGTGCGCCGGGCCACCTCGCACATCTACCGCACGGTCAAGCAGCGCCGCCGCCAGGAGCGCCGGGCCGCCAAGACCGCCCACGACAAGGCGGTCACCGAGGCCACCGCCACCGGTTCCGCCGAGCGCATCGACGACGAGACCGAGGGCATCCTGCCGTCCTCCCGCGTCGAGCCGGGCCGGATCGCGGGGATACTCCAGCGTCCCCGCTCCTGCTACGTCTGCAAGACGCGGTACGTCGAGGTCGACTACTTCTACCACCAGCTCTGCCCGAGGTGCGCCGACGAGAACCGGGCCCGCCGCGAGGCCCGCGCCGACCTCAGTGGCAAGCGGGCGCTGCTCACCGGCGGCCGCGCCAAGATCGGCATGTACATCGCGCTGCGGCTGCTGCGCGACGGCGCCCACACCACGATCACCACGCGCTTCCCGAAGGACGCCATCCGCCGCTTCAAGGCGATGGACGACTCCGCGGACTGGATGCACCGCCTGGAGGTCGTCGGCATCGACCTGCGCGACCCCGGCCAGGTCGTCGCGCTCGCCGACCAGGTCGCGGAGCAGGGCCCGCTG
Organism: Streptomyces sp. P9-2; assembly: GCF_051903975.1. Lineage (NCBI taxonomy): Bacteria > Bacillati > Actinomycetota > Actinomycetes > Kitasatosporales > Streptomycetaceae > Streptomyces > Streptomyces sp. P9-2. The sequence continues at coordinate 6,313,595 of NZ_CP192633.1, forward strand.
GACATCCTGATCAACAACGCCACGCAGACGGTGCGCCGCCTGCCCTCCGCCTACGCCGCGCTCGTCGAGGGCGAGAGCGCCCCGCTGCCGGCCGGCGAGCTGCCCGCCCACCACGTCATCGGAGCGTTCAACTCCGGTGCGGTGGACGGCCTGACCGCGCTGCCCGCCGGGACCGGCAACCTGGACGCACAGGCCGTGGCCGACCTCGCCCTGGTCGCAGGCAACGCCAGCGTGGAGCGGCACCGGGACGGCACCGCCATCGACGCGGGCGGCCTGCTGCCGGACGTCGTGGACTCCAACACCTGGGTGCAGACCATCGAGCAGATCTCCCCGGTGGAGCTGCTCGAGACCCAGCTCTGCAACTACACGGCTCCGTTCATCCTGATCAGCAAGTTGCGCCCGTCGATGGCCGAGGCGGCGCGCCGCTCGTCCTCGAACCGCGCCTACGTGGTCAACGTGTCCGCGATGGAGGGCGTGTTCGCCCGCGGCTACAAGGGCGCGGGGCACCCCAACACCAACGCGGCCAAGGCGGCCATGAACATGGTGACGCGGACCAGCGCCCAGGAGATGTTCGACTCCGACAAGATCCTGATGACCTCGGTCGACACCGGCTGGATCACCGACGAGCGCCCGCACTTCGACAAGCTGCGCCTCGCCGAGGAGGGCTTCCACGCCCCGCTCGACCTGGTCGACGGCGCGGCACGCGTCTACGACCCGATCGTGCGCGGCGAGGCGGGCGAGGACCTGTACGGCGTCTTCCTGAAGGACTACGCGCCCGGCCGCTGGTGACCCCAGGCGGCACCGATGCGTCCGACGACGGCCGGCGGCGCCCGAACGGCGCCCCGGCCGTCCGGACTTGTCCGGTACTTCGGGACGCGCGTACTCCGTTCGAGTGAGCTGCCGTGCGCATTCCGTCACGACATGCCCGGACATAGTGCCTGATGATGGTCGATCCGTCATGTGATTGTTACAGCCAGTTTGCAGCCCCATCGAGCAGGGGGCCGCTCATTTGGTTAATCTGGGTCGGACGGACAGCAGCAGCAAGGGTTCTACCCGCACCCACGATCCGTCATGGGACTGCCGGTTCACCATGGCCCGCTCTCCCTCGTACGACCGGCGCCACCGCGTCCGAACGGCATTGGACACAGACCCGCTCGGGCACCGGGCGCCGGCCGCAGGGCCGGCACGGTACGTCCTGAGGGTGACCGACACATAAGGAGTGCGCGGTGACACCGGAGCAGACGAAACTCGAACAGCGCCCCGACGAACGCACGGAGCGTCCCGGCCGTCGGCCAGGAGAACTCGGAAGCCTCGACGTGTGGGCCCGCTCGGCCCCCATCCGCCTCGCCGGGTACGAGGAGGACCTCGCCGAGCCGCACATCCTCCCCAGCGTCGACTGACACACGTCACCCCCGCACCCCCGCCCGCACCGGGCGTGCCAGACTCGCGACCATGCTGATCAGGGAAGCGCGCCCCGACGACTGGCCGCAGATCTGGCCGTTCTGGCACCGCATCGTCGCGGCGGGCGAGACCTACACCTGGGACCCGGGCACCTCCGAGGAGGACGCCCGGGCCCTGTGGATGAGCCCCGCGAAACGGGTGTACGTCGTCGAGGACGACGACGGGACCGTCGTCGCCTCCGCCTGTCTCACCCCCAACTACGGCGGCCCCGCCGCCCGAATCGCCAACGCGGGCTTCATGGTCGACCCCGACCGGGCGGGCCGGGGCACCGGACGGCTGCTGGCCGAGCACGTGCTGGCCGAGGCGCGCGACGCCGGATACCGGGGCATGGTGTTCAACGCCGTCGTCGAGACCAACCCCGCGGTGAAGCTGTGGAGTTCGCTCGGCTTCACCGTCCTGGGCACGGTCCCGGACGCCTTCGACCACCCCCGGCACGGCCGGGTCGGGCTGCACATCATGTACCGGCCGCTCTGACCTCGGGCGCGCTCAGGGGTGTACGTACGGCCGGGTCATGATCTCCATGTTGTGGCCGTCCGGGTCCTCGAAGTACGCGCCCCTCCTGCCGAACAGGCCGTTCACCCGCCCCGGCTGGGTGTGCTGCGGGTCGGCGTAGTACGTCACCGCGGCCTCCTCCAGGCGCACGATCATGCCGTCGAACGCCTCCTCGGGCACCAGGAACGCGTAGTGCTGGGACTGCACGGGCTCGTCGCGCAGTTCGTAGTAGTCCAGGGTCACGCCGTTGCCCAGGTCGACCGGCAGGAACGGCCCGAACGGCGCCCCCACCTCCAGACCCAGGATGCCGGCGAGGAACTCGGCGGAGCGCCGGCGGTCACGGGCGTGGACGACGGTGTGGTTCAACTCGATGTGCGGTGCTGCGGACATGGTCGTCCCTCGTCTCAGGAGTCGGATCGTCGATCCCCGCCGGCGGAAGCACGGCGGGCGGAAGGAACGACCGACGACGGAGGCGCACGCGCCCGCCCCGGACTCACTCCGGAGCCGGGGACGCCTCTCGTGAAAGGCCCAAGGCCGACCCGGCAGTCACGCGACCGACCCTAGTTCGTGTCCCCGGGCCGGGGCAACGGGGTACGGCGGAGGGCCGGTTGGCGCCCAAGGTGCAGGACGCCGCGCGCCTCAATGCATGGCACGGGGGAGCGGCGCCCCATAGGATGGATAGTGCCACTACCCAATCATGGAGGCGAGTGCACCGTGCCTACTCTTCCCTGGGTCACACCCAACCCCGCCCGGCCCGACACGCGGGCCTTGGTCATGGCCTCCCGTTTCGAGGTGCGGTCGCTGAAGGACGTGCCCCGGTTCTTCCGGCAGTCCCTCGCCGCCTGGGGCCAGGTCCGGCAGGCGCCCGGGGCGCTCGGCGCGTCCCTGGTGGCCCGACCGCTGCGCCGCACCTTCTTCACCCTGTCCGCGTGGGAGAGCCGCGAGGCCCTCCACACCTACGCCCGCACCGAGCCGCACAAGAGCGTCATGACCTGCCTGCGGGACACCATGCGCACGTCCACCTTCACCTTCTGGGAGGTCCCCGCCGACGCGCTGCCCATCGACTGGGCGGAGGCCGAGCGCCGTCTCGAAGCCCAGGCCCGCGCCGACGCCGAGGGCCGCGGCACGGCCTCCGGCGCCCGCTGACCCGCCCGTACGCGGGCCGGTGCGGGAGGCGGTTCGAGGGGGCCGTGGGAGGGGAGTTGTACCCGGGGGTCCCGCCTCGCGGGCGGAATCCCGTAGGGCAGCGAACCGGCCACAACCATGGAGCGCCGCATGCATGACGACCGCACCCTGGTCGAAGCCCGTCTGAGGCGGGTCCTCGACGAGCGCGTCCGACCCGCCGTGTACCCCGAGTCCGTGCCCCTGGAGGTGGCGGTGTGGCACGCGCCGGGGGAGCCGGTCCCGGTCGCGGAGGGACTGGCCGCCGACGTCGAGCCGATCACCGTCGGATCCCGCTGGGGCGCTCCCTGGGGCACCAGCTGGTTCCGGGTGACCGGCACCGTCCCCGAGGCGTGGGCCGGCCGCACCGTCGAGGCGATCCTCGACCTGGGCTTCGACGAGAACATGCCCGGATTCCAGTGCGAGGGGCTGGTCTACCGCCCCGACGGCACCCCCGTGAAGGGCCTCAACCCGCGCAACCAGTGGGTGCGGATCGGCGCTCCCGTCCAGGGCGGGGAGGAGGTGCGCCTGCACGTCGAGGCCGCCTCCAACCCCGTCATCATGGACTACCGCCCCTTCCGGCCGACCACGCTCGGCGACCTGGAGACCGCCGGCAGCGACCCGCAGTACACCTTGACCCGCATGGACCTCGCCGTCCTCGACGAGACCGTGTGGCACCTGGTCACCGACCTCGAGGTGCTCGGCGAGCTGATGGCCGAGCTGCCCGTCGACTCGCCCCGCCGCTGGGAGATCCTCCGCGCCGTCGGGCGCGCCCTCGACGCCCTCGACCTCCAGGACGTCAACGGCACGGCGGAGCACGCCCGTTCACGCCTCACCGACGTGCTCGCCGCGCCCGCCGTGCCGTCCGCGCACCGCATCAGCGCCGTCGGGCACGCGCACATCGACTCGGCCTGGCTGTGGCCCCTGCGCGAGACCGTGCGCAAGGTCGCCCGCACCGCCGCGAACATGACCGCCCTCCTCGACGACGAGCCGGACTTCGTCTTCGCCATGTCGCAGGCGCAGCAGTGGGCGTGGGTGAAGGAGCACCGGCCCGAGGTGTGGGCGCGGGTGAAGAAGGCCGTGGCGGACGGCCGGTTCGTGCCGGCCGGCGGCATGTGGGTGGAGTCCGACACCAACATGCCCGGCTCCGAGGCCATGGCCCGGCAGTTCACGCACGGGAAGCGGTTCTTCCTCGACGAGTTCGGCATCGAGAACGACGAGGCGTGGCTGCCGGACACCTTCGGCTTCGCCGCCGGACTCCCGCAGATCATCAAGGCCGCCGGCTCCAGGTACCTGCTCACGCAGAAGATCTCCTGGTCCCGCACCAACAGCTTCCCGCACCACACCTTCCGCTGGGAGGGCATCGACGGCACCCGGATCTTCACCCACTTCCCGCCCGTCGACACCTACAACTGCTCGATGCGCGGCGCCGAGATCGCCCACGCCGTCCGCAACTTCAAGGACAAGGGGACCGCCCGGCACTCCCTCGCGCCCACCGGCTGGGGCGACGGGGGCGGCGGCACCACCCGTGAGATGGCGGCCAAGGCCGCCCGGCTGCGCGACCTCGAAGGCTCCGCCACGGTCACCTGGGAGACCCCGTCCGCCTTCTTCGCCAAGGCCGAGGCGGAGAACCCCGAACCGCCCGTCTGGGTCGGCGAGCTGTACCTCGAACTGCACCGCGCCACCCTCACCAGCCAGGCCGGAACCAAACAGGGCAACCGGCGCAGCGAGCACCTGCTGCGGGAGGCCGAGCTGTGGGCGGCCACGGCCGCCGTGCGCACCGGCTTCCCCTACCCGTACGCCGACCTGGACCGGATCTGGAAGACGGTGCTGCTGCACCAGTTCCACGACATCCTGCCCGGCTCCTCCATCGCCTGGGTGCACCGCGAGGCCCGCGCCACCTACGCCCGCGTCGCCGACGAGCTGAACGCGATCATCGACACAGCCCAGCGCGCCCTGGCCGGCGAGGGCGGTGTGCCGCTGGTCTTCAACGCGGCCCCGCACACCCGCGCCGGCGTCCCCGCGGGCGGCGCGCGCCCGGCCGAGGCGTCGGGGCGCACCACGCGCGCGGAGCGCCCCGACGGCGGACACGTCCTGGACAACGGCCTGCTGAGGGTCGGCGTCGACGCCCGCGGCCTGGTCGACTCCGCGGTGGACCTCGCCACAGGGCGCGAGACCGTCGCCCCCGGCCGCACCGGCAACCTGCTCCAGCTGCACCAGGACCTGCCGAACATGTGGGACGCCTGGGACGTCGACGAGTTCTACCGCAACACCGTCACCGACCTGACCGACGCGGACGAGGTCATCCCCGGCGACGACGGCGCCTCGGTGCGGATCGTCCGCACCTTCGGCGACTCCCGCGTCACCCAGGTGCTGTCCCTGCCGCCGGGGGAGAAGCGGCTGGTGGTGGACACCGAGGTGGACTGGCACGAGACGGAGAAGTTCCTCAAGCTCGCCTTCCCGCTCGACCTGCACGCCGACCGCTACGCCTCCGAGACGCAGTTCGGGCACTTCTTCCGGCCCACCCACACCAACACCTCCTGGGAGGCCGCCAAGTTCGAGGCGTGCAACCACCGCTTCGTCCACCTCCAGGAACCCGACTGGGGCGTCGCGGTCGTCAACGACGGCACCTACGGCCACGACGTGACGCGCGCGGTGCGCACCGACGGCGGCACGACCACCACCGTCCGCGTCTCCCTGCTGCGCGCCCCCCGCTTCCCCGACCCCGAGACCGACCAGGGCGTGCACCGCTTCCGGCACGCCCTGGTGCCCGGCGCGACCGTCGGGGACGCGGTGCGCGAGGGCTGGCGCGTCAACCTGCCCGAGCGGCGCCTCGACGGGGCCGGCGAGGTGGCGCCGCTGGTGACCGTCGACCGGGACTCCGTGGTGGTCACGGCGGTCAAGCTCGCCGACGACGGCAGCGGTGACGTGGTGGTCCGCTTCCACGAGGCGCACGGCGCCCGCGCCGACGCCACGCTCACGGCCGGCTTCCCGGTCGCCGGCGTGGAGGTGACCGACCTGCTGGAACGCCCCCTCGCGGACACGGCACCGCCCGCCGTCGACGCCGGGCGGATCGCCGTACGGCTGCGGCCCTTCGAGCTGAGGACGCTGCGGCTGAAGCGGGCGTGACCGGGCGACGGGGCCCCGGCCGCCGTACCCGCCGCGCGACGGCGGGGCGCGCGGCCGCGGGCCCCGTATGCCCGGCCGCGCCCGGTCCGTGATCACGACAAGGAGCAGCCCGGCATGAGCGATCCCGGAGCCCCGACGGGCCCGTCCCGGCCGGTCTGCCGCAGACTGGGCCGCAGCCGTGTGGAGGTCACCCCGCTCGCCCTCGGCACCGCGGGCATGGCCGGCCTCTACACCCCGGTCACCGAGGAGCAGGCGTACGAGGCCGTGCGGGCCGCGCTGCGGCGGGGCGTCCGCTACTTCGACACGGCCCCGCACTACGGCCTCGGCCTCGCCGAACGCCGCCTGGGGGCCGCCCTGCGGGAGCTGCCCCGCGAGACGTACACCGTGTCCACCAAGGCGGGACGCCGCCTCGAACCGTCCGACGCGGGCGGCGACGACCTCGCCCACGGCTTCGCCGTCCCCGCCACCCACCGCCGTGTCTGGGACTTCAGCGCCGACGGCGTCCGCCGCTCCCTGGAGGCGAGCCTGGAACGCCTCGGCCTGGACCGCGTGGACGTCGTCTACCTCCACGACCCCGACGACCACGGGGACCAGGCCTTCCGCGAGGCCTACCCGGCCCTCGAACAACTTCGCTCCGAGGGCGTCGTCGGGGCCGTCGGCGCCGGCATGAACCAGACCGCCATGCTCACCCGCTTCGTCCGCGACACCGACGTCGACGTGGTGCTGTGCGCGAACCGGCACACCCTGCTCGACCACAGCGCCGCCGCCGAACTCCTGCCCGCCGCGCTGGAGCGCGGGGTGTCCGTCGTCGTCGGCGGCGCCTTCAACTCCGGCCTCCTGGCCGACCCCCGGCCCGGCGCCACCTACGACTACACGACCGCCCCCGCAGGCCTCCTGGACCGCGCCCTGCGTATCAAGGAGGCCGCCGAACGCCACGGCACCTCACTGCGCGCCGCCGCCCTGGCCCACTGCGCCGCCCACCCGGCGGTCGCCGCCGTCCTGGTCGGCGCCCGCTCGGCCGCCGAGGTCGACGACTGCGCCGACCGCTTCGAGGAACCCGTCCCGGACGCCCTGTGGGACGAACTGCGCGCGGCCGGCCTGCTGTGAGCGTCTACGGCTTCCGCGCGCTCCCCGCCAGCCGCGTCGGGGGCAGGAACTCACGGACGTACGTCCGCTCCCAGCAGGCGCCCGTCTCGCGCAGTTCCCGCCAGGTGGTGAAGCGGTAGCGGAACAGACGGGCGCGGATGTGGCGGGGCGGGGCGTCCGCGGGGAAGGGGGAGCGGCGGAGCAGGCGGAGGGTGTCGGGGTCGTTCTCCAGAAGCCGCTCCACCAGGCCCCCGAACCACGGGCTCGCGTAGGCGGGGGACAGCGCGGCGAACCACATCAGCCAGTCCAGCCGCAGGTGGTACGGGGCGTACTGGCGCGGCCAGCGCTTCGGGTCGCCCGGCTTGCCCTTGAACTCGTACTCCCGCCAGTCGGAGTCCTCCCGGGGCACCTCGTCCGCCGTGCCCTCCAGCACCACCTCGTGCCGAACCCGGCCCACCGTGCCGAACGCCCCGTAGGTGTTCACCAGGTGCAGCGGATCGAAGGACCGGTTCATCACCTGGCGCCGCGAGAGCATGTTGCGCACCGGCGCGTAACTCAGCGCGAGCAGCAGCGCGGACACCGCGAGCACGACCACCACGTACCAGAGCGGGGCGTCGCCCACCGGCGGCGGGTCGGACGGCCAGGCCACGGCGGGGAGCGCCAGCACGATCGTGATCCAGTTCAGCCAGGCGAAGTTCCCGGACAGCACCAGCCACAGCTGGGTGACGATCATCAGCGCGGCCGCCACCGACGCGACCGGCTGCGGCGCGAACAGCAGGAACGGCACCATCAGCTGCGTCACATGGTTCGCCGCCGCCTCGGCCCGGTGCAGCGGCTTCGGGAGGTGGTGGAAGAACCAGCTCAGCGGGCCCGGCATCGGCTGGGTCTCGTGATGGAAGTACAGACAGGTGAGGCGGCGCCAGCACTCGTCGCCGCGCACCTTGATCAGCCCGGCGCCGAACTCCACCCGGAACAGCACCCACCGCAGCAGGAACAGCACCACGACCGGCGGCGCCACCTCGTCGTTGCCGAGGAACACCGCGAGGAACCCCACCTCCAGCAGCAGCGACTCCCAGCCGAACGCGTACCAGGTCTGCCCCACGTTCACGATCGACAGATACAGGCCCCACGGCACCAGCCACAGCAGCATCGCCGCCCACAGCGGCACCAGCGTGTCCACCCCCGCGAGCAGCGCCGCCGCCACCGCGCACCCCGCCCACGCGCACCCGGCGAAGAACCGGTCCGAGTAGTGCAGGTGGAACAGGCTGGGGGAGCGCCGCACCGGCACCCGCGCCACGAAGCGCGGCACCGGCAGCATGCCCCGCTCCCCGATCAGCGCGCGGAACTGCAGCGCCGCGGCCAGGAACGCGACCAGGTACAGCGCGGCCAGCCCCTTCTGGAACACCAGCCGGCTCGTCCAGTACTCGGTCGCGCCGAACCACTCCACCGCCGCACCCTCCGTCCCGCGCCGGCCCGCCGGACCGGTGCTTCCGGGCTCCGTGTGTCGCCCTACTCCCTGTGACTACCCGTGTACCACCCGGCGCCCCGGGATACCCGTGTCCCCAGGTGACCCAGCGGTCGAAGAATCACCCGATTCCTGGCAAGGTGGCCCCATGGCTGATCGGGGAGCGAGCCCCGTGTCACTCCCGGACGACTGGCCGGAACACCCGGATCCGATCCTGGCGCTCAACCGCATGGGCAGTTTCGACTGGGACCTGGACGCCGGGGTGATGCAGATGGACGCCCGGGCGCACGAGATCTTCGACGTGCGCCCCGACGAGTACGACGACCGGCCGGAGACCCTCGCCGTCCGCGTCCCGCCCGCGGAGGCGCGGCGGCTGGACGCCGTGGTGGCCCGCGCCCTCAACTCCGGCCAGGAGAACTACGGCGCCTACTTCCGCATCCGCTGCCGCGACGGCTCCCTGCGCTGGACCCACACCCAGGGCTACATCCGGCGGGACAAGGACGGCCGGCCGCACCGGATCATCGGCATCGTCCGCGACGCCACCCAGGAACTGCGCGAGAGCGGCGACCGGCGCGACCAGGCCCTCCAGGAGGACCTCCGCCGCCAGCAGACCAACGTGGTCCAGCTGACCACCGCCGCGCTCGCCCACGCCCGGACCGTGCAGGACGTCATCGACGTCCTCAAGGACACCCACGGCCTCACCCATCTGGGCGCGACCAGCCTGGTGATGGGACTGGTCGAGGCCGGCCGCATCCGGCTCATCGCGGAAGGCCCCGCGGGCAGCTTCGTGCCCGGCACCGAACTCACCGGGATCGACGAGCGGTACCCGATGAGCGAGGCGGTCCGCACCCTCAGCCCCCGCTTCATCGAGTCCCCGGAGGAGTTCGCCGAGCGCTACCCCGAGCTGTGGCGGGGCATCACCGGGCTGAACATCACCTCGGCCGCCTATCTGCCGCTCATCGTGCAGGCCCGGCCGATCGGCGCGATGGGCCTGCTCTACAGCGACCGGCGCGGCTTCACCGCCGAGGAGCGCAACATCCTGGTGGCGCTCGGCAGCAGCATCTCCCAGAGCCTGCAGCGGGCGATGTTCTACGAGCAGGAGATGGACCTCGCGCAGGGGCTCCAGCAGGCCATGCTGCCCCGCACCATTCCCAGCGTGCCCGGCGCCGACCTCGCGGTCCGCTACCGCGCCGCCACCTTCGGCGGCGCCTTCGGCCGGGACATCGGCGGCGACTGGTACGACCTGATCCCGCTGCCCGGCGGCACCGCGGGCGGCAGCCGGGTCGGCGCCGTCATCGGCGACGTCCAGGGCCACGACACGCACGCCGCCGCCGTCATGGGCCAGCTCCGCATCGTGCTGCGCGCCTACGCCGCCGAGGGCCACACGCCCTCCACCGTCATGGCCCGCGCCTCCGTCTTCCTGCACGAACTCGACACCGACCGCTCCGCGACCTGCCTCTACGCCGAGGTCGACCTGTCCACCGGCGTCATCCAGGCGGTCCGCGCGGGCCACATCGACCCGATGGTGCGGCGCGCCGACGGCTCCTGCCGCCGGGTCCCCGTGCCGGGCGGGCTGCCGCTCGGCCTGTCCGCCGAGTTCGGCGGCCTCGACTACCCGGTGGGGCGGATCGAGCTGGAGCCGGGGGAGACGCTGGTGCTGTGCACCGACGGCCTGGTCGAGCAGCCCGGCGCGGACCTCGACGACGGCGTGGAGACCCTCGCCGCGCTGATCGCCGTCGGCCCCGACGGCGTACGGGACCTGGCCGACCGGCTGATCGACGTGGCCGACGAGCGCGGCGGCGACGACGACGTGGCGCTGCTCCTGCTGCGCCGCCGCGAACCGGAGGGCCCCCGCTCCGGCGGCCGGCTCAAGCAGCTGGTGCCGCCCGGCGACCCGGAGGCGCTGTCCGACACCCGGCGCATGATCCGCACCGCGGCCGCCGCGTGGGGCGCCCGGGACCGGGCCGACGAGATCGAACTGGTCGCCGACGAGATGATCACCAACGTGCTGATGCACACCGAGGGGTCCGCCGAGGTCACCCTCCGGGTGCTCGACGGCGCCGAGCGGCGGCTGCGCGTCGAGGTCGAGGACTCCTCCAGCGCCCTGCCCCGCCGCCGGGAGGCCGGGGAGGGCGGAGTCTCCGGCCGGGGCCTGCTGCTGGTGGAGACGCTCACCGACCTGTGGGGCGTGGAGGCGCGCGGCGGCGGCAAGTGCGTGTGGAGCGAGTTCGTGGTCGAGAAGGACCCGGAACCGGCCACGGGCCAGAAGCCCGGCACGGGCTGAGAACACCCGCCGCCGGTGGCACCCTTGTCGCATGCCGGAACTCCCCGAGGTCGAGGCGCTCAAGGACTTCCTCACCGAGCACCTGACCGGCCACGAGATCGTCCGGGCGCTGCCCGTGGCGATCAGCGTCCTGAAAACCTACGACCCGCCGCTCACCGCCGTCGAGGGCCGCGAGGTCACCGCCGTGCGGCGGTACGGCAAGTTCCTCGCGCTGGCCACGGACGGCGGCCCGCACCTCGTCACCCATCTGGCGCGCGCGGGCTGGCTGCACTGGAAGGACCCGCTGCCCAGCGGCGTGCCGCGCCCCGGCAAGGGCCCGCTGGCGCTGCGCGTCGCCCTGGAGACGGGAGCCGGGTTCGACCTCACGGAGGCCGGCACCCAGAAACGGCTCGCCGTGTACGTGGTGGCGGACCCGGCGGAGGTCCCGGGCATCGCGCGGCTCGGTCCCGACCCGCTGGCCGACGACTTCGACGAGGCGCGCCTGGCGGAGCTGCTCTCCGGGGAGCGCCGCCGGCTCAAGGGCGCCCTGCGCGACCAGAGCCTGATCGCGGGCGTCGGCAACGCCTACAGCGACGAGATCCTGCACGCCGCCCGCATGTCCCCGTTCAAGCTGGCCTCCTCGCTCACCCCGGAGGAGACGGCCCGGCTGTACGAGGCGCTGCGCACCACCCTCACCGGGGCCGTGGAACGCTCACGCGGGCTGGCGGCCGGGCGGCTGAAGGCGGAGAAGAAGACCGGCCTGCGGGTGCACGGCCGCACCGGCGAGCCCTGCCCGGTGTGCGGGGACACCATCCGGGAGGTGTCGTTCAGCGACTCCTCGCTGCAGTACTGCCCCACCTGCCAGACGGGCGGCAAGCCGCTGGCCGACCGGAGGCTGTCCCGGCTGCTGAAATGAGCCCTCGCGGCGGGCGTGTCAGCGCGGCCGCAGCACCACCAGCGTCTCGCCCTCCATCGAGCGCACCTCGTACCGCTCGAACTGGTCGGAGCGCATCGCCGAGCCGCCCGGGACGGTGTTGGGGCGGGCGTCGTGCCGGGGCACGGCCCAGTTCGTCATGACGTTCTCGGAGCCGTCGCGGCCGATCCCCACCAGGACGCAGTCGCGCGGTCCCGCCGCGTCCTTCACCCGCAGCTCCACGCTGCTGCCCCAGTCGCGGTCCTCGATCCGCACCTCGGCCCACACCCCGGACCGCTCGTCGGTCGCCTCCACGGTCAGCGGGCGCGGCCCGTCGTCGCCCCGCGCCACGACCGTCACCGCCGGGGCGGACACCGCCAGCACCACGGACGCGGCCAGCGCCAGCAGCATCCGGCGCCGTCCGACGCGCCGCCGGGCGGACACCTGGGCGACCAGACGGTCCAGCATCCGCGGCGAGGGCTGCGCCGTCGGATGCACGGTGCGCGGGGTGGCGCTGCGGTAGAGCATCAACTGGCGTGTCGCGGGGCCGAACTCGGTCACCTGGACGGCACAGCTGGGGCATTCCATGAGGTGGTCCTCGAAGCGGAACGCCTCCGCCTCGTCCAGCACGCCGAGCGCGTAGGCGCCGACGTCGCGATGCCTCTCCAGGGACTGCATGCCGAATCCTCGTGCCTTTGGGTGCGGGTGGGGTCACTCCTTGCTCCCACCGGTACGCACCAGGCAGCCGGATGACTCAGCGGCGCACCGAATCGTGACCTAAGGATTCGGAGACCTCGGGCCCGCGGATTGGTCGGATTTTCCGCGGACCTCGGAACTGGCCGGAACGGTATCTAGAACAGGTGGATGGCGAGGTGCCCGAGCGGCAGTCCGAGCTGCCACGCCGGCGTCCACACCTTCGGTCCCTCGTCCTCGCCGGCCGCCGCGCCGCCCGGCACCGCGTTCAGGTCCGGGGCCAGCAGCTCCGTCTCCCGCAGCCACCGCCAGGCCTCCACGGCCAGCTCCAGGTCCGGGCCGGGGCCGCCCGTGCCGGAGGCGGCGGCGTCCGCGGCCAGGTCGTCCAGCCGATCCTGCACCCACTCCTGCCACGGCTGGTCGTAGGCGGTCAGCGACAGCCAGGTCTCCAGCTGGGTGATGACCCGGATGCCGGACAGCTCACCGTCGGTGTCGGACAGGAAGACGGTCAGCGCCAGCGCGTCCCGGCCGGCCCGGAACTCCACGGACGTCGGCGGCATGAGGTCGCCGGTGCGCAGCAGCTCGTCCGCGATGTACTCGGCGTAGAACCAGGCCATGGGGACGACGGGTTCGCCGTCGCCGCCCGTGCTCTCTCGACCTCTGTGCAGCATCCCTTCCTGCCTCCTCCGGTGCGTGCGCGTCGCCCGAGCCCGGATCCCGGTCCGGAACACGGATGAGGACAGCCGATCCCCAACCGGGTTCCACGGCAAGGCGCTTTACGGAGGTTTGACCCGACGGTTGGTTTCACCGCATGTCGGAGGCGTAGCCCGGAAGCACCCGGCGCAGGGCGCGCAGCGCGTAGTACGCGCGGGACTTCACCGTACCGGGCGGGATTCCGAGGGCTGCCGCGGCTTCCGCCACACTCGCCCCCTGGAAGTACACGAGCACCAGGACCTCACGGTGCTCGGGAGTGAGAGTCTTCACAGCCTCCCGGACGTCGAGCGTCGCGGCGGCGCGTTCCGCGTGGTCGCTGATCACCCGGGCGTTCTCCAGCACGGCGTCGCCGACCTCGGCGGGCCGCGCCTGCCGGGCCCGGCGAGCGTCGATGGCGAGCCGTCGCGCCACGGTCAGCAGCCAGGGGCGTACGGAGTCGAAGTTCTCGGCGCGCAGGGCCTCGGGGTGCTGCCAGGCGCGTACCAGCGTCTCCTGGACCAGGTCCTCCGCGCGCTGCCGGTCCCCGTCGCAGAGCCGGAGCAGCAGCGCGAAGAGGGGCCGGCCGTGCTCCCGCTGGAGTGCGGCGAGCTCGTGCTCGGCGGTGGTCCCGTTCGTGAGTGTCGTTCCGGCCGTCATGGCCGTATGGCAACGCACCCCGCCGCCGGGGGACAGGGCGTGCACAGGAGTGTGCGACGGACGGTCGATCGCGTCGACGAACGGTTCGACGAACGGTCGTGACGGCCGTTCTCGCACGCCGGACGGCCTAAAGAGCGTGTCGGAGCACCACCCGCAGCGATGTGGCATTTTACCTGTTCATCCATAAATACGACCACAGCGGGGTGACGTGATGATCGCACGCAGCAGACAGCTGGCCCTCGTCCTGACGGCCGTCCTCGCCGCGGGCGCCGCCTGCCAGGCCCGCGACCACACACCGCCGGCGCAGGGGCGTCCGGCCCCCTCGGCGACGGCCCACCGCGGTTTCACCCTGGTCGCCTCGGGCGACGTCCTGCCCCACACCTCCGTCATCGAGCAGGCCGCGTTCGACGCGGGCGGCGCCGGTTACGACTTCCGGCCGATGCTTTCCGGCATCCGCCCCGTCGTCGCCGAAGCGGACCTGGCGCTGTGTCACATGGAGACGGTCTACGGCGCGGACGGCGACTACAGCGGCTACCCCCTCTTCAGGTCGCCGCCCGAGGTGGCCGCCGGACTCGCCGCCACCGGTTACGACGGCTGCTCCACCGCCTCCAACCACTCCCTGGACGACGGCGAGGAAGGCATCCGCCGCACCCTCGACGCCCTGGACCGGGCGGGCCTGCGCCACGCCGGCTCGGCACGCTCCGCGCGGGAGGCCGCCGCACCGGCCTTGCTGGACGCGGGCGGCGCCCGGGTCGCGCACCTCGCCTACACCTTCGACACCAACGGCATCCCGCTGCCCCCGGACCGGCCCTGGGCCGTGAACCTGACCGACGAGCGGCGGATCGTCGACGACGCCCGGGCCGCCCGCAAGGCCGGGGCGGACGTCGTGGTGGTCTCCCTGCACTGGGGCACCGAGTGGCAGGACGCGCCCGACGACCTGCAGCTCTCCCTCGCCCGTTCCCTCACCGCCTCGAAGAGCGGGAACCGCCCGGACGTCGACCTGATCCTCGGCACCCACGCCCATGTCCCGCAGGCGTACGAGAAGGTCAACGGCACCTGGGTGGTCTACGGGATGGGTGACCAGATCGCCGGCGAGATGACCAACCACGACGGCGCGCACGACCCGCGCGGCAACCAGTCCACGGTCGCCCGCTTCACCTTCTCCCCGCCGTCCCGCCCCGGCGCCCGCTGGGAGGTCACCCGCGCCGAGTTCGTGCCCCAGCTGTACGACATCGACGCCGGCCGGGTCGTCGACGTCAACGCGGCCCTCGCCCAGGGCGCGGAACTGCACGCCGTCCGCGACCGCATCCGCGACGTGGTGCTCAGCAGGGGCGCGGCGAAGGACGGGCTGGTGATGGCGGGCGGGGAGGGCTGAGGGACGTCACCCCTGGGCCGCGGGGGCGGGTTGCCCCGACCGGGGTCGGCGTCCACGGCGGAACCGGGCGGCGAGCGCCCCCACCAGGACGCCGCCCACCGCCCAGGCGGACGGCACCCACCAGGTCGTGGCGGTGTGGTGGCGGCCCACCGGGGAGACGTCGCGGACATCTCGATCACCCTTTCGGACGGGTTCCCCACCATGGGCCCCACGTCGTTGAAGGGAGCATCTCGAACGGCCGGGCTGGCCGCACCGGCCGCGCGCGTCAGTCGTCGTCGACGTGGTCCAGCGCCTTGAGCAGCTCGCCCAGCACGCGCAGACACGCCGTCACCTCGGCGTCCGTCAGGCCGCCGCCGGTCTCCCGCAGCAGCGCGTGCTCCCGGCGCAGCACCTCGCCGATGGCCGCCGCGCCCTTCTCCGTCGGGCGGATGAGAGACGAGCGGCGATGGGCCGGGTTGGGGATGCTCTCCACCAGCCCCTGCTCCGCCGCCTCGTTCACCATGCGCTGCACGAACTGGCGGCTGATCGCCTGCGCCCTGCCCATCTGCGGCACCGTCATCGGCCCGTTGCGGTGCAGCAGCGTCAGCACGGCGCGCACGCCGAGGGACAGTTCACCGTCCGTCAGGCCGCGTTCGACGCTGCGCTGGGCGCGCCGGTACAGCGGGCCGACCAGGTCGTACACCTCGGTGAGGCGCCGGCCGAGCTCGTCCGGCGGGAGGGGGGTCTCGTGGTCCGTCACCCGCCCATCATGACATCCCAGTTGTCAAAGTGCCCCCGACATGACACCTTGGTTGTCATGACTGGTGCTTCGGACCTCCGTACCTTTCCGTCCGCCGACGGTGACCTCGCCTACCGCGACACCGGCTCCGGCGACCTCGTCGTCCTGCTCCACTCCGGCTTCGTCGACCACCGGATCTGGGACGACCACGTGCCCGTCCTCGCCGAGCGGTACCGGGTGGTCGCCCCCGACACCCGCGGCCACGGCTTCTCCGCCAACGCCACCGCGCCCTTCCGCTGGGCCGACGACCTGGCCGCGCTGCTGCGCCACCTCGACGCCGGACCCGCCGTCCTCGTCGGCCTCTCCATGGGCGGCGTGATCGCCACCGACACCGTGCTCGAACACCCCGGCCTCGTCCGCGCGGTGGTCACCGCGGGGGCCGTGACCGGCGACTTCCGCTCCACCGACCCCTGGCACCAGGAACTCCAGGAGACGATCGCCCGGGCGCTCGCCACCGGGGACGTGACCACCTGGCTCGACGCCTTCCTGCGGCTCGTGCCGGGCCCCGGCCGCTCGGCCGACGACATCGACCCGGAGATCCTGCGCCGCGTCCGAGAGCCGGCCCTGCACACGCTCTCCAAGCACAGCGCGGGCGAGAAGGACTGGCTGGTGCCGGTGACCGGCTCCTTCGACCGCGTCGGCGAGATCCACGTCCCGCTGCTCGCCGTCAACGGCTCCCTCGAGCCGGCCGATCTGCACGCCGCCGCCGAGCGCCTGGCCGGCGCCGTCCCCGACGGCCGTACGGCGACCATCGAGGGCACCGGCCACTACTCGGCCATCGAACGCCCCGACGCGTTCATCGGCGTCCTGCTCGACTTCCTGGGAAGCGCCGTGGCCGCCCCTTGTCAGGTGCCGTCGCCGGCGCCGGCGCGGGTCGTGCGATAGCTGTACACCAGCAGGGCGACGAGGACGACACCCGACAGGATGAGCCCGGCGCCCGTGGGCCAGCCGCCGAAGGGCAGGGCAGGCATGATTCCCCAGAACAGACCTGCTGCCAGCAAGGCTGCTGCTGCGAGGCAGGAACCGGTGATCCTCAGCGGAGTGGAGACGCTTTCCCTGGCCGCTCTCATCGCACGCCGACGTACGGGGTCGACGTAGCGAGCCACGGCAGGAAACTGGTCAGCGAGGACCAGCAACCCTGCGAGGACGAGCAGCAGTCCCGGGCCGGGCAGAACCAGGAGCGCGACCCCGACCAGCAGCAACAGAGACCCAGCCGCGAGCGCAACTCCCCTGCGTACGAGATTTCGCCTGCCCACCTGTCCATGGTGCTGCCGGACTGCCCCGAGTTCAATCGCGGGACTTCCGGTTCGGGGGTGGTGCAGGGGGCTTCCTCCTGGGACGGGCACTCCGGGGCCCGGCTTCGCTCGCGCGGGAGGGACCCCCCTCGCGCCGGCTCCCTCCTCCGCCTTGCGGCTCGACGCACCAGACCCCGCTCACCTGGGTTGCAAGGCGCCGCTCCTTTCCCCCGACCCGATCCGCCGGACAGGCCCTAATCCCGGCCCGCCCGCGCCAGCGCCGAACGCCGGTAGGAGTAGCCGAAATAGACGACCAGACCGATGGCGAACCACACCGCGAACCGTGCCCAGGTCTGCCACTGCAGGAACGTGATCAGCCAGAGCGAGAAGGCCACGCCCACCGCGGGCACCACCGGCATCCACGGGGTGCGGAAGGAGCGCGGCAGCTCCGGCTGCCGGTAGCGCAGCACGATCACCGCCGTGCACACCACCACGAACGCCAGCAGGATGCCGATGTTCGTCAGCTCCGCCGCCTCGCCGATCGGCAGGAACCCGGCGATGGCGGCCGACGCCACCCCCACGATCCAGGTGACGCGCGTCGGCACATGCCGCTTCGGGTGCGTCTTCGCGAACCAGCGGGGCAGCAGCCCGTCCCGGGACATCGCGAACCACACCCGGGTCACGCCCAGCATGAACGTGAACATCACCGTGAGGATGCCGATGATGGCGCCCACCGCGATCACGTCCGCGAGACCGCTCAGCCCCACCGACTTGAACGCCGTGGAGAAGCCGCTCTCCGGGTCGATGTCCTTGTAGTCCTGCATGCCCGTCAGCACCAGACACGCCGCCACGTACAGCACCATCGAGATGATCAGCGAGTAGATGATCGCCTTCGGCATGTGCCGCTGCGCGTCCTTGGACTCCTCCGCCGCCGTCGACATGGCGTCGTAGCCGAACACCGCGAAGAACACCGTCGCCGCACCCGTGAACGCCCCGCCGACGCCGAACGGGAAGAACGGCTCGTAGTGCTCCGCCCGGATGTGGAACACGCCGACGCCGATCACCAGCAGCACGACCAGTACCTTCAGCACCACGACGACCGTCTCGAACCGCGCCGCGTTCTTGATGCCCAGGTTCAGCAGCGCCGCGATCAGCAGACACAGCAGCGCCGCGAACAGATCCACCCGGTGCCCGTCCCCGGTGCCGGGCGCGCCCAGCATCCAGGCCGGAAGGTCGGCGCCCATCTCGTTGACCAGGAAGCCGAAGTAGCCGGAGATGCCGATGCCGACCACCGCGACGATCGCCGTGTACTCCAGCAGCAGGTCCCAGCCGATGAACCAGCCCGCCAGCTCGCCCAGCACCGCGTACCCGTACGTGTAGGCCGATCCCGCCTTCGGGATCATCCCCGCGAACTCCGCGTACGACAGCGCCGCCGCCGCGCTCGCCACGCCCGCGATCAGGAACGACAACAGCACCGCGGGCCCCGCCGTGCCGTTCGCGACCGTCCCCGCGAGCGTGAAGATGCCCGCGCCGATGATGCCGCCCACGCCGATCGCGGTGAGCTGCCAGAGGCCCAGGGTGCGCTCCAGCCGGGGACCCCGGCCGACCTCCGTCTCCTCGATGTGCTCGATCGGTTTGCGGCGGAGAATCCCCTCGCCCGTCCGGAGCCCGGCCATGCGCCTCACCTCTTCGCGTTCGGCAAGCGGCTGACGAGGGCTCATGATCCCCCCGGGGCGATGCCGACGGAAGACACCACGCGAGCCGCGGGGCCCGCCTTCACCGGACTACGGCACCACCGTCACCGGCCAGCGCCCCGCCTTCACCAGCCGCACCGCAACCGACCCCACGAACCGGTGCCCCGCCTGCTCGGACGCGCCCACGACCACCGCGTCCGCCGTGAGGTCGTCCGCCGCCTTCACCAGGCCGTTGTACGGGTCGCCCCGGAAGGTGTGGAACTCCCAGCGGATGTCGAAGATCCCCTTGATCCGCTCCATCGACTCCCGGATCTGCGCCGCGAGATCCTGCGCTATCTCCTCCGTCGTGTCCGCCACCGGCGCGCCGAGCGCCGCCCCGGCCGCCAGCACCGGCTGCACGTACACGATGGCGAGCAGCGCGCCCTGACGCCGCGCCAGACCCGCGGCGTACGCCGCCGCGCGCAGCGACGAGTCGGAGCCGTCCACGCCGGCCACGATCACCTTCGGGCCGTCCGTGCCCCGCTCGAACCGATGGGACTGCTGTTCCGTCACGACCGCGAGGCTATCGGAGCGCCGCCCGCCCGGACACCGCGAGGTCCCCGGGAAACTCCGCCGTATGCTGCGCCGATCAGGTGAAATGGTGCCGCCGCACCGGTGTCGCGGCGCTGTGCCGGACCCCCGCGGGGCGACTCATGAGTCATGCAGAAGGATCAATTGCTCACCCGGCGCCGGGCGTTGCTCGCCGGTGCCGCCACGCTGGGCGCGGCAGGCATCGCCGCGGCGCTCGCGCCGGGGGCCGGGAACCGGGGCGCGACCGCCTCCCCGCCCGCCGCCGGAGCGCCCCCGGCCCGCCGCCCGCTCAGGCCCTCCGAGTACCGGCTGCGGCCCCTGACCGGCTACGGCCCCCCGCGCACCGCGCCCGGCAGGACCCTGGTGCGCGAGGAGCCGCTGCTGAAGGTCCCGGAGAACGGCCGCACGGTCGTGCTCACCTTCGACGACGGGCCCGACCCCCGCTACACCCCCCGCATCCTCGACACCCTGGCCCGGTACGAGGTGCGCGCGATGTTCTTCGTGTGCGGCGAGATGGCCGAGTACAACCCCGACCTGCTGGCCCGCATGGCCGACGAGGGGCACGTCGTCGGCAACCACACCTGGTCGCACCCGCTGCTGACGAAGCTCCGCCGCCGCACCATCCGCTCCGAGATGGAACGCACCAGCGACGTCGTCGAGAAGCACTACGGCGCCCGCCCCGAATGGTTCCGCGCCCCCTACGGCGCCTGGAACCGCGCCGCCTTCGAACTCGGCGCCGAACTCGGCATGGAGCCGCTCGCCTGGACCCTCGACACCCTCGACTGGACCGAACCCGGCACCCGCACCATCGTCGGCCGGGTCGAGGACGGCGCCGCCCCCGGCGTCGTGGTGCTCTCCCACGACGCCGGGGGCGACCGCTCGCAGAGCGTGAAGGCCCTGCGCTCCTACCTGCCCCACCTGCTGGACTCCGGCTACCACGTCACCGTCCCCCGCCGCGAGTACGTCTGAGAACGGCCGAGCCGCCCCCGCCCGTGCTGCGGGCGGGGGCGGCTCGGCGAGCGGCTCAGACGACCTCGGCCAGGCGGGCGAAGGCGACCACGTTGCCGTCGTAGCCGTCCTGCTGGGTGAAGCCGCCGCCGCAGGTGATGACCCGCAGTTCGGCCGTCCCCTTGGACGCGTAGACCCGGTCGCCGGGGAAGTCGTTCTTCGCGAAGACCTCCACGCCGTAGACCTCGAACACGGCGGTCTTCCCGTCCTTGCGGGCGATCTCGACCCGGTTGCCCTTCTTCAGCGCGCCCAGACCGTAGAACACCGCCGGGCCCTGCGCGTTGTCCACGTGCCCGACCACGACCGACGTGCCCTTCTCACCCGGCGAGACCGCGCCCGTGAACCAGCCCGCCAGGTTCGGGTCCTCGGGCGGCGGCGCGTCCACCCAGCCCTCCGCGTCCAGACCCACCGGCACGATCGGCGCGTCCACCTGGATGGCCGGAATCCGCACCCGGTCCGGCACCGCGTACGGCAGCGGCGGCAGCGCGCCGACGACGGCGCCGGGGGTCGCGCTGTCCGCGGCGGCCGCACCGGCCGGCTGCGGCGGGCCCACGTCGAACTCCCCGGAGCCGTTGCGGAGCAGCGCGAGGCCGGTGAGCAGGACCAGCGCTATCACGCCCCACGGGGCGCGCCTCCTCGGGCGCACCTCCTCTTCGGCTTCGGCCGGCTCGAAAGCTGACATTCGCCTTCCCCTCTCGACACGGCCGTCGCCGTGTCACTCGCGCATGACGTGAACGCTAAGCGGAGGGTGCGCCACCGGCGACGGGACGGCGGCGAACGGGTGGCCCCCGGGCGGGCGGCGTGCGCCATCCGAGGCGGTCCAGACGAAGATCTTCTGACGGTCCGTGACCTGCGGTGATGGCCCCGCCCGCACGGGAGGGGCGGGGGTGGCCCTCAACCGTACGGACCATTCCCGAAATGCGCGGCGGCGCAGGGCAACTGAGGGTCTTTCCGGGAGGCGCTTTCTCGCCGATCGGACCGGGGACGGGACCCGGGGCGTCTCCCGCGGAGGATCACCATGCGCAACACACGTGCCCTCGCGGCCGCCGGAGCGGCGGTCGCCGTCCTCGGGGTCGCCGCCCCGGCGGCCGTCGCCGACGGCGGACGGATCGCCAACCCGTCCAACATCACCGCCCAGCCCAGCGTCATCGCCCGGGGCGGCCAGCTCACCATCACCGTCGACGGCTGCCCCCACGGTGGCCACGCCACCTCGGAGGTCTTCGAGCGGACCAACCTGACGCCGATCAACAACCGCGACGACACGGCCAGGGGCACCGCCACCATCGACGAGAACGCCCGTCCCGGTTCCTACTCCATCACCGTCCACTGCTCCGGCCGCCCCCTGACCCGTCCGGCCGCCTTCACCGTCATCGGCGGTGTCCGCGGCGGCATCGGCGGCAGCAGCACCACCGGCGCGACCCCCACCGACATGGCCATCGGAGGATCGCTGGTGGCCGCCGCGGTCGTCGGCAGCGGCTTCTTCTGGATGCGCCGCCGCGCCGAGAAGCGGATCTGAGGCGCTGTTCCCCTCGGCCCACCGTTCTGCACGTGCCCGAAGTCCGCGCCCCGGACCCTGACGGTGTCCGGGGCGCGGTCGCGCGCGCGGGGCTCACATCCACCCGCGGCGGGTGGCCTCCGCGCTCCGCCGTGGCCCGGGTCCTGCGGATCAGCGTGTCGTACACCGCCTTGTCGCGCTCGTCCTCACGTCGTGCTGACGGTCGCCGGCTCACGCCGTGCTGACGGTGGCCGGCTCACGCCGTGCCGACGGTGGCCGGCGAGCCCGAGCAGCACCAGGACGTCACCGTCCGCCCCGGTCGGGAGGTGACGGTGCGCTTCACCGTCCGCGCCGGGCGGCGACGGGCGGCTACCCGGCGGGAAGCGGCGCGCTGACCGGGGAGTTCGGTGTTCGGCGATGAACACCGGTGAGGCCCCTGTGTGACGGCCGCCCCCGACCGCCGCGGTCGGGGGCGGCCGCCGCGCTTACTGCCTAGCTCTTGACCTCCGGGAACAGCCGCAGGAACGGCTCCGTCGTCGCGGCGAGGCCCCTGCTGTAGGGCGCGTCGAAGTCCCAGATGAGGAACAGCAGGAAGGCGATGAGCGCCGAGAACAGCCCGGCGAGGATCAGTTCGCGGCGGGTGCGCCGGATCTGCAGGGCGAAGATCATGCCGATGGTGACCACGGCGCTCGTGACCAGGCCGAACCACACCACGCCGGGATGGTCGCCCCGGTCGACTCCGCGCGGGCGCTGCGGGCCTGGTCGGCGGCGGCCACCTGGTCCACCAGCGGCTGGTAGGCCTGCGCCTCGAAGTCGGTGCGCGGCTCGTAGTCGGTCACGTCCCGGCGCAGCCGGTCGAGCAGTTCGTCGCCCTCGTCGGTCAGCCGGTCGTCGTCCGCCATGGTCTTCCACTCGCTGGTGACGACGTGTCCGACATAGGCGTTGACATCGTCACGGATCCGGTCGCGGATCTCGGCGGGGTAGACCCGTACCCGTTCGGAGACCTCGTGCAGGGCGACCGCCTCGGCGCGGACGTCGTCCTGGGCGGCGCTGTGGCCCTCCCAGACGCCGGCGATGGCGAGACCCAGCACGATGGCGTACACCACGCCGATCCACATCGTCATGTACTCGATGACGTCCGGTGTCTCGCTGGGGTCCTCGTCCTCGGCCGCCCTCCGGTGCCTGAGAAGCGTGATGATCACCACGACGGCGCAGGCGGCGAGCATGGCGAGGGTGAGAACAAGCCATTCCGGCAAGAGGTGCCTCCAGGAAGAGAGGGGCGATCGGTGGTGCGGGCGGTCGTCAGCGCGGGCGCAGGGCGGCCACGGCGACCACCGCCGGGGTGGTGATGAGCAGGACGAAGACGAGCGGCGACGTGATGCTCCGGGCGGGCCGCTTCACCTCGGTCGCGCGGTGGCGCGGGTAGGTGACGGTCCGCAGGGCCGGGCGGGGGCTCGGGGTCGCGGACGGCTCCGGGGACGGCGGTGGCGGTGGGGGCGGCGGTGCCGGACGGAGCGTCGGGCGCGGCCTGACCGTCGGCGTCGGCGGTGGAGGCGTCGGGGTGGGGCGCGCCTTGGGCGGCGTGACGGGCCGCACGGTGGGCGTGGGCGTGGGCGTGGGCATGGGCATGGGCGTGGGCTTCGGCCCCGGAGGGGCCGGCGTCGGCGAGGGCGGCGGTGGGGGAGGAGTTGGTGTGGGCGTCGGTGTCGGCGTGGGGGTGGGTGGCGGAGGCGGGGAGCAGGGCGGGACGTACCGGTCGATGTGGCCCGCGGCCGCCACCGCCTCCGTGCCGCCCGGGCCCGTCGAGGCGTACGCGCAGGCGTCCGCCGCAGCCTGGCCGGGCGCGCCGGCGAACGCCCAGAGCAGCGTGACCACGACCAACGCGCGCGCCGCGGTACGGGTTTGGGTCGGTACGAGTGCTTGCACGACGAAGATCATGAGTCGTCCGAAGCCGTGCCACGCACGAGAGCCAGGGGAATGCCACGAAGGAGTTAAGAAAAGAAAAACGGGCCGCCGTTGAACACAACCTGTGCCGCCGTGCGTACCCCTCGTCGAGCGGCGGCGCGGCGGAGCGCTGCGACACCTCTGCGAGCATCTGGAGTTGACGATGAAGACCTCCTGGCGGACCGCCTCACTGGTGGTGAGCGCCGCGGCGGTGCTGACCCTGACGACGGCGTGCGGTCAGGACACCCAGCCGCCCTCCAGCCAGAACGTGGGGATCACGGCGCCGGGCGACCTCGGCGGCATCGGCAGCGGCGCGCAGGCGGGCCAGACCTCCCCGGCCCCCAGCCAGCCGGCCAACACGGCGGGGCAGCTGAACGTGGCCACCGACGCCAAGCTCGGCAAGGTGGTGACCGACGAACTGGGCCTGACCCTCTACCGGTTCGACCAGGATTCCGCGAACCCGCCCAAGTCCAACTGCGACGGGGACTGCGCGAAGACCTGGCCGCCGGTGCCGGCGGACGACGCCTCGGCGGGCGAGGGCATCGACAAGGCGCTGCTCGGCGAGATCACCCGCGCCGACGGCACCAAGCAGCTCACCGTGGACGGCTGGCCGGCGTACCGGTACGTCAAGGACGTGAACGCCGGTGACGTCAAGGGCCAGGGCGTGGGCGGCAAGTGGTTCGCCTTCACCCCGGAGGGCAAGAAGGCGCAGTCCGCCGATCTGCCCGGGCTGTCGACCCGTGAGGACCCCGAGCTCGGCGAGATCGTGGTCGACGAGAAGGGCATGACGGTCTACCGCTTCATGAAGGACGAGGCGTGGCCGGAGCCCGTCTCGAACTGCACCGGCGACTGCGTGAAGAAGTGGCCGATCGTCTCGCCGGTCGACTTCGACGACACCAAGGGCATCCAGAAGAAGGGGTACATGACCTTCACCCGGCCCGACGGCGCCGAGCAGCAGACGATCAACTGCTGGCCCATCTACACCTTCGCCGGCGACAAGGCCCCCGGTGACACCAACGGTCAAGGCGTGGGCGGCACCTGGTACGCCGTGCGGCCCGACGGAAAGCCGGTCGGCGCGCCGGAGAAGTGACGACCTCCCCAGGGTGCCGACCCCGGCGCCGCCGGCCCCGAGTCCGCCCCTCCGCGAATCCGCGGAGGGGCGGACCGTTTTCCCCCGTTCCTCCCGCACGCCGGAACACTCCGGAGTGACGTGATCACGTCACGTAACGATCCTGTGCAGTCGCAAATCAGGCACGTGCCAGAGGCAGTGACCGGGAACGGATGGTCAATTTCCGTTTGGGGTCGCCCTGTTGGCGGGCGATCAGTAGCCTCTGCTCGAACACCGGATCGCCTACGCCTTGGAGAGATACATGGAGCGTCCCGCCTGGGCCCCGCGGAGCATCGACGTCACGGTGCCCAGTGTCTCCCGGATGTACGACTACTACCTGGGCGGTTCGCACAACTTCGAGGTCGACCGGGAAGCCGCCCGCAGGGCCATGGAGTTCATGCCGGGACTGCCCAAGGTCATGCAGGCCAACCGGGCGTTCATGCGGCGGGCGGTACGCTTCGCCGTCGCCGAGGGGGTCACCCAGTTCCTCGACATCGGCTCCGGGATCCCCACGTTCGGGAACGTGCACGAGGTGGCCCAGGCGGCCGACCCCGAGGCCCGGGTGATGTACGTGGACCACGACCCGGTGGCGGTCGCGCACAGCAAAGTGGTCCTGGAGGGCAACGACCGCGCGGACGTCCTCGCGGCCGACCTCCGCAAACCCCAGGAAATTCTCGGCAGTGACGAAGTCGGCCGTCTGATCGACCTGAATCGGCCGGTCGCGCTGCTTCTCGTTGCCATACTTCACTTCGTGGAAGAAGCGGACGACCCGTACGGGGCGGTGGCCGAACTGCGCGAGGCCCTGGCGCCCGGGAGCATGCTGGTGCTCACCCATGCGACGTACGAGGGGATCCCGTTGCCGCCGGAGCGGGCCGAGGGGGCGGTCGACGTGTACCGAGACATGCGCAACCCGCTGATCATGCGCACGCGCGACGAGATCGCGCGGTTCTTCGAGGGGTACGACATGGTGGAACCCGGACTGGTGCCGATGCCGCGATGGCGTCCCGACACGGTACCGGAGGACGAGGATCCCTACGCCTTCTCCGGTCTCGCGGGCGTGGGGCGTACGGCGTGAGCGCGGAGCCGGACGGGCCGGAGGGCAGACTGCGCCGGTTCGCGACGATCTGGAGCCGGGCCGTGTACCCGGTGACCTCGACCGCCGCCACCCGCCCCGAGTTCGAGGAGCGGCTGCTCCCGGTCGCCCGGCGGCTGAGCGAGGCCCTGCGCGCCCGGTCCTTCGACGCGGAGGCGGGCCGGGACGCCGGCGTGGCGCTCGTCGAGGCGCACTGCACGGACCCCGAGGCGCTGAGCCGCACCCTCGACTGCGTCGACGCCTACCTCGTCCTCTACTGCGGCGACGACGGCGACCGTGAGACCCTCAGGACGCGCAGCGCACGCCTGCAGCACGCCATGGCGGCCGGCTTCGCCCAGGCCCTGCGCGAGCGGACGCTGTCCGAGCAGGAGGCCATCGCCAAGGCCGCGCTGGAGGCGCAGGGCGTCGTCGCACAGGCCCTGCACGCCACGGAGACGCGGTTCCGCGCGGTCTTCGAAGGCGCGGCCATAGGAATCGGCATCGCCGACCTCGAGGGCAACGTCCTCCAGGTGAACGGCGCCCTCAGCCGCATGTTCGGCCTGACCGAGCAGGCCCTGCTGGGCCGCAACGTCCGGGACTGGACGCATCCCGACGACGCCCCGCAGACCTGGCGGCTCTACGAGGAGCTGGTGAACGGCGAGCGCGAGCACTACCACGTCGAGAAGGCCTTCTACCGCCCTGACGGAACGGTCCTGTGGACCAACCTGACCGTCTCCCTGCTGCGCGACGCCGACGGCGAAGCCCAGTACCAGCTGGCCCTCATGGAGGACACCACCGAGCGGAGGCTGCTCAACCTCCGGCTGCGCTACGAGGCCACGCACGACGCCCTCACCGGGCTGCCCAACCGCACCTTCTTCTTCGAGCGCCTGGAGAAGGCCCTCGCGGCCGGACCCGGCCAGCGGTTCGGGCTGTGCTACCTCGACCTGGACGGCTTCAAGACCGTCAACGACAGCCTCGGGCACGCGGCCGGCGACCGGCTGCTCGTCGAGGTCGCCGACCGGCTCCAGTCCTGCGCCACCGCGCCCGGCGAGATGGTGGCCCGGCTCGGCGGCGACGAATTCGTCGCCCTCACCACAGGCCCCGACACCCGCCGCACGGTCGACGAGCTGGCCGGCCGCATCATGAACGCCCTGCTCGCCCCGATCAGCATCGACGGCCGGGAGCTGACCGTCCGCGGCAGCATCGGCGTCGTCGAGGGCCCGGCCGGCGAGCGCAGCGCGGCGGAGGTGCTGCGCAGCGCCGACATCACGATGTACCGGGCCAAGGCGGCCGGCGGCAACCGCTTCGAGCTGGCCGACCCGGAGGCCGACGCCCGCGCCATCACCCGGCACGGCCTCACCACGGCGCTGCCCACCGCCCTGGACCGCGGCGAGTTCTTCATCGAGTACCAGCCCCTGGTGCACCTCGGCGACGGCAGCGTCCGCGGCGCGGAGGCGCTGGTGCGCTGGCTGCACCCGCAGCACGGCGTGCTGTCCCCGGACCGCTTCATCCCGCTCGCCGAGCACACCGGACTGATCGTGCCGCTCGGCCGCTGGGTGCTGGAGCAGTCGGTGCGTCAGGCCCGCGAGTGGCGCGACGCCAACGGCGGCGACGCGCTGGGCCCGCTGCGCATCAACGTGAACCTCTCGCCCTGCCAGCTCACCCACCCGGGCCTGGTGCAGGACACCGTCGAGATCCTGGAGCGCACCGGCGTCGCGCCCGACGCGCTGTGCCTGGAGGTCACCGAGTCCGCCCTCATCGGCGCCGACGACGACCTCCTCAAGCCGCTGCGCCGGCTCGCCGAGATGGGCGTCGACATCGCCCTCGACGACTTCGGCACCGGTTACTCCAACCTCGCCAACCTGCGCCGTCTCCCGGTGAGCGTCCTCAAGCTGGACCGCTCCTTCACGCAGAGCATGCAGCAGTTCCCGGCCGACCCGGTCGACCTCAAGATCGTCGAGGGGATCGTCTCGCTCGCCCACAGCCTCGACCTCGCGGTCACCGTGGAGGGCGTGGAGACCGGGGCGCAGGCCGAGCAGCTGCGCATCCTCGGCTGCGACACGGCCCAGGGCTGGTACTACGCCCGCCCGGGCCCGCCGGAGCGGCTGCACGAGCTGGCGCTGGTGGACGCGACGGGATGAGGTGCGCACCGTGACGGACGAGGAGACGGAGGCGGTCCGGGCGGCGATCGAGGGGGAGCTGCGGCTGATGGACCCGGCCGTGCGGGCCTCCCGCGCCGGGACGACGCGCCTGCTGGATCCCGAGTTCGTCGAAGTGGGCGCGTCCGGGCGGCGTTATACGTACGAGGTGATGGTCGCGGAGCTGGCGGACCACCCGGGCAGCGCGGAGGGTGGCTCGGTGTACGAGCCGTCCGACTTCCGGGGCGTGCTGCTGGCGCCCGGGGTCGTGCACCTGACGTACGAGACCTGCTTCGAGGGGCGGCGTGCGCGGCGGAGTTCTCTGTGGCGCGAGCGGGAGGACGGGGCCGGGTGGAGGTTGTACTACCACCAGGGCACGCCGGTGCCGCCTGAGGTGATCTAGCCTGTGCGGGATCGTTCGGGCTGGGCGCGCCGTTCCCCGCGCCCCTGAGGGTGTGTTGGGAGAAAGGCCGTATGTACAGCGTGGTGGCCGAGGTCCGGCGCGGTGAGTTCCTGGAGTCCGTGCATCACGGGGCCGTTCTGGCGACCGGGCCCGACGGGGCCGAGAAGGTGCGGGTCGGGGACGTCGACGCCCCGATGTACCCGCGTTCGTCCAACAAGCCCCTCCAGGCGCTCGGCATGCTGCGCGCCGGGCTCGACCTGGACGGCCGGCTCCTCGCGCTGAGCTGCGCCAGCCACTCCGGCGAGGACATCCATGTGGAGGGCGTACGGGAGATCCTCGCGTCGGCCGGGCTCACGACGGACGCCTTGCGGTGCACGCCGGGTCTGCCGATCGGCGAGGCAGCGCTGCGCGCCCATCTGGCCGGCGGCGGCGAACCGGCCCCGCTGACGATGAACTGCTCCGGCAAGCACGCCGCGATGCTCGCGACCTGCGTCGCAGGCGGCTGGGACACGGCCACCTATCTCGACCCGGAACACCCGCTCCAGGTGCGGCTGCGCGAGACGGTGGAGGAGCTCGCGGGGGAGAAGGTCACGGCCACGGGCGTCGACGGGTGCGGCGCGCCGCTGTTCGCGATCAGCCTGAGCGGCCTCGCGCGCGCCTTCGGGCGTCTGGCCTCCGCGCCCGAGGGGACTCTCGAACACCGCGTCGTGAAGGCGATGAGCACACACCCCGAGTACGTCGGCGGCACCGGACGGGACGTGACCCGGCTGATGCGGGCCCTGCCGGGCGCCGTGGCCAAGGACGGCGCCGAGGGCGTCTACGCGCTCGGTCTGCCGGACGGCTCGGCGGTCGCGCTGAAGATCGCCGACGGCTCCCAGCGCGCCCGGCCCGTGGTGATGGTCGCCGCGCTGCGCCGCCTCGGCGTCGACGTGGACGCCGACGACACCCTCCGCGACCTCGCCACCGCGCCGGTCCTGGGCCACGGCAAGCGGGTCGGCTCGGTCCGCGCCACCCTCTGACACCGGGGGCCGCGCGGGCGGCGCTCACCGCTCCAGCAGCATCCCCTGCAGCTCCCGCGCCGCCCGGGGCGGCGCCACGTCGCTGCGGTGGGCCAGCGCGATCGCGCGGTGCAGGCCGGGGCGGGCCAGCGGGGTGACCCGCAGACCGTGACCGGAGCGGGCTGCCACCATCCGCGGCACCACCGCCACGCCCAGGCCCGCCCGCACGAACCCCAGCACCGCGTCCATCTCCCCGCCCTCCACCGCGAACTCCGGCTCGAACCCCTCCGCCCGGCACGCGGCCACGGTCAGCTCCCGCAGGTCGTAGCCGTGCCGGAACATCACCAGACGCTCGCCCTCCAGATCGGCGATGCGCACCGCGCGCCGCCCCCGGCCGGGACGCGGGGCGTCCGGCGAGGACACCACCACGAGGTCCTCCCGCAGCAGCTCCACCGTGGTCAGCGCGGGGGAGGGCGTCGGCAGCGGCAGCACCACCAGGGCCAGGTCCAGCGCACCGCGCGCCAGCTCGCGCACCAGGTCGTGCGAACCGCCCTCCTCGATCAGCAGCCGTACGCCCGGATAGCGGTCGTGGAAGGCGCGCAGCACGTCCGGCAGCAGGCCCGTGCACAGGCTCGGGGTCGCGCCGAGCCGCACCCGGCCGCTGCGCAGCTGCGCCACCTCCTGCACCTCGTGCCGCGCGGTGTCCGCGTCCGCCAGGATCCGCCGGGCCAGCGGCAGCAGCGCCTCGCCCGCGTCGGTCAGCGTGATGTTGCCGCGCGCCCGCCGGAACAGATCCGCGCCCAACTCCCGCTCCAGCGCCTTGATCTGCTGCGACAGGGACGGCTGGGCGACGTGGACCAGCTCGGCGGCGCGCGTGAAGTGCCGCGTCTCGGCCACCGCGACGAAGTACTGGAGCTGCTGGAACTGCATCCAGCCATGATAGACGTCCCCTATCGAATCCAGCCGTACCATGTCTTGGACCGATGGGGCCCTCCGGCCCTAGCGTCTGGTGACATGGCTCTGGCAACGCGGACGGACCGACGGCCGTCCATGGCACGCACCGTGTGGGACTCGACCGTCGGCAAGAAGACAGTGATGGCGGTCAGCGGCCTGATCATGCTGCTGTACCTGGTCGTCCACATGCTCGGCAATCTGAAGATCTTCTTCGGGGCCGGGGAGTTCAACCACTACGCCCACTGGCTGCGCACGATCGGCGAACCGTTCATGCACTACGAGTGGACGCTGTGGGCCGTCCGCGTGGTGCTGGTCCTCGCCGTGGTCGCGCACGCCGTCTCCGCGTACCAGCTCAGCCGCCGCGACATCAAGGCGCGCCCGGCCAAGTACGTGCACAAGAAGGCCCGGGCGAGCTACGCCACGCGCACCATGCGCTGGGGCGGGATCATCCTCGCCCTGTTCATCGTCTGGCACATCCTCGACCTGACCACCGGCACCGTCCACTCCGGCGGCTTCGAGTCCGGCAAGCCCTACCAGAACGTCGTGGACACCTTCTCCACCTGGTACGGCAACACCATCTACATCGTCGCGATGCTGGCCGTCGGCCTGCACATCCGGCACGGCTTCTGGAGCGCCGCCCAGACCCTCGGCGCCGGCAGCCGCACCCGCGACCGCGCCCTGAAGACCACCGCCAACGCCCTTGCGCTGCTGCTCACGGCCGGCTTCCTCGCCGTCCCCGTGGGCGTCATGACCGGAGTGGTGAGCTGACCATGACCTCGTACACCGACTACTCGACCGGCGCCCCGGTCGCCGACACCAAGGCCCCGTCCGGACCGATCCACGAGCGCTGGGACACGCGCCGCTTCGAGGCCAAGCTGGTCAACCCCGCCAACCGGCGCAAGCACACCGTCATCGTCGTCGGCACCGGCCTCGCGGGCGGCTCCGCCGGCGCCACGCTCGCCGAACAGGGCTACCACGTCGTCCAGTTCTGCTACCAGGACTCCCCGCGCCGCGCCCACTCCATCGCCGCGCAGGGCGGCATCAACGCCGCGAAGAACTACCGCAACGACGGCGACTCCATCCACCGGCTCTTCTACGACACCGTCAAGGGCGGCGACTTCCGCGCCCGCGAGTCCAACGTGCACCGCCTGGCGCAGATCTCCGTCGAGATCATCGACCAGTGCGTCGCGCAGGGCGTGCCCTTCGCCCGCGAGTACGGAGGCCTGCTCGACACCCGCTCCTTCGGCGGCGTCCAGGTCTCCCGCACCTTCTACGCCCGCGGCCAGACGGGCCAGCAGCTCCTCCTCGGCGCCTACCAGGCGCTCAGCCGGCAGATCGCCGCCGGCAACGTGGAGATGCACCCGCGCACCGAGATGCTCGACCTGATCGTCATCGACGGCCGGGCCCGCGGCATCGTCGCCCGCGACCTGATCACCGGGAAGATCTCCACGTACTTCGCGGACGCCGTCGTCCTCGCGTCCGGCGGCTACGGCAACGTCTTCTACCTGTCGACGAACGCCATGAACTCCAACGCCACCGCGATCTGGCGCGCGCACCGGCGCGGGGCGTACTTCGCCAACCCCTGCTTCACCCAGATCCACCCCACGTGCATCCCGCGCACCGGCGACCACCAGTCGAAGCTGACGCTGATGAGCGAGTCGCTGCGCAACGACGGCCGCATCTGGGTGCCCAAGGCCAAGGGCGACACCCGGCCGCCCGCGCAGATCCCCGAGGACGAGCGCGACTACTACCTGGAGCGCATCTACCCGTCCTTCGGCAACCTGGTGCCCCGTGACATCGCCTCCCGCGCCGCGAAGAACGTCTGCGACGAGGGCAGGGGCGTCGGTCCCGGCGGCCAGGGCGTCTACCTCGACTTCGCCGACGCCATCAGGCGCATGGGCCGCAAGGCCGTCGAGGCCAAGTACGGCAACCTCTTCGACATGTACCAGCGGATCACCGACGAGGATCCGTACGAGGTGCCGATGCGCATCTACCCCGCCGTGCACTACACGATGGGCGGCCTGTGGGTCGACTACGACCTCCAGACCACCATCCCCGGCCTGTTCGCGATCGGCGAGGCCAACTTCTCCGACCACGGCGCCAACCGGCTCGGCGCGTCCGCGCTGATGCAGGGCCTCGCCGACGGCTACTTCGTGCTGCCGGCGACCCTCAACGACTACCTCGGCCGCAACCCCAAGCTCGGCGAGGTGACCGACGGCCACCCCGCCGTGCGGGAGGCACTGACGGAGACCGAGCAGCGCATCGAGCGGCTGCTGTCCGTGGACGGCGACCGCACCCCG
The DNA here is from genome assembly GCF_051903975.1 of Streptomyces sp. P9-2. Taxonomy (NCBI): domain Bacteria; kingdom Bacillati; phylum Actinomycetota; class Actinomycetes; order Kitasatosporales; family Streptomycetaceae; genus Streptomyces; species Streptomyces sp. P9-2. Next base: position 6,346,680 of record NZ_CP192633.1, read on the forward strand.
GACTCCTTCCACCGCGAGATCGGCGAGCTGATGTGGGAGTTCTGCGGCATGGCCCGCACCGACTCCGGCCTCCGCAAGGCCCTGGAGCGCATCCCGCAGATCCGCGAGGAGTTCTGGCGGCGCCTCAAGGTGCCCGGCACCGGCGAGGAGTTCAACCAGTCGCTGGAGAAGGCCAACCGCGTCGTCGACTACCTGGAGCTCGCCGAGCTGATGTGCCTCGACGCGCTGCACCGCACCGAGTCCTGCGGCGGCCACTTCCGCGAGGAGTCCCAGACGCCGGACGGCGAGGCCGCCCGCAAGGACGACGAGTTCTCCTACGCGGCCGCCTGGGAGTTCACCGGGACCGGCGAGGCCCCGGTCCTGCACAAGGAAGACCTGGTCTTCGAGTACGTCCACCCCACCCAGCGGAGCTACGCATGAAGCTCACCCTGCGCGTCTGGCGCCAGAAGAACGCCGACGCCGACGGCGCCATGTCCACGTACGAGGTGGACGACGTCTCCCCGGACATGTCCTTCCTGGAGATGCTCGACACCCTCAACGAGGAGCTCATCCTCAAGGGCGAGGACCCGGTCGCCTTCGACCACGACTGCCGCGAGGGCATCTGCGGCGCCTGCTCACTCGTCATCAACGGCGACGCCCACGGGCCCGAGCGCACCACCACCTGCCAACTGCACATGCGGTCCTTCAAGGACGGCGACACCATCGACATCGAGCCGTGGCGGGCCGCGGCCTTCCCGGTGATCAAGGACCTGGTGGTCGACCGCTCCGCCTTCGACCGCATCATCCAGGCCGGCGGCTACATCACGGCCCCCACCGGCGCCGCCCCCGAGGCGCACGCCACCCCGGTGCCCAAGCCGGACGCGGACTTCGCCTTCGAGCACGCCGAGTGCATCGGCTGCGGCGCCTGCGTGGCGGCCTGCCCCAACGGCGCGGCGATGCTGTTCACCTCCGCCAAGATCAACCACCTGAACGTGCTGCCGCAGGGCGCCCCCGAGCGGGAGACCCGGGTGCTGGACATGGTGGCGCAGATGGACGAGGAGGGCTTCGGCGGCTGCACCCTCGCCGGCGAGTGTGCCACCGCCTGCCCCAAGGGCATCCCGCTGACCTCCATCACGGGCATGAACAAGGAGTGGCTGCGGGCCGCCCGCAAGGCGGGCAAGCGGTAGCCGCCCCCACAGACGTTCGCCGTACGGTGCGGACGGGCGGGGCCGGGAGAAGGTGCTCCTTCCGGCCCCGTCTCGCGTTCCCGGACACCCCTCTGTCAGCCTCCTGTCGCACTGTGGAAAATAAAGTGCGATTAATTACTTTCGTCCTGTTTTTTACCTCCTGATCAGGAGAACCGGAGAGGAGTGACCTGAGAGGAGGGTGATGACAGATGATCACCCGCGAAGAGATCTCGATCCTGCTGGATCACCCCGTGTACGACGGGGACGGCAACAAGATCGGCGACGCGAAGCACGTCTTCCTCGACGACGCGAGTGGACGCCCCGAGTGGGTGACCGTCAAGACCGGGATGTTCGGCTCCAGCGAGTCGTTCGTACCCATCCGTGACGCCTCCATGGTCCAGGACCATCTCGAGGTGCCCTACCCCAAGGACAAGGTGAAGGGCGCGCCCAGCGTGGACATCGACGCGGGCGGCCACCTGTCGGTGGACGAGGAGCACCGGCTCTACGAGTACTACGGCATCAACTGGGACAACGTCCTCAGTGACCCCAAGGACAGCGACGGCACCACGGGCAAGGCCGGGACCGCCGGCGCCGCGGGAGCGGCCGGAGCTGCCGGCGCCGCGGGCACGGCGACCGGACGCCGCGGCGACACGTCCGGCACGTCGGGCACCTCCGGTGCGGCCGGCATGACGGGCACGCAGGGCGGCATGTCCTCCACGGCGGGCGCCAAGGGCACCAGCGCCGAACGGTCCGGCGCGGCCGGCGCCATGTCCCACCGCGGCGAGGCCGGAACGCGCGGCACGGGCGACGCGATGACGCGCTCCGAGGAGCGCATGCACGTCGGCGTCGAACGCCACGCGAGCGGCCGGGCACGCCTGCGGAAGTACGTGGTCACCGAGGAGGTCCAGCAGACCGTCCCGGTCCGTCACGAGGAAGTACGCGTGGAGCGCGAGCCGATCACGGACGCCAACCGCGAAGAGGCCATGTCCGGGCCGTCCTTCAAGGAGGACCAGCACGAGGTCACGCTGCACGAGGAGCGCCCGGTGGTCACCACCGAGGCCGTGCCGGTCGAGCGCGTCCGGATGACCACCGAGGAGAAGGTCACGAACGAGACCGTGCGCGGCCGGGTGCGCAAGGAGCGCATCGAGGCCGAGACGGAGATGACCGACGAGTCCGGCCGCAAGGACCGCGGGGACACCCCCGGCCGCGGCCGTGACATCCCGGGCCGGGGCCGCGAGCGGTAGGCCCCCGTCCTCGCTCTCCCCGCGAAGCGCCGGTGTGCTCACCGGCGCTTCGCGCTGCCGTCGAGCCCCGCGAGCGCGGCGAGCCGCCGGTAGGAGTCCAGCAGTGCGTCACGGTCGTAGGTGCTGGTGGTGACGAGGACCTCCTGGGCGCCGGTGTCCTTCAGCACCGCCTCCAGCTCCCGCTCGACCTCCTCCTCGGTGCCGGCGAGCTGTCCGGCCAGCCCCGCCTCGTAGAAGCCGCGCTCCTTGGCGGTCATGGCGACGGACTCGACGCGCTCGGCCGGCGGCAGCGGCGGAAAGGTGCCGTGGGTGCGGGAGTACGCCATCGACCAGGCCTCCGGGACCAGCAGCCGCCGGGCCCGCTCGGGCGTGTCCGCCACCGCCACCGTCCCCGAGATCACCACGTACGGCTCGTCCGCCCACGCGGAGGGGCGGAACCGCTCGCGGTAGCGGTCGACGCCGCGCCGCATCCGGTCGCGGTCGCGCAGGTCCCCGATGACCATCGGCAGCCCGGCGCGGGCGGCGATGTCCGCGCCCTCGCCCATCGCCAGCACGAACGGCGGCACGGTCAGCCCCTCGGACGGCCGGGCGTGCACCCCGGTGGGTGAGGTGCCCGCGAACCAGCCGAGCAGCTCGTCGAGCTGGACCGCGAAGTCCTGCGCGTCGTCCTTGTCGCGCCCGAGCGCCTTGCGCACCCCGTCGGTGAACCCCACGGAGCGTCCCAGGCCCATGTCGATCCGGTCCGGGAACAGCGAGGCCAGCACCCCGAACTGCTCGGCCACGACCAGCGGTCGGTGGTTGGGCAGCATGACCCCGCCGGTGCCGACGCGGATCGTGCGGGTCGCCCCCGCGACGGCGGCCGCCAGCACGGTCGGAGCCGACCCTGCCACCCCGGGCACCCCGTGGTGCTCGGCCACCCAGAACCGGTGGTACCCGAGCCGCTCCGCCTCCCGCGCGAGATCCACCGTGTCCCGCAGAGCCTCGGGCGCGGTGTGCCCCTCACGCACCCGTGAGCGGTCGAGGACGGAGAAGCGGGTCGCGGCGATCACGGAACTCATACCGGGTTCAACACGGGGGAGCCGCCAGGATTCCTGGAGTGCCCCTCTAGGGTGGGGGCGTGACCCACCGCACCGACCGCGCGCAGCGTCCGCTGGCCGTGTTCGACCTCGACAACACCCTCGCCTCCACCGCGCACCGCCAGCACTTCCTGGAGCGCAGGCCCCGCGACTGGGAGGGCTTCTTCGCCGCCGCGCCCGAGGACCCGCCGCTCGCCGAGGGGATCGCGCTGGTGCGGGAGAGCGCCGGGACGTGCGACATCGTCTACCTCACCGGCCGCCCCGAGCGCTGCCGCCGCGACACCCAGGACTGGCTGGCCGCGCAGGGGCTGCCCGAGGGGGAGCTGCACATGCGCGGCAACGCCGACCGGCGGCCCGCCCGGATCACCAAACTGGCCGTGCTGCGCCGCCTGGCCCGCACCGGGGAGGTGCGGATGCTGGTCGACGACGACGAGCTGGTCTGCGAGGACGCCCGCCGGGCCGGGTTCACCGTCGTCCACGCGCGCTGGGCGACCCCCTCGGACGAGCTGAAGGACGCGCAGGAGCGCGAGGGCCGCACCTGAGCGGTCGTACGGCTCAGTCCGTCTCCTCGAGCCGGAAGCCCACCTTCAGGCCCACCTGGTAGTGCGCGACGCGCCCCTCCTCGATCTGCCCGCGCACCTGCGTCACCTCGAACCAGTCCAGATTGCGCAGCGTCTGCGAGGCCCGCTCGATGCCGTTGCGGACGGCCGCGTCCACGCCGTCGGGCGAGGTGCCGACGATCTCGGTGACCCGGTAGGTGTGGTTCGACATGCTCTGCTCCTCTCACGGCGGCTGGCCCGCCAGTGGCACACGTCACTCCACCGTGCCCCACCCCGTGTCCTGGCGCGAGGCGTCGGCCCCGTTCGCCTGACGCCCTTGACCCGGGCATTGGTCCATACCAAGATGCTGGGCACCCGTCCGAGCTCCGGCTCGCCCCCCACGCCGGGCCCGCCCCTGTCCGCCAGACAGAAACAGGACCCCACGTGAGACGCCGCCTGCTCGCCCTCGTCTGTGTGTCCGCCTCCCTGCTCACCGGCTGCGGGGTGATGTCCGACAGCGCGGCGGAGCGGCGCACCGTCACCGTCTGGCTGATGCAGCACAGCGCCTCGCAGGACTTCCTCGACCGCTTCACGGAGGAGTTCGAGCGCGAGCACGAGACGCTCGACCTCGACATCCGCATCCAGGAGTGGACGGGCGTCGGCGAGAAGGTCCAGCGGGCGCTGCGCGGCGACGACCCGGACGGTCCGGACGTCATCGAGGTCGGCAACACCCAGGTGTCCGCGTACGCCGAGAGCGACGGCCTGCTCGACCTCACCCTGGAGTCCATGCGCGACTGGGGCCGCGACGACTGGCTGCCCGGCCTCGCCGAACCCGGCCGCTGGGGCTCACAGCAGTACGGCATCCCCTGGTACGCCGCCAACCGCGTCGTCGTCTACCGCAAGGACCTGTTCCGCGCGGCCGGCGTCACCCCGCCGAAGACCCGCGACGAGTGGCTGGAGACCACCGAACGGCTCGACACCGGCGACACCCAGGGCATCTACCTCGCCGGACAGGACTGGTACACCCTCGCCGGGTTCATCTGGGAGGAGGGCGGCGAACTCGCCACCGAAGGCAGCGGCGTCTGGAAGGGCGCCCTCGACAGCGAGGCGGCCCTGCGCGGCATGGACTTCTACCGCCGGCTGCAGAAGCTCGGCGACGGCCCCGTCGACGCCGACGAGGAACACCCGCCCCAGGCGGGCGTGTTCGCCGAGGGGAACGTCGCCCAGATCGTCGCCGTCACCGGACTGGTCCGCGCCATCGTCCAGCAGAACCCCGCACTCGAGGACACGATCGGCTACTTCCCGGTCCCCGGCAAGGAACCCGGCCGCCCCGGCGCCGTCTTCACCGGCGGCTCCGACCTCGTCGTCCCGGCCGCCACCGACGTCGAGGACGCCGCCGTCGAGGTCGTGGCCGCCCTCACCGGCGCCCGCTGGAACACCGACCTCGCCCGCACCATGAACTACGTCCCCAACAAGGCGGACCTCGCCGACTCGGTCGCGGGGGAGGAGGGCCTGGAGGCCATGGCGGCCGGCGCCGCACGTGGCCGGGCGACCCCGGCCACGCCCCGGTGGAGCGTGGTCGAGGCCGACAACCCGATCAAGGAGTACATGACGAAGGTGCTCACCGGCGCCGACCCCGAGAAGGAGGCCGAGCGCGCCTCGCGGCGCATCACGGAGACCCTCGCCTTCGAGTGAGTCCGCAGGGTGAGGCCCACCCGGCCATCCTCAGCGGGCCACGCTCAGCGACAGCGCGAACCGCCCTTCTCCGTCCGTCCACCACCGGGTCAAGTCGAGCCCCGCGGCCGACAGTTCCGCACGCACTCCCTCCTGCCGGAACTTCGCCGACACCTCGGTGCGCAGCTCCTCGCCCTCCGCGAAGTCCACGACCAGTTCCAGCGCCGGGATCTTCACGGACTGCGCGGTGCGCGAGCGCAGCCGCATCTCGATCCACTCGTGCTCCGCGTCCCACACCGCCACATGGTCGAAGGCGTCCGGGTCGAAGTCGGCGCCCAGTTCCCGGTTGACGACGTTCAGCACGTTCTTGTTGAACGCGGCCGTCACCCCGGCCGCGTCGTCGTACGCCCGGACCAGTGTCTTCTCGTCCTTCACCAGGTCCGTGCCGAGCAGCAGCGCGTCGCCCGGGGCGAGCAGGGCGCGCACCTTGGAGAGGAACGCGGACCGTTCGTCCGGCAGCAGATTGCCGATGGTGCCGCCGAGGAACGCCACCAGGCGCGGCCCCGGCGTCTCCGGCAGGGTCAGCTCGGCGGTGAAGTCCGCGACCAGCGCGTGCACGTCGAGCCCCGGCCGCTCGGCGGCCAGCGTCTGCCCCGCCCTGGTCAGCGCGGACTCGCTGACGTCGACCGGGACGTACGTCCGCAGCTCGTCGAGGGCGGCGATCAGATGCCGTGTCTTCTCCGAGGAGCCCGAGCCCAGTTCGACCAGGGTGCGGGCGCCGGACACGGCGGCGATCTCGTCGGCGCGTTCGAGCAGGATCTCCCGCTCGGCGCGCGTGGGGTAGTACTCGGGCAGCGTGGTGATCTCCTCGAACAGCTCGCTGCCCCGGGCGTCGTAGAACCATTTCGGCGGCAGCGTCTTGGGGCTGCCGGTCAGTCCCGCGCGGACGTCGGCGCGCAGCGCGGCGCCGGCGGCGTCCTCGGGGAGGGTACGGGTCAGGCGGAACGGACTCACGTGAGGGGCTCCTTGAGCGGGGTGAGCAGCACGTCGGTGCGGCTCGCGGCGAGCAGGGTGCGGTCGGGCACCTCCTGCCAGTGCGGGTCGTCGTCGTAGGGCTCGGAGGCGACCACGGTTCCCCCGCCGGGCCGGGCGAGGTACCACAGGGTGTCCCCCCACGCGGTCGCGGTGATCGTGGCGCCGTCGGCGAGCAGCAGGTTCAGCCGGGCCTCCGGCGCCGCCGCCGCGACCTCGGCGACCGTGTCGGCCAGCGCCTGCCCCATCGCGTCGCCGGTCCGCAGCCGGGCCAGCACCAGCGCCCACACGAACGCCGAGTCGTTGCGGGCCTCCAGCGACAGCAGATTCTCGGCCGGCAGGGTGGCCGCCAGCGGCGCGAGCGAGCCGGGCCAGCCCGGCACCGCGCCGTTGTGGCTGAACAGCCACGCCCCGGACGCGAAGGGGGCCGCGGCCGCCTCCGCGTCGGCGCCCGACAGCGTCGCGTCCCGCACGGCGGCGAGCAGCGCCTCCGTGCGCACCACCCGCGCCAGGTCCGCGAACGACAGGTCCGCCCAGATCGGCCCGGCCCGCCGGTAGCGGGCCGGCACCGGGTCGCCGTCGGCGTACCAGCCCACGCCGAAGCCGTCCGCGTTGACCGTGCCGTGCCGCTGCCGGCGGGGCGCCCACGACTGCCGGTACAGCCCGTGCTCCGGCCCCACCAGCAGCGTGCCCAGCGGCTCCGCCGGGCCCACGTACGCCAGGTGACGGCACATCAGGCGTCCCCCGCCGAGCGGGCGGTGCGGAACCCGGAGAAGATCTGCCGCCGTATCGGGTGGTCCCAGTTGCGGAACGTGCCCCGGCAGGCCACCGCGTCCACGGCGAACGAACCGCCGCGCAGCACCTTGTACTCCGGCCCGAAGAACACCTCCGAGTACTCCCGGTACGGGAACGCCCGGAAGCCCGGGTACGGCAGGAAGTCGGACGCCGTCCACTCCCACACGTCCCCGATCAACTGCCGTACGCCCAGCGGCGACGCGCCCGCCGGATAGCTGCCGGCCGGGGCCGGGCGCAGATGGCGCTGGCCGAGGTTGGCGTGCCCGGGCGTCGGGTCGGCGTCGCCCCACGGGTAGCGCCGCGAGCGGCCCGTGGCCGGGTCGTGCCGGGCGGCCTTCTCCCACTCGGTCTCGGTGGGCAGCCGGCGCCCCGCCCAGCGGGCGTACGCGTCCGCCTCGTACCAGCACACGTGCAGCACCGGCTCGTCCGGCGGCACCGGTTCCGTGACGCCGAAGCGGCGCCGCAGCCACTGACCGCCCTCCCGGCGCCAGTACAGCGGCGCGGTGAGGCGGGCCCGGCGCACGTGCGCCCAGCCCTCGGACGTCCACCAGCGCGGCTCCTCGTAGCCGCCGTCCTCGACGAACGCCTGGTAGGCCCCGTTGGTGACGGGCGTGGCGTCGATCCAGAACGGCGCCACCTCCCGCTGGTGCGCGGGCCGTTCGTTGTCCAGGGCCCACGGCTCGGCCGAGGTGCCCATGGTGAACGGACCGCCCGGCACCAGGATCTCCGCCGGTCCCGTGTACGGCGTCACCGGCTCCGGGTCGGGCGCGGTGAGCGCGGCCGGGCCCTTGCGGAGCTGGTGGGTGATCAGCATGGTCTCGTCGTGCTGCTGCTCGTGCTGGGCGATCATCCCGAAGGCGAACCCGGCCTCGGTCAGCCGGGTGCCGTCGAACGCCGTGCGCTCCAGCACGTCCAGGGCACGTCCGCGCACGTCGGCCGCGTACCGGCGGGCCTCCTGGGGCGACAGCAGGGGCAGCTTGGGGCGTTCGGCGCGTGGGTGCTCGAAGGCGTCGTAGAGGCTGTCGATCTCGGGGCGGATCGCCTCGTGCCCGGCCACCGCGCGCAGCAGCCACTGTTCCTCCTGGTTGCCGATGTGCGCCAGGTCCCACACCAGCGGCGACATCAGCGGCGAGTGCTGCGCGGTCAGGTCGGGTTCCTCCACACAGCTGGTCAGCAGCGTGGTGCGGTCCCGCGCGACGACCAGCGAGGCGACCGCGCGCTCACGCAGGGTTTCGGCGTCGAGGGCGGGGTCGGTCATGAGGGGGTGTCCTTCCCGTACGGGTGGGGGGTGAGCAGGGGCGCGCCGGATCCGTCCGGGCGCCCGTCGTGGGCCGCGCGCCACGCGTCGAGCAGGTCGTCGGCGGGGCAGCGGCCCCGGGCGACGTAGCGGTCCCGGAACGCAGCGACCCGGTCGACCAGGGCGGTCGCGGCCCCGAGCCGGGGCAGGGCGGCCAGCGCCGCCGCGAAGCAGACGGCCGCCGCCTCCCGCAGCTCCGGGTCGGCCAGCCCGTCACGGGCCGCGTCGCTCCACAGCGGGTTCCGCGGGGCGGCCAGCCCGCCCGTCCGCTCGGCGAGCGGTTTCACCGTGCGGTACACGGTCTCGGCGGCCTCCGGGTCGTCGAACAGCGCCGCCGTCACCGCCAGCGGCACGGTCCATCCGTCCTCGCCGGGCTGCGCGTCCATCATCCGCAGCTCCAGATGGCCGCGCGGCCTGACCGGCGGGAACAGCGTAGTGACGTGGTAGTCCAGGTCGTCGTGGGTGGGCGCGCGCGGCGCCCGGCGGCGCGTCCAGTGCCGGAACGACAGGTCCTCCGGCACCTCCCACGGCCCGTCGTCGTCCCGGCGCACGCACATCACGGGCGCGTCCAGCACATGCCGGGCCCAGGCGGTGCGCGGGTCGGCGTCCAGCGCGGGCGCTCCGGCCCGTCCGGCGCCGATCTGCGCCCAGCGCAGCTGCCGTGTGGAGAGCCAGCCGGTGGGCCGGCCCGCGGAGACGGGGGAGTTGGCGAAGACCGCCACCAGGACGGCGCCCAGCAGATGCGCCATCCACCAGCGGCGCACATGCCCGAGCGGGCCGGGTTCCTCGTACCCGGCGTCCACGCACACCTGCACCGAGGCGGAGGTGCACATCATGAAGCGGCCGGCCGCGCCGGTGCGGTCGAGGGCTGCCTCCATCGCGTCGTAGCGCGGCTGCCGGAGGTACCGCCGGGGAATCTGCCAGGGGTCGTGGCCCATGCCGGCCAGGGTGAGCCCGTCCCGGCCCAGGACGGCGCGTACGGCGTCCAGGTCGGCGGAGACGGTGGTCAGGCACTCGGTGAGGGACGCGGCGGGCGGCGAGCTGAGCTCCAGCTGGCCGCCGGGCTCGACGGTGAGCGCCGACCGCAGGGGCACCCCGCGCAGGGCGGCGTAGGCCGCTTCGAGTCGTTCACGGGAGACGGGGAGCCGCGGGTCGCGCGACTCGTGGACCAGCCATTCGACCTCCACACCGATACGGCGGGGCGGTCCGGTCTTGAAGCAGATGCCCCGTATCAGGGCCTCCGCCTCGGCTTCGGTGACGGCCGTGCGGGAGGGCGCACAGCCGCTCGACGGATCTGACATGCGGGAATCCTCCTGAGACACCACCATGTCGCCGGCCCGCTGCCTGGTCGGTCCGGGCCGGCACCAACGCGTCCACCCAAAACCCTCGGACCGCCGCGCACAAGGGCGCCCGGCGGGGCGTAAGAGGTCGGTCACCTCCGCCTCGCGCCTGCCACCGGGGCTTTTCGCCTCCGGTCCCGGACCGTCCGGGGCGGCGAAAACCTCGTTGCGCCGCCTCACCAGCATCGCTCAGGATGCTTGGGTGAGCACGACGAGGGGGAACGCGCTGGGCGCCGGGGGCGCGGTCACGGCGGCTACGGGGGTGGCGCCGTGAGCGCGCGTCTGCGGGGGACGGCCCGGGAGACCGAGCGGATCGTGGCGGAAGGCGTCTACCGGGCGCCCGACGGCTGCGAGGTGGAGATCGGAGCGGCCGTGGAGGCGGCCCGGCAGGGCACCACGCTGCACGGGCCGGACCCGGTTCCGGTGCCGGAGTCCGATCCGGCGCCCGCCCGCTTCGAGGTGACCGGCGAGAGCAGCCTGGCGGCCGCCCGCCGCCTCACCACCGGCCCGGGCGCACCGGACCCCGTGGCCGTCCTCAGCTTCGCCTCCGCACGCAACCCGGGCGGCGGCTACCTCAACGGCGCGCAGGCCCAGGAGGAGGCCCTGTGCCGCGCCTCCGCGCTGTACACGTGCCTGCTGCGGGCGCCGGGCTTCTACGAGCACCACCGCGCCCACCGCGACCCGTTCTACACCGACCGGGTGATCCACGCCCCGGCCGTGCCGGTGTTCCGCGACGACCGCGGCGCCCTGCTGGACGCCCCGTTCACGGCCGGTTTCCTCACGTCACCGGCGCCGAACGCGGGCGTGATCCGCTCCAAGGCGCCCGAGCGCGTGGGGGAGGTGCCCGGCGTGCTCGTGCACCGCGCGGGCCGCGTGCTGGAGACGGCGGCCCACCACGGCTACCGGCGGCTGGTGCTCGGCGCCTGGGGCTGCGGAGTGTTCCGCAACGACCCGGCCCAGGTCGCGGAGGCGTTCCGTACGCACCTGGGCCCCGGCGGGCGCTTCGAGGGCGCCTTCGCCCACGTGGTGTTCGGCATCCTGGACCGCACCCGCGAGGGCGCGACCCGAACGGCGTTCGAGCGGACCTTCGCGGACCTGTCCGACCGGAGGGTCGCGGACCTGACGGACGCGTCTGCGCAGGTCACTGCCAGCCGTAACGCTCCCTGAGCCGCTGCCGCACCGAGTTGAACCGCATCCGGTCCAGCGCGCACGCCTCCCGGCGCATGCCCTGCTCGTGCAGCCGCAGCACCCGGTCCACGGCCACCCAGGAGTCGCGCCCCGACCGGTCCCACGGCCCGCTGCCGATCGGCACCCAGTCCCGGTCCCCGGCGTGCCCCTTGCTCGACAGCTGCACGGCGAGGAACGTGCCGGTCGCCTCACGCGCGACGACCAGCACCGGCCGGTCCTTTCCCCGGCCGTCGTTCTCCTCGAACGGGACCCAGGTCCAGACGATCTCGCCGGGGTCCGGGTCGCCGTCGTACGCCGGCGAGTACTCGGTGCGCACCCGGCCCACGGAACGCGGCTCGGTCTCGACGGTGGCGTACGGGCCGTAACGGCCCGGGGTGTCTTCAGGGGTGTAGGCGGTCACAGGGCGTACCGTACGTCACCCGTCCGGCGGTACTGATCAAGGGGGTTGATCGGTTGAGGGGGCTGACGGGCCGAGGGGCGCGCAGGAGAGGCGGCTAGGGTCTGCCGCCGACCCCCGTCAGTCCCCGCCCCGTCACCATCTCGCTCTCGATCCGCACGAACACGCCGTCCCGCAGCGGCATCCACGACCGGGGGCCCGTGCGCAGCAGCCGCTCGTGCTCGGCCGGGTCGGTCACCACCTCCGCCCGTCCGGTCACCACCACGCTCCACCCGGACCGCCGCCCGGTGTGGAAGTCGTCCGCCTCGAACGCCACGACCACCCCGTCGACGGCCCGCACCAGGTCGGAGCCGGCGGAGGTGCACAGCACCACGGACCCGTCCGGGTCCAGGGTGAAGTTCACCGGCAGCACGGCGGGAAGCGCGTGCCGCGTGTACACGACGCGTCCGACGGGCACCTTGCCCAGCAGGCGCAGGCACTCCTGCCGGTCGAGCGCCCGGAAGCCATCGCTCTGGATCATTTCCCCATCGTCGGCCGCGGAACGGGCCCGGACTAGGGCCGGACGGCCCCGTTGACGTCGGAGTACGGCCGCTGCCCCGGCCCGGGTGAAGGGCGCGGTGAAGGGCCCAGGTGAAGATGCCTGACCACCCGCCCCGGTGGAACCCTGGAGACATGGGCAAGACCGCACTGATCGTCATCGACATGATCAACACCTACGACCACCCGGACGCCGACCAGCTGCTCCCGTCCGCCGAGACGGTGGTCCCGAAGATCTCCGGGCTGCTGGAGCGGGCACGGCGGCAGGACGCACCGGTCATCTACGTGAACGACAACTTCGGCGAGTGGCGCTCCCACCACGGGGAGCTGCTCGACAAGGCGCTGGCGGGGCCGCACGCGCGTCTGGTCGAGCCGCTCGTGCCGGACGAGTCGTCGCTGTTCGTGGTCAAGGCCCGGCACTCGATCTTCTTCGAGACGCCGCTCAGCTATCTGCTCACGCAGCAGGGCATCGACCAGCTGGTGCTGGTCGGGCAGGTGACCGAGCAGTGCGTGCTGTACTCCTCGCTCGACGCGCACATCCGCCACTTCCGGGTGACCGTCCCCCGGGACGCCGTCGCGCACATCCACGAGGATCTGGCGGACGCCGCCCTGCGGATGATGGAGCGCAACATGGGCGCACGGGTGTGCGACAGCGCCGAGCTGTGGACGTGACCCGGACCGGGCGCCCGGCCGGGGTGACACTGGGGGCATGAGCCGTCCCTCCCTCCCGCCGCCGGAACTGCGCGCCTACCTGGAGGAGCTGGTCCGCCGCACCTCCGCCGTCTGCGGCGACCGTCTGGCGAGCGTCCTCGCCGTCGGCTCGCTCGCCCTGGGCGACTACCGCCACGGGCGCAGCGACGTCGATGTGACGGTCGTGGTGGACCCCGCCCTGCCCCGCGCGGACCTCATCTCGCTCGCCGAGACACTGGCCCACCCCGCGCTTCCCTGCCCCGCCGCCGGCCTCGAACTCGTCGTCTACACGGCCGACTTCGCCGCCCGTCCGTCGGGGGAGGCGGGCTACCTGCTCGACCTCAACACCGGCCCCGCCCTGCCCGAACGAGCCGACTACGACCCCGCGGACGCGTCCGACTTCTGGTACGTCATCGACCGCTCCGTCGCCCACCAGGCCGGACTCCCGCTGTACGGCGCGCCGGCGCGGGACGTGATCGCCGCCCCGGACCGGCCCACGGTGCTCGCCGCACTCCGCGCCTCCGTACGCGAACACGCCGACGGGGACGGCCACTTGGCCGACAACCGTGTGCTCAACGGCTGCCGCGCCACCGTCCACTGCCGCACCGGGCACTGGTTCCCCAAGCGCCGGGCGGGGGAGATCGTCGCCGCGTCCGAGCCCGCCTTCGAGCCCTTGATCGCCGAGGCGCTGCGCAGTTTCGAACGTCCCCGCGCGAAGGCGGCAGTCCTGCCGGGCGACGACGTGCGGGAGTTCCTGGCCTGGGTGGCCGCACGCGTCGAGGAGGCGGCCGAGGCGGCTGGGGTACGAGCCCGAGCGCCGCGTGATGGCTAGCCTGGGGGCGTCCCCCGACGCGGCGCGTGCTGCTCATGGGGTCCACAACCGCCGCCCGCCGGACCCGACAGAACCGAGGGAGCCATCGATGACCGTCCGCCGTGTCGTGCCCAACCTCCACTCCGAGGACCCGGGGAAGAACGGGGAGTTCTACAGCCTGCTCGGCTTGGATGAGGTCATGGACCTCGGCTGGATCCGGACGCTGGCGTCCCCCTCCAACCCGACGGCACAGCTCAGCGTCATGACGGGGGACGCGACGGCACCGGTCCACCCCCACCTCAGCGTGGAGGTGGACGACGTGGACGCGGTGTACGAGACGGTGCGGAAGAGCGGAGCGGAGATCGTCCACCCGCTCCAGGACGAGGAGTGGGGCGTCCGCCGCTTCTTCGTCCGCGACCCCGACGGCCGTGTGGTCAACGTCCTCGGCCACCGCTGAACACGGCCTCACGTTCCAGTGGGGCGACGACTGTCCCCTCGACCGAGTCCCCTGCGACGACACCGGGCCCCTCAACGTTCTGAACGCTGAGCTGAGCGCCTGCCACACCTTGCCGTTCGCAACGGTATCGGCGCAGCTCAGGCTGTTCTGTTGTCGCGCTCGGGCGGGTGAGGCCCAGTCATGCCGCATTCCCCCGGGGGCTGTGGGGCGTCGGCCGGCCGGTACACGCGAGCGCGGTCCCGGACGAACGCCGAAAGGCCGTTCGCGGCAGACCTGTTGACCGGAACGGGTGTCCTCATTAACGTGCGAGCACCGAACATCAGACGTCTGCTGTCCTGTGCTGGCGTGCTGTTGGCATACAGGTGCGGCCGGCGAGCGGCAGTGCATCCGGCGGATCCGGATCCTCCATTCCTGAAAGGGATTCCATGCAGCGAAGAAGCGTTCCTCTCCTGCTGTCCTTCACCGTGACCGCCGTGCTGGCCGCCTCCGGAGGCGCGCAGAGCGCTCCGGCAGCTGCCGCGGAGAAGCCCGTGCAGCGCCAGGTGGCAGCCGACGGTCTGGTCACCCAGGACCTGGCGACCCGCAACGACGGGGCACCCGTCTATCGCATCCCGGCTCTGACGAGGACCGTCAAGGGCACCCTGATCGCGGCGTACGACGCCCGGCCCTCGATGGCCGATCTGCCCAGCAACATCTCGGTGGTGATCCGGCGAAGCACCGACGGCGGCGCCACCTGGCAGTCGCAGCAGACCGTCCGCAGCGAGCCGGCGCCCAACGGCAACGGGGACCCCAGTCTCCTCGTGGACCGTGAGACGGGCCGCATCTTCCTCTTCTACTCGTCCACGGTGAACCGTGGCTTCGCCGGATCGGAAACCGGCAACGACGAGAGCAACCCCAACATCCAGCAGACCGACTACAGCTATTCGGACGACGACGGCCTGACCTGGAAGCACCGCCGCATCACCGCGCAGATCAAGAACCCGGCCTGGGCGGGCATGTTCGCGGCCTCCGGCGAGGGCATCCAACTGCGGCAGGGCCCCCGCAAGGGACGGCTGATCCAGCAGTACGCCGTCCGGGCCGACGGCGCCAACCGCGTGGTCAGCGTCTACAGCGACGACCACGGGGAGACGTGGAAGGCCGGTACACCCACCGCCGGCGGCGGGGACGAGAACAAGACCGTCGAACTGTCCGACGGACGTATCCTGCTCAACAACCGGTCGGCGCCCTACCGCACGATCGCGCACTCCACCGACGGCGGTGTCACCTACGGCCCGTTCCAGCGGGACACGGCGCTGCCCGACCCGGCGAACAACGGGTCGATCACTCGCTTCGCGCCGGACGTGCCGGGCGACCACCCCAGGTCGAAGTGGCTGCTGTTCAGCAACACCGAGGACACCGGCATCCGGCGCAACCTCACCGTGAAGATGTCCTGCGACGACGGGAAGACCTGGCCGGTCCGCAAGGTCGTCGCCACGGGAGCGTCCGCCTACTCCACGCTCACCCCGCTGTCGGACGGCACCGGGCCCGATCCCCGCGTCGGCATGCTCTGGGAGCGACAGGGCTACCAGCACATCTCCTACTCGTCCTTCGACCTGAAGTGGCTCGGCGGGGTCTGCGCCCCGGTCACGGTCACCGCACCGGCACAGGTGAAGGCGGGTGAGAAGAACCAGTTCGACGTGCGGGTGGCCAACCAGAACGACCGTCCTCTGCCCGCGGGCACCGTGAACCTCGACCTTCCCGAAGGCTGGACCTCCACCGCCGCGGCGATGCCCGCCCTCAACCCGGGTCAGGGCGCCACCGTGAAGGTCACGGTCGACGTGCCCCTCACCGCGGTCGGCACCCACACGGCCAAGGGTGTCTACTCGGTCCGTGACGCACACGCCTACGGGACCGGCACCTTCCGCGTCACCGCGGCGGCCGACGCCCCCGCGACGCCGAAGATCTCCGCCCTGCCCGTCCTGGACAACCTCCAGGCAGCGGGAGCGGCCGGTCCTGTCGGAGACACGATGGTGTACTGGACCCGCGTGTCCAACCCCGGCAACACCACGCTGACCGATGTCAGGCTGAACGGGGACCTGACCGATCTCACCGCATGCGGCGCCGCGACGCTCGCCCCCGGCGCCGACTACGTCTGCAAGAGCGGCAGACGGACCGTCACCCGGACCGACCTCGACCAGGGCTTCGCACCGCGGCTGACCGTGTCCGCCACAGCCCCGGACGGGACGGAGGTGTCCACGGCCGTGACCGGGGACCGTATCGACATCCACTGACCCCCGGCCACACCTCCCGGGCCCCGGCGACCGGACAGACGCGAACCGGATCGAAAGAACTGCGGCCGCGGCGTTCACCCCAGCGGAGAACACCACGTGGCGGAGAACGCCGCGACCCAAGGCAGACGAACACCTAGGCCTTGGCCTGTGCCTCCCTGTCCAGCTCCTGGTGCGCCTCTTCGCGCCGGCGCGGCAGCAGCAGCGCCGTGGCCGGCAGCAGGGCGCCCGCGACCGCGACGGCCGTGCGGGGGCCCGTGACGCTCGCCAGGAGTCCCCACAGCGCCGTCAGCACGGCGACCGACGCCTTGCCGGTCGCCGACCACGCCGACAGCGTGCGGACCACCCGGTCCGCGGGCGTCCGCTCCAGCCGGCGCGTGGCGAACACCGGGTTGAACACGCCCATGCTCGTGATCAGCCCGAACTCGATCACGATCACCAGGATCAGCCCCGCCGCGCCCGGACCCACGAACGCCAGCCCGACCGACCAGCACGCCCGCAGCGTTCCCGCCACGCCCAGCACCCGCCGCGCCCCGAACCGCGCCACCAGCCGCCGCGACAGCCGCGACCCGACCAGCCCGCCCACACACGGCACCGCGAACGCCAGCCCGTACTGCCACGGAGCGAAGCCCAGCGGGCCCACCATCAGCACGACCAGCAGCGGCGACGACGCCATGATCAGGCCGTTGACCAGCACCGTGTTGAGGAACAGCGGACGCAGTTCACGGCTGCGCAGGATGTACCGCCACCCGTCGAGCAGGTCGCCGGCCCGCAGCCGGGGCCGTGGGTCCGGGCGTTCGGGACGCCGGTCGCCGCCGCCCGCCGCGCCCAGCGCACCGGCCGACAGCAGATAGCTCACGGCGTCGGCGACGACCGTCGTCACCGGGCCGAACCAGCCGATCGCCGCCCCGCCCAGCGGCGGCCCCAGCATGGTCGCGGTCCACGTCGTCGACTCCAGCCGCCCGTTCGCGCGCAGCAACTCCTCGCCCGGCACGACGTCCTTCACGTACGCGCCGACCGCCGCCTGGAACGTGATGTCGGCCGCCGCCACCGTCACCGAGACCACCAGCAGCTGTGCCACGGTGAGCGCGTCGAGGGCGTACGCGAGGGGCACGCTCAGCAGCACCGCGCATCGCACGAGGTCCGTCGCGATCATCACCGGGCGTTTGCGGCGGTACTCCACCCAGGGCCCGAGCGGCACCGACAGCACCGCGCCGACCGCCGGCCCCACCGCCGCCAGCAGCGACACCTCGGCCGGACCGGCGTGCAGCACCAGCAGCGCGACCAGCGCGAACGCGTCGAACGCGAACCGCGTGCCGAAGGTGCTCACCCCGTACGCCGTCCACAGCCACCCGAACCGCCACGCCGCCGACCGCCGCCCGTCCACCCGCCCCCCGCTCACGCCGATTTCCGCCCCCGCCGATTCCGCCCCGACGGGCCGCCGGGGACCGGCCCATCCAAGCGAGCCGGGCCGCCGCGGGCAAACCGGACCGGTTTACTCCCGGCGCGGCGGGCTACGCGGGCTCCAGAGGGAGAACCGCGACCGCACGGCGACCGTGACCACGCACCGGGAGGCGCCCCATGACCACGCGCGTACGCGACGTGATGTCCGCGCACACCACCTCCGTCGAGCCGATGACCTCGGTGACGCAGGCGGCGCGGCTGATGCGCGAGCAGAACGTCGGTGACGTCCTCGTCTCCTACGACTGCGACCTGTTCGGCGTGCTCACCGACCGCGACATCGTGCTGCGCGGCGTCGCCGAGGGGCACGACCCCGAGGCCACGACCGTCGGCTCGTTGTGCACCCGCCCGCCGCTGGTGACACTCGACCCGGACGACACGACCGACCACGCCGTCGAGCTGATGCGGGAACACGCCGTGCGGCGGCTCCCCGTGGTGGAGCACGGCGGCTGCCCCGTGGGCGTGGTCAGCCTCGGCGACCTCGCCGCCGAGGAGGACCCGCACTCCGCGCTCGCGGACATCAGCCGCGCGACGCCGACCCACTGAAGCGGGGCCGGCGACCTCGCCGTGCCGACCTACTGAGCGGGGCCGGCGGCCTCAGCCGCCGACCGTCACCGCGCACGACCAGCCGTACGGCCCCGGCGACAGCCGCAGATCGTCCCAGCCGATGTCCACCGGCACCTCCCCGGTGACCCGCACGTCCGTGAGGGCCGCGACCGCGAGCCGTACGTCCAGGCCGCCCTCGGCCTCGTCGGCCTCCACGTCCACCGGCACCTCGCCGTACGCCTCCAGCCGGTACAGGACCTCGTCCAGCAGCGCGGCCAGCAGGTCGTCGTCGTCCGTCTCGTCCAGCCGGATGCGGTCCACCCCGGTCGGTCTCACGCCGGACACGTCGGCGAAGCACTCCACCATCGCCACCACGGCCTCGGCCAGGCAGTGCTCGCGGCTCGCCGCCCAGGCCTCGATGCGTACGTCGTCCTCCTGCGCCACCGAACGGTGCCCGCTGCGGTCCCGCCGCGGCGCCTGCCCGGAGTCACTCGTGTCACCGACCATGCACCACGACTGCCCGAGCGTGCGGACCCCATGCCCCGCGGCGGTGCTTCGCGCACCGGGGGAAGGGGTACGCGGGTGCCGACCGGGTCGTGACCGTCGGAGGGAGGTCACCGTCATGCGGTTCCGTGATCGCCGGCAGGCCGGCCGGGAACTGGCCGCGCGGCTGCGGGAGAGGCAGGACGCCGGCGCCCTGCCCGACCCCCTCGTCCTGGCGCTGCCCCGCGGCGGCGTCGCCGTCGCCGCCGAGGTCGCCGAGGCGCTCGGCGCGCCCCTCGACGTGCTCGTCGTCCGCAAGATCGGCGCGCCCCGCCACGAGGAGTACGGCGTCGGCGCGATGGCCGGCGACGGCGTCCCCGTCTTCGACGAGGAGGCGCTGCGCGCCCTGGGTCTGACGCAGGCCGACCTCGCGCCCGTCGTCGAACGGGAGCGCGCCGAACTCCTCCGGCGCGAACGGCTCTACCGGCAGGGCAGGCCCGCGCCCGACCCGCGCGGCCGCACGGTGATCGTCGTCGACGACGGCCTGGCCACCGGCTCCACGGCCCGCGCCGCCCTGCGCGCCCTGCGCGCCCGCGACCCCGCCCGCCTGGTCCTGGCCGTCCCGGTCGCCTCCCCGGAGGGCGCCGCCACCCTCCGCCCCGAGACCGACGACCTGATCACCCTCCACGAACCGGCCGCCTTCATGGCGGTCGGGCAGTGGTACGACGAGTTCGACCAGCTCACGGACGAGGAGGTCTTGGGGGCACTGCGCGAGCATCAGCCGTAACCCTCCGAGCTCTCAGACCACCCCGTCCGCCCGCAGCCCCTCGATCTCCTCAGCCGTGCGCCCCAGATCCCGCAAAATCGATTCCGTGTGTTCGCCCACCGCCGGCACCGGGTCCATGCGGGCGGGGATCCCGGCGAGGTCGGCGGGTGGCAGGAGCGCCTCCGCCGTGCCGCCCGGCACCCCGATCTCGCGCCACCGGTCGCGCGCCGCCAGCACCGGGTGGTCGAGGAACGCCTCGACGTCGTTGACCCCGGCGCAGGCGATGCCGATTCCCTCCAAGTCCTTCAGCAGCTCCTCCGCGTCGTCGCGGGCGCACCGCTCACCCACGATCGCGTTCAGCTCGTCCCGGTGCGCCACACGGTCCGAGCTCGTCGCGAACCGCGGGTCGTCCGTCAGCTCGGGCCGGCCGAGGAACTCCCGGCACAGCGCCGCCCACTCCCGCTCGTTCTGGATGGAGAACAGCACCTCGCGCCCGTCCGCCGCCCGGAACGTGCCGTACGGGGCGATCGTCGCGTGCTGGGTGCCCAGCCGGGGCGGCTGGGTGCCGCCGTGGCGGGTGTAGTAGGCGGGCTGGCCCATCCACTCCGCCAGCGCCTCGAACAGGGACACCTCCACCGGGTGCACCTCGCCGGTGGTGGCGCGGGTGTAGAGGGCGGTGAGGACACCGCTGTACGCGTACATCCCGGCGGCGATGTCGGCGACGGAGATGCCCGTGCGGGCGGTCTCCTCGGGGGTGCCGGTGAGCGACACCAGACCCGTCTGGCACTGCACCAGCAGGTCGTACGCCTTGCGGTCGGCCCACGGCCCGGTCGTGCCCCAGCCGGAGATCGTGCAGGGGACGAGACGCGGATGGCGGCGGCCCAGCGCCTCGGCGTCCAGACCGAGCCGGCCGGCCGCGCCCGGCGCCAGGTTCTGCACGAACACGTCGGCGTCCGCCAGCAGTTCGTGCAGGATGTCCCGCCCGCGCGGATCCTTCAGGTCGAGCGTGAGGGACTCCTTCGAGCGGTTGATCCACACGAAGTAGCTGGACGTGCCGTGCACGGTGGTGTCGTAGCGCCGGGCGAAGTCCCCCTCGCCCGGCCGCTCCACCTTGATCACCCGGGCGCCGAGGTCGGCCAGCTGCCGGGTGGCGTAGGGCGCGGCCACCGCCTGCTCCACGGTCACCACCGTCACCCCGGACAAGGGGAGTCTCCGCACGTCCACGCCTCCTGTCCGCGCCCGGGCGCCCCGGTCACCGGCCTCCGTCGGCCGGTACGCGATCACTACGCGATTAGTACGACCAGGGCGAACCGCCTGTCAACGTCGGCCCTCAACGCCCGCCCGGCGCCGGTACGTCGGCGGGGCGGCTGCGCGACATGATGCGCATGCCGCGCGCGTCCACCGCGCGGACCTGGAGCGACCCGCAGCCGCAGCGCGTCCAGACCGTGCTGCCCGCCCCGGTGGCGTGCCGCGAGACGACCTGGAACGGCTCCGCGCGGTCCGGCCACCCGCAGTAGGGGCAGGCGGTGCCGGTCGTACCCGTGGCGCCGGTCGTGCTGGTCATGGCGACTCCTTGGATTCCCACGTGCTTCACGTGACTCGTGTGCCTGCTGTCGGTCGCGACACCTCAAGAGTGCGCCGTCGATTATGTTCACGTCCAGGTTGACTTTGTGCACACCACCGTGAAGCCTCGACTTCATGATTGACCTGCGCCGGCTCCACGTCCTGAGGGCGGTCGCCCACTACGGCACGGTCACCGCGGCCGCCCGCGCCCTGCACTTCACACCCTCCGCCGCATCCCAGCAGATCCGCCAGCTCGCCCGTGACCTGGGCGTCGACCTGCTGGAACCCCAGGGCCGCGGGGTGCGCCTCACCCCGGCCGCCGAGTCCCTGCTCGCGCACGCCGACGCCATCCAGGCCCGCTGGGACCAGGCCGAGCTGGATCTGCGCTCCGACCACGGCGATCCGGCCGGGGTGCTGCGGGTGACCGGGTTCCCGGTGGCCGTCTCGGTGCTGCTCGCGCCGATGGCGGCCCGGCTCGGCGAGCGGCACCCGCGGCTCTCGGTCCGCATCACGGAGGCCGTCGTTCCGGCCATCTTCGACCTGCTCTTCGAGGGCGCCGCCGACCTCGCCGTGGTGGAGTCCACCCCGCACAACCCGCCGATGAGCGACACGCGGTTCGACCAGCAGCCCCTGCTGGACGACCCGTTCGACCTGGTGGTGCCGGACGCGCACGCGCTGGCCGGACGGGACCGCGTCGACCTGGCCGAGGCGGCCCACGAGCCGTGGATCGCCCCGGTGCCGGAGAGCCCGTGCCGGCTCCAGGTGATGGCCGCGTGCGGGGCCGCCGGCTTCGCCCCCGAAGTCGTCCACCACGCGGGCGACTGGAACGCCACGGCACACCTCGTCGCCCACGGCCTCGGCGTGGCCCTGATCCCGCGCATGGCTCACGTCACCCCGCACCTGCCGATCACCCGCGTCCGCTGCGCGGGCGACCCGCACCGCAGGCTCCTCACCGCCACCCGGACGGGGGGTCACGCCCGCCCGGCCGTCGCTGCGGCCCTCCGCGAACTGCGGGAACTCGCCCCCACGGCGCTCGCCTGACGAGCCGTCGACCATCCCCTACGGGGCGTCCGTCTCCTTCCGCCCCGGCGCCCCCACCCGCAGCCCGTCCATGACGAGGTCGAACAGTCGGGCCGCCCGCGGCTGCCAGTCGCTCGTGGGGTCGAGCTGCCAGAGTCCGCCGAGGGCGAGAATCAGGTCGTCGGCGGACACGCCGGGGCGGATCACCCCGGCCTCCTCGCACGCTCTCAGAAGCCGGTCCGTCGCCTGGAGGAGCGAGTCGTGGCCGGGTTTCGCCGGGCCGTCCGGGGAGCTGGTCGCCTGCCGGATCGCGTCCGCGAGGCCCGCCTTGGTCATGCCGAACCGGGCCAGCCGGTCCATCCACTCCCGCAGCGCCCGGTCGGGCTCCCGCGTGCCCAGCAGCTGGTCCGCGCTCTCGGCGACCTGCCGCAGCTCGTGCCGGTAGATCTCCATGACCAGCGCCTCGCGGCTGGGGAAGTTCCGGTAGAACGTGCCCTGTCCGACGCACGCCTTCTTGGCGATCACGCTCAGCGGGGTGTCCGCCGACCGGGTCAGCTCGGTGACCGCGACGGCCAGGATGCGCTCGCGGTTGCGCTGCGCGTCCGCCCGCTGCGGTGTCTCCGCGCCCCGGGACGTGTCCTTGTGCTCGCCCACCGGTCCTCCTTCCGGGCCGTGATCGAAACCCGTCCTTGATAAGCGGACAGCTGTCCACTACGTTCTGAGTAACGGACAGCTGTCCGCTTCCCGTCCATCGTATCGGCGGACCCGGGCGGCACGGGACGGCCCTTCCGCATGCCCCGAGCCACCGCCGCGTCCGCACGACCGCGCACGGCACACCATCCCGCAGTCCGTACGCCCTGCACAGCACCGCGCCCGCACGCCCCGTCCTTTCCGATCCCGTGACTCCTGAGATACCCGTGAAAGAAGGCCGTCCATGACGCCCCCCACGTCGTCCAGCACCGTCACCCTGAACATCAACGGCGAGAAACACACGCTGACCGTCGACCACCGCACCACCCTGCTCGACGCCCTGCGCGACCGCCTCGACCTGACCGGCACCAAGAAGGGCTGCGACCACGGGCAGTGCGGCGCCTGCACCGTCCTCGTCGACGGCCGCCGCACCGTCTCCTGCCTCCAGCTGGCCGTCGCCTCCGAGGACCGTGAGATCACCACCGTGGAGGGCGTCGCCGAGGGGGACCGGCTGCACCCGGTGCAGCAGGCGTTCCTCGACCTCGACGGCTTCCAGTGCGGCTACTGCACGCCCGGCCAGATCTGTTCGGCCGTCGCCATGATCGAGGAGCACGCCGCCGGCTGGCCCAGCGCCGTCACCGCGGACGTACGGCCCGAGGCAGGGCCGCCGCCCCTGACCACCGAGGAGATCAAGGAACGTATGAGCGGCAACCTCTGCCGTTGCGGCGCCTACGGCCAGATCGCGCGGGCGGTCGCCCGTGCCGCCGCCGAGGCGTCCGCCGAGAAGCCCACCGAGGAGACCGCCGCATGAGGGAGTTCGACTACCGGCGCGCCGACGACGTCACCGGCGCGGTCGCCCTGCTGGACGCCGACCCGGACGCCCGCTGCCTCGGCGGCGGCACCAACCTCGTCGACCTGATGAAGAACGGCGTCGAGACCCCCGCCCGGCTCGTCGACGTCCGCTCCCTCCCGCTCGACCGGATCGAGACGGACGACGACGGCGCCGTACGCATCGGCGCGACCGTCACCAACAGCGACCTCGCCGCGCACCCGCTGATCCGCGACCGCTACCCGGCGCTCACCCAGGCCGTGCTGGCCGGCGCCTCCGGGCAGCTCCGCAACATGGCCACCGTCGGCGGCAACCTGCTCCAGCGCACCCGCTGCGGCTACTTCACCGACATCACCCGGCCCTGCAACAAACGCGAACCCGGCAGCGGCTGCCCGGCGATCGAGGGGGAGCACCACAACCACGCCATCCTCGGCGCGTCCGAGCACTGCGTGGCCGTCCACCCCTCCGACATGGGCGTCGCGCTCACCGCCTTCGACGCCGTCGTCTCCTGGCGGACCGCCGACGGCGCCGGCGAGGCCCCGCTGACCGACTTCTACCTGCCGGTCGGCGACACCCCGCACCGCGAGACCGTCCTGCCGCCCGGCGCGCTCATCACCCACGTCACCCTGCCGCCCGCCCGCGTCGCCGCCCGCTCGCGCTACCGCAAGGTCCGCGAACGCGCCTCGTACGCCTTCGCGATCGGCTCGGTCGCCGCCGCGCTGGAGATCGACGACGGCGTCATCTGCGACGCCCGCCTCGCTCTTGGCGCGGTCGCCTCCCGGCCCTGGCGGGCCCGCCTCGCCGAACGGATCCTCGTCGGCGCGCCCGCCTCCGCCGAGTACTTCGCCGCCGCGGCCGACGCCGAACTCGCGGCGGCCCGCCCCCTGCCCCACAACGGCTACAAGGTGACCCTTCTGCGCAACCTCGTCGTGGCCGTGCTGACCGAACTCGCCGAGGAGACCTCCCGATGACCGTCGCACCCCAGCGCCCCGCCGCACCGGGTCTGGTCGGCACCGCGCACACCCGCGTCGAGGGCCGCGACAAGGTCACCGGCGCCGCACGCTACGGCGGCGACATCCCGTTCGCCGGGCTCGCGCACGGCGTGCTCGTGCTGTCCACGGTGGCCCGCGGCCGGATCCGGTCGGTCGACACCGGCCCGGTGCTCGCCATGCCGGGCGTCCTCACCGTCCTCCACCACGGCAACGCCGCCCGCCTGAACAGCGACTACGTCGGCATGCTGGGCATCCCGCCGGACCCGACCGCCGTCGTCTTCCAGCACGACCGTGTGCCGCACGCCGGCTGGCCCGTCGCCCTCGTCGTCGCCGAGACGCCCGAGCAGGCGCGGGCGGCCGCCGACGCCCTCACCGTCACGTACGAGGAGGAGCCGCACGACGTCGCTCTCTCCGCGGACCGGCCCGACGCGTACGCCGCCGACGGCCACATGCCCGGCACCACCGAGAAGGGCGACCTGGAGACCGAACTCGCCGCCTCCGCGCACGTGGTGGACGCGGAGTACACCACGCCCGAGGAGCACCACGCCATGATGGAGCCGCACGTGGCGACGGCGTGGTGGGACGGCGGCCGGCTCGACATGGTCGACTCCGACCAGGGCATCACCTGGGTCGCCGACGAACTGGCCCGGATGTTCTCCCTCGACCCGGCCGCGGTGCGGGTCCGCTCCGAGCACGTCGGCGGCGGCTTCGGCAGCAAGGGCGTCCGCGCGCCCCAGGTGGCCGCCGCGATGGCCGCCGCCGAACTCGGCCGCCCCGTACGGGTGTCGCTGACCCGGCGCCAGATGTTCTCCGTCACCGGGTACCGCAGCCCCACCGTGCAGCGCGTCCGCCTGGGCGCCGGCCCCGACGGACGCCTGCGCGCCCTGGAGCACACCTCGCTCAACCAGACCTCCACGGTCTACGAGTTCGTCGAGCCGGGCGCGGGCGTGGCCCGCACGATGTACGACGCCGCCGCCCACCGCACCGAGAACCGCGTCGTACGGCTGGACGTGCCGTCCCCGACCTGGATGCGGGCGCCCGGCGAGGCGCCGGGGTCGTTCGCGCTGGAGTGCGCCCTCGACGAACTGGCCGAGAAGTGCGGTCTCGACCCGATCGAACTGCGGCTGCGCAACGAGCCGGAGACCGGGCCGGTCAGCGGACTGCCGTTCGCCGGGCGCAACGTCGCCGCCTGCTTCCGCGAGGGCGCCCGCCGCTTCGGCTGGGACGCCCGCGACCCACGCCCCGGCGTGCGCCGCGACGGGCGGTGGCTGGTCGGCACCGGCACGGCCGCCGCGTCCTTCCCCGCGGGCACCCTGCCGTCCACGGCGGCGGTCACCGCGAAGGCCGACGGCACCTTCACGGTCCGCATCTCCGCCTCCGACATCGGCACCGGGGCGCGTACGGCACTCACCCTGATCGCCGCCGACGCGCTGCGGGTTCCGGCCGAGCGGATCGAAGTACGCCTGGGCGACAGTGACTTCGGCCCGTCGGGCATCGCCGCCGGCTCCATGGGCACGCGCTCCTGGGGCTGGGCGGTCGCCGCGGCCGCGGAGGAACTGCGCGAACGCCTGCTGCCGGGCGTGGAGTTGCCCCCGGAGGGCATCACCGTACGGTCCGACACCACCGCGGCGATCGCCGCCCTCGCGGCGAAGGAACGGCACACCTGGGGCGCCCAGTTCGCCGAGGTCGCCGTCGACGTCACCACGGGCGAGGTCCGGGTGCGGCGGATGCTCGGCGTCTTCGCCGCAGGACGCATCGTCAACCCGCTGACCGCCCGCAACCAGCTCGTCGGCGGCATGGTCTGGGGCATCTCCATGGCCCTGCACGAGGAGGCGGTCCGCGACCAGGCCTCCGGCGCGCTCTACGGCGCCGACCTGGCCGGCTACCACGTCGCCACCCACGCCGACGTGCCCCCGGACGTCGAGGCCGTCTGGGTCGACGACCACGACCCCGACGACTCGGTCGGCATCAAGGGCATCGGCGAGGTCGGCATCGTGGGCGCGGCGGCCGCCGTCGCCAACGCGGTGTGGCACGCCACAGGGGTGCGCCACCGCGGCCTGCCGATCTGTCCGGACCGGGTGCTGCGGGCGGGAGACGCGGATGCTTGACCTCGCCGACGACCTGCGGGGATGGCTGGCCTCGGGCCGGGAGTTCGCCGTGGCCACGGTGATCTCCGTGGGCGGCAGCGCGCCGCGCGGCCCCGGCGCGGCCCTCGCCGTCGACGGCGACGGCTCGGTGATCGGCTCGGTGTCCGGCGGGTGCGTCGAGGGCGCGGTGTACGACCTGTGCCAGGAGGCCCTCGCGGACGGGCGGGCCAGGACCCAGCGGTTCGGGTACAGCGACGAGGACCCCTTCGCGGTCGGCCTGACCTGCGGCGGCACGATCGAGGTGCTGGTCGTGCCGGTCGGAGCGGACAGCCCCGTCCGGCCGGTGCTGCAGTCCGTCCTGACGGGCCTGCCCGGGGGCGGGCCGGGCGCGCTGGCGTGGGTGACGGACGGCCCGGCGGACCTGCTGGGCCGGGCCCTCCTCGTCCGGCCCGACGGCACGTACGAGGGCGGGCTCGGCGGCGCGGCGGAACTGGACCGCGCCGCTGCCGCCGCGGCGGGTGACCTGCTGGACGCGGGGAGCACGGGGACGGTCACGGTGGGGCCGGGCGCGGACGCGTACTGCGCGGGCCGCCCGACCCTGTTCGTGCAGTCGTCCGTGCCGCCGCCCCGGATGATCGTCTTCGGCGCGGTCGACTTCGCGGCGGCGCTGGTACGGGTGGGGGTGTTCCTCGGCTACCACGTCACCGTGTGCGACGCGCGGCCCGTGTTCGCGACCCGGGCCCGCTTCCCGGAGGCGCACGAGGTCGTCGTCGACTGGCCCCACCGCTATCTGCGCACCACGCGCACCGACGCCCGCACGGTGCTGTGCGTGCTGACGCACGATGCCAAGTTCGACGTGCCGCTGCTGGAGGTGGCGCTGGAGCTGCCGGTCGCGTACGTCGGCGCGATGGGCTCCCGCCGCACCCACACGGACCGCCTGCGCAGGCTGAGGGACGCGGGGGTGGGGGAGCGGGCCCTGTCCCGCCTGCACTCCCCGATCGGCCTCGACCTGGGCGCCCGCACCCCGGAGGAGACGGCGCTCTCCATAGCGGCGGAGATCGTGGCGACACGGCACGGCGGCACGGGGGTGCCGCTGACGACGACGAGCGCGCCGATCCATCGGGAGGGGCGGAGGACGCCGGAGGCGGCGTGAGGGATGGCCGGCCGGTTGCCGGTGTGAAGGGTCGTGGGGCCCGCGTCACCGCACGGTGAAGGGGCCGGAAGCCGTGGCTTCCGGCCCCTTCGGGGGTGTGCGTCAGGCCGCGGTCTGCTCACCGTGGACCAGGGCGTGCAGGCGGTTGAGGACCTCCGCCAGCTGCTCGGCGACCTCGGAGTCGTCCGCCGGGTGGGTCTCGGCGAAGCGGGTCATGGAGCCGGGGATGGCCAGCTTGACGTCCTCGAGGACCTTGCCGCCGGCGATGCCCACGGCCTTGCGGGTCTCGTCCTGCGCCCAGACGCCGCCGTACTGGCCGAAGGCGGTGCCCGCCACGACGACCGGCTTGCCGCTGATGGCGCCGGCGCCGAACGGCCGGGACAGCCAGTCGATGGCGTTCTTCAGCACGGCCGGGATGGTGCCGTTGTACTCGGGGGTGAAGAGCAGCAGCGCGTCCGCGGCCGCGGCGGCCTCGCGCAGCTGGGCGGCGGCGGCCGGCACGCCGCCCTCGACGTCGATGTCCTCGTTGTAGAACGGGATCTCCGCCAGTCCCTCGTGGAGCGCGATCTCGACGCCCTCGGGCGCGAGCTTCACGGCGGCCTCGGCCAGCTGACGGTTGTGCGAACCGGCGCGAAGGCTGCCGACGAGGGCGAGGATGCGAACAGACATGAGGAAACTCCAGGGGGTGGACTATGACCTGCGACACAATGCGGACCGGGGTCCGCTTTGCAGTTGTAGCACTTTAACCGGACCACGGTCCAGTTTCATTCCCGATGCTTTACGCTGGCTTCATGTCCGCCGCGCCGCCGTCCGCACCGACCCCCCAGGAGCCCGCCGAGTCCCCGCAGCTGCTGCAGTTGGGTCTCGACGACGACGAACCCTGCCTGCGCGCCGACGCCGCCCGCAACCGGGCCCGGCTGCTGGAGGCGGCCGCCGGACTCGTCGCGGCGCGCGGCGCCGACGCCGTCACCATGGAGGAGGTCGCCGCCGCGGCGGGTGTCGGCAAGGGCACCGTGTTCCGCCGCTTCGGCGATCGTACGGGCCTGCTGATGGCCCTCCTCGACCACAGCGAGAAGAAGCTCCAGGCCGCCTTCCTCAACGGCCCCCCGCCGCTGGGCCCGGGCGCGCCCCCGGCCGAGCGGCTGCGCGCCTTCGGCCGGGCCGCCCTGCGCCGCACCGTGGAGGACCTGAACCTCCAGCTCGCGGCCGAGCCGGACGCGGGCCGCCGCTTCACCGTCCCGCCCTACCGGGTGCGGCACCACCATGTCTCCATGCTGCTGCGCCAGGCGGTCCCCGACGCCGACTGCGACGTGCTCGCCCACACGCTGCTGGCCCAGCTCGACCCCGCGCTGGTCCACCACCTGATGCACCAGTGCGGCATGCCGGCGCAGCGGCTCGAGGACGCGTGGACCGACCTCGTCGACCGGATCACCGGCACCACCGCCTGACCTCCCCGGACACACCCGCCCGCACTCCTCAACTCCCCCGAATGAAGGGCGCGTTACGGCTTCTGCGAAGATGCCGTACGTCATGGTGCAGATACCGAACCCGCCCGCGCCCGCGACCCCCGCACCGACGCGCTCCGTGCCGACGAGCGCCGATGTGGCCCGCCTGGCCGGCGTCTCGCGCGCGACCGTCTCCTACGTGCTGAACAACGCCCGCGCCGTCCGGATCAGCGAGCCCACCCGCCGCCGCGTCCGCGAGGCCGCGCGCGAACTCGGGTACGTGCCGCACGCGGCCGCCCGCAGCCTGCGCGCCGGGCACAGCCGTATGGTCCTGATGCCCGCGCCGGCGTTCCCCGTGGGCCCGCTGTACAGCAGGTTCATCAACGAGCTGCAGGCCGCGCTGAGCCTGCTCGACTACACGGTCGTCCAGTACAGCACCGTCGGCGTCCACGACGACGAGGCCGCCCGCGCCTGGGCCGAGCTGCGCCCGGTCGCCGTCCTGGTGCCCGGCTCCGGGCTCGGCCCGCGCGGCGTCGAGGTGCTCAAGCGCTCGGGTGCGCGGGCCGTCGTCACCCTCGGCCCCGAGACCGTGGAGGGCGCGCACGCGCTGCTGATGGACCACGACGTCGTCGGGTACAGCGCGGGCGCCCACCTGTTCGACACGGGGCGCCGGCGGATCGGCGTGGTGGTGCCGGGCGAGCGGGGGCTCGACACGTTCTCCGCTCCGCGGCTCGCGGGGGTACGGGCCGCTGTGCGCGGCAGCGACGCCACGGTGACGGAGCTGCCGCTGGCCCACGACGAGGAGGCCGCGGCCTCGCTGGCCGCGCGATGGCGGGAGCTCGGGCTCGACGCGGTGTTCACGTACAACGACGAGTACGCGATGCTGCTGATGCGGGCGCTGCAGGACGCGGGGATCCGCATCCCCGAGGAGACGGCGGTGGTCGGCGCGGACGACCTGATGCTGGGGCGACTGCTGCGGCCCCGGCTGAGCACGGTCCACCTGGAACTGCCCTCGGGGCAGGAACTGGCCGACCTGGTCGACCGAGCGGTCCACGACCCGTCGGCGGCACCGGAGGCGCACAAGGTGCTGGGGGCGACGGTGATCCGCCGAGAATCGAGCTGACGCAGCTGTCCGCCGGCCGCGGGCAGTCGTGCCGCTGGGGCGGCACGGGTCGGCGCGACGGCACCCCGCAGGCGCCGGGCTGCGCGACGCCCCCGGCCCGCTGCATCGCGCCGGGCCATGTATCGGGGAAAAGGCCGGAGGGTGTTCCGGAACCCGGTGTCAGCAGGTCGTCGGCCGCGCGACACCCGTGCCGCCCTCGGCGGCACGACCGCCCGCCGCCCGTTCTGATCGGCGCGCCCCCCGCAACAAGGCGCCTCAGGCGCCCTGACCACCCTGCTGCTGCGCCTGCTGCTCGGCGATCTGCTGCCGCACCTGGTCCATGTCCAGCTTCCGGGCCTGCCCGATGACGTCCGTCAGTGCGGCCTCCGGCAGCGCGCCCGGCTGGGCGAACACCGCCACCTGGTCGCGGACGATCATCAGCGTGGGGATCGACTGGATACCGAAGGCCGCGGCCAGCTCGGGCTGCGCCTCCGTGTCCACCTTGCCGAACACCAGGTCCGGGTTGTCCTCGGCCGCCTTCTCGTACACCGGTGCGAACTGCTTGCAGGGCCCGCACCACTCCGCCCAGAAGTCGATCAGCACGAACTCGTTCTCGGTGACCGTCTGGTCGAAGTTCTCCTTGGTGAGTTCGACGGTGGCGCTCATGATCTGGCCCTCTTCCTGCTGTCGGCTCGGGAGTCGGCACAACACGGCCGACCGGTCACGTATTCCGCGCCCCTACCCATGTGGCCACCTGGCACACCACCCACCAGACTGACGCCATGACGGAAACGCAATCGACGCACACGGAAGCGACCGCCTACGACGTCGTGGTCATCGGCGCCGGACCGGTCGGGGAGAACGTCGCCGACCGCACCCGCGCGGCCGGGCTCTCCACCGCGGTGGTGGAGAGCGAACTGGTCGGCGGCGAGTGCTCCTACTGGGCCTGCATGCCCAGCAAGGCCCTGCTGCGCCCGGTCCTCGCCCAGGCCGACGCCCGCCGCCTGCCGGGACTGAGCGCGTCCGTCCAGGGCCCCCTGGACACCGCCGCCGTGCTCGCCCGCCGCGACTCCTTCACCTCCGGCTGGAAGGACGACGGCCAGGTCCAGTGGCTCGAGGGCACCGGCGCCGACCTGTACCGCGGCCGGGGACGCCTCAGCGGCCCGCGCACCGTCACCGTCACCGGCCCCGACGGCCGCGAGAGCGTCCTCACCGCCCGGCACGCCGTCGCCGTCTGCACCGGCAGCCGCGCCCAGCTCCCCGACCTGCCAGGCCTCGACGAGGTCCGCCCCTGGACCAGCCGTGAGGCCACCAGCGCCCGCTCCGCGCCCGGCCGGCTGGTCGTGGTGGGCGGCGGGGTCGTCGCCACCGAGATGGCCTGCGCCTGGCAGGCGCTCGGCTCCCGCGTCACCGTGCTGGTACGCGGCGACGGCCTCCTCGGCCGTATGGAGCCCTTCGCGGGCGAGCTGGTCGCCGAGGCCCTCACCGAGGCCGGCGCCGACGTCCGTACGGGCACCTCCGTGAAGGCCGTGACCAGGGAGAACGGCACCGTCGTCGTCCTCACCGACACCGGCGACCGGATCGAGGCCGACGAGATCCTCTTCGCCACCGGCCGCGCCCCCCGCACCGACGACATCGGCCTGGAGACGATCGGCCTCGCACCCGGGTCGTGGCTGGACGTGGACGACAGCCTCCGGGTGACCGGCCACGACTGGCTGTACGCCGTCGGCGACGTCAACCACCGCGCCCTGCTCACCCACCAGGGCAAGTACCAGGCGCGCATCGCGGGCGCCGCCATCGTCACCCGGGCGGCGGGCGAGCCGGCGCAGACGGAGAAGTGGGGTGCGCACACCGCCACCGCCGACCACGCGGCCGTCCCGCAGGTCGTCTTCACCGACCCGGAGGCGGCCTCCGTCGGCCTCACCCTCGCCGAGGCCGAACAGGCAGGCCACCGGGTGCGGGCCGTGGACGTCGACCTGTCGTCGGTGGCGGGCGCGAGCCTGTACGGCGACGGCTACCGGGGCCGCGCCCGCATGGTCGTCGACCTCGAGGACGAGATCGTGCGCGGCGTCACCCTCGTCGGGCCCGGTGTCGGCGAGCTGATCCACGCGGCGACCGTCGCGGTGGCGGGACGCGTCCCGGTCGGCCGGCTGTGGCACGCCGTCCCGTCGTACCCCACGATCAGCGAGGTCTGGCTGCGGCTGCTGGAGGCGTACCGCGACGCCTGACCGGCGCGACGACCGGAGATTCAGGCCGGGCGGGCACGGCTACGGCAGGTCGAAGCCCAGCGCCCCCGCCGCCTCCTCGGCCGTCGGCTGCCCCCAGTACCGGGCTGCCGCCGCGTTGCAGGACAGCGAGCGCAGCTCGGCCCGGTCCAGGTACAGCGTGCCGTCCAGATGGTCCGTCTCGTGCTGCACGATCCGGGCGGGCCAGCCGGTGAACTCCTCGTCCAGCTTCCGCCCGTGCTCGTCCTGCCCGGTCAGCCGCACCGCCGCGTGCCGCGCCACCACCGCCTGGTAGCCGGGCACGCTCAGACACCCTTCGAAGAACGCGGCCCGCTCCGTGCCGACGGCCTCGTACCCCGGGTTCACCAGCACCCGGAACGGCTGCGGCTCCCGCCCGCGCGCGATGCGCACCTCCTCCGGCACCGGCGCCGGGTCCTCGATCACCGCGATCCGCAGCCCCACCCCCACCTGCGGCGCGGCGAGACCCACACCGGGCGCCGTGCGCATGGTGAGGCGCAGCGCCTGCACGAACCGCGTCAGCAGCGCGTCGTCCAGCTGTCCGTCGTACGGCACGGTGGGGCGGCGCAGCACCGGATGCCCGGCGGCGACGATGGGCAACGGCCCCTCCTCGGCGAGAAGTTGCTCGACCCGCTCGGCCAACGGCACGCGATCGCTCGGAGTCTCCATCACGCCAGCATCGCATGACCTTCATCTGGTGTGCCTCAGCTCACACACCCCTCCCGGGAACTCGACGGCCTCCCGCCCCGACCCCTGCACCGGCAGCACCCGTCGAACCCGTCCTCCGGGAGAACACCGCCGATGACCACCACCCCCACGCCCGCCACCGACGACGCCCCCTCACCCCCCGCCCCCGCGCCGGGCAGAAACGCCGTGTCCACCCTCCGCCCGCTCGTGCTGCGCCTGCACTTCTACGCGGGCGTCCTGGTGGCGCCGTTCCTCCTGGTCGCCGCCCTCACCGGCCTGCTGTACGCCGCCTCCTTCCAGGCCGAGAAGATCCTCTACGCGGACGAGCTGACCGTCCCTGTCGGGGACCGCGAACTGCCCCTCTCCGAGCAGATCGCCGCCGCCCGCGCCGCCCGTCCCGACGGCGAGATCGCCGCCGTACGCCCCTCACCGGAGCCCGGCGCGACCACCAGGGTGCTGCTCTCCGGCGTCCCGGGCGTCGACCCCGGCCACACGCTCGCCGTGTTCGTCGACCCGTACACCGCGCGGGTCCGCGGCGAGCTCGAACAGTACGGATCCACCGGCGCGTTGCCGCTGCGCACCTGGATCGACGAGTTCCACCGCGACCTGCGCCTCGGCGAACCCGGGAGGCTTTACAGCGAGTTGGCGGCGAGCTGGCTGTGGGTGACCGCCTGTGGCGGGCTCGTGCTGTGGTTCACGCGCCGACGTGCGCAGCGCAAGCTCCGGGGAGCCACTGGACGCCGCCGCACCCTCGGCCTGCACGGCGGGGTGGGCGCGTGGGCCGCGCTCGGCTTCGTGTTCCTCTCCGCGACGGGCCTGACCTGGTCCGCTTACGCCGGCGGCCACATCGGCGACCTGCGTACCGCCCTCGGTCAGGAGACCCCGGCGGTGTCCGCCACGGCCGGTGAGCACGCGGGGCACGGAACGGCCGGGGGAGCGGGCGGCGACGCGGCGCACGGCGTCGGCCTGGACCGGGTGCTCGCGGCGGCGCGCGCCGAGGGCCTGGGCAACCCGGTGGAGATCGTGCCGCCCGCCGACGCGACGTCCGCGTACGTGGTGCGGCAGATCCAGCGGAGCTGGCCGGTGAAGCAGGACGCGGTGGCCGTCGACCCGGGCACCGGACAGGTCACCGACGTGGTGCGCTTCGAGGACTACCCGGTCCTCGCCAAGCTCACCCGGTGGGGCATCGACCTGCACACCGGCACCCTGTTCGGCCTGGTCAACCAGGTCGCCCTGATGCTGCTCGCACTCACCCTGATCCTGCTGATCCTGTGGGGCTACCGCCTGTGGTGGCAGCGGGGCCGCGGCTCCGCCTTCGGCCGGCCGGTCCCCCGGGGAGCGTGGCAGCACGTGCCGCCGCAGCTGCTCGTGCCGCTGCTCGCGCTGATCGCCGTCCTGGGGTACTTCCTCCCGCTGCTCGGCATCCCGCTGGCGGTCTTCCTCGCCCTCGATGTCGTGCTCGGCGAGATCGCCCACCGGCGCGGCCGCCGGACGTACGGTCCCGCGCCCCGCTGACACGCGCGGTGCCCGGCTCCCCGAGGGGAACCGGGCACCGGTCTCGCGTGCGCGCTCAGATCTCGTCGAAGTCGCCGGCCAGCGCGGCCGCGAGCCGCATGTGCGGCTGCGCCTCGTCGTGCCGTCCCTGCCGCTGCAGGGTGCGGCCGAGCATCAGACGGGCGTAGTGCTCCACCGGGTCGCGGTCCAGGATGGTCCGCAACTCGGCCTCCGCACGGCGCAGCTGGGCCGAGTGGTAGTAGGCGCGGGCGAGCAGCAGGCGCGGCCCGGTCTGCTCCGGCACCTCCTCGACCAGGCTGCCCAGGACCCGCGCGGCGGAGTAGTAGTCCTTGGCGTCGAAGAACATCCCCGCGCGCTCCCAGCGCTCGGCGTGCGTTCCGTGGTCGTAGTACGTCGTGTTCACCCGGCACCTCCTTCGCGCCCCACAACCGGCCCGGACGCCCCGCTATTCCCTTCCTCTCCGCACCCCTGTGACCAGCGGCGCGGCCGGTGCAGGATGCGTAGGCTGACCGCACCGACTGCCTCCGGAGGGACCGCGTGACGACCACCACCCCGCCGATCACCCTGGACGACGTCCGCTCCGCCGCCGCACGCCTGCGCGGCGTCGCCCACCGCACGCCCGTGCTGCGCTCCCGCACCCTGGACGCGCTCGTCGGCGCCGAGGTCCACCTCAAGTGCGAGAACTTCCAGCGGGTCGGCGCCTTCAAGTTCCGCGGCGCCTACAACACCGTCTCCCGGCTCACCCCGGAGCAGCTGTCGCGGGGCGTGGTCGCCTACTCCTCCGGCAACCACGCCCAGGCCGTCGCCCTCGCCGCCCGCGAACTGGGCACCACGGCGGTCGTCGTCATGCCGGAGGACGCCCCGCCGTCCAAGCGCGCGGCCACCGAGGGGTACGGCGCGACGGTCGTCTCCTACGACCGCTACACCGGCGACCGCGCGGCCATCGCCGAGTCCCTCGCCGCCGAGCGGGGCCTGACTCTCGTACCGCCCTACGACCACCCCCACGTGATCGCGGGCCAGGGCACCGCAGCGCTCGAACTGGTCGAAGAAACGGGCGAGTTGGACGCGCTGGTCGCGCCGGTCGGCGGCGGGGGACTGATCGCCGGGAGCGCCACCGCCGTGAAGGGCCTGCGCCCGGCGACCCGGGTGATCGGCGTCGAGCCGGAGGACGGGGACGACACCCGGCGCTCCCTGGAGGCGGGCCGGCGCGTCACCGTGCCCGTGCCCCGCACCATCGCCGACGGGCAGGCCGTCCCCACGCCCGGCGAGCTGACCTTCGCCGTGAACCGCCGCCTGCTGGACGACGTCGTGCTGGTCGACGACGAGGCGGTCAAGGAGGCGATGCGGTTCGCCTTCACCCGGCTGAAGATCGTCCTCGAACCGAGCGGGGCCACCCCGCTGGCCGCCCTCCTCACCGGCCGCGCCGGCCCGCTCCCGCCCCGCGTCGGCCTGATCCTCTCCGGCGGCAACGTCGACACGGAACGCTTCGCCCGCCTCTGCGCCCCCGCCGACTGAGCCGGTGGCCCCTCACCCAGATGGCGGCCCCGGGTGGACGGGCGGACGATGAGGGGGTAGGCCCGGCCCTCGCCGTACCGGGCCGTTCACCGGAAGGGAGCAGGGGCAATGCTCGAGGTGAAGACGCTGGACAAGCCCGACGAGCGGCGCGACTTCCCGAGGGGCCACCTCGAAGCCGTCCATCTGACGGGGCTCGACTTCGCGGTCGCCACGTTCGAGCCGGGATGGCGCTGGTCCGAGTCGGTCGGCCCGATCGCCGGCACGGAGTCGTGCGGCATCCACCACAACGGCTACGTGCTCCAGGGCCGTATGCACATCCGCATGGACGACGGCGCGGAGAGCGAGGTCGGCCCGGGCGACGTCTTCGTGTGCCCGCCGGGCCACGACGCGTGGGTCGTCGGCGACGAACAGGTCGTGGTCCACGACTTCGCGGGCGCCATGGCGAAGGACTACGCGAAGGCGGACTAGGCGCCTTCCGTCACCGGCCGGCCGGCCGGTCCAGGTAGTGCGCGCGTCCCTCGTCGTCGAGGTCGACGGGCCCCGTGGGGAGGACGCAGAACTCGTTCCCCTCGGGGTCCGCCATCACCAGGAAGCCTCCGTCCTCGTACCCCTCCAGACGCCTGCCGCCGAGCCCTTCGATCCGGCGCTGCGCGGCGGCGGGGTCGGGGGAGGCGATGTCGACGTGCATCCGGTTCTTGCCGGACTTGGAAGTGCCTGCGCGCTGGAAGCCCAGTACCAGGCCGTTCTCCCGGCGCAGCCAGACGTAGGGGCCCGTGCGGCCCACGATCGGCCTGTCGAGCACCTCCGACCAGAACGCGGCGAGCCGCTCGGGGTCGGTCGCGTCGACGACGAGGGCGTTGATCTCCGCTGAGGAATCGGCCATGCGCCGATCCTCTCCCGACATGAGGAGTCGACGGTCTTGGCGCGGCCCGAGGTCGCCGCTAGGGTCCGTTTACAACGTTGTGTCACTCTCACGTGCTCTCGTGGAGGATGCCGATGCCGGGTTCGCGCGCCACCAACCGTTTATCGATCCGGACGTGGGCGCGAGCCGTGTCCGCCCTGGCGGCGGCGTGGGCCGCAGTGGTCGCCGCCCCAGCCGTGACCGCCGCTCAGCCGGTCTCCGCGCAGGCGCCCGCCGTGGCCGCCGACGCCGGAACTGGCTATGTGGCGCTGGGCAGTTCGTTCGCCGCCGGCCCTGGTATCCCGCCCCTCCAGTCGAGCGACGGCGCGGACGCCTGCGCCCGGTCCGCCGTCAACTACCCCAGCCTCGTGGCCCGCGAGATCGGCGCGGACCTGACGGACGTGTCGTGCAGCGGCGCGACGACCAGGCACGTGCTGAGGGACTACCAGGGCACGCGTCCGCCGCAGATCCAGGCCGTGACCCCCGACACCCGGCTCGTCACGGTCACCGTCGGCGGCAACGACGTCAACTACCTCGGCAGCGTCAACGCCTACTCCTGCCAGGCGAGCGGCGGCTCCGGCTGCCCGACCGTCGACCGCGACTCGATCGAGCGGACCTTCCCCGAACTCCCGGGCCGCATCGGGGACATCGTGCGCTCGGTCCACGCCGTGGCGCCCCAGGCCCGCGTGTACCTCGTCACCTACTTCACCCTGCTGCCGGACTCCGGCACATGCGCGGTCGCACCCCTGACCGGCGAACAGGCCGCGTACGAACGGAGCATCGCCGCCCGCCTGGCCGCCGCCACCGCCGACGCCGCCGCCGCGACGGGCGCCACCCTGGTCGACCTGGCGGGCGCGAGCCGCGGTCACGACGCGTGCTCGGCGAGCCCGTGGGTGGAGTCGTACCGTCCGGCGCAGGGCCGGTCCACCTACCACCCCAACGAGGCGGGCATGCGCGCGGCGGCCGATCTCGTGCACGCGGCCCTGGCGACCGGCGGGGTGTCGCAGACGGCCGCCTTCCGCTCCGGCATCCCCGGCAAGTGCGTCGACGTCCGCGCCGCCGCCACCGCCGACGGGACACCCGTCCAGCTCTACACCTGCAACGGCACGCCCGCCCAGCGCTGGACGTACGTCCCGGGCGAGGGCGGCACCCTGCGCGCGCTCGGCCGCTGCCTCGACGTCAGCGGCGGCGGAACCGCCAACGGCACCAAGGTCCAGCTCTGGCAGTGCAACGGCACCGGCGCCCAACGCTGGATGCCCGGCCCCGACTCGTCCCTGATCAACCCCCAGTCGGGCCGCTGCCTCGACGACCCGGGCAGCTCCACGGCGGACGGCACGCAGCTCCAGATCTGGGACTGCAACAGGACCGCAGCCCAACGCTGGACACCGACGGCGGCGTGAAACCGAGAGCCGCAGCGGTGGATCCGTTGTCGCCGCCCGCGCGGCCCTGCGTCACCGTTCCACGGAATGATCATTACGTCCCGTATGCGCCTTACAGTTGCCGGTGACCAAGACGGCCCGTGCACAGGGGAGTGGGGAGTGACACAGGACCTTGCCGCTCGCGGCGGAACTCGAGGACATGGCGGCGGCGGACCACCGTGCCGCCGCCACGGGGTACAGCGACGACCCCGCCGAGCAGCAGGCCCGGCGCCGCCTCACCGCACCCCACGGCGACCGGCTCGGCGAGATCATGGACGAGTACGGCCGGCCCATGGCGGAGTTGGCGGGGGAGGAGGCCGCGCGCGCCGCGTGGCTCATCGCCCAGCACGCCGACCGCCGGCTCGACGTCCGGCGCCGCGCCCCGCGCCTGCTGGAACAGGCCGTCGAGGCGGGCCTCGCAAGCCCGCGGGACCTTGCCTTCCTCCGCGACCGCACCCTCCTCAACGAGGGCCGCAAGCAGCTCTGCGGCACGCAGATCGCCGGGGTGAAGGACGGCTCACCGGTGCCCTGGCCCATCGAGGACCCCGGGCGCGTGGACGCCCTCCGCGCCGAGGTCGGCATCGAGCCCTTCGCCGACTGTGTGGCCAGGTACGCCCCGGCCCGACAAGCCCCCGGCCTGAGGACCCTCCCCCTCACACCGGCAGCAACCTCCCCACCAGCGCGTCCAGTTGCCGTGCGTTCCTGCACTCCCGCATGTCCACCAGTTCCGCGTACGCCGGGGCGGCGGAGTCGCCCGTGCCCCAGAGGGTGCGGGGTTCGGGGTTGAGCCAGTGGACGCGGCGGGCGCGGCGGGTGAGGTCCTGGAGGGCGGGGAGGTTGGGGTCGGCCATGTTGGTGCGGGCGTCGCCCAGGACGAACACCGTGGTGCGCGAGCCGACGGCGTCGGCGTACCGGTCGGTGAACTCGCCCAGCGCGGCGCCGTAGTCGCTGCTGTCGTGCCACGCGGTGAGCCGGGCCTCCGCGCGGATGCGGGCGTTCAGGCCCTCCGGGTCGGCGGCCCCGTGCACCAGCAGGCCGGTCACCTCGTCGACACGGTTGACGAAGGCGAACACCCGCACCTTGGAGAACTGGTCGTGCAGCGCCTGCACCAGCAGCATCGTGAAGTCGGAGAACCCGGCGACCGAGCCCGACACGTCGCACAGCAGCACCAGTTCGGGCCGGGCGGGCCGGCGCCTCCGCAGGACGGGCTTCACCGGCACCCCGCCCGTCGACAGCGAGCCGCGCAGCGTCCTGCGCAGGTCGATGGCGCCGCGCGCGGCCCTGCGGCGGCGTGCCGCGAGCCGGGTCGCCAGCTTGCGGGCGAGCGGCTGGACCGTCCGCCGCAGCTCCGCCAGCCGGTCCTTGCCGGCCAGCAGGAAGTCGACCCGGTCGGCCGTCGGGGCGAGCGCGCGGCGGGCGATCTCGTCGCGGCCCCGGCGCTCCGCGGCCCGGCGGCGTGCCTCCGCGGTGACCAGCCGCCGGAACTCCTCGATACGGCGCCGGATCTCGTCCTCGAGGAGCCGGTCGGCGAAGCTCCCGGCGCCGTCCCGCCCCCGCACCTCGTCCCGCACACGCGCCAGCAGTGTCTGCGGCCGCAGCCGGTCCAGCGTCCGGTACGACGACCAGCCGTCCGAGCCGGGCGAATCCCCGTACCCGCCGAAGCCGTCGACCGCCTCCACCGCCAGCCGGGCCAGCGCCGCGCTGTCGTTCGCGGCGAGCGCCTCCGCCAGCCGGGCGCGCAGCGCCTCCCGGTCGGCCTCGCCGCCGACGCCGTCCGGCACCCCCACCCCGCGCGGGAAGTACAGGTCGAAGACCGCGTCGAACACCGGCCGTCCGCCGGCGCCGTGCAGCAGGGTCGCCGCCAGGCCCTCCCGGAGCAGTTCCCGGTCGGCGAGGCCCAGCGCCTCCACCGCGCGCGCCGCGTCCACGGTCTCCCCGGTGCCGATCCGCAGCCCGTGCCCGCGCAGCGCGTCGACCAGGCCGGTCAGCCGGGTCACCAGGTCCGTGTCCGCGAGATCCGTGTCCGCGTCGGCGGTCACAGCGCGTCCAGGTCGAGCTTGGCCGCCGCCTTCTGGATGTCGTCCTGGTGCTTGAGGACCACGCCCAGACTGTCCCGTACGACCGTCTCGTCGAGCGTGCTCGCGCCGAGCGCCAGCAGGGCGCGCGCCCAGTCGACGGTCTCGGCGACCGACGGCGCCTTGCGCAGGTCCATCGCGCGCAGCGCCCCCACCACCCGCACCACGGACTCCGCCAGCGCCGCGTCCACGCCCGGCACCTTCAGCCGGACGATCCGCCGCTCCAGCTCCGCGTCCGGGAACCCGATGTGCAGGAACAGGCAGCGGCGGCGCAGCGCCTCGGACAGCTCCCGGGTCGCGTTGGAGGTGAGGACGGTGAACGGCCGGCGGGTCGCGGTCACCGTGCCCAGCTCGGGCACCGTCACCTGGAAGTCGCCGAGCACCTCCAGCAGCAGTCCCTCGATCTCGACGTCCGCCTTGTCCGTCTCGTCGATCAGCAGCACCTTGGGGTCGTCCCCGCGGATCGCGGTGAGCAGCGGACGGGGGAGGAGGAACTCCTCGCTGAAGATGTCCGTGCGGGCCTCGTCCCAGGTCTCGCCGCGGCCCGCGCTGATCCGCAGCAGCTGCTTGGCGTGGTTCCACTCGTACAGCGCGCGCGACTCGTCCACGCCCTCGTAGCACTGGAGCCGTACGAGACGGGCGTCGCAGGCGCGGGCGACGGCCTTGGCCAGCTCGGTCTTGCCCACCCCGGCGGGGCCCTCGACCAGCAGGGGCTTGCCGAGCCGGGCGGCGAGGAAGACGGTGGTGGCGACCGCGGGGGAGGCCAGATAGCCGGTCTCGGCGAGGCGTGCGGAGACGTCGTCGACGGAAGTGAACAACTGCGGCCTCCGGCTGGGCGCGGGAACGACGGTGTCCGGGCACCGCGTGGATGCCCGGACACCTATCTAAGCGCTTGCTCACTGCTGTGTCACGCGCTCGCTCGCCCGATGACATGCCCGCACCGTCACGCGGCCACGCCCACCGCCCGCACCGCCGGCGTCCGCAGCACCCGCCGCGCCGTGAACAGGCTCGTCCCGACGGTCGCCGCCGCGCCGACCGCGGCCACGGCCGTCCACACGCCCGTCAACTGCCCCGGCAGCACCGCGTCGCTGCGGACGACGGTGAACGGCACGATCCCGGCCAGCGCCGCCAGCGTGCCGAACAGCAGCCCGACCACCGTGAGGACCAGCCCCTCGACACCCACCACGCCCAGCACCTGACCGGGCGTCGCACCGGCGAGACGCTGCTGCCCGAACTCCCGGCCCCGGTACGTGGTCGCCGCGTACAGGGAGTTGACCAGCATCACGCAGACGAACACCACGATGATGCCGACGACGGTGTAGTTGAGCGTCTCCAGGTTCTTGGCGTCGACCGACTTCACCAGCCCCGAGGCCGCGACCTCGTCGCTCTCCACCGCCTGCATGGTGAGCGTCGCCGTGGACACCGCCGTGAACAGGATCAGCGCCATCAGGATGCCGGACAGCTCACCGGCCCGCCGCCGCAGGTTCCGCACCGCGAGCCAGCCGCTCGCCCCGCCGAGCGTGAGCCGGCCGAGCACACCCGTGAGCAGACGCGGCGACATCAGCGCGAACCCCACCGACAGCAGGATCGCGCCCTGCGCCGGGAACGCCATCAGCATCTCGTCCGTCGAGGAGAAGGCGAACGTGGACGACGCGGCCACCGCCCCGGCCGTCAGCGCCGCCCACGCGAACACCGGCCGCCGCCGCACGGTGCGCCGCCGCCCCCGCGTGACCCTTCGCAGCGCGAGCAGCGCCGCGCCCGCCGAGGCGGCCGGCGTGACGAAGACGCCGGACGCCAGCGCCACCGCCCCGAACGAGTGGTCCACGGACGCGGCGACC
The DNA here is from genome assembly GCF_051903975.1 of Streptomyces sp. P9-2. Lineage (NCBI taxonomy): Bacteria > Bacillati > Actinomycetota > Actinomycetes > Kitasatosporales > Streptomycetaceae > Streptomyces > Streptomyces sp. P9-2. Next base: position 6,389,519 of record NZ_CP192633.1, read on the forward strand.
TGCTCCGTGTCCTGGAACAGCTCCACCAGCAGCCGCCCGCCCAGCACGGCCGGCAGCACCGCAGCGGCCGTACCCACCAGGGCCACCGCGAGGGCCTCGCCCACCACCATCCGCCGGAGCTGCCCCGGCGTCGCCCCCGAGCGGCGCAGCAGCTCCAGCTCGGCCGCCCGCTGCCGCACGTTCACCGTCAGCGCGGACGCGACCGCGAAGAACACCAGCAGCGTGCCGTACCCGCCGACCACCCCGGCCGCCGTCCGCAGCGTCTCCGAGCTGACCGCGTCGACGCCCGGCGCGCCGGCGGTGTCGTGCAGCGAGTTGAACGCCATGACGATCGCCGCGCCCAGGAAGGCGGACAGCAGCGTCGCGAGGAACCGTCCGGGCCGCTGCCGGACCGACCGCAGAGCCAGTACGAGCATCGCTCACACCCCCACCGGCGCGTCGTCACCCAGGTGCGCAAGACGCTCCGCCACCGCGTCGGCGGTCGGCGTGTCCATCCGTCCGGCCAGCCTGCCGTCCGCGAGGAACAGCACACTGTCCGCCCAGGAGGCGGCGACCGGGTCGTGCGTCACCATCACCACGGTCCGCCCGTGCACCCGCACCGCCTCCCGCAGCAGCGCCAGCACGTCCCGCGCGCTGCGGGTGTCCAGCGCCCCCGTCGGCTCGTCCGCGAAGATCACCCGCGGCTCGGCGACCAGCGCCCGCGCGATCGCCACCCGCTGCCGCTGACCGCCGGACAGCTGGTCAGGGCGGTGCCCCAGCCGGTCGCCGAGCCCCACGGCCGTGAGGATCTCCGTCGCCCGCCGCCGGCCCACCCGGCGGCCCGCCAGCTTCAGCGGCAGCACGGTGTTCTGCGCCACCGTCAGCGTCTCCAGCAGGTTGTACTGCTGGAACACGAACCCGACCCGCCCGCGCCGGAACCTCGTCAGCTCCGCCTCACCGGCGCCCGTCAGCTCCGTCCCGTCCACCCGTACGATCCCCGCGTCCGGCCGCTCCAGACCCGCCGCGCACTGCAGCAGCGTCGACTTGCCGGAGCCGGACGGCCCCATCACCGCCGTGAACGTGCCCCGCGCCAGGCCCAGCGTCACCCCCTCCAGCGCGGTCACGGCGTTCTCCGCCGTGCCGTACGACTTGGTGACCTTGACCAGGCGCAGCGCCTCGGCGGCCGGTTCCGTGCGCGGGTCGTGCCGCGCCCTGTTGCGCACCATCGTCATCTCCTCCGTCGGGCACGCCCTGTGCCTTGGTCACGACGCTACGGAGGAGAGGAGCGGCCCACACGGGGCGCAGTGCCCGTCCCGGGGTGTACGCAGCGACACCCCTCGGGCGGTGGTTCACCGGACCAGGACGACCTCCAGAGTGCGCGGCCCATGCACGCCCTCCACCCGGTCCAGCTCGATGTCGCTGGTCGCGGAGGGGCCGGAGATCCAGGTCAACGGGCGGGCGGGGTCCAGGCGTTCGAGGGCCTGCGGGACGGACGCCACCACCTGATCAGGGACGCGTACCACGCAGATGTGGTGGTCGGGGACCAGGCTGATCCGGCGGCGGCCCTGGTCGGGGGAGCCGTCGAGGACGATCGTGCCGGTCTCGGCGATCGCCACGGCGCAGGCGGTGAGGACGCTGTCGACCTGGTCCAGCTCGTGCGGGGTGCTGCCCGCCTCGTCCGGCACCCGCGTCACCTCGGCCGCCGCGAGCCAGCCCTCGTCCAGGCCGGGCGGCACCAGCACGGTCGACGCGCCCCGCGCGGACAGGAGTTCCGCGACGACGCCCGGCAGCGAGCCGGTGTCGGTCCGGTGCACGACCGCCCGGTAGTCCGCCAGATTCTCCGCCAGCAGGTCCACCGTCTCCTCGACGGTCCGCTCCCCGTGCTCGCGCAGATAGTCCCGCTCGACCGGTACGTCCTCACCCGGCGGCACGTCCGCCAGGGCCCGCCGCACCCGGCCCAGGATCCGCTCCCTGCTGCTCACTTCGCACCGTCCTTCCCGCCGCGCGTCCGCTGCCACCAGTCCCGGAACGGTTCCGCCGGCACCGGCGGCAGGTCCCGCGTCCCGCTCCACGCCCGGCCGGGCCCCGGCAGCGTGCGCGGATGCAGCCGCCGCGTACGCGACGCGAGCCGCTGGCCGGTGCGCAGGGCGCCGGGCCGGGTGAGCGCCCAGCGGGCCGCCCGCATCGCGGCCCGCTCGGCCGCGTGCCCCTTCGCCGGACGCAGCCGCACCTTGTTGCCCTCCCGGACGGCCTCGCCGCCCTCCACCACCCGCTCCCGCAGATGCACCAGCACCTCGGGAATGTCGATGGCGACCGGGCACACCTCGTAGCAGGCCCCGCACAGCGACGACGCGTACGGCAGCGATGCGTCGATCTCGCTTGCCGTGCCCCGGAGTTGAGGGCTGAGGATGGCGCCGATCGGACCCGGGTACACCGACCCGTACGCGTGCCCGCCCGCCCGCTCGTACACCGGGCAGACGTTCAGGCAGGCGGAGCAGCGGATGCAGCGCAGCGCCTGCCGGCCCACCTCGTCGGCGAGGGTGTCGGTGCGCCCGTTGTCCAGCAGCACCAGATGGAAGTTCCGCGGCCCGTCCCCGTCCGTGGTGCCGGTCCACATCGACGTGTACGGGTTCATCCGCTCGGCGGTGGAGGAGCGGGGGAGGGTCTGCAGGAACACCTCCAGGTCCTGCCAGGTCGGCACGATCTTCTCGATGCCCACCACCGAGATCAGCGTCTCCGGCAGGGTCAGGCACATCCGCCCGTTGCCCTCGGACTCCACCACGACGAGCGTGCCGGTCTCGGCGACCATGAAGTTGGCGCCGGAGATGCCGACCTTGGCGCGCAGGAACTTCTCCCGCAGATGAAGGCGTGCCGCCTCCGCGAGGTCGGCGGGCGTGTCCGTGAGCCCCTCGGGCGCGGGACGGCCCCACTCGCCCATCTCGCGGGTGAAGATGTCGCGGATCTCCCCGCGGTTGCGGTGGATCGCCGGGACCAGGATGTGCGACGGCCGGTCCTTGCCCAACTGCACGATCAGCTCGGCCAGATCGGTCTCGTAGGCGTGGATGTCCTGCGCCTCCAGCGCCTCGTTGAGCGCGATCTCCTGCGTGGCCATCGACTTGACCTTGACGACCTCCGTCTCACCGGTCGCCTTCACCAGCTCCGCGACGATCCGGTTCGCCTCGTCGGCGTCGGCGGCCCAGTGGACGACACCGCCCGCCGCCGTCACCGACTCCTCCAACTGCACTAGATAGCGGTCGAGATGACGCAGCGTGCGGTCCTTGATCCGCTTCCCGGCCTGCCGCAGCCGCTCCCAGTCGTCCAGCTCGGCCACCGCACGCGCCCGCTTGGCGCGGATGGTGTGCGTGGCGTGCCGCAGATTGCCCCGCAGGGTGGTGTCGCGCACGGCCTCCCGGGCCGCCGCCGGGAAAGCGGGCATACCGACGAACGTTCCGCTCATACGGACGGGTCCTCCTCCGTGCTCGCCAGGATCTCCGCGATGTGCACCGGCCGCATGCCGGTACGCAGCCGCGTCATCGTGCCGCCGATGTGCATCAGACAGGAGTTGTCCGCCGCGCACAGCACCTCCGCGCCCGTCGACTCGGCGTTGCGCACCTTGTCCGTGCCCATCGCCGCCGACACGTCGGCGTTCTTCAGCGCGAACGTGCCGCCGAACCCGCAGCACTCCTCCGCACCCGGCAGTTCCACCAGCTCAAGACCCTTCACCGCGCGCAGCAGCCGCAGCGGCCGCTCGCCGAGCCCGAGCGAGCGCAGCCCGTGGCAGGTCGGGTGGTACGTCACCCGGTGCGGGTAGTACGCCCCGACGTCCGTCACCTCCAGCACGTCCACCAGGAACTCGGTGAGTTCGTACGTCTTCGGCACCACCGGCGCCAGCACCGTCGCGAGACCGTCCCCCCGCCCCTCCGACCGGGCCCGCTCACCCATGCGCGGGTACAGCTCCCGCACCATCGCCCCGCACGACCCGGACGGTGTCACGACCGCGTCGTACTCACGGAAGACGTCGGCGAAGTGACGGGCCATGGGCTCCGCCTCGTGCCGGTAGCCGGTGTTGTAGTGGGCCTGGCCGCAGCAGGTCTGCGCCTCGGGGAAGTCGACGTCGACGCCCAGCCGGGTGAGCAGCTTCACCACGGCACGGCCGGTGTCCGGATAAAGCGTGTCGTTGACGCAGGTCAGGAACAGGGCGACACGCATCGCGGCTCCTCGTCCAGTCGATCATCAGGTGATGGGCAGGGTAGTGCGGGTCCGGGGCCCGGGGGGAGACCCGGGTCACCGTCCGGCGAGCCGCGCGGTCGCCGCCTCCCAGCGCCGGGTGTCGCCGCGCGGCTCGTACCGGGTGAGCGGCTGGGTGCCGGCCAACAGCCGTCGCATGCCGGGGAGATCACCGACCCGGCCCTGGGCGCGGGCCTGCACCAGTACGTTGCCGAGGGCCGCAGCCTCGGTCGGCCCGGCCACCACCGGAAGCCCGCAGGCGTCGGCGGTGAGCTGGCACAGCAGCGCGTTGCGGGTGCCGCCGCCCACGACGTGCACCACGTCCACGGTTCGTCCGGCGAGCCGCTGCGCGTCCTCGACGGCGGTGCGGTGGGCGAGGGCGAGCGAGTCGAGGATGCAGCGCACGGTCGCGGCGGGGGAGTCCGGCACCGGCTGCCCCGACGCGCGGCACGCCTCCGCGATCCGCTCCGGCATCCGGCCGGGCGCAAGGAACGCGGTGTCCCCGGCGTCCACCACCGACCGCAGCGCCGGCGCCCCGGCCGCCTCCCGCAGCAGCGCGCCCAGGTCCGGCTCGCCCCAGGCGCGCAGGCACTCCTGGAGCAGCCACAGCCCCATGATGTTGCGCAGGTAGCGGACGGTGCCGTCCAGGCCCAGCTCGTTGGTGAAGTTGGCGGCCCGGCTCTCCTCGGTCAGCACGGGCGTGTCCAGCTCGAGCCCGGCCAGCGACCAGGTGCCGGTGCAGATGTACGCGAACCGCTCACCGTCCGCCGGTACGGCGGCCACCGCGGACGCCGTGTCGTGCGAGGCGACCGCCGTCACCGGCACCGGCCCGGCAAGGCCGGTCTCCTCCAGCACCTCCGGCCGCAGCGCTCCCGCCGGATCGCCCGGCAGCCTGAGCGGCGCGAACAGCCCCAGGTCGATGCCCAGCCGCTCCGCGACGCCGTGCGCCCAGGTCCGGGTGCGCGGGTCGATCAGCTGGGTGGTGGAGGCGTTGGTCAGCTCGGTGCCCTGCTCCCCGGTCAGCCAGTACGCGAGCAGGTCGGGCATCAGCAGCAGCCGCTCCGCCTGCGCGAACTGCCGTGTGTCTCGGGCCGCGACGAGCTGGTACAGCGTGTTGAACGGCGCGTACTGCAGCCCGGTCGCCGCGTACAGCTCCGCGGCCGGCACGGTCGCCCACACCTTCTCCGCCACGGTGTCGGTCCGCCCGTCGCGGTAGTGCACGGGGTTGCCCAGCAGCGCCCCGTCCGCGTCGAGCAGCCCGTGGTCGACGGCCCAGCCGTCGATGCCGACGGAGTCCACGTCTCCCGCCGCCCGCAGCCCGTCGAGCACCCCGGCGTACAGCCCCAGCACGTCCCAGCGCAGCCCCTCCGGCACCCGCACCGGACGGTTCGGGAACCGGTGCGCCTCCGTCAGCTCCAGGCTGCCGGGGCCCACCCGGCCGACCATGACGCGCCCGCTGGACGCGCCGAGGTCGACCGCCGCGTACGCCCCCACGCCGCCGCTCATCGCAGGAAGGCGGCGGCGACGCCGGCGTCGACCGGGACGTGCAGTCCGGTGGTGTGGGTGAGGTCGCCGCCGGTCAGCGCGAACACGGCGTTGGCCACGTGCTCGGGCAGCACCTCCCGCTTCAGCAGCGTCCGCTGCGCGTAGAACTCGCCCAGCTTCTCCTCCGGCACCCCGTACACGGCCGCGCGCTGGGCACCCCAGCCGCCCGCGAAGATCCCCGAACCGCGCACCACACCGTCCGGGTTGACGCCGTTGACCCGTATGCCGTGCTCACCGAGCTCCGCCGCCAGCAGCCGCACCTGGTGCGCCTGGTCGGCCTTGGCCGCCGAGTACGCGATGTTGTGGGGACCGGCGAACACGGCGTTCTTGCTGGCGATGTACACGATGTCCCCGCCCAGCCGCTGGGAGATCATCACCCGCGCCGACTCCCGCGACACCAGGAACGACCCCCGGGCCATGATGGAGTGCTGAAGGTCCCAGTCCTTCGCGGACGTCTCCAGCAGCGGCTTGGAGAGGGAGATCCCGGCGTTGTTCACCACCAGGTCCACCCCGCCGAAGGCCAGCACCGCCTCCCGGAAGGCGGCGGCGATCTGCTCCTCGTCCGTCACGTCCACGGTCACCGCGACGGCCTTGTCCGGCCCGCCCAGCTCCTCGGCGACCCGCGCCGCGTTCTCGCCGTTCACATCGGCCACGACGACGCACGCGCCCTCGGCGGACAGCCGCCGCGCGATGGCCTTCCCGATCCCGCTGCCGGCCCCGGTCACCAGCGCCACCCGCGTCGCCAGCGGCTTCGGCGCCGGCATCCGCCGCAGCTTGGCCTCCTCCAGGGCCCAGTACTCGATGCGGAACTTCTCCGACTCCTCGATCGGCGCGTACGTCGACACCGCCTCGGCGCCGCGCATCACGTTGATCGCGTTGAGGTAGAACTCCCCGGCCACCCGCGCCGTCTGCTTGTCCTTGCCGAAGCTGAACATGCCCACGCCCGGCACCAGCACGATCGCCGGGTCGGCGCCGCGCATCGCGGGGGAGTCCGGCTCGGCGTGCCGCTCGTAGTAGGCGGCGTACTCCCGCCGGTAGTCCGCGTGGAGTTCTTCCAGCCGGGTCACCGCCTCGTCGAGCGGCGTGCACGGCGGCAGATCCAGCACGAGCGGACGCACCTTGGTGCGCAGGAAGTGGTCCGGGCACGACGTCCCCAGCGCGGCCAGCCGCGGATGCCCGGCCCGCGCCAGGAAGTCCAGCACGGCGTCGGAGTCGTCGAAGTGCCCCACCTGCGGCCGGTCCTGCGAGGCGATCGCCCGCACGTACGGCGCGAGGGCAGCGGCCCGCTCCCGCCGCTCGCCCTCCGGCAGAGCCTCGTACCCCTCGACGACGGGCCCGAACGGCTCGGGCCGGCCCCGCTCGGCGAGGAACCGCTCGGCGGTGCGGATGATGTGCAGCGAGTTCCGCTCGCACTCCTCGGAGGTGTCACCCCAGGCGGTGATCCCGTGCCCCCCGAGCACACACCCGATGGCCTGCGGGTTGGCGGCCTTGACGGCGGCGATGTCCAGCCCGAGCTGGAACCCGGGCCGCCGCCACGGCACCCACACCACGGTGTCGCCGAAACACTCGGCGGTCAGCTTCTCCCCGTCGGCGGCACACGCCAGCGCGATGCCCGAGTCGGGGTGCAGATGGTCGACGTGGGCGGCGTCGACGAGCCCGTGCATCGCGGTGTCGATGGAGGGCGCGGCGCCGCCCTTGCCGTGCAGGCAGTAGTCGAACGCGCCGACCATCTCGTCCTCGCGCTCCACCCCCGGATACACGTCGACGAGCGCCCGCAGCCGGTCCAGCCGCAACACGGCCAGCCCACCCTCGGTCAGCGTCCCGAGATCACCCCCGGACCCCTTGACCCACATCAACTCCAGGTCACCCCCGGTGACGGGATCGACGTCCCGCCCCTTGGCGGAGGCGTTCCCCCCGGCGTAGTTGGTGTTCCGGGGATCGGAGCCCAACCGATGCGACCGAGCAAGCAGAGCAGCGACTTCGCTGTGAACCATGACAACCGTTCCTTGTGAAGAGGGGGAGTGGATACCTCAGGGGCGCGCGGAACTGAAGAGAGGGCGGGCGAAACGCTCTCTCAGGGGCGCGGGGAACTGCGCGACCAGCCCCCACAGACCCGCACCCGGCGACGAATCAGAACGTCACGCCCCCCACCCCGCCTGCCGACCCCCCACCCGCTCGGCAACGATCTTCTCCGCCCACCCCGACCGCGCATACGCCCCCATCGGATCGGGATCCAACCCCATCTCCTCCCGAACCTCCCGAAGCAGCGGACGCACGTCCGTGTTGAACGCGTCCATCAACACGGCGTTCGCCCCCAGCACATCCCCCTCCCGCTGTGCCGCCGCCAACGCGTCCCGGTCGACCGACAACGCCTTGGCGGTGGCCTCCTGCACGTTCATCACGGACCGCACAATCGCCGGAATCTTCGATTCCACGTTGTGGCACTGATCCAGCATGAACGCCACGTCCCCCGACAGCCCGCCCCCGCGCACCACCTCGTACATGATCCGGAACAGCTGGAACGGGTCGGCCGCGCCGACCATCAGGTCGTCGTCCGCGTAGAACCGCGAGTTGAAGTCGAACCCCCCGAGCTTCCCCTCCCGCAGCAGCGTCGCCACGATGAACTCGATGTTCGTGCCCGGCGCGTGGTGCCCCGTGTCCACCACCACCTGCGCCTTCGGCCCCAGCTTCAGGCAGTGCGCGTACGCCGTCCCCCAGTCGGGGACGTCCGTCGTGTAGAACGCCGGCTCGAACAGCTTGTACTCCAGCAGCATCCGCTGGTCGTCGCCGAGCCGCTCGTACACCTCGGCGAGCGCCTCCGCCAGCCGGTCCTGCCGGGCCCGGATGTCGTCCTGCCCCGGGTAGTTGGTCCCGTCCGCGAACCACAGCTTGAGGTCCTTGGACCCGGTCGCGTCCATGATGTCGACGCACTCCAGCAGATGGTCCACGGCCTTCCGGCGCACGGCCGCGTCCGGGTGGCAGACGGAGCCGAGCCGGTAGTCGTCGTCCTGGAAGGTGTTGGAGTTGATCGCGCCGAGCCGCAGCCCGCGTTCTTCGGCGTGCCGGGCCAGCGCCGCGTAGTCGTCGACCCTGTCCCAGGGGATGTGCAGCGCCACCGTCGGCGCCACGCCCGTGAACTCGTGCACCTTGGCCGCGTCGTCCAGCTTCTCCCGCGGATCACGCGGGACGCCCTGCTGCGCGAACACCTTGAACCGGGTGCCCGAGTTGCCGTACGCCCACGACGGCGTCTCGACTGCCTGGGTCTTGAGGGCGGCTTTCACCGCGGCGCGCTCGGTCACGTCAGGGCTCCTGTGCCATCGGGTCGTCACGACCAGAGTGAAACGATTCAGGACACGAAGCTAGGGGTCTCCCGAAGGGGTGTCAACCCCTCCGGCCGCTCCCGCCTCCCGTGACCTGCGCGTGACCCGAACCTGTCGAAAGTTTTTCGACCGTGACCCATTGACGTGACCTGCGGGACGCGCCTAACGTCCCGGCAACCCAGTTGAAACCTTTCACGACGTCGTCAGGGCCGACCCGCCGACGTCGTCGAGGAGCCCTCATGACCCACCCGTCCGACACGGGTCCGGCCCCGGTCCTCGCGCTCAAGGGCATCTCGAAGTCCTTCGGCGCGGTCCGCGCGCTGCGGGACGTCTCCCTGGAGCTGTTCTCCGGGGAGGTGCACGCCCTGGCCGGAGAGAACGGAGCCGGCAAGTCCACGCTCATCAAGACGCTCGCCGGAGTGCACCGGCCGGACGCCGGCCAGGTGCTGCTCGACGGCGAGCCCGTCGTCTTCCACGGACCCGGCGACGCCCGCGACGCCGGCATCGCCGTGATCTACCAGGAGCCGACGCTCTTCCCCGACCTGTCGATCGCCGAGAACATCTTCATGGGCCGCCGGCCGCGCCGCGCCCTGCGCCGCATCGACCACAAGGCGACGCACGACGCCACCGCCGCCCTGATGCGGCGGCTAGGCGTCGAACTGGACCCGGACCGGCCCGCCCGCGGACTGTCCATCGCCGACCAGCAGATCGTCGAGATCGCCAAGGCGCTCTCCTTCGACGCCCGCGTCCTGATCATGGACGAACCCACCGCCGCCCTCACCAACAGCGAGGTCGCCCGCCTCTTCGGCGTCGTCCGCGCACTGCGCGACCAGGGCGCGGCCGTCCTGTTCATCTCGCACCGCCTGGAGGAGATCTTCGAGATCTGCCGCAGGGTCACCACCCTCCGCGACGGCGCCTGGATCGCCAGCGAGCCGCTCGACGGCATGACCGAGGACGACCTGGTCCGCCGCATGGTCGGCCGCGACCTGGCCGAGCTCTACCCCAAGCAGGACGTGACGCCCGGCGAGGTCGCCCTGAGCGTGCGCCGCCTCACCCGCGAGGGCGTCTTCACCGATGTCTCCTTCGACGTGCGGCGCGGCGAGATCGTCGGACTCGCCGGACTGGTCGGCGCCGGACGCACCGAAGTGGCCCGCGCGGTGTTCGGCGTCGACCGCTGGGACGCCGGTGAGGTGGAGGTCGACGGGCGGAAGCTCACCAACGGCGCCCCGTCCACCGCGATGGCCGCCGGGCTCGCCCTGGTCCCCGAGGACCGACGCGCCCAGGGCCTGGTGATGGACATGTCCATCGAGCGCAACATCGGCCTCACCGGCCTCGGCACCACCGTGATGGCCGGCCTGATGGACCGCGGCGCCGAACGCAGCCGCTCCCTCGACTGGGCCGTGAAGCTCCGCGTCAAGTACGCCCGGATCGCCGACACGGTGAACACCCTGTCCGGCGGCAACCAGCAGAAGGTCGTCCTCGCCAAGTGGCTCGCCACCGGGCCGAAGGTGCTGATCGTCGACGAGCCCACGCGCGGCATCGACGTCGGCACCAAGGCCGAGGTGCACCGGCTGCTGTCGCAGCTCGCCGCCGACGGCGTGGCCGTCCTGATGATCTCCTCCGACCTGCCCGAGATCCTCGGCATGGCCGACCGCGTGCTGGTGATGCACGAGGGCCGGCTCACCGCCGAGATCCCCCGCACCGACGCCACCGAGGAAACCGTGATGGCCGCAGCCACCGGGAGGGTCGCGTGACCGAGACGCGTGCGGCCGCCGCCCCGCAGACGAACACCACGCCCGCGCCTGTGCGCCGCACGGGCGGAGCAGCGAACGGAAGGGGCACGGCATGACGGTCACCGCCCCCGACGAAGCCCCCGTCGCCGAGGTGCCGAAGGCCGGCGCCACCCGGCTGGTGGACCGCGTCTTCAAGATGCGCGAACTCGCCATCCTCGCCGTGTTCCTGGTGATGATCGCCGTCACCCAGGCCGGCAACAGCGCGTTCCTGTCCGAGCAGGGCGTCAAGGACCTCCTGCTGAACGCGACCATCCTGGTGCTGGTCGCCACCGGCCAGGCCCTGGTCGTCATCACCCGCAACGTCGACCTGTCCGTCGGCTCCACCCTCGGCATCAGCGCCTTCGCCGCCGGCACCTGTCTCCAGGGCGGCGGGAACCCGGTCGTCGCCGTCGCCCTCGCCGTGCTGCTCGGCATCGGCTTCGGCCTGCTCAACGGCCTGCTCGTGTCCCTCGGCCAGGTGCCCGCGCTCGTCGTCACCCTCGGCACGCTGTACATCATCCGCGGCGTCGACTCCGTCTGGGTCGGCTCCCGCCAGATCACCGCCGCCGATCTCCCCGGCGGGTTCGTCGACTTCGGCTCCGGCGGCCTCTCCGCCGTGCCCTACCTGGCGCTGATCGCGCTCGCGGTGCTGGTGGCGACGGCGTACTACCTGCGGCACTTCGGCGGCGGGCGCGAGCTGTACGCGCTCGGCTCCAACCCGGAGGCGGCCCGGCTCGCCGGCATCCCCGTGCGCAAGCGCATCCTCGCCGCGTACACCTTCTGCGGCGCCCTCGCCGGACTGGCCGGGGCGATGTACCTCGCCCGGTTCGGGAACGTCGACTCCGGCACCGGCAGCGGCTACGAACTCACCGTCGTCAGCGCGGTCGTGGTCGGCGGCGTCGTCTTCACCGGCGGCTCCGGCAGCGTCTACGGCGCCGCCCTCGGCGCGCTGCTGCTGACCTCCATCAACAGCGTGCTGCCCGCGCTCGGCGTCAGCTCCGTGTGGGTGCTCGCCGTCAACGGCATCCTGCTCGTCCTCGCCATCGCGGTCGACCGGATCGTCGCGCTGCGCGTGGCCACCGCCCTGAAGAAGAGGAACGCCCGCCATGCCTGACTCCCTCACGCGCGCCGTTCGCTGGGACACGGTCGTCGGCGCCCTGCTCGTGGTCGTCCTGCTGCTGTCGTTCACCACCGTCGACGGCTTCGGCAACGCCCTCAACCTGTCGTTCCTCATCGGCAACACCCTGCCGATCGCGCTGATCGCGCTGCCCATGACGCTGCTCGTGGTGTCCGGCGAGATCGACCTGTCCGTGGCGTCCACCGCGGGCCTGTCCGGCGCGGTGATGGGCGCCCTGTGGAACCAGGGCATGGCCATCGAGACGATCATCCCGCTCTGCCTGCTCCTCGGCGTGGTCTGCGGCCTGGTCAACGGCCTGCTGGTGACCCGCCTCGGGCTGCCCTCGCTCGCCGTCACCATCGGCACCCTCGCCGCCTACCGGGGCATCGCACAGATCGTGCTCGGTTCCGACGCGGTCACCGACTTCCCCTCCGCCTACCTGGACTTCGCCGCGGGACGCATCGGCGACACCTTCCTCCCGTACGCCTTCCTGCCCTTCCTGGCGCTGCTCGCGATCGCCGTCGTCGCCCTGCACGCCACCCCGTTCGGACGGTCGCTGTTCGCGATCGGGGCCGGCGAGGAGGCCGCACGGTTCGCCGGCATCCGCGTCAAGCGGCAGAAGCTGGTCCTGTTCACGGTGACCGGCCTGATGTCCGCGCTCACCGGCGTCTTCTGGGCGCTGCACTACGCCAGCGCCCGCTACGACAACGCCACCGGCCTCGAACTGTCCGTCGTGGCCGCCGTGCTGCTCGGCGGCATCGACTTCGACGGCGGCAAGGGCACCCTCGGCGGCGCGATCGCCGGCGTGTTCCTGCTGGGCGCCCTGCAGAACGTGATGAGCCTCCAGGACGTCTCCGCCCAGTCCCAGATCGTCGTCACCGGCGTGCTGCTCGTGCTGTCCGTCCTCGGCCCGCGCGTCGCCCGGCAGATCGCCGTCGCCCGCGCCGGACGGAGGGCGGCCACAGCCCCGGACCCCAAGACGCCCGCACCGACCTCCTGACCTCTCCTCGCCCTTAAGGAACCCGCCATGCGCACCGCATCCCTCCGCCGTACCTGTGCGGCCCTCGCCGCCGTCACCTCCCTCGCCCTCGCCGCAACCGCGTGCGGCGGCACCACCAAGGAGGACGTCAAGAACGAGGGCGGCGCCGCCGCCTCCGCCGGCAAGGCCGACCCGGACGCCGCCACCAAGAAGGGCCTCACCGTCGGCTTCCTGCCCAAGCAGGTCAACAACCCGTACTTCACCTCCGCCGACAAGGGCGGCGAGAAGGCCGTGAAGGAGCTCGGCTCCAGCTTCAAGGAGGTCGGCCCCACCAGCGCCACCGACACCGCGGGTCAGGTCTCCTACGTCAACACGCTCACCCAGCAGCAGGTCGACGCCATGGCCGTCTCCGCGCAGGACCCTGGCGCCCTGTGCACCGCGCTCAAGCAGGCCATGCGCAACGACATCAAGGTCGTCACCTACGACTCCGACACCAAGCCCGACTGCCGCAACGCCTTCGTCTCCCAGGCGTCCGCGGAGGACCTCGGCCGCACGGAGGTGCAGCTGCTGGCCGAACAGATCGGCTACAAGGGCGAGATCGCGATCCTGTCCGCCGCGCAGACCGCGACCAACCAGAACACCTGGATCGAGTTCATGAAGGACGAGCTCCAGGACCCCCAGTACAAGGACATGAAGCTGGTCAAGGTCGCCTACGGCAACGACGACGCCCAGCAGTCCTTCCAGCAGACCCAGGGACTGCTCCAGGAGTACCCGAACCTGAAGGGGATCATCTCCCCGACCACCGTCGGCATCAAGGCCGCCGCCCAGTACCTGTCCGGCTCCAAGTACAAGGGCAAGGTCAAGCTGACCGGCCTCGGCACCCCCAACGACATGCGCAAGTACGTCAAGAACGGCACCGTCGAGGCGTTCGAGCTCTGGGACCCGTCGAAGCTCGGCGAACTGGCCGCCCGTACCGCGATCGCGCTCGCCTCCGGCCAGATCACCGGACAGGAGGGCGAGACCTTCACGGCCGGCGCGATGGGCGAGTACACGATCGGCGAGGACGGCGTGATCAATCTGGGCAAGCCCACCGTCTTCAACGCCGAGAACATCGACCAGTTCGACTTCTGACCCCCGGGCTGCTCTCCGGAAAGGCGGTACTCCGTGCGACGCGTCTGCTTCCTGTTCAAGGTCCGCCAGGACCGCATCGACGAGTACCGCGCACGCCATGCCGCCGTGTGGCCCGAGATGCGCGAGGCGCTCTCGGCCACCGGCTGGCACAACTACTCCCTCTTCCTGCGCGACGACGGCCTGCTCGTCGGATACCTGGAGACCGACGACTTCGAGGCCGCGAAGGCCGGCATGGAGGCCACCGAGGTCAACGCCCGCTGGCAGGCCGAGATGGCGCCCTTCTTCGAGTCCCTCGACGGCTCCCGGCCCGACGAGGCGATGACCCCGCTCACCGAGGTCTTCCACCTCGACTGACGGCCATGGGCCCCGCCCGGCCCGTGACCGAAAAGGGGCGGACGTGCGGGTAGTGTGAGGGCCCGCCCGCGCCGCCCCCTGTCTCCCCGTATCCCTGGAGGTCCCTGCCCGATGGCCCAGTCGGTGGGTATCAAGGACGTCGCCCGCGTCGCCGGAGTCTCCGTCGGCACCGTCTCCAACGTGATCAACCGTCCGGACACGGTCGCCGCCGAGACCCGCGCCCGGGTGCTGTCCGCCATCGACCGGCTCGGCTACGTCCGCAGCGAGTCCGCCCGCCAGCTGCGCGCCGGACGCAGCCGCATCATGGGCCTGCTCGTCCTCGACATGGGCAACCCCTTCTTCGTCGACGTGGCGCGCGGCGCCGAGCGGGCCGCACGCAAGGCCGGCCTCGGCGTCATGGTCTGCAACAGCGCCCAGAGCCCCGGCGAGGAGGCGGAGTACCTGTCGCTCTTCGCCGAGCAGCGGGTACGGGGCGTGCTGCTCACCCCCGCCGACGCCACCGGCCGCAACATCGAGGCGTTCCGCCGGCACGGCATCCCCTTCGTGCTGGTCGACCGGGTCGCCGAGGGCACCACCGAGTGCTCCGTCTCCGTCGACGACGTGGCCGGCGGCGCCCTCGCCGTACGGCACCTGGTCGACGCCGGGCACCGCTCCCTCGCGTACGTCAGCGGCCCTCCCGGACTCAACCAGGTCCGCGACCGCCGCACCGGCGCGCTCAACGCCCTCGCCGAGGCCGGGCTCGGCCCCGACAGCCTGCACGAACTGCCCACCGAGCGGCTCGACGTCGCCGCCGGACGCGACGCCGGCGCCCGCCTCCTCGGCCTGGCCCGCCGTCCCACCGCCGTGTTCTGCGCCAACGACCTGCTCGCCCTCGGCGTGCTCCAGGCGATGTACGCGGCCGGCGTCGGCGTCCCCGACGACCTCGCCATCGTCGGCTACGACGACATCGAGTTCGCCGCCGCCGCGGCCGTGCCCCTCACCTCCGTACGCCAGCCCGCCGTCACCATGGGCGCGCTGGCCGCCGAGCTGCTGCTCGAGGAGACCGAGGACACCGGCGCCCCCCACGAGCACCGCCGCGTGGTGCTCGCCCCCGAACTGGTCGTACGGCGCTCCAGCCTGTCGGCGCGCTGACCGCAATGCAGGAACTTTTTCATGATCCCGGGGTCGTTGGCCGCAGGAACATGTGCTGAACTGGGTCGCGGCCCGACAATCCGTTCGTCCCGGGAGTACCGTTGACCGACACCTACCGCCAGCCCGGAGTGGTCCTCACCGACCGCCGGTTCACCGTGCCCCTCGATCACGACGACCCCTCCGGGGAGACGATCGAGCTGTACGCGCGCGAGGTCGTCGCCCGGGACAAGGCGGACCGGGACCTGCCCTGGCTGCTGTACCTCCAGGGCGGCCCGGGCTTCGGGGCGAACCGTTTCATCGGGAAGCAGGCCTGGCTGGGGCGCGCCCTGGAGGACCACCGGGTCCTCCTCCTCGACCAGCGCGGCACCGGCGCCTCCACCCCCGCCAACCGGCAGACGCTCCCGCTGCGCGGCGGCCCCGCCGAGCAGGCCGGCTATCTCACCCGCTTCCGCTCCGACGCGATCGTCCGCGACTGCGAGGCCATCCGCCCGCAGGTCACCGGCGGCGCCCGCTGGACCGTGCTCGGCCAGAGCTTCGGCGGTTTCTGCACCGTCACCTACCTGTCCATGGCCCCCGAGGGACTGGACACCGCCCTGATCACCGGCGGCCTGCCCTCCCTCGACGCGCACGCCGACGACGTCTACCGGGCCGCCTACCCACGCATCGAGCGCAAGGTCGCCGCCCACTACGCCCGGTACCCGCAGGACGTCGAGCGCGCCCGCCGCATCGCCGACCACCTCCTCACCCACGACGTGGTCCTGCCGAACGGCTACCGGTTCACCGTCGAGGCGTTCCAGTCCCTCGGCATGATGCTGGGCGGCGGCGACGGCAGCCACCGCCTGCACTTCCTCCTCGAGGACGCCTTCGTCCCCACCCCGTCCGGCCCGCGGCTCTCCGACGCCTTCCAGGAGGAGGTCCAGGGCCTGCTGTCCTTCGCCGGACATCCGCTCCACGCGCTGATCCACGAGGCCATCTACGCCCAGGACGCCCGCCCCACCGCCTGGTCCGCCGAACGGGTACGCGCCGAGTTCCCGCGGTTCGACGCGGCCAAGGCACTCGCCGGCGACCAGCCCGTGCTGTTCACCGGGGAAACGATTCACCCCTGGATGTTCGACTGCGACCCCGCGCTGCGGCCGCTGCGCGAGACCGCGGAACTCCTCGCGGCCCGCACCGACTGGACCCCGCTGTACGACCCGGCGCGCCTGGCCGCCAACGAGGTGCCGGTCGCCGCGGCCGTCTACCACGACGACATGTACGTCGACACCGCGCACTCCCTGGCCACCGCCCGGACGGTCCGCGGCCTGCGCACCTGGGTGACGGACGAGTTCGAGCACGACGGCGTCCGCACCGGCGGCCCCCGCGTCCTGGACCGCCTGCTCGCCCTGGCGCGCGGCGACGCCTGACCGCGAGGACGTCGGACCTCCAGGGTGCCTAGCGGCCCTAGGGGGCCAAGGGGGCAGCCGCGCGCCCCCGTGCACTGTCGGTGGCGGGGGCTAATCTGCGGAACATGACCGAGCCGACGATCAGTCAACTCCAGCCCATGCCCGACGACTGGCGGCGCGCTCTGGCCGTGGTGGCCCACCCGGACGACCTGGAGTACGGCTGTGCGGCGGCCGTCGCGGCCTGGACCGACGCGGGCCGAGAGGTCTCCTACGTGCTGGCGACCCGCGGCGAGGCGGGCATCGACACCCTGGAGCCGGCCAGGTGCGCGCCGCTCCGGGAGCTCGAACAGCGGGCGAGCGCGGCCGTGGTGGGGGTGTCCGACGTCGCCTTCCTGGACCACAGGGACGGCGTGATCGAGTACGGCCCCGCCCTGCGCCGGGACATCGCGGCGGAGATCCGGCGCCACCGGCCCGAGCTGGTGATCACCCTGAACCACCGGGACACCTGGGGCGGCACCGCCTGGAACACCCCGGACCACGTGGCCGTCGGCCGCGCCGTGCTCGACGCGGCCGGCGACGCGGGCAACCGGTGGATCTTCCCGGAGCTGACCGAGCAGGGGCTGGAGCCCTGGGACGGCGTGCGCTGGGTGGCGGTCGCCGGTTCGAGCTCGCCCACCCACGCGGTGGACGCGACCGCCGGACTGGAGCGGGCGGTGCGCTCCCTGCTGGAGCACCGCACCTACATCGAGGCGCTCACCGACGAGGACCCGGAGACGTACGCGCGCACGCTGCTGACCGGTTTCGCCGAGGAGACGGGCAAGCGGTTCGCCGGCGTTCCGGCGGTCGCCTTCGAGCTGTTCCCGAGGTGAGCGTGGTGGGGGAGGACACGGAACTGCTCGCGCGGAGCTTCGAGGAGCACCGCGGCCACCTCAAGGCGGTCGCCTACCGCATGCTCGGCTCGCTCGCCGAGGCGGAGGACGCCGTGCAGGAGGCGTGGCTGCGTCTGGGCCGCGTGGAGCCAGGTGAGATCGACAACCTGGGCGGCTGGCTGACCACGGTGACCGGCCGCATCTGCCTGGACCTGCTGCGCTCGCGCACGGCGCGCCGGGAGCAGCCGATGGACGACACGTTCGTCCCGGACCCGGTGATCCGGCCGCTGTCCGGCGCCGACCCGGAGCAGGAGGCGCTGGAGGCCGACTCGGTCGGCATCGCCCTGCTGGTCGTCATGGAGACCCTCGCCCCCGACGAGCGGCTGGCGTTCGTGCTGCACGACCTGTTCGCCGTGCCCTTCGACGACATCGCCCCGGTGCTGGAGCGCACCCCTGCCGCGACCCGGCAGCTCGCCAGCCGGGCCCGCCGCCGGGTCCGCGACACCGCGCCGCCGTCCGACGCGGACGCGACCCGGCAGCGTGAAGCCCTCGACGCGTTCCGCGCCGCCGCGCGCACCGGCGACTTCGAGGCACTGCTCGCCGTACTCCACCCGGACGTGGTGCTGCGCGCGGACGCGGGCGCGCTCGTTCAGGGCGCGGCCGGCTCCAAGCGTCTCCAGGGCGCCCGGCGGGTCGCCGAGTCGGCCATGCTGTTCTCCCGCTCCAACGCGGCCGCCCGCATGGTCCTGGTCAACGGCGTCCCTGGCCTGGTCGGCGTGGCCGACGGCCGCGTCGGCTCGGTCCTCGCGGCCACGGTCCACGAGGGCCGCATCACGGCCCTGTACATCCTGGCGGACCCGGAGCGGCTGCGGGGTCTGACCCTTCCGGACGAGGAGGACACCTCGCATGTCTGACGGACGCCTCGACCTCACGGTCCTGGGCTGCGCGACGCCCTACCCGACGGCGGACAACCCGTGTTCGGGCTATCTGGTGTCGAGCGGGGACACCCATGTCTGGATGGACGCGGGCAGCGGGACGCTCGGCCCGCTCCAGCGGTACGTGAGGCTGGACCAGCTCGACGCGATCTGGATATCCCATCTCCACGCCGACCACAGCGCGGACCTGCTCACGGCGTACTACGGCGCCCTGTTCGCGGACATCGACCTCGCCTCGCCGATCCCGCTCCACGGCCCGCCCGGCACCGCCGACCGCCTGGCCCACTTCCTCACCAACACCCCGTCCCGCAGCCCGGTCGAATCCGCCTTCGAGGTCACCGAGCTGTACGACGGCCACCAGGCGACGGTCGGCCCGCTCCGGCTGACCAGCAGGGCGGTGTCGCACGGCATCCCGGCCTTCGCCGTACGCATCGAGACGGCGGGCGCGTCCCTCGTCTACTCCGGTGACACGGCCCCGTGCCCGAGCCTCACGGAACTGGCCCAGGGGTGCGACGCGCTGCTGTGCGAGGCGGAGAGCGACCGGCCACCGTCCGAGGGCGAACAGGTGCACCACACCCCCGAGGACGCGGGCGACACGGCCCGCGCGGCCGGAGCACGCCGCCTGATCGTCACCCACGTCGGCCGCTTCCTGACACCCCAGCAGGCGGTCGCCCGCGTGGCGGCCCGGTACGACGGGCCGATCGAGCACGCGGCACCGGGGGTCACGTACTCAGTGCGGCGCGAACCTTGTTGAGGCCCGCCACCCTCCAGTGTTCCCGGTCGGGCATCCGGTCGTCCTGGCGCCAGCGCCAGGCGGAGAACATCGCCCAGGTCAGGGCGCGGCACCGGCGGATCAGGTCGGGGTCGGCCTCCGCATAGTGCTGTGCCACGTCGTCGGGCGTATGGGCGAGGTCGAACTCGACCGGTCCACGGCAGCAGGTGGCGAGGTCCACGAAAAGCGGCCCCCTCCTGGTGTTCAAGAGGTTGCCCGGGTGAGGCTCGCCGTGCAGCAGCTGGTGGCCGGCCGTGTCGCTGCTGATCGAGGCGCTCACCCCGCCGAGCGTGTCGCTGAGGAGCGCCCGGTCGGCATCCGGCAGCTCGGGAGACCGCTCCCGGTCGCTCACTTCTCGCAGGGCCACGGCGACCCGGTCGGTGAAATGAGGTGCGTCCAGATCGATCTGCCGCAGGGCGGCATGGTGTCGCAGCAGCACGTCCGCGTAGTCGGCCGGCGCGATCTCCGGTCCCATGGGTTCGTAGTAGGTCCAGAGCGAGACGGCGAAGCCGTCACGCACATGGACCCGTGGCTCGGCCCGGGGATCCAGCTCAGCCACCGGCGCGCCGGCGTCGGCGAGACGGCGGGCGACTTCCACCTCGAACTCGGAGTCGGCCAGAAGTCCCGAAGGCGCGACCCGGGCCAGCACGTCGCACGGGACCAGGCGCAGGGCGACGCGGTCCGAGTTGTGGACGACGGTCGCGTCGTCGACCCGAAGGCCCAGCCCCGAAGCGGTCGCCCGCCCCGCCTCGACCGCGCGACGCAGTTCTGACGGCTCCATACCGTTCCCCTTCTCCCAGGCACTCCCGGGTCAGTAGGCGCGTGCCACGACGGCGACGGTGCCGGGCTGGTCGTCGCTGGCGGGAACGGAACCGTCCGCGGCGACCAGACACCGCACGGTGACGCCCTGTTCGGCGAGTCTGGCCTCACCCTCCACGCCCAGGGTGTCCCAGGCGATGCGCGCCCAGCCGGTGCGCGCCGCCTCCGCGGCCTCCTCGACCGTGGTCACCTCGACGGTGCGGTCGCGGCGACGCTCACGGGACTGCGCCAGCAGCAGCGCCTGGTCTTCCTCCAGCACCGTGGGCAGGATCTCGGACAGGGCCCCGACCGGCGTCGGCTCCTTGCTTCCCCGTACGCGGCGGACCAGCACGGCCGTCCCGTTGTCCACGTCACGGGGCCCGACCTCGACGCGTACGGGCACCCCCTTGAGCTCCCAGTCGACCACGCGGCGGCCGAACGGCGTGTCGGTGCGGTCGTCGACGTGCACGCGGATGCCGGCCGCCCTCAACCGGTCACCGATCCCGCGGACCGTGTCCAGGACCGCGTCGTCGCCCTTGACGGCCACGACGACCACCTGGACCGGGGCCAGACGCGGCGGGACGCGAAGGCCGTCGTCGTCGCCGTGCGTCATCACCAGCGCGCCGACCATCCGGGTCGTGGAACCCCACGAGGTCTGCCAGACGTACTCCTCACGGCCGTCCTTCGACAGGTAGCGCGTCCCGAAGGCCTTGGCGAAGTTCTGGCCCAGTTCGTGGCTCGTGGCCAGCTGGAGGGCCTTGCCGTCGCCCATCATGCCTTCCAGGGTGAGCGTGTTGACCGCGCCGGCGAACCGCTCCCTGACCGTCTTCCGCCCCGGCACGACATCCATGGCGAGGACGTTCTCCAGGAAGTCGGCGTACACCTCCTGGTGGATGCGTGCCGCGTAGTCGCGGGCGTCCTCGTAGGTGGCGTGTGCCGTGTGGCCTTCCTGCCACAGGAATTCCGTCGTACGGAGGAACACCCGCGGCCTCAGCTCCCAGCGGACCACGTTCGCCCACTGGTTGATCAGCAGCGGGAGGTCGCGGTAGCTCCGCACCCACTTGGAGAAGTAGTCGTTGACGATCGTCTCGGACGTGGGGCGGACGACGACGGGCTCCTCCAGTTCCTTGCCCCCGCCATGGGTGACCACGGCCAGTTCGGGCGCGAAGCCCTCGACGTGCTCGGCCTCCTTCGTCAGGTACGACTGCGGGATGAAGAGCGGAAAGTACGCGTTCTGCGCGCCGGCCGCCTTGATCCGGGCGTCCACCTCCTGCTGCGTCCGCTCCCACAGGCCGTACCCGTACGGCCGGACGACCATGGTGCCGCGCACCGGCCCGTTGTCGGCCAGTTCGGCCTTGCCGACCAGGTCCTGGTACCAGCGGGGGAAGTCGTCCGCCCGGGGTGTGAGAACGGGTGCTTTCGCCATGGCGCGCAGAGTAGGACGCGGCCCCACCGAGGCGCGACCCGATTAACTCCCGTACGTCCGCTGCGCCGGGATCCCCGCCCTGCCGGCAGTCCGCCGCACCGCCCGCAGCCGCAGTCCCTCCGGCATCAGCGTCAGCCGTTCCGTCACGCGGAGGCGGTACGACGGGTCCGGGTGGAGGTCGTAGCGGCGGAGGAGCAGGCCGAGGATCAGCGTCGCCTCGTGGAGGGCGAACTGGCGGCCGATGCAGGCGCGGGCGCCCGTGCCGAAGGGCTTGTAGGTGTGGGGCGGGCGGGAGCGTACCGCCGACGGTTCGAAGCGGTCCGGGTCGAAGCGGTCGGCGTCCGCGCCCCACACCTCGGGGTCCCGGTGCAGCATCGGGATGAGCACCAGCGTCCACGCGCCGCGCCGCATCGGATGCTCGTCCGCCAGCACCGTGTCCCGCGTCGCCTCACGCGAGTACGCCGGCGCCGTCGGCCACAGCCGCAGCGACTCGTCGAGGACGCGGCGGACGTGGCGGAGGCGGGCGACCTGGTCGTAGGCGGGCGTGTCCGTGTCGCCCCAGACGCGGTCCACCTCGGCGCGGGCATGGTCCGCCACCTCCGGGTGGAGGGAGAGGTAGTGCAGGGCGAAGGACAGGGCCCCGGAGGTGGTCTCATGGCCGGCGACCAGGAAGGTGATGACCTGGCGGCGCACGTTCTCCGGTGACAGCCGCTCCCCGGTGACCGGGTGCGCCGTCTCCAGCATCCGGTCCAGCAGGTCGCCGTCCCCGTGTCCGTCCGCACGCCGGCGGCGGACCACCTCGTCGACGATGTGGCCGAGGCGCGCGATGTCCTCGGCGTTGCGCCGGTTCGCCCGGCGCAGCAGCAGCGGGGCCAGCGGCGGCGGCACGTTGTTCAGCCGCTGCGCGTGCGAGAGCGCGCCGACCATCGACGTGACGAACGGGTGCGGGCGGGACCGTTCGAAAGAGCCGAAGTCGTGCCCGAAGCCGGTGCGCGCGATGGTCTCCAGCGTCAGCTTGGTCATGTCGCCGGGCACGTCCACCCACCGGCCGTCCGCCGCCGCACGGTCCCAGTGCTCGGTCAGCCGCGCCGCCACCGACAGCATCATCGGGTGGTAGCCGGACATCGCCTCCCGGCTGAACCCGGGCGCCAGCACGTCGTGCGCCAGCTGCCAGTTGGGCTCGTGGTTGTACGCGGTGAACAGGCCGTCGCCCGCGAGCGGGCGCAGATTGGCCACGCCCAGACCCACGTGCTTGGCGAACCGCGACTCGTCGGCCAGGTCGGCCACCAGCCGGGAACCCCAGGTGAACACGAACTCGTTGCCGAACGCCCGGCGCCGGAAGATCGGCCCCAACTGGCGGCCGAGCCGCAGTGAGTCCTGCACGGGCGTGCGTCTGCTCGCCCCGACGACGTCGCCGAGCAGCGGCAGCCGGTACGGCGGACGCGGTATGCGGTGCAGTGCGGGCCAGCCCTGCTCCGCGCTGCGGAATCCCTTCGGCACAGCGGCCCGTGCCGTCGTCTCCGCCATGACACGGTCTCCTTCGGTCCGGCGAGCGAGTGGCGACGTGTTGCACGTGAGTTCAATAACGCGGTCTTAGTCTGATCCGACGGCCGGACCGGCGTCAACTACAGTGCGGGAATGGCCGTGGACCAGGGCGGGCGGGCGCGCCGCCGGCTCAGCACCGAGGAACGCCGGGAGCAACTGCTCGCCGTGGGTGCGCGGTTGTTCTCCGAGAGCCCGTACGACGAGGTGTGGATCGAGCAGGTCGCCGAGATCGCCGGGGTGTCGCGCGGGCTGCTCTACCACTACTTCCCGGCGAAACGTGACTTCTTCGCGGCCGTGGTGGAGCGCGAGAGCGAGCGCATGCTGCGGATGACGGCGCCGGTGCCGGGCGTCCCGGTGCGCGAGCAGCTCACCGCCGGGCTCGACGCCTATCTGGAGTACGTCGAGTCCCACGCGCACGGCTACCGCGCCTTCCATCGCGCCGACGCGGCGGGGGACCAGGCGGTGCGGCGGGTCTACCGGCGGGCGCTGGCCGCCCAGGAGCGGCAGATCCTCGCCGCGCTCGCCGCCGACCCCGAGTTCGGTCCCGCGCTGGAGGAGCGGCCGGACACCCGGCTCGCGGTGCGCGGCTGGCTGGCGTTCACCACGGCCGTCTGTCTGGAGTGGCTGCGCGGGGCGCGACTGGAGCGCGACCAGGTACGGGACCTGTGCGCGCGTGCGCTGTTGGGCGTCCTCACGCCCTGAGTGCCCCTGAAAGTTCCGCAAAGATCACCGGGGCCGGTTGGCGCACGCCTCGATCTTCGATAGGTTAGGCAAGGCTTACCTAATAGGAGGTTGGGAATGGGTGACCACACGCACGGCTGGGCCGCCGCACCGGGCGCGGCCGAGCGGGCCCGCTCCGTGCTCGCCGCCGCATGGTCCTGCACGGTGACCGCGGAGGGCACCCGCGAGGAACTGGTCGGCGCGCACACCGTGACGGACGACGGGCGGGTGCTGCTGGAGGTGCCCGAGGACGGCGCCCTGCTCGCCGCCGCGGTCTGCGCGCCGCGCGGAGAGCCGTCCGCCGTGCTGGAGTTCGCCGACGTCGCCCCCGTCCCCGTGCGCGACCGCGTCCGCTCCCGGGTGTGGATCGCCGGGTGGTTCTCCGTCGAGGGCGGCCGGTTGGAGCTGCGGCCCACCCGTGTGGTCCTGCGCAGGCCCTCCGGCGCGCTGATGGTCGGCGCCGACGAGTTCGCCGCCGCCGCGCCCGACCCGCTGGCCGGCGCCGAGGCGCGGCTGCTGACCCACCTCGCGGACTGCCACGCCGACGCCGTCGACCGCCTCACCCGCCTGGTCGACCCGGCGAGCCTGCAGGGCGCGGTCCGGGTACGGCCGCTCGCCGTGGACCGGCACGGACTGACCCTGCGCATCGAACGCGCCCGCACCGACGGTGACGCACGACTGGCGTTCCACGCGCCCGCCGATGACGTCTCGCAGCTCACCGAGCGGATGCACGTCCTGCTGTCGCAGGCGGCCGCCGCGTCCTGCCCCCGTCCGCTACAGGGGCAGCGCGCAGACGGCGACGGGTGACGCGAACGGCTCGCCCGCCGGGCTCAGCTCACCGCTGTCCGCGTCCACGCGGAACACGCTGACGTCGCCCGACTTCTGATTCGCCGTGAACAGCAGCCCGCCGTCGGGGGAGAGGGCGATGTGGCGCGGGAAGTCGCCGCCCACCGGCACCGTGCCGAGCAGGCGCAGCCGGGCCCCGTCCTCCTCGACGGCGTACCGCGCGACGCTGTCGTGGCCCCGGTTCGCGAGGTACGCCCACCGGCCGTCGCCGGTGACGACGAGCTGCGCCGGGTAGTTGGTGCCGGCCTGCGGGTCCGAGCCCGTCGGCTGCGGCTCCCCGATCGTCAGCCGCCCCGACTGCGGCTCGTACGCGCACACCGTCACCGTGTCGTCCAGCTCGTTGGCGAGGTAGGCGTACCGCCCGCCGGGGTGGAAGGTCAGCTGGCGCGGTCCCGCGCCGGCCCGCGCGGTCGCCCGCGACACCTCGGTGAGGGTGCCGGCCTTCTCGTCGAGGCGGTACGTGTACACGGTGTCCGTGCCCAGATCCACGGCGAGGACGTGGCCGCCGTCCGGGGCGGTGAGGAACTGGTGCGCGTGCGGGCCCTGTTGACCCGGGCCCGGCGCCGGCTCCGAGTGGGTGACCAGGTCCGTGCGCCCGCCCGGCGCGCCCGACGCCTCGATCCGGTGCACCGCGACCGTGCCCGAGCCGTAGTCGGCGCTCAGCAGGAATTCCCCGCCGGGATGCACCGACAGATGGCACGGTGCGGACCCGCCGGTGGCGCTGCTCCCCAGCACCTTCCGGTCGGACAGCCGTACGGCGGTCACCGCGCCGTCCTCCCGCTCGTTCACCGCGTACAGCGTCCGGCCGTCCGGGTGCACCGCCAGGAACGACGGGTCGCCCACCCCGCCGATGACGCCCCCGCCGCTGATCCGCCCCGTCGCCGGGTCGTACGTCGCGGTCCCGATGCCCTCGCCGCCGCCGTCGACCGAGGTGTACGTGCCCAGGTACAGCGGGCGCGGACCCGAGGGCGTCGCGCTCGGCGTGGGCGGGCCGGTCACCGTGGCCGGGGCCGGCGGGGTCGGGGCGTCGGACGGGTGGGAGCCGCCGTCGCAGGCGGGCAGCGACATCCCGGCGGCCGTCCCCGCGAACGCGCCCACGAAGCGACGCCTGCTCCATCCGGCCCTCGTCATCACACGCACCTCAGGTCGTCTCCCGTCCCGCTCGCCTCGGGCAACCTTGGCGTCGATCACGGGTCGAACGCAAGGGAAACCCGCTCGCGCGGGCGGGACGCGGCCGTTTCCGCAGGGGCGCGGGCCCCCGCCCTCCGGGCACGGAGACACGCGTCCTTCCGGGCGCACGCCTTCCAAGGGCCCGGAGGCAGATGCACGGGGGTGGCCCGCCTGCCGGGGCCCGGGGGGCAACAGTCATGCCGGGCCCGGAGGCCAGCGGCCCTCTTGCAGGACCGCGAAAAAGACAACGGGGTGTGCACGGCGGGCCTCGTCGCCGTCCCCTCAGCCCCGCCCCGCCGCCTTCCCCTCCCGGTCGCGGCGGAACAGGCCCCGGATGCGGCCCAGGAGACCGGACAGCCGGTCCCGCATGCGGGTGATTCGGGGGAGCCGTTCGCGCTGTTCCCGCGAGTGGCGGTCCAGCTCCTCGAACAGGCGGCGGGTGCGGTGCTCGGTGTCCATCTCGTCGAGGATGCGGTTGACCTCGGTCAGCAGTGCGCCCAGCAACTGCCACCGGTCCCGGTCGCGCCGCGCCTCCTCGTACAGCAGCTCCGCCAGCTTGTCGCGGGTGCCGGCCGCCTGCCGCAGCTGCGAGGACAGCCGCTCCTCCGCCGACTCGGCGTTGGCGCTCACGCTCGTGGTGACCAGCACCGCGAAGCTGACCACCGCGTCGGCGATCTCCGCCAGCAGCTGTTCGAAGACCTGGCCCGTCTCCTCCGAGAAGAGACGTTCCGGCTCCCGTTCCTTCGCCAGGTCGGTCAGCGTGCGGGCCAGCACCCGCAGCACCACCGTGCAGATCTCCAGCGTGTCCAGACCCGTACGCAGCACCACCCGGTGCAGCAGCCCCTCCCGGACACGCGGGTTGAGCCGCAGGCTCTCCTCCGCCTGCCGCAGGTCGGCGTCCACCTCGCTGATGTCGTGGTCGAGGCGCCGCGCCTCGTGCAGCCGGGCCGCCGCGCGCGCCGCGGGCGGACGGCCCGCGGCCTCCTCGCCGATCCGCAGCATCAGCTGCCGTACCCGGCGCGCCAGCTCCTCGATGGACTCGCCGGCCTCCTCCACCCATACGGGGGGCGCCAGCAGCAGGTTGAACCCCATCCCGACGAACGCGCCGATCAGCGTCTCCACGATGCGCGCCCAGGCCGTGTCGCCGTGCGCGGTCACGCCGAGCACCAGCATCGCGCTGATCGCCACCTCGGGCACGAACTCGCCCGCCCGCACGATGTGGCCGGCGATCAGCGCCGCGAGGATCAGCAGCCCGAGGCTCCACCAGGTCAGACCCACCAGCAGACTGAAGAGGATCGCCAGCACCACGCCCGTCACCACGGAGTTCACCCGGCGCAGACCCATCCTCAGGGTCGAGTACAGGGTGACCTGGACGACGAGCAGCGCCGTCAGGGGAGCGGTGAGCGGCGCGGCCTCCGGACTCAGGCGGACCGCGATGACGTAGGCGATGGTCGCCGCGGCCGCCGACCGCACCGTCTGCACGGTCAGCGGATCACGGTGCTGCTTGAGCCACCGGACGGCAGGCGCGGTCATCTGGCGTACGACGTGCATCCTCGGACGGTTCCCCCTCCACGCGTGTGACGAACGTGTTTGCCGTGACGGCAGTCGCCCGGGGTACGGCAACGGGACCACACCCCGTCGCCCGACGGGGTCACAGCTTGTCGATGAAGGCGAGGAGATTCTGCCGCGTACGGTCGATCTGCTCCTCCAGGGTGAGGCTCTCCTCGAACCGCGCCCCGGTCTCCGGCACCTTCAGGCCGCGCAGATACAGGGAGCAGGCCAGGTCGGTGCACATGTACGCGCCGACCGAGTTGCCCTCGCGGCCCGCCGGGCCCGACTTCCGCGCGGTCATCAGCGACACCCCGCCGCGCGGATGGGTCGTCAGACACAGGGAGCACATGCTGCGGTGGAGGAAGCCCCGCTGGGCCGGCTGGAAGCGCATCGCCACTCCGACGAGCTCGTCCTGCCGTTCGACGACCAGATAGCTGCGGTCGGGCGCGCCCGGATCGCCCCAGCCCAGGAAGTCGAGGTCGTCCCACGGACGCCCGTCCAGGTCCCGGGGCACGTGCAGCCGCTTCGCCTCACCCTTCGAGCAGTTGATGAACGAACCGCGGATGTCCCGCTCGGTGAGAGCTTTCATGAGGGCGTCTCCTGTGATGTTCCGTCAAACCTAGGGGGTCTAGGTTTCGGCGGCCAGCGTAGGGACCCGTCCCGCGCCGGAGCCAACGGTTTTCCGCCGCGCGCGGTCCGCCGCCCACCGTCCCGGCATCCCGCCCGGAAGCGCGCCGTACGCTGTACCGCAGTCGCCGAGGGGGAGGGGTACGCCCGATGGGGGACTCCTGGGAACGGGCCCGCAGGGTGCTCGCGGACGCCGGTCTGCCGCCGGGTGCTCTGTCCGGCGTGCGTCCGCTGGCCGGAGGCACCTACAACACCGTCGAGGAGATCCTCCTGTCCGACGGTACCCGCTACGTCCTGAAGGTCCCGCCGCCGCCCACCGTTCCCGGACTGCGCCACGAGAGGCGACTTCTGGTCGCGGAGGCCGACTTCTGCGCCGGGGCCGAGCGGGCCGGGGTGCCCGCGCCGCGCGCCGTGTCCCTCGCCCCGGACGACGCCGAACCGCACCTGCTGCTCACCGCGTGTCCCGGCGTGCCCTGGCCCGAGGCGGCGCCCTCCGACGAGGAGCGCGACGCCCTCCGTACGGAACTGGGCCGCCAGGTGGCGCGGCTGCACCGGGTCACCGGCACCGCGTACGGCTACCCCACGGGCGCCCTCGGCCCGCTCGCACCCGACTGGCGGACCGCGTTCACCGCGATGACCGACGCCGTGCTCGCCGACGCCCACGACCACCGGCCCTGGCTGCCCTGCCCCGTGGACGAGGTGGCCGCCGTGTTCCGGGCCGCCGCTCCCGCGCTGGACGCGGTCACCGTGCCGGTGCTGGTCCACTTCGACCTGTGGCCCGGCAACATCCTGGTCGACCGGGACGGTCCGGACGCACCCGCCCGCATCGGCGGACTCATCGACGGTGAGCGGATGTTCTGGGGTGACCCCCTCGCCGACTTCGTCTCCCTGGCGCTCCTCGACGACATCGAGCGGGACGACGCGTTCCTCGCCGGCTACACGGAGGAGGGCGGCCCCGCGGTCCTCGACGAGGACGCCCGGCTGCGCCTCGCGCTGTACCGCGCCTACCTCGACCTGATCATGCTGACGGAGACGGTGCCCCGGGCGGTGGGCGCGGAGGACGCGCGCCGGGTACGGGAGAGGGTCGGCCCGCACCTGACGGCCACCCTGGAGGAAATCGACAAGGCAAGTAAGTTCACATCGTGAACTAAGGGGGAGGGAAAGTCGCGCCGGGGCGCCGCCCGGAGGTATGTTGCAGGTCGGGCCGGGTGCATGGGAGGGGAGCCACATGGCGGGCAACGGGCGCACGGTGCGCGACCTCAGACGGGCCAACCGTACGGCCGTGCTGCAGCGGCTCTACTTCGACGGCCCCCTCAGCCGCTTCGAACTCGGCCCCGCGACCGGCCTCAGCTCCGGCTCCGTCAGCAACGTCGTCGCCGACCTGATCGCCGACGGACTGGTCGAGGAGGCCGGCAGCGTCGACTCCGACGGCGGCCGCCCCCGCACCCTGCTGCGCGTGGCCCCCACGAGCGGTCACATGATCGGCGTCGATGTCGGGGAGACCCGCGTCCGCGTCGAGCTGTTCGACCTCGCCCTCACCGAGCTGGCCCGCACCGAACGACCGCTGGAGCAGCAGCGGTACGAGGTCGAGGTCATCGTGGACCACATCCGCTCCGGCATCGACGAGGTGCTCGCCGCGGCGGAACTGGCGCCCGAGCGGTTTCTCGGCGTCGGCATCGGTGTGCCCGGCATCGTCGAGCGCACCGCCGAACGGGGCGCGGTCGTGCACGGGCAGACCATCGGCTGGGACGCGGTCCCGCTGGAGTCCCTGCTGCGTGACAGCTCTCCGCTGCCCGACGGCGTGCCGTACTTCATCGACAACGGCGCCCGGACGCTCGGCCAGGCGGAGATGTGGTTCGGCGCGGGACGCGGCGCGGAGAACGCCCTCGTGGTCCTCTTCGGCTCCGGCGTCGGCGCCAGCCTGGTCACGCCGGAGGTACGGCACGGCCGGGCGGTGGAGTGGGGGCACCTGACCGTACGGGTCCGGGGCCGCCGCTGCAGGTGCGGCGCGCCGGGCTGCCTGGAAGCGTACGCGGGCGCGGAATCGCTGCTGGCCCGCTGGCGCGAGGAGGGCGGCCGGGTCCCGGAGGACACCGACGAGGAGACGGCGCTCACCGCGATGCTCGCCGCCGCCTACCCGGCCGACGGCGCGGACGCCGACCCCGTCGCCCTCGCGGTGCTGGAGGAGACCGCCGAGTACCTGGGCGCGGGCCTGTCCGACCTGATCAACCTCTTCCAGCCGGAACGTATCCTCATGGGCGGCTGGGCCGGCCTCCAGCTAGGCTCCCGCTTCCTGCCTGCGGTCCGCCGCCACGCCCTCTCGTACGCACTGCGCCATCCGGCGGAACGGGTCACGATCGAACTCGGAAAGCTGGGCCCGGACGCGGTGACGGTCGGCGCGGCGATCCTGCCGCTGGCCGACTTCTTCGACAGGGGCGGCCGCCGCCCCGAACCGGACCCGACGGTCCCGGCCCCGGCCTGGCGGGAGGCCCTCCGGGACCGGGTGCCGCGCTGAGCGCCTGACGGCGTGTTCCCTCGGGGCGCCCGCACCCCGAACCGGGCCCGGCAGCGCCCCGCCCGGCGCCCGGGCCCCGCAAGCGCGCGGAGACGCGTGGCGGTCCGCTCCGGCCAGGCGTCCGCCGCGAACGGACGCGGCGCGGCCGGCCCGCGCCTGCGAACCGGGCCCGGCGGTGCCGGTGCCTGCCTGGCGCGGGCTCTCCGGGGACCGCGTACCGGGCTGAGGTACCCGGCGCTCTGCGGGTTCGGGGCGGCAGCCGCCCCGAACCGGCCCCGGTGGCACCGGCACCCAGTTGGCGCGCGCCCCGGACGTCAGCCCGTCGACTCGTCCGGTACCGGTGCCTCCGGGTAGGACGCCGCCGAATGGGGCGCGCCCTGGCGGCCCGTGCCTGCCTCGTCCGTGTCGGGGACGTCCTCCTCGGAGTCCGGGCCGTCCGACTCCTCGGACTTGCGCTCGCTCTCCCGCTCCGCCGCGGCCGGGGCGACCTCCCAGGGGTCCTCGTCGGGGCCGGCCTGCTGGTCGGGCAGGTCCCGGGGGACGCCCACGCCGTTCTCACCGGGGCCTTCGAGGCGATGGTCGGTCACGACGCTCTCCCTTCATCCGTACGGCCCTCGCGGGTACCCCGCACAGCCCCGCGCAAGCGCGCCTCAGCCGACGGCGCTGCCGTGCAGTGGCGCCGTGCTCTCCCCGGCGCCCTGCCGCATGCCCAGCAGGAACTCCTCCACCACCTGCGTCGCCGCGCGCGTCGGCCGCCAGCCGAGCTCCACCCGCGCCCGCGTGCAGTCCATCAGCGGCAGCCGCAGCACCGCGTCGAACAGATGCGGGGAGGCCGGCAGCAGCCGGAGTCCCCACGCCGCCGCGACCGCCGACCGGGCCGCCGCGCGCGGCAGCCGCACCCGGCGCGTCCCGAACATCTCGCCCAGCAGATCCACGTCCACCGTCGGCTCCGCCGCCAGGTTGTACGGACCCCGCGCCTCCGCGGACAGCACCGCCAGCCGGTACGCCTGCGCCGCGTCGTCCGTGTGCAGCACCTGCATCCGAAGGCCGGGGATGTCCGGCAGGAACGGCAGCAGGTCGGGGCGCGCCAGCTGCCCCGGCAGGTGGCGCCCGCCGAAGATGCGCCGCTGCTCGCTCGCCGACTCGCGCTTGAAGAGGAACGCGGGCCGCATCCGCACCACCCGAAGCGCGGGCCGGTCGCGCTCCACGATGTCCAGGGCCCGCTCCAGATACGCCTTCTCGCGGCAGTACGCGGCGTCCGGCCAGCCGTGCGTCGGCCACGACTCGTCCACCGCGTGGTCCTTGGGGCCGGGGGAGTACGCCCCCACCGACGAGGCGTGCACCAGCGTCGGCACCTCCGCCCGGGCCACCGCGTCGAACACCCGCATGCTGCCGAGCACGTTGCTGCGCCAAGTGGTCGCCGGGTCGTGCGTGGGCTGGAACGCCCAGGCCAGATGGATCACCGCGTCGGCGCCGGCGAACTCCCGCACCAGGTCGAACCGGTCCGAGGCCAGATCCACCGCCGCCCACTCCGTCTTCGGCGGAGACCAGTCGGGAATCCGCCGCGCCAGCCCCCGTACGGAACCCACCTCGGGTTCCTCCACGAGGGCCCGCACCACGCTGGTCCCGACGTTCCCGGTGGCGCCCGTGACGACGACCTTGAGTCCCGCTGCGCTGCTCACGTTCCGCTCCCTCCGGCCGCACTGCTTCCGCGGAGCGGTCCGGGTACCCCGTGCGCGGGCACGAAAAAGAGCCCCGGCCGTGACGGGGGAATCACGGCCGGGGCGGCAAACAGGTGGGTGCGCATGGCGGTCGCCTCTCGGCGAAAGGCACCACAGGGCTTCAGCCGAACGATCGTCCCTGTGGGCGGATGGTGAGGCCCGGGGACACTGTCCCATCCGCACCCACGGTCTGTTCAACGGGCAACAGCCTCGCTGTGTTCCGCCCGCGGCCGTATCGAGCGGTGACGTGTGTCACCACCCGGCCGCGCCGGTCAGCGGCCCCGCGCCTCCGGGTTCAGGTCGGCCCACAGGTTCTCCGCCTGGAGCACCAGCGTGCCCAGCACCGCCGTCCGGGCCGCGCCCTGTACCGCCTCCTGGGTCAGGCCCTCCTGGAGCGAGATGTGCAGCTCCCGCATCGCCGCGCCGGTCCGCTCGTCCAGCAGCGGGTCACCGGGCTCCTCCTCACCCAGCAGCCGGTCCGCCTCCGCACGGCAGCTGTCCCCGAGCAGCTCCAGCAGCTTCCCGTAGGAGCGCAGCACCTCCGGGTCGGGCGCGGCGGCGGAGCGCTCCTCGTCCGCCGCGACGGCCAGGCTGCGGGTCAGGGCCATGACGTGGCCGGTGATCCGGCCGAGCCGCTCGTCCTCGTCCTCCGACGGCAGCGCCTCCGTCGGCGCCCGGTGCAGCTTGCGCAGCCACCCGGACGTCAGCAGCAGGCTCTCCCTGCTCCAGCCGCGCGCCGAGCGCAGCGCGTCCAGCCGGTCCTGGAGCCGCTTCGCCGTGTTCAGCCGGCCGACCGCCGTCTGCGCGTCCCACTCGCCCTCGCGCAGGTCCTCCGCGACGGCGCTCAGCACCTCGCCCGCCTCCCGGGCCAGCGCCGCCAGGTTCTCCCGTACGTCCCGCAGATGCACCGGCGGCAGGACCAACGCGTTCACCGCGACGCCGATGACCGCGCCGAGCGCCGCCTGCCCCAGCCGGTGCCCCACCGCCTCCACGCTCACCGTGCCCGAGGCGATGGTGAAGACGGCCGTGGTCGCCGCGTAGATGCCCTGGTCGCCGAAGCGCCGCCAGTTCGACAGCAGCACCAGCACCGGTACGGACAGGGCGAGCGCGCCCGTGTTGTCGTCGGTGACCGCCTGCGCGCCCGATGCCACCAGAGCGCCGATGCAGATCGCGGCGAACTGCCGCGCCCCCGTCACCAGCGAGCTGTACACGGTGGCCTGCACCAGCACCAGCGCGACCCACGGCGCCATCAGCGCCATCGGGTCGCCGAGCCACACCTGCGCCACCAGCCAGGCCAGCAGCGCCGCCAGCGCCGCCTTCAGCGACTGGACCAGCAGGTCCCTCTCCCGCCCCGGCCCGCGCACGACGGCCCGCGCCGCCCGGCCCACCGAGTTCGCCTCCCAGCGCACCGCGTCCACGGCCCGGGCCAGCCGCCCCGACGTCGCTCTGTCGCTTCCCGTCCCGTCGATCACCCGCGTCATGGGCCTGCGGTTTCCCTGCCGGACCGGTGGGCAAGCATGCGGAATCTCACGCGAGGGGAGAGTCGGCCAGCGACGCCAGCAGGTGCGCCGGGTCGTCGTACACCGCGTCCGCGCCCGCCTCCGTCAGGTCGGCGCGCGGGATGCCGCCGCACAGCAGGCCCACGCAGCGCACCCCGGCCCGCGTCCCCGCCCGCATGTCCCACACCGTGTCGCCCACGAACACCGCGTTTTCGGCGGGCGCCCCGGCCAGCTCCAGCGCGTGCTCGACGGGCTCGGGCGCCGGCTTGCCCTCGTCGACGTCGTCGGCGCTCGCCGTCGCGGAGATCGCCCGGTCCGCGCCGATCGCGCGGCGCAGCGCGTCCAGCTCCGCCCCGCCGGCCGAGGTGGCGAGCACCACCGTCCAGCCGCCGTCGTGCAGCCGCTCGAGGAGCCGCCCGGCGTCGGGAAGGGCGGGCAGCCGGTCGAAGTACTGCCCGTACAGCGTCTTGTGCGCCGCGCTCAGCTCCGCGTCCCGCGAGGTGTCCCGGTCCTCGCCCAGCAGATGCGCGATCAGATCGGTGGAGGGCAGCCCCACGGCGCGGTGGACGGCGTGCATGGGCACCTGGTGCCCGGCCTGCCGGAACGCCTCCCACCAGGCCGTGACGTGCAGATGGTTGGTGTCGGCCAGAGTGCCGTCGACGTCGAAGACCGCCGCCCGTGTCATGAAGGTCCTTCCTCTCCTCGCGGACCCGTACGGGTACCACCGAGTCGGCCCGCCACGCCCGCGGGCGTCCTGTGCTCCCGCGACCAGGCGAGCAGCTCCTCCAGCGACCAGGTGGTCACCACCCGCTCCGGCGGCACCCCGCACTCCTCGGCGCGGGCGCACCCGAGGATCTGCCAGTCCAGCTGCCCGGGCGCGTGCGCGTCCGTGTCGACGGAGAACAGCACCCCCGCGTCCACCGCCCGCCGCAGCAGCCGCCGGGGCGGGTCGAGCCGCTCGGGCCGGCTGTTGATCTCCACGGCGGTGCCGGTCTCCGCGCACGCCGCGAACACCTGGTCCGCGTCGAACTCCGACTCCGGCCGCCCGCGCCCGCTGATCAGCCGGCCGGTGCAGTGCCCGAGGATGTCGGAGTGCGGGTTCCGCACGGCCGCCACCATCCGGCGGGTCATCGACCGGGCGTCCATCCGCAGCTTGGAGTGCACGGACACCACGACCACGTCCAGCCGATCCAGCAGCTCCGGCTCCTGGTCGAGGGAGCCGTCCTCGAGGATGTCGCACTCGATGCCGGTGAGCAGCCGGAACGGCGCCCATGTCCCGTTCAGCTCCTCGACCACGTCCAGCTGCTCCCGCAGCCGCTCCGCCGACAGGCCGCGCGCCACGGTCAGCCGGGGGGAGTGGTCCGTCAGCACCGCCCACTCGTGGCCCAGCGCGGCGGCGGTACGGCCCATCTCCTCGATCGGGCTGCCCCCGTCCGACCAGTCCGAATGCAGATGGCAGTCCCCGCGCAGCAGCGCCCGCAGCTCCCCGCCCGCCCGGTCCGCGGACTCCGCCTCCGCCTGCTCGCGCAGCTTCCGCAGATACTCCGGCACGTCCCCGGCCAGCGCCTCCCGCGCCACCTGCGCGGTCTTCGGCCCCACGCCCTTGAGCCGCTCCAGCGTCCCGGCCGCCGCCCGCTCGCGCACCTCGTCCCGGCCCAGCTCCGCCAGCGTGCGCGCCGCGGTGCGGAACGCCCTGACCCGGTACGTCGGGGCCAGCGACCGCTCCAGCAGGAACGCGATGTCCTCCAGCGCCTCCACGGGGTCCATGGTCACCTCCTCGCTCCAGGGTTCCCCAGCGCGTACGGAGCCGCACGCCGCGCCGGGGGTGGTTGGCGCGCGCCGCCACGGGTACTGCGACCCGGCACCCCGGACACCGACGACGAGGAGGCCCGTATGTCCCTCTCCACCCCCGTCAACGGCAAGGTCGCCCTGGTCACCGGCGCGGACTCCGGCATAGGCCGGGCCACCGCCGTACGGCTCGCCGCCGCCGGCATGGACGTAGGGATCACGTATCTCACCGACCGCGAGGGCGCGGAGGAGACCGCCGAGGAGGTGCGCGCGCACGGCTGCCGCGCCGAGGTCGCCCACCTGGACCTCACCGAGCTGCCCGGCGCCGCCGACACGGTGGACGAGCTGGGCGACCGGCTGGGACGCGTCGACGTGCTGGTCAACAACGCCGGCACCGGCACCATGACGCCCTTCCTCGACCTGGAGCCCGAGAAGGTGCGCGAGGTCCTCGACGTCGACCTGCTCGGCCCGTTCCTGTGCTCGCAGAAGGCGGCGCGGCACATGATCCGGCAGGGCGACGGCGGCCGGATCGTCAACGTGACCTCGGTGCACGAGCACCAGCCGCGCGTGGGGGCCGCCCCGTACTGCGCGGCCAAGGGCGGTCTCGGGCTGCTCACCCAGGTGATGGCGCTGGAGCTGGCCGAGCACGGCATCACGGTGAACGCGGTCGCGCCGGGCGAGATCGCCACCCCGATGACCGGCCAGGAGGACACCGACCCGCACACCGAGAGCCGCCCCGGCATCCCCCTCGGCCGCCCCGGCGACGCCCGGGAGGTCGCCGCGGTGATCGCCTTCCTCGCCGGCCCCGACGCCTCGTACGTCACCGGCGCCTCGTGGAGCGTGGACGGCGGGATGCTCCGCATGGGACCGCAGGCAGGATCCCACCTGACCAGCCACGAGTGGCGCCGCCCCTGAGCGACCTCGGGTGGTCATGTCCGGGAAGCCGTGATCATGCCGTTTGGGTCTACTCTCGATGCATGACCGAAAGCGCGAGTCCGTACATGTCACAGCCGCGGATCACGGTGCTCGGGGTGCAGCCGGGAGACCCGCCGTTCCGGATCGTGGAGATCGACGGACAGGTCGTCGGCGAGGCCAGGTCCATCACCGACGTGCTGCAGGCGGCCGCCGCGTACGGCATCACGGTGCACGACCTGGACGACCCCGACACGGTCCGCTGGGTGGGCGGGGACAAGTTCACCTGGTCCTCGCGCCAGGCCCCCCGGGTCCGCGAGGAGCAGAAGGAGAAGCCCTGAACGGCCGTACGCCTCCGCCCGCGGGGGACGGAGGCGTACGGCGTGCCGTGCGGCGGGGTCACTCCTTCTTGCGGCGCGCGTGCACGGCCCTGCTCATCCGCCGGCCCATCAGCAGATAACCGAGCAGCGCCCCGGCCGTGTTGAGGATGACGTCGTCGATGTCGAAGGCGCGGCCGGTGACCAGCAGGCCCTGCGCCACCTCGACCAGCAGCATCACCACGGCCGTCAGGACGAGGATTCGCAGGAAGCCCCGGGTGCGCGGCGCGACGACCGGCGCGAGCACCCCGAAGGGCACGCCCAGCAGGATGTTGCCGCCGATCTGCTTGACCGCGTCGCGCAGCCCCGGCTGGTCCAGGTAGGCCCGCAGGGAGCGGCCCGGGTGCAGATTGGTGTGCGTCAGGGCCTCCGAGGCGGGGGACGGCTGCAGCGTGAGCCGGGCCAGCACCACCGCGAAGACCACCATCACGGCGAAGGCGCACAGGAGCACCAGAAGCCTGAGGGGCAGCGGGAGCGGTTGGGGGGCGGCGCGGGCCATCGGAAGTCCTCCAGTCGTCAAGGTGCGTGAGTGCTACGGCGGTTACCCCCGGTCGGGCGGCACAGTCCGGTCAGCTAGCGAAGGTGATCCGCACCCGCTCGAACCCCAGGGAACGCAGCAGACCCTGGAGCATCTGCCGGGTGTTGGTCTCCGCCCGCGCGGTCAGCTCGCTCTCCTCGGCCGCCTCCCGTATGTGCCGCACGGCGAGCTTCTGCACGGCCTGTTCGCTGTTGGGGTTGTCCGAGAACAGATCCCCGAGCCGGTCGAGCAGGCCGCGCTGCTTGGAGACGGCGTAGGAGCGGTCCACGTCCAGCGCGGGGGTGCCGAGACGGGCATGGGGCAGCCGCAGGACGGCCGAGGTGCGGTCCTCGTCCACCCGGACGTCGCCCTCCTTCAGCCCGCCGAGGTCCACGTACGCGTCGACGGCGCCCGCGCCCACGTACAGGGTGCGGCTGCCGCGGATCGCGTCCGGCAGGTACTTGGTGTCCTTCTCCAGGTCCACCACCACCTGGAAGTTGCCCGAGGCGGCGTCGTAGCGGCTGATGTCCTGGATGGACTCCAGCAGCGCGGGCCCCGAGCGGTCGCGGGTCTCCGTGCCGAACAGGTCCTTCAGGCCCGGCAGTACGCTCAGCCGGATGCCGGCGAACAGCACGGCCAGCACCACCACCGTCGCGCCCAGTGCCTTCACCCAGCCGGGCACGCGCGCGGTCGGTCGCTTCACCGGAGTCGTCATGGCGACGGCCCTCCTTCCTCCCGTCCGCATGCCCGCCATCTCACGGAACAGACGGGGGAGTTGGGGGACGGACTCCGTCATCGGGGGCACGGAGGGGGCGCACGGGCGGGCGGACCCGCGACTCCTGCACCGGTCCGGGCTCCGACTCGGGCGCGGTCAGCGCCGCGTCCAGGGAGGGCCGGGGAGGCAGCAGCCGGGTCAGGCCGGTGATGCGCAGCATCCGCAGGGTCAGGGGGTGGACGCAGACCAACTGCAGCCGTCCGTCGGCGAGACGGTGCCGGGCCCGGTAGAGCAGACGCAGGCCGGACAGGTCGAAGAACGTGATGTGGGTCAGGTCGACGACGACGCGGGCGTCCGGGTCGGCGGTCGCCAGATCGAGGTGCGGCGCGATCTCGGTCGCCGCCGCGATGTCGATCTCACCGTGGAACTCCAGCACGGTGTGGCCCCGGTCGCGGCGCACGCGAAGATGCCGCGTCAGCGGCGGGGGTTCGAACCGCACGACGCCATCGCCTCCAGCCAACTGGGTGCTCCGGGGGGCCCGCCGACCCCAACACCGGCCCCAGACACGCGAGTTACTTGCGGACGACTGCATTTGAGCATGTTCGAATGACATATGTCTTCGTGTTGCGACCGAGTTTTTCGCCACTTTGATCGAAGGCTACGGCGGCGATGCGTGAAAGCGGGGAGTGCGGACAGGCGTCCCTCAGACGGGGCGGGACCGCCCCGCACCCGACTCCGCGGAGGAGACATGGCACTGGTGACCACGGGCGTGGTGGTGCTCGACTGCGCCGAACCCGAGAAACTCGCCGAGTTCTACAAGGAGTTGCTGGAGGCGGACCACGTCGACGCGACCGCCAACCGGGTGGAGCTCCGCACCGCCGACGGCTTCCGCCTGGCCCTGCGCCGCGACGTGAACGCGACCGCCCCGAGCTGGCCGCGGCCCGAGAACTCTCTTCAGGCGCACCTCGAGTTCGTGGCGGATGACCTGGACGGGGTGGAGCGGAAGATCGTGAGTCTGGGCGGGCGCCCGACGGAGAGTGGTGATGCGGCCGGCGCCGCGGAGGAACGCGGGTATGCCGATCCTGCGGGTCACAGCTTCACGGTGCGGAGGGGTGTGCCTACGGCACCCAAGCAGGGGTGAGCGTGTCGGGGGCTGCGCCCCTTGCCCCCCTACGGCCCTGGCGGGCCTCGTCCTCGAACGCCGGAGGGGCTACCTGTAGCCCCTCCGGCGTTCGAGAAACGGGGTCCGGGGCGGAGCCCCGGGACGGCACCGGGTCAGTCGCGGCCACCCTTGTCCGGAACGGGCCACGTCCCCGTGGACCGTTCGATCGCCTTCGCGCCGGCCCGGTCCACCGCACTCCGCACCACCGCGAAGATCGCCCCCTGAATCGCCGCGGCCAGCAGAATCTCGCCCCAGCGGCGGTCACGGTCCAGCGCGTCCGGTGCGTTGTCCTCCTTCCTGATCACCTTCCAGGTCTTCTGGAAGGCCATGCCCGCCACGGTGCCGCTGGTCCATCCCAGCGCGAAGCCGATCGGCTTGTACGCCAGCGGCATCTTCTTCTTCGCCTTCTTGCTCTTCTTCGCCACGTCGCTCCTCCTAGGTCGGCTGGTCGCTCGGTCGTCAGGGGGTGGTCGGTCAGGGGCGGCCCCGCTCCGGGATCTCCTCACCGGGCGGCACCGGACCCGGCGGGGTGCCGTCGCCGAACGGCCGGCCGCCCAGCTCCTCGCGGTGATGGGGAGTCGTCCAGCCGGACAGGTCGGGCCCGAGGGGGACGATGCCGGACGGGTTGATGCCGGTGTGCACCTGGTAGTAGTGCCGCTTGATGTGGTCGAAGTCGACGGTGTCGCCGAACCCCGGCGTCTGGTACAGGTCGCGGACGTACGCCCACAGCACCCGGCTCTCCGTCAGCTTCCACAGGTTGCACTTGAAGTGGCCGTGATACACGGGATCGAACCGCACCAGCGTGGTGAACAGCCGGATGTCCGCCTCCGTGATGGTGTCCCCCACCAGGTACCGCTGCCGCTCCAGCCGCTGCTCCAGCGACTCCAGCCGCCGGAACAGCCTCGTGAAGGCGGCCTCGTACTCCTCCTGCCCGGTGGCGAAACCCGCCCGGTACACCCCGTTGTTGACGTCCCGGAAGACGTCGTCCATCACCGCGTCGATCTCGTCGCGGAGCTTCTCGGGATACAGGTCGGGCGCCCCCTCACGGTGCAGGGCCGTCCACTCGGTCGCGAAGTCCAGGGTGATCTGCTGGTAGTCGTTGGTGACCAGCTTCCCGCTGGGCACGTCCACGATCGCCGGCACGCTCACCCCGCCCGGGTAATCCGTCTTCCGCCGGTCGTACGCCTCGCTGAGGTAGCGGATGCCGAGCACCGGGTCCCGGCCGTCCGGGTCCAGGGTGAAACGCCAGCTGCGGTCGTCCTGGATCGGGTCCACGACCGCCAGGGACAGCGCGTCCTCCAGCCCCAGCAGCCGCCGCGACACCAGCGCCCGGCTCGCCCAGGGGCAGGCGCGGCTCACCACCAGCCGGTAACGCCCGGCCTCCACGGGCCACCCGTCCCGCCCGTCCGCGGTGATCCGGTCCTGGAAGTGGGCCCGGGACCGTTTGAACGCCTTCCTGCCGTACGCACTGTTGCCGCCGCCCGCGTCGTCGCGGCCGCCCATGGTGGCCTCCCTCCGTCGTCGGTACTCGTCGGTGCTGCGTCGTCCCTGTCACCGCGTTCCCCGTTTTCCCCCGACCGCACGGTATGAGCTGCGCCGACCGGGGCAATCGGCCGTCGTGACTACACGATCGGATCGCAGAACACGGCTCACCGTGCTGGTGGCGCTCGCCGCCAACCTCGTGATCGCGGCCGCCAAGGCCGTGGGCGGCCTGGTCGCGTCGTCCCCCGCGCTGCTGTCGGAGGCGGCGCACTCGGTGGCGGACAGCGTGAACGAGGTCTTCCTGCTCGCCGCCCTGCGCCGCAGCCGCCGCCCGGCCGACCGCCGTCACCCCTTCGGCTACGGCAAGGAACGGTTCTTCTGGTCGCTGCTCGCGGCCGTCGGCATCTTCGTCATGGGCGGCTGCTTCTCCTTCTACCAGGGGATCGACGCCCTGCGGAACGGGGGAGAGGAGCACCTGAGCGGTTACGTCGCCGGGCTCGTCGTGCTCGGCGTGGCCCTCCTCGCCGAGGGCGGCTCGCTGCTGCGCGCCCTCTACCAGGTACGCCGTCAGGGCGGCGGGATGAGCGATCCGGCGCTGCGCACGGTCATCGCCGAGGACGGCACCGCGGTCGTCGGCGTCACCCTCGCCATGGCCGGCATGGCGCTGCACATGATCACCGGGCAGGTGGTGTGGGAGGCCTGCGCCTCGCTCGCCATCGGGCTGCTCCTCGGCTACGTCGCCTACCGGCTCGGCCGCGAGGCCCGCGACCAGCTCATCGGTGAGGCCGCCGACCCCCGGACCGGCGACCGGATCCGGGAACTGCTGCGCGCCCAGCCGGAGATCGACAGCGTGGAGGCGCTGTTCACCATGAAGACCGGGCTGGACACCGCCCTGGTGGCCGCCCGTGTCGACCTGGTGCCGGGACTGGACAGCGAGCGGGTGGAACAGGTCGCCGTGCGCATCAAGCGGTCCATCGTCCGGGTGGTCCCCGAGGCGGCCCAGGTCTTCCTCGACGTCACCGAGCGCGGGGCGGCGGAGGCAGGGGAAAGCCCCGCCGCGACGGGGGAACGCGGCGGGGCCTGACGCTCGTGTGCCCGGCGGGCGAGGCTTCATGCGCGGCCGGTCCGAGAATCTTTCCCGAGCCGGTGCGCGCACCCCGTCAGCCCCGGTCGACGCGCTCCAGCACGAAGACCGGGATCTCCCGGCTGGTCTTCTTCTGGTACTCCTCGTACTGCGGGAACGCCTCGACCGCGCGCTTCCACCACTCGGCCTTCTCCTCACCCGTCACCTCACGGGCCGTCATGTCCCATGTGTGCGGGCCGTCCTGGAGCTCGACATGCGGATGGGCCTTCAGGTTGTAGTACCAGACGGGGTGCCTGGGCGCGCCGCCCAGCGAGGCGACCACCGCGTACCGCCCGTCGTGCTCCACCCGCATCACCGGGGTCTTGCGCAGCTTGCCGCTCTTCGCGCCCCGGCTGGTGAGCACGACGACCGGCTTGCCCTGCAGCGTCGTCCCCTCCGTGCCGCCGGACCGCTCGATCAGCTCCACCTGTTCCCGCACCCAGGCCGTCGGGCTGGGCTCGTACTCGCCTTCGAGAGGCATTGGCATCCGTCCCATCGTTCTCGCGTTGTACGGCCGGGCCGGTCATCGCTCCGCCCCACCGCACCCGTAAGTCGTCCGCGCCGGGCGTGTCCCGGCCGTGGAGGACCAGTGCCCAGGAAACACCGTCCGACCCCCGACGTGCGGGCAGGACGGGCGGGCGAGTTGCGCGTGGCGGCGGGACCCCGTTTCCATGGACGGGGGCCCCTCCACGCCTCGCCGCCCCCTCGGCGGCGCTGACGTGCGGCAAAGGTGTGACCGACCCCGGGAGGCTGGACCGTGGCAGCACCGGACCCGCGACCGCCCGGCCCGGAGGAACTCCTCCGGGGCCCCGCCGGACCCGTGCTGCGCTCCCTGCTCACGCACGCGGGCCTCGGGCTCGCCGTGTGGGACACGGAGCTGCGCTGCGTCTGGGCCAACGACGTCCTCACCCGGTACGACGGCATCCCCCGCGAGCAGCGGCTAGGCCGGCCGCCCCGCGCCTCGCTGGCAGGTGACGCCGCCGCCCTGGAGGAGACCGTCCGCGACGTGCTCGACACCGGTGCCTGCGTCATCGGCCGCCCGTACCGCGTCCCGGTGGTCCAGGGCGACCGGCGGCCCCGCTTCCTCGCCGCCACCGCCCTGCGCCTGGACGACCCCGACGGCCTTCCGCTCGGCGTGGCCCTGCTGGTGCTGGACGTACGCAGCGGACGCGGCGTGCAGGACCGTCTCGCCGTGGCCAGCGAGGCCGGCGCGCGTATCGGCACCACCCTGGACGTCGTGCGCACCGCGCAGGAACTGGCCGACTTCACCGTGCCGCTGCTGGCCGACTACGTCACCGTCGATCTGACGGAGGCGGTACGGCTCGGCGGGGAGCCGCTGGAACGGCTCGGCACCGCCGACGGCCGCGTCCCCACCTTCCGCCGCGCCGGAGTCGCCTCCGTCCACGACGGCGCCCCCGAGTCACTGTGGGCGTCCGGGGATGCCGTGTTCGTGCCCGAGGCATCGCCCTTCACGCAGGTGCTGCAC
Organism: Streptomyces sp. P9-2; assembly: GCF_051903975.1. Lineage (NCBI taxonomy): Bacteria > Bacillati > Actinomycetota > Actinomycetes > Kitasatosporales > Streptomycetaceae > Streptomyces > Streptomyces sp. P9-2. Next base: position 6,433,012 of record NZ_CP192633.1, read on the forward strand.
ACGGGCCGGCCCTTGCTGCAGCCGCACATCGACACCTCGCCCGGCACCTGGCTGGACAACGACCCGGCGCGCGCGGAGAAGATCCGCCGGTTCGGCATGCACTCGCTGCTGATCGTCCCCCTCCAGGCCCGCGGGCTGCTGATGGGCGTGGTGGTCCTCGTCCGCGCGGACAACCCGACGCCCTTCGACGACGGCGACCGGCTGCTCGCCGAGGAGATCGCCGCCCGCGCCGCGCTCAGCCTCGACAACGCCCGCCGCTACACCCGCGAGCGGACCGCCGCGCTCACGCTTCAGCGCAGTCTGCTGCCGCGGCGGGTGGACGGGGGCGACGCCATGGAGGTGGCCGCGCACTACGTCCCGGCCGACGCGGAGTACAGCGCCGGCGGGGACTGGTTCGACGTGTTCGGGCTGTCCGGGGGGCGGCTCGCGCTGGTCGTCGGGGACGTGGTGGGGCACGGGATCGCCGCCGCGGCCGCGATGGGGCGGCTGCGGACGGCGATCCGTACGCTGGCCGATCTCGACCTTCCTCCGGCGGAGTTGCTGGCCCGGTTGGACCGGACCTCCGCGCATCTCGTGGAGGCGGACGAGGCGGACCCGGAGTGCTGCTCCGTCGGGGCTACCTGTGTGTACGCGGTGTACGACCCGGGGGTGCGTACCTGCACGGTTGCCCTGGCCGGGCATCCGCCGCCGGTTGTCACCGGGGCCGACGGGAGCCTCGCGTTTCCTGATCTGCCGCATGGCACTCCGCTGGGGTACGGGTTGCCGCCTCATGAGGCGGCGGTGCTCGAGTTGCCTCCGGGGGGGCTGATCGCGCTGTACTCGGACGGGCTGGTCGAGGACCGGGAGCATGACATCGACGTCGGGATGGAGCGGGTGCGGGGGGCTCTTGCCCGGGGTGGCGACTCATCGCTGGCGGAGCTGTGTGCGGCTGTCGTCGACACGCTGCCGAGGGCTCCGGAGGACGACGTCACGTTGCTGCTGGCGCGGGCGCGGTGAGGGTGCGGCGGGGGTGCCGCACGAGGTGTTCCGCCCCGCCGCCCCTTCCCGTACCCGCCCCCGCCGCCCCTTCCCGTACCCGGCCCCGGGGCTCCGCCCCGGACCCCGCTCCTCAAGCGCCGAGGGGGCTGAAATGCCGGGGCTTCGGCTCGCTCCCCGCTCCTCAAGTGCCGGAGGGGCTGCTTGCAGCCCCTCCGGCCCTTGAGGACGACCGGCCGTCAGGCCGGTGTGAGTGCCATCCGCAGAGCCAGCGCCGTCATGACCCCACTCGCCACCAGCGCCGTCATCAGCCGCCCCCGGTGGCCGGTCAGCGCCCGGCCCAGCAGCGCCCCGCCCCCCGCCAGCAGGACCTGCCAGCTAGCCGAGGCCGCGAAGGCCGCCGTCACGAAGACCGTTCGCTCCGCCGCGCCCGCCGCCGAACCGCCCTGCGAGCCGAGGACCAGTGCCGCGAAGTAGATCACCGTGGTCGGGTTGAGCAGGGTGAGGCCCAGCAGTGCCAGGAACGCCCTCAGGGCGCCCGGAGGCGGCGGGACGGCCCGCATGGTGAGGCGGCGGTCGCGGTGCTGCCGTAGCGCGCCCGCCGCGCCCCGTGCCGCCAGCGCGGCCAGGACGAGGACGCACACCCAGCGCAGCGGGCCCAGGGCCGGGCGCAGTGCCGAGGCGAGGGCGGAGCCGCCGAGGACCGCGGCGAGCGCGTACAGGCCGTCGGCCGTGGCGACGCCCAGCGCCGCGCACACACCGGTGCGCAGGGACGTACGGGCGGTGAGGGAGACGAGGTAGGTGCCGACGGCGCCCACGGGGATCGCGATGCCGTAGCCGGCGAGCAGCCCCGCGAGCAGCGCGGCGGTCACGGGCGCGGGGGAGTCGTGCCTTCCCGGGCGCCGGACCGCTGCTGTCGGCCCGCGACGACGGCGAGGGCGGACGGGAGCGGCGGGAACATGTGCGTGGACATGGGCAGGATCCTCACGTCCCCCGCCCGGTACCGGCAATCGGTTTTCCCTGGCTAGGGTGCCGGAGTGACCGACAAGCCCTTCCTCTACGTCGTCGTCTGCGCCGCCGGCGTCGCCGCGGACGTCAGCAAGCTGATCACCGCCGCGCAGGAGCGGGACTGGGAGGTCGGCGTCTTCGCCACCCCGACGGCGATGAACGGCTTCTTCGACGCCGCCGCCGTCGAGACGCAGACCGGCCGCCCGATCCGCTCCGCCTGGCGCCGGCCCGGCGACCCGCGCCCCTTCCCGGCCCCCGACGCCGTGGTGGTCGCCCCGGCCACCTTCAACACCGTCAACAAGTGGGCGGCCGGCATCGCCGACACCCTCGCCGTCGGCACCCTGTGCGAGGCGGCCGGGCTCGGCGTGCCGATCGCCGTCCTGCCCTGCGTCGCCGAAGCGCTCGCCGCCCACCCCGCCTACCAGGACTCCGTCGCCCGTCTGCGCGGCATGGGCGTCCGCTTCGCCGACCCGTACGCGGGCGAGGCGCAAGTGGGAGGCGAGCGAAGGGAGTTCGGGTGGGAGCTGGCTTTGGACCTGCTGCACAGCCCCTGAGCCGCACTCCTCTTCGAGTGCGCGCGAAGACGTACGCTCGCTCCTGCGACAGCAACCGTTCCCGACGGCAGGAGCAGCAACGATGCAGTACGTGAAGCTCGGTTCGACGGGCCTGGAGGTCTCGCGCGTCTGCCTGGGCTGCATGACCTACGGCGACCCCGGCCGCGGCAACCACGAGTGGACCCTCGACGAGGAGGCGTCCCGGCCGCTCATCCGGCAGGCGCTGGAAGCGGGGATCACCTTCTTCGACACCGCGAACGTGTACTCGGACGGCACCAGCGAGGAGATCGTCGGCCGGGCGCTGCGCGACTTCGCCCGCCGCGACGACGTCGTCCTCGCCACCAAGGTGCACGGCCGGATGCGGCCCGGACCCAACGGCGCGGGCCTCTCCCGCAAGGCGATCATGACCGAGCTGGACCACAGCCTGCGCCGCCTCGGCACCGACTACGTCGACCTCTACCAGATCCACCGCTGGGACCCGCACACCCCGGTCGAGGAGACGATGGAGGCGCTGCACGACGCCGTCAAGGCGGGCAAGGTCCGCTACATCGGGGCCAGTTCGATGTACGCGTGGCAGTTCTCCAAGGCGCAGTACACCGCCGAACTGCGCGGCTGGACGACGTTCGTGTCCATGCAGAACCACTACAACCTGCTCTACCGCGAGGAGGAGCGGGAGATGCTGCCGCTCTGCGCGGACCAGGGCGTCGGCGTGCTGCCGTGGAGTCCGCTCGCCCGCGGCCGGCTCACCCGCGACTGGAACGTCACCACGGAGCGCAGCGCCACCGACCGGTTCGGCAGCACCCTCTACCAGGAGGGGGACCGCGCGATCGTCGAGGCGGTCGCCCGCGTCGCCGAGGCCCGCGGCGTCCCCCGCGCCCAGGTCGCCCTCGCCTGGCTGCTCCACCAGGACACCGTCACCGCCCCGATCGTCGGCGCGGCCAAGCCGTCCCACATCGAGGACGCGGTGGCGGCGGTCGACCTCACCCTGACGGACAAGGAGCTCGAGGAGCTCGCCGAGCCGTACACGCCCCACCCGATCGCGGGCCACTGACGCGTCCGGCCCCGGCGGGGACCGCCGACCCCCACGGAAGCGGTCCCCGCCGGGGTCACTCCATGTCCGCCAGCGTCAGCTCCGCCCAGATCGTCTTGCCCTCCGCCGTGTGGCGGGTGCCCCAGCGCTGGGTGAGCTGGGCGACCAGGAGCAGGCCGCGGCCGCCCTCGTCCCAGGTCTTGGCGCGGCGCAGATGCGGAGCCGTGTGGTTGGCGTCGGAGACCTCGCAGATCAAGGTCGCCTCGTCATGGATGAGGCGCAGCCGGATCGGCGGGGCGCCGTACCGGATGGCGTTGGTGACCAGCTCGCTCACCACCAGCTCCGCAGTGAACGAGGCCTCGGTGAGCTCCCACGCGGCGAGCTGGTCGAGGACCTGCTTGCGGATGGGCGCCACCAGCGCCGGGTCGGCCGGGATGTCCCAGGTGGCGACCTGCGAGGACGGCAGCCCCCGCAGCCGGGCCAGCAGCAGCGCCACGTCGTCCGTCGCGCCACCCGGCGCCAGCACGCTGTTCAGCACCCGGTCGCACGTCTCGTCCAGCGGACCCGACGCACCGGACAGCGCCTCCAGCAGCAGGGCCTCGCCCTGGCCGGGGTCCCGCCCCCGCGAGGTGACCAGCCCGTCGGTGTAGAACGCCAGCACGCTGTCGTCGGCCAGCTCGAACTCCGCCGACTCGAACGGCAGCCCGCCCAGTCCCAGCGGCGGCCCCGACGGCAGTTCGAGGTGGTGCGCGGCCCCGCCCGGCGGGATCACCACCGGCGGCGGATGCCCCGCCCGGGACAGCGTGCAGCGCCGCGACACCGGGTCGTACACCGCGTACAGACAGGTCGCGCCGACCTCCCCGGGCCCGGAGTCGCCGCCCGCCTCCTCCGACAGGTGCAGCACCAGATCGTCGAGGTGGGTGAGCAGTTCGTCGGGGGCGAGGTCGATGTCGGCGAGGGTGCGCACCGCCGTGCGCAGCCGGCCCATCGTCGCCGACGCCTGGATGCCGTGCCCCACGACGTCCCCGACGACCATGGCGACCCGCATCCCGGACAGCGGGATCACGTCGAACCAGTCGCCGCCCACCCCGGAGCGCGCGGCCGGCAGATAGCGGGTGGCCGCCTCCAGGGCCGCCGTGCGCGGCAGCGTCCGGGGCAGCAGGCTGCGCTGGAGGGTGAGTGTGGTCTCCCGCTCCCGCGAGTAGCGGCGGGCGTTGTCGATGCAGACGGCGGCGCGCGCGGTGACCTCCTCGGCCAGCAGCACGTCGTCGTGGGTGAACGCCTCCGGCTGGCTGAAGCGGGCGAAGGCGGCCACGCCGAGGGTGGTGCCGCGGGCCTGGAGCGGCACGGACAGGATCGCGTGCACGCCGAACTTCTCGATCCGCCGGGCCTGGGTCTCGTCCTCCGACAGCCAGGAGTCCAGGTCACCGGCCGGCACGGAGGCGACGATGCTGTGGCCGGCGGCCAGCGAGTCCGCCTGGGGCGAGTTCTCCGGGTAGACGGTCACCTCGCCCACCTGGGCGGAGTCCGGCGGGGTGTCGCGGGTCAGCGCCTGCTGGGCGACCCGGCGCAGCGACACCGGCGGGGTCAGCCGGCCGGACGCCTCGCCCCCGCCCTCCTCCGGCTCCAGCAGCTCCACGGAGACGAAGTCGGCGAGCGCGGGCACGCAGACCTCCGCGAGCTCCTGCGCCGTGCGGGTGACGTCCAGGGTGGTGCCGATGCGGGAGCTGGCCTCGTTGACCAGGAGCAGCCGCTCCCGGGCCCGGAACTGCTCGGTGAAGTCGTGGGCGGTCACGCACACGCCCCGCACCCGCCCCGACCGGTCGGTGAGCGGCGCCAGCCGCGCCAGCCAGGCGTGCGCGTGGGCCTCGGCCCTGGCCTTCATATGGGTCTGCATGTCGTGCGGCCGTCCGGTGCGCAGCACGTGCCGCAGCTGCCGCTCCAGCTCGCTGTGCTGCGGCCGGCCCCCGATGTCGGTGGGCCGCAGCCCGCGCAGATGGTCGGCCGGCAGACCCAGGAGCCGGGCCATCGCGTCGTTGACCCCGCGCAGCCGCAGCCCCTGGTCGAAGACCATCGTGGCGCACGGTGACTGGAAGACGGCCTTCCTGACCAGCGGATCGTCGGGCAGGTCGTGGTCGGTGGCCTCCAGCGGGGTGACCGCGAGCCACTCGCCGGGGCCGTCCCCGGAGGGCTGCCGATGGTGGGCGAGCACCCACGCGCTCACCGTGCCGCCGTCGCGGTGGCGCAGCACCAGCGTGCCGCTCCAGCGGTCCTCCGGCAGCGGGAGCGGTCCCGTGCTGTCGGCCAGCAGCTCGGCGGCGGGGCGGCCGACGACCTCCTCCGTCCGGTGTCCCAGCAGCAGGCGCGCTCCCTCGCTCCACCGCGTGAGCGTGCCGTCGGCGGCGATGACGGCCCGGGCCGTCACCGCATCGTCGAACGGGTCGTCCGGCCTCATCGTCGCCACTCCATCGCGCACACTCACCGTGAACCGGTGTATCGCCAGAGTCCCAGCCTAGTGCGTCCGCGCGCGACATGAACGGGAACCGGTGCCACCGCCTCCGTACCACCCCGAAGCGCTCTCCTCGTGTCACGACCGTTGACGGGATGTCACATCTGCCACAACCATGGGCGGCGCACGGAGTTGGGAGCGCTCCCATTCGCGCTCCCGTACCCCCGTACCTCCGCAGAGGAGCCCAGACGTGAAACGACGCAGAACCGCGCTGCTGACCCTCACCGGTCTGCTGGCGACCGCGCTCACCGCGATGCCCGCCGCCCCGGCCGGGGCGGACGAGGTCGAGCAGATCCGCAACGGCACGTTCGACGACGGCGCCGATCCCTGGTGGGCCTCCGAGGGCGTCACCGCGGGCGTCTCCGACGGCCGCCTGTGCGCCGACGTGCCCGGCGGCACCGCCAACCGCTGGGACGCGATCGTGGGCCACAACGACATCACCCTCCAGGAGGGGGAGACGTACCGCTTCTCCTTCAGGGCGACCGGCTCGCCCGCCGGTCATGTGGTCCGGGCGGTCGTCGGTCTCCAGGTGGACCCGTACGACACCTACCACGAGGTGTCGCCGCAGCTCAGCGTGTCGGGCGACACCTACTCGTACACCTTCACCGCGCCGGTCGACACGGAGCAGGCGCAGGTTGGCTTCCAGCTCGGCGGCAGCCCCGCCCCCTGGCGGTTCTGCGTGGACGACGTGTCGCTGCTCGGCGGCGTCGCCCCCGAGCCGTACGAGCCGGACACCGGGCCGCGGGTGCGGGTGAACCAGGTCGGCTATCTGCCCGGCGGGCCGAAGAACGCCACGGTCGTCACCGACGCCACCGAGAAGCTGGCCTGGCAGCTCAAGGACGGCAGCGGCCGGGTGGTCCGCACCGGCCGGACCGTGCCGCGCGGCGTCGACGCCTCCTCCGGGCAGAACGTGCACTCCGTCGACTTCGGCTCCTACCGGGGACGCGGCGCCGGATTCACCCTGACGGCGGACGGCGAGACCAGCCACCCCTTCGACATCGACGCGAAGATCTACGAGCGGCTGCGGCTGGACTCGGCGAAGTACTACTACACCCAGCGCAGCGGCGTGGAGATCCGCGAGGACCTGCGCCCCGGCTACGGCCGCCCCGCCGGCCACGTCGACGTCGCCCCGAACCAGGGCGACGGCGCGGTGCCCTGCCGGCCAGGGGAGTGCGACTACACCCTCGACGTCACCGGCGGCTGGTACGACGCCGGCGACCACGGCAAGTACGTCGTCAACGGCGGCATCAGCACCTGGGAGGTGCTCAGCACCTACGAGCGCGCCCAGCACGCCCGCACGGGCCGCGTGCACAAGCTCGGCGACGGGACGCTGGACATCCCCGAGAGCGGCAACAAGGTCCCCGACCTCCTCGACGAGGCCCGCTGGGAACTGGAGTTCCTGCTGAAGATGCAGGTGCCCGACGGCGAGCCGCTGGCCGGCATGGCCCACCACAAGATCCACGACGAACAGTGGACCGGGCTGCCGCTGCTGCCCGGCGACGACCCGCAGAAGCGCGAGCTGCACCCGCCGACCACCGCCGCCACCCTGAACCTCGCCGCCACGGCGGCCCAGGCGGCCCGGCTCCACCGCCCCTACGACAAGCAGTTCGCCGACCGCGCCCTCGCGGCGGCCCGCAAGGCCTGGGCGGCGGCACTGGCCCACCCGGACCGCATCGCCGACCCGGACGACGGCATCGGCGGCGGCGCCTACCCCGACGACACCGTTTCCGACGAGTTCTACTGGGCGGCCGCCGAGCTCTACCTCACCACCGGTGAGCGGGAGTTCAGGGACCACGTGGTGAACTCGCCGGTGCACACCGCGGACATCTTCGGCCCGACCGGCTTCGACTGGGCGCGCACCGCCGCCGCCGGCCGGCTCGACCTCGCCACGGTGCCGAACAAGCTCCCCGGCCTCGACAAGGTGCGCCGCTCCGTGGTCGCCGGCGCCGACCGCTACCTGGCCACCCTGAAGGAGCACCCGTACGGGATGCCGTATGCGCCGGACGGCAACGTCTACGACTGGGGCTCCAGCCACCAGGTCCTCAACAACGCCGTCGTCCTCGCCACCGCCTACGACCTGACCGGCGCGGCCAAGTACCGGGACGGCGCGCTGCAGAGCATGGACTACATCCTCGGCCGCAACGCCCTGAACATGTCCTACGTCACCGGCTACGGCGAGGTCCACGCCAAGAACCAGCACAGCCGGTGGTACGCCCGCCAGCTCGACCCGAACCTGCCCAACCCGCCCGCCGGCACCCTGTCCGGCGGACCCAACTCCAGCATCCAGGACCCGTACGCCCAGTCGAAGCTCCAGGGCTGCGTCGGACAGTTCTGCTTCATCGACGACATCCAGTCCTGGTCGACCAACGAGCACACCGTCAACTGGAACGCCGCCCTGACCCGCATGGCCGCCTTCGTGGCCGACCAGGGCTGACCGTCCCCCTCCCGCGCGGGCCGGTGACCACCGCGGTCACCGGCCCGCGCCCATACCCTCCGGTACCCCACCGCACCCGCTCCGACCTGCGGGTATTTACTGTTCAGTACCCGAGCGGTACCGTAATCCCATGCCAGCTCTCAACGTGGAGTTCAGCGACCGCGAGCTCGAGGACCTGCGGCAGATCGCCAAGGAACGCGGTACGTCCATGAAGGCGCTCGTACGGGAGGCGGCAGCGGCGGACATAGCCCGTCACCGCGCCCTGCAGGAGGGCGCCGAGGCCTTCCGCCGCTTCTTCGCCACGCACGCCGACGAGTTCGCCGCCGCGTTCCCCGACGACGAACCGCCCGCCAAGGGCGCGGGCCGGGCCGCCTGACCGATGCCGCCCGTGCTGCACATCGACGTGCCCTGGCTGCTCCAGAGGCACGAGGAGGTCCTCCCGGACCAGCCCACCGTCAACGACTTCTCCGCCCTCGTGGCGGCCGTGGCCCGGCACCGCGTCGACCCGCCCCGGCTCGGCGTGAACTCCGACGCCGCCTGGCGGGCCGCCGCCCTGCTGCACACCCTCGCCGTGCTCCGCCCGCTGCCCTCGGCCAACGCCCGCTTCGCCTGCGCCACGGCCGTCGCCTACATGTACGTCAGCGGGGCCGGCATCGACCCGCCCTACGGCGCGCTGGTCGACCTCGCCCGTGACCTGATCTCCGGCGCGACCGACGTGTACGGCGCCGCCGACCGGCTGCGGTCCTGGCAGATCTGACGCCCGCCCGCCGGTGAGAGGGACCTTCCCGTGGCCGCCGGCCGAGGGGCGGGAGCGAGCGGGCCGGCGGCCGGGCGCGCGGAAGTACCGCCGTCGCCGCGCGTGACCTCCGAGAAGGGTCCCCCCAGTGCACCGCGTCGCCGCGCGCCCCGGCAGCGTGCGCGGCCCGGCGGTGCGGACGCGCCGTTCACACGGGGTGCGCACCCGTGGAAAAGACGCACCGGGGGAGTGGCGCGGACCTTCGCATCACACCTTGGCCACACCTTCCCGTCATCCCTTTTCACGGAACCCCTCACCGTCCTGGAAAAGGGGCCGTGAATGCCGGAACGCGACGTGCGTAGCACTTTCTCCTTTTGACTTTCTGTCAACGCGGGGATGTTGCCCGACCGCCTTGTTGGCCGCGCACGGGTTGTGCGAGAGTGAGCCACCCGTGAGGGGGTAAAGGCCGGGGACGCTCGCGAGTTGATGAACCGGTTCGGAAGCGCCGCCGACAATTCCCGCCCCCCGCGCCACACCAAGAGGTATGCACCAGTCCTGCGTCCCTTTTCGGTGTCGGAAACGCTCGAATGTCACATGCGCTGTGGGAAGGAACCAATCTCAGTGCACACCCCCCACCCCCCTCGTCCTCCCTATCCCCCGCCGGGTGGTGATCCCGGGGAGTCCGACGAGGCGCTGGCCGCGCGGCTGCGGGGACGTCCGGAGGCGGAAGCCGCCCGCTCCGTCGCCCTGCTGACGGCGCGCCACTGGCATGCGATGCACGACTACGCGACCGTGTGCCTCGCCTCCGGCGGGCGGACCGCCGCCATGGTCACCGGGGCCGCCCTGCACCGTGTGCTCGACCGGGTCTCCCTCGGAGAGTCCGCCGTGGCCCTCCGTCCCGTCCTCCTCGTGGGAGTGCGGGACACGGTCCGCGAGTGGGCCGCCGACGACCATGTGGCCGAGGTGCTGCCGGGGCTGCTGAAGCCGGCGGGCGGACGGGGCATGCGCGCGGCGACGACCATGACGCCGGAGAACCGCGCCCTCGCCCAGCGGGCGTTCCGGTCCCTGCCCGCGCTCGCCCGCTGTCTGCTCTGGCACGTCGAGGTCGAGGCCGAGCCGATATCCGTGCCCGCCGGACTGCTCGGCACGGACGTCGACCTCGCGTCCGGCGCCCTCGACCAGGCCCGCGACAAGTTCCGCCAGGGACTGGTCCGCGCCCACCAGGAACTGGCGCCCACCCAGGAGTGCCGCTTCTACAACCGGCTGCTCGACGTGCCCATCCGCCGGGGCGGTGACCTGCTGCCCGACGTGCGCCGGCACATGGCCGAGTGCCGCTACTGCCGCAACGCGGCCGAGCAGCTCGGCCACTTCGAGTCGGGACTGGGCACGCTCCTCGCGGAGGCGGTGCTGGGGTGGGGGGCCCGGCGCTACCTCGACTCGCGACCGGGCCGCGCCGCGTCAGGACCGCGTTCAGGCCGCGCCGGACGCCGCCGTCGCCGCGGCGACGGGGACGGCCGGGCGGGCGCCCGGCACCGGCTGCTGTCCCGGTTCCCGGTGCCCGACCGGCTCGCCATGGCGCTGCCCGACCCGGTGCGCTCCACCCGCACCCTGCTCACCGGCCTGGGCGCGGTGTCCGCGGGCGTGCTGGTCAGCGTGCTCATCGCCGGCTCGTCCACCCCGGACGGCGGCACCGCCGACCCGACGGGCGCCACCGGCGCGGGCGGCCGGGCCGCCGTGCCGTCCGCCTCCCCGCCCGGCGCGGCCGGACTGCCCTCGGCGCCGGACCGCACCCGGCTGCGCAACATCGCCTCGGGCCTCTGCCTGGACACCCGGGAGGAACCCCAGGACGGCTCCGGCGCCCGGCTGACCGAGTGCTCCACGGCGTGGACCCAGCAGTGGACGTACGAGGAGGACGGGCTGCTGCGCAGCGTGGCCGACCCGGGTCTGTGCCTGGACTCCCACAAGGACGCCGGTGTGGTCGTGCTCGGCGCCTGCGCCGACTCCGGCGACCGGACGGCCAACGACGTGCGGTACGACCTCACGGTCCAGGGCGAGCTGGTGCCGCGCTGGGACGTTCAGTTGGCGCTCACCCCGTCGACCCCTGACGCGGACGCCGACATCGTCGTCAAGGTGCGCGACCGTACCGTGGAGCAGCGCTGGGCGGCCGAACCGGTCCGCTCCGACGACGCGTCCAGCGAGTCCCTCTCCGTCACCGGCCCGACGGCCCCCGACGCCCGCTACGCCCGCCTGTCCTGACCGGCCGGTCCGCGCGCCTCCGGGGCGGCCCCCAGGGCCGCCCCGGACGGGACGTCAGACCGCCGCCTCCGTGAGATCACCGGGACCCACCGTGCCCGGAGCCGCGTGGCCCGACAGGGCGAGGGTGAGGTCGAGCTCGGCGAGCAGACAGCGGATCACGTGCTCCACGCCCGCCTGCCCGTCCAGGCCCAGCCCGTAGACGTACGGACGGCCCACCAGCACCGCGCGGGCGCCCAGCGCGAGCGCCTTGAAGACGTCGTCGCCGGTGCGCACCCCGCTGTCGAACAGCACGGCGAGCCGGTCGCCGACGGCCCGCACCACCTCGGGCAGCGCGTCCGCCGCGGCGACCGCGCCCGCCACCTGCCGGCCGCCGTGGTTGGACACCACCACGCCGTCCATGCCCGCGTCGGCCGCGAGACGGGCGTCGTCGGGGTGGCAGATGCCCTTGAGGACGATCGGGCCGTCCCAGTTCTCCCGCAGGAACGCCAGATCCGGCCAGGTCTTCGCCGGGTCGGCGAACATGCCCACGAAGTGCATCACCGCCGCGTCCGGATCCTCGTGGACCGGCTTGGCGAGCCCCGCCTGGAACGCAGGGTCGGAGAAGTAGTTGGCGGTGCCCACGCCGCGCAGGAACGGCAGATACGCCTGGTCGAGGTCGCGCGGCCGCCAGGACAGCAGAGGCGTGTCCAGGGTGACGACCAGCGCCGTGAACCCGGCCGCCTTCGCCCGGTTGAGGAACGACCGCGCCACCTCCACGTCCTTCGGCCAGTACAGCTGGAACCAGCGTTCCGCGTCCCCCATCGCCTCCGCGACCTGCTCCATCGGCGTGCTGGACGCGGACGACAGCACGAACGGCACGCCCTGCGCGGCTGCGGCGCGCGCGGCCGCCGGCTCGGCGTCCGGATGCATGATCGACAGCACCCCGACCGGCGCGAGGGCGAGCGGCGCGGGGAGCTGACGGCCCAGCACCTCCACGGACAGGTCGCGCTCGTGGACGTCGCGCAGCATGCGCGGCACGATCCGGCGGCGGTCCAGAGCGGCCCGGTTGGCGCGGGCGGTGCTGCCGTCGCCCGCGCTGCCGGCGACGTATCCGACCGGTCCGGGCCCGAGGCGTTGCTCGGTCAGCTCCTCCAGCCGGGTCAGGTCGGTCGGCAGCCGCGGCACCGCCCCCGTCATCCCGTTCAGGTAGATCTCGTACTGGAAGTCGGCCCAGTGCTTCGCCATCCGTCCCGCCCTGTCTCGTCGTGCCTCGGGGTGCCTCGTGGCCCCGACGCATACTGGCCGGTATGTGCCGGTCGCGTCCAGCGTCCGGTGACAGGACGTTCCCTCGGCCGCGGGAGGCGCGCGGGGTGTTCGGGGATGACCGGGGAGCGTCCCTTTCATGACCGCAAGGGGTTTCTCTTCGCCCTGCGCAGGACGGAATCGGAATGTTTCAGGCCGATTAACGGGCCCCGGGAATTCGGCCATCTGGCCACTTCTCCGCCGCGGGAGCCGTGCGATTACCGGGTCGACGCGCGTTCGCTTGGTCACTTCGCGCCACTGATTCAATACGCAATGTTACTGAAATACGTGGGGTCGAGGTGAGTTTCCGCCGGGGACTCGGCAGACTCCGGCACGCCGGTCCGGCACCGACCGAGCACGGGCCGGCAACCGAAGAAACGAAGCGGAAGGATGCACACAATGCGGAACACCGCGCGCTGGGCCATCACCCTGGGTCTCACGGCCACCGCCGTCTGCGCCCCCCTCTCCGGGGCCGCGCTAGCCGCCCCGGGAGATGCCCCGTCCGCGCTCTACGCCCCCTCTGCCCTGGTGCTCACCGTCGGCAAGGGAGTCAGCGCGACGACCGCCACACCGGAACGCGCGGTCACCCTGACCTGTGCGCCGGGCCCCTCCGGCACCCACCCGGCCGCCGGCTCGGCCTGCGCGGATCTGGCCGCCGTCGGCGGTGACTTGACCGCGCTGACGCGCACCGAGGACGCCATGTGTCCGATGGTGTACGACCCGGTGGTCATCACCGTGGACGGCGTCTGGCAGGGCAAGAGGGTCTCCTACGAGCGCGTCTTCTCCAACGACTGCGAGACGAACGCGCACGGCTCGAGCGTGTTCGCCTTCTAGAGACCGGGATCGCACGGTTCCCGTGACCGCGTGGCGGCCCGCGGACTGGGGAGTACGGGGCACCGCGCGGGCAGTGCGATCCCATGGGAGGCCGGCGGGCGGAGTGGGGCCGCCCGCCGGCCTCCGGGCTTTTCCGCCGCCGCGGGCGGCTGTGCTGCGAGGGGCGGCACCCCTGGAGCGCCGGGTGCGGGTCGGCGGTGGCTGGTCGCGCAGTTCCCCCGCGACCCTAGGGGGTGCCTCCGGCAGGGCGCTTGAGCGCCCCGTCACCGGCAGGCACCCCGCCTCCGCATGCAGTCGCGGTGGCTGGTCGCGCAGTTCCCCGCGCCCCTGAGGAGTGCTTCAGGCCCGGTCGCGGTGGCTGGTGTCGCACCAGGGGTAGCGGCGGCTGCGGCGGCAGGTGCACAGGGCCACCTGGAAGCGGTCGGAGGACACGACCGAGCCGTCCTCGAGCTCCACCTCGACCGGCCCCTCCACCAGCATCGGCCCCTTCCGCCGCATCACGACCCGGCGAGTCTCGCCGGACGGCGAACGCGCAGGTTCAGACGGGCTGTTCGGCACGGACCACCACCAGCTCCTCGTCGTTCTCGTCCGGGGACAGCAGCCCGCGCTCCCGCAGCCACTCCACCCGCGTCCGCAACACCGGGCCGAAGGCGATCCGCTGCCGCCGCGTCACCGCCGACTTCAGCCCCGCGGCCCGCAGACAGTCCACGCTCGCACCGGGGTCGCTGAGCGCGGACTGCACCAGCAGCAGCACCCCTCCCGGCCGCAGCAGCTCCGGCGCCTCGAGGCAGATGCGGTCCAGCACGAGCCGTCCGTCGCCGCCCGCGTCCCAGGCGCGGGCCGCGCCGCGCGGCGGCCGGTGCGCCTTGGGGGCGGGCACGTACGGGGGATTGGCGAGGACCAGGTCGAACGACCGTCCCCGCACCGGTTCGAAGAGGTTGCCCCGGACGACCTCGACCGGGAGGCCGGCCCGCAGCGCGTTCAGCCGGGCCGCGTACACGGCCCGCCGTGACACGTCGACCGCGGTGACGCGGGCGCCGCGCCGCGCGGCCGTCAGGGCCAGGGCACCGGAACCGGTGCCGACGTCGAGGACGGCCGCGCCGGGCGTCACCGGCTCGTCGGCCAGGGCCGCCGCCAGCAGCTCGGTGTCCTCTTGTGGGGCGTACACGCCCGGAGGTACCAGACTTTTCACAGGCGGCCGAGTACCCCGTTGGTCAAGAGCCATGGGTGACCTCCCGTGACAGGGGAGTACGCAGTGCGGAGCGGCCCTCGCCCCAGTCGGCGAGCAGCCGGTCGCCGAGCCGGTCCTCCGTGAACACCGTGGCCGCCACACCGAACGCGACGTCCGCCTCCAGCTGCGGCTCGTCCTCCAGCAGGCCGCCGATGACGTCCTTGCGGACCACCTGCTCGTGCACCGCGTCCGCCTCCACATGCTCGTCGTAGAAGTGCTCGGCGGCGGGGCCCGCGCCCGTGCGGCGCATGGCCTCGGCGAGCCGGCGGGACCCGGGCGAGGACGTGATCTCGACCGTCGCGAAGTGGCCCACCAGGGCGCCCCGCAGCGTGCGGTGGAGCCCGAACAGGGACATCAGGTTCACCGTGACCAGCAGCTCCGCGCAGGCCGCGTCGAGATAGCGGCCGTACGTCGTGTCGAGGCCGAGGTCGTCCATCAGATCGGCCCACAGCTGGGCGTGCACCCGGTCGGCCCGGCCGCCGCCGTACTCGTCGAACTCCACGGCCGCCATCGCCGCCTTGGCCCGGCCGCGCAGCCGCGGCAGCACCCAGGCGTGCGGGTCGGCCTCCTTCAGGTGGTACAGGGAGCGGAGGGCCGCGTACTCGCGCAGTTGCCACAGCTCGCCCTTGTCGCGCAGGAAGTGGCTGACGCCCGTGCCGTCCACCGGCTCGACGAGGATCCCGGCGAGCGCGTCCTCCACGCTGTCGTGGCGGGGGGCGTCCGCACGGAGCGCGGCAAGGAAGCGCCGTTCCATGGCGGCCCGGGTGCGCAGCAGGTCCGGGTCCCACTCCAGGGTGGGCGCGACGTCCGCGAAGCCGCGGTAGTGCAGTTCGTAGCAGAGGTAGAGGGCCAGCTGGAGGTCCTCGCCGTACACCGGGGCGGCGGCGGCCTCCGCCTCGGAGGGAAGCGGGCCGGCGCCCCGCAGATACGTGGTCACGGCACGGCTGAGCGGCCCGCGCGGCGCGGGCAGCAGAGGTTCGTCTCGGGGGTCGTCCATGGACCCCGGGTACCCGGACGGCGCACGGAAACGCCCGGCGGCGTGGCGGAGGCGGGCGCGCGGGGTACCCCATGACCCCATGAAGGCACTGGTGATCAACTGCACGCTCAAGAAGTCCCCGGAACCCTCCAACACCGAGGCGCTGTTCCGGACCGTCACCGAGCAGCTGGAGCGGGAGGGCGTCGAGGTCGACGTCGTGCGCGCCGTGGACCTGGACCTCGCGCCGGGTGTGGTCAGCGAGGCGGTGCACGACGGCGACGACTGGCCCGGGGTGCACGAGAAGCTGCTCGCGTCCGAGATCCTCGTGATGGCCTCGCCGACCTGGCTGGGCCAGCCGTCCTCGGTCGCCAAGCGCGTCCTGGAGCGCATGGAGGGGATGATGTCCGAGACCGACGACGAGGGACGCCCGGTCGCCTACAACCGGGTCGCCGGCGTCGTCGTCACCGGCAACGAGGACGGCGCCCACCATGTGATCAGCCAGATCACCGGGGGGCTGCAGGACATCGGCTACACCATCCCCGGCCAGGCGTGGACCTACTGGAACCAGGGCCCGGGACCGGGCCCCAGCTTCCTGGAGGGCGGCAGCGGCCACGACTGGTCACGGAAGACGGGCCGCGCGATGGCCGCGAACCTCCTGGGCGTCGCCCGCGCCCTCACCGCGAACCCGCTGGGGGCACCGCCGCAGTAGGGCGCGGGCGACGCCCAGCTACGCGCCCTCCCGCAGCGGGCGCGAGCACGCGGTCACCGCCCTCCCGCAGTAGGCCGCGGGGGAGCGGTCATCCGCTTTCCGCCGCAGGCCGCGCGGGTGCCGGGTCATCCGCTTTCCGCCGCAGGGCGCGCGGGTGCCGGGTCATCCGCTTTCCGCCGCAGGGCGCGCGGGTGCCGGGTCATCCGCTTTCCGCCGCAGGGCGCGCGGGTGCCGGGTCATCCGCTTTCCGCCGCAGGGCGCGCGGGTGCCAGGTCATCCGCTTCCCGCGTGGGGGAGCGCGGACGCTCGGTCACCCGCGCTCGCGCAGAGACCGCGGGGGCGCGGTCACGTTCTTCCCGGAGCGGGGCGCCGGGGCCGCGTCACCCGCCCCCCTGGGGCAGGGCGCGGGCTCCCGGTCATCGCCCCCGCAGCAAACCCCGCGCACCCGGCTACTCGCCCTCCGCCTCCTCCTGCGCCTCCGTGTTCGGCGTGATCGTGTCTCCCGCCTCGCCCTCGTGGTGGCGGTCCTCTTCGGGCTCCTGGGTGCGGCGTTCGGCCTCCTCGACCTCTCGCAGCACCTCCTCGACGGCCGACTCGGTGTGCTCAGGTGTCTCGTCGTGCTCGGACAACGGGGTCTCCTCACCTCGTGCTGGTCGTGCTCGTTCCGCTCAGTGCCGGGCGGCGGCGATGCGCAGCGGCACCGGGCCCCCGCCGTCCGGCTCCTTCTCGCTGCGCCGGGCCATCTCCGCCCACCAGGCCGGGCCGTCCTCCACATGGCGCAGCAGCACCCCCTCGCGCAGCGCCCAGGGGCAGACCGTCACCGTCGCCAGGCCGGTCAGCTTCATCGCGGTGTGCGCCACCACGGCGCCCGCCAGGCTCTGCGTCGCGCGGGGCGCGGAGATGCCGGGGAGCCGGGCGCGCTCGGCGGCGGGCAGCGCGGCCAGCCGGTCGACCGCCCCGCGCAGGTCGGCCGCGGACAGCACCCGCTCCACGAACGGCCCGTGCCGTCCGGGAGCCGCCCCGCACAGCCGGCCGAGCTGCTGGAAGGTGCGGGAGGTGGCGACCGCCGTGCGCGGGCCCTCCCAGCGGATCCGGGCCGCCGCGTCACGCAGCTGGTGGCGGACCCGCCGGCGCAGGGCGCGCACCCGGTCCGGTGAGGGCGGGTCCTCGTCCTCGAAGTACTCGTGGGTCAGCCGCGCCGCGCCCAGCGGCAGCGAGGCGGCGAAGTCGGGCAGCCGGCCGCGCCCGAAGGCGACCTCCAGGGAGCCGCCGCCGATGTCCACCATGGCCAGCGGACCGCAGCGCCAGCCCATCCAGCGGCGCGCGGCGAGGAAGGTCAGCTCCGCCTCGACCTCGCCGGGCAGGGTGCACAGCTCGACGCCGGTCCGCTCCCGGACCGTGCGCAGCACCTCCTGCCGGTTCGGCGCGCCGCGCACCACGGCCGTGGCGAAGGCGAGGGGACCGGCGGCGCCCCACCGCGTGGCCGCCCGGTCCGCCGCCGCGACGGCGTCCACCAGGTCCTCCACGGCGCGCTCCGGCACCGGCCCGCCGGGCGTGACCTGCTCGGACAGCCGCAGCCGCCACTTGGCGGTGTGCACCGGCAGGGGCGCACCGCCCTCCGTGTCCGACACGACGAGCCGGACGGTCTTCGACCCGACATCCACCACGCTGGTCCGCATGGCCCGTGGGTACCCACTTCCCGCCCCGCCCAACGGACCGGCCGCGCGGAGCGCCGTATACGCGCCGGCGCATTGCATTCCTTGACAGGAATATAACCGATGAGGCATATTGGGGCCATGTCCGACGCCGCCCTCTGGGCCGCCCTCGCCGACCCGCACCGGCGGGCCGTGGTCGCGCTGCTGCGGACCGGCCCCCGCACCGTCGGGGAGATCGCGCAGGCGTGCGAGCTGAGCCAGCCCAGCGCGTCCAAGCACCTCAAGGTGCTGCGTGAGGCCGGTCTGGTCCGGGTCCGGCAGGAGGCGCAGCGCCGCGTGCACACCCTCGACCCCGCCCCGCTCGCCGCCCTCGACGCCTGGCTGGCGCCGTACCGGAAGCTGTGGGGCGAGAGCCTCGACGCGCTGGGCCGCCGCCTCGACGCCGCGCCGGACACCGCCGAACCGACCCCGAAGGACTGATCGCCATGGCCGCCGAGCCCACCGGCACCTTCCTCACCCTGGACGACGGCCGCCCCGCCGTCCGCTTCGTCCGCGAGTACGACCACCCCGTCGACCGGGTCTGGAGGTTCGTCACCGACGCCGACGAACTCGTCCACTGGTTCCCCTCGCGCGCCGAGATCGACCTGCGTCCCGGCGGCGCCGTCGCCTTCAGCGGCGACCCCGCCCTGGAGGACTCCGCCGGCCGCGTCCTCGCCGTCGACCCGCCCCGCCACCTCTCCTTCACCTGGGAGGAGGACGAGATCCACTTCGACCTGGAGGAGCTGGGGGAGAAGCGCACCCGCTTCACCCTCACCAACGTGCTCGGCGTCGAGAACACCGCCGCCCGCAACAGCGCCGGCTGGGACGTGTGCCTCTCCGCACTCGACGCGTGGGCGCGCGGCGAACGCTTCGAGGGACCGCACGCGGGCCCCGAGGCGCCCGGCAGGGAGCTGTACGAGGCCTACGTGGCGGCCGGGGTGCCCTCGGGAGCGCCGTACCCCGGGGCGGACGACTGACCGCTCAGGCCAGTTGCCGGCGCACCAGCTCGTGCAGCCGGCCCTGCGTGTCGGCGAGCAGCTCGGCGGGCGCGCCCTGCTGGACCACCTTTCCGGCCTCCATCACCACCACCCGGTCCGCGTCCAGCACCGTCGACAGGCGGTGCGCGATGACGATGCGGGTCGCCCGCAGCGCCTTGGTGCTCTCGATGACCGTGCGTTGCGTCTCGTTGTCCAGGGCGCTGGTCGCCTCGTCGAAGAAGAGGATCCGCGGCCGGCGGATCAGCGCCTGGGCGATCATCAGCCGCTGCCGCTGGCCGCCCGACACCGCGCCGCTGCCGGACACGATGGTGTGCAGCCCCATCGGCATCCGCCGGATGTCCTCCGCCAGACCCGCCATCTCGGCCGCCGCCATCGCCTCCTCCGGCGTGTACGGCTCGCTGCCGCAGATCACGTCCATGATCGACCCGGTGAACGGCTGCGCGTGCTGGAGCACCACACCGCACTGCCGGCGCACCGCCGACTGGTCCAGCGCCGCCAAGTCCTGACCGTCGTACAGGACGCTGCCGGACTGGGGGCGGTCGAAGCCGATGAGCAGTCGCAGCAGCGTCGACTTGCCGCAGCCGCTCGGGCCGACCACCGCCACGAACTCGCCCGGCCGCGCCTCGAAGGACACGTCGTCCAGCACCAGCGGGCCGTCGTCGGAGTAGCGGAACGACACCCGCCGCGCCTCGATCGCGCCGGTCAGCGGCCCCGGGCGAGTGCTCGCCGCACGCACCTCGGGCGTCGCGTCGAGGACCGGCCGGATCTGCTCGAACAGCGGCAGCGCCGCGACCGCCGACACGAACGAGCCGGTCAGCTGCGTCACCGACGTCAGCACCATCGTGACCGACGTGTTGAAGGTGAGGAACTCCGCCGCCGTCATCGACCCGCGCGCCGGGCCCGCAAGGAGCATGAACATCCCCAGCGTGCACAGCGGCAGATACACGGCGCCCAGCACCGCCGTCAGGTTCTTGATCCGCCCGGCCTTCTGCTGCAGCTCACGACTGCGCGCGAACTGCGACGCCCATGCCGCGTACGCGTAGTTCTCCGCCGCCGCCACCCGCAGCTTCGGCAGTCCGCGCAGCGTCTGGAACGCCTGGTTGTTCAGCTTGTTGCTGAGCACCACAAGACGCCGCTGCCAGCGCACCTGCCACAGGCCGAGACCCAGGAACACGCCCGCGATCACCACCAGCATGCCCATGGCGGCCAGCGCCATCGGCACGCTGAACCACAGCAGCAGCGCCAGGTTCACCGCGCCCACCGTGAGCGACTGCGTCACCGTGGGCCCGACCCCGGCCAGCATCCGGCGGATCGCGCTGATGCCCATCGCCGCGCTCGCCAGCTCACCCGTGGACCGCTCGGTGAAGAACCGGGTGGGCAGCCTGAGCAGCCTGTCCCACACCGCCGGCTGGAGCGTGGCCTCCACCCGGCCCTCAAGACGCAGCAGCGTGAGGTTCTGCAGCAGCATGAACGCGGCCGCGACCACACTGCTGAGGATCACCGCGAGACACACCTGCACGATCAGGTCCGTCTGCGCCTTCGGCACGTACTCGCCGAGCACCCGGCCCGTCGCCAGCGGCACCAGCGCCCCCAGCACCACCGTCACCAGGCCGCTCAGCATCAGCCCCGTCAGGTCGCCCCGGGTGCCGCCCATGCAGAACCGCATCAGCCGCAGCGGGCTCAGCCGCCGCTCGGGAAGCGGACGGTAGAACATCACCGCGCGCGGCTCGAACTCCTCGGCGTTCGCCTTCTCCACCGGGGTCTCCCGGCCGGTCGACGGGTGCACGGCCACATAGCCGCCGCGCCTCCACAGCAGCGCCACCGGCGCCCCCGACAGGGCGCGGTGCCCCACCAGCGGCCCCACGTCGTCGCGCCACCAGCGGCCCTCGAGACGCACCACGCGGGTGCGCAGCCGTGAGGCCAGCGCCACCTGCTCCACCGGGTCCAGCCGGTCGGCGCCCGTGCCGGACTGCGCCGGCGAGGCCAGGGTGATCCCGGCCGCCCGCGCCACCAGCTCGCAGGCCGCGTACGTGGCGTCAGCGTCCGCGGCCGTCGTGCGCTGCCCC
Source organism: Streptomyces sp. P9-2 (assembly GCF_051903975.1). NCBI lineage: Bacteria > Bacillati > Actinomycetota > Actinomycetes > Kitasatosporales > Streptomycetaceae > Streptomyces > Streptomyces sp. P9-2. Next base: position 6,454,303 of record NZ_CP192633.1, read on the forward strand.
GACCGCTTGCCGATCGACGCGAGCAGCGTCCGGTCGGCCTGCGCCCGCACCGCCTCACCGGCCGCGATGCCCTGCGCGGTGCGCGACTCGTGCGTCTCCTCCAGCTGCTCGATCCACCGGTCCAGCGTGGTCATCAGCCGGTACTGCTGGTCGACCATGCTCTGCCACAGCGACGGATCCATCAGCAGGTCGGCCGCGGCCTCCGCGCCGTACAGCGAGCCGTACTGCACGCTGCCCGGCGGCACCTGCATCCAGAACACGTCGTCGTCCGTGGGCGCCGCCGCCCGCTCCGTCGCCATCGGCGCCTGGAACAGCACGGCGAGGCTGCGGCCCACGCCCAGCGCCAGCGCGTACTCCAGCGGGCTCGTCGTCGGCGGCACGTACTGAGGGTTGCCGTACTCGTCGTACGACCAGGTCTGGGTGTGCGCCTCCTGGTACAGCTCGCGCAGCGCGATGCGGTGCACCACGCAGTCCCGCAGCGGCCGCGCCACCAGCGTGTGCGCCGGACCCGCCACCGGGCCCAGCACCAGCGAACCCGCCTCCAGACGGCCCAGGTGGTGCCAGTGCCCCTGCTGCTCCGCGTCCACCGCGAACAGGTCCACGGCGCCCGACGCGATCAGCCACAGCACCTGCGGCCCCTCCAGGTCCAGCTTCCCGAACCCGGAGCAGTCGATCGGGGTGCCCAGCGCGCCGAGCGCGCCCAGGACGACGTCGCCGCCCTGCCCCTCCTGCACGGCAGTCATCTCATCGCTCCCTGACCAGCGCCGCGTACGCGCCGCCGCGCGCCACCAGCTCCTCGTGCCGTCCGCGCTCCACGACCGTGCCCTGGTCCAGCACCACGATCTCGTCGCTGTCGCGGACCGTGGACAGCCGGTGCGCGATCACCACGCACGCGCAGCCGCGGCGGCGCAGGTTGTCCATCACCACCAGCTCCGTCTCGGCGTCCAGCGCGCTGGTCACCTCGTCGAGCACCAGGATGCTCGGCCGGCGCACCAGCGCCCGCGCGATCTCCAGACGCTGACGCTGGCCGCCGGAGAAGTTCCGGCCGTCCTGCTCGACCGGGCTGTGGATGCCGCCGGGACGGCGCACGATCACGTCGTACAGCGCCGCGTCCTTCAGCGCCTCGACCACCGCCTCGTCCGGGATCGACGGGTCCCACAGCGCCACGTTGTCCCGCACCGTCCCCTCGAACAGGAACACGTCCTGGTCGACGAAGGAGACGGACGCGGCCAGCGCCCCGCGCGGGATGTCCTCGATGCGCTGCCCGTCGATCCGGATCACGCCCTCCCACGGGGTGTAGAGCCCCGAGATCAGCCGCGACACGGTCGACTTGCCGCTGCCCGAGCCGCCCACCAGCGCCACCTGCTGACCCGGACCGACCGTCAGGTCGAACCCGGTCAGCAGCGGCTTGTCCAGCGGGTTGTAGCCGAAGGTGAGGTTCTGCAGCTCCACATGGCCGTGCAGCCGCCGGGTCGACTCACCGGCGCCCGGACGCCCGTACAGCGGGTCCGTCCGGAAGTTCTCCACGTCCTTCAGCCGGGCCACGTCGGCGGCGAAGTCCTGGATGCGGCCCGCCACCCCGTTCAGCCGGGTCAGCGGCGCCGTGAACCGGGCCACCAGCGCCTGGAAGGCGACCAGCAGACCGACCGAGATGTGCCCCTCGACCGCCCGCATGCCGCCGATCCACAGGATCAGCGCGCTGTTCAGCGTGGCGAGCGTCGGCGCGACGACGCCGAGCCACGCGCTCGGCACCCCCAGCCGCTGCTGCTCCTCCAGCGTCGTCGCGTGCTGCCCCGCCCACTTGCGGAAGTAGCCGTCCTCGCCGCCGGTCGCCTTCAGCGTCTCGATCAGCTGGAGCCCGGTGTACGCGGTGTTGGTGAGCCGCGCCGTGTCCGCGCGCAGCTTCGCCGTACGGGTGGCGCGCAGCCGGATCACGATCCGCATCGCCAGGATGTTCAGCAGCGCCACCCCGATGCCCACGAACGTGAGCTGCGGGTCGTACGTGTACAGAAGCACCGCGTACAGCACGACCACGACCGCGTCGACGCCCGCCGCCGACAGGTCACGGGCCAGCGTCTCGGCCACCGCGTCGTTGGACTGCAGACGCTGCACCAGGTCGGCGGGGCTGCGCTGGGAGAAGAACGTCACCGGCAGCCGCAGCAGATGGCGCAGGAAGCGCGCGCTGGACAGCGTGGACGAGATCAGCCGGCCGCGCAGCAGGTTCGCCTGCTGGAGCCAGGTCAGCAGCAGCGTCAGCAGGACGCAGGCGCCCATCGACGCGAACAGCACGTCCAGCATCGACGTCTGCTGCCCGATCAGGAACTCGTCGATGAAGGTGCGGCTCAGGCCGGGCAGCGCCGCGCCCACCGCGACCAGCAGCAGACTGGTCAGCACCACGGCGGGCATGGTGCCCGCGGTGCCGCGCAGCCGGGCCGGCATCGCGCCCAGCACGCCCGGCTTGCGGCCGCCCCGGGTGAAGTCGTCGCCGGGCTCCATCACCAGCACCACGCCGGTGAAGCTGCCGTCGAACTCCTCCAGCGGCACGAACCGGCGGCCCTTGGCGGGGTCGTTGACGTACACCCCGCGGCGGCCGAAGCGGCGGCCCATGCCGTCGTAGACGACGTAGTGGTTGAACTCCCAGAACAGGATGGCCGGCGCCGTCACCTCGGCGAGGGCGGCCAGGTCCATCTGCATGCCCTTGGCGGTCAGCCCGTAGCTGCGGGCCGCCTTGAGCAGGTTGCTGGCGCGCGAGCCGTCCCGCGAGACGCCGCACGCGATGCGCAGCTCCTCCAGCGGGACGTGGCGGCCGTAGTGACCCAGCACCATCGCGAGCGAGGCGGCCCCGCACTCCACGGCCTCCATCTGGAGCACGGTGGGCGTGCGGACCGTCTTCGCGCGGGACTTGGGCACCTTGCGGCGGGGCGGGGCGGCGCGGCGTCTGCCGCGGGTCTCCTGTGCGGTGGTCACGGCAGCAGCCAATCCACGGGACGCTGGTCGGACAGCCGGATGGAACCGGTGGCCAGGGTCATCGACGTCAGCTCGAACGGCGGCCCGTCGGCCGAGGACCACGCGTAGCCGCTCTCGGTACCGGACGAGCGCTTCAGCTTCACGGTGACCGCCACCGGCCTGCCGTCCCGGGTGAACTCCTCGCCGAGCTGGCTGTCACCCAGGAACGCGGCGATCTGGCGAGGGGACTGGGCGGAGCGGTCCACCTTCGTCACCTCGCCGCGCAGCACGCCGTACTCCTGGCTCGGCACCGACTGCACCGTCAGGTCGACGGAGGCGTGCGCCGGGATGCCGGCGGCCTTCTGCGCGGGGACGTACACCGTGGCGTACAAGGGGGGTTCGTCGCCGCGGACCTTCTCGACGGCGGCGACGTCCGCGCCGGTCGCGATGATCTGCCCGGCGCTGGCTGCGAGCGCGGTGATCCGGCCCGCCTGAAGGGTGCGCACGATCTGGTCGCCGTCCGGTGTACGGACCTTGAGCACGGGGGAGTTGGCGGGCAGCCGCTCTCCCTCGCGCGCGAGCACGGCGGTGACCTGGCCGGCGACGGGGCTCTGCAGGATGTAACTGCCCTGCCCGTACGTGAGGATGGCGGGCGCCTGGACCGTGGAGGTCACCGAGCCGGTCAGCGCCCACACGGACGCGGCGGCCATCGCGATCAGGGTGACGGACAGCACCAGCCAGCCCTGCGGGCGGGCGAAACGCACCGGGAGGTCGAGATCCTCCGGCGACTGGAGCTTGGCGAGGGCCTGTTGGCGGAATTGCACGGGTCTTCCCTCACCTGGGTGAACTGTGCGACGTGACGGAAGGACTGGAAGGACCGCGGACGCACCACAGAGTCCCGGAGCCGGGGTACGGCTCCGGGACTCGGCGGAACAAGGACGCGATCAGAGACCGGCGACCAGGTTGGTGACCGGGGCCGTGTTCAGGCCGGTGACACCCTCGACGGTACCGACGGCGGTGTCGACCAGGCCGGAAACCGGGGCGATGCCGTCCAGGGCGCCGGTGAGGGTGTTCACGGCGTTGACGGACAGACCGCCGGAAACGGCGTCGAGCTCGGCGTCGGCGATCTCGACGGTCTCGACCTGGGGGGTGGAGTTCATGATGGAACTTCCCTTCGTATGGACTTTCACAAGGGGGGAGCGGCCCCCCTCTGGGGACAGATGAAGGCCGCGACCGCGGGCGCTCCGAGCGCCCGTCGCCGGGAGCCCGGAACGGCCTTGCGGTGCGATGGATCAAAGCACGCGGCGACCGGCCGCTTCCAATCCCTCACACGTCTCACCAGGCAACTTGCGCCCAGGAGGCACCCAACCGTGCAGACGGGCGCACGCCTCGGCAGCGAGTTCTTCACATGGGCCACGGCATCGACGCATCCGGTCGCTTGCGCCCCCTGGCCGTAATGCGACACACCGGCCGCAAAGGCGTGTCCCGGATACGCGACCTGTGAACGGACGGCGGGTCAGGTGACCGGGTTGGGCATTCGGTGTGCAGATTCGCCGAAGCCGGGATTCAACCGGGAATCGAACACCGAGCGTTTCCGGCCGTGAGCGGACGGTGATCGTCCGTGGATGCGTTGAACACCCCTCAACTCCCTTGCGTACCAAGGACCGTCCAGGCGCCCCGAACAGCCGCCGGACGGCGGCACGACTCCGGTCCCCCCAGGAGGTCGAGAAGTTTGAGTCACAAGCGAATCCCGAAGCGCAAGGCCGCGATAGCGGTGGGCGGTGTGGTGGCCCTCGGCGCCGCCGTGATCCTCCTCCCCAACGCCAACGCGTCCCAGGACGGCGCGTCGGACGGCGTCGCGGCCGCGCCGAAGACACTGAAGGCGGGCGACGCCTCGGACCTGGCCACCCGGCTCTCCGGCATGCTCGGCGACGCGTACGCGGGCGCCTGGTACGACGGCGAGGACAAGCGACTCGTCGTCAACGTGGTGCGCGGCGAGGGCGACTTGGCCCTCAAGGCCCGCAGCGCGGGCGCGGAGGTCCGCGAGGTCGACAACAGCATGGCCGAACTGGAGGCCGGCGCCGGCACGCTGAAGACGGAGGCGTCCATCCCGGGCACCTCCTGGGCGGTCGACCCGCGCACCAACAAGATCCTCGTCACCGCGGACAGCACGGTCACCGGCGACAAGTGGGACCAGCTGGAGTCCACCGTCGAGAACCTCGGCTCCGGCATGGCCACCCTCAAGAAGTCCGCGGGCACCTTCCGCACCTTCGCGTCCGGCGGCGACGCCATCTTCGCGGGCGGCGCCCGCTGTTCGCTCGGCTTCAACGTCACCGCGGGCGACGGCAGTCCGGCGATCCTCACCGCCGGACACTGCGCCGCCGCCGGCGACGAGTGGTCCGACCAGCAGGGCGGCGAGCCCATCGCGACGGTCGACCAGGCGCTGTTCCCCGGCGCGGGCGACTTCGCGCTGCTCACCTACAACGACCCGGCCACCGAGGCCCCGAGCGAGGTGAACGTCGGCGGCCAGACGGTGCCGATCGTCCAGGCCGCCGAAGCGACCGTCGGCCAGCAGGTGTTCCGCATGGGCAGCACCACAGGACTCGCCGACGGCCAGGTGCTCGGCCTGAACGCCACCGTCAACTACCCCGAGGGCACGGTCACCGGGCTCATCCAGACCAACGTGTGCGCGGAGCCCGGCGACAGCGGCGGCTCCCTCTTCACCCAGGACGGTCTGGCCATCGGCCTCACCTCCGGCGGCAGCGGCGACTGCACGGTCGGCGGCGAGACCTTCTTCCAGCCCGTCACCACCGCCCTGGAGGCGGTCGGCGCGACCCTCGGCGACGGCGGTGCGGGCGCAGGCGACCAGGCCGGCGGCCAGGAACAGGGCGCGGGCCAGGAGGCCGGCGACGGCCAGGCGGGAGCCGGTGACCAGGCAGGTGCCGGTGACCAGGCAGGCGCCGAGGACCAGGCCGGCGGCCAGGACGCCGGCGCAGGGCAGGACGGCGTGGGTCAGGACGGCGTGGGCGGGCAGGACGCGCAGGACCGGACCGGGACGGGCTCCGGCCGTCACTCCGGGCAGGACTCCGGGCTGACCCGGACGCACTGACCCGCACGCTCCCATGTGTGTGAGGCGCCCCCGGCCGTGTGCGGGCCGGGGGCGTGCCCCTGAGGCGTGCTTGCCACCGCCCCGCTGCGGACAGTCGTGCCTCCCCCCCCAGTGCCTCAAGGGCCTGGGAGGTGCCCCCAGGGTGATGGGGGTGCCTCCCGCTCGAGCGAAGCCGAGAGTGGGGGAGGGTGGGCGCGGCGGCACCCCGTCAGCGCCGGGTGCGGGTCGTCCGTGGCTGGTCGCGCAGTTCCCCGCGCCCCTCAGGGGCGCTTCCGCCACCGCGCCGGATCAGGCGCGGTCGCGGCGCCGCAGCCTCCGTGTCACGGGGGCCGGTCAACCCGGCAGGGACCTCAGCAGCAGCACCGCCGTGTCGTCCAGCCGGTCCGCCGAGTGCGGGCCGTGCCGCATCAGCGCGTCCGCCAGATCGTCCAGCGGCAGGTCCCCCAGCTCGGTGAGCCGCCGGCACAGCGCGGCGAGCGCGTCCTCGAAGTCGACGCCCGGCGACTCCACCAGACCGTCCGTGTACAGCACGAGCAGCGAACCGGGCGGCAGCGCCACCTCCGTCGACGGATAGACCGCCGTGCCGTCGATGCCCAGCAGCGGCCCGCCGGCCAGGTCCAGCACCCGCACCCGCCCGTCGGGGCGGCGCAGCAGCGGCGGCGGATGCCCCGCCCGCGACATCACGGCCCGCCCCCGCACCGGGTCGAGCCGCAGATACAGACAACTCGCGAACAGCTCCGCGCCCAGGTCCAGCAGCAGCCGGTTCGTACTGCGCATCACCTCGTCCGGCGCCTGCCCCACCGCCGTGTACGCCCGCACCGCCGTACGGACCTGGCCCATCAGCCCCGCCGCCGTCACGTTGTGCCCCTGCACGTCCCCGATCACCGCCGCCGCCACGCCCTCGGTCGGCACCAGGTCGTAGAAGTCGCCGCCGATCTCCATGCCCCGGGTGGCGGGCAGATACCGGGCTGCGGCCTCGATACGGTCCAGCGCCGGCAGGGTGTGCGGCAGCAGCGCCTCCTGCAGCCCGTGCGCCAGCCGGTGCTTCACGTCGTAGAGCATCGCCCGCTCCAGCGCCTGCGCGATCAGCCCTGCGAGGCTCGTCAGCACCGCCCGCTCCTCCGTGGCGAACCGGTGCGGCGCCCCGTACGACACCACACACGTCCCCACCGGGCGCCCCGAGGCGATCAGCGGGAGGTACGCCCACGCCGAGAACTCCGACGGATGCGTCTGCAGCGCCGGGTACAGCCGCTCCAGCTCCTCCCGCGACTCGAAGAAGGCGGGCACCCCGGTGCGCAGCACCTGGCCGCCCGGCGTCGGCTCGGACAGCGGCAGCCCGTCGAACCGCTCCACCACCGCCGGCTCCGCGTAGCCGCGGTGCCCGAGCACCCGCAGCCGGCCCGCACGCGAGCCGAGCACCACCAGTCCCTGGCCGCCCACCGCCGGCACGATCTCGTCCGCGACCAGCTGCACCACGTCCTGCACCCCGACCGCCTCGGTCAGCGACCCGGCCAGGCTCAGCACCTGCGTGATGGTCACCAGCCGGTCCGTGCCGGCGCCCGGCTGCGGCGCCGCACGGTTCATCTCCGTGACCGCGCGGGCCCGGCTGATCCGCGTGGTGATGCCGGTCGTGCTCGGGTACAGACGGAAGGACAGCCAGGTGTCGGGCGGGCGCAGCGCGACGAACGACGTGACGTGCTGGCTGAACAAGGCCGCCCGGTACCGGTCCTCGTACACCGGGTCGTTCAGCCACGGCACCGCCGCCCACAGGTGCGCGCCCGGCAGCCGGTCCGGCGCCACGTCGAGAAGGTCGGACGCGGCGTTGTTGGCGAACGCGACCCGCCCGTGCAGATCCAGCGAGCACAGCCCGTACGGCAGCCGGGACACCATCCGGGCCGCCTCCACCGTGCCCAGCGAGCCGGCCGCCCCGCCCACCACCGGCGCGGCCAGCAGGTCCGGCTCGTGCGCGAGGGTCAGGCTGTTCTCGGCGGCCCGCTCCAGCCGCACCGCGAGCCGGTCGCAGGCGGCGGTGAGGTGCTCACGCTCCCACTCCGACAGCTCCGGCGGGTGCGAGGCCGGCCAGGTCACGAAGGCCGCGCCGTACGTCTTCGACCCCGTCGCCACCGGAAGCGCGGCCAGGCAGAAGGGGTAGGGGAGGACCATCGCGATCCGGGGGTAGTGACGGGCCATCTCCTCCCCGCCGCCCACCCACACCAGCCGGCGTTCCCGCACCGCGTCGGAGACGGGCAGCGGCGCGCTCAGCCCGACCCGCTCCCACGGCGCGGCGAAGGCGCGCGGCAGGCCCGCCATCACGGCCATCTCCAGCACGGGCTGGTCGGGGGAGAGCAGGTACACGGCGCCGGAGTGCGCGTGCACCTCGTCCATCAGCGCGGCCAGCGTCAGCGACAGCAGCGGACGGCCGACGGGGGCGCGCGTCTGCGCGGACACCTGTCCCTCGGACACGCCGACCACCTCCTCGCACGGTCCGCACCCTGCACGTACCCCGTAATGGGGCCGTAAGGCGAAAAACAGCCCCTCCTCCGGGGCGGAGCCCCGTGGACGTCCGGGCGGGCCCGGCCACGCCCCGCCGCGGGCTCGCGAACCGCGCGCAGGGCGCGAACCCGTGTGGATAGCGGCGCGGCCGAGCCGCCCCGAGCCCCGTGGACGTCCGGGCGGGCCCGGCCACGCCCCGCCGCGGGCTCGCGAACCGCGCGCAGGGCGCGAACCCCGCGTGGAAAGCGGCGCGGCCGAGCCGCGCGCCGTTCGCGCACAGGGGCTGCGCCCGTGACCCTTTAGCGCTGTAATGGCCAACGTGGTCGGTGAGGGCGCTGCGGGACGCAGCACGAGAACGCTGCGCGCCGAAGGTGCCCTGAGCGCGATCGCGGCCGACCCCCAGGCGCCCGACCGGCTGCGCCGCGTCCTGGAGCAGGCGCTCGTGTTCGCGGGGGCCGCCTTCGCGGGCTTCTACACCCTCGGCGAGGACGGCGAGCTGCTGTGCCTGGCGGAGGCCGCCGGGCTGCCCCGCACCCTGTGCGGGGTGCGCGACTGCTACTCCGCCACCGGCCACACCCCGGTCGCCGAGGCGCACCGGGGCCGCGCGGTGTGGCTCGGCCCGAGGGACCTCGCCGCCCAGTCCCAGTCGCGCCGCACGCCCCGCCGCGAGTTCCACCTCGCCGCGCTGCCCGTGCGCCACGACGGCGGCGGCTGTCTGCTCGCGGTGAGCGAGCGGCCCGGCGGCTTCGACGACGGCGACCGGGAGTGCCTCGGCCTCGTCGCGGACGCCGTCGCCTTCCCCGCGCCGCCGGTCACCGCCGAGGGCGCGGACCTGCCGCCGGGCGGCTTCAGCCTCGCCATGGACACCGGCCGGGTCCGGGTGCACGACGACGTCCTGGAACTGTTCGGACTGGACCCGGACGACTTCGACGGACGGGTGGAGACCCTGCTGGGCCTGACCGTCCCCGAGGACCTGCCCTCGCTGATGTCCGTGGTGGAGGCCGACCACATGACGATCGGCGACCGCGAGCTGGAGTTCCGGGTGCTCCAGCCCGACGGACCGCCCCGGTGGCTGCGGCTGCGCGGCCGGCTGGAGCACGGCGGCGAGGGGCGTCCGGCCCGTCTCGTCGGCACCGTCACCGACGCCTCCAAGCTGCGCGCCGACGTCACCGACGTGGCCCGGGTGCAGCGCCTGGCCGCCGCCCTGTCGACCGCCGTCACCGTGCGGGACGTCGGCAAGGCCGTGGTGGCCGCCCTACGCCGCCCGCTGCGCGCCGACCGGATCGCGCTCGCCGAGCTGGAGAGCGACCGGCTGGTCGTCACCGTCCTCGACCCGCCCGAGCCGGAGGCCTGGCCCGAGGTGTGGCGGTCGGAGTGGCGCACCGAGTGGCCCGACGCACCCGTGCGCACCATGCCGACCCTGGCCGCCGCCCTGCGCGAGGGCCGCCCCACGATATGGCCGGCCGGCTCCCCGCTGGAACCGGCCCTCGCCGAGGTCGGCCCGGGCGGGCTCGCCGTACTGCCGCTGCCCGCCGGCAACCGCATGGCCGGCGCCTGCCTCGTCGGCTGGGACGCCCCGCACGACATCGGCGCGGACGAGCGCACCCTCCTCACCGCCGCCGCCAACCTGGCAGGGCAGGCCCTGATGCGGGCGCGCGCCTTCGACGCCGAGCACGAGCTGGTCGGCATGCTCCAGCGCCAGCTGCTGCCGCGCCGCCTGCCCCGGCTGCCGGGCGCGGTCGCCGTCGCCCGCTATCTGCCCAGCACCGCCGGACTGGAGCTCGGCGGCGACTGGTACGACGTCATCCCGCTGCCCGACAACCACGTCGCCCTCGTCATCGGCGACGTGCAGGGCCACAGCGCGGGCGCCGCCACCCTCATGGGGCAGATGCGCACCGCCCTGCGCGCCTACGCCGTCGAGGGCCACCCCCCGGACGTGGTGGTCTCGCACGCCAACCGGCTCCTCGTCGACCTGGAGACCGACCTCTTCGCCACCTGCTGCTACGTCGACGTCGACATGGAGGCCGGGTCCGCCTGGTGCGTGCGCGCCGGGCATCTCCCGCCGGTGCTGCGTCACCCGGACGGACGCACCGAGATCGCCGAGGCGGAGGGCGGCCCGCCGCTCGGGGTGGTGCGGCAGTGCGACTTCCCCATGAGCCCGCTGCGGCTCCAGCCCGGCACGCTGGTCGCCCTCACCACGGACGGCCTGGTCGAGTCGCCCGACTCGGACATCGACGCGGGCATGGAGCGGTTCGCCCGGCAGGTGGGGGCCTCCGACCCGGCCGACCTCGGGCCGGTCGCGGACGCGCTGCTCGGCAAGGCGCTCCGCAGCGACGACGTCGCGCTGCTGCTGATGCGCTACGACGGCATGGACACCCGCCCGCTGCGGGAGAGCTGGACGGTGTGGCGGGTCCCGCAGGCGGTCGGGCACGCCCGCCGCTTCACCCGGCGCACCCTGCGTTCCTGGGGCGTCACCGAGGAGATCGACGCGCCGCTGCTCGCCGTGTCCGAACTGGTCACCAACGCTCTGGTGCACACCGACGGCAAGGTCCGCCTCGACCTCACCCTGATCGGGGACCGGCTGCGCATCGCCGTCGCGGACTCGTCCCCGCGCTCGCCGGTGAAGCCCACCAGCATCGGCTGGGAGGCCACCGGGGGCCGCGGCATCCTCCTCGTCGAGGCGGTGTCGGCGGCCTGGGGCACCCTGCCGGTCAGCGGCGGCAAACAGGTCTGGGCGGAGTTCACCGTACGGCACTGACGGTGCGCCCGCCGCGTCGCGGGTACCCGGCCCCTTCACCGAGCCGGCCGACGAGGCCGGGCGAGCCGAGGGAAGGGAACCGCCATGGCCCAGTACGTCCGCGACATCATGACCGCCGCCCCGGTGTCCGTCGGACCGTACACGTCCGTCGCGCAGGCCGCCCGCCTGATGCGGGACCACGACCTCGGAGCCGTGCTGGTCACCGACGACGGGCAGCTGCGGGGACTGGTCACCGACCGGGACCTGGTCGTGCGTTCGGTCGCCGACGGCGTCGACCCCGAGGAGACCACCGTGGTCCGCGCGTGCAGCGAGGACCTGGTGACCGTACGGCCCGACGACGAGCTGGACCTCGCGGTGCGGCTGATGCGGGAACACGCCGTACGGCGCGTCCCGGTGGTCGACGGCGAACACCCGGTCGGCGTCCTGTCGTTGGGGGACGTCGCCCTGGAGCGCGACCCGGACTCCGCCCTCGCCGACATCAGGGCCGCCCGCCCGCACCCGTGAACTCTCCACGTAAGTGCCGAAGTTGCACATTTTCCCGCGTGCGGTGTTTGACCGGCGGGGCGCCGGGGGACCCGGCCCGCCGGTGACCACAGAAGGAAGATGATGTGACGTGATCGCGGAGAGCACTGACAAGCCCCGAACCCGGCGTCCGGAGACCGGCTGGGCACGCGCACGGCGGCTGCGCGGCCAGGAACCGCTGCGGACCTGCCTGCCGGCGGTCGACCGGGACACCACGCCGGCCGCACCGGTCGTCGTGGCCGAGGAGAACATCGTGCGGGGCGAGGACTGACTCCCGCGGGGACCGAACCCCCGTCGCCGTTCACCGGGCCCGCATCCCGCGGGGTGCGCGGCCCGGCGGCGTGTACGCGCCCCTCACCGCTCCCCACGTCTAGGCTGCCCACCGTGCGTCTGCTCCTGATGTCCGACACCCATCTGCCGAAACGCGCCAAGAAGCTCCCCGAGCAACTGCTGGAGGAGATCCCCCGTGCCGACGTCGTCGTGCACGCGGGGGACTGGGTCGACACCGACGCCCTCGACCTGCTGGAGAGCCGTAGCCGCAGGCTCCTCGCCGTGTACGGCAACAACGACGGCCCCGCGCTGCGCACCCGGCTCCCCGAGGTGGCCCGCGCGGAACTCGGGGGGCTGCGCTTCGGGGTGATCCACGAGACGGGTCCCGCGCAGGGGCGGGAGAAACGGTGCGCCGAGCGCTTCCCGGATCTCGACGTGCTCGTGTTCGGACACAGTCACATCCCGTGGGACACCACGGCTCCCACGGGACTTCGCTTGCTCAATCCGGGGTCCCCGACGGATCGCCGCCGACAGCCCCACTGCACCTATATGACCGTCACGGCCGACGACGGCCGGCTCTCGGAGGTGGCCCTCCACCTGTTGCCGCCGCGTTGACGGTCCGGACCGCTTCGCCTCGGTGGAAACGGCCCGGGCGCTGCGAGTAGATGCGACTCTTCCACGGACCCCCTTCCATCGATCGGAGGTGATACGTGGCGACTACCCGTACCCGTACGGCTCACACACCCCGGCCGACGTTCTTCTTCCGGGCGTTCCGCCGCCGTACCCGCAGCACGGACACGGCCACCGCCACGACCGCCGCCAGCGCCGCGACGGCCCGCGCGGCGACCGGCAGTCCCGCGGTGCGCAGGAGGTCGAGCGGCTCCTGTGACGCGGGCCGCGGGGTCGTGACCTCCGCGGGCCCCTTGGTGCCGGCGGCCGTGGGCTGCTCGGAAGCCTCGTCGGGGGCCGTGGGCTGCTCGGGAGCCTCCTCGGCCCGCTCCGTCAGCCGCTCCGCGAGGCACGCCGCGAACTGGCCGATGACGCGCTCGCCCACCTCGCTCAGCACACCCCGCCCGAACTGCGCGGGCCGTCCCGTCACCGTCAGGTCGGTGTGCACGGTCACCGCCGTCACCCCGTCCCGCTCGCTCAGCGTGCCGGTCACCGTGGCGCGGGCCGTGCCCTGACCCCGCGCGTCCCTGCCGCCCGCCACCAGCACCACCCGGCGCGCCTGTTCGTCCCGCTCCTCGAAGACGGCGGTGCCCTTGTAGGTGACGGTCACCGGGCCCACCTTGACCCGCACCGACCCGGTCACCGTCTTGTCGTCGTACTCCTCCACGGACGCCCCCGGCAGACAGGGCGTGACCCGTTCGATGTCGAGGAGGGCCCTCCAGGCGTCGTCGACCGGGACGGGCACCGTGAACTCGTGACGCAGCTCCATGACTTCCTCCTGTCAGGCGGGGGCGGCGGGCGGGGCGGCGGACGGACCGGCGGCCGGCCGGGGCGGGTGCACCGCACCGCGGGTCGCGGTGAGCGGCGCGCCCGAGCCGCCCCAGCGCAGGGCGACGATCTCGGCGGCCACGGACACAGCCACCTCCTCGGGCGTACGGGCGCCGAGGTCCAGGCCCACCGGGGAGCGCAGCCGGGACAGCTCCGCCTCGCTCAGCCCGGCCTCCCGCAGGCGCGCGGCACGGTCCTCGTGGGTGCGGCGGCTGCCCATCGCGCCGATGTACGCGGCCGGGCGGCGCAGCGCCTCGGTCAGCAGCGGCACGTCGAACCTGGGGTCGTGGGTGAGCACGCAGATCACCGTGCGGTCGTCGGTGTCCGTGTCCGCCAGGTAGCGGTGCGGCCACTCCACGGCCACCTCCGCCTCCCCGGGGAAGCGCCGGGCCGTGGCGAACACCGGGCGGGCGTCGCACACGGTCACCCGGTAGCCGAGGAACACACCGATCCGGGCGACGGCCGCCGCGTAGTCGATCGCGCCGAAGACGAGCATGCGCGGCGGCGGGGCGAAGCTCTGCAGGAACACCTCCACCGCGTCCTCGCGCCGCTGCCCCTCGGGGCCGTAGTGACGCAGCCCGGTGGCACCGAGGGCGAGTTCACCGCGCGCGTCCGCCGTGACCGCCACGTCGAGACCCTCTGTGCCGAGGGTGCCGGCGACCCGGCCGGGCCACACGGCGAGGGTTGCGCCGCGCCGCGCGGGACCCGAGGTGACCGTCGCCACCGTCACCGGCTCGCCCGCCGCCACCGACGCGGCGACCTCGCCGAACGCGGGGTCCAGCTCCGGCGTCACCGGCCGCACCAGCAGGGTGATCTCGCCGCCGCAGGTCAGGCCGACCGCGAAGGCGTCCTCGTCGCTGTAGCCGAAGGTCTCCAGGCGCGCCTCGCCGTCGGCGACCACCTCCCGCGCCAGCTCGAACACCGCGCCCTCCACGCAGCCCCCGGAGACGCTGCCCACCACCTCGTCGTCCGGGCCGACCGCCATCGCCGCCCCCGGGTCACGCGGCGCGCTGCGGCTCACCCCGACGACCGTGGCCAGTCCGAACGGCGCCCCGGCCGCGTACCAGCGGCCGAGCACCGGCAGAACGTCACGCACCATCCGCTCCTTCCCGGGGGATCCCCTCCGGCGGGCGGCCTCCCCGCACCACCGCCGCCAGCCGCTCCAGCGCGGCGAGACTGTGCCCCTCGACGAACGCGTCCACGCTCGGCAGCGCCGCCGCCATCCCGGCCGCGAGGGGCGCGTAACCGGGCCGCCCCTTCAGCGGATTGGCCCAGATCAGGCGGTGCGCCAGCCGGTGCAAGCGTCGCATCCCCTCGGCGAGCAGCTCGGGATCGCCACGCTCCCAGCCGTCCGACAGCAGCACCACGACCGCCCCGCGGGCCGTCCCACGCCGCCCCCACCGGTCCAGGAATTCCTTGAGCAGCTCCCCGAGCCGGGTCCCGCCGCGCCAGTCGGGCACCGCCCGCGCCACGGCCGCCATCGCCGCGTCCGGGTCCCGGTGCGCCATCGCGCGGGTGACCCGGGTGAGCCGGGTGCCGACGGTGAACACCTCGGTGTGCCCTCCGCGCGCGGCGGCGTGCGCGAACCGCAGCAGGGCGTCCGCGTACGGCGCCATCGACCCGCTGACGTCCACCAGGAGCACCACCCGGCGCGGACGCTCGGCCCGCACCCGGTGCCGGAGACGTACCGGCTCCCCGCCGTTGCGCAGCAGCGCGCGCACCGTGCGGCGCGGGTCGTTCTCCCCGCGCCGGGCCGGACGGCGCCGCGCGGTGCGCCGCACCGGGCCGCGCAGCGCGAACGCCGCCAGCAGCCGCCGTACCTGCTCCCGCTCGGCCGCGCTCAGCTCGGCCACGTCCCGGTGGCGCAGCACGTCGGTGGAGGCGGCCGGCGCGGGCAGCCGCGGCGCCCGCTCCTCAGGGGCGCCCGGTCTCCCGGTCGGAACGGCCGCGTTCCGCAGGACCGGGCGCAGCCGCGGTGGCGCCGGGGCCGGGGGACGCGGGACGGCCTGCTCGCCGCCACCGAACCACGCCGCGAACTCCCGCTCGTAGCGCGGCAGGTCGTCCGGGCCGCCGCACAGGGTCAGCCGGCCCGCCCAGTACACGTCCGTCCGCGCCCACGGCCGCAGCGCCTCCGTCGCGCGCAGGAACGCCCGTACCCGCTCCCCGCTCACCTCCGCCCCGGCCGCGCGCAGCCGCCGGGCGAACCCGACGAGCAGCGCGGCCGGATCAGCGGCGGCCTCGGACGCCACAGCGGTCACCCCCGCCCCGCCAGCACCGCCGCGAAGTCCAGGCCCCGCGCGCGGTCCGCGTCCTCGCGGTACTTCAGCACCGAGCCCAGCGTGGCCGTCGCCAGGGACGCGTCCACCTCGCTCGCGCCCAGCGCGTGCAGCGCGCGCACCCAGTCGATGGTCTCCGCGACCCCGGGCGGCTTCACCAGATCCTGCCGCCGCAGCTCCTGCACCAGCGCCGTCACCTGCTCCGCGAGCCGTGCCGTGACCTCCGGCAGCCTCCGCCGCACGATGGCCAGTTCACGGGCGAGGTCCGGGTGGTCGAACCAGTGGTACAGACAGCGCCGCTTCAGCGCGTCGTGCACCTCACGGGTGCGGTTGGAGGTGAGCACCACCAGCGGCGGCGTCTCCGCCCGCACCGTGCCCAGCTCGGGAATCGTCACCGCGAAGTCCGACAGCAGCTCCAGCAGGAACGCCTCGAACTCGTCGTCCGCGCGGTCGATCTCGTCCACCAGCAGCACGCACGGAGCGCTCTCCAGCGCCCGCAGCAGCGGCCGGGCGAGCAGATGACGCCGGTCGTACAGCGCGCCCTCCAGCTTCTCCGGGTCGGTGACCCCGGCCGCCTCGGACGCCCGCAGCCGCAGCAGCTGACGCGGGAAGTCCCAGTCGTACAGGGCCTGCGAGGCGTCGATGCCCTCGTGGCACTGCAACCGGATCAGAGGCGCTTCCAGCACCTCCGCGAGGGCGGACGCGAGCGCGGTCTTGCCCGTGCCCGCGTCGCCCTCGCAGAACACCGGCCGGTTCAGCCGCAGTGCCAGGAAGCACGCGATCGCCAGCCCCTCGTCGACGAGGTAGCCCGTCTCCTCCAGGGCGGCCCGCACCTGCTCCGGGCCGCCCGGCCACTCCTCGGCGGTGATGGGTCCCTCACCCCATTCCGGCGGCGGCGAGCACCGCCCGCCCGGTCAGCACCCGCGCCAGATGCGCCCGGTACTCCGGCGAGGCGGAGGTGTCCCGCGACGGCCGGGTGCCCTCGGCCGCCTCCCTGGCCGCCCGCTTCACGGCGGCGGCGTCGCCCGCTCCCGCGAGCGCCTCCTCGGCCGCCGGGGCGCGCAGCGGGGTCGAGCCCATGTTGGTCAGCCCCACCCGCGCCTCGGCGATGCTCCCGTTGTCGCGCCGCACCAGCGCGGCCACGCCGACGATCGCGTACGCCTGCGCCACCCGCTGGAACTTCTCGTAGTGGAAGCCCCAGCCGTCGGTCGACGGCAGCCGTACCTCCACGAGCAGCTCGTCCGGCGCCAGCGCGGTCTCCAGGTAGTCGGTGAAGAACTCGCGGGCGGGGATCGTGCGCCGGCCGCGCGGCCCCACCGCGACCAGCTCCCCCTCCAGCGCCAGGATCACGGCCGGCAGATCGGCGGCCGGGTCGGCGTGCGCCAGCGACCCGCCGAGGGTGCCCCGGTGCCGTACGGCCGGGTCGGCGACCGTCGCCGTGGCGGCGGCCAGCAGACCGGCGTGCCGGCGCACCAGCGCGTCGCGCAGCACGTCGTGGTGCGTCGTCATCGCGCCGACGACCAGCGTGTCGCCCTCCATGCGGCTGCCGCGCAGCCCCGGGACGCGGCCGGTGTCGACGAGCAGCTGCGGGAACGCCATCCGCAGCCGCATCAGCGGCAGCAGGCTCTGCCCGCCGGCCAGCACCTTCGCGTCCTCGCCGCCGTCGGCGAGGGCCCGCACCGCCTCCTCGACGGTGTGCGGGCGGACGTAGTCGAACGCGGGGGGAATCATGCCGGGTCCTCCTCACCGTGGATCGCCCGCCACACCCGCTCCGGGGTGCACGGCATGGGCACGTCCCTCACGCCCAGCGGCCTCAGCGCGTCCACGATCGCGCCGACCACCGCCGGGGTGGAGGCGATCGTTCCCGCCTCCCCGACGCCCTTCACCCCGAGCGGGTTCGACTCGGCGGGCGTCTCCGTCCGGTCCGTCACGAAGTCCGGCAGGTCCACGGCCGACGGCACCAGGTAGTCGGCCATCGTGCCGGACAGCAGGTTGCCGTCGTCGTCGTACACGGCCTCCTCGTACAGCGCCTGCGCGATGCCCTGCGCGAGCCCGCCGTGCACCTGGCCCTCGACGATCATCGGGTTGACCACCCGGCCCACGTCGTCCACGCACACGTAGGAGCGGATGCGGGTCATGCCGGTCTCGGTGTCCACCTCCACCGCGCACAGATGGGTGCCGTGCGGGTAGGAGAAGTTCTCCGGGTCGAGGACGTGCCCGGCGTTGATCGTGGGTTCCATGCCGTCGGGCAGGTCGTGCGAGGTGAACGCCTCGAACGCCACCTCCTGGATGGTCTTCCGCGCCTCCGGCGATCCCTTCACCGAGAACACGCCGCCGGTGAACTCCAGGTCCCGCTCGCTCGCCTCCAGCAGATGCGCCGCGACCTTCCGCGCCTTGTCGACCACCTTGCGGGCCGCGTGGTGCACGGCCGCGCCGCCCACCACCAGCGAGCGCGAGCCGTAGGTGTCCATGCCCTGCGGGGCCGCCCGGGTGTCGCCGTGCACCACCTCGACGTCCTCGAACGGCACGCCCAGCACGTCCGCCGCGATCTGGCTCCAGGACGTCACATGCCCCTGCCCGTGCGGGCTGGTCCCGGTGACCACCTCGACCTTGCCGGTGGGCAGCATGCGGATGCTCGCCGCCTCCCAGCCGCCCGCCGCGTACCGCAGGTCCCGCAGCACCCGGCTCGGCGCCAGCCCGCACATCTCGGTGTACGTCGACACCCCGATGCCGAGCCGTACGGTGTCCCCGCGCTCGTCGCGCTTGCGCTGCTCCTCGCGCAGCTCGTCGTAGCCGAACAGGGCGAGCGCCTTGTCGGTGGCCGCCTCGTAGTTGCCGCTGTCGTAGGTGAGCCCCGCGATCGAGTCGTACGGGAACTCCTCGTGCCGGATCCAGTTGCGGCGCCGCAACTCCACCGGGTCCATGCCGAGTTCGGCGGCCAGCTCGTCCATGATCCGCTCGATGGCGTACGTCGCCTCCGGGCGTCCCGCGCCGCGGTAGGCGTCGGTGGGGGTGCGGGTGGTGAACACGCCGGTGCAGCGGAACTCGTAGGAGTCCATCTTGTAGATCGCCGGGTACATGAACGCGCCGAGGATCGGCACGCCCGGGGTGACCAGCATCAGATACGCGCCCATGTCGGCGAGCAGGTCCACCTTCAGGCCGCGCAGCCTGCCGTCCCGGTCGGCGGCGATCTCCACGTCCTGGATCATGCCGCGGCCGTGATGGGTGGCGAGGTAGCCCTCGGAGCGGGACTCGGTCCACTTCACGGGCCGGCCGAGACGCCGCGCGACCGCCAGCGCGATCGCCTCCTCGCCGTACACCTGGAGCTTCGAGCCGAAGCCGCCGCCCACGTCGGGCGCGACGACCCGCAGTTTGTGCTCGGGTATCCCGGTGACCATGGCGAGCATCACCCGCAGGATGTGCGGGATCTGCGTGGCCGAGTACACCGTGTACTCGCCGGACGCGGCGAGCGGCGTGACCACGACCGCGCGCGGCTCCATCGCGTTGGCGATGAGCCGTTGCTGGTGGTAGCGGCGCTTGAGCACCACCTCGGCGCGCTCGCGGACCGCCGCGTAGTCCTCACCGGCCCTCAGCGGCCAGTCGTAACAGCGGTTCGTGCCCTTGTCGGCGTGGACCAGCGGCGCGTCCTCGGCGAGCGCCGCCTCCAGGTCGAGGACCGCGGGCAGCGGCTCGTACTCGACCTCGACCGCCTCCAGCGCGTCCGCCGCCGCGTACCGGTCGCGGGCCACCACGACCGCCACCGGGTCGCCGGCGTGCCGCACCTCGTCCACGGCGAGCGGCGGATGGTCCGGGTGCACCATGTCCTCGGTCACCGGCCACGCGCACGGCAGCGATCCCATCCCCTCCGCGAGATCGCTTCCCGTGAACGCGGCCACCACGCCCGGGAGTTCCCGGGCGGGGGAGACGTCGACGCGCTCCAGGCGCGCGTGCGCCATGGGGCTGCGCAGGATCGCCAGGTGCAGCATCCCGGCGGCCTGGATGTTGTCGGTCCAGTTCGTCTGGCCGGTGAGCAGCCGCGCGTCCTCCTTGCGCAGCCGCGCCCGGCCCACCTCGGCCTCGACGGCGCCCTCGGTCATGTCCGCACCTCCTCGTCGGAGGCGGCGGCCAGCACCGCGCGCACGATGTTCTGGTAGCCGGTGCAGCGGCACAGGTTGCCCTCCAGGGCGTGCCGCACCTCGTCGGCCGTGGGGCGGGGGTTCTCCTTCAGCAGGTCACGGGCCGCCATCAGCATGCCGGGCGTGCAGTAGCCGCACTGCAGCGCGTGCCGTTCGTGGAAGGCCTTCTGCAGGCCCGTCCACTCGCCGTCGGTGCTCAGGCCCTGCACGGTCGTCACCGCACAGCCGTCGGCCTGGACGGCCAGGACCGAGCAGCTCTTGACGCTGACCCCGTCCAGGTCGACGGTGCAGGCCCCGCAGTTGGAGGTGTCGCACCCGACGGGCGTCCCCGTCAGGCCGAGCCGGTCGCGCAGATGGTGGACCAGCAGCAGACGGGGCTCCACGTCGTCCTCGTACGTCGTGCCGTCCACCTTCACCGAGATACGGGTCATGTGCCCTCCCAGAAGCGTGCGAGGGGTACCGGTCGGTCGCCGGACGTGATGCGCGTCACTCTAAAGCGACGGTTCGTGACGGGGCGAGAGGCGGGACGGCGGTTTTTGTTGAGCATTAATCCGTTGTGCGTCCCGTGCCCGTCTGGTCCACTGCCGGAAGACCCGACCAGAAGCGAGGAGAAGGCCGTGCGCGCACCGTTCATGTCCCCCCAGGAAGGAACTCACCACTCTTCGAAGGACATGACGCTTCGTGCACGTGCTCAATCTGGGAATCCTCGCCCATGTCGACGCCGGTAAGACCAGCCTGACCGAGCGGCTCCTGCACACCGCGGGGGTGATCGAGGAGATCGGCAGCGTCGACGCCGGCAGCACCACCACCGACACCCTCGCGCTGGAGCGCCGGCGCGGCATCACCATCAAGTCCGCCGTCGTCTCGTTCCCGCTCGACGACATCACCGTCAACCTGCTGGACACTCCCGGCCACCCCGACTTCGTCGCCGAGGTGGAGCGGGTGCTCGGCGTGCTCGACGGCGCCGTGCTGGTGCTCTCCGCCGTCGAGGGCGTCCAGGCACGCACCAGGGTGCTGATGCGCGTCCTGCGCCGGCTGTGCCTGCCCACCCTGATCTTCGTCAACAAGATCGACCGCCGCGGGGCGCGCGAGGCGGACCTGCTCCGTGAGATCGCGGCGCGCCTCACCCCGTCGATCGTGCCCATGGGGACCACCGAGCGGCTCGGCACCCGGGACGCCCGGTTCGTGCCCGGCCCGGTGCCGGCCGCCCTGGACGTCCTCGCCGACCACGACGACGGCCTGCTCGCCGCGTACGTGGACGGCACGCTCACCCCGGCCCGGGTGCGGGAGGCCGTGGCCGGGCAGACCCGCCAGGCCCTCGTCCACCCGGTGTTCCTCGGCTCCGCCGTCACCGGCGCGGGCGTCGGCGAACTGCTCGACGGAGTGCGGGAGTTGCTGCCCCCGTCCGGCGGCTCGCCCGACGGGCCGCTCTCCGGCACGGTGTTCAAGGTGGAGCGGGGACCCGCGGGGGAGAAGATCGCCTACGCGCGCCTGTTCTCCGGCACCCTGCGCACCCGCGACCGCATCCCCTTCGGCGCGGGGACCCTCACGGAGGGGCGGGTCACCGGGCTCAGCGTCTTCGACCACGGCGCCGACAGCCGCGCCGACGCCGTGGAGGCGGGCCGGATCGCCCGGCTGTGGGGCCTCACGGACGTCCGTGTCGGTGACGCGATCGGCGAACCCCCCAAGGAGCAGCGGCAGTTCTTCTCGCCGCCCACCCTCGAGACCGTCGTGGTGCCCGGCACGGGCGTCGACCCCGGCGAGCTGCACCTGGCCCTCGCGCAGCTCGCCGAGCAGGACCCGCTGATCGGCCTGCGCCACGACGAACGACGGCGCGAGACCTCCGTGTCGCTCTACGGCGAGGTGCAGAAGGAGGTCATCCAGGCCACCCTCGCCGAGGAGTACGGCCTCGACGTCGCCTTCCGCGGCACCATTCCGCTCTGCATCGAACGGCCCGCCGGGACCGGATCCGCCGCCGAGTTCGTCAAGGGCGACGGCAACCCGTTCCTCGCCACGGTCGGCCTGCGCGTCGACCCCGCGCCGCCCGGCTCCGGCGTCGACTTCCGCCTGGAGGTCGAACTGGGCTCCATGCCGTACGCCTTCTTCAAGGCGGTCGAGGACACCGTGCGGGCCACGCTCGCGCAGGGGCTGCGCGGCTGGCAGGTCACCGACTGCGTGGTCACCATGACCCACTGCGGGTACTGCCCCCGCCAGAGCCACGCCCACCAGGGCTTCGACAAGAGCATGTCGAGCACCGGCGCCGACTTCCGGGGGCTCACCCCGCTGGTCCTGACGGATGCGCTGCGACGGGCGGGCACCGTGGTGCACGAGCCCGTCCACCGCTTCCGCATCGAGGCCCCGGGGGACACCCTGGGCGCCCTGCTGCCGGTGCTGGGCAGCCTCGGCGCGCTGCCCGGCACGACGGACACCCTCGGCGCGCTGTGCGTGCTGGAGGGCACGGTGCCGGCGGCGCGGGTGCGGGAACTGGAGCAGCACCTGCCGGGGCCGACCCGGGGCGAGGGCGAGCTGGATTGCCGGTTCGGCCACTACGCGCCCGTCACCCACGGTCCCGTGCCGTCCCGCCCCCGCACCGACCACAACCCGCTGGACCGCAGGGAGTACCTGCTCAACGTGACGCGTCGGGTGGGGAGTTGATGCCGGTTTTCGGAGGGTGGCGAGTTGCATCCGGCTTTCCGGGTGCCGGTCAGCCGCCCGACGGGCCGGTCCAGCCCTCCCGCACATGCCCGAGACGCACCCGCTGCGGGTGGTCGCCGACCGGGACCGACACGGTCTTCTCGCCCGTCGCGAAGTCGATCGCGGTGACCTGGTCGGCGCCGCTCTCGGAGACCACGCAGGACTCCCCGTCGCCGCTGACGGTCGCCCAGTACGGCTTGGCGACGGGGACCAGCGGGCCGTGCTCGAAGGTGTCGCGGTCGACGACGGTCGCGTAGTCGTCCATGGTGCCCGCCACGCACAGTTTGGCGCCGTCGGGCTTCATGGTGATGCCGTGGTGGCGCGAGTCGTTGACCCAGGTGGTGCGGTCCTCGCTGGTGGAGGGGTTCTTCGGCAGGGTCTTGACGCGGCTGATCCGGTCGGTGGTGACGTCGTACTCGAAGAAGCCGTTGAAGAACGACACCTGGAAGTACAGCTTCGACTCGTCGGGGGAGAAGGCGGCGGGGCGGACCGCGTCCGAGTAACCGGTGAAGCCGGCCGCGTCCAGCCGCTCCCGCATGTCGATGACCTTGACCTGCTGGAACGTCCGGGCGTCGGCGACCGTGATCTTGCGGTCGCCCTTCGTGAAGTCCAGCCAGGGCGCGTCCAGATCGGTGTTCACCTCGCCGATGGACATGTTCCAGATGTAGCGGCCGTCGCGGCTGAACACGTTCTCGTGCGGCTTGTCGCCGGTCCTGAACGTGCCGACCTCCTTGCCGGTCTCGATGTCCAGGACGTGCACGGTGTTGGACGTCGAGGCGGAGACGGCGACGCGCGTGCCGTCGGGGGAGACCGCCATGTGGTCGGAGCGGTAACCGGACACCGGGAAGCGCCAGTTGACGCGTCCGGTCGCCAGATCGAGGGAGACGACGTCCGCGAAGCTGGGCCGGGAGACCACCACCGCGGTGCCGTCCGGGGTGGAGTACATGTCGTCGACGAACTGGTCGTGGCCCTCGCCGACGGTGTTGCGGATGCCCATGAAGTAGATCCAGCGGATCGGGTTGGCGTTGATCTCCGCCATCCGCCGGTCCTTGTCGGGGACCACGTTGATCCGGCCGATCCGCCCGAAGTCGCCGCCGGACTCGATGACGTCGGCGGTGCCGTCCCAGTTGTTGCCCACGAACAGCACCTCCCGCAGCTCCGCGGAGGACGACAGGTCCGCGGAGGACGTCTGTCCGGCGGCGCTCGCGACGGCGCCGGGGGCGGTGAGGGTCAGGACGACGGCGGCGGCGAGGGTGCACAGATGCCTGCTGCGGATCGGCATGGCGGGGTCTCCTCTGCGGGTGGGGGCGCCATGATCGGGACATGCCAAGTGGAGGGAGTGGAATCTGAACAGACGTGCTTTCAGATTGAACTTACTGAAAAGTAGGGACGGTCAGGGGTTCTCCACAAGACCGCGGACACGACAAAATTGCCGGGCGCGGCGAGAGGAGAACCGGTGGCGGGCAGACTGAGCGCACCGAGCGGCCGGTACGCAGGGAAGTCCGCCGAGGAGCGGAAGGCCGAGCGGCGCCGGCGCTTCCTCGACGCGGCCCTGGAGCTCTTCGGCGCCGGACCCGGCTACCGGAACACCACCGTCACCGCCCTCAGCGAGGCCGCCGGCCTGTCCACCCGTCAGTTCTACGAGGAGTTCCGCACCCTGGAGGACGTCCTCGCCGCGCTGCACCTCCAGGTCAACGACTGGGCCGAGTCGGCGGTGCTCGCCGCGGCGGCCTCGACGGGGGACGCCCCGCTCGCCGAGCGCGCCACCGCGATCTTCCGCGCCTACGCCGCCGACGTCACCCGCGACCCGCGCCGCATCCGCATCGCCTTCGTCGAGATCATCGGGGTGAGCCCCCGCCTGGAGGAACAGCGGCTGGCCCGCCGCGCCCGGTGGGTCGACCTGATCTGCGCCGAGGCGGACGCGGCGGTCGCCCGCGGAGAGGCGGCGCCCCGCGACCACCGCCTCGCCGCGACGGGCTTCATCGGCAGCGTGAACGGGCTGCTGCACGACTGGAACGCGGGGTGGGTCGAGGCGAGCCTCGACGAGGTCGTGGACGAACTGGTCCGGCAGCTGCTGGCGATCCTGCGTCCGCCGGAGACGCCGGAGACGCCGGAGACGCGGGAGACGCGGGAGACGCGGGAGACGCGGGAGACGCCGGAGTCGTCGTAGCCGCGGGAGCCGCCGGGATCGCCGGAGGCGCCGGGGAGGCGGAAGACACCGGAGGCACCGAGGAGGCCGACTGCGCCGGATGCGCCGGGACCGCCGGACGCGTCGGACGCGTCGGACGAACCGGACGTGCCGACGCCGACCGCTTGACGGAGCGTCAACCGGTCGGCGTCGAGGCGCCCCGGGGCGACGGAGTCAGACGGCCGGCGCGAGGTCCCCCGCGAAGACGATCATCTGGTCGATCAGTCCCCGCCGCAGGTGGACGACGTCGGTCCCGGCGAGCCGGGGACCACCGTCCGGGGTGGTGAACACCCACCGGTACCGGGCCCACTCGTCCGGCATGTCCACCCCCGAGCAGCGGACCATCGTGCCCGGTCCGGCCGGGTGCCGCCGGATGTCCAGCACGAACCGCTCCACCGCCTCGATGCCCTCGCTGCGGCCGAGCGGACCCCAGAGGACCACGTCCGAGGTGAGCGCCTGTGACAGCAGCGAGGTCACGTAGGCGTCGTCGGAGGCGTTGAACGCCGAGATGAACGTGTCGATGGCCGACTGGGCGGTGTCTGCATGCATGCACCCAGTCATACCAGCCTGTCTCACGCCCCGGCCGGGGTCCGGGTGGTGAGGAGATCGGTGAAGCCGATGCGGTCGTAGAAATCGGCCCGGATCCGGTCGGCGACGTCGCTGACCTGTTCCGAGCCGTCGTCCGCCGGGTCGATCGTCACCCGGAACGGGCGCTCGCCCTTCGGTGCGTCCACGACCGCCACGATCGTGCGGGCGACCTCGCCGGGGTCCGCGTCCGGCGGCGCGAGAGCCGCGAGCCGCTTGCCGACGTCGTCCATCAGACCCTCGTACAGCTCGTCGTACGCCTCGGCCGTCGCCGTGTCCGCGGGGTGCATGGCGTGCGCGAAGTGGTTCGTGCCGGAGGTGAAGGAGCCGGGCACCACGATCGACGTGTCGATGCCGAACCGGGACAGCTCGACGGCGTAGCTCTTCGCCAGGTGGTCCATGGCCGCCTTGGCGCCGAAGTACGGGGCGAGATACGGGGGCG
The DNA here is from genome assembly GCF_051903975.1 of Streptomyces sp. P9-2. Taxonomy (NCBI): domain Bacteria; kingdom Bacillati; phylum Actinomycetota; class Actinomycetes; order Kitasatosporales; family Streptomycetaceae; genus Streptomyces; species Streptomyces sp. P9-2. The sequence goes on from NZ_CP192633.1 coordinate 6,480,219, forward strand.
TCCCGCCGAAGGTACTGGTGGAGCCCACCCGCACGAGCAGCCCGTCCCGGCGCTCCCGCATCTGCGGCAGCACCGCGCGGTTGACCCGCTGCGTGGACAGCACGTTGGTGTCGTAGATCTCGGCGAGCTGCTCCGGAGTGAACGACTCGGCGGGGCCCAGCACCATGTGCCCGGCGTTGTGCACGACCACGTCGACGCCGCCCGCCTCCTCGGTGACCGCCGCGACGGCCGCGTCCACCGACTCCTGCCGGGAGACGTCGAGTTCGACGGTGCGCAACTCGACGCCGTGTTCGTCGGCGTAGGCGCGGGCGTCGGCGACCGCCGGGGCGTTGCGGCCGGTGGTCTGCCGCATCCCGGCGTGGACGGTGTGCCCGGCGTCGGCCAGGGCGCGGGCGGTCAACGCGCCGAAACCGCTGGACGCGCCGGTGATCAGAACGACGTGGGAGGACATGAGGTGCTCCGTCACAAGGAGGGGAGGTCAGGGAAAGACGATGACGCTGCGGCCGCGCGCGGTGCCCGCGTCCATCGCGTCCAGCACGGCCGGGGCCTCGTCCAGGCCGATCGGGGTGACGTCCGGGAGGATGTCGTGCGAGACCGAGAAGGCCAGGGTGTCGCGCAGGTCGTGCGGCGAGCCGGACGGGGAGGCGCCCACCCGCAGCCGGTTGAGGATCATCGGCTGGGTCGGCAGCACCAGCGGCTCGGGACCGTACCCGCACAGCATCAGCGTGCCGTCCGGGGCGAGCCCGCCCAGCGTCGCCGTCGCCGCCTCGGTCGACGGGGAGGCGTTCAGCACGAGGTCCGCGCCGCCGTCCCACTCCTTCAGCGCCTTCGCCGGGTCCGACTCCTGCGCCGCGACGAACAGTTCCGCGCCCAGTGCCTTCGCCGCGTCCTCACCGCGCCGGGACCGGCCGACCACGGCGACCCGCGCCCCCATGGCGACGGCGTACCGCACGGCCAGCGCGCCCACGCCGCCCGCGCCCACCACGGCGACCCGCGAGCCGGGCCGGATCCCGCCCTGGCGCAGCCCGTTGAACGCGGTCAGCCCGGCGCACATCAGCGGCGCGGCGGCCACCGGGTCGAGCCCGTCCGGCAGCGGGGTGACGAAGCCGGCCTTCATCACCGCATACGGGGCGTAGCCGCCGTCGGCGACGATGCCGGTGATCACCTTGCGGGGGCAGAGGATCTGGTCGCCGCGGACGCAGTAGTCGCAGTGACCGCACGAGTCGTACAGGAACTGCCCGCCCACCGCGGCGCCGACCTCGGGGAAGATGACGCCGGGGCCGACGGCCGTGACCACGCCGGTGATCTCGTGGCCCGGCACGACCGGGAAACGGGCGAACGGATAGTGGCCGCGCAGCAGGTTCAGGTCGGTGAAGCAGACCCCGCACGCGGTGACCTTGACGAGCACCTCGCCCGGACCGGGTTCGGGCACTTCCAGGTCCTGCAGGGCGAGCGGGGCGCCTGCCCCGACGGCGACGGCGGCACGCATCATGGCGAACACTCCAGAAGAAGGGGGAGGGGGAGGCGGACGGGGGATCGATGCCCCCCGCAGTACGTAACCAGCGTGACCTGGGGTTTCCCGGAGGTCCAATGCTTCCTTCGGTGCCTACGATGACGTGGGCGCATCGGTGCAGGCGGCAGGGGAGAAGGCGGCATGGACGGCGGACGGACGGATCTGGACCTGCGCCGGCTGCGCTCCTTCGTGGCCGTCGCCGAGCGGCTGCACTTCGGGCAGGCCGCGGCCGCCCTGCACGTCACCCAGCCCGCGCTGTCCCGGCAGATCCAGCAGCTGGAGCACGACCTCGGCGTGACGCTGTTCCGCCGCAGCAGCCGGGAGGTCGCCCTCACACCCGCGGGCGAGCAGTTCCTGCAGGACTCACGGGAACTGCTGGCCGTCGCCCGCGCCGCGCAGAACCGCGTCCGGCGGATCGCGGCGGGCGAGGGCGTGCTCAAGGTCGGCTTCATGCTCAGCTCCGACATCACCGCGCCGCTGCACGCGTTCTCCGCGCGGGAGCCGCAGGTGCGGATCGAACTGGTCCGGCTGCGGTGGTGGAGCCAGTCCGCCGACCTCCTCGACGGCACCGCCGACGTCGGCTTCGTACGCCTGCCCGTCGACGCGGAGCGGCTGCGGGTGCTGCCGCTCTACCAGGAGGGGCTCTGCCTCGTCCTTCCCGTACGGCACCCCCTGGCCGGCGAGGACACGGTCGGGCTGCGCGCCCTCGCCGACGAACCTCTGCTGCGCTACGCGGGCGCGTCCCCGGCGTGGTCCGCCGTCTGGAACGCCGACCCGCGCCCCGACGGCACCCGGTGGCTGCGCGGCCCGGACGTGCACGACATGGAGGAGATCCTGGCGTACGTCCGGGCCGGCAGCGGCGTCGTGATGGTGCCGGAGTGGGTCGCGGCTGTCTTCCCGCGCCCCGACATCGCCTACGTCCCGCTCGCGGACGTACCGCCCGGCACGGTCGCCCTCGCCTGGGACGGCGACCGTCCGTCCCCGCTCGTCGAGACCTTCGTCGACGCGACGAGGACGACGGCGCCCGGTGTCACTCGTCCCACGCCTGGATCAGCACCTGCCCCGTGATCTTGCCGTCGCGCAACGTCAGCATCGACTCCGAGAGCACCCGCACACCGTCCGGGTAGAGGCAGCTCTCGCAGTAGGCGGCGTGATCGCCCTGCACGACGCACGCCTCCAGCGCGTGCGTCATGTCGCGGCTGTAGACGTCGTCCAGCATCGCGGCGATCTCGTCCTTGCCGTGCAGCACCTTCGGGTGGCTCGGCCCGCTGACGTGATCCACGACGCGCAGCTCCGCGTCGTCCGCGTAGAGCGACTTCAGCATGTCGGGCGTGTCCGCCTCGACGCCCCGCCGCAGGGTGTCGGTACCGAACACGGGCTGTGCCGCGGTCGTCATGATGACCCACCTCCTCGGAGGTCCCGGGCCCGGAATCAGGCCACGTAGGCCTCACCTACGAGCGTCCTCCCCGGGACGGGCCGGGGCAAGCGCGACGCCTGGCCGGCGGGGGGTGGGGGACGGGTGGCCGCACCCCCTCCGGTGCCGGGCGCCCAGGTGCGGTTTCCCTCTTCAGCCCGCCGTGGCCAAGAACTGCGTGGCCGCCAGCTCCCCGTACAGCGGGTCCGACATGACGAGTTCCCTGTGGGTGCCGACCGCGCGGACGCGGCCCGCGTCCATCACCACGATGCGGTCCGCCGCCGTCACCGTGGAGAGGCGGTGGGCGACCACCAGGACCGTCGTCGTGCGGGCGACGTCCGCGACCGTGTCGCGCAGGGCCGCCTCGTTCACCGCGTCCAGCTGGGACGTCGCCTCGTCGAGGAGGAGCAGGCGGGGGCGGCGGAGCAGGGCGCGGGCGATGGCGACCCGCTGGCGTTCGCCGCCGGACAGCCTGGTGCCGCGATGGCCGACGAGGGTGTCGAGCCCCTGGGGGAGGCGGGCGACCAGCCCGTCGAGCCGCGTGGTCTTCAGCACCCGCGTCAGCGCGTCCTCGTCCGCGTCCGGGTTGCCCAGCAGCAGGTTGTCGCGCAGGGAACCCGACAGCACGGGCGCGTCCTGCTCGACGTACCCGATCGCCGCCCGCAGCTCCGGCAGGGCCCAGTCCGCGACGTCGCGGCCGTCCACCGTGATCACGCCGGACTCGGGGTCGTAGAACCGCTCGATGAGGGAGAACACCGTCGTCTTGCCCGCGCCGGACGGGCCGACGAACGCCGTCAGGCCCTGCGGGGGCACGGAGAAGGTCACCCCGTGGTGGACGTACGGCAGATCCTCGGCGTAGCGGAACCGCACGTCCTCGAAGGCGACGGCCGCCGGCGCGGCGCCGGGGGAGGGCAACGCGGCGGGCGGCGCGGCCGGTTCGGCGGGGAGCCGCAGCGCCTCCTGGATGCGGGCGAGCGCGGCACTGCCCGCCTGGTACTGCGTGACGGCGCCCACGACCTGCGAGATCGGCGCCATCAGATAGAACACGAACAGCAGGAACGCCACCAGTGTCCCGATGTCGATGGCCCCGGTCGCCACCCGCGCCCCGCCCACCGCCAGCACCGTGATGAACGCGAGCTGCATGGCGAGCCCCGCCGTGTTGCCCGCCGCGGCCGACCACTTGGCGGCCCGCACGCTCATCCGCCACGACTCGCGCGCCGCGTCGTGCAGCGTCCGCTCCTCCCGGGGCTCGGCGCCGGACGCCTTCACGGTGCGCAGCGCGCCCAGCACCCGCTCCAGCGACGCCCCCATCACGCCCACCGCCTCCTGCGCCCGCTTCGACGCCCGCCGGATCCGCGGCACGACCACCCCGAGCAGCGTCCCCGCCACCGCGAGCACGCCCAGCGTGACCGCGAGCAGCACCGGCTCCACCCAGCCCATCAGCGCCACCGTGGCGAGCAGTGTGAGCCCGCCCGTGCCCAGCCCGATCAGCGAGTCGGTGGTCACCTCCCGCAGCAGCGTGGTGTCGGAGGTGATCCGGGCCATCAGATCACCCGGCTCGGTCCGGTCCACGGCCGCGATCCGCAGCCGCAGCAGATACGACGACAGCGTGCGCCGCGCCCCCAGCACCACCGACTCCGCCGCGCGCCGCAGCACGTACGAACCCACCGCGCCCAGCACCGTGTTTCCGATCACCAGCGCCGACATCAGCAACAGCGCCCAGGTCACCGCCCGGTCGTGCGCCAGGTCGTCGATCAGCTCCCGCGCCACCAGCGGCAGCGCAAGCCCCGTCGCGCCGGTCACCAGCGACAGCAGGGCGCCGCCCAGCAGCCCCCAGCGGTGCGGCCGGACGTACGACAGCAGCAGCCGCCAGGCCGGCGGGCCGGACGGATCCCCGGCGATGCTCACATGCCCCCCTCGGCGTCGGACGGATGTTCAGGCTACGTCGCCCGGGCGGACGCACCGCACGGTGGGCGGCGGAGCCGATCATTCCCGCGTAGGGTCGGGAGACGACGGGGGAGACGGACAGACGAAGGAGTCAGCAGCATGGCGCAGGAAGTACGCGGCGTGATCGCACCCGGCAAGGACGAGCCGGTACGGATCGAGACGATCGTCGTACCCGATCCGGGACCCGGCGAGGCGGTCGTACGCGTCCAGGCCTGCGGGGTGTGCCACACGGACCTGCACTACAAACAGGGCGGCATCAACGACGACTTCCCCTTCCTCCTCGGCCACGAGGCCGCGGGCGTCGTCGAGTCGGTGGGCGACGACGTCACCGACGTGCAGCCCGGGGACTTCGTGATCCTCAACTGGCGTGCCGTGTGCGGCCATTGCCGCGCCTGTCTGCGCGGACGCCCCTGGTACTGCTTCGACACGCACAACGCGACGCAGAAGATGACCCTGACCGACGGTACGGAGCTCTCCCCGGCGCTCGGCATCGGAGCCTTCGCCGAGAAGACCCTGGTCGCCGCCGGACAGTGCACCAAGGTCGACCCGGCCGTGGCGCCGGAGGTCGCCGGACTGCTCGGCTGCGGTGTGATGGCCGGCATCGGCGCCGCGATCAACACCGGCAACGTGGGCCGCGGCGACTCGGTCGCCGTCATCGGCTGCGGCGGCGTCGGCGACGCGGCGATCGCCGGCTCCCGGCTGGCCGGCGCGGCGAAGATCATCGCCGTGGACATCGACGACCGCAAGCTGGAGACCGCCCGCTCCATGGGCGCCACCCACACCGTCAACTCCCGTACGACGGACCCAGTCGAGGCGATCCGCGACCTCACCGGCGGCTTCGGCGCCGACGTCGTCATCGAGGCCGTCGGCCGCCCCGAGACCTACAAGCAGGCGTTCTACGCCCGCGACCTGGCCGGCACGGTCGTCCTGGTCGGCGTGCCCACCCCGGACATGAAGATCGAACTGCCGCTGCTCGACGTCTTCGGCCGCGGCGGCGCCCTCAAGTCCTCCTGGTACGGCGACTGTCTGCCGTCACGCGACTTCCCGATGCTGATCGACCTGCACCTCCAGGGCCGCCTGGACCTCGGCGCGTTCGTCACCGAGACCATCGCCCTGGACGAGGTGGAGAAGGCGTTCGAGCGGATGCACCGCGGCGACGTGCTGCGCTCGGTGGTGGTGCTGTGATGACCGCCCGCATCGAACGCCTCGTCACCTCCGGCCAGTTCAGCCTCGACGGCGGCACCTGGGACGTCGACAACAACGTGTGGATCGTCGGCGACGACCACGAGGCCGTCGTCATCGACGCGGCCCACGACGCCGACGCCATCGCCGAGGCGGTGGGCGACCGACGCCTGACCGCCATCGTGTGCACCCACGCCCACAACGACCACATCGACGCCGCCCCCGCCCTCGCCGAGCGCACCGGCGCCACGATCTGGCTGCACCCCGACGACCTCCCGCTGTGGAAGCAGACCCACCCGGAGCGCGACCCCGACGCCTGGCTGGCCGACGGGCTGGTCATCGAGGCCGGCGGCGCCGACCTCACCGTGCTGCACACCCCCGGCCACGCCCCGGGCGCGGTCTGCCTCCACGACCCCGGCCTGGGCACGGTGTTCACGGGCGACACCCTCTTCCAGGGCGGCCCCGGCGCCACCGGACGCTCCTTCTCGCACTTCCCGACGATCATCGACTCCATCCGGGACCGGCTGCTCACCCTGCCGCCCGAGACGAAGGTGCTCACCGGCCACGGCGACCCGACCACCATCGGCGCCGAGGCCCCGCACCTGGACGAATGGATCGCCCGCGGCCACTGAGCCGCCCCGGTCACCCGGACGTTCCCGCGTCCGGGTGACCCCACGGCCGGAACCGCGGAAAAGGCGACAGAGGATGTCCGGCTTACCCGTCAGGCTCGTCGACGTACGACGGACCGAGGCACGGGAGGCCATGCATGACACAGCCGTTGCGGGACAAGGTCGCACTGGTGGCCGGGGCGACCCGGGGAGCGGGACGCGGAATCGCCGTGGAACTCGGCGCGGCGGGCGCCACGGTGTACGTGACCGGCCGCACCACCCGCGCCCGCCGCTCCGAGTACGACCGGCCCGAGACCATCGAGGACACCGCCGACCTGGTCACCGAGGCGGGCGGCCGGGGCATCGCCGTGCCCACCGACCACCTGGACCCGGCGCAGGTGAAGACCCTCGTCGACCGGATCGCCGCCGAACAGGGCCGCCTCGACGTCCTCGTCAACGACATCTGGGGCGGCGAGACCCTCTTCGACTGGGAAGCGCCCGTCTGGGAGCACGACCTCGACAAGGGACTGCGCCTGCTGCGCCTCGCGGTGGAGACCCACGCGATCACCAGCCACCACGCCCTGCCGCTGCTGCTGCGCCAGCCCGGCGGACTCGTCGTCGAGATGACCGACGGCACGGCGGACTACAACCGCGACCACTACCGGGTGTCCTTCTTCTACGACCTCGCCAAGTCCTCCGTGCTGCGCATGGCGTTCGCCCTCGGCCACGAACTCGGCCCGCGCGGCGCCACCGCCGTCGCGCTCACCCCCGGCTGGCTGCGCTCGGAGATCATGCTCGACCACTTCGGGGTGCGGGAGGACAACTGGCGTGACGCGCTGGAGAAGGTGCCGCACTTCGCCATCTCCGAGACCCCGCGCTACGTGGGCCGCGCCGTCGCCGCGCTGGCCGCCGACCCCGACGTGGCCCGCTTCAACGGAGCGTCCCTGTCCAGCGGGGGACTCGCCCAGGAGTACGGCTTCACCGACCTCGACGGCAGCCGCCCCGACGCCTGGCGCTACCTCGTCGAGGTGCAGGACCCCGGCCGCCCGGCCGACGTCACCGGCTACCGCTGACCCGTCCGGACGCAAGGCGGAAATGCCGGGCGCGGTGATCGTCCGAGCCGCTACCGTCCCCCCATGACGACGGACACAGGGCGCTTCGCTGGGTACGGGGTTCTCATCACCGGGGCGGCGCGCGGCATCGGCGCCGCCACCGCGACACGGTTCGCCGAGGAGGGCGCGCGCGTCCTGATCGCCGACGCCGACCCGGAGGCGGGGGAGCACACGGCGGCGGCGCTGCGCGACCGCGGACTCACGGTGGAGGCCGTCGCCTGCGACGTGCGGGACCGGGCGTCCGTCGACGCGGCGGTGGACCGTGCCGTACGCGGCTTCGGCTCGCTCGACGTCCTGGTGAACAACGCCGCCCACTGCACCCCCGACGCGCCCCGCTTCGAGGACGAGCCGGAGGAGGAGTGGGCGGCGGACCTGGACGTCACCCTCACCGGCGCCTACCGCTGCTGCCGCGCCGCCCTGCCGCACCTGGAGGCGTCAGGGCGGGGCGCGATCGTCACCGTCGGCTCGGTCAACGGGCTCCAGGACTTCGGCAACCACGCCTACAGCGCCGCCAAGGCCGGCCTGATCTCCCTCACCCGCACCCTCGCCGGCCACGCGGGACCCCGGGGCGTCCGGGTCAACCTCGTCGCGCCGGGCACGGTCCGCACCCGCGCCTGGGACGGCCGGGACGACGACCTGGCGGCGGTCTCCGAGGTCTACCCGCTGCGCCGGGTCGGCGAGCCGGAGGACATCGCGGCGGCCGTGACATTCCTCGCCTCCCGTGACGCGGCCTGGATCACCGGCACCACCCTCGCCGTCGACGGCGGCATCACGGCCGTCAACCCGGCTTTCCACCGGGTCATGGACCACACGGCGCGATGACCGGGCCCCGCGCCCCGCGCCCCGGCCGGACGGTGACCGGCCCCACGCCCCGCGTGCTTCCGCGTGACACGACTCATACCGACGTGCCCGCCGTGCCGGACACAACGGTCCGGTCGCGCGTACAACCGATTTCCCCCGTCCGCCGTCTACCTGGCAGAGTGCGCGGTCCAGCGCACGTTCCCGCGGGAGAGGCAGAACGACCATGGGGGACTTGAGGAAACGGGGTGTCGTCGCCCTGGGGGTCACCGCTCTGGTGGCTCCGCTCACGCTCGCGATCGGTGCCACGCCGGCCCAGGCGGCCAGCTGCACCACGTCGGCGGGGCCGTACCAGAAGAAGGTCGAGAAGTTCCTCGGCCGCCCGGTCGACGGCAAGCAGTCCGCCGCCGACTGCAAGGCCATCCGCGCCTTCCAGAACAAGCACGGCATCCGGCCCAACATCGGGTACGCCGGCCCCGTGACCTGGGGCGTGATGGACCTGATGACCAAGCAGAGGGCCGTCGGCAAGAACCCGAACAAGGCGGGCAAATGCCCCACCAACAAGGGCCGCATCGCCTGCGTCAACCTCACCCTCCAGCTGAGCTGGATCCAGGACGGCAAGAAGCTCGTCTACGGGCCCGTCGCGGTGCGCACCGGACGCGACGGCTACGAGACCCGCACCGGCCTGAAGAAGGTCTACTGGCGGAACAAGAACCACGTCTCGACCATCTACGACGTGCCGATGCCGTACAGCCAGTTCTTCGACGGCGGCCAGGCGTTCCACTCGGTCGGCGTCAGCATGTGGAACCCGCCCGGCTCCCACGGCTGCGTCAACATGACCAAGACCGCGGCCAAGAAGTACTGGTCGCTGCTGAAGAAGGGCGACGACGTCTACGTGTACGGCCGCAAGCCGGGCACCTGAGTCCCCTCCCGTGCCCGGTCTGCGGGCCGGGCGCTCCCGCCCGCCCGAGAGTGTGAACTCGCCCACCTCGCAGGGCAGATGGACGTGATCAGCAACACGTCCGAATTGCCCGATGGGCGTGCGATTACTCACAGCGTCTTCACGTCGCGGGACGTATGCTTCACGGTATGTCCACCACTGTTGAACCCTCCTCCGAGCGATCGGCTGCCGAGGTCAACGAGGAGATCCGGGCCCTGTGGCTCCGGTCGGGCGGGACACTCAGCGTCGAACAGCGCGAGGAGTACCAGCGCCTGGTCCAGGAGTGGGCCTCGGCCCTCCCGCAGGCAGCCGCGGAGGCGGCCTGACGGCCGGCCTCGGCATGACGACCGGGCACCCGTGACCGCACGGGTGCCCTTCCGGTCTCACCCCCACATCGCCGAGTACTGCCTCCGGTACGCCTTGCGGTCCTGCTCGGTCCTGATCCACCGCGACGCCACCAGCGCCACCAGGCTCCCGCCGATCACCAGCAGCCCCGGACCCACGTTCCGAGGGTCGGCCAGCCGCGACACCAGCGTCGACGGGTCCGGAAGGATGCCCCGCACCGACGTCGACGACCCCGGCGTGGCCGCGTCCGGCGCCGCCACGCCCTGCGCCTGCGACGGCGCGGGGGAGGGATTCCCGCCGCCGTCGGCCTCGGGCGCCACGATCAGCTTCAGGCCCAGGTCCGCCAGCGCCTTCGTCACCGGCTGGAAGTACGTGATGCCGCCCGACCGGCAGTCCCCGCTGCCGCCCGAGGTGACGCCCAGCGCGATCCCCTCGGAGAACATCGGCCCGCCGCTGTCCCCGGGCTCCGCGCACACGTCCGACTCGATGAGCCCGCCCACGGTGCCCTCCGGGTAGTTGACCGTCACGTCGAGCGCGGTCACCTCCCCGTCGCGCAGCCCGCTGGTGCTTCCGCTCCGGAAGATCCGCTGCCCCACGGTCGGTTCGGCCACGCCGGTGATCCGCACGCCCTTGCCGCCGCCCACCGCGACCACCCCGGCGTTCTCACCCGCCTTGCCGCCGTCGTACGCGATCAGCGAGTAGTCGTCGCCGGGGAAGCTGCCGCCGACGGTGGTGCCGACCTTCCGCCGGCCCCCGTCGTCGGAGAACCACACCGACCCCTGCGGACCGCAGTGCCCGGCGGTGAGGATGAACTCCCGCCGCCCGTCGGTGACGTTGAACCCGGCCGAGCAGCGGCCCGCCGTCGACAGCACCGGCAGCCCGCCGGCCAGCCGGGTGGTGAAGGTGCCCTCGACCCGCTCCATGCGGACGAAGTCTCCGATCCCGTCGGCCACTTCGGTGAGCGACGACCAGTCGTCCCCGGACACCGTGCTGTCGCCGCGCACCACCACCTGGTTCGACCGGTAGTCCTTCATCCAGGCCGTTCCGGGCACCCGCGGCGCCGAACTCAGCGTCTTGGTCGCGGAGTCGAAGTCGTCCATGCTGTGCCGCACCATCTTCGGCTCGGCGCCCGCCGCCCGCACCTCGGCCGCCGCCTCCTCGTCGGTGACCGCGACGACCGTCCTGCCGTCCTCGCCGACCCAGCTGCCCGCCGTGCGGGACGTGCCGAGCCGCTGGACCAGGCCCGCGCCCGGACCGGCCGTGTCCGCGTCCGCGGGGGAGGCGGTGGAGAACGGGACGGCGTCGGGCGTGCCGGGCTCACTCGCCACGGCGTGCGTGACCATCGTGCCGCCCAGCAGGAGTCCGCCGACAGCCGCCAGCCGTGTCACTCGCCGGACCACCCGTCGTCGTGCGTGCCTCATGCATGGCTCCAGAACCTCGACAGCGCGGTGCGCGCACCGCGGGGGCCTCCCTCGAGCAGAGCGCCCCTCGTCCATACGGCTCCGGAGCCCGCCGTGTTCACCGCGGGCGGGACCGGGTCCGCCTCAGCCGCCCTCCCGCACCGAGGAGTGGGTCACCGACAGGCCCAGCGTGGCCGCCGTTCGGCCGTCGCCCCACACCGACGCCGGGTCGACGTAGGGACGCAGCAGCGCCGTGAGGTCCGGGTCGCCGTCGCCGCGCAGGGCGTCGCCGGCCGCCTTGCGGGCGATCCCGGCGAGGAAGTCCGCCAGCTGCACCCGCGGATCGTCCCGCGCGACGACCAGGCGCAGCTCCGCGAGGGCGACACCGGACCGCCGTGCGGTCTCCTCGATCCACGCGACGCGCTCCGGCGTCAGCAGGTTCTGCCGGTCGTGCACCAGCCGCACCGGCCGCCGTTCCGGCCCGCTCCAGTACGCGGCCGTGGCGACGATCGCCGGGAGCAGCGGGTTGAGGACCGGGATACGCACCGCCGGGCCGTCGAGCAGCCCCGCCCGGTACGCCTCGGCCCGCCCGCGCCCCTCCGCCAGCCGCTCCAGCGCCGGACCCGCGTCCGTACCGGAGTGCGCCCGGCGCAGCCCGTCCAGGGTCTCGAAGAACCACGGCACGGAGGACCCCGGCTCCGCCCCGTTACGGGTGCGCAGCAGCTGGTTCGCCCTGGACAGGAACCGCTGCCGGGCCTCCGCTCCCAGCACCTCCCGTACCGCCCGGTACAGCTCCGCCGCCGCGCCCGGGTCGTCGAGCAGCATGCCGGCCAGCCGGTCCACCACGAAGAACGACTTCTCGGTGAGGTGCACCCGCGCGGCGCCGTGCAGCGGCCCGCCGGGCGCGAGGAACCACTCCAGCACCGCCCGGTGCTTCTCGCGCAGCAGATGGGCCGCCTTGTACTCGGTGGCGGGGGAGCGGATCCGGTCGCGGATCTCTTCCAGCGCGCGGGCCGCGTCCGCCGCGGGGACGTGGACACCGGCGTGCGCGAACACGTCGGTGTTCCCGCCGGTCAGGTTCTCGCCGTCCGACCCCGACTCGTCGCAGGCGATCTCCCGCACCGCCCCGTCGCCGTCGCCGGGCGGCGCCCCGAAATCCTGATGTGGGTCCACACCACGGCCCCTATCGTGTGCTTCATGACCAGGATCCCGCACGATACGTCCGGTGAACCGAATCCCCTCAAGGCCTTCTCCCTCGACCAGTTGCGCCGCCGCACCAGCATGAAATGGCGGACCTACCCGGAGGACGTCCTCCCGGTGTGGGTGGCGGAGATGGACGTGGCGCCGCCCGCGCCGGTCGTGCGGGCGGTCACCGAGGCGATGGAGTCCGGCGACACCGGGTATCCCGCCGGGACCGCCTACGCCGAGGCGCTGGCCGCCTTCGCCGACAAGCGGTGGGGCTGGTCCGGGCTCGCCGTGGAGCGCACCGCGATCGTGCCGGACGTGATGCTGGGCGTGGTCGAGATGCTCCGGCTGGTCACCGGACCGGGCGACCCGGTCGTGGTGAACCCGCCGGTCTACCCGCCCTTCCACGACTTCGTACGCCACGCGGACCGCCGCATCGTCGAGGCGCCGCTCGGCGACGACGGACGGCTCGACCTGGACGTCCTGGAGCGCGCCTTCCGCGGTGCGACCGAGGCCGGGGGCCGGGCCGCGTACCTGCTGTGCAGCCCGCACAACCCCACCGGCACCGTCCACACCGCCGAGGAGCTGACCGCGGTGGCCGCGCTCGCCGAGCGGCACGGCGTACGGGTCGTCGCCGACGAGATCCACGCGCCCCTGGTCTTCGAGGGTGCGCGCTTCGTGCCGTACCTGAGCGTGCCCGGCGGCGAGCGCGGGCTGTCGCTGATGTCGGCGTCCAAGGCGTGGAACCTGGCCGGTCTCAAGGCGGCCCTCGCGGTCGCCGGGCCCGGCGCGGGCGACGACCTGGCCCGAATGCCGGAGGTGGTCGGCCACGGCCCGAGCCACGTCGGCATCCTCGCCCACACCGCCGCCCTGCGCGACGCCACCGGCTGGCTGGACGCCCTGCTCGACGGCCTCGACGCCAACCGCCGACTGCTCACCGACCTCCTCGCCGAGCACCTGCCCGCCGTCCGGTACCGCCCCGGCGACGCCACCTACCTCGCCTGGCTGGACTGCCGCGACCTCGGCCTGGGCGACGACCCCGCCCAGGTGTTCCTCGACCACGGCCGGGTGGCGCTCACCGGCGGCCTGCCCTTCGGCACGGGCGGCGCGGGCCACGCCCGGCTGAACCTCGCCACCTCGCCCGAGGTGCTCACCGAGGCGGTGCGGCGCATGGCGGACGCCGTGCGCCCGGCGGGTGGCGCCCGTGGCTGACTCCGCCTTCGCCCACCCCCGGCTCGCCGCCCTCTACGACCCGCTCGACCCCGACCGCAGCGACCTCGACGGGTATCTGCGCACGGCGCGGGAGTTCCGAGCCCGCCGGGTGCTGGACATCGGCTGCGGCACGGGCGTGTTCGCGCTGCTCCTCGCCGACGAGGGCATCGACGTCGTGGGCGTCGACCCGGCGGGCGCCTCCCTCGACGTCGCCCGAGCCAAGCCGGGCGCCGGGCGCGTCCGCTGGATCGAGGGCGACGCGACCGGCCTGCCGCCCCTGACGGTCGACCTGGCCACCATGACGGCCAACGTCGCCCAGGCCATCGCGGACCCCGCCACCTGGCGGGCCACCCTGCGCGGTGTTCACGCGGCCCTGCGCCCCGGCGGCCGCCTGGTCTTCGAGACCCGCGACCCGGCCCGGCGCGCCTGGGAGAGCTGGACGCGGGAGCACTCGTACCTGCGCGCCGACGTGCCCGGGGTCGGCGAAGTGGAGAGCTGGCACGAAGTGACCGCCGTGGACGGCCCGTTGGTCTCGTTCCGCACGACGTTCGTGTTCGCGTCGGAGGGGAAGGCGCTGACCTCGGACTCGACGCTGCGGTTCCGGGAACGCGAGGAGGTCGAGGCGGACCTCGCGGACCACGGCTACGTGCTGGAGGACGTACGGGACGCGCCCGACCGGCCCGGCCGGGAGTTCGTGTTCGTGGCGCGGCGGCCGTAGAGGGGCCGCGGAGTACGGCGTGCCGGCCGTGGCGCGCGGACAACTCCCGGCGGGACATGCCGGAGTAGGCCTAGACTTGACGCATGGACGACGCGTTGCGGGACCGGCTCGGGGCGGGGAAGTACCTGCTGCTCACCAGCTACCGGAAGAACGGCACGCCCGTCGCCACCCCGGTGTGGGTGGTGCGCGACGGTGACGCGCTCGGTGTGTGGACCGCCGCCGACTCGTGGAAGGTCAAGCGGATCCGCGCCCGCGGGGACGTCCTCGTGGGGCCCTGCGACCTGCGGGGCAATCCGACCGGCGACCAGGTCCCGGCCACCGCGGAGATCTGCGACACGGCCACGACCGCTCGCTACCGGCAGCTCATCGCGCGCAAGTACGGGCTGATGGGCCGCCTCACCCTGCTGGGCAGCCGGCTGCGCCGGGGCGTGGACGGCACGGTGGGCATCCGGATCACCCTCTGAACTCGGCCCGTTCCGCCGGACGTCGGGGCTGTCAGGTCCAGGCCCGCAACGGCTCGTCGACGAGCTGGAACACAGGCTCGCCCCGCACCGGGTCCTCGGCGGTCGACAGCCGTACCCGGTCGCCGCTGTGGATGCCGATCGGCGGGCCCATGACGCGGCCCCGCACCACGAACCCCTCGGCCATCTCTATCAGCGACACGTTGCGCGCCGCCGGGGTGTTGCGGTGCAGCACCGTCGAGTGGCGCACCGTGCCGAAGCCCGCGCTGCGTTCCGTGCGCAGGTCGCTGCCCTGACAGACCGGGCACAGCAGCCGGTGGTACATCGCCGTGCCGCACCAGGTGCAGCGCTGGAAGAGCATGGCCTCCTGGTCGGAGCCGCGCCCTGCGGGGCCCTGCGGTTCGAGCAGGCGCGTGGAGCCGGCTGCCTGCTGAGCGACGCTCCCTGAGAAGTGGTACACGCTGGTCAACTCCCTGCACTCGGCCGGACTTCCGCGTGTCCGGTGGACCGGACACGCGCGCCTGCCCGGTGGCCGTGCCACCGCGCACGGTCACAGAGTATGGCACTGAGTGCCACGCGTAAAGGCACTCAGTACCCTCTTCTGTGGAGGGCAAGGTGATGGGTCTGCACCGGCGAAGGCCGGGCATACGGGCAACACCCCTACGGAAGGAGCTCGTTCATGCTCGGCATAGTGGCGGCGGTGCTGTTCTTCATCGCTTTCCTCATCAACGCGGCGGACATCGCGACCAACGACGTGTTCTCCTCGGTGAACGTGATGCTGCTGGGGCTGACGGCCCTCGCTCTGCACGTCGCCGGCATCGGGGCGAACCGGCCCCGCAGACGCTGACCCGTCTTCGGCCAGGGGCCCGGTGGCGTGAGCGCTGCCGGGCCCCCGGTCGGTCCGGCCGCTGCGACGCTCTCGTACCGGGCCGGCGAGCAGGTCCCCCTCGCCCCGACCGAGCTGAGGCTGCTCCTGGAGTTCGCCGAGCACCCCGGCATCGTGCCGGACCGCCAGACCCTGCTGCGCAACGTGTGGGACTACGGCTGGGACGGCGACTCCCGCGTGGTCGACCTGTGCGTGCAGCGGAGGAACCGAGCCCCGAGACGGCACCGGCGTACGAGCGTGCCCTGGCGCCCGCCTACCGCCACCACTTCCACCAGGTGACGGTCGGCATCTGAAGTGTGTATCCGCTGCGCCACGCGCGCAGCCTGGCGATCATGCCGTGGTCCCGGGACCTGCGCGCCACCGCCCAGACGCGCCACGGCCCCCTCACCGTCTACGTGGCCCGCCTTCCGTCGGTACGGGTGAACCCCACGGCCGGCTTCGCGACAGCCGCCCGCGACGAGGCACTGCGCCGCCTCACGACCCACATCCGGTCGGAGGACGCCCCCGTTCGCTGCTGCCGGGCGACTTCAACGACTCCGCCGACGACCGTGCCCTGCGCCCGTTCACCTCCCGCTTCACCTCGGCGCAGGCGACGGCTGGCGCGGGGTTCGGGTTCACCTGGCCGTCGGGCTTCCCGGTGGTCCGCATCGACCGCATCCTCGTCGACGGAGTACGGGCCACGTCGGCCCGGACCCTGCCGGCCGCCCGGAGCGACCACCTCCCGGTGGCGGCGACGATCACCTTCTGACGTGCGGAGACGGACGACCTGCGGAACGGTGGCGGGCAGAGCGATGAACTTCGCACGGCGACGGGGTCAGCCCCTGCATGCCGCGCCCGCCACCGGACCGGCCCCGCCGCACCTCCCGAGGAGATCCGCATGACCGCGACCTACACCTTCGACGTCTTCTCCAGCCTCGACGGCTACGGCGCCGCGAGCGGCGACTGGACCGGCTACTGGGGCAAGCAGGGCCCGCAGCTCCTCGACCACCGGCTCGCCCAGCACGCGGGGGAGCAGCGCATGGTCCTCGGCGCGAACACCTACCGGGCCTTCGCCCAGATGATGGCCGAGAGCACCGACGAGTCGGACGTCCGCGACCCCTGGGTCACCCGCATGCGCACCCTGCCGACGATCGTGGTCTCCAACACGCTCCAGGAGCCGCTGGACTGGCCGGACGCCACGCTCGCCAAGGGCGACGCGGTCGACGTGGTGGCCCGCCTCAAGGAGGAGTCCGACGTACCGCTGCGCTCGCACGGCAGCCTGTCGATGAACCGCGCCCTGATGGCCGCCGGCCTGGTCGACCGCCTCCAGGTGACGGTCTTCCCGGTCGTCACCGGCCGCACGGGCCTGGACCGCATCTTCGAGGGAGCGGCCGACTTCGATCTCGAACTCCTGGAGTCCCGCACCCTGGACGACCGCATCCAGGAACTGGTCTACCGGCCGACGCCGCACTGACGCCCCGGAGCGCGGCAGGAGCCTCAGCGGCGCGCGCCGGACCGCCCAACGACCCGTACGGCCCCCTCCATCCGCGTACGGCCCGGAGTTACAGTGGGCGTCACTGCCAGCACGCGGGAGGGGACCTGCCGTGACCGGAACCGCACCCGCGACCCAGGCGATCCTTCGCCACCCCGACCGGGCGACACGCTTCGTGCCGAACACGGGCGTCACCCGGATCGGCGTCACCGGCCACCGCTCGATCCCGGCCGCCGCGCTGCCCGCGGTGCGGGCACGACTGCACGCGCTGTTCGACGGCCACGGAGACGACGTGCAGCTGGAGGCGCTGACCAGCCTCGCCGCCGGGGCCGACCAGCTCTTCGCCGACATCGCCCTGGCGCACGGGGTGCCGGTGACGGCCGTGATCCCCGGCATGGACTACGAAACCCACCTGGGCGACGCCGCCACCGTGCACGACTACCGGCGCATCCTGCGGGCCTGCACCGAGCGGGTGCAGCTGCCGTACGAGCCGACGCACGAGGAGGCGTACTTCGCGGCGGGCCGGTGGATCGTCGACCACGCCGACCACCTGGTCGCCGTGTGGGACGGCCGCCCCGCGCGCGGACTCGGCGGCACCGGCGACGTGGTCGCGTACGCGCACCGCTGCGGGGTTCCGTTCACCGTGCTGTGGGAGCCGGGCGTCCTGCGCGACTGACCGCGCCCGGCGCCGTCACCGTCCGAACGTGCCCAGCCAGTCCGAGTGCTGCGGGGAGACCAGCCGCTCCGCCTCGGCCACCGCTTCCGCCCAGCCGCTCTCGGTCACCGTCGTCGTCATGGCGACCCGCAGGGTGTCCAGATCCTGTTCGACGAGCGAGTGCGCGTAGGTGAGCGGCCGGTGCCGGCGCAGCTCCTGCCACGCCACGCCCGCCGCCGCGGCCGTACTGAACAGGCCTGTCAGATCCCAGCCTTCGAGGAGGCCGAGGGCCCGCAGCACGGCGGCCGTGAGGGCGAGCAGGGTCAGGAGGGCGGTGACCGACGACCAGAGCGCCGCGGCACGGTGGGACTGGGAAGCGCGGCGCTTGTACCAGAGCTGCTGTTCGAGCAGCCGGTCACGGAGGTAGATGTCCCGGCGCACCTCGAACGGTTTGGACCGCACCGCCCGCATGGTGGCCGTGATCTGTCCCGCGCCCCGGGCGGCGGGCCCGTTGCGGGGGTCCTGCCAGCCGACCTTGCGCAGCTCACGCAGCCGCGCCTCCAGGCGCTCCTCGAACAGCGCTTCGGGGTGGTACACCCGGGAGTGGAAGGGGCCGCCGTGGACCATGTACTGCCACGCCAGCGACTTCAGCAGCTCGGCCGCGGCCCGGTGCGCCTGCCAGCGGGTGCGGGCGCGGCGCCGGGAGATGTGCAGGCCAAGGGCGATGCTCGCGGCGTACAGAACCGCCGCGACCACGGCGGGGGCGCGGCTGTCGAGACGTTCGGCGAGCATGGCGGCCGTGGTGGCGGCCAGCAGCACGAACAGCTGCGTCCGTACGACGCGAAAGGATTCACTCCGACGGGCGATCGCCCATTGATCACTTGATTGGAACAACGGCGGCAGGTCTCTGTCGCTGACCATGGTGCTGGGCCCAGGAACAGCGGCGCTCATCGACCACCCCCGAAGTCTTCGGCCGCGCTGAGGGCTTACGAGTATGCGGTGGCGGCCGACCTATGGCTAGCGCCTGGGGTAGGGTCCGCCTCGAACCGTGCTGTCCCCACAGCAGTTGTCCGAGGACCACCATGGCACCGGCCTCAGGTCCCCCCTGGACCGGGGACAAGCCGGCGCCCATGGAAGGAGACATCGGAACGATGAACGAACCAATGATCGCCGAGCGCATCTCAGTGTCCCGTCGACGCCTCACTCCGCTCGCGGGGATCGACCCGCGCGCCGCCGCGAGGACGGCCGCCCGGGTCCAGAGCGGCGACGGCCGGCAGCAGACCAGGCCGGTCACGTTCAACTCCGGAGTCTGAGCCCGCTCGGACCTCGGAGACGACGACTGAGCGGTACCGTCGTCAGCGGTGGGGTCCCGCCCGGTTCGCCGCCGGGCGCGGCCCGTTGCCGACCCCGGACGGCGCGCCGCCGCTGTTCGGGTCAACATCGTTTGACAGCAGGGCATTTGGCGCGCCGCACACCTGGGACCGCGATAATCTGTCGTGATGACGGTCCTCGCGGGCGTTCCGCTCCGCCAACTCGTGCTCAAGATCCACAGTCGCTGTGATCTGGCATGTGATCACTGCTACGTCTACGAGCACGCGGACCGCAGCTGGGAAGCACGGCCCAAGGTGATGGCCGAGGAAACGGCCGCACGGACCGCCCGCAGGCTCGCCGACTACGCGCGGTCGCACCAGCTCGAATCCGTCAGCGTGATCCTGCACGGCGGGGAGCCCCTCCTCGCGGGCCCCGCCCGCCTCCGTGCCGTCTGCGCCGAACTGCGCTCCACGGTGGGTGCGGTCACCGATCTGGACCTCGCCATCCACACCAACGGCGTGCAGTTGAGCCGACGTCACCTGGACGTGTTCAAGGAGTTCGACGTCCGCGTCGGCATCTCGCTCGACGGCGACCGTGCCGCCAACGACAGGCACCGCCTCGACCGCCGGGGCCGCAGCAGCTACGACCGGGTCCTGGCCGCCGTCCGGCTGTTACAGGCACCCGAGTACCGCCACCTGTTCGGCGGGCTGCTCTGCACCGTCGACGTGGAGAACGACCCCCTCGCCGTCCACGAGGCGCTCACCGCGCTCGACCCGCCCCGCATCGACTACCTCCTGCCTCACTCCACGTGGGACACCCCGCCCCCGCGCGGTTCCTCCGGCTCCCCGACGCCGTACGCCGACTGGCTGCTCGCCGTCTTCGACCGCTGGCTGGAGCAGGGGCAGAAGGTGCCGGTCAGGACCTTCGACTCCGTGCTCAGCACCCTGCGCGGAGGACCCAGCCTGACCGAGGCCATGGGACTGGCTCCCTCCGACCTGGCCGTCGTCGAGACGGACGGCGCCTTCGAGCAGGCCGACTCCCTCAAGGTCGCCTACGACGGCGCCCCGGCCACCGGGTACGACGTCTTCCGACACGGCTTCGACGAGTTCGTCCGGCACCCCGGGGTCCAGGCCCGCCGGCTCGGCATCGCGGGCGTCTCCGAGACGTGCCGGCGATGCCCCGTCGTGCAGTCCTGCGGGGGCGGCCTGTACGCCCACCGCTACAGCAGCGACCGCCTGTTCGACAATCCGTCCGTCTTCTGCGCCGACCTGCGCGCTCTCGTCGACGGCATCGCGGAACGCATCACCGAGCGGGCCTTGTTCCCGGGCGTCACCGACGCCGGTGAACTGCGCCTCGCCCAGCTCGAACGGGACCGCGAACTCCTCGCCCACCTCAACGAACGCCTCGCGGGCGACGCCGACTGGGACGCGATCTGGCAGAGCCTGCTCCACCTGGACGCCGACGAACGGACCGCCGATCACCTCGACCGGGTGCTGGCCCACAGCCATGTACGCGCCTCGCTGGCGCACGCCCCGGCCGGCGCCGGGATCACCGCCCGCGTCGCGACGGCAGCGCTGGCGGCCGCCGTCCACGCCCGCTCGTCCCTGCGCCTGTCCTGGCTGCACCACGCCGACGTGCTGCACCTGCCGACGCTCGGCACGCTGACCCTGTCCGCCCCGACACGCATCCAGGCGGAGGTGGACGGCGCATCGCTCACCGTCACCCAGCCGGACGGCAAGCGGATCAGGGTGAAGGGCGATGCTCCCGCCCCCCGGTGGCGGCCGTCGGTCCACGTGGACGTGCCGGTACTCGGGCAGTTGCTCGTCGACGACGCCGACCCCTGGCGCGACCGCTTCCAGGCCGAGGTGGCCGAGCCCTTGGACCTCTCCGCACTGGCCGCCTTCGCGGAACTACTGCGCAAGGCCCACCGCATCCTGTCCAGGCAGGACCCCACCTGGGCCGACGGGCCCAACGCCCTGCGAGCCGACACCGTCACCCCGCTCGCCCCCGGCGCCGGAGTGCGGCTCGACGCCGACGGGACCGGCGCCCTCGGTGTGGCACTCGACGCCGAACCGGCCGCCGTCGCCGACGCACTGCCCCGGCTGGGCCGTCTCGCCCGCCTGGCCGCCCTCCGGCGGGCCACCGACCTCCATGTGCCGGGCACCCGCGCCGGCAGCCTGCTGACCGACGCCGTCGAAGCGCTGGCGAGAGGGGTCCGCGCCCGTGCGGAGTCCGCTCTGGAGGAGCTGGACGGTCCTGCGGCCCGGGACCTGACCGGGACCGGTGCCGCCCTGGTCGAGGAACTGCGAGCGGAGGCGGGGCTGTTGCGTGACTGACCGGGCGGCGTTACGGACCCTGCTCGAGAACGCGGGCGTCCCCCGAGGCGGTGTGCTCATGGTGCACGCGTCCCTGAGCGGCACCGGCGCGGCCCCCGAGACCGTGCGCGACGCACTGCTCGACGCCCTCGGCCCCGGCGGAACGCTGGTGGTGCCCGCCTTCACCCCGGAGAACTCCGACACCTCCCGCGCCCACCAGCAGCTCATCGCGGGACTGGACGAACAGGAGATCCGGGAGTTCCGGGCCGCCATGCCGCCCTACGATCCGGACACCACCCCGTGCCCCACGATGGGCGCCCTCGCCGAGTGCGTACGGACCACACCCGGCTCCGTGCGCAGCGCCCACCCGCAGACCTCCCTGGCCGGACTCGGCCCGCGCGCGCCCGAGCTGCTCGACGGTCATCATCCGCACTGCCACCTCGGCGATCGTTCCCCGCTCGCCCGGCTGTACGCGGCGGACGCCCGCGTCCTCCTGCTGCGCGTCGGATTCGAGGTGTGCAGCGCCCTCCACCTCGCCGAGTACCGGACGACCCCGCCGCCTCCCCGCCGGACCTACCGGTGCGTGGTCGAGGACAAGGGCAACTGGATCGAGTACGAGGACGCAGCCCTGGACGACAGCGACTTCGCACGCCTCGGCGAGCGGCTGCCGAAGGAACTCCTCGTACGGCGGGAATGGTCGGGACGACCCGTGGTCCAGTTCCGCATGCGTCCCGTCGTCGACGAAGCGGTTCGCCAACTCTCTTGCCGTACCGCACGATTGGCGTGAAACAGGCGGTCCGCAGGGGGTAGTTGTGGGGCACATTTGTTGGCCTCGGTCGGTGCCCGGATGGCGGGGGCGGCAACGGGTGGGGGGAAGTGTTGAGCGTACCCGGAGGGGAACGGAGCCGGGCTTGGGACGAGCAGCCCTATTTCTTCCTCAGTTACGCGCACACACCCCGTGTGGGCAACGGCGGCGGTGACCCCGACCATTGGGTGCGCAACTTCTACCGGGACCTCTGCAACACCATCATGGTGCTCACCGACCTGCCCGCGCACGTGCCCGCCGGATTCATGGACCGCGAGATGAGCTCCGGTGACGGCTGGCCACAGGTCCTGAGTGAGAACCTCGCACGATGCCGGGTGTTCGTGCCCCTGCTGTCCCGGCGCTACTTCGCCAGCGAGATGTGCGGCCGGGAGTGGTACGCGTTCCACGAGCGGCAACTGCGGGTCCAGGCCGTCGACGGTAGGGAGGTGTCCGCCATCGTGCCCGCCCTGTGGACCGGCATCGACCACACACAACTGCCGGACTCCGTACGCCACATCCACCTCGACCACTCCTCCTTCGGCGACCGGTACGCGACCAACGGCATCTACGGTCTGATGAAGCTGAGACGGCTGCGCGACGAGTACGAGGAGACCGTCTACACGCTCGCCCAGCGCATCGTCCAGGTGGCCGAGCAGACCGCGCTCCCGCCGAGCAGACCCCGCGACTACGAACACACCCCCAGCGCCTTCCGGCCACGCGGCGAAGGACCCCGGCGCATCCATCTCACCGTGGCCGCGCCCACCCGCCACAGCCTCCCGGAGAACCGCGACCCCGGGCCCTACGGCGACGACGCCCAGGACTGGAACCCGTACCACTCGGAGTCGACCCGGCCGCTGCCCGCGATCGCCCAGGAGCTCATCCGCTCGCTGGACTACCGGATCACCGTCTCCTCCTTCGACGACGAGGACACCGACACCGTCCCCGGGGAGACCGGGCCGGGCCCGGACGGCAAGGCTCAGGCCCGTCCCGGCATCCTGCTGGTCGACCGCTGGGCCCTCACCGACGACGAACGACGCCGCCGGCTGCGGGACTTCGACCGGGCGTCGCGCCCCTGGACCAGCGCTATCGTGCCCTGGAACCGGGCGGACCTGCAGTGCCACAGCGAGCAGGGGAAGCAACTGGCCGCGACCCTGGAGGAGACGCTGCCGCACATCCTGGAACGCGGCAGACGCACCGACTGCCGTATCGCGGTCAACGGCGTCCCCACGCTCAAGGCGTTCACCGACGTGCTCCCGGCCGTCGTGGCGCACTCCACCCGGCAGTACCTCAAGCACGCCGAGGCCCATCCGCCGCCCGGCCCGCACGTACCGAGGCCACGGCTCCTGGGGCCCGTCCAGCCGCCGTACCCGGCAGGCGAACCCGACGACGAAGGAGAAGCATGACGGCCGCGCGGGACGGACGCATCATCACGTTCTACTCGTACAAGGGCGGCACCGGGCGGACCATGGCCCTGGCCAACACGGCGTGGATCCTCGCCGCCAACGGCAAACGCGTCCTGGCGGTCGACTGGGACCTGGAGGCGCCCGGACTCCACCGCTTCTTCCACCCGTTCATGGACCTCAAGGCGCTGGCGGCCACCCCGGGCGTCATCAACATCATCGAGGACTACGCCTGGGCCGCGACCACGGGCCCGAGCGAACGGCCCGACGACTGGCACCTGTCCTATGCGAGCGTCGAACAGCACGCGCTGTCCGTGAACCCCGAACGCTTCGACCTGACCTTCCCGGACGGCGGCTCGCTGGACTTCCTCTCCGCGGGACGGCAGGACCGGGCGTACTCGACCACGGTGACGTCCTTCGAATGGGACAACTTCTACGAGCGCCTCGGCGGCGGCAAGTTCCTCGACGCCCTGCGCGCGGACATGAAGGCGACCTACGACTACGTCCTGATCGACAGCCGCACCGGCCTGTCCGACAACGCCGACATCTGCACCATCCAGATGCCCGACGTCCTGGTGGACTGCTTCACCCTCAGCGACCAGTCCCTCGAAGGCGCCGCCGCCGTCGCCCGGAACATCGAGGAGGGCTACCGGCCACGGCGCATCCGGGTGCTGCCCGTGCCGATGCGCATCGACGAGGGCGAGAAGGAAAAGGTCGACGCGGGCCGGGCGCTCGCCCGGGCCCGGTTCGAGGGCCTGCCCAAGGGGCCCGGCGGCCGCGAACTCAGTGCCCAGGAGCTGAGCGCCTACTGGGGCAACGTCGAGATCCCCTACCGCCCCTACTACGCCTACGAGGAGACCCTCGCCACGGTCGGCGACGAGAGCGGCATCGCCAACTCCCTGCTGTCCGCCTTCGAGCGCCTGACCGCCGTCGTCACCGACCGCGAGGTCACCTCCCTGCCGCCGCTCCCCGAGTCCACGCGCCTGCGCTGCCGCGACGCCTACGTGCGACGGCGGCCGCACGCGGCGGCCGCCGGTTTCCTCGTCGCCTACGCCGCCGAGAACCGCACCTGGGCCGACTGGGCCCGTCATCTGCTGCGCAGGGCGGGCTGCGACGTCACACTGCACGACATATCGACCGGTCCCGTGACGCCACCCGACCCGTCCGTCCGCACCGTGGTGCTGCTGTCGAAGGTGTTCGAGACGTCCCGGCACGCCGACTCCGCACGGCACGCCCTCACCGGCCGACAGGACGACACCGGCCGCCCGCCGGTCGTCACGGTGCGGGTGGACGAGGTCCAGCACCTCCCGGAGAGCTTCGTCGACCTCCTCCGCCTCGACGAGGAGGAGTGCGTGACCGCCCTGCTGCGCGCACTCGACCTGCCCCTCCAGCCCGTCGAGTCGGCATCCTCCGCACCCCGCTTCCCCGGGAACACGCCGGCCATCTGGAACGCGCCGCAGCGCAGCGCCACCTTCACCGGACGCAACGCGATCCTGGAGCGGGTGCGCAACCAGCTCGGCGGCACCGGCGGACCGCCCCAGCCCCAGGCCCTGTGGGGACTCGGGGGAGTGGGCAAGACCCAGCTGGCCGTCGAGTACGTGCACCGCTTCATGGCCGACTACGACCTGGTGTGGTGGACGTCCGCCGAGCACATCGACGACGTCGTCGCCTCGCTGGCCGAACTGGGGGCGCAGATAGGCGTCCCCGGTGGTGACGACATCACCCTGGCCTGCCAGGAGACCGTGCAGCGCCTGTCCCGCGGACTGCCCACGAAACGCTGGATGCTGGTCTTCGACAACGCCGACTCACCGGAGCAGCTGGCCCGTTACTTCCCCAAGGGCGGAGGCGGCCACATCCTCGTCACCTCCCGCAACCAGGGCTGGGCCCAGCAGGGCCTGGCCGAGCAGATCGACGTCTTCCTGCGCGAGGAGAGCGTCGAGCACCTGATCCGCCGGACCGACGGGGGACTGTCGGCCGAGGAGGCCGAGCGGGTGGCGGAGGCCGTCGGCGACCTGCCGCTCGCGGTGGAACAGGCGGCGGCCTGGCTCGCCGAGACCGCCACCCCCATCGACCAGTACCTGGAGCAGCTGTCCCGGCAGACCACCGCGGTGCTCGCGATGAACCAGCCGGCCGACTACCACGAGACGGTCGCCGCCACCTGGAACATCTCGATCACCCAGATGCAGGGGCGCTCCCGCGCGGCTGTGCGTCTCCTCCAGCTGTGCGCCTTCCTCGGCCCCGAACCCATCTCCTCGAAGCTGCTGTACAGCAAGGAGATGATCGACGCACTCAAGCCGTACGACCCCGCGCTCCAGGAAAGCCTGCTGCTCGGCCGGATCATCCGCGAGATCGGCCGGTTCGCCCTCGCCAAGGTCGACCAGAAGACCAACAGCATCCAGGTGCACCGCCTGGTGCAGGCGGTCATCCGCTCGCAGATGTCGGAGGAGGAGCAGCGGGAGGCCCGCCGCGTGGTGCACCAGGTGCTGGCCGGCGCACGTCCCGACGGCGACGAACCCATCGACGACCCCGAGACCTGGACCCGGTTCACCCTCATCTGGCCGCACCTCGCGGCCTCCGAGGCCCGCAGCAGCGAGGTGACGGAGACCCGCAGACTGCTCATCGACCGCGTCCGTTACCTGTGGAAGCGCGGCGACTTCCCCGCCGCCAGGCGGCTCGCCGAGGACGTGCTCGACCACTGGCGGACGACGCTGGGCGAGGACGACATCCAGTACCTGTACCTGCGCTGCCAGCTCGCCAACATCCGGCGGTCCCAGGGGCGTTACGTGGAGGCGCTGGAGATCGACGAAGAGCTGCTGGAGAAGCAGACCCGGGTTCTCGGACCCACCCACCCGCACACCTACGTCACCATGTCGTCGCTCGCCATCGACCTCGCGGCCCTCGGCGATTACCACAGGGCGGTGGAGCTCGCCCGACAGGCGCACCGCGGCTTCGGCCAGATCTTCCACGAGTCGCACCGGCGTACCCTCAGCGCGGCCAACAACTACGCCCTCGCCCTGCACATGATCGGCGAGTACGGCGAGTCGCGAAAGATCGACCAGGACACCCTGGACCGTCGCATGGACGTCCTCGGCCCGGAGCACCCCTACACCCTGGCATCCATGGAACGTCTCGGCCGTGACCTCAGAGAGGTGGGCCAGTACACGGAGTCCGTGGCGATGCTGGCGCGCGCCTACGACGCGCACAAGCGCCTCCTGGGCAAGGAGTTCCCGGGAACGCTGCGGTGCGCCAAGTCTCTGGCGGTGTCCCTGCGCAGGAACGGTCAGCTCGAGGACGCCCGGCGGCTCACCACCGCGACCCGGGAGCAGTACCGGGCCCAGTACGAGTCTCCGACGCCCGACTCCCTGGCCTGCGATCTGAACATGGCGGCCGACCTGTTCGCGGCGGACGAGCGGGAGGCCGCACGCGAGGCGGCCCTCGAAGCGCTCGCCGAGTACGTGAAGGTGCCGGGCGAGGCCCACCCCTACACCCAGGCCGCTTTCAACAACCTCGGCATCTACCACTGGGGTTGCGGCGATCTGGAGGAGGCCCAGGCCGTGTTCCTGAAGGTGCTGACCCGGATGACGGAGGTGCTCGGCGAGGAGCACCCCCACACGGTGTTCGCGAGCGTCAACTACTCCAACGTGCTGTTCGACAAGGGGCTGGTCGAGGAGACCCTGGCGCGGGAGGAGAAGGCGCTGACCGTGCTGCGCGTCGTCCTGGGCGAGCACCACCCCGAGACCCTGGCGGTGACCGCCAACCTCTCCCTCACCCTGCGGGCGTCGGGCCGTGACACGCAGGCCCGGGCGCTGCGGGACGAGGCGCTGTCGGAGCTGCGCCGGCTGCTCGGTGAGGACAACGGCATCACCCGGCTGGCCACGAGGGAACAGCGCATCTACCGGGACCTCGAGCCCCTCGGGGTGTGACGGCGGATCAGTCGGAGAGCAGCCAGTCGAGAACCTGGGGGAGAGCCCGGAGCGAGGCGAAATGGGCCGCCGCGGGCTCGAGGACGGCCGTGGCGCGCGGGATGCGTTCCGCCAGCCACGCCGCGTGCGACGCCGGGGAGAAGACGTCCATCTGCCCGTGCCACAACAGCACGGGCACTCTGATCGACGCGGGGTCGAAGCCCCACGACCCGGTCAGGGCGAGCACGTCGTCGATCCAGCCGTAGGGCGAAGTGCCCAGCGCCTCGCGGTAGTTGCGCAGCAGCATCGAGCGGACGGTGTTGTCGGAGACGATCATCCGGTCGTCGGCGGTGAGATCCTCACGCAGTTCTTCGAGCAGCCGTGCGGGGTTCTCCCGTATGCGCGTGGAACGAGGGATCATGTCGGCGGCGAACCGTTCCGGATCGCGGAGGGCCGTCCGGAACTCGGTGACGTTCGACGGCGCCATGCCCGCGAACCAGTTCAGCCCCCGCGCGTCGCGCGGTGCGAGCCCCACCATCGCGGCGGCCCTCGTCACCCGGTCAGGCAGCAGCGCCGCGCAGGCCAGGGCGTGCGGGCCGCCGCCGGAGCGGCCGACGACCGCGAAGCGGTCCAGGCCCAGGGCGTCGGCGACATGGGCGACGTCCTCGGCGACATCCGCGACCCGCCGCCCGGGCCGGCGGTCGGAGCCGCCGTAGCCGGGACGGTCGTAGCTGATGAGCCGCGCGCCCCGCTGGTACAGGAAGAGGGACCGGGGTCTGGGACCGACCCGGCTGCCCGGCATGCCGTGCAGCAGGAAGACGGGGCGCCCGCGCGGATCCCCCGAGACCTCGATCCGTAACCGCCGTCCGTCCGCCGTCCGCACATGGTCGGGCACCGCAGCAGCTCCCCCTCCCCGGATCCGCGGTTCAGGACCCGGCTGCCCGGACTCTGCCCGGGCCCCGCACCGCCGAAACGACGGGGAGGGGGCGGCGACCGGGCCCGCGGAGCCGTTCCTATGATCGACACACGTCGCCCCGAGGAGCCCCGATGCCCGCCACCCGCCCCCGCATCCTGTACGTCACCGATCTGGCCTACCCGGCCCGGGGGCGGCGGTACTGCGACGAGGACGTCTTTCTCACCTCCCGGCTGCGCGAGGACTTCGACCTCGCGCTCTGCCATCCGCGGGACGCCGCCGCGCTGATGGGCGGGTTCGACGCGGTCGTCGTGCGCAACAGCGGGCCCGTGCTCGGGTATCTCGACGCCTACGAGGAGTTCCGCGCGCGGGCGCTCGCCGGCGGGGTGCCCGTCTACAACCCGCTGACCGGGCGCGGGGACATGGCCGGCAAGCAGTATCTGCTGGACCTGACCGACGCCGGGATGCCGGTCATCCCCACCGTGGGCCGGCCCGAGGACCTGCACCGGCTGCCCCGTGCGGAGCGGTACGTCGTCAAGCCGCGGCTCGGCGCCGACTCGCACGGGCTGCGGATCGTCCCCGCCGCCGAGGCGTCCGCCCCCGTCGACGGCGACGTCCTCGTGCAGCCGTACGTGGACTTCGCCTACGAGGTCTCGTTCTACTTCGTCGACCACGACTTCCAGTACGCCCTCCACGCCCCCGACCCCGCCGCGCGCTGGCGGCTCGAGCCCTACCGGCCCACCCCCGCCGACCTGGACTTCGCCCGGCGGTTCGTCGAGTGGAACACCCTCGGCCACGGCATCCAGCGGGTGGACGCCTGCCGGGCGCCGGGCGGGGAGCTGCTGCTGGTCGAGCTGGAGGACCTCAACCCCTACCTGTCGCTCGACGCCCTCGACGACACGACCCGGGACGGGTTCGTCTCCTCGATGGTGGCCTCGCTTCACCGGTTCCTGGGGGAGAGCGGCGGCTCCCGCGGCTGAACCGGCCGCGCCCCGGTCACGTATCTCTCGCCGTAGGCGGCTCAACTCCCGCGTCAGGCACGGAAGGAGAGCGATGTGACCACCGCACCGGGGTCCGGTCCCCCCGAGGGGCCGCCCCTCGAACCCGTCCGCGTGCTGCGCGCCCGCCGCACCGACGCGCTCGCCGAACTGTTCCGGGACGTCGAGCGGGGCGACGCGGAGCACGAGGAGGTGCCGCCGGCCCGGCCACCGGAGGGGGCGGAGGACGTCACGCAGGAGCTTCCGCCGGTGCCGGGCGGCCCGCCGCCGGAGTACGCCGGGCCGTCACGGCTGCGCAGGGCCGCGCCCGCCCTCGTGGTGGCCGTCGCCGCGCTGGCCGGGTTCGGCGGGGCGCTGCTGTTCACCGAGCGGCCCGCCGACGACCGCGCCACCGCCCCTGCCTCGTCACCCGCGTCCGCCGCACCAGCGCCGCCGCGCACGGCCGTCCCCGCCGAGGACGGCTTCCTGCGCGAGGGCGACGCGGGCCCCGAGGTGGCCGCCCTCCAGGAACGCCTGCTGCGCATCCCCGACGTCTACCGCGACGGCACGACCGACGGGCAGTACGACGCCACCCTCCGCGAGGCGGTCGCCCGCTTCCAGCTCTGGTACGGCATCCGCGGCGACGAGGAGGGCGTCTACGGCGACGACACCCGCCAGGCACTGGAGTCGCGCACGGGCGGGCCGGGGGGTGGGAACGCGGCCTGAGTCGGGCCCCTCACATCTCCCGGGGCACGCGAATGTCCAGCACGCACACGTCGTCGCGCCGTTCGTCCACCAGCATCACGTCCAGGAGGGTGCCCAGGGAGCCGGGGGTGTCCTCGGGGTGGGCCGCCGCCGCGTCGGCGAGGCGGGCGAGGCCGGCGTCGATGTTCTCCGGGGCTCGTTCGACCAGGCCGTCGGTGTAGAGGAGCAGCCGGTCGCCCGGTTCGAGGCGGTGCTCGGCCTCCTCGAAGTACGGGGCCGAGGTCGCGCCCAGCAGGATGCCCCCGGGCCGGCGCAGATACGTCGCCTCGCCGTCCCGCAGCATCAGCGGCGGCGGGTGGCCGGCCTGCGCCCACACCAGCCGGCGGTCGGCCGCGTGGTAGCGGGCTATGACCATCGTCGCGGTGCCGTGCGCGTCCCGGGAGTGCAGCAGCAGCGAGTTCAGCCGGGACAGCGCGCCCGTGAGCGACGAGCCGGTGCTGACCATGCCCTTCGCGGTGAAGCGCAGCTGCGCCATCGTGGCGACCGCGTCCACGCCGTGACCGGCCACGTCCCCGATGACGAAGAGGGCGTCCCCGTCGGGCAGCTCGATCGCGGAGAACCAGTCCCCGCCCACATGGATGCCGGCCTGCGCGGGCAGGTACGCGACCTCCGCGCGCAGCCCGGACAGGTCGATCACCTTGTCGGGCAGCGGCAGCAGCGCGTTCTGCAGCCGGGCCACCAGGACCCGTTCCGACTGGAGCACGTCGTGCTGGGTGAGGATCGCCCGCTCGCTCTCCACCAGCGCCAGTTCCGCCCGCCGCCGCGCGGTCAGGTCCTGCACCGCCCCGTGCACCTCGAACGGAGTGCCGTGGGAGTCCGCCACCACCTCGGCGACCAGCCGCAGGTGCCGTACGCCCCGCCCGCCGCGGATCCGGAACGGCGCGTCGATCGGGTGGCCCTCGTCCAGCAGTGCCTCGACGGCGGCCCGCAGCGTGGGCCGGTCCTCGGGCAGGGCGAGCTCCGGGAGGCCGTCGAGCCGGACCGGGCCGTCCGCCGGGTCACGGTCGAGGATCGCGAACACCTGCGCCGACCAGGACGCCTCGTCCCGCGACAGGTTCCAGTTGGCCCAGCCGATGTTGCCCAGCCGCTGCAGCTCCGCCAGCCGCTGCTCCTGCCGGTCCGAGGAGGCGTGCCGCAGCCAGGCGACGACCAGCGCGTCCTCCAGACGGGTCACCCGCACCGAGTACGTGGCCAGCTCCAGGGCGCCGTCCACGGTCTCCTGGTGGGCGAACGGCTCGCTCTCGTACGGCCCGCCGCCCGCCAGGGTGTCCAGGCAGCCCCGCCACACCGGCAGGTCCGTGAGGTCGGGCCGCACCTCCCGCAGCCGCCGCCCGGTCGGGTCGCCGGAGGAACCGCCGAGGAGGTCGGCCGCCTGGCCGGTGGCCGCGTCGACGCGGAAGTCCTCCACGTCACCGGAGGACGACGTGACGGGCGTCAGCAGCATCGCCGGGACCGGCAGCGCCGCGAACAGCGACTGGACCGCGTCCGCCTCGGCGCCCTGCAGCGGGACTGTCGAGGAGGTGAAACTGCGCAGACGTCCCGCGCACAGCCGGACGACGCCCCGCAGATGCGCGCGGTCGCGCTCGGTGAAGGCGCCAGGGCGTCCGCGCAGCACGCCTATGCACACGTCGGAGCCGTCCGCGGCGCGCAGAGGAAGCCAGACCCGGGACTGCCACCGCTCGGGCGGCTCACCGATCAGCAGGTAGCGCGTGCTGTCGCGGGGGAAGTTCTCCAGCCAGCAGGGCTCACCGGCGCGCAGGGCGTCCACCACGGCCATCCCCCTGAACGGGGGGACCTGACGCCAGCGGTGGGCCAGTCCGTCGTCGATGCCGGCGTGCCCGGCGAGCTCCAGACCGCCGCCGGGCCGGCGCACGTAGATCATCACCGACTCGGCGTCCAGCTCCGGGGCGAGGTGGTCCAGCAGGCACTGGGCGAGGGCCTGGTGCGTGTCCACATGGACCAGGGCGCGGCCGAGGCGGCTCAGTGCGTCGGCGATGTCGTCGGGCGCGGCGAAGGGTGTCGGGGCGTCGCCGGCGGACGGGGTGGCCGCCGCGGCCCCGGTGTCCGTCCGCGGACGGGGTGCGGCCGCTTCGTCGTGCGGACGGGCCGGCGTCAGCTCGCCCAGGGTGACCCAGCACTCCTCCAGGAGAGTGCGGCGGGCGGCCTTGGCCCGCTGGTGCAGGATCTCCTCGGCGGCGTCCGCGCCACAGCCGGCAAGAGCCATCACGACGCCCTTGGCGCGCTCCACGACGACGGTCGTGGCGGCCTGCTCACGCAGCCGGTCCATCTCGGCGCGCTGCTGGGCGACGACCCTCGCCAGCTCGACCACGTCCGGGACGCTGCCGGACTCGGCCGGGGCAAAGCGATCGCTCTTCACTCGTCGAGCATTGCACACCTGCGCGTATTCGTTGACCGGCTTGTGACCTCGTATCGCCGGTCGGGGACGTGTGGGGGCGGTCAGTACCGGGCCGGCAGACGCGGGACGGGGACGGCGCGGGCCGGGCTGGGCTGGCCGGGTCCGTACGCAGGGTGGACGGAGCCTGAGCGGTCCGTGCGGCGTGCGCCCGAGACCGGCGCGGGACGCTGGGCCTTGGTGCGCGGGGCAGTGTGGCCCGCGGGGCCGTGGTGCCCACGTACGGGAGCAGGCTGCCGGGGCCGGGACGCGCGGCCCTGGCGGCTACGCGGATTCCGGTACGCGGTGACGGAAGCCACGAGGACGGGCGGGGCGTCGAACCGGATGCGCGGCCGGGAGCGGGACGCGGATGCCGGGTCGCGGTATGTGGTGACGGAAGACGCGAGGACGGGCGGGGCGTCGAACCGGATGCGCGGCTGGGAGCGGGAACGCGGGTGCCGGGTCGCGGTATGTGGTGACGGAAGACGCGAGGACGGGCGGGGCGTCGAACCGGATGCGCGGCCGGGAGCGGGACGCGGATGCCGGGTCGCGGTAGGCGGTGACGGAAGTCACGAGGACGGGCGGAGCGCCGAACCCCGTGCGCGGCCGGGAGCGGGAACGCGGGTGCGGGAGCGGGGACGCCCGGCCGTGTGCGCGGGTACGGGAGCGCGTCCCCCCCGCTCACGCCGCGCGAACGCGCCTCAGCGTCCGCTCTCGCCCAGCGCCTGTGTGACCGCTCGCACGCTCCTCGCGATGTGCTGCAGCTGCATCAGCTCGGCCGCGTACAGCTTGATCGTGTGCTCGATGGCGCCCTCGTGCAGGCCGAGGCGGGGGAGGTCCGCGCGAGCGGTCTGCAGGGCGGTGCGCGCCACGCGTATCTCGTGCTCGACCTGGATCTGGGCGTGCCGGGCCAGCAGCACGGGGTGCCGGACGAACGCCGGGTAGCTCGCGTAGCGCGCCGGGACCAGCTCGCGCAGCCACTTGGCGGCCGAGCGTTCCCAGTCGTAGCTCCCGGGGGTCTTCACCTGGCAGGGCCAGTCGGGTCCGAGGCGCGTGGACGTCGTCACAGGCATGATCTTCGCTTCCGGGTGTACGGCGTCGCCTGCACGGGCGACGAGGTGGGGCGGTCCCGGTCTAGGGGATGACCGGGACCGCCACGGGTGGCCGGGCAGGGGAAGCCCGGCCGAACACCCTGGCCGCCGGAGCGGGTGGAGACCGACGGCCCCGGGTGTTCGTGCGGGTGCCCGGAAGGAACCTGTGCGGGTGGCCGTGGCGACACGTGGGTGCGGCGGATGGCGGGCCCTCGGCCTTCCGGGCGGGCGGGTGCGGTGATCGGAGCGCGGTCCGGAGCGGCCGGGCCCGCGATCCGTGAGCAGTATTTATATATGCCGTCTGCTTGGCAAGGCGCATGAAAACATTCATGCCTTATTCAAAGTGCGCGATGCCCTGGTGAACCGGGCGGTAACCAGCGCGCGGGACTCAGTCCCGGAGAAAGAAGTGGTGCTCGTCCGCCACCTGCTCGTAGTCCTCGAGCCGGGCCTGCGTACGCTCGGGATCCGCGTCCGTCATCGCCTGGAGCAGCGCCGCGCACATCACGCCGGGCGCCGCGTAGGAGTCGAAGACCAGGCGGGAGCCGGTGCCGGTGGCGAAGGTGACGTCCGCCTCGTCCACCAGCGGCCCCAGCGCCAGGTCGGTGATCAGCGCGACCTTCAACCCGGCGCTGCGCGCCACCCGCACCGCCGTCAGCGTCTCCTGGGCGTGCCGAGGCATGGAAAACGCCAGCACCCACGTCCCGCCTGCTTCCCGCGACTGCAGCAGCGCGTCGTACGCCACGCTGCCGCCGAGCGTCACCAGGCGCACGTCCGGGTGGATACGGCGGGCGGCGTACGCGAAGTACTCGGCCAGCGACACGGAGATGCGCAGGCCCAGCACGGTGAGCGGGGTGGAGGCGGACAGGGCGCGGCCCACCTCGATGACACGGTCGGTGTCGGCGAGGTCGCGGCGCAGGTTCTCCAGGTTCTCGATCTCGGCGTCGACCGCCGCCTGCAGTTCGTTGCCCCCGTGCTCCTCGTCGGGACCGGCGCCGCCGCCGGACCGGGTGCCGAGGGTGATCGACTGGAGCTTCTCCCGCAGCGCCGGGTAGCCGCTGAAACCGACCGCCGACGCGAACCGGGTCACCGAGGGCTGGCTCACCCCGACCCGGTCCGCGAGATCGGTGATCGACAGGAACGCCGCCTCGGTGATGTGCTCGATCAAGTACTGCGCGATGCGCCGCTGGCCGGGGGAGAGCCGGGGCCGGTCGAAGAGGGCGCGGAGCTGGGCCGTGGGCGACAGCTCCGTCTCCGGACCCGCCTTGGCCGAGGTGATCGCGGATGCCTGTGCGCGTGCCTGCTGCGGCGATGGCACCGGTGCGCCTCCCTTGTCTCCCACGAGGGTTCAACATAGCCCAACCCCTCGCTCGACCAGCGCGGTCACCGACGGTTACCGGCCACGGGACGCGACCGCCGGCGGCCGGCACGTCGCCCTCCGTCCGGCGCTCGGAAAGCGCCGGAAAAGCGCGGGGACGGCACCCGGACGCCGTCCGCAAAGCCCGCGGCGTAGATCGCCCGAGCCTCACGGGGGATATCCCCGCCCGCTCAGGGAACCCGGCGACTCAGCGCTGCAGAGCGACACCGTGACATCACGCCACGGCCGCGCAGCGACATCGCAACCCCCTGCAAGACACCCCTGCAAGACGAGGAGCACCGCGGACATGACCGTCCCCGAGGAGAACCGGCCGAAGACGCACGACACCGACGAGACCCTCGAGCCGCGGCGCGAGGGTGACGCGCAGGCGCAGGGCGGCACGGGCCGGACCATGCGCGAGGCGCTGGAGGAGGCCGAGATCAAGCCCGACGACTTCGAGGAGCGGTAGGGGCTGCCGTTCGGATCACGCCGCGCGGGACGGGAACCCTCGGGTCCCCGGGCCGCGCGGCCCGGTCCGAACGTCATGCCCCCGCCGCACCACCCGCTCAACCACCCCCCACCCACCCCCCGTCCCGACGCGACCGAGTTTCGGCAGGTGACAGCATGAGCGCACTCAGCGCGCTGGAAACGGCACTGGAGAACCGATGGGAGGCCCTGTGGGCGCGGATGTCCGGCCGTGATCCGCTCGAACTCGTCGACGCCCTGCGGCGCGAGTGTGACAGCAACGCGGTCGTGTGCCGCGCGGGCCGGGTGATGGTGCCCAACGCCTACGACGTCGAGCTGTCCGCCCCCGTGCACGAGGAGCTGACCCGGCGCGGCGACAGCGTGGGCCAGGTGCTCACCGACCGGCTGGCCCGGCACGCCGCCCGCAACGGCTACGAGTGGGCGGGCCCGCTCACCGTGCACGTCCGCCGCTCCGCCGAGGTGCCCAACGGCCGCTACCGCGTGGCCAGTACGGTCATGCGGCACGTGAGCGCGGTCGGCTTCCGCCGCGCCGCCCAGCCGGCCGACGGCTGAGCCACCCCCCGCACCACCCGGCACGCCGCACTGCCGTGCCCGCACCACCCGACGACGCCCCACACTGACACCGGCGCACCCCGGTGTGCGTCACCGTCCCGTTTCCGCCAAGGGCGGTGCCTGCGCGGCCAGTTGCTCCAACGCCGCACCGGTCAGCCGGCACACCGTCCACTCCTCCAGCAGCTCCGCGCCCAGGGACTTGTAGAAGGCGATCGCCGGTTGGTTCCAGTCCAGCACGACCCACTCGAACCGCTCGAAGCCGTGCTTCCGGCAGATCGCCGCCAGCGCGGCGAGCAGCGCCTTGCCGTGCCCGGCGCCCCGGGTGTGGGGGCGGACGTACAGGTCCTCGAGGTGCATGCCGCGCGTGCCGGTCCAGGTCGAGAAGCGCGGGAACCACAGCGCGAAGCCCACTAGGTCACCGGTCGCGTCGTCCTCGGCGACGAGGACGGACGCGGCAGGGTGCTCGCCGAACAGCGCGGCGCGCAACTGGTCCTGGGTGGCACGGGCCTGTTCGGCGGCCTTCTCGTACGCGGCGAGTTCGCGGATCATCGCGTGGATCTCGGGGAGGTCGTGCTCGGTGGCTGCTCTGATCATGGACGAGAGCCTGCTGTGCGGGACGCCTCCGCGTCCAACCGGTTACGCCTCCCGGACCCGGACCCGGCCGTCAGGTCAGCTCCTCCGCCGGCACCACCAGGTCCGCGCGGTCGCGGGTCGCCGCCACCAGGGCCGCGTTGCGCTCGTCGGAGCGTTCCACCCAGGCGACCGCCTCCTCGTGCGACTTGCCGAACCGTTCGTGGCGGGCGATCAGCCGCCGCACCCGCCGTTCCTCGTCCGCCGCGCAGAACCACACCTCGTCCAGCAGCGGGCGCACCCGCGTCCACGCCCCCGTGTCGAGCAGCAGGTAGTTGCCCTCCGTGACGACGAGGCGCGCGTCCGGGTCCACCGGGATCGCCCCGGCCAGCGGCTGCTCCAGCTCGCGCTCGAAGGCGGGGGCGTACACCACCTCGTCCGCCTCGGTCCCGTCCCGCAGCCGGCGCAGCAGCGCCGCGTACCCGGCCGAGTCGAAGGTGTCGGGGGCGCCCTTGCGGTCCCGGCGGCCCAGCCGCTCCAGCTCCGCGTCGGCCAGGTGGAACCCGTCCATGGGGACGTACGCCACCCAGCGCTCGCCCGTGCCGTTCAGCTCGCGGACCAGGCGTTGCGCGAGCGTGGACTTGCCCGCGCCGGGGCTCCCGGCGATGCCGAGGATCGCGCGCCGCCCGTCCCGGGGGAGGGCGCGGGCGCGGCGGAGGAGGTCGTCGAAGGTCAGCGCCACACAGCAGAGTGTGTCACCCGGGAAGCCGTACTCCGCCACCCGTGCGGCCCCCGCGCCACCCGCCGCCCCGCCGCACGGGGAACCGTGACGGTATGACGGATCTCGGTCTGCCCGAACACATCGAGGCGTGCCTCTTCGACCTCGACGGCGTCGTGACGAACACGGCGGTGGTGCACGCCGCCGCGTGGAAGGAGATGTTCGACGCCTTCCTGCGCGAGCGGGACCGCGAGGGCTACGCACCCTTCACCGCCGCCGACTACGACGCGTACGTGGACGGCAGGCCGCGCGCCGACGGGGTGCGCACCTTCCTCGCCTCCCGGGGCATCGAGCTGCCCGAGGGCGGCCCCGACGACCCGCCGTCCGCCGTCACGGTGCACGGGCTGGGCAACCGCAAGAACGAGCTGCTGCTCGCGAAGATCCGCAGCGACGGTGTGGAGCCCTACGACAGCACCCTGCGCTACCTTCGCGCCGTCCGCGCCCGCGGCCTGCGCACCGCGATCGTCTCCTCCAGCGCCAACTGCCGTGACGTGCTGCGCTCCATCGACGCCGAGGACCTCTTCGACGTACGGGTCGACGGGGTGGTCGCCGCCGAGCGGGGCCTGCCGGGCAAGCCCGCGCCCGACACCTTCCTCGCCGCCGCCCGCGAGCTGGGCGTGGAGCCCGCGCGGGCCGCGGTGTTCGAGGACGCGCTGGCCGGCATGGACGCCGGGCGGGCCGGCGAGTTCGGCCACGTCGTCGGCGTGGACCGCGTCGGACAGGCCGACGCCCTGTACGCGCACGGCGCCGACCGGGTCGTCAGCGATCTGTCCGAGCTCTGGGACGCGTGACAGGCGGCGGCGTCCCCGACCGGGCGGCCACCGCTGGCTTTCCGTCACCACGGCGAGGAGCCGACCACCCACGCGAGAGGGCCGGTCTCCCTGAGGCGGTCGCCTGAACAGCCCTCACCCCGCCGCCCTCACCCGCACTGACAGTGCGTTCAGATGATTTTCGGCCGTGTATCGCCGGTGCGGCCGACCGGTCCGGGTTAGCTTTGGCCATGATTCCCTCATATCCGTTTTCCTCAAGACGTGGTGCCCATGGGGCCCATGGTGGGGGATGGCACTCCAGACCGGCGGCAGCGAAGGACGGACGATGACCCACGGCGCCGGCGCCCCGCCGACCGTCACCCGGCGGAGCGAGGAGCGCTCACGGCCGGACGGCCCGAAGGCAACCCAGGACGCGTGGCCGCTCGCGGTGCTCGCAGCTGTCTTCACCTTGGCCCAACTCGTCGTGACCCGACCGACCTTGGGCATGGGCTGGGACGAGATCGTCTACACCAGCCAGGTCACCACCCACCACCCGGCCGCCTTCTTCAGCGCCCCCCGCTCCCGTGGCGTCTCCCTGCTGGTCGCGCCCGTCGCGTCCTGGTCCGACTCCACCGTGCTGCTGCGGCTCTACCTCGCGCTGCTCTCCGGACTCGGCCTGTACCTCGCCCTGCGCGTCTGGCGCGGCCTGTTCCCCACCCGCGTGCTGGTCGTCGCCGGCGCCTTCTTCGCCTCCCTGTGGGTGACCCTCTTCTACGGCCCCCAGGCCATGCCCAACTACTGGGTCGCCGTCGGCGCGCTGATCGCCGTGGGGGCGTTCCTGCGGCACCGCGAGGACCCCTCGTCCACGGGCATGCTGTGGGCCGTCGTCGCGGGGGCCACGCTCATGGCCCTGATGCGGCCCACGGACGCCGTGTGGGTCACGATCCCGCTGCTCGTCCTCGCGGCGGTATGGCGGCGTCCCCGCCTCCTCGCGGCCGTCGTGGGCGGTCTGCTGGCCGGCGGGGTGCCCTGGGTGGCCGAGGCGTACGCGTCGTACGGCGGCCTCTCCGAGCGGCTCGCCGAGGCGTCCCGCATCCAGGGCAGGCTCGGCCTGTACATGGCCGTCGACGACCAGCTCCGCAGCCTCGGCGGACGCGCACTGTGCCGCCCCTGCACCGGCGAGATGCCCCATCCGGTGATCACCCTGTGGTGGTTCGTGCTGCCGGTGCTCGCCGTGCTCGGCCTGGTCGTCGCCGTACGGGCCGGCCGCGCCCTGCGCACCGCCGTGCCGCTGGCCTGCGCCGTCACCGCCGCGCTGCCGTACCTGTTCACCATCTCCTACGCGGCGCCCCGCTTCCTCCAGCCCGCCTACGCGCTGCTCGCGATCCCCGTCGCCCAGGCCCTGTGGTACCTGGTCACGGCGCCGCGCGGGCGGTGGCGGACGGTCCTGCGGACGGTGGTCGTGGTGGGCCTCGCGGGACACCTGGCGGTGCAGCTGACCGTGGCGGTGCACACCGCGAACCGCTCCGCCGCCAGCCGCGGGGACTGGGCCCGCACCGCCGGCGGACTGCACCGCCTCGGTGTCACCCCGCCCTGCCTGATCACCGGACATGAGTCCATCCCCATCGGCTACTACACGGGCTGCTCCTCCGGCGCGACCGCCGGCAACAACGAGAACATGACCGCCGAGGAGATCCGGCGCACCGCCGAACGGGTCCCGGTCGCCGAGATCACCCGCGTCGGCAGCAGGCCCAACGGCTACGCGCGCACCTGGCCCGTCCACCGCGTCGAGGACTACGACATCCGCGTCGCGCCCGCCCCGGACACACCACGGGAGTGAGATCCGCCGGTTTTTCCGCAGGCCGGGCCGCTCACGGGGTTAGAGGCCGTCTGACGGGAAACGCGGATCGGACACCGGGTCGGCACCGGCCGACGCAGCACGACAGGGAGGACGCCATGGGCTCCGAACCGATGGGGGACGACGTCTACCAGCCCACCGGGACCAACGAGCAGCAGGAGGATGGCGCCCCGCTCGACCTGCAGGACGCTCTCGACGAGCCTGACTACGACGAGATGCTCGACGAGGGCTACTCACCGCCGGAGAAGCCGGTGGGCGTCGTCAAGCACGGCGTCACGGCCGCCGAGCAGCACGACGGGGAGACCCTCGACGAACGGCTGGCCCAGGAGGTGCCGGACCCCGCCGCGGAGCCCGGCGACGGAGTGGGCGACCTGCCGGGCGGCGAGGGCGAGCCGGTCGATCCCGAGGCGGGTACCGCCCGCGCGGGACGCCTGGTCGCGCCGGACGAGGGCGTACACACCGACATCACCAAGGAGTCCGTCGCCGACGACGTCGGCATCGACGGCGGCGCGGCGGGAGCGGAGGAGGCAGCGATGCACGTCGTGGAGGACGAGACGGTGTTCCCCGACGACCGCTCCTAGGCGCTTCGATCGCAGGTACGAACGCCGTCGGGCCCGGTGCACGGTGCGTGCACCGGGCCCGACGGCGTCCCGCTGCCGAGGGAGCGGGGACCGGGCCGCGCGGCGGTCTACGGAAGGATCTTCTCCATCGCGGAGGGACCTTCCTCGGCCAGCTTCTTCCTGGCCCACTCGATGTTCTGCGGGGTGAGGTCCTTGCCGCTGGCGAGAACCAGGTCTTCCGGCGACACGTCGGTGCCGGTGCGGGTGTGGAGCAGGCTGTCCGGGGTGGCGCGGTCCTCGCTCTGCCGGGACGCGTCGGGCTGGGACGTCGACATCTTCGGGCTCCTCGGGTCCGGATCGCTGATACGGCCCGGCGCCGGGGCGCCGGTCCCGTACTCAGCCTTCACCGCGGAGGCCCGCCGTGCATCCGGAGCGCCCCGGCGCCCGCCGTCGAGCGCCCGAGGCCCCGGGTGCGGGGCCTCCCCGTGCATGCCGGAGTACCGTGCCCCGCCCCGGGGAAACCTGCTCACCCGGTAGCCGGACTCACTCGAAGGGAGTGAGCGTCAGCCGCAGCGCGGTGGGCGCCGTGTCCTGGATGTACGAGGCGAAGTCCGCCACGTCGTCGAAGGCGAAGCCGTACGCCCTGCCGTCCTCGGTGGCCGCGTGCATGGCCTTCGCGTAGTGGTTGGTCAGCTCGGTCAGGTAGAACTCCGCGGGGTCGGCGGTGGGCTGCTCGGGGTGGCTGAGCAGCGTCGAGCGGTTGAAGCCGGCGCCCAGGATCGCGGCGACAGGGCCCGTGGTGCCGTCGTTCGGCGCGGCCAGGGCGCCGTCGCAGAACAGCACGTCACGGGTGGACGGCTTGTCGAACGCGACCTGTGCCGGCCCGTCGAAGGTGAACCGGTCCCCGCGCACCCGCCCGGTGAACGTGCCGGCGTTGGTGGTGACCTTCAGGTCCCGGCCGGTGTAGGTGCTCCACACCTCGTCGATGTACGGGGCGAAGTAGTCCTCGGCGAACAGCCCGGCGTCCAGGCCGTGGCCGGGCGCGACGATCCGTGTGTCGTCGACCACCAGCCGGTCGAAGCCCTCGGCGCCCTTGACGGCGGCGAACGCGGCGGCGCGGCCCCCGGGGCGGACCGTGCCCGTGGTCTGGTCGTCGGCGCCGGTGAGCCGGATGGCCAGCGGCACGCTGAACATGTCGACCATGGTCGTGTTGCAGAACAGACCGGCCGAGTTGTACGTGAACTCCGCGCAGTCGTGCAGCACGCCGAAGTTCGGGTCCGAGGAGACCCACCCGGCCGGGTACTGCAGCGCGGCCGCGCCGTTGCCGTCCGCGACGGCCTTGAACTTCAGCTTCTCGCCGAGCGCGACGTAGATGCGGCCGGACATGTACGGCAGTGACAGCGTTGTCTCGTTGCCGGAGAGGCTGATCGCGTAGTCGGTGAAGCCGTCCTCGCCGTTGTCGGCCAGGTCGATGGGGGCGAGCGTGCCGTCGGGGGTGAGCCGGACCTGGCGGCCGTCGGCGTTGCCCACGACGTACAGGTGCACCGAGGCGTTGTCGAAGGAGCCGCTGTCGTTGACGATCGTCAGCGGCAGCGAGCCGGCCGCCTTCGTGCCGGACCCGTCCTCACCGGACTGGCCGGCGAGGGCGTGGGGGGCGATCGCCGCGGCCGCGGGCAGCGCCACGGCGGCTCCGCCGAGGGCGAAGAGCAGCTTGCGGCGGCCGAGGGTGCGCTGGTGCCGAGGAGTCATGTGGGGGGTCTCCAGAGTGCTGGTGCGTTCGGTGGGGGCACACCGGCCGACCGGTCCGGGAGCGAGTGAGAGCGCTCTCAGACCGTGCGTCGGGACCGGTACGCGGCACCGATGGTAGGGACCAGGACCGGACCTGCCAACGGGTCCGACTTGTCCCCAACACGCCCTGACCTGCGGCTACTTCAATGGATGACAAAGCGCGCACGATCGCTTAACCGGTCCTTAAGGATCGGTTAAGCCGTCCGGAGCGTACCGGACACGCACCGCACCGGCCGCACTCCGCAGGGTGTCGCACCGCGCGGGCCGGCCCGTGGCTCTCAGTGGGTGCCGCTGTGCAGCAGCGTCTCCGCGGTGGCGAGGATCCGGGTGACCGTGAAGGCGAACCGCGCGTCGCACGGGTGCGGCTCCTCGGAGCCGGCCGCGGCGATCAGCGCGTCCGCGGCCCGGCCCAGCGCCGGGACGGCGTCCCCCCGGGCCTCCGGCAGGACGGTCACCCCGGACTCGCCCCGCAGCTCCACCATGGCGCCCGCCGCGGCCGCGGGAGCGGTCAGACTCAGCGTCGTACTGCTCGACGCCCCGCCGGAGTGGTCGAGCACGAGATGCACGGTGTCTCCGGGCCCGTACGCCGCCGCCGTCACCCGGCGCGGCTCGCCCAGCACCGGCAGCAGCACGGACAGGGCGTGCGGGCCGACGTCCCACAGGGCGCCCTTCTCCTGCCGCCAGGGCGAGGCGGCGAAGGGGTTGTCCTCGGACGTGAACACCGCGCCGAGCCACTGCGCCCGCCCGGTGAACCAGCCGCCGACGCGCGCCTGTTCCTCGATCCAGGCCTGGGGTTCCGGCTGGAAGCGGGTGGTGAAGAAGACCACGGAGGCCACGCCCGCCGCGTCGACGGCCTCCACGACCGCGCGCCCCTGCGCCACCGTCGTCGCGAGCGGCTTGTCCAGCAGCAGATGGCGTCCTGCCCGCGCGGCCCGCACCGCCAGTTCCGCCTGCACGGCCGGCGGCAGCGCCACCGCGACGGCGTCCACGTCGGCGAGCAGCGCGTCGACGTCGTCGTACGCCCGGACGCCGTGCACCGCGGCCAGCTCCCCGGCGGCCTCGGGCCTGCGGCCCCACACACCGACGAAGTCCAGGCCGGGGTGTGCGTCCAGCGCGGGGGCGTGTGCCGCCCGCGCCCAGGGTCCGGTGCCGAGCAGTCCGATCCGCATGCCGCCGCCTCTCCCCGGGCCGCCTCGCGACACCGGGCCCGTGTCCGCGCCGCGCCCCGCCGGCGCGCGCCAGGCCTGCACGGTGATCCGAGCCGGAACGCCGTGTCAACCACCGGCCGTCCGGGCCGCCTCAGCCCTGCCGCGTGTTGATGTTGACCATCCACGGGACGCCGAAGCGGTCCGTGCACATCCCGAAGATGTCGCCCCACATCTGCCGCTCCAGCGGCACCGACACCTGGCCCCCGTCGGACAGCTTCTCCCAGTAGCCCCGCAGCGTGTCCTCCTCCTCGCCGCTGAGGCTCACGGCGAAGTTGTTGCCGGAGGCGTACTCCATGCCGGGAGGCCCGTCCGAACCCATGATCGTGAAGCCGTCGGGGGTGGTGAGCATCGCGTGCATGATCTTGTCGGCGTACTCC
This sequence comes from Streptomyces sp. P9-2, assembly GCF_051903975.1. NCBI lineage: Bacteria > Bacillati > Actinomycetota > Actinomycetes > Kitasatosporales > Streptomycetaceae > Streptomyces > Streptomyces sp. P9-2. Next base: position 6,524,217 of record NZ_CP192633.1, read on the forward strand.
TCCCCGGCGCCGCCGGTCTCCCCGAAGGTGTGCGTGCTCAGCTCCCCGCCGAAGACCTCCTTGTAGTACTCCATCGCCTGCCGGGCGTTGCCGTCGAAGTTGAGGTACGGATTGAGCAGCGGGGCCATCGGAACCTCCGGTACGGGAGCAAAGGGTCGGTTTCGCGCAGCGTAACGCCGGGGGAGGAGGGGCGCGCGGTGGACACGGCCGGTGCGTGCGGGGCCGATTCAGCGACCGGTCCGATGAATGCGTTCGGATTTCCCTGTTGGATTTCCGGGCACCTGGCGGCGAGGCTGGTATGCGCTTTCCATCTACGCCAGCACGACAGCCGGAAGGGGCTTCGCGCACATGCACACGCGTCGTATCGGTGAGGTCGAGGTGTCCGCGATCGGACTGGGCGGGATGCCCATGTCGATCGAGGGGCGGCCCGACGAGTCCCGTTCGCTGGCCACCCTGCACGCCGCCCTGGACGCCGGTGTCACCCTGATCGACACCGCGGACGCCTACCACCGGGACGCCGGGGAGGTGGGGCACAACGAGAGCCTGATCGCCAAGGCGCTCTCCACCCACGAGCGGGGCGGCGACGTCCTGGTCGCCACCAAGGGCGGACATCTGCGCCCCGGCGACGGCACCTGGACCCTCGACGGGCGCCCCGAGTACCTGAAGCGGGCCTGCGAGGCGTCCCTGCGCCGGCTCGGCGTGGAGGCGATCGGCCTCTACCAGTTCCACCGGCCCGACCCCGACGTCCCGTACGCCGAGTCCGTCGGCGCGATCCGTGACCTGCTCGACGAGGGCAAGATCCGCATGGCGGGCATCTCCAACGCCGACCCCGAGCAGATCCGCCAGGCCCAGGACATCCTCGGCGGGCGTCTGGTCTCGGTGCAGAACCAGTTCTCGCCCGCCTTCCGCTCCAGCGAGCCGGAGCTGGAGCTGTGCGACGAGCTCGGTGTCGCCTTCCTGCCCTGGAGCCCGTTCGGCGGCATCTCCAAGGCCGGCGAACTCGGCTCGGCCTACGCGCCGTTCGCACGCGTGGCGCAGGAGCACGGGGTGAGCGCGCACCAGGTGTGCCTCGCCTGGATGCTCGCCAAGTCGCCCGTCGTCGTGCCGATCCCGGGCGCGAGCCGCCCCGAGTCGGTCCAGGACTCCGTGCGCGCCGCCGACCTCGAGCTGAGCGCCGAGGAGATCGCGGAGCTCGACGCGGCCTGAGAGGCCGCACCACCCGCGCCCGGCGCCCCCTGACGGGCGCCGGGCGCCGTTCGTGCGCCGCGATCCGCCCGGGGCGGCGCTTCACAGGGGGAGGACCATCGCCCATGGCATCGCCGCAGATGAGACCGCTCGACCACCGCTACCGGGGCGAGCATCCCGTCCGCACGCTCGGCTACCTGTTCCGAGCGGACCGCGCCCGGCTGGCCGCGGCCGTCGTCGTCTTCACCGTCAAGCACAGCCCTGTCTGGCTGCTGCCGCTGATCACCGCGTCCATCATCGACACCGTCGTCCAGCACCAGCCGGTCTCCCGGCTGTGGACCAGCACGGGCGTCATCATGTTCATCCTGCTGGTCAACTACCCGCTGCACGTGCTGTACGTCCGCCTCCTCTACGGCAGCGTCCGCCGCATGGGCACCGCCCTGCGCTCCGCGCTGTGCACGCGGATGCAGCAGCTCTCCATCGGCTACCACTCCCGGGTCAGTGCGGGCGTGCTCCAGGCCAAGGTGGTGCGCGACGTCGAGACCGTCGAGCAGATGGTGCAGCAGACCGCGGAGACCGGACTCGGCGCGCTCACCGTGCTGGCCGGCGGGCTGGTCATCATCGGCGTGCGCACCCCCGAGTTCCTGCCCGTCTTCCTCGTCGTCGTGCCCGCCGCGGCCCTGCTCGTCGCCCGGCTGCGGGCGCGGCTGCGCACCCACAACGAGCACTTCCGGCACGAGGTCGAGACACTGTCCTCCCGCGTCACCGAGATGACCCGGCTCATCCCCGTCACCCGCGCCCACGGCCTGGAGGGCAAGGCGCTGCGCCGCATGCACGGCACCCTCGACCGGCTGCTCACCTCCGGGATGCGCCTCGACCTGGTCAACGGGCGGTTCGGCTCGCTGGCGTGGGTGGTGCTCAACGTGGTCGGCGTGACGGTGCTCGCCGGCGCCGCCCTGGTGTCGTACTACGACGTCTGGGGCGTCACCGCCGGCGACGTCGTGATGCTCAGCGCCTTCCTGACCACGCTCACCAACTCCACCACCACGCTGGCGGGTCTGGCCCCGGTCATCACCAAGGGGCTGGAGTCCGTGCGCTCGGTCGGCGAGGTGCTGCAGGCGCCGGAGCTGGAGGACAACGAGGGCAAGGCCGAGCTCACCGCGCTGCGCGGCGCGGTGACCTTCGAGGGCGTCGGGCACGCCTACGACGGCGACGGCCGCCCCGCCGTACGGGACTTCACCCTCGACGTCACCCCGGGCGAGACCGTCGCCCTGGTCGGCGCGTCCGGGGCGGGCAAGTCCACGGTGCTCAACCTCGTCATCGGGTTCATCCGCCCCACGTCTGGCCGGCTGCTGGTCGACGGCACCGACATGAACACCCTGGACCTGCGCACCTACCGGCGCTTCCTGTCCGTGGTGCCCCAGGAGTCGATCCTGTTCGACGGCACCGTGCGGGAGAACGTCGCCTACGGCATGGACGACGCGGACGAGGAGACGGTGCGGGCCGCTCTGCGCGACGCCAACGCGCTGGAGTTCGTCGACCGGCTGCCGCAGGGCCTGGACACCCTCGTCGGGGAGCGCGGGGCGCGGCTGTCGGGCGGTCAGCGCCAGCGGCTCGCCATCGCCCGCGCCCTGATACGGGATCCCAGGGTGCTGGTGCTGGACGAGGCGACGTCCGCCCTGGACACCCGCTCGGAGGCGCTGGTGCAGGAGGCGCTGGCCCGGCTGCTGCGCGGGCGGACCACGTTCGTCGTCGCGCACCGGCTGTCCACGGTGCGCGGGGCCGACCGGATCGTGGTGATGGCCGACGGGGCGATCCAGGAGGTCGGCACGCACGAGGAGCTGCTGCGGCGGGGAGGTGCGTACACGGCGCTGCACAGCGGGCAGGTGGCCTGAGCCGCCGTGCCTTGCTCGGGCGGTCCGGTCGCAGAGCGAATATTTTCGGTCATTTTCGAACAGCAGGGCGCGAGATGTGCGTGGTTTCGTCGTCTTCGGGCATGCGCACCGAAAACACGAGAGGGGAGCCACGTGCTCGTACCGGATCCGAAGGTCGTCAGGCAGCTGCTGACGCGGTATGCGACGCTGCGGATCGCGCAGGCGGAACGGCAGACGGCGGCGGTGGCCAAGGAGTTGGAGGACGTCACCCGCCGGCTGTGCGTGACGATGGGCACGGCCGGCATCCACGACGCCATCGCGCGCGCCGACGACCTGCTCACCCGTGCCCGCAGGGACCTCCGCCGGTCACCCGAGGGGGACGGGGAGAGCGGCCTGTCGCTGGCCGTCTGAGCCCGGGGCCCGGCCGTCCGCCCGGACGGCCGCGGCGCGCCCGCCCCGGAACGACCTGCGATAGGCGTACGGGGTCGTCCCCACCACCTTGCGGAACCGCTCGCGGAACGCCGTGGGGGAGCCGAATCCCGCCTGCTGGGCGATCCGTTCGACCGTGTGGTCGCTGTTCTCCAGCAGGTACTGGGCGCGCCGCACCCGGGCCCGCAGCAGCCACTGCAGCGGCGTGGTGCCGGTCTGCTCGCGGAAGCGGCGGCTGAAGGTGCGCTCGCTCATCCCGGCCCGCGCCGCCATCGCGGCGAGCGTCACCTCGTGCGCCAGGTTGTCCTCGATCCACTCCAGCAGCGGCTCCAGGTCCGAGCCGCGCGGCACGGGCGGATGCTCGTGCACGATGAACTGGGCCTGTCCGCCCTCGCGTTCGAGCGGCATCACCGACATGCGCGCCGCGTTCGCCGCCACCGCCGACCCGAAGTCACGGCGGATCATGTGCAGGCACATGTCCAGCGCGGCGGCGGCGCCCGCCGAGGTGAGGATCTGGCCGTTGTCCACGTAGAGCACGTCCGGCTCCACCTCGACGCGTGGATACAGGTGCGCGAACTTCTCGGCGGCCACCCAGTGCGTGGTGGCGCGCAGCCCGTCCAGCAGGCCCGCCTCCGCCAGCACGAAGGCGCCCACGCACACCGACGCGATCCGCGTGCCGGCCGCGGCCGCCTTCCGCAGCGCCGCCAGCACCGCGGGGGAGGGCGGCGGTGAGTTGGGGGCGCGCCCCGGCACGATCACCGTGTCGGCGTCCGTCAGCGCCTCCAGGCCGCGGTCCACGCGCAGCGTGAAGCCCCCGTCCGCGGCCACCTCCGGCCGCTCGGCGCACAGCCGGACGCGGTACGGGTGCCGGCCGTCGGGCAGCCGCGTGAAGTCGAACACCTGCATGGGTGCCGCCATGTCGAACGGCACCACACCGTCCAGTACGAGGATCGCCACGGAGTGCATGAACGCCACTTTAGGCGTATTCCCGCCACCTGTCCCTGCCCGGTCCTGTGTACGGCGTGCCTGGTCACGGCCGTTGGCGGGAATCCGTGGGGATCTGTCGATCCAGCCGCTGTGCGGCCACCGCGACCGCTTCTAGCGTGAACCCGGCATCCCGCCGTTCACGCCGATCCCGTCAAGGAAAGAGCCCCGGTGACCAAGCTGCTCCTCTCCCTCCACGTCCTGGCCGCCATCGTCGCCGTCGGTCCGGTGACCGTCGCCGCCAGCATGTTCCCGCCGGCCGCGCGCCGCGCCGCCCCCGCTGACGGGACCGACCCCGGCCCGCGCGCGGCCGGCACCGTGGAACTGCTCCACCGGATCTGCCGCGTCTACGCCGGAGTCGGCGTGCTGGTACCGGTGCTGGGCCTCGCGACCGGTCTCGCGATGGGCGTCCTCGGCGACGCGTGGCTCGTCGCCTCGATCGTCCTCACCGCCGTGGCCGCCGGTACGCTCTTCGCCCTGGTGCTCCCCCGTCAGGAGGAACTCGTCGCGCAGGTGACCGAGCGACGTCCCGTCGACCACCGCGGCACCGTCCAACTCGCCATGTTCACCGGCGTGTTCAACCTGCTCTGGGCGACCGTCACCGTCCTGATGATCGTGCGGCCCGGCTCCACGACGGGCGCCTGACGTCCGGAACGCGCACTTCACCCCCGTTGGCCGCATACACTCGGCAGTCGCGGCCCCGCTCCGGGGACGCCGAGCAGAAAGGCGCGTTGTCGGGTGTTCCAGGATTCCCCCATCTACGACCGACTCATCGCGGAGTGCGGCGACGTGCCCGCACAGGTCCGCCGTGAGGCCGAACGCGTGACCAGGGAACTGGAGTCGGTCATGCGGCCCCTGCGGTCGCCCGGCTACGGCCCGGGCCTCGACCGGCCGCACCAGGCCCCCGGCAACGGCTGGCAGCGCGCCGCCCTGTTGCCCGGACCCCGGCCGCACTGACCCGCGTACAGACCCCCGCGTCGGCGCGATGCATCCAGCTCATCGCGCCGTGGTGACCGAACCGGCCGGCTCGGTGGGCTCCTCGGGGACGGGACGGGACAGCCACTCCGCGATGGTCCGCGCGATCGGCTGTTCCGTCTCCACCTCGACGAACCCGAACTGCCCCGACTGGTTGCACTCCAGGAACCACCACATCCCGTCCGCGTCCTCGGCGAAGTCGAAGGCGCCGTACGCCAGTTGCGCCCGGCGCATGTACTCGAGCACGGCGTCCGCGGTGCGCGGCGGGACCTCCACCGGCTCCCACGGCGGGCCGGGCGCGGCGAACCGCACGTCCACCACCTGCGGGTCGGTGTCCGGCGCCGTCGCCTTGCGGGCCGCCAGCAGTACGTCGCCCACCACGGTGAGCCGGATGTCCGCCCGCTTGGCGATCCGCCGCTGCAGCAGCGTCGGCCCGTAGGCCACCGCCGAGAAGTCCGTGTCCGGCGCCACCCTGCTCGTCGGCACCGCCCGCGGCGGATCCTGCGGATGCGCCCCCGACACCGGCTTCACCACCAGGTCGGGGAAGCGCTCCGCGAACTCCCGTGCCGCGCGGGGGAACGTCGTGATCACCGTCGCCGGCACGGGCAGCCCGCAGCGCTGGGCCAGGCGCAGCTGCCACGGCTTGTGGCGGGCCTGCCGTGCGGCGTCCGGGTGGTTCATCCATCGCGCGTCGCAGCCGCGCAGCATGCCGTAGAGGGCCTGCGACGCCTCCTCGGTGAGCCAGGCGGAAGGCTGCGGGGCGCGCTCGGCCGGAGTGCCGGGGCGGCGCACCCACACCGACCGCAGCCCGCCGATGCTCACCAGCCGTCCGCCGGCGGACAGATGGCCGCGGAACCGGCCGTGGACGTACTCGCCGGACAGCGAGACGCCGCCGGTGAGATCGGCGGGGTCGAGACGGACCACCGGCACCCCTGCGCCGTTCAGATGCACCACCACCATGTCGGCGGTCACATCCTCCTCGCAGGTGAGGATCAGCACGGTCATGGTCTACGGTCCGCGTTCAGTCGTCGAAGTGGGTCTTGGAGCCCGCGGTGGACGTGGTCGTCCCCACCTCGCGCAACAGGGCATGGTCGCAGGCCGCGATCCGCCCGTCACCGAGGACGTTCAACTGCAGTCCGGAGTCATACGCATACGGAGTGGCAACGGCCAACTCCACCGCCGGACGGGCGTAGTTGAGCGCGAACGGTTGCATCGTCTCTCCCTCGTCGGTGCTGCGCCGATCAGGCAACGGCCGTCTGTGCGCCGCCGCTTGGTCCGCCGACTTGCGTTGGCTTCCAGAGACTTATACGAATCGAACGGGTGGTTGGTTTCCTCACGGAGCGTAATCATCGGCGGGTTGTCGTCCCGGGCGCCTTCCGGGCACTCCGGGCGTCCCCGCGCCGAGGGAACCACGCATGGTGCGCAGAGCGAGCAGCAGGACGCCGATGTCGTCCAGGTACACGGGGTCGGGCACCAGATCGGCAGGAAGCACCAGATAGAGCACCGCGCCCCAGAAGACCCATCGGGGTCCTGTGGGCAGTCCCGCACGCCGCAACTCCCGCCGTGTGCGGACCAGACGGACCAGCACGGCCACGGCGCCCGCGAGCACCAGGGCCGCCAGGACCGCGACGCCCCACACCACGGTCGTTGTGTCCAAGGTCACTGCCCTCCTCCCGGTGGCCGCGATGCCGCGGCCTCGCCCCCCGACACAGTCCTCGAGGAAACGGATTCCCGTTCCGGGCCCCGGTATGGCGGCGGGGACCGGCCATGCGCGCTCGCCGACCGTTGCCCCGTGAACAACACCCGAAACACGGAATCGTCGCAGGTCATCCCTGCGGCTCAGTCAAGTGGCAGCACGCGGTGGGGGAGCCTAGTAATGGTCATCAGTCTTCCCCTGGAGTCGATCATGACCACTTTCTCCTCGTCCCCCTCCAACGAACCGGGCATACCCGTGGATACGGCCGCGGCCCCGCCCGTCGGCACGACGGGCGCCGCGACCGGCGCGCACCGGCCCGAACCGGCCTGGGCGCGCCACCGGACGGCGGACCACACGGCTCCGGCCGAGGCGCGGTACCCGGCCGGCGCGGGCGCGGACACAGCGCCCTCGCGCGATCCGTCCGGGGCGGACCGCACGGTCCGTCAGGCCGACGCCGGCTACTCCCGCGATCCCGTGCACGGCAATCATCCGCGCGACCCGGTCGACCGGCCGCGCGAGCCCGCCGGGGCGGAAGGGTCCCGGGACCCGGTGGCGCTCGTCGACCTGGTGGATCCCGTGTCCACCGTGGATGCCCCCGCCGGGCCGCCGGGTGCGGACCCGGGAACGCCCGTCGGGCCTTCCGGGCGGGTGTACGCCGACCCCGTCACCGACCTGGTGCACGCCGCCGTGTCCGACCGGCCCCTGGAAGATGTCGTCGACCTCATCACCGCGCTCGAACGGTCCCCCGAGCACACCCGCGCGGTCGTCGACGCGCTGCGGGCCGCCGGCATCGACCGGTCCGTGGAGGACGTCACCCGACTGGTCTCCCTGCTGACCCGTCCGCCCCGTGACGCCGCCAGCGCCGACGAGACGATCCGCGCGGCCGCCGCCCACCGCTCGGTGGAGGACGTGACCCTCCTCGTCGCGCTCCTGCACAACGAGCCGCTCTCCCCGCACTGCCGCGAGGAGGCCCTGCGCGCCGCCGCGACCGGCCGGTCCGTCGACGAACTGGTCGAACTGATCGACCGTCTGGCCGCGCACCGTCCCCCCGAGCACCTCCTCCGCGCGGCCGTCGCGGAGGCGGCCGGGCACGCGGAGGAGACCGCTGGACAGCAGGAGGCGCGGCAGCAGTTCCGGCCCGAGCCGGAGCGTGCCCCGGCCTCCCGTGGCGGCGCACTGCGGATCGGGCGCCGCCGCCAGCTGCGGCCTGTGCGCCGTCCCCGCCCCGCCGCCCGCACCCGTCCCTCTCGCCCCGTGCCCCGGGCGGCGATCTGGACCAGCTGGCTGGCGGCCGTCGCCCTCGCGGTCTGCGCGGTGACCCACTTCCCGCTGCAACGTGACGGCGTGTCACTCAACGTCCACGCCCTCGCCGTCGGCCTGTCCGTGCTGTGCACGGTGCTGGCGCTGATCCTCGTCGTACGCCCGGCGGTGGTCGTGCTCGCGGCGGGGGTGGTGGCGGCGACGGTACTGGCCGTCGCCCACGCCTACGGCGGCTCGTTCACGGAGGCGACGCTGCCGAGGGCGGTCGACCTGGCCCTCGCCCCGGACTGGCTGGCGACCTCGGCCGCGATCGCGGCGGCCCTGCTGGCCCTGACGGCCCTGGTGGTCCGAGCGGCCACCCCGACCCCGGGCTCCCGCTGGTCCCCCTGGCCCCCGGCGGAACCCCACCACGCGGCGGACTGACCGGCCGACGCGGGCGGCGGGCGGTGACGGAGTGGCACCCACGGTGCGCCCCCTCCACCGCCCGCCGCCCGGCTTACGCCTCCTTGATCGGCGTTCCGCTTCGGGCGCGGGCGAAGGGGCCACGTCTTCCGAAAGGGCGCTAGCCCTTGTCCGGAGCCTCCGCTTCCGGCTCAGGCCCCGGAGCTGTCTCCTCCGGGGCGGGCCGGCCGCGGCGGGAGGCCCCCGGCTTCAGGCGTTCCAGAGTTCGCGTCAGGTGCTGGAGCGGGGCCGGGGTGCGTGGGCGGGACGGCTGGGTGGCCGGGGCGGGGGGAGTGAGGCCCATCTCCCGATAAGCGGCCAGCGCCTCGTGGGCGCGTTCCGCGGCCTCGCGGTACAGGTCGCGGGACTTCGTCATCGCGTCCAGCGCCTCGGCGTACATCGCCACCAGCGCCCGCTCCCGCTCGAGTTCCTCGGCGAGGGTGAGCAGGTGCCAGTCCTCGCGCAGCGCGGTCAGCGCCTGCTCCGCCCTCTCCGGCAGCTCCCTCGGCAGCGCGTCGTGGCGCAGCACCGCGTCCACCAGGTCCGTGGGCTCCGTGCCGTCGAGGAACACCGCGCGCACGGCGAAGGCGTCCGGCTCGTACCCCTCGGGGGCCGGGCGGCCGGGCAGCACCGCCGCGCCGCCCCGGGGGACCTCCACGTCGAACTCCCGCAGCGCCCAGTTCGTCACCCGCGCCTGCTGCGGGGTGGCCCGGTGCTCGACGACCCGGTGGCGCAGACCCGGCGGCAGCCAGTGCGCGAGCGGCACGTGGCCGCGCTCGTCCGGGGTCATCGCCTCGTGGACCACCACGTGGATGTACCAGGGGTCGCGTGCGCAGTCCCGCAGCCGGCGCCGTACGTCCTTGTCGTCCTCCGGGAGCATGTTGATCTCGCCGGGGCGCAGTCCTGACGCCGGGTCGTGGTTCCAGGCGGTGTCCGGCTCCTGCGGCCAGAACATCGTGACCGGGGACGGCCAGGAGGGGTCCCAGGGGCGTTCCGCCTCGGCGACCAGCAGCCAGTCGCGGTCCGGTCCCTTCGCCCTGGCGGGGGAGAGGGCCAGGCGGGCGCGGACCGTGACGCCGTCTCCGACCCGCGTGCGGGACTCGAACACCAGGTCGGGCTTGGTGTCGTCCTCCGGGAGTTCGAGGAAGTCGTCGATGCTCCCGGCGTCCTTCAGGGCGGCGAGGCTGCGCCGGAGCGTCTCGTCGGCCCGCTCCCCGACGTGGCGGCCGCGGGTCGTCCGGACGGTGGGAGGGACGGTGGGGCGGGCTGTGGCAGAGATCGGCATGGGTCCAGTCGTCAGCGGGGGCACGTGCTGCCTTCAGTATCGTCGCCCGGGCGGCACGACCGGACGCCGGGTTCCGCCGTACGGCTGCCCGGCCCGCGGGCGGCCCGCCCGGACGGCCGCCACCCCGCCCGTTCACACGCACACCTGTTCCCGCACGCCTCCGGGAACCGCCCGTCCGACCCCCGCGTGCCGCCCCGTGCACAGCGCGAGAAGCGCGGACCTTATCAGCGTCCCGGCGCCCGTGTCGCATATTCCACCGGAAAAAGCCAAAGCCCTCACCTCGGTCGAGCACACACCGTAGCGTCGACGTCACGTTCGCGGTACAGCCGTGCGAGGAGGGGGATCCGGCGTGCCCGGAATCGACGAGAGCCTGCTGGAAGCCATGCGACTGCCCGGGGCGCGGGGCGCCCTGGTGGTCGACTGGATCAGCGGGCTCGCCCTGGGCGCGGTGGGCGAGGCGCCTGGCGGCGACGTGGAGGCGACCGCCGCCGAGACCGCCGAACTGGCCCGCCTGGCGATGGAGAGCGGCGCCCTCGCCCCCGCGCACGCCGGACAGGGCAAGGAGCCGCCCGTCGAGGACCTGATCCTCACCACCGCGGACGCCTTCCACCTGCTGCGCTTCGTCGTCACCACCTTCGACAGCACGGTCTTCCTGTTCCTGTCGCTGGACCGCGCCGACGGCAACCTCGCCCTGGCGCGCATCCGGCTGGCCGAGATGGCAGACCGGATGGTGCTCGGATGACCGCTGCCGCCGCCCGCGCGGACGGATCCGCCCCCGCACTGCTGGACACCCTCGCCGCCGACCGGGCCACCGGGGCCCTCACCACCCGCTCCGGGATCTTCTACCTCGCCGCCGGACACGTGGTCCACGTCGAGTCCGCGCACAGCCCCGCCCTCGGCGACCTGCTCACCCGCAGCGGCGCCCTCGCCCCGGCCGGCTGGTGGGAGGCCGTCGAGCGGGCCGGTGCCCGGCAGCGGGTCGGCCGCCAGCTCGTCGACAGCGGCCGCCTCACCGCAGGCGCCCTCGAACTCGCCCACCTGGGCGCGCTGTTCGACGCCGCGTACTTCGCGCTCGCCCACGACGGCACCGCCCTGCGCTTCCGCCCCGGCGTCGCCCACTGGCTCGGCGCGGTCCGCCCCGTACCCGTCGCGACCGTGCTGCGCGAGTCGTACCGCCGCCGCGCCCTGCTGGACCGCATCCACCCCGACCCGGCCGTCGACACCGCGCCGCTCACCCGCACCCCCGACGCCGGCCAGGCCGTGCTGCCGCCCCGCAGAGGCCGCGCGCTCGCCCTGGTCGACGGCGGACGCACCGCGGCGCAGATCGCCTCCGCCCTCGCCCACCGCACCTTCCACACCCTCGTCGAGCTGCGCCGGCTGGCCGCCGACGGACTGGTCGCCCCCGCACCCCCCGCGCCCGCCCCGCCCGTCCACCCCGTCCCCGGCGCGGGCCGCGCCGACTGGGACGAGCCCGACACAGCGCTGCTGAGACGGCTCCTGGACGCCTTGGAGGCACTGTGATCCGCACGCGCCGGCAGCGTGCCGAAAGGAGACTGCTCATGGCCGTCGAGACCGACGTGCTGGACGAACTGCGTCGGCTCCGCACCCGCGTCCCGCGGCTGGCGGGCACCCTCGCGGCCACCGTCGACGGACTCGTCCTCGCCCACGACGTGCCCGGCACCGAACCCGAGGGGCTCGCCGCGCTCACCGCCGCCGCGCTCGGCGTCGCCCACCGGATGACGGACGCGGCCGCGCGCGGCGACTTCCGCGAACTGCTGGTCCGCGGCGCCCACGGCTACATCGCCACCTACGCGGCCGGCACCACCGCCGTGCTCACCCTCCTCGCCGACGACCGGGTCAACGTCGGCCGGCTCCACCTGGAGGGCCGGCGCAGCGGCGCCCGGATCGCCGATCTGGTCGACGCCCACATCGGCCCCGGCGGCGGACGCCACGCCGACCGGCCCGCCGACCGCGACGGCGGACCGGACCCCGTCGACCGGGCCCGGCCCATCGGCACCCTCCCCGTCCGCACCCCGCAGCGGCCCGCCCACCGGCCCAGGACCGGCGGCTGACCCGCACCGCACTCCGATCCCATCACCGGCCGGACGCCCGCACACCGCCGGCGCCGGCCCCGCACCACCGTTCACGAACCGGAAAGGACACCACCCATGGCGAACACCGAGACCTCGCTCAAGGAATGCCTCAGCTCCATCGACGGCGCCACGGCCGCCGCCCTCGTCGACTACACGAGCGGCATGGCCCTCGGCACCCTCGGCGGCGGCAAGGACCTCAACCTGGAGGTCGCCGCCGCCGGCAACACCGACGTCGTGCGGTCCAAGCTGCGCACCATGGAGCTGCTGGGGCTGAAGGAGGAGATCGAGGACATCCTGATCACCCTCAACAGCCAGTACCACCTGATCCGCCTGCTCAAGGGGCGCGGCGGCAACGGCCTGTTCCTCTACCTGGTGCTCGACTCGGCCCGCGCCAACCTGGCCATGGCGCGCCATCAGATGCGCCGCATCGAGAACGAGCTGGAGGTCTGACACCCGCCCGTCCGCGGCCCCGTGCCCCGCCCGCCGGCGTGCGGGGCCGCGCGGCGTTCCGACGGCGGTCCCGCCGGATGCGAGGCCCGCCGGATGCCGTACCGTCACGTTTACTGGACCGTTACCGACGCCCGCCCCCGGAGGACGCCGGGCGGGCGGTGCCGGAGTGTGGGGACAGGAGGCACACGGGTGACAGACGCCGGGCGGGACACGGCCCCGGAGCGGGACGAGGGCGCGCGCGTACGTTTGCCGCAGCTCAGGCTGGACGAACTGCTGGAGGAGCTGCAGGCGCGCATCGACGCGGCCCGCGGCACCCGCGACCGGGTGCGCAGCCTCCTCGAGGCGGTCCTCTCCGTCGGCCGCGAGCTCGAACTGGAGCAGGCGCTGCACTCCATCGTGGAGGCCGCCGCCGCGCTCGTGGACGCCCGGTACGCCGCCCTCGGCGTGATCGGCCCGGACGGCAAGCGGCTGTCCGCCTTCCACACCGTCGGCGTCAGCGACGAGGAGATCGCCCGCATCGGCCACTACCCGGAGGGCCACGGCATCCTCGGGGAGCTGATCCGCCACCCCCAGCCGCTGCGGATCCCCAAGCTGTCCGAGCACCCCGCCTCCTACGGCTTCCCGCCGCACCACCCGCCGATGAACACCTTCCTCGGCGTCCCGATCCGCGTCCGCGACCAGGTCTTCGGCAACCTGTACCTGACCGAGAAGCGCGGCGGGGCGCAGTTCGACGAGGAGGACGAGTCCGTCCTGTCGACCCTCGCCGTCGCCGCGGGCGTCGCCATCGACAACGCCCGCCTCTACGAGGAGTCCCGGCTGCGGGAGCGCTGGCTCCAGGCCAACGCCGAGATCACCCACGGGCTGATGTCCGGCAGCGAGCGCGCCGAGGCGCTGCTGCTCGTCGCCGAGCGGGCCCGCGAGATCACCGGCGCCGAGCTCGCCGTCGTCGCCGTGCCCATGGAGGGCACCGGCTCGCTGACCGTGGAACTCGCCCTCGGGCAGGACGCCGAGACGCACCGCGGCCTCGTCGTGCCCGTCGAGAGCAGCTTCCTCGGCCGGGCGTTCGCGTCCGCCGCGCCCGTCACCTCGGCGGACATCGCTCACGACGAACGGGTGTTCCCCGGCCCGCAGACGTTCACCGGCCTGGGCCCCGCCGTGGCGGTGCCGATCGGCGGCGAGGACGGGGTGCGGGGCATCCTGCTGCTGGTCCGCGCGGCCGGCGGCCATGTCTTCACGGACAAGGAGATCGAACCGCTGCGGGGCTTCGCCGCCCAGGCCGCCGTGGCGATGGAACTGGCCGAGCGCCGCCAGGACGCCGAGCAGATCGCCGTCCTGGAGGACCGCGACCGCATCGCCCGAGACCTGCACGACCTGGCCATCCAGCGGCTGTTCGCCACCGGCATGACCCTGCAGAGCGCCGGCCGGTTCATCGAGCACAAGGAGGCCTCCGAGCGGGTGCTGCGGGCCGTCGACGACCTCGACGAGACCATCAAGATCATCCGCTCGACCATCTTCGGCCTGCGCTCCCGCGCCTCCGCCGGCGGCGCCGGGACCGGACTGCGGGCCCGCGTCGTCCGGCTCGTCGGCGAGGCCGCCCCGCTGCTCGGCTTCGCGCCCAGCGTGCGGATGGAGGGCCTGATCGACACCCATGTGTCCAAGGAGGCCGCCGACCACCTGGTGGCCGTGCTCTCCGAGGCGCTCACCAACGTCGCCCGGCACGCCCGCGCGAGCCGCGCCCAGGTGGCCGTGGAGACCGACGGGCGCGAGGTGCGGCTGACGGTCGCGGACGACGGCGTGGGCCTGCCGCCCGGCGGACGCCGCAGCGGCCTGCGCAACATGGCCGAGCGCGCCGGACAGCTCGGCGGCTCCTTCGAGGTCACGGAGACCCCGGGCGGCGGCACCACCCTGGTGTGGCGGGTGCCGGTGGGCGAGCAGTAGCCCTCCGTCCCCGGTGGTGTGTGTTCCGCTCCGGCCGGGGGTACTCGGTGCGCCGTTCCGGTCGCGGCGGGACCGCCCGGCCCCGCGGCCGGGAGGACTCGCCGCCGGTGACGGCGCCGGGGGCCGGACCGCTGCCGGCCCCCGGCGCCCTCGCACGGGCCGCACGGCCCCGTGCGCGGCGGTCGTCGGCGGGAGGAGCGGCGAAGTGACGGGCTGGACCTGGCGGTACGAGGGCTACGACCCCGCCGACGAGCGCCTGCGGGAATCGCTGTGCACCCTCGGCAACGGCTACTTCGCCACCCGTGGCGTCCTCGCGGAGTGCGCCGCCGACACCGTGCACTACCCCGGCACCTACGCGGCCGGCGTCTACAACCGGCTCGTCTCCTCGGTCGGCGGCCGCCAGGTGGAGAACGAGGACGTCGTCAACCTGCCCAACTGGCTGCCCCTGCGCTTCCGCCGCCCCGACGGCGCCTGGATCGGCCCCGACACCACTCCCGTCCTCGAACACGCGGTCACCCTGCACCTGTCCTCCGGTCTGATGGAGCGCCTGACCCGGTTCGGGCTCGGGGCGGGCGCCGCGCTCCTGGTGCGTCAGCTGCGGTTCGTGGACATGGCGGACCCCCACCTCGCGGGACTGCGCACCGAGTTCACCGCCGAGGGGTTCTCCGGGCCGCTCGTGGTCGAGGCGGCGCTCGACGGAAGCGTCACCAACGCCGGGGTGCCCCGCTACGCCGACCTGGACGGCCGCCACCTCACCCATGTGGTCACCGGCACCTCCCAGCAGGACGCCGTGTGGCTGCGCTGCCGTACCCGGACCTCCGACGTCCGGATCGCCTACGCCGCCCGGCTGACCTCGCCCGCTTCCGTCACCGCCACCCACGACCGGCCCCGCGCGGTGCAGACGACCCGGCTGGAGCTGACGGAGGGGAAGACCCTCACCGTCGACAAGATCGTCGCCCTGCACACCTCACGCGACCCGGCGATCAGCGACCCGCTGCACGCCGCCGTCGACCGGGTGCACCGGGCCGGGCCCTTCGACGAACTGCTGCCGCCTCACATGACGGCCTGGCAGCAGCTGTGGCGGCGGGCGGAGCCGGACGTGCCGGACGAGGTGGGGCGCATCCTGCGGCTGCACCTCTTCCACGTGCTGCAGACCCTCTCCCCGCACACCGCCGACCTGGACGTGGGCGTGCCCGCGCGCGGGCTGCACGGGGAGGCGTACCGGGGGCACGTGTTCTGGGACGAGCTGTTCGTCCTGCCGTACCTCAACCTGCACTTCCCGGAGGTGTCCCGGGCGCTGCTGCACTACCGGTACCGGCGCCTGGAACGCGCCCGGACGGCCGCCCACGACGCCGGGCGGCGCGGCGCGATGTACCCGTGGCAGTCCGGCAGCGACGGCCGGGAGGAGACCCAGCAGCTGCACCTCAACCCGCGGTCGGGCCGCTGGCTGCCGGACCACTCCCACCTGCAGCACCACGTGGGCTCGGCGATCGCCTACAACGTGTGGGAGTACTGCGAGGCCGCGGGCGACGAGGAGTTCCTGCACACCAAGGGCGCCGAGATGCTGCTGCAGATCTCCCGCTTCTGGGCCGACTCCGCCACCTACGACGACCGGCCGGGCCGCTACCGCATCAAGGGCGTGATGGGCCCCGACGAGTACCACGACGCCTACCCGGACGCCGACCGCCCCGGCCTCGACGACAACGCCTACACCAACGTCACCGCCACCTGGGTGCTGGCCCGCACCCTGGAGGTGCTGCGCCACCTGCCCGAGCCGCGCCGCCGTGAGCTGGCCGAGCGCACCGGCCTGGACGAGGCGGAACTCGAACACTGGGACCACATCTCCCGCACCCTTCACGTCCCCTTCCACGACGGCGTCATCAGCCAGTTCGAGGGGTACGGAGAACTCGCCGAGCTGGACTGGCGGGGCTACCGGCGCCGGTACGGCGACATCCGGCGGCTCGACCGGATCCTGGAGGCCGAGGGCGACACCGTCAACCGCTACCAGGCGTCCAAGCAGGCGGACGTCCTCATGCTCGGCTACCTGTTCTCACCGGCCGAACTCCAGGGCGTCTTCCGCCGGCTGGGGCTCAGCCTGGACGAGCGGGCCTGGCGGCGCACGGTGGACTACTACCTGCACCGCACCAGCCACGGCTCCACACTCAGCGGCCTGGTGCACGGCTGGGTCCTGGCCCGGGCGCGCCGCAGGGACGCGTGGAAGTTCTGCCAGGAGGCCCTCCAGTCGGACATCGCAGACATCCAGGGCGGCACCACCGGCGAGGGCATCCACCTCGGCGCGATGGCCGGCACCCTCGACCTGGTGCAGCGCGGCCTCACCGGCCTGGAGACCCGGGGCGGCGCCCTGTGGCTCGACCCCGTGCCGCTGCCGGAGCTGTCCTCCTACGGCATCACCGTCCGCTACCACGGCCACTGGGGCGTGCGGCTGCGCCTGGAGAGCGGATCGCTGGAGATCACCGTGCCGTCCGCCGGCCGCTACCCGATCGAGGTGCACCTGCCCGGCCACCGCGCGGTGCGCGTGGACCCCGGGGAGACCGCCCGGCTCGCCCTGCTGGAATGACGACGCCGGACGCCCGGCCGGCACTGAACCGGCCGGACGCCCGGCGGACGGGCCCCCGTCAGGGCCCGGGGGATGTCAGGCGCCGCTCTCGCGGAGCATGTCCTCACGCTCGACGATCTTCACGCGCTCACGGCCCTGCGGCTCGCCCAGCGCCTTCTCCGCCGCGTCCAGGCGGTACCAGCCGTCCCAGGTGGTGTAGCGGACACCGCGCTCGGCGAGGAACGCGTCCACGGCCTCGGGGGCCGGCGACGCGGGCGTGCCGAGGCGCCCGTGGGCGTAGTCGTCCAGCAGGTTCGACACGGTCTCGTTGGCGTCGCCCTTGGTGTGCCCGATCAGGCCCACCGGACCACGCCGGATCCAGCCGGTGACGTACGTCGACGGCAAGTGCTCGCCGGTCTCCTGGATCACGCGGCCGCCCTCGTCCGGCACGGTGCCCGAGTCGATGTCCCAGGGCAGCTTGGGCAGCTTGTCGGAGAGGTAGCCGACCGCGCGGTACACCGCGGTGACGTCCCAGTCCTTGAACTCGCCGGTGCCCTTGACGTTGCCGGTGCCGTCCAGGGCGGTGCGCTCGGTGCGCAGGCCCACGACCTTGCCGTCCTCGCCGAGGATCTCGGTGGGCGACTCGAAGAAGTGCAGGAACAGCTTGTGCGGACGGTCGCCGACGTCGCGGATCGCCCAGTTCTCCAGGGTCTTGGCGACCATGTCGGCCTGCTTGTTGCCGCGCCGGGTGGCGATCGAGCCGTCGTCGTAGTCGATGTCCTCGGGGTCGACGATGACCTCGATGCTGGGGGAGTGGTCCAGCTCGCGCAGCTCCATCGGGCTGAACTTCGCCTGCGCCGGGCCGCGGCGGCCGAAGACGTGGATCTCCATCGCCTTGTTGGCCTTCAGGCCCTCGTAGACGTTCGGCGGGATCTCCGTGGGCAGCAGCTCGTCGGCCGTCTTGGCGAGGATGCGCGCCACGTCCAGGGCGACGTTGCCGACGCCGAGGACCGCGACCTTCTCCGCCTCCAGCGGCCAGGTGCGGGGCACGTCCGGGTGGCCGTCGTACCAGGACACGAAGTCCGCGGCGCCGTAGGAGCCGTCCAGGTCGATGCCCGGGATCGGCAGCGCGCGGTCGGCCGTGGCGCCGGTGGCGAAGATCACGCCGTCGTAGAAGGCGCGGAGGTCGTCGAGGTGCACGTCGGTGCCGTAGTCCACGTTGCCGAACAGCCGGATCTGCGGCTTGTCGAGCACCTGGTGGAGGGCGGTGATGATGCCCTTGATCCGCGGGTGGTCGGGGGCGACGCCGTAACGGATCAGTCCGAACGGCGCCGGCATGCGCTCGAAGATGTCGATGGACACGCCGGGGTCGGCGGCCACGTCGGACTTGAGCAGGGCGTCGGCGGCGTAGATCCCGGCGGGGCCGGATCCGACGATGGCTACCCGCAGGGGGCGGGGCATGGTCAGGTTCCCTTCGAGCGATGACAAGCGTCTCGTGGGGAAGCCTAAACTCAGGCTTGCCTTACCTGGTACGCGGGTCCGGCCTATGAGCCCATAAGCCGACCTTATGCCATGTCCCGAGGTGATCTTATGACATGACGCCGGGATCCTACGGCAGGTTCTGCTCCGCCCAGATCACCTTGCCCGCGGGCAGATAGCGGGTGCCCCAGCGCTCCGCGAGCTGTGCCACCAGGAAGAGCCCGCGCCCGCCCTCGTCCGTCATGGTCGCGTACCGCAGATGCGGGGCGGTGCTGCTGCTGTCGTAGACCTCGCAGATCAGATGACGCTCGTACAGCATCCGCACCTGGATGGGGGCGCCGCCGTGCCGCATCGCGTTCGTCACCAGCTCACTGAGGATCAGCTCCGTGCCGAACGTCAGCTCCTCCAGACCCCACTCGGTGAGCTTCCGCGTCACCGCCGCCCGCAGCTCGCCCACCGCCGCCGGGTCCGCCGGCACCGGCCACTCCGCGATCCGGTCGGCCGGCAGCGCCCGGGCCCGCGCCACGATCAGCGCGATGTCGTCGGCCGCCTTCCCCGGGGGCCGCGAGTCCAGCACGGCACGGCAGGTCTCCTCCGGGGACTGCCCCGCGCCGGCCAGCGCCTCCCGCAGCCGCTCCAGACCGACGTCGATGTCGTGCTCACGGTCCTCGACCAGGCCGTCGGTGTACAGCACCAGCCTGCTGCCCTCCGGCAGCTCCAGCTCCGCCGACTCGAACGGCAGCCCGCCCAGGCCCAGCGGCGGGCCGGCGGGCACGTCCGGGAACTCCACGTGCCCGTCCGGCCGGACCAGCGCGGGCGGCGGATGACCCGCGCGCGCCACCGTGCAGCGCCCCGCCACCGGGTCGTACACCGCGTACAGACACGTCGCCCCGATGACCGGGGCGACGTGCTCGTCCTGCGCCTCGTCCTGGTCGATCCGGCCGACCAGCTCGTCGAGGAGCGCGAGCAGCTCGCCCGGCGGCAGGTCCAGCCCGGAGAAGTTGTGCACGGCGGTGCGCAGCCGGCCCATGGTGGCCGCCGCGTGCAGACCGTGTCCGACGACGTCCCCGACCACCAGCGCCACCCGGGCCCCGGACAGCGGCAGCACGTCGAACCAGTCGCCGCCCACCCCGGCCTGCGCGGGCAGATAGCGGTAGGCGATCTCCAGCGCGTTCTGCTCGGGCAGCGTGCGCGGCAGCAGGCTGCGCTGGAGCGTCACCGCCATGCTGTGCTCGCGCGTGTAGCGGCGGGCGTTGTCGATGGACACCGCGGCCCGCGCCACCAGCTCCTCCGCCAGCGCCAGCTCCTCCTCGTCGAACGGCTCCGGCTTGCGCGACCGCCAGAAGCTGACCACGCCCAGGATCAGCGAGCCGGCCCGCAGCGGCACCGTGATCAGCGAGTGGATGCCGTACTCGACGACCTGCGCGGACCGCTCCTTGTCCTGCGCCTGCCAGCCGGGGGCCTCGTCGAGCCGCGGCTCCAGGACCGCGCGGCCGCCTGCGAGGCTCCGGCCCTGCGGGGACGACTCGACGAAACGGATCTGCTGGTCCTTCGGGTACAGAGGGGCGTCCTCGGCGATGCCGGTACGGGCCGTACGGCGCAGCGCGGCGGCCGCGTCGGGGTGCCCGCCGGCCAGTACCGACTCGAACAGGTCCACGGTGACGAAGTCCGCGAACCGCGGCACGGCCAGGTCCGACAGCTCCTGCGCGGTCCGCGCCACGTCCAGACTCGTGCCGATGCCGACGCCCGCGTCGTAGAGCATGTTCAGCCGCTCGCGGGACTCCTCCGCCCGGCCGGACAGCGCCCTCAGCTCCGTGGTGTCGCGGACGGTGGTGACGCTGCCCCGGTGCCGGCCCGCCGGGTCGGTGGGCCGCTGGTTGACCGCCAGCAGCCGGTCGCCCACCGGAAGCACCTCGTCCGTGGCCATGCGGCCCGACGACAGCAGCTCCGTCGTGGCCGGATCCAGACCCAGCTTCCGCACGTGCCGGCCCTCGGCGTCCTCGGGGAGGCTGAACAGACGGCGCGCCTCGTCGTTCGCGAGCAGCAGGGTGCCGTCGCCGTCGAGGATCATCACGCCCTCGCGCACCGCGTGCAGCACGGCGTCGTGGTGTTCGTACATCCGGGTCATCTCGTGCGGACCCAGACCGTGGGTCTGGTGCAGCAGACGTCTGCTGATCAGGGCCGCGCCGACGGTCGCCAGGGCCAGCGCGGCGAGCGCCGCGCCCAGCACCAGCGGGAGCTGCGCCTCGGCCGCGCCGCCGACGTTCTCCAGCGTGATGCCGGCCGACACCAGGCCGACGACCTCCCCGTCCGGGTTCTCCACCGGCACCACGGCCTGCACCAGCCGGCCGATGGTCCCCTCGATCTCCTCCACGACCGGCTCGCCGTTCAGCGCGGGCTCGGTCGTGCCGACGAACTGCTTGCCGATGCGGTCGGGGCGGGGGTGGGTGTAGCGGATGCCGTCGGTGTTCATCACCACGATGAAGTCGACGTGCGACCGCTCACGGGCCGCCTCGGCGCGCGGCTGGAGCACGGCCGTGGGGTCGGGGGAGTCCAGCGCCTCGATGGTGCCGGGGGCGTTGGCGAAGGCCTCGGCGACGGCGAGGGAGCGGTTGCGGGCCTCCTCGGCGCTGTCCCGCTGCACCTGCAGCACCAGCGCCACGACGGCCGCGACCACCAGCAGCAGCACCATCACCAGGAGCAGGACGAACACCTGTCCGGCGACGCTGCGCCCGCTCAGCACCGACCGCAGCCCCGCCATCGGATGCCACCCGGAGCGGCCGCTCTCCTGCCGTCGACGACGCCGCACGGATGCCGCCGCGCCGGACCGCTGGGGCGACCGGGCCCGGGATCGACCCATGAGTCGGACCATGTGCCATGTCTACACTGCCGGGCGAAACGAGGCGAGGGTAGGCCGAGGGCGGCCCCTGTCGAACCTGCGGTTCGCCCACCCGCTCCAGGGGCGCGGGGAACTGCGCGCCCGGCCCCGACGGCGCCGCGCCGGCCCCCGAACCTTGCGTGCCTCGGGCGCGGCTCGCCCCTTCAGAGGCGCGGGGAACTGTGCGATCAGCCCCCACTGCGCCGCACCCGACCGGCAAGGTGCCACCTGGGGCAGAGGTGCGGCCTCCGCGCCGTCGTGGCTGGTCGCGCCGTTCCCCGCGCCCCTAGGGAGGTGGGGCGAACCGCAGGTTCGAAAAAGTGCACGTGTGCGGGTCGCGCGCGGCCTTTCCCCCTGGCCGCGCGCGACCCTCCCCCCGACGCGCGACTCGTCCCCCGAGCAGTCGCGCGTCATCCTGTCCGGGCACGCCCGTCACAAAGGCGTCCCGGAGTCCAAAGAACTCCGCGCTCAGTCGGCCAGCGCCCGCGCCAGTTCCGTGCTGGCGCGCGCGACCTCCGTGTCCGGCTCGGACAGGAGCCGGTTCAGCTCCCCGCGCCGCGCCCGCACCGCCTGCCGGGCCGCCCGCTCCCACACCACGGGGTTCTCCCGCCGGTTCAGAAGCTTCGGGTACGCGGCAGCGGTGCTCTCCCACTGCCGGGCGTCGGCGATGGCCTTGAGCAGCTGGATGATCCCCGCCCGCACGGTGACGTGCGGCAGCTGCGCCAGCTCCCAGAGGAAGGGGACCGTCGCGGCGGTCGCCTGCTCCGTGACGAAGCCGTACTGGCAGATCCGTTTCCTCAGATCCTCGAGGGCGGCGCGGGCGGTGTCGGCGTCGCCCCAGGCGATGCCGTTCAGCAGCAGGGGAATGGCGGCCGCCGATCCGGTGGAGTCCTGCATGTCGGCCCACGGCACCTGGGACAGTGCCGCGAGGGGCGTGGACCGTGCCACTCCGGTGGGGGACGTGTGGCGCACTGGGCGCTCGCTGCTCGGCTGTTCCGTAGAAGCGCTGCGCATGGCGTGGGTGCCTTTCCGCGGGCAGTCGTGTCAGGTGGGCGGGCGGGTGGACAACCGGGCCCACACCGTCTTGCCTGCCGGAACGGCGGGGAACCAGCCCCACGCCTCGGACAGGGCGTCGACGATGCGGAGCCCCCGGCCGTGCTCCTCCAGGTGGGCGTCGCCGCCGGGAGGCCGCCGCACGGGCGGGCGGTCGTCGGGGTCGGTGACCGTGAGCAGCAGGTGCGCCGGCTCCAGGCGGAACCCCAGCCGTACGTCCGGCTCACCCGGGCAGCGTGACGCCGCGTGCGTGACGGCGTTGGCGGCCAGCTCGGTCATGACCAAGGCGGCGTCGTCGCAGCACTGCTGCAGCGACCAGTCCCCGAGGGTGTCGCGGGTGAAGGACCGCACTCGCGCGAGGCCCTCCCTGCTGCAGGCGATGCTCACCGCCGCGTGGGGGGCGGCGGCGGGCACCGTCTGCAGTGGGGACCCGTCCTCGTGCGGCACCGCGGGCAGCGGGCCGAACGACCCGGCGCCGCCACCACCTGCCGGTAAGACGGCCGAGGCCGTCGGCCGGAGCGTCAAGTGCACAGGTGATGACACGGCATCTCCTCGATGCGACGTCAGGACGGGGCGCTCCCACGGGGGTTGACGCCACGGCTATTATCCACGCTGTCAGCGCTCGCGTGCAATTGCACGGGAAATTGCGCGAGAATTTTCGCCAAGCGCGGCGACGGCCGTGCGGGGCGGGACGAGAACAGCAGCAAGGAGACAGCGGTGCCTGGAGTGCGGAACGGAGTGCGGGCCTCCCAGTTGGACGCCCGCTGGATCAAGAGCCGGCACAGCAACGCCGAAGGCAACTGTGTCGAGGTCGCACCGCTGTCCGGCGGTGACGTCGCGATGCGCAACTCCCGCGACCCCGACGGTCCGGCCCTCGTGTACACCGCCGCCGAGCTGGCCGCCTTCCTGGCGGGCGCCAAGGACGGCGAGTTCGACCACCTGGTCGGACGGCGGGGCACCCCGTCCGTATGACGGGTCGTCTCGTCCGTACGACGGGCCGCCGCGCCCGCTGACCCGCGCGGCCGGCGCCGGACCCTCACCGGGTGCGCCGGCGCCGGCGAAGCGGAGTCCAACTGTCCCACTTCGATCGGCATTTCACATCCGGATGCGGTGAGGCAGCGTCAGATGCGATAGTGTGAATCGCCCTTGTGCCGGTCTGCTGGGAGTCAGGATGTCCGCCGCGTCGCATCGCATCTCCCGTCTGGAACCCTACCTGGACAGGCCCGAGCCCGCGCCGACCCTGCTCAAGATGCTGGTGGGCGTGCAGCTGGCCGGTTTCCGCGAGGACGCCGGACTGTCCCAGGACCAGGCGGCCCGCTCCGTCGGCTTCAGCGGGGCCAAGCTGTCCCGCATCGAGTCCGGCAAGGGCCGCCGTCCCCCGACCGAGACCGACGTCCGGGCGCTGCTCGAGCTCTACGGCACCGACGGCTACGAGGCCTCCGTCCTCCTCAAGCTGCTCAAGCGGGCCGGCGAGCCGGGCTGGTGGCAGCGGTACGACAAGCGGCTGATGCCCGAGTGGTTCGACCGCCTGGTCGGACTGCAGGAGGCCGCCGCCACGATTCGTACGTTCGAGATCCAGTACGTCCCCGGACTGCTGCAGACCGCCGACTACACCCGCGCGGTCGTCGAGCGCGGACTGCCCAACGCCCCGGCGAGCGAGGTGCAGCGCCGCGTCGAGCTGCGCATGCGCCGCGCCCAGCTGCTGCTCCGCGAGGACGCCCCCCCAGCTGTGGGCCGTCATCGACGAGTCGGTCCTGCTGCGCGTCCTCGGCGACCGCACCGTGATGCGCGACCAGCTCGACCACCTGGCGAAGATGGCCGAGCGGCCCAACGTCACCCTGCAGATCGTCCCGCTGAACGTCACCAACGCCTCGGCGCCCGCCATCCCGGTGACCTATCTGCGCTTCGGCGGACTCGACCTGCCCGACGTGGTCTACCTGGAGCACATCAGAAGCGCCAACTTCCTCGAGGACCGCGACGAGACCGAGGAGTACCGGATCGTGCTCGACCGTCTCGCCGACGAGGCGCTCACACCCCGTGAGTCCGTCGAGATGCTGCGCCGCACGATCGACGAGCGCTACGCGCTCTCCTCCTGACCAGGACCACTCGCTTCCCGTCAGAACCGACGCCCCTCCCCGCCACGAGGTCCGGGGAGGGGCGTCGCGCTGTCGTGAGGGTTACGAGGGAAGCCGGCCCACTCCGCCGAACTCGATCCACTCCTGGGTGAGCTGACGGGGCGCCACCTCGGTGTCCGGACGCCAGGTGGAGACCTCCACCAGGCCCGGCTCCAGGATCTCCAGTCCTTCGAAGAGCGCCTCGACGTCCTTCTGCTGGCGGACCCGGCCCCAGTGTCCCTGGGTCGCCTGGTCCATGAAGTCGGTGACGAACTTGCGGACCTTCTCGTCCTCGCTGACCAGCTGGCACATCACCATGAAGCTGCCCGGCGCGAGCCGCTCCCGCACCCGGTTGGCGACCGCCAGCGGACCGTCGGTGTCACTGTCCGGGATGCAGTGGAACACCGAGTTGAACAGCACGCACACCGGCTCGTCGAAGTTGATCAGCCGCTGCGTCTCGGCGTGACCGAATATCCCGTCGGTGTCGCGCATGTCGGCCTGGATGACCACCGTGCGCTCGTCCTGCTCCAGCAGGGCCCGGCCGTGCACCAGCACCATCGGGTCGTTGTCGACGTACACCACATGGGTGGTGGGGTCGATGCGCTGTGCCACCTGGTGCACGTTGTCCTGCGTGGGCAGGCCGGAGCCGTGGTCCAGGTACTGGCGGATGCCGTACTCCTGGGTGAGCGTGCGGACCACGCGCTGCAGGAAACGGCGGTTGTTCAGCGCCAGCCGGCGGGTGCTCGGGACGACCTTGTCGAGCTCCTCGACCGCGGCGCGGTCCGCAGAGTAGTTGTCCTTGCCGCCGAGGTAGTAGTCGTACATACGCGCGGCCGTCGGCACGGTTGCGTCGATCTCGGTGGACAGCTGCTTACCGGTGTGCATCGTTCCCCCTGCGGAGTGCCGCGCCAACTGGACTGGCTGGACAGGAAATACATCCTAGGGAGGGCCGTACGGCCCTTGCCAGTCCGTCGGCGAACATGACCACGAAGGAATGGTGAAGGAGCGTCAGGTCGTCACGGTGAGTGGCGTGATGTGTGTGATGCGTGATGGTCTGGCTCCCGGAGGCGCGGGTACCCGCCCCGCGGCATCCCCGTACCGAGGAGGTCGGACCACCGTGGACAGTTCGCCGGACCGGATCGCCAACCCCTGGGGCGCGCGCACCCCTTACGCACCCGGCGAGCCCTGGCCGGTCCGCACCGACCAGCACCTCGCGGACGGGGTGACGGAGGAGGACGTCGAGCGGTGGGTGCCGTCCGCGTCGATCCTGCACTCCAACGGCGACGCCATGGACATCGCCGTACGCGGCGGACGTATCGTCGGCGTCCGCGGCCGCGCGGCCGACCGGGTCAACCGCGGGCGGCTCGGCCCCAAGGACCTCTACGGCTGGCAGGCCAACCACTCCCGTGACCGCCTCACCCGCCCCCTCGTCCGGGAGAACGGCCGCCTGGTCGAGACCGACTGGGACACCGCCATGGACCGCGTCGTCTCCCGCACCCGCACCCTGCTCGACGACCGCGGTCCCGGATCCGTCGGCTTCTACACCAGCGGACAACTGTTCCTGGAGGAGTACTACACCCTCTCCGTCCTCGCCCACGCCGGCGTCCGCACCAACCACCTCGACGGCAACACCCGGCTGTGCACGGCCACCGCCGCCGAGGCCCTCAAGGAGAGCTTCGGCTCCGACGGCCAGCCCGGCTCGTACGAGGACATCGACCACGCCGACACGATCGCCCTGTTCGGGCACAACATGGCCGAGACGCAGACGGTCCTCTGGACGCGCGTCCTGGACCGGCTGGAGGGCTCCGACCCGCCCCGGCTGCTGTGCGTGGACCCCCGGTACACCCCCGTCGCCCGCCGCGCCGACATCCACCTGGCGCCGCGCCCCGGCACCAACGTCGCCCTGCTCAACGCCCTGCTCCACGAGATCGTCCGCACCGGCCGCGTCGACCGGGCCTACCTCGACGCGCACACCGTCGGTTACGGTGAACTCGCCGCCGGTGTCGAGCACTGCACCCCCCGCTGGGCCGCGGAGATCTGCGACGTCCCCGCCGCCGAGATCGAACGCGCCGCCGACCTGCTCGGCGACGCGAAGCGGCTCACCTCCACCGTCCTCCAGGGCGTCTACCAGTCCCACCAGGCGTCCGCCGCCGCCGTGCAGGTCAACAACCTGCACCTGATCCGCGGCATGCTCGGCCGCCCCGGCTGCGGACTCATGCAGATGAACGGCCAGCCCACCGCCCAGAACACCCGCGAGTGCGGTGCCGACGGCGACCTCCCCGGCTTCCGCAACTGGCAGAACGACCAGCATGTGGCCGAACTGGCCGAGATCTGGAACGTCGAACCGGACGGCATCCCGCACTACGGCCCGCCCACCCACGCCATGCAGATGTTCCGCTACGCCGAGCAGGGCTCGCTGCGCATGCTGTGGATCTCCGGCACCAACCCGGCCGTCTCCCTGCCCGAACTCGGCCGGATCCGCTCGGTCCTCGCGCAGGAACGCCTGTTCGTGGTGGTGCAGGACCTGTTCCTCACCGAGACCGCGCAGCTCGCCGATGTCGTCCTGCCGGCCGCGACCTGGGGCGAGAAGACCGGCGCCTTCACCAACGCCGACCGCACCGTCCACCTCTCCGAGAAGGCCGTGGACCCGCCCGGCGAGGCCCGCGCCGACCTCGACATCTTTCTCGACTTCGCGCACCGTATGGACTTCCGCGACAAGGACGGCGGCCCGCTGATCCCCTGGTCCGACCCGCAGGGCGCCTTCGCCGCCTGGCAGCGGTGCAGCGCCGGCCGCCCCTGCGACTACACCGGCCTCAGCTACGACAAGCTGCGCGGCGGCGGCATCCAGTGGCCGTGCACCGAGGACGCGCCCGACGGCACCGCCCGTCTCTACACCGACGGCTTCGACCACGCCCACCCCGACCGGTGCGAGAGCTACGGCAAGGACATGGTCACCGGATCCCCCGTCACCCCCGTCGAGTACCGCTCCCTCAACCCGGACGGCAAGGCCGTGATCAAGGCCGCCGAGTACCTCCCGCCCCACGAGGACGCCTCGCCGGAGTACCCGCTCCAGCTGATCACCGGGCGGACCGTCCACCACTTCCACACCCGCACCAAGACCGGCCGCGCCCCCGAGCTGAACGCCGCCGCCCCGGACGTCTGGGCGGAGATCTCCCCGGCGGAGGCCGCCGCGCAGGGCCTGGCCGACGGCGACCTGGTCCAGGTGACCACCCCGCGCGGGGCGCTGCGGGCCCGGCTGCGGACCGTGGCGATCCGCGACGGCGTGGTGTTCGTGCCGTTCCACTACGGCTACTGGGACACCCCCGCGGGGCACCGGCCGCCCGACGGCCTCCCCGGCCGCGCCGCCAACGAGACCACGATCACCGACTGGGACCCGCTGTCCAAGCAGCCCCTGTTTAAGACGGCGGCGGCCCGCGTCACCCTGGTCGCCCGGCGCGGGACGCACGAGCAGCGGGCCACGGACGACACGAGGACGGGAAGCACGGCATGAACGGCATCGGCATCACCCTGCGCGCCCTCCACGACGGCGAGCGCGACCTGGAGACCGACCTCCTCGCCGTCGCCGAGCGGCACCGCACCGAGCACGAGGTGCACCACGTCGCCACCGACGTCGCCCGCTGGTCCCGCGAGCACGCGGCCCGGCTGGCCGCCCTCGGCCCCGACCACGGCGTCGAGCTGTCCGGCCCCCGCGACCACACCGCGCCCGGCGCCCTCACCGCCCTGCGCGAGAAGGCCGCGCAGGCCCTCGGACGGCGCCCGGAGACCGGGCTGCTCCTCCTGGAGGACCTGCGCGACCTGCACCTGGCCGCTGCCCGCAACAGCCTCCACTGGGAGATGCTCGCCCAGACCGCGCAGGCCATCCGCGACCGCGCCCTGCTCGACCTCGCGACCGACTGCCACCCCCGGACGCTGCGCCAGATGCGCTGGACCAACACGATGATCAAGGTGCTCTCGCCGCAGCTCCTGGTGAGTGTCTGACCTGCCCCGGGACGGGTTTCCCGGCGCGCCTGCGCGACCGTCCCTGCCCCGCTATCGTCGGTTTCGTCCCCACGGGACGTCGGCCGCCGGCGGGCGGCGGCCGGCCCGACCGGAACCCCCGGGAGGCGGGCACCATGGACGGCTACTACGACCTCGGCTCCTACGGACGGCCCGTGTCGACGACCTCCCCCGAGGCCCAACTCTGGTTCGACCGCGGGCTGATGTGGACCTACGCCTTCAACCACGAGGAGGCGGTCGTCTGTTTCCAGAAGGCCGCCGACGCCGACCCCGGCTGTGCGATGGCCCACTGGGGCATCGCCTACGCCCTCGGCCCGAACTACAACAAACCCTGGGAGGCCTTCGACACCGAGGACCTCAACCGCACCGTCGAGCGCACCCACGCGGCCGTCGAACGCGCCCACCGGGCGGCCGAGGCGCGCGCAACCCCCGTCGAACGGGCCCTCGTCGAGGCCCTGCGCGCCCGCTACCCGCAGGACCGCCCCGAGGAGGACTGCTCCGTCTGGAACGAACCGTACGCGGACCGCATGCTCGCCGTGTACGAGAGCGCACCCGGCGACCCCGACGTGGCCGCGCTGTGCGCCGACGCGCTGATGAACCTCACGCCCTGGCAGCTGTGGGACCTGAAGACCGGACGCCCCGCCGACGGCGCCCGCACCGTGGAGGCCAAGGAGGTGCTCGACGGCGCCCTCGCCACCGACGTCGGCGCCACGCACCCCGGCATCGTGCACCTCTACGTCCACCTGATGGAGATGTCCCCGACTCCGGAGGCCGCGCTCACCGTCGCCGACCGGCTGCGCGGCGCCGCGCCCGACGCGGGGCACCTGCTCCACATGCCCTCGCACCTCGAGGTGCTGTGCGGCGACTACCGCCGCGTCGTCTCGGACAACACCGCCGCCATCGCCGCCGACGACAAGTACCTCCAGCGGGCCGGCGCGATGAACTTCTACACGCTCTACCGCTGCCACAACCACCACTTCCGGATCTACGGCGCCATGTTCGCCGGACAGTCCCAGGTGGCGCTGGACGCCGCCGCCCAGCTCGAGGCCGCGGTGCCCGAGAAGCTGCTCCGGGTGGAGTCCCCGCCCATGGCGGACTGGCTGGAGGCGTTCCTGGCGATGCGCTTCCACGTGCTGATCCGCTTCGGCCGCTGGGACGACATCCTCGTCCTGCCGTTCCCCGACGACCCCGAGCTGTACTCCGTCACGACCGCGATGCTGCACTACGCCCGCGGCATCGCCCTCGGCGTGAAGGGCGACTCGGACGCAGCCGGCGCCGAGCGGGAGAAGTTCCGCGCGGCCGTGGACCGGGTGCCCGAGAGCAGGATGCTCTTCAACAACACCTGCCACGACATCCTCGCCATCGCCTCCGCGATGCTCGACGGCGAACTCGCCTACCGCAAGGGTGACTACGACACCGCCTTCGCCGCGCTGGAACTGGCCGTCGAACGGGACGACACCCTGCCGTACGACGAGCCGTGGGGCTGGATGCAGCCCACCCGGCACGCCCTCGGCGCGCTGCTGCTCGAACAGGGCCGGGTCGCCGAGGCGGAGGCCGTCTACCGGGCCGACCTGGGCCTGGACGACACCCTGCCCCGGCCGCTCCAGCACCCGAACAACGTCTGGGCGCTGCACGGCTTCCACGAGTGCCTGCTGCGCACCGGCAAGACCGGCGAGGCCGCGATCGTCGCCCGGCAGCTGCGGCAGGCGGCGGCGCTGGCGGACGTACCGGTCCACGCGTCCTGCTTCTGCCGCATCGACACGCAGGACCACCCGCAGCCGGGGGAGCACGGTCATGGTGTGGGGGAGCACGCCTGCCATTGAGGCGGCTTCTATGGGAATGGCGGCGGGCCCGGACGGGGTCCGGGCCCGCCGGCGGGGGCGGCCGTGGCTCTCAGCGGGACGCCACGACGGCCTGGAACGACTTCATGCAGGTGAAGCAGTGCCGGTCCGTCGTGTCGCGTCGTGGCGATTCCTCCTCCTTCTCCACCCCGCACAGCGTCGAGGTCTTGTCCGGGGTGAGAACGTGCCAGACCGGCTCCCCCGAAGTGTCTGCACCGCACCACATCTCGTGCATTCCCAGCTCCCTCCGGGTAGGCATGGAGGCCGCTTCCATACCAGCACGGCGGGCGTCCGTCCGGCTCGTCCGGCGGGCCAGTCGGGTGACACGGGGTCCCGGCATGCATACGCGACGGCACGGACGGATCCTGGAGGGATGAGGAAGCCTCCGATCGTGGTACACCCGCCGCTCGGCACGGGCGGCCGGCGCGTCACCGTGCGCGGAGAGATCGTCGGCCTCGCCTACTCCGACCGGGACGTCGTCGAGTTCCTGCGCCGGGTCGGCCTCCCCGAGGGCGAACGGCTCCTGGACGATTCCGCCTGGGTCAAGTGGGTCGGCGGCCGCGCACACGTCTACGACGCCGCATAGAGCGGCGGCGCCCCGAACCCGGAGCGCCGCCGAAGCCACCGTCAGCGCCGACTCCGACGGTAACCGCACACGCCCGGGTACCCCGCCCGGGCGCCTCCATGCAGCGCCGCCCTGAGGCGCGGGGGACTGCGCGCCGAGCCCCCACCGGCCCGCGGGTACGCACCGAGCTCAAGCATGCGGATGCCCCCGGTACACGGTGGCGTAGACACCTCAGGGGCGCGGGGAACTGCGCGACAGACCCCGACCGGCCCGCGGTGACCCCACCCCGCACACCCCCTCCCCACAAGACCGGTGATTTCACCGATCCCCACCCACCCCCACCCCACCGACAGTGGCACCGCCAGTCAAAGGCACCGCCCCCGGCAACCGCACGGCTCCCCAGCCCACGC
The DNA here is from genome assembly GCF_051903975.1 of Streptomyces sp. P9-2. NCBI lineage: Bacteria > Bacillati > Actinomycetota > Actinomycetes > Kitasatosporales > Streptomycetaceae > Streptomyces > Streptomyces sp. P9-2. The sequence continues at coordinate 6,555,741 of NZ_CP192633.1, forward strand.
AGTGACCCCGTGCACCGGCCGGCAGGGCGACCCCATGACAGAGAGGACCACTCGTCGTGCAGCAGCACCCCCACACCACCAGCCGCAGGACCGGCCGCCTGGCCGCCCTCACCGCGGCGCTCGCCGCCGTCGTCGGCCTCAGCACCCTCACCGGCCCCGGCGCCCACGCCGCCGACAACCCCTACGAGCGCGGCCCGGCCCCCACCGAGTCCAGCATCGAGGCCCTGCGCGGCCCCTACGCCGTCTCGCAGACCTCGGTCTCCCGGCTCTCCGCGACCGGCTTCGGCGGCGGCACGATCTACTACCCCACCACCACCGCCGACGGCACCTTCGGCGCGATCGCCATCTCGCCCGGGTACACCGCCCTCGAGTCCTCCATCTCCTGGCTGGGCCCGCGCCTGGCCTCCCAGGGCTTCGTGGTGTTCACCATCGACACCCTCACCACCCTCGACCAGCCCGGCTCCCGCGGCGACCAGCTGCTGGCCGCGCTGGACTACCTCACCCAGCGCAGCTCCGTCCGCAACCGCGTCGACAGCAGCCGACTGGGCGTCATGGGCCACTCCATGGGCGGCGGAGGCTCCCTCGAAGCGGCCAAGACCCGGCCGTCCCTTCAGGCAGCCATCCCGCTGACGCCCTGGAACCTCGACAAGACCTGGCCCGAACTTCGCACACCCACGCTGATCTTCGGCGCCGACGGCGACTCCGTCGCCCCGGTCGCGAGCCACGCCGAGCCGTTCTACAACAACCTGCCGTCCTCCCTGGACCGGGCGTACCTGGAGCTCAACAACGCCACGCACTTCACCCCGAACTCGTCGAACACGACGATCGCGAAGTACAGCGTTTCGTGGCTGAAGCGCTTCATCGACAACGACACCCGGTACGAGCAGTTCCTCTGCCCGCTGCCGCAGCCGAGCCTGACCATCGAGGAGTCGCGCGGCAACTGCCCGCACACCTCCTGACGCACACCGACCGGTGGCGGTCCGCGCACGGCGCGGGCCGCCACCGCCGTTGTGCGCGGGCACCGCGGGCGGCCGCCGTACTTGGGCCACGGCACAGTCCAGGGTGGACGTCACACCGCAAAAGCCGCTGGTGACACGACCGTTCATGTTTCATCCGTCGCCGGCCGTATACCTTCCGCGCGACCTTACGCGTGAGTAAGGTCGCGAGAATGACCGGACACACGACCGCGCGGCAGCGGCTGACCGCCGAGCTGCTGGACGCGTTGCGCACCGACGGCGGCGTCCGTGTCGTGACCGGTGAACCCGGTTGCGGCCGCACCACGTTCCTCGACCACGCCGCCCGCCTCTTCCGCGAGGGCCCGGTGCGGTACGTACGCGCCGACGGCGCCGATGATTTGGAGGAAGCCCTCCGTACGGCCGGCCCGCTCCTCCTCTGCGTGGACGACGCCGACCTGTGGGACTCCCCGTCCCGAGCCGTACTCGCCCGTACCGCCGCACGCATACGGGCGTCGACCGTACGCGCGACGCTCCTGATGACGGTCGCCAACCACCGTACCCCGCCCCCCGAACTGGCGGACCTGCCCCTCCTGCGCCTCGGCCCGCTCACCCCGGGCGACGCGGCGCCGCTGATCCGGGAGCGCGCGGAGGGCGCCGTCGCCCCCGCCGTACGGGAGGAGTTGATCACGGCGGCGGAGGGCAACCCCGCGTTGCTGCTGGCGCTGGTCCGGCGTCTGTCACCGGTCCAGCTGAGCGGGCGACGCGCCTTGCCGCGACCGTTGGTCGACGCCGAAGTACTGGCCGACGTGGCCGGTGACCGCCTGCCCGACGACCCCGGCGGCCTGCTGCTGACGGCGGCGGCCGCCACACGGGCGACGGGGGAGGAGGACGCGGACGCGGCACTCGTCCTCCGCGCGTGCCGCACGACAGGCAAGGATCTCCCGGACCTGCTGGCCCACACCGAGGGCCGGCTCCGCTTCCGCAGCACGCTGCTGGCCCGAGCGGTGTACGTCACGGCGCCCGCCGAACACCGCCGTGCGGCGCACCTCGCCCTGGCCGAGGCGGCGACGGACCCGGACGCCCTCCTCCCGCTTCTCCACCGCGCCTGGGCGGTCACCGCCCCCGCCCCCAGCACGGCGGCGTCCCTGGCCTCGGCGGCCACCGACCCGACATCGACGGCACCCCCCACCCTCCGCCGCAGGGCCCTGGCCCGCGCGGCCGACCTCACCCCGGACGAGGCGGAACGCGCCTGTCACCACCTTGCCGCCGCCGAGCAGGCACTCCTCGCCGGCCAGACCTCCGACGCCCTGCGCCTGCTGGACCGGGCACGCGGCCGTACCGCACCGGCCTCGGTGCGGGGAGGCGCGGAACTTCTGCGAGGCGCGGTGCTCCTGGCCGACGGCCCGGTGGAGGACGCCCGCGAGTCCTTCCTCCTGGCGGCGGACCTCCTGCCCCCACCCGCGGCGGCCCGCGCCACCCTGGGCGCGGCGGATGCGGCCTGGTCCGCAGGCGACCCCACAGCCTGCCTGTCGGCCCTGGCCCCCACCCACACACCGCCAACACTCCCTCTTGCGGAGGCCTGCGTCCGAGTCCCACAAGAGAGTGGCGGGCAGTCGCCCCGCAGGGCGATGGGGGTCCCCCCGCTCGGGCGAAGCCGAGAGTGGGGGAGGGCGGGCGCCACGGCACCCCGCACGGAGCGCGCTGCCGCAGTGGCCGACCCCCACCGCGACCACCAGGACGGCATGCGCGCCGTCCTCCTGGCCCGCTTCGACCTGGCCGCCGCCCCCCTCCGCCGCGTAGTGGAAACCGGCCTCCAGGGCACCACCCCCGACCCCCTCCTCCGCGCGGCCGCAGCCGCACTCCTGCTCGGCGACATCCCCTCCGCCCGCCGCGCAGGCGCCCGCGCCCTCGCCGCCGCCCGTACCTCCGGCTCCGCCGCCCTCGAACCCCGCGCCCTCGAATACCTCGCCTACGCCGAACTCCGCGCCGGGCGCCACCAGTTGGCCCGCACCCATGCCGAGGAGGGCCTGCGCACGGCCGAGCGCGCCGGGCAGTGCAACACCGCCGCCCACCACCACGCCGTCCTCGCCCTCGCCGCGTCCATCGAGGGCGAGGCGGACCTCGTGGCCGAGCACGCCGAGGCGGCCCTGAGCATCGCCCGCCGGCATGGGCTCGCCCAGGCCGCGACCCTCGCGCACTGGGCCGCCGCCCGCGCGGACCTCGGCGCCGGCCGGCCGGCCGAGGCGGCGCAGCGGCTCGGCCCGCTGGTCCGCCCCGGCGCCCGCCGCGGCCACTTCGCGGTGTGGATGCTCGCCGCTCCCTGCTTCGTGGAGGCCGCCGCGTCCGCCGGACGCCCCCAGTACGCGGCGGGGGTCGTGGAGGACTTCGCCCTGTGGGCGGCCTGCGGCGCCGACCCGCAGGCGCCCTCCCAACTCCTCCGCTGCCGCGCCCTCCTGGCCGGCCCCGACACCGCCGACGAGCTGTACCTCCGCGCCCTCGACCGGCACGACGACACCGCCGGCGACTTCGAACGCGCCCGCACCGAACTCCTCTACGGCAAGTGGCTCCGCCGCAGACGCCGCCTCCGCGAGGCCCGTACCCGTCTGGAGGAGGCCCGCCTCGGCTTCGAACGCTGCGGCGCCCGCCTCTGGGCGCAGCAGGCCGCCGCCGAACTCCGCGCCGGCGGCGCCGCCCCGTCGGCCGCCCCCGCCACGGCCTCCGGCGCCGGCGACCTCGCCCGCCTCACCCCGCAACAGCTGCGGATCGCCCGGTACGTCGCCGCGGGAGCCACCAACCGGGAGGTGGCCCTCAGCCTCTCCGTGAGCACCCGCACCGTCGACTACCACCTGCGGAACGTGTTCGCCACGCTCGGCCTCCGTTCCCGGGTCGAGCTGGTGCGTCTGGTCGAGCAGGAGGAAAAGACCGGTGCACGACTCTAGGGACCGACCGGACGGTATGCCATCCTTCGGGGCAGGACGAGTCCGACGGCGGCCGGCCCGCGGGCTCCCCGTACCTGCCGGGCGCCGGTACGGGGCCGCCGCACGGGCACCGCCCGACAGCCCGACCCTGGGGGGAATGCGCGATGCCTCACGCCGTACGGCCACGAACCCTGCTGCGTCCCGGACCCGTGCCCGCACCCCGGTCGCGGACGCCACGCGTGCGGTCGCTGATCGACGCGGACGCGCTGCGCGTGCTGCACCGGGCCGCCCGCGTTCTGCTCGACGACCTGCCGCAGCTCACCGACCGGCTGGTCGCCGTGCTCCAGGAGCAGGAGCCGGCCTACCGCACCGCCGTGGAGGGCGACGCCGTCGCCACCTGGCAGGAGGTGCACCGCTCGCTGCGGCACAGCATCTCCTCGCTGCTGGATCCGCGGGGCGCCCGGGACGGGGCGCGCCGCTGCTCCTGGAAGATCGGCGCCTGCCGCGCCGAGCAGGGACTGCCGCTGGACGCGGTGCTGCACGCCTTCCGGCTGGGCGGCTCGCTGGTGTGGCAGGGCCTGGTCGACGAGACGTCGCGGGCGGCGCCGGAGGACGTACGGCTGCTGGTGCATGTCGCGTCCGACGTGTGGGACTTCGTCGACGAGCACTGCACGATCGTCGCGGACGCCTACCGGCAGACCGAGCGGCAGATGGCGTGGCGAAGGGAGAACAGGGTGCGGCTGCTGGCCGCGGCGCTGCTGGACGGCACCAGCAGGATCGCCGACCTGCCCGAGGCCGCGGAGGCGCTGGACCTGCCCGAGCACGGCCGGTACGTCGTCGTCGCCGTCGAGGGGACGCGGTCCCCGGGTTGTACGGGCGCCCAGGCGGCCCTCGCCCCGGGTGTGCGCGTGCACTGGCACACCGGTGTGGACGCCGACCACGGCATCGTCCTCGTCGAGGGCGACGAGGCGGCGCTCGTCCCGGACGAGCAGCCGCCCGGGGTGCGGGTGGGCGTCAGCGGGACGGTCGAGGGACTGGCCGCCCTGGGGGAGGCGCGCCGGCAGGCGGACACGGCGCTGCGGCTGTGCCCCGGGGCGGGCGGCACGGTCCGGTTGAAGGAGCACCTGCCGGCGGCGCTGGTCGCGTCGAACCCGGACCTCGCCGCGGCGCTGTCCGACCGGCTCCTCGGCCCCCTGGCCGCTCTGGAACCCGCCGACGCCGAGGTCCTCCTCGACACCCTCGCCACCTGGCTGGCCTGCGACGGCTCCGCCCAGCGCGCCGGCCGCCGCCTCTACTGCCACCGCAACACGGTCCTCAACCGCCTCCGCCGCTACGAACAACTGACAGGCCGCAACCTCTCCCGCCCCACAGACCTGGTCGAAACGACCCTGGCCCTGACAGCCCACAACCTCCTCAACCCCACACGCGCAACGTAAAGCGCCCCCAAGGGGCGCGGGGAACTGCGCGCCCAGCCCCCACCGCCCCGCGCCCGCGACACAACAGAGCACGCGGATCCACTGACCGCCCCGCAGCCAGACGTGCTCAACGGGGCGCGGGGAACTGCGCGACCAACCTCCACCGGCCCGCGGCCGCCCGCGAACAGAGCCGACCCGCCCCTTGGGCGCGCCAAACCAACAAGCCCCCGCATGGGCACCCGCACAACCCGCCCCCACCCCCATTGGTACACCGCAGCGTGCACCCCCGGACCGCTGTACCCCCTCCCCACCCCCGTGCTGTCGTAAGCACCCCTTCCCCCGAAGCCGTCGCGACCCCACGCGACGACCCCGAGGAGTCGTGATGCCCGAAGCACCACCGGACGGTGGCGGCCCCACCCTCCACGTCGAGAACGTCGACGTGACCTACGGCCGCGCCCTGTCCGCCCTCCGCTCCGTCTCCCTGACCGTGCCGCCCGCCACGGTCGTGGCCCTGCTCGGTGCGAACGGCGCCGGCAAGACCACGCTGCTGCGCGCCGTCTCCGGCACGCTCCGCCTGCACCGCGGCGCGGTCACGGCCGGCCGTATCCGCTACGGCGACACGGAGCTCGACGGCAAGGACCCGGTCGCCGCGGTCCGCGCCGGCGTCGTCCAAGTACCCGAGGGACGGCGGGTGTTCGCCGGGCTGTCCGTCGACGAGAACCTCCGCTCCGGCGGCCTCGGCCTCGGCCGCCGCGGACGCGCCCAGGTCCAGGAGGCCCGCGACCGCGTCTTCACGCTCTTCCCCCGGCTCGCCGAACGCACCCACCAGCAGGCAGGCCTGCTGTCCGGCGGTGAGCAGCAGATGCTCGCGATCGGCCGCGCCCTGATGGCCGCGCCCCGCCTGCTGCTCCTGGACGAGCCCTCCCTGGGCCTCGCCCCGCAGATGGTGCACCGCATCGCGGAGGTGATCCGCGAGATCAACGAACAGGGCACCGCCGTGCTCCTCGTCGAGCAGAACGCCGGCATGGCGCTCTCCCTCGCGAGCCACGCCCACGTACTCGAAGTGGGGGAGACCCGCCTGTCCGGCCCCGCCGGGGAACTCGCCCGCACCGACGCCGTACGCCGCCTCTACCTGGGCGAGTCGGCACAGGACCAGGGGGCGGCGTGAACGACCGCACCACCAGGACCCGCGCCGGCGGAACCAGCACCACCGCCCCGCCCGAACTCACCGTCCGCGACGTCACCGTCCGCTTCGCCGGCCTCACCGCCCTCGACGGGGTGTCCTTCACCGTCGCCCCCGGATCGGTGCACGCGCTCATCGGCCCGAACGGCGCGGGCAAGTCCACGTGCTTCAACGTGCTGTCCGGCCTGTGCCGCCCCGACGCCGGCGCCGTCACCCTCGGCGGCACGGAGCTGACCCGGCTCGCCCCGCACCGCATCGCCGCGCTCGGCGTGGCCCGTACCTTCCAGAACATCGTCACCACCCAGGGCACCGTCGCCGACAACCTGATGCTCGGCCGGCACGCCCTCACCCGCGCCGGGTTCACCGCGAGCGCCCTGCGGCTGCCGGGCGCCCGGCGCGAACAGCGCGAGCACCTCGCCCGCGCCCGCGAGATCGCCGAACTCACCGGCCTCGGAAACCACTTCGACGCACCGGTCGGCCTGCTGTCCTACGGCGACCGCAAGCGCGTCGAACTCGCCCGCGCCCTCTGCCTGGAGCCCCGTGTGCTGCTGCTCGACGAACCGGTGGCCGGCATGAACGCCGCCGAACGCGCCCGCACCGCCGAGGTGGTGGCGCAGCTGCGCGCCGAACTCGGCCTGTCCGTGGTTCTCGTGGAGCACGACATGGGTCTGGTGATGCGTCTCGCCGACGAGGTCACCGTGCTGGACTTCGGCCGGCCCATCGCGCACGGCACCCCCGACGAGGTCCGCCGGGACCCGGAGGTCCTGCGCGCCTACCTCGGCACCGACGCGACCGGGGAGGACGCGGCATGACGGATCTCCTGGACAGCCTGCTGGGCGGACTGGCCCTCGGCGCGGTGTACGCGCTGGTCGCCCTCGGCTTCGTCGTCATCTTCAAGGCCTCGGGCGTCCTCAATTTCGCCCACGGCTCCCTGCTGCTGTTCGGCGGCTATCTGGTCGCCGTCCTCCACGACGACCTGGGCTTCGCCGGGGCACTCGCCCTCGCGGTCGTTGTCACGGCCGCCCTGGCCGGGGCGCTGGACCGGTTCCTCCTGCAGCGCGGCGGCCACGACGCCCACTCCGCGCATGTGCAGACCATCGTCACCATCGGCATCGACATCGTGCTGCTCACCGAACTGGCCCGGCGCATCGGCGGCGACCTGCTGACGCTCGGCGACCCGTGGGGCGACGCGGTGACCGAACTCGGCCCGGTGACCGTCGCGGACAGCCGGCTCGCCGCGATCGCCGTGTCGGCCGTCGTCATCACCGGGGTCTTCGCCCTGTTCCGGTTCACCTCCTGGGGCCTGTCGCTGCGGGCGGCGGCGGAGGACATGGAGGCCGCCGCGCTGATGGGCGTACGCCTCGGCCGGGTGCGGGCGGGCGCCTGGTGCCTGGCCGGCGCGCTCGCCGCGCTGGCCGCCGTGTTCCTCGCCGCGTTCCCCGCCCCGGGCCTGGAGCGCACCACCGGCCAGATCGCGCTCAACGCCTTCCCCGCCGCCATCCTCGGCGGGCTCGCCTCCCCGGCGGGCGCCCTCGCGGGCAGTCTCGTCATCGGGCTGACCGAGGCGCTCGTCGTCGGCTACCAGTCCGAACTGCACGTGCTGGGCGACGGGTTCGGCGATGTCGCACCGTACGCCGTGATGCTGCTGGTGCTCCTGGTGCGGCCCAACGGGCTGTTCGGCGCGAAGGGGGCGGCCCGTGTCTGACCGGATCCGCGCGCTCCTCACCCGCCGCCGCGCCACCCTGCTCGTCGTCGCCGTGCTGCTGTGCCTGCCGCCGTTCTACCTGGACGCCTTCTGGCTGCGCATCGGCCTGTTCTCCATGGCGGCCGCGATCGGCGCCGTCGGACTCGCTCTGCTCAGCGGCACCGCGGGACAGCTCTCCCTCGGCCACGCCTTCTTCCTCGCCGTCGGCGCCTACGGCTACACCTGGCTGGCCGGCGACCCGGGACCGGGCCTGCCGACCGCTCTCGCCGTACCTCTCGCGGTGCTGATGGCGGGCCTCGCCGGCGGGCTGTTCAGTCCCGTCGCCGGCCGGGTCAAGGGCATCTACCTGGGCATCGCCACCCTCGCCCTGGTCTTCCTCGGCCACCACGTCCTGCTCACCGCCGAGTCGGTCACCGGCGGCTTCAACGGCCGCTCCGTGCCTCCGCTGTCCCTCGGCGGCTTCACCTTCGACTCGGACGGTGGACTGAACGTCCTCGGCGTGCCGTTCGGCGCGGAGGAACGGCTGTGGTTCCTGGGCCTGGCGCTGTTCGCGCTCACCTGGTTCACCGCGCGCGGCCTGCTCCGCTCCCGCCCCGGCCGGGCGCTGGCGGCCCTGCGCGACAGCGAGACCGCCGCCGCCGTGATGGGCGTCGACGTGGCCCGGCACCGCTCCGCCGCGTTCGTGGTGTCGTCGATGTACGCGGGCCTCGCCGGGGTGCTGCTGGCGCTCGCCTTCCGCCGGGTGGTGCCCGACTACTTCGGTCTGGTGCTGTCCGTCGACTACCTCGCCATGATCGTCATCGGCGGCCTCGGCTCGGTCGCCGGAGCCACCGCCGGCGCCGTGTTCGTCACCGCGCTGCCGCTGCTGATGACCCGCTACGCCGACCAGCTTCCGCTGGTCGCCGCGCCCGGCTCCGCGGACGGCGCCGTCGGCCCCACCGAGGCCGCCCGCTACCTCTACGGCGCCGCCATCGTCCTCGTCCTGCTGTACGCCCCCGACGGGCTGCACGGTCTGGCCCGCCGGGCCCGTGACCGCCTGCGGCGCCGCCGCACCCCGACCACCGCCCCGGACACCGCCGTTCCCTCGCCCCCGCCGCCGGCCGCGGCCGCACGACCCAAGGAGCACACCCCGTGACCACCAGACACACCCGCCGCCCCCGCGTCCGCGCCGCCGGGGCCGTCCTCGCCGGCACCCTCGCCCTGCTGCTCGCCGCCACCGGATGCAGCTCCAAGGCGTCGGGCGACGGCAAGGGCGACTCCGCCGACGGCGTCCGCACCGGACCCGGCGTCGACGACGACACCATCCGGCTCGGCGCCCTCACCGACCTGACCGGCCCCTACGCCACGCTCGGCAAGAGCATCGTGCAGGCCCAGCAGATGTGGGCCGACGAGGTCAACTCCAAGGGCGGCATCTGCGACCGCAAGGTCGAGATCGTCGTCAAGGACCACGGCTACGACGTGCAGAAGGCCGTCACCGCCTACGCCGACATCGCCCCCGACGTGGTGGCGCTGCCGCAGGTCATCGGCTCCCCGGTGGTGGCCGCCCTGCTCGACGACATCGAGCGGGACAAGATGCTCACCTTCCCGCAGGCCTGGGCCGCCTCCCTGCTCGGCAAGGACGCCGTCCAGGTGCTCGGCACCACCTACGACGTCGACATGATCGCCGCCGTCGACTTCCTCACCCGCACCAAGGGCCTGAAGAAGGGCGACACCATCGGCCACGTCTACTTCGAGGGCGACTACGGCGCCAACGCCCTGGAGGGATCCACCTGGGCGGCGGAACGGGCCGGGATGAAGGTGGCCGGGCAGAAGATCCAGGCCACCGACACTGATCTGTCGGCGCAGGTGTCGGCGCTGCGCAAGCAGGGCGTCAAGGCCGTCCTGATCAGCGCGGGACCGGCGCAGACGGCCTCCCTGGTGGGCGTCGCCGCCTCGCGTGGCCTGAAGGTTCCCGTGGTCAGCAGCGCACCCGGCTTCGCGCCCCAGCTGATGGAGACGCCCGCCGCGCCCGCCCTCGCGGCCATGCTCAACGTGGTCAGCGCGGCGCCCGCCGTCAGCTCCGACCTGCCCGGGGTGAAGACCATGGTGACGTCGTACAAGAAGAAGTACCCGGACTCGCCCGTCGACTCCGGCGTGCTGTCCGGCTACAACGCGGCCGAGCTCATCGGCGAGGACCTCGCCAAGGCCTGTGAGGCAGGCGGACTGACCAGGGAGGACGTCGTCAAGGCGCACCGCTCGCAGTCCAACGCCGACACCGGGCTCGGCACGCCGCAGAACTTCTCCGACGTGAACCGTCCCGCGAGCACCGAGACCTACGTGCTCAAGCCGGACGCGAAGGCCGTGGGCGGGGTCGTGAACGCCGAGGACGCGCACACCGCACCCGGCGTCGAGGAGTACCTGTCCTCCCGCTGAGGCACACACTGAGGCACAGGTGAAGCCCCGGCGCGCCCCGTGAGGGGAGCGCCGGGGCTCAGCCGGCCGCCGCCTCCGGGTCGCGGTCGGAGGACGGCCAGAAGTACGGCAGGTCGTCCGGCTCGTCGGGGAACAGCTCCCGGTACACCTCCGGGTCCTTGCGCACCAGCGCCGAGCGATGGCTGCGGTGCACGGCCTCGTCGCCGAGCCACGGCGGCAGCTCACCGGCCTGAGCCAGCTCCTCCTGGCTCCGCACCGGCTCCCCGGGCCGCACCGTCGCCAGGTCGGCGACCAGGGTGGCCGCGCAGCTGTCCTGGTGGCCCCGCTCGCGCCACACCCGGCAGACGTCCAGGCCGTAGCGGACCAGCGCCTCCTCGTACCCCCTCCACATGCGCACGGCGGGGTGACGGCGCCAGCCGTAGCCCGGCACGATCAGCCCGCGCAGCACCTGGAGCGCCTCCACCCGCTGCTTGCCGAGCCGCTTCCGGTCCAGGACCAGCGCGGATCCGCAGAAGTCGGGGTAGGGGAGGAAGGTCTGCACGGGGGCCGTCCGGGGAGGTGGGGGACCAAGCGGGTCGAGCGGTCTGCAGCACCTCAGTTCCCAGAACCGGGCGGGACACACCTCGCCCGCCCGGCGCCGGGGGTCAGCCCAGCGCGCCGAGGCGGGCGTCCCGCCACAGGTCCACGCCGCCGTCCGTGGCGTACGAGTCGATCTCGGCCAGCTCCTCGGCGGTGAAGTCGAGGTTCTCCAGCGCGGCCACGTTCTGCTCCAGCTGCTCCGTGCGCGAGGCGCCGATGACCAGCGACGTCACCCGCGGGTCGCGCAGCGCCCAGGCCAGCGCCATCTGCGCCAGCGTCTGCCCGCGCCGGGCCGCGATGTCGTTCAGCGCCCGCAGCCTGCGCAGCATGTCGTCCGTCAGCCAGCCCGCGTCGAACGAGGTGCCCGCCGCGGCCCGCGAGTCCTCGGGCACGCCGTTCAGGTAGCGCCCGGTGAGCAGCCCCTGCGCCAGGGCGGTGAACCCGATGACGCCGAAGCCCTCCTCGTCGGCCACGTCCAGCAGCCCGTCCGACTCGATCCAGCGGTTCAGCATGTTGTACGACGGCTGGTGGATCAGCAGCGGGGTGCCCAGGTCGCGCAGGATCTCCGCGGCCTGACGGCTGCGCTCGGCGTCGTACGAGGAGATGCCGACGTAGAGCGCCTTGCCCTGGCGGACCGCGGTGTCCAGGGCGCCCATGGTCTCCTCGAGCGGCGTGGTGGCGTCCAGCCGGTGCGAGTAGAAGATGTCCACGTACTCCAGACCCATCCGCTTGAGGGACTGGTCGAGGGAGGCCAGCAGGTACTTCCGGGAGCCGCCGCCCTGGCCGTAGGGGCCGGGCCACATGTCCCAGCCGGCCTTGGTGGAGATCACCATCTCGTCCCGGTACGGCGCCAGGTCCTGCTTCATCAGCCGGCCGAAGTTGATCTCGGCGGAGCCGTAGGGCGGGCCGTAGTTGTTGGCCAGGTCGTGGTGGGTGATGCCCAGGTCGAAGGCGCGCAGCGCGATGGCCCGCTGGCTCTCGAAGGACCGGTCGTCGCCGAAGTTGTGCCAGTAGCCGAGCGACAGCAGGGGCAGGTCGAGCCCCGAGCGCCCGGTGCGCCGGTAGCGCATGGTGCCGTCGTAGCGGTCGGGGGCGGCGAGGTGGTTCATCGGTGCGGTCTCCGGTGGTGCGAACGGGGTGTCCCGTGGGACGGTGTTGATCCTGGGCCCACAGTGCCCCCGAGTGATCCGGAAGTCCAACCGGTACGTCGCATGGGATTGAGCAGCGGGACTTCTGAATCGCCGGGGTCCGGTGATTGACCGGCCGGGCGGCGGGAAGCCGCACGAAAGCGGCACTTCGACCGCCGCTGTCCCCCCACAGGAGGTCGACCATGCGGATCCGTACGCTCGCCGGCGCCGTGGCCGCCGTGTTCGTCCTGTCCAGCCCGGTGGTGGGCGGACAGGCCGTGGCCGTCAGGACGGCCGGCACGGCGTCGCCTTCGGGGGAGACCCAGGTGCTGACCTACGACACCGGACGTGCGGGGGAGTTCGCGTCCGCGGTGGACCGGGGAGCGGCGATCTGGAACAACAGCCTCGACGCCGTGGAACTGCGGCCCGCGGCGGCCGGCGAAACCGCGGACATCCGCATCGTCGTGGTCGACGGCTGGCCGCGCACCGTGCCCGGGGGTCTGGGCAGCGGCACCGTGTACTTCGGCCGGGAGGCGGTGGCGGAGGGTCACTCCACCGTCCGTATAGCCGCCCACGAACTGGGTCATGTGCTGGGTCTGCCGGACCGTAAGCCCGGCCCGTGCTCCGAACTGATGTCCGGCGCCAGTGCCGGGCCGTCCTGCAGGTCCGCGCTGCCCGACCCGGCCGAGCGGGCGGAGGTCGAAGAGAAGTTCGAACGGGCCCCGGCCGGGCTGTTCATGTGACCGATGTGACGAGTGAGCCGATCTCCGCTATGGTTTTCTCAGGTCACGGCGAGGACGAAACCCCGCCGCCCGACTGTGCGTTGGTGGTCCAAGGAAAGACGCCCCACTTCCTGTGGGGAGATGCAGGTGCAAGGCCTGCCCGGCGCTCCGCTCATGAGCCCCGTCCCGCACTCGCGGTACGGGGCTCATGTCATTCCCGCGCGCTCACGGCTGCGCGGGCATGGTTCCGCAGTTGGAGCTCGTCGTCTTGCCCTTGAGCCGGTCGGTCAGCCACTCCACCGCGTCGCCCTGGTCGGTCAGCAGCGGCACCAGGTGGTTGGTGAGCAGCTTGTCGCCCAGGTTCGGCAGTCTGACCGCCTTGTAGGTGACGTCGGCGCCCTTCTCGCACCAGTCCAGGGCCAGTTGCCGCGCCTGCGCGTGCGGCACGATGTCGTCCTTCGTGCCCGTCGCCAGCCGGACCGGCCCGGTGGGCTTCAGCCGGCCGAGACGCTGGTCGTCCAGGACGGCCTGGGCAGCGGGCTCACCGGCGATGATCTCGCCGACGGACTTCCCGCTCTTGGTCCACTTGGTGCTCTTGGTGAAGCCGTAGCCGAGGATCGCGTCGCCCACACAGGTCGTGGAGATGTCCTTCAGCGCCTTGCGTCCGGCGTCGTTCAGGTTCGCCTCGACGACGTCCCGCAGCGCCGGCGCGGCCTGCGCGAACCCGTTGATGGACCAGCCGAGGGCGCCGGCCAGCGCGCTGCCGTCGATGCCCTTCGTCACTTCTGTCAGATCGGCGGGCGGCGCGCCGCTGTAGGTGCCGACCAGCGGGACCTCGGGCGCGTACGTGCTGTGGAGCTCGGCCGCGGCGGCGCTGGCACCGCCGCCCTGGCTGTAGCCGTACATCCCCACCCGGGAGGCGGCGGTGACGGACGCGCCCGGCACGGAGCGCGCCACGCGGGCCGCGTCCAGCATGGCGTGGCCCTCGTCGACGCGGTTGACGTAGGTGTGCAGCCGGTCGGTGGCGCCGAGGCCGACGTAGTCGGTGACGACGACCGCCGCGCCGGTGGCGAGCAGCCGGTGGACGGCGAGGGTCTCGTAACCGAAGGACACCGTCTGCCCGTTGAGGGTCAGCGGGTTCTCCAGGGCGAGGGAGGGCGCGCACTGGTCGCCCTGACCCATGGTGCCGGAGCCGACGACGACCAGGGGGCGCGGTCCGGAACCCTTCCAGGCGGCGGACGGCTCGATGTAGGCGCCGGTGACGGCCACCGGCTGCCCGTTGGTGTCCGTGGAGGTGTACATCAGGCGGGTGGCCGTGCCCGGCAGGCGCCGGCCGTTCAGACCGGGCAGGCTCAGCCCGAGGCGCAGGGGCTCATGGCGGATCAGCTTGCCGTTGCCCGACGGGAGTTCGGCGGGCGGGGTGTAGAAGGCGGGGATGGTGACGCCCCGCGACACGACGGGGTCGGCCGCCGTGGCGGGCGACGCGGACGCGCACACACAGGCCGTCGTCGCGACGACGGTGGTCAGCACGCTGCTGATACGGCTCACGGCTCTCTCCTTGCTGCGGCTGCAGAAGATGAATCCGAAAACTAACAGCGTTCACTTACCGCCGGTAACCCACGAGTAAGTTACGGACCGGTAACACTGTGAACGACGGACCGGCCCGGCGTCCGGACGGCACAAGAAGCGGGCCCCGCCGAGGAGTTCGGCGGGGCCGCTGGGTGCGGAAGGGGAGTTGTCAGGCCGTGTGCAGCGTCAGCCCGTATCGGTTGAGGATCTCGTTGACCGGCTGGAACCAGGTCTCGCCCCCGCTGGAGCAGTTGCCCCAGCCGCCGGAGGTGACGCCCTGCGCCTGGTCACCGCTGATGAAGGAGCCGCCCGAGTCGCCGCCCTCGGCGCACACGCTGGTCTTCGTCATCTGGTGCACCGCGCCCTGGGCGTAGTTCACGGTCTCGTTCTTCGCCAGCACGGCGCCGCAGTGCCAGTGGGTCGTCGAACCCGAGCGGCAGATCGAGGCGCCGACCGGGGCCTCGGCCGAGCCGCGCACCAGCTGGTCGGAGACGGTGCCCCAGCCGAGCACCACCGGCACGGTCCACCAGCCGCTGCCCACGTTCACCCAGGCGTAGTCGTTGTCGGGGAACGAGGAGCCCTGGAAGTTCCCGATGTACGAGCCGTCCCAGCCGCGCACCTGCTGGCCGACGCCCCCGCAGTGCCCGGCGGTGACGAAGCCGCCGTGCACCGAGAAGCCGATGGAACAGCGGACGTTGCCCGTGTAGTACGGGTCGCCGCCGACCGTGCCGGCGGCGAACGTGGACGGTGCGTCCGCCACCGTCCGCACGGTCACCGGACCGGCCGCGCGCGCCTTCCTCACGAAGGCGCGGACATCGTTGTCGGTCCGCGCGTCCTCGACCACGGTCACCACGACCGTGTTGGCGGCCGGGTCCACGGCCCAACTGGCCACGCCCGCAGGGGCGTCGAGGCGGTCGAGGCTGGACTTGGCCGTGTCGAGCTGCTGTTCGGTGTGCTCGACGGTGCGGACGGCGGCACCGGACTCGCGCAGGGTGCGGACGGTCGTGGCACCGGCGTCCGGCGTGACGGCGACGGTCAGTTTGCCGCTGCGGGGGTCGAACCAGGAACCCCCGTAGGCGGATCCGGCGGTCCTGCGCGCCGTGGGGAGCAGCGCGGTGGCCCGCTGCTCGGCGGCCAGCCGGGCCTCCGCCTCGGCGCGGGTCAGGCCGAGGTCGCGCCGCATGGCGTCGAGCAGTGCGGGGGAGGCGGGTGCGGAGGCGTCGGCCGCGGCGGAGGCGGGGGCGGGGGCCTCCTGCGCCGAGGCGGGGAGGGTGCCGGCCGCCGCCCAGCTGCCGATCAGCAGCGCCGCGGCCACGGCCGCGTGCGTGAGTCCGGTGCGTCGTCTCATGGAAGGTCGCCCTTCGTCGTTCCAGCAGAGGTGGGGGTGGAACACACACGTCTGAGAGCGCTCTCTAACGAGTCGGGGCGAAGCCTAGCGACTTGATCATGGCAGGTCTATGCCAAGTTTCCGGCCGTCCGGCCGAAAGCCCGCTCCAGGGCCCTACTCCACGGGCACGCGCACGGTGAGGAGGGCGACGTCGTCGTCGTTCCCGGCCGGGCGGGCGCGCTCCAGCACCAGGTCGGTGAACCGGGCCGGCGGGTGCTCCGCCAGCGCCGCCGCGTGCGTACGCAGCAGTTCCAGGCCCTCGTCCAGGGACCGGCTCGGTTCCTCGATCAGACCGTCCGTGTAGAACAACAGCGTGGCCCCGGGCGGCACTTCGGTCACGCCGTCGGGACGCGGCCGCTCCAGGGCGGTGCCGAGCAGCATGCCGTGCCCGCCGTCGAGGAAACGCGCCTCGCCGTCCCGCGTGACCAGCAGAGGCGGAGGATGCCCCGCGTTGGTCCACTCCAGCGTCCACCGCCCGTCGTCCTCCTGGGACAGACGGGCGAACACCAGGGTCGCCATGGTGACGTCGGTGATGTGCACGGCCGCCCGGTCGAGCCGCGACACGATGACACTGGGCGGCTCCTCCTGGCTCCACGCGTACGCCCGCAGCACGTTGCGCAGCTGCGCCATGCCCGCCGCCGCGTCCAGGTCGTGCCCGACGACGTCCCCGACGGCCAGCGCGGTCGCCCCGTCCGGCAGCACGAACGCGTCGTACCAGTCACCGCCCACCTGCGAGGCGTCCGGGGCGGCCAGGTACCGCGCGTACATCTCCAGGCCGGGCACGTGCGGGAGCTGCGGCAGCAGATGGCGCTGCATGGTCTCGGCGACCGTGCGCTGCCGTTCGTACAGCCGGGCGTTGTCCAGCGCCAGCCCCGCACGGCGGCAGATGTCCTCCAGCAGCGGCAGGTCGTCCGCGGTGAACGCCTCCGGCCGCCCGGCCCGCCCCAGGGTCAGCGCGCCCAGCACCTCCCGCACACCCCGGATCGGCGCGACGGCCGCCGAGTGGATGCCCGACTCGGCGAACAGGCGGGCCTGTTCGGCCCCGAGGGGGGAGTCCGCCGCGAGCCGCGGGGAGGGCGCGTCCAGCGCGGGGGAGACCCCGCGCAGGGCCCGCGCCAGCGGCAGCGGCGAGTCCTCCGGGACGGGGGAGAGGGGGCCTTCGAGGTCGTCGCGCCGCACCAGGTCGTCGCCCTCGGCGTGGACCACGGTCGACCGGCGCACCCGGCCGCGCTCGGCGGCCAGGTCGACGACCGCCCAGTCGGCGAGCTGCGGCACGACCAGCCGCACCAGCCTGCGCAGCGCCTGCTCGACGTCCAGGGTGGCGGTCAGCTGGGTGGTGGTCTCCGCCAGCAGCGCCAGCCGCTCCAGCTCGGGCAGCGGGCTGCTGAACCGGTCGCCCGGGGTGCGCGTCTCAACCGGGTCGTGCGGCGTATGGAACAGCACCAGCGTGCGGACCGTCCCGTCGTCGGTGCGGCACGGGGTGACCAGCCAGGACACCCGCAGGAGGGAGCCGTCCCCGCGCTCGAACCACTCCTCCTCCGACTGCACGGTCCGGCCCGCCATGTAGGCCTGCCGCATTCCGCACCGGGCGCGCGGCAGGGTGCCGCCGTACCGGCTGCGGTGCAGCAGCTCGTGCGCGTCCCGGCCCAGGAACTCCCCGGCCGGCCGCCTCAGCAGCTTCCCGGCCCGCGCGTTCACCGCCACGACCGTGCCCGTCGCGTCCACCACGTACGCGCCGGTGTCGAGGGACGCCAGCAGCGAGCTCAGTGACGCCGGGACGGCCCGGGCCGAGCTGTCCGCCGCGTCCGGTGTGCCGTCGGACGTCATCCCGTGGCCCCCGTCCGACGGGCGGCCCGTCCCCGCTCCGTCACGTGACGCACCTCCCGTGCTCCGCTCCGTCCGGGCGCCTCCGCCCGGGCGTCCCCGCGGGCGGGTGCGGCCCCCGGGTACCCGGAGTACCGCGCCTGTCTCTCCCCGCTCCGCCGTCTCCCGTGCTGCCCTGTCACGCGTCGTGCCCCTCCGCCCGTCCGGCCCGGCGCGCGGCGGCGGCCGCCTCGCGCTCGGCCCCCTTCAGCTCCTCCGCCGCGGCCCGGTCGCGCTCCCGCGCCTCGCCGAGTTCCGCCCCCGCCCGCTCCCGTTCCGTACGGGCCTCGGCGAGCTGCTCCTCCAGGGCGGCCACCCGTTCCCCGGCCTCCCGCTCCCGCTCCTCCGCCTCTTCCAGCGCCCCCGCGGCCTCCTGGCGTGCCGCGCGCCGCCCGCGCAGCCGCTCCTCGGCAGCCCGCGCCTCCTCCCGGGCCCGGGCCGCGCGCTCCTCCCGTTCGGCGCGCCGCCGCTCGGCCTCCTCGTCCTTCTTCGGCGCCGCCGTCGGGTCCGTACGCGGCTTCCGGGCGCGCGCGGGCTCGCGGCGGGGAGGCGCGGCGGCGACCGCGTCCGCGCCGAACTCCGAGGGAGGGGTGAGCACACCTTCCACCCGGCCCGCCTCCCACACCGCGGCGGCCTCCGGGTCGGCGAGCACGGCGCGCAGCGTCGTCTCGACGTCCCGCTGCACCGCGTCCGACAGCGGATGCCCCGCCTCCCGCGCCAGCGCCGCCGCCTGCCGTGACATCTCGGAGACGATGCGACGGCGCTGCGCCGACAGCTCCTTCAGACCGCTCGGGTCGAGCGTGGCGTACGCCTCCCGCAGCGCCCGCCCCAGCTCCAGGAACCGCTCCGCCTCGTCGGGCCGCGACCGCCGCAGCAGGTTCGCGGCCCACCCGGCGAGGGTGGGACGGCGGGCGGCGTGGATACGGCGGGCGTCCTGGGCGCGGCGCCGCGTCCGGGCCCGCGCCGCGCGCTCCTCCCGCCGGGCGACGAACTCCGACGGCGGCAGCGAGTACAGCTCGTCGAGGACCGCCTCGACGTCGTCCTCGGGGCCGGGCCGCCCGTCCTCGCGCCGCATGATCCCCACACAACACCGAACCCGGCGCCCCCGCACATCGGGACGGACCGCCCGTCGGACGCTCGTGGCCAGGGCGTTCACAGGCGCTCGCCCGCCACCTCGTGGTCGTCGGGATCCGGCCCGCCGCCGTTCGCCTTGGCGCGGTGCAGCCGCAGCCGGTCCAGTCGGGAGATGACGGGCGTGGCGCTCACCCCGTGCAGCACCACCGAGGCGATCACCGTGAACGTCACCACCGCCCACAGCACCTCGGGCGGTACCCCGAAGTCGTGCGAGGCCAGCGCGTACGCCAGATAGAACAGGGAGCCGATGCCGCGGATGCCGAAGAAGGCGGTGACCACCCGCTCGCGGGGGCCCGCCGCCACGCCGAACTGGGCGACCCACCCGGTCAGCGGGCGGACGACGAGCAGCAGCAGCACCGCCACCGCCGCGCCCTGCCAGCTCAGCGGGCCGAGCCCGCCCTGGGCGACGAACGCGCCCACCAGGAACAGCAGCACCGCCGTCAGCAGCCGCTCGAGCTGCTCCACGAAGTCGTGCAGCACCCCGTGGTAACCGTGGGTGCGCTCCGCCGCGCGGATCCGGCAGGCGGTGACGAACACCGCCAGGAAGCCGTACCCGTGCACCAGCTCCGTCACCCCGTACGCGAGGAAGGTCGCGGCGAGGGCGACGAACCCCTCGCTGTGCTCCGACAACCGCATCGTCTGCCACCGGGCCCGGAAGAACAGCCGGCCCAGCAGCGCCCCGACGGCGAGGCCCGCGGCCACGCCCGCCGTGCACTTGTAGAGCACGTCCACCAGCAGCCAGTGGCCGACACCGCCGCCGGTGAGAGTCCCGCCCGCGGCGGCCAGGGCCGTCGCGGCGGCCACGAACGGGAAGGCGAGCCCGTCGTTCAGCCCCGCCTCTCCGGTCAGGGTGAAGCGGACCTCGTCCTCGTCGTGCTCCGCGTCCGTCGGCTCACCGACGCGCACCTCGGAGGCGAGCACCGGGTCGGTCGGCGCGAGCACCCCCGCCAGCAGCAGCGCGGCGGCCACCGGCCAGTCCAGCAGACCCCAGGAGAGGGCGGCCACGGCGGCTATGGTCAGCGGCATCGTGATGCCCAGCTGACGCCACACGCCCTGCCAGCTCTCGCGGCCGAAGGGCCGGTTGAGGGCGAGACCCGCGCCCATGAGCGAGAGAACCACGCAGATCTCCGCGAGGTGCTCCACCCACACCCCGTCCGCCACCGGATCGATCTCGGGCAGCGGGAGCGGCAGCACCTGGACGGCGGCGCCGAGCGCCAGGAACACCAGGGGCAGCGACAGCGGCCTGCGGGCCAGCAGCCGCGGGAGCACGGCCGCGCCCAGGGCGACCGCGCCGAGGAGGGCGAAGAGGAAGTCTGCTGTGGTCACCGCTCACTTGTGCCCCCGCCTGCCGTGACGTACGCCCACGTCGGTACGCGGGGTTACTCCCGCCGTGGGATGTCCGCGGCGGCCGGGCCCGGCACCGTGGACGGCGTGAAACTCGACCGTCCCGCACGCCGGGCCTTCCTCGCCGTCCATGTCGTCGCCTCCGCCGGCTGGCTGGGGCTCTCCGCCGGGCTGCTCGCCCTCGGTCTGGCCGCGAACACCACCGGCTCGGCCGCCACGCTGGAGGCGGCCGTGCGGTCCATGCGGCTGTTCGCCGACTGGCTCCTGCTGCCGGTCGCCCTGCTGACCCTCGTCAGCGGACTGGTCCTGGCCCTCGGTACGCCCTGGGGGCTTGCCCGGCACCGCTGGGTGTGGACCAAGTTCTGGCTGACCCTCGCCACCACCACCGCGACCGCCTTCGCGCTGCGGCCGGGGGTGAACGAGGCGGTGGCGGCCGTGTCCGCCGGAGGCCCTCTGCCCGGCGGCGGCGACGTCCTCTTCGGGCCGGTGGTGTCCCTGTCCGCCTACGTCTTCATGACGGTGATCTCGGTCCTCAAGCCCTGGGGGCTCACCCGCCGCGGCAGGCGGCTGCGGCAGGCGGCCCGTAAGGAGACGCCCGCCGAGCCCGCCCGCGTCTGACGGGCGGGCCGCGGCGCACGAGAGCCGCGTCACCTCACAGCGTGCGCTCCAGCCGGTCCGCCATCAGCCGCACGAACCGCGCCGGGTCCTTGGGCCGGCCGCCCTCCGCCACCACGGCGAGGGTGTACAGCAGCTCGGCGGCGTCGGTGAGCTCCGAGCGGTCCTCCCGCTCCGTGTACGCCTCGTTCAGCCCCTTCACCAGGGCGTGGTCCGGGTTGAGCTCGAGGATGCGCTTGGTGTGCGGCACCTCCTGGCCCATGGCCCGGTACATGTTCTCCAGCGCCGGAGTGAGGTCGTTCGCGTCGGCGACGAGGCAGGCCGGGGAGCGGGTGAGCCGCGTCGACAGGCGCACCTCCTTGACGTCGTCGTCCAGCCGCTCGCGCATCCAGCCGAGCAGCCCCGCGTACGCCTCCGCCTGCTGCTTCTGCTCGTCCTCGCTCCTGTCGTCCTCACGCGCGTCCAGGTCGATCTCGCCCTTGGCGACCGACCGCAGCCGCTTGCCCTCGAACTCGCCGACGGCGTCCACCCACACCTCGTCGACCGGGTCGGTGAGCAGCAGCACCTCGATGCCGCGCTCCCGGAACGCCTCCATGTGCGGCGAGTTGTCGATCGTCTCGCGGGACTCGCCGGTGATGTAGTAGATGTCGTCCTGGCCCTCCGGCATCCGCTCCACGTACTGCTCGAGCGTGACCGCCTCGCCGTCCTCGTGCGTGGAGGCGAACGACGCCACCGCGAGCAGCGCCTCCCGGTTGTCGGGGTCGGTGACCAGACCCTCCTTCAGCACCGCGCCGAACTCCCGCCAGAACGTGGCGTACCTGTCCGGGTTCCCGGTCATCATGCTCTTCACCGAGGACAGCACCTTCTTGGTGAGCCGGCGCTGCATCATCCGGATGTGCCGGTCCTGCTGGAGGATCTCGCGGGACACGTTGAGCGACAGGTCCTGCGCGTCCACCACGCCCCTGACGAACCGCAGGTACGCCGGGAGCAGCGCCTCGCAGTCGTCCATGATGAACACGCGCTTCACGTACAGCTGGAGACCGTGCCGCATGTTCTGCCGGAACAGGTCGTGCGGGGCGTGCGACGGGACGAACAGCAGGGCCTGGTACTCGAAGGTGCCCTCCGCGTGCAGCTGGATCGTCTCCAGCGGCTCGCGCCAGTCGTGGCCGATGTGCTTGTACAGCTCGTGGTACTCGTCCTCGGACACCTCGTCGCGCGGGCGCGCCCACAGCGCCTTCATCGAGTTCAGCGTCTCGGGCCCGGCGCCCTCGCCGTCGTCGCCCTTCCCGTTCTTCTCACCGACCAGCCGGATCGGCCAGGTGATGAAGTCCGAGTAGCGCTTGACGATCTCCTTGATCTTCCACACCGACGTGTAGTCGTGCAGCTGGTTGTCCGGGTCGGCCGGCTTCAGGCGCAGGGTCACGGAGGTGCCCTGCGGCGCGTCGTCGACCCGCTCCAGCGTGTACGTGCCCTCGCCGCGCGAGGACCAGCGGGTGCCCTGCTTCTCGCCGGCCTTCCGGGTCACCAGGGTCACCTCGTCGGCGACCATGAACCCGGAGTAGAAGCCCACGCCGAACTGCCCGATGAGCCCCTCCGCCCCGGCCCCGTCCTGCGCCTCCTTCAGCTCCTTCAGGAACTGCGCCGTGCCGGAGTTGGCGATGGTGCCGATCAGCTCGCCGACCTCGTCGTACGACATGCCGATGCCGTTGTCCCGCACGGTGAGCGTCCGGGCGTCCTGGTCGGTCTCCAGCTCGATGTGGAGGTCGGAGACGTCGGCGTCGAGCGTGTCGTCGCGCAGCTTGGCGAGCCGCAGCTTGTCGAGCGCGTCCGAGGCGTTGGAGACGAGCTCACGGAGGAAGACGTCCTTGTTCGAGTAGACCGAGTGGATCATCAGCTGGAGCAGCTGACGAGCCTCTACCTGGAACTCAAACGTTTCGGTCGACATGGTTCGCGATTACCTCACTGGTCCATGAAACGCCGGATACTGGCGCGATCACTGTAGTCAACGCGGCGTCAGCTCCCCACGCTTCCGCCTGATCCGCCGCCCTTGGCGGGCCGGGTCACCGCCGCGTCCAGCAGGGGGCCGAGTTCGCGGGCCGCCGTCGTCAGGGCGCGGACGCTGCGCTCGGCCCGGGCGATCAGGATGGCCCCTTCGAGGGAGCTGATCATCAGCGTGGCGAGCGGCCGGCTGCGCTCCTCGGGCACGCCCATGTCCGCCAGGGCGCCGGCCACCGCGCCCGTCCACCGGGTGAAGGCCGCCTCGACGGCCTGCCGCGTGGAGTCGGCCGTACGGGCGCAGTCCACCGTGGCCGCCGCGACCGGGCAGCCGCCGTCGAACCCCTCGCTCTCGTACTCGTCGGTCCACTGGCGGACCATCTCGGCGAACAGCCCGGACGGCGTCGGCTCCGGCAGCGCGGCGAGGAACCGCGCCACCCGGTTCCCGGCGTAGCGGCCGGCCCAGCCGACGGCCTCGTTGACGAGCTGCTCCTTGCCGTCGGGGAAGTAGTGCTGGAGCGAGCCGCGTGGCGCTCGCGCGTGGGCGGCCACCTCGCGCATGCCCGTCGCGCCGACCCCTTCGCGGCGGATCAGCTGGGCGGCGCTGAACACCATCCGCTCCCGCGGCCCCCGCTCGGCGCCTGCCATCCGGCCTCCCGCATCTCGTCAGCTCCCTGCGGATCCAGCCTATGACCGTCGTCATAAACGCGGCTACTATGACAGCGGTCATAGCAGCGAGGGCGGTGGTGCGGCATGCGGATGGGCTTCGTCGGACTCGGGGTCATGGGGCGGCCCATGGCGCTCAACCTCGCGCGCGCCGGGACCCCGCTCGTGGTGTGGAACCGCACTCCGGAGCGGTGCGCGCCCCTGCGTGACGCCGGCGCCGAGGTGGCCGCCGGCCCCGCCGAGGTGTTCGAGCGGGCGGACACGGTGCTGCTGATGCTGGCCGACGAGGCGGCCGTCGACACCGTGCTCGGCCGCGGCACCCCCGCCTTCGCCGGGCGCGTCGCCGGACGCACCGTCGTCCACATGGGCACCACGTCCGCCGAGTACTCCGCCGTGCTGGAGAAGGACGTACGCGCCGCCGGAGGCGCCTACGCCGAGGCGCCCGTCTCCGGCTCCCGCGTCCCCGCCGAGCAGGGCGGACTCGTCGCGATGCTGGCGGGCGAGGACTCCGTCCTCGCGGACACGCGCCCGCTGCTCGCCCCGATGTGCCGGGAGATCTTCGCCTGCGGGCCGGTGCCGGGCGCCCTGCTGATGAAGCTCGCCGTCAACCTCTTCCTGATCACCCAGGTCACCGGGTTCACCGAGGCGTTCCACTTCGCCGACCGGCACGGCCTCGACCGCGCCCGCTTCCTCGACGTGCTGGACGCGGGCCCCATGGCCAGCTCCGTGTCCCGGATGAAGGCGCCCAAACTGCTCGCCCGCGACTTCGCCGTCCAGGCCGCCGCCACCGACGTACTGAAGAACAACCGCCTGATCGCCGAGGCCGCCCGGGCGGCGGGGGTCGCCTCACCGCTGCTCGACGTGTGCCACGCCCTCTTCGAGGAGACCGTGGCGGGCGGGCACGGCGGCGAGGACATGGTGGCCGTGCTGCGCGCCCTGGAAGCCCGCACCGACGCGGCTCCCGCCCCCCTCGCGGGCCCCGGCGGCGGGCCCGCCTGAGTCCGGCGACGCCCGCACCGCCCAGCGTGCGAGCATGGGCGGATGAGCATCCTCCGCAGGAACAACGTCCGTGTGACCGGGGCCACCACCGGGCGTCCTGTCGTCCTCGTGCACGGGTTCGGCTGTGACCAGAACATGTGGCGTCTGGTCGAGCCGCTTCTCGCCGAGGACCACCCGCTGGTGCTCTTCGACTACGTCGGGGCCGGGCGTTCCGACCTGTCCGCCTGGCAGGAGGATCGTTACTCCTCCCTCGACGGCTACGCCCGCGACCTGGTCGAGGTCTGCGAGGAGCTGGACCTGCGCGACGCGGTCGTCGTCGGCCACTCGGTGAGTTCCATGACCGGCGTGCTGGCCGCGGCCGCCGCCCCCGGGCGCATAGGCGCCCTCGTGATGGTGTGCCCCTCGCCCCGCTACATCGACGAGGACGGCTACCGCGGCGGGTTCTCCGCCGAGGACATCGACGAGCTGCTGGAGTCCCTGGAGTCGAACTACCTCGGCTGGTCCGCGGCCATGGCCCCGGTCATCATGGGAAACCCGGACCGGCCGGAGCTCGGCGAGGAACTGACCAACAGTTTCTGCGCGACCGACCCGGACATCGCCCGGGTCTTCGCCCGCACGACGTTCCTCTCCGACAGCCGCAAGGACCTCGAGACCGTGACCGTCCCCACCCTCATCCTGGAGTGCGAACAGGACGTCATCGCGCCCCGCGAGGTCGGCGCGTACGTCCACGCCGCGGTGCGGGGCAGCGAACTGGTCACCCTCGACGCCGTCGGCCACTGCCCGCAGCTCAGCGCCCCCGAGGCCACCGCCTCGGCGATCCGCGCGTTCCTGTCCTCAGGGGTCCGTTGAACCCGGGCGCCGCGGACGACCCCGGCGCGAAGACGCCCGGCGCCCGACCCGCGTTCAGCTCCCTGCTGGAGGACTCGGCGGAGGACCTGTACGAGTCGGCGCCGTGCGGCTACCTGTCCACCCTGATGGACGGCACCATCGCCAAGATCAACGCCACCCTGCTGGGATGGCTCGGCCTGTCCCGTGAGGACGTCGTCGGCCGCAAGCGGTTCAGCGACCTCCTCACGGTCGGCGGCCGGCTCTACCACGAGACGCACTTCGCCCCGCTGCTGCGCATGCAGGGCCACCTCGGCGGCGTCGCGCTGGAGATGCGCACCGCCGCCGGACCCCGGCTGCCGGTCCTGGTCACCTCCACCCTCAAGCGCGGCCCCGACGGCGAACCGCTGCTGATCCGCACCACCGTCTTCGACGCCACCGACCGGCGCTCCTACGAGCAGGAACTGCTGCGGGCCCGCCGGGCCGCCGACGATGCCCGCGAACAGGCCGAGGCCGACCGCGCCCAGCTGCGCGAGGCCCTGGCCGTGCTCCAGCGCAGCCTGCTGCCCGACACCCTCCCCGACCTCCCCGGCGTGGAGACGGCCGGCTACTACCACACGGCCTCCGCGATGGAGCTCGGCGGCGACTTCTACGACCTGTTCCCGCTCGACGACACCCGGACCGCCTTCTTCCTCGGCGACGTCTGCGGCAAGGGCCCCCAGGCCGCGGCCCTGACCTCGCTCACCCGCTACACCCTGCGCGCCGCCATGATCCAGGACGCCGACCCGGTGGACGACCTGCGCATCCTCAACCGGGCCCTCATGGAGCGCTACACCGACGACGACCCCCGCTACTGCACCGCCGTGGCCGGCGTGTTCGAACGGGTGGGGGACACCTTGACCGTCCGGCTCGCCTCCGGCGGCCATCCGCCCGCGCTCGTCCTGCGCACCGACGGCACGGCCGAGTACCTGAGCACCCGCGGCGGCATGCTCGTCGGCGTGCTCGCCACGGCGCAGTTCGTCGAGGTGCGCACCGTGCTGCGGCCCGGCGACACGCTGCTGCTCTACACCGACGGCCTCACCGAGGCCCGCGTCGGCCCCGGCCGGGACCTCTACGGCTACGACGCGCTGCGCTCGTTCGCCGCCGCGCGCGCCCCCGCGGGCAGCCGCGCCCTCGTCGACGCCCTCACCGCGCTGCTGCGCGACTTCGGCGACGGCCTCGACGACGACACCGCGCTCCTCGCGATCGGCGTCCCCGCCACCCCCTGACCACCCGTTTCCAGCACCAGTTTCACGGAACGAACAGAGCGACCCCCATGAAACCCCTGACGATCGTCTCGTCCCGCACGCCCGCCGGCCCCCTCCTCGAGGTGGCCGGCGACCTCGACCACAGCAACGCGCACCAACTGCGCAAGGCCGCCGTCGGCGCGGTCGTGTCCTCCGGGCTGATGCTCGTGATGGACCTGGGCGAGCTGGGCTTCTGCGACTCCAGCGGCATCACCGCGCTGATCGCCGTCCGCAACCACGTGGTCGCGGCGGGCGCCGGACTGATCCTCGTGGCCGTGCCCGAGGCACTGCGCCGGCTGCTGCACCTCACCGGCCTCGACCAGGTCTTCGACCTGCGCGACAGCCACCGCCTCCAGACGAACTGACCGCCCGCCCCTGCCGGGTCACGCGCCCGTCCCCGCCGGGGGACGCGCCGGTCCTCGCCGGGTCACGCGCCTGCCCTTGCCCGGGTCCACGCACCCCCTCGTCCCGGTCCGTACACCGTTGACGAGGGCCGTTCGATTGTTCTTGCGCCATCCGGGGCACTCGGGGTGTGCCGAAAGCGCCGCCGGTGGCTCCTGAGCCGTCGCGGGGCCGGCACAGGACTAGCGCGAGGGGAAACCGGCGGTGACGGTGCGTATCGGAGCAGAGGAAGAATTCCACGTCCTGGACGCGGAGAGCGGGCGACTCGTGCCACGGGCCGGACTGCTGTTGGAAAGACTCGGCACCACCGGTTTCAGCAGCGAGCTGCAACAGTCCGCGGTGGAGAGCAACAGTGAGGTCCACGACACCCTCGACGGGCTCTACGCCGACCTGTCCGGCACCCGGCGCCGCCTGGCCGCCGCGGCCGCCGAGGAGGGCCTGGCCGTCGTCGCGGCCGGCACCGTGCCGCTGGCCCGGGTGACCCCGCGGGACGTCACCGCCAACGCCCGCTTCAGGCGGATGGCGGACGAGTACCGGCGGGTCGCCGACGAACAGCTCATCTGCAGCGCCCAGGTGCACGCCGACGTGCCCGACCGCGACACCGCGGTCCGCGCCATGTGCCTGGTGTCGCCCTGGCTGCCGCCGCTGCTCGCGCTGTCCGCCAGCTCTCCGTACTGGCTGGGCTCCGACACCGGCTACGCCTCCTGGCGCACCATGCTCTGGCAGCGCTGGCCCACCGCGGGCCCGGCCGGCTGCTACCGGAACGCCGCCGAGTACGACGCCGCCGTCGCGGAACTGATCGGCTCCGGCGTCATCAGCGACAGCGGCATGCTGTACCAGGACGTCCGCCCCTCCGCCCACCAGCGCACGCTGGAGCTGCGGATCGGCGACGCCTGCCCGCGCGCCGAGACGGTCGTGCTGATCGCCGGACTGTTCCGGGCGCTGGTGCGCGACGCCTGCCACCGCCTGGAGCGAGGCGCCGACCCGCGCTGCGACGGCCACCACGAGTGGCTGCGCGCCGCCGGCTGGCGTGCCGCGCGCTCCGGCCTGGAAGGCCCGCTGGTCGACCCGTGGACCCGCCGCGCCGCCCCGGCCCACCTGGTGCTGCGCCGCATGCTGCACCGGCTGCGCCCCGCCCTGGAGGCGTCCGGCGACTTCGTCAACGTGCGCGACCTGCTCGACGAGGCGCTCGCCGCCGGCAGCGCGGCCGACCGGCTGCGCCGCACGGTCCGCGAGGCCGACCTGCCGACCGGCATCGACCTGCTCGTCACCGAGACGCGCGGCGACCGCTTCCCGGCCCGCGCCGGGGTCCGCCGCCCGCGCCCCCAGGTCGCCACCACCCACCACGTCAACGGCCGCTCGCGCCTCCACCCGGTCACCGCCCCGGGCACGCCGGGCTGATCCGGCGCACCGGCCCGCGCCGCGTCCGGCGACGGGCCCGCCACCCGATCCCGAACCAGGAGAGTGATCAACTTCCCATGTCCAGGACCAGCCACGCCGTCACCCAGCAGGACACCGCCCCCAGGGACCGGGAACCGAGGGAAGGGAGGAACCACTGATGTGCGGCCTCAGCGGGGAGATCCGGCTCGACGGCGGACGGCCCGACATCGCGGCGGTGGAGCGCATGACCGACCGGCTCGCACCGCGCGGCCCGGACGGACGCGGCCTGTGGTCCCAGGGCCCGGTCGCCCTCGGACACCGCCGGCTGAAGATCATCGATCTGTCGGAGTGCGGCGCCCAGCCCATGACCGACCCGGGCGCCCGCCTCACCGGCGTCTTCAACGGCTGCGTCTACAACTACCGTGAGCTGCGCGACGAACTGCACGCCCTCGGGCACCGCTTCTTCTCGCACTCCGACACCGAGGTCGTGCTCAAGGCGTACCAGCAGTGGGGCGCCGGCTGCGTCGACCGGTTCCACGGCATGTTCGCCTTCGTGATCGTCGAGCAGGACACCGGACGCGTCGTCCTCGCCCGCGACCGGCTCGGCATCAAGCCGCTCTACCTGTCGGCCACCTCGGAGCGCCTGCGGTTCGCCTCCTCGCTGCCCGCCCTGCTCGCGGCCGGAGGCGTCGACACCTCCCTCGACCCGGTCGCCCTGCACCAGTACCTGAGCTGGCACGCCACCGTGGTCGCGCCCCGCACCGTCCTCAACGGCGTGCGCAAGCTGCCCCCGGCCACCGTGCGCGTCGTCGAGCCCGACGGCACCCAGCACGACCGCCGCTACTGGCACCCCCTGCACACCCGGCGCCCCGCGTACGCGGACCTCACCGCGGACGACTGGACCGACGCCGTCCTGGACGCCCTGCGCACGGCCGTGCGCCGCCGCATGGTCGCCGACGTGCCCGTGGGCGTGCTGCTCTCCGGCGGCCTGGACTCCAGCCTGATCGTCGCGCTGCTCGCCGACGAGGGGCAGCGGGACCTGGCCACCTTCAGCGTCGGCTTCGAGTCCGAGGGCGACGAGGACGGCGACGAGTTCCACTACTCGGACCTGGTGGCCCGGCACTTCGACACCCGCCACCACCAGCTGATGGTGCCCTCCGACCGGGTCGCCGGCGCCCTCGACGGAGCCGTCCGCGCCATGAGCGAACCCATGATGAGCCACGACGTGGTCGCCTTCCACCTGCTGTCCGAGCAGGTCGCCAAGGAGGTCAAGGTCGTGCAGAGCGGGCAGGGCGCCGACGAGGTGTTCGCCGGCTACGACTGGTACCCGGCGATGGCGGGCGCGCCCCGCGAGCGGGCCGCCCAGGCGTACATCGACGCCTACGCCGACCGCTCCCACGCCGACATGGCGCACGTGCTGCGGCCCGAGATGCTGCCCGACCGGGACACCTCCGCCGAGTTCGTCCACCAGCACATGGCGCAGGACGGCGCCGACACCGCCCTCGACGCCCAACTGCGCCTGGACACACTGGTGATGATGGTCGACGACCCGGTCAAGCGGGTCGACAACATGACCATGGACTGGGGCCTGGAGGCCCGGGTGCCGTTCCTCGACCACGAACTGGTGGAGCTCGCCGCCGCCTGCCCGCCCGAGCTGAAGCTCGCCGACGGCGGCAAGGGCGTCCTGAAGGCCGCGGGCCGCCGTGTGCTGCCGCGCGAGGTCGTCGACCGGCCCAAGGGCTACTTCCCGGTCCCCGCGATCCGGCACATGGCCGGGCCCGTCCTCCAGCGGGTCCGCGACACCATGACCGCCCCCGAGGCCCGGAACCGCGGCGTCTTCCGCGAGGAGTACGTGGAGCGGCTGCTCGCCGAGCCCGACGCCCACCGCACCCGGCGCGGGGCCAACGCCCTCTGGCAGATCGCCCTGCTGGAGACCTGGCTCCAGACCCACGGGATCCGATGACGGCGACCCGGAACCCCGGCAGCGCGCTGTACGCCCCGGAGTCCGCCCCCCTGGCCGACACCGCGGCGCCGTACGACCTGCCGCCCCCGGCGGTGCACGGCTGCTGGTACCCCTCCGCCGACCCGAGCGGGCGGCATGTCGCGTTCATCTGCGACCGGGCCGGGGTGCCGCAGCTGTGGACCGGCCCCGTCGACGGCCCGGAGGTGCGCCGGCTCGACGCCGACCCGCACCCCGTCACGGAGGTGTCCTGGTCGCCGGACGGCCGGTG
The DNA here is from genome assembly GCF_051903975.1 of Streptomyces sp. P9-2. Classification (NCBI taxonomy): domain Bacteria; kingdom Bacillati; phylum Actinomycetota; class Actinomycetes; order Kitasatosporales; family Streptomycetaceae; genus Streptomyces; species Streptomyces sp. P9-2. Next base: position 6,586,454 of record NZ_CP192633.1, read on the forward strand.
GATCGCCTACACCACGGCGCCCGGCGGCGGCGAGCTGACCCGGGTGCTGTGCGTACGCCCCGACGGCACCGGCCGGCACCTGCTGGCCGGCGGCGAGTCCGGCACGTCCGCGCGGCTCGGCTCCTGGCAGCACGACGGCTCCGCGATCGCGGTGACCGTCACCGAGTCCGCCCCGCCGGGCCACGCCGACCGCTACCACGCGGAGGCGCCCGCACCGCCCGGCACCGAGCACGCCCCGCAGTGGGCGGGCCGAGACGGCCGGGCCGTCCTGCTCGACCCGGCCGGAGGACGGCTCGGGGCGGCCGACGGCGGCGTACGGCCGGCCTCCGACCGGGAGCTGGAGGAGCGGACCCTGTCCGCCTACCTCGTCGACCCGGAGGGCACCGCCGCGCCCGTCCTGCTGTTCAGCGAACGCGGCGCCGCCAACCAGCGGGTGTGCGACCTCAGCCGCGACGGCCGCCTCGCCCTCGTCTACCGGGGCCCCCGCGGACGCCGCGAGGCGCTGGTCGTGCGCACCGAGGACTCCGCCGTGACCTGCGCCTTCCCGGTCGCCGACGGTGACCCCTGGGTGGGCGGCTTCTCCCCGTCCGCGGGCACGCTCTGGCTGCGCAGCGACGCCGGACGCGAGTACGCGGCCCTGCTCGCCGCCCACCTCGACCCGCGCGGCGAACTGCACACCACACGCGTCGTCGCCGAACGCGAGGACTGCGGCCTGGAACTCCTCGCCCTCGGCCACGACGGCCGCCGCGCCGTGCTGGCCTGGAACCGGCACGGGGTCAGCGACCTCGAACTGCTCGTACTCAAGTCCGCGCCGCCGTACGGCACCGAGGCGGGCGCAGCCCCACCGCCCTCGGCCGGCGACGCACGCCGCGTCGACCTGCCCCACGAGGTCGTCACCCGCGTCGCGCCCACCGCCGACCCCGACGCGCCCGTCGTCGCCCTGTCCGGCTCACGGCGCCACCCCGGCGTGTGGTGGCTACCGCACGGCGCGCCCCTGCGCACCCCGTGGTCCTCCCGCGACGAGGACGCCTTCCCGCCCGGTTTCACCCCGGTGAGCCCCACCCCCATGCGGCCCGTCGCCCGGGACGGCCTCCAGCTCGGCGGCTGGTACTACCGCGCCCCCGGCCGCTCGCCCGGAGAACCGGCGCCCTGCGTCCTCCATCTGCACGGCGGACCGGAGGAACAGGAACGCCCCGTCCTCGACCCCCTCTACCTGGAGCTGCTCAACCGGGGCCTGGACGTGTTCGCCCCCGACGTGCGCGGCTCCTCCGGCCACGGCCGCAGCTTCACCGACGCCGACCTGGGCGCCGGACGCTTCTCCGCGATCAACGACGTCGCGGACTGCGCGGCCCACGTGATGGTGGAGGGCCTCGCCGACCCCCGGCGCATGGCCGTCATGGGCCGCTCCTACGGCGGCTACCTCACCATGGCGTCCCTGGTGTGGCACCCCGACCTCTTCCGCACCGGCGTCGCCGTGTGCGGCATGTCCGACCTGACCACTTTCTTCGAAGGGACCGAGCCGTGGATCGCGCAGTCCGCCGCGCACAAGTACGGCCATCCGGAACGCGACCGGGACCTGCTGCGCGCCCTGTCGCCGATGAGCAGGATCGACTCCCTGCGCGTCCCGGTCCTCGCCGTGCACGGCGAGCACGACACCAACGTGCCGCCCGGCGAGTCCGAACAGTTCATCAGGGCCGCGCGGGAAAGGGGTCTTGAGGCGGAGCTGCTCCTGCTGCGTGACGAAGGTCACGATTTCCGGCGCGCCGACAACCGCCGCCTGTTCCGGCGCACCGCAGGTGAGTGGCTCGAGCGGCACCTGGCGGGCTGACGTCTCCGACGTACCTGTCACACTTCATGGGCGTGCGGGGGAGCGATGCGGGTAGTCGCGCGGTGTGATCGAGTAAAAGGCGGACCGGATGGATTCAGTTCCTGTCGACGAGGGGGAAACGGTGCCAGGCGCACCCCGGCTGCGGGCTTCGTACGCCCTGAACGCCGAGGGCGCGTGGATAGCGCAGGCACGGCACCTCGCGGCCGAGTTCCTCGACCGGGCGCGGACGCAGGACGGCCTGCCGGTGCCGGAGCGGGTGGTGGAGATCACCCAGCTCGTGGTCAGCGAACTGGTGACCAACGCCCGGAAGTACGCGCCGGGCCCCGTCGAACTGGACCTGCGGGTCTTCGGCGGCGCCGTCGAGGTGGTCGTCCACGACGGCAACCCGGAGGTGCCGCGGCCCCGGGACGCCGACCCCGGCCGGGTGGGACAGCACGGCCTGGAGATCGTCATGGCCGTCGCCGAGGCCCTCGACGTCCGTCAGGAGGCGGAGGGCAAGAGCATCACCGCGCGCATCGCCCTCTCCGCCTGACCGCTTCCTCCCCTTCTCAGCTCTTCGCCGAGCCCTCGTCCGGCACCCGCTCCAGGTGGATCAGGGCGCTCGCCCAGTCGCCGCTCGGCAGACCGACGTCCAGCCCGTACTCCGTCAGCACCGTCGCGTGGTGCACCGCGCCCGTCGCCGTGTCCCGGAAGCGGGCGCCCGGCCGCAGCCCGCGCAGCCTGAGCGGCACCCGCGGCGAACCGTGCCGCGGGCTGGCGCGGAAGGCCAGCACCACCGCCTCGCTCCCGTCCGGGGCCGTGTACTGCACGGCCGACGTGCCGTCGCCGTACGGGTCGCCGATCCGGTACTGGTCGCCGTGCTGCACCAGATGCCGGATCTCCTTGTAGCGGGCCACCAGTTCGGCGGCCTCCGACAGCTCCTCCTCGCTCCAGCGGGTGAGGTCCCCGCCGACACCGAGCAGCCCGGCCATGGCCACGTGGAACCGAAAACTCAGCGGCACGGACAGCCGGGTGAGCTGGTTGGGCACATCCGTCACCCACGCGGACATCAGCCGCGCCGGGTACACCTGGCTGAAGCCCCGCTGGATGCCCAGCCGGTCCACGGCGTCGGTGTTGTCGGACGTCCACGCCTGGTCCGTGCGGGCCAGGATGCCCAGGTCGATCCGGCCGCCGCCACCGCTGCACGTCTCGATCCGCAGCTCCGGGTGCGCCTCGCGCAGCCGGTCCAGCACGCCGTACAGGTGGTGCACGTAGCGCGTCCACAGCCGGTCGTTGCCGTCCTCCCGGCCCGGCCAGCCGGACTCGCCGAAGACGCGGTTCATGTCCCACTTGAGGAAGTCCACGCGGTGCTCGGCGACCAGCCGGGTGAGCCAGTCGAACGCCCAGTCGGCGACGTCCCGCCGGGCGAAGTTCAGCACGAGCTGGTTGCGCAGCTCGCTGCGCGGCCGGCCCGGCAGGTGCAGCACCCAGTCGGGGTGCGCCCGGTACAGGTCGCTGTCCGGGTTGACCATCTCCGGCTCCACCCACACGCCGAACCGCATGCCGAGCCGGCGCACGGCGTCGGACAGCGGCCGCAGACCGTCCGGGAAGCGGTCCGGCGTCGGCGTCCAGTCGCCGAGGCCCGCCCGGTCGCTGCGACGGGCGCCGAACCAGCCGTCGTCCACCACGTACAGCTCCACCCCGAGCCGGGCCGCCCGCTCGGCGAGCGCCAGTTGGCTCGCCTCGTCCACGTCGAAGCCGGTGGCCTCCCAGGAGTTGTAGAGCACCGGCGCCGTCTCGTCCGCGTGCCGCAGCACATGCGTCCGGACGTACGCGTGCCACGCCCGGCTCGCCGCACCGAAACCGCCGTCGCTGAACAGCCCGGCCGACACCGGCGTGGTGAACTCCTCGCCCGGTGCGAGCGGCACGCGCGTCCCCTCGTGGCCCACGCCGCCGGTCAGCCCCGCCCGCCCGTCCGGCGTGCGCTGCACGGTGATCCGCCAACTGCCGCTCCACGCCAGGGCCGTGCTCCACACACGCCCCTGCTCCTCGTCCGCGGTGCCGTCGTCGAGCATGGTCCAGGGGTTGGCGTGATGGCTGGTGATGCCGCGCCGGCTGGTCAGCACGGTCTCCCCGTGCGGCAGCCGTTCCCGGTGCAGCCGCGTCTCCGCCGACCACTGGCCGGTGACATGGCTCAGCCGGTAGTCGGACAGGGGCGGCAGCGTCCACGCGGCGGAGTCGGCGCGCAGCAGGTCCACCCGCTCGTCGCCGTCGTTGCGCAGCACGGTCCAGCGCTCGATCACGTCCGTGTCGGCGCGCACCCGGTAGTGCAGCGCGACCGACAGCGGCACGACCCGGTCGCGGAACTCCAGGACCAGCTCCTCACGGCCCGGCGCCGCGTCGTCCACCCGGTGGCCGACCGGCTCCCACTCGAAGGCGCGGGAGCCGTCCGCGTACCGCACCTGGAGCGAGGGCGGCCCGTAGCGGGTGCCGCCGTCCACCGGCAGCTCCTCACCCACGGCCGGCCGCCCCTCGAAGCTGTTCGACGGCTCCGTGAACGGCGCCGCGAGCGTGTCCGCCTCCTCGGGCGTGAGGCGCGGGCCCCACGCCACATGACAGGGCGCGCCGGTCTCGTCGATCCGCAGCGCGTACGACGTGCGCGGGGTGGTCAGCAGCCAGACCCCGGTGTCCGGGGAGCGGGTGATGAGCGGCATGGTGCCTCACGATCGGCGTCAGGGGATTGCACCGCACACCCAAGCGCGTCTTTCGATCACACGTCAAGAGCGGCCTGCGTCTTACGTTTACAAGGTGGAAAGGCACCCTCCATGACCTTCGAAAGAAGGACTACCTCTTTAATTGACAGCGGAAAATAAGGGGCCTAGGTTCCCGGTCATGCCCTCGACCTCGCCCGCCGAGACGTTCCCGGCGCACACCCCGGCGGCCTCCCAGATCTTCACCACCGTCCTCACGCACGGCCCGCTCACCCGGCAGGAGGCGGCCCGGCGGACGGGCCTGTCCCCGGCGGCCGTCACCAAGGCCGTACGGCCGCTGATCGAGGCCGGCTTCCTGGTGGAGGACGCGGGCGCGGAGGTCCGCCCGGGGCTCGGCCGCCCGGCCAACCCGGTGCGGGTCGACGGCGGACGGGCGCTGTTCATCGGGCTGAAGGCGACCGGCGACGAGATCATCGGCGTGCTCACCGACCTGTGCTGCCATATCCGCGTCGCCCGGCGCGTCCCCCTGACCGGCCGCACGCCGCGCGAGGTGCTCCCGGTCGCCGCCGACCTCGTACGGGAACTGCTCACCGAGGCCGAGGGGTTCGGCGTCCAGGTCCTGGGGCTCGGCATCGCCGTCGCGGGTGACGTGGACCGCGCCGCGGGCACCGTGCGCTTCTCGCCCTTCCTGGACTGGCACGACGTCCCCCTCGCCGCGCTCGCCGAGGAGGCGAGCGGGCTGCCGGTCACCGTCGACAACGACGTCCGCGCGCTGACCGTGGCCGAGCAGTGGTTCGGGGACGGCGTGGGCCTGTCCGACTTCGCCGTCGTCACCGTGGGCGCGGGTATCGGCTGCGGGCTCGTGGTGCACGGGCGGGTCGTCTCCGGCGCGCACGGCGTCGCGGGGGAGATCGGCCATGTCCCCGTCGTCCCGGACGGCCCGCCCTGTCACTGCGGCGACCGCGGCTGCCTGGAGGCCGTCGCCTCCGACGCGGCGATCACCGCCCGGGTCCGCGAGGTGACCGGCGTCCCGGTCGCCGACGCCGCGGAGGCCGTCGCCCTGGCCCGCGCGGGGGACGCGGGGGCGCGCGCCGTCTACGCCCGGGCGGGAGAGGCCATCGGCCGGGGGATCGCCACCGTCGCCAACCTGCTCGGCCCCGCACGCGTGATCATCTCCGGTGAGGGTCTCGCCGCGTACGACCTGTTCGCCGGGCAGGTCCGTGACGCCTTCGCCGCGGCCGCCTTCGGCTCCGCCGCCCGCTGCGAGGTCCGCACCCGCCCGCTGCCGTTCGAGGAGTGGGCCAGGGGAGCCGCCGCCACGGCCATCCAGTCCTTCGCCGGCCGCTGACGCCCGCCGGGGACCGGGAGATGAACGGCCGATGACGGCCTGATGCAGCCGGTGCCGGGCCGGTCGGGTGCCGCTAGTCTCCCTACGGGTCACTTCTTCATCACGGGACACGTGGGAGGCGACGATGAACACCACGACGCTCCACCCTCGAAGACTTCCCCCGCGGGGGACCCGGCTGCGCGGGCTGTTCGTCCTCGCCCTGCTCGCCGCCCTCCTCGGCCCCGCCCCCTCGGCGGCCGCCGGCACGCCGCCCCGCCACGACGTGGTCACCTGGGCGACCAGTGCCTTCCGACTGGGTACGGGCGTGCCCGACCGCGCCTACCGGCTGGTGGTGCACACCAGCGTCGGCGGCGACCGGATGCGCGTACGGCTCTCCAACGCCTTCGGCGACCGGCCGCTGACCTTCGACAGCGTGTACGCGGGACGTCAGGCGGAGGGCGCCGCCCTGGTCCCCGGCAGCAACCGCCGGGTCACCTTCGACGGCAGCACGAGCGTGACGATCCCGCCCGGTGGCCTCGTCCTCAGCGACCCGCTCCCCGGCTGGGTCCACGCCCGCACCAACCTGGTCGTCAGCCTGCACAGCCCCGACGCGGGCGGCCCCGCCACCGGACACCGGCTGGCCATGCAGACCTCGTACCTCACCCAGGGCGACCACACGGCCGACGAGAGCGCCGCCCCCTGGACACGGACCGTCACGTCCTGGTTCTACCTGGACGCCGTCACCGTCCGCACCCCCGCCCGCACCGGCGCGGTCGTCGCGCTCGGCGACTCCATCACCGACGGCTGGGAGTCCACCACGGACCTCAACCGCCGCTGGCCCGACCACCTCTCCCGCCGCCTCCAGCACTCCCTCGCCACCACCGTCCGCGGCGTGGCCAACGCGGGCATCTCCGCCAACAAGGTGCTCGCCGACACCTACTCGCCCAGCGCCCTGAACCGCCTCGACCGCGACGTGCTGTCCCACCCGGGCGTGCGCACGGTCCTGCTGTTCGAGGGCGTCAACGACCTCAAGGCGCACACCGGCGTCACGGCCCAGGACCTGATCGACGGCTACCGGCAGCTCACCGACCGCGTCCACGCGGCCGGGCACTGTGTGGTCGCCGCCACGATCGCGCCGTTCAAGGGCTGGTCCGAGTGGGACGCGGAGGCCGAGGCGGTCCGCCAGGAGGTCAACGCGTTCATCCGCTCCGGCGGGCCGTTCGACGCCGTGGCCGACTTCGACCGGGCCGTGCGCAGCCCCGACGACCCCGAGTCCATCCGGCCCGAGTACGACAACGGCGACCACCTCCACTTCACCGACGAGGGCATGCGGGCGATGGCCGACGAGGTCCGCCTGAAGGACCTGGAGTGCGCCAAGGGGCCCAGGCGCTGACCCCGCCCGGCGCCCCCGGGGAGGACCGGGCGACCCGGTGTCCGGCGCACCGGGCGCGGGCGGAACAATGCAGGTCCCGGCACGGTTCTCACTGAGGAACGTCGCAGCACACCTGGGAGAAGGGCGACACACGATGACAAGGACCGAGGAGAAGGCGCTGCTCGCGGGCGGCTGCTTCTGGGGCATGCAGGAGCTGATCCGCACGCTGCCGGGCGTGCTGAGCACCCGGGTGGGGTACAGCGGCGGCGACGTCCCCAACGCGACCTACCGCAACCACGGCACCCACGCCGAGTCCATCGAGATCACCTACGACCCGACGGTCACCGACTACCGGACGATCCTGGAGTACTTCTTCCAGATCCACGACCCGACGACGAAGAACCGCCAGGGCAACGACATCGGCATGAGCTACCGCTCCGCGATCTTCTACTACGACGACGAGCAGAAGCGCGTCGCCGAGGAGACCATCGCCGACGTCGACGCGTCCGGACTGTGGCCGGGCAAGGTGGTCACCGAGGTGACCCCGGCCGGTGACTTCTGGGAGGCCGAGCCGGAGCACCAGGACTACCTCCAGCGCTACCCGGACGGCTACACCTGCCACTTCCCGCGGCCCAACTGGCGCCTGCCCAGGCGCGCGGCGTCCTGAGCCGACGGCCCGACACGACAAGGGGCGCGCCCGCTTCGGCGGGCGCGCCCCTTGTCGCAGGCGGACGTGACGTGACGTCACGCCACGCGTGAGATCAGCTCCTGCAGGTACAGCCCGCGTGCCGCGTCCGGAGCGGTCGTGACGCCGGTGCGCACCGCCGTCGCGAACTCCCGGCGCAGCACCGGCCAGCACTCCTCGTGGTCGATCTCCGCCGTGTCGTACACCAACGGCTCCCCGGCGCCGAACAGTTCGACGCGGGTGACCGCCCGTGGCACGTTCACCGCGCCGGACAGCGACGCCTGGCTGACCGCGCCGTTCTCGTGCTCGCAGGTCAGTTCCAGCCACGTGCGGGAGTCACCGGTGCCGCGGATCGTCTTGATCGGGCCCACCGCCGCGTCCAGCAGGTCCAGCAGATGCGGGCCGAGGTCCAGCAGCGCGCCCTGCTCCAGCCGCCAGCCCGTCGCGAACTCCCCGCCCAGAAAGGCGCCGTGGAGATAGCAGGAGCGGGCGCCGGACACCTCGGTGTGCCGGGCGGCGGCGAGGAACGCCCGGGTCACCGGGTGGTACCGCTTGGTCAGCACGAGCTGCGAGACCACGCCCGCCTCGGCCACCGCGTCCGCCACACGGCGGGCAGCGTCCAGATCGGGGCCGAGCGGCTTCTCCAGCAGCAGCGCCTTGCCGTGCCTGGCGGCCAGGGGCGCCAGCCCGGCCTGCACGGCGGGCGGCACGGCGAACGCCACCGCCTCGCACCGGTCGAGCAACTCCTCGAAGGAGGCGGCCACTTCGGCCCCGTACGGGACCGCCGTCTCGTGAGCGGCTTCGGCGCGGCGGGCCCAGACGGCGGTGAGCCGGGTCTCGGGTCCTGCCGCGAGGATCCGGGCGTGCATGGCGCGGGCCCAGGGGCCCGCGCCGACCAGGCCGACCTCGACGGGCCGGCGGGTCCAGGGGGAGGAGGTCACGGTCGTCCTGACTTCGGCGCGAGGATCCCGGCGAGCCGGGCGTCCGCACGCGCGGGGGAGTAGAGGTGCTCGACGACCGTGGTCGCGGCCCCTATGAGGCCGGCGTGGTCGCCGAGGCGGGAGGTGACGATCTGGAGGTTGGCCGTGGTGCGGGGCATCGCCCGTTGGTACAACAGTTCGCGCACGCCGGTCATGAACGGCACCCCGGACAGGTCCCCGGCGAGCATCAGCACGCCGGGGTTGAGCAGCGTGACGACGGTGACGAGCACCTCGCCGACCCGGCGGCCCGCCTCACGCGCGAGGCGGATCGCGTCCGGATGCCCCTCGGCGAGCAGCCGCCTGACGTCCGAGCCGGACGCGGCGTTGCCGTCCGCACCGGACAGCTCCTTCGCCAGGGCCCGGCCGCTCGCCACGGCCGCCAGACAGCCGTACGAGCCGCACATGCACAGCGCGTCGGTGCGGTCGTGCACCCGGATGTGCCCGATGTCGCCGGCGCCGCCGTCGATGCCCCGGTAGACGTGCCCGTCGACGACCACGCCGGCGCCGATGCCGGTGGAGACCTTCACCAGCACGAACGCGCCGCAGTCCCGGTGGTTGGCCTGCTGTTCGGCCAGCGCCATCAGGTTGGCGTCGTTGTCCACCAGCACCGGCACCGGGCCGCCCTCCAGGCTCGCGCCCACGTGCCCCGCGTACGCGTCCTGGAGGCGCTCGCGGATCGGGTAGCGGTCCCAGCCGGGCATGATGGGCGGCTCCACGACCTGGCCGACCTCCCAGTCGACCGGGCCGGGCACCGACAGGCCCACCCCGCAGACGCGGGACGGATCGGCGCCCGCCGCGGCGATCAGGTCCGGGAACCACCGGGTGACGTGGTCCAGGACGTGGTCCGGGCCCTCGGTGATGTCCAGCGGCCCGGTGTGCTCGGCGAGGATCGTGCCGGTCAGGTCCAGCACCGCCGCCCGGGCGTGCCGGGTCTCCAGGTCCACGGCCACCACCGAGGCGTGCGTGGGGTCGAAGACGATCCGCTCCGACGGGCGGCCCCCGGTGGAGGCGCCCGTGGTGTGCCGCAGCCAGCCGGCCCGGTTCAGCAGGTCGAGGCGCTGCCCCACGGTGGACCGGGACAGCCCGGTGGCGCGTTGCAGGGCGGCCCGGGTGTTGGCACGGCCGCTGCGGATCAGGTCCAGCAGTCCGCCCGCGCTGACCGGCTGCGGCGTCGTCACACGTTCCCCCATGGCGTCAGCTCTTGTCGGCGCCGCTGGTGAGGCCTTCGGTGAGCAGCCGTTCGGCGGCGAAGAACAGGAATACCACGGGGATCGTCAGCACCACCGAACCGGCCATCAGAACCGTCTTCGGCACCTCGACGCCGTTGGACAGCTGCGCGAGACCCAGCGACACCGTCCACGAGCCGGGGTCGGCGGCCAGGAACAGCAGGGCGAACAGGAACTCGTTCCACGCGATCATGAAGACGTACAGGCCGGTCGCCATCAGCGAGGGCAGCGCCAGCGGCAGGATCACCTTCCGCACGGTCTGCAGCCTGCTGCACCCGTCCAGCGCAGCCGCCTCCTCGATCGAGTACGGGATGGTGACCAGGTAGTTCTTCAGCATGTACACCGACACCGGCACCGTCTGTGCCACATAGACCACGGCGAGGCCCACCAGGCTGGAGGACAGCCCCATCCTGGCGAAGATCACGAACAGCGGGACGGCGAGCAGCGTCGCGGGGAACAGGTAGACGGCCAGGAACAGGGCGCTGACCTGCCGGTGCCCGAAGAACTTCAGCCGGCTCACCGCGTAGGCGCCGGGCACCGCCGCCGCCAGCGTCAGCAGCACCGTACCGAGCGACACCAGCGCCGAGTTGAGCAGGAACCGCATGAAGCCCTGCCCGCCGGCGTCGGTGGAGCGCAGGACGTCCTGGTAGGTGGACACCGTGAAGTCCTTGGCCGACAGCCACAGGGACCCGGGGTCCAGCAGCAGCGCGTCGATGGGCTTCAGGGACAGCAGGAGCATGTAGTAGAAGGGCAGCAGGGTGATCGCCGCGAGGAACGCGATCACCAGCCACTTCAGGACGCCGAGGACGCGGTCCTCGACCTGGGCCCGGGACAGGGCGGTCTTGCCGGTCACGCTTCCTCCTGGACCTTGTTGCCGAAGAACTTGAAGTAGAAGCCCAGCAGGATCATCAGCGAGGCGGCCAGCACGAGGGCCTGGGCCGCGGCGGCGCCGACGTCGTAGCGGGCGGTGAGGAAGTCGTAGACCCGGACGGCCGCGACATCGGTGCCGGCGCCGCCGCCGGTCAGCAGGTAGACGTCGTCGAACTTGTTGAACGTCATGATGAACCGCAGCACGCACAGCAGCGCGATCACCGGCATCAACTGCGGGAGCAGGATGTGCCGGAAGCGCTGGAGCGGCGTCGCGCCGTCGACGGTCGCGGCCTCCTCCAGCACGGAGGGCACGGCCTGGAGCCGGGCGAGGATGAACAGGAACGCGAAGGGGAAGTACCGCCAGCACTCGAACGCGATGACGGTGAGCAGCGCGAGCGGGATGTCGAAGTGTGCCCCGAGGAAGCTCACTTCGTACGCGCGGGTGGAGAGGAAGGCGATGGGGTCGTCCCAGCCGAACAGGCGGCTGCCCCAGTCGTTGACGATGCCGTACTGCGGGCTGAGCGCGACCTCCCACACGAACGCGACGGCCACCACGGGCGCCACGTACGGCAGCAGCATCGCGGCCCGCAGCAGACCGCGCCCGCGGAACGGCCTGCGCAGCGCGAGCGCGGCGACCAGCCCCAGCAGCACCGAGCCGGCGGTGCTGCCCGCGGTGTAGATCAGGGTGGTCTTCAGGCTCGACCAGAAGCCGGCCGAGGCGAACACGTCGGAGAAGTTGTCCAGCGACCAGTTGCCGAACAGGCCCATGCCCTGGATGTCGACGAGCTTGGCGTCCTGGAAGGCCAGCAGCACCGTCCAGGCGATGGGCAGGACGACCACCACCAGGACGACCAGGAAGGTGGGGGAGACGAAGGCCAGGCCCGCGCGGTTGGCGCGGCTGCGGGCGGTCGCGGGGCGGCGGCCCGGCCGGCCGGGGCCGCCCGTGGGCCGGGGCGAAGGGGTCCGGCGCTGCTGCGCGCCGGCGGGGGCAGTTGTCATGGAAGGACCTTTGTGGCGTGCGGGCGGGCGGCTGTTACTGGAGGGACTGCTGCAGTTCGGAGATCTCTTCGTCGGCCTCGCGTGCCGTCTCCTCGGGCGAGGACTGTCCGCTGGTCATCGCGCCCACGGCCTTGGGGACGGGCAGTTCGCCGTTGGTCGCGCCGACCAGGGCGCCGTCGCCCTGGGTGATGCCCCAGCGGCGCAGGTTGGTGATGCCCTCGGCGAGCTGGTCGAGCAGCTCGGACGGGTAGACCTCGTCGAACGGCTTCTTGGTGTCGACGCCGATCTCGCTGTTGCGCCAGGCGTCGAGATAGCGGTCGGGGTCCTCCTGCGTGCCGCGCCGGACCGGGATCTTGCCCTCGGGCGCCATGCCGAACCACGACTCGTAGCCGTCGCTGGTCATGTACTGGATGAACTCGCGGGAGGCGGCCGTCTCGGCGGTCTTCGTCGTCACCCAGGAGGTGATCTCGCCGAACTGCGCGGGCTCGGCGGCGTCCGGGCCCTTCATGGAGGTCACGATGCCGCTGTGGTCCGCCAGGTAGCTCGGGTCCTTGCGGCACTCGGCGCAGCTGGGCAGCGCGTCCTTGCGCAGCCCGGCCAGCTCGTCCAGCAGGAACGACGACCAGACGATCATCGAGGACCGGCCCGAGAAGTACGTGGCGCGGGTGGAGTCCACGGTCTGCGTGCCGGGGGCGCCGTACTCCCGGGCCAGCCGGTCGTAGGTCCGGAACGCGTTCCGGCACTGCGGTGAGTCGAGGACCACCTCGTGCCTGTCGTCGACCAGTTGGCAGTCGTTGGCGAGCGCGATGCTCTCGAAGCTCTGCGAGGTGAAGACGTCGCCGGGGTCGGTGGCCGCCGAGACGCCGTCGTGGCCCTTGGTGGTGAGGGCCTCGGCGGCGGTCAGCGCCCGCTCGTAGGTGTCGGGCGCCGCCAGCCTCTTCTCGTCGAAGTCGTCCTGACGGTAGACCATCAGCTGGAGCCAGGAGTCCGAGGGGACGCTGAGGCTGGTCGCGCCGTCCGAGGTCAGCTCGAGGGCGTTGGCGTTGAACGTGTCGCGCCCGTGCCCGTCGATGACCTGCTTCGGGATCTTCGTGTTCAGCAGGCCGTTGCTGTACATCTGCCAGACCTGTCCCATCGGCACGGCGCCGATGACGTCGGGCAGTTCACCGGCCGCCGCTGCGGACATGATCAGCTGGGGCAGCTGGCCCTCGTCGACCGTGACGAGCTGGACGTCGATCCCGGTCTTCTTCTCGAACCCGGCGACGGTCTTCCGGGTCGCCGCGGCCCGGTCCGGGAGGTTCTCCAGGGACCACACCTTGATCTTGCGGTCCGGGGCGCCAGGCCCGGTGCCGCCGGTGGAACAGCCGGCCAGCAGCCCGCTTCCCAGGGCTGCCGCGACGCCGACCGCGGTCATCCGCGACCGCAGGGTCCTCAAGCGCATTGCACGTCCTCGTGTCGACTTACGTCTGCTGACAGCGCATCTCAGCATCACTTTTGCTTGTTGACAAGACATAAGTTCGGGATATCGTCGTCGCAACCCGCCCACCACACCCTTCCGGAGAGCATCCGTGGAACGCGTCGTCCAGTTCACCGGCCCCCGTCACGTGGAGATCGCCGAGCACGAGAGAGAGCCTCTGCCGCCGGGTCACCTGCGGGTGCGCACCCGCTATTCGGGCATCTCCGCGGGCACCGAACTCACCGCGTACCGCGGCACGAATCCGTATCTGACCCGTACCTGGGATCCTGAGGCGCGCCTCTTCCGTGAGGGTGCGGCCGGCATCGAGTACCCGGTCGCCGGCTGGGGCTACTCCGAGGTCGGCGAGGTCGTCGAGGTCTCCCCGGAGCTGGACGGCACCCCTGGACTTCCCGTCATAGGTGACCTCATATGGGGCATATGGGGACATCGCAGTGAAGGAATCGTCCCCGCCGAACGTGTCATCGGTCACACCCTCCCGGACGGACTCGAGCCGCTGGCCGGCGCCTTCGCCCGGGTCGGCGCCATCGCCTACAACGCCGTCCTGGCCGGCGACATCCACCTCGGCGAGGACGTCGCCGTCTTCGGGCAGGGCGTCATCGGCCTGCTCACCACCCGCCTCGCCCAGCTCAGCGGCGCCCGCGTCACCGCCGTCGACGCCCTGGACGGCCGCCTCGACACCGCCCGCCGCCACGGCGCGCACACCACCCTCAACGCGCGCACCGACCAGGTCGCCGAACGCGTCCGCGAGGCCACCGGCGGACTCGGCGCCGACCTCGCCATCGAGATCAGCGGCGCCTACCCCGCCCTGCACGAGGCCCTGCGCTCGGTCGCCGTCGGCGGACGCGTCGTCGCCTCCGGCTTCTACCAGGGCGACGGGATCGGCCTGCGGCTCGGCGACGAGTTCCACCACAACCGCGTCCAGCTCGTCTGCTCCCAGATCGGCGGCGTACCGCCCCAGCTCTCCGGACGCTGGAGCGTCGAACGCCTTCAGCGGACCTTCCTGCGGCTGGTCGCCGAGGGCCAGGTCGACGTCACCTCCCTGGTCAGCCATGTCGTCCCGGCCGCCGACGCGGCGGACGCCTACGTCCTGCTGGACGAGCGGCCCGCCGAGGCCCTTCAGGTCGTCCTGGAATTCTGAGAGCCCGAAAGGCCCCCCACATGCTCAAGACCGCCGTACAGGAGCAACTCCTGCCCGGAGACACCCTCCAGGCCAAGTGGGAGTTCGCCCAGCAGGCCGGATACGACGCGATCGAACTCCGCGGCAAGGGCGGCCTGCACTTCGCCTCCCGCCTCGACGAGCTGAAGCAGGCCCGCAAGGACGGCGTCGTCATGCCGACCGTGTGCGTCGACATGCTCCACTTCCTCGGCGCGTTCGACGAGGACCTGCGCCGCGACGCCCTCACCCAGATGAAGTCCCAGCTCACCGTCATCGCCGAGATCGGCGGCACCGGCGCGCAGACCCCCGCCTCCTACGGCATGTTCTCCCGCCGCCTGCCGCCCTTCGAACCGCCGCGCAGCGAGGCCGAGGACCGCGAGATCCTCCTCGCCGGACTGACCGAACTCGGCGAGCACGCGCGCCGGGAAGGTGTCACGCTCTTCCTCGAACCGCTCAACCGTTACGAGGACCACATGGTCAACCGACTCGACCAGGCCGCCGACCTGATCCGCGCCACCGGCCTCGACTCGGTACGGATCGGCATCGACAGCTACCACATGAACATCGAGGAGTCCGACCCCGCCGCCGCGATCCTCGCCCACGCCGACCTCATCGGCCACGCGCAGGTCTCCGACTCCAACCGCTTCCAGCCCGGCGCGGGACACCTCGACTGGCGCGCCTGGCTCACCGCCCTGCACACCATCGGCTACGACGGCCACCTCGCCCTGGAATGCCGGCTCACCGGCGACCCCGTGGAGGCCGTCCGCTCCGTCCCCGCCTTCCTGAAGAGGTCCGGCGCGTGAAAACCACCCTCCTCGACCGGCAGACCCCCCCCGACCGGCTCGCGCCCACCGCGCCCGCGGACCACCTGACACTGCGGCGCGGTGCGGCGCGGGTCCTCCTCGGCAACTGGACCGGCGCCTCCACCGTCCCCTCCCGCACCCTCTACCCCCACCAGTGGAGCTGGGACTCGGCGTTCATCGCCATCGGGCTGCGCCACCTCTCCGTGCGCCGCGCCCAGCAGGAACTCGAGTCGCTGCTGGCCGGCCAGTGGGCCGACGGACGCCTCCCGCACATCGTCTTCAACCCCGACGTCCCGTACGGCGCCTACTTCCCGAGCCCCGACTTCTGGCAGTCCTCCCGCGCGGGCCACGCCGCGGGCGCCCCCGCCGCACCCGAGACCTCCGGCATCGTCCAGCCCCCGGTGCACGCGCTCGCCGCCTGGCTGGTGCACCGCGCCGACCCCGCCGAGTCCGCCCGGCGCGGCTTCCTGGCCCGGGTGCTGCCCCGCCTCACCGCCTGGCACGACTACCTCCTGACCCGCCGTGACCTCGGCGGCGGGGGGCTGGCGGCGGTCGTCCACCCGTGGGAACCCGGCATGGACAACAGCCCCGCCTGGGACCGCGCCCTCGCCCGCGTCGAACCGGCCGCCGGCACCTTCCGCCGCGCCGACCTCGACCACGGCGACCCCGCCGACCGGCCCACCGACCTGGACTACGGCCGCTACGTACGGCTGGCGTCCACCTACCGCGCGGCCGGCTACGACGACCGGGCCACCCGCCACGAGTTCGCCCTGGAGGACCCCGGCTTCAACGCCCTCCTCGTCACCGGCGAACTCGCCCTCGCCCGTATGGCGGACCACCTCGGACAGGACGGCGCCCGGCACACCGAACGCGCCGCCGAGCTGACCCGCCGGCTCGTGGACCGCCTGTGGGACGGCGACGCCGGGATCTTCCGCGCCCGCGACCTCGTCGACGACACCCTCGTCGGCCACACCGGCATCGCGGGCCTCCTCCCGCTGGTCGTCCCCGGACTGCCCGCCGACGTCGTCCGCGCCCTGACGGACACCCTGGACGGCCCGCACTTCCGGGCCCCCGCCAGCGGGCTCGTCCCCAGCAACGACCTGACCGGGCCGACCTTCGACGCCACCCGCTACTGGCGCGGCCCCGCCTGGTTCAACACCGCCTGGCTCGTCGAACGCGGGCTGCGCGTCCACGGCCGGGACGCACGGGCCCACACCCTGCGCGAGGCAGTGCTCGCGGAGGCCGGACGCACCGGCTTCGCCGAGTACGTCGACCCGCTGACCGGCGAGGGCCGCGGCGCCCGCCAGTTCTCCTGGACGGCCGCCCTCGCCCTGGACCTGCTCCACACCGGCCGCGACCCGGACGTGCCGGCCACCCCCCACGACGCGCCCCTGCCGCACACCGAACAAGAGGAGCTCTCCCGATGACCGAGACCACCGGGCGCGTGCAACTCGTGCGCGACGGCACGCTCGCCCGACTGGGCCCGGCCGGCGACATCGACGGCGTGGGCGGCACCGCCCCCGACGGACTGTTCACCCACGACGCGCGCCATCTCAGCCGCTGGCAGCTCCGCGTCGCCGGGGCCGCGCCCGTCACGCTGCGGCCCGCCGAGGAGGACCCGGCCGGCGCCTCCTCCGTCAGCGTCCTGACCCCCGCCGGCACCCGCGAGACCCCGCCCGCCTACACGGTGTTCCGCGACCAGAGCGTCACGGGCGGCGTCCTCACCGAGCGCCTGACCTTCGTCAGCAACCTCCCCGAGCCGGTCACCGCCGAGCTCGAGCTCACCGCCGACGCGGACTTCGCCGACCTCTTCGAACTCCGCGCCGACCGGCGGACGTACGAGCGGCCCGGCGCCGAGCACAGCGCCCAGGCGGTGCAAGGCGGCGTCCGGTTCGACTACCGCAGGGACGACTGGCACTCCCGTACGGTCGTGGAGTGCGCGCCCGCCCCCGACTCCGTGCGCGAGACGCCGGACGGCGGCACCGCCCGCACCCTGCGCTGGCAGCTCGCCCTCGCACCGCACGGCCGGGCCGAGCTGCGCCTCCTCGCGCACGCCCGCCCGCACGCGCCCGTCCTGCCCGTCCCCCGCAGGACGGCGCACGTGCCGTCGCCCTCGAAGCCCGGCGCGTCCGACCTGGACCGCGCCTTCGACCAGGGCATGACCGACCTCGACCTGCTGACCGTCCACGCCACCGGCGTCGACGGCGAGGACCTCGCGGTCCCCGCGGCCGGCAGCCCCTGGTTCCTCACCCTGTTCGGCCGGGACTCCCTCCTCACCTCCCACTTCCTGCTGCCCTACGCGCCGGAGACCGCCGCCGCCACGCTCAGCGCGCTCGCCGCCACCCAGGGCCAGACCTACGACGCGTTCCGCGGCGAGCAGCCCGGCCGCATCGTCCACGAGGTCCGCAAGGGCGAACTCGCCCACTTCAAGCAGATCCCCTACGGGCGCTACTACGGCACCGTCGACGCCACCCCTTTGTTCCTGGTCCTGCTGCACGCCCACCACGAGACCACCGGCGACCGCGCGCTCGCCGCCCGCCTGGAGCAGCACGCCCGCCGCGCCGTCGACTGGATGCTCACCGACGGCGGGCTGGAGGAGCGCGGCTACCTCGTCTACACCCCGGACCCCGGCGGCCTGCTCAACCAGAACTGGAAGGACTCCCCGGGCTCCATCTGCTTCGCCGACGGCACGGTCGCCGAGGGCCCCCTCGCCGTCTCCGAGGCGCAGGGCTACGCCTACGACGCGCTGCTGCGCACCGCCCGGCTGGCCAGGGACGTCTGGGACGACGAGGACTACGCCCGCCGCCTCGACGACCTCGCGGCCGGACTGCGCGAGCGCTTCCTGCGGGACTTCTGGATGCCGGAGGCGGGCTTCCCCGCGCTCGCCCTGGACGGCGAGGGCCGGCAGGCCGACGCCCTGGGCTCCGACGCGGGCCATCTGCTGTGGTCGGGCATCCTCGACGGGGAACGGGCCCGCGCCACCGGGCGGCGGCTGCTGGAGCCGGACTTCTTCTCCGGCTGGGCCGTGCGGACCCTCGCGACCGGACAGGCGCCCTACCACCCGCTGTCGTACCACTGCGGCAGCGCCTGGCCGCACGACAACGCCCTGATCGCGCTGGGCCTCGCCCGGTACGGCCTCGGCGACGAGGTGCGCGCCCTCGCCGACGGGCTCGCCGCGGCCGCCGCCCGCTGCGGCTACCGGCTGCCCGAGGTGTTCGCCGGGTACGACCGCGCGGACGCCCCCGCCCCGGTGCCGTACCCGCACTCCTGCTCGCCGCAGGCGTGGGCGGCGGCCACCCCGGCGGCCCTGCGCACCGCGCTCCGCCAGGTGTGACGCAAGGGGCCCCTCTCCGCGGAGAGGGGCCACCTTTCCCGGGGTTCAGCCGAACATGCCGGGCCGGTAGTCACCCGCGGGCTGCTGGTTGATGACGTTGATCCGGTTGTAGGCGTTGATGATCGCTATCAGCGAGATCAGCGCGGCGAGCTGGTCCTCGTCGTAGTGCTTCGCCGCGTTCGCCCACGCCTCGTCGGTGACCCCGCCGGCCGCGTCCGCGATCCGGGTGCCCTGCTCGGCCAGTTCGAGCGCGGCGCGCTCCGCCTCCGTGAAGACGGTGGCCTCGCGCCAGGCGGCGACCAGGTTGAGACGCAGCTGGGTCTCGCCCGCTGCGGCGGCGTCCTTGGTGTGCATGTCGGTGCAGAAGCCGCAGCCGTTGATCTGGCTGGCGCGGATCTTCACCAGCTCCTGGGTGGCGTGCGGCAGACCGGCGTCCCCCGCGGCCTTGCCCGCCGAGTTGATGTGCCGCAGCACCTTGCCGGCGACGGGGTTGGCGAAGAAGTCGATGCGCGCGTTCATGTGCTCTCCATGGTCGGTCCGTCGTTACGGTGTCGCTTCACTGACGGAACGGCCCCGCGATGTGTGACAGCCCCCGATGTGTGACCTACGTCTCATCGCTCCGTGTCGTCGTACGACGCGGCGTCCGGCGGGCACCGGACCTGCCGATAACCTTTCCGCGTGGACGGGGAGCGGGGGTGCCGGGTGGGCGAGCGTCGGGAACGCGACTGGACGGCGATGACGCCCGGGGACTTCGACAGCGAGGCCCCGCTCTGCCTCAACGTGGGCACCGGCCCCGTCGTCGTCCCCGCCGAACCGGACGAGTACGGCACCGCTCCGCTCTTCGGCGACGAGGTCCCGGAGCGCCGAGCTGCCCCGCGCCGCGCCACTCCGCGCCGGCCCGGCCCCGAGGCCGAGCAGGGGCAGCTCTTCTGACCCCTCCTCGGGCCCGCGATCACCTCTCACCCCTTGAGGCGTGAAATCGGTGTGCCTTGAAACGGTTGTGAGGGGTACGCGGCGGGAGCGGTCGGATCACCGGGAGGGAAGGTGCGCGGAGACCCGGACGGTGTGACGAGGGGGCCGGGGGCCCGACGTCACTCCTTCGGCGGGCGTCTCCTGCGCGGGACAACGAGCCATGAGACGTTGACGAAGGTCGACGTCCCTTTCGCACCTTGCGTCCCGAGGTCACCCGCAGCCGGCAAGTGAAGCAGCACGGCCACCCCGTCGTGGCCGGTCCGAAGCGGAGGAGCATTCACCCATGAGCGAGGCCAACCCCGTCCGTCGTGCCGTCAAGAAGGTCGCCAAGGCCCTGGAGGACGGCGTCTCGGCTCCGTCCGACGGCATCCCCGGCCGTCCCGCCCCCGAACCGCCCACGGTGGAGCGGCCGGTGGAACCCCGTGAGCCGTTGCCGCCCAAGCCCGACCAGAGCGGCCCGGCCACCGTCTCGCCCACCGGTTCCCCCACGGGCGCCGACCAGGCCCGCATGGCCCAGTCCGGCAGCCATCTGACGAACGCCCAGGGCACCCGGCTGTACGACACCGACCACTCGCTCAAGGCGGGCCCGCGCGGCCCGGTCCTGCTCCAGGACCACCATCTGCGCGAGAAGATCATGCACTTCGACCACGAGCGCATCCCGGAGCGCGTGGTCCACGCCCGCGGCGCCGGAGCGCACGGCGTCTTCCAGAGCTACGGCACGGCCGCCTCCGTGACCAAGGCCGGGTTCCTCGCCCCGGACGTCGAGACGCCGGTCTTCGTGCGCTTCTCCACGGTCGTCGGCTCGCGCGGCTCCGCCGACACCGTGCGCGACACCCGCGGCTTCGCGACGAAGTTCTACACCAGCGAGGGCGTCTTCGACCTCGTCGGCAACAACATCCCGGTCTTCTTCATCCAGGACGCCATCAAGTTCCCCGACGTCGTGCACGCCGCCAAGCCGCACCCCGACAGGGAGATCCCGCAGGCCCAGAGCGCCCACGACACCTTCTGGGACTTCGTCTCGCTGCACACCGAGGCCACCCACCACACCATCTTCTTCATGGGCGACCGCGGCATCCCGCGCTCGTACCGGATGATGGAGGGCTTCGGCGTCCACACCTTCCGCCTCGTCAACGCGGAGGGCAGCACGACCCTGGTGAAGTTCCACTGGAAGCCCAAGCTGGGCGTGCACTCCCTGCTGTGGGACGAGGCGCAGCTCATCAACGGCAACGACCCGGACTTCCACCGCCGGGACCTCGCAGACGCCATCGAGGCGGGCGCGTACCCGCAGTGGGAACTGGGCATCCAGACCTTCCCCGACACCCCCGACCAGACCTTCGAGGGCATCGACCTGCTGGACCCGACGAACATCGTGCCGGAGGAGCTGGCGCCGGTGCAGCCGGTCGGGCTGATGACGCTCAACCGCAACCCGTCGAACTTCTTCGCGGAGACCGAGCAGGTCGCCTTCCACGTCGGCCACCTCGTGCCCGGTATCGACGTCACCGACGACCCGCTGCTCGCCGGCCGGCTGTTCTCCTACCTCGACACGCAGATCACCCGGCTCGGCGGTCCCAACTTCCCGCAGCTGCCCATCAACCGGCCGCACGCGCCGGTCAACGACATGCTGCGCGACGGCATGCATCAGACGGCCGTGCACCGGGGTGTCGCGCCCTACCAGCCCAACTCCCTCGACGGCGGCTGCCCGTTCACCGCGGGTGCCGACATGGGCGCCTACATCGAGACGCCGGTGACCGTCCCCGAGGGACGGAAGGTGCGCGAGGCGCCGGAGTCGTTCTCCGACCACTTCAGCCAGCCCCGCCGCTTCTGGCTCTCCATGAGCCCGGTGGAGCGCGAGCACATCATCGGCGCGTACATCTTCGAGCTGGGCAAGTGCTACGAGGAGGCCATCCGCGTGCGGACCCTCCAGGTGCTGGCCAACATCGACCCCGAGCTGTGCTCCCGGGTGGCCGACGGCCTCGGGCTGCCCGCGCCGGAGCCGACGGTGCCGCTCGCCGACGTCGAGCCGAGCCCGGCGCTGTCGCAGATCGGCGGGACCTGGCCCGTCGATGGGCGCGTCATCGGCATCCTCACCGGTCCCGACGGCGACCTGGAGGGCGTGCACGCGGTGCGGGACGCCGTGCTGGAGGCGGGGATGGTCCCTCTGGTCGTCGCGCCGACGGGCGGCACGGTCGGCGAGGGTGAGCGGGCGCTGACGGCGCAGCGCAGCCACGTCACGGCGCGGTCGATCGAGTTCGACGCGGTGCTGCTCGCCGGGCCGCCGGCCGCGGGTCCCGACGCGCCGGGGGCGACGGACGGCAAGGGCGCGCCGGGGGCCGGGGCGGCGGCTGCCGACCCGCGGGTCGTACAGCTGCTCCAGGAGGCGTTCCGTCATGGGAAGGCGATCGGGGCGTGGGCGGGGGGTGAGGCGGGGCTGCAGGCTGCGGGCGTGCCTGTCGACGCGCCGGGTGTCGTAGTGACGGACTCCGGCGAGTCGGCCCTGACCGAAATCCGCACGCTGCTCGGTTCCCACCGAGTGTGGGAACGATTCACGCCGGGGGCGTGAGGGCCGCCCAGGGCGCGGGGGACTGACGGCCGCATCGGCGGGTGCGGCTGCATCGTGGCCGGTCGCGCAGTTCCCCGCGCCCCTTGAGGGCGTGGGTGCGCCCGGGGTCTCACTGGCCCCGCGGCTCCCCGCGCCCCTCGGGTGGCTTGCACTCACCGCGAGTGCACACCCTCAGGGGCGCGGGGAACTGCGCGCTCAGCCCCCACCGGACCCGCACATGCACGGCATCGGTGCCACCCGCCCCCTCCAGGGGCGCGGGGAACTGCGCGGTCAAGCCCCACCGGCCCGCACTCGCACCGGACGGGCACGGCCCCTCCAGGGGCGCGGGGAACTGCGCGGTCAAGCCCCACCGGCCCGCACTCGCACCGGACGGGCACGGCCCCTCCAGGGGCGCGGGGAACTGCGCGACCAACCCCCCACCGGCCCGCAGCCGTACCCTGGAATCCCCACCCCGGAAGCCACCCCATGCCCTCCCAAGATCCCCTCTTCGGTATCGACCAGCTCCCCCACCCGGAGTCGAAGCCGGTGGAACCGAAAACCACCCCCTTCCGTGACTCCCGCGAAGCCCACCGCCTCCTCGCGGTGAAAGAGATCCACGCGGAACCGGCCGCAGCCGCCTCCCCCCGAGGCCGTGAGATCCTCGCCCGCTTCCCCGAGGCCCGCCTCATCGAGGTCCCCTCCCACTGGCGCATCCCCGACCTGCACGGCAACGAGGGCAGTGCGGACCGCTGGATGCGCATCAAGCGCGAGACCCTCGTCCTCGGCGTGAGAAAGAAACTCACCACCCGCCCCAACGGCCGCTCCGCGGACTGGATCGCTCCCGGCCCCTCCAACGGCTGCGCCCTGTCCTGCGTGTACTGCTATGTCCCCCGCCGCAAGGGCTTCGCCAACCCCATCACCCTGTTCACGAACATCGACGCGATCATCGCCCACCTCGACCGCCACGTCGCCGCGCGGGGCCCCAAGACGGAGCCGAACCAGTGCGACCCCGAGGCGTGGGTGTACGACATCGGGGAGAACGGTGACTGCTCGGTCGACGCCCTCGTCTGCGACAACACCGCCGACCTGATCCACGCCTTCCGCGACTGGCCCACCGCGAAGGCGTCGTTCGCGACGAAGTTCGTCAACCCGGACCTGCTGGAGCTGGACCCGCGCGGCCGGACCCGTATCCGCTTCTCGGTGATGCCGGCCGACGACTCCCGCCTGCTGGATCTGCGCACCAGCCCGGTGGACCGGCGGATCGCCGCTTCCGCGGACTTCCTCGACGCGGGCTACGAGGTGCACTTCAACCTGTCGCCGGTCGTCGTCCGCCCCGGCTGGCACGACGCGTGGGACGAACTGCTGCGGCAGATGGACGACGTGCTGCCCGAACGGGTGAAGCGCCAGGCGCTGGCCGAGGTCATCATGCT
The DNA here is from genome assembly GCF_051903975.1 of Streptomyces sp. P9-2. Taxonomy (NCBI): domain Bacteria; kingdom Bacillati; phylum Actinomycetota; class Actinomycetes; order Kitasatosporales; family Streptomycetaceae; genus Streptomyces; species Streptomyces sp. P9-2. The sequence goes on from NZ_CP192633.1 coordinate 6,610,142, forward strand.
CACCCACAACGCGGACCTGCACGAGGTCAACCTCCGCTGGCACCCGCGGGGCGAGGACGTCCTGTGGCAGCCCGAGCTGCAGGAGACCAAGCGCTCCCAGAACGGCGCCCTCAACCTCCGCTACCACGCGGGCGTCAAACGCCAGGCCCTCGCCGAGCTCCGCGAGATCATCGAGCGCCGTACCCCGTGGCTGGGCGTGCGGTACGCGTTCTGAGCCCCCGCACACCCGGCCGCGCCCCCACGCCTCCGCGCCTCCCCAGGTCACCCCCCTGTCACCCGAATTAAGGGTAGGCTAACCTTGCCGCGTGATTCCAGGTGAAGACGCGTCCTCGGGCCTGCGAGGGCATGAACTGGCGGCCGGCGGCGTGACCGTGGCGTACGACGGCACGGACGTCGTGCACGACGCGGAGCTGACGCTGCGCCCCGGGGAGGTGACCGCCCTCGTCGGGCCCAACGGCAGCGGCAAGTCGACCCTGCTGCGGACCGTCGCCCGGCTCCAGCGCCCCCGGCACGCCGCCCTCACGCTCGACGCGGACACCGACGCGCTCGCGCTCGGCCCCCGCGAGTTCGCCCGCCACGTCGCGCTGCTGCTGCAGAGCCGGCCCACGCCCAGCGGGCTGAGCGTGCGCGACGTCGTGGAGTTCGGCCGCTACCCGCACCGCGGCCGCTGGGGCGGAGCCGACCCGGGCGGCCGGGCCGCCGTCGACCGCGCGCTCGCCCTCACCGGCGTCACCGACCTCGCCGACCGCGGCGCCGAACACCTCTCCGGCGGACAGCTCCAGCGCGTCTGGCTGGCCGGCTGCCTCGCCCAGGAGACCGGCGTGCTGCTCCTCGACGAGCCCACCACCTACCTCGACCTGCGCTACCAGGTCGAACTCCTCGACCTCGTACGCGACCTGGCGGACGACCAGGGCATCGCCGTCGGGGTCGTGCTGCACGACCTCGACCAGGCGGCCGCCGTCGCCGACCGCATCGTGCTCCTCGCGGACGGACGCGTCGTCGCCGAGGGGGCGCCCGAGGACGTCCTCACCCCCGAGCGGCTGACCGACGTCTACGGCATCCGCATCGAGGTCGACACCGACCCCCTCACCGGCCGCCTGCGCACCCGTGCCCTCGGCCGTCACCACACCCGAAGCGAAAGGCTCAGCACCACCTCATGAGACGCCTCCTGCGCACCGCGCCCCTGGCCGCCGCCGCTGCCCTGCTGCTCGCCGCCTGCGGCACCACCGAACCCGCGGCCGACGACGCGCCCAAGGCGTCGGCCGAGCCCATCACCCTCACCGACGCGTCCGGCGCGAAGGTGGAACTCGACGGCCCCGCCACGAAGGTCGTCGGCACCGAGTGGAACGTCGTCGAGCACCTCCTCTCCCTCGGCGTGGAGCCCGTCGGCGTGGCCGACGTCAAGGGCTACAAGACCTGGGACAGCGCCGTACCGCTCACCAACGACGCCAAGGACATCGGCACCCGCGGCGAGCCCAGCGTGGACACCATCGCCGCGCTGAACCCCGACCTCATCGTCGCCACCACCGACCTCCAGCCGAACGCCGTCAAGCAGTTGCGGGAGATCGCCCCGGTCCTCGAGGTGAAGTCCGCCGACGCCTCCGACCCGGTGGGGCAGATGCTGGAGAACCTCGACCTCATCGCGAAGGCCACCGGCACCACCGAGCAGGCCGCCACCCTGAAGAAGGACTTCGACGCCAAGCTCGCCGAGGGCGCCAAGGCCCTCGAGGACGCCGGCCTGAAGGGCGCCGGGATCGCCTTCGCCGACGGCTACGTCGTCTCCAACCAGGTCTCCCTGCGCCCCTACACCTCCGGCTCGCTCGTCGGCGGGATCAACGAGCGGCTCGGTCTGAAGAACGCCTGGAAGCTCAAGGGTGACGAGGCGTACGGCCTCGCCGCCACCGACGTCGAGGGCCTGACCGCCCTGGGCGAGGTGCAGTTCGCCTACATCGGCAACGCGCAGGACGCCGCCAGCGACCCGTTCGGCAACGAGCTGAAGAACAACTCCGTGTGGAAGTCGCTGCCGTTCGTGAAGTCCGGCGACGTGCACCGCCTGGACGACGGCATCTGGATGTTCGGCGGCACCGGCTCGATGGAGCGTTACGTCGACACCCTCGTCGCGGCGCTGACGAAGTAGCCGATGGCCGTCACCGCCACCCCTCCCACCGTCCGCCCGGAGACGGTTCCGTCCCGGGCGGGCGCGGCCGCGGTGACGACCGCGCTCGTGCTCCTGGTCGCCGCCCTCGCCGTCGTCGACGTCACCCAGGGCACGGCCGCGGTCGGCCCGGCCGAGGTCCTCAAGGCCCTCACCGGCCGGGCCGACCCGGGCGACGCGTCCGTCGTCATCGCCTCGCGGCTGCCCCGGATGGCGGCGGGGCTCCTCGTGGGCGCCGCCCTGGGCGTCGCGGGCCTCGCCCTCCAGGCCGTCAGCCGCAACGTCCTGGCGTCCCCGGACACTCTCGCCGTCAACGCGGGCTCCTACTTCGCCCTCGGCGTCGTCGCCGTCACCGGCCTGTCCCTGCCGCTGATCGCCTCCTCGGCCATCGCCTTCGCGGGCGGTCTGGGCGCGGCGGCCGTCGTCCTCGGCCTGTCCGGGCTCGGCGCCGGCACCGTACGGCTCGTGCTGGCCGGCACCGCGCTCGCGCTCGGCCTGACCGCCGTCACCGAGGGGCTGCTCCTGCTGTTCCCGGAGGAGACCGAGGGCCTCTACCAGTGGAATCAGGGCAGCATCGGCCAGAACGGCTTCGACGGTGTGCTGCAGATGCTCCCCGTCGTCGTCATCGGCCTCGCCGGACTGCTCCTCGTCGCGCGCCGGGTGGACGCCCTGGCGCTCGGCGACGACACCGCGCGGGGCCTCGGCGTGCCGGTGGGGGCCACCCGCGTCACGGCCGTCGTGCTGGCGACGCTCCTGTCCGCCGCGGCTGTGACCCTCGCGGGACCGATCGGCTTCGTCGGCCTGTGCGCCCCGGCGCTCGCCCGCCCGCTCGGCCGCTGGGTCCGCGGCGTACGGCGGCTGCGCGTCGGCGCGTCGGTCACCGGTCTCGTCGGCGCCGCGCTGGTGCTCGGCGCGGACGTGCTGCTGCGCGCCCTGATCGACGCCGACACCGCCGTCGCCGTGCCCACCGGCGTGGTCACCAGCTTCGTGGGCGCGGCGTTCCTGGTGGTCATGGCGGCCCGTCTCCGTGACACCGGAGGCGCCGCCGCACCCGACAAGCTGAGCATCCGCAGCCGCACGAGGTTCCTCGCCACGCTCGTCGTGCTGGTCCTCGCCCTGGCCGGCGTCACCGTCGCGGGCCTGCTCCTCGGCGACCACAAACTGCTGCTGGGCGACGTGGCCAACTGGGCGCAGGGCAACGCGGGCCGGACCGTCTCCTTCGTCCTGGACACCCGCACCCCCCGGGTGCTCGCCGCGCTCCTCGCGGGCGCGGCCCTCGCGCTGGCCGGAACGCTCGTCCAGGCCGTCACCCGCAACCCCCTCGCGGAACCCTCCGTCCTCGGCGTCTCCGGCGGCGGCGCGCTCGGCGCGGTGGTGCTGGTGACCACCGTCCCGATGGCCGCGGGATGGGGCGTCTCCGCCGCCGCTTTCGTGGGGTCCGCGCTCGCCGCGGTCCTCGTCTTCGGGCTCGCGGCACGCGGAGGCTTCCAGCAGAACCGGCTGGTGCTCGTCGGGATCGGCGTGGCGTCCGGGACGACCGCCGTGATCAGCCTGCTGATCGTGCTCACCGACCCGTTCAACGCCACCAAGGCGCTCACCTGGCTGTCCGGCTCCACCTACGGCCGCGACCTGCCCGACGTGCTGCCCCTCGCGGTGGTGCTGGCCGTCGGCGTCGCAGTGGCGGGTGTACGGCGCCGGGAACTCGACCTGGTCTCCCTGGACGAGGACACGCCGAGGCTCCTCGGCCTGGACCTCGCGCGGGGCCGGCTCGGCTTCCTCGTACTGAGCGTGCTGCTCACCGCGACCGCGGTGGCCGCCGCGGGCACCATCGGTTTCGTCGGCCTGGTGGCCCCGCACGCGGCGCGCGCCCTGGTCGGCCGCCGGCACACCCGGGTGCTGCCGGTCGCGGTGCTGCTGGGCGCGGTCCTGGTGTGCACGGCGGACCTGCTGGGCCGCACGGTCATCGCCCCGGCGCAGCTGGGCGCCGGCCTGATGACGGCGGTGATCGGCACGCCGTACTTCCTCCACGTACTGGTGCGCGCGCGGCGTTGACGGGCGCGGGACGTCACCGGGGGCTTCGCGGCCGGCAGTTGACCAGCCGCGAGGCCCGCGGTCTTTCCTTTGTTCGGCGGCGGCTCGGTGGGTGACGGTCAGCCGAAGGCCTTGACGGCCTGGTAGTACGTCCACGCGGTGCTGTCGCAGGCGGTCTTGGTGGCGCCGCCGTACCCGTTGCACACGCGCTTGAGGTCCTCGTAGAAGGCGCTGTCGAGCCGGGACTTGTTGGCGCTGAAGGAGCCGGCGGCCTTGTAGTTGCGGTAGCCGAAGTCGTGGCGCGCGCAGGCGTTCTGGAACGGGAAGCCGAAGGGGTTGTCGGGGGAGGAGGAGCAGTAGTCGGTGGACCAGTCGAACCCGTAGGCGGCCCAGGCGCCCTGGTTGGCGCGGGCGGCGGCCCACTGGTTGTGGCTCGATGCGCTGGTCTGGGTCCAACTGGCCAGGACCTGCGGCTTGTCGGCGGGTGCCGCGTCGGCGGCGGTGGCCGTGCCGAGGACGCCGACGAGGGCGAGGGCCGGGGTGGCGAGTGCGGCGGCGAGTCTTCGGTGCATCCCACACCTCCATGAGACTGCGGCCCGACCACCGGACCGCAGGTTCATGACAATTGATGCCCGTACGGGCGGTCGGTTTACACCGCAACTACCGCAGATACTGGGCGACATGGTGGCCCGGTTCCGGAAAAACCACCTGACAGGATGATCCACGCCGGACCAACCTGACCGCGATGACGACCTCCTTCCTTCACAGAGGGGAGGTCCCGTCCACGCAAGGTGAGTGCTGATGCACCCACTTCCCATGGACGAGGACTCCCGTCTTTCCCTCTGGCGGCGCGTACGCGAGTACGCCGTGCCGCCCGCCATGATCGAGACCGCGACCGCCCGCCGCAGCCGTGGCGACCGGGTGGGGGCGTGCGCGGCCGCGCGCGTCGACGCCGATGTGCGGTTGCGGGATGCCACCCGCACCCACGGCGCCGGTCTCGCGACCCAAGTACGTGCGGAATTTCGGTACTTGGCGCCAGATCTGTTGCGCTGGCAAGCCGAGGCCCGCTCTGACGGCCTGCTACGGCCCGACGTGCTCGTCGTCCTCACCGACGGCCGGACCCGCTGCCCCTCGTCACTGCCCCGTGCCGCACGGCGGTCGGCCTGTTCCCGCGCCCGCCCCGCAGGACCGACGAGGAGAACCCCGAGTACGTGCCGGACACCCCGCCCGAGTGGGCACGCGTGGTCCCCATCGGCGACGCGCGCGGACGGCGTCCCGGCGGGTCAACCCGCCGGGCCGCTCATCACAGGGGGGCGGGGATCAGCCCGTCACGTCCGTGATCCTCCACCGCTGGTTCGCGCCCGAGTCGGGCGGCCACGTGGTCACCGCCGCGCCCTCGTGCGTGGCCTGACCGCCGACCTCCAGCAGCCGCCCGGTGGCCGCGTTGACCAGCGTCCAGGTGCCGTCACCGGTCGTCGACGCGATCCACTGCGCGGCAGGGTCCGGCCGGCTGTCGCGAGGCTCGGCCACCGGCACGTCGTCCCGTACGGTCAGGCGCCGGTCGCCGCTGGTGAACTCGTAGCGCCGGCGCGTCCCGTCGTCCGGGTGTACGGCGCTCAGCCGCCACTGCTGGGCGGCCGACCCGTCGCCACCGGAGATGACGAGACCGGTCCCGTTGCCCGCCACGGTGACCGCCTTGCCGCTCTGCACGCCGGTCAGCGTGTACGTGCGGCCCTTGCGCAGCAGCGGGGCGTCCTCGGCGACCCCGGAGACGCCGTCGACCGCGAACGACGTGACCGACCGCGCCGGCACGGTGAACGTGGCCGACCCGCCGGTCACCGGCACCGCCCGGTGCCGCACCAGCTTGCCGTCGGAACTGGTCACCACGGGAGTGACGGTCGCCTTGGGGCTGATGCGGCGGAAGGTGGAGAGGTCCACCGTGACCTCGCGCGCCGTCGCGCTGTCGTTGACGTGCACGACCGACGCGCCCTTGCCGTCCCGGGTCACCGCCGCCACGCTGGAGGTGTCGTCCACCCTGATCAGCCGGTCGCCCGGCCGGATGAAGTGGGTGAAGTTCCGGGCGGTGTCGAACTTCGTGTTCGTGTAGATGGGGCACGTCTCCAGGGTGTCCTCGGCGGTGCAGCTGAACGGGATCTGGATCTCGCCCCAGTTGCCGCCCTTGGCGGACTCGCCGCCCGGCTTCATGTTGTCGTAGTCCTCGACGGGCTGCCAGAACACCCAGGCGCGGGGCTCAAGTTCGCGCAGGTCGTCGACGATGCGCGTGGCGAGGCCGAGGCCGGGGCGCATGTCGGTGAAGCTCTGCCCGTCGCCCCAGTCGCCCTCGACCTCGCTCATCCACAGCCGTTTGTTCTCGGCCTTGGCGATGTCGCGGACGGTGGTGCGCTGTCCGGTGCCGTAGGTGTGGACGTTCAACTGACCGACCAGGGACCGTGCTTCGGGACCGTAGACGGACCAGTTGCGGGCGAAGGTCGACGGGTTGGTCTCGTCCATCGCCGCGATCCGCGCCTTGGCGCCCGCCTCGCGCAACGCCGGGGCGAGCGCGTGGATCACCTTCTCCTGGAGCTCGGGGCCGATGTGGGCGCCCTCCTGACGGCCGCCGGCCGGTTCGCCGTCGGGGCCGAGACGGGTGCTCCAGTAGTCGGTGTTCGGCTCGTTGAAGGGATCGACGGTGGCGACCTTGATGCCGTGCGCCTTCTCGAGGCGCCGGGTCACGCCCGCCACGTACGCGGCGAAGTCGTCGACCGACTCGTTCTTCAGCTGGTCCCGGGTCGCGTCGAAGCCGCCGGAGACGTAGCCGCTGACCGTCATGAACCAGGGCGGGGAGTTGCTGAAGGTCTCCCAGTGGGTGATGTCCTTCTTGATCCGGTCGACCCACCAGCGCTGGGTGGCGTCGGCGCGGTCGTTCCAGTCGGCGGGATCGTCCGCGTCCCACCAGCCGGTGTCCTCGCGGGTGGTGCCGGCGGGCGCCTTCCACCAGCCCTCGACGGCCCCGCCGGGCCGCAGGTAGTCCTTCACGTCGGGGGCGTTGCCGCCGCCGATGTTGTAGCGGGCGATGTTCAGGGCCAGTCCGTCGTCACCGAAGACGAGCCGGGCCAGCTTCTCGCGGACCTGCGGCGGGTAGTCGCCGGTGGCATTGGCGAACCAGACGAGGCTGGTGCCCCAGCCCTCGAAGGGCTGCTGCCGGTAGGAGGGGTCGGGCCGTACGGTGACGGACGGCAGGCCGGCGGCCTGGGCGGCGGACGTCGGTCCGGGGACCAGGGCGGCCCCGGTGACCAGGACCGCGGTCAGTCCGGTGGCCGTGAGAATCCGTCTGGTGCGGGTGCGTGCCATCGGTGTGCTCCCAACAGTGGGGTGTGTGGGTCGCGCTCTGGTGGTACGCCCGGCCGCGGGCACGGCCGGGAGGGAACGCCCCCGGAACGGCACAGGCCGTTCCGGGGGAGGTGCGGCGGCCGCCCGTCAGGAGGCGGGCTGCCGCAGGACGGCGACGGCACGCGGTCCGAGGGTGAGGGAGCCGTCGGCGCCTGTCCCGCCGAGCAGCACCTCGCCGTCGAGCCCCGGCACCGGGACGGTCTCGTCGGTGCGGTTCACCAGGAACACGAACCGACCCTCAGGACCCCGGCGGACCACGAGCTCGACCGATCCCCGTGCCTCGGCGGGCAGTTCGCTCTCCACGCCGGCCGGTTCCAGCAGACGCGGCAGCAGCGACGCCAGCCCGTCGACGCCGAGCCGTGTGGAGACGTAGGCGGCGGTGCCGCGGCCCGACGGGCGCCGGGTGACGGCGGGCCGTCCTGCCTGCTCGCCGGTGCGGTAGCGGACCAGGACGTCCGTGTCGTCGGCGGTCACCGTGATCCGGTCGGTCCACAGCGTGCCGGTCGTGGCGTCGTCCAGCTCCACGCTGTCGCCCGCGAGCAGCGGCGCGAACTCCTCGACCCGGATGCCCAGCAGGTCCCGCAGGGCGCCCGGGTAGCCGCCGAGCCACACATGGTCGTGCTCGTCGACGACCCCGGAGAAGTACGTCGTGATCAGATGGCCGCCCTGCTCGGTGTAGCGGGTGAGCGTCTTGGCCAGGTCGGCGGGCACCACGTGCAGCACGGGCGCGATCAGCACCTGGTGGCGCTGGAGGTCCGAGCCGGTGGTGACGAGGTCGGCGCGGATGCCGAGACGCAGCAATGCCGAGTACCAGTCGAGGGCCTCCTGCCGGTACTGGAGCAGGGCCGTGGGGTGCGAGTCCTGCTCGCTCGCCCACCAGGAGTCCCAGTCGTACACGATGCCGACCTTGGCGGGCTCCCGCTCGCTGCCGGCCACCGGGGCCAGCTTCTTCAGCGTGGCGCCGAGCTCGGCGACCGCGCGGAACAGGTCGCTGTCCGCGCCGGCGTGCGGCACCATCGCCGAGTGGTACTTCTCGGCGCCCGCCGCCGACTGCCGCCACTGGAAGAAGCACACCGCGTCCGCTCCGTGCGCCACGTGCAGCAGGGAGTCACGGGCCAGCTCGCCCGGGCGCTTGGCCACGTTCACCGCCTGCCAGTTGACGGCGCTGGTGGAGTGCTCCATCAGGAACCACGGCCGGCCGCCGGAGATGCCGCTGGTGAGGTTGGCGGAGAAGGACAGCTCGTCGCGGTCCTGCGGGCCGGGGTGCACGTAGTGGTCGTTGGAGACGAAGTCGACCTCCTCCGCCCAGTCCGCGTAGTCCATGCCCTTGGTGTTGCCCATCACCATGAAGTTGGTGGTGACCGGAACGTCCGGGGTGATCTCGCGCAGCAGGTCCCGCTCGGCGCGCAGATGGTCCTTCAGCGCGTCCGACGAGAACCGCTTGAAGTCCAGCTGCTGCGTCGGGTTGGGGTGCGAGGCGGCCAGACGCGGCGGCAGGACCTGCTCCCACGCCGAGTAGCGCTGCGACCAGAACGCCGTGCCCCAGGCGTCGTTGAGCGCGTCCAGCGTGCGGTACCGGGCGCGCAGCCACTCCCGGAAGGCGCGGGCCGCGTCGTCGGAGTAGTCGTACACGTTGTGGCAGCCCAGCTCGTTGCTGACGTGCCAGGCGACGAGCGCGGGGTGGTCGCGGTAGCGCTCGGCGAGCTTCCGCACCAGGCGCAGCGCGTGCTCACGGAAGACGGGGGAGGTGGGCCGCCAGTGCTGGCGGGCGCCCGGCCACAGGGTCTCGCCGGTCGCGGTGACCGGGAGGACCTCCGGGTGGGCGGTGGTCAGCCACGGCGGCGGGGAGGCGGTCGCGGTGGCCAGGTCGACGCCGACGCCGCCCTCGTGCAGCAGGTCGAGCACGTCGTCCAGCCAGCCGAAGTCCCAGGTGTCCGCCGTGGGCTGGAGCCGGGCCCAGGAGAAGATCCCGACGGACACGACGTTGACGCCGGCCTCCCGCATCAGCCGGACGTCCTCCTCCCACACGGAGCGGGGCCACTGCTCCGGGTTGTAGTCGGCGCCGAAGAGGAGACGGGGGGCGGTGTCACCGTCCGGCCCGCCGCTGCGGGACAGGAGGTTGGAGATCATGGTGGTCCTTCCGGTGGGCGCGTCGGGGGCGGCGCGCGGCATGGTGCGCGCCGCCCCGCGGGTCGTGCGTGTTGGCTACTTCTCGACGGTGAAGCCCTGCTCCTCGCCGTACTTCACCGAGGCGTCCTGCCAGGCCTTCAGACCGTCCTCGAGGCGCGTGCCGGAGATGTAGGCCTTGCCGACGGTGTCGTTGAAGATCGAGTTGGCGTACGCCTGGAAGGGCAGGTACGACCAGTCGTCGGCGACGTTCGCGGCGGAGTCGGCGAAGATCTCGTTGGCCTTCTGGCCGCCGAAGTACGGGAACTCCTTGCCGAGGAACTCGGCGGACTTCAGCTCCGCCTGCGTGGCGGGGAAGGCGCCCTCGGAGACACGGGAGGCGACGCCCTCACCGGAGTTGGCGTACTCCACGAAGGCGTAGGCCAGTTCCTTGTTCCTGGCGAGCGCCGGGACGGTCAGCGCGCTGCCGCCGTTCTCCGCGCTCGCCTTGTCGCCCTTGGTCCACGCGGGCAGCGGGGCCACGCGCCACTGGCCGGAGGCGTTCGGCACGCCGGACTCGAAGTTGGCGGGCATCCAGGCGCCGGTGGACAGGGTGGCGATGGAGCCGTCGCCGAGGCCCTTGTACCAGTCGTCGGTCCAGCTGGTGACGGGCGCGAGCAGCTTCTCGTCGATCAGCTTCTGCCAGACGGTCGTGAACTTCTTGGCGCTGGCGTCACTGAAGTCGATCTTCACGCTGGTGCCGTCGACCTTGTAGGGCCGCGAACCGGCCTGCCACAGCAGGCTGGTGGTGAAGCCGGCGTCACCGGTGTCGTTGGCGATGTACGCCTTGGGGTCGGCCTTGTGCAGCTTGCGGGCCGCGTCCAGGTACTCGTCCCACGTGGTCGGGACGGCGATCTTGTACTTGTCGAAGACCTTCTTGTTGTAGAACAGCGCCATCGGACCGGAGTCCATCGGCAGGCCGTACACCTGGTCGCCCTCGGTGACGGCGTTCCACGGGCCCGCCGTGTACTTGGAGGCCAGCTTGCCCGCGCCGAAGCCGGACAGGTCGGTGAGGCCCTTGGTGAGGGAGTACTGGCCGACCGAGAAGTACTCGAGCTGCGCGACGTCCGGGACGCCCTTGCCCGCCGATATGGCGTTCGACAGCGCCGTGTAGTGCTTGTCGCCGGAGCGCTCGCTCACCAGGTTGATCTTGACCTTGGGGTACTTCTTCTGGAAGTCGGCGGCGACCGTCTTCAGCGTGGGCTCCCACGACCAGACGGTGACCGTGCCGCCCTTGTCCAGGGCCGCCTGGATGTCCTCGGCGGAGACCGACTCGGTGCCGGCGCCGTCGTCCGAGCCGCCGCAGGCGGTGGCGCCCAGAGCGAGGGAGGTCACGAGGGCGATGCCGCCCAGCAGGCGGCTGGTCCTTCTGCGCATGAGTGTGGATCCACTTCTTCGTGGTGGGACAGGGCAGGGGTGGGGGATACAGAACGTGGGGAGAGAAGGTGCGGGGTCGTGAGGGCGGCCGGGGCCGCCGGATCACTCCTTGACGCTTCCGGCGGCGAGACCCGACTGCCAGTACTTCTGCAGGAACAGGAACGCGACGACGAGCGGCAGGATCGTGAGGAGGGAACCGGTGATCACCAGGTTGAAGATGACCTCGCCGCCGACGGTCTCCGCCTGGGAGTTCCACGCGCTCAGGCCCAGGGTCAGGGGGTACCAGTCGGGGTCCTTGAGCATGATCAGCGGCAGGAAGTAGTTGTTCCAGGTGGCAACGGTGGTGAACAGCAGCACGGTCACGATGCCGGGGGCGAGCAGCGGGAGCGCGACGGTGAAGAACGTCCGCGCCTCGCCCGCGCCGTCCATCCGGGCGGCCTCCAGCAGCTCCGTGGGGATCGCCTCACTGGCGAAGACCCACATCAGATAGAGGCCGAACGGCGACACCAGCGACGGCAGGATCACCGCCCACGGGGTGTCCGTGAGCCCCATCTTGCTGAACATCAGGAAGGTGGGGACGGCGAGCGCGGTGCCCGGCACCGCCACCGCGCCGATCACCGTGGCGAACACGCCGCGCTTGCCGGGGAAGTCGAACTTCGCCAGCGCGTACCCGCCGAGCACCGCCAGCAGGGTGGCGCCGCCCGCGCCCAGCACCACGTACAGCAGGGTGTTGAGCAGCCAGCGGGTGAAGATGCCGTCGCCGTAGGTGAACGTGTCCCGGATGTTCTCCCAGAGCGCGAAGTCGTCCGCGAACCACAGGCCGTTGGAGCTGCCCAGCCCAGCCTGCGTCTTCGTCGCGTTGATCACCAGCCAGATCAGCGGGACCACGGTGTACAGGACGACCAGCGAGGTGAGCACGGTCAGCAGCTTGCTGCGACGGGGCCGGCCCGGGCGGTGCTCCTCGACGCGCCGCAGACGCGGGGGGCTGCTCACGCCGGCGGGGGCCGCGGCGGTGGGGGCGGGGGTGGTGACAGGGGTGGTCATCGGGTCACGCTCCCTTGCGCATGCCGCGAAGCTGCACGACGTAGGCGACCACCATCGTGATCAGGCCCATGATGATGGCCACGGTCGCGGAGTAGTTGTGCTGCTGGCCGCTGAAGGACAGCGAGTAGGTGTAGAAGTTCGGCGTGTAGTCCGTCGTGATGGCGTTGCGGGCCAGCGGACGCAGGATGCTCGGCTCGTTGAAGAGCTGGAAGCTGCCGATGATGGAGAAGATCGTCGCGATGACCAGCGCGCCGCGGATGGCGGGCAGCTTGATCGCGGTGATCACCCGCCACTGGCTCGCGCCGTCGATCTCCGCCGCTTCGTACAGGGAGTGCGGGACGACCCGCAGCGCCGCGTAGAAGATCAGCATGTTGTAGCCGACGAACTCCCACGTGACGATGTTGCCGATGGAGGCCAGCACCAGGTCGGCGGAGAGCGGGTCGGGCAGCGACCAGCCGAAGGCGGAGTTGAAGTCCCCGACCAGGCCGTACTTGGTGCCGTACATGAAGCCCCACATCAGGGTGGCGACCACGGCGGGCACCGCGTACGGCAGGAAGATCGTGATGCGGAAGAAGTTCGTGCCGTAGAGCCGGCCGCTGTCCAGGGCGAGCGCCACCAGCAGGGCGATGCCCAGCATGATCGGCACCTGGATCACCAGGAACAGCGCGACCCGGCCCAGCGACGCCCAGAACAGCTCGTCCTTCAGCGCCTGCTGGTAGTTCTCCAGGCCGACGAACGTCGTGCCGCCGATGAGCTGGTCGCGGAACAGGCTGAGATAGACCGAGTAGGCGATCGGTGCGAGGAACACCAGGGCGAACACGGCCGCGAACGGACCGATGAACCCCCAGCCCTTCCATGAGCGCCGGTCCCGTCTCACCGGAGGCGGGGCCGGCCGCGGCTCTGCGGCCGCCGGCGGTTGCAGCGTCGTCATGTCGTTCCTCGCTGTTCGGCGTTCCGGTAACCAGCGGCTCGGCACCCGGCACGAAGCCGGGCGGCAGGTCGCCCGGTCCGGATGGTTGCGTAAACATCACCCGGCCGGGAAACGCCGTGAGCTGTTATGTTTACGTAAACATCCGGTGGCGGCATGTCTACACTGCCCCGATGACGACGGTCAAGGGTCCTCAGACGGACCGTGACACGAGAGACAGGAAGGCGGGGGGAAGCACGTGGAGACGGTCGACGACGCGGCGATGAACCCGGGCGGTCCGGGCGCCGCGACGGCGGGAGACGGCGGGGGGACGGCCTCGCCCGCCCCCCGGCGTCGCACCCGGGCCCGCGCCACGGCCTCCATGGCGGACGTGGCGCGGCTCGCGGGGGTCTCGGCACAGACGGTCTCCCGCGTCTCCAACGGCTACCCCGGGGTGACCGAGGAGACCCGCCGCCAGGTGCTCGCCGCGATGAAGGAGCTCGGCTACCGGCCCAACAGTGCCGCCCGCGCCCTGAAGCGGGGCGAGTTCCGCACCATAGGCGTGATCACCTTCTCGCTCTCGACCACCGGAAACGTCCGCACCCTGGAGGCCATCGCCAACTCCGCGGCCGGCGAGGGGTACGCGGTGACGCTGCTGCCGGTCGCCGTGCCCACGCAGGACGAGGTGCGCGGGGCGTTCACCCGCCTCGAGGAGCTCGCCGTCGACGCCGTGATCGTCATCATGGAGGTGCACCTCCTGGACGCGGCGACGGTCCAACTCCCGCCGCACGTCCAGGTGGTGGTCGTCGACTCCGACGCCGGCGACCGCTACACGGTCGTCGACACCGACCAGCACGGCGGCACCCGCGCCGCCGTACAGCACCTGCTCGGCCTCGGCCACCGCACGGTGTGGCATCTCGCGGGCCCCGAGGACTCGTTCGCGGCCCAGCGCCGTGAGGACGCCTGGCGCGCCGCGCTCACCGAGGCGGGCCGCGAACTGCCGCCGCTGGTGCGCGGCGACTGGTCGGCCGAGTCCGGCTACCGGGCCGGCCTCGAACTCGCCGCCCGCGAGGACTGCACGGCCGTCTTCGCCGCCAACGACCAGATGGCGCTGGGGCTGTTGAGAGCGCTGCACGAACACGGCAGACGGGTGCCGGAGGACGTCAGCGTGGTCGGCTTCGACGACATCCCGGAGGCGTCGTCGTTCCTGCCGCCGCTGACCACCCTGCACCAGGACTTCGCCGAGGTGGGGCGGCTGTGCGTGCAGGCGGTGCTGCGGAAGGTGCGGCAGGAGGAGTGGGAGGGGGGCACCACGCTGGTGCCGGCGCGGCTGGTCCTCAGGGAGAGCACCGCGCCACCGCCGCCAGGGCGCTGAGGTGCACGTCGTCGATGGATTCTGACGGTCGTCGAGGAATCAACCACCCCTGTCGGCAGGGGCGTTGATGTGCGAGACTCATGATCGTCAGGGCGCCAGAGCCGTCGCACTCATCGGAACGGACGTGTCATGCCGACGGGCACACCCCCCACCCCGCCACGGACCGACACCAGCAGGGCCCAACCCGCGCGGGTCTACGACTGGCTGCTGGGCGGCAAGGACAACTACCCGGTCGACGAGGCCGTCGGCCGTAAGCTCCCGCCGCAGGCCAAGGACGCCGCCCGGCAGAACCGCGCGTTCATGCACCGCGCCGCCGCCTGGCTCGCGGACCAGGGCGTCGACCAGTTCCTCGACGTCGGCACGGGCATACCCACCGAGCCGAACCTGCACCAGATAGTGCAGCGCGTGGTCCCCGCGGCGCGGATCGTCTACGTCGACAACGACCCGATCGTGCTGCGTCACGCCGAGGCGCTGCTCGTCAGCAGCCCCGAGGGCGCCACGGACTACGTCCAGTCCGACGTGCGCGACCCGGGCGAGATCCTGCGGCACGCCCGCGACGTCCTCGACTTCTCGCGCCCGATCGCGCTGTCCCTGATCGCCCTCCTCCACTTCCTCCCCGACGACCAGGACCCGCAGGGCATCGTCCGGGAGCTGGTGGGGGCGCTGCCGCCGGGCAGCCACCTCGTCCTGTCCCACGCCGCGTCCGACCTTCAGTCCGACCTGGCCGCCAAGGTCACCGAGGAGTACGCCCGCGCCGGCATCCGCCTCGGCTTCCGCACCCGTGACGAGGTCGCCCGCTTCTTCGACGGCCTCGAACTCGTCGATCCGGGCCTGGTGACGGCCCCGGAGTGGTTCCGCGCGGAGCCCGCGCCGGCGGCGGAGGACAGCGGGATCTACGCGGGCGTGGCGCGGGTGCCGGCCGGCGGGGCGGCGTAAGTGGCCGGCCGGCTCACCGAGTTGGTGGTCGACTGCCACGACCCGGAACGGCTGGCGGCCTTCTGGTGCGCGGTCCTGGACTTCGAGGTGCTCGAACGGGCCGAGGACAGGGCCGAGATAGGCTCCCGAACCCACGGTGGAGCAGTCCGCGCCCGCCAGGCGCCGCCCACCGTGGTCTTCATCCGGGTCCCCGAGGAGAAGAAGCTCAAGAGCCGCCTCCACCTGGACGTCAGTCCGGTCGACCGCACCACGGAGGCGGAGGCGACGCGCCTGGAGGTCCTCGGAGCCACTCGCGTGGACGTCGGCCAGGGCCCGGACCGCACCTGGACGGTGACGGCCGACCCGGAGGGCAACGAGTTCCGTGTGCGGCGGAGTCTGGCGCCCTGAGGTTCCGCGGACCGGCGGGACCGGTTTGCTGACCGGCGGGACCGGTTTGCGGACCGGCGGGGCGCCCGAGGTGAAACCGGAATGCTTCCGGGGCCGCCGGCCGGGTAGCGTGCGAGGCATGTCGAGTCCTGAGTCGGACGAGGTGGGGGCTGTCGGTCACGCCGTCAGTCCCTGAACCACCGAGTTCGTCGTCCCGTCGTCCCGCCGCCTTCCGCGGTGGGGCGCGTGTGTGTTCACGGCTGGCCGCGGTGACGAGATGACCCTCTCGTGCCTCTCCTCACCTCGGAGCCACTCGATGCCTCTCCCGCTGTACCTGCTCGCCCTGGCGATCTTCGCCATGGGCACCTCGGAGTTCATGCTCTCCGGCCTCGTGCCGGACATCGCCCTGGATCTCGACGTCAGCGTCGGGACAGCGGGCGCGCTCACCTCGGCCTACGCGATCGGCATGACCGTCGGAGCGCCCCTGGTGGCCGCGTCCGCCCGCAACCGGCCCAGGCGTCCTGCCCTGCTGGGCTTCCTCCTTGCCTTCGCCGCGGCCCACGCGGTGGGTGCGGTGTCCACGAGCCTCGCGCTCCTGTTCGCCACCCGGGTCGTCGCCGCGCTCGCGAACGCCGGCTTTCTCGCCGTCGCCCTGGCAGCCGCGGCGGCCCTGGTCCCGCCGGACCGGAAGGGACGCGCGTTGGCGGTGCTGTTGTCCGGCACGACGCTGGCCACCATCGCCGGGGTTCCCGGTGGTGCGGTGCTCGGCACGGTGTTCGGCTGGCAGGCCACCTTCTGGGCCGTCGCCGCGCTCTGCCTGCCGGCGGCTGTCGGCATCCTCAAAGGCGTCCCGGCCGGGGATGCCGCGCACGAGGGGAGTGGCAAGCCGGCACTGCTCACGGAACTCGCCCAACTCGCGCGGCCCCGGCTGCTCCTGGTGATGCTGCTCGGCGCGCTGGTGAACGCGGCGACCTTCGGCGGCCTCACGTTCCTCGCCCCCGTGGTGACCGACGCCGCCGGGCTGGACGAGCTGTGGGTGTCCGTCGCTCTGGTGCTCTTCGGCGCGGGCTCCTTCGCCGGCGTCACCGTCGCCGGACGGCTGTCCGACAGCAGCCCCGGCACGGTCGTCGCGGTCGCCGGCCCCCTGCTGCTGATCGGCTGGCCGGCTCTGGCACTGCTGGCTCATGAGCCGGTCGCCCTGTTCCCGCTCGTGTTCGTGCAGGGCGCGCTGTCGTTCGCGCTGGGCAGCACACTGATCGCCCGCGTCCTCCACGAGGCGGCGGGCGCACCGACGATGGCCGGCTCGTACGCGACGGCGGCGCTCAACGTGGGCGCCGCGGTCGGCCCGGTCGCGGCCGGGGCCGCACTCGGCACCGAAGCCGGCGCCATGGGGCCGCTCTACACGGCCGGCCTCCTCGTTGCGATGGCGCTGCTTGTTGCGTTCCCCTTCCTGCCCGTCATCGGGGGTACCAGGAGCGGAGCGGCGAGGCTGTGACCCTGGCCTAGCGGAACAGCCGAGGGCCGGCGCCCTGTGAGTCGTCCAAGGAGCGCGCGAAGTCCGCGAGGGCGCGGAAGTCGTCGTCGCGGAGGCCGATGCGCGGGTCGACATGGTGCAGAAGCGCCGGCCCGCGGTGGTGGGCGTCGACGTACGCCCGGTCCGGTGCGGTCTGTTCGTCGTCCACCCAGGCGAAGGGGCGGCCGTCGGCGTGCTCGACCAGCAACGCGGTCTTCCAGTGGACTCCGTCGAGGCGCTCCCGGAAGAGCGCGTCGCCGAAGTCGACGTAGGGGAGTTCGGGGAGGCCGAGGGCCGGTGCGATCCAGTGGTTGGCCTCGGCCATCCATGTCGTCGCCCAGCACAGGTCGTATCCCAGCCCGAGCAGGGCACGTCCGTGGACGGGATTGAGCCAGACCCGCAAGGGCCGCCGGCGGGACGACAGGCTCCCCTCGTCAACAAGGGCGGCGTTACGGGGCACCCTGAGGGTGATGTAACCCTCGGGGCGCCTCTCGGGCTGGGCCGCGTAGGGATGGAGGGGGCCGTCCACGTCCAGGAACAGCAACGGTCGCTTCACCTACCGGATCCTTCCCGGTCAGGGCGGCGATTTCCAGCCCCGGGGAGAGGGGCGGGCGACGCCCGTCACAGTGCTTCCGCGATCGCCGTGCTAGTGTCGATCTCTGTTGTAGTCGTGCGGTCATCGACCCGCGGGGTCGGAGGGACCGGCACTGCGCCAGCACCGGCGCCTACTGCGCAGCAAGATCTCACACGGATCACACGGAGAGGTGCACACTCCCGTCGCTGCTTCTCATGGGTCGCGCCCTCACCGGGCGGAACCGCCCCCGCGGCCCCCTTCACCCAGGCTCGTTCTTGCAATTCCCCGTGCCCCACTGCGGCGGACATTCCTTGAGACGCGCCACATCAAGGAAGGTTCTCCGTGACACAGGCACGCGCGAACGATCGATCCGCCCGCACCCGCTCCGCCTACAAGGGCGCCCCCAAGGGCGGCGGCCGCCGCTTCGGCGCCGCCGGCGGCCGCGGCGGTGCGCCCCGCCAGGGGCAGGGCAAGGGCGGCTCGGGCCGCAGGAACGTGACGTCGGGGGAGTTCGCCCTCCCCAAGACGATCACCCCCGCGCTCCCCGCCGTCGAGGCCTTCGAGGACCTCGGCCTCCCCGGCGAGATGCTCGCCACTCTCGGCAAGGAAGGCGTCACCGCGCCGTTCCCCATCCAGGCGGCCACGCTGCCGAACTCCCTGGCCGGCCGTGACGTCCTCGGCCGTGGCCGCACCGGCTCCGGCAAGACCCTCGCCTTCGGCCTGCCGCTGCTCGCCCGCACGGCCGGCCGCCGTGCCGAGCCCCGCAAGCCGCTCGCCCTCGTCCTCGTCCCCACCCGGGAGCTCGCCGGACAGGTCAACGACGCGCTGACCCCGTACGCCCGCTCCGTGCGGCTGCGGATCGCGACCGTCGTCGGCGGCCTGTCGATCGGCAAGCAGGCGTCCGCCCTGCGGGCCGGCGCCGAGGTCGTCGTCGCGACGCCCGGACGGCTGAAGGATCTGGTCGACCGGGGCGACTGCATACTCGACGAGGTCGCCATCACGGTGCTCGACGAGGCCGACCAGATGACCGACATGGGCTTCATGCCCCAGGTCACCCGGCTGCTCGACCAGGTCCGGCCCGACGGCCAGCGCCTGCTCTTCTCGGCCACGCTCGACCGCAACGTCGACCAGCTCGTCCGCCGCTACCTCAGCGACCCGGTGGTGCACTCCGTCGACCCGTCCGCGGGCGCGGTGACCACCATGGAGCACCACCTGCTCCACGTCGACGAGACGGACAAGCGCCAGACGACCACGGAGATCGCCGCGCGCGACGGCCGGGTCATCATGTTCCTCGACACCAAGCACGCGGTGGACCGCCTCACCAAGCACCTGCTGAACAACGGCGTGCGCGCCGCCGGCCTGCACGGCGGCAAGTCGCAGCCGCAGCGGACGCGGACGCTCACCCAGTTCAAGGACGGTCACGTCACCGTCCTGGTGGCGACGAACGTCGCCGCGCGCGGCATCCACGTCGACGACCTCGGCCTGGTCGTCAACGTCGACCCGCCCGGCGACCCCAAGGACTACCTCCACCGCGGCGGCCGTACGGCCCGCGCCGGCGAGTCCGGCAGCGTGATCACCCTGGTCACGCGGGACCAGCGGCGCGACGTCGCCCGGCTGATGTCCCAGGCGGGCATCACCCCGCGCATCACGCAGGTACGCCCGGGCGACGAGGAGCTGACCCGCATCACCGGCGCGCGGACGCCCTCCGGTGTCCCGGTCGTCATCACGGTCCCGGTCGCGGAACGCCCCCGCCGCACCTCCTCCTCCCCGTCCCGCAACCGTCGCCGTCGCGGCGCACCGGGCCGTCAGGGGCAGGGCCAGGGCCAGGGCGGCACGGCCAAGGGCGGCGCCCAGGCCGGCCAGGACCGCGCCGCCGGCCGCACCCGCCGCAGCGACGACGCGGCCCCGCGCCGCAAGCCGCGCACGAAGCCGTCGATGGACCGCGCGGCCTAGCAGGACCCCGGTACCGGGCGCGTAGTCGTCCGGTACGGAACGGCGGTGGCCGGCGACTTCGCCGGCCACCGCCGTTCGTCGTCCACCACCTCGATGGGGTGGACGCGAGGGCGCCCGGCCTGCGTGGACGCCGCGCGGCGCCGCCGACGGTCCGTGTCGGCAGAGCTGGTAGACGACAAGGCGACAGGACGAGAGGGCCGCAGCGCCGGACGGGCGTCGTCGCCGCGCGGGTCCTCGCTGCCGGACGCGTGGTGCCCGGCGGAGGCGGGCGCCGTACGGGCGTCGGCCAGGTGCATGGGCCCGTAGCCGCCGGTGACGCTCGGGGCGCCGTCGTGCGCGTCCCAGCGGGACTGCAGATAGGAGACGCCCAGCAGCACGCTCTGCGGGACCCCGGCGGCCACGTTTCGGCAGGCGCCGAACCAACCGCCAGCTAGCGTGCCCTCATGAGCGTCCCCGCCGCCCCCTCCGACCGCCACCACTCCACGCGACCCGCCCGAGGTGCGGCATGACCCCCCTCGAGATGCTCGGGGTGTTCGGCGCCGGGGCCGGGGCCGGGGCCCTGAACGCCGTCGTCGGGTCCGGCACGCTCGTCACGTTCCCCGTGCTGCTCGCCGCCGGGCTGTCGCCCCTGACCGCCACCGTGTCCAACGCCCTCGGACTCGTGCCCGGCGCCGTCAGCGGGGCCGTCGGGTACCGCCGTGAACTGGCAGGGCAGGGCCGCCGCGTCCGCAGGCTGGCCGTAGGCTGCGCGTTCGGTGGGATCACCGGCGCCGTCCTGCTGCTCGCCCTGCCCGCCGAGGCGTTCGAGACGATCGTGCCCTGTCTGGTCGGGCTGGCCCTCGTCCTCGTCGCCCTCCAGCCGCTGATCAGCCGCAAGGTGCGGGAGCGCCGGTCCGCGGACCGGCCCGTGAAGCGGGACGGCGGGCGGACGCTGTTCGCCGGGCTGACACTCGCCAGCGTCTACGGCGGCTACTTCGCCGCCGCCCAGGGAATCATCTACATCTCCCTGATGGGACTGCTCCTCGACGAGCCTCTCCAGCGGCTCAACGCCGTCAAGAACGTCCTCGTCGCCGTCGTCAACACGGTCGCCGCCGTCTTCTTCCTCTTCGTCGCCGACTTCGACTGGACCGCCGTCGCCCTCATCGCGGCCGGCTCCACGCTGGGCGGACAGCTCGGGGCCGCGACGGGCCGCCGCTTCCCGCCCGCCGTCCTGCGCGCCCTCGTCATCGCCGTCGGCGGCGTCGCTCTCGTCCAGCTCGTCCTGCGCTGAAGGCGAGCGGGCGCACGCGCCCGCGAGCCGGAAGGCTCCGTCACGCCCCTTGCCGTCCGCGTGCGGCCGCAGTTTCATCCCGTTAGGAAACTTTCCTAACCACCCATGTCCCGGACGGAGTCCCCCCACATGACACCGGTCCCCCACACAGCATCAGCCTGTCCGAAACCACCTCCGCGACCGCGTCCGAAAGCGAGTGCGCGCCCCGGCGCTCTCCTCAAGGCCCTCGCCGGCGCCCTTCTCCTCCTCCTGACCGCCGCCCTGCCCGCCACCGCCCGCCCCACCGGGTACCGTGCGGACGTGCCGATCATGAACCGCGCCACCACCCCCGTCGACGCCAACGGCCGCCTCCAGGTCTGCGGCACCCAGCTCTGCAACCAGCACGGCGCCCCCGTCCAGCTGCGCGGCATGAGCAGCCACGGCACCCAGTGGTACGCCCAGTGCCTGACCGACGCCTCCCTCGACGCCCTCGCCCACGACTGGCGCGCCGACGTCCTCCGGGTCTCCACCTACGTCCAGGAGGGCGGCTACGAGACCGACCCCGCGCACTTCACCGCCCTCGCCGACCGGCTGATCCGGCAGGCGAGCGACCGCGGCCTGTACGTGATCGTCGACTGGCACATGCTGACCCCCGGCGACCCCACGGCCAACCTCGACCGCGCCACCAGGTTCTTCACCGACATCGCGAGCCGCCACAAGGACCGCGTGAACGTCCTCTACGAGATCGCCAACGAGCCCAGCGGCGTCAGCTGGTCCCGCATCAAGGAGTACGCCGAGCGGATCATCCCGGTCGTCCGCGCCCAGGACCCCGACGCGCCCGTCCTCGTCGGCACCCGGGCCTGGTCGTCGTTCGGCGTGTCGGAGGGGGCCGACGAGTCGGAGGTCGTGAACGACCCGGTCGACGCCTCCAACATCATGTACACGTTCCACTTCTACGCCGCCTCGCACCGCGACGAGTACCTCGCGGCCCTTTCCCGCGCCGCCGACCGGATCCCCGTGTTCGTGACCGAGTTCGGCACGCAGAACTACGCCGGTGAGGGCGCCGACGACTTCGCGATGTCCCAGCGCTACCTCGACCTCATGGCGCAGAAGAAGATCAGCTGGGTCAACTGGAACTTCTCCGACGACCACCGCAGCGGAGCCGTGTTCACCCCGGGCACCTGCGCCGCCCACGGCCCCTGGACCGGCACGCAGTCGCTCAAGCCCGCCGGCGTCTGGATCCGCGACCGGATCAGGGCGTAGGACCGTACGGACGCCCGACGGCCGGCACCTGCCCCGCGGGTGCCGGCCCCCCACGCGAGGCGGGGGTCACCTCACGGCAGGATCGAGTCCACGTACCCGCCGTCCACCCGCACCGCGCCGCCCGTCGTCGCCGACGCCTGCTCGGAGGACAGGTACACGACCATGTTGGCGATCTCCTCCGGCTCGATCAGCCGCTGCAGCAGCGACTGCGGCCGGTACTCGCGCATGAAGGCGCGCTGCGCCTCCTCCCACGGCAGGTCGCGGTCCACCAGCTCGTGGACGAAGTCCTCCACCCCGCCCGTGTGCGTCGGACCCGCGATGACCGAGTTCACCGTGACGCCCGTGCCCGCCGCCTGCTTGGCGAAGCCGCGGGTCACGGCGAGCAGCGCGGTCTTCGACATGCCGTAGTGGATCATCTCGGCCGGGGTGACGATCGCCGAGTCGCTGGCGATGTTCTGCACCCGGCCCCAGCCGCGCTCCGTCATCCCGGGCAGCAGGAGACGGATCAGGCGGACCGCCGACAGGACGTTCACCTCGAAGTAGCGGCGCCACTCGTCGTCGCTGATCTCCAGCGGGTCGGCGGAGCCGAACACGCCGAGGTTGTTCACCAGGACGTCCACCCGGGGGAGCGTCTCCACGACCCGCCGGGCGCCCTCCTCCGTGGTGACGTCCGCCGCGACCGGCACCACCTCGGCCCCCGGCACCTCCCGCTCCAGCGCGGCCGCGCCCTCCCGCACCCGCTCCTCCGAGCGCCCGTTCACCGCTACCCGCGCCCCCGCCCGCGCGAGCCCGGCGGCGATCGCCGCCCCGATGCCCTGGGTGGAACCCGTGACCAGCGCCGTACGGCCCTTGAGATCGATCTGCACGTCCTCACCTCTCCCAGCCGGACAGGACAGCGCGGCCTCGGGGGCGGCGGACCACCGCCCGCGCGGGCGCGCGCCTCTCGGCCCGCCCCGACTTCCCCTCAGCCCGCCGCCGAATCACCGCCCGCAGCCCTGCTTCGGCGCGCCCCGCGCGGGCACCCGCCCACGCATCACCGCGCGCGCCCGTCCGGGCATACGCTGCACAAGGGGGCCCGGTGAGACGGGACGCGAAAGGCGGGAGACGACGTGACGGCCGACCACCCGGACGAGCGACAGGGGCGTGACACGGGAACGAAGGAGCCACGCACCACCGGCGAGAACCTGCTGCACGGGCTGGAGGTGGACGCCCGGCGGCCGGAGCGCCCCGTGCTGCTGGACGCCGACGGCACCCCCATCGAGACGTGGCGCGAGAACCACCCGTACGACCGCAAGATCCGCAGGTCGGAGTACGAGCGCACGAAGCGCGTCCTGCAGATAGAGCTGCTGAAGATGCAGCGGTGGGTGAAGGACACCGGCCAGCGGATGGTCGTCGTCTGCGAGGGACGCGACGCGGCCGGCAAGGGCGGCACCATCCAGCGGTTCATGGAACGCCTCAACCCGCGCGGCGCACGCGTGGTCGCCCTGGAGAAGCCGACCGAGCGGGAGGCGGGGCAGTGGTACTTCCAACGCTACGTGGCCCACCTCCCGGCCCGCGGCGAGATCGTCTTCTTCGACCGTTCCTGGTACAACCGGGCCGGCGTCGAGCGGGTCATGGGCTTCTGCACGGAGGAGGAGTACCGGCTGTTCCTGGAGCAGACCCCGCTGTTCGAGAAGCTCCTCACCGACGACGGCATCATGCTGGTGAAGTTCTGGTTCTCGGTGTCCCGGGCCGAGCAGCGCACCCGCTTCGCCATCCGCCAGGTCGACCCGCTGCGGCGCTGGAAGCTGTCGCCGATGGACCTGGAGTCGCTGGACCGCTGGGACGACTACACCAAGGCCAAGGTGGAGATGTTCCGCGCCACGGACACCCCGCACGCGCCGTGGACGGTCGTGAAGAACAACGACAAGCGGCGCGGGCGCCTCGAGGCGATGCGCAGTCTCCTCGACCGCTGCGACTACCCGGCCAAGGACCACGAGGCGCTCGGCAAGCCGGACCCGCTGATCGTGGGCGCGGCGGACACCCTGCTGGAGCCCGGCGAGGAGCCGGAGGCCCTCTCCCCGACGCCCCTGGCCGGCCCCGGGCACAGCCCGGGCAGCCACCCGGAGGACGACGCGTACTGACAGGGCGAGCCGGCGCGGCCGCGCCGGCAGGCTCACCTAGCCGTGGCCGGCAGGCTCACCCAGCCGACCCCGACACGCTCACCCCGAGGCCACGGCCACCGTCACCTCACCGGCTCCCGACGCCTCCGCCCCGCCCGGCACCCGCACCGTGAACGGCCGGTCCGTGCCCGACGCCGTCACCCTCAGCATGTCCCCGTCCCGCCGGACGTGGAATGTCGCCGCCGGAAGACCCGCCGTGTCCGGCACGGTGACCTCCGCCGTGTAGTCGGACGCGTCCGACGGGTGGACCAGCAGCACCGGCGCGTCCAGCCAGTCGCCGTCCGGGCGGGAGTCGTCCCCGGCGAGCGGCAGCACCGCGCCCTCACGGACGTACAGCGGGAGGCTGTCGTAGCCGTGGCGCTCGGTGCGCCAGCACGGGCCCGTCACCCGCTCGCCGCTCAGCAGATGCGTCCAGGTGCCCTCCGGCACGTACACCTCCACGTCGCCGTCCGCGCTGAACACGGGCGCTACCAGCAGGTCGCGGCCGAGCATGTACTGGCGGTCCAGCGGGCGGCACGCCGGGTCGTCCGGGAACTCCAGCAGCATCGGCCGCATCACCGGCACGCCCGTGCGGTGCGCCTCGGCCGCCGCGCCGTACAGGTACGGCATCAGCCGGTGCTTCAGCAGCGTGAACTGCCGGGCGACGTCCACCGCCTCGTCGCCGAACTCCCACGGCACCCGGTACGACGTGGAGCCGTGCAGCCTGCTGTGCGACGACAGCAGACCGAAGGCCAGCCAGCGCTTGAACACCTCCGGGGAGGGCGTGCCCTCGAAGCCGCCGATGTCGTGGCTCCAGAAGCCGAACCCGCTCAGCGACAGCGACAGACCGCCGCGCAGCGACTCCGCCATCGCCTCGAAGGACGACCAGCAGTCGCCGCCCCAGTGCACCGGGTACTGCTGCCCGCCGGCGGTCGCCGACCGGGCGAAGACGACCGCCTCGCCCTGTCCGCGCTCCTTCTCCAGCAGCTCGAACACGGTGCGGTTGTACAGGTGCGTGTAGTAGTTGTGCATCCGCTCGGGGTCCGAGCCGTCGTGCCAGACGACGTCGGTCGGGATGCGCTCGCCGAAGTCCGTCTTGAAGCAGTCCACCCCCTGGTCGAGCAGCGCCTTCAGCTTGCCCTGGAACCAGGCGCGGGCGTCCGGGCCGGTGAAGTCGACCAGGCCCATGCCGGCCTGCCACAGGTCCCACTGCCACACGTCGCCGTCGGCCCGGCGCACCAGGTGCCCGAGCGCCGCGGCCTCGTCGAACAGCGGCGACTTCTGCGCGATGTACGGGTTGATCCACACGCTGATCCGCAGGCCCTTGTCCTTGAGCCGGGCCAGCATGCCCTCCGGGTCCGGGAACACCTCCGGGTCCCACCGGAAGTCGCACCACTGGTACTCGCGCATCCAGAAGCAGTCGAAGTGGAACACCGACAGCGGTATGCCGCGCTCCGCCATGCCGTCGACGAAGGAGGTCACCGTCGCCTCGTCGTACGAGGTGGTGAACGACGTGCTCAGCCACAGGCCGAACGACCAGGCGGGCGGCAGCGCCGGGCGGCCGGTGAGCGCGGTGTACCGGCCCAGGACCTCCTTCGGCGTCGGGCCCGCGATCACGTAGTACTCCAGCGTCTGGTCCTCGACGCTGAACTGCACCTGCCCGACGGACTCCGAGCCGACCTCGAAGGAGACCTGACCGGGGTGGTTGACGAAGACGCCGTAGCCGCGTGAGGAGAGGTAGAACGGGACGTTCTTGTAGGCCTGTTCGCTGCTGGTGCCGCCGTCGGCCTGCCACACGTCGACGGTCTGGCCGTTCTTCACGAACGGGGTGAAGCGCTCGCCCAGGCCGTAGACGTTCTCGCCGACGCCGAGGGACAGCCGGCTCAGCACGTGGTGCGTCCCGTCGGCGGTGGTGGCGTACGCCGTGCTCTTGACGCCCGCGCGGGTCAGCTCCCGCCCGTCCGCGTCGAGGAAGGTGAGCCCGAAACCGCCCTCCGTGTCCAGCCGCAGGGTGAGCGGGCCGCTGGTCAGCTCCGTGACCGCGCCGTCCCGGCGCACCTCGCCCGCGCCACCGGCCTCCGAGGCCAGCGCGAAGTCAGGTCCGGGCCTGCGCTTCCCGGCGTGATGGGTGACCCGCACGCCGACGACGCCCTCGGCGGGGGAGAAGCAGTCGACCGTGACCAGCGGGGCGTTCAGGGTGTCGCCCCGACGCGTCACCCTTTTCGTCGACGCATAGATGGTGAAGCGCTTCGATTCCGCGCGGACATCTCGCACCTCGGTGGCGTACGAGATCTGGACGCCGTCGCGGATGCGCCAGAAGCCGTCGGTGAATTTCATGGTCTTCCTCGGGATGGGGAGGGCGAAGGAGGTGCGAGGGGAACCTCTGACCAGGAACTATGACAGGATCCGCGGAACCTGTCACGCCCTGGCGCAAGGAGATCGTGCCGCTGGGGGGCTAGCGCGACAGACTCGCGCTGACGTATTAGTAAACAGGCCAAACAAATTACACCCCGGTGCAGCGCCAGACGAGACCCCGACCGCGGCGGCCCGTTGTCGAAGCGCTTCACCTACCCTTCCACAGAGCCGCCGGCCTCGGTACCCGCCGGGCCGGTCCCACCCAGGGGCACCCACCGTGACAGCACATCCAACGGTTGCCGCACGTCGTCCGCGCCTCCGCGGACGCGCCCGCAGAGCCGTCACCTCGCTCGCCGCCGCGTCGGCCCTCGTCGCCACGGCGGCGCTGACCGGCTGCGCCGCCGGGCGTGACGACGACGTGTACACCGTCCTGAACTCCTCGACCGACGAGACCTACCACCGCTGGGACGCGGAGGCGATGGCCCGCTGCGGCAAGCGGCTCGGCGTCACCGTCGAGCAGCAGAGCGTCCCCGCGTCCCAGGTCATGACCAAGGCGCTGCGCATGGCCTCGTCCAAGTCACTGCCGGACGTCGTCCAGTTCGACGCCTCCGAGATGCCGGTGTTCGCCGAGGCCGGGGGACTGGCCGACCTGCGCACCCTCGGCCTGTCCACCGACCATGTGCCCGACGGCATCGTCGACTTCGGCTCCTACCGGGGCACGTACTACGGGGCCGCCCGCTCCGTGAACACCCTCGCCCTCTTCTACGACAAGGACGTCCTCGCCGAGGCCGGCATCCGCACCCCCGCCACCTGGGACGATCTGCGCGAAGCCGCGCGCGAGCTGACCCGCGGCAAGCGCTACGGCCTGGCGCTCAGCGCGGGCGGCGCCGAGGACGGCGTCTTCCAGTTCACCCCGTTCATGTGGTCCAACGGCGGCGACGAACGCGAGCTCGACAGCCCGGAGGTCGTCGAGGCGCTCGACTTCTGGAAGGCGCTGCTGAAGGACGGCTCGCTCTCCCGGTCCACGGTCAACTGGACCCAGGCCGACGTCAACGACCAGTTCATGGCCGGAAACGCCGCCATGATGATCAACGGCCCCTGGCAGGTCGAGACCCTCAACAGCGACCCCGACCTCAACTGGGGTCTCGCCGAGATCCCGGTCCCCGAGGCGGGCGCCGACTCGGTCGCCCCGCTCGGCGGCGCCGTGCTCACCGTGCCCCGCACCGGCGACGACGGCCGCCAGCGCATGGCGGGCCGGATCGTCGCCTGTCTGACCGGCGAGAAGGAACAGCTCAGCTACGCCCTCAACAGCTGGATGGTCCCCGCCGACGAGCGGGCCGCCGCCGTGTGGCGGTCGAAGGTGCCCGAACTGGACGCGCTGGCCGACCAGGTGGCCACCGCGCGCTCCCGCACCGCGCAGGTCGGCGCCGGCTGGCCGGCCGTCTCCCTCGCCCTGCAGAGCGCCTTCCAGTCCGCCCTCACCGGACAGTCCAGCGAGGCCGCCCTGAAGCGCGCCCAGCAGCGGGCCACGAGCGGGAACTGAGGTAAGCGCCCATGACCACGTCCACCGCCACCGCCCCGCCGGCCGCCGCGCCCAGGAAGAGCGCCGCGCCCGGCCCGGCCCGCGCCCGGCTGTGCCGCAGGCTCACCCGCTGGGGCTTCGTCGCCCCCGCCGTCGTCTTCATGCTGCTGTTCTTCGGCTACCCGCTCGTCCGGAACGTCGTGATGAGCTTCCAGCACTACACGCCGAAGACCTTCTTCACCGGCGAGGCCCCCTTCAACGGCGCCGACAACTGGTCGTCCGTCTTCCAGGACGCCCTGTTCGGCAAGGCCCTCTGGCACACCCTCGTCTTCACGGCGGGCTCCCTGCTCGGCCAGTTCTGCGTCGGCCTGGCCCTCGCCGTCTTCTTCAACCGCCGCTTCCCCCTCGGCGGCGTCCTGCGCTCCCTGATCCTGCTGCCCTGGCTGGTGCCCATGGTGGTGTCCGGCGTCGTCTGGCGCCGCATCCTCGACCAGGACACCGGCGTACTCAACACCTTCCTCGACACCTTCGGCCTCGGCGGACACACCCCGTGGCTGACCAGCCCCGGCACGGCGCTGCTCTCGGTGATCCTGGTGAACGTCTGGATCGGCATCCCGTTCAACATGGTCATCCTCTACGGCGGCCTCCAGGAGATCCCCAAGGAGCTGTACGAGGCGGCCTCCCTGGACGGCGCCTCCGCCTGGCGCGCCTTCCGCTCCGTCACCCTGCCGCTGCTCAAGCCGGTGATCACGGTCGTGCTGGTGCTCGGCTTCATGTCGACGGTGAAGATCCTCGACCTGATCCTCGCCCTCACCGACGGCGGCCCCGCCGACGCCACCCAGACCCTGGGCACGCTCACCTACCAGAACTCCTTCGTGGAGCTGGACTTCGGCGCCGGTGCGGTCGTCGGCAACGTCCTGATCCTGATCTCCGCCGTGTTCGCGGTGTTCTACCTGCGGGCCAACCGCACCGAGGGGAAGTGACCGCCATGGCCGTCCACGCGCCCACCGCGCCCCGCCGCCGCTGGGGCTCCACCGTCGCGGGTCTGCTCGTCCTCGCGGTGATGCTGTTCCCGCTGTACTGGATGCTCAACACCGCGCTCCAGCCCGACTCCGGCCTCCTCCAGGTCGACCCGGTCCCCCCGGGGCTCGACCTCTCCGGCTTCACCAAGGCGCTCACCGACCAGGGCGGCAACCTGCTGACCTCCCTGCTGGTGTCCGCCGGCGCCGTCGTGATCTGCCTCGCGGTCGCGGCGCCCGCCGCCTACGGCCTGGCCCGCTTCGGCCTGCGCGGCTCGCGCACCATCGTGTTCGGCACCCTGATCACCCAGATGGTCCCGGGCATCGTCATCGCCAACGCCCTCTACACCTCGTACGTCGACCTCGGCCTGGTCAACTCCTACGCCGGGCTGATGCTCGCGGACGCCTCGCTCGGCATCCCCTTCTCCATCGTGCTGATGCGCTCCTTCATGGTGTCCGTCCCCGGCGAGGTGATCGAGGCCGCCGAGATCGACGGTGCCGGACCGGTCCGGGTGTTCCTGCGGGTGGTGCTGCCGATGAGCCGCAACGCCCTGATCACCTCGGGCCTGTTCGCCTTCCTGTTCGCGTGGAGCGACTTCATGTTCGCCCTCACCCTGAACACCACGGACGACGTCAAGCCGATCACGCTGGGCATCTACCAGTACATCGGCGCGCACGTCGGGGACTGGGGCTCGGTCATGGCCGCGGCCGTGCTCTCCACCGTGCCCGCCGCGATCCTGCTCGTCCTCGCCCAGAAGTACATCGCCGCCGGCATCACCGGAGGCTCCGTCAAGTGACCGCAGAACCAACCGATATGGACCCGAACCGCATGAACGACTTCCCCCGGTTCCCGCCCGGCTTCGTCCTCGGCGCCGCCACCGCCTCCTACCAGATCGAGGGCGCGGCACGCGAGGACGGACGCGGCCCGTCGATCTGGGACACCTACAGCCACACCCCCGGCCGGGTGGCAGGCGGCGACACCGGCGACGTCGCCTGCGACCACTACCACCGCTACCCGGAGGACGTGGCCCTGCTGCGCGACCTCGGCGTGGGCTCGTACCGCTTCTCCGTCGCCTGGCCGCGGATCGTGCCCGACGGGTCGGGACCGGTGAACCCCAAGGGCCTGGACTTCTACTCCCGGCTGGTCGACGAACTCCTCGCCGCCGGCGTCGAACCGGCCGTCACCCTCTACCACTGGGACCTCCCGCAGGCCCTGGAGGACCGGGGCGGCTGGCGCGTACGGGAGACGGCGGAGCGGTTCGCCGAGTACACGGCCGTCGTCGCCGACCATCTGGGCGACCGTGTGCCCCGCTGGATCACCCTCAACGAGCCCTGGTGCAGCGCCTTCCTCGGTTACTCCGTCGGCCGCCACGCCCCCGGCGCCCAGGAGGGCCGCGGCGCGCTCGCCGCCGCGCACCACCTGCTCGTCGGCCACGGACTCGCCGTACAGGCGCTGCGCGCGGCCGGGGTGCGCGAGGCCGGCATCACCCTCAACCTCGACCACCACCTCCCCGCGACGGACTCCGACGCCGACCGGGCCGCGGTGGTACGCGCCGACACCCTGCACAACCTGGTCTGGACGGAGCCGATCCTCGCCGGGCGCTACCCGGACACCGAGGAGGAGACCTGGGGCGAGCTGATCACCGGGCAGGACTTCCGCCGTGACGGCGACCTGGAGCTGATCGCCCGGCCGCTGGACTTCCTCGGCGTCAACTACTACCGCCCGATCGTCGTGGCCGACGCCCCGCACCGCGAGAGCGACCCCGCCCTGCGCGTGGCCACCGACAACCGGTACGCCGAGGTGCCGATGCCGGGCGTCCGGCGGACCGATATGGGCTGGCCGGTGGCGCCCGGCACCCTCACCGACCTCCTGGTGGAGCTGAAGGAGCAGTACGGGGACGCCCTGCCGCCCGTGCACATCACGGAGAACGGCTCGGCCGAGGACGACCGGGTGAGCCCCGACGGGGCGGTGCACGACACCGACCGCGTCGACTATCTGCGCGGCCATCTCACCGCGCTGCGGGCCGCGCTGGACGCGGGCGTCGACGTCCGCGGCTACTACGTGTGGTCCCTGCTGGACAACTTCGAGTGGGCCTTCGGCTACGACAAGCGGTTCGGCATCGTCCACGTCGACTACGCCACCCAGCGGCGCACGCCGAAGGACAGCTACCACTGGTACCGGCGTCTGATCGCCGCCCAGCGGCCCTGACGGGGAACGCGCCTCAGGCGGCCGTGGCGCCGTCCACGTCCGCCACGGGGCGCACCCCGGCGGCCTCCCCGGGCTGCACGGCGGCGGGCCTGCGCAGCAGGAGCAGCGCCGCGTCGTCGTGCAGCCGGCCGCCCACATGGTCCAGCAGGTCCTCGTGCAGCGCGGCCAGCGTCCGGTCCGGCTCGTCGCACAGATGCCGGGTCAGCCCCTCGGTCAGGGGGTAGAAGGCGCGCTCGGCGTCCCGCGCCTCGGTGACGCCGTCGGTGTAGAGGAGCAGCTGGTCGCCGTCGCCGAAGGGCACCACCTGGAGGCGGGGGGAATGGTCCGACAGGGCGCGCAGTCCGAGCGGCGGCGCGGGGTGGTCGGTCTCGACGGCCGTCACCTCGTCGCCGTGGATCAGCAGCGGGGGAGCGTGACCGCAGTTGACCATCTCCAGCCGCCCGGGCTCCGGGCAGCCGGCGACCACCGCGGTGACGAAGTCGTCGCCGCCCAGGTTGCGCGCCAGGCTCCGCTCGATCCGGCACACCACGTCCAGCAGGTCCGGCTCGTCGTACGCCGCCTCCCGGAACACACCCAGCACCAGCGCGGCCGTCCCTACGGCCGGCAGCCCCTTGCCCCGCACGTCGCCGACGATCATCCGCACGCCGTGCGGAGTGGGGACGAGGGCGTAGAGGTCGCCGCCGATCCGGGCCTCGGCGGCGGCCGCGCTGTAGCGCACCGCCACCTGGAACGGGCCGACCCTCCCCGGCACCGGCTGGAGCAGCGCGTGCTGCGCGGTCTCCGCGACGGAGCGCACGGCGGCCAGCACCCGCTCACGGCGTGCCCGCAGGGCGCTGGCGAGGGCGCTCGCCAGGGTGACGGTCACCAGGGCGGCCAGCACGACGGCCAGGTGCGGCACGGCCATGTCGTGCCGGTAGGCGATGCTCGCGCCGAGCAGGATGGCCAGGGCGCCTACGCCCAGCACCCCGCGGGGCCGGCTGGTGGCGGCAGCCAGCGCGGGACCGGTGGCGAGCAGCGGCAGCCAGATCCGGCCGGTGCCGGCCGCCATGTCGATGGACACGATGATGACCAGGATCGCCACGGGCAGAGCCGGCGTCTCGGCGACCCGGTGCGCGCACGCCCGGGTGCGGGGCGATCGGAGGCACGCCAGTCCGCGCGGGTACGGCCGTATGGCCGAGCGGTCGCGTCCATGCTGACGGGCGTGACTCATGTGCTGTCGGGTTCCTCACCTGTGCGCGTGTCCGGATTGCGTGCTTCTTCAAGCAAAGGTGATGGTGCCCGGCATCACAAGAACGCGGATTTCACATAGTGAGTGACAGGCTGCGGGTGACCCGGTGGGCGGTCGGCAGCAGCCGCTCGCGGACCTCGTCGATCCGGTCGAGCCGGGTGCGCGGCATGGACACGCCGATGGAGCCCAGGGTGCCCCCGCTGTACACCGGCACCGCCACGCACACCGTGCCCAGCGCGTACTCCTCCAGGTCCGTCACGGCCGGGGCGAGGGGCGTCGACTCCAGCCGGCGGATCAGCTCCACCGGGGTGGTGACCGTGTGCGGGGTGAGGTCGTTCAGCGTGTGCCGGGACAGGTACTCCTTGCGGGACTCGTCGTCCAGCTCCCGCAGCACGGCCTTGCCGAGCGCGGTGGCGTGGCCGGCGTCCTCGAACCCCACCCACAGGTCGACGCGCGGGGTGCGCGGTCCGTCCACGATCTCGGAGACCCGGATCTCGCCGTCCTCGTAGAAGGTGAGGTAGGCGGCGCTGTCCAGCTCGTCGCGCAGCGCGGAGAGGGCGGGCCGGACCCGGGCGAGCAGCGCCTGGCTGCGGCCGCCGGAGTACAGGGTCTGCAGCCGGTCGCCCAGGACGAAGCTGCCGTCGTCGAGTTTCCGCAGGTAGCCGTCGTGCACCAGGGTGCGCAGCAGATGGTAGGCGGTGCCCAGGGGCAGTCCGGTCTCCCGCGCCAGCTGCTTGGCCGGCGCGCCCGTCTCGTGCGCGCTCGCCGCCTCCAGCAGCCGGAAGGCCCGCTGCACGGAGGAGATGAGCGTCGGGCTGGCACCCATGTGTCCAGCGTGCGCCCCCCGTCCGCCGAGGGCAAGGGAAGCCCCTGCTCCATTCGGAACGGGGGCTTCCGAGCGCTGTGCGGGGACACGGCCGGCAGGTCAGCCGTCCTGCCCGTTTGCCGCGGC
Source organism: Streptomyces sp. P9-2 (assembly GCF_051903975.1). Taxonomy (NCBI): domain Bacteria; kingdom Bacillati; phylum Actinomycetota; class Actinomycetes; order Kitasatosporales; family Streptomycetaceae; genus Streptomyces; species Streptomyces sp. P9-2. Next base: position 6,643,867 of record NZ_CP192633.1, read on the forward strand.
CGGCCGGTCGCTGAGCGCCACGTCGAAGACGTGCATCACTCCCCGGTCGGTGCTCCGCGGCAGCACGACGGCCGCCATCCGCTTCGCCGGGTCCAGCGCCACGGGCCGCGTCCCGAACACCTTGGTCTGCGCGGTGTCCGAGCCGCCCGCCGCCCGGTCGCCTTCACGGCCCACGGCGTCGTCCAGAGCGGCTGAGCCACGACGCGCGGCGCGCGGACACGAGATGTGGAACCTTCTCCTCCCCAATTCTTGCTTGAACCGTTGACAGGTCCATACCAGGGCGGGAGGCTCCGTGAGAGCGCTCTCACACCCGTAGTCGGCCACTCGTCGAACGGAGAACGACCATGCTGCGCACCCTCAGACGCCGGGTCACCGCCGTGGCTCTGGGCATCGCCACCGCGCTGGGCGGCGGCTGGCTCGCCGCCGGGGTCCCGTCCCCCGCGCACGCCGCGGTCCCGGCCACCATCCCGCTCACCATCACGAACAACTCGGGCCGCGCCGAGCAGATCCACATCTACAACCTGGGCACCGAGCTGTCGTCCGGCCGGCAGGGCTGGGCCGACGCGAGCGGCGCCTTCCACCCCTGGCCCGCGGGCGGCAACCCGCCGACCCCCGCGCCCGACGCCTCCATCCCGGGCCCGGCGCCCGGCCAGTCCACCACCATCCAGATGCCCAAGTTCTCCGGCCGCATCTACTTCTCCTACGGCCGCAAGATGGAGTTCCGGCTCACCACCGGCGGCCTGGTGCAGCCCGCCGTGCAGAACCCCACCGACCCCAACCGCGACATCCTCTTCAACTGGTCCGAGTACACGCTCAACGACTCCGGACTGTGGATCAACAGCACCCAGGTCGACATGTTCTCCGCGCCCTACACGGTCGGCGTGCGGCGCGGTGACGGCTCCACGCTGACCGCCGGCAAACTGCGCCCCGGCGGGTACAACGGCGTGTTCAACTCGCTCAGAGCGCAGGGTGGCGGCTGGGGGAACCTCGTCCAGACCCGCTCCGACGGCACCGTGCTGCGCGCCCTGTCCCCGCTCTACGGGGTGGAGACCGGCGCCCTCCCGGCGTCCGTCATGGACGACTACATCAACCGCGTCTGGGACAAGTACACGGGCACGGACCTGATCGTCACGCCGTTCACCGACCGTCCCGACGTCCGGTACACCGGCCGGGTCTCCGGCGGCATGCTGCGCTTCAGGGACGGCTCCGGCAACGAGGTCACCGCCTTCCAGAAGCCGGACGCCTCGTCCGTCTTCGGCTGCCACCGCCTCCTCGACGCCCCCAACGACCAGGTGCGCGGCCCCATCTCGCGCACCCTCTGCGCGGGCTTCAACCGCACCACCCTGCTCACCAACCCGAACCAGCCCGACCGGAGCGCGGCCGGCTTCTACCAGGACCCGGTCACCAACCACTACGCGCGCATCGTCCACGCGCACATGGCCGACGGGAAGGCGTACGCCTTCGCCTTCGACGACGTCGGCGCCCACGAGTCGCTCGTCCACGACGGCGACCCGCGCGGGGCGTCCCTGACGCTCGACCCGCTGGACTGACCGCACCTCCCCGCGCCGTGTCCGGCCGGACCTCCGGCCGGACACGGCGCACCTGACGCACCGTCGGCGGACGTCCCTTGTGTCCCGCGATCACCACGGGCGCGCGGGCACCATAGGGTTGCCACCATGTCTGCCTCGCTGAACGCCGGTAAAACGAGCGCCGCGCTGCGCACCTCGGCACGCATCTCGGGGGAACTGCTGCTGGTCCTGGTGGCCACCGGGGTGGCCCTCTGGCTGCTGGGCCGGATGTGGTCGGTGGTCTGGCCCCTGATAGTCGGCCTGCTGCTCACCACGCTCACCTGGCCCCCGACCCGCTGGCTGCTGCGGCGCGGACTGCGCCCCGCGGTCGCCGCCTCCCTGGTGACCGTGCTGTTCCTGCTGGTCGGCGCGGGCACCGTGGCACTCATCGCCGTGCCTGTCGCCTCGGAGGCCGGCGAACTCGGCGACGGCGTCGTCGAGGGCGTGGAGAAGCTGCGAGAGTGGGCCGAGGGCCCGCCGCTGAACATCGACGACGCCCAGATCACCGGCGCCTTCGACGCCGCGACCGCCCGCCTCCAGGACAGCGCCGGGTCCATCGCCACCACCGCGGTCACCGGCGTGAGCACCGTCTTCAGCGGCATCGTCACCGCCGTCCTGGCGCTCTTCCTGATGTTCTTCTTCCTCAAGGACGGGCCGCGTTTCCTGCCGTGGCTGCGCCGCCAGCTCCCCGGCCGGCTCGCCACCGATGTGCCGGCCGTCGCCGCGCGCTGCTGGAACACCCTCGGCGCGTTCGTGCGGTCGCAGGCGCTCGTCGGCCTGATCGACGCCGTGCTGATCGGCCTCGGCCTGTGGATCCTCGGCGTGCCGCTGGTCCTGCCGCTCGCGGTGCTGACGTTCGTGTCCGCGTTCGTGCCCATCGTCGGCGCCCTGTTCGCCGGACTGGTCGCCGTGCTGATCGCGCTGGTGTCCAACGGCTTCATGGACGCGCTGCTGGTGCTGGTCCTCATCGTGGTGGTGCAGCAGCTCGAGGGCAACGTCTTCCAGCCGATGATCCAGAGCCGCGGCCTCGGTCTGCACGCGGCGGTCGTCCTGCTGGCGGTGACCCTGGGCGGCAGCCTCGCCGGCATCGTCGGCAGCCTGCTCGCCGTGCCGGCCGCCGCGCTCGTCGCGGTCGTCTGGAACTACCTGCGCGAACAGCTCACCGACCCGCCGGCGCCCCAGCCCCCGGCCCCGTCGTCGCCCGGACCTCCGGAGCCGTCCGCGCCGGAACCGTCCGCGCCGGAACCGTCCGCGCCGGAGCCCTCGGCGCCGCGGCCTTCCGCGCCGCAGTCCCCTGCGCCCGGCGCCCCCGCCGCCTGACCGCCCTCCGACCCCCCGGGAAGCTTCCGTGACGTACGACCTCACCGCCCTGCGCGCCGGCATCCCCGCGCTGGCCGCCGGCACCGCCCACTTCGACGGCCCCGGCGGCACCCAGACGCCGCGCCCCGTCATCGAGGCGATCGCCGACGCCCTGGCGCGCCCGCTGTCCAACCGGGGCAGCCTGCTCCCCGGCGAGCGCCACGCCGACACCCTCGTCGTCGAGGCACGCCAGGCCCTGGCCGACCTGCTCGGCGCCGACCCGGCGGGGATCGTCTTCGGCCGCAGCGCCACCCAGCTCACCTACGACATGGCCCGCACCCTCGCCGCCGGCTGGTCGGAGGGCGACGAGGTGGTCGTCACCCGGCTCGACCACGACGCCAACATCCGTCCGTGGGTGCAGGCCGCCGAACGGGCCGGCGTCACCGTCCGCCGCGCCGACTTCGACCCGGCCACCGGGGAGCTGACCGCCGACCACATCCGCGCCCAGCTCTCCGACCGCACCCGCCTGGTCGCGGTCACCGCCGCCTCCAACCTCATCGGCACCATGCCCCCGGTCACCGAGATCGCGCGGCTGGTGCACGAGGCGGGCGCCCTGCTGTACGTCGACGGTGTGCACCACACGGCGCACGCGCCGGTGGACGTGCGGGTACTGGGCGCGGACTTCTTCGTCTGCTCGCCGTACAAGTTCCTCGGCCCGCACCACGGCGTCCTCGCCGCATCCCCCGAGCTGCTGGAGACCCTGCGCCCGGACAAGCTGCTGCCCTCCTCGGACGCGGTGCCCGAGCGGTTCGAGCTGGGCACCCTGCCCTACGAGTTCCTGGCCGGCACCCGCGCCGCCGTCGACGTCCTCGCCGGGCTCGGCGGGCCGGCCGACGGCGGCCGCCGGACCCGGCTCGGCGCGGCGTACGAGGCGATAGGGGCGCACGAGGCGCGGCTGCGGGCCCGCCTGGAGGAGGGCCTGGCGGCCCTCGACGGGGTGACCGTCCACTCCCGGGCCGCGCGCCGCACACCGACCCTCCTGCTCACCTTCGACGGCCGCAGCACCGAGGACGCCTACCGCTTCCTCGCCGGACGCAACGTCCACGCGCCCTCCGGTCACTTCTACGCCCTGGAGGCCTCCCGCCACCTGGGCCTCGGCGACACCGGCGGCCTGCGCGTCGGCCTCGCCTGCTACACCTCCGACGAGGACGTCGACCGTCTGCTCGACGGCCTGGGCGACTTCCTCAAGCAGACCCCGGCCGCGCACTGACACGACGGCCCGCCGGCGCCGTACATCCGGCGGCGCCGGCGGGCCGTCCGTGCCATCGTGGACGCATGACCGTCGAAGTCCGCCCAGCCTCGGAGTTCGAGGACGTCCGTGCCGTGCTCGGTCCCAAGTCCCCGCAGGCGAACGTCTGCTGGTGCCTGAGCTACCGCATCCCCTCCACGCGCAACCGTGAGCTGCGCGGCCCCGCCCGAGGGGAGTACGTCGCCGAGCTGCTCCGCTCCGGCACCCCCCTCGGGGTGCTCGCCCACGAGGACGGCGAGCCCGTCGGCTGGGCCGCCGTCGCCCCGCGCGCGGACACCTCCTTCGCCCGCAACCGCAAGATCCCGCACGTCGACGACCTGCCGGTGTGGTCCCTGTGGTGCATACGGGTGCGCCCCGGCCACCGCGGCAAGGGCCTCTCGCACGCCCTGATCGTCGGCGCCGTCGAGTACGCCCGCGCGCAGGGCGCCCCCGCCGTCGAGGCCTACCCCCTCGACAACGGAGACGCCCGCGTCGACCTGACGATGGCCTATCCCGGGCTCCGCGAGAACTTCGAGCGGGCCGGCTTCACCCACGCCGCCGACACCACCTCGGTGCTGGCCGGCCACCCCCGCGTGCTGATGCGACTCGACCTGGGCTGACGGCGGACGCGCACGGCACGGGCGGCCCGGCTCGGCAGAGCGGCACGCGAGGGCGCCCGCCTCACGCGTACAGCGCGGCGATCTCCTCCGCGTACGCCTCCTGCGCCGCCTTCCGCTTGACCTTCAGCGACGGCGTGAGCAGGCCGTTCTCCTCGCTGAACTCGCCCGCGACGACGACGAACTCGCGGATGGACTCCGCGCGCGAGACGGCCTCGTTGGCGTAGTCCACGGCCTTCTGCACGTCGGCCCGCATACGCGGGTCGGCGATCACCTCGGACATCGGGGTGCCGGCGGGCATCTTGCGCACCGACAGCCAGTGGGCCACCGTCTCCGGGTCGAGGCTGATCAGCGCGGCCACGTAGGGACGGTTGTCGCCGACGACCAGGCACTGTCCGACCGGCGGACGGCTGCGCAGCCGGTCCTCCAGGACGGCGGGGGAGACGTTCTTGCCGCCGGAGGTGACGATGATGTCCTTCTTGCGGCCGGTGATGGTCAGATAGCCGTCCTCGTCGAGCGCGCCGAGGTCCCCGGTGGCGAACCAGCCGTCGCGCAGCACTTCATCGGTGGCCGCCGGGTTGTTCCGGTACGACCCGAAGACGATGCCGCCCTTGATCAGCACCTCGCCGTCGTCGGCGATGCGCACCGCCGTGCCGGGGACCGGCCGGCCGACCGTGCCGGGGCGCGGGGACAGCGGCGGGACGACGGTCGCGGCGGCGGTGGTCTCGGTGAGGCCGTAGCCCTCGTAGATCATGATGCCGGCCGCGTAGAAGAACAGGTTGAGGTCCTTCTCCAGCGGGGAGCCGCCGCTGATCGCGTACCGCAGGCGCCCGCCGAGCTCCTTGCGGACCCTGCGGTAGACCAGCAGGTCGTACAGCGCCCACGCCGCGTACAGGCGAAGGCCGGGGCCCTTGCCGCGGCCGAGGAAGCGGTCGAGGTGCGCCCGCGCGAAGCGGACGGCGATGCGATGGGCGCGCTCGAACGATGCCCCGCGCCCGATCTTCTCCGCGGTGGCCCGCCCGGTGTCGTGGATCTTCTCGAACAGGTAGGGCACGCCCACCACGAACGTGGGGCGGAACGACTTGAGCGCGGGCCGCAGTTCGTCCGGCTTGATGCTCGGGCAGTGGCCGGTCTCGATGCGGGCCATCAGACAGGAGATCTGCAGGGTGCGGCCCAGGATGTGGGCGAGCGGCAGGAACAGCAGCGTCGAGGCGGTCTGGGAGGTGACCGCCTTGAAGACGGGGTGCAGCAGCTCGACCGTGTTCGCGGACTCGGCGTACAGGTTGCCGTGGGTCAGCACGCAGCCCTTGGGGCGTCCGGTGGTGCCGGAGGTGTAGCAGACGGTCGCCACCGTGTCGGCGGTGAGGGCGGCGCGCCGCTTGGTGACCTCCTCGTCCGGGACGTCCCGGCCCCGGGCGACGAGGTCGTCCACGGCGCCCGCCTCCAGCTCCCACACCTCGGGCGGCGCGTCCACGGCGGCGGTGCCGGCGCGGACCGTGGCGGTGTTGTCCGCTGTCTCCGCGACGACGTACCGGACGCCGGCGTCCCGGACGATCCACTCCACCTGCTCGGCCGAGGAGGTGGGGTACACCGGCACGGTCTGCCCGCCGGCCGCCCAGATCGCGAAGTCCAGCAGTGTCCACTCGTACCGCGTGCGGGACATCACGGCGACCCGGTCGCCCGGCTCGAGACCGGCCGCGACCAGGCCCTTGGCCACGGCGGTGACCTCCCCGGCGAAGGCCGCCGCCGTGACCGGGCGCCACGCGCCCCCTTCCTCGCGGCGCAGCACGACCGCGTCGGGCGCCTCGTCCGCGTTGGTGAACGGGATGTCGGCGGTCGTGCCCGTGACGGGATGCGCGGCCAGGACCTCCGTGCGGACCTCGCGGACCGTGCCGCGCTCGTCCTTGAGGGTCTCGACCGTTGTGCGGCCCGCCAGATCGGCCCGTCGTTTCGCCCGTTTCAGATCCTTGCGTACGCCCATGACGGCTCCCGGTCGCGGCTGACTGTCCTGCTGGTGCTGTCCGTACTTGCTTCCGTGCTTACTTACTCGGGAGTCAACTTACCCGTGCGTAAGGACGAGTCAACGGTCCGGGGGTGATCAGTCCAGGCCGTCCGCCGTACGGATCGCCTCCGCCAGCTCCCGCACGTCCGCGTCCTCGGTCCGCGCGGCCAGCGATTCGGCGCGCTCGGACAGCTCACCGAGACCGGGGGCGCCGGGCAGCGAGCCCTCCCGGTGGCCGTCGGCACGCAGCGCGTCGGCGAAGTACGCGGCGGTCGCCGTCACCGTCAGCCGGGGCCGCGCCCGCCACACCGACTCCGCGAGCCCGTCGGCCTCCAGGTCGCCGGTCTCCTCGTGCGGGGTACGGCTGTCGGGGTCGAGCCAGCGCACGGTCGCCGTGGCGAGGTGCCCCTCGGCGCCGGGCCGGGTGCGTACCGCGTACAGGGCGGTCACGGTGTGGCCGGGGCCGACCTCGCCGCCGTCGACCCGGTCGTCCCGGAAGTCGTCGTCGGCCACCCTGCGGTTGTCGTAGCCGACCAGGCGGAACTCGGCGACCGTCTCCGGGTCGAAGGCCACCTGCGCCTTGGCGTCACGGGCGGTCAGCTCGATGTTGCGGGGCAGCTCCTCGCAGAACACCTCGCGGGCGTCCTCCTCGTCGGACACGTACACGGTGTGCCCGTCGCCCCGGTCGGCGAGCTGCTCCATGAGCGCGTCGCCGTAGTCGCTGCCGACGCCGACGCCGAACAGGGTGATGCCGTGCTCCCGCCGGGACTCGGAGATCCGCTCCAGGATCGCGCCGGCCTCCGTCTCGCCGGTGTTGGCGAGGGCGTCGGACACCAGGACGACCCGGTTGGTGGCGCCCTTGCGCAGTCCCTCCACGGCGGTCTGGTAGCCGGTTTCCACGCCGGCGCCGAGGTTGGTGGAGTCGGTCGGCTCCAGGCTGTCGATCGCGTCGTGGATCTCGCCCCGGTTGCCGTCGAGCCGGGTCATGGGCAGCACGGTCTCCGACTCGCCGCTGAAGGTGACGAGGGCGACCGAGTCGTCGTCGCGCAGCCGGTCGGTCATGGTGCCCAGCGCCTCCCGGGCGAGGTCGAGCCGTCCCGGTTCGCCCATCGATCCGGAGACGTCGACGACGAACGTCAGGGCCGCGGGCGGCCGTTCACCGTCCGCGTCGGCGGTCCGGGTGGCGAGCCCGACCCGCACCAGCGACCAGCCCTCCTCGTCGGTGCGGGCGCCGTCCACGGTGACCGTGAAGCCGTCGCCGTCGGGGCGCGGGTAGTCCTGCCGGAAGCTGTTGACGAACTCCTCCGGGCGCACGGTCGACGGGTCGGGCAGCCGGCCCTCGTCGAGGGTGCGCCGGGCGTAACCGTAGGAGGCGGTGTCGACGTCCAGTGCGAACGTCGACAGATGGTCCGGCTCCGGGGCCACGTCCCGTGACTCCTGCCCGCCCTCCCGCTCACCGCCCTCGTACCGGCCCGAGCCCTCAGGGCCGGCGGGCGGGCGTGGCACGTCGTGGGTGCCGCCGTCGTAGGAGGCGTCGCTCTTGTGCGCCCCGCTGTCGCCGCCCCCGCTGCATCCGGTGAGCAGCAGCCCGCAGGCCGCGCCGAGTGCCACCAGCACCCCGGCCGGCCGTCGTGTTCCGTGCCGCTTCATCCTGTGTACCCCCTGTGCCGGTCGACGCCGCTGTCAGTGACTGTGACGGCGCGGCGGACGGGATCGTGCGGTACGGGGTGTTGCAGGTGCGTCTCGATGCGGGAACAGCGATGTCCCGGCGAGACCGGTCGGTGATCTTCCGTTGACCTGCGCGGGGCCTGGAACGCGGAGGGAGCGGTGCGACCGAGGGTGGAGTCCCCGGCCGCGCTCGCCGCGAACGACGTCGGCACCACGGGTGGTTGACCAAGTTGGCCATGTTCATGGCGGAGTTGGACGGGTTGTCCCGGTCGTCGACGACGTGCCGGACGGCAGCATCACGCTCTTCGCGCTCCTGGGCCGGCGCCTGCACATCCGGGTGCTCGTGCTGATCGGAGCGGTGATGTCCGCCGCCGCGGTGTGGCTGTTCGTCCTCACCGGCGCCACCGACTCGCTCGCGCTGTTCTTCCTGGCGTCGGCCGTCGCCGGGGCCGCGTACGCCTTCGACTTCGCGGGCGGGCTCACGGTGCTCAGCCGGTTCGCGCCCGCCCCGCACCGGGCGGGCAGGGTCTCCGGCGGTTACCTCGACGGGTACGCCGCCCAGGGGATCGGAGCGCCCGCGCTCGGCGCCGTGGTGACCGCGCACGGGCTGATGAGCGAGTTGGTGACGGGCGCGGCCGTGGCCGGCGGCTTCTTCGTGCTCGTCGCGGTCGTCGGCCTGGCCGTGCTGACACCCCTGCACCGGGCCGACCGCGAGGCCGCACGCCGCCGCACCGCTGCGGGAACCGGCCCCGGAGGAGTGGGCCCGGAGGAGCACCGGGCCCCGAACGGCGAAGCGCCGTCCGCCCTCCCGCCGGGGGAGTGGCGGACGGCGCACCGGATTGCGACCTGTCACCCGTTCATCTCACCCGTGCGTCGCGCGGGCGCTACGGATTGACGCAACCGATCGTGCCCACCGGGAAGTTGTTGCCGCTGGACGTGGCCGTGAAGCCGAACGACACACTCCCGTCGGGTGGGATCACTCTGTTGTGGTCGGCGTTCCGCACCGTCACCGTGCCGTCCGAACCTGTCGTCAGGGTGCCGTTCCAGGCGCTGCCGATCGTGGTGCCCTGCCCGGGCTTCCACTGCACGGCCCAGCCGTTCAGCGGGGACGTCCCGTGGTTCATCACCTCGACGGAGCCCTGGAAGCCGCCGCTCCAGGAGTTGGTCACGCTGTAGACGGCCATGCACTCACCGGTGTGCGGCGGGTCGGTGGGGTCGGTCGGGTCGGGGGTGGGATCGGTGCCGGGGTCCGTGCCCGAGCCGCGGATGCCCGTGACCTCGCCGTTGCCGCCGTCGAAGACCACGTCGGAGCAGGAGAAGAAGTTCTCCTGGCTGTCCGAGCGCACCCACTGCATGAAGATCAGCGCGTCACCGGAACGGCCCGAGGGAAGCTGCAGGTTCCAGTAGTAGTGGCCCCCGTTGGCGCCCGGGGAGCCCTGCTGGGGCGGGTCGGTGACGGTCTGGATCAGCTGCAGGTCGTTCCACCCCAGCTGCGAGGTGGGCGACCAGCCGGGCTTGGTGATGTACACCCGGAAGTCACCCGGGTGGGCGGCCCAGTTGCTGTACTGCACCTTGATCGTCGAGCCCGACGTCAGATGCGTGCGCGGCCAGTCGGAGCGGGCCGCGTTGTAGGCGGAGAAGTCGTAGGGCGAGCGGTCGCCCGCACTGCACAGCGTGCCGTCCGGGACGTATCCCTGACCGCGTCCGCCGGCCTGGGAGTCGAGGACGGCGAACCAGTTGTAGAGGGCCGTGGCGCCGCTCTGGTTGAGCGCGGCCTTGCAGGCGGGGTTGGTCGGGTCGAGCGCGCCGGTGCCGGTGACGGCGTCCAGTTGGCACAGGTAGGTGCGCGACCCTGGCATCATCGCCACGCCGTGCGCCTGCGCGTCCTTCTGCCAGAGGAAACTGAGACCGAGCCCTCCGAGGAGGGTCGCCAGTACCGCTGCCAGAGAGACCAGTCTGCTTCTCAGAGCCATGGAGTCTCCTGTCCCGATGCTGAGTGCTTCATGGGCGGTGCGAGAGGGGTGGGGAGCCGGGGGTTGAGGCCCCCGCCCGGCCGGGGAGGGCGCCAGCCGGACGGGCGGGGGGATCCAGGGGCCGTCGCGCCACGGAGCGGGGCCGTCCGGCGGCGGGTGCGTGGGCACCCGTCGCCGGTACGGCCGTCCGCGGCGCGGACGGGCGGGGGCGGCGGTCGCGGCTCACGGGCCGCCCCCTCGGCGGGACGTACGGGCTTGCGGGGCCCGCCCCGTCGGCGCGGGGAGGGAAGAGCGGGCCCCGGAAGCGAAGGGGGTCACGGCGGGGTGCGGCCCGCCACGGCCCTCACGCGGTGCGGCAGGCGGTGCCGTTCAGCTGGAAGGCGTCCGGCTGCGCGAAGCTGCCGCTGTAGCTGCCCTGGAAGCCGAAGCTCTGGCTGCCGCCGGCGGCGATCCGTGCGCTGTCGGCGGGTCCGGTGGCCGTGACCGCGCCCGAGGAGGGGGAGACGGAGGCGTTCCACGCGTGCACGACGCTCTGCCCGGAGGGCAGGGTGAAGGCGAGCCGCCAGCCGTCCACGGGAGCCGGACCGTTGTTGGTGACGGTGACGTTCGCGGTGAAGCCGCCCGGCCACACGTTCGTCGCGTACGACACCGTGCAGGCGGCCGGCGTGCCCGGGTCACCCGGGCCGTTCGGGTCGCCCGGGTTCTGCGAGCCGCCCGTGTTCACGGTCGACGAGAAGGAGTTGACCGCGAGACCCGCGCCGTTCTGCCAGGGCTCGAAGCCGGCCTGGACGCTCGTCAGGTACCAGTCGCTGCCCGCCATCCCGCGGGCGACGGTCGCCCGGACGAAGTCCATCACGTCGAAGCTCCAGCTGCTGATCGCGGACGGAGCGACGAACGACAGGACGTCGTTCGTGCCGTTCCCGCCGGACCACACCTCCCAGGTGCGCCCGCCCACGGAGGCCGTGCCGACCTGCGAGCCGATCGGCTGGATCGGCCCCACCCGGTTGAACCAGATCATGATCTCGGTCCGGTTCACCCCGTCGGTGCGGGGCGTCGGGTCCAGCCAGATGTCGTACGAGGCGTTGTACACGGCGTTGTCGACGTAGCTGTACGAGATGCTGCTGGGCGCGGAGGAGATGCCGCTGATCCGCGCGGGGAGCGCGGTGCCCGGCGAACAGTTCGTGTAGTGACAGCCGTTGAAGACCGACGGGTACGACTTCGGCGCGCCGTCGGTCGGCACCGAGCCGTCGGCCTGCGCGACCCGGAAACCGGAGTCGGTGGCGGTGACGCACTGGGTGGCGCTGGTGCCCCAGCGGTTGTTCTGGACGACGTAGCGGCCCTGGACGACGGTCGAGCCGAACTGCTCGCAGATCGTGGTGTCGGCCTGGGCGGGGGCGGTCGCGGTCAGCAGCGCCGCCAGCGCGGCGAGAGCGGTGAGGAGCGCGGCCGACACGGAGCGCAGGGTGCGGGGGTGGTGCCGTAACCGTGGCATGTGGGGGACCTCTCGGGAGGGGGGGCGGGATACCGGCGGGAGCGCTCCCGCCTCCCCATTGATGGGAGCGCTCCCAATGGTGTTCCGGGAGGGGACTGTAGAAGGCGTCCATGTCCCTGACAACCCTGTGCGCGGGAACCCGTCGAACGTCTTTCGAAGTCGCAGGTCAGCGCGATGATCCACTTGACCTCGGACGACGGGAGCGCTCCCGAAAGTTTCGACGCGCGGGCGGTGGCGCGGGATTCCGCACCGGGTCAGGCGGAGCCGCGCAGCACCAGCTCCGTGCGGTGGATGACGTGCCGCCAGGCCGTCGACGGCTCCTCCATCTCCTCCAGGAGCAGCCGCACCATCGTGCGGCCGATCTCCTCCAGCGGCTGACGGACCGTCGTGAGCTTCGGGTCGGTGTGCTGGGCGAGCGGGAAATCGTCGAACCCGATCACCGCCACGTCGTCCGGCACCCGCCGGCCCGCCGCCCGGAGCGCTCCCAACGCGCCCGCGGCCATGGTGTCCGACGCGGCGAACACCCCCTCGATCTCCGGTGCCCGCTCGATGAGTTCGGCCATCGCGCGGCGCCCGCTGTCCGCCGTGAAGTCACCCTGCACGGTCCAGGACTCCGGAGCCTCGACGCCCGCCCGCTCCATCGCCTCCCGGTAACCGCGCAGCCGGCACTGGGCCACGTACATGTCCGGCGGACCCGTGATGGTGGCGATCGCGCGGCGGCCGGTGTCCAGCAGATGCGCCACGGCGGCGCGCGCCCCGCCGGCGTTGTCCGCGTCGACGTAGGTCACGCTCTCGTCCCCCGAGCGCCGCCCCAACAGCACGATGGGCAGGCCCACTTCGGCCAGCATGTCGGGCAGCGGGTCCATCGCGTGCACCGACATCAGCATCACGCCGTCGACCCGGCCGCCGCGCGCGTACTCCACGAGCCGCTGCCGCTCGGCGTCCGTCCGCACCAGGGTGAGCAGCAGTTGCACCTCGGTCTCGGTCAGGGCGTCCCCGACGGACCGCACGATCTCGGAGAAGAACGGCTCGCCGAACTGCCGCCAGTCCGGCTCCGTCATGACCAGCGCGACCGCGTCGGCGCGCCGTCCGGCCAGCGTCCGGGCGGCCAGATTGGGGACGTACCCCAGCTCCGCGATGGCCTGCTGCACGGCCCGGCGGGTCGTGTCCTTGACCCCCGCCGCGTTGTTGATGACGCGGGAGACGGTGCCCCGCCCCACACCGGCGAGCGCCGCCACCTCCTCGAGCGTCGGTGTCCCCGGACGCCGCCTGAGCATGACCACCCCCACGAGATCACCTGATCCTACGGCCCCAGTCATGCCCGTATCGACCTGTCCCGCAACCCGCAAGCGGCGCGGGGCCGTTCGCATCCCGCGCACGGAGTGAACGGCGTGTCCGGACCCTGGACAGGCCTCCCGGCGCCGTGCTCTCATCCCGACTGGGCCTTGCAACGTTGTGAAGACCGAACGGCGAGCCACCCCGCCCGTCCCGCGCACCCCTCCGCGGCACCACGGACGACGATGAACTGGAGCCCGCGCATGCCCGTCACCAGACGCACCCTCCTGGGCGCCGGAGCCGCAGGTCTCGGCGCGGCCGCACTCGGCGGCCCCCTCACCCTCCCCGCCTCCGCGTCCCCGGGGCGTACCGCGGGCACCCTCCCGGACGCATTCCGCAGACTGCCCGCCGGCAGCGTCACCCCGCGCGGCTGGCTGGACGGCCAACTGCGCCTCCAGCTGAACGGGTTGTGCGGCCGCTACGAGGAGATGTCCCACTTCCTCGACTTCGGCACCACCGGCTGGGTCCACCCCGACCGACCGGGCTGGGAGGAACTGCCGTACTGGCTGCGCGGATACGTTCCGCTCGCCGTGGCCACCGGCGACACCGCCGCCCTAGCCAACGCGCGCCGGTGGGTCGACGCCATCCTCGCCACCCAGCAGCCCGACGGCTTCTTCGGACCGCGCGCCCTGCGCACCTCCCTCAACGGCGGCCCCGACTTCTGGCCGTACCTGCCGCTGCTCCAAGCCCTGCGCACCCACGAGGAGTTCACGGACGACGAGCGCGTCGTGCCCTGCCTCCTGAAGTTCCTGCGCTACATGAACGCCCAGGGTCCCGGCGCCTTCGACACGAGCTGGATCTCCTACCGCTGGGGCGACGGCCTGGACATCGCCGTCTGGCTCCACCGCCGTACGGCGGAGCCCTTCCTGCTGGACCTGGCCTTCAAGATGCACACCCTGGGCGCCGACTGGACCGGCCCGACGCCCTCCCGGCACAACGTCAACATCGCCCAGGGCTTCCGCGAACCCGCCCAGTACGCCCAGGTGACCGGCTCCGACGAGCTGACCCGCGCCACCTACCACGCCTACGACACCGTCATGGCCGAGTACGGCAGGTTCCCCGGCGGCGGCATGGCCGGCGACGAGAACTACCGGCCCGGCTTCACCGACCCCCGGCAGGGCTTCGAGACCTGCGGCGTCGTCGAGTTCATGGCCTCCCACGAACTCCTCACCCGCATCACCGGCGACCCCGTGTGGGCCGACCGCTGCGAGGACCTGGCGTTCAACATGCTCCCCGCCTCCCTCGACCCGCGGGGCAGGGCCGTCCACTACATCACCAGCGCCAACAGCGTCGACCTGGACGACCGCGTCAAGACGCAGGGCCAGTTCCAGAACGGCTTCGCCATGCAGGCGTACCACGCGGGCGTCGACCAGTACCGCTGCTGCCCCCACAACTACGGCATGGGCTGGCCCTACTTCACCGAGGAACTGTGGCTCGGCACCGACGACGGGGGCCTGGCCGCCGCGATGTACGCGCCCAGCCGGGTCCGCGCCCAGGTCGCCGGCGGCACCACGGTCACGGTCACCGAGGACACCGGCTACCCGTTCACCGACACCGTCCGCCTCACCGTCTCCACCCCACGCCCGGTTCGCTTCCCGCTGCGCCTGCGCGTGCCCGGATGGTGCCGCTCACCCGAACTCCGGGTCGCCGGACGGCCGGTGAGCGCGCCGGACGGACCGGGCTGGGCGACGGTGACACGCACCTGGCGCGACGGCGACGTGGTCACCCTGCGCCTGCCGCAGCGCACGGAGGTGCGGACCCTGCCGGACCAGCACGGCGCCGTGACCGTCCGGCACGGGCCGCTGACGTACTCCCTCGAGATCGGTGAGCGGTACGAGCGTTACGGGGGTGACGACACCTTCCCCGCGTACGAGGTGCACGCCACCACACCGTGGAACTACGGCCTGGCGCCTCTGCCTCGACCGGAGTTCACCCGCACTCCCGGTCCGGTCCCGGACAACCCCTTCACCCCCGCGGCCACCCCCGTCCGCATCACGGCCGACGCCCGCCGGATCGCCGAGTGGACCGCAGACAACGAGCATGTCGTCACACCGCTCCAGGACAGCCCCGCCCGCAGCGACGCCCCGGTGGAACGGGTCACGCTCATCCCGATGGGCGCGGCCCGGCTGCGGATCACCGCGTTTCCCACGGCGTCCCCGGACGGCCGGCCCTGGACGCCGGAGCCGCCGTACCGCCGGATCGAGAACCGCCACAGCGGAAAGGTTCTCGCCGTGGACGGCATGTCCACCGAGAACAGCGCCCGCGTGGTGCAGTTCGCGAACACCGGCACGGGCGACCACGCCTGGCAGCTGATCGACCAGGGGGAGGGCTGGTACCTGATCCGCAACGGCCACAGCGGCAAGGTGCTGGGTGTCGACGGCAAGTCCACGGCCGACAGCGCACGGGTGGTCCAGGACGAGGACAACGGCACCCCCGACCACCTCTGGACCCTGGTCGACAACGGCGACGGCTGGTACCGCATCCGCAACCGCCACAGCGACAAGGTTCTGGGAGTGGACGGCATGTCGACAGCGGACAGCGCGCAGGTGGTCCAGTTCACGGACAACGGCACACCGGACCACTTGTGGCGCTTCATCTGAAGCGCCCCGAAGGGGCGCGGGGAAGTGCGCGATAAGCCCTCACGGACCCGCAGGGAACCACCCTCTGGGGCGCGGGGAAGTACGCGATAAGCCCCCACGGACCCGCAGGGAACCACCCTCTGGGGCGCGGGGAAGTACGCGATAAGCCCCCACGGACCCGCAGGCAATCACCCTCTGGGGCGCGGGGAACTGCGCGATAGCCCCCCCGCGCACCCGCAGGCCATCACCCTCAGGGGCGCGGGGAACCGCGCAACCAGCCCCGGCCCCCACTCACCCGCACCCCAGGACGCCCCACCCTACCCCGCGCGGCCCGAGCGCCCCGCACGAGATCTCCCGCCGCCCCCTCCCACCCAGGCCACCTGAACTCAAACCCCGCATCAGCCAACCGCCCCGCCACAACCCGCCGACTCTTCAACAACAACTCCGTGTCCGAGCGCAGCGCAACCGCCCCCACCTCCGCCATCCACCGGCTCGCCGGCAACCCCACCGGCACCCCCCAAGCCCCCCGCAGCACCCGCATGAACTCCCGCTGAGGCAGCGGACCGGGCGCGGCGAGGTTCACCGCGCCCTCCACGTCCTCCCGGGCGATCAGGAACTCCACCGCCCGCACGAAGTCGTCCTCATGAATCCAGGACACGTACTGCGCACCGCCGGCGACGGGCCCGCCCAGCCCCAGCCGGACGAGCCGCGACAGCACGTCGAACACCCCGCCCCGGTCGGGTGCTCATCACCATCGCCGCCCGCAGGGCGACCTTCCGCGTGTCCGGGGTGGCCGCCTCGGCCTGTGTCCGCTCCCAGTTCTTGGCGATCTCGACGCTGTACGCCCAGTAGTCCGGCACGCCGCTCTCGGTGCCGCCGATGACACCCGTCGCCTCGTCGTCGGCGGCGTCGAACCGGTGAGCGTAGATCGTCGCGGTGCTCATCTGGAGCCACACCTTCGGCGGCCGGCGAGCCGAGGCGATCGCCTCACCCACGACCCGCGTGGAGCCGACACGTGAGTCCATCATGGCGCGCAGATTCTCCGGGGTGTACCGGCACGAAACGCTGCGCCCCGCCAGGTTGACGACGACGTCCGCGCCGTCGACCACCTCGGCCCAAGGCCCCAGGCTGACCCCGTCCCACGCGACGTCCTGAGGGCGGCGAGGCTGCCGGGTCAGCACGACCACCTCGTGCCCGGCCGCGCTCAGCGCACGGTCCAGCATCGTGCCCACCTGTCCGGTTCCCCCGGGCATGACGATCTTCATCGGACCCCTCCGGCCTCTTGGGTGTCCTCACCCTATCCCGCATTTTTGAACGCGTTCAACAGTGGGCCTCGACGGACCGAGAACGGCCGGAGAGCGGAGGCCGGCCCCTACGCCTGCGAGGCGATCTGGATCAGGTTCCCGCACGTGTCGTCGAAGACGGCGGTCGTGACCGGGCCCATCTCCAGCGGCTCCTGGGTGAAGCGGACGCCGAGCCCCCGCAGTCGCTCGTACTCCGCCCGCACGTCGTCCACCGCGAATGACGCGAGGGGGATGCCGTCGGCCACGAGGGCGTCGCGGTAGGGCTTGACCGCGGGGTGGTGGGACGGTTCGAGGAGCAGCTCGGTGCCGTCCGGCTCCTCGGGTGAGACGACGGTGAGCCACCGGTCGGTCTCGCCCAGCGGCACGTCGTGCTTCTTCACGAAGCCGAGGACGTCGGTGTAGAAGCGCAGGGCCTTCGTCTGGTCGTCGACGAAGACACTGGTCAGATGGATCTTCATGAGGGGTCCTTCTCCGGTGTGGGGGTGTGCGGGTCGAGCCAGCGCTCGGTGATGTGCCGCAGCGGCGCGACGTTCAGGTCGTGGAACTTGTACCGGCCCTCCCGCCGGGTCTCGACGAGCCCGGCGGCCTCCAGGACGGCGAGGTGCTGCGACACCGCCTGACGCGAGATGCCGAGCCCGTGCTTCATGCTCAGACGCGCACAGATCTCGAACAGTGTCTGCCCGGACTTCTCCGTCAGCTCGTCGAGGATCGTGCGGCGGGTCCCGTCCGCCAGAGCTTTGAAGAGGTCGTCGGCCATACCTCCACTATAGGCAAGTGCTTACTTGCCTATCAATGCGGAAGCCGCCCCCGCCGAGCAGACGGGGGCGGCGGTCGGGTGGGCGTCAGCCGCGGCCTCCGGACGCGGCGTCCCTGCGGAAGAGTCCCGACAGGGACAGTGCCCCCGGTCCGAAGAACACCAGCAGCAGGAAGCCCCAGCAGAACAGCGCGGGGGACAGTCCGCCGTTCTGGAGGGGGAAGAGCCCGTCCGGCTGGTGCTCGGTGAAGTAGGCGAAGGCCATGGCGCCCGAGCTGAGGAACGCGGCGGCCCGGGTGAGAACCCCGAGGAGGATCAGCGCGCCGCAGACCAGCTCGATCACCCCCGCGTACCAGAACGGCCAGTCGCCGGCGGGCGTGGCGTCCCGGTCCAGCACCCCGAACAGGGTGGCCGCGCCCTCACTGGTGAACAGCAGCCCGATGACGATACGGAACAGGCCCAGGACCATCGGCTGTTGACGGTCGAGCCGGTCGGTGATGCCCATGGTGGAACTCCTTGCAGTGGCCGGTGCGCAGGGCAGGGAAAAGGGGACGGCGCGGAGGCCGTCCGCCCCCACTAACGTGCGTGCCGGGCGCGCTGTTCAGCGGTTCAGGGCCTGGTAGGACACAGGTCGGCAACAGTCCTCCGGGCGGCGGCCGGCAGACTCGTCCCCCATGAGCGACAGAGCTGTCCGCCCGGCCCGCCCCGCGGGTGGGAGCGGGCCGACCTCACC
This sequence comes from Streptomyces sp. P9-2, assembly GCF_051903975.1. Taxonomy (NCBI): domain Bacteria; kingdom Bacillati; phylum Actinomycetota; class Actinomycetes; order Kitasatosporales; family Streptomycetaceae; genus Streptomyces; species Streptomyces sp. P9-2. Next base: position 6,662,479 of record NZ_CP192633.1, read on the forward strand.
GGACACGACGGGACGGACACGGCTCCTGGCAGCGGTCGCGGCGCTGCTGACCGTCGGGGCGGGACTGGCCCTGCGCGCGGTGACGACGGGCGACGTCGCCAAGTACGGCGGGGACGCCCTGTACACCCTTCTGATCCTCACTCTCGTCGTCCTGCTCGCCCCGCGCTCGACGCCCGCGCGGGCGGCGGGCATCGCGCTCGCGGTGAGCTGGGCGGTGGAGCTGTTCCAGCTCACCGGAGTCCCCGCCGACCTGTCCGCCCGCAGCACCGCCGCCCGCCTGGTCCTCGGCTCGACCTTCAACGCACCGGACCTGTTCTGGTACGCGGCCGGCGCGAGCGCAGGCGGGCTCGTACTGCGCGCGGTCACCCGCCGCAGACCCTCGGCGTAGGCCGTCCGCCCCCGCGATTCGTACGGGAGCCGGGCGGCACGGAGCGCCTCGGACCCGCCGTCCGTCCCGCAGCCGAAGCGGCTCCCCGGGAAGCGTGACCGGAGGCCCCGGTCGTGGGACACGGCCACCACGGCGCCCGGATACGCGGCGAGCGCCGCCTCCAGGTCCTCGACGAGGTCCAGCGCCACGCGGTCGGTCGGCTCGTCGAGCACGAGCAGGTCCGCCGGGCGGGTCACCAACCGGGCGATCGGCAACCGCCGTTGCTGACCGCCCGCGCACCGGGGCGGACGGAAGTAGAGGCGCACGCGCCCACCTTGACAAGGCGATCCGCCTCGTCTCAAGTAGAGCCCGATTCCGGCGCCCGGCGGCCCTCGTCCGTCGCGGCCTTTCGCCGCCGGTGCGCCGCCGCTTTCGCGTTGTTGCCGCAGCGCCGCATGGAGCACCACTGGCGGGGCCGGCCCGAGGGCGGGTTGAGGTAGAGCATCCGGCACACCTCGGACGCGCACCTCGTCAGCCGCTCCCGGCGCGACGCGTCGGACACGAGGTCGATCAGGTCCCGTGCGACCACGGACAGCAGGGCGTCCTCGGGGAGCAGGGCGCTCCCAGGTGCCGGTCGCACGCTGTCGGGCGTCAACTCCAGCCTGGGTGCGGGGGGTTCAGGGGCGGCCAGTTCGTTGACCAGGTTCACGGACGCGGGGGAGGGGCGGCGCCCGTCCAGCAGCGACGACGCGATGTCGTACGCCGCGTCCCGCAACGCGTGCAGCGACCGCAGCAGCGCGTCCGGGTCGTACCCGGGCGCCGGAGTTCTGCGACACCCTGCCCGCCGACATGACGTCGTCCATGCACAACGACCTCGAACACGGCCACCGTCTCGAACTGCCCTGGCTCAGCGGGGGAGTGGCCGACCTCGCCGACGAACTCGGTGTCCCCGCGCCCCGCAACCGCACGGTCGCCGACATCCTCTCCCCGTACGTCGACGGCGCCCCGGCCGACTCGTGAGGAAGCCGTCGGTCAGTCGGCCGTGGCCCGGTTGAGACGCACGGACGACCAGAAGGCCGCGCCGATGAGGGTGACCCCGATCAGGCCGGTCACGATGTCGTTCACCTCGTAGCGGATGCTGACGAGCAGAACGGCCGCGAGGGCGCCGATCGCGTAGTGCGCGCCGTGCTCCAGGTACACGTAGTCGTCCAGCGTGCCCTGGCGCACCAGATACACGGTGAGCGACCGGACGTACATCGCGCCGATGCCGAGGCCCAGCGCCATCAGCACGATGTCGTTGGTGACGGCGAAGGCGCCGATCACCCCGTCGAAGGAGAAGGACGCGTCCAGCACCTCGAGGTACAGGAAGGTGAAGAAGGCGGCCCGGCCGGCCAGCGCGACCCCGGAACGCCCGCCCCCGGCCTCGCCGTCCTCCTCACCGCCCTGCTCCCTCTCCAGCCTGGCCTCGAAGAAGCCCGACAGCCCGTGCACCACGAGATAGGTGACGAGTCCCGCGGCCCCCGAGACCAGCACCGTCTGCGCCTTGTCGGCATGGTGGCCGCCGTGCTGGTGGGCCTGGGTGGCGAACGTCATCGCGGTCGCCAGGAGCACGACGAGCGCCACGCACACCGACAGCATGTCGATCTTGCCGAGCCGCGCCAGGGGCCGCTCCACCCGGCCGATCCACTTGGTCGCCCGGTCCTCCAGGATGAAGTCGAGGAAGATCATCAGCAGGAACATGCCGCCGAACGCCGCGATCGACGGATGGGCGTCGGTGACCAGCTCCTGATAGCGCTCCTTGTCCGTGAGTGCCAGATGCACGGCCTCCTGCGGAGCCAGCCGGGCGCTCACGGACACGATGACCACCGGGAACAGCAGCCGCATGCCGAACACGGCGATGAGGATGCCGACGGTGAGGAAGATCCGCTGCCAGAAGGCGTTCAGTTTCTTGAGGATGCCGGCGTTGATGACCGCGTTGTCGAAGGACAGCGAGATCTCCAGTACGGCGAGGATGGCGACGATCCCGAGCGCCGCCCACCCGTCGTACAGCACCCCGCCCACCAGCCCGACGGCCGTCACGGCGAACGCCCACCGGAAGGTCTTCCACAGCACCCGGCACTCTCCCTTCTCCCTCGCCCTCGCTCGGACGACGGATTGGGCTCCAGTGCCCCTTCCCACGGCCTCCGTAACGCGAGGACCGCGCGCATCCACCGATCACCGGCACGGTGTCACGCGCTCACCGCGTTGGGGGCGGCCGGAGGGCCGGAGCACCGCTAGGCTGTGCCGAACGCCCGTACGGCAGTTGACGCAGGGAGCCGGATCGATCGTGTTCGCCCTGCTCGGCTTCGCAGCCCTCGTCGCCACTCCTGTGTGGGCCGTCGCCGTGGTCATCAGACTGCTGTCCGTCGTCCTGCCGGGCCGGCGCCCCGACTGGGGCGTGCCGTTGCTGCGCTGGGGCGCCGGCATGGCGGCGGCAGCCGCGGTCATGCTTCTGGTCATGGCCCTCGGTGCCGTGCAGCTGTCCGACCACGAGTCCCGTTCGGGGACGGACTCCTTCCCCCCGCCCGCCTGCCGCGACGCCGCCCCTCACCTGGTGGAGCAGATCGTCGGCCATCGCGCGTCGTACCTGCCTCCGGCCTTCGACTGCGTCCTGGAGGACGGGACGACGTACCCCGGTCCCCCGTACGGGTGGCTCAACGGGCTCGCCGTCACCTGCGTGGTGGTCTCCGCCCTCTTGGCGGCGGGGGCCCGGTGCGCCACCCGTCGGCGGACGACGCGACAGGTGCGCGTGCCGGACCCCGAAACGGTGGGCTGAGCCCAACGCCGGACTTCGGCGCCGGGGCCCGGCCCGGGCCGGGACGTCAGCGCCCCCTCCGCCGCGCCAGCCGGCGGAACGACCGGGCGCTGCCCGTCGGCGAAGGCAGGCGTCCCGCCGCCGCGTCGTCGAGCAGGGAGCCGACCGTCTCCGTCGCGCAGACGCGGTTGGCGCCGATGCCGCCGGAGGCGCCGCGCTTGATCCAGCCGACGACGTAGGTGCCGGGACGGCCGGTCACCCGGCCCCGGTCGTGGGGCACCGTGCCCGTGGACTCGTCGAACGGGAGCCCGGCGAGCGGCGCCCCCCGGTGGCCCACCGCCCGGAGGGCCAGCCCGGCCGGGATCTCCACCTCGCCCGCCGCGCCGGTGACGCGTACCGCACGGACCGACTCCTCCCCGCACACCTCCGCGGGTGCGGACAGGAAGCGGAACACGATGCGGCGCGGACCGTCCGCCGCCGGAGGCAGCGACCAGTCGACGGCCTCCCGCCGTACGTCCTTCAGCACCGCGGCCTTGTCCCGCTGCGCCGCCGCGTCGACCGCCGCGCCCACGGCCGGGTCGTGGTCGTCGACGACCAGGTCGACGCCGGGCAGGTGCTTCAGGGCGAGCAACTCCGTGCGCGTGTACGCCGCGTGCTCCGGGCCGCGCCGGCCCAGCACCACCACCTCGCGCACCTTGCTGCGCCGCAGTTCCGCCAGCGCGTGCGCGGCGATGGGGGTCCCTTCGAGCGTGGCCGGGTCGGACACCAGCAGGCGTGCGGCGTCCAGGGCGACATTGCCGTTGCCCACCACGACGACCCGGTCCGCCGACAGGCCGAAGGCGTCCGGGGCGACGTCGGGGTGCCCGTTGCACCACGCGACGAACTCGGTCGCGGCGACGCTGCCCGGCCGCTCCTCGCCCGGCACGCCGAGCCGCCGGGCCTCCGGCGCGCCGACGGCGTAGATCACCGCGTCGTGGTGGGCGGCGAGTTCGTCGGCAGTGACACCGCCCTCGCCCACCTCCAGGCCCAGACAGAGCCGCACCCGCGGATGGGCGAGGAAGCGGGCGAAGCTCTCGCCGGCCTTCTTGGTGGACGGGTGGTCGGGCGCCACCCCGTACCGGACCAGACCGCCGGCGACCGGCAGCCGGTCGATCAGGGTCACCTCGGCGGGGGTGTGCAGCAGCAGGTCCCGCGCCGCGTACATCCCCGCCGGGCCCGTGCCCACGACCGCGACCCTGAGCGGTCCGAAGTCCGGCGGCAGCACCCGGTCGAACGACGGCGCGCCCCAGTCGTGGAACACCGGTCCCGGGACGGGCCGTTCGGGCCGGTGCTCCTCGTTCGCGTCGTTCTCGTAGTACGCCGCGTTGATCCGGGCGTACTCCCGCTGTGCTCCGGTCAGCCGCTCGACCGGGAAGATCGCGTCCACCGGGCAGGCGTCCGCGCAGGCGCCGCAGTCGATGCAGCTCTTCGGGTCGATGTGCAGCATCTCCGTGCTGCCGAAGGCGCGTTCCTCCGGCGTCGGATGGATGCAGTTGACCGGGCAGACGGACACACAGGTCGCGTCGTTGCAGCAGGTCTGGGTGATCGCGAAGGCCATGGTCGTCCGCTCCGCCGAGGGCCCGGGGTGGGCAGGATGTACGTGGTCAGATGAGGTGGGCGCGCTTGTAGAAGAAGAGCGCGGGCCGGGTGAGCAGTCCGACGGAGGACAGGAACTCCATCAGTCCCGCACAGCTCGCCCGCACCATCGACTTGTGGTGCTCGTTGGCGCGGGCCTCGCGCAGCGCGCGCTTCTCGTCCAGGCCGGCGTTCGCGTACACCTTGCGGTTCACCATGCTGGTGACGATGACGTACGCGGCGATCGCGATCATCACCGCGTGGATGCGGCGGCGCACGCGCCCCGCGCGGGCGAGGTGCTTCCGCGTCTCCTCGCGCGCGAACATCATGTGCCGCGATTCCTCGACCACATGGATGTTGTTGATGGTGCGGACGAACGGCACGACCCGCTCGTCGCGCATCCAGTCGCGCTGCATGACGTCGAGGACCTCCTCGGCGACGAGGATCGCGGCGTACGCGGCCTCGCCGAAGGCGGTGGTCTTGAACAGCCGTCCCAGCTCGACCGCCACCCGGTCCGGGCGGTAGGCGGGAGCGCCGAGCTTCTTCGCGCCGCGGGCGAACATGATCGAGTGCCGGCACTCGTCGGCGATCTCGGTCAGCGCCCACTGGAACGTCTCGTCCGTGGGGTCCTTGGAGTAGATGTCCCGCAGGATCATCTGCTGGAGGATCATCTCGAACCAGATGCCGGTGCAGGCGACCGACGCCGCCTCCTGCCGCGTCAGCTCCTTGCGCTGCGCGTCGCTCATCTCGTCCCAGTACGCGGTGCCGTAGAGGGTGCTCCACTCCGGGCTGGCGCCGTGGAAGTCCTTGTCCAGCGGGGTGTCCCAGTCGACCTCGGTGAGCGGGTCGTAGGACAGCTGCGCGGACGAGTCGAGCAGCCGACGGGCCACGTCGACGCCGTCGTCCGACGGGTGATCCGGGTGCTGTGCCCGGGAGGTGGTCAGAGCCATGCCGGGGCCTCCTCGAGTCGAGTCCATACGCCATTACCACGGGTAACCGGCCCGCTTGCTGACGAACTGTATAGCAAGACCTTTCGTCTTCCCACCCCTGTGCTCGTCAAGCTCATGTGAAGGCCCGCACGGCGTGTTCACCGTGCGGGCCGGGGTGGGGTGTGACGTGGGGTGCGTCGCTCCGTGACGTGGGGCGCGTGCGCTCAGAGGCCGGTGACCTTGCTGCTCGCCGAGACCTCGTGGACCAGCGTGAGGGTGCGGTGGCCGCCCGGCGGGAGCTTCACGTCCCAGCGGGCGATGCCGTCCGCGTCCACCGAGTCCGGCGCGGGCGAGCACGCCTCCTCCCGCAGACGCACCTCCACCGCCGAGATCTCGGACACCGGGATGCGCTCCCGGACGACGACCACCCGGTCGTCCTGCTCGTCCGGCGCGGAGAACCGCGACAGATGCAGCCGCACGGTCCGGGTGAGCACGGTCCGCTGGGTCAGGCCCGTGGTGTCCCGGGTCTCCTCCGTCTCCCGTACGACCCGGTGGTCGTCCCGGCTGCCGAAGGCCAGCTCGACGGCGGCCCCCGGAGCGGTGAACTCCAGCGTTCCGCGACCGACGAACCCGCTGCCCCGGATCAGGTCCACCGGCCCGGCCAGCAGCGCGTGCCCGGACCGGTTGTCGGCCCGCACCACCTGCGTGACCAGCGGCGACAGCTCCGGCGCGCAGGCGTACTCGCTGCGCGCGGCCGTGGTGAACGACGACACCGGCACGCGGTGCGCGCGCCCGTCGGCCGGCACGGACACCGGGTCGGGGGCGTGCAGCACGCGCACCTCGCCGCCGTCGTCCACCCCCGGCAGCCCCGGCACGGGAGCGGGACCCAGGTCCGCGATCTCCTCCTCCCGCAGGTCCACACGAACGGTGCGGCGCTCCTCGGGGGAGCGGTCCTGCAGCGTCAGCCGGTCCTCGCCGAGCACCGGCGGCTCCGTGGCCGCCGAGGAACGCGCCGTGGACAGCGTCAGCCGCACGCCGGACCAGTCCTCGCCGGTGCGCTGCCAGACCATCGCCTCCGTCTCCAGGGTGAGCGCGTCGCCGGCCAGGGTGGCCCGGTACGCCGGCCGCCACAGCGCGCACGGCGTGAGGTGACTCAGCCGCAGCTCCGCCGTCCCCTCGCCCGAGGCCTCCACGGTCAGCTCGACATGCCCGACCAGCTCGGCGGGCTCCGTCTCCGCGTCGGCGAGGGCCTGCTCGGCCTCGCGCAGCTCGTCGGAGAGGGCCTGCAGCCGCGCCTCCACCTCGCGCAGCTGCTCGGCCTGCCGCTCACGCTCCTCGTCGACGCGGTCCAACTCCCGCGCCCAGCGCTCCCCTTCGGCCTCGCCGAACCCGGCGCCCTCGCCGATCTCCCGCAGCAGGTCGGCGGCGAGCCGGCCCAGCGCGTCCCCGCGCGCCGCCAGCCGGTCCCGGCGCTGCTCCAGCACCGGCCGCTCCTCCTCCAGGGCGGTCACGCGGCGGCGCAGCGGCGAGTCGTCGTCGGCGGGTTCCGGCCCGCGCGGCGTCCACGCGCGCACGATCCGCACGTCGAGCACGGTCGCCGGGAAGCCGGCGGTCAGCTCGGCGTGCAGGGTCCGGTCGACGGCCGGCGCGCCGATCGGGCCGAGCCTCAACTGCTGGGTTCCGGGCCGCAGTTCGAGCGTCGCGGTGCGTTCGACGTGCGCGCGGTCCTCGGTGCAGGTGACGGCGGTGACGGGGAGGGGGACCGGGGCGGTCGGCTCCGATGCCGGTGACGTAGACATGTCTGGGTCAGCTCCTGCGGTTGCCGCCGGTCAGGGCCTTGCCGGCCGGGATCCTGATCTCGTAGCCGCCGTCGAGGGCGACGGTGCCGCCGGCCGGCAGGTCGACCCGCCAGATCCGGGTGCCCGGGGCGTGCCGCTCCCGGTCCGCACGGTCCTCGGGCTCGGCCCAGTCGGCCCGCTCCTCGATCCGTACGTCCGCCTCCGAGGTGACCGGCACACGCTCACGCACCTCGACGCGGACAGCGGCCGGAAGCCGGTTGGCCAGCTCCACATGGACGCGGTGGTCGAGAACGGTCACGTTGTTGCGCAGCCCCGCCGTCGACTCGGTGAGGTGCGTCCGGCGGGTGACGCCGATCGCCTCCGCGGGACCCAGCCCGAGGCGACGGACACCGCCCGGCGCGAGGGTGGGCAGCGCGGCGGTCAGCTGGTACTCCCCGTCGACGCTCACCTCGACCGGCCCGGCCAGCAGCGCCTGATCGGTCGCGTTGGACAGCACCAGCGTCGCGTACACGGTCTGCTCCACCGCCGGCACACACACGTACTCGGTGCGCAGACCCACCGCGATCTCGCCGACCGTGACGGTGTGCCAGGTGCCGTCGGAGGGGATGTCGGCGGGTGCCGCCGCGTCGTAACGGTGGTCGAACGAGCCCGCCGACTCGCGCGGTCGCACGGCGTGCCCGGGCAGCGGCAGAGCGGCGGGCTTCTCGGCGCGCCGTTGGTACTCGGCGGTCACCGGGTCGAAGCCCGCGTCGGGGAAGAGCCGGCCCCGGCGGTCACGCGGCTCATCGGGGCCGCTCAACACGAGTGCCGCGTAGTCGAGTTCGGCGTCGTCGGGCCGGGGCGGGCCCGGGACGGCCGGGGGCTGTGCGTACGGGGCGGCGCCCGTGGACTCCGGGGCGGGCGCGTAGGCCCCGCCGCCCGCGCGGGGTGCGGCGGCCGAACGGGAGCCGGAACCGGGACGGGACCGTGGCCGTCCACGGTCCGGGGCGGGGGCGGAGCCCGGCGTGGCCGGACCGGCGAAGCCCTGAGGAGGCGCGCCGTACGCGGCGCCGGGGGCGGGCAGGGCGGCGGGCGCCGGAGGAGGCGGGGGAGTGGGCGGAGCGGCATGGGCCGCGCCGACCGTGACCGAGGTGTTCTCGACGGGACCGCCCGCGACCCACCCGCCCGCCCTCGCTTCCGCGAAGACGTCGCGTTCCGGCCGGGGACCCGCCGCGTCGTACCCGGCGAACAGGTCGGTCAGCCCCGCCGGGGGCTCGCGCCAGCCGGACGGGGCCGGCGCGGGCTGGCTGCGTCCGATACGGACCGACCGCAGACGGGGCAGATCGGTGCGACGCCGGAGATCGGCCGTGGCGAAAGCGATCCGCACGCCCGTCCAGTCCTCACCGGACCGCTGCGCGACCGAGGCACGCAGCAGCAGCCGCCCGTTGACCTCGCCCTGACGGTGCGTGAGGCGGTACGTCGGCACCCAGACGGCGCCGGGCACCCCGTACTCGGTCTCCACCTCGGCCTCCGCCCCGGCCCCGCCCCGCAGGGTCAGCACCGCCGTGTACGAGGAAGCGACCCCGGACGCCGGGGCGTCGGTGCCCGCGCGGTCCAGCCGGTCGCGCGCCAGATCCATCTCGTGCTCCAGGCGCCGGAGCTGGTCCTCCAGCTCGCGGAGCCCGTCGTGCAGCACGGTCAGGCGCTCGTCGACGAAGCCGGCCAGTTCCAGCCAGGCGTCCACCGGGGTACGGCGATGATGAGGGTCGTCCCGCTTACGGCCGGGCGGCACCGGACGCAGCGCGGCGACCTCCTCGATGCGCTTCAGTCGCCGGTCGCGTCGGGCGTCGACCGCCTGGTACGCCTCGGCCAGCCGGTCGACCTCGCGCCGCGCCTCGGCGACGGCCTCCGGGGCCACCGGCTCCGCGTCGACCTCCGCCCGAGCCTCGGTGACCCGCACACCCGGTGCGCCGAGGACGCGGGCGCGCAGCGAGTGGGGGTCGAGCGAGCGCGGCAGTCCGGGCACCCTGACCTGTCCGTCAGCCGGGACCGTGCCCCGGGCGACGCGACGGCACAGGGCGCCCTGCGCGTACACCGTCACCGATTCCAGTGCCGAGTCCCACCTCGGTGCCGTCCCAGCCGTCATGTGCTCCCCCGCGCAGCCGTGTTCGTCCTCGGGGCAGCCTACGCGGAGACGGGCCGGTGGGGATCACCAGATCAGGCACCAGTACCGGCCGTGGTGCCCGATCCCGATCCGGCTCTCGTGCGGCACCAGGGCGGGGTCGGGCCGGCCCACCGCCGACATGGTGCAGGCGGGGTCACCGACGGTGCCGGAGGCGGACATGCGGCGGGCGGCGTCGGTGGCCGCGGGGGAGGTGGACCAGGTGGTGGTGGGGGTGTCGGGCTGTTTGGGGGTGGGGGAGGGCCGTGGCCCGGTGGTGGGCCCCTTGGTCGGCTTCGCGGTGGGGCTCGAGGTGGGCTTCGCGGTCGGCGCCTTCGTCGCGGGCTTGGCCGTCTCGGCGGGCGGTTGCGCGGTGGGGGTGACCGGCGGTTGTGCTGGGGGTACGCGCGTCCCGGTCGTCGGCGGCGGAGGGATACGCGGTCCGGGTGTCGTTCCCGCGGTCGGGGTCAGGCGGGCCGTGGGCGCCGCCGGCTCAGGGGCGCCCGTCCGGGGCGGGACCGCGGGCGCCGCCGACCGGGCGGGCGTCCTGGGCCCCTCCGGCGCACCCGTGCCGGTGTCGGTCCCCGTTCCCGCCCCGCCCGTCGAGGTGGGCGGCGGAGGCACGAGCCCCGGCGGCCGGCTGGGCGGCGCGACCCCGGACGTGCCCGCCACCCGCGGAGGTCCGGTGGCCGCCCCGCCGTCCGGCACGGCCGGCCCGGTCCCGGCGCCCTGGTCCGGTACGGCCGCTCCGGTCCCGGCGCCCTGGTCCGGTACGGCCGCTCCGGTCCCGGCGCCCTGGTCCGGCACGCCCGGCGGCTGCGTCCGCCCCTGCCCGGGCGGTGACGTCGGCCTCGCCGGACCGCCGCTCGGCCGGCCCGCCCCGCCGGGACGGGACGCGGTCGGCACGGGAGCACCGGTCCCGCCGGTGCCGGCCGGCCCCGGCGACGTCGTCTCGGCGGTCGGTGTCGGCAGCGGGCCCAGCGTCGGCAGCGACAGGTCGTTCGAGGCGGACGGCCTGGGGCTCGGTGTGCCGTCGTCCTGCGCCACCCACACCCACACGCCGACGCCGCCCAGGACCAGCGCGGCGGCGCCGCCGGCGATCCATGGGGCGCGCCGGGGCGGGCGACGGTGACGATTCATGGTCACCACTGTCCTATGCACCCCGGCGGGCCGCCTGTCGCATGGTCCGGCTGCCCTGCCGCCCGTCCGCCCAGTGCGCTCGTACGGGTGACGGACACCGCCGACCGGCCGTGCCGCCCCGGCCGTACGGAGAACCCCGTTCCCTTACCTCCGAGGTCATCGACCCGGCCCCCTGCCCGGTGCCACGATCACCGCGTACGAACGACCGACGCACCGTGGAGGACACCATGACCGCGTACGCCATCGCCAGTCTCCGGCCGGCCGCACCGCACCCCGACATCGCGGAGTACATGGAGCGCATCCCCGCGACGCTGGAACCGTTCGGCGGCCGCTTCCTGGTGCACGTCACGCGTCACGAGGTGAAGGAGGGCACCTGGCCCGGAGATGTGGTGGTGATCGCCTTCCCCGGGATCACCGAGGCACGGGACTGGTGGGACTCGCCCGCCTACCGGGAGATCGCACCGCTGCGCTCCCGGCACATCGAGGGCGACATCATCCTGATCGACGGTGTCCCCGACGGCTACGACCCCGCCGTCACGGCGGCGGCGCTGCGCAAGGAACTCGACGCCGCCGCCGACCGACCGCTGGGCACCCCCGACGCGTCCGGTTACGGTGGAGATGTCCCCTTCGCTCGGGGCGTCGCCCCGGAGTATCCGGGAGAGAGACCATGAGTAATCAGTTCGAGGTCGTCGTGGACGTCGACCGGCCCATCGAGGACGTCTTCGCCTACCTCGCCGACGGCCGGAACGACCCCGAGTTCAGCCCCCGCGTCCTGACGATGGAGAAGAGCCCCGACGGCGACACCCATGTGGGCACGGTGTTCCACAGCACGGTGAAGGACGCCGGGATGCGCTCCCAACGGGACTTCGAGGTCTACGAGTTGACCGCACCCACCCGTATGCGCTGGCACGAGGTGTCGCACAACTCCATCACCGCCGAGGAGGGCGGGTACGACCTCGAACCCACACCCGACGGCGGCACCAGGGTGCGCCTGTACAACAAGCTCGAAGGACACGGCGTGGGCAAGGTGCTGCTGCCGCTCGCGGCGGGCGCGGCCCGCAGGGACGCCCCCGCCTTCGGCCGCCGTATCAAGGAGGCAGTCGAGTCGTCGGCCTGACGTACGTGCGAGGTCGCACCAGTCGGCTGACGCAGACCCGTGCGGACCTCGCGCGAGGATCAGGAGACCAGCACCCAGACCGCCATCATCAGCAGGAAGACGCCCACGGCCAGCGCCGGAAGTCCCAGGATCGCCGTCATCACACCCCAGTGCGTCCGTCCGCGCGGAGCCTCCGCGCCGCCTGTCCCTGCCACGTCACTCTGTGTCGCGCTCACGAACTCACCTTCCGGTCAAGGGAATGACAGGGAGGCTAGACCATGACGCGCTCACCGGTGGCGGACATCGCGTCCCCCGACCGGCGTAGCGACTCGGCGGCCGGCGTGCCGTCAGGGCTCCGGGTGGCATAACAGTGGCCCTATGACATCAAGACATACCGCCCCTCAGGGCACCGAGCGCCGTGCCTCCGGAGTGCGGGTCAGGGCCGCTGTGATGGCCCTGGCCGCCGCGACCGCCCTCGGCACGACCACGACCGAGGCGGCGGCGTCGTCCTCGGCCCGCCCCACGACCGACTGGGACGCCATCGCCCAGTGCGAGTCGGGCGGCAACTGGAAGGCCAACACCGGCAACGGCCACTACGGCGGACTCCAGTTCTCGCAGTCGAGCTGGGCCGCGGCCGGCGGGCTCACGTACGCGCCGCGGGCAGACCTCGCGACACGCAAGGAGCAGATCGCGGTGGCGAAGCGCCTCGCCCAGCTCCAGGGCATGTCCGCGTGGGCGTGCGCGTACGCGGGGCGCTAGCGCCGCGGGTGCGTCGAACTCACGCGGTGCGTGATGTCCGCGCGGTGCGCTGCCTGCACGTCACGCGTTACGTCCATGCCACGCGTTACGTCCACGTGGTGCGCTTCGTCCACGTCAGGCGTTACGTCCACGCGGTGCGCTACGTCCACGCCATGCGCTACGTCCACGCGGTGCGCTACGTCCACGCCACGCGCTACGTCCACGCGGCGCGTCACGTCCGCGAGGCGCGCGCCGGCTGACCGGAGCGCGCCGTCACAGGACGTCCCGCTCCGCACGTCACGCGCCCGGAACCGGGCCACCTGCCGCCGGCGGATACTCCGGCGCGGGCTGCTGGAGCGGCTGCTGCCGCCCCATCGCCTTGTCGTTCTGAGCCGCCGTCAGTCTGCGGACGAACAACAGGGCCAGCACCGCGGACACGATGTCGAGGACCGACCCCGCCATCAGCCACCCCGCGGCGTCGTGGATCGCCTGCGGGTCGCTCGCTTCGCCGTACCGGTCCGTGGTGAGCCGGCCGAAGAGGTTCGACACGATCCACATGCCCCACCAGGCGTTGAGCAGGCCCTGGTGCCGTACCTCGGACGCGTAGGGGTCCGGCTGGCTGGCGCGCAGGACGTCCTTGGCGATGCCGTGCGGGATGACCAGGTTGGCGAACGGGATGAACCAGCCGCCGATCGCCCAGCCCGGCGTGCGGCGCTGCACGTCCGGCGCGAACACCTCCGCGTTGTGACGCACCCGGTGGAACCAGATGACGAACAGCGTCGCCGTGCCGAGCATGCCGAGCATGTACATCCCGCTGGTCGCGACGACCGCCCAGTCCGCCCGGTCGACCGCGCCCAGATCGACGTCGCCCGAGCCGGACACCACGTCCCCCATCACCGACCTCATGTTCGCCGCCGCGCCGAAGCCCAGCACGTCGGCGACGATCATGAAGGCGAGCAGCGCGGTCACGGCGTGCGCGAGACCGATCGGTGAGCGCAGCACGGGAAGCGGGCCGAGCATCGGGCGCTTGGGCAAGGACGGATGAGTCATGGGACCCCCCTGAGAAGTGCGGTGGAAATGCGGCGCGCTCTCCCCAGGAACGCCGCGAGACGATCACAACCGAGTGATCGGCTTCCGGACCCTACCCCACGACCGGTACTGCGTGTCCATGACTATTACCTCCTGACCACAGGAAACGCCCGTCACGGAAGGCACGCCGGACCATGCACACGCACGACGTCGACGAAGAACTCGTGGCGGCCGCGACCGAGGTCGCCCGGACCCGCTGCCGGGGCGACAACCACACCGTGGCCGCGGCGGCCCGCGCCGCGGACGGGCGGATCGTCACCGGGGTGAACGCCTACCACTTCACCGGCGGCCCGTGCGCCGAACTGGTCGTCCTCGGCACGGCAGCCGCCCAGGGCGCCCACGACCTGGCGACCATCGTCGCCGTGGGGGACCGCGACCGCGGAGTGATCTCCCCGTGCGGCCGCTGCCGCCAGGCCCTCCTCGACTACTTCCCGGCCCTTCAGGTCATCGTCCCCACCCCCGACGGCCTCCGCGCGGTGCCCGTCACCGCCCTCCTCCCGCACACCTACGTCTGGGCGGACCACCAGCTCGACACGTCGTCGTGGTCCGAAGGGCCCGTCATGCGTCCCTCGCATGATTCATGAGGATGAGGCACTAAAGTACGCACCATGCGTATGAGTCTCGAGGAACAGGTGCGGTCCGCCGTGGCGGCGCTTCTGCACGCGGCGGGGGAGTCGCAGACGGCCCTCGCCGCCGCCCTGGGAGTGAGCCAGGCGCAGGTGAGCCGCCGCCAGGCGGGCACCGCCGCGTGGAGCCTCGCCGACTGCGATGCGGTCGCCGCGCACTTCGGCATCGGCACCCTCGACCTCCTGGCCGGGCCCACCGCGGCCACCCAGGCGCTGCCGCCCGAGCGCCGCCGCTCCGCGGACCGTGCCTCCGGTCGCGTGCGCCGTACCGCGCCGGTCCGGGAGGCGAGCGGACGATGACGGACTTCGAGGCGATCGACGCCCTGCTCGACTCCGCTCGGCAGGAGGTGCCCCTCCCGCCGGCCGAGGAGCGCCGCGCCCTGCGCGAAGGGCTCAACCTGTCGCGCACCCAGGTCGCCCAGGCCCTCGGCGTCAGTCCCTCCACGGTCGGCGGCTGGGAGGCGGGCCGCGAACCCGCGGGCGAGGTACGGGAGCGGTACGCCTACTTCCTCGACGGGGCCCGTAAGAAGCTGGCCGACGCGACCACCACGGCGGACGCACCGGAGCAGCCGGTTTCCGACCCCGGGGAAGCCCACGCACCGACCCCTGCTCCCGCCGCCGACGCGGACGACGATGTCGACACCCTCCCCGTCCCCCAGCCGTGCGTGCTCTGCGGACAGCCCGCCGTCCACCAAGTCGCGGGTTTCGCCCAGCACTTGGACCCGGAGGGCTGCGGTACCCAGCCGTCCGCCACGCAGCCGCCGTCCCCTGAGACTCCGGGCAGCACCCCAACCACCCACCGCCTGACCGGCGGTGGAGTGAAGGTCGTACCCGCCGGCCGACGTCTGAAGACCGCCGATGCCCCCGACCTGATCGGCCGCGCCGTCGCCGCCGCCCTGGAGGCGCACGCGGGGGACGTCGCCGCCGCGACCGCCGCGCTGGTGAAGCGGGCGATCCCGGACGCGATGGCCCTGCTGGACGAGACCCGCAAGGGCGGCCGTTACGACGTGATCGCGCACCCGTGGCTGCCGGACGTCCTCCGCAAGCAGTCCGCGCGCGGTCCCGACCAGATCTGGGAGGCCCGCCCCCGCTGGACCCGGCCCGAACTCCCGCCCGGGCAGCACGAGGTGACCGCGCTCGACATCAACGGCGCCTACCTGTCCGCCCTCAAGACGCATCTGCCGATCGGCCAGCTGGAACACTCCACCGGCGGCCGGCACGACCGTCGCCGCGCCGGGGTGCACCTGATCACCTCGCCCGCCTGGGAGCACGACGCTGTCCTGCCCAACCCGATCGGCAGCCGCGACGAACCGGGCCCGCTGTGGGTGACCGAGCCGACCCTGCGGCTGCTGCTGCGCCTCTCCGGCCCCAAGTACGGGCTGTGCGACCCGCCGGAGATCCACGAGTCGTGGACGTCCGGAGCGACCGAGAACCTGCTGGAGAAGTTCCGCACCGCGCTCAGGGACGCGCGCGACCGGGCGATCGCCGAGGACGACGAGGTGACCCTGGAGTACGTGAAGGCGATGTACTCCAAGTTCGTCTCGACGATGGGGGAGTCGAACTACAACCGGGAGCTGTACCGCACCGACTGGATGCACATCATCCGCTCCCAGGCGTTCGTCAACCTGTGGTGGAAGGCCCACCGCGCCTACGACGAGGGCCTGATGGTCGTCCGCGCCATGGGCACCGACGAGCTGCACGTCACCGGCGACTGGCGTGCGGTGTTCCCGGAGGGCCGAGGTGTCACCGAGGTGAAGGTCAAGGACGTCTACACGGTCGGCGACCCGGACCCGGCGGAGGCGGGAGACGGGGACGACTAACTACCTGTCCCTCCCAACCGTCTCCGCACCCACTCCACTTCAGGATCGACCCGCGCCAGCCCGTCCGGCAGGACCACCGTCGGCACCGTCTCGTTCCCGTCCGCGATCGCCCGTACCGCCGCCGCTGCCGCCGGGTCGCGCCAGATGTCGACCCAGTGGGCGCGGCGCGCGTCCCGGCCCAGACCGAGGCGCAGGCTCCTGCAGTAACGGCATCCCGGTCGCCAGTAGATCACCGGACGCCCGTCCGCCGCGCTGCGGCGCCGGGCCTCCTCCGAGCCGACGGAGGCGGGGAAGACCAGCGGCGAGTTCACCATCGCGAAGCCCACGAACGCGAGCAGGATCACGACCCCCGCGACGGTGTTCCCGTCCGCGAGCAACCCCGCCGCGCCCAGCACCCCGGCCGCGGTGAGCAGCGCCGGCAGCACCCAGCCCCGTATCACCGCGCGCCCCTACGACGACTCGCGGACGACCAGCTCCGTGGGCAGGGTGATCTGCTGCCGGGGCCCGTCGTTCAGGGTGATGTCGGTGAGGATGCGGGCCATCGTGCGGCCCAGCTCCTCCACCCGCTGGCGCACCGTCGTCAGCGGAGGGTTGGTGTGCCGGGCGAGCACCGAGTCCTCGAAGCCGACCACGGCCACGTCGCCCGGCACGCTCCGCTTCCGGCGGCGCAATTCGGCCAGCGCGCCGACCGCCATGAGATCCGACGCGGCGAACACGGCGTCCAGATCCGGCGTGCGTTCAAGAAGCAAACGCATGGCGCGGCCGCCGCTGTCCTCGGTGAAGTCGCCCGCCTCGATCAGCGCCTCGTCCACCGGAACGCCCGCTTCCCTGTGCGCCGTGTGCCACCCCGCGAGGCGCGCGCGGCCGACGTCCATGTCCTGCGGGCCGGTGATCGTCGCGATCCGCCTCCGCCCGCGGCCCAGCAGATGCCGTACGGCCTCGGCGGCGCCGCCCGCGTTGTCGGAGTTGACGTAGCTCAGCTGCTCGCCCGCGTCGCGGCGGCCGGCGAGGACGATGGGCAGGCCCATCTCCTCGAGCGTGCGGGGCAGCCGGTCCTCGGAGTGCACGGAGACCAGCAGCACGCCGTCCACCCGGCGGGTGGCCACCGACTCGGTGAGCTGGTCGCGTTCGGCCTGGTCACGCACCAGCATCAGCTGCAGTTGCGTGCCGCTCTCGGCGAGCGCGCCGCTCACCCCGCGGATCAGCGCGGCGAAGAACGGCTCCGAGCCGAGCCGGCTCTCCGACTCGGGGATCACCAGGGCCACCGCGTTGGTGCGGTTGGTGACCAGACCGCGGGCGACCGAGTTGGGGACGTAGTTCAGTTCTTTGATCGCCGCCAGGACCCGCGCCCGGGCGTCGGCGCTCACCAGGTCGGAGCCGTTGACGACGCGGGAGACCGTGGTGCGACCCACGCCGGCGCGGGCGGCGACGGTCTTGATCGTGGGACGGCGGTTGCCCGTCATGCACTCCCCCCTCTGCGGCCGCGGCGGCGTTCTCTGCCGCGGAGGTGACCTGCGGCAATTCTTGCAGACGCCGGGGACGGCACAGCACCCCCAGGGTCCGGAAGGCGAACGGAAGGCCCGCTTCCCTTCCAGAAGTTGCTTTCAAGTTATTGACAGATTGCGTCGCTGCTACAAGTCTTCGTGGGGCAGTGGGAACGTGCCCACCCAGAGTTGGGCACGTTCCCATCTCGATCAAGAGCCGCTGTAGTCATCGCAGAACTCGTCACTCCGATGTGTCAGCGCCGTCGCTAGGAGGAGATCCATGGGCACTCTCGGTTCGTTGCGCAGGAAGGCGGTGGCGACGGCCGCGGCCGTCGGCGCGCTCTCGCTCGTCGTCGGCTGCAGCGGCGACAGCGACTCGGTCACCGGTGGCAGCAAGGACGGCGACAAGGTCACCATCACCATGGGCCTGTTCGGCGTCATGGGCATCAAGGAGACCGGCCTGCTGGAGGAGTACGAGAAGAACAACCCAGGCGTCACCATCAAGGCCGAGATAGCCGGTGACGAGCAGACCTACTACACCGCGCTGCAGACCAAGCTGGCCGCCGGCAAGGGCCTGAAGGACATCCAGGGCATCGAGATCGGCCGCGCCAAGGAGATCACCGAGACCCGGCCGGACATGTTCGCCGACTTCGCGGACATCCCCGGCACCGACCACTTCCTGCCCTGGAAGCAGTCCCAGATCACCACCAAGGACGGCAAGGTGCTGGGCCTCGGCACCGACATCGGCCCCATGGCCGTCTGTTACCGCAAGGACTACTTCGAGAAGGCCGGCCTGCCCACCGACCGCGAAGAGGTCAGCAAGCTGTGGGCGGGCGACTGGAAGAAGTACGTCGAGGTCGGCCGCACCTTCAAGAAGAACTTCAAGGGTGACGGCGTCGCCTACACCGACTCGGCCAGCGGCCTGTTCAACGCCATGGTCTACGGCTACCCCGAGCAGTACTACGACGAGCAGGGCGACCTGATCTACGACACCAACCCGGCCGTCAAGGAGGCCTGGGCGCTCGCGTCGGACGCCGCCGAGGAGGACCTGACCGCCAAGCTGCGCCAGTTCCAGCCCGGCTGGGACCCCGGTCTGTCCAACGGCACGTTCGCGACCGCGGTCTGCCCGGCCTGGATGCTGAGCCACATCAGCGAGAAGGCCGGTGACGTCAACAAGGGCAAGTGGGACGTCGCCCGCGCGCCCAAGGGCGCCAACTGGGGCGGTTCCTTCCTCGGCGTGATCGAGGAGAGCCCGGTGAAGGAGGAGGCGCAGAAGCTCGTCGCCTGGCTGACCGCGCCCGAGCAGCAGGCCCGCATCTTCAAGGACCTCGGCAACATCCCGTCCTCGCAGAAGGCCCTCGAGGACCCGACCGTGAAGGCCGTGAAGAACGACTACTTCAGCGGCGCGCCGCTCGGTGAGATCTTCGGCGCCGCGGCCCAGGAGATCCCGGACAAGCAGGTCCTCGGCCGCAAGGACGGCACCATCAAGGACACCTTCTCCCAGGGCCTCGCCCTGGTCGAGCAGGGGACGCCGCGTGACGAGGCCTGGAAGACCACCTCGGAACGCGTGAAGAAGGCGGTCCGCTGACCGCGGTCCCAGCCGCCGTCCCGGGCCCGCCCGCCTTCGGGCGCGGGCCCGGGACGGCTCCCCATCCGCTCTCAGGAAGGAAGTCCGGTGGCCACCTCCACCACCAAGGCCCTGGCCGGCGAGGAGCCGCCGGGCCCGTCCCACGCCCGGGACGGCAAGGAGACCTCACGGCGGCGCGGCGCCTGGCTGCACCGCCTCGACGTCAAGGGCGCGCCGTACGCGTTCGTCGCGCCGTTCTTCGTCGTCTTCGCCGCGTTCAGCTTCTACCCGCTCGTCTACACCTCGTGGATCTCCCTGCACGACGTGGAACTGGCCACGCTCGACATCATGGAGTGGGTGGCGTTCGACAACTACGTCGACCTGTGGGGCGACTCGCGGTTCTGGAACGCCGTGCAGAACACCATCACCATCGGCGTCATCTCCACGGTGCCGCAGCTGCTGATGGCCCTCGGCATGGCGCATCTGCTCAACTACCGCATGCGCGCCTCGCTGTTCTTCCGCGTCGCGTCCCTCGTGCCGTACGCCACGTCCGTCGGCGCCGCCGCGCTCGTCTTCACCATGATCTACGAGCGTGACTTCGGCATGATCAACTGGGCGTTGGGCACCGTCGGCATCGACCCGGTGAACTGGGAGGCCGACAAGTGGCCCGCCCAGGTGGCCATCTCCACCATCGTCATCTGGCGCTGGACCGGCTACAACGCCCTGCTGTACCTGGCCGCCATGCAGGCCATCCCCGCCGAGCGCTACGAGGCCGCCTCCCTGGACGGCGCCTCCCGCTGGCAGCAGTTCACGCACGTCACCGTGCCCGGCATCCGCTCCACGATCGTCTTCACCATCGTGCTCTCCACGATCGGCGCGACCCAGCTGTTCGGCGAGCCGCTGATCTTCGGCCAGGGCCCCAACGGCGTCACCGGCGGGGCGAACAACCAGTACCAGACGCTGGGCCTGCTGCTGTACGAGGAGGGCTGGAAGAACTATCAGATGGGCCGCTCGGCGACCGTCGCCTGGGCGATGTTCATGCTGCTGGTCCTCGCCTTCCTGGCGCAACGGCTGATCAAGCGCCTGCGCTCCCGTACGTCCTGACCTGGAGACGCCATGACCATCCACAGCCTCCCGGCCCGGACGGACGCCCCGGCCCGGACCGAACCCGACCAGCCGGCCCGCCGCGGCGGCGGGCGCCGCCTGCTGCGCGAACGCGCCGGACGCACCCACCACGCGGGTCCGCTCGCCTATGTCCTGCTCGCCGTCATGGCGATCCTGTCCATCTTCCCGCTGTACTGGACGATGGTGGCCGCCTCCACGGACAACACCCGGGTCAGCCAGACCCCGCCGCCGTTCCTGCCGGGCCCCAACCTGTTCGGCAACCTCGCCCGCGCCTGGGACGAGGCAGCCATGGGCAAGGCGATGATCAACAGCACGATCGTGGCCGGGGTGATCGCCCTGTCCACGGTGTTCTTCGCGACGCTCGCCGGGTTCGCCTTCGCCAAACTGCGCTTCAAGGGCCGCAACATCCTGCTGATGCTGGTGATCGGCACCATGATGGTGCCGCCGCAGCTCGGCGTCGTCCCGCTGTTCATGATGATGTCGGAGCTCGGCTGGTCGCAGCAGCTGCCCGCCGTCATCTTCCCCACGCTGGTCAGCGCCGTCGGCGTGTTCTTCATGCGGCAGTACCTCTCCGA
Organism: Streptomyces sp. P9-2; assembly: GCF_051903975.1. Lineage (NCBI taxonomy): Bacteria > Bacillati > Actinomycetota > Actinomycetes > Kitasatosporales > Streptomycetaceae > Streptomyces > Streptomyces sp. P9-2. Next base: position 6,683,382 of record NZ_CP192633.1, read on the forward strand.
GGCGCTGCCCGACGAACTCGTCGAGGCCGGACGGGTCGACGGGGCGCACTCGCTGCGGATCTTCTGGAGCATCGTGCTGCCCGTCGCACGGCCCGCCATGGCCGTCCTGTTCATGATCACGTTCGTGCACGCCTGGAACGACTTCTTCTGGCCGTTCGTGGTGCTCGACATGTCCAATCCGACCGTCCCCGTCGCGCTCACGCAGCTCAGCGCGGGTTATGTCCGCGACCAGTCGCTCATCATGGCCGGCGCGCTGCTCGGCACCCTGCCGCTGCTGGCGATGTTCATCGTCTTCGGCCGCCAGATCGTCAGCGGCATCATGGCCGGCGCCGTCAAGGGCTGACCGCCCCCGCCACAGCGCCGAACCGACACCCCCGCCGGGCCCGCCCGCGCACCCCCGCGGCCGGCGCCCTCCACCCCGAAAGGACTTACGTGGTCACCGCAGCACAGCAGACCGCGCCCTCCCCGGACGCCGCCCGCACCTTCCCCAAGGGCTTCCTCTGGGGTTCGGCCACCGCCTCCTACCAGATCGAGGGCGCCGCCGCCGAGGACGGACGCACCCCGTCCATCTGGGACACCTACGCCCGCACCCCGGGCCGGGTCCGCAACGGCGACACCGGTGACATCGCCACCGACCACTACCACCGCTGGCGTGAGGACGTCGCCCTCATGGCCGAACTCGGCCTGGGCGCCTACCGGTTCTCCCTCGCCTGGCCCCGCATCCAGCCCACCGGACGCGGCCCCGCCGTCCAGAAGGGCCTGGACTTCTACCGGCGGCTGACCGACGAGCTGCTGGAGAAGGGCATCCAGCCCGTCGCCACCCTCTACCACTGGGACCTGCCCCAGGAGCTGGAGGACGCCGGCGGCTGGCCCGAGCGCGCCACCGCCGAACGCTTCGCCGAGTACGCCGCCCTCGCCGCGGACGCCCTCGGCGACCGCGTGAAGACCTGGACCACGCTCAACGAGCCCTGGTGCAGCGCCTTCCTCGGCTACGGCTCCGGCGTGCACGCCCCCGGCCGCACCGACCCGGTCGCCGCCCTGCGCGCCGCCCACCACCTCAACCTCGGTCACGGACTCGCCGTCCGGGCCCTGCGCGACCGCCTCCCGGCCGCCGCCCAGTGCTCCGTCACCCTGAACATCCACCACGTCCGCCCCCTCACGGACAGCGAGGGCGACCGGGACGCGGTCCGCCGCATCGACGCGCTCGCCAACCGCGTCTTCACCGGACCGATGCTGGAGGGCGCCTACCCGGAGGACCTCCTCAAGGACACCGCGGGGCTGACCGACTGGTCCTTCGTGAGGGACGGCGACCTGGAGCGGATCAACCAGCCGCTCGACTTCCTCGGCGTCAACTACTACACGCCCACCGTCGTCTCCGAGACCGACGGCAGCGGCACCCACACCTCCGACGGCCACGGCAACAGCCCGCACAGCCCCTGGCCGGCCGCCGACAAGGTCGCCTTCCACCAGCCGCCCGGCGAGCGCACCGCCATGGGCTGGGCCGTCGACGCCACCGGCCTGTACGACCTGCTGCGCCGGCTGTCGCACGACTTCCCGAAGCTGCCGCTGGTCATCACCGAGAACGGCGCCGCCTTCGACGACTACGCCGACCCCGACGGCAACGTCAACGACCCCGCCCGCATCGCCTACGTCCGCGACCACCTGGCCGCCGTCCACCGCGCCATCCTCGACGGCTCCGACGTCCGCGGCTACTTCCTGTGGTCCCTGCTCGACAACTTCGAGTGGGCGCACGGCTACAGCAAGCGGTTCGGCGCGGTGTACGTCGACTACCCGACCGGCAGGCGCATCCCGAAGGCCAGCGCCCGCTGGTACGCGGAGATCGCCCGCACGGGCGTCCTCCCCGCGGTCTGACCCGAACTCCGCGAGCCCGGCTCCCTGCCCGTGGGGGGACAGGGAGTCGGGCTCGCGGTCGTCACCTCATGCCCGAGCGGCTGCGGAGGATCCCGACGCCGTCGCCGTCGAGTTCGTCGCAGCAGGCCGTGCGGCCGGTCATCGCCATGACGAGGTCGATCGTCCGCCCGGACACGAGCGGCCCGTCCCCGGTGGAGAACGGCCCGTCGTCCGCGACGAGCTTCAGCCCGCCGATCCGCCCCTTCGCGACGACCACGAGGTCGGTGCGCCGGTAGTACTCGGCGACGGCGGTCACGGTCTCGACGGGACAGGCCCTCCGTATGCCGAGCGGCCGCCGGATGTCCTCCCCGTGCACGACGGTCTCGCCGAGCATGGCGACGGCGGGCAGGGGAGGCTTGGTGGTGCTCGACACGGTGCGCCGGAAGCGGCCGAGGGTGTCGGCCGGCCCCGGACCGAGTTGCTGGGCCAGGCGCATGGCGACCTGCTTGTCGAAGTCGAACCGACAGCGGACGACGCCCGCGAGCCACGTGAAGGTGTTGAGACTCGCCCCCGCGGTGAGGTGCGCGAGCACGTCGCGCACGGTGAGCCCGTCACAGAGCGAGGGCGTGGCCCACCGATCGGGCCGGAGCCCCGCGAGATCGCCGGCGAGCGCGGCCCGCTCGGCACGGATCATGGACCACACCGTGGGGTCGGAAAGGGGCGTCATGGGGGGTGGGGATCCTGTCGGCGGGGCGGCGGTCGTCGTTCAGGCGGACTTCCGCCACACGGAGATGTGCTTGGGCGACTCCTGAGTGAACGGTGAGCCGTCCCAGTCCGCGACGCGGCGCTCCAGCTGAAGCCCGGCGATACGGGCCATGAGGTCGAGTTCCGCCGGCCAGGCGTAGCGGTGGCGGGAGGCCCCGCGGCGGTAGCGGCCGTCCTCGCCGTCGCGGGTGAAGTGGTGCGAGACGAGGAGCTGTTCGACGGTGTCGACGGTGTCGAACCCCAGATGCCGCTCCGACACGTCGAACGGCACCGCGACCTGCCCGGGCGGCAGGAACCGCAGGGGCGGCACGCCCAGTTCGATGACGAAGCGGCCCCCGGGGCGCAGATGCCGCGCGGCGTTGCGGAAGCACTCGACCTGTTCGTCCTGCGTGAGCAGGTTCGAGATCGTGTTGTAGACGAGGTACACCAGGGAGAACTCACCCGGCACGACGGTGGTCGCCATGTCCCCGATGACCACCGGCAGCGTGTCCTCGTCGACCTTGCGGCGCAGCACGGCCGCCATGTGCTCGGACAGCTCGATGCCCGTCACCGGCACACCGCGCTCGCGGAGCGGCACGCCCACGCGCCCGGTCCCGACGGCGAACTCCAGCGCGCGGCCGTCGCCGGCCAGTTCGGCGAGAAAATCGACGGTCGCCCCGAGGACGGCGGCCGAGGTCATCTCGGTCTCCTCGGCGTCATAGCGTTCGGCGGACTCAGGACCCCACAGCTCACTACTCGTCACGGTGGGCCACTGTGCCGCGCGGTGAGAGGCCCTGTCGACTCATTTAAGGGCGCGGTGCGTGGCAGACCTGTCCGACAATGGCCCCTGCCGGACTCCTCGACAGACAGGTGGGCGACCGTGGCCGCACCGCACCCGCTCCTCGCGTACTTCCTCGCGGCCGCCGACGGACGCTTCCCGCCGGTCGACGGCAAGGTGACGGTGCTGCCGCCCCTGGCCGGAGGGCTCGAGTGCTCGGTCGCCTTCACCGGCCACGCAGTCGTCGCCACCGCCCTGAGCAGCAAGGCCGTACGGGCCCAGGAACCGGACGGCTTCGGCGCGTCCCTCGCGCCGGACTTTCTGCGCCACCTGGCCGGGCCGAAGGGGTGGATCGACGTCATCGACGTGACTCTCGCGGCCCGCGGCACGGGCGGCCCGCCGCGCCTGGCGGAGCTGGCCGACGCGGACGACCATCCGCGCGTAACGCACGCCAGGGACGTGCGGACGAACGTCGAGGTCTACGGTGACGAGCGCGGCCTCATCACCCTGGCCGACGGCGTCGCCGGACGGCGGGAGCTGAGCATCGAACTCCACGACACCCAGGACGGCGGCGCAGGACACGGACGGTCGCTCATCGCCTACGCCCTGTCCCTCGTCCCGGAGGACGAGCCCGTCTTCGCCGCCGTTTCCCCCGGCAACGCCCGCTCCCTCCGCGCCTTCCTCGCCTGCGGGTTCACGCCGCTCGGCAGCGAGGTCCTGCTGCGTCCGGCACGGGTGTAGTTCGGGCACGCGCCCGCTGTCACGCGGAAGCCGCCGGCCGGAGGCCCAGCCACTGCTCCGCGTCCCACGCCCAGAACCGCTCCACCTCCGTGAACCCCAGCCTGGTCGCCAGCCGGAGGGAGCGGGTGTTGGCGGTCTGGGTGGCCAGGACCACCGGCTCGTCGGGGAGGACGCCCTCGATCCAGTCGAGTGCCGCCCCGCACGCCTCCGCCGCGTACCCCCGCCCCCACGCCAGCGGCAGGAACAGATAACCGAGATCGACCTTGCCCACCGCAGCGGGGCGCGCATGCTCCGCCGCCCTCCTCAGCAGCACCTGCCCGATCATCGCCCCGTCGAGCACGACGACGAAGCTCCCCGGCCACTGCCCGGGCAGGGCCGGCATCTCGCGGTCCACCTCGTCCCGCGGCTTGGCGCCGCCGAGATACGTGTGCACCTCCTGCGACGCGTACAGCTCGACGAACCCCGCACGGTCCCGCGCCTCCGCAGCACGCAGCATCAGCCGCTCGGTCCGGATCGGTGCGGGCGGCCAGGGGACGGGGCCAAGATCGGTCATGCGGGCCAGCCAAGCAGGGTGCTCGGCCGCTTACAAGGGGCGGACCGGGCACGCGACACCGGGTGCGACGCACCCCCCTTCGTCGTCACCACGCCGCCCGCCCCCGCCGTAGCCTCGAAGCATGAGCCCGTACGACGATCACCCCGCCGCCGAGAACGCCCTGGGCGGTTTCCTCCGAGCACGGCGTGCCCGGCTGCGCCCCGAGGATCTGGGCCTTCCCTCCTCGGGGCGGCGAAGGGTGCCCGGGCTGCGGCGTGAGGAGGTCGCCATGCTCGCCGGGGTGAGCACCGACTACTACACGCGTCTGGAGCAGGGCCGTGAACGCCATCCGTCGCCGCAGATGCTCGACGCCGTCGCACGGGTCCTGCGGCTCGACGCCGATGCGGTGGCCCACCTCCACCGCCTCGCCGACGCGGCCGCCCGCCGCACCCGGCGGCCCGCACAGCGCACCGAACGCGTCGCACCCCACCTGCGACGACTGCTCGACGGGTGGAACGACACCCCCGCCTTCGTCCTCGGCACCGCCCTGGACGTCCTGGCCCGCAACCGGCTCGCGGAGGCGCTCTTCGCCGGGTTCACCCACTCCGACAACCTGCTGCGCATGACGTACCTGGACCCGTGGGCCCGCGGCTTCCACCGTGACTGGGACCGGGCCGCCGAGTCGGCCGTCGCGGCACTGCGGCACGCCGCCGGCCTCGACCCCGACCACCCGGGCCTGGGCCGCCTCGTGGGCGAGCTGTCCGTCAAGAGCGCCGACTTCCGCACCCTGTGGGCGCGCCACGACGTACGGGGCAAGACCCATGAGCCCAAGCTGCTCCACCACGCCGAAGTCGGCGACCTGGAGCTGCACTACGAGTCGTTCACCGTCAACAGCGCACCCACCCAGCAGCTCGTCGTCTACCAGGCCGAGCCCGGCACACCCTCCGCCGACGCCCTCGCTCTCCTCGGCTCCCTCAACGCCGAACCCGCCCCCGCGCCGGACAGGACGAGCTGACCGACCGCGCGGGAGCGGGTCCGCACGGGCCGCGCCGCGTCAGTCCCGGGACCGGCGCCCGTCCGCCCGGATGCGTTCGTCGCCCTCGCGGTACAGCACCAGGTGCTCGTGGTACAGAACGCCGTCACGCACGTCGCCCGTGGCGGTGAAGCCGGTGTCGTCGACGTAGTCGATGTGGTCGCCGGTGACGGTGTACCGGCCGGTGTAGGCGCTCCGGCGGGTGCCGCGCGCCTCGTCGTACCGGCCGTCCGGCAGCAGTTCCTGACGGATGTGTCCGTCCGCGGTCACCCACATCCCGACGTACGGGTGCGGGGCGCGGCTTGTGTTGTCGCTGGTCATGGCTCCAGCGTCGCCCGCGCGGCCCACGGCGACCAGGCCGCCGTTCCCCTGGGTGCGGCACACCCACCCGCACCGGCCCTCACCGCCTCCGGTACTCCTGCGTCGGCTCGGCCATCCTCTCCGGCACCACCGGCCCGGGCGTCGGGGCGTCGCCGCTCCGTGGGACGGCCGACTCGCGGGCCGCCGGGGTGGGGCGGGCGTCCGCCGGGGTCTCGGCGGGCTCCGGCGTGGGGCCCGTCGTGCGGGGCGGGGTGGGGGAGCTGGTCAGGGGCGGAGGCGCCAGCGGGACCGTGGGGGACACCGGCCGGTCGGAGGTCGTCGTCGCGTTCTGCAGCGGCAGCGCGACGAGCAGGGCCACCGCGCACGTGAGCCCGGCGCCGACCGTCGTACGCACCAGCCGTCGCCGGGCCGCACGTCGGCGGATCGTCTCGAACCGGCCCGGCGGCGGGCCGAGATGGTCGGACGTGGGCCGCAGAAGCTCCGCGAGCGGGTCGTCCGGCTCGAACTCGGGCCCCTCGTCAGCGTGAGTGATCAAGGTTTCTCCTCAGGTGGGCACGGAGCAGCTCCCTGGCCGCGTGAAGATCGGCCTTGATGGTTCCCTCCTTGCGTCCGGTCACCGCGGACACCTCCCGGACCGGCAGGTCAGCGTAGTAGTGCAGCAGGATCGGCACCCGCAGCCGCTCCGGCAGCGCCTGCACCAGCATCCGCACCGACGGGTCGGAGGGTTCCGTGTGCGGGCGTACGGCCGCCTCGGTGCCGACCCGGCGCACGGTCTTCCGTTCGCGGTCGAGTCTGCGCCAGTGGTCGCGCACCAGGTTGGCCGCGGTGACGTACAGGAAGGCCCGTGGTTCCGTCACGGACGTCCAGCGTGACCACAGCCGGGTGAACGCCTCGGAGGCGATCTCGTGGGCCGTCTCGTCGTCGTCGACCAGACGGCGGCACCAGCCGGCGAGGCGCGGGTAGAGGGCGGCGAAGAGCTCGGACGCTGCCTGCTCGCGGGACCGTTTCAATGCTCTCCATGGTCGGGGCGGACCCGGTGACGGGACACCGCGCGGGGGAAGTGGGGAGGTCCGTGTGCCGGATTGCCGGTGTGACGGTCCGGCACACGGACGCCGGGCGTACGCCGGGTCAGGGGGCGGTGGCGCGGAGCGCCGCGAAGACGATCACGTTGTCGCGGTACTCGCCGTCCTCCAGCGGCCCGCCGCACGTGATGAGCCGCAGCTCCGGCCGTACGGTGTCGCCGTAGACGTCCTCCGTCGGGAAGTCGGCCTTGGCGACCGTGCGGACCGAGGTGACGGCGAACTCCGCCGCCGTGCCGTTCTCCAGACGCACCGTGATCCCGTCGTCCCGCCGCAGCCGCGCCAGTTGACGGAAGACTCCGTCGCCGTAGGGGCCGACGGTGACATGGCCGAGGATCACCGAGGGACCCGGCCGGCCGGGGGTGGGGGAGTACCGGTACCAGCCGGCCGGGTCGTCCGCGGTGATCGGAGGGACCTCCACCGTGCGGTCCGGGGCCAGCCCCAGCCGTACGACCGGGGTGTCGACCCCGAGGGCGGGGATCTCCAGACCGACCGGGACGGAACGCGCCAGGGGGCGCGGCCCGGAGACGGACGACCCCGCCGCGGCGGACGCGCCGGTCCCCGGTGCTCCCGTCGCGGCCGGCCCGTCGCCGACGGAACCGCCACCGCCACTGCCACCGCCGCCGCAGCCCGCGACCAGGCAGGCCACGGCCACGGCGACGACGGCGCGCCTGGAGAACGGGGTCATGCCCCGGACGCCCGCCGGCGCACGACGAAGACGGCCGCACCGCCCGCGGCGAGCACCGCTGCGGCGCCCCCGCCGATCAGCAGACCGTCGCCGCCGGACTGCCCGGCGGCCGGCGCGTCACCGGTGTCCGGGGCGCCGCGCGGCACCACGGAGACCCCGTCGCCCTCCTCCGCCGGAGCCGGAGTCGCCTCGGTGGCGCCGCGGTCGGACGGGACCGGGCTCGGGCCGGTCTCGGCCGCCTGCTCGCCGGAGTCGGTGGGCGCCGCCGTCGTGTCGGGGACGGGGGAGGGGTCGTCGGCGAACGCCGGCATCGCGGTGGCCAGTACGGCGGTGCACGCGAGTGCCGCCGCGCTCAGGACGTTTCGGAGCATGGGACGCTCTCTTTCCTGGGTCCGCCCGCACGGTCGCCCGGCGGGCTGGGGGATGGATCGTGCGGAGAGACGGGGGAGCGGGGACCCAGGTTGCAAAGAGAAGGTAAAGCCGCCAACGGCGCTGTCACGCGGCCCAGTTGTGGGGCTCAGTCGAGGATCGCCGTCGCCTCCACCTCGACCAGCACGTCCGGCTCGAAGAGGTGGCCGACGCCGATGAGGGAGGACGGCGGGAGCGGCAGCGGCAGTCCGATCTCCTCGGCGACCTCCTCGACCCCGGCCATGAACGGGCCGATCTTCTCGGGCGCCCAGTCGGTGACGTAGAAGGTGAGGCGCAGGACGTCGTCGAAGGAGGCGCCGGCGCCGCGCAGGCCGCGCGCCGCGCCCCGCAGCGCGTGGGCGACCTGCCCGGCGAGGTCCCCCGGCGCGAGCGGAGTGCCGTCGGCGGCGCGGGCGACCTGCCCGCTGACGTGCACGTGACGGGTGCCCGTGCCCACGGCGACGTGCTCGTAGGGGGCGGGCTGCAGCATGCCTTCGGGCGTGAAACGGCGGACGGTCACGGGGTCTCCTCGTGTCGAAGCAGTAGGTATACCGTTGATACTTGGTGGCCGAAGGACACTTCAAGGAGACCAGGTATCGTGCCGGAAACCGACGACGGCCGCGCGGGCGGCGAGCTGCGGATCGAGAACGCGCACCGGGAGCTGCTCGACCAGGTGCTGGACAAGTGGTCGCTCAGCGTCCTCAACGAACTCTGCGAGCGCCCCTGCCGCTTCAACGACCTGCGCCGCGCCGTCCCCGCGGTGACCCAGAAGTCCCTCACCGCGACCCTGCGCAGGCTCGAACGCAACGGCATCGTCGAGCGGGAGGTCGTCAGCTCCCGCCCCGTGGCCGTGGAGTACCGCATCACGCCGCTCGGCAAGACCATGCGACGCCCGGTCGACGTGCTCCTGGAGTGGGCCACGGTCCACATGCCCGAGATCGAACAGGCCCGCCGCGCCTTCGACGACCTCGACTGAGCCCGCCCCCTGCCGAGACCGCGGCCGCGACACGCGCCCTCCGCGCGAAACGTGGAAGCGGGACACGGGCCACGCCCCGGGTGTACCAAGGGCCCGGAACGCACCGCGCGACGCGTGAGGAGCGATATGTGGCGATCCAGCGGATGGACAACGTGGCCGTCAACGTCGACGACCTGGAGGCCGCCGTCGTCTTCTTCACCGAACTCGGCATGGAGGTGGAGGGCCGGGCGGAGATCGAGGGAAGCGTCCCGGACGGCATGCTCGGCCTCGACGGCGTCCACACGAGCGTCGCCATGCTGCACACCCCCGACGGCCACGGGAAGCTGGAGCTGACCCAGTTCCACACTCCCGCGGCGGTCACCGTGGGACCCCCGGACCCGCCGCCCCACACCCTGGGCCTGCACCGCGTCATGTTCGCCGTGGACGACCTGGACGACACGCTCGCCCGCCTGCGCCGCCACGGCGCCGAACTCATCGGCGAGGTCGTCGAGTACGAGAACGTCCACCGCCTCTGCGACCTGCGCGGCCCCTCGGGCATCATCGTGGCCCTGGCGGAACAGATCGGTGTCGGAACTCCCGGCCGGCCCCGTGGGGGGCCGAACGCATGACAGAAACGACGACTGCCCTGGTCACCGGTGCCGACAAGGGCCTCGGGCGCGAGGTCGCGGCCCGGCTTTCCTCGCTCGGCACGAACGTCCTGCCGGCCTCGCGCGTCCCGCACCGCGGTGCGGCAGCCGCGGCCGACCTGGGCCCGCGCGTATCCCCGGTCCCCCTGGACGTCACCGACCGCGCGAGCGTCCTGTCCGCCGCCCGCTGGATCGAGGAGCGCTTCGGCCGGCTGGACATCCTGGTCAACAACGCCGGCATCTCCGGCGGGCTCGCCGCCCAGAGCGATCCCGTGGACCACTTCACCACCCGCCCCCGAGGGCCGCGTACGTGCCGTCCGAGACCGCACTCAACTCGCTGACCGTGCAGTACGCCAAGGAACTGCGCGGCCGCGACATCCGGGCCGCCCCGGCACCAGCCGACGGAAGGGGAGCGGACCGTCAGGCAGCCTTGGCCGGGTGCTCCGCCCAGGTGCGAACGGATGCCGTACGAGTTGACCTCAACCGAAGTTGAGTTCCTACGTTCGTCCTCGAGAGCCGCGGCAGCAGGCCGCAGCGCCCACGAGGAGGTCTGTCATGGACGAGCGCACGGCAGAGGCGGCCGTACCCGAGCGCTACCGCTACGCGGTGGTCCCGCACATCATGGTCGACGACGCGGCGGCCGCGGTCGACTTCTACCGGCGGGCGTTCGGCGCGCGGGAGGACTTCCGGCTGGACGCGCCGGGCGGGGGAGTGCTGCACGCCGAGATCACCATCGGGCGGTCGACGCTGATGCTGGGCGACGCGAGCGTGAAGGAGGCGGAGGCAGGGTCCTTCACCGCGCCCGCCTTCCTCGGCGGCGGCACGTCCGTCACGCTGCACGTCTTCGTGCCGGACGTCGACGCGCTGGCCGTGCGGGCGGAGGCGGAGGGCGCGGAGATCCTCCAGCCGCCGACGGACATGTTCCACGGGGACCGCACGGTGATCCTCCGGGACCCGTCGGGGCATCTGTGGGTGTTCCTGACCCACCTCGAGGACGTGAGCGAGGACGAACTCAGGCGACGCCTGGCGGCCGCAGCCCTATAGGCGGGGCAGGCCCGCCGCTCAGGCCGCCGCCTCCTCGACCGTGACGCCCAGCCGCCCGGCGACGGTGGTGAGCGCCGCGCCCAGCGGCAGCCCCACCCGCGCCCGCGCGTGCCGGTCGCCGCGGGTCGGGTCCCGGTTGACGATCAGCACGGGCTTGCCGCTCTCCGCGGCCAGCCGCACGAACCGCAGCCCCGACATCACCGTCAGCGAGGACCCCAGGACCAGCAGGGAGGCCGACTCCCGTACCATCCGCCGGCACAGCTCGACCCGCTGCGGCGGCACCGTCTCCCCGAAGAACACCACGTCCGGCTTGAGGACGCCGCCGCACACCGCGCACGGCACCACACGGAAGCCGACCACCTGGTCGTCGGTGAGGTCGGCGTCGCCGTCGGGGTTGATGCCGGCGGCCACCGGCGAGAAGCCGGGGTTGGCCTCCTCCAGCCGCTCCGCGAGCTCACGGCGCGGACCGGTCCGTCCGCACGACAGACAGACCACGCGGTCCAGACCCCCGTGCAGCTCCACCACACCCTCGCTGCCGGCGGCCTGGTGCAGCCCGTCCACGTTCTGCGTGATCACGCCCGACACCAGGCCGTCGCGGCCGAACGCGGCCACCGCCCGGTGACCGGCGTTGGGCAGGGCACGCCCGAAGGTCCGCCAGCCCAGATGACTCCGCGCCCAGTACCGGCGCCGGGCGGCGGCCCCGCCCACGAACTCCTGGAACGTCATCGGGGTGTGCCGGCTCAGGCTCCCGCCCTCGCCGCGGTAGTCGGGAATCCCCGACTCCGTGGAGATCCCGGCCCCGCTGAGCACCAGCACACCACCGGCGCGCAGCGCGTCGACGACGGGTTCCAGATCCGTGGTGGCCGGCGGCAGGTCCTCCGTCGGGGTCCATCTCAAAGTGGGGCGCACGCGCATGCCCACCAGCGTACGGAACCCCGGCAAACCCTCCGTCGATCTTGTGATCCGGTAGCCTACGGGCGCATACGGAGGGCCTGGTCGACGCGCGAGAGCCGAGGAGCTGAGGGTGCCGGAGCGGAACATCGAGTTCGGCAAGTTCGGGGCCCGGGGCCTGAAGGGCCACGAGGCCGTCGCCCGCCGCCTCGACTCGCTCGCCGGGTTCGTCGCCACCCCGATCACCGCACGGCGCGGACTGCTCGCCCGGCTGCACTACCTCACCCGCACCGACCGCGCCCGCGAGGCGGCCCGGGAGGCGGGACTGACCGTCACCGACCGCACCCTCAAGGCGTGGCTCGACGGCATGCGCACCCCGAACCGCCGCAACCTGGAACGCGTCGAGACGGCGTACCGCACCGTCCGCCGCCACAACGTCGCCCGCTACCTGCTCGCCCGCCTCAACCGCGAGGGCCGCGGCACCCGGGTCGAGTTCCACCCGCTCAACCAGTCCCAGGTCGACCGCCCCCGCCAGCGCGTGATCACCTACCGCACGCTGAACGTCCGCCACTGGGACCGCATCGTCGAGGCCTGGGCGGCCCAGGACGACGCCGCCCTCGACGAGGCGTGGATCAGCGACGCGGTCGTCGACCTCGGCTCGGAGTGGGGCCAGTACGAGTACGTCAGCAACGTGGGCTTCGCCGCCTGACAGCCACGCGCCCCGAACGAGCCGCGCGGCGCCGAAGATCAGCTCAGCAGGGACGCTCACCCCTGGTCCAGCAGCCGCTCCGTCATGGCCCGCGCGTCCCGCAGGCAGCGGCTGCCGCCCTCCAGGCCCGCCCGCACCATCGCACCCTCCAGCAGGAAGGCGATCTGCCGCGCCGTGGCCTGGGCGGCCTCCGGACGGCCGGGCAGCAGTGCCTCGACATGCTCCGCGATCATCCGCTCGACCTCTTCCTTCTGCCGGCGGACCTGCGCCCGCCCCTCGTGCCCGGCGGGCATCTCCGCGGCGGCGTTCAGCAGCCCGCACCCTCGGAAGCCGCCCGTGGGAGGGGCGTCCGCGCCGTCGATGTAGGTGTCGAAGACGCCCAGCACACCGTCGCGCGGGTCCGGTTCCGGTCCCACGCGCTCCCGGTACCGCACCAGCCAGTCCTCGTGCCGGTCGTCCAGATAGGCGCGGACGAGATCGGCCTTGGAGGAGAAGTTGTTGTAGAGGCTCATCTTGGCCACGCCGGCCTCGGCGGTGATGGTGTCGATACCGGTGGCTGTCACGCCCTCCTGGTAGAAGCGCCGCGCCGCGGCCCGCAGGATGCGCTCCCGCGCAGGCCGTCTCCTTCCCGGCCCGACCGTCCCCGCCCACTCGCGCTCTCCCGACATGATGCCCCTTTACTGGGTAGACTGGTCTACCTATTCTAAGGGACGCCAGCGCTCCCCGCCGACGTCCAGCCGCCCCCGGCCCCCAAGGAGGCACCATGCCGTTCCTGACCGACCACCTCGTCGTCGACGGAGTACGTGTGGCCTACCGCGACCGCGGAAACGGCGAGCCGGTCGTCTTCCTCCACGGCACGCCCTCTCACTCCTACGAGTGGCGCGACGTCGTCCCCCGCGTCGAGGACGACGGCCATCGCGTCATCGCGTACGACCTGCTGGGCTACGGCCTCTCCGAACGCCCCGCCCACCGGGACACCTCGGTCGCCGGCCAGACCGACCTGCTCGGGCACCTCCTCGACGCCCTGGGGGCCGACCGGGTGAGCCTGGTGGCGCACGACATCGGCGGCGCCGTCGCCCTGCGCTTCGCCCTCGCCCACCCCGGCCGGGTGCGACGCCTGATGATCATGGACGCGGTGAGCTACGACTCATGGCCGTCGCCCACCTGGAGGCGGATCATCGACGAGGAACTGGACTCGCACGCGGCGATGCCACAGGAGGAGTTCGACGCCCTGCTGACCCGTCAGCTCGCCATGACGGTCGCCGACACGACACGGATGACGGGCGACGTCCTGCGCGCGTACCTCGCGCCCCACGCGTCACGGCTCGGCCGTACCTCCTTCTTCGAGCACCAGGTGCGCCATTACGACGCCCGCTACACCCAGGAGATCGCCGGCCGGCTCGGACAGCTCACCATGCCGGTGCGCATCCTGTGGGGAGCGGAGGACCAGTGGCAGCCTGTCCACTACGCCGAGCGCCTGCGCGACGACATCCCCGGCGCCGAACTCGTCGTCGTACCCGACGCCGGCCACTTCCTCATGGAGGACGCACCCGATCGCGTCGTCCACGAGATACGCGACTTCCTCGCCGAAGCACATCGCGATGCGTGAACACGCGGAAGGCCCCCGTCGTCGGACGGGGGCCTTCCGCGTGGCAGACCGGTGCCTGCGGGGTGTCACCTCACACCACTGAATACGCCGTCAGGCGTGGGCGTGACCGCCTCGGTGGCTGCGGCCGGTGAAAACCCGGTACAGCGCGAGGAGAATGACGGAGCCGATGATGGCGGCGATCCACGTCGACAGGTCGAAGAAGCCGTCGATCGAGTCCACCCCGAATATCACCTTGCCCAGGAAACCGCCGAGCAGACCGCCCGCGATGCCGATGAGCATGGTGATGATGATGCCGCCCGGGTCCTTGCCCGGCATGAGCGCCTTGGCGATCGCGCCGGCGATCAGACCGATGAAAATCCAAGCGATAATGCCCATCACTGACTCCTTTGACGTCGGTTCGCGGAACGTGTATCCGCGAATCACGCCTACTAACAGAACTTTTAAAGGAATCAGCGCGCGGTGACGTCGGTGTGCAGCAGATGGTGATCGGAAACCTGGCTGGGCCGCACCTCGTGTCCCAGCGTCGAAAGCCCGCGCAGGAACACGTAGTCGAACTTGCTCTGCCAGTCCGTCGTCGCCTCGCAGTCGCCGGCGGCCGGCGGCCGGCACGCGGCGTCCGTGTCCTCGGCGAGCGCCCACACCGGGGACAGCTCGGGGGAGTCCGGCACGGCGTTGAAGTCGCCGAGCACCACGGCCCGCTCGTACCGGGCGACCTGCGGCGCGAGCACCGCCGTCTGCTTCTCGCGCACCGACTCCTGACGCCGTTGCGCCAGATGCGTGTTGAAGACCCGTACGGTCTCCCCGGCGACCTCGGTCGTGACGGCGATGTACCCGCGGTCCTCCGAGCCGCCGTCCGGATACTCCGCCGTGACGACGTCGGTCATCGGCGCCGCCGACAGCAGCGCCTGCCCGTACCCTCCCGGCTTCCACGGGGCGCCCCCGCAGCGGCTCCAACTGCGCAGCACGGGGCCGTACTCGACGTGGTAGTCCAGCCCGTGCAGGTTGGCGAGGTGGTCCCGGATCCGCTCGACGTCCCGTACGCACGCCTCCTGGAGACCGACGACCTGCGGCGCGTACGCGGCGATCTCCGCCGCCCGGTCGACGTTGCTCGCGTCGCACGGGTTGCACAGGTTCCACGTCATGACGCGGTTGGGCACCACGTCCTTCGAGGCGTCCACCGGCACCGTCCGGGCGAACGGGGCGCCGGCGGGCGTGCTGGGGCCGAGCAGCATCATGCAGGTCACGACGACGGCCCCCGCGATCAGCCACACCCCTCTACCGAGCACCCCCGCCTCCTCGAGCTGCAGCCGCACCGAGTATCGGTGCCTTCTGCACCGAGCGTAGGCGACGGGGGTGTCAACAGCGCGTGAGGGCCTCCCGCCCGCCTGCCGGGCGGGAGTTGACGGACCCTGGACACGCCCCCGGCGCGGTCAGCCGTTCGCGGCCGGGCGGTGGAAGGCCGCCAGCGCCGCGTCGACGGCGTGCGGCTTCGGACGGCCGGAGGCGTCGAGCTCGTTCCGGCGCCGGAGGTTGACGGCGACGCACCACCGCCGGCCGCCGTCGGCGCGCGCCATCGCCGGCGTCCCGCCGCCCACACCGTGCCGCCATGGCCCCAGCAGGGCTCCTGGCCCGGGCCCAAGGGCTCCGGCGGATGCAGACCGAGACCGTAGTCGATCGTCCTGCCCTCCTGAGGACCACCGGCACGGTGCGCCGCATCTCGGCCGGCGAGGACGGCGCGACGATCACCCCGGCGAGCGGAACAGTTCCGAGCCGCGGTCCTCGGCGCCAACCCGGAGCGCTTCCCGGCCCTGGCGCACTTCGCCCGCGACGTCCGCCCCCTGAGCGAGGACCGCCGCGCCGCCTTCGAGGACATCCTCGCCGCCCGCCGCCCGCCGGCGGCCGGGCGCGCCGGAAAGCGACGCCACACGGACCGACGGAGGTCTTGCCGCCAAGATGCCGGTCCCCGCCCCCTCCTGAAAAATGGGCACTGCCCTCCTTCCGAGAGCGGTGATGCGACATGGCCGTCATTTCACGCGGATTCCACGGCCGGGCGCGGGACAAGGGGCACGAGCTGCCGCCGGGGCAGTACGAGACCACCGGATTCCCCGTCCTGTCCGCGGGCCCCACACCCACGGTGAGCCACGACGACTGGGAGTTCACCGTCCGCACCGAGACCGGCGTCCGGTACCAGTGGAACTGGCAGGAGCTGATGGCCCTGCCCTCCGAGACGCCCACCGTCGACATCCACTGTGTGACCAAGTGGTCCAAGTTCGGCACCCGATGGCAGGGCGTCTCCCTCGACGTCCTCCTCGCGAACGTCGCGTCCGGCGCCGAGTACGCCCTGGTCCGCTCCTACGGCGACTACACCACCAACCTCCCCGTCGAGGACCTCCTCGACGGCAAGGCGTGGATCGCCTACCGCTACGACGACGAGGACCTCCCCGCGGAACACGGCGGCCCCGCCCGCCTTCTCGTCCCGCACCTGTACTTCTGGAAGTCCGCGAAGTGGGTGCGCGGCATCCAGCTGCTCGACGAGGAGGAACGCGGCTTCTGGGAGACCGTCGGCTACCACGATTACGGTGACCCATGGCGCGAGCAGCGGTACCAGGGCGACTAGGCGCACGCCTGCGCTGGCTGGAGGCCCGCCTCACCGGCCGGCACGACGAGTCGGACACCGCCCGCACCCTCGTGTTCGACGTCCCCGGCTGGCCGGGCCATCTGCCCGGACAGCACGTCGACCTGCGGCTCACCGCGGAGGACGGCTACAGCACGCAGCGCAGCTACTCGATCGCCTCCGCGCCCGACGGGGAACGCGTCGAGCTGACCGTCGAGCGGATCGACGACGGCGAGGTCTCCCCGTACCTGGTGGACGTCCTCGAGGTGGGGGACGTGATCGAACTGCGCGGACCGGTGGGCGGCTGGTTCGTGTGGCGGCCCGACGAGCAGAAGGAGCCGGTGCTGCTCGTCGCGGGCGGCTCGGGACTGGTGCCGCTGATGGCGATGATCCGCACCCGGCGCGCCCTCGCCGGCCGCGTCCCCTTCCGGCTGGTGTACAGCCTCCGCAGCCCCCGTTCCCAGCTGTTCGTCCCGGACCTGCGCACGCAGGACCCGGGACTCGACAAGACCTTTCTCTACAGCCGCTCCGCACCGGAGGGCTGGCCGCGGCCGCCCGCGCGCGTCACCGCGAACGATCTGTCCGCCGGCGGGTGGCCGCCGGACTTCGAACCGGCCTGCTACGTCTGCGGATCCACCGGATTCGTGGAGACGGCGGCCGGTCTGCTCGTGGCACTCGGCCACGATCCCCGCCGTATACGGACCGAACGCTTCGGCCCCGTCGGGTGAGCGAAGGGACCCCCGTTCATGACCACCGAACCCGGTTTCCTCGACGGCAACGCCGCCGCCGGCGACCTCGAGTCGCTGTTCGGCGCCGACATGACCATGGCCTCCGGCCAGTGCCAGGGCTGCGGCCTTCGGATGCGGCTGGCCGAGGCGCACGCCTACCTCGGCGGCCCGGGCACGGTGCTGCGCTGCCCCGGCTGCGAGGACGTGCTGCTGCGCATGGTCCGCTCCCCGAGCCACCTCTGGCTCGACGCGAGCGGCCTCGACTATCTGCGCCTCCCGGCGGCGGCCGTGTGAACGGGAGGGGCTCG
The DNA here is from genome assembly GCF_051903975.1 of Streptomyces sp. P9-2. Lineage (NCBI taxonomy): Bacteria > Bacillati > Actinomycetota > Actinomycetes > Kitasatosporales > Streptomycetaceae > Streptomyces > Streptomyces sp. P9-2. The sequence goes on from NZ_CP192633.1 coordinate 6,701,062, forward strand.
GGGTGACGGCCGCCGTCCCGGCGAACCCGGGACGGCGGCCGCCCGACACAGCCAGGAGTCACACCCCGTCAGCGGCCGGGCAGCCGCTGCTGCACCTCCTGCAGCACCCAGCCGTTGCCGTCCGGGTCGCTGAAGGTGGCGAAGGAGCCGTACGACATCCGGTCCGGGTGAAGACCCGGCTCCCGGCCCTGCCCCAGGGCGGGGTCGTGGGTGAGGTCCCCGCCGCCGTGGCCGTGGTAGAAGACGGCATTGGCGTCGTGGAAGACCTCGCTCACCTGGATACCGCGGTCGACGAGTTCCGCGCGGCTCTTCTCGATGTCCGGGACGACGAGGTACATGCCCTGCGCGGAGCCCGGCGGCACGGTCGTGATGCCCTTGCCGAAGATGATGGAGCACTCCGAACCGGGCGGGGTGAAGTGCACGGCCCTCCAGTTCTCGCTGGCCTCCTTGTCGAGGTCCAGCCGGAAGCCCATGGCCTCGTAGAAGGCCTTGGCCCGGTCGACGTCGGACACGGGCAGCACGATGAGTTCGAGTTTGAGATCCATGAGAGTGACTGCTTTCCGTCGTGGCGGAACCCCGCCCCCGACGGTCGCACCGGCGTCACGTGACGGCGACGACGGTCTTCCCGGCCGTACCGGACTCGGTGCGGAACGCGTCCGGCGCCTCGGCGAGCGGGCGGACGCTCCCCACCAGGGGCCGCAGCCGGCCTTGCCGGTGACGGTCGACGACCTGCGCGAGGTGACCCCGGTCGGGCTCGACGATGAAGTACATCGCCCGGCCGTCATCGGGCCGCACGGTCGGCGGGCGGGAGATGCTGATGAGGGCGCCTCCCGCTCTGAGGACGGCGGCCGAGCGGTCGAGCACCGTCCCTCCGACGGCGTCGAATACGAGGTCGACGAGGCCCACGGCTTCCTCCCATGCCGGCTGTTCCAGGTCGACGAACTCCTCCGCGCCCAGTGCCAGCACCAGGTCCCTGCTCTTCGCGCGGCCCGAACCGAGAACACGCGCTCCGGCGTCACGGGCGAGCTGCGTGGCTGCCATTCCCACCCCCCCTCCCGCTCCGTGCACGAGGACGCTCTGACCGGTCTCGAGCCGGCCGTGCACGAACAGCCCCTGCCAGGCGGTGAGCCCCGGCATCGGCAGGGCCGCCGCCTCCACGGGGTCGACGTCCGCGGGCAGCGGCGTGAGATCGCGCGCCTCCACCGCCACGTACTCGGCGAGGGTGCCGTCACGGTTCCAGTCGGTGAGGCCGGTCACCCGTTGTCCGACGGTGAGTCCGGTGGTGCCGAGCGCCACCTCGGCGACCTCCCCCGACACCTCGTGGCCCGGCACGACGGGGGAGCGGGGCCTGCCGGCCCGGTCGACCCATGAGGCGGGCCAGGTGAGTTCACCGGGCGTGAAGCAGGCCGCCCGCACCTTCACGACGACGTCGCCCTCGCCCGCGTAGGGGTACGGGGCCTCCTCGACGACCAGATCGTCCATGGGCGCGTCGCGGTCGTGAGCTCGTACCGCTCTCATCGAGGCCCCCTGAGCCAGGTGGGGAAGACGTCCTTCCAGCATGACTCCGTGACGCTTCCGGGGCGAACGGAGGGGCCTCGCGTCACGTACCGCCGTCGGGTCGCCCCGGACCGTCGGGCCGCGTCGGGCTCCCGGAGGGGAAGCCACCGCCCCCGGACCCGCCGCCCCCGATGCCCTGCCGGTCCCCGGTACGCGCGAGCGTGCGGCGGAACCCCTCGGGGTACTCCCGGTCCACGGCGTCGTCCAGCAGCGCGAGCTGCCGCCGCACCGCGGGCCGCCGCGCCTCCGGCATCCCGGCCAGCAGCCCGTCGAGCAGGGCGCGCAGCCGCCGGCATACCTGGAGCGAGCCGACGCCGTACTCGCGGACCTCGGTGACGCCCAGTTCGAGGTACTCCTCCCAGCCGCGCCCCGGCACCACCACGCGCGGCCGTCCGTCCCGGTCGGCGAGCACGTGCCGGCCCCGAAGCTCCGACCGGCCGACCCCGTGCAGGAACGTCTCGATGTGGTTGAGGACCTGCACGGCGGTCGTCGGGTCGTTCACCGCCGGGGACAGCGCCCGCGCGGCGATGTCGGCCAGCACCCGCAGCGCGAAGGCGGGATCCTGCTCGACGGTCCGCTCGGCCCCCAGCGCCACCAGCCCCGCCGGCCGGCGGGGCTCGACGAAGGCGCCGGGCGTCCCGTGAATTTCCAGCAGCACCGCCCCCGGCGGCACGAAGTCCCCGACGCGGTGCGCCACCACCAGCACGCAGTCGTTCCGCGACGCGGCCCGCACCAGCCCGGCCACGTCCAGCCCCTGCACCGCTCCGCCCTCCTCCGTACGCACCACCTGAGCGGGAGCGTCCCGGCGCGGACCGCCGTCGCCCTCGTCGAGGAGGAGGCAGCGGCCCTGCGCCTGCACGGAGACACCGAGGACGCGCAGGCCGGTGCGGCACACCCGGTCGGCGATCGCCACCGGGCGCGCGTCGTGCACGAACCGGTTCAGGTAGACCAGCAGCATCACCAGGCTGACCGCGACCGCGAGACCGGCCAGGGTGACGCCCAGGTCGGGCACCGTGTCCGGGCCGATCCGGCGCAACAGCGTGAACGCGAAGGCGAAGGTGCCGGCGAACAGCGCCAGCACGGTCTTCTGCAGCGGGTTGCGGTACCACAGCCGCATGTAGCGCGGGGACAGTGTGCCCGTGGCCTGCTGGACGACCAGCACCCCGATCGTGACGACGAACCCCAGCAGGGCGACCATCGCGCCCACGATGGCGGTCAGCACGCCCGTCGCCGTGGTGGCCGTGTACCGCCAGCCGGTCGGGATGCCCACCATGTCGTCCAGGGCGAGGGCCGCCTCGCCGAGCAGGGCCCCGGCGGCCAGGCCGAGCACCGGCAGGATCCACAGGCTCGTCCTGACGTACTGTCCCAGCCGGAACCGGAAGGACCAGGTCGGCATAAGCCGCCTCCGCAGTGCCCGGGGAACGGGCTCGCCCCTCACGCTACCGCCGGGGCACGCCCGCCGCAGAGGCCACCGGGGTCGCAGGGGACCGCCGCACGATTCCCCGTCCGGATGCCTTCACAGTGCATCTTTTCCTGCGCCGGACCGTCCGCGGCAGGACGATTACGCCCGATTTGGAGCGATCCGCCGTCATCCCCGACCATGTCTGCGGCCCGGCGATCCCGGGCAACCGTTCGACGAGAGGCGCACCACCCCATGCACGTCACCGGAACCGTCCCCCCACCGGCTCCGGCCCCGCAGGACATCCCCGGCGGCCCCGCCCACCCCGACGGCACCCCCGACGGCCCGGGACGGCGCACCCGCCGCTTCGGACTGCCCGTCGCCACCGCGCTGGTCATGGGCAACATCATCGGCGGCGGCATCTTCCTGCTCCCGGCGTCCATCGCCCCGTACGGCACGATCAGCCTCGTCGCCTTCGGCGTGCTGACGGTCGGCGCGATCGCCCTGGCCCTGGTCTTCGGCCGCCTCGCCGAACGCGACCCCCGCACCGGCGGCCCGTACGTGTACGCCCGTGAGGCCTTCGGCGACTTCGCCGGATTCCTCGCCGCCTGGGCGTACTGGATCACCACCTGGGTGTCCAACGCGGCCCTCGCCGTGGCCGCCGTCGGCTACCTCGACGTGCTGATCCCCGTCGGCGAGCACCGCTGGACCGCCTGCCTCGCCGCCCTCGTCATCCAGTGGCTGCCCGCCCTCGCCAACTACGCGGGCACCCGCTACGTCGGCGCGGTCCAGGTCGTGTCCACCGTCCTCAAGCTGGTGCCGCTGCTGCTCGTCGCCGTCGGCGGACTGTTCTTCTTCGACTCCGACAACCTCGGCCCGTTCCAGGCGAGCGGGGAGAGCGCGATGGGCGCCGTCTCCGCCGCGGCCGCCATCCTGCTCTTCTCCTACCTCGGCGTGGAGTCCGCCGCCGTCAGCGCCGGCGAGGTGCGTGACGCCCGGCGCACCGTCGGCCGCGCCACCGTCATCGGCACCGCCGGCGCGGCGGTCGTCTACCTGCTGGGCACCCTCGCCGTCTTCGGCACCGTCGCCCACGACCGGCTCGTCGAGTCCGGCGCGCCCTTCTCGGACGCCGTCAACGGCATGTTCGGCGGCGCGTGGGGCGGCTGGGCCGTGGCACTCGCCGCGCTCGTCTCCATGACAGGCTGCCTCAACGGCTGGACCCTCCTGTCCGCCCAGACCTCCTACGCCGCCGCCAAGGACGGACTCTTCCCCGCCCCCCTGGCCCGCAAGCGGCGCGGCGTGCCGACGGTGGGCGTCGGCGTCACCGTGCTCCTCGCCTCGCTGCTCACCGTGTACAACTACGCCGCCGGCACGGCCCGGGTGTTCGAGACGCTGGTCCTGGTCACCACCTTCACCGCGACCGTCCCGTACCTCCTCGCCACCGCCGCGCAGCTCTACCACCTCGTCTCCGGGCAGCGGGACCGCGTCGACCGCGGGCGGCTGGTCCGCGACATGATCATCGCCTCGGTCGCCGCGGCCTTCTCGCTGTGGCTGGTCGCCGGCGCCGGATACGAGGCCGTCTACCAGGGCGTGCTGTTCCTCTTCGGCGGCGTACTGGTCTACGCCGTCATGGCGGCCCGCAAGCAGCGGGCGGCGACGAGCACCGCCGACCGGTGACCGGCGCCGGTCCTCGTGGAGGGCTCGGGCAAATGGGGCAGCTTCCGGCGCGGGGCGTTGCCTCCGGGCGGCCCGGCAGTTGATCCAGAACACGGCACATGTGAGGCGGCCGGTGCTTCCGGCCGCCTCACGCGCTGCCGTGCCGCCCTGTCCCGCCCCTCCCGCCGGAGGCCGCCCGCGATGCACGAACCCGCCCACCCGTCGCCCCAGCCGGACGCCCCACGCGCCGCCGAACGGCCTCTCCCCGAACCCCGCCTGCTCAGCGGCGTCTACGGACTGGTCCTGGCCAGCGCCCTGGCGGCCGCCCTCGACTCACCGGACGAGCAGACCAGCCCCGGCTCCGACGCCCTGTGGGTGCTGCTCACCGCCCTCGCCGCCGCGGCCGCGCACGGCTACGCGCACGTGCTGTCCCACCGCATGTCCGCCGAGCCCGGCGGACTGACGGCCGGTGTGCGCGCCATGGTCGCGGAGTGGCCGGTGGTCGCCGCGGCGGTCCCCACGATCGTCCTGATGCTGTTCGCGATCCCGGACTGGTGGACGGAGGCCGACGCCGTCGAGGTCGCGCTGGTGGTGAACACCCTGATCCTCGCCGGATGGGGCATGTGGACCGCGCGCCGCGCCGGCCGCACCTGGCCGGCCTCGCTGCGGGCCGGGGCGGGGGACATGCTCATCGGCTTCGTGATCATCGGCGCCAACGCCGTGATCAAGTAGCGCCCGGACGTCCTACGGCCCGGGGCAGGCCGCGACCGTACCCCCGCGTCCTACGGCCGACGGCGCGGGGCCGGCTCCGTCAGCACCTCGAGCCGGGCAGGGCCGACGAGAAGGACCCCGTCGTCGAGTGGCGTGCAGCGCACCCCGCCCTTGTCCCGGAGCGCCTTCTGCGCGCCCGGGCCGACGGTGACGTTCATCCACGCGCAGGGCCGCGCCGGACGGTTCAGCGAGAACCGCACCGGTCCCTCCCCGCAGTCGAGACTGACCGTCGCGCCGATCAGAGCGTCGACGTCGACACCGTGCAGCAGCACGTTGCGCCGGGTCTGCCGCAGGTCGACGGCGGGATCGATCTCCATGGGGAGGTTCTCCACGGACATCATGGTCACGGAGGCGTCCCGGTGCGCGGCCTGCGCGAAGTAGCGGTCGCCCACCAGCCCCAGGCGCGCCCGCACCTCCGCGCGCCCGACGCGCTCGTCGTCCGGTCCGGGCGCGGGCCCCTCCGAGGGCCGCCCGGCCAGCCGGTGCGCGGGCGACACCAGAAGCTGCACCACCTCGACGTCGATCATGCGCTTCCTCGTCGGCTCCGGCGGACACGGCCGGCACCGACCCTACCCGCCGGAACCGGCACCGTCCGCCGTCGCCGGCGCGGGCTCCTCCGCCCCCCGCCCCGTGACCCGCAGCACCACCGTGGCGGTGATTCCCGCGAGCGTGCCCCACAGCACAGCCGCGCTCGTCCCGTCACCGAGTCCCGACGCCGCCTGGAGCAGATGCCAGGCCGTCGTCCCGCTGTCGACGACCACCACGCGCCACAGATGCCGCACCAGCGACCCCAGAACGATGGCGCACACCGTGCACGCCGCCATCGCCGGGACCGAGACCTTCGTGAGCATCCCCGGAAGCCACCGCAGCGCGCACCACACCACCGCGAGCAGCAGCACGTCACCGAACCGCACCAGCAGCCAGTCCCACAGCCCGACCCCCGACGGACCCGACCAGAGGCCCAGCAGCAGCCACTGCCGCAGCAGATCACCCGGCTCGGAGAGGAACCCGCCGCCCGTGAACATCGACTGGATGCGTGCCGCGTTCGCCTGGTACGACAGCACCACCACGGACACCGCGACGACCGCGGTGCCGATGGTCGCGGCGACGACGGCGGTCCGCGCCGGGACGTCCCCACGCGGCTGCGGCTCGGCGTTCTTGAGAACCAGCCGGGCCACGAACACCGTCCACACCGCCGCGAGGAGCGCCAGGGGCACGAGCACCGTCCGCCCGGCCGAGGCCAGCGCGGCGAGCTGCGGCAGGAACCGGTGACTTCCGCGCCCGCCCGACGCGATCAGCCACGGGGCCGACACGGTCACCGCGAGGGTCCCGGCCACCACACCCCACGCCCACAGGGCGAGGAGCGCCTGCCAGACCCGGCCGGGTTCCGCCGGCAGCCGCCTGACCAGCAGCAGGGACCCGGCCGCGTAGAACAGGAACACGGCGACGAAGCGGATCTGCATCGCCGTGTCGTGCAGGGCGAGGTAGCTGGCTCCGTCGGCCGTCGCCGTCACGGACGCGGCGGGCCGCGGGTCGTACGCCCACGGGTTCAGCCAGGACCGCAGCGCGTTGGCCGTCTCGATGCCCAGCGCGCCGGTGGCGCCGTCCAGGTCCAGCGCGTCGGCGCTCGCGCCCGCCCACCACAGCAGCAGCGTCAGCATCAGCCCGCCCGCCACGGCCGGTATCGCCGCGTGCCGGTACTCCATGTCCCGCCCCCCCGTACCCCGTCCTCGTCCCCTTCGCCACCAACTGACGGTGGCCCAGGGGACCTTACGCGTTGGTGATCACATGGGGGTCACGGTGAGGCGGCACCTCCCAGGCTTTTGGGGCACTGGGGGAGGCACCACTGCCCGGAGCCAGGGCGGCAGCGGCGGCGGGGCGCTTTGAGCGGCTGTGGCGTCAGCACCCTTCAGGGGCGCGGTGAATTGCGCGACCAGCCACATACGAGCCGCACCCGGCGCTGCAGAGGCAGCACCGGATCCGGAAGCGTGTTCGCGTCGGGAGGGGGAACGAGAGGTCGCACGGACCGCCCGGTCCGCGGCCCACGGCCCCACCGCAACCCTGGAGGACTTCATGATGGTCGTCGGCATCATCGCCGTCTGCGTGGTCATCGCCCTGCTCGCCTTCTTCGTGCCACGCCTGTCACGACACCCGCAGAACGGCACGCAACGCACCCTGGGCCTCGGCTCGCGCGCAGGATCCAAGGCCCCGGGGCCGCTCGGCCGGCTCCTCAGCAAGCCGTTCAGCTCCAGCTCCCGTGCCGTGGGCCGCAGCGGCTCCGCCGGCCGCCGCGCGCGCGGCAGGATGCCGTTCTGACCCGTGCGCCGTTCCGAGCCGCGCCGCAGGCGGGGTCACGACGTCCGGGGCGGCACCTCCGTGGCGTACCGCGGCCGGCCCGAGGGCCGGTGGACCTGGAACGTCACCCCGCCCGGCGTGGCCCATGAGTCCACCAGCTTCAGCGCGCCGTCCGGGCCGTCCGCCGGGAACAGCCGCGTGCCCTGGCCCACGATCACCGGGTAGGTCAGCAGGATCATCTCGTCGATCAGACCCTCGGCGGCCAGCCACCGCACCAGCTGCCCGCTGCCGTGCACCTGGAGCTCACCGGGCATCCGCTCCTTGAGCTCCCGCACGGCGGCGGCCGGGTCACCGGCCAGCACGGTCGTGTGCGCCCAGCCCGGGTCGGTGAGCGTCTTCGACACGACGTACTTCGGCCGCGCGTGCAGCGGTCCCGCGACCGGGTTGTCCTCCGGGTCGGCCATGGCGCCCCACGAGGCGGCGAAGATCTCGTAGGTCCTGCGCCCGAACAGGAACGCGTCGGCGCGGCCGTACACCCCGCCGAGATGCGTCATGGTCTCCTCGTCGACGAGCGGCAGCGCCCAGCCGCCGCGCTCGAAACCGCCCCGGCGGTCCTCGTCGGCCAGGCCGGGGCCCTGCATGACGCCGTCGACGGAGACGTTGGTGATCGTGGTCAGCTTCATGGTGTCCGCTCCCGCTTCCCGGGCACGGCGCCCGGTGCGCCGCCTCCTCCTCGGTGGGGACTCCGCCGGCCTCGTGGACTCATCGGCGTCCCCCGCCGGGCCCTGGCGACCCGACGGACCCGGCCTTCGCGGCGCATACTGACGGTGACGCCGGCGCCGGAACGGGAGACCGCACATGGACGAACCGCGGGTCGACCACCAGGCCCTCTTCTCGGTCCTGCCCAACCCCTACCTGGTGCTGGACGCCGACCTCGCCGTCGTCGACGTCAACGAGATGTACCTCAGAGTGACCGGACGCACCCGTGAGGAGCTGATCGGCCAGTACCTCTTCGACGTCTACCCGGACAACCCGGAGGACCCGGCGGCGGACGGCATCCGCAACCTCGCCGCCTCGCTGCAGCGCGTCCTGCGGACCAAGGAGCCCGAGGCGCTCGCCGTGCAGCGCTACGACCTCCCGGTGCCCGGCCGCCCCGGCGCCTTCCAGGAACGCTGGTGGTCACCCGTCAACACGCCCGTGCTCGGCCCCGACGGGGAGATCGAGTGGATCGTCCACCGGGTCGAGGACATGACCGAGTTCCTGCTGTCCCGCCCCGTGCACGACACACCGACCGGCCGGACGCGCACCCGGGCCGTCACGGAGGCCGAGCTGTACGCGAAGGCGCGGCAGCTGCAGGAGACCAACGAGAAGCTCCGCGCCGCCCACGACTGGGAACGCCGCACCGCGCTCGCCCTCCAGGACGTCATGCTGCACGCCCCGGACCTGGCCGCGCACCGCGGCATCGCCGTGCGCTACATGCCGGCCACCCGCTCCCTCAACGTGTGCGGCGACTGGTACGACGTGGTGGACCTGGACGACGACTGCTTCACCGTCGCGGTCGGGGACGTCGTCGGTCACGGCCTGGAGGCCGCCGCCGTCATGGGCATGCTGCGCAGCGCCCTGTCCGCCGCCGTGCGCGCCATCCGCGAACCCGGCGCCGCGATGGACCTCCTCAGCCGGTACGCCCGCACCTTCGAGGGCGCGCTGGCGACCACCGCGGCCAAGGCCGTCGTCGACACCCGCGCCCGCACCGTCACGTACACCTGCGCAGGCCACCCGCCGCCGGTGCTGGGACACCGTGACGGCCCGGCGATCCTGCTGGACCGGGCCACCGACCCGCCGCTGGGCATCCTCACCGACAAGACCCCGCGCCCGCAGGCCACCCTTTCCTACGCCCCGGGCGACACCCTGGTGCTCTACACCGACGGCCTGATCGAACGCCGCGGCGAGGACATCGACGCGGGGCTGCTGCGCCTCACCGACGCGGTCACCCACCACGCGGACCTCGACCCGGAACCCCTCGCCGACACCCTGCTCACCCGCCTGGGCGTAGCGGACGGGGGCCGCGACGACATCGCGCTGATCGTCGTACGTCTGTGACCGCCGGGTCAGCGCGCGCCCGCGGGGAGGGCCTCCCGCGCCGCCCGCCGTGCGCGGCGCCGGCCGGTCGCCGCGTACCACTGCGCGGCGAGGACCAGCGCGAGGAGCACTTCCACGGCGTCCCCGCCGTAGTACATCAGCTGCGCCCCGGCCCGCAGATCGGCCGCCGGGAACGACGTCCCCGGCGGCCCCGCCACGTACAGGCTCTTGGCCAGAACCGCGTGAGCCGCACCCGCCGCCAGCAGCGTCACCGCCCGCAGCGGCAGACCGCACCGGCCGCGCACCGGGTCGAGCCGGCAGACGGCCATCGCGAACAGCAGCCCGGCCAGCAGCATGTGCAGCTCCAGAAGACCGCCCAGCAGCGGGTTCCGGTGCGTGGCGGCCCACAGGTCCGTGCGGTACAGCAGCCACAACCCGCCGACGTCGACGGCCGCGGCGACCGGAGGGAACAGCAGCCACCCGGCGGCGGGGGAGTGCGCCACCCGCAGCAGCCCCCGGCGCGCCCCGCCCGGCGGCAGCAGCCGCAGCACGAGCGTGAGCGGGCGGGCCGTCGCGAGGAGCGCGGGTCCCGCCATCGCCACCAGCAGATGACGGCCGGTGTGCGCGGTGAACAACCCGCCCGGCACCGGACCGGCCAGCCCCCACACCACGGCCGCGCACCCCGTCGCGAACACACAGTCCCGCAGCCACGGCCAGGCGTCACCCCGCGTCCGCAGCCGGACGGCGCCCACCGCGTACACCACGGCGGCGAGCACACACGCGAGCGCGAGAGGCGCCGCCACCGGACCGGCGGTCACGACACCCGCCGCCCTCCGGCCCGCCGGGCGCGCGCCAGCGACACGCCCCCGATCACCAACAGCACGAGCCCCGCCAGATTCCACGCCCAGTCGTACGGAGTGACGTCGACGCCGTACCGCACCTGGTGCACGCGCAGCACCTTGTGGTCCACGATGCCGTCGAACACCTGGAAGGCGCCCGCGCCGAGGAAGACCCCGCTCCACGCGTGGCCGGGCGCCAGCGCACCGCGCCGCCGCAGATCGGCGTACAGGAAGAACCCGGCGACCAGCGCCAGCAGTTCGGCGGTGTGCAGCAGCCCGTCCGAGAGCAGGGCCACGCCGGACGTGGAGCGGTCGTAGAAGTGGTGCCAGTGCAGCAGCTGGTGGAACACGATCTCGTCCACGGCCGCCATGACGGCGGCCCCGACGACCGCGCAGACCAGCAGCGACCGTCGGGGCTCGGGGCGTCGTGCGGCGGCCGTGCGGGCCAGGGGGTCAGAGGTGCTCACGGTGCGGTCCGTCCTTCCGAACGATCGGCTGCCGCCCGCCGACTACCCCGCGGGGCACGGGTCACCCCGGCGACCCCTCAGGCGGGTTGGCCCCCGCCGAGGGGAGTTCAGCCCCCGCCCATCGCCTTGCGCACGGTGTCCTTGGTGCGGTCCATGAGGGCCGCCACCGGACCCAGGGCCATGTTCTTCGCGCCGGACTCGACGCCCGGGTGGGGCCGGGTGGGCGCCATCGCCTCGGCGGCCTTGATCGCCTTCGCCATCGCGGCGAGGTCGGTGACGTCGGTGCTGCGCCGGATGTGGATGAACTCGTAGCGCTCCTCCGCCCGCGCGTGCATCTGCACGTCACGCCGCAACTCGATCAGCTTCGGCAGGAAGTCGGGCCCGTCGGGGTCCATGTCGTCGAGCACGGCCAGCATCTCCTTGGCCTCCCGCTCCTCCTTGAGCCGGTCCTCGACGATCTCCTGGCCGCCCGCGACCGAGCGCCGCACGAACGGGTGGACGACCTCCTCCTCGGCGGTCTCGTGCACGGCCAGCAGCCGCACCAACCGCCGGAAGGCGTCCCGGCGTTCCTCACCGCTGGTGGCCTCGACCTCGTCGAACAGGTTGCGGATGTCGCCGTGCTGGCGCATCAGCAGGGAGACGACGTCGTCGTCCCGGGAACGGTCGTCCCCGGCCTGCGGGGTCTGCAACTCGGACATGCCCGTCCCCTCCCTACTTCTCGCGCTGCGCGGGGTCGGGGTGCTCGCCCTCGGTCTGCACACGGTACTCACGCCCGAACATGTCGTCGTGCTCGTGCATCACCCGGTCGCTCGGCGGGTCCTCACCGCCGTGGATCCGCTCCTGCATCTTCTCGAACCGCTCGTGCGCCTCGCGTACGTAGCCGGCCCCGAGCGTGGTCAGGTCCATCTGCGTGTCGAGCAGTTCACGCAGATATGCCTTGTTCGGCTCGAAGGTCAGCACGTTGGGCAGCGCGGGGGCGAGCACCTCGGCGGGCTCGCGGCCGTCGAGCCTGCGCATCAGGTCGCACGCCATGTGCAGATGCTCCAGCTCCATGTTCAGGTGCAGCTCCCAGATGGCCTTGACCTTCGGGTCGCTCTCCTGCTCCATGAACGAGTAGTACAGGTAGCACTCGTTGTACTCGTGGTTGACGAGCTGCTCCCACCACGTCTCACCCGGGTCCACCAGGGACTCGTAGTGCGTGACGTGCTCCTCCTCGATCAGCCCGATCTCCTGGTAGAGCTGGCGGGCGATCGGCTCCATGTAGGTGGGGCCGGTGTTCATGTAGAAGTTCATCGTCTGCTGCTCGGTCGACATGATCGTCAACGCGTGCAGCTTCGACAGCGGGTCCGTCCGGTCCTTCTGGTACGGGTCGCGGACGTTGTCGACCGGGTCGCGGTGGTGGTACCGCGTGGGCCGGCCCGGCATCACCTCGGTGAGGTTGTCGACGATCGACTCGGCCTTGCGGTGCTCGATCATCTCGTACAGGTTGGCGTACCGGTACAGATGGTCGAAGTCCTCCAGCACACCGAACTGGTACGCCTGCTGCAGATACGGGTCCGGCTCCATCCGCGCCACCCATGCGGTCAGGTCCACGGCCACCTGCTCGTACGCGATGGTCGTCTCCAGCACCGAGGACAGGCCGGGCAGCAGCCAGTTGACCGCCTTCTGCTGCTGCGCCTCGATGTACCGGGTCTGGGCCAGCTGCCGCTTGATCTCCGGGTCGACGGTGTTGCGGGCGAGCTGGTGGCTGAACAGGATCGCCTCCACCTCGATCCCGTTCATGGTGATGACGCGACAGCGGGTGTACGGGTCGCAGCGGTCCGGGTCGATGGGCTCCACGTTCAGCTCGCGCCAGTTGCGCAGCTGGCGGTCCAGCGGGATGCCGCGCTGCTCCAGCGGGTTGAAGGTCATGGGCACGCTCCTCTTCGAGGGGCCGGACGCGCGGACGCCCCCGCACCGGCGGAGCGTCCGCGTGTCCGGCGGGGCACGTCCTCATGCTGGGTGCGATCGCACGGGCCCGCCACGCCACACGCCCGTCGGACGCGGACGTGCCTCGGATGCCGCATGCGGATGGCCGAAGAGGGGGCCGTATGGACAATGACGACGCCGTCCCGGTCCTGGGCGAGTGCGGCGCTGCCCCGGTATGGACCGTCCGTGTGTCATGACCGCATCATGAAGTGACCTTCGTGGAGGGAGCGGCGGCCGTGCGAGGTTCCTGGGTACCGAAGATCGCGGCCGTCCTGCTCCTGCTCGCCCTCTCGGTGCCCGTCCCCGCGGCGGCCCGTACGGCCGTGCCGGTCGAGGAGACCGCCGCGCTCGCCGACTGGACCCCGCCGCTCAGCACACGGGGCCGCTGGATCGTTGACGCGAACGGAGACCGCTTCAAGCTGCGCTCCGGCAACTGGCACGGTGCCAGCGGCACGTGGAACGGCAGCGGCAGCGCGGACGACGACGCCGACCACCACGCGGGGGAGAACTCCCACCGCGTCCCGCTCGGCCTGGACCGCGCCCCGATGGCCGAGATCGTCGCGAGCTTCCGGGAGATCGGGATCAACAGCGTCCGGCTGCCCTTCTCCAACGAGATGATCCACGACGCCCGCCCGGTCACCGCCGACGCCGTCACCGCCAACCCTGACCTCGAGGGGAGGACGCCGCTGCAGGTGTACGACGCAGCGGTGCGCGCCCTCACCGACGCCGGTCTCGCCGTGATCCTCAACAACCACACCAACAGCACCCGTTGGTGCTGCGGCGTGGACGGCAACGAACGCTGGAACGCGAGCCAGTCGGACGAGACCTGGGAGAACGACTGGCTGTTCATGGCCCGCCGCTACCGCGACAACCCGCGTGTCGTCGGCGCCGACCTCTACAACGAGGTCCGCCGCAGCGTCTGGGACGACCCCGACTGGGGCCTCGGCGACCGGCACGACTGGTTCGCCGCGAGCCAGAGGGCCGGCGACCGCATCCTCACCGAGGCCGACCCCGACCTGCTGATCATCGTCGAGGGCATCAACTGGACCGGCCTGCCCGTCGACGGCCTCCCGCACGGACGCCCCACCCTCGAACCCGTACGCGACCTGTCGCACACCCTCGTCGACTCCAACAAACTCGTCTACTCCGCCCACTTCTACGGCTACACAGGCCCCCGGCACACCGGCGCGACCGGCATCGGCGAGACCAGCGACCCCCGCTACCAGGACCTGGCCCCCGCCGAACTCGCCGACGTGCTCCACCGACAGGCGCTCTACGTCGCCGGCGACACCGACCGCCACTACACGGCCCCCGTGTGGATCTCCGAGTTCGGCGTCGGCGGCCGCGAGGAGACCGGCGCGGCCCCGCGCGCCTGGTTCGAGCACTTCGTCGGCCAACTGATCCGCGCCGACGCCGACTTCGCGTACTGGCCCCTGGTCGGCTGGCACGAGAACCGCCGCGGCAACGGCTGGGCCCTGCTCCACTGGGACGCGGAGGGCCGCCGCATGGCCGTCCACGACGGCGACGACTGGCGGTCGGACGCATGGCGCCGTCTGGTCGAGGCCCCCGCCCGCACGGGCCACGTCCCGCCTACGACGGAGTGGGCGATGCTCAGCCCCGATCACGGCGACTTCGTCGCCTCACGCCGGATGCGCGCACTGCCCGACTGGGACCCGGGCGCCCGCAAGGCGGCCTGCCCCGACGGCCTCCGCCTGGCGGGCCTGAGCCACACGGGCAACCGGGGCCTGTGCACCGACGCCCGCGCGGGCGCCCTGGACGACCCGGGCGGCGCCCACGAAGCGGTGAGGGACGAACGGCACGTCGCCCCCGGCCGCGACTGGGCGTCCGGTCACACCAAACTCCAGTGCGCCGACGGCCACTTCCTCACCGGCTACAGCGTCCGCGGCGCCGCCGTCTCGTCCGCCCTGTGCCGCAAGGCGACCCCGGGCACACTCACCGCCCCGGGCGGCCGCACGGTCTGGTTCGACCGAGGAGACAACCGCGGCGACGCCCCCAGGGGCGGCGACTTCGCCCGGGGCCACTACAAGGGCCAGTGCGCGGACGACGAGTACGCGGCAGGCATAGCCTGGACGGGCCGCGTCGGATCTCCCCGAACTCCGGACGCGCTGTACTGCCGCCCGTTGTCCTGAGCCGTTCACCGAGCCGGCGGGCCCGGGTAACCCCTTGCCCGCGGTGTACGCGGCAGTGAGGACGACGGGCGGCCGTCTCAGCTGCGCCTGCCCCCCGCCCGCGCCGGCACCCCGGGTGTGCCCGTCGGGCGGGGGAGGAGGGTGCCGTCCACGTACAGGTCGACGTACTCGTTGTAGAACGCCGCCAGGCCCGCGATGCGGGAGACCTGGGTGGTGGGGAAGTCGTACGCCCAGAGGATGTTCTCGTGCGGGCCGGTGCCGGCGTCGAAGGACCAGTAGCCGCTCGTCGTGCCCTTGTACGGACACCGGGTGACGTGGTCCGTGCGGCGCAGCAGCGGCCAGTTGATGTGGGCGCGGTCGAGGTAGTAGCGGGTCGGCAGGCCCGTCTCGAACAGCTTCACGCAGTGCGGCGCGTCCGCGAGGACCACGCCGTCGATCTCCACCCGCACCCGGCTGGAGGACCGCAGCGCGTCCACGCGGGCGTACGGGCTGCGCGGATGGACGTACACCGGCTCGTCCTCCTCCAGCCACTCGTCGATCGCGTTCCAGCGGAAGCGGACGGTCCCCCGTACGGCCTCCGGGGCGCCGTCCTGCCACACCCACGCCGCGCCCTCCCGCACCGCGTCCCGCACACGCAGCGAATGGCGCCGCGCGGGGCCCGCGCCGAGGTGCTCCGTCCGGTCGTCGTCGATCAGCCCCGCCTCGACCAGGTCGTCGCGCGGCACGCAGTACTGCGGATAGCCGGCCCACTCCCACACGTACAGCGCGCGCCGCGTGTCGAACACGACGTGCCCGTCCACGAACCCCCGCACACGCCGCGGCACGGGTTCGACGTGCCCCACGGGGACGATCAGGCTCGGGTGCAGGACGCTCTCCACGCCCATGGGCGGCCACCTCGATTCACTGGCCCGCGCGGCTCGGGGCCCGCAGGTCACGACGCCTCGGTTCGTGCCGCACGCTACCGCGCACACCGGGCGGGACGTGACAAGCCGGGCGTCCGTGTCACGGGACACGGACGCCCGGCCTCGGGTGGGGGGTACCCGAGCGTGGGGGCTACCCGAGCGTGGGGGTTACCCGAGCGTGAGGGCGTAGATCTGCACCCGGGGATCGTTCCGCAGCCCGAGCGAGCGGACCGTCTTCGACGCGTCGAGGGCCACGGACGTGGCGAACAGACGCACCGGCGGCCCGTCCACGCCCTGCCCCTGCTTGATCCGGTGCGGCATCTCCAGCGCCACCGAACTGCCCGCGGGCGTCGAGCCCGCCCAGTCGCCGACGGTGACCGGCAGTTCGGCGGTCGTGCCGTCGGTGTAGCGGACGGTGAGGTCCGTCGTCACCGGCCCGTGGTGGGACGCGCCGACCAGCCGCAGCGCGCCGTACGAACCGGCCGGCAGCAGCATGGCCTGCCCGCGCGCTTCGACGAAGTTCGCGGCCGTGCCGGACGGGTCGGGCGCCTGGTAGGTCACTCCGTCCCACACCACCGGTCCCGCCGCCGGCAGCAGGTCGCCGTCGTAGCTCCAGCCGCCGCCGTCGAAGTCGCCCTCACCGGATGCCGCGACGGTCGCGGTCCCGTCGTGGTTCAGCTCCTTGCCCAGGTCGACGGCGCACCGCTCACCGCCGTCCCCGGCGCAGCGCGCGGCCTCGCGCACCTCGACGGTGGCGACCCGCTCCACCGCCTTGACCCCAGGGGCGCCGGCCGTGATCCGCACGGTGTACGTGCCCGGCGCGGTCCCGGCCGGCACACCTACGTCCACCGCCGCGGTCCGCTGCACGGGCAGCCGGTGCGACGCCAGCGTGAAGGAGCCCGACGTCTTCACGGTCCACCCGCGAGGCGCCTCGGCCACCACCTTCACTCGCAGCGCACCCGGCGCCTGGCCCAGCACGTCCAGTCGCAGCCGCACGTCCTGGGCCTTGTCCGACCCCGGCACCACGTCGGCGGACGTGCGCAGGGACGCGTCGAGGTGACGGCGGGAGTCGGCGGCCGCGCGGTTCACCGACGGCGGCTCGGCACCCTTGCCGGTGCCCCACGCCGACGGCTCGTCGCTCATCTCGAAGGCGAGCCGCCCGCCCTTGGCGACCGCGTCCCAGTCCAGCCACGTGGCGCGCAGGTCCTTCTCGCCGAACTCCGCCCGCTTCACGTACCGCCGGGTGTCGCTCGCCCCGGGCGCCTTCACGGTCAGCGTGCCGCCCTGGAGCTTCCCGTACGCGCCGATGCGGATCTCCGCCGACGGGAACTGCGGGGAGGACACGGCGAGATAGTCACCGCCGTTCGTCACCGGGTACAGACCCAGGGAGGAGAAGACGTACCAGGTCGACATGGTGCCCAGGTCGTCGTTGCCGGTCATCCCGTCCGGCCCGTCCGTGAACAGGGTCATCGCCGCACGCGTCACGGTCGCCGTCTTCGCCGGCGCGCCCGCCCACAGGTACATGTACGGCGCGTGCAGGTCGGGCTCGTTGTTCGGGTTGTAGGTCGGCTTGCCGTAGTAGTCGTACGGCGCCGAGATCCAGTCCTCGCGGGCGGTCTTCGCCGGGTCCTTCAGCAACTTGTCGTAGGCGAAGAAGGCGTCGAGCCGCTCCTCCGTCTTCTTCCGGCCGCCCATCAGTGACACCAGCCCGGCCGGGTCCTGCGGGACCAGCCACTGGTACTGGTACGCGCCGCCCTCGTGGAACTGGTGCCCCGCCTCGACCGGGTCGTACGGCGTGACCCAGGTGCCCTCGGTGGTGCGGGGCCGGAACTGCTGGACGGACGAGTCCCACAGGTTCCGGTACCACTGCCCGCGCGCCGCGAACGTCCGCGCGTCGGCCGTGCGGCCCAGCCCCTTCGCCATCA
The DNA here is from genome assembly GCF_051903975.1 of Streptomyces sp. P9-2. Lineage (NCBI taxonomy): Bacteria > Bacillati > Actinomycetota > Actinomycetes > Kitasatosporales > Streptomycetaceae > Streptomyces > Streptomyces sp. P9-2. The sequence continues at coordinate 6,719,070 of NZ_CP192633.1, forward strand.
GCGCCAGCGACGCGTCCGCCGCCGCGTACTCCAGGGTCGCCGACGCCGGGTGCACGCAGTCGTTGTCGCCGCCCTTGTCCGGGCAGTCCTTCCCCAGCTCCAGCCCGCTGGGCACATACCCGCGCTCCAGGTAGGCGTCGATGCCGGCGCGCCCGTTGTAGGGGGACTCGTCCGGCGGCGTCCGCAGCGCGTTCTTCCGCAGCAGCGCGTACGCCTCCTGCTCATGACCGGCGAGCAGCCCCTTCGACCACGCCTCCACCAGGAACGGCGTCACCGGGTCGCCCGTCATGATGTTGGTCTCGCTGTTGGCGAGCGACCAGCGCGGCAGCCAGCCGCCGTCCCGCCCGATCGCCACGACCGACAGCGCGACGTCCCGCGCCACCTTCGGCTCCAGCAGCTGCAGCAGCTGGTTCTGCGGCCGGTGCGTGTCCCACAACGACAGGTTCTGGTACGGCGTGAATCCGTCCGCCGTGTGCACCTTCCCGTCGAAGCCCGCGTACCGCCCGTCGACGTCCCCGGCGAGGTTCGGGTGCAACTGCGCGTGATAGAGCGCCGTGTAGAAGGCGCGCCGCCGCTCGGCCGGCCCGCCGTCCACCTTCACCGAGGCCAGCTGCCGCTCCCAGGTGGCCTGCAACGCCTCCCGCGTGGCGTCGAAGTCGTACGATCCGGCCGTCTCCGCCTCGAGGTTCTTCCGGGCGCCCTCGAGACCCGTGTACGACAGGCCGACCTTGACGACGACGTCACGGTCCTCCTCGGCGTCGAACGTCACCCAGGCCCCGTTGCCGCCCTCACCGGCCGCGTCCCGCTCACCGGGCCGGGGAGTGGAACCACGCCAGGTGCCGTGCGCGGTGAACGGGCGGTCGAAGGTGGCGGTGAAGTAGACCGTGTGCCGGTCCTTGCCCGCGCAGAAGTTGCCCGCCTCGACCCGGCCCTCGACCGTCCGGTCACCGACGACGTGCACTTCCGAGCTGTACACCCGCTGGTTGGCCTTGCCGGTGTTGAAGAGCACGTTGGCGCGGTCGGTGGAGGGGAAGGTGTAGCGCTGCCACCCGGTGCGCTCGGTGGCCGTCAGCTCGGCGTCGATGCCGTACGTCTTCAACCCGACACGGTAGTAGCCGGGTTCGGCCTTCTCGTCGTCGTGCGAGTACGTCGACCGGTACGCATTCGGATCCACGGTGTCGACCGCGCCGGTGGTCGGCATCAGCGGCAGCTCGCCCATGACGGAGCAGCCGACGCCGGAGAGGTGGGTCTGGCTGAACCCGTGGATCTTGTCCTGCTGGTAGTCGTAGCCGCCCTGCCCGCCGGTGTCCGGGCTGACCTGCACCATCCCGAAGGGCGCGCTGGCGCCGGGGAAGGTGTTGCCGAAGTTCTGCGTGCCGATGAACGGGTTGACCAGGGAGGTCAGTTGTGCACCGGACGCGGATGAGGACGACGACGGCTGGGCGAGGGCCGGCGCGGGCGCGAGACCGGCGCCGGTGACGACGAGCGCGGCGAGGACGGTCGACGCTCGGCGGCGCCATCTGTGGAGGGGTGAATCCATGGAAGCGGCTCCTGTTGCTCACCTGTCGCACCGGGCTGGACGGAAGCGGACTAGATCACGGTGCTGACATCGTTGTCAATACCCGTGACCGAGACCGCTGTCCGGTGACCGTGGCCGGGATGTCAGGCCGGGGGCGAGCCCGCCGGCGTGACCTGCCGGAGCACCATGAGGGAGTCCTCGACGGAGGCGGCCATCGCGAAGGGGAACCGGTCCAACTCCAGGCAGAGGCTGACGTCTTCGGGGGCGGATCCCGCACGCACGCCCTGCGTCAGCTCGGCGGCGGAACGCGACGCGGCGGCCCTTCGCAGATACGGGTCGGCGTCGATGATGTCCCCGTGGGCCCGGCCGGCTATGTACTCGGCGCACGCCAGATCCTCCTCGGCGCGCCCGCTGCCGCCGGTGACGACGAACGTCACCTCGCGGGATGCGCGCGCCCGCAGCACCGCGACCGTCGCCTCGGCGACGACGAAGCTCGCGCACAGCACCAGCGAGGCGTCCTTCACGGCGAGGGCGCCGACGGTCCCCGCGGTGGTCTTCTGCACGACGGTGCGCCCGGACAGGTCCGTGTTCCGCAGCAGGACGGGGGAGTTGACCAGGTCGAAGCCGGGCGCGGGCAGGCCGTCCTTCAAGGTCATCCATTCGGGATGCCGTGCCTTCAGCGCCAGGGCTTCGTCCAAGGACTCGGCGAGGACGACCCGTTCGGCGCCCCGGGCGAACGCCCAGGCGGCCACCGTGTACGCCCGCATGACGTCCACGACCACGGCCACGTCCGGTACGTCCGTCAACTCGGGGATGCCGAGGAAGCGTGCCTTCATCCGGCCATGATGGGGCCGTGGCGGGGGCCGGCGCACGTGACTTTCACGCCGTCCGGGACGGAGGTCGAGGGCGGACCCGGCCGCCCCGGCGCACCCCGCACCACCGAAGACCCCTCCTGCCGCACCGGCAAGCACAACGCCGGTGACTTCCCTTGTCCGGCGTTGAGTTACCGGATGGGCGAGAACGAGGCCGGACCGGTCGAGGTCGTCTGCGGAGGTCGCGCGCAAGGCGGCGTGTCGGCGGCTGCCCGCGTGCAAGGATGTCGCCCGTGACCGGATTGTCTTCCTCGCCCGTCGCCGAGAGCACGCGCAGCCGCCGCCCCGGTCTGGGGCCCCGTACCGCCGCCGTGCTGGTGTTCGGGGCGTCGGCCGCGGTGCTGGTCGTCGAGATCGTCGCCCTGCGCCTGCTGGCCCCGTACCTCGGCCTCACCCTCGGGACCAGCACGCTGGTGATCGGCATCGCCCTCACGGCGATCGCGCTCGGCTCGTGGCTGGGCGGCCGCATCGCCGACCAGGTCGACCCGCTGCGGCTCCTCGCCCCCGCGCTCGGCGTCTCGGGCGCGGTCGTGGCGCTCACGCCGGCCGTGCTGCGCAGCGTGGCGGAGTGGGCGCGGCCGCTGCTGATCCTGGTCGCGGCGCTGACCGTCCTGGTGCCGGGCGCGCTGCTGTCCGCGGTGACGCCGCTGGTGACGAAGGTGCGGCTCACCAGCCTCGCCGAGACGGGCACGGTCGTCGGCCGGCTGTCCGGCGTCGGCACGGTGGGGTCGATCGTCGGCACGGTCCTGACCGGCTTCGTGCTGCTGTCACGGCTGCCGGTGAGCGGCATCCTGTTGGGACTCGGTGCGCTGCTGGTGGTCGCGTCGCTGCTGGTCGGCTGGCGCCTGCGCCGCCGGAGCGGTGCCGCGCCCGCCCTGGCGCTGGTCCTGGCGGCGGGCGGTCTGGCGGCCTCGGTGGCGCCGGGCGGCTGCGACGTCGAGACGCGGTACCACTGCGCCGAGGTCGTCGCCGACCCCACCCGCGAGGGTGGCCGTACGCTCGTGCTGGACGGCGTACGGCACTCGTACGTCGACGCCGGCGACCCGACGCACCTGGAGTTCACGTACGTCAAGGCGGTCGCGTCGGTGACCGACGCGGCCTTCCCGGCGGGCAGGCGGCTCACGGCCCACCACCTGGGCGGAGGAGGCCTCACCCTGCCCCGCTACCTGGCGGCCACGCGGCCGGGCACGCGCAGCGTGGTCTCGGAGATCGACGCCGGCGTCGTACGCATCGACCGCGAACGGCTCGGACCGCGGCCGGACCCCGGCATCGAGGTCCGTACGGAGGACGGCAGGCTGGGCCTGAAGCGGCCGGCGACCGACTCCCTCGACCTGGTCGTCGGCGATGCCTTCGGCGGAGTGAGCGTGCCCTGGCACCTCACCACGGTGGAGGCACTTCGGGAGGTACGACGCGCACTCGCCCCCGACGGCCTCTACGCGGTCAACCTCATCGACCACGGCGAGCAGGCCTTCGCGAAGGCGGAACTGGCGACGCTGCGCGAGGTGTTCACACACGTGGCCCTCCTGGGCGAACCGGCGGACATCGGCCTGACCCACACGGACGCCCCCGTGGGCGGCAACGTGGTCGCCGTGGCCTCGGACCATCCGTTCGACCTGACCGCGATCCAGAAGGCACTGAACGCCCGCAGCACCGGCTGGAATACGGCCACGGGCGACGCCCTCACCACCTGGCTCGGCGACGCCCCCGTCCTCACCGACGACTACGCCCCGGTGGACCAACTCCTCCAGCCCTACGCAACGCAGCGGCAGTAGAGGCGACTCCCGAGCCGTTCACGGCACAGCCGAGGCCATCACCCTCAGGGGCGCGGGAAGCTGCGCGGCCAGCCTCAACGCACCCGCCCCCGATACGCAGTCGGCCCTCGGCGCCTCTCTCGACACCGTCAGGGCCAACTCCCTGAGGGGCGCGGGGAACTGCGCGATGAACCCCTACGCACCCGCACCCGGCGCCCGACCTCACCAACCCCACTCCGTAGCCGCCCCCGCTCAAACCAGTCCCTCCGCCACCAACCCCTTCAGCACAGCCTCCCCCAACGCCTCCACCGCGGAGCGAGGCCGCACCATCACGGTGAACTCCTTGATCCGCCCGCCCTCCTCGAAGTGCAGCAGATCGATCCCGTGGATCTCCTTCCCGCCCACCGCCGCCCGGAAGACCAGCACGGCCGACGGCAACGTCACCCCCTCCGCACTGGTCTGCGCCGCCCCGCTGTACTCCCCGACGTACCGGAAGTCCTCGAACGTCCGCAGCAGCACGCCGAACAGCCCCATGACCATCGCCTTGCCCTCGAAGGGCGTGAACTTCACGGGGCTGTACAGCCGCACGTCATCGGTGAACAGATCCTCCAATCCCGCCAGATCACGCGCGTCGACGGCTGCACGGAAACGCTCCACGGTGTCCATGGACGCCACCACCTCAGTAGTCATAGATGTGAGTAGTCAGAATGATGAGTATCATGGGGTCGGCGTAACGCGACAGAGGCAGGACACCGGCACCCGGAAAGGAACCGCATGGCACTCCGGCACGCCGTACTCGCCGCACTGCTCGACGGCGAGCTCAGCGGATACCAGCTGGCCAAGGCGTTCGACGTCGGCGTGGCCAACTTCTGGTACGCCCAGCCGCAGCAGCTCTACGCCGAGCTGACCCGGCTGGAGCAGCAGGGCCTCGTCGCGGGCCGCGAGGTCGTGCAGGAGAGCCGCCCCAACAAGCGGCTGTTCCACGTCACCGATGCCGGCCTCGCCGAGCTGGAGGCCTTCACCGCCGCCTCCGCCAAGCCCGCCTTCGTCCGCGACGACCTCATGGTCAAGGTCCAGGCGGCCGACAGCGTCGACACCGCCACCCTGATCGACCAGCTCACCGAACGCGCCGAGATCGCCCGCGCCCGCGTCGAACTGTTCGAGGCGCTGCTCCGGCGCCTGCGCGGCGACCGCGGCGAGGAGGACTTCCTCCGTCACGGCGACCGCATCGGCCCCTACCTGACCTGCCTGCGCGGCGTCGCCTTCGAGCAGGAGAACCGCGACTGGTGCCTGCGAACCGTCGCCGTACTGGAAGAGAGGCGGCACACCCGTGCCCGGAACTGAGACGCCTGGAACCGGAAAGCCCGATACCGAGACCCCCGGCACCGAGACGACCTACCTCCGCTACGTCGCCCTCGGCGACAGCCAGACCGAGGGCGTCGGCGACGGCGACGACGCCACCGGCCTCCGCGGCTTCGCCGACCGCCTCGCCGAGCACCTGGCCCGGCACGAGCCCGCCCTCCAGTACGCCAACCTGGCCGTACGCGGCCGCCTCGCCGCCCAGGTCCACGCCGAGCAGCTCGCCCCCGCCCTCGCGCTGCGGCCCGACCTCGCCACCGTCGTCGCCGGCGTCAACGACCTGCTGAGACCCGGCTTCGACGCCGACCAGGTCTGCGCCCACCTGGACGCCATGTTCGGAGCGCTGACCGAGCAGGGCGCCCTTGTCGCCACGATCACCATCCCCGACCTCTCCCGCGTCTGCCCCGTCGCCCGCCCGCTGATCCCGCGCGTCACCGCCCTCAACGAGGGCATACGCCGCACCGCCCGCCGCCACGGCGTCGTCGTCGCGGAGACGGCCCTCCACCCGGTCGCGGGCGACCCCCGCCTGTGGAGCCCCAACCGCCTCCACGCCGGCCCGCTCGGTCACGAACGCATCGCCGCCGCCCTCGCCCACGCCCTACGGCTCCCCGGCAGCGACGACACCTGGACCCACCCGCTCCCTCCCCAGACCCTGCCCACCGGCCTGCGCGCCGTCGGCACCGAACTCCGTTGGCTGGCGGGCTTCCTGGGACCGTGGCTGCTCCGCCGCCTCCGCGGCCGTTCGTCCGGCGACGGCCGCACCGCCAAACGCCCGCTGCTCCACCCGGTACTGGACGACCGCCGCCCGGTGGCGGACGGCTGACCGCCCCCGGCAGCGTCACCCCGGGGCCGCCGTCACGGGCGTGCAGCGGGCTCCGCCGTACCGACCAGCGACCTGGTGAACGGATGCCGGGGACTGTGCAGTACCTCCAGCGCCGGACCTTCCTCGACGACCTCGCCCGCGTCCAGGACCGCGACACGGTGAGCGAGGGCGGCGGTGGCGAGGTCATGAGTGATCAGGACCAACGCCAAGTCACCCAGCTCACCGACCACTTCCGTCAAGGTCTCCAGGATGTCCCGGCGCGTGACCGCGTCAAGCCCTGAGGTGATCTCGTCGCACAGCAGCACACGAGGACGCGCCAGCAAGGCGCGGGCAAGCGCGGCCCGCTGCAGCTCGCCCCCGGACAGCCCACCGGGCCGACGCCGCACCAGATCCTCCGGCAACCCCAGCCGGGCCAGCACCTTCACCGCTTCCCGCCCCGCCTCCTGCGCGTCCACTGCCCGCAGACGTACGGCGGTACGGGCCACCTGCTGCACGACCGGCCGATGCTCGTCGAACGAGGCGTGCGCGTCCTGGAACACGTACTGCACGCCCGCCAGTTGCTCCCGTGTCCGACGACGCAGACTGCGGGGCAACACCGTGTCGTCCAGCCGGACGTCGCCCTCGAAATCCCGATGCAGCCCGGCGAGACACCGAGCGAGCGTCGTCTTACCGCTGCCGGAACGGCCCACCACCGCCAGACACTCCCCGGCGTGCACATCCAGTCTCGGGACACGCAGCACGACCGACGCGGACCGCGAACCGTCCCGGTACCGTGCCGCCAGCCCACGCACCCGCACCACAGGACGCCGAGACCGAGCGCCCCCGCCGTCGAACGAGGTCGACCCACCCTCTGCGTCCAGCAGTTCCCGTGTCCACGGATGACGCGGCGCCGCCCACACCCGCTCCACAGGCCCCGACTCGACCACCCGCCCCGCCCGCATCACGACCACCTCGTCCGCAAGCGCCCGCACGACGTCCAGGTCATGGCTGAGCAGCACCACGCCGATCCCACGCCTCGCGAGAGCCGCGAGCTGCTCGACCACCCGCCGCTTGGTCGGATTGTCCTGCCCGGTCGTCGGCTCGTCGGCCACCACGACCCGGGACCCGAGCAGCAACGCCTGCGCCAGCACCACCCGTTGCTGCTGGCCCCCCGACAACTGATGCGGATACCGCCGCAACAGCGCCTCCGCATCCGCCAACTGGGCGTCCGCGAGGGCCCGCACCACAAGCTCCCGCGCCGCAGCCCGCCGCTTCCCACGCGGAAGATGCCGCACCAGCGGCCGTGCGATGTCCATCAGCAAAGCGTCCACCCGCCGCGCCGGCGCCAACACACTCGCCGGATGCTGAGGCACATACCCCACCGGCTCCCCGGTGCGCCCCACCGGCCCTCCAGTCGTACGTCCCACCGCCCCACCGGCGGTCACCCGCACCTCCCCACTCACCCGAGCCCCGCCCGGATACTCCCCGAGCAGCGCAAGCCCCGTAGTCGTCTTCCCGCTCCCCGACGCACCCACCAGCGCCGTGACCCGCCCCGGCAGCACCCGGAAGCCGACCCCGTCCACGATCGCCCGCCCGTCGATCTCCACCCGCAGATCGAGCACCTCGGCCACGGGCCTCTCTCCCGCACCGCTCTCACGCCTCACGGACACGTTCCCCTCCCGGACTCCGGCCCCGCTTGTCCAGCGCCGCGTCGAACAGCAAGTTGGTGCCCGTGGTGAGGGCGACGATCAGCAGCGCGGGCACGACGACGGCCCACGGCTGCACGAAGAGACCCGTGCGGTTCCGGTCGACCATCACCGCCCAGTCGGCGGCATCGGGCGCCGCGCCCACACCGAGGAACGCCGCCGTGGCGACCAGATACAGCACCCCGGTCAGCCGGGTGCCGGCGTCCGCGGCCAAGGTGCGCAGCATCGACCGCCCGACATGGCCGACGGCGATACGCCACCACGTCTCACCCTGCAACCGCAGCGCCTCCACGGCCGGGCGCGCCGCGATCTCCGTGGCCGTAGCCCGTACCAGCCGGGCCGCGTCCGGCACATTGACCACAGCGACGAGCAACGCCAGCCCCACGGCCCCCGGCGCGAACACGGTCGCCACCAGCAGGATCATCAGCAGCGACGGCACGGCGAGCAGCACGTCCAGCGGCCGCATCAGCAGCTCCTCCACGAGCCGCCGGTGGGTGAGCGCCCCGACCAGCCCGACCGGCAGCGCGACCAGACAGGCCAGCGCGGTGGCCGCGAGCGCCGTCAGCACGACCGACCGCCCGCCGTGCAGCACCTGATACCAGACGTCACGTCCGACGAAGTCCGTGCCCAGCCGATGCCCATCGCCGCCCTCGGTGAACGACGCCGCCCGCGCCGGAGGTTCACCCGCAAGCACCGGCCCCAGCAGCGCGATCACCACCGGCACGGTCACCACAACGGCCCCCAGCACGAACCGGCCCGCGCGCCCCCTCACGCCGCCACCCCCGCCCGCGGGGCCAGCCGATGCGCGATCACGTCCGCACCCAGGTTCAGCACCACCGTGACCACCCCGAACACCACCGCCAGCCCCTGCACCACCGGCACGTCACGCTCACCCACGGCCCCGAGCAGGACGGTGCCCAGCCCCGGAACCACGAACAGCGTCTCCACGACCACCACCCCGCACAGCAGCCAGTCGATCGTCCGCGCCAACTGCTGCACCGCCGGCGCCAGAGCGTGCGGCAGCGCGTGCAGGTACCGCACACGGGCGCCGGACACCCCGTACCGCAGCGCGTGCGCCACGTACGGCGACGCCAGCGCGTCGATCATGCCCGCGCGCACCAGCCGGACCAGGGAGCACACGGGCCGGGCGAGCAGGACGAGGACGGGCAGGACGAGCACCCCCGGGTGCGCGAGCAGGTCGGTGCCGTGACCGACCGCCGTCGGCGGCAGCCAGCCCAGCCGCAGCGCGAACACCGTGACCAGCAGTACCCCGAGGGCGAACTCGGGCACCGCGTACACCGCGAGCGTCACCGAACTGGTCAGCCGGTCCACGAGCCGTCCCTCGTACCGCGCGGCCAGCACGCCCAGCCCGACGCCCGTCGGCACCAGCAACGCCACCGTGAGCGCGGCCAGCAGCAGCGTCGGGCCGAAAGCGCCGGTGAGGTATTGCGCCACCGGACGCCCGGACGTCAACGACGTACCGAAGTCTCCCCGCAGCAGGCCCGCCGCCCAGTCCACCAGCCGCTCCCACGCGGGCCGGTCCAGCTCCATGGCCGTACGGATCGCCTCGATCCGCGCCGGGTCGGGCTGGTCGCCGGCGAGGACGACGGCCGCGTCGCCAGGCAGCGCCTCGGTGAGCGCGAAGACAAGAAGCACCACGGCCACGACCTGCGCCACCCCGAGCAGCAGCCGCCGGGCGACGAACGAGCGTAGTCCGCTCACGCCAGCCACACCTTGTCGAAACGCGCCCAGTCCAGCGTGTTGGCGGGCGCGTTCGTCTCGACTCCCCGCACCCCGCGTGACGTTCCGATGATCCAGTCGGCGAACCCCCACACCAGGAACCCGCCCTCGGCGTACAGCCGGCGCTGCATGCGCTCGTACACGGCGCCACGGTCCTTGGCGTTCCGGGTGGACTGCGCCTGCCGGTACAGCGCGTCGAAGTCACGGTGCCGCCAGTGGGTGGCGTTGGTGGTGGAGTCGGTGAGGAGGCGCTGCGAGATGTGCGACTCGATCGGCATGGCGCCGGAGCGGTAGCAGCACAGGGTGCCGCCGTCGAGGATGTCGCTCCAGTACGAGTCCTTGCTGCCCATCCGCACGTCCACCGTGACGCCCGCCCGCTCGGCCTGGTCGCGGAAGACGCTCGCCGCCTCGGTGAACCCTGCGGCGACGGCCGAGGTGTCCAGCGTGACGCGCAAATCCTCCGCGCCCGCCTGCTTGAGCAGGAACCGCGCCTGCTCCAGGTCCTGTTCGCGCTGCGGCAGACCGTCGGCGTAGTACTCGTACCCCTTGCCGAACAGGTCGTTGCCCGTCTCGCCCGCGCCGGACAGCGCGGCGTCGACCAGTTCCTCACGGTCGGCGATCAGGAAGAACGCCCGCCGCACCCGCACGTCGTCGAAGGGCGGCCGGTCGGTCTTCATGCAGAACGCCTGCATGGCGCTGTTCCGCAGCCGCACGATGTCGATCTGCCCCTTGCCCTCATGGGCGCGGGCCGTCGTCGGGTTCAGCTCGTGCGCGTACTCGACCTGCCCGCCGAGCAGCGCGTTGACGCGCGCCGACTCCTCGTTGGCGACGACGAACTCGACCTCGTCCAGGTACGGAGCGCCGTCCCAGTGGTCGTCGTGGCGGCGGAAGACCGCCGAGCGGCCCGGCGCGAACGACACGAACCGGAAGGGACCGGATCCCACAGGGGCGCGGTCGAAGTCGTCGGCGTGCGCGGGCACGATGTACGCGCCGAACGCGGCCAGGACGTTGGGGAATTCGGCGGTGGGCCGCTTGAGCACGAACTCGACCGACCGCCGGCCCGTGGCCCGGCTCGCGTCGAGGTCGATGGGCTCCAGCGACGCCTTGGCGCGGAACGCCTCCCGCGGGTCGGCGATCCGACGGTAACTGTGCAGCACATCCTCGGCGGTGACCGGACGGCCGTCGTGGAAGGTCGCCTCCCGCAGTGTCACCTGCCAGCGGTCCAGCGTCCTGTTCGGCTCCCAGCGCTCCGCCAGGCGCGGGCGGGCGGCCAGGTCGGGGCCGTAGTCGGCGAGCTTGTCGAACAGCGCCTTGGCGCGGGCGGCGTCGGCGAACAGGTTGGCCCGGTGCGGGTCGAGCGTCTCGCCCGCACCTCCGCCCGCGAACGCGGCACGCAGCCGCCCGCCCCGCTGCGGCGTGCCACCCGCCTTGGAACCACCACCGTCGTCACCGGAGCCGCCGCAGCCGGCCAGCGAGAACGCACCGAGCGAGGCGGCCCCCGTGGCGGCGAGGAAGCCGCGGCGGCGCAGTCCCGCGAAGCGACTGTGGGAGGGCAGGGGAGACACAGAGTCGTCGTGCATGAGGAAGTCCTTCTGTCCGTGGGAGAAAGAGAGAGAAGCGGTGTCAGGGCCGGGCGAGGCGGGCCACGACGTGCAGCCGGTCGGCGTCGGCGGTGCGGCCGGGCGGAAGCCCTTCGCGCCACGGCGGTTCGGTGCGCGGGCCGGGGCCGTCGTGCAGCTCCAGCACCTCGAAACCGTGCGCGGTGAGGAAGTGCCGCAGCTCCTGCGGGAACAACAGCCGCCAGGCGGACCGCTCCTCGACCGGCTCCGCACCGTCGCCCGCGCTCCACACCCGCACCCGGCGCAGAAGCTGCGCCGTGCGGTCGACGGCGAGCGTGGTGACGGACCGGTGCACGGCGCCCCGCCAGACGAACTCGGCATCGGCGGGGGAGTCGAGGAGGTCCGTGCGGCCCAGGAAGTACGCGCCGTTGCGCATCTCCGCCACCAGCAGGCCGCCGGGGCTCAGCGCGCGCCGGCAGGAGGACAGGAAGCGGTCGAGCTGCTCGTTGGTGTGGCAGTACAGCAGCGCGCTGTCCAGGCACACGACGGCGTCGAACACGTCCGGCCCGAAGTCGTATCCGTGCAGGTCGGCCCGTATGTACTCGGGCCCCGGGTGGTGGTCGCGGGCGTACGCGAGCATCGGCTCGGACAGGTCGGCCGCCGTCACCCGGCGGCCGGCCTCGTGCAGGTGGGCGGCGTCGCGGCCGGTGCCGCAGCCCATGTCCAGCACACGCGGCCCCGCGCCGTGCCGTCGCAGACAGTCCTCCGCCCAGCGCCCGGCGAGGCGACCGGGGTCGGGGAAGCGCGCCTCGTACAGCTCGGGCCGGTCCGTGAGGAGCGTGCGGGACCGCTCGTTCGCCTGAGAAGTCATGTGGATGTCGCCCCCTCAGACCGTCGCCGGCACGGCGGGCTCCGACGGCGCGGGCAGCGAGCCGAGCCGCCGCAGCCACGCCACCCCCAGCGCCGACACCAGCCCGAACAGGGCACAGCACACCCATGGCAGCCACGCCGGCCCGGCCCGTCCACCGGTGTCCATGGCCCACCCGACGACCGTGTTGCCCACCGCCGCCGCAACACCCGAGACGACGTAGAACACCCCGAAGTAGGTGCCGGTGAGCCCGGGACGGCCGTAGGCGGGGATCAGCTCCATCACGAACGGCTGCGCCACCATCACCCCCAGGCTCAGCAGCAGCGCCCCCGCCAGCACCGGCAGCACACGCAGCAGCCCGTCCACCACACCGTCCGGTCCGCCGGAGCCGCCCGCCGTCAGCGCCGGCGGCACGAACGCCACCGCCGTCAGACCGAGCCCGGTGACGATCCAACGCCCCCGCTGCCCGCGCCTTTTCAGGGCACGGGTGACCCGCAGTTGCAGGGTCAGATGGGCGAGCGTGCCGACGAGCAGGACGAGTCCGGCGGCGCCGTCCCAGCCGGTGGCCTGCCGCGCGCCGTCGGGCAGCAGCAGATACAGCTGGCTCTCCAGGGTGAACAGGCCGACCATGGCGAGCGCGAACGCGAGGAACGGCCGGTTCCCGAGCACCTCCCGCCAGTCCGCCGGCACCGAACCGCCGTCGTACGGCTCCTTCGTACGGGCGGGCAGTACGAGCACCTGGGCGACGGTGAGGACCGCGAAGATCCCAGCCGCTGTCAGCGCCGACGTGCGGAAGTCCACCAGCAGCAGCGCGCTGCCCAGCAGCGGCCCGACCAGCGCACCGGCCGCCGCGAACACGTTGAACAGGGCGAACGCCTCCGCCTTCCGCCCGTCCGCCTCCTGGGCGATGTAGGCGCGCACGGCGGGGTTGAACAGCGCCCCCGCGAAGCCGCTCAGCACGGACGCTGCCAGCAGCACCACCAGGTCGTCCCCGAACGCGAACAGCCCGAACCCGAGCGTGCGCAGCGCACACCCCGCGATGATGACGCCCCGCGCGCCGAGCCGGTCGGCCGCCGACCCCCCGACCACGAACAACCCCTGCTGGCTCAGCGTGCGCACCCCGAGCACGGCACCGACGACGGCCGCCGACATGCCGAGGTTCTCGGTGAGGTGCGTGGCCAGGTAGGGGATGAGCAGATAGAAGCCGACGTTCACGCCGAACTGGTTGACCAGCAGCACCTGGACGGCGAGCGGGAACCGGCGTATCTCGTGCCAGGTGTTCACGCCGCGTCCACCGCCGCCCGAGGTCCCACCGCGCGCGGCTCGACGCCCAGGCCGGGCAGACCGCTTGTCCGTACGTACCCGTCCTCGCCGCCGATGCCGGTCCACGGGTCGTGGGCGAGCAGCAGATGACCGTCGAGGTCGGTCCAGCGTGCCAGCCCCGCGAGATGCACCGCGGGCGCCAGCCCGAGGCTGCTGGCGGTGAGGCAGCCCAGCATCAGCGCGGTGCCGCTGCCCGCGATCGTCTCCGCGATACGCAGCGCGGCATGCGCACCGCCGCACTTGGCGAGCTTCACGTTGACGCCGTGGACGCGCCCGGCGAGCCGGCGTGCGTCCTCCAGGCCGACGGCGTCCTCGTCGGCGATCACCGGCAGCGGTGAGCGCTCGGCCAGCGCGGCCAGCGCTTCGGGATCGCCGGGGGCGACAGGCTGCTCGACGGCCTCCACGCCGAGGTCGGCGAAACGGGGGAGCAGCGCCGCCGCCTGGCGGGGCGTCCACGCGCCGTTGGGGTCGAGCAGCAGACGGGCGTGGGGCGCGGCGTCCCGGACGACACGCAGCCGCTCGACGTCCTCCTCCGGGTCGGGCAGCCCCGCCTTCACCTTGAGGACCTCGAACCCGCTTGCCGTGAGGGCGCGCGCCTGCGCCGCCGCGTCGAGAGGCGAGGTGATGCCGATCGTACGGGCGGTGGCGGCCACCGGCGGCTGCGGGAGACCGAGCAGCCGGTGCACGGGACGGCCCGCGCGAATGCCGACCAGGTCGAGCAGCGCCGACTCCACGGCGGCCCGCACCGCCGGGGGAGTGGCGCCGCCCGCCAGCTCGCCCGCACGGAGCGACTCCAGGGCGGCGGCCGGGTCCGGGTAACGGCACAAGTCCCGGGCGGCGTCGGCGAAGCAGCGGTTCAAGGTCGCCGCGTCGAGGCCGTAGTGGACGCTGGTGACGGCCTCGCCGTGACCGGTGACGGCGCCGTGCTCGACGCTCAGCCACACGGCGTCACGGGCGGCCATGGTGGAACGTGATATGCGCAGCGGCTCGGTGAGTTCGAGCCGCACGGTGCGCGTGGCGGCCTTCACGGGGTCCTCCCTGCGGGCGGTGCGGTCTTGAGTGGATCGGTGACACGGGTGCAGCGCACCCAGCCGGTGGCCTCGGCCGCACGCGGGTGCGGGATCTCCACGGGCCGGGTGGCCGCGGCGGCGAGGTCGAGGCCGTGCGCGGCGGCGAAGTCGTCGTCGTAGACGGTGTCGAGATAGCGGTGCGGACCGTCGGGGAAGACGGTCGCGACGACCGCGCCCGGGTGGACGCGGGCCGCCCAGGCGGCGACACGGGCAGCGGCGCCGGTGCTCCAGCCGCCGCTGACGAAGCTCTCCGAGGCAAGCCGCCGGCAGCTGTCCACCGCCTCCGCCGGGCCGACCCAGTGCACCTCGTCGAACGCCTCGTAGTGGACGTTGCGCGGATGGATGCTGCTGCCCAGCCCGCGCATCAGGCGTGGCCGGGCGGGCTGCCCGAAGATCGTGGAGCCGGTGGCGTCCACACCGATCAGCCGCAGCCCCGGCCAGTGCCGGCGCAGCGGGCCGACGATGCCCGCACTGTGCCCGCCGGTGCCGACGCTGCACACCAGGACGTCCAAGTGGTCCAGCTGCACGGCCAGTTCGGCGGCGAGCGAGGCGTAACCGGCGCTGTTCCCCGGGTTGTTGTACTGGTCGGGCCAGTACGCCCCGGGCAACCCGGCCAGCAGCTCCCTCAGCCGGGCAAGGCGCGCGGCCTGCCAGCCGCCCCGCACGGCGGGACGGTCCACGATCTCCAGCCGCACCCCGTGCGCGCGCAGCAACCGCCGCATGGACGGCTCCAGTTCGCTGTCGCCCACCAGGACGACGGGATGACCGAGGGCCTGCCCCGCGAAGGCGAGTCCGAGACCGAGCGTGCCCGACGTCGATTCCACCACCGGGGCGCCCGGCCGCAGCACACCCCGCTCACGGGCGTCCAGCAGCATCGACACGGCGGGCCGCGCCTTCATCCCGCCGGCCGCGAGTCCTTCGAGCTTCGCCCAGAAGCCGGGGTGCGGATCCGGCAGCCCGGCCGTGACCCGCACGACGGGAGTACGGCCCAGGAGGGACAGCAGCTCCGGCCGCGCCACGGGCCCGGCGACGGGAGCGACGGCGGCGGTCACCGCACACCCCCTCGGTACACGTGCAGCGTGCTGGGACCGCCGTCGAGCCAGAAGAAGGGATACGGCTCCGCGCACACCGCGCTCACCCCGTGCCCCAGGAAGCGGGGGAGTACGGCGCTGCCCGTCTGCGCGAACATCACCAGCTGCTTGCCGTGCTCCAGGGCGTGCCGCCGCAGCGGCTCGAACGTCCCGTTGCCCAGCGTCATCCCGGACACCAGCAGCGCGTCACACCGATGCGCCTCGGCGAGCGCGTCGGGGACGAGGGCCTCATTCCACTCGGTGACACCGCCCTTGAAGTCGCACGGCACGTAACCGAGGTGGCGGGCACGCAGAGCCTCCAGCAGAGAGTTGACCACCCCGACCACCAGCACCGTGGCTCCCGGCGGAAGGTCCAGCAGCCCGACGACCGTCCGCGCCCGCGCGCGGGACTTCTCCAGGGAGGTCCCGGCGGGCACCCGTACGGGCCGGGCGCCGTGCGCCGGGGTGTGCGGGGTGACGTGCATCAGGTAGGCGTCCAGCGCGGCCACCCGCACCGGAGCCAGCGGATGGCGCAGCAGCCGGTCGAGAACCGCCCCGGCGCACTCCTCGGCCACGCCGTCGTCCAGCGCACCCGGCTCCACCGCGCAGCTGCCGACGGCGGCGCCGACCCGCAGCCCCAGCACCTCGTTCCGGTAACCGGTGCCCCGCCCGTCGTGCCGTACGGCCTGCCGGGTCGTGAAGGCCACGGCCACCCGCAGCCCCGCCGGATCAGGACCGAGCTCCCCGCCCAGGGCGCGTTCCGGCAGCGTCTCGTACGTCATCGCCTCGGCGGACGTCGAGCTGACGGCGGTCATCGGATCACCAGCCCCGTCCGCACGCCCGCGAGCAGGGATTCGATCCGGTCCCGGGCACCCGCTCCCTCGGTGTCACCCACCATCACGTGCCCGAGGTACTCGTTGTTGCTGCCCGCCGCCCGCACCTGCCTGCCGGGCTCGGGGAGCTCCGCCTCCAGCACGTCCGGCAGTGTGCGCACCCCGGTGTCGTCCAGGGCCGTGAGCGTTCCCGTGGTCTCCGGGACGAGGAACCCGATCGCGGCGGACCGCAGCCCGGTGTCCGTGCGCCGCAGATCCGGCGCCCGGCCCAGCGACACGTCGACGAACGCCGCGACCAGGTCGACGCCGGTGACATGGCGGACGAGCTCGGTGATGCGGTTTCCGGCGGGCCGCGGATTGACCTCGACCACGCGCGGCCCGGCCGACGTCAGCTTGATCTCCGTGTGCGCCACGACCCCCTCGGTGAGCCCCAGGGCCTTGAGCGCGTCCAGCGCGGTCCGTACGACGTCCTCCGCCTCGGCGGCCGGGAGCGCGGCGGGGAACATGTGGCCCGTCTCGATGAACGCGGGCGCGCCGCCGATGCCCTTGTCGGTCACCCCGACCACCTGGACCGCGCCCGCGTGGGACACGGTCTCGACGCTCACCTCCGGCCCGTCCAGCAGCTCCTCCAGCAGCACCGCCGGCTCCCGCCGCTGACCTCGCGCGTTGACCGGAAAATCACCCATCGCCCGTACGGCTTCGGCGAGTTGAGCCTCGTCGTCCACCCGCCGCACGAACATCCCCGCGCACAGGTCGACGGGCTTGACCACCAGCGGATAGCCGATGTCCCGGGCGGCCGCAGCCAGTTCGGCCCACTCCTCGTGGACGGCGAACCGGGGGCCCGGCACACCCGCCTCGTCCAGCACGCGGCGGGTGGCGTCCTTACGGCAGGCGTTCCGTACGGCCTCGGCGTCCGGCGCGGGCAGACCGAGCCGCTCGGCGGCCAGCGCCGCCGTCGGCAGGTAGTAGTCGCAGGACGTGAGGACGCCGTCGAAGCCGAGCACCTCGTGCAGCCGCTCCACGTACGGCAGCAGGGACTCCGGGTCGTTGGTGTCCGCCGTGACCACGTTCCGCGCCCCGAGCAGCGGGTGCGCCGCGCCCTCCGGCGCCGTACGCAGGTAGTGGTGCAGGTCGCGGGTGAGGAAGGTGAACGTGTGTCCGCCCTCCTGTATCGCCCGTGGCAGCAGCCTGCTCATCGATCCGACCCAGCTCTCGACCATCAGCAGATGAGCCACAACTCCCCTTTTCGTGCCCTGTCCTGAGGCGCGGTTGCGATGACGGGGCAGCCCGAGAAGACCCCTCGACGGGAGGGGCGGGCTGCGCGCAACACACGATAACGGTAATCATTTTCAATGTCAGCCGTCGAGGGGGTGCGCTCGCGCCGACGACACGTCGAAGTGGGGTGCTGCGAGGGGCCGGAAAGGAGGGACGGCCGAGTCAAGGGCGTGCCCTGACCCGGCCGTCGGTTGCCGAAGGATCGGTCAGTCGGTGCGTCCCCGCAGCAGCGCGAGCTCGTGGTTCAGCTCGGTGAGGAAGCGGATCACCACGCGCAGCTCCTCGGCCGAGAACCGCTCACGGGCGGTGTCGGTGCTGCGGGCGAGCGGCTGGAAGTACTCCCGCGCCAGGCCCTTGGCCCGGTCCTCGTACTCCAGATGCACCACACGGCGGTCGTCGGCCGCCCGGACACGCCGGATGTGACCCGCCCGCTCCAGCCGGTCCAGGCATGCTGTCATCGCGCCGGAGGTGAGGTTGAGCTGCTTGCGCAGCCGGCCGGGCGTCATGGGCGTGTCGGGTCCGCCCCCGTCGAGGATCGCTATCAGGGCGAGCATGTCGGTGTGGTGCAATCCGTGCGCCTGAGCGAACTCCTGGACGATGCGGTTGAACTCGCCGGTCATCCGGCGCAGTTGCACCGCGAATGACTGCAGTCCCGTCGGGGACTCCTCCGGCGGGGGAGGTGCGGAGGTTTGTGAGCCGCTCATGCGGCCAGTATAAGATCACTCGATGATTGACATAATCGACCGCTGACATAACTGCGCGCGCCATAGGAACCCACATGACATCCGCACCACGCCGGGCCCGCTGGCTCGTCCCGCTCACTCTCTTGATCGTCTGGCTCGGCGTGGGCGGGATGCTCGGCCCGTACGCGGGGAAGCTGGGCGAGGTGGCCACCAACGACCAGGCCTCCTTCCTGCCCCAGAGTGCCGAGTCCACGCAGGTCCTCGACCAGCGGAAGGCGTTCGACCAGGAGGCGACGCTCCCCGCGATCGTCGTGTGGACCGCGGACGGTGAGCGGATCACCGGTGCCCGGACCGCGGCCGCCACCCGCGCGGTCGCCGGGCTCGCCGGCAAGCCGGGCGTCGTGGGCGAGCCCTCACCGGCCTTCCCCTCCGAGGACGGCAAGGCCCTGCAGGCGGTGGTGCAGGTGGAGCCCGACCTCGGAGACGGGCTGGCCGACGTCGTCGACGAGGTGCGCGAGGCGGCGGGCACCGTGGACGGCACCAACGCCGAGGTGGCGGGCCCGGCAGCCAGTCAGGTCGATCTGTCGGACGCCTTCTCCGGCATCGACGGACTGCTGCTCGGCGTGGCCCTCGCCGCCGTGCTGCTGATCCTGCTGCTGGTCTACCGCAGCGTCCTGCTGCCCTTCGTCATCATCCTCGGCTCCGTCTTCGCACTCGGCCTGGCCTGTGCGGTCGTGTACGTCCTCGCCGACCACGACGTGGTGCGCGTCGACGGCCAGGTGCAGGGCATCCTGTCCATCCTCGTGATCGGCGCGGCCACCGACTACGCCCTGCTCCTCGCCGCCCGCTTCCGCGAGGAACTCGCCGTACGCGGCGACCGGTTCGCCGCCGCCCGCGCCGCCGTACGCCGGTCCTTCGGCGCCATCACCGCCAGCGCCGCCACCGTCGCCCTCGGCCTGCTGACGCTGCTCGCCAGCGACCTCACCAACAACCGCGCCCTCGGCCCGGTCGGCGCCATCGGCATCGTGTGCTCGGTGCTCTCCGCGCTCACCTTCCTGCCGGCCGCCCTCGCCCTGCTGGGCCGCAGCGCGTACTGGCCCGCCAAGCCCAAGGCGTCCGACGCCACCGTCGAGGGGCACAGCGTGTGGCGCCGCGTCGCCGCCACCGTCGACCGCAAGCCGCGCCGCGTGTGGGCGGTGACCGCGCTCATCCTCGCCGTCTTCGCGGCCTTCTCCCCGTCCCTGTCCGCCAAGGGCACCCCCCTCGACGAGATCTTCGTCAACGACGCGCCGTCGGTCGCCGCGCAGAAGACCCTCGGCGAGCACTTCCCCGGCGGGTCGGGCAACCCGGCCGTCATCCTCGCGAACGCCGACCGGGCCGACGAGGTCACCGCCGCCGCGAACAGGACCGAGGGAGTGGCCTCCGCCGCCCCCGTCTCCGCCTCCGGACGGCCGGGCGGCGGGGAGCCGCTGGTCGTCGACGGGCGGGTGCGCGTCGACGCCACGCTGGAGGCCGCGGCCGACAGCGACGACGCCAAGCGCGCCGTCGAGCGGCTCCGCGACAACGTGCACGACATCCCCGGCGCCGACGCGCTCGTCGGCGGCTACACCGCCCAGCAGGTCGACACCCAGCAGACCGCCTCCGACGACCGCACGCTCATCGTGCCGATCGTCCTCGTCGTCATCCTGCTGATCCTCGTCATGCTGCTGCGGTCCGTGCTCGTGCCCGTGCTGCTGGTCGCGACCGTGGCGCTCAACTTCCTCGCCACGCTCGGCGTGTCCGCGCTGGTCTTCCAGCACCTCTTCGGCTTCAGCGGCACGGACGCGTCGGTCCCGCTGTACGGCTTCGTGTTCCTGGTCGCCCTGGGTGTCGACTACAACATCTTCCTGATGTCCCGCGTCCGCGAGGAGGCGCTGACCCACGGCACCCGACAGGGCGTCCTGCGCGGCCTCACCACCACCGGCGGGGTCATCACCTCGGCGGGCGTGGTCCTCGCCGCGACCTTCGCCGCGCTGATGGTGATCCCGCTGGCCTTCCTGGTCCAGATCGCGTTCATCGTCGCCTTCGGCGTCCTCCTCGACACCCTCGTCGTCCGGTCCCTGCTGGTCCCGGCCCTGGTGATCGACATCGGCCCCAAGGCCTGGTGGCCGGGGTCCCTCTCCCGGTCCGCGGAGGGGGAGAGCGAGGACACGGCGGTGCCCGAGCGGGCGTGACGCGTCCGACGTGACTGTGGGCGGACAGCCGGAGGGCTGTCCGCCCACAGCCGTTCGTGGCGCGGGTGCGCCGCGTCCCGGAGCACGGCGTCCGCCCCTGGTGTCGGACCCGTGTGTCAGAGTCTGCGCATGCTCGAGATCACGGTGCAGACGGAGAACGGGGAGCGGCACGTCGGTGTGTCCGCCGAGGAACTGGCCGGGCTGGTCCGGCGTATCGGGGGTGAGGGCGACCACTTCCTGGTGATCGAGCGGATCCCGGACGAGACGCACGTCTTCGCCCAGGTGTGGCACGCGACCGGGGACGACTACACGGTCGAACACCGCGACGGCGCCGCCAAGAGGCACTTCGGGGCGAGGACGGAGGAGCTGGAGACCGTGATCGCCGCGGTCACCGGCTGGGCGCGTAAGGAGCAGGGGTGGGACAGCGGTTTGGACTGGTCGCGCCTGCGTGTGTGATGCGTGCGGAGTGCGCCGTCCTCGCTCCGGACGCGGCTGGGAAGCAGTGCGCCCCCGTCAGCCGGCGGTTGACGGGGGCGGGACGAACGGTCGCTCAGGTGGTCGGGTCCTGGGCGCAGGCCGCCGCCGGCCTGTCCTGTCCCGCCGGGTCCGTACCGGCGCCCGTCGAGGACAGCACGACCTTCGACGCGCGGCGGTCCCGGTCCAGGTAGCCGCCCGCCGCCGCGAGGGCGAGGCCGACGACCGCCAGGGCGGCGCCGACCAGTGTGGGCGAGGACCAGCCCCAGCCGGCCGCGATGACCAGGCCGCCCAGCCACGCGCCGCCCGCGTTGGCCAGGTTGAAGGCGGAGTGGTTGGACGCGGCCGCCATCGTCGGGGCCTCGTGCGCCTTGGCCATCAGCAGCATCTGCACCGGCGTGGTGATCAGCGAGCTGAGCCCGCCCGTGATGGTGATGACGATCAGCGCGGGCACCAGGTGACCGATGACGAAGTGCAGCGTCACCAGCGCCGCCGCGAGCAGCGCGAAACCGCCGTACAGGGTCGGCCGCAGCGCCCGGTCGGTCAGCGGGCCCGCGACGAGCGTGCCCAGCGTCATGCCGACGCCGAACAGCGCGAGCACCAGGGTCGTGGAGCCGTCCGAGATCCCCGTCAGGTTGGTCAGCATCGGCACCAGGTAGCTGTACATGGCGAAGAAGCCGCCGAACCCGATGACCGCCGTGACCAGACCCAGCAGCACCTGCTTGTTCTTCATCGCGCGCAGCTCGTGCATCACACCGGCCTGCTCACCGCGCGGCTGATGCGGGACGAGCCGTACCAGCGCCGCGAGGGCGAGGATGCCGATGACCGCCACCGCCGCGTACGCGAACCGCCAGCCCAGCTGCTGCCCGAGCGCGGTCCCGGCCGGGACGCCGACGATGTTGGCGACCGTGAGACCGAGGAACATCATCGACACCGCGCGGGCCGCCCGATCGGGCGCGACCAGCTTGGAGGCCACCACCGCGCCGACCCCGAACAGCGCACCGTGCGGAAGCCCCGCCAGGACACGCGCCGCGAACAGCAGCTCGAAGTTCGGCGCGAGCGCCGACGCCACGTTGCCGACGACGAACACACCCGTCAGCATCAGCAGCAGCCGCTTGTGCGGCACCCGCGCGCCGATCGCCGTCAGCAGCGGAGCGCCGACCACCACGCCCAGCGCGTAGGCGGAGACAACGTTGCCCGCGGCCGGCACGGACACCCCCAGTCCGTCGGCGATCTGGGGGAGCAGCCCCATGGAGACGAACTCGGTCGTGCCGATGCCGAACGCGACGACGGCCAGGGCGAACAAAGCCAAGGGCATGGCGAGGGGAAACCTTCCGCGTAGGAGCCGGGTGAGGGCGCCCACCGCTTCGCACACCACGGCACCGGACGGCGTCCGGCGGCAGCGGTGTGCCTGGGTCGGTGGGGGCGGTCCGGCGCCGGTCCTCGTCGTCCGGGCGTGGTTGCCGCGTGCACCAGCCTGCCAGATCCCCCTACGGGTGAGGAAACCGGGCGGCACAACCACCCGGTACAAGACCGGCACAACCACCCCGTACGCCCCACGACTCCCGTCGCCGTCCCACACCCCGTCGCCTACGCTCGAAGAGAGGTGGGCGCACGCGGCACCGGGGGCACGATCCCGGAGGTGACACCCGTGCGTGTCTCACTGATCCAGCCGGCCGTGGAGGCGTCGGAGTCCGCGGACGCACGCCGACGACGGCTGGCCGAGCAGGTCCGCGGCCGGTCCGGCGACGACCTGGTCGTCCTTCCCGAACTCTGGGCCGCCGTCGTCTGGGCCTACGACCGCTGGGACCAGGACGCCGAACCGCTGGACGGCCCCACCGCCGAGGCCATGTCGGCGGCCGCCCGCCACGCCGGGACCTGGCTGCACGCCGGTTCGATCGTCGAGCGGGACCCTGACGGCACCCTCTACAACACCGCGCTCCTTTTCGTCCGGCGAACTGCGCGGTCACTACCGCAAGATCCACCGGTACGGCTTCGACACCGGCGAGGCGACCCTGATGGGCGGCGGCCGTGACATCGTGACCGTCCCCGCGGACTTCGGCGTCGTCGGCCTCGCCATCTGCTACGACCTCCGCTTCCCCGAACTCTTCCGGGGCCTGGTCGACGCCGGCGCCGAACTGATCGCCGTCCCCGCCGCATGGCCCGCCGCCCGCCTCTCCCACTGGCAGCTCCTCACCCGCACCCGTGCCCTGGAGGAGCAGGTCTTCCTGCCGGCCTGCTGCGCCACGGGGGAGCACGGCGGCATGGAGCAGGGAGGGCACAGCACGGTGGTCGACCCCTGGGGCACCGTGCTCGCCGAGGCGGACCGCCACGAGCAGGTGGTGACGGCGGACGTCGACATGGCGGACGTCGCCCGCATCCGCTCCGCCCTGCCCGTACTGCGCGACCGAGTCCTCGGCCTCGCAGCCACGGCCGGCCACTGACCTACCCGCGCGGCTCAGTCCCGCCCGCCCCGCAGCACCCCCAGCAGATGCGCCACCGCCTCCGCCACGGCATCCCGCGCCGGACCCAGGTACTTGCGCGGATCCACCGCCGACGGGTGCGCGTCCAGGTAGGTCCGCGCGGCCCGCGTGAACTGCTTGTTCAGGTGCGTGGAGACGTTCACCTTCGTCATCCCGGACGCCACCGCCCGCGCCAGCTCCGCGTCCGCCACACCCGACGACCCGTGCAGCACCAGCGGCACGCCCACCGCGTCACGCAGCGCCGCGATGAGCGCGAAGTCCAGCACGGCGTCCCGGGTGGTCATGGCGTGCGAGCTGCCCACCGCCACGGCCAGCGCGTCGACCCCGGTGGCGGCGACGAAGTCCCGTGCCTCCGCCGGATCGGTCCGCACCCCGGGAGCGTGCGCCCCGTCCTTCCCGCCGACCTCGCCCAGCTCGGCCTCCACCCACACCTCCCGGGCATGGCAGTACGCGGCGACCTCCCGGGTCTCCCGCAGGTTCTCCTTGTAGGGGAGCGTGGAGGCGTCGAACATCACGGACGAGAAGCCGAGCCGTACGGCCTCGTGCACGAGGTCCACGGACTCCGCGTGGTCGAGGTGCACGGCGACGGGGACGAGCGCGGCGCGCGCGACGGCGAGGGCCGCCAGACCGACCGGCTCGAGGCCGCCGTGGTAGCGGGCGGTGTTCTCGCTGATCTGCAGGATCACCGGCCGGCCCGCGGCCTCCGCTCCGGCGACGATCGCCTCGGCGTGCTCGAGCTGCACCACGTTGAACGCCCCCACGCCGACGCCGGCGCGGGCGGCGGGGCCGACGATCTCGTCAGTGGGGCTGAGGGGCATGGAGGTCCTCCACGGTCACAGTGGTACGGAAACGTTCGTGGACAGCGGCGTCGACGTCACCGGCCACGGGGCAGGCGACGGCGGCGGCCGAGAGGGCGACGGCCTCGCGCAGGACGTCGCCCCAGTCGGCGCCGTCGGCGAGCCCCGCCGCGAGGCCGGCGACACAGGCGTCGCCGGCCCCGGTGGGATTGCCGGCCAGCCGTTCGGGCGGCACGGCACGCCGACGGCCGTCGGGCGTGACGGCGAGGAGCCCTTCGGGGCCGGAGGACACCACGACGGACCGGGCGCCGAGGGCACGCAGCCGCTCCGCGCCCGCCCCGGCGTCCTCGCAGCCGGTAGCCGCGGCGAGTTCGGCCGCGTTGGGCTTGACGACGTCGGGCCGGGCGCCCAGCGCGTCGAGCAGCGGGGCGCCGCTGGTGTCCAGCACGGTCGGCACCCCCATCTCCGATGCCAGACCGATGAGTTGGGCGTACACGTCGGTCGGCAGCCCCGGCGGCAGACTCCCGCAGAGCGCCACCACCGACGCCTCGCGCACCAACTCCGCGAAGCAGTCGGTGAACGCCCGCCACTCAGCCGAACTCACTTGCGGCCCCTGCTCGTTGAATACGGTGGCGTCCCCGTCGTCACCGGACACGACGGTCACGGTCTGCCGCGACTCCCCGGCGACCGGCACGAGTGCGTCACGCAACCCGGGCACGCCCCGCAGGTCCTCGCGTATCAGCGCGCCCGTGGGTCCGCCCACGAGCCCGGTCACGGTGACCGCCCGCCCCCGTCCGGCAAGCACCCGGGCCACGTTGACGCCCTTGCCCCCGGCCCGCCGGTGGACCGCCCCGACCCGGTGCGAGGTGCGCGGGCGCAGGCTGTCGACGCCGTACGTGACGTCGAGGGCGGCGTTCGGAGTGACGGTGAGGATCACGGCCGCCACCCCCGAACCCCGCGACCGGGGTCGGTGACCTCAGACATGACCGTCCTGGAGGACGACGGACCGCGTGAGGTTGCGGGGCCGGTCCGGGTCGTAGCCGCGCGCCTCGGCGCAGGCCACGGCGAGCCGCTGGGCGCGGATCAGGTCGGCGAGCGGGTCGAGACCGCCGGCCGTGCCGGTGGAGTCCGCGACCAGGGTGCCGCCGACCCGGTCGACGTCACCGGCCAGGCCCTCCGGAAGGCGCCCGAACGCCCACGTCACGCGCCCGGGACCGGTGATGCTGATGGGGCCGTGCCGGTACTCCATCGCCGGGTACGCCTCCGTCCAGGCGCCCGCCGCCTCCCGCATCTTCAGCGCCGCCTCCAGCGCCAGCCCGCACGTCCAGCCCGTACCGAGGAACGTGAACTGCTCCGCGCCCACCACGGCCGCGTCGAGCGGCTCGGTCACCGCCCGCTCGGCGTCCTTGACGGCCGCGTCCAGCGGCAGGACACCGGCGGGCAGTGCGTCCTCCGCCTCCAGGTGGGCCCGCAGAAGCGCCAGGTTGGCGGTGGCGAAGCGGGTCTGGACGACCGATTCCTCGTCCGCGAAGTCCAGGACGGCGACGGCGTCGGCCGCCCGCATGACCGGGGTGTCCGGGTCGGCGGTGACGGCGCCCGTCGCCACGGTCCCCTTGAGCCGGCGCAGCAGGTCGAGCACCTCGGTGGTGGTTCCTGACCGGGTGATGGCGAGCACCCGGTCGTAGCGCCGGCCGGCGGGGAACTCCGAGGCGGCGAAGGCGTCGGTCTCCCCGTGGCCGCCGGTCTCGCGCAGCACGGCGTACGACTGGGCCATGAACCACGAGGTGCCGCAGCCGACGACGGCGACGCGCTCGCCCCGCCTCGGCAGGGCCCCCGTCTGGCGTGGCAGGGACGTGGCGGCCTGACGCCACACGGCGGGCTGGGAGGCGATCTCGGCCGAGGTGCGGGACGAACTGATGGCGGTCAAGGCGATGTGCTCCTTCAGGAACGGGGGAGGGGGGTTACGGCGCGGCCGGCCGGTCACTTCACCGAGCCGGCGGTCAGCCCGGACACCACGTGGCGTTCGATGAAGGCGAAGAGCACCACGACGGGCACGATCGCGATCACCGACGCGGCGAACAGGTAGTTCCACTGCACGGTGTAGTTGCCGATGAAGCTGTTGATGCCGACCGTCAGGGGCTGGCTCTCCGGGACGGTGGACAGGGTCAGGCCCATGACGAACTCGTTCCACGCGGCGATGAAGGTGAAGATGACCGCGGTGACGACACCGGGCATGGCCAGCGGCAGCGTCACCCGGAGCAGCGCGCCGCCCCGGCCGAGCCCGTCGATCATCGCTGCCTCCTCCAACTGCACCGGAATGGCGGAGAAATAGGCGGTGAGGATCCAGATCGCGAACGCCAGGTTGAACGCGGCGTTGCACAGCACCAGGGTCCACACCGAGTTGAGCATGCCCAGTTGGTAGAACTCCCGGTAGAGGCCCACCAGCAGGGACGTCGGCTGGAACATCTGGGTGACCAGCACCAGCAGCAGGAACACCTTGCGCCCGCGGTACTTGACGCGGGCCGTGTAGTAGGCGGCCGGGATCGCGACGAGCAGCACCAGAAGCGTAGAGCCGCCGGCCACGAGGAGGGTGACGCGCAGGTTGCCGCCGAGGTTCGACTCCCGCCACACGTCGACGAAGTTGGACCAGGCGAACCGGTCCGGCAGATAGGTGGCGTCGCGCAGCTCGGAGGCCGGCCGCAGCGCGGTGATCACCATCTGCAGGTACGGCAGCAGGAACACGGCGGCGATCAGCCAGGCGACGGCGGCCACGACTACCGTGCGGGGCCGCAGCGCGCGCCGGGGACGCACGGGACGGCCACTGGAGGCCGTGGAGGCGGACTTGGGGGTGTCGACGGCGGCGGGGATCGTCTGCTGGGCCATCACGCCTCCTCCTGGTTCCAGCGGCTGGCCTTGAGGAAGGCCGCCACCATCACGACGACCAGGGCGAAGTTGACGACCGACATGGCCGCGGACTCCCCGATGTCGGAGCTCTTGAGCTGGTACATGAACACTGTGGTGGTCGCCGTGTCGCTGTCCGGGCCGCCCCGCGTCATGCCCCAGATCACGGGGAACGAGTTGAAGACGTTGATCAGGTTGATGACCACGCCGACCAGGAACGCCGGCCGCAGCAGCGGCAACGTGATCCGGCGGTACGTCTGCCACACGCCGGCCCCGTCCACCCGCGCCGCCTCGTACACCTCGCCGGGCACGGTCTGCAGCCCCGCGAGCAGCGTGTACGTGGTGAACGGCAGGGAGACGAAGACCGCGACGAACATCATCCACGGCCAGGCGGTCGACGGGTCGCCCAGCCAGTCCTTCGGGGAGTCGACGATGCCGAGGTCGGTCATCAGCGTGTTCAGCACGCCCGCGGTGCGGTCGAGCATCCACTTGAAGCCGATGGCGGTCATCAGCACGGACGCCGCCCACGGGGCGATGAGCGCCCACCGGGTCAGCCGGCGCCCCGGGAACCGCTGGTTGAACAGCTGGGCCAGGCCCAGGGACAGCACCATCGTCAGCGCGACCACGCCGACGGTCCACACCACGGTGGCGGTGATGACGGAGCCGAGGTCCGGCTCGTCGAACAGCTGGCGGTACTTGTCCAGGCCCGCCCAGCCCCGGACGAAGCCGCTGACGCTGATCTTCAGGAACGAGGTGCGGACCATCTCGTAGACCGGCCACAGCACGACGACCACGATGAGCAGTACGGCGGGGCCGATCCAGGGGAGCGGCCCCAGCCGGCCGAGGCCGGAGCGGCGGGTGCCGCTCCGGCCCGAGCGGGGCGGCCTGCGGCCGCCGGAGGTGACATTGCTGGACACGGGGAGCGCCTTCCGTGTGTCGGTGCCGTGCGGACTACTGGTTCGCCGCGATCTGTTCGGCCTTCTTCTGCAGATCGCCGAGCACCTTGGCCGGGTCCTCCCCGACGGCCGTGCCGCCGCTCTTCTTGATCTCCGCGGAGACGGCGTCCCAGCTGGTGTCGCCCAGCGGGTAGAAGGACGCCTTCGGCAGCAGCTCGAAGAACGGCTCGAGGTCCTTGTGCTTGCCGCTGGAGGTCATCTCCTGCAGCGTGTCCTCGGTGACGGGCATCAGGTTGTACATCTCGTCGAACTTCAGCGTGTTCTCCTTCGAGTACGCGAAGTCGAGGAACTTCCTGATCTCCTCCTGGTGACCGCTGTCCTTGAACGCCATCACCCAGTCGGCCACGCCGAGCGTCGAGTCGAGCGCGCCGTCCTTGCCGGGGATGGGCGCGACGCCGTAGTCGACACCGCCGTCCTTCGACATCTGGATCAGCGACGGGTGACCGTTGAGCATGCCCACCTTGCCCGCGGCGAAGTCGGCGAACGCCGTCTTGCGGTCGGTGGCGGCCGGGTTGCCGTAGGTCAGTCCCGGCTCGACGAGATGGGCGCGCAGCCACTGGAACGTCTCGACGTTGGCTTTGCTGTCGAGGGTGTACGCGCCGTCCTCGCCGGTGTAGCCGCCGCCGTTGCCGAGCTCCCAGATCAGCGTCTCGCCCTGCGCCTCCTCGGGACCGAGGGGCAGCGCGTACGGGACGACGTCCGGGTTCTTCTTCTTGAGCGCCTCGGCGGCCGCCTTGATGTCCGCCCAGCTCTTCGGCGGCTCGGTGACGCCGGCGTCGGCGAGGAGCTTCTTGTTGTAGAACAGGGCGCGGGCGGAGGAGACGAAGGGGATGCCGTACTGCACGCCGTCGACCTCGCCGGCCTCGGCGAACGTGTCGACCAGGTTGTCCAGGGTGGCCGGGGACAGCACGTCCTCGGCCTTGTGGAGGATGTCGTCGGCGACCTTGTCGGCGTAGCCGCCGGTCTGCAGGACGTCCGGCACGTTGCCGCTCTGGATCATTGTCTTGACCTGTGCGTCGATGTCGTTCCAGTTGACGACCTGCACATCGACTTTGATGTCCGGGTTGGCGGCCTCGAAGCGCTTCGCCACGTCCTCCCAGTAGACGGTGGAGCTGTTGGACGCCTTGTCGCCGTAGTCGGCCGCGACCAGCTTCAGGGTCACGGATCCGTCCGCGGACTCCCCGGCGCCACCGCCGCCGCACGCGGTCAGGACCAGGGCGCCGGCCGCACAGGCCGCCGAGAGGACGAGCATTCTCTTCTTCACTGCCGTCTACCGCCTTGTCTCCACAAGAAGTGCGTGAACATGCTCAATCAATGAGCTGTACGAGCAGTAATGAGCATCTGTCGTGCCGGGAAGTATTCAGGCAAACCGCAGGTCAGGTCCATATGCCGTTATCCGACCGTTGCCAAAATCGGGCACTTCGACTGCGTTGATGTGCGCAGAGTGACGAAGTTCCGAGCAGAATCACGCACGGTGCTTCCGTGGGGCACCGCAGCCCGGCGCGTCCCTTACCGTGTCCGGAGCGCAGTACCGAGGCCGAGGGAGTCCGACACATGTCCAAGCACGATCGCTGGAGCAAGCTGCTGGAACTGCTGGCCGGCGAGGGCAGGATCGAGGTCGAGGACGCGGCCGCCGCACTCGACGTCTCCCCGGCCACCATCCGACGCGACCTCGACGAGCTGGCCGAGCAGCAGATGCTCGTCCGCACCCGCGGCGGCGCCATCGCGCACGGCGTCTCCTACGAACTGCCCCTGCGTTACAAGTCCTCCCGGCACGCCCCCGAGAAGCAGCGCATCGCCACCGCCGTCGCCGGGATGATCGCCGACGGCGACGTGGTCGGCCTCAACGGCGGCACCACCACCACCGAGGTGGCCCGCGCCCTCGCCCTCAGGGCCGGCGGCAGCCGCGAGGGACGGGGACGCCGCGAACCCGCCGAGACGTCGGCGCCCGCCTTCACGGTCGTCACCAACGCCCTCAACATCGCCGGCGAGCTCGCGGTACGCCCCCAGGTGAAGATCGTGGTCACCGGCGGCGTCGCCCGCCCCCAGACGTACGAACTCGTCGGGCCGCTCACCGTGGGCGTCCTCAACGAGGTCGTCCTCGACGTCGCCGTGCTCGGCGTCGACGGCGTGGACCCGCAGCTGGGCCTCATGACCCACCAGGAGGACGAGGCCAGCGTCAGCCGCCTGTTCGCCGAACGGGCGCGCCGCGTCATCGTGGTCACCGACTCCTCCAAGATGGGCCGGCGCGCCTTCGCCCGGATCTGCGGCCTGGACCGCGTCGACGTGCTGGTGACCGACTCCGGTCTGCCCGCCGACACGGCCGCCCGCCTCACCGACGCGGGCATCAAGGTCCACGCCGTCTGACCTGCTCCCGCGCCCTAGGGAGCGACGGCCGTCGCGAAGACGTGGACGTTCGCGTTGGACGGCAGCACCACGAACGCCACCTGCTTCGACGGGTCCAACGGCACCGAGTGGGCGAAGATCCGGTAGGCGATCCCCGCGTTGCCGTACCCGTCCGGCCGGTTGCGGCCGTCGGCGGACGCCACGAGCGTGGCGCCGTGCCGGTCGGCCGGGTCGAACGACCAGTTGGGGAAGCCGAACTGGCCGCGGCTGCTGGTGCCGTCCGTGTAGTGCACGGTGGCCGTGCTGGTGGCCGCGCTGCCGACGCCCGACCCGAGGAACACGAGCCGGCTGCCCTGACCGCTCAGCGTGATCGCCTGACCGGCGGACGAGACGTTGCCCGGCGTGCCCGGCTCCGCGTCGGGCCATGTGAGGTCGGCGCCCAGGGCGCGCACGGTGGCTCCCGGCGTCAGCCCGACGTCGGCCAGCTTCTGCGCGGAGAAACTGTTGCCGTCCCCGTCGTAGTCGCCGGGCGCGGTGTCGCTCTCGTCGGTGACGCCCACGTTGTTGTAGGCGGCGGCGAGACCGGGCAGCGGACTGCCGACGACCTCGGTACGGGTCCCGGTCGCCGAACCGGCCCCGTCACCGCCGCTGTACGCCGCCGTGGCGGTGAACGTCCGCACCACGAACCCGGGCCGCTTCTCCGGCACCCGGATGCGGAACTCGGCCCGGGCGGAGTCGCCCACGCCGAGCGAACCGGACACGGAGGCCACGGACGGCTGCACCGCCCAGCCGACGGGCCCGGCGAACGTCACCTTCAGCGACCGCATCCGCTGCGGCCCGGCATTCCTCACACTCACGGTCACGGTCGAGATCGCCGGCCCGTCCAGGTCGACGGGCGACACCGACACCTCGGTCCGCGCGGCCGGCGGGTCCGCCGGAGGCTCGGCGGCGGAGGCGGCGGGCGCGGCGACGAGCGCCAGCGAGGCCGCCACGGCCACGGCCCTCACCGCACGCAACGGCCTGAGGGATCTGACGGGTCTGAGCCATCGGGAAGCGTGCATACGTCCTGCTCCTTCGGTCGGTGGTCCGGAACGCCGCTCAGGCGACGGGAGGCATGGCCGACTCACGCGAGTCCAGACCCATGCGGAGGTTGACCCAGGAACCGCGCGTGAAGTCCGGGTACGCCACC
Source organism: Streptomyces sp. P9-2 (assembly GCF_051903975.1). Taxonomy (NCBI): domain Bacteria; kingdom Bacillati; phylum Actinomycetota; class Actinomycetes; order Kitasatosporales; family Streptomycetaceae; genus Streptomyces; species Streptomyces sp. P9-2. The sequence continues at coordinate 6,750,859 of NZ_CP192633.1, forward strand.
GGACGGCCGCCCGCGGCGAGGGACTTGACGCTCAGCGGCACCGGCGCGCACCAGGCGGCGGAGTCGTACACGTCGATGTCCGGCACCAGACCGGCCCGCATGAGCTGCACGGTGCGCCACTGCAGCACGTAGTCCATGCCGCCGTGGCCGCCGTTGTTCGCCGCGTCGTCACCGATCTTCTTCCACAGCCAGTGGTCGAACTCCTTGCGGTAGGAGTCGAAGTCGCGCCAGGAGTGCCCGCTGTGGTCCGGCTCGACGTAGATCCGCCCTCCGGTGGCCGAGGTGCCCGCGTAGTCCTCGAAGATCCCGCGGCTGCCCGCCAGACTGTTGATCCTGCTGTACGGCCGGGGCGAACTCACGTCGTGCTCCGCCCGGACGACCCGCCCCTGAGCCGTGTCGATCAGACAGGTGACGAGGTCGCCGTTGATGTAGGTCTCCTTCCACGAGGGATGGGACCGGTCGATGAAACGCTCCCGGTAGTCGGCGAGCCCCTTCGGCTCGGTGGCCGTCGCCCGCAGCACGGTCATCCGGTCACCGCGGTTGATGTCCATCGCGGCGGCGATCGGCGCCAGGCCGTGCATCGGGTAGAACGACGCGGTGCTGCGGGTGTGCCACATCCGCCGCCAGGCGTCGGTGTAGTACGTGTCGGAGAACAGCAGCTCCCGCAGATCGTGCAGATAGCCGCCGTGGCCGTTGGTGACGTCGCCGAACAGCCCGTCGTGCGCCATCTTGAGCATGGCCAGTTCGTTGCGCCCGTAGGAGCAGTTCTCCGACAGCATCAGGTGCCGGCGGGTGCGCTCGGAGGTGTCGACGAGGTCCCACAGCTCGTCCAGCTCGGTGGCGACGGGCAGTTCGACGATCGCGTGCTTGCCGGCCTCCAGGGCGGCCTTGCCCTGCCGGTGGTGGAACTCCCAGGGCGTGGCGATGTACACGAGGTCGATGTCGTCCCGCTTCAGCATCTGCGCGTAGGCGTCCGCGGATCCGCCGTACTCGGCGGGACGCGGCTTGCCCAGGGCGACGAGCCGGTTCGCGACGGAGGCCGCCCGGTTGGCGCGGATGTCGCAGACGGCGGTCACCCGGCACCCGGGGACGGCGGCCCACCCCTCGGCCATCCCGGACCCGCGGTTGCCGAGCCCGATGATGCCGACGCGGACGGTCTCGTGGACGTCGAACGGCACGTCGATCATCGAGCGCTGACCACGACGGCGCGGGGGAGTGGGCGCCGGCAGTGGCGCGTCACCGCCGGCCGCCGCACCGGCCGCGGAGGCCGGAGCGGCGTGCGCCGCGCCGACACCGGCGGCCGCCGCACCGGTGGCCAGCGCACCTCCCAGGACCAATCGGCGGGAAACAGGGGGGAGTTCGGGCATGAGTGAACGCTCCTTCGATCGGACGACCGGGCATCACTGGCGGCACCGACTCTGGCGGGAGCGGCGTAGACATGTCAATAGATGCTTGAAGAGTCGTCACTTCGAGCAGGAACGCGCAAACAGTCGTCGCGGACCGGTGCGTTCCTCCGCGTGCGGCGCGGTTCAGGACGGCGGCGCCTCCGTCGGTGACGCCTGCCCTGCCGGACGCCGCCGATAGTCGCCGGGAGACACGCCCGTGACGCGCTTGAAAGCGACACTGAGGGCGCTCTCCGACCCGTACCCCACCGACCGGGCGACGACGGCGAGTGTCGTGCTCCCCTGACGCAACTGCCGCGCTGCCAGCTCGATGCGCCAGCGAGTCAGGTACTCCAACGGGCCTTGCCCGACCGCCGACTTGAAGCGGGCGGCCAGCGTGGAGCGGGACACCGCGGCCTCCCGCGCCAGCTCCGCGACGGTCCAGGACCGCGCCGGCTCGCGGTGCAGCGAGGCCAGCGCGGCGGCGACCACCGGATCCGACAGCCCGGCCAGCCACCCCGAGGCGGTGTGCGGATCGCGCGCGAGGTGCAGCCGCAGCACATGGACCAGCATGACGACGGCGAGATGCTCGGCGACCAGACCCGCGGCCGGCTCCCCGCGGGTCAGCTCCCGGTCGATGGCGTCGAGCGCCCAGCGCACCGTGTCCGCGTGCGGGGTGCCGGCCGGGACGTGGACGACCGGGGGCAGCCGGTCGAGCAGCAGTTCCTGGGCGCGCGCGCCGAAGGAGAACCGCCCGCCGACGAGGAACACGTCGTCGCCCTGACCCGCCCGCGCGACGCCGCCCTCGGCCCGGGCGAACACCGGCCCGGCGGCCACCGGCGCGGTCGCGGGATCGCCGCGCAGGACGAACGGCCGCGGACGCGCGAGGAGATAGCAGTCGCCCTCCGCCAGCGGGATCGGCCCGTCCACCCCGTCGACCTCCAGCAGACAGGAGCCACGCCGGACCGCGTTGAACTTCACCCCCTGCGGAGCGTCGAACCGCAGCGCCCAGCGCCCGCCCGCCGCCAGGCTCGCGGACAGCTGACTCCGGGTGTCCAGCAGGGTGAGCACATCCTCCAGCGGATCCATGGCGACCTCCGAGTCGGACGATGGCTGAAAAGTGCGGGACGTTCGACCATAGCCCGTCCAGCCTGCCCGCCGTAGCGTCGAAGCATGACGACGAACACCCCGGCCACCCGGAACGCGGCCGATCACCCTCTCCACACCACCCCCTTCACCGCCCGCGCCGACGCTCGGGAGGTGATCGAGGGCGTGGATCTCACCGGCCGCCGGGCCGTGGTCACCGGGGGCGCCTCGGGCATCGGCGCCGAGACCGTACGGGCCCTGGCCGAGGCCGGCGCCGAGGTCACCGTCGCCACACGCCGCCCGGAGACAGCCGAGCCGCTCGTGCGCGAACTGGCCGCCGTCGACGGCGCCGGTCCCGTGCGCACCGCGCCCCTCGACCTCTCCGACCTCACCTCGGTCGACGCCTTCGTACGGAACTGGCGCGGCCCGCTCGACATCCTGGTCGCCAACGCCGGAATCATGGCCCTGCCCGAGCGCACCCTCACCTCCCGCGGCTGGGAGACGCAGCTCGCCACCAACTACCTGGGCCACTTCGCCCTGGCCACCGGGCTGCACCCGTCCCTCAGGGCAGCCGGCTCCGCCCGCATCGTGGCCGTCAGCTCGGGCGCCCACCTGAACGCACCCTTCGACTTCGACGACCCCCACTTCGAGCACAGGCCGTACGACCCCTGGACCGCGTACGGGCAGTCGAAGTCCGCCGGCGTCCTGCTCGTGGCCGGCGCCCGCCGCTGGGCCGCCGACGGCATCACGGCCAACGCGCTGAACCCCGGCTACGTCCTCACCAATCTGCAGCGGCACCTCGACGACGACACGATGCGCGCGTTCGGCGTGATGGACGACGACGGCAACGTGACGCCGCTGCCGTACTACAAGACGCCCGCGCAGGGTGCCGCCACCTCGGTGCTGCTGGCCGCGTCACCCCTCCTGGAAGGGGTGACGGGCCGCTACTTCGAGGACAACCAGGAGGCGCCGATCGTCACGGACGCCGAGGACCCGACGGGCGGCGTCGCCGCCCACGCCGTCGACCCGGCAGCGGCGGACCGCCTCTGGGAGTACGCGACCCAGGCTCTCCGCACTCCCTGACCGCTCAGCGAGGGTCGCCGCCGTCGCGGTCGACGGCGTCGAGGAACTCGACCGCCCGCCGCGTCAGGAGCTGGGCCGCGTCCGGGTCGTAGGAGGCCAGCGAGGAGTCCGCGAAAAGGTGCTGCTCCCCGGGGTACAGGAACAACTCGGCGTCGGACGACCCCGCGACCAGCGCACGGGCGGCCTCGGCGTCCTCCGCGAAGAAGGAGTCGTCCTCCATCGCGTGCACCTGCACCGGCACGCCCTTGGGCCATTCAGCGCCGAACTCGGACACCGGGATGCAGGCGTGCATCAGCAACGCGCCCCGCGCCCCGGCCCGCGTCTGCGCCAGCTCCTGAGCGGGCACCACCCCGAGGGAGAAGCCGACGTGGACGACCTCACGCGGAAGACCGTCGGCCGCGCGCACACCACGCGCGGCGACCACCCCGAACCCGACCTGCCGCACGTACGCCATCCCCTCCTCCAGGGAGTCGAAGGTGCGCCCTTCGAACAGGTCGGGGGTGTGGACCGTGTGCCCCGCGGCCCGGAGCTCGTCGGCGAAGGCGACCACCCCGGGAGTCAGCCCCTGGACGTGGTGGAACAGTACGACCTCTGCCATGCCGGAACTCCTCGCCTGTGCGAGCGCCTGCCGCGCCCCACCCTGATGTGACGCCTCAGGCTATTCGAAAATAATCGAACAGCGCTCGGTTTTCCGAGGGCCGGCGCGTACCGGGCGTGGCGCGCGCCTGAGTGACAACGACTCAGTGCACGGCTCCTGCGGCGGGGGCGCCCTCCAGCTCAGGACCACGCTGCTGGGGGAGCGTCACGCCACTGTGGCCGATGACGGTCCGGGGACCGCCGCCCGGCGGGGTACGGCCCTTCGCGCCCGCGTCGCCGGCCCGCATCTGCGCGAACGAGGCGTTCAGCGCCGTCCTGAGCCGCCGTGACACCGGCCGCTCCACCCAGCGGTGCACCAGGTGGGCCAGCAGGAGCATGCCCAGCACCGTGGAACCGAGCAGCACCCAGCGGTCCACCCGGTCCTGGAGATGGTGGAAGATCTCCCAGCCGATGGACTCGTGCAGCAGGTAGAGGGGGTAGGTCAGCGCCCCGGCGGCCGGCAGCCAGCGCCAGTTCACGCGGCGGAACCAGCCGAGGGACACCCCCGCCATCACGGCGAAGAAGAGCGTGATCAGTACCGCGACACCCCAGCTGGGCACGTTGTGCCCCACGTACTGCAGCGTCCGGCGCCACCCGCGCACCGCGGTGAGCTGCCCCATCGCGAAGCACAGGGCGACGATGCCCCACAGCAGCATGTTCTGGCCGAAGCGGTGGATCAGGTAGAAGGCCAGACCGGCGATGAAGAACCAGCAGTACTGCGCCATGAGCAGGTCGCTCAGCGGACCCGAGCCGTAGCCCTTCGCCAGTATCGCGGCGGTCGCCCACACGCAGCAGAACGCGACGACACGCCGGTAGGTCAGACCCCGCCACACCACGAGGGCGAACAGCAGGTAGAAACGCAGCTCGGCCCAGAGCGTCCAGTACACGCCGTCGACGTGCTCGACGGCGACCGGCCACTGGAGCATGGTCAGGTTGACCAGCACGTCACGCCACGCCTGAGGCGCCAGGCCGCCCGGCACCAGGGTGACCACGGCGGTGGTCGCCAGCACGCCCAGCCAGTACGCGGGGAACAGCCTGATCACGCGGGAGGTGAAGAAGTCCGGCACCGTGCGTCCCCAGCAGCTCATGCAGATGACGAAGCCGCTGATCATGAAGAAGAGGTGGACGCCGAGCCAGCCGTAGGCGGAGGGGCGGAACAGGACAGGGAAGAGCTGGGCCTGAGGGCCGTCCCACCCCTCGCCGAAGGCGACGTAGTGGTAGAACACCACCATCAGCGCCGCGACGAGCCGCAGTGCGTCGAGAACGACGATCCGGTTGCCCCGCTCCTGCTGACCACGCGGCCCGCGACGACCTTCCGCGGGCGGTCTCACGGGTCTCCTGACTCTGCGCACGTACGTCTCCCACGCTGCAAGTTCTGACGACACTCTGACAAAAAGGGGTAAATCCCTTTGCTGCAGGCAGCGTTCGAGACAGACCGCTCCGCACGGTGGGGGGAAAGGGAACCGGAGCGGTGTCATGTCCGCGAGAACGGCGGGATCATAGTAAGCGCACAGGATCGAATGCCCACGTCGGGCCGGGTACGGCGACCGGGAAGCGCTCGGGCCGACACCGACCGTCGGCCCGAGCGCTCACCTCCGCGTCCCCCGTACGGCACTAGGGGCCCCGTGGTGGCGTCACGCGGACTCGACGGGCAGCCACAGCTCGCAGGTCGCCGTGCTGAAGTCGTCGGCCCGCTCGAGGACCGCGACGACCGAGGGGCCCGGCCGCAGCCGCCACGGGTTGGAGGGGAACCACTCGGTCGCGGTCGCCGCCCAGGCGGTCTGCAGGGCCTCGGGATGCGGCCCGCTGGTACGGAACACCGCCCACATGCCCGCCGGCACCTCGATGACGTCGAGCCCGTCCGGAACGGGCGTCCCCGTGCCGACGGCGACACCGTGCAGGTAGGTCAGCTCGGTGCCCTCCCGCCCGTCAGGGTCGGCGTCGTCGGTGACCTGGAGCAGACCGGCCGGCTCGGAATCGCTCAGAGCCTTCAGGCACCGGTGCTCCTCCGCAGGGATGGCGGCGATGTGCTGCTGGATGTGCGGGTTGACCCCGCGGTGGATGAGCGGGACCCGGGTGGAGTGTCCGACCAGGCGGAACGCGGGGCGGTCGACGAGGCGGGTGTCCATGGGAGTGCTCCCTTCGACGGTCAGGCGGAACCTGAGCTGCGGCTGTGTACGCAAGGGGCCTCCGTCGCGGCGCACCTCCGCGGGACCGGCGCCGTGAACCGCCCGGAACGCACGTCCGAACGCCTCCCGCGAGCCGTACCCGTACCGGACGGCGATCTCCAGCAGGTCCTCCTCACCCCGGACGACGTCACCGGAGGCGACGGTCATCCGCCGCCTCCGGACGTACTCCGAGAGCGGCATGCCCGCCAAGGACGAGAACATCCGGCGCAGGTGGTACTCGGTGGTCCCGAGCCCCGCCGCGAGCCCTTCGAGGTCGAGCTCCTCGGTGAGGTGCTCCTCGACGAGATCGACGAGCTGGTTGAGTGCCGAGATCATGAGGCCTCCTTTCGCCCTCGACCCTGGCAGCGGGCCCCCTGACCGGGCCCGACCGTTGCGGACCGATCCGATCACGCGCGACGGGGCTCAGGGGCGCGCACCACGCGCGTACGGCCCCAGAACCGCACGCAGAGCCGCGTCGTCCGGCGCCTCGGTCACCACGCTGTCGGCTCCCTCCTTCACGAAGGGCGTGCAACTGACCGAGGTCTGCCCGGCCATGCCCTGGGTGCCGATCAGCCGCCCGGTACGGGCCTCGTACACCCGCATCCGGTACCGGCCCTCGTAGTGGGTGATCGTCCGCGGCGCCGCGTCGGGGGCGGTGTATCGGCACTCCTTCAGCAGCTTCCCCCGCCCTTGGTACTCGGCGCAGGCGACGAGCTGTACCTGCTCGGGCAACGGCGTGAAGGGGTCGACGCGATCACGGTCGCCGCTGCCCGAGAACTGATGCAACAGCCCGTTGACATGCACCACCAAAGGGTGCAACCCCGACGCCGACACACGCGCCGCCCTCGGAACGGGTCGCGGTGCTTCTCCCTGACAGATGCCCCTGAAGGAGAAGAGGTCGAACCGCTCTTCGGCCGTGGTGACCGGCACCGGGCTGCTCGGAGCGACCGGCTGCCCCGAGGGCCCGGGCTCGACGGAGAAGTCAGGAACCGCAGCCTCGGTTCCGCCGCCCCCACTCTCACCCGACGACCGCCCCAGAAGCCCGACGAGCAGAGCCACGCCGAGCAGCACCACCACTCCGCCCCAGAACCGCGCTTGCACCCGCCCTGTCATCCCGTCCCCCTTCCCTCGACATCACCGCATCCGTTCCCGTGTCACGTCCTCCAACAATCGCGACGCGGCAACTCAACCCACACGTCCGCCGGTCCTACCACAGCACGGCGGCCGGTCCCACCGCGGCACGGCGGTCGGCGAACTGCAGCTCGGCGTAGGCGCAGGAGTAGGTGACGGCGTTGTGGTGGCACAGGTAGGCGGTCAGCACCCCTTGACGTGCCGCTCACTTCAGCGCTTCCCACGCCGACACCGGGGACTGACATTCGGCCGGTGCCCGGCAGGCGCGTCAGGCCACCTGGCGGGCACCGCGGCGGCGACTCAGTGCTCGCAGAGCGAGAACTCCCGCTCGAAGAGCTGCTGGTTGTGCTCGTCGACGAAGAACTTGCGCTCGTGCATGAGCTCTTCACGGAAGGCCTTGGCCTGCTCGAGCGTCATGGTCGAGGTGTCGGCCCACGGCTGCTGCGGCGGCACGTCGGACGTGGAGACGACGGTCTGTGACGGGTCGACCAGGAAGACCGCGAGGATCTTGCGGTGCCCGGGCCGGGTGGGGTCCTGCAGCCGGAACGGGCCGACCTGGTGCTGCAAGACGTTCGGAAAGGCGAGACAGCGGCCCGCCGGAGTGGCCGCCGAGCCGAGGAACTGGTTCAGAGGACCCTCGTTCTCCAGCCCGTACACCTCCCGCATGCCGGTGTGATCGTCCTGCATGTAGTCGGGCTCGTCGACGGCCGCCCGGAAACCGAGCCGGCTCTCGGTGATGTTCTCGCTGTCCCAGTAGTAGATGCCGGTGGACACGATCCGCTCGTTGAGCATGCCCTCGACGTGCCAGGAGCCGCCCGCGTACTCGGGCTTGTCCGGGGTGAGGTGAATGGTGGCGAGCTTGACGATCACCTGCAGCCGCCGGCCCCGCAGACTCACCCGGTCGGAACCCTCGGGCACCTGCGGCGGGCTGAACTCGGGAGCGTCCGGAAGGATCGGCCGGCGGTTGTCGTACCACTCCTCCTCCGCCGACTCCCACGCCTCGAGGGCCTTCTCGTACGCCTCCTTGTCCTCGAAGTCGTCCTCCTCGGGCTCCGGTACCTCGTACTCGTCGGACTCGTACCAGTTGTATTCGTCGGCGACCATGCGCAGCGGACGCCGGCACCGCAGGTCGGAGAGGACGTTCTCCCACAACGGCACCATGCGTGCGACCAGTTCCGGCAACACCTCGACGAGGTCACGGTGCTTCTCCGGGTGCACGTTGTTCACGTACGAGCGGAAGCCGACCCGTCCGTCGTCGTCCACGTCGGCGTCCGTGGGCAGCCACTGGAACTTCTCCGAGAACTCGTACCGCGAGTAGCTGTCGGTCGGATTCTCCCAGGCCCGCCCGGACACCCCGCTGACCCCCCTCACCAGGCAGAACAGCGAGGGGTGCACAAGGTCGAGCACCTGGCCGTCGGACCCGGGATGCCAGTCCCGCTCCTCCTCGGGGACCTCCTCCAGTACCCGAACCGCCTCCCGCAGCCGCTTCCGGAGCCCGTCGTCGACGAGCGTGTCGGACTGCCACACCCCGTCCACGGCCGACACCTCGGCCCCGGTCTCCTCGTCCCGCAGCGCCGCGTAGTGCGCGAGCTCGTCGATCACATACCGCACCTGCGCCTCGGTGAGCCCCTGCACGAGCGCCTCCTGCGTCCACCGGTCGACGATGCCGGCATCACGCATCTTCTCGAACCACCGCGGTTTCGACCGCAGTTGCGCGCTGCACTGCATCATCTCGATCTCCCGCAACGTCCGAGGCGCGATGGACGATGAGGTACGGCTTGCCGCGAACGGCAACGGAAAAGCGGACAGCCCAGTCAATTCCTCTGACCTCCCCAGTCGGTACGAGCGCCGGGAACACTACGGCAGCGGACTGACAACGCCGACGCGCCCTGAGCGGGACTAAGATACGAACCTGCCGGTTTTTTTCCAGGGGTGCGGCAGGGCAGGAACGGCGGAGGCACGGGATGGCGCAGCAGGAACGAGCGGTCAGGACGCGGAACGCCATTCTGCGGGCAGCGGGCGAGGTGTTCGACGAGCTCGGCTACGAGGCGGCGACCATCTCGGCCATTCTCCGGCGCGCCAAGGTGACCAAGGGCGCCCTGTACTTCCACTTCTCCTCGAAGGAGGAGTTGGCGCAGGCCGTCCTGGCCCAGCAGCTGACGTCCGTGCCCGGGGTGCCCCGGCGCGAGCTGGCGCTGCAGCAAGGTCTGGACGAGGCGCTCGTGCTCGCCCACATGCTGGCAGCGGGGGAGCCGCTCGTCCGTGGCAGCGTGCGGCTGACGGTCGAACAGGGGTCTCCTCAGGACGGCCTGGACCGCCGTGCGCCGATGGAAGGCTGGATCGAGCACAATGCCGAGATCCTCTCCGCGGCCCGTGCCAACGGAGAGCTGCTGCCGGGTGTGGACGTCGTCGCCGCAGCGAAGATGTTCGTCGGGGCCTTCACCGGTGTCCAGATCCTGTCCAAGCTGATGACCGGCCGGGCCGATCTCGTCGAGCGGGTGGCCGACCTGCAGCGCCACCTCATGGCGGGTATCGCGGTTCCCGCGGTCCTCGTGCAGCTGGACTTCTCCCCGGAACGAGGGGCGCGGGTGTACGAGGAGGCGGCGAGCGCGAACCGTGAGGCCGAGCCGGTGACGGCGGATTGACCGACCCCCCGGGCGGCTGGTGGTGCTTCAACGCGCTGACACACAGGGATGTTTGACAAACCGTCTGCGCGGTTCATAAATCCTTGTCGAGCTTCGAGAGGGGTCGTCCGATCCTCGCGCCGCCCTCTGCGGGCATCGTGACCAGGGTGTCGGCCGGCGGTGAGGCATCATCGGCAGTTCTGAACTGGCGCAGGCCGGTACCGAAGACGGGGAGAGTCGGAACGCATGGAGTGGATGACACCGCAGCAGGCCGCGCAACTGGCGTGCTGCGCGGCCGTGTTCGAACCGGGGGACCCCGCCCGCACGGGCCGGATCGCCTTCTGGGACCCCACCGGCGGCGCCCCGCCGGCACTGCCGGGCGGTGAACCGGGTGAAGCGGACCTCGTGGTCCCCGACGGGGACGGCTTCACCGTCCGGACCGTGCCGGTCCTTCGCCTGACCCCGGCCGGTGCCCTGCCCGCCCTCCTCCACGCACGCCGCACGGCCACCCCCGCGGCCTCCGATCCGCCCACGGCCGCCGTGCCCGCCGACCCGACCGAGACCGCCCCCGCCACGCCCGCCGCGGACGCTTCCGATCCCGCACCCACCCCTCGTCCCGCCACCGCCTTCTGGGGAGCCGTCACCGCCCTCGCCCTGCATCTGACCGCCCGCGAACGGCTCCTCCCCGGCGTCTCCCCGGCCGGCTACGACACCTGGCGCGCGGGCCCGTTCGACGCCGACGACATCGCCCGCATCCGCGCCCTCGCCGACGCCGCCCCCGGCGAAGCCGTCGCCGTCCCCGGCACCGACCCGGCCGAGCTCGTACGCGCCTTCCTGGACGCGGTCGCCGACACCCTCCCACGCACCCCCGCCGCCGAACTCGCCACCGGACGGGCGGCGTTCGCCGCGACTCCACCCCAGCATGTGCCCCAACTGCGGGCCTGGGCCGAGGAGATCTCCGCCGGCCTCGACTCCGGCGTCAGGATGTCCCTGCGCGTCGAACTCGGCGACGCCACCCCCGGCGCCGACCCGGCCACGCAGCCGCCCCGCCCCCGCCTGATCCCCCGCGCCCACAGCCTCGCCGACCCCACCCTCACCCTGGACGCCGACGAGCTGTTCGCCCGCGCCGACCACGCGCTCGGACCGCGGGCCCAGGCCGACATGGTCCTCGCCGTCCGCCGCGCCCAGGCCGTGTGGCAGCCGCTCGAACGCCTGCTGCCCGTCCCCACCGCCCTGCACCTGGCCGACGACGAACTGCGCGACCTCCTCGGCGGGGCCGCGGGCCGGCTCGCCGGGCACGGCATCGACGTCACCTGGCCGGAGACGTCCGCCGGCGCGCTCACCGCCCGCGCGGTGGCCGGCGCCGACCGGGAACCGCCCGCCGACCCGCGGTCCTTCTTCGGCGGCGACGGAACCGTCGACCTGCGCTGGCACCTCGAACTCGACGGCGCCCCCCTCACCGACGACGAGGCGGCGGCCGTCGCCGCCGGCGGGGCCGTCGTCCGGCTGCGCGGCCGCTGGATCCTCGTCGACGCCCGCATCGCCCGCAAGGCCCGCGATCGCAGGCTGCCGCCGCTCACCGCCATCGAGGCCCTCGCCGTCGCCCTCACCGGCCACACCGACATCGGCGGCGAACGCGTACGGGTGGCGCCCAGCGCCTGGCTGGACGCCCTGCGCCGCGCCCTCGCCGACCCCGACGGCGGCGACGGACCGGTGCAACCGCCCGCCCGTCTGACCGCCACCCTGCGTGATTACCAGCTACGCGGCCTGCGCTGGATGGACCGCATGACCTCCCTGGGCCTCGGCGGCTGCCTCGCCGACGACATGGGCCTGGGCAAGACCGTCCAGCTCATCGCGCTGCACCTGCTGCGCCAGGAACGCCCCGAGGACCGTGGCCCGACCCTGGTGGTCTGCCCCGCCTCCCTGCTGGGCAACTGGGAACGCGAGGTGGGCCGCTTCGCGCCGGGAACCCCGGTACGCCGGTACCACGGCCCCGGCCGCACTCTGGACGGCGCGAACGAGGGCTTCGTCCTCACCACGTACGGCACCATGCGCCTGGACGCCGGCCGGCTCGGCGCGCATCCCTGGGGCCTGGTCGTCGCCGACGAGGCCCAGCACGTGAAGAACCCCCATTCCTCCACCGCCAAGGCCCTCCGTCGGATCGGCGCCCGCGCCCGCATCGCCCTCACCGGCACCCCGGTGGAGAACAACCTCTCCGAACTGTGGGCCGTCCTCGACTGGACCACCCCCGGACTCCTCGGCACCCACGGCCGGTTCCGCACACGCTGGATCGCCCCCATCGAGGCCGAACGCACCCTCACCGCCGACGGAAACGGGAACGGCGACGGGAAACAGCCCACCGCCCGCCTCCTGTCGGAGCTGGTACGGCCGTTCCTGCTGCGCCGCCGCAAGACCGACCCGGGCATCGCGCCCGAACTGCCGCCCAAGACCGAGACGGACCGCCCGGTCGCCCTCACCTCCGAACAGGAAACCCTCTACCGCGAGCAGGTCGAGACGGTGATGGGCGAGATTCGCGCCGGCGCGGGCGGCATCGCCCGCAGCGGCCTGGTCCTGAAGCTGCTCACCGGCCTGAAGCAGATCTGCAACCACCCCGCCCAGTTCCTCAAGGAGGAGAACGCCCGACTCACCGGCCGCTCCGGCAAACTCGAGCTGCTCGACGAACTCCTCGCCACCATCACCGCCGAGGGCGGCGCCGTCCTGGTCTTCACCCAGTACGTCACCATGGCCCGCCTCCTCGAACGCCACCTCCGCGACCGCGGCACCCCCGCCGCCCTCCTGCACGGCGGCACCCCGGTCGCCAAACGCGAGGAGCTCGTACGGCGTTTCCAGGACGGCGAGTTCCCCGTCTTCCTGCTGTCGCTGAAGGCGGCCGGCACCGGCCTGAACCTCACTCGCGCCGACCACGTCGTCCACTACGACCGCTGGTGGAACCCGGCCGTCGAGGCCCAGGCCACCGACCGCGCCCACCGCATCGGCCAGACCCGGCCCGTCCAGGTGCACCGGCTGATCGCCGAGGGCACCGTCGAGGACCGCATCGCGGCCCTGCTGGAGGCGAAAAAAGAACTGGCCGACGCCGTCCTCGGCTCCGGCGAGCAGGCCCTGACCGAGCTGACCAACGACGAGCTGGCCAACCTGGTGGAACTGAGGAGCATGGCATGAGCGAGGCACAGGGCAGCGGCGCACGGAACCATGGCGCACGGGGCTTCCCCGCCTTCGCCGCACGCCGAGGCGGCCGTACCCGGGGTCAGTCCTACTGGGCCGCGCGGTGGACCGAGGCCGTGGAGGACGTCTGGCCGGAGGAAGGCCCCCTGAGGAAGGGCCGTTCCTTCGCCCGCACCGGCCGCATCGGCCCCATCACGGTCAGCCCCGGCCAGGTGGCCGCGGAGGTGTACGGCGGCGAGGAGACGTACCGTACGCGGCTGACGCTGACGGTGCTGGACGACGACGAGTGGGACCTGCTCTGGGAGAAGACCGCCGACCGCCCCGCCGAGACGGAGGCGCTGCTGGCCGGCGACCTCCCCGAGGACCTGCTGGAGGCCGTCGAGGACGCCCGGGTCCGCATGCTGCCCGGCTACGGCGACCTCGACGCCGAGTGCGACTGCGACGCCCTCGACCACCCCTGCCCGCACGCCACCGCCCTCGCCTACCAGCTGTCCTGGCTGCTGGACACCGACCCCTGGCTGCTGCTCCTGCTCCGCGGCCGCACCGCGGAAGAAGCGGTCGAGGAACTCAAGTCGGCACTGCTGCTGAGGGCGCTGACCGGCCCCGACGAGCCGGGGGAGCCGGTGGGGACCGAGCCAGAGGAAGCCGCGCCGCCCCCCGACACCTACGCCGCCCAACGCGCGGCCTACACCCGCCCCGCCACCCCACTGCCCGCCCTGCCACCGCTGCCCGACCCGCCCGCCGCCCCCGAGGAACCACTGACCGGCATCGAGGCCGACCCGCTGGACCGCCTCGCCGCGGACGCGGCCCTGCGCGCCCGCGAACTCCTCGCATACGCCCACGGGTTCGGCACCGCACCCCCGAAACCCCTCGACACCTGGGAGGACACGGTCCGCCTGGCAGCCACCCACCCCGACCCGCGCGCCGTGCAGCGCCTCCGCGAGGGCTGCGGCCGTTCTGCCGAGGACCTGGACCGCGCGGCTGCCGCGTGGCGCACCGGCGGCCGGGCCGCGCTGGACGTCCTGGAACATTCCTGGGCCCCGCCCGAACAGCAGACCGCCCAAGCCCGCACCGCACTCGCAACTGCCTGGGAGGCGGAGGAACTTCCCCCGATCACCGTCGACGGCAACCACTGGACCCTCACCGACCGAGGCCTCCAGCTCCGCCTGGCTCACGACGGCCGCTGGTACCCCTACCGCCACCGCGACACCGGCTGGTGGCCTGCGGGCCCCCCGTCCACCGACCCGGCCGAGACCCTCGCCGACCTGACCGGCCTGGCCGCGGACGACGACGAGTCGAGCACCGACGGTCAACTTTGAAGCCGTGACGCAGACCCGCGCCCGTCGCGCCCTGCCGCGCCCTCCTTCGCCCTGCTCACCGTCGGCAGGCGGCACGGCACGGGCACGCCCGGCCGTCAGTCACTCCACCCGTACCCCCGCCCCCGCCTCCCGCCGCGCCAACTCCAGCCGCTCACCCTCGAACCGCCCCCGAAGCGCACGGTCATGGGTGACCAGAACGATCGCCCCCGGATATCCCGTCAGTGCCTCCTCCAACTGCTCGACCAGTGCCGGTGACAGGTGGTTCGTCGGCTCGTCGAGCAGCAGGAGGTCGGCGGGTTCGGTGACCAGCCGGGCCAGGTCCACCCGTCGGCGCTGCCCGTAGGACAGTTCGCCCATGCGTGAGCGCAGGTCCGCGGGGCGGAACAGGCCGAGGGCGAGCAGGGCGTCGGCGTGTTCGTCTGCGGAGCCCACGCGGCCCAGCCCGAACGCCTCGGCCACCGTCAGGCCGGGCGGCCACGGCGTCTCGTCCTGCCTCAGGTGCGCCGCCCGGCCGGGCACCCGTACCGTGCCCCGGTCCGGCCGCAGTTCACCGGCGAGCACCTTCAACAGCGTGGTCTTGCCCGCCCCGTTGGGACCGGTGACCAGAAGCCTCCCGCCGCGGCCGAGCGTGAGCGCACCCAGTTCCAGCCGGCCGTCCACGCGCACGTCCGCCAGGTGCACGGCGGGCAGCTCCGCCGAAGCGGCCCCGGCGTCCCCCTCCGGGCCGGCCCCGGGCGCCGCCATGCGGGGCATGAACGCCAGCGGCTCGGGCGGCGGCGCCACCGGGTCGGCGGTCAGCCGCTGCACCCGTTCACGGGCGTTGCGGATGCGGGCCATCGCGCCGTGCGCCCGGCCACGGGCCCGGAAACCGCCGTGGCCGAAGTTCGCCAGCGGCGCCTTGCGCGGGATGACGCCGAGCCGGGCGGCGTGCCCGGCGGCCAGCCGCTCGTTGCGGGCCAGCTCGGCGCGCCACTCCTCGTACTCCTGGATCCGGCGGCGCCGTTCGGCCGCCTTCGCGGTGCGGTAACCGTCGTACCCGTCGCCGTAGCGGGTGACCTTTCCTTCCTCGGCCTCCAGGATCGTGGTGGTCAGGCGCTCCAGGAACACGCGGTCGTGGGTGACCGCGAGCACCGTGCCCCGGTGCGCCCGCAGTTGAGCCTCCAGCCACTCGACCGCCCGGTCGTCGAGGTCGTTGGTCGGCTCGTCCAGGAGCAGCAGCTCGGGCCGGCCGGCCAGGACGCCCGCCAGGGCGAGCCGGGAGCGCTCACCGCCGGAGAGGGCGCCCAGCGGGCGTTCGCGGCGCAGCCCCGGCAGGCCGAGGTGGTGCAGCGCGATGTCCACCCGGTGGTCGGCGTCGTACCCGTCCCGGGCCTCGTAGCGGGCGAGGAGCTCCTCGTACGCGGTGAGCGCGCCCGGGGCGTCACCTGCGGCCTCGAGTGCCCGCCCGGCCCGGTGCAGCTCGGCCTCCAGGGCCCGCAGGTCCGCCAGAGCCAGGTCGACGGCATCCTGGACGGCGGCATCCGGCGGCAGGGGAAGGGACTGCGGCAGGTAACCGACACCGCCGGCGGCAAGGACGGCAACCTCCCCGCTGTCGGGCCGCTCCTGACCGGCGACCAGCCTCAGCAGTGTGGACTTGCCGGCACCGTTGTCGCCGATCAGCCCCGCTTTCTCGCCGGGTTTCAAGGTGAAGGAGACGTCGTCCAGAACGGTACGGCCGGGGTAGCCCTTGGTGACGTTGCGCAGGGTGAGTTGTGCGGTGTGCAAGATCGGTTCCCTCCTGGCCGAACAGGGCAAAGCCCCCGGCCTGACAAAGGGGTGGACGGTTGCGCGGCGAGGCGCGACGACGGCGGAGCACAGCTCTACGCGGTCGGCGCCGGCAGTCTCACAGGGAACCCATGGACAGGACAGTACGCCCCCTCCCCCCCTTGGCAAGACGATACGTCTCGGTCCGCCGAAACGAAGGGGGTGACCCCCGGCCCGCGCCCCGCTTACGGGCGGTCCACGCCGACCGTCGGATCCCACACCCCCGCCGCGGTGCCCCGCGCGACATGCTCGGCGTACACGCCGACCTTGCGGGCGATGATCGACCGGCACTCCTCCAGCGCGCGGATCCAGTCCTCCACCCGCCGCTGATGGGCGTCGAGCAGCCGCAGCCGCTCCGCCTCGTTGCCCGGCCCCTGCCGCACCAGCGCGGCGAACCGCTTCAGCCCGGCCAGCGGCATCCCGGACTCCCGCAGCCGCACGCAGATCCCCAGCCACTCCACGTCCGCGGCACTGTAACGCCGGCGTCCGCCCGCGGTGCGGTGCACGGGGCCGGCCAGCAGCCCCTCACGCTCGTAGAACCGCAGGGCATGAACGCTCAGGCCGGTCCGCTCGGCCACCTCACCGATGCCGAGCGATGCGGAGTCCGGGCGTTCGCCCTGCACCCGGGCAGCATCATCACCGGCCTCCAGAGGGAGCTGACCCACCGTGAGCAGATGGAGCTGGGCTGGGTCGACGAGCAGGGCACGGTGATCGGCAAGGGCTTCAAGAGCCCCTCCCAGGGCGCCGCGACCGGCCTGTGGGCGGCGACCTCCCCGCTCCTGGCCGGACGCGGCGGCCTTTACCTGGAGGACTGCGAGGTCGCCCGGGTCACCGACGAGCAGGGCCCGGTGGACGGCGGCTGGGTCCGCGCCCACGCCGTCGACCCGGCCGCGGCGGCACGCCTGTGGGAACTCTCCGTCGCGGCCACCGGCACCGCCCCCCTCAGCTGACCCCCGGCGGACCACTACACCCGCCCCTCGGCCGCGCAGGCGCCCGGTCTCCCCCACACCTGCGCGGCCAAGGGAAGTTCACACCGTGAACCGGTGCGTCCCCGACTCCACACGGAACACCTGACACCCGTCCTCGTGCCGCAGCAGCGCCGCACCCGTGTGCTCGACCCGGTCCTCCGCCGACGCCGGAATCCACACCTGCGCACTCGTGTTCGACGGCACCGAGCACGTCAGCTCGAAGCGTCCGCCCCGCCGCTTCCACCGGGTGGAGATCGGCCCGCGCACCGAGGTGAGCGTCGCCCGCGCCTCGTCGACGCCGCCGCCCGGACGCGGCCGCACGACGACCTCGCGATAGCCCGGCCGCCCCGGCGCGATCCCCGCGATGTGCGCGTACATCCACTCGCCCACCGAGCCGTAGGCATAGTGGTTGAAGGAGTTCATCCCCGGGTCCTGGAAGGTGCCGTCGGGCCGCAGCGAGTCCCACCGCTCCCACATCGTCGTGGCACCGCGCTCGATCTGGTAGCCCCAGCTGGGGAAGGTACGCCGGGTGAGCAGCCGGTAGGCGACGTCGGTGTGCCCGGTGTCGGTGAGCACGGGCAGCAGCCTCGGCGTGCCCAGGAACCCGGTCGACAGATGCCAGTCGCGCGCCTCGATGAGCGCCACGAGCCGGTCGGCCGCCGCACCCTTGAGCTCGTCGGGCACGAGCCCCATGGACAGGGCGAGGACGTACGCGGTCTGCGTGTCCCCCTTCACCCGACCCGCCGCGTCGACGTACGCCCGCCGGAAGGCCTCCCGCACCCGGGCGAACAGGTCCTCGTAGGGTGCCGGGTCCCGGCCCAGCTCGCGCGCCATCCGCGCGGCGAGGTCCGCGACGTGCGCGAAGTAGGCGGTGGCGATGACGTCCTTCGGGGTCTCGTCGTCGACGTTCAGCCAGTCACCGAAACCCTCCGCCGGCCGCAGCAGCCCGTCACTGTGCCGCTCCAGGTAACCCAGCCACGCCACCACCGACGGCCACGCGTCCTGAAGCACCCGCACATCCCCGTACGCCTGATACAGCGCCCAGGGGACGGTCACACCCGCATCTCCCCAGCCCGCCGCCCCGTCTCCGAGCCGCCCCACGTCGGGCGCCACGTGCGTGAAGGAGCCCTCCGCCGTCTGCGCGTCCCGCAGGTCCGTCAGCCACTTCGCCAGGAAACGCGCCGACTCCATCGTGTACGCGGCGGTCGGCGCGAACACGTTGATGTCGCCGGTCCAGCCGAGCCGTTCGTCCCGGGCCGGGGTGTCGGTCGGCACGGAGAGGAAGTTCCCGCGCTGCCCCCAGGTGATGTTGCTGTGCAGCTGGTTCAGCATCGGCGAGTCGGTGGCGAAGGTGAGCGTGGCCGGCGCGTCGGTGTGCATCACCCGCCCGGTGACCGCCCGCACGGTCGGCGTGCCGGGGAAGCCGGTGACCTCGACGTAGCGGAAACCGTGGAAGGTGAAACGAGGCTCGTACGTCTCCAGGCCGCCGCCCTTGAGGACGTACGTGTCGGTCGCCTTCGCGGAGCGCAGGTTCGCCGTGTAGACCGTGCCGTCCGGGTTGAGGACCTCCGCGTGCCGCAGCCGCACCACCGTGCCCGCCCGGCCCCTCACCCGCAGCCGCACGGACCCCACCATGTTGCGTCCCAGGTCGAACACGAACACCCCGGGCCTCGGCTCGCTCACGGCGACCGGCGTCAGCTCCTGGGTGACCCGCACCGGCGCGTCGACCTGCGCCACCACCCGTTCCGGCACCACCCCGTCCGGCTCACCGACGTCCAGCCACCCGGCGTCGTCGAACCCCGGCGACGTCCAGCCGGGCGTCTCCTGACGCGCGTCGTACGTCTCCCCGTCCAGCAGGTCGGCCGAGACGACCGGACCCGTCGAGGCGGACCAGCCGGTGTCCGACACCACGCGCTGCGACGACCCGTCGGCGTACTCGACCTCCAACTGGGCCAGCAGCGCCGGATGTTCGCCGTACTGGTGCGGTCCGAACATGCCGACGTTCCCGGCGTACCAGCCCGGCGCGAGATACACCCCCAGAGCGTTCCCGCCGCCGGAACGCACCAACTCGGTGACGTCGTGCGTCTGGTACTGCACCCGCGTGCGGTAGTCCGTCCACCCGGGCGCGAGCTGGTCACGGCCGACGCGGACGCCGTTGAGGTGCGCCTCGTACAGCCCGAGCGCCGTCACGTACAGCCGCGCCCGCCGCACCTTCCCCCGTCGCAGGGAGAATTCACGGCGCAACCGGGTCACCGCGTGCGTCACGGGCGTGACCATCCCCCAGGGACCTGCTCCCCACTGCGCCGCCTCCCGCGCGGCCGCCCACCCGGAGTCGTCGAACCCGGCGCCACGCCAATCCCCGCCCGGCTCCTGGTCGGTGACCTTCCAGGCGGCGTCCGTCACGATCCGCCGCTCGCCCGAGGCCGTCCGCACGACGAGGACGGCGAGCAGACCCGCAGGGCCCACGGTGCCGTTGACCGCCTCGACCGCGAGTACGTTGTTCCCCGAGGCCACCTGACCGAGGACGTCCACGACGGCGGGCCGCTTCCAGTCCTCGTTGTCCGTGGCCAGGTCGGTGCGGGCCACCTCACGGCCGTTGACGGACACGGAGCAGGCGTTGTCCGCGGTGATGACGAGGGTGGCCGAGGTGATGTCCCCGGGCAGGTCCGCGGTACGCCGGAACCAACGGGTCTCGGCCGGGGCGCTGCTCGCCGGGTCACCCTCGGGGAACCAGATCCAGTGACCGCCCTCGAAGGACGGCGCGTCGGTCAGTTCCGCGGGAGCGGATATCCACCGCGCGGCCCACTGCCCGGCGTCCATCAGACCGGTCTCCCACCATTCCGGCTCGCTCCACCGCGAGACCCGGCCCTCGGCGTCCCAGACCCGCACGGTCCAGAAGTACCGTGTCCGCGGCCGCAGTCCGGGACCCTCGTACGGCACGAGGACCGACTCCTCGGACGCCACCCGCCCGCTGTCCCAGACGTCGGGCCGCGCCAGCGCGGAGACACTGGTGGCCACCCGAAGCTGGTACGCGCTCTGCCGCAGCCCCGGCTCGCCGGCGGCCATGGGCCAGCTGAACCGCGGACGCGGCTCGTCCACGCCCAGCGGACGCCGGGCGTACTCGACGGTGGCGGCGGTGATCTCCATGGGAGCGGCCCGCCCTCCCGCTCGAGCGGTGGTGGGGGACCCGGACACGGCCTGAACCTGGGCCTGGGCCTGCCCGCCCCCGGCAGCCGAGGCGGCCACCACGGCCGCCGTACTCGCCAGGACGTTTCTGCGACTGATCACTACGCCACCTCGCACGGTAGGAATTGAATCGTTTCACATGCGGTGAGCGTGGCCACCGTAGAGGCGCGGGCAGGTGGGGTCAATGAGGGCGGCGCGACGAAATGGGCACGGAGGGGTGGGTAAGCGCTTGCGGTGGGGTGGGAGTTGATGGGATTGACTTCTGGGTGCAGGAGGGGGCAGACGTGGGCGGCCGGGAACCCGGCGGAGGTCCGGGGCGGCCACCGGTGGCCGAATTGAACGGTTTCAACCGCCCCGCATCGCCGTCGGCGGCCGCCCCGCCGGGTCGATTCGGGCCACCGCCCGAGTGACCGGCAGGCGACGCCGGCCGGGTGTGCCAGGGCCGGACCCGACATCCGGCCGGCGTCCGACGGCGCCCGCCGCAGACGCCCCCCGCAGGCGATCAGTGAGCGTCGGCGGCCGCGAAGTCGGGAAGTTCCGTGGAGACCAGATCGTGCACGGCGCCGTCGAGGAGGCGAGAGGTCTCGGTGGAGCGGGGAAGCATGGTGTCCTCGTAGGCGCGGACGGCCTCGCCCACGGTGTCGTGGCGGGCGAGCGCGAGGGCGAGTTCGCAGGCGTCGAGCAGGGCGAGGTTGACGCCCACGCCGAGCGGCGGCATGAGGTGGGCGGCGTCGCCGAGGAGCGTGACCGAGGGGCTGTGCTGCCAGATGTGACCGGCGGGCAGGGCGTGGATGGGGCGGTCGACATAGGGGCCGTCGTTGTCGCTGATCAGCCGGCGCATACGGGGTGACCAGTCGCGGAAGCGTTCCAGCAGCAGGGCGCGGAGCTTGTCGGTGTCCTGCGGGCCGAGGCCGGCGTCGGTGATCCAGTCGGCGGGGGCGCGCTGGATGACGTAGACGCGGATGTGGTCGCCGCCGTTGGCTTGCGCGAACAGGCCGCGTTCGCCGTCGGCGGCCGCGGCGCTGCCCTGCCCGACGAGCTCGGCGATGTCCGGATGACGTGCGGTGACGTCGTGGAACCACGCTTCCAGGAAGCTGACGCCGGTGTAGCGGGGCGTGGCGTCGGAGACTGCGCGCCGGACGGCGGACCAGGCGCCGTCGGCGCCGATGACGAGGTCGCACTCCACGGTGGTGCCGTCGGCGAAGTGCAGCCGCCGCGGACCCTCCGAGGGCCCGGTGACGGCGCGCAGGGTGTGCCCCCAGCGCACGGTGCCGGGCGGCAGCGACCCGAGCAGCAGATCACGCAGCACACGGCGGTCGATCTCCGGCTTGAACCGCTCGTCCGGCTCGGGCACATGGTGGAAGAGCACCGCGCCGGACGGATCCAACTGCCGCATCTCCTGCCCTTCAGGGCGGGACAGCCGGAAGAACTCCTCCAGCAGACCGGCCTCGCGCAGGGCGAGTTGGCCGTTGTCGGCGTGCAGGTCGAGGGTGCCGCCCTGGTCGCGGGCGTCGGGTCCGGCGTCGCGGTCGTAGACGGTGGCGGCGATGCCGTGCCGGGCCAGGATGCGGGCGCAGGCCAGGCCGCCGGGGCCGGCGCCGACGACGGCGATGCGGGGCGGGGGAGTGGTGGGCATGGCGGGACTCCGTTCGTGGGTTCGTGACGGGACGGCGGCCGGGCAGTGCCTCATGGCCGCCGCGCCCAGAAAAACACAACAGCTAAATAAGTGCAACAACTCAACTTTTGAACCCGGTCAACCGAACGGGTAAGCTGTCGGCATGCCCCGACCCACCACCCCCACACAGCCGGACACCCCCGCCCCCCTGGGCCGCCGCGAACGCAAGAAGGCCGCCACCCGCCGGGCCATCGCCGACGCCGCCCTGAGCCTGTTCCTGGAACGCGGCTACGACGCCGTCGGCATCCGCGAGATCGCCGACGCCGCCGACGTGTCCACCACCACGCTGTTCAAGCACTTCCCGGTCAAGGAAGCCCTCGTCTTCGACGAGGACGACGACCAGGAGGAACGCCTGCTCGCCGCCGTCCGCGAACGCCCCGCGGGCACCTCCATCCCCGCCGCCCTGTGCGAACACGCCCTGAACTCCCGCCTGGTCACCCCGGACGGCGACGACCGCCTCGCCGCCTTCCTCACCCTGGTGACCACCACCCCCGCCCTGCGCGACTACGGCCAGAACATGTGGCTGCGCCACACCACCGCCCTGGCCCGCGTCATCGCCGAGGAAACCGGCCGCCCCGCCGACGACCCCGCCTGCCTGGCCCTGGCCCACTTCGCCCTCGAAGCCCCGCGCGCCGCATACGGGCACGCCGACCCGCGTGCGGCGGTCATCAGCGCGTTCGACCTGCTGGAGCGGGGCTGGGAGGCTCTCTGATCGGTCAGTCGGTTGATTGGACGTGTCCGTCCGATCGGTGATCACTGACGCGATGTGGGACCGGATCGAGCCGTTGCTGCCGGCCGATCCGGTCCGCGGCCGGCGATGGGCCGATCACCGCCAACCCGGGAAGCCACCGTGTGGAAGTGGCACACCTGCTCACCCTGGCGGGACGCGCCGTTCCGGACCGCTCGCATACGCCTGATCAGGTGGGCCGTACACGGCACCTGGGAACGCATCCTTACTCCGGTGCCGGCAGCGGTCGACGGTGCTGACGACATCGGCTGGACCGTGTCGGTGGAGTCCACCGTCTGCCGGGCTCACCAACACTTCGCCGGAGCCAGGAAAAAGGGGCTCCAGGTCCGGCCGGACCCATCGGCCAGGCGCTTGGACGCTCCCGCGGCGGCCTGAGCACAAAGATCCACCTCGTCGGCGAGAGCCATGCACGACCCCTGGCCTCCGCGTCACCGTAGGCCAGGCGGGCGATGCCCTGGCCATCGAGACCGTCATGGCCGGTATCCGGGTCCGCGAAGCGGACCCGGAAGGCCGAGAACCCGGCCGGACTCCGTTCTGCCCGACCGCGCCTTTCGTCCCGGGCCATCCGGGCCCATCTTCCTCGTCGGAGGATCCGCTCTGTCATTCCTGAGCCGTCCGACCGGGTCGGCCACCGTCTGCGGCGAGGCCGCGCCGGCGGTCGCCGCCCACTGGCGGTCCCCGTAACGGGACCCGATGTGTGGCTGGTGCTTACGGGCCCGCAGCGGTCGGTCCGTGCCCGGGAGCCGGTGTGTCGATGGCGTGCGAGGCGACCGCCGTCCGCAGTGGCGCCGCAGGTGGCGTCTGACGGTCCTGCAGCACCAGCTCTTCGCGCCGGGCGCCTGCCCGGCTTAAAAGAGATGAACCGCAGGGGGTTGTTTTCATCATGGTGAAGGTCTTCAATATGCCGCAGGACAAACGCTGCTCAGGGAGAGGCGGAGACCGTGCACGACACCGACGCACCGATGCCGGACGACCGGCCGGACCTCGATGTGATGGTCGCCACGGTCGGCCTGCAGATCAAGGCCTTGCGCAAGCAGGCGAATCTGACCTTGGACGAGCTGAGCCGCCGCTCCGGCATCAGCACTGGACTGATCAGCCAGATCGAGCGGGGGAAGGGCAATCCTTCCTTCGCCAGCCTGGTGCAGATCGCACATGGTCTGGACGTGCCGATCGGGCGGCTGCTGCACCTTGCGGAGCAGGTCAGTCCGGTGGTCCGTGCCCACGAGCGCCGCAGCCTGGACTTCCACGGTGCGGACTCGGTGAACGGCGACCGCTACGAACTGCTCACTCCTTCTCTCAACGGCGCTCTGGAGGTCCTCTGGGTGGTCACCCAGCCGGGCCACGACACCAGCGCCACCGCGTTCTGTCACAACGGCGAGGAGTTCGGCATCGTGCTCTCCGGTGTGAAGGACGTCTATCTCGACGGCGTCCGTCACCGGCTCGAAGCGGGTGACTCCATCACCTACTCCTCCAGCATTCCGCACTGGTACGTCAATCCCGGTGACGAGCCCGCCACCTCGATCTGGGTGGTCACTCCGCCCAGCTGGTAGGCGCAGGCCTCGCACCGCCCCGTCCCCAACGCCCCGGCCTCGGGCCCGGGCGCCGGTTCCGCACGGCCTTGTTCCGTGCGCCTCCCCAAGACGAGGTGCCCTACATGGCATCACTCACCGAGAGAAGCCCAGCCACCACCAAGAAGTCCCTCTCGCACCGCCGCGCTCTGCTGGCCCTTGGCGGCGGCAACGCCGTCGAGTGGTACGACTGGATGGTCTACGGGCTACTGGCCTCCTACATCGGCCCGCTCTACTTCCCGTCGGGAAGTTCCGTCACCGAAACCATGTCCGCGCTGGCCGTCTTCGCGGTCGGCTTCGCCGCCCGGCCGCTCGGCGCGATCATCTTCGGCACCCTGGCCGACCGCATAGGCCGACGCGCCGTCATGCTCTTCTCCATCGGCTCAATGGTGCTGAGCACCATGATCATAGCACTGCTGCCCAGCCATGCGGTCATCGGCGTCTGGGCCGGCGTCATCCTGCTGGTCTGCCGCATCCTGCAGGGACTCTCCACAGGCATCGAGGCACCGCTCAACTCCGCGTACATCGTGGAACTGGCGCCCGAGGGCAGGACCGCCCGGTACGGCGGCATCCTCAGCACCTACGTGCAGGCCGGCATCGTCAGCGCCTCGCTGGTCTGCTTCCTGACCACCTCGGTGGTCGCCCCTGACGCCATGGCCTCCTGGGGCTGGCGCATCCCGTTCGTGGTCGGCGCCGTCGGCGGCCTGGTCTTCCTCTGGCTGCGCCGCGCCCTGCCGGAGACCCTGCACACCACGGGCGAGAAGCAGGCCGAGCCGGCCCGGGTGGGCCAGGTCTGGGCCGAGGTCTGGCAGCACCGGCTGGCGCTCCTGGCGATCGTCTTCGTCGTGGCCGGCGCCCAGGCGCTCCAGTACACCTGGACCACCGGACTGCCCAACCTGGCCCGCTCCGCCTACGACGAGAACCCGGACACCGTCTTCCTGGTCTCCACGCTCTCCGGGATCTGCGTCGCCGCGCTCTACCCGCTCGTCGGCCGGCTCGCCGATCGCAAGCGGATCTCCCGCACCTTCATCGCCTCCCGGCTCGCCGTGGTGCCACTGATCTTCGTCGTACTCGCCTACCAGCAGCCCGGCATGGCGACGTTCACCGTGGTGATGCTGGTCGGCGCCCCGGTGCTCGCCTTCACCATGGGCCTCTACAACACCGTCGCCGCCACCCTGATGCCGACCAGCTGCCGGGTCACCGGCGTCGGCCTCGGCTATGCGATCGGCGTGGCCGGTTTCGGCGGCACCGCCCCCTATCTCCTGCTGTGGCTCCAGGACCACGGCGCCGGCTGGGCGTTCCCCGTCTACGGCGCGGTCCTCTGTCTGCTCAGCGTCCTGCTCTACGTGCTCGTCTTCCGCCGCGGCGCCGTCCGCGTCGGGAGCTGAAAGGGAAGCCAGATGTCACAGACCGTCTCTCTCGACGCCGTCGAGGCACCCGTGGTCCAGCGGTCCGACGTGATCGTGGTCGGCGGCGGGCCGGCCGGGGTCAGCGCGGCCGTGGCCGCCGCCCGCACCGGCGCCAGTGTGACCCTGCTGGAGCGCTACGCGGCTCTTGGCGGCCTGGCTTCCGGCGGCATGGTCCTGGTGCTCGACGACATGATCAACGGGAACGAGATCACCGTCACCGGAATCGTCGACGAGTACGTCGAGCGGATGGCCAAGCTCGGCCTCGCCGTCTACCCGCCGGCAGAGGACCGTTACTCCTCGCCCGAAATGTGGGCCAAGTGGGGCCGCTGGGGCGCCTTCGACTTCCACTCCCACACCAACCCCAAGCCGATCTGCTACGCCGTCGCCTTCGACCCCGACGGCTGGAAGCGGGTGTCCAACGACCTGGTCCGCGAGAGCGGGATCAATCTGCGGCTGCACAGCTGGTTCTCCCGACCGGTGGTCCAGGACGGTGCGGTGAAGGGCGTGGTCTGCGAGACCAAGTCCGGGCCGCAGGCGGTGATGGGCGACGTGGTGATCGACACCACCGGCGACATCGACGTGGCCTCCCGGGCCGGCGCCCCGTACGCCCAGGACAGCTACCTGGTCACCCTGGTCTTCCGGCTCGGCGGGGTGGACACCGCGGCCGCCGAGCGCTTCGAACAGGAGAACCCGCGTGAGGCCCGGGCCATCAACCGCAAGATCAAGCGGATGCTGGGCGGCGCCTGGGAGTTGTGGTGGCTCAAGACGCCCGTTCCCGGCGTGGTTTGGTGCAACTGCCCGCACATGACCGGCTTCGACGGCACCGACCCGGTCTCGCTCACCGAGGCCGAGTTCGAGGCCCGGGCCCGGATCGGCGCCGTCCTCGACCACATCAAGGCCGAGCTGCCCGGCTTCGGCAACGCCCACCTGCTCGACGTCGCCGAGCAGATGGGCGTCCGGCAGACCCGGCTGCTGCAGGGCGAGTACGTGGTCACCAAGGACGACGTCACCTCCCGCCGCCACTTCGCCGACAGCGTCGCCCGCGGCCGCGACTACTACACCCCGTACCGTGCGCTGCTGCCGCGCGGTGTCGATCAGCTGCTGGTCGCCGGCCGGCACTACTCGGCCACCCCCGAGGCGCAGCGGATGTCCCGCGAGATCCCGCCCTGCATGGCCATGGGCCAGGCGGCCGGCATCGCCGCCGCCACCGCGGTGGAGCAGGGTGTGCTGGTCCGGGACGTCGACCCGGCCGTCGTCCAGCACCGGATGCGCGAGCAGGGCGCCGACCCCGGTGACGTCCCCTCGGAGAACGCGACCGTCGACCAGCCCGAGGAGGTCGTGGCATGACCACCGCAGTACAGCCCCTGAGCGGTCTCACCGTCATCGACTTCACCCAGGTCTTCATGGGCCCGTCCTGCACCCAGATGCTGGGCGACTACGGCGCCGACGTGATCAAGGTGGAGCGGCCCGGCACCGGCGACATCTCCCGGACCTCGATCCCGGACCCGGCCGGCCTGGACAACCCCATCTTCCTGTCCATCAACCGCAACAAGCGGAGCATCGCCATCGATACCCGCACCGACGAGGGCCGGCAGGTCATCCATGAACTGGTGCGCTCCGCCGACGTCGTGGTGAGCAACTTCCGTACCGGCGTGATGGAGCGGCTCGGCCTCGGCTACGAGGCGCTGCGCGCCGTCAACCCCAGGATCATCTGGGCTTCCGGTACCGGCTTCGGCACCGAGGGTCCGTACGCCCACAAGGGCGGGCAGGACGCCATCGCCCAGGCGTACAGCGGAGTGATGTGGCGCCGGGTGTCCGACGACGACCCCGTCACCCTCTACCCGACCACGCTCTGCGACTACACCACCGGAATGCACCTGCTCCAGGGCATCCTGCTGGCCCTGCTGCACCGCGACCGCACCGGCGAGGGACAGAAGGTCGAGGTGTCGATGTACGACTCGATGCTCCACATGCAGATGCAGGAGGCCTGCCAGCAGCTCAACCGCGGCTCCGAGATCAACTGGGCCGCGATGCCGCTCACCGGGGTGTTCCCCACCACCGACGGCGCACTGATCATGGTCGGCGGCTTCAAGAGCAACGCGCTGCACCACATCAGCCGTGCCCTGGAACTCGACGAGGACCTGAGCGAGCGTCCCGAGTTCGCCACTTTGGACCTGCAGTTCGCGCACCGGCCCGAGCTGCAGCGGATCTTCGCCGAGGCGGTGGCCCGCAACACCACCGACCACTGGGTCAAGCGGCTCGAGGACGAGGACATCCTCTGCGCCCCGGTGCGCAGTCTGGAGCAGACCCTCGACGACGAGCAGACCGCCGTCAACAACATGATCGTGGAGATGGACCACCCGGTCGCCGGCCGCATCCGCGCTCTCAACGCGCCGCTCCACCTCTCCGCCACCCCCGCCGAGGTCCGCCGGGTCCCGCCGCGGCTCGGTGAGCACGGCGCGGAGGTGCTCGGTGAACTCGGTTACACCGCCGAGCAGATCGACCTGCTCCGCGAGAAGGGGGTGCTGCGGTGACCGACGAGGTCCGCTACGTACGGGACGGGCACATCGCCCGGGTCACCATCGACCGCCCCACCGTGCTGAACGCGGTGGACGCCAAGACCAACGCCCGGCTCAACGAGATCTGGGCCGACATCGAGGCCGACCCCGATGTGCGGGCGGTCGTCGTCACCGGCGCCGGTGAGCGGTCGTTCTGCGTGGGCGCCGACATGTCCGCCGACGCGGTCGACAAGACCGGCCTGGAGTACTGGGCCGGCCTGGACCCCAACGGCTTCGGGGGGCTGAGCCTGCGCACCACCCTGGACGTCCCGGTGATCGCCCGGGTCAACGGCTACGCCCTGGGCGGCGGCATGGAGATGGTCCTCGGCTGCGACATCGTCGTCGCCGCCGACCACGCCCAATTCGGCCTCACCGAGCCCCGGGTCGGCCGGATCCCGCTGGACGGCGGCGTCTTCCAGCTGGTCCGCCGGCTGCCGCACACCCAGGCCATGGGACTGCTGCTCACCGGCCGCCGCGCCTCCGCGGCCGAGCTGCACCGCATGGGCCTGGTCAACGAGGTGGTCCCGGCACAGCAGTTGGACGAGGCCGTCGACCGCTGGGTCGCCGACATCCTGGCCTGCGCCCCCACTTCACTGCGCGCCATCAAGCAGATGGTCCAGCGCGGGGACGGGCTGTCACCGCGGGACGCCCACAAGCTGCGCACCCCGGCCCTGATGGCGGCGCTGGACAGCGAGGACGCCAAGGAGGGCGTGCTCGCCTTCCAGCAGAAGCGGCAACCGGTCTGGCCCGGACGATGAGGGGGAGCTCACCGATGCCCGAAAATCTTGCCCCCGGAGTGTGGGGTGTGGTTGCCACGCCCTTCCTCGGCTCCGCCTTCGAGGTGGACGAGCCCAGCCTGGCCCGGCTGGTGGAGCACTACGAGCGAATCGGCACCACCGGTCTGACCGTGCTCGGCGTCTTCGGTGAGGCCGCCCGGCTCTCCGCCGAGGAACGCCGCACCGTGCTGGAGACGGTGGTCGACACCGTCGACCTGCCGCTGGTCGTCGGGGTCACCGCACTCGCCACCGCACCGGTGCTGGAGGAGGCCCGGCTCGTCCGCGAGGTGGTCGGGGACCGCCTCGCCGGATTGATGGTGCAGGTCAACTCGCCCGATCCGCAGGTGGTCGCCACCCACCTCAACGCGGTCCACGAGGCCACCGGCGCCGGGATCGTCGTCCAGGACTACCCGGAGACCAGCCGGGTCACCATCCGTACCGCCGACCTGGTCCGCGCCGTCCGCCAGGTCCCCTCGGCGGTGGCGGTGAAGGCCGAGGCGCCGCCGACCCCGGCGGCCATCGCCCAGCTCACCGCCGAACTGGACGTCCCGGTGTTCGGCGGCCTGGGCGGCCTGGGCCTGCTCGACGAGCTGGCAGCCGGCGCCGCCGGGGCGATGACCGGCTTCTCCTGCCCCGAGGGCCTGATCGCCTGCGTCCAGGCCTGGCGGAACGGCGGTCACGACGCGGCCCGGGAGGCCTACCTGCCGTATCTGCCGCTGGTCAACTTCGAGGCGCAGGCCGGGATCGGGCTGGCATTGCGCAAGGAGGCCATCCGACGCCGTGGCCTGATCATGGAGTCGGGGGTGCGCCCACCAGCCGCGCAGCTGCCCGAGGCACTGGTCCCGCAGATGGAACGGCATCTCGCCGCGCTGCCCGAGGAGGTGCGCTGATGGACCTCGGTATCCGCGGCCGGGTCGCCGTGGTCGCCGCCTCCACCGGCGGCCTGGGCCGGGCGGTGGCCGAAGCGCTGGCCGCCGAGGGTGCCTTGGTCGTGGTGGCCGGGCGGCGCGGCGACCTCGCCGAACAGATCGCCGCCGGACTGCCGGACGCGGTCGGCGTCCAGGTCGACCTCACCGTCCCGGATGGACCGCGGGCGCTGGTCGAGGCGGCCCGCGAGGCCTACGGCGATCCGGACATCCTGGTCCTCAACGGACCCGGCCCTCGCCCCGGCACCGCCGCCGGCCTGGACACCGGCGACCTCGCCGGGGCCGTGGACTCGCTGCTGCTGGCCCAGCAACGGCTGGTGGCGCTGACCCTGCCGTCCATGCGCCGGCGCGGCTGGGGCCGCATCCTGGCCGTCGGCTCCAGCGGGATCGCCGAACCGCTGCCCGGGCTGGCCCTGTCCAACGCCGGACGGGCCGCCCTCGCCGCGTACCTGAAGACCCTGGCTGCGGAGGTGGCGACCGACGGAGTCACCGTCAACCTGCTGCTGCCCGGCCGGATCGCCACCGATCGGGTGGCGGCGCTGGACGCCGCGCGGGCCGAACGTGAACAGCGCCCCGTCGCCGAGGTCGAGGCCGCCTCCCAGGCTGCGATCCCCGCCGGACGGTACGGCACACCCGCCGAGTTCGGTGCGGCAGCCGCCTTCCTCTGCGGCGCCCCCGCCTCATACATCACCGGGGCCGCGCTGCGCTGCGACGGCGGCCTGGTCCGCGGCCTGTGAACTCCCGACTTCCCAAGGAACCAAAGCCATGAGCACTGTGCGGATCCCCAACCTTATCGCCGGCGAGGAGGCCGCCGGCGACGGCTTCGAGCGGTACAACCCGGCGGACCCGGCCGAACTGGTCGCCGTGGCCCCGGCCTCCGGCGCCGAGGCCGTCGACGCGGCCGTGACGGCCGCAGCCGAGGCCCAGCCGGGATGGGCGGCGCTGCCCGCCCCGGCGCGCGGCGCGATCCTGCTGGACGCTGCCGAGGTCCTGCGCGGCCGCCACGAGGATGCCGCCCGCGACCTGGTCCGGGAGGAGGGCAAGACGCTGACCGAGGCCCGCGGCGAGGTCCGGCGGGCCATCGACGTACTGCGCTTCTTCGGCTCCGAGGGCTGGCGGCTCGGCGGGCAGGTGCTGCCCAGCTCGTTGCCGGACACCATGGTCCACACCCGCCGGGAGCCGGTCGGGGTCGTGGGGCTGATCACACCGTGGAACTTCCCGATCGCCATCCCCGCCTGGAAACTGGCGCCCGCGCTGATCGGCGGCAACGCGGTGGTGCTCAAGCCCGCAGAGCTCACCCCGGTCTCCGCCCGCCACCTCACCGAGGCCCTGGTCCGGGCCGGGCTGCCCGCCGGGGTGCTCAACGTGGTGCACGGCTCCGGCGCGGTGGTCGGCGAGGCCCTGGTTCGCGACCCCCGGGTGGCGGCGGTCTCCTTCACCGGCTCCACCCAGGTCGGCATGCGCATCGAGCGCGCGGTGCAGGAGCGCCGCGGCCGGGTGCAGGTGGAGATGGGCGGCAAGAACGCACTGGTGGTACTGGACGACGCCGACGTCGAACAGGCCGCGCGGATCGCCGCGGCGGGCGGCTTCGGTCTCACCGGCCAGGCCTGCACCGCCTCTTCCCGGGTGATCTGCACCCCCGGTGTGCACGACGACTTCGTCGCCGCGCTCGCCAAGGAGGCGGCCCGCTACCACCCCGGCAACGGCCTGGCCGACGGCACCCTGATGGGCCCGGTGGTGAGTGAGCAGCAACTCGGCACGATCACCGCCGCCGTCGAGCGGGCCACGGCCGAGGGCGCGACCGTCGCCGCGGGCGGCGAGGCTCCCAAGGGGCTGATGCTCGCCCCGACCGTGCTCTCCGGCCTGAGCCAGGAGAACACGGCGGCCCGCGAGGAGATCTTCGGCCCGGTGGTCGCGGTACTGTCCGCGGCGGACCTGGACGACGCGATCAACCTGGTCAACGACTCCCGCTACGGCCTGGCCGCAGGCATCTGCACCCGCAGCCTGGCCGCCGCCCAGCGCTTCGCCGCGGCCGCCCGCGTGGGCGTGGTCAAGGTCAACCGCCCGACCACCGGCCTGGATCTCAACGTCCCGTTCGGCGGCGTCGGCGACTCCTCCAGCAACACTTTCCGCGAGCAAGGTGCGGTCGCGGTGGACTTCTACACCTGGTCCAAGTCGGTCTACCTCGGCTGGGAGGGCTAGCCGAACCCGCCTGCGGACGACTCCTCCGCGCGGCACGTCCCGCACAGCTCGCACGGGGAGGTTCGTCCGACGGTGATCCCGATCGGGTGATCTCGGGGTGCTCGGCGTATACGGGCAGGGCCTCCTGAACAGCTCGTTGGTGTCTCATCCCGAGCAACATCAGGAGGCCCTGGTGCCGCAGTGTTCCGTGTCACCCAGCACGCGTGTCACCAACGTCCCGGGACAGCACACCTAACTCCCCTCCACCGGACGCCACTCACGCCGAAGAAGACCGTAGACCCAGGAGTCGGACACGTCGCCGTCGACGACACAGTCCTCCCTCAGGGTGCCTTCGCGAACGAAGCCGAGCTTCTCCAGCACCCGCGCGGACGCCCCGTTCCGTGTGTCGACGTCGGCCCGGACCCGGTTGAGGTCAAGGGTGTTGAACCCCCACCGCAGAAGGCCGTGCACGGTCTCCGTGGCGTACCCGTGGCCCCAGGCCTCGCGGCCGAAGACGTAACACACCACCGCGCTACGGAAGTCCGGGTTCCAGTCGACGAGGCCGCACCAGCCGATGAAGGCGCCGTCGGAGCCCCGCTCGACGGCGAGCCGCGCACCCGTGCCCTCCTCCTCGATCCTGCGGCACGTCGCGAGGAAGCGCTGCGCGCGGGCGGGGTCGGTCCACGGAGGGGAGTCCCAGTAGCGCAGCACATGAGGGTCGCTGTGCAAGGAGTAGAGGGGTGCCGCGTCGGCGTCGGTGAACGGCCGAAGTCTCAGGCGGTCGGTGTGGAGTTCGGGAGTGGGCAAGGTGACCATGTGGATCATCCTGCCGCGTGCCGCACGATGCCGACGAGCGGTTTACGCGGGCGTGGGCGAGCCCACCGAGCGCCTCGAGCAGGCGTACGCCGACGAGGTGCGCGAGGATGAGGACGAGGGCGACGGCACGCGACGGGAGGGGCACGCCATGGACGTCACCTTCGGAGGAGCGACAGGCGATCTCGCCCACGCCTACGTGCGCGAGATCCTGCATCCGGCGATCCTCCACCACAGCGTGCGTGTCTGGCTACTCGCGGATCATCTCGGCCGGCAGCAGGACCTGAAGGGGGCGGAACGGGAAGCCCTGGCCGTGGCCTGCCTCTTCCACGACTCGGGAACAGCCGCGCCTCACGACGGAGCTCAGCGTTTCGAGGTGGAGGGCGCGGACGCGGCGCGCGCCTTCCTGTCGGAGCACGGCTGGCCCGAGGACCTCGGGCAACAGGTCTGGGAGGCCGTGGCCCTGCACACCTCCCCGGGCATCGCGGAACGTATGGGCACCCTGCCGAGGCTCGTCAGGCTGGCGGTGCTGGCGGACTTCGGCAGGACGGACCTCCTCGGAACCGAGGGCCGCACCGAACTGACCGAGGCGCTGGAGCGCTTCCCGCGCCTGGACATCGAAGCCGCACTCGCTGACGCGGTCGTGGCGCAGGCTCTGCGCAACCCGCAGAAGGCGCCGCCCTCCAGCTGGCCGGGCGGGCTGCTCGCGGCCCACTTGGCGGATTCGGACAGGAGCGGAGGCGGCAACCCCGCGTTCTGAGGAGCGGCCGGCTCGCGGCCCGCCGCTCACAGCACCGCGTACTCGCCGCTCCCGGGGTAGTCGGTGCTGAGGGCGACGTCTTTCCCGGCCTCGTAGTCGGCACGCAACTGGTCCAGCTTGACGCCGATCCTGCGCTGGGCGTCACTGCCCAGGACCAGCCAGTGCCGCGGTGTGGGGGAGAGGGCTTCCTTGAAGATCACTTCCGCAGCCCTCGCCGGGTCACCGGGGAACATGTCGGGAGTCGCCCTGTTCATGATGGCCCGGAAGGCGCCGGCGGTGACCGCGTATTCACTGATCGGAGTTCCGGAGGCACGCGTGCGGTGCTCGATCCCGGTACGGAAGGAGCCAGGCAGCACGAGGAGCGCCCGCAGGCCCAAGGGCTCGATCTCCTGCCACAGGGCCTCGGTGAAGCCGTCCAGGGCGGACTTGCTCGCGGCATAGAAGCCGTTCCCGGGCACACTCGCCGGCCCGTCCATGGAGGAGATGTTGACGATCGTCCCGCGGCGACGACCGCGCATCGCGGGCAGCACGGCCCGGGTGAGTGCCACGGCGCCGAAGAAGTTGACCTCGAAGACCGCGCGGTAATCGGACTCGTGCTGTTCCTCGATGGCGCCGATGATGTCGACACCCGCGTTGTTGACGAGGACGTCGATGCCGCCGGACCACTCCTCGGCCTCCCGCACGGCCTCGGCGCACCGGTGACCGTCCGTGACGTCGAGCTGAAGCACGAGGCACTCGTCGGGGTGGCCGTCCGTCAAGCCGGCCATCGGAGCGACCACCGGCGCCGTCGCGACGACCCGGTGGCCCTGTTCCAGCACATGCTGGGCAAGCGCGTGACCGAGACCGCTGGACGCGCCGCTGATGAACCACGTCGTGGGGGACACGATGTACTCCCTCCCGTCGGGAGAGACGGTCGGCAGGTGCCTGGTGCCGCTCAGGTAGGTACGGATGGGGCCGCCTGTGGAAAGGGGCCGAGCCTCCGGCCCGAAGTGGACGGCATCAGCGACGTAGGGCACCTGACCGCGACCGCACTGCACCGCGCCCAGGACCTCCGGATGACACGTCACACCCGCCCCTCACGGGCCACTAAAACCCAGCCCACCACACCTTCACGGGGCTCGCATCACGGCGTCCCCGCCCGGCAGTGGGGGCCTGTCGGTGTTCACCGCGGCGGGGCCTGACCTGCGGTGCCGCGCTCCTTCCGATCACCTACAGCGTTCCAGCGCCGCCCCAGCGTGCCCGCAGAACCTCGGCCCAGTCGCCGTCGTCAGGCCCGGGTTCGTTCAGCCGTGGTACTGGTCCGGGTGCTGTCTCGATCAGGTGCACAAGCGTCCAGGCGAGGCCGTAGCAGTCGTCGGGCCCGAAGCAGGTGGCCAGGGCAGCGGCTTCCTCGGAGGTGACAGGCCGGGGGAGCGCGGTCAGTCGGCGCTCACGCCGATCGATCTCTTCCCCACTCGCCTCCCGGTCGGGAAGCGGTCCGTCGACGACGAAGGCGCGCGCTTCAGGTCTCATGAGCCCATCATCGTCGCTGTCCGGTCAAGAGGGCGCGGCGCATGGCGTCACCAGCCACCGGCCCAGACGTGATCACCACTGGCTGTGGCGCCCCCGCAGTCGATCCTCCGGAGAGACCGGGTCGAGGGAGCTGGACGACTGGGTCGCTCGGGCCGTCGTCCGAAACCTCGTTTCTCCCGTGCTGCACAACGCGATTCGGGGGTACACGGGGGCGCATGGCACCGAAGAAGAGTGAACGTACTCAGCTGAAGCGGGCTGTGCGCCAGCTCCGCCGCATCCGCTCCTTCTACGCCGCGGCGACGGTGCTGTGGGCGGGCTCGGCCGCGTTGACCAGCTGGCAGGCTGCCGGGAGCCGACAACTGACGGTCTGCGTCACGCTCCTGGCCGTCTTCGCCGCGCTGTTCGTCATGGCGAGCATCGCCCTCCGCCGCCTCGGTGCCTCGGCGACCACCGGCCGGGTGCAGCGCCACACCACACCGCCCGCCGTGTCGAACGCAGGCGGCCACGCCGCTGCCTGATCCAGATGCTCACCACGGCTGTGAGATCGTCTCGGCCATGGATGCCCCGCTGTTCAACCCCGCCGTCGTCAAAGCCGTGTTCGGAGACGTGACGTGGATGCACGTCTCCCAGTCCGCTGTTCGAGTCGCGACGTCGGTCACGCGGACACTGCTGGCGGAGATCATCGAGGGCGCCAGGGCAGCGGCGGCCGACGAGGGCCTCACGGTTCTCCAGCCCAGGCACCTCGTCACGGTGATCGACCGGAACGTCGAAGTGGATGTGGCCAACGAGTGGTACGACCACAGCCCGACGTTCCGAGCCCTGACCGGTGACGTCGCGAGCCCCGCCGCGCAGCCAGGTATGAGCGGCAGGGCACACAGAGGCAAGCCGAGCGCGGTGACCAACGCGCACAGATTCGAGCCGGGGGTGAAGAGGCTGCTGCGGAGTCAGGGGGTCCGGGCCGTACCGTCGATGGTCCGCGAACTCGACGGCGTCGCAAGCGTGTTCATGATGCGCCTCGTCCGGTCCGCGGCCATGGTCGTGCGCGAGGGCGGGACCCGACGCTACGGAACGGTCATCCTGACCATGCCGGGAGAACCGCTCCCGCCCCCCTCCCAGGAGAATCCACTCCAAAGCGCCCCTCCCCGTGAGGGCGACAGGCGGACCATCGGCGGGAACGACGTTCTGGACGCCACCAGGATCGAGTTGTTCGGCGACATCAGGCAGCGTGCCCTGAGCGAAGCACGCGAGGCGGAGCAGACGCACGCATCGGCCTGACCCTCACCACCCGTCATCCTCACCACCCCCGAGCCGCCCCCAACAGGCACTCCCGCACCGCCGTCACGTGCGCCCGCGGCACACCTCCCGCCCGCTGCACCAGAAAGCTGGTGTTGATGGGCGGGTCCTCCGGCGAGAACAGCGCGACCAACGCCCCCTCCTCCAGCTCACGTTCACAGAGGTACCGAGGCAGCACCGTCACACCGGACCCCGCCACGACCGACGACCGGACGCCCCGCAGATCCGGGACGACGACAGCGGGCCGTGCCGTGAGCCGCGTGCGGAAGACGTGCCGCCAGTACCGTCGCAGGATCGGCAGGTCCTCCGCGTACGCGACGAGCGGCACGTCCCGCAGCGGACCGGGGTCACGGATGGTGAGGGGCCCGATCCGGCGGGCCCACTCCGGGGCCGCGACGAGGACGAACTCCTCGTCCGTGAGAGGCACAGCGCTCAGAGCCCGACCCCGCGGACGCACCGCGGACAGTACGACATCGAACCGGCCGGCTTGCAGCCCTTCGAGAAGGTCGTCGGCCAGTCCAGTAGTAACGCGTAGCAGCACGCCGTCGGCCGTCAGCGGAGCGAGGGCGGGCAGCGCCAGGACGGAGAGCAGCTCGGCGGGACCCGCCAGGTGAACGGGTTCGGGAGCCACCTCGGCTCCCGGCCGACCGCGCTCCGCGACCGCGGCCAGCGCGTCGAGGGGCGCCGCGATCTCCCCGGCCAGGGAGTCCGCGACCGACGTGGGCGCGACCCCCCTCGGCAGCCGTTCGAAGAGCCGGCGCCCCATCCGCGTTTCCAGCGCCTGGACCTGAGCGCTCACGGTGGGTTGGGAGATGCCCAGATCGCGGGCGGCACCGGTGAGGGAACGGGCTCGGTGGACAGCCAGGAAGGTCCGCAGCAGACCGAGGTCCAGCGGCCCCCCGCCGGGCGACGACGACCCGCCGGGCGACGACGACCCGTCGGACGACAGCCCGCCGGGCTCCGACTCACCGCGCACCGGAGCCGTTTCCGACTCATCGGATTTCCGAGAGCTCATATCGATTTTCCTATTGGTTTTCCGATAGATGCGCGACCTAGTCTCGTGGACGTTCCACCGCCGGTCCACCAGCCGGCCACACCCTTCCCGGGCGCCCCGGGACCTCGAAGGAGCACGTGCGACATGGCAGACATCCTCATGGTGCTGACCGGCACCGACCGTCTGACGACGACCGACGGCACCGTCCACCCCACCGGCTACTGGGCCGAGGAGTTCACGGCGCCCTACCGCGCCTTCGCCGACGCGGGTCACCGGGTCACCGTCGCCACCCCCGGCGGTGTCGTCCCCACCCCTGACCAGGCCAGCCTGCGGCCCGACATGAACGGCGGTGCCGAGGGCGCCGCCGCCGTGAAGGGCGTACTGGACGCCGCCCCCGAGCTCCGGCGCCCCCTCGCCCTCGCCGACGTGGACCCCTCCCGGTACGCCGCCGTCTTCTACGCCGGCGGACACGGCCCCATGCAGGACCTGGCGCAGGACGCCGACTCGGCGCGGCTGCTACGCGGGGTGATGGACGCGGGCACTCCCCTGGGCGTGGTCTGCCACGGTGTCGCGGCCCTGCTCCCGGCCCGGACCCAGGACGGCGGCTGGCTGTTCACCGGCTACCGGCTCACCGCTTTCAGCACGGTCGAGGAGAAGCAGACCGGTCTCGCCGACCGGCTCCCCTGGCTGCTCCAGGAGCGGCTCGAGGAGGCGGGAGCCGACTACTCCGCGGCGGAGCCCTGGACGCCGCACGTGGTCGTCGACCGTAACCTCTACACCGGCCAGAATCCGGCGTCCTCCGCACCGCTGGCCGAGGCCCTGCTCAAGACCATCGGCTGACCTTCTGCCCCAGCTCATGGGGACGCCGTGCTGCGAGGCCCGCCCCCACCTCTCCATCGCCACCGAGGGCCTCGGGCCTCGCCCGCACGGCGTACAGCTGCGCAACCCACCACCGACGCGCCGACCCCACCCCAGGCGCAGCCCGGGCCGTCAGCCAATACGCCTCAAACCGAACCCTCCGGCCCTAGCGGGGCGATTTCAGCGATCAGCCCTTCCACGAGGACCCTGATCTCGTCCCGAATCGGCCGGACGGCCTCCACACCCTGTCCGGCCGGATCGTCGAGCTTCCAGTCGAGGTACCGCTTGCCCGGGAACACGGGGCAGGCGTCCCCACAGCCCATGGTGATGCACACGTCCGACTCACGGACCGCGTCGACGGTGAGGAGCTTCGGCGTCTGAGCGGACATGTCGATGCCGACCTCCGCCATCGCCGCGACGGCGGCCGGATTGACGCGGTCGCCGGGGGCGGAACCGGCGGAGCGGACCTCCACACGGTCGCCGGCCAGGTGCGTCAGCCACGCGGCGGCCATCTGGGAGCGGCCTGCGTTGTGGACGCAGACGAACAGGACGGACGGCTTGTCAGCCATGCTGGACGTTTCTTTCTCGTAAGTCGGACGCCGACGACTTCGGGCAACGCCATACCGGCCGACAGGCCTCGCCCCGCGGCCATGCCACGTCACGCCGCAGCCGAAGACCCCACCAGCAGCCGGCCCATGGCGGCCAGTACGGACGGCTCCACCCGGTAGTAGACCCAGGTCCCGCGCCGCTCAGAGGTGAGCAGCCCGGCCTCCTTGAGCTTCTTCAGGTGATGGGAGACGGTCGGCTGGGACACGCCGACGTCGGAGATGTCGCACACGCAGGCCTCGCCGCCCTTGTGCGAGGCCACGGCGGAGAACAGCCGCAGCCGGACCGGGTCGCCGAGCGCCTTGAACATCCTCGCGGCCGTCTCCGCCTCCAGGGCGGTCATCGGGCGCTCGGTGACCGGCGGGCAGCACGGCGCGTCGACCTGGCCGTCGACGGGGTCGACCAGCGGCAGCACCTTGGCATTCGACATACGTCTATGTTGACACACGTCGAACCAGGCTGGGAGGGCCCGTCAGCCGCCGACCCGACTTCGATGAATGTCTATGTTGACTCTCATCAATACAAGTGTCATGCTGGGGCGTACAAGCCATCGACGGATGTCGAAACACGCAAGGAGTCGCCGTGAACGCGCCCGCCAGTACCGAGCTCCCCGTCGTCGTGATCGGAGCCGGCCCCATCGGTCTGGCCGCCGCCGCGCACCTGCTCGACCGGGGCATCGAGCCGCTCGTCCTCGAAGCAGGGCACACCGCCGGCGCCGCGGTGCGCGAGTGGTCGCACGTACGGCTGTTCTCCACCTGGAGCGAAGTCGTCGACCCCGTCGCCGAGAAGCTCCTCGCCTCCACCGGCTGGACGAAGCCCGACCCGGCGACGTACCCCTCCGGCGGTGACTGGGCCGACCGCTACCTGCAGCCCCTCGCCGACGTCCTCGGCGACCGCGTCCGCTACGACGCCAGGATCACCGGCGTCTCCCGCGCCGGCCGGGACCGCATCGTCGACGCCGACCGCGAGAGCAGGCCGTTCGCCGTGCACGTCACCCACGCCGACGGCCGCGAGGAGCGTGTGTACGCCCGTGCCGTCATCGACGCCTCCGGCACCTGGACCACGCCGTCCCCGGCCGGCGCCGACGGTCTGCCGGCGCTCGGAGAGAAGGCGGCCGCGGACCGCATCGCGTACCGCGTCCCGGACCTCAAAAACCCCGCCGTACGCGCCCGGTACTCGGGCAGGCGCACGGCGGTCATCGGCTCCGGCGCCTCCGCCTTCACCGCCCTCGCCTACCTTGCCGACCTGGCCACCTCCGACGACGGCGCCGGCGCCAAGGCCGTATGGATCCTGCGCCGGGGGATCTCCGGCTCCACCTTCGGCGGGGGAGAGGCCGACCAGCTCCCGGCGCGCGGAGCCCTCGGCCTGGCGGCGAAGGCCGCCGTCGACGAGGGCCACGCGGACGCGGTCACCGGTTTCCGCACGGAGGCGATCGAGCGCGACACCGACGGCCGCCTGATCCTCGTCGGTGAGGACGGCCGTCGCCTGGACCCGGTGGACGAGGTCATCGTCCTGACCGGCTTCCGCCCCGACCTGACCTTCCTCGGCGAACTGCGCCTGAACCTGGACGAGCGCCTCCAGGCCCCCGTCGCCCTGGCCCCGCTGATCGACCCCAACCAGCACTCCTGCGGCACCGTCTACCCGCACGGCCACCGCGAGCTCTCCCACCCCGAGCAAGGCGTCTACCTGGTCGGCATGAAGTCCTACGGCCGCGCCCCCACGTTCCTGGCGATGACCGGCTACGAACAGGTCCGCTCCGTCGCCGCCGCCATCGCCGGCGACATCGAGTCCGCCGACCGCGTAGAACTCACCCTCCCGGAGACCGGAGTCTGCGGCGGAGCAGGCCTGTTCGACGCACCCGACGCCGCCGAGGGCGACGGCGGTTGCTGTGCCCCCGCACCCCAGCTGATCCAGCTCGGCACTTCCGCAGGAACCTCCGAGGCGTCGCGTACCGACGAGACATCCTCGGGCGGCTGCTGCGGCTCCTGACCGAACCCGGCCCAGGGCGTCTCGGCCGACCGGGAAGCACCTCGGACGGCGCCCGTCCGATGGGGACGTACTCGTCGGACAACCCGATGACCGGCCCGAGTCACCGTGCCACTGCGGGCCAACTCGGCCGATCCGCACCGCTACTCCACCTCAGGAGTCATCTCTCGTCGTCCACCCCCGGCCCCTCGTCGTCGACGAACGACCCACGCGACGCCGCCAGCGCCACGCCGGCCGCCGCCTGCCGGGCGAGCAGCGGATCGGCCCCGCCCCGCAGCAACAGGACCTGTTGATACACCGGCGCCGTCGCGGCGACGATCACCCGCCGCGCACAGGTCCCCTCAGGAACCTCGCCCCGCGCCACGGCCCGCTCCACCACCACGGCGCACCGCGCGTACCGCTCCTCCCAGAACCGCTGCAACGCCTCGGCCGCCTGCGACGAGCGGAATGAAGCGACGATCAGCGCGGCGGTCACCGGCTCACCGGTGAGCCCGTCCTCCACCTCACCGTTGACGGCCACCAGATCACCCTCGAGGGTGCCGGTGTCGGGCGGCTGCCAGCCGTCGTCGCCGGCGGCGTCGAGAACATCGGCCAGCAGGCCTCCCACGTCGCGCCAGCGTCGGTACACGGTGGTCCGGTGCACGGCAGCCCGCTCGGCCACCGCATCCACACTCAGCGCATCGAAGCCCCGCTCCACCAGCAACTCGCGGGCGGCCTCCAGCACTTGTGCCCGGATCCGGGCATTGCGCCCACCCGGCCGCCGTGCGACCCCCGCCGTCCCGGATATTGCGCTTGCTGCGCGCCCTGCCGTCATGACACGATCCTAATGCAACTGTTGTCGCATTAGGGATGTGAAGGATGCTCCTCCCGGACGCTCACCCGACCCCTCGGCCCACCACGGCCGCCCGTCACCCGAACGTCCAGGAGAACCCACGTGCCCACGCAGATCTCCGTCCGCTCCGTCTCGAAGTCGTACAACGGCCGCCTCGTCCTCGACGCGGTCACCTGCACCCTCACCACAGGTGAACGCACGGGCATCGTCGGAGAGAACGGCTCCGGCAAAACGACCCTGCTCCGCCTCCTCGCCGGTACGGAACAACCCGACAGCGGCACCCTCACCGTCCACGCGGACGGCGGCATCGGCCACCTCCCCCAGGACGGGACCCTGCCCGCCCACCACACCGTCCAGCAGGCCGTCGACGACGCGCTGAGCGACCTGCGCACGATGCAGACACGCATGCGCCACCTCGAAACCGTCATGGCCGACGACGCAGGGCACGACGCCCAGGTGATGACCGAGTACGGCGACCTCCTGACCGCGTTCGAACTACGCGGCGGCTACGAGGCCGACGCCCGCGTCGAACGCGCCCTGCACGGACTGGGCCTGGCCCACCTGCCCCGCGACCGCGCCATCGGCGACCTCTCCGGCGGCGAACAGGTCCGCCTCCGCCTGGCCGCCCTCCTCGCCGCATCCCCCGAGGTCCTGCTCCTGGACGAGCCGACCAACCACCTCGACGACCACGCCCTGACCTGGCTCGAGAACCACCTGCGCACCCGCCCCGGCACCACCGTCGCCGTCTCCCACGACCGCGCCTTCCTCGACCGCGTCGCGACCACCCTCCTGGAAGTGGACGGCGACCGCCGTACGGTCACCCGCTACGGCAACGGCTACACCGGCTATCTCGCCGAGAAGGCAGCCGCCCGCCGCCGCTGGGAGCAGGAGCACGCCCGCTGGGAGACAGAAGTGGCCGCACAGCGCGAAGCGGCCGCGGTCACCGCCCGCCGCGTCGCCCCGGGCCGGGCCATGAAGGACGGCAACAAGATGGCCTACGACCGCGCCGGCGGCCGCGTCCAGCAATCGGTCGCCGGCCGTATCCGCAACGCCGAAGAACGCCTGCGCCGCCTGCTCGCCGAACCGGTCCCGAAACCCCCCGAGCCACTGAGCTTCACACTCACGCCCTCCTCCGAAGGCGGCCGCCTGCAAGGCACCGTCCTGGAAGCAGCGGGTGTCGCCGTCACCGGCCGCCTCGCCCCCACCGACCTCACCGTCAAAGCGGGCGAGCGCCTGCTGATCACGGGCCCGAACGGCACTGGCAAGAGCACCCTGCTCACCGTCCTGGCCGGTCAACTCGCCCCCGACACCGGTCACATCACCCGCCGCGGACGCATCGGCCACCTCCCGCAGGAACCCGCCCCCGGCAGACCGGGGGAGACGGTCCTCCATGCCTTCGCCCGCGGCCTGCCCGGCCACCCGGACGACCACACGGAAGCCCTCCTGGCCCTCGGCCTGTTCACCGCGGACCGCCTCACCGCCCGGGTCGCCGACCTGTCCACGGGCCAGCGCCAACGCCTCGCCCTGGCACGCCTGTTGAGCCGCCCCAGCGACATCCTCCTGCTGGACGAGCCCACCAACCACCTGTCCCCGTCCTTGATCGAGGACCTGGAACAAGCCCTCACCGACTACCCGGGCACGATCCTCCTGGTCTCCCACGACCGCCGCCTGCGCACCCACTGGACAGGCACCCACCTCCCCCTCCCCTGAGGCAA
Source organism: Streptomyces sp. P9-2 (assembly GCF_051903975.1). Lineage (NCBI taxonomy): Bacteria > Bacillati > Actinomycetota > Actinomycetes > Kitasatosporales > Streptomycetaceae > Streptomyces > Streptomyces sp. P9-2. The sequence goes on from NZ_CP192633.1 coordinate 6,794,638, forward strand.
GGCGGCCACAGCCCGGAGGCCTACGCACCGCGCGGAGTCACCAGACCCGACTCATAGGCGAACACCACGAGTTGGGCCCGGTCGCGGGCGTGCAGCTTGGCCATCGCCCGGTTGATGTGTGTCTTCGCGGTGGCCGGGCTGATGACCAGGCGGCGGGCGATCTCGTCGTTGGACAGACCGTGTGCGGCCAGGGCAACCGTCTCACGTTCCCGGTCGGTCAGTTCGTCCAGCCGGCCGCCGGTGAGCGCAGGGGACGGCTGGGAGACGTACCGGTCGATGAGTCTGCGGGTGACGGCGGGGGCGAGCAGCGCGTCACCGCGGGCGGTGACGCGTACGGAGTGCAGGAAGTCCTCCGGCAGGATGTCCTTGACCAGGAAACCCGCGGCGCCGGCGCGCAGCGCGTCGAAGACGTACTCGTCCATGCCGTAGTTGGTCAGCATGACGACGTGCACGCCTGCCAGTTCGGGGTCGGCGGCGATACGGCGGGTCGCTTCGATGCCGTCCATGACCGGCATCTGGATGTCGACGAGGGCGACGTCGGGCAGAAACTCCTTGACGAGCGCCAGGCACTCCTCGCCGTCGGCCGCCTGGGCCACCACCTCGATGTCGTCCTCGAGGTCGAGCAGCGCGCGGAAGCCGCTGCGGATGAGCGGCTGGTCGTCGACGAGAAGGACTCGGATCACGAGGCTCCGTTCGTGGGCAGTTCGGCCTGGACGGTGAAGCCGCCGGTCTGGCGTGGCTGGGTGCACAGGCGGCCGCCCAGCGCCGCGACGCGTTCGCGCATGCCGAGCAGCCCGTGTCCCGGCGTCGGCGGCGACTGCACGGTGGCCTTTCCGTCGTCGTCGACGCGGACGGCGAGTGCGTCCGGCCGGTAGCCGACGAGCACGGAGGCGCTGGTGGCCGCGGCGTGCCGGGCGACGTTGGTGAGCGATTCCTGAACGATCCGGTAGGCGGTACGGCTTACCGCGGCCGGTACGGGGTGAGGCTGCCCCGTGATCGTGAGGGTGGTCTCCAGGCCGGTGCCCCGGAACCGTTCCACCAGGCCGGGGATGTGGTCGAGGCCGTGCGGCGGGGCGGTGTCGTCGTCGCGCAGCGCCTCCAGGGTCGCCCGCAGTTCCCGGCTCGCCTCCCGGCCGGCTTCCTGGATCGCGAGCAGGGCCTCCGGCACCGGCTCGCCGCGGCGCATGCACGGCGACCTCGGACTACACCTTGACGACCGAGATCTGATGGGTGAGGGAGTCGTGCAGTTCCCGTGCGATGCGCAGCCGTTCCTCGTCGGCCCGACGGCGCGCGGTCTCCTCACGGGTCCGCTCGGCCTCGTCCGCGCGCCGCTCGGCCTGCCGTACGGCTTCTCCGGCGGCGAACGCGGCGATCAACCAGGCGAGCTCAAGCGTGTGCCGGGCCTGCGCCAAGGCCTCGCCCACGCCGCCCTTATGGAAGACCAGCGCCGTGAGGTGCAGCACGGCCACCAGCGCCACCGACACAACCAGCGTGATCTTGCGGTGTCCGGCGCGCACCGCGCCGTAGACCGCGACCAGGTAGGAAACGGCGAGCGCGTCGAACCCGGCTGCCAGACAGCCCACCGCGCACACGCCGGTGACGGCCAGCACGCCGAGCGGCGCCCGCCGGTACGCGGCCAGTGCCAGCCCGCCGGCCACCAGCAGCACGGAGCCGAGCACCCCGAGCCCTCCGGACGGGTGGGGCCCGGACAGGCCGGTGCCCAGCATCAGCGCCGCCACGCCCAGGGCGGTCGCCCACGGGGTGACTCCGGCCGGGACAGCGAACCGTCCTTTGTCCATGGGTGCACCGTAACCGGACGCGGTGGACGGCGAATCCCGCTCTTGGAGGAGCCTGGGGCTACCGCGTATGCGGTAGCCGAACGCCGGCTGCCGCCACCGCGGTATCCGGGTACGGCCCCGGCGGCACCCGGGAATACCCGCATCTGCCGGACGACCGGCCGGGGGGAGGGCGCGCATCCTGGCGGCAGAGACACCGGGCGTCGGGAAACGCCGACGACGAAGGAAGAGGAGGGGAGCGGCATGAGCGCTCCAGCAGCACTGATGGCGACCGCCGAGGGCGGGATCATCGGTGACGGGAGGACAGGGGCGTACCTGGCGCTGGCGGCGGGTGCGCTCGGCCTGGCCCTCGCCTGGCTGGCCACGAGTCGCGCCGGCCACCGGATCAGCACTGGCAACCCGCGCACCGGGGGGATGGCGGCGATGGCGACGGGAGCGATCGGGACGGTTCTCGCGGTGCTGCACGCGGCCACCGCCGACGGCGGCCCCGGCACGGGCAACGGGCTCGTCGGCGCCGTCGTGGCCGTCCCGCTGGGACTGGGCGCCGTACTCCTCGGCCGCAGGGCCCTGACCCGTTCGACCGCGCGGACGACCCCGCCGGCCGGATGAGCGTCGGCAGGAGCAGCACCTGCGGGGCGTGAGCCACCGCGCGGGAATGCTGTCACCTCTGGGTGAGCCCGTACGCATCTGGCGGACCTCGGCACCCGCCCGCCCCATGCCTCCCCCTACGATGGGGCTCGTGACTGCGAGCAGCCGTTCCAGCAGCCGCCCGGCCGGGCGGCTGTTCGTGCTGCTGGTCCTGGCGGTGCTGGCGGGTGTCCTGGGCATGCACGGCCTGGCCCCCGGCGGGCTGCCGACGCCGCAGCGGACAGTGGCGGTCCACGCCATGACGCCGACGGCGTCGACAGCTGCTGACGGTGTGCCGTACGCGGACGCGGGCTGCACCCATACCGACGGACTGCCGGGCCACCTCGACCACGCCGACGGCGCCTGCGTGGCGGCAGGCACGGTTACGGCGTACACGCCGCCGGCGCTGACCGGCGCGCTGCTCGACGAGCCCGCGACGCTGTCGCTCACCTCGGCGGCCACCGGCTCGCCCCATGACGGACGGGCCCCGCCCGACCTGTCCGAACTGCAACTCCTCCGGATATAGAGCGGCCCGCCCGGCACCCCCTGGTGCCGAGCTCACGCACGTTCTCACATCCGTACCACCGCACGCCCCTACCGGCGTGCGTGAAGGAGTTGCACCACATGAACCGCAAGCGTTCCCTCGTCCGCCGTACCGCCGTGGTCGCCGCCTCAGGCGTGGCGGCACTCGTCCTGGCCGCCTGCGGCGGCAGCGGCGACGACACCGGCGCGGCCGGTCACGGCGGCCACCAGGCCACCGACGCCGCGTCCTCTGCGCCGGCCTCCCAGGGGCAGCACAATGCGGCCGACGTAAGCTTCGCCAAGGGGATGATCCCCCACCACCGTCAGGCTGTGGAGATGGCCGACCTCGCGCCTGACAGGGCCCGGTCGGCCGAGGTGAAGAAGCTCGCAGCCGAGATCGAGAAGGCGCAGGCGCCGGAGATCGAGAAGCTGTCGGGCTGGCTGACCTCCTGGGGCGAGACCGTGCCGGCCGAAGGCGCTATGGAGCACTCCATGCACGGCGGCGGCATGGAGGGCATGATGAGCGCCGAGGAGATGACGGCGCTCGAGAACGCCTCGGGCGAAGCGTTCGACACCTCCTTCATGGAGATGATGATCAAGCACCACGAGGGCGCGGTCGAGATGGCGAAGACCGAACAGTCCGACGGCGCGCACGCCCCGGCCCGGAAGATGGCCGCAGACATCATCGCCTCGCAGAGCGCGGAGATCGAGCAGATGAAGAAGCTGCTCGGCGAGAAGTGACGCGCGGCGGCGGTTGAGCTGGTGGGAGCGGGCACCGTGGGTGCCCGCTCCTGCCGCAGTAACCGCGCCGGCTGCCGAAGGTGTCCTCGAGTTGCCTGCTGGAGAGAAAAGTGAAGCGCGGCGCGCCTGGGCTGGTTGAACCTTCGTCCACTTGTGCTTTCACGGGGCATGCTGTCGCCGTGTGTGGGTCCGGCGTCCTGCGTCGGCGACACGCGCGAGCCGTGAAGTAGCGGCACCTTGGGTAGGCACGTGGCGTGCACTGGGCTGGCACGGTGAAAAATGGAACTGTGTCCGACGGAACCCGGAAGATGCGCGCCTGGTAGGCCTCGGTCGTGAGTGTTCTGTTGTCCGGCCTGGTGGGTGATGGTTTCGCCGTTGCCGGCTGCGACCGCCGTGACCGCTCCTTGCACTCGCGCGGTCAGCCTGTCCGACGAGGTGATCGATCCGACGTCGTACGAGTACGTCCCGTATGCCGCGGCCAATACGAGTAGTTGCTACCTGGGCCGGGGTATGAGCGGCTCGGCCGTCACGGCCCTGCAGAAGGACCTCATCTCCTGTTACGGATACAAGCCGGCCACGGACGGCGTCTACGGGGAACTCACCGAGTCCGCAGTGGTCGCCGTCCAGAAGAGGGTGGGTGTGAAGGCCGACGGTGACTACGGCTCCAGCACGCGGGACGCGATGAAGTGGGCGAACTGCAGTTTGCCGACCGTGACCCGCATCAGCTGCACCTGGCGTCCGGTCGGAGTCCGCACGGTGCCGGGTGACCGCCACCGTGCAACCCGCCGGCCCGAGAGGGACCGAACTCACCCTCCTGTCTCCGGGCAACGCCTGTCGCGGCGTTGCCCCGACCGCACGCCGCGCGGCGAGCCGGCCGACGCCGGCCACTGACCGCTTGTGCAGCACGGCCTGACCTCGTGCCGCACAGCCCCCCAGTCCTGCCTCCTCGTAACGCAATGGGGGACGCTGACGATGCTGCTCCGTGCATCGACTCAGGGTTGGCACGGGCAATTGTGATGCCGTCGCCCGCTTCCCGGGACCCGCCCCGCTCCCGGCCGGCCACGGCTCACGGCCCAGGCTTCTCCGGGCCACGGACCGCCCAGATGCGGGTGACGCGCCCGTCCGCGAGGTCGCACGAGGCCCGGTGACGGCGACGCCTGCGCCGGGACACCCTCCCCGGCGCTCCCAGTTGCTCGTGGCGGAGTGGCGGGCGGGGTGCTACGGCACGGACAGGCGCAGGGCCACCAGCGCCGTGTCGTCGTCGTTGTCGGCGGTCAGCATTCCGGCGAGCAATTCGTCGCAGAAGGGTGCCAGTGGGCGCCGGGCCGCGGTTGAGGCGTGGCGGCGCAGCCGGTCCAGTCCGTCGGTGAGGTCTTCGTTCCGGCGTTCGACCAGCCCGTCGGTGTACAGCAGCAGCGTGGAACCGGGGGGCAAAGGGTGGACGGCAGTGCTGTGGCGGGTGTCGGGGAGCAGGCCGAGCATCGGGGAGCGGCCCTCGTTGAGGAAGTGTGCTGTGCCGTCCGCCTCGACGAGCAGCGGCGGGGGGTGTCCTGCCACGGAGTAGTGGAGCTGCAAGCGGCCTGGCGTCGGGCGTTCGATCCGGGCCAGGACGCAGGTGGCGGTGCACTCGAGGTACAGGGTCTGTATGGATGTGTCCAGGCGTCGCAGGATGTCGCCGGTGGGTTCCTCACGGTCGAGGGTGAGTCCGCGCAGCATGTTGCGCAACTGGCCCATGGTGACCGCGGCGGGCAGGTCGTGACCTGCGACGTCACCGACGGTGAGGACGGTGGCGCCGTCGCGCAGCACGAAAGAGTCGTACCAGTCGCCGCCGACTTCGGCGGCCGAGTTGCTGGGCCGATAGCGGACGGCGATGTCGAGGCCGGGGACGTCCGGCGGCTCGGTGAGCAGGCTGTGCTGGAGGGCGAGCGCCACCTGCCGGGTTCGCTGGTACTCCAGGGCGTTGCTCAACGGGGTGTGGGCCCGTTCCAGGAGTGTCTGCAGCAGACTGATCTCCGGTTGACCGAGGGACGGGCGGTCGCCGCTGACGCAGGCGACGACCAGGGCAGCGGTGGTGCCGTCGACGACGACCGGAAGCAGGACGACGCTGTTGGCGTCGGGCGCCAGCCAGGGTTCGGAGCCCGGCGGGGCGATATCGGGCGGCGGGGAGCCGGGCGGGAAGACGGCGTGGACCGGGCGGCGCAGGTCGGCGGCGCGGACGAGGGCGCTGTCCGGGCCCAGATGCTCGGTGTGGTGCGGGGGTGGGACGGCAGGGCCCTGGCGGGTCACGGCGGCGACGCGTTCGGCGGTCAGGGCGGTCCCCGGCGTGCGGTGCAGGGCCTGGGGAAGCAGGTAGGAGGTGCAGCTGTCGGCCAGCTCGGGCACGATCACCGCGGTGAGGGCGGCAAGCATCTCGTCCGGCCGGGCGGTGTCCGCAGTCACGGCGGTTGCCCGGGCCAGCAGCCTCTCCCGGCGGGCATCCTGCCACTCCTGCTCGACGTCCCGGCACGTGCCGATCCACTCGATCACCGTGTCCCCGTCGCGGACCGGCGCGGCGTCGACCGCGAAGTGCCGGTATCCGCCCGTGGCCAGCCGCAACCGGTAAGTGTGGGTGAAACGCGGCTGCACCTCCCGCAGGGCGCGGCTCCACCGCTCGATGACGGAGGCGCGGTCGTCGGGATGGACCGCGTCGATCCATCCGTCGTCGCGGAACTCCTGCCAGGTCTGCCCGGTGACCCGTTGCCAGCCCGGGCTCGGCTCGGTCACACCGCCTTCCGGGCCCGTCACCCACACCATCTCGGACCCGGCGCGCACCAGGCTCCGGTAGCGCAGCAGTGCGCGGCGTCGCTCCTCGGACAGGACACGGATCCGCCGTGCGGCAGTCACCTGCTCAGTCGTTTCCACGATCACGCCCAGCACGCCACGACTCCCGTCACTCACCGTGGCCCGGGAGACGCTGAACGTGAAGTAGCGTGTCTCCTCCTGCGGCGAGTCCGCGAAGTCGAGGTCGATGGGAACGGCCGTGAGCACCTCGGCCTCACCGGTGGCGAGAACCCGGTCGAAGATGTCGAAATAGCCGGACTGCGCGAGGTCGGGAAAGGCGCGCCGGAGGGGCCGGCCCAGCGGACGATCACCGAAAATCCTCCGGTAGACGGCGTTGGTGTACGCGAGCCGGTGCTCCGGCCCTCGGGTGAACACCACACCGATCGGAGCGGGATCGAACATCTCCAGCCTCATACGGGCCTCCACCTGCCCCTGTTCGGGAAGTGAACGTGGGCGACGAATTCCCAGTGCCCCTCGTCCAGGGACCGACGCTCACCCTCCCTCGTTCGGCTTGTCGACGGCCGGCGTCATCTGCGCGACGCTGACCAGGTCGCCTCCTCGGCGGCACGTCGGCCGAGGTGTTCCGGTGGCCGTGCGACAGCGCCGTCGAGGGCGTGCTGGGCGGTATGCACACGGGGCCGGAGGTCGTTGCGGTGACGTACCGGCTCCCCGGCGGGGCCGTTGGACATCGGCCGCCCGGGCGAAGACGGGGCCCGCGACTCTCACTCCCGGCGGCGGCAGTCTCCGGCTCGGCCGGTCAGTGCGGACCGTGATGCCCTTGATCCCGGTCGACGTCCGGTGACTGGGGGCGCGGCCAGTCACGTGCCAAGCGCAGCAGTTCCGGATCGTCCAGGGCTGCCACCCAGGCGTCGGCGTGCCCCGTGTTCGCCTGGTCAGACAGCGGGCCCACGCCGAGGACCCGCAGGCCGGCATGCCACGCCGACTCGATGCCGGTGAGGGAGTCCTCGACGGCCAGCGCTGTTTCCGGCCGGACTCCGCACAGACGTGCCGCCGTGGTGTAGACATCCGGCCACGGCTTGGGCCGCACCGCCGGCCCGTGATCGCCGTCCGTCCCGAGTGCGGTCTGACCATCGTCCGGCGGCACCGTAGGCACGACGACGTGGCGGAAGTGGTGGCGCAGCGCTGCGCGGCCGAGGCTCTCCTCCACCACTTCCAGCGGGCAGTTGCTGGCCACGGCCAGCGGCAGCCGCCCGGAGAGGAGGCGCACCATCTCACCGGCACCCGGCATGGTCAGCGGGTCCTCCGCCACGAGGCTCATGAAGTGTGCGAGGAGTGCCGTGGTCAGGTCCGCGGCCAGCTCGGGCTTGTTCGTCTCCTCGGCCATCAGGCGGCCGCAGTCGACGTAGTGCACACCTTTGGCGCGATCGGCGAAGCCCGGGGGAGGCATCAGGCCGAACTCACGGAAGGCGCGGTTGCGTGCGTCCTGCCAATGCCGTTCGGTGTCCATCAGCGTGCCGTCGCAGTCGAAGACGACTGCCTCGGGCGACCAGTCCGACAGGGTTCGGAGTGGCGGTGTCATGAGGCCTCCTGAGGGAGAGGGCTGGAGCGGGAGCACGAGTCGCGCGACTGCGCGGTGAGGCGGCGGACCCCGTGACGAACGGAGCACGGAGATGGCCGGCGCCCTTCGGAGCACACCGGCAAGGACGACTCGCATTTCGGTGCATCAGTCGCAAAGAGAAAACATTGCAACGATTACGATATTTAGCATCCGGAAAACGGCGCAATCACCGTTTCGAGTACTCGCCTCGCAGGTGATCAGGGTGTAAGCGGTTGCCCGGCCCGCCGCCTCCAAGCCTCTGGTGCAGCGTCATCCCCACTGTGAACAAGGCGAGTTGCGAGGTCCGTAAGCGGCGAGGAGCCACGCCCCCGCTTGCGGTGAAAGGGGAAGCCGGCGAACCAGGTGCGGCACCCTGAAGCCAATTTCCACTCTTGGGTGTTCAGATTCGAAAGAAATGCCGCAATCCCGCGTGTGGCTGACGGTTCATTGCTCCGGGCGTACGCGGGCGCACTACATTGTGGGCCGTTCACTACGGAGCCGAACGAGGTGCGCAAGATCTTGCAGGAACGGGCCAGAGCAACCCGCAGATCACTCCTGGAGGCAGCCGCCTGCCTCTTCGCCCAGCAGGGTTACGCGGGCACGAGCGTCAACGACATAAGCGCCCGGTCGGGACGAACCAGCGGATCCGTCTACTTCCACTACGCCAGCAAGGAAGGCATCGCCCAGGCGGTCGTCCGGGAAGGCTTCGCGACCTGGCCGAGCCTCGTCCACCGGTACGACGACCCGAGCGTGCCACCCCTGGAACGCCTCGTCGCATTGAGCTACGACATCGCCCGCGCTCTCGCGGAGGACTCCGTGACACGCGCGGGTGCCCGCCTGTGGGCCGAGCGCCACACCATCAACGTAGAGCTCCCTGACCCCTTCGTCCTCTGGACGACCGCGGTCACACGCCTGCTCGCGCAGGCCCGAGCAGGGGGATGCCTGGCCGCCGGTGTCCGCCCGGCTGCCACTGCCCGCACCCTGGTCCGCGCCTTCTACGGGTTCTGCACCCTCACGGAGGCGCTGGAAGGGTCCCACGCGCTCACCGTCCGCCTCTCCGAATGGTGGCAGCTCACCCTGCCCGCCCTCCAACAGGACCCGCGAGCCGGCCAGGCCCCGACGCGGCCCGCAGCAGCCTCGCCGCCCACCGACAACTGCCCGCCCCCTCACGCGCTGTCCCTGGGAGCGCCCGCTACCGGAGAGCGGAAGCGGACCGCACGCACTTCGGAACGCGCGACGAACTGTCCGGAACGGCAGTGACAGCGCTGAACGTATGGTTCCAGCGCTGTCACGGAGACATCAGCTTTGGCCAGGGACGGTCCGCGGTCCGGGATCGCGGCCGGCTCCTCCCACTCGTCGATCTTCAGGTTGACGACCTCATCATGCTGGTGGGGAGAAACCTGTGCGCCTCTTCCTCGTCGAACGTGGCGGCGCGGACGTTGCCAGTTGTCTTGTTGCTGCTGCCGAACGACCTACGACACCAGCGATCTCGTCAAACGGGACGCCGAACACATCGTGCTGCGCTGGCAGGACATCACTCACGGCTCACCAGGCTGGGCGGTGCACCAGCGCGGGGGCGAAACGAAGGGACCGGACGGCTGGGTGGTGCGGCAGGTTTTCACCGAGAACCCCCAGTACCCCGTCGACTACGCGGTCGGCAACACTTCGTGGCCACGCATGACCGCTCCCCGTTCGTCACCCGTCCGTACATCCAGCGGCGGGGGCATCGACCGGTACGAAACGCTCGACGCGCTGGTCTGGACGACGGAACGCCCGGGCCGGGACCGGATGACGCAGACCGTCGGGCCGCACGAGGTGCCCGAGCTGCTCGACAACGTCTTCGGGATCCGCACGGACCCTGGGAAAGCCCGACTGCTGGAGACCCGGCTGAGGGAGCTGGACTCCGCCCAGCACCGCCCCGGACCCACACCTAAAGCGGACCTGATCGGTCGCCCAGTCACCTGCCCGCTATCGCCGGCACAGAGCCCCTGCCGGCGTCGCTCGTGACGAGCCGGGCCGCCTCCGCCTCCGCTTCCAGCAGATGGCCGGCCGCACGGTACCGGTCCGGACACCTTCCGCCGGGTTGCCGAGGCCGCTCTGGGAAAGATTCGTTCGAAGACGGACAGCGGCAGCCGGCCTCGGCGGTGCGTTCAGGGTTCCGGTGACGTGCACCGGGCGAGTGCCCGCCCCCGGCCGGCGATCTCGGCGGGGCGGTAGGTGTTGGCTGCGCTGCCGGTCCTCAGAGTGTTTGCCAGAGGCGGGCCAGTGCCGATGTGGTGAGGACCTGGTCAGGATGCCCCTGTCCGGCGAGGCGGCCGTCCTGGAGCAGGAGGCAGGCGTCCGCCGTGCGTGCGACCGTCAGGTCGTGTGTGGCCTGGACGACCGTCACCCCGTCGGCGACGAGTGCCGTCACCAGTGCCCCGATCCGCTCCCTCGCTTCAGGATCCAGACCTGTGGTCGGCTCATCGAGGAGCAGAAGGTCCGACTCCTGTGCCAATCCTTGCGCAAGGAGCGCGCGTTGACGCTGCCCACCCGACAGTTCGCCCAGCTGACGTGAGGCGAGGTCCCGGATCTCGAGCCGGTCGAGCGCCGCGTCCACGGCCGCGTGGTCCTGGCGGGTCAGCCGACGCCACGGGCCGCGGTCACCCCAGCGCCCCATTTCCACGGTCTGCCGGACGGTGAGCGGCAGGGCGTCACCGACGGCTCCGCGTTGCGGTACGAACGCGGGCGGCCGGTATCCAATGCGGCGGAGATCACCGGATGTCGGATGGATCACACCGGCGAGCACGCCGAGCAGGGTCGACTTGCCGCTGCCGTTCGGCCCCACGAGCACAGTGTTGGCCAACTCCGGTATCTCCGCGCTGATTTCACGAAGCACCGGGCGACCTGGGTAACCGGCGCACAACCCGGAGAAGGAGAGGTGGGCGGTCCGCCCGGAGGGCAAGGAGCGTGAGGGGCGCGCTTTAGTGAACATGATTTTCATTGTAGTATCCCTCGCATGGAATGGCTGACGGCCCCTTTCGAAGTGAGCTTTGTGCAACGAGCCCTGTGGGGCGGGGTATTGGTGTCCGCGATTTGCGCGTCGGCGGGCACCTGGGTGGTGCTGAGGGGCATGGCCTTCCTCGGTGACGCCATGTCCCACGGGTTGCTGCCGGGCGTCGCGCTGGCCGCGCTGCTCGGCGGGAACCTGATGGTGGGGGCCGTGGCCAGCGCCGTCGTCATGACGGCCGGCGTCACCGCGCTCGGCCGCACACCGAGGCTGTCCCAGGACACCGGCATCGGGCTGCTGTTCGTGGGGATGCTCTCGCTTGGCGTGATCATCGTCTCGCGCTCGCAGTCCTTCGCGGTCGACCTGACCGGCTTTCTCTTCGGTGACGTGCTCGCCGTCCGGCAGCAGGACCTCCTCGTTCTCGCCGCGGCGTTGCTCGCGGCGCTGGTGGTATCGGTCCTCGGCCACCGAGCCTTCCTGGCCCTGGCGTTCGACGAGCGCAAGGCGCACACCCTGGGTCTGCGGCCGCGCCTGGCCCACGCCGTGCTGCTCGGCCTTCTCGGTCTGGCGATCGTGGCCTCGTTCCACATAGTCGGAACACTGCTCGTCCTCGGGCTGCTCATCGCACCGTCGGCGGCCGCTCTGCCCTGGGCCCGCAGCGTGCGCGGAGTCATGGCGCTCGCCGCCCTGCTCGGCGCCACCGCCACGTTCGGCGGGCTGCTTCTGTCCTGGCACTTGAGCACCGCCGCCGGCGCGACCGTCGCGGCGCTCGCGGTGAGCCTGTTCTTCCTCTCCCACATGGTGTCCGGCCTGCGTGACCGCCGTGCGCGCCACACCCCCGCCCCGGCCCCCGTACTCAAGTCGACTGAAAGAAGTCAGAGGCGATCGCCATGACCGTACGCAGAAACGTCTCCCCGTGGGCATCGACCGCGCTGGTGCTCACCGCGCTGCTCACCACGAGTTGTGGAGGCGCGGGCAGCAACACCGCATCTCGCGGAGCGAGTTCCCCGTCCGCCGTCCCGCACGGACACGTCGAGGGAGCCCGGGAGGCCGCCGAGCAGCAGTCCCGGCTCCTCCTCAACGACCCCGTCGGCGGCGACACCAGGATCCTCGACCTCGTCACCGGCCAGGTGCACACGACGGCACAGGTGAAGGACACCGTTCGGCTGGGAACCGACGGCAGGTTCGGTTACCTCCACACACCCGGAGGCACGCACGTCCTCGACAGCGGTGTCTGGATGGTGGACCACGGGGACCACGTCCACTACTACAGCGCGGCGACACGGGACGTGGGCGAGCTTCCCGCAGGAAGCCGCGCCCAGGTGCGCAGCGACGCCGCCGTGACCGCGGTGACCGACGAGGGCGGGCGCGCCCTCCTGTACGACCGCAGCGAACTGGAGCAGGGGAAGATCACATCTCCCGTGACGCTGCCGGGCACCCACATCGGCGCCGTCGTCCCGTACGAGGAGCACCTGCTCGCCTTCAGGAACAGGAGCGGCACCGCCGAACTCGTCGTCCTCGACCGCAGGGGAAAGCGCGTCGCCTCACCGGGCGTGACGTGCGCGGAGCCCCGAGGGGACGCTGTGACCAGGCGCGGCGTGATTTTCGGCTGCGCCGACGGCGCCCTGCTCGTCCGCGCACACAACGGTGCCTTCACCGCCGAGGTGATCCCGTACGGCACACATGCCCCCGCGACGGAACGGGCCACCGCCTTCCGTCATCGGCCCGGCAGCGACACGCTCACCGCCGCGGCCGGAGACGACGCCGTCTGGGTCCTCGACGTCGCCGAACGGACCTGGACGCGGGTGGACACCGGACCGGTCGTCGCGGTCAACACCGCCGGAGAGGGGTCCCCGTTGCTCGTCTTGGAGACCGACGGCTCGCTGCACGGCTACGACATCGCAACCGGAGAACAGACGGCGCGAACCAAGTCGCTGCTGACAGGAGGGACATGGGCCCGTACCGACGGCAGCGCCCCCGTCATCGAAGTGGACCGCAGCCGCGCCTACGTCAACGACCCTGAAAGCAAGAAGGTGTTCGAGATCGACTACAACGACGGCCTGCGCATCGCGCGCTCCTTCGACCTGGACATCAGGCCCGTTCTCATGGCGGAGACCGGACGATGAGCCGCACCGGCGCGAAGCAGCACGTACGGGTGGGCATCGCCCGCCTGCGCCACCTGATCGCGGGACTTCTCGCCCTCGTGACAGCCGCTACCACCACCGCCTGCACCACCGGCGGCGACCGGCCCGACATCGTCGTCACCACCAACATCCTCGGCGACGTCACCCGGGAGATCGTCGGTGGTGAAGCCGACGTCACCGTCCTGATGAAGCCCAACGCCGACCCGCACTCCTTCGGTCTGTCGGCGGTGCAGGCCGCCGAGCTGGAACGCGCCGACCTGATTGTCCACAACGGTCTGGGGCTCGAGGAGAACGTACTGCGGCATGTGGACGCCGCCCGCGAGTCCGGCGTCGCCACCTTCGCCGCCGGCGAGGTGGCCGGCCCGCTCACCTTCCACACCGCCGGCGACGCCGGCCCCGAGGGCGATGCAGGACAGCCCGATCCGCACTTCTGGACCGACCCCGACCGGATGCGCAAGGTCACCGCCCTGCTCGCCGACCAGGTCGTCGAACACGTCGACGGCGTCGACGCCGACACCGTGCGCGCCAACGCCGACCGCTATGCGAAGCAACTCACCGAGCTCACAGCCTGGATGGAGAGGTCGTTCGGCCGCGTCCCCGCGGACCGGAGGGCCCTCGTCACCAACCACCACGTCTTCGGCTACCTCGCCGACCGCTTCGGCCTCCGCGTGATCGGCGCGGTCATCCCGAGCGGCACCACGCTGGCCTCACCCAGCTCCTCCGACCTGCGCTCCCTCACCGAGGCAGTGGACAGGGCAGGCGTACGCACCGTCTTCGCCGACTCCTCCCAGCCCCAGCGCCTCGCCGAGGTACTGCGGAGGGAGCTGGGCGGCGGGGTTCGCGTCGTCCAGTTGTACTCGGAGTCCTTGACCGCCAAGGGCGGGGGCGCCGACACCTACCTGCGGATGATGCGCGCCAACACCACCGCCATGGTCACCGGCCTGACCGGCCGCTGACCCCTCCGAGCCGGCACGTCACCCCTCCATGCCGCCGTCGCGCGGTGCAGAAAGGATTACACCGATGAACAAGTCGATACGCGTCACAACGCTCACGGGCACGGCGCTGGCCCTGGCGGTCACCACCGTCCTGACCGCCTGCGGCGGGGGGAACTCCTCCGCCTCCGGTACCACGTCCGACGGGACCCCGACCGCCACCCCCCCGGTGGCGGTCAGGGATCCGCTGGTCGCCACCTTCGACGGCGGTCTGTACATCCTCGACGGAAAGAGCCTCAAGCTCGCCAAGACCATCGACCTGCCCGGCTTCAACCGGATCAACCCCGCGGGCGACCAGGACCACGTCGTCGTGTCCACCGACAGCGGGTTCCGCGTCCTGAACGCCACCGACCAGGCCCTCACCTACATCGAGTACCAGGGCCCCAAGCCCGGCCACGTAGTACGCCACGCCGGAAAGACCGTGCTCTTCACCGACGGCACCGGAGAGGTCAACGTCTTCGACCCCGCCGATCTGAGCAGTGGCAAGAACCCGGAAGGCCGCACCTACACCTCCGCCGAAGCACACCACGGTGTCGCCATCGAACTGGCCAATGGCGAACTCCTCACCACCTTGGGCACCGAGGAGAAGCGCACCGGCGCGCTGGTGCTGGACGCGAACAACAAGGAGATCGCGCGCAACGAGAACTGTCCCGGCGTCCATGGCGAGGCGGCAGCCAAGAACGAGGCCGTCGGACTCGGCTGCGAGGACGGCATCCTGATCTACAAGGACGGCAGGTTCACCAAGATCGACGCCCCCGACGACTACGGCCGCATCGGCAACCAGGCCGGCAGCGACGCCTCGCCGGTCCTGCTGGGCGACTACAAGACCGACCCCGAGGCCGAGCTGGAGCGGCCCACCCGCGTCTCCCTCATCGACACCGAGAAGAAGCAGCTGCGCCTCGTCGACCTGGGCGTGAGCTACTCCTTCCGTTCGCTGGGCCGTGGTCCGCACGGCGAGGCCCTGGTCCTGGGCACCGACGGTGCCCTGCACGTCATCGATCCGACCACCGGCAGGATCGAGAAGAAGATCCCGGTCGTGGGCGAGTGGCGGGAGCCGCTGGACTGGCAGCAGGCCCGGCCCACCCTGTTCGTCCGCGGGCACGTCGCGTACGTCTCCGAGCCCGGCAAGAAGGCGCTCCACGCCGTCGATGTGGAGACGGGGAAGAAGATCACCTCTGTCACCCTGCCGGAGAGCACCAATGAACTGTCGGGCGTCGTCGCCGGACACTGACGGCGCGACATGCCCTCGCCACAGCGGCCCGCCGCGGGCCGCTGTGGCCGCCCTCCACCTTGACGATGTGCGCCTCGCCGTCACCACGCCCGGTGGCGGCGACCCGGCCGGACCTCGTGGGACGGGCGGTGGCCCTCCTCTGCGAGGCGTGCGGGGCGGCCGGGTCCCCAGCGGGTACGGGATCAGCCGTGCTTCGTCCGCCGGTACCCTCGACACCGCGTGGCCGCGGCAGAGTTAGCTGGTCAGCCCGGTGGGCTCGCGGAAGAGGGCCGGTGCGGCGAGGAACCGCCACGTTCGCTGCGGATTCGCCCACGGGACGGCGGTCGCCGTGCCTCTGGCGACGGGGCCCCTCGCATGCGCACCGGTGGCCCAGGCCGGCGAGGCTGCCGGTTCCCGGCTCGCCCACCGTCCTCGCCCCTTCCGGTTGCTCACTTCTGCTGCAAGGCCTGGCGCATCCAGTGGAGGCGCTCCAGGGAGCGGCGGCGCATCCACAGGACCCAGAAGCACAGCGCGACCATGCCGGCGGCGAACACAAGAGGGAGGACGAGGGACCCGCTGACGGCGAGGTCGCCCTCATCGGCGCCGAGTTGGACCGCCTCCTGGGCCTCGACGAACAACAGACCCTCGACCTGGTATCCACCGCCACCGGCATGGCCGGCACCCTGTGGCAGATGGCCACCCCGGGCCCCCGCCTCCGCGAGCTCTACACCACCGACCCCCGGCTCGGCCACGCCGTCGTCGAGGTGGAACCTCGCCTGCGCCGCATACTCACCGCGTTCCTCACCGGAACGAGAGCCTGACCGCCCGCTCAGGACTCGCGCGGGCAACGCGGATCCCGTCACAGGGCCGGGTCGACCCGCCCACCGGCCGCCCTCGCCCATATCGCCCAGTGAGGGTGACGGAGCCCTTCATGCCCGAGGCGCTGTTCGACTCCCAACTCGCCACGCTGTCGAACCCGGACGAACGAGGAATCGGGCTGGACGCCGCGTCAGCACCGTCCGTCACCCCCCGAACAGCCCTGGAACAGGCATCACCGGCTCCGCCACCCGAACGTTTCCTCACGCATCCGCTGTGAACCGTGCCAAACCAAAAATAATGATCAGGTCGAGCGCCATCACGCTGATCGACCACAGTGGGTAATAGGGGATGAACATGAACTGGGTCACCAGACTGACCGCAGCCGCCGTCACACCGGCCGGACGGCGCCAACTCATACCGCGGAGCATCCCCACCCCCACGATCACCAGCGCGACGCCGACGACAAGATGGATCCAGCCCCAACTGGTGAGGTCGAACCGGTACTCGTAGTCCGGGGCACCCCGTAGAGGCGGTCCTTCGCGATGCCCGCGACGCCCTGAAGGATGGTGAGCACGCCGCTGAGGAGCAACGGCACTGCGAAGTACCTCATTGGCCCGGCCTCGTGGCGCTCACCTTGTGTGTCTTCGGTCCTCTGCCGTGCTCCGTGAGGCATGTCCACCATGACGTGTCAACCCTTCGTATCGGCGCGGCCGTCACCGAGCGCCTCACACGCGGGCGGGACAGCGGGCGTATCCATCACGGTCACAGCATCACGCGGAAGCAACCCCGCGGCGACCGCACCGGGGCATACGGGTCTGTGCCGACGCCTCGCGTCCGTGGGCGCCTGCTTCAGTCGACCAGACGCAGGCTCACTCGCCAAGCGAAACGCTCAGGCGTAGTCGCTCAGTCTCACGCTTTCGTCCACGGTCCGAAAGCTCGACCGGACGCTGGATGCCGGTGAAGCGAACCTCGTCCAGGCTGCAGCCGCCGCGGCCACCGTCCTGGAGGGCCACCTCCTTCAAGATTTCACGCAGCCGTGCGCGGGCACTGCCGGCCGCCCGGCGGCCGGCAGTGTGGCCAGGGGGAAGGGATGGACATCCGGTCGCCGGGCAGCGAGCGGGCTCGAACCGATGTGTTCGCCCGGGCAGTGGTACGTGCCGAGCCCGGATTCCCGAGTCGAACCCGCCCGCCGCAGTCGCACGGTGTTTGACAGTGACGAACGCATATGCCCTGAGCGCGTGACCTCCCGATGCCGTACGCGTTGGAATGGTGGTCACGCAACCTCTCCCCCCGCACGGGGGCGTGATCATGGGCGAGGGCCCGGGGAGCCGGCCCCCCCCGGCCACGGGCCCTCACCTCCTCGGTCACAGTCGACGCCGTGGTGGACATCGGAAGGCACCCGGCCCGGCAGCGGACGCCGGTGGTTCCCGAAGCCCGGCCCGACGGGCGCAGAAGCTCCTCACGGAAGACTGCGGGGCCTCCTCCAGACCGCTCGCCAACGACTCGGCGGACCGATCGTGCCGGGCTGGGGACAGCCTGAGCCTTCACTCGACGGCCGGGATGCGCCCCACATCGCCGACTGCGACTGGTTCACCGTCTTCCAACTCGCGCCCTGGGCATCTGGTCGGTGCCGGGGCTACGCCGGCTCCGGTACCGACACGACGTCCTCGACGGCTGTTTGACCGGCACCGGTCCGCGCACATCATCATGACGACATCACGCAGTGATGGCCAGTAGCGGTCGCTTCTCACCGGCTCGAGCACGGAAGGAGCGCCATCTCCCGGGCTTCTCGACCGCCGTGGCGATCTGTCGTTGCTGCTGGGCCGTGACGTGGGTGACGCGGCGGCTGCGTATCTTGCCGCGGTCGGAGATGAACTTTCGCAGCAGGTCGGTGTTCTTGTAGTCGATCTAGGTGATCCCGGCCGCCTCCAGCGTGCTGGGGCGGGACTTCAGCGGCTTGCGGGGGCCTTGGCAGGGGGCCATGGTGCTCCTTCTGTGTCGGGGCGGATGGGGCCGGTTCTACGTGACGGGGTCGAGGAGGGAGCCGAATGCGGCCGGGAGTTCTTTCCAGGCTTCGGGTCCCGCCGTGTACTCGGCGTCGGTGAGCAGGCAGGACTCCAGCACCCGCGCGAGTCCGTCACGGTCCAGGCCGGGGGAGGTGAAGACGAGGTGCTGGCAACGGTCGTCGTGCTCGGGGTGCCAGTCGAGTGCGGCGGCCGCTCGGCGTACGGGCGGGACCGCCTCCCAGGCGGCGTCCGGCAGTGAGGCGAGCCACGGACCGGCGCTCTCCACGCACAGCGCTCCGCCGGCGGCGTCCCAGGCGAGCAGGGTGTCCGGGTGGTCGGCGAGCCAGAACCTTCCGCGGCTGCGGACTGCGGCGCAGCAGAGGTCTTCCAGCGCCTGGTAGAGGCGTTCGGGATGGAACGGGCGGTGCCGACGCCAGACGATGGTGGTGACGCCTGCCTCGTCGGCCTCCTGGGGGAGCAGCCGCACAGGCCGGATGCTGGGCGGCGGCGGCCGCCTCCACGTCGAATCCTGCGAAGGCCAGCCGGGCGAGCTCTGCGGAGTCGGCGCTCACCCGACGGGCGGTGGGGTGGAGTTGGGTGAGAAGCGCACGGTCCTCGTCGTCGGCGTCCTCGCTCTCCACGACGGCGAGGACGGGGGCGTACTCCAGTTGCCTGGCCCAGGTGTCGCCGACCGTGCGCTGGTCGCCGGCCGCGGCCGCGAGGCCCGCCTCGGCCAGGTCGTCGCCCTTGCCGAGGCAGGGCAGGACGAGGGCGGGATCGACCGCCGTGATCACGTTGGTGAGCCGGACCCCGTCAGCACCGTGCTGGAGGACCACCTCGGCCATTCCCCTGGGTTCGACCGAGTCCCACAGCTCGACGACGGCGAGCCGGGTGATGCCGGCATCGGCGAGCCGATCCAACTCGGGGACCAGGTCCTCGCGCAGCGCGCAGCATGCGCAGTCGTTGACCAGCGGGGCCTCTTCTCGGGACAACTCACCCGAAGCGTCGCGCACCTGGCGCAGAACGGTGCCGTCGGCCGCACTGGACAGGTCGTGATGGAGGGCGACGCTGTGGGGCACCAGGTGCAGGAGGCGCTCCACGACCTTGCGGCGTGCCTGGGAGCGGAGCCCGGCGACGATGACGACAGGGAGTCCGGTACCGCCGCGCATCAGCTGACTCCGCGTCGACCGTACCGGCGCTCGAAGCGCTCGACCGGGCTTCGGCAACACCATCTCCCACTCGCATCGGCGCACTTCGCGCCGCTTCGACCGCCCAACATTCAGCGCAAGCGCTACTGGCTGCCCAGCGAGGGGCGGCATGTCCGGCTGACGCTCAGCGCGAAGGCGATCAAGACCGTCGACAGCATCGGCATCGAGGCTGCGATGGCCCGCATCCGCGCCCGAGGGGAGAAGGTCTGATGGCCAAGAAGAGCAAGATCGCGCAGAACGAGAAGCGCAAGGCGACGGTCGAGCGGTACGCGGCCCGCCGGGCGGAGCTGAAGGAGATCATCCGCAGGCCGTCCTCCACCGACGCCGAACGCCGGGCCGCAGCGGAAGAACTGCGGCGCCAGCCCCGCAACGCGAGCGCGACCCGAGTGCGTAACCGGGACAGGGTGGACGGGCGACCACGCGGTCACCTCCGGAAGTTCGGCCTGTCGCGCGTCCGCGTGCGGGAACAGGCCCACGCCGGCTTCCTGCCCGGGGTCACCAAGTCCTCCTGATAATCACTCCGTCCGCGCGACGGGCGACGGTCCGGCCATGACTCGGTGAAGTCATGGCCGGATCTCCGGCTGAGCGTTCCCTGCGGATGCGCGAACCCGCACCCCCGGCACTCGTCGCAGGGCCCTGGACTCTCGGGCGCGAGGGCCCTAAGCGCCCTACTCGTCGAGCTCGGCGCGTACTCGGCGCGAGGGGCTGAAGGTGTAGAGGCCGAGGATGCCGGGCGGATCGGTGACGCCCGGGCCGCCGCTCGCGACCCAGGCGGCGATGTCAGCGGCGGCGTCCCGGTCGTTGACCAGGCCGAGCCAGGCGGGCCGGCCGCCGGCCCTGCGGCCGGTGGCGGAGGGCTGGATGACGATGACGTTGGCGCGCTCGCATGCGCCGAGGCAGTCGGTCACCCGCACCCTTGCCGCCCCGCCCACGGCCTGCCGCAGGACACGCAGTTGTGCGGCGTGATCGAGTCCGGGGATCTTCGGTGTTCCGCAGCAGCAGCCGCGGCATACCGTGACCGTGGGCCGTTCTGCTCCCGCCCCGGCTCCGGGGGCGGGGACGCGACGGCGGGAGCGCTTGCTCACTCGGCGCCCCGTCGGGCCGGGTTGGTCCAGGCGGCTTCGCGCAGCAGACGCAGGCCGTTGAGACCGACGATGACGGTGGAGCCCTCGTGCCCGGCGACGCCGAGCGGCAGCGGCAGGGTGGCGATGAGGTCCCAGACCACCAGCGTGGTGATGAAGACGCTGGCGATGACGAGATTCTGGACGACCAGGCGGCGGGCGGTTCGCGAGAGGGCGACGACGGTGGGGATGGCGGCGAGTTCGTCGCGGACGACGACGGCGTCGGCGGTTTCCAGGGCGAGGTCGGAGCCGGCCTTGCCCATGGCGATGCCGGTGTGCGCGGCGGCCAGGGCGGGCGCGTCGTTGACGCCGTCGCCGACCACCAGCACCTTGCGGCCTTCGCCTTCCCACTTCTGTACGGCGGCGGCCTTGTCCTGCGGGAGCAGCCCGGCGCGGATGTCGGTGATGCCAACTTGGGCGGCGAGGTGGCGGGCGGCGCATTCGTTGTCGCCGGTCAGCAGGACCGGACTTCGGCCGGTCAGCTTGGTGAGTGCAGTGACGGTGGAGGCGGCGTCCGGCCGTAGCCGGTCGGCGATGCCGATCACCCCGACCGGGCTGTTGTCGCGCAGGACGAGGACCGCGGTCTGTCCGGTCCCCTCCAGCTCCGCCACCGCCGCAGACACGGGCCCGGGGGCGGCCGGAAGGCGGGAGGGCGATCCGACCTGGACGGTGCGACCTGCGACGGTGGCGCTCACGCCCTGTCCGGGGGTGGAGGTGAAGTCGAGCGCCTCGGGCAGCGGCAGGCGGCGTTCGCGGGCGGCGTCGACGACCGCGCGGGCGAGCGGGTGCTCGCTGAGGTGCTCGGTGGCGGCCGCCAGTGCGAGCAGACCGTCTTCGTCCAGCCGGGAGCCGGGCAGGGGACGGATATCGGTGACGCGGGGCGTGCCCTCGGTCAGGGTGCCGGTCTTGTCGAGGGCGACCGCGTCGACCTGGCCCAGGCGCTCCATCACGACGGCGGACTTGGCCAGGACGCCGTGGCGGCCGGCGTTGGCGATGGCGGACAGCAGCGGCGGCATGGTGGACAGCACGACTGCGCAGGGAGAGGCCACGATCATGAATGTCATCGCGCGGAGCAGGGCGGGCTGGAGAGCGGAGCCGAAGGCGAGCGGGATCGCGAAGACGGCGAGGGTCGCGATGACCATGCCGATCGAGTACCGCTGCTCGATCTTCTCGATGAACAGCTGGGTGGGGGCCTTGGTCTCGGAGGCTTCCTCGACCATCTTCACGATCCGGGCGATGACCGAGTCCGCCGGATCCCGCTCGACGCGCACGCGCAGGGCGCCGGTGCCGTTGACCGTGCCGGCGAACACCTCGTCCCCGGCCTGCTTGGCGACGGGCAGGGGCTCGCCGGTGATGGTGGCCTGGTCGACGTCGCTCGCGCCGTCCAGGACCTGGCCGTCGGCGCCGACCCGCTCGCCGGGCCGCACCAGGATGACGTCGCCGACCTTCAGGTCCTTGGCGGCGACGGTTTCCTCGCCGCCGGGCACCAGCCTGGTCGCCGTCGTCGGCGTGAGGTCGAGCAGCCCCCGCACGGAGTCCGCCGTGCGGGCGGTCGCCACCGCCTCCAGGGCGCCGGAGGTCGCGAAGATCACGATCAGCAGCGCCCCGTCCAGGACCTGCCCGATGGCCGCGGCGCCGAGAGCGGCCACCACCATCAGCAGATCCACGTCCAAAGTCTTGCCCTTCAGGGCCTTCAGGCCCTCCCACCCGGGCTCCCAGCCGCCTGTGACGTAGGTAGCAGCGAACAGCGGACCCCACAGCCACGCAGGAGCGCCGAGCAGGTTGAGCGGGAGGGCGATCAGGAACAGGACCAGCGAGGCCAGTGCCCACCGGGCCTCCGGCAGTGTCAGCACCCGGGGGCGCCGCGGGGGCGGAGCCGGGCGCGGCCCGGCCGCCGTCGGCGCGGGCCGCTGGTCCAGGACAGAAGGCATGACAAAGCAACCCTTCGCGGGTGGACGGGGCAACACGTCCACCATACATGAATGCCTGAACAGGTCTTCAGGTGTTGTGGGTATGATGTCCGCATGGGCCACGGAACCGACACCAGCAGCGCCACCACCCGAGAGCGCCTCGACGCCGTCGGCGCCGCCGACGTCGCCGCCGCCCTCCAGGCCCTCGCCACACCCTCGCGGCTCTACATCCTGGCCCGTCTGCAGGAAGGCGCCTGTTCGGTGAGCGACCTCGCGGAGGCCGTCGGCATGGAAGCCTCCGCCTGCTCCCATCAGCTCCGCCTGCTACGCAACCTCGGACTGGTGACCGGCGAGCGTCACGGACGCTCGATCGTCTACGCCCTGCACGACAACCACGTCGCCGAGCTCCTCGACCAGGCCCTGTACCACGTCGAGCACCTGCGCCTGGGTGTCCGCGACATCCCCGCCGCCCCGGCCGAGCCCGCCGTCGCCGACTGATACGCCGGGTCGCTACCGGGGCAGTTCCTGTCAGTTGCCTGCCTGGTGGGCTTCGAAGCGTGGTGCCGGAGAGGCCGACGGGCGCCCTGCGGTCTGACGACTGCATGAGGTATACGTGCAGAGCCGCACCGTTCAGGGGGTTGCCGCAGGGCTCAAGCGGCATGGCTGCCCAGCCCGGCGCCTGGGGATGATGCCTGAGCCGTCAGTTTCAGCCGATCCGGCGATGACCTATGGGCCCATGCGGTCACGGTTGGTGCCGACTCGTAAGCTGCCGCCATGAGTGAGATCCAGACCCCGACGCCCCGCGATGCCTTCGAGCTGCTGCTGGCCGGTAATCAGCGCTTCGTCTCGGGCACATCCGAGCACCCGAACCAAGACGCCGCCCGCCGCGCCGAGACCGCACCGTCCCAGCAGCCTTTCGCCGTGCTGTTCGGATGTTCCGACTCCCGGCTGGCCGCCGAAATCATCTTCGACCGAGGGCTGGGCGACCTGTTCGTGGTGCGCACCGCCGGCCACGTCATGGGTCCGGAGGTGCTGGGCAGTATCGAGTTCGGCGTGGAGGTGCTCGGCTGCCCGCTGGTCGTGATCCTCGGGCATGACTCGTGCGGCGCGGTCGGCGCGGCGTGCGCTGCGCTGGAGGACGGCATGACGCCGGCCGGGTACGTCCGGGACGTCGTCGAGCGGGTGACCCCCAGCGTGCTGGCCGCCCGGGCCGCCGGACGGGTCGAGCCGGAGGAGGTCCTCGCCGAGCACGTAAGGCACACCGCCGACCTGTTGCTGGACCGCTCCCGGGTCCTGGCCGACAAGGTCGCCGTCGGCCGGACCGCTGTGGTGGGCCTGCGCTACCGCCTGGCCGACGGCACCGCGGAGCTCGTCGCCTCCCACGGTCTCCAAGCGGCGGGGATCGCCGTGTCCTGACCGCTCAACGGGACGTGCCGTCGCGTCGCGGGGCGCGCTGACGGCACTCCTGGGCAAGAATGCACAGGTGCAGCCACTGCCGGTCCCTGCCCCGCTCACCTTGTCCCGGACGCCACCGGTACGGATGCCTTCCACGACGCCTACCGCACTGCCATGGCGCACAACGCTGTATTCGTCGCCATCGAAGCCGAGGGTCAGCACTGGACCGTGAAGGCGGACACCCTCACCGCCGGCCCCGGCCGCGGGGTCACCGATGCCGTCAACGATGCCATCCGGACTGCGATCCTCCGGCTGGTTGACGCCCGCGAGGTCGATTTCGGCGCCTACACGGGACCCGTCTATTTCATGATGCATGGCCTGCGGGACGAAGAACGAGCTCGCGAACTCGCCGCCGCACTCCATGCTGCCCTGCACGAAGACCTGGAACCCCTGTCCCGTGCCGTCCCCCCTGCATCGAGCCTCAGGTGACAGCCGCCAACGTCTCCCGCATGGCGTCGATGCTGCTCACACCGTGGACCGGGGCCCCGCGGCACGGCGGAGTCGGTTGGCGATCGCCAGTCCCAGCCCTTCCTCCACCGGCAGGGAGGCGACGATGAGATCACATCCCCGCTGGTCGAGTTCGCGTAGGAACCCGTACAGCCCCCGCGCGTAGGCGGCCATAGAGGCGGGCACCGCCACCATGGCGTGCGCCTTCACCGGGACGTCGGAGAGGGTGGGCGGAAGAAGGACGCCGACGTGGTGCCCCGACTCCTGCGCGAGCTCGGCTTCGGCGAGGACCTTCTCCGGCTCCACGACGACGACCCGGGCGCGCGGTGCGTAATGGGAGGGATGCTGACCGGGCACCCGAATGTGGCTGGTCGCGGGGAGCGCGAGCGGACGCCCCGACGTTGCTTCGAGGTCCTCGCGCGTCACGCCGCCGGGCCGCAGAATGCTCGGGGTCTCGCCGGTGGCGTCGACGATGGACGACTCGACGCCGACCTCGCAAGGGCCGCCGTCCAGCACGAAGTCAACGGCATCACCCAGCTCGGCACGGACGTGGTCCGCCGTGGTGGGGCTGACCGAGCCGAAGCGGTTGGCTGACGGTGCCGTGACACCGCCGCCGAAGGCCGACAGCAGCGCGAGGGCGACGGGATGGTCGGGTACGCGAACGGCCACTGTCTCCAGGCCACCCGTCGCTTCGAGGGGCACGCGGTGACCGCGCCGCAGGACCAGCGTGAGCGGTCCCGGCCAGAAGCGTTCGGCCAGCAGGCGCGCCGCCGGGGGCACGTCCTCGACCCAGTCGTCCAGATGGCCCGCGTCGCCGATGTGGACGATCAGGGGGTGGGAGGGCGGGCGCCCCTTGACCTGGAAGATGCGTGAGACAGCGGTGGGATCCTCGGCGTTGGCGCCCAGACCGTAAACGGTCTCGGTGGGGAGGGCCACCAGGCCGCCGGCGCGCAGCACCTCGGCCGCCTTCTCGATGTCACTGGTTCTTGCCATCACTCTCGCGATACTCCCACCGCTCCGCTCGTAGAGAGGCCACGTCCTGCCTGCGGGCTGCTCCCGGCAAGATCCGCGCGAAGACGGACCCGGTTGCCGCCCCCCCCCACGAGTTGCTCGTGGTGCTCTTGCGCTCTCTCGACAGCAGCAGGCTGGAGCGCCCACCACCCCGGCAGCCGCAGACTGGCGTCGCGCAAGGGAGGGCCACTGTGTCATCGAGACCTTCTTGCAGGCAGCTCATGAGTTACCCACGGAAACCCTTTCGCCGCGACCTGCCCTGCGCCACCATGAGCCGTCATACCCGCCGGTACGTCAGGTCTGGACGCGGGGTCGTACGGTTGCAAGGGGAGGCGGCGGGATGGCTCGGGCCGACGGCGACAGGGATCGTGGCGAGGCGGAGTCCGGTCACGGGAACCACGAGGGCGCGTCCGACGCGCGGCTTGCCGAGGTGCTGCGCGCTGATACGGTCACGGCGTATCCGGCGCTCCAGGAACTGCGCGCCCGTCATCATCCGCATGTCCTCGCCTACGCCAGGCTGTGCACTCCCAACGAGTCCATGGCACGGCAGCTGGCGGCCCAGGCGTTCACGCTGGCGGCCCGTCGGACCGCCCGCGGAATCGACTCGGGACTGCCCTGGCGCCACCAACTCCTCCTGCTGGTCGCCCGGTTGGCCGGGTCCTGGGCGAGGGACGGTCGGGCAGCCGGCCTGGACGCGGGGCTGTTGCTCGTCCTGAACTCGGTCGGCCCCTCCGGCCCCGTGGTCCCCATGCTCGCGGCGTTTCAGTCCTTGTCCTCCCGTACTCAGGGCCTCATCTGGTACGGGATCGTCGAGCGGGAGCCTGCGGAAAAGACGGCCGTCCTCCTCGGTCTGACCCGGGAGGACGTCACTTACGGTACAGACGCGGCTCTGCAGCAGCTGGCCCGTGCCTGCCTGCGCGCCCGCCTCACCGCCTCCGAGGACCCGGACTGCCCCGACTTCGGCCGCCTCATCGAGGAGTCCATTCGGCCGGACAGCCCTCGTGACAGCGCCGATCTGCAGGCCCACATGACGCATTGCCCGCACTGCACGACGGCATACGAGGAGCTGGCGGCCCTGCGGGACGCACCGCGCACGGCGCTGGCGGAGGGGCTGCTTCCATGGGGCGGCACGGGGTACGCGGCGGGGGGCCCGGTCGAGCGGGCGGCCGGTGACACCGGCGTGTGGTGGGCCGGGTCCGGCCCTGCCGGACCCGGCAGGGAATCGGAGGACGGGGAACGGGCACCGGATCGCCGGCGCACCGTGCTGGTGTCGGCGGTGCTGGGGGCGGCCCTGCTGGTGACGGTGTTCCTGGTGGCGCAGGGCCGATCACCGTCGCCTGACCCGGCGGGCTCGGCGAACACTCAGGTGAGTACACCGCCGGTGGCGGTGACGGTGACGGCTACGGTGTCCAAGACGCCGTCGTCGGTCTCAACCTCACCGTCACCCTCGCCGTCGCGGACCTCGAAGCCGCCCTCCCCGACAAGGAGTCCGTCACCGACGAAGACGGCGAGCCCGAAACCGCCGCCCTCCTCCACGCGCCCGCTCTCCGGTTCGTTCGTGCAGGTGGTGAACGTCGCTTCGGGCCTGTGTCTGGATGTGAGCGGCGCCTTCTCCAACGGAAGCGATGTGATCACGGCCCCCTGCTCGTCGTCACGTACCCAGCGCTGGCGCGTCGACGACGACCGCGGGTTGCTCCAGTCGGCCGCCGGGCCCGACTTTTGCCTGGACAGCCGGGGAGCGACGCACCGCGGCGTCGGGATCTGGGAGTGCGACTCGGTGGAGGGCCGCAACGGCCGGAACCTGATGTTCGTGGTGGACGAGGACGGGCTGATCCGCCCGGTCATCGCCTTCGGTACGGCCGTCACCCCGGACGGCGGAGCTGGGGACGGGCTGTCACTGGAGTCGGCGGGCGGAGGCACCGGGCAGCGGTGGCGGGCGGGGGCCGCCTGATCGGATCTCGCGCCCGTTGCGCTGCTGGATCTGCCCCAGCGGGCGCCGGGTGAGAGGCGGCCGATGCCGTCTCGGCGCAGAGTTCCGCGACGGTGGCCGTTGCCGTCGGTGGAGGGCATGCGGTGCGGGACGGCGCATCACTTCCTGCCAGGTACGGGCTCGGACCAACGCCCGCCACCCCGGCGTACTCGCCCCACAAGGCCGGGAACGCGCTCGTGCCCGCGGTGAGAACAGTGTCCGCCGGCAGTGACGCCCCCTCGTTGCCGCAGCCTGAGCTCGCGGTCGATCCCGCCGTGCCCGGGCGTGCAGATCAAGCGGCGGCCAGGCTCTTCGCCATGACCCGTTTCCTGCCCACCCCATCGGGGAGAAGACCGCCGGGCTCACCCAAATCCGTGAAAACGTGCCGCTCGTAGAGCGCGGTCGCCCTGCGGTTGTCCGCCATGACGGACAACCGCAGCGTCGTGGCACCGCGCTCCGCCGCCCACCGCTCGACCGCCTGGATCAGGTAGTCACCCACGCCTTTTCCGCGAGCCATGGGATCGACCCACATCGAGATCAACTCCACGTCTTCTGCTCCCCCGCCCGGCACTCCGCCGGCCATGCCCACCGGGAGGCCGTCGAGAAGGGCGACCAGATCGTGCGCGCCAGGAGTCGACAGACGCGCACGCCCGCGTTCCTCCCGGTCGCCGGAGCCCTGCCACTGGGCCGGCGTCGGCCCGAACGCGTAGGGCGCCTCAGCGAGCGCGGCCAGTCGCAACTCCCGCCAAAGGGGCCAGTCGTCTGCTTCCGCGGTGCGTAGTTCAAGCATGATTCAGACCCTGTCAGCCTGGCGGGGTGGGCAGCGAGTTGATCACGGCCACGCGAACGAGGGAGTTCAGCCTTGCCACCGGTCGGGACGGGGGAGGCGTTCGAGGCATCATCAGCAGCCCCAGCGTCGTCGGCGGTACCCCGGCCGGCTGCACGCGTGATCTCACCCGTTGGTTGAGGAGCGGCACTCGGCGCATGAGGAGGGCAAAGAGCAGCACCACACTCTTCTGCCACGCCATGCGCATCACGGACCTCTCGGTGTCCGGGCGCGTGATGGGCACCGTGCGGTGCACGGCCCAGTCGGCCCGTGGATCAGGTCGACCAGAGGACCTTGCCGGAGTGGGCGATGACCACCTTGCCGTCCTCGCGCAGGATCAGCTCGGCTCCTTCGTTGCCCCAGGTGTCGGAGGCCCAGATCGGTCGGTCGTCGCCGTTGTGGATGACGAGGTTGCCGTCGGACTGGAAGATGGCCCGGTGGTTCTCGCCGAAGGTCATCGACGCCCAGGTGGGCTTGTTCTTCTCGTTGTAGACGACGAGGTTGCCGTCGGGCTGCATCACCATGCGGATGCGGTTGGTGGTCCAGGCCTGGTTGACCTCCAGAATGCTGACGGCGCGGACTGTCGAGGCCGTCCAGGCGGGCTTGGGGGTCGGCTTGGCCTCCGGCTTCGGCGTGACCTTCTTCGCCGGTGCGCTCGTCGTGGGCTCGGGCCTCGGCGCCGGCGGTGGAGCGACGGCCTTGACCGGCGCGCTCGGCTTGGGCTTCTCCTCGGTCGGCGTCGGGGTGGGCTTCTCCGCGACGTAGTCGTCAAGGGCGGCGCCGGCCGACCCCGGATCCAGCACGGTGTCCGACTCTCCCGCGGCCAACTCCTTGGTGCTGTCCGGCCGTTTGTCGTCGTCCGCGCCACCCGCGAGCAGCAGCGGTACGGCTATCAGGGCCGCTCCGACAATCCCGGCCACGGCGAGGACCGGTTTGCGTGGACGCCCGCTGTCGACGCCGCTCGCGGTCCTGGCCGGGACCGCCGGCACGGCGGCCGCCGCGACGGCCGTGCGCTCCTCGTCCGCCGTCGACTCGGCCGACTCCCTCGCCTGTGACCCGCCCGTCCCCGCGGCTGTCGTGGCCGCCTCGGCGGGGGTGCCGGGAGCGGACGAGGCCTCCGAGGTGGCCGCGGTGCGCTCGTCCTGCGCGGCCGGGGTGTCCGGGCCGGCCGGAGCGGTGGTCGACTGCGCGGTGTCCGGGGAGGCAGCGGCCTGGGTCGCGTTCGCGCTACTGGCGGGCTTCTGTACGGACATGCGAATACTCCCTGGGGGCGGAGCGCGTCGGATCCGACGGCTCACTGACGTGCCGAACATAGCTCTTACGGGAGCCCGACCCACTCCTGTCCCGGCAATACCGTCCGTCACAATGTCCGGGTGCGGGCGACTACTCCCGCAAAGTCTCCTGACCGGGCGGGAAACGGGCATGTCAGAGCCCGGTTCGGGCATCGTGCGGCGGCCCAACACACAGGGCGTTGTGGCATTCTGGTGGCTCCGACGGATCAACGTCGGTTCGTGGAACCAAGAGTTCAGGTGGACATGCGGCCCGGAGAGCACATGGAGGCCACATCCGGCACCCCGGCCCCGTCAACCGGTTCCGGCGCCGTCGAGGCCGACGGCATCCGCGCGATACCCGAGGCCGTCCGCGCCGCGGCTCGGCAGGCGCCCGGCCACTGGATCGGCGTGGTCGATCCGGAGTGGACCGAGGAGCGGACTCCGCCGGATTGGGCGGTGCTGGGGGAGTGGCGGTCGGACGACGACGGTGACGTCGGCACCTTCCGGGCCAACCCTGCATACCGCCCCTCCGCCCGCGCCCTCGGCTGGCCCGAGCCCACCGACCCCGTGGACGCGGCGGCACAGCGTGCCGCGACCGGATACGGCTCCGTGGAGGAGGCCGTCGCCGCGCTCGCGGCCGCCGAGGTCGCCGTCGTAGCGGGGCCGGACGGCATCCCGCTGGTCGCCGCGGGTCAGGACGGAGAATCCGTGGTGCTCGTGTTCACCTCACCGGCACACGCGTTCATGTCCCCCGCACTTCGCCATGACACCCTTCCCGTCCGGGATCTGATCCGTTCCCTGACTCATCCCCCCGCCATCTCGCTGCTGGTCAACGCCGGTGCGGTCGCCCCCCTCCTCGTTCCGGCGAACCGCGTCCCGATGCACCGCGGCGAGGATCCGGCAGGCCCCTGGCCCCACACATCCGGGAGGTACCCGTGACACGTCCGACGCACCAGCCCCCCGCGTCCGCGGCTGCGCGTACGGAGTCCGCCCCCCACGGCGAGCGGTCCTCCTCCGCCGAACCCCGAACGAGTGCGTCGGCGGACGAGCGTACCGAGTCCGCCGTCACGGCCGAGCATTCCTCCGGTCCCGGTTCCGGCGGCGGCGCAGAGCCGGGTCCTGCGGCGAAGCCCGAATCCGAGGCCGCCTCGGCGAGTGAGGCCGAAGCCCCGGCGGAGAAGGCCGAGGCTCAGGCCGCGGCCGTCGCCCCGGCGACGGCCTCAGAAGCCCGGACCGCCACCGACACCGACATCGGCAGCGCCTCCGTCGCCAAGAGCCGGCTCCCCCTGCTCGTGCGGACCATCACCGCCACGGCCATCGACAAACCCGACGACGCGGTCAAGCCGGTGGGACGGCCGGGCCGGGCGGTGCTGGCCGCCGCCGCGGTGGGAGGCTCGCTGCTCGTCGCGGCGCCGTTCCTGCTCCTCGGGGCGGACGGCGACAAGGAGGAGAGGACGTCGACGACCGCGGCGACCGTCCTCGGCGGGGACACGGAGGACGAGACGGGCGACTTCGCGGTCAGCTCTCCCGAGCCGCACGACTCGGCGGACAAGAAGGAGACCCAGAAACCGAAGGCGGCACCGGGACTGAACCCCGACACCGAGGCCGGGAGGAAGGCAAACCCGGACAAGGCCGCCGAAGACGCGGCGAAGAAGGCGGAAGCGCAGAAGAAGGCGGAGGCGGAGAAGGACCGGGAGAGGGCGGCCGCCGCCAAGGACTCCGCGAAGGACACCGCCAAGCCGGCCCAGGACAACGCCCCGGCGGGGCCCACCCTCAGTTTCCCCGTGTCGTTCCACAGCCATCTCTCCGGCCGTTGCATCGACGTACCCGGCAGTGACTTCTCCGACGGGAAGGCGCTGTGGATGTGGGACTGCAACAACGCCGACGCGCAGAAGTTCCAGTTCGCCTCCGACGGCACCCTCCGTACGCAGGGACTCTGCATGGACGTGGCGGGCGCCAACTTCACCAAGGGCACCACCATCCAGCTCGCCCGCTGCACCGGCGTCGCCGCGCAGAAGTTTGCGCTCAACGAAGCCCACGACCTCGTGAACACGGCCGTGGGCATGTGCGTAGAGATTCAAGGCCACGACCGCAACGCCAAGGCCCGTGTGCAACTGTGGACCTGCACGGGGCTGGACAACCAGAAATGGAGCGTCTGAACCGGCAAGCGGCCGCGTTCGCTGCCCGTTCGACGGCGCCCTGCCCAAGACGCAGACTGAGCAAGGAGGTTCGCGCGTGTCGCGCCAGGTACTGTCGGTCGGTCCCGACGACCGGGACCGTTTCCGGACGATCGGTGAGGCACTCGCTGCGGCCCGCACCGGCGCGCTCATCAGCGTCCGGCCCGGGACGTACGCGGAGAACCTGGTGATCCACACCCGGGTCACCCTCACCGCTGCCGAGGGGCGGGGCACCGTGGAGATCCGGCCCCGGTCGGGCAGCGTCCTCGCGCTGCGCGCCGACGCCGTGATGCTTTCGGAGCTGACCTTGCGCGGCAGTGACGCCGAGGCACCCGCCGTGGACGTACGGCGCGGCCAGGCCGCGCTCGACGGCTGCGAGATAGCCGGCGCCGCATGGACGGCGATGCTGGCCGGCGGCACGGGTTCGCTGGCGCTGCGGGACTGCCGGGTGAGCAACTCCCAGGGCGCGGCCATCGTGGTCACCTCGACCACGCCGACCACCGTGGAGGGCTGCACCCTTGAGCACCTCGGCACCAGCGGCCTGGTCATCGCCGAGCAGGGAGAGGCTCGCGTCCGGGGCTGCACGGTGCGTGACGCCCGTGGCAACGGCATCCTCGCCAACGGCGAGGCCCGCGGCTCGGTCGAGGACTGCGACATCTCCTCGACCGACAAGCCGTCCCTCGCCCTGGAGGGCGACTCCGCCCTCACCGTGAGCCGCACGGTCGTGCACGACACCGCCAACGGCGTCCACCTGAGCAGCGGCGGCCGTACGACGCTGGAGGACGTCCGCGTCACCGGCGCGTCCGGCACCGGCGTCACCCTGGCCGCGGGCACCGACCCCGTACTGCGCCGCTGCCGCGTTTCCCGTACCCGGGGCCACGGTGTGGTCGTCACCGACCGGGCGCGGGGCACCTTCGAGGACTGCTGGGTGGACGGCGCCCAGGGTGTGGCCTTGCGGGTCGCCGGAGCGGCCTCCCCGGCACTGACCGGCCTGACCGTCCGCGACTGCGCCGAGACCGCCGTACTCCTGGAGGAGGACGCCGCGGCGGAGCTGGACCGACTGGAGGTCATAGGCGGCGCCCCGGCGATCGCGCTGCGCGCCGGGGCCAACCCACTGCTGCGCCGGGCGCGCCTCGTGGAGCCGTCGGGTGACGGCATCACGGCCGCCAAGGACGCCCGCGGCCGCATAGAGGACTGCGAGATCGTCCGGCCGGCCGGCTCCGGCGTGCGCGTCGCCGGCGGCAGCACCCTGTACCTGGCCGGTGGCGGCGTCTTCGACGCCGCCGACAGCGGCCTCGTCCTGGAGGACGGCGGCAACGTCACCGTCCGGGACTTCCGTGTTGAGAGATCCGGCGCGGACGGCCTCGTCGTCGACGCCGGCGGCGAACTGACCGCCAACCGCACCTCCGTGCACACCTCGCAGGGCCACGGCGTCCTGCTGCGCGACGGCGCCATCGCCTCGCTCAGCGGCTGCGAGGTGGCCGGCGGGGCACAGGACGGATTCCGCGTGGAGTCCACCGCGTCGATCTCGCTCGTCAACTGTCTCGCCCGGGAGAACGAGGGCGGTGGCCTCGTCCAGACCATCCCCGGCGAGCGGCTCGCCGTGGAAGGGCTCACCAGCACCGGCAACGGCAAGCGCGACGCCTGGGGATCGGGCAGCGCCGAGAACACCGACCCGGCGGGCTCGGGGGCCGCGGACACACCCGCCAAGGACCGGCCCGACGGCCCGCTGGGCGCCCTGAACGCGCTGATCGGCCTGGACAACGTAAAGGAGCAGGTCCGTACCCTGGTCAACCTCACCCAGCTCGCCCAGCGCCGTGAACAACTCGGCATGTCAGCCCCGCCGATGAGCCGTCACCTCGTCTTCACCGGCCCGCCCGGCACTGGCAAGACGACCGTCGCCCGCCTCTACGGCGCGATCCTCGCCGAACTCGGATCGCTGCGCGACGGACACCTCGTGGAGGTCTCGCGCGCCGACCTCGTCGCCCAGGTCGTCGGCGGTACGGCGATCAAGACGACCGAAACCTTCGAACGGGCCCTCGGAGGCGTCCTCTTCGTCGACGAGGCGTACACCCTCACCTCGGACAGCGGACACGGCGGCGCCGACTTCGGCCGCGAGGCCGTGGACACGCTGCTGAAGCTGATGGAGGACCACCGCGACGACGTCGTCGTCATTGTCGCCGGCTACACCGACGAGATGACCCGGTTCCTCGCCTCCAACCCCGGCCTCGGGTCGCGCTTCTCCCGCACGGTCGAGTTCGAGAACTACACCGTGCCCGAACTGGTCGCCATCATGGAAAGCATGTGCGCCGCGCACCAGTACGAGCTGGGCGAGGGCACGGCGGCGGCGTTGGCCGCCCACTTCGAGGCGATGCCCCGGGGCGCCGACTTCGGCAACGGCCGTGCCGCGCGCGGTGTCTTCGAGGAGATGGTGGACCGGCAGGCGGTCCGGCTCGCCACGCTCCAGCAGGTCGGCGAGCGCGACCTGCGTCTGCTGCTGCCGCAGGACGTCTCAGCGGCAGCAGCAGAGCAGGCCGCGGAGTCCGGCGTGCCGGACAACGACCCGCTGACCCGCCTCGGCGACATGGTCGGCCTGGCCGACGTCAAACGGGACGTCACGGACCTGGTCAACCTCATCACCACGGCCCGCCACCGCGCCGCCGCCGGACTGCCGGTGCCCTCGCTCAGCCACCACCTGGTCTTCACCGGCCCGCCGGGCACCGGCAAGACCACCGTCGCCCGGCTGTACGGCGAGATCCTCGGCCAGTTGGGCATCCTGCAGCGCGGCCAATTGATCGAGGCGGCCCGCGCCGACCTGGTCGGCCGCTACATCGGACACACCGCCCAGCTCACCCGGGAGGTCTTCGACCGGGCCCGCGGCGGCGTCCTCTTCATCGACGAGGCGTACACCCTCACCCCGCGCGGCGGCGGCAACGACTTCGGCCAGGAAGCGGTGGACACGCTGCTGAAGCTGATGGAGGACCACCGCGACGAGGTCGTGGTCATCGTCGCCGGCTACACCGGCGAGATGGAGCGCTTCCTCGCCTCCAACCCCGGGCTGGCCTCGCGCTTCCCACGCCGGGTCACCTTCGCCGACTACTCCTCCGAGGAACTGGTCACCATCGTGCGCGCCCAGGCCTCCGCCATGGGCTACGAGTGCGGTCCCGGAACCGGGCCGCTACTGCGGGAGTACTTCGACTCGCTCCCCCGCGACCGGTCCTTCGGCAACGCCCGGCTGGCCCGGCAGATGGTGGAGGCGATGGTCACCCGGCAGGCCGGGCGGCTCAGTTCGCTCGCCGCGCCCACCCTGGAGGATCTCCGGGTCCTGCTGCCGCAGGACGTCACCGCCGCGATCCCGAAGGCGGCTCGGTGAAGCGCCGTGGGCCGGGCGCGGTCCGCCCGCTGTGCGGTGCGGCGCTGGCCGCGGCCCTGCTGCTGCCCGTGGCCGCGCCCGCCGCGGCCGGGCAGGCGAGCGCGGTGCCCGCCGCCGACGGCAAGCGCCAGGAACTGCCGCCGATGCCCTCCGCGCTCGACCCCGGCGCCGGGGAGTGCACCGCGGCCTCGCGCGAGAAGGCCGAGAAGCAGGACTGGTCGCGCCAGCGCCTCGACCTGACCCAGGTGCACCGGCACGGCACCGGAGCCGGTACGACCGTCGCCCTGGTCGACACCGGGGTGCGCGCCGACGCCGCCGGACTCGGCGGGCGGGTCACTGCCCGGGGCGCGGCCGGTGACGACTGCGTCGGACACGGCACCTTCCTCGCCGGGCTGATCGTCGGGGAGGGCTGGGGGAGGACCCGGCTGCCCGGCGTCGCGCCGGGCGCGACGCTGCTGGCCCTGCGCGGCACCGACCAGAACGGCTCGGCCGACGCCGCGCTGGTCGCACAGGCGGTGCGCGACGCGACCGCCGCCGGCGCCGATGTGATCGTCGTCGGGGTGGCCCTGCCGAAGCGGGACGAGGAACTGACCTCGGCGGTCGCGGAGGCGGTCGACGCGGGCGCGGTGGTGGTCGCCGCCGCCACCCCCGACCCGCCGAACGCCGGCAGCAGGGGGGAGACGCCGACCCGCACCTACTGGCCGGCCGGCGAGCCAGGGGTCCTCTCCGTCGCCGACATGCTCCCCACCGGCGCCCGTCCGGACGACGCCCTGCCGACGGACGGCGTCGACCTCGTCGCGCCCGGCGCCGGCGTGGTCTCCGGCGGCCCGCGCGGCGACGGCCACTACCTGGGGGCCGGCGCCTCCGTCGCCGCCGCCTACACCGCCGGTACCGCCGCGCTGGTCCGCGCCGCCCGCCCGGACGACACCCCCGAGGAGATCGTCCACCGGCTGACGGCCACCGCCTACCCGGCGGACATCCCGCAGCTCGACGCCTACGCCGCCCTCACCACCGTGCTGGGCGACGCCCCTGTCCGGGCGCAGGCCGCCGCGGGACCGGTGACCGTACGGGACACCGCGTCCGCGGACCGGGCGGCGAACCGCGCCGTAGTCTTCGTGCTTCTCGGCACCGCCGGCGTCCTCGCCGTGCTCTGGGCCGTCGTCGCCGTCCCGCGGGCCCGCGCCCGTGGCTGGCGCCCGGCGGACACCGGCCGGGACTGAGCACCGGCCCCCTTCCACGACGCCCGGGGGCGGTCACTTGGGTGACAGCCCCCGGGCGTCTCGCGTGCCGCAGCCTGTCAGCCCACCGGTGTGCCGTCCGCCAGCGCCGTCTGGATGAGCTGCGCCTTGCGGCGGGCGACGTGCAGGGCACGGCCGGGCGGGAGGTTGCGCGGCTTGGTGTTGCCGAAGAGGTTGCCTTCGGTGGGCGGGCAGGACAGCAGCACCGCCGGGTTGTTGGCCTCGTCGAGGCGGCGCAGCAGCGCGTCGCTCATGGCGCGGCCCGCGCCCATCGCGCTGCGTGCGACGACCATGTGCAGGCCCATCTCGAAGCCGAGGGCCAGATGCTCGAAGAGCGGCTCGAAGGGGCTCTGGAAGGAGTTGCCGGAGACCATGTCGTAGTCGTCGACGAGGACGAACAGGCGCGGGCCCGTCCACCAGTCGCACCGGCGCATCCGGGACGGCGCGATGTCTGCTCCCGGCACCCGGGTCTTCATCGCGCGGGCCGCGCCCTCGACCGTCTCCTTGAGGTTGTCCAGGGAGATCACGTGCCCGATGCGGTACTCCTCGGGGATCGTGTCCACCAGCGCACGGCGGTAGTCGACCACGATGATCTTCGCTTCGTTGGGCGCGTACCGGGCGGTGATGCCCTCGGTGATCCGGCGCATCAGGTTGGTCTTGCCGCTCTCGGTGTCGCCGATCACGGTCAAGTGCGGCGTGCGGCTGAAGTCGTGCCAGACCGGCTCCAGGGCATCCTGGTCGATGCCGAGCGCCAGCCGCATGCCGCCGCCCTCCGTCGGCTGCGGGGCGGGGAGTTCGGCCACCGGCAGCCGGTGCGGCAGCATCCGGACCTGCGGGGCGGACGGACCCGTCCAGTGCCGGGAGATCTCGGAGACCAGGTGGGCGACGCCCTCGCCGAGGTCTTCCGGAGAGCCGCTGCTGTCGATGCGGGGCAGAGCAGCCAGGAAGTGCATCTTGGTGTCGGGGGTGATGCCGCGCCCTCCGCTGCGGGGCACCGAGCGGGCCTTGCGGGTGTCGATCTCGGAGTCCATCGGGTCACCCATCCGCAGTTCCAGGCGGGTGGCCGACTGGTCGCGGACCTGAGCGGACAGCTCCACCCAGCGGGTCGTGCTGATCAGCAGGTGGATGCCGTAGTTGAGGCCGCGGGCAGCCAACTCGTTGAACTTCGGCACCAGGTCGTCGTAGTCCTGGCGGACCGTCGACCAGCCGTCGACCACCAGGAAAACGTCGCCGAAGGGATCGTCGGGGAACTCCCCTGCGGCCCGGCGGCGCCGGTAGGACTGCATCGAATCGACGGCGTGGTCCGCGAAGAACTGCTCGCGGCGGGCCAGCAGTGTCATCACCTCGGCGACCGCCCGGTGCACGCGCTCCGGGTTGAGCCTGGCCGCGACCCCGCCCACGTGGGGGAGCGAGGCCAGCTGGGAGAGACCGCCGCCGCCGAAGTCGAGGCAGTAGAACTGGACCTCGGCCGGGGTGTGGGTGAGTGCCAGGGCGGCGATCAGCGTTCGGGTCAGGGTGGACTTGCCGCTCTGCGAACCGCCCGCGATGGCCACGTGGCCGCCTGCCCCGGACAGGTCCACGACGTGCGGGTCACGGCGTTGCTCGAAGGGCTTGTCGACCAAGGCGACCGGCACGCGCAGTCGGCCGGTGCCGGACCAGCCCGCAGCGGTCAGACCCCGTTCGGGGTCGGCGACGATGCCGGGCAGCAGCTCGTCCAGCGGCACGGGCGTGTCCAGCGGCGGCAGCCACACCTGGTGGGCGGCGGGACCGGAGTCGCGCAGCCGGTCCAGGGCCACGTCGAGCAGGGTCTCCTTCTCGCCGGTCTCGGCGGTGACCGGCTCGGGTTCGGGCAGCGCCTCCGGGGCACGCGGCACGACCCAGCCGCTGGTCCACGGCACCACCTGGCTGGCGACCCGGGCCCGGGCCACCGCGCTGGTACGGCGGGTGTAGGCGCCGGACGAGTAGGCGGCGCGGAACCGGGTCAGCGACTCCACACCGGACTTGAGGTAGCCGTTGCCGGGCGCGGAGGGCAGTTGGTAGGCGTCCGGCACACCCAGCACTCCGCGGCTCTCCATCGCGGAGAAGGTGCGCAGGCCGATCCGGTACGACAGATGGCTTTCCAGCTGGTGCATGCGGCCCTCGTCCAGGCGCTGCGAGGCGAGCAGCAGATGGACGCCGAGTGAACGGCCCAGGCGCCCGATCATGACGAACAGATCCATGAACTCGCGGTGTGAGGAGAGAAGTTCACTGAACTCGTCGACCACCACGAACAGGCTGGGCAGCGGCACCAGATCTGCGCCGCTCGCGCGGGCCCGCTCGTACTCGAGCGCGGAGGTGTAGTTGCCGGCCGCGCGCAACAGCTCTTGCCGGCGCATCAGTTCGCCGTGCAGCGCGTCCTGCATACGTTCCACGAGAGCGGCCTCGTCCGCGAGGTTGGTGATGACGGCGGAGGTGTGCGGAAGCTCCTCCAGACCGAGGAAGGTGGCGCCGCCCTTGAAATCGACGAGGACGAAGTTGAGAGTCTCGGAGGAGTTGGTCAGCGCCAGGCCGAGGACCAGGGTGCGCAGCAGTTCGCTCTTGCCTGAGCCGGTGGCGCCGATGAGCAGGCCGTGCGGGCCCATGCCGCCCTGTGCGGACTCCTTGATGTCGAGCTCGACCGGGCGGCCGTCGACGCCGACGGCCACCGGCACCCGCAGCCGGGCGGAACCGGTCTGCCGGGCGAAGTGGGCCCGCGCGTCGTGCCGGTGCAGGTCGGGAATGCCGAGCAGCGTGGTCAGCTCGATGTCCGACTCCAGCGGCTGGGCGATGTCGGTGCCCAGGCTCATCCGGCGGGCGGTGAGCAACCGTGCCAGCGACTCGGCGCCCAGCGGGCCGAGCCGGTCGGGACGGCCCAGCGGCACCGACCGCTCCTTGCGGCTGCGGTCGGTGCGCACCAGGCTGATCGTGGCCGGTCCCACCGTCAGGCGCAGGGTGTTGCGGCCCGGACGCCAGGGCATGGCGCCGGAGACATCCAGGACCAGCGCGTTGCGGTAGCCGTGGCCGGCCCAGCGGTGGCCCTCGGGGACGGCGATGCCGTCCAGGACGACGACGGTGAACGGCTCGTCACGGCCTGGCCGGGCGTCCGGGTCGAAGCCGGGCCGCTCGGCGAACTCACTGCCGAGCAGGTCGTCCAGTTCGGCGA
Organism: Streptomyces sp. P9-2; assembly: GCF_051903975.1. Taxonomy (NCBI): domain Bacteria; kingdom Bacillati; phylum Actinomycetota; class Actinomycetes; order Kitasatosporales; family Streptomycetaceae; genus Streptomyces; species Streptomyces sp. P9-2. The sequence goes on from NZ_CP192633.1 coordinate 6,834,049, forward strand.
GGTCCGCGGTGACCCGGCGGACTGGTCCGGCGCCGTCCTCCTCGTGCGGGTCCAGAACGTGCGGCAGCCATTTCACCCACTCCCACTCGGAACGCCGCTCGTCACTGACGCAGAAGGCGAGCCACAGCTCCTCGGGGGCGTGGAAGACGGCGAGTTGCGCGATCACGGCACGCACCAGGGCCGCCGGCGCCTCGTCGGCGGCACCGGCCGGACGCGCTCCGGCCGTGGGCCGTGTCCCGGCCTCCGTACGTGTCATCTCCGTACGCGTCCCCTCGCCGGAGTGGCCGAGCGTCTGTCCCTGGGGCGGGACCTCCGCGACGCCGCCGTTCTCGTCGGCGGGATCCTCGGGGCGCAGGAGGATGCGGGCCGAAGAACGCAGGTACAGGCCGAGGGGCTGCTCGGGAACGGTCGAGTAGGCGCGTATGAAACGACGCAGGGCGTGCGCGCACAGTGGTTCCAGGTCCTCGACGGGCCGGGTCGAGACCGGGTTGAGGGAGAGGGCGAGTTGCTGCTCGCCCACCGCGATGCGGACCTCGCCGAAGTCCTCGTCCGCCGGGCGCCGTTCCCACAGCCGTGAGGTACGTGCCAGGGACCGCAGGGAGCCGGGGTCGGGATGGCGCCAGGCGAGCGCCCGCTGCTGTTCCACGATGGTGGCACGCACTCGCTTGCGGATCTGCGTCAGGTAACGGAGGTAGTCGCGGCGCTCACCCTTCAGTCGCTGCTTGCGTTCGCCGGAGCGGCGCATCAGCTGGCCGAGCAGCATGGCGGCGGCGGACAGCGCCATGACACCCAGCGCCAGGTACATGAAGACGCCGTTCCCGCCGCCGGGGCGCAGGAACATCAGCATCATTGACATGGACATGAGTGCCATCGGCAGGTATGTCCAGATCGCGGAGGTGTCCGGCACGGTTTCGGACAGCACCGGGGGTTCCTGGAGGGTCAGTTGGCCTTCGGGCATCTCCGGGCCGCGCCTGCGGGCGGGACGGCGAAACAACACCACACTCAAGGACTGAACCTCCGCTGTCACTGGGCATTGCGGCCCGCACCGTTAATCGGTCTCCGGCGGCGGACCGGGGCGTACCGCGCCGGTTTCGGGCGGCCCGTGCGTCGGCGGAAGTCACGTGGATTTTCCGGGCAGGAATCGGGCACAGGACTTCCGCACCGGGCAACTCCCTTTCCGGGCACGGTGCGAGGTCCACGACACGATCCGACGGGCGTAGGCAGTAGTCTGCATTCACTGGGCGCGGCCTGTCCACGCGGGGCCCGTACCGTTCGGTACGCGGCCCCGAATTCCCTGACGTTCCCGCGTCGGGGCCGCTCTGCTCCGCCGTATCCGCGTTCCGTATTCTGCTCCCGCCCCTTTTACATGGAAGTCCTTCTGCCGAAGTCCGCCCACGGATGACGAAAGTTGTGCTGATGACAGACAGCACGGTGGCCGAACTGTGCCGCCTGACCGTACGTGCGCCGAATGTCTCCGTCGACCTGGCCGTGCCCGCCGACGTACCGGTCACCGATCTGCTGCCCACCCTGCTGCGGTACGTCGGCGAGGAGGCCGAGGAGGCCGGGCTCGACCACGCCGGCTGGGTGCTGCAGCGGCTGGGTGACGCCCCGCTCGACGAGGAGACCACCCTCGCCCGCGCCGGCCTCGCCGACGGCGAGGTCCTGTACCTGCGCCCGCACACCGAGTCCCTCCCCGAGGCCCGCCTCGACGACCTCGTGGACGGCATCTCCGACACGGTCGGCCGGCGGATGCGCACCTGGAGCCCGAACGCGGCCCGCGGACTGCTCGGCGGCACGGCGGTAGCGACCCTGGCTCTCGCCTTGATGCTCGTGTTCTGGCCCGGGCTGGACGGCTCCGGCTCGCTGCGGGTGGCCTGCGCCGGTGTGGCCGGAGTGCTGGTTCTCGCCGGCGCGGGCTCGGCCAGCCGCGCGGTCGGCGACCGGCTCACGGCAACCGTCCTCGGCCTGCTGGTCGCGCCCTGTCTCGCCCTGGCCGGGTGGGTTCTGCCCGGCGGCGACCTCACCGGCCCGGACGCCGCCCGCGTGGTGGGGGCGCGCCTGCTCGCGGCGGGCGCCGCAGGAGCGGGCGGCGCGGTGCTCGCCCTCGCGGCGACCGCCGTCGGCGCCCCGGCCCTGTTCGCCACGGCACTGGTGGCGGTGGCCACCGCCGTCACCGGCGCGCTGATCGGCTACGCGGGAATGGACGCGCCGGCCGCGGTGGCGCTGGTGATGGTGGTCCTGGCGCTGGGCGCCGGAGCCGTCGCGCCGTTCGCCTTCAAGCTGGCGGGCATGCGGATGCCCGCACTGCCGTCCTCCGCCGGCGAGCTGCAGGAGGGCATCGAGCCCTACTCCGGCGACGAGGTCGCCGAGCGCACCGAGCTGGCCGGACGCTGGGTGACCGCGCTCTTCGCGGCCACCGGCACCTCCGCCGTGGCGGCCCTGGTCGTCCTCGCCGAGCACCCGAACCTGCCCGAGGTGCTGACCGCTCTCGTGCTGAGCCTGCTGCTGCTCCTGCACTCCCGCGGCCTGGTCCACATCGGGCAGCGGCTGACGCTGGCGCTGCCGGGCGTCGCGGGCATGCTGCTGCTCGCCCGAGCGTGGGCGGTGGACGGCGACGGCGACACCCGTCTGGTGGTCTTCGCGGTGCTGCTGGCCGCCGCGGCCGGCCTCGTGATCGCCACCTGGACCGTTCCCGGCCGCCGGATGCTGCCTTACTGGGGCCGCGCGGCGGAGCTGGCGCACACCGTGTTCGCGGTCGCGCTGCTGCCGCTCAGCCTGTGGGTGGCCGGCCTCTTCGGCTGGCTGCGCGGACTGTTCGGCTAGAGGACGCCGTGGGGCGTGCCCGCGCCCTTCGCGCACATGGACGACGAGAAGAGGAGAGGCCGTGCAGTCCAAGCGTGACCAGGTACAGGCGCACAGCTTCATGATGGGAAGGCTCAGTTCGGGACTGCTGACGGGCGACCCGGACGCTCCCGAGAGTCCGCTCGGACGCACCACCCGCGGTGTCGTCTTCGGCGTGCTGTTCACCGTCCTCATCGGTGCCGGCACCGTGGTCTACGGCCTGCTGCGTCCCGGCGGAAACGACAGCTGGCGCGACGGCCGGCACCTGGTCGTCAACCGTGACACCGGCGCCCGCTATCTGTGGACCGACACCGACGGCGTGCTGCACCCGGTGCGCAACTACACCTCTGCGCGCCTGATCGGCGGGTCCGACCTGCCGACCGAGGACGTCGGCACCGCCTCGCTGCGGGGCGTGCCCGTCGGCGGCCAGGTGGGCATCCCCGGGGCCCCCGACGGTCTGCCGGGGGCCGGGCAGCTCGACAACGGGCCCTGGAACATGTGCGTCACCGGCCCGGACGGTGCGGACCCCAGCACCTCGGCGGCGGTCCCCGCCTCGGCCGTCGACAGGGCCGGGGCGACGACGCTGGTGGCCGGCGCGCCGGTCGACACCACGGACATCGCCGCCGACCGCGCGGTGCTGGTCCGCGGCCCGGACAAGACGGAGTACCTGGTGTGGCGGGGCAGCAGGCTGCCGCTGGACGAGAAGTCCGACGCCCGCACCGCGCTCGGCTACGGCTCGGAGGACGCGGTGCCCGTCCCGGCGGCCTTCCTGGACGCGCTGGCCCCCGGCCCCGGGCTGCGCTCGCCGGACGTGCCGGGACGCGGGAGCGAGGGCCCGGAGCTCGGCGGCGAGCCCACCCGCATCGGCCAGGTCTTCGAGGTGAGCGTGCCCGGGGGTGAAAGCTCCTACCACCTGCTGCGCGAAGACGGCCTGGTGCCGCTGACCCGGCTAGGCGCCGCCCTGGCGCTGGGCGACCCCGCCACCCAGAAGGATGCCTACCAGGGCGAGTCACCCGAGGTGCGTACGGTCGGCGCCGACGCGCTGCGTGAGCACCAGGCCGAGGACGCCGGCCGGGCGGGCACGGCCGGCCTGCCGGCCGCGCCGCCGGCCCCGCAGTCCGTACCGCGCGGCAGCGCGCTGTGCGCCCAGGTGGACGGCGGCGACGGCGGCGCCCGCATCGGCTCGGTACTGGCCCCGCTGACCGAACTCGCCCCGGTGGCGGTGTCGGCGGGCACCGACGCCCCCGTGCGGCAGGCGTGCGTACCGACCGACGCCACCGTCGTCCGGCCCGGCCACGGCGCCCTGGTCAGAGCCCTGCACGCCAGCGGCGCCGCCCACGCGGGCACCACCTACCTGGTCGCCGAGAACGGAGTGAAGTACCGGGTCCCCGCCGAGGACTCCCTCAAAGCGCTCGGATACACCACCGACGACATCGACTCCGTGCCCGCCCCGCTGCTCGCCACGCTGCCGACCGGCGCGGACCTGGACCCGGACGTCGCCTCCGGCGCCGCGAAGGTCCGGGTCACGGCACCCGATTGCGGGAAGGCCGCGCAGCAGGAGGAGAGGCACAGGGGATAGAAGGGCACGGCTGCGAGGTTCGTCACAGTGACCCCGTCGGCAACTCGGACGCAGGCGGACACCGCGCCACGGTCCCGACAAGGGAGGCAAAGGGATTTCTGAGGTTGCAAAAGGAGTGGAGAGGGGCTCTTTTCGGTCAGGGTAGGTGTAGCGACCACGAGGGTCGAGTGCTTTTTGTTCTTTGTGGTCGCACCGAACCTCAGAGAAGGCTCAGAATTCCTGGCCGCGTGGCCTTCCCGGGATTTGCCCGGATGGCGCGAATACTCCGGTCCGCGGGCCCGCTCGATGGCCGTTTGCTGCTTTGATGTGCCCGAATGGTGCCCGCATCGGGTTCCCTGCCTGTACGGATGTCGCATCCCGGACAGTTCAGTCCGGCGAGAGTGTTCATCTGCTCGAAACCTACGGTCAACTTCCGTGCCCGAGGCCTATTTTGAGTCAGCCTGTGAACTTCAAAAAATTCCGGAGCGCGTTGCGCGGAGCGGGAGCCTCTACTTAGCCTCAGCGGGCAACGGTGCGACGTGATCGCTCGAGAGTGATCGCTCGAACGAAGGGAGCGCGACATGGCGGACAGCGCCGCGAGGAAAGCGGACTATGCCAAGGGCTTGGGAGGTGTCTCGTCCCTCGAGACCGCCCGGAACCAGGTGGAGAAGATCCAGAACAACGTCGCCGAGATCGCCTCGCGTTCAGGCATCGGCGGCGACGAGGGTCAGGCCCTGCTGAAGCTCTTCCGCAGCTGGAACGCGGAGGCCCAGACGGTCGTCGTCCAGATCAGCAAGATGATCGACGCCCTCCAGGAGAACGTCACCTCCGCCAACCGTCTGGCGCAGGAGAACCAGGACCTCACCGAGGTTCTCAACAGCAAGACCAGTCAGGGCGTCTTCCAGGCGCTGCTCTGACACGTCCGGCGCCGTGCGGCCCTGAGCGAGGCCGCGCTGCTCGAGCCCGCCGGACGCGAGGCGTCCGGTCACCAGAGAGGAGACGTCATGGCCGACGGCATCATCGACGTGCAGTATTCCGTGGTCCGCAAAGTCGTCGAAGAATTGACGGACCAGACGCAGCAGATCATCAACACCCTCAACAACCTGGAGGACGAGCTGAAGCCGCTCGTCGCCTCCTGGGAGGGTGCGGACCAGGAGATGTACCGCCAGGTGCAGATGCAGTGGGACCAGGCCACCAAGAACATGGCCACCCTGCTCAACGACAACGGCACGCTGATCCAGTCCATCCACGACAACCACTCCCGCGACGAGCGTCGCAGCGCCGACAACTGGGGCAACGTCCGCGCGCGTTGAGACCCGCCGGGCTCGGCCCACGTCATCACGAAGGGCGGGCGGCGCGCCGTGGCGGTCACCTACCGGTGTGCCCCCGCTCCTATCGCAGCCCGTGTATCCGGAACCGAGCGGCAGGAGAGCTTCCGATGGCCGACAACCCGACAGACATCAAGCACTTCGACCTGTCCGCGATGGCGAACTTCCGCGACTACGAGGTCGAGAGGGCCTACAAGAGTGCGAGGAGACACCGTGAAGGGGGCGGGGACGGCGACCCCCGCCCGCTGGGTGACCTCGTCGACGGCCACACCACCGAGGACAACCTCGACCAGAACCAGCAGTTGCTGCGCATCGGCAAGATGGCCACCGATCCACTGGTGTCGGGACCGAAGCTCCTCGAGGGGGTCCGCGAGGCCGCCACGGCTCTCGACAAGCTCCTCGGGGACCAGATCGATCTGTACAAGGAGCTGCGGGAAGCGCTCACCGAGACCATCGAAGGGGCGGAGAAAACCCAGGCCAAGAACCTGGACGCGATCGACGCCCAGACGTTGCTCCAGCACTTCGACGAGGTCGACACCCTCACCGCCGGCGGCGGCGGTGACAACACCGACTCCTAGAGAACCCGCACCCCGCGACACTCCCGTCGCGTGACCCACGACAACGCGACCAGAGAGGGCGCCCGGTGGTCGACCGTTACGACCCGAACTCGGAAGAGAACGTCAACAGGTACGAAGACGTCACGGACGCGTCGTCCGACGTCTGGGCTTCCGTGGTCACGCACATCACGGGCTACCCCGTGCCGGACCGCAGCACCATTTTCGACACCCTGCGCTCCGACCACGGCGGCAAGCTGTTCCGGATGGACATCAGGGACCGGGGCCTCGGCTCGTTCGTCCAGGACGCCTCCGGCTTCCTGCGCAACACCGGTGAGGATTACGACATCTGGTTCTTCGACGGCGGAAAGAAGACCCAGATCAAGCAGGCCAGGATCGTCTTCGAGGGCCGGGTACGGGCGGGCGACGAGCTGATCTTCGCCGACCCGGGGACGGACGACGTCGCCAACGCCTCCGTGCGCGAGGGCAACGAGTTCAAGGACTACAACAAGGACGAGATGAGCACCGTGGCGCTCGCCCGGTACATGAACGGTCCGCGCACGGCGCTCCTCGAACTGCGCGGCGGCAACACGGCGAACGCCCGCTTCAGCGACCTGGGAGTGGCCGAGGACGCCGTGATCGACCTCAAGTCCTTCGACACCACCGGTCAGAGCTTCGACTTCGCGGCCCAGTTCTTCCGGGACCAGGGGCCGAAGATCAAGGAGTGGGAGGACGCCCTCGGCCGGGAGGACGCCACCTGGAAGGGCGAGGCCGCGGAGGTCTTCCGCAGCCTGCTGACGAAGATCCGCGAGAACTACGACGCGTACATCGAGACGTTCGACGAGACGCCCAGCACCGGCGAGGGCGACGGAACCGGCAAAACGGTCTACTCGCGCGCCCTCTCCCAGGCCCGCCAGGCCCTGGAGAACGCCGCCGACAAGCTGCTGGACGCCTGGATCACCTGGGCCAATTCCGACTACTACGACCCGCACCAGGTGCTGCGGTACGTGCTGGACGACCTTGCCCTGTGGGTCGACGCGAACAACGTCGCCAAGACCGACATCAAGACGACCTACTCGGCGTACTCCTCGTCCACCTACCACGACCCGAAGGAAGGCTTCTCGCAGAACCACCCCGAGTACGGCGACCTCACCGACATCGCCAACTGGGCGAAGGTCGGCGACAAGGCCGTACAGATCTGGAGCCGGGGGGTCGACGAGTACCTCGTCAAGCCCGCGCGGAGCGTGCAGTCCACGCTGAACAACACCTTCCTGGACCTGAGCGGCGACTTCACCGAGAACGTCCCCGAGCCGAAGTCGACCAGCACCGCCTCGCAGGAGTACGAGGAGCGCAAGGCCGAAGAGGCCCAGGACGAGATCAACCGGCAGAACGAAGAGAACAGGCGGTACCAGGACGAGCTGCGGGAAGAGCAGAACCGGCAGCGTGAGGAGGACAGGCGGTACCAGGACGAGCTGCGTGAGGAGCAGAACCGGCAGCGTGAGGAGGACAGGCGGTACCAGGACGAGCTGCGGGAGGAACAGAACCGCCAGCGCGAGGAGGACCGCCGGTACCAGGACGAACTCCGCGCCGAGCAGGAGAAGCAGGCGGACGAGGCCCAGGAGCAGCTGCGGACGCTCAACGACCGGACGACGACGGACCTCGGCGGCCTCGACGACCTGCTGAACCGGGACGTCCCCGTCACCGAGAGCCTGGGAGGCATGGACGGCATCAACGGTGGCGGTGGTGGTGGCGACGGATCGCTCACCCGGAACCTCGGCGCCCTCGGTGACGCCGACAAGGCGGTCAACGAGAGCCTCGCCGGCCTGAGCGACACCGGCGGCACGGGCGGCGGCGACCAGCAGACGGTCGTGCCTCCGACGGCGAACCTGGGCAGTCTCGGCGGCCTCAACTCCGGCGGCGGCACCCGGATGCCGTCCGAGCGCACCACCGGCCTCGTCGGCGGCAACCCGGTCGCGCGGTTCCCGGACGGCAGCAGCACCAGCTTCGACCCCGACACCGGGCTGCTCACAACGACCGGACCCGACGGGACGACCACCACCACCGACCTCGGCAACGGCCTGCGGGTGACCAACCCGGACGGATCCGTCACCTCCCTCACCGACGACGGCAAGCTCACCACGACTTTCCCGGACGGGCGTTCGGAGACCATCGACCCGTCGACGGGCCAGGCGGTCACGACCAACCCGGACGGTACGACGACCACCACCGACCTGGGCAGCCTGGGCGACCTCAACAGCGGTGCCGGCGGCGGGGTGCTGGACACGCCGACGGGCGGCACCACGCAGCTGACGGGCGGCGAGCTGACCAGCAGGTTCCCGGACGGGAGCAGCACGAGCTTCGATCCGGACACCGGAACCCTGACGACGACCGGCCCGGACGGTTCGGTGACGACGACCGATCTGGGCAATGGCCTGCAGGTGACCAACCCGGACGGCTCGGTCACGTCGCTGGGCGATGACGGAACCCTCACGACGACGTTCCCGGACGGCACGACGCAGAGCATCGACCCGTCGACGGGCCAGGCGGTCACGACCAACCCTGGCGGTACGACGACCACCACCGACCTGGGCAGTCCCGGCGGCCTCAACGGCCGGAGCGACCTCAGCTCCCTGGGTGACCTGCCGACCCAGTCGAACGGGGACCTGAGCGGCCTCGGCGACCTCGACCTGGGAAGCCTCGACGGCCTCAACTCCGACAGCGGCTCGGGACTTCGGACGCCGACGGGCGGGGAGACGTCGCTGGCCGGCGACGACCTGCTCACCCGGTTCCCGGACGGCACCCGGGCGACGTTCGACACCCAGACCGGGATGCTGACCGCCACCCACCCGGACGGGTCCGTCACCACCACGGACCTGACCCACGGCGTGCAGGTGACCAATCCCGACGGTTCCGTCACCTCCCTGGACAACGGCATGCTGACCACCGAATTCCCGGACGGCAGCACCCAGGTCGTCGACCCGGAGACCGGTATCGCCACCGTCACCGACGCGCAGGGCAACAGCGAGACGGTGAACCTGCACGACCTGAACACCGGTCGTACGCCGACCGGTTCGGACGGCCGTGGCATTCTCGACCGGCTCGACGCCCTCGACGCCCTCGACGCCCTCGACGCCCTCGACGCGCTCGGCGGCGGTGGACTGGGCGGCGGCATCAGCACCGAGACTGTTATGCCCTCCGGCCTCGGCCTGAGCAACGGGGGTTCCCTCAGCTCGGCCAACGGCGCAGGACTCACCGCCGGTGCCTCCGTCGGCACCGACGGCGTGGTCACGGGCGCCGCAGCGCCGTTGTCCGACGGCACCACCGCGGCCGGCGGCGGCTCCCTCGGCGCGGTCGCCGCGTCCGGCGCCCCCGGCGCCCCGGGCATGCCCGGCACCCCCGGTATGCCGATGGGCGGCATGGGCGGCATGGGCGGTGCCGGAGGAGGCGGCGACAAGGGCAACGGCGAGCGGGTGCGGGCCGTCCTGGTCGACGCGGCCGAGGAGAGCGAGCGCCGCAACCGCAGGCGGCGCAGCCCCTGGAACCGCCAGGAGGACAGTGACACATTCCTGTCCCCGGCATCCCGCGTGGCCACCACCGGCGGTGCCACCCCCGAGGAGGAGACGGCGGACGAGGGCCGCAGGGTCAGCACGTCCGCCGACTACCTGGAGGAGGACGCGGACGTGTGGGGCACCGAGGACGGCGGTACGCCGGCCGTCATCGGACGATGACGGAGGCGACCGGAAGACGGCCGCCCCGGGCCGGGGACGAACACCACTCGCCCCGGCTGTCGCGGCGGACACCTCATCGGGCAAGATCGACTGTGCAGTCGCAGGACAGCAGGGGAGCGGACGTGACGGAGCCACTGGAACAGCGTCTGGAGAGGGCCATGGCCGAACTCCGGTCGGCCCAGGAGGCGGTCGAGCGCACCGAGCGCGAGCTGCGGCAGGCCTCGTTCGCGGTGCTCTCCTCCGACCGTGCCGTCCGCGCCACCGTAGGGCCGCAGGGGGAGCTGACCGGCATCGAGTTCCTGGAAAACAAGTACCGCTCCATGTCCCCGCAGGAACTGGCCGCCAGCGTCCTGGAGGCGGCGAGCGCGGCGCGGCTGAAGATGAATCGGCACGTGATGAAGGCGATGGCCCCCTTCACCGAACCCAGCAGCGAGGTGCCCGAACTGAAGGGCTTCGAGCTGGACTGGGAGCGCATCTTCGGCCCCGGCGTGCTGGAGAAGGACGAGGAGGACACGGGACGCGCGGACGGCGCGGTACCGGGCTGGCGCGACGCGCTCGGCGAGGACGGGGAGGACTGACATGGGACAGCGGTACTACGTCGACCCGGCCCGCATCGAGGCGCTGACCGGGCAGTTGGAGGAGATCGCCACCCTGGCCAGGAGCATGACCGAGGAGTTCCTCGACGGTCTCGCCCCCACGGTCTCGTGGCCCGGCACGTCGGGTGACTTCGCGGAGAAGGCCAGACCGCAGGAGCAGAAGGAGCGACAGACCACCAAGGACACCATGATGTCCGTCCGCGACGCGCTGGTGAGCATCACCGACGCCACGCTCAGCCAGGTCCGGCTCATGGAGGACACCCGCGACCGCAACCTGGAGGACATCGACCGCAGAACCAGCCGGATCGAGACCGACGGCTTCGGTCTCGACGGCTCGGGCGGCGGCGACACGGGCGGGCATGGACGCCACTGACCTCCACGCCGCAGGCCGCTCCCGCACCATGCCGGGAGCGGCCCCGCGGTGCTGCCCGCACGGCCTGACGGGTGGTCGCCGATGAGCATCATGCCGTCGCCCGAGGTCAACGCGATGATCTTCATCCTCACAGGAGAGAGGCTCATCGACGCGGACGAGGATCTCGCCTACGAGAGCCGCGTGCCCTACGCCCGCCTGGGCCGCAAGATCGACCAGATGTCCGCGCTGATCCAGAAGTCGGTGCACGACATCGGTCAGTCCATGCCGGACGACCTGTCGAAGGCGTACGCCGCCGCCATGGGCACCCTGACCGACGACGGTGGCAGGAACTACCTGCGGGAGTTCGCCGAACAGCTGGACAAGATCGCCGAGGGCCGGCGCAAGACCTCCATGGACATCATGGAGTCCAAGTGGCAGGTGATAGCCGAGGTCATCCGGCTGCTCATCGAGATCGCCATCTACCTGGCGATGTCGTTCTTCACCGGCGGCGCGTCGGCCAGCCAGATCATGCTGGCCAAGATGCGCAGCCGGTTCTTCATCCTCACCACGCTCAGCCACCTGCTCCAGCGGCTGCACATCGCACCCTCGCTGACCGAGGCGTTCTCCGAGGCGTTCACCACGTTCGCGGTCCGGCTGGCGATGATGAACTTCGCCCCCGACGGCCGCCGTCCCGACGGCTTCGACTGGAGCCAGATCCTCAAGGACGGTGCGTTCGGCGCCGCCGCCGGCGGGCTCACCAGCATCTTCGCCGAGTACGCCCGCAAGATCGTCAAGAGCTACGACGACACCTTCCTGAAGAACGGGACCGACCTCGACTTCAAGCTGCCGCCGAAGGTGAGGAACGACCTCGACCTCGACGCCGGCAACCGCACACCGAACTCCAAGCCGGACCCGGACACCAAGTTCGACACCACCCCGGACAACCGTCCCGACCCGGTCACGAACAGCCCCGGTCCCATGTACAACCCGCCGACCGGCTTCCGGGACCTGTTCTCCTTCCGGAACAACTTCCGCAACAACCCCGACCTGTGGCGGAACAACCAGATCCTGCGCAACAACGCCGACCGGCCGGGCGCGATCGCCGGGCACTACGGCATCAAGGGCACGGCCGACTTCCTCGCCGCCGGCTCCGGCGAGGCGCTCGCCGAGATCCTCATCAAGGGCGCGTTCGACGGCGACTGGTCCACGAGCTGGTCCACTTTCGTCGGCGCAGGTCTCAGCAGCCAGGTGGAGGCCACACTCACGGACGGCGCCAAGAACGGAAGCGCCGAACTGCGCAACATCCTCGAAGGGTTCCGTGACAAGCCGCCCACCGTCTCCAGCGGCGACGTCGCGTCCTCGGGGACTGGCGGCTCCGAAGGGCCGTCCCGCACCGGTGGCGGCACCGGCCGTATCGACGGCCCCTCAGATCCGGACACCGCCGGCGGCACCGGCACCACCCCCGTCCCGTCGCCGCTGGACAGCGGCGTCGAGGCGCCGCCCCCGTACTCCGTGACGGACCCGCCGCCGTACACGTCCCCCGCCCCGCCGCCGTACTCCCCGGGCACGCTGCCCGCGACCGCCACGGAGAACGCCCTGTGGCAGCAGGTCCACCGCGGTTCCGCCGACATCCGTGAGCAGGCTCTCCGCGACCTCACCACCCTGCGTGGCGAGCAGCCTCCCGGCGCCACGGAGATCGGCGTCCGCGACACCTTGCACGGCAACCTGTCCGAGGCCCCGGAGATCCGCGTGGTCCCCGTGGGGAGCGGCCCCGCCACGGAGGCCGACGCGGACGGCGTGCGCCGGGCTCTGGAGGGCTTCGGGACACCGGTGACGGTGACGCCGCCGCTCACCGTCACCGACGGCTCGGTGCCGGTGGGGGAGGGGAGCGGCTTCGGTCCGGGCACCGGCCTGGGGGCCGGCGTGAGTGCGGACGTCGGCGCGGGCGCCGGGGAGGGGGCGGCTGCGGGAAACACCGCCAAGGGCACAGGGGCCGACCCCGGTGCGGTGTCCGGCATGGGTGTGGGGCCGAGTGCGGCTCCTGGTGCGGTGTCCGGCATGGGTGTGGGGCCGAGTGCGGCTCCTGGTGCGGTGTCCGGCACGGGTGTAGGGCCGAGTGCGGCTCCTGGTGCGGTGTCCGGCACCGGTGCGGGCCCGAGCGCCGCCCCCGGGGCGGCGACCGGCGGTACGAGTGCCGGGCCAGGAGCGGGTGTCGGGAGCGGCGCGGGCACCGGTAACCGGGGCGCCGTGACGTCCGACGGCGGCGCCCCCGCGGCGGATCAGGACCCGCGTACCGTCGACGTACCGGGGCAGGAGGACGCCCCTGTCTCCGAGACGGTGACGACGACGGACGGTGTGTCAGAGGCCCCGGACTTGTCGCCCGGCGACACCGCCCCCGCGCCGCCGGAGGCCGAAGCGACCGGCCCTGTCACCGTCGACGGGGACGCCTCGCCGCTCACGGTCGTCGTGTCCGAAGGGCCGCCGCCGGCAGCGGGTTCGCCGGAGGCGGCCGCGCTCCTCGACAGGGCCGGCACCGACCGCGCCGTGGTCCTCGGTCCGCCGACCGCGCCGGACAGCACCGGACGCCCGAATCGCGCCGCCGTCGAGCTGACCCGCGAGACATCTGACGGCCCGGTCCAGGCGCGCCCGCTCACCGGTCCTGCCCCCGTCACGGCGGGCGCCCCGGACCCGGGGACCGACTTCCCCGGCGCCGACGTGCTGCTGCCGCTCGCCGACGCCCTCGGTCCGGCCCCGGACGTGCGGCCCGTCGTCACCGAGAGCGCCCCGTCCGTGGGCACGGGGCTTGAGCCCTCAGCGGACGTGGACCCGTCCGGGAAGGCACCGGTAGCGCCGGTCAAGCCCGTATCGCAGACGGGCGCCGGAGCCGTCCCGAACACCGACGCGAGTGTCCCCCCGGACGGCGCGGCCAAGTTTGATTCGGCGTCGCGCCCCTGGAGCGAGCCCGCCACCGTGCTGCACGTGGAGTCGGCTGACGGTGGCGATACCTCGCCCGTCGTGACCCCGCCGCCCGGCTCCCAGGTCGTGGTACGCCCTGCGGCCGGGAACCCACGGCCGGTCGGCGAGCCGGCCCTCGCCACTCTGGACGGGCGATCCGTCCCGCTCGAACAGGTGCGGCGTCTCGTTCCGGACACGGCGGTACGGCCCGAACCGGGCCGTACCGTGCGAACGCTGACCATCTCCCAGGACCCGGCCGACGACGGCACCGCCCGCGACGCCGGACGCCGGGCGCTGCTCGGACACAACTCGTACCGAGGCGTACGCACGGAATCCGGCCCCGCCGCCCCGAACACCGCCGACGCGACGGTCACGGCGCCGTCAGCCCCCCGTGCCGTGTTCACCGGTCCGACGACCGCACTCCCCGGCGCCGGCACCGAGCAGGGCGCCGACTACTTCGTGGGACACGGCACCCCGCGTGCCGTCACCCTCGGCACCCACGACGCCTCCCGGCCCACCGTGAAGGTGAGTGGCGTCCAGCTCGGTGAGGCGCTCAAGGCGTGGGCGGCCGACGGCGACCGGCAACGGCCGCTCGTGCTGTACTCCTGCGAGACCGGGCGGCAGCCGAGGATCGCGGGCCTCCCGGTAGCCCAGCACGTGGCCAACCGGACCGGGCGCTCCGTGTACGCGCCGACCAGCGAGGTCGGTACAGCCCGCGACAAGGACGGCAACGTCCGCGCGGTGCTCGTCGACAACGGGGACGGGCCGGGGCGGTGGCGGCTGTTCACCCCGGAACCCGGCGGTGCCGACCTGGACCAGCTTGCGCGCGACGCCGGTCTGCACGCGGGCCCCGGCCCGGCGGACCCGTTCGCCCGCGCCCGCACGCTGCAGCAGATCCGCACGCTGCGCGACGCGCTCGGACCGGGCGCCGAGAAGCAGCCCGGCAACCGGGAGCTGCTGGCCGGCCTCGCGCACGTGGACGGCCTGCGCTGGCAGGGCACGGACAGCGCGGCGCGTTACGGCGACGGCCGCATGACCCCCGACCTGCTCCGCCGTATGGTCACCGACTGGCACGGCGCCGGAGGCGGCCCGGTTGGCGGTCGCACGGACAGCCGCTCCGCCGTCGACCCGTCCACCGGACCCACGCCTGAGCAGTACACCGCCTTCCTGCGGGCGGCGGCCGCCGCCCGCGCCGACCAGGGGCCCGGCACCACACTCGACGACCTGATCCCCCCGCCGCCGCCCACGTTGCCGCCGACCGCGCTCGTCTCCCAGGACGACGTGCGCGGACTCGACTACGCCCGGTCGGCCCAGGTCGCCTGGGGGCTGTCGGACGATCCGCTGCCCCTGTCCGAACTGGGCCTCGGCCCCGAGGACACCGCCGAACTCGCCCGCCGCAGGCCCGACCTGTCGCCCGCGCCGAGCCGGCCGGAGAGTCTTGCCGAGGACCTGACCGCGTTCGGCCCGGTGACCGCCACTCCGGAGCCAGGGAGCCTCCTCCGGGCGGGCGGACTCACCTTCCGCCGGGTCGTCGCCCGGCCCGACGGCAACTGCTTCTTCCGGTCGGTCCTCGACAGCGCGCGTTCCAGGGAGGTGCCGCCCGCCTGGGCCGCGGGGAACGCCGACGGGTTGCGCGCGCGGGTGCGGGACCGTGTCGCCCACACCGAACTCGGCGACATCGCCGACGCCCTCGTGCCGGACCCGGTCCACTCCGTCGTCAACGACCTGCGGCTTCGTGCTCTGGCCGGGGAGAGCGACGCGGGCGCGCAGCGCCGGATCGCCGAGGAGTGGGACCGGATCGCACAGGAGGTCGTCACCGACGGCGACACGGGCCGGTGGCGGGAGATCGTCGCCGGCAGCGACTACCCGGGGCTCGCCGAGGTGGCGCCCACCCCCGCCGACGCGCGGCGGCTCGGCGGTCGCGGACTGCTGGCCGCCACCGCCGCGCGCGTGGACCTGTGGCGGTCCCCCTTCGCCGACCTCATCCCGGAGGCGCTGGCGCACACGCTCGACCTCGACCTGCGGATCGTGCAGCCCGACCCGCGGACACCCGGCGCGCTGACCACGATCGCACTGCACGCGGGCGGCACGGGCGACCCCCTGCACGTGGCGTACAACGGAACCGACCACTTCGACGCCCTGGTCCCCACCACGGACCCGAACCCCGCTCCGGACCCGGTATCCATCCCGAAGGGGTCGGACCCGTACGGGGACTGGCTGCGCGAGATGGCCGGGATCACGGACACCGCCCCCGGCACGGCCGATGAGGGCGACAGGACGCCGCTGGAGACACAGCTGGACCGGTATCGTCCGCCCCGGCTGCTGACCGGCCCGGACGCCCGTCGGCCGGGCCCGGCGCCTCGCACGGTCACCTTCGAGGACGGAAGCAGGCTGCCCGCCGCGCTGATCAGGCCGGGAGCCGACCCGGGCGACACCGGCGCGGACGGGACACCGCCGGGCGCCGAGCCCACCGGGCTGTTCGCCGGGACCGGTGTCCTCACCCTGCGCGCGCCCGAACTCGCGGCGCGACAGATCCTCGACGGGCTGCCGGACCGGCTGCAGGCGAGGTTCGACGAGGAGGAGCTGCTGAGGCTGCTGACCGACCAGCCCTCCGCGTTCACCGCCCCGCGCGGCGCCCGCCTCGTGGGCCGGGAGAAGTCCGGCGTCGGCCTGGAGATGACGGTGGAGGCCGTTCCGTACCACCGCTGGGTGCGCCTCTCGGACCCGGGCGGCGGCACGGTCAAGGCGGACACGGCGCGGCGCGGGCAGAGCGGCACCGGCGGTGGGCGCACGGTGGGCTTCGGACGCCGGATCGCGGGTGCCGTGAGCATGGGCCCGCCGCTGGACTGGCTGCTGAAGATCGGCGCCTCGCTGGGCTGGGCCCGCCGCACCGACTACAACCAGGGCACCACGTCGTACCAGCAGGCCGAGCACCGCGCGCACCAGGGCTCCCACCTGCACCTGGACGACGTCCACTACCGGGTACGGGTCCACCGCGTCACCGAGGCGCCCCGCCCCGCCGCCCCGGCCGTCACCGGCGGGACGCCCGGTACGGAGGACACGACCGGTATCGCGCCGGGCCCGCGCTGGACGCGACAGCTGGTGCACACCGCCGAGTTCGGCATGCGTGACGGGCTGAGCTGGCGGCTGCCGGACGACCTGACCGTGCCCTACGAGGGGCCGCGCCGGGCACCCCGCACCCTGACCTTCCCGGAGGGGGAGCACCCGCGGCTGCTCGACTCCACGGGCCTCTACCTGACGGACCCGGCGGAGGACGTGGCGCTGGCCCTCTCCGGCGCGCGGCCCGGCAGTTCGGCCCACCGCACCCTCGTGTCGTACACCCGTCCCGGGCGATTGCTCGGCCTGTTCGGACGGCTGACCGGGCCGGTCAGCGGACCGGAACTCACCCGGGGACGCGGCCGACGTCCACTGGGACACCTGGTCGTGGAGCGCTCGGTGCCGCACCGCGCCGACCTGGTCACCGAGTCGACCAAGGTCGAGGTGCGCGAACTCACCCAGACCACGTATTCCAACCAGCGCGGGCACGTCCGGGAGACCCGGTTCGGGCTTCAGGTCACCTCCGGGCCGAACCACCAGTTCGCCGGGCCGGTCACCGACGTGCGGGTGCAGGGCGGGCCGGTGGTCCGCACGGACCTCGCCGCCGGGCGCGGCCACTACCTGGGCACCGACGCGGCCCGCAAGGTGACCGGGCGGGTCCGCAACCAGCCGATGGCGCTGTACCGGGTCGAGCGCACCCTGATGGTCCGGGGCGCCGGCGAACCGAGGTCCGCAGCGCGGCCGGTGCGGGTGGTCAGCCTGGACTGGATGTCCACCCAGGACGCCCGCAGGCTCGCCGGATGGGACAGTCGCACACCCGGGCGTACGGGCCCGAACCAGGACGTCGAACCCCCGGTGCCGTGGTACCTCAAGAAGGAGGACCCGGTCCATCTCGGAGGCCAGGTCCGCGCGGAGGGCTTCCGGCCCGAGAACCAGACCGGGAACGTGCCCGGGGCCGTCGGCACCGGGACCGCTCCCGTCACCGGCCCGCAGACGGCGCCGGCGCAGAGCGGCACCCCGAAGCCCCAGCGCGACCCCCTGCAGACGTTCGCGGACACGGTCCTGGACACCCTGCACGCCTCCTACCCGTCGCTGTTCCTCCCGCCCGCGATGCGGAACCACCCGCGTCTGGCGCGGCTCTGGTACAGCGACGAGCGGCTGCGGACGGCGTGGTTCAACGAGCGGCAGGTGAGCGAGGCCCTGAACCGGCCCACCCTCGCCCAGGCGCTGGACGACCTGACCACCACCGGCGTCCCGGTCACGCTCGTCGAGGACGGCAAGGTCAGGCGCGGGCACCACACGCTGACCCTGCGGGCCCGGCTGACCGACCGCCGGTTCGAGACCACCCTGAACGAGCGGACGCTGCGCAACGCGGTGATCGGCAACGAGGTCTCGGGCGAGGGCCAGCAGCAGTCCAGCACCTACTCCGCCGGTGTCGAGGTGGGCGTCTCGCCCCGTGATCACGACAAGGTGGGCGACACCGGACTGCCGCGCCAGATCGGCAACCTCATGGTCGGCGGGCGCTACGCCCACACCCGTCAGGAGGCCACCCGGAACACGGTCACCGTCGCCCACGACCACCTGACGGCCCAGAGCGGCATCGACCTCTACAGCTACCGGGTGGAGCTCAGGGCCGACTTCGAGGGGCACCGTCGTCCGCGCGGCTGGCCCCGGCTGCTGACGGCCGGACTGCTCGGCGTGGGCGTCTTCGTCAGCACGGTCGCGGAACGCCCGCTGTTCCGCCGCGGCACCGAGACCGTGGGACGGGTCGAACTGGCCGTCCCCGCCGCTCACGGCTCCGACCGCTACGCTCCCACGGACCTGCCCGCCGCGCCGTCCACGGACCCGTCCGCCGCCCCAGCGACGTCGACGGCCACGACCTCCACCCCCACGGCCCCCGCCTCGCGGCGGCTGTCCGCCCTCGATGCCGACCAACTGCTGGACGGCACGGGCCCGGTGTCCATGACCGACGCGAAGAGTCAGTCGCTCGCCGAACGGCTGCTCGGCTCCCCGCACGTGGTGCTCAGCACCCAGGGCGGCCCGCAACGCCAGGAGCTCGTGCAGGAGACGGCGGACCGCGCCTCCGGCGACTCCTGGCACACCAGCGCCCCCGGCACCCCGGTCCGCACAGCGCTGCGCCGCGCGGTGGCCGACCTCAGCGTGGCCGGGCAACTCGGCCAGTATCTCGGCCCGTTCGGCACCCGCGTCACCGGACTCCACGGCGCGGGCCCGTTCCGTACGCACTACCTGAAGGCCGCCGTTCGAGGCGAGCTGGAGAACGTACGGGTCATGAGCGACCCCAAGCCCTC
Organism: Streptomyces sp. P9-2; assembly: GCF_051903975.1. Classification (NCBI taxonomy): domain Bacteria; kingdom Bacillati; phylum Actinomycetota; class Actinomycetes; order Kitasatosporales; family Streptomycetaceae; genus Streptomyces; species Streptomyces sp. P9-2. Next base: position 6,853,327 of record NZ_CP192633.1, read on the forward strand.
CTCCTTGGAGAACACGGTCGCCAACGACCACAAGGTCACCGGCAGTTCGAGCACCACCTCGCGCACCACGCTCGGTCTCCAGGGCAGCGACTCGCCGCTGCAGCAGGCCTCCGGCGCCCAGCCGGTGTCCGGCTCCTACGGCAGCGCCCTCCAGTACGCGTGGGGCAGGGGCCGCGCCCTCGCGCAGTCCGTCACCCGTGGACGCAGCACGACCATGACGTACGCCGGGCGCATGTACCTGGTGGTCGCCGACGCCGCCGAGGCCGTCGCCGTCCGGGACCGCTGGACGGCCGCGATGGGCACCATCGGCACCCGGGCCGGACAGCGGATCGGGTCCGTCGCCGGGCGGCTGTCCGGCCGCGTCGGGCAGGCCCTGTCCCCGCGCCGGGCCGCCGCCGCGTTCCACCGTGTCCGGGACGCCGTCATGTTCCACCTGCCGATGCAGGACGCCATCGAGACCGGCCTCGCTCCGGACGGCCTCGGCACCGGCACCCCGCGCAACCTCGGCGGTGGCTACCGGGTGCCGGGCTTCCTGCGCGGCCGGCGCTTCCCGACCCACCCCAGCGGCCGGCTCGACGCGAGCAGCGCGGCCCAGCAGCTCCTGCCGCGCCTGGAGAGGGCCGGGGTGCCCTCGCACGACCGCGAACAGGTCCTGCAACGGCTCTCGCCCGACTTCCTCCTCGCCCACCTGCACGAGCTGACCACCGACGGGGTGACCCTGCCGGTCCGCCACCGCACCTGGTCGAGCCCTCACCACCTGCCGGTCGGCGGCAGCCCGGCACAGGTCCGGTTCAAGCTGACGCCGGCCGGCACCACCGTGAAGCGGCTGCGCACCGGGTACGAGGTGGACGACTACCGGACCATCGCCCGCGACTCCGCGGCCGGCGTCACCCAGGACCGCGGCGGCGACCTCACCCTCAGCGCCGGCCAGCGCACGCCGGGAAGCGACGTCCTCGCCGCCAACCCGTCCCTCCAGGGGACGGCGACCGGACAGCGGGCCGGCACCCGCACCGACACCCTCGGCAGCACCGCGATGCCCGACATCGCCACCACGCAGGCGCACGCGGAGGTCGTCACCGGCTACATCCTGACCGTCACCATGACCGACGCCGCCGGTGACCCGCTGGCGCCGCGTGCCGTCGCACACGTCGGCACGCTCCACGAACTCGTCTCGGCGGGACTGCTCACGCCGTCCGGCACCGGCGACGACGGCACGCTCACCGAGCAGGACGTCAGCGAACCCGAGCGCGCGGTACGCATGCTGACGGCCGAACAGGCGCGTCGAGAAGCCGTCGCCGCCTGGCGCGCGGACGGCGACGACATCCTGCCGTTCGACGACCGCACCGGCTCCGGGATGCTCGCCGTCGACATCCGCGGCGCGGCCAACGTCGGGAACGCGCTCACCCTCGCCACCGCCCGCGCGGACGGCCTCGGCGACGGCGACCTCGGCAGGCGGCACACCGGCGACCCGCTGACCGCGCAGGTGCGCATCGCCCGCCACACCCCGCTCACCGCCCTCGGCACGGCGCCCGCGCAGGCGCAGCAGGAAGCCACCTCCCAGGGCGGCCTCACCGCCGGGTTCCGGGAGGCACTCTGCGCGGACGGCTCCGTGCTGCCCACCCAGTCCTCCGCGCGTCTGTTCGGCCAGTCCCACACCGTCGAGTCCCGTCTCTACGCCAAGATGCACCGGCGCGGCGCCCGCCTGCTCGCCGTCGAGAGCGCGCCCCGCATGGAGGGCATGCAGCGGCACAAGACCTCCCAAGCGACGGAAGCCGGGATCACCGACAACTCCGAGGGCGCCCTCGGCACCGCGCCGCTCGTCGCCACCGGCGGCGCCGGCCTGACCAACCCCGGCGTCACCGGCCCGGTCGGCGGCGCCGGTGACGGCGTCGCACACAAGGGCGCCGAGGACGTCACCCTTGGCACCCACGTCAAGTACGGCATCGACCGCAGCATGCTCTTCGCGCTGCCGGTGAGCTGGCTGGCGGTCTCCGAGGCGGACCACCGGATCACCGACAGCCGGCCCCTGCGCACCCTCGGCAAGGCGAAGCGCGGCCCGCGCGCCGCCGAGGCCGAGACCACCGCACTGGTCTGGCTGCGCGAGGACCAGGCCCGCGACTACGGCCTCCTGGACGACTCCTCCTTCCCCCAAGAGGCCGCCGCCGCCTGGGACGACATGGCCAAGGCCGCCGCCGACCTCGCCGTGGCCGAGAAGGAGTACTACGACGCCCGTGCCCGGACCCGCGAAGCGTGGCTCTCGCTCGGCCCCGACGAGCGCGCCGCGCTCGGCGACGGCGACCCCGGCCTGACATCGGCGCTGACGACCGTGCTGCCGCGGAGCCTCGCCGAGTCCCCGGCCGTCCTCGCCTGGCAGGCCGCCCGTGACGACGCGCACCTGTGGGAGGGACGGGTGGACGCCGCCGCCGCCGACCACCACCGGCTGCACCTCGCCGCGTCCCGGCTCACCGCCCACCACCAGGGCTCGGCCGCCGTGCCGGTGCGGGATGTGCCGCAGGAGTACACGGAGCCCGAGTGGCGTTCCGGCGCCCCGGCCCCGTACGCCGTCACCGAGCCCGACGGCACCGGCGTACGCACCCTCACCTCTCCGGACGGCGCCGTCGTGCGGGCGGTCCACGAAGTACCGCATGACGGCGCGTCGTTCTTCCACGCGCTGATCGCCACGGCCGGGGAGCGCGGCCGGCTGGCCCGGCTGCTCGGCGCCGACCTCGCCGACCGGTTCACCGCCGCCCCGGGCGACCCCGAGGTCATCGCCGACGCCGTCCACACCACCCGGGACCGCCTCGCCCGGGAGCTGGGCCGGCCGGACAACAGGGACCTGCTCGACTCCCTCGCCCCGGACACCGCCGACACCTTCACCCAGGAGGAGCTGGACGGCGCGGGCATCACGCTGTCCCCGGAGCAGCAGGCCGAGTTCGACGCCCTCGGCCGCCTGCCGGAGACATTCTGGCCGAACCCGGCGCAGCGGGCGGCGCTGGCCTCCCTCGCCCTCGCCCGCCCGTTCGCCGCCGAGCCGCTTCCCGCCGACGCCGCGCGGCCCGACGACACCCCGGCGCCGCCCGCGCGCCGCGCCGGGGACCACGGCGGCGCCGACCTGCTGCCGGCGCTGGCCGCACGGCTCCTCGGCACCTCGCTGACCGTGGTCACCGGTGAGGGCCGCGAACAGCGCTTCCTCCCGTACCGCGACGACCGGGACGGCGCCGCCCGCGACGGGTCCGCCACCGTCGACCCCGCGGCGGACCCGGTGCTCTTCGCCGCCGACGGTCATTTCCACGCCGCCTTGTCCGCACACGCCCCCGCCCCGTCCACCACCGCGCTGCCGGCACCGACACATGAGGGCTCCGGCACGTCCGGCGATACGTCGGCCGCGATCGGCAAGCCGTCCCAGCCGGCCACGCACCGCAGCCACACCACCGCCCCCTGGCTCCCGCCCGCCGACGGCGACGGCACGCGCTACCGCCTCGCCCGGGACGGCGTCCTCACCGCACCCGACGGCGCCACCTACACGCAGGGAACGCCCACCGGCCGGGGCAACGGCTTCTTCGGCGCCCTGTCCACCGCGCTGCGACACGCCGCCGCGCAACCGGACCTGGACAGCTGGGAGGCCGGCAGGCTGCGGTCGCGCGCCGGAGCGTCGCCCGCCCAGCTCATGCGGCTGAACGGCCTGCCGGGCACCCCGGCCGAGCGGACCGCGCTCTTCTCGCCGCCGCCCCTGACGCGGCGCCCGGGCGCTCCCGCGCCGAGCCCGGAGGCGAAGGAAGGACACCTGCGCCGTCACCTCGCCGAGGCCCCCTGGACCACCACCGAGGCCGACCAGGCGGTCGTCCGCTGGGCGGCCGCCGCGACCGGCGTCACCGTCACCCTCGTCGAGGAGAACGGCACCCCCCACACCTACCTCGGCCCCGGCGGGCCCAGCGGCCCGCACCTGCGGCTCCGCCGTCGGGGCGGCGACTTCGTCCCGCTGATCGAGCGCACGCCGGCTCCGGCCGCCGGGACGTCACCCACCGACGGCACCGGTCCGGACACCACGGCGACCGCGACCACGACCGCCGTTCCGCTGCCACCGTCCACGCCGGCGTCACCGTCCTCCGCGCCACCTCCGTCGCGGCTCCCGTCGTCCACCGAGACCACCACTGACGGACGGCCGGCCACCGAGACCGCAGCCGGCACCACCACGACCGTCACCGGGACCGACACCGACACCGGGACCGACACCGACGCCGGTCCACCGGGGCTCGACGGCGACGACGCGTACGAGCTGAGCCCGCTCGCGGGCGACCGGGGCGGCCAGGGTGACCCCACCCGTCAACTGGCCGTCGGGCGACGGGCCGGAGCCGTACTGCACTCCCTCGGGCACCCCGTGACGCTGGCCGGCGCGGCCCGCGGCCGGGTGCAGTTCGGCACCCCCCGCCCGCTGGACGCCGTGGAGTTCGGGCTCCCCGGGGGCAGCCTGCCCACGGCGGCCTCGGTCCGGCGGGCGCTGGAGCAGGAGTTTCCGGGGGCGCAGGTGCGGCCGTCGGCCGTCACGGGCGGCGGCCGGACCCTCGCCCTGTCGGTCGACGGCGTCACCATCAGGATCACCGCGACCGGACGCGCGTACACCGGCACCGTCCGCATCGACGGCTTCACCCTGCCCGCGCCCGCAGACTCCGTCGCCGACGCCGCCCTCACACTGGCCACCGCCACCGGCCAGGACTTCCGCGGACGCGACCTCCTCGACCTGCTGTGGGCCCTGCGCGCCACCTCGGCCGACGGCACGCCCTCCCTCACACCGGCCACCCTGCCCGAGGACGCCTACCGCGCCGCCCGCCCCGCCGGCGCCCCCGCGTCCCTCGCCGTCCGGCTCAGCGAAGTACTCGACACCGCCGCCCTGGACGCCGACACCCTCGCGCGCCACGAGCGGACCTGGCGCGAGCTCGGCGTCGCCGACGGCGACCTGCCCGGCCTGCGAGCCGAACTGACCGGCCTCGCCCACGCCTTGCGCACCGCACCCGAGGTGACCGCGGACCCGGTGCGTACGCTCGCCGCCCGGCTGCCCGGCCTGTCCGCCACCGACCGCAACGCCGCCCTAACCCTTCTGACGCCCGCCGACCGCGAGCGTCTGGCCGCCGACCCCGCGCTCGTGGATGCCCTGCGCACCGCCACCGATCCGGAGGAGTTCGCCTCGGTCGCGGCCGACCTCATCACGCAGGTGCCCGACGGGGTCGGACAGCCCTTCTCCGCCCGCGCCGCCGCCCGTACCCAGATCGCCCGGCTGCTGCGCGACCCCGAGGTCACGGCCCGGCTGCTCAAGGGCGGCTCCCGCGTCGTGGTCGTCCCCAGGACCGAGGCCCTGACCTCCCTGGACGCCTTCCGCTTCCTTAACGGCGCCGTCACCGTCGACGGCCGCCCCTGGGACGGCGTCCGCGGCGTCGGCACGCGCACCGCCGCCGTCACCGAGGAGAACCTGCTCGGCGAGCGCACCACCGTCGGCCCCGGCATGTCCGCCTACCCCGACGGTTACTCGACCACCGTCCACGAGTTCGCCCACACCGTCCACCTCCACGGCCTGGACGCCACCGACCGGCAGCGCGTCACCCACGCCTTCCGCACCACCACCCGGCACGGTGAGGCGGGCGCCTGGCCCGACGGCCCGCTCCACTCCCGCGACGCAGACGGCCGCCGCAGCGCCCCCAACTACAGCAGCCGCGACGAACGCGAGTTCTTCGCCCAGCTCACCAACGTCTACCTGCGCGTCAACGGCGGCAACGACCCCTACACCGGCCTGCCCCGCGTCAACGCGGGCCCCGAGTGGGTCCGCACCCGCCAGCCCGCCCTCTACCCGCTGCTGCGCCGGCTCTACGGCGACGCGACCGACACGCGCCCCGCCGACGTCAACCCCGTCGAGGCCACCGACGCCGAGAACGAGGCGCTGGCCCGCGCCCGCGCCTTGTTCGCCGTGGCCGAGGGCACCCCGACAGAGGACGGACCCGCCCACGAAGCCGTCCGCGCCCTGTGGGACGGCACCACCGGAACCCACGTACCGCAGCCCCACCCACCGGCGCCTCGGCCCGCCCCCTCGCCGTCCGACGCCCGCCGGGACACCGCAGCGCCGCCGCCGCCCGCCGACGACGCCGTACAGCGCCGCCTGCGGGAGTTGTGGGCCGTCGTCGACGCCACCTTCGGCTCCCAGCACCTGCCGCAGAACATCCGCGACGGGCTCTTCACCTCTCTGCGCGTCATCGAGGCGGCGCGCGCCACACACCCCCACTTCGGCCGGCGGCCCCTGGACCTGGACGGCATCACCCGCATGCTGCTGCACCTGCCGCCCGACGCGCCGGTGGACGCGGCCCGGCACTTCGACGCCTTCACCCTCGTCAGCAGCGCCCACCGGCGGGGCCGTGCCGTCACCCTGGACGCCGTCGCCGCCTACGGACTGACCCGACAGGGCTACCCGCAGGGTTCCTCGCTCACCGGCCCCGACAGCACGGCGTACGGCCGGAACCTCACCGGACGCCCCGGTCTCCGCCTGGACCTGGGCCGGACCGCCGACGCCTGGGGCCTGCACCCCGCGCCCTGGGGGCCCACCGCCTACGCGGCCGTGCTCGAACGCGACGAGGAGGGACGGGTGCTGGTCAACGGCACTCCGGTCTCGGACGCCGAGCTCGCCGAACTCCTGCGGCACGACCCCGAACGGCCCCAGGACACCCCCGTGGTCCTGATCGCGGGGGAGGAGGACGGCCGCAACGAGACGCTGGCCCGCGAGATCGCCGACCGCACCGGCACCCGCGCCTGGTTCACCAACGGCGACCTGCGGCTGGAGCAGGCCCCCGACGGACGGCGCGTCCCGGTGCTCGCCCCGCCGGCCTCCGGCAGCGTCCCGGCAGGCGGCTGGTTCCCGGCCGACCCCGGGATGGTCCCGCGGAACCCCGGCGCCACGCTCACCGCCTCCGACGGCACGGTCTTCCCCGACGGCGACATCCACACGTACCCGCTGGCCACCAGCGACGGACAGGGGCTGACCGGGCGGGCGTTCCTCGACGCCCACGACATGGCCATCCGCGAGCAGTCCATGCGCCTGCTGTCCGCCGTACGGCACTACTCCGACTTCCTCGAGTCGCTGCCCGGCGTCCACGGCGCCAAGGAGAGCGACGCGCGGTCCCTGCCCCGCTCGCTGGCCGACTCCTACGTCGCTGTCGGCCACGGCGACAGAGGACGCACCACCGTGCCCCGCCGCAGCACCGGCGCCAACCAGGCCCTGCCGCCCGTGCAGCTGGGCCGGATGCTGGCCCGGCGGCCGAGCCTGCGGGCGCTGCCGAGCGAGCAGCCGGTGTGGATGCTGTGGTGCGAGCTGTCCGCCACCCGCCCCCGCCAGGACCTGCTCGCCCAGCCGCCCGCCGCCCAGCACATCGCCAACGAGACCGGCCGCACCGTTTTCGCCTCGGACGTCCAGGTCGGCACCGCCGACGCGGAGAACGGCCTGCCGCCGCGCCTGATCAAGTTCGACGACCCGGACCGCCCCCAGGGGCACTTCGACGAGTTCCGCCCCGAGCCCGGCGCCGACGCGCTCGCCGCCCTCGCGGACCTCGGACGGCTCCCCGACGCGCTGCCACGGCGCACCACCCGCGCCCTGCACTGGGTACGGGCCCTGCGCCGGACCCACGGCCCGGACATCGACTCCGCGCCGGCGCGCGAGGCGGAGTTCCACGAACTGGTCGAGGGCTTCGGCGCCCTGGAGGAGCTGCGGTTCGAGGCGGTCGGTGGCACCGATCCCGGCCCTCTCACCTGGGGCGGCCTCCAGCAGATCGCCGGCGAGTACGCGGCCCGGCGCGGCTGGGACCGCTCACTGACCGCCGACTCCCTGGAACACCTGCTGCGCGCCGCCCTCGACGGCGACCTGAGCCCCCAGCAGGCCGCGGCCCCCACCGCCCCCGCCGCACCGCCCTCGACGCCCGCAGACGGCACCGCCACGACTCCGGAAGCCTCCGCGCCGATCGCCTACGCCGTCTCCTACGGCGACGCCCGTGAGGTCCACGTGGGCCTGCACACACGGGACGCCGACCCGCTCCGGGACCAGGAGCCCCACCACGAGGAGGCGTACGGTCTCGACACGCTGTCCGGCGCGGAGGGCCCGGGCGGAGGCGGCCGGCCGCGGCCCTCACGCACGGAGGCCGAGGCGCTGGCCCGGTTCCGCTTCACCGACGACCCCGACGCCGAGCGGCTGGCGCAGTTCCGCTTCACCGAGGACACCGACGGCGAGAATTCCGACGGCGATGCCCCCGACAGCGGGGACGGCGGCCCGGACCTCACGCCCGAGGAGTATCTCGACCTCCTCTTCACCCCCGCCACCCGCAGCCGCCAGTCGCCCGGGATGCTCATCGGCACGGCCGTCGCGCTGCGGCAGCTCGCCCGGGAGCACACCGACGCCACGGGCGAGGCCACCGGCGCGCTCGGCGAACTGCACGGCCTGGCCAGGCGCGTCCTCGGACTCCGCTCCGGCACGCCGTCCCGGGACGGGCACCTCGCCCTCCTCGGCTCGCTCGCTCTCGACGCCCCGCCGTCCGCCCTGACCGGCGAGGCCCCCCTTGCCTCGTACCTGCGGCGCCACGACCGGGCGCTGGGACGGGCGACCCGGCTCACGCGCGGCGACGGCGTCGTGCGCAACTGGACCGGCACCGGTGATCAGGTACCGCCCCTGGACACGTACGCGGTGGAGGGCGCGGACGGCAGGCTGAGCACCTGGCCGGGCCCGTGGTCGAAGCCGTACGTCGTCCTCGCCCAGGAGGCCGCGGGCTCGGTCCGGCTGACCACGCCCGACGGCACGGTCACGCTGGACGACGCGGGCGAGTTCGCCCGGCTCGTCACCCGGGACCCGGGCAGGCGCGGAACCGACGACATCGTCCTGGCCTTCCCCCACGACGACATCGAGACCCTCGCACACCACGTCGCCGACCTGACCGGCGCCAAGGTCTGGTACTCCGAGCACGCCCCGCGCCCGTCCACAGACTGGCGGACCGGCGCCGATCACCTCGTCCTCGGCCCTGTCGAGGAGGGAACCGGAACGGTGTGGAGCACGGCCGTGCCGGACCGGGGAACCGGCGGCGAAGGCGACTTCGACGACCTCCTCGACCTGTACGCGCAGGCCTCCGCGCCCGGCGAGCCGAACGAGCGGGACCCCGGACACGACGACCCGCTCCGCGCACGCCGCCCCGAGCCGCTGTCGACCCGTGACTACGGCATCGTGGACGGCACGGGCGACGGCGTGCTGTTCCGCAAGCCCGGCGGCCTCCGGGGCACCTGGCAGACCCCGCGGTCGATGACCGGTACTGAGGACGCCCCCGAGCTCCTCATGAACGAGCAGGACCACACCCTCACGCCCGTCACGGAGCGTCCCGTTCTACGGATCTCCGAGGACCGGACCCTCGCGGTCGAGGACGGCGCGTACGGCCAGCAGGTCTTCGCCACGCGGGAGGCCGTCGAAGCGTCCTCGGTCAAGCTGGCGCGCGCGGGCCTCGCCGTACGGCTGCGCACCGACGAGGGCGTCGGCATCGTCCTGCCCACCCCCGACGGGGGCAGTCGGCGCCTGTACCGTGTGACCCCCGACTTCCTGACCCGCTCGGGACAGTCCACGGAGGAGGTCTGCCGGGACTTCGCCGACATGCTGGCCGACACCTCCCGCACCTCGCACACGGTCTTCCGGGCCCCCGGCGGCGGCAGGGCCGTCACGGCACCCGTCAACGCCTCCGACGGCGTCGAGGTCACCGGCACCCACCACCTCGCCGACGCCCTCGGTCACGTGGCGGACGGCCATGAACGGCCGGAGTCGGCGGACCCGGACTGGGCCGCCGGGGCGGTGCGCCTGGACGACCGGCCCACCGGCGGCCACGGCGGCCCGCTGCCCGGCCGCGCCTACGGCAGCGCCCTCAGCCTCGACCGGCCGGACGACCCGCGCCGCGACGCTCTCTCGGACGCCTCCCGCCGGATCGGCGTCAACGAGCACGCCTGGGCCGACGTCGGCGAGGGCTACCTCGTCCAGTCCGTCGCCGCCGTCGGCGAGCACGGCCAGGCCAGCCTGGAGCACAACTACGCCAAGCCGCGGACCGGCACCGGAGGCGCGCACTTCGGCTACCACTTCGTCACCGTCGTCCTGGCCAGCGAGGACGGCACCCACCAGATCTCCCTGGAGAATCACGCGCGTGTCTCCCAGCGCACCCACCGCCACCGCCGGGCGGTCCACGCCAACCTGCGCAACCACGACCTGGACGACCTGCGGGCGGTCGCCGCGCGGCTCCGCCAGGAGATCGAGGCCCGGGAGGACGACGGCACCGACGAGTCCCTCACGGAGCTGCGCGGCTACCTGGACCTGACCTTCGCCCTGATCCGGGCCAAGCTGGCCCAGACGGAGACGCGGACCGCGCCCGCGGGCTCACCGGAACACACGGAGGCCGAGCGGAAACTGGAGGCCGCCGTCCGCGCCGCCGCGAACCGCATCGGGAACCTGGAACCCGTCATCCCCGGCAAGCATCAGTGGTACATGCGGATGTACGCGAAACGGCCCGGTGAGTCGGCCCACGACACCAACGCCGAGCTGCTCACCGAAGGCCCCTCGGCCGAGGCCAACCCGCTCACCGTCGTCGTGCTCCGCGGCCAGCAGGCCCTGCCGGTCTCCGTCACCTTCGACAAGGGTGCTCAGCAGACCCCTGAGGGCTCCCGCAACGCCATCCGGCACCTGGCCAAGGTGGTGGCGAGGACGGGGCTGTGGAACGCCGCCAACGGCCTGCCGCTGCCGGACGTCTCGGTCAGCGGCCGGCGCACCGCCCGCCTGGTCGGCCGGGACCTCGCCAAGGTACGGGCCGAGGCGGTCGCGGGCACCTTCCGCCGCGAACTGGCCGACGCGCTCGCGGCACTCCAGGCCGGCACCCCCGGACCGCACCTCACCGCCGACCGGTTCACGATCGACCCGGTCTCGGCACGGGTCAGCAGGGCGTCGACCGGCGGTGACCCGGGCGCCGACACCGTGGACATCACGGTCGACGATCAACGCGGCGGACCGCGCCACGTCACCACCCGCGGCCCTCGAGGCAGCCTCCGGACGGACGGCGGCCTGCGCGGCGGCTCCCGCGACGACGGCCTGGACCCGGTGGCCGAGCAGTGGCCCATCGGCCGCCCGGTCACCCTCATGAGGCCCCGCCACAGCGACATCACCCGCGGCCCCGTCTCGGTCGTACCCGTCGGCGAGGCACCCGCCGCGCGCAGGCCCGCGGACCCGAAGGGCAAGTCCCCGGCCACCGGAACGGAACGCCCTCCCGGGCTCTGGTACGCCTACACCCGGACCGCCGACTCCCGCACGGAGCCCTTCCGTTACGAGGTGGCCGACACCGGGCACATCAGGCTGCCCGACGGGACGGAGATCCCGCCCGGCGGCTGGAGGCGGTTCGGCCACGACTTCGTGCACGAGGCGACGGGCACGTTGCTGCGCGGCGACAGCGGCTGGATCGGTCGCGTCGCCAACATGGAGTCCCTCGCGCCGCGGCTGGCCGAACTCGCCCCCGACCCCGTGCCGCACCGGATCGCGGCCGACCCGGACGCCCTGTACGTGGTGCCGGCCTACGGCTCCACGGCCCTGCGCGTCCCGCTCAGGCAGGAAGTGCCGCTGCCCGGGCTCCGCCGCGACGACCGGCCGCGGACCGTCGTGCGCTCCGGTTTCGACGTACGGCGCTTCACCCACGGCGGCGACACCGTCACCGACCTCACCGTGCGCCTCGCCCTGCGCCCGCACGGCGAGGCGACCGACGCCGTCACGGCGCGGGTGGCCGAGGGCGTGGAGCGGTTCTACAACCGGCCCGGCCACCGCCTGCCCGGTGGTGACCGGCTGCACGTCACCGTCGAGTTCGTCGGCCCGGACGACGACCCGCACCTCACCGTCGACCTGATCGGCCGCGACCAGCCGATGAACCAGCTGGCGTGGTGGGCGGACGCCGACCCGGAGGAGTTCGCGCACGAGCTGGGGCACCAGCTCTTCCTCCGCGACGAGACCCCCGACGAGGCCAACCCGGGCCGCCTCGACGCGCCGGGCAGCCTCCTCGGCGCCTTCCGGGAGCAGGCTCCCGACGGCCTCGCGCAGAGCGGTCTGCGCCCCCGTCACCTCCAGCTGTGGGCCGCGGTCACGGGGGACGCCGAGCCGCACACCTCACCCGAGGGGACGAGCTGGGCCGACGCCCGGGCTGCCGCACCGGCCGAACGGCGGGAACCCGCCTGGGTCGACCCCGTGTCGCTCCCCGAACGCGCCCCGCAGACCGGCCCGGACGGCGCGGTCCCGCCGCCCCTGCCTCCCGGCCGCCCCATGACGACGGTGCGGGAGGAGTCCGAGCCGTCCGACGACTCGGACGACGAGCCGGACTCCGACGAGGAGAACGAGCAGCCGCGCTGGGCCGACACCGGCTGGCTGAACACCGTCTTCGGCCCCCGGTGGGACGCCGTCCCCGGTGACCGGCTCAGGGAGACCTCCGAGGGACTGTTCGCACTGGTGTCGACCGAGGCGCGCGAGGACCAGGAACCCCAGTCGCTGTTCCGCGCCCTGAACCGCGTCACCCGGCAGGTCCTGCACCTGTCCGGCGACGCCCGGCCGGGCCCCGCCGACCACCAGCTCCTCGGCTCCCTTGCGCTCGACGCCTCCTCGGACGACCTGGAGACCACCGACGACCTCGCCCGCTACTTCGTCGAGCGGCAGATCGAGACCGGACGCGGTGCCCTGGACGAGGGCACACTGCTGCGCGACCCCGCGGGGAACGCCGCCGGACGGGACTTCGGCCGGTCGGGGCAGCCCGCCCCCGGACCGGACTCCTACCTCCTGCGCGGCACCGGCCGGGTCGTCGAACGGCCCGCGCCGTGGCAGAACCCCTATGTGGTCGTCGCCCGGGCGGCCGACGGCGCCGTCGAGGTCTCCCTCACGCCGGGCCGCACCTTCCGCGTGACCCGCCTCGACGAGCTCGCGATGCTCATCTCCTACGACAGCCGGCGGCCCCGCGGCGCGGACATCGTGCTCGCACTGCCCCCGCACATCGCCGCACCGCTCGCCGTCCTCGTCGCCGGCACCACCGGTCGCCGCGTCTGGCGCCCCGAGGCACCGGTCGCCGTGGCCACGCACCCCACGGCCGGGTCCCGTCTCGCCCTGGACCTGCGCGACGGCGACACCGGCGCGAGCTGGGCACCGGTCGACCCCTCGGAGCAGGACGGCCTCCCTGGCGCCCGCGACCTGAGCAGCGACAGCGAGAGCGACGCCGGCACCGACAACGACGACGGCGAACTCTCCAGCAGCGACGGCGACGCGGAGTTCGACCGCCTCGCCGACCGACTCGCCTTCGAACGGCGGATCGACGAGCGCCGCACCCGGCCGCTGATCACCCGCGACTACGGCGTCATCGACAAGCGCGGCACCGGCGTCCTGTTCACCCGGCCCCTCCCGCGCCACGTCGCGGAGGTGGACGCCGGGGACGGCACCGGCGCCGAGGCCGACGCGCTGCTCCTGCCGAGCCAGGACCACGGCACCGTCCTCATGGCCGACCGGCCGGCGCTCCACATCTCCGAGGACCGCACCCTGGCGCTGCTCGCCGACGGCGAGGGCACGACGGGCCGTGGACGCCAGGTGTACGCCACCCGCGCGGCGATCGACGCCTCGTCGGCCCGGCTGGCCGCGGCGGGAGCGGGCGTACGGCTGAAGGCCGACGAGTCGACGGGCATCCTGCTCCCCAGGGAGGACGGCTCCTACGGTGAACCCCTCCTCCGGGTCGAGCCCGAGTTCCTGACCGCGTCCGGCTCGTCGGAGCACGCCTTCACACGGGACTTCGCCCAGATGGTGGCCGGCACCGGATCCGCGCCCCTGTCCCACGTCGCCTTCCGCGGCCCGACCGGCGACACCGTCGCCACCGCCCCCGTGAACGGGCAGCACGGCCGCGAGGTCACCGGCACCCACCACCTGGCCCAGGCGCTGACGGAGGTCGCCGAGGGCACCTGGCCCGCCGGTGACGTCACCCCACGCTGGGCCGCCCGCCAGACCGGCCGAGACCGGCGGTTCACGGGCGGTGTCGTCGGCGCCCCCACCCCCGGCGAACGCTACGGCAGCGCCCTGAGCCATGAACCGGCGGACAACCCCCGGCGCGCCCCGCTGTCCGCGGCCGCGCGGCGCATCGGCGTGAACGAGCACGCCTGGGCGGGCGTCGGCGAGGGCTACCTGATCCAGTCGGTCAGCACCACCAACGACAGCGGCGCGCAGCTCTTCACCCACAACCATGCCAAGCCCGGCGACCGGGTAGGCCCGCACGCGCCCTACCACTTCGCGCAGGTCGTCCTGGCCAGCGAGGACGGCACCCACCAGATCACCCTGGAGAACGAGACCCATTCCCGCGGAGGCATCCCGGACGAGGAGATCGACGCCGTCGTCGAGGACAACCTCGACCGGCACGGCGGCGACGGCCTGGCCCGCCTCGCCCGGGCGGCCGAACGGCGGCTGGCCGACGCACGGCGCGCCGGCGCGGACGGCACGGGGACGGCCCGTCTTGACGACCTGGCGCGGGCCGCCAGGGCCCTGGCCGAGCTGCACGACGCCGAGCAGCTTCCGTTCTACTTCGACGAGGACCGCCCCGAACACGCCCTGGCCCTGCGCGAGGCGGACCGGGCGCGCATCCGTGCCAGGGAAGCGGTCAGGGCCGCCGCGGCGGTGCTCGACCCCAAGGACCTGTGGTTCTTCCGGGCGTACAGCAAGCGGCCGGGGGAGTCGGCACACGAAGTCAACGCGGCGCTGCTGTCGGACGGTTCGCCCGCGCTCGCCAACCCGCTGACGACGGTGGTGCTTCACGGCCACGCCCAGCGTCCCCATCAGCGGACGATCCGCTTCGCGCGCGAGCAGCACAGCCTCCCTGACGGCGCCGAGCGCACGATCGACGCGCTGGCCCGGACGCTGGCCCGCGTGGGCCTGTGGAACCGGGCCAACGGCCTGCCGCTGCCGACCGTCACCGTCACCGGCCACGGCAACCGCTCGCAGGCCAGAGCTCGCCAGCGTGCCGTGGCCGTCCGCACGGCGCTCGGCGCTCGGCTGGCCCGGATCCTGGCCGACTCCCAGCAGGGCATCACCGGAACACCCCTCGCCGTACGGGACTTCGGCCTCACCCTGAGCGCCAAGCGAGTGCGCGGCGTCACGGACCCCGACACGGGGCGCATGGTGACCGTCGATATCGACGACCGCCGCCAGGCACTGCCGACGCCGCCCGTCGCGTTCACCGGCCCCGCGCCCCGGCGCCCGACGGCAGACGTGCCGACGGGCGTCGCCAGGCCCCGGGACACCCGGCCCGCGACGCCCGCTTCCGAGGGGGACGTCCCCAGCCCCTCCGCGTCCCGCGCGCGCAGCCGCTCCCCGCAGCCGAGCCCGGCACACCGGAACAGCGCCGCGCCGCCCTGGGTCATGGCGCGTATCCGCTACGCCGAGGAGTCCCTCGCCTTCGACAAGCGACTGGGCGAGTACCTGGCCGAGCACGAGGCCGTCGTCGCCGAGTACCGCAAGATGGCGAACGCGGCGTGGAAGACGGCGCGCGAGCGGCACCCCCGCGGCCTCGGCGTGTTCGGCGACACCAGCAAGTACAAGGCCGGCGTCGTCGGCACCTCCCGCCCCGCGCTGCAACAGGTGCTGCGCCGCGGCAACCTGCGCGAGCTGGTGGCGTTGCTCTACGAGGGCATCTCCAGCGACTTCGTACCCGACATGCTCGGCGGCAGGGAGGAGCAGCACCCCGAGATCGCCGAGGAGCGGCCGAGCCGCCGGCAGCGCGAGACCCATGCCGAGTTCGAGCGACACGCCAAGGAGATCCTCGCCTCGCCCGACCTGACCCCCGCGCAGAAGAAGGAGGCGGTCGAGGAGCTGGAGCGGTCGGTGACGATCCGGACGCGTCCGGAGGACGCGCGCCCGCCGCTCAGCGAGGCCGAGCAGCGCATCGCGGTCAACGAGCACGGACTGACCTGGCTGCCGGCGACATCCCTGTACGACATCGCGATGAGTGCGGACTTCCAGCAGCGCTCGGAGGCGTCGGGCGGCCTGGTGGCGACCGGCACGGCCGGATCCACGTACCGCTTCATGCTGCACGCCGCCCGCATGCGGGACCAGTGGGGCGTCGACCTCGACCTCGGCCTGATCCGCGCCGGCATGCTGGCCGTCTCCCTGACGGTGGACCACCACACCTTCCACGAGGTGATGCGCGGCGCCCAGCTCGCCCTCGACGACATCGCGGACCACGACAGCGCTCTGGACTACACGGACAACTGGGGCCGGTACTGGAACATCCACCCGTTCGGCGAGCAGGAACTGCGCACCCACGTCGCGCGGGACGGCCGCTTCCCCGACGAGCACGCCCAGGCCCTCCGCGACGAGCTGGAGAGCGGGGCCGGCACCCGTGACACCATCGACCTTCCCCACCGTGCGGCAGGGGCCCGCCCCATCCACACCCGGCCGGCCACCACCGGCCTCAACCACCCCCAGCCCCAACCCCAGGTGCGGCACCGCACCAACCCTCTCGGCGACCCCACGACGACGGCCCCCGCCACCTCCCCGGGCGTCGTCACGCTCCAGGACGTGACGTCCGACGAAGCCGAGCGGCACCGCGAAGCGCTCCTCGACGCGCTGTACGGCCTCGGCGCCCTCGACAACGTCGACCGGGAGCGGGCCGCCGAGGTGCTGGAGCGGCTGGACCGGCTGCGGGTGGCCGACGCCCGCCTGCGCGGCGGATTCCTGGACCTCGACGCGATGGTCCGCCGGGTGCTGCTGCTCGGCCCCGCCGAGCAGGTGAACGCCGCCGCCCGCGGCGCCCTGGTACGACTCATGACGGTCCCCACGTCGGCGGGGATCACCTCCCTGTACGCGCTGTCCGCCCACTACCTGGCCCACCGCGGTGTGTTCCACCCGGACTTCGGGCTCACCGACGCCCAAGGCCGCCCACGCGGCCGGAACTGGACCGGGCGAGCCCTGCCGGGCGACTTCGACGCGGGCAGCACCGGCCGGGTCCGACGCACCCCCGACGGCACAACCGCCGACGGCGGCGCCGAGGACGCGCCGTGGCGTCCCGTGCCGGGCGACCCGGACCCGTACATCGTGCTGGCCGCCGGCCGGGACGACGCGGTCGTGGTGCGCGGGCTCGGCGGGTTCACGCGCTCCGTGCCCCCCGAGGTCCTGCGCGAACTGCTCGCCCTCGACCAGGACCTGGCCAACCGGCCGGGCGCGGTCCTGCTCCACGTGGAACGGCCCGGCGCCGCCCCCTCGGACCTGCCACGCGCACTGGCCGACCGGCTCGGCCGCGAGGTGTGGGCCGCCACCGGCCGGGCGGGCATCGGACACCTCCCGAGCGCCCCGGGCCGCTCGATGCTCCTGCTCCTCGACGAGGAGGGGCGGGCGACCCGGGGCCAGTGGCTCGCCGACACACCGGCGTCCCCGGGCGCACCGTCCGGCGGGACGGCGGACGACCGCGTCACCGCCCTCTCCGTCGCCCACGACGGACACCGGTCCACCGGCTACATCTCGATGGATCTCGCCCAGGAGGCGGACGGCGGCTGGTCACGGACGCTGGAACACAGCCGCCTCGGATCGGTCACCTCCTACACCTATCTGCGCAGCGGCTACGACCACGGCAGCACCCCCGCCACCCTGCCCTGGGTCGAACTCGGCCTGCCGGCACCGTACTTCCCCAACAACCACGGCGCGCCGGGCACCGTCATGTGGCACACCCCGCAAGGACCTCGGGAGGACGACGGGCCGCGGTTCGCGCGCACGCTCGCCCGCCGCCGCAGCCTCACCTCGCTCGCCCCCGGACACCCCGTGGTGCCGCTCATCTGCTACGCGGCGGCACGCCCCGGCATCGGCGGCGTCCTCGGCGGTGACGTCAGCGGACCGCCGCCGTTCGTGCCCGACCCGCTCGCGGTCGTGGCGACCGGCCAGCACATGGCGAACGAGACGGGCCGCACGGTGTTCGCGACCGTCCTGTCGAACTCGGTCGGCCCGGCCCGGTACAACGACCCCGAGACCTACATCAACCTCGTGACCGACGCGCGCGGCCGCGCTCACCGGTGGGTCATGTTCCGGCCCGAGCCGGCCGGCGAAGTGCTCGACGGGCGGGCCCGCGAGGTCGGACTGCACACGGGTCGGGGCCCCGCCCCGGACACCGTACGGGAGCGGACCCTGCGGCTGGTGCGGGCGCTGCGCGAGATCTTCGGCCCCACGGTAGACGAGAGCGCGGAGTATCCGGAGCTGCTGCGCGGCATGGGCGCGCTCGACCTGATGCACGAGGCCGACCCGGCCCTGAACCGCGACGGCGCGCGCCGGTTCACCCTGGACCTGTACGAGCAGATCCTCGCCCGGCACCGCTCGGCCGGACTCACCCCCGGGCCGGTACCGCCGGTCACCCCGGAGGACCACCGCCGCCTGCTCACCGAGGCCGCCGGCCGCCTCGACGCCGGGCAGCGGGGCCCGCTGAGCGACTGGCTCGCGCTGCCGCACCTGGCCCACCTGCTGGCCGGTCTCGCCGCGTCCCCGCAGCGCGGACACGTGGCCCGGCAGATCCTCGGACTCGACGCCACGGCACCGGTCGGCGAGACCGAGTGGTCGCGGCTGGTGTGGGCGTCGTTCAAGGTGGCCACGGTGACGAGCCGGGTGGACCGGGGCGCGTTCGCAGCCGCTGTGCTGCACCTGCCCGCCCCCGACCCGGCCCGGTTCGGCGAAGCGGTGACCGTGGCCCGGCAGGCGGCCGCCGTGGGCCGCGACCCGCGCCGGATCCACGAACTGGCCGCCCACCACCTGGAGCAACAGGGCGTACTGGCACCGGAACGGCTCCTCAAGAATGCCGATGGCACCGCATGGGGCCGGACCCTGGACGGCACGGACCGGCCCCGTGGCACCTTCGACCCGAGCGTGATCACCCTGCTCGGGCGCGGGCCCGACGGCTCACTGGTCCCGGTCGGCAGCGAACCCGCGCCCTGGGCGACGCAACCGGGACGCCCCACCCCCTTCGTCTACGTCGCCGACGGCGACGCCGACGGGCTCGTGCTGCCGGGTCCGACCCCGGCCGCAGTGCCCGCCCGGCAGTTCGGCGAACTGGTCTTCCACGACGCGGAACTGCTCGACAAGGCCGGCAACACCGAGGTGATCGCCGTGGTCCCGCACGGCAGCCCCGCCGGGACCCGGCCGTCGGAGGGCAGCCTCCCCGACGAGGGTGCCCGCAACTCGGCCCGCAACTGGTGGACCACCCGCGGCGCCCCCACCCTCCACCACGACCCGGCGACCGGCACGTACACCGTCGCGATGCTGCCGGGGCCCGACGGGCAGCCGGCCCCGACCGGCACTTGGGACCGGACCGGCCGCCCCAAGGGCGACCCGGCGGCCGACGCCACGAGCCCCGTCGCGCCTGCCGCCAACTCCGCGGCGACGCTCCGTACGGACGCGCAGGCAGAGCCCGTTCCCGAGGCCGCCGGTGCCCTCGCCGACGCTTGGGACGCCCACGCGCGGGCGCTGTCCGCAGTGGGCGGGGCCATCACCGAGGCCGCAACGACGGAGCGGGTCGGCGGTGACGAGACGGCGGTGGCGGCCGCCCGAGCCGTCGACGTGGCGCGCCTCCGGCTGGAGAACGCCGAGGCACGACTGCGGACCCTGGGCATCACCCCGGAGGCGTTGGGCGCGGCCCGGGAGACCGAGCGGGAGACCGGGGAGAGTGCCATGGCGCCGTCCGTCCCGAGGGACGCCGACGCCCGCCGCTGGATCGCCGACCAGCTGACGGAGGCCGACCTGCCGCCCGCGCAGTCGCCGCCCGCCGAGGGCGAGACCGTCGGCCTGCGCGACCTGGAGGCGGCGGGCATCACGCCCTCCGTCGGCCAGCGCACCGAGATGACGCTGCGCGGCGACGACCGGCTGCCCGCGGCCACGCTGCCGCCGCTCGACCTGGCCCGGATCAGGATGACCGGCCCCGACGCCTGGACGGCCGCGTCGGACACGGCGGCCGCCAACGCCTCACGGCGGCTGTGGGCGCGGGCGTACGCCGACTTCACGGCCACGGCGCCCGAGGGAACGGACGAGGCCGACGCCTCCCGTGCCTGGGCCGCCGCCGTCGTCCTGGTCCTGCCGGCCGAGCCGCACGAGGTGCGCGCCGACTCCCGGTACGCGGGCGAGGACTTCCGGGACGCGGTGCGCCGGGTCGCGGACCACATGCTGACCGGGTCGACGAACGCCCAGTCCGCCGCCGAACTCGCCGACACCCTCCGCTCGGAACTGGGCCTGCACCCGCGCTGGACCACGCCCACCATGACCACGGAGGGCACGGCCGGGGAAACCGCGTCGGACGTCGGGACGACCGGCGCCCGTACGGTGCCGACGCCCGGCACGCGTCAGCCGGCGCCCGCAGCCCGGCCGGAGACGGCCACCGGCACGCCCCGCACCGCTGTGTCGGTGACGGACGGTCCTGCCCCGGACACCACCGGCCTCACCGACTTCGACCTCTCCGTCCTGGACGGCACGGACCTCGGCCACGTCGTTCTCGCCGGCTTCGACGTCACCGCCTTCGACTTCGACCCGCCCGGCGACTTGCCGGCAACGGTCCTCACCGCCCCGGTCCCGACCGTGCGGGACATGCCCGACAGGCGGACGGAGTTCGCCGCGCCGGGCGTCGCAGCCAAGGCCCGCTCTTCGTCGGCGGGGGAGCCCATGGAGGGTGTGGAGATGTCCTCGGCGCCCGCCCTCGCGCCCTCTCCCACCCTCCTGCCCGCACCTCCCACCGCGCCCGCGCCCACCACCCCTGCCCAGCCGGTGTACACGAGCCCGGCCGCCCCGGTGCCGTCCGCGCTCCCTCCCCGCAGCCTCGTGGCCTACGTGCGGGAGGCGACGGTCCCGTCCCCGGCAGGCCGGGAGACCATCGGGCGGCTGGCGCACCAGGTGGCCGCCGCCGGGCTGCACAACCGCCGACAGGGCTGGGCCCCGCCGCGCGTCGAGGTCACCGGCTACGGCGCCGACGGCCAGGGCAACAGGGGTCTGAAGCGCGCGACGGCCGCCCGCAACCACTTCGTGCGACAGCTGACGCAGGCACTTCAGCAGTTGCAGCAGGACCTCCCCGCCGACGCCCCGCGACTGACCGCCCAGGACTTCCGCGTCAAGGCGCTGGCCATGAAGCGGGTGCCCGACGACCGGACGGGCACGGGCGCCCTCGCCGGCGTCAGCCGGGCCGACCTGGGGCGGCAGGCGACCATCCGCGTCGTCCAGGCGCCGGACGCGGCCGCGACGCAGACCCTCGACGCCCTGCGCCGCCGTGACCGCACCCTGCGCCACAGCCCGCTGGACGTCGACGCCCTCGCCGCCCGCGTCCTGCACCTCGCCCCGGGCACACCCGTGGACCGGGACACCCGCGACGCCCTGTTCGGGCTGGTGAACAGGGCCGCCGCGGCCGGTCGCGCGGTGAGCCTGCCCGCCCTGGCCGCCTTCCACCTGACCGAGTTGGGCGTGACCGACCCGGGCCGCGCCCGCCACTTCACCGTCGGGGGCCGCCGTGTGCCCGGCCTCAACTGGGCTCCGGACACCGACCCGGCCGCCGGGCTGGACACCACCCGCAGCGACGTACTGGAGGACAAGGGCCGCGGCCCGTACGACATCGCGGAGACGCGGCGGCCCCCTTGGCCCCGGGGAGTCACCCCGTACGTCGTCGCGGCCGGCGGGCGGCACGACAGGGTGGAGGCACTGCTTCCGGACGGCTCGAAGCGGGAACTGGACATCGACGAGTTCGTGGAGCTGGTCGCGGCAGACGCGGCACACGAGCGGCTGCCGAAGGACACGCCGATCGTGCTGGCCGTACCCTTCGCCGGGGACCAGTACCTCGACCTGCCGCGCAAGCTCGCGGACCGCACCGGCCTGACGGTGTGGGCGCACAGCGGCGAGGTGACGCTCAGCTCGGACCACGGGGTGAGCACCGTGGACACGGTCCGGCGCACCGGGGCCCCCGAGGGCGACTGGACCGCGAGCGAGCCCGGTCTGGCACCCGACCCCGACGACGAGGTGCCGGACTGGTACCACCAGGTGGCCACCCGCCCCATTGTCAGCGCGCTGACGGGCAAACAGATCGGCCGCGCCTCGCACCACGCCGGGGAGTGGGCGACCGACTTCGAGGACGACGACCGCCACCTGGACCGGATGACGACGTACGTCCACTACTACCCGGCCACAGGGCGGATCTCCGTCGAGCACGAACTGCCGCGTCCGGGCGCGGAGACCGCCGCCTACCGCCTGGACGTGCACGGCTCGCCCGGCCGCCTCCACCTGGCGATGAGGGACGGCACCGTCAGGTCGGTCGACGAGCGGGAGGCCGGGCCGTGGCTCAGGCGACGCAAGAGCCTGTCGAGCCTGCCGAAGGACCACTGGATCGACTTCGTGGTCTGCTGGAGCGGCGCCCCCGGAGACCGCACCGTCCCCGTGCCACCGAACACGTCGAGCGACGCCTACGCCGGCCCGTTCGTCCCGGACCCGCTGAGCAGCCTCTCTCTGGGCCAGCAGCTCGCCAACTCCACGGGCCGCAGTGTCCGGCTGTCCTACGGCTCACAGGGCACTCGCAGCCGTGACGGACGCTACACGCGGACCCTGTTCGCCGACGCGCAGGGACGTCACCGGGCGTGGGCCCTGTTCCGCCCCGATCCCTCGGGCGCCGACCTGGACCGGCTGGCGGCGGTCGCCGGCCTGAACGCCGGCGACGGCGAGGTCACCGACGAGATGCGCGCCGGGACGTTGCGTCTGGTACGGGCGCTGCGGCTGACCTTCGGCCACGACGTGGACGACGCGGCCGACTTCGCGGAGCTGCTGCGCGGCGTGGCCGCCGTGGACCACATGTGGCGCAGCGATACGGACTTCGACGCCGCGGGCCCGTTCATGCTGGACCTGCTCAACCGGGTGGTCGCGGCGCACCCGGAGACGGCGTCCGGGGTGGACCGGGCGGCCGTGCGCCGCGTGCTGGCCGCGGCGGCGGACCACTGGGCCACCTGGCCGGGTGACGAACTGGTCGGCTTCGTGGAGGTGCCGGCGATCGAGGCCGCCGCCCAGTGGATGCGGGACGGCGACCTGGAGGACGAGGCAGTCACCGCCCTGGACCTGTCCGGCCCGGACAAGGTGGGCGAGGCCGAACGGTCCCGGATGTTCTGGGCGCGGGTCAAGGCCGAGGAGACCCTGAACGCCCCCCGCACGAACCTCGGCGCCTGGGTGCCCAAGGTGCTCCATTTGCCGCCCGGCACCCGGCCGAACGGCTACCGCGACACCCTGCTCGACCTGCTCACCCGTGCCTTCGCGGCAGGCCGGGACGCCACCGATCCGGACGTGGTGGCCGCCTACGACCTGGACGAGTCCGGGGTGTACGCCACCACCGGCGTGAGCACGACGGCCGGTGACGGGAGCGGCGACGGGCGCGACTACACCGCCGAGCAGACGCCGATGGTCGACCTGGCCCGGTTCGGCACGCCTACCGGCGTGATGGACACACCGTGGGCTGACCGGAAGGGCCCCGCCCCCTACCTCGTACGGGTCACCCCGGACGGCAACGCTCCCGACCTCCTGGAGCTGACCTCCGACGGGGAGACGCACCGGGTTCCGGTCGGTGAGTTCCTCGAACTCCTCGCGCACGACACGTTGTTGACGGGCAAGGAACTGGACGTCCCGGTCGTCCTGGCATACTCGGCCCACGACGGTGACCCCGGCGACCTTGCCGAGCGGATCGCCCAACGCCTCGGCCGCACCGTGTGGTGGACCGACTTCCCGGCGGACCTGTCCACGCCCGGCGCCCCGGGGGAGCCGTTCCTCACCCTGCGGACGACGCCGGACGGTGCCGAACCGGGCGCCGATGCCTGGAACAAGGCCCGCCCGGCCCAGGCCACGACTCCCGGCGACGCACCCCGCCCGATCCAGGCGCCCCTCGCGAGGACCGCCGCCCCGCTCCTCGAATCCTTCCCGGCCCTGACCCTGGACGAGGACACGGACGAGCACTCCTCGGAGACGGACGCCGACGCGGAGACGAAGCGCGGAACGACGGCACCACCGGGTGACCGACCCGCACCCGCCTGGGTCCTCGCCCGCATCCGCTACGCACAGGAAGCCCTCCTCTTCGAACAGCGAGTTGCCGCGCACCTGGGCGAGAACGAGCAGGTCAACGCCGAGTTCGGCAAGGTCGTCCGGGCATTCTGGAACATCACCCTGCACAACCGGCTCGACTACCGGCTGTTCGGCAGCAGGAACGCGCTGTCCGCCGGCGCCGTCGGGCAGAACTACGAGTCCCTCGCACGGGTCGTGGAGTCCGGAAACCTGCGCGAGCGGGTGACGTTCCTGTTCAACGGCGTCGCCAAGGACCTCGTCCCCTACCTCATGGGCGGCGTCGAGCCCCAGCACCCGGTGATCGGCCTGGAGCGCCGCGACCGCCACAAGAGTGAGCGTTTCAAGGAGTACGAGCGGCAGGTGGCCGAACTCCGGGCGGCGGAGCTGGACCCCGAGGACGAGGCGCAGGAGATGGAGGATCTGGAGGCGATGCTGCGCACGCCGCTGCGCCCCGACGAGGTCCACCCTCCGCTCAGCGAGACCGAGTGGCGTCGCGCTGTCCGGGACGGAGTGCTGCTCTGGTCGCCCGCCGGCATGGAGCACACGCTGCCGATGTCCGCCGACTTCCAGGCCCGTTCCGAGGACTCCGGCGGCCTGGTACTGACCGGCACCTCGGGCAGCGCCTACCGGATCATCACGCACGTGGCCCGCCTGACCCGGTTCGCCGGCGTCCCCGTCGACCTCGGCCTCATCCGGGCCGGACTGGCGAGCATCCTGGTCGGGGTGGGCCACCACAGCTTCCACGAGGTGATGACCGGCGCCCAGCTCGCCCTGGACGAGTTCGACTCCGCTGCCGCGTCGGTCTACTCCGACAACTGGGGCCGGTACTGGGACGTCTACCCGCTGACCGAGGAGGAGCTGCGGACCTCCGTGGCCCGCGAGGGACTGTTCCCGGACGAGCACGCCCGCGCACTGCTCGCCCGCCTGGAAGCGGAGAGGACCACCGGCCTGGCCGACCCGCGAACCGACGACGACGATGACGTGAGCAAGGCCGCCGAACGGCCTGCACCGACAGAGCACGAGACAAGAGGACGAGATGAGTGAGCCCGGCGCCGAGACGCCTGCCGCCGCCGACACCACCCTGGACCCCGCGCCCCCGGAGGAGTACGTCCAGGCCGCCCGCCTCGCCCCCGACCACTGGCTCTACCTGCCCGACCCCGCCTGGCAGGGCGAGGGACCGCCGCCCGACTGGGCCGTGGTCGGCCAGTGGCGTTCCGACTCCGACGGCACGATCGTCGAGTGGGAGGACAACCCGGAGTACCGGCCGTCCCCGGAGGCGATGGGCTGGCCCGAGCCCGCCGACGACATCGACCGTGCCATCCAGCTGGCCACCACCGGCTACGCCCCGGCCGAGGCCGTCACCGCCGCCCTGTCCGGCGCCGAAGTCGCCGTCCTGGTCACCGCGGACGGCGAACCGGTCCGCGCCTCGGCGCCCGACGGCACACCGGTGGTCCTCGCCTACACCTCCGACCGCTATCTCCACGCCGCCGGCCGCCTGTCCTTCGCGCACCTCCCGGTCAGCACCCTCCTCACCCGCGTCCCCCCGGACCACGCCCTCTACCTCAACAGCAACGCCCCGGTCGGCATGGTGCTGCCGACGGACGGCCTCGCCGGGCTGCTGGAAGGGGAAACACCGCCGGAATGACCGGCTCCCACCCGCTCCCGAACGACGCCACCGGCATCCCGGGCGGGTGCTTTCTGACCGAACAGCACTCGCAGGTGTCCCTGCTCTGCCGGCATCCCGCCGACGTTCTGGTCACTCACCCCTGGCCCAGCCGAGGCACGGCCGCGGCCAAGGTGACCACGGTGACCCGGGTCCTGGACCGCTCAGGTCACCAGGCCTCGACTTCGCCGAACGCCTGTGGTCGAAGGAACACGCTGAGCACGTCGCGAGTATGCCGACAGACGGTGCAGCCCTTGTGGAAGCGGCGCCCGATCAGGGCCTTGCTTTCCGCCGGGGTCCAGATCTGTTCCGGCCAGCTCTGCGCGACCGGACCGCCGGATGCTGCTGCTCGCCGTATCCGCCCTGACCGCTCCGACTCCTCTCCGAGCCACTGCCTGCCGCGACCGCCCGCGACGGCGAGGTGCACGGCCCAGGCACATCGCACCCGCCGGGCCGCCGTCCGCCCGACCACCCCTGGCGCGCCTCCAACGGCTCAACGGTGTGCGCCATAGGAGGCGAGTGCGGATGAGCGATGTGAACGTGGTGGAAGGCATGGCGTGCACAGGGAGACGAGGAGGCGCGATGTCGCAGGGACCGGTCGGGAGCGGCATGCCGTGCGCCGTCACGGGGAGTGGCATGGAGGAGTCGCCGGACGGGGCCCCCTACGACTTCGAGCAGTTGAGCGCCGTCGCGGACGCCGTCCTGTACGAGGGCTACCTCCTCTATCCCTACCGTCGCTCATCGGCCAAGAACCGCGTCCGGTGGCAGTTCGGGGTGCTCTTCCCCCGGGACTGGGTCGAGTCGGAGGGCCCCGTCGTTCCGGGTGTGTCCGGCTCCGCAGACTCCTGGTACCAGCGGACCGAGTGCCTGCTGCGGATCCGACGGCCCGACGCGTGCGTGCGGGTGAGGGTCCGATACCTGCAGGTGCAGTGCAAGCAGGTGCAGGAAACCGGCCGGGACGGTGGCCACATCACCGTCGAGTCGTTGCGGACCGACGACGGCACGGTGCATCTGACGTTCGACGAGGCTGTACCGCGCGAAGCCGATGTCACGGTCTGCCTGGACGACCTCCTCCAGAGGGAACACACCGTTCCGGTAGGAGCGGCCGGCGGGGTGGACATCGAGCCGCTTCCGGGTCACGCCGGCCGGCTGGTGCGGCGCCGGGAGGAGCTACGGGCATGCACCACGGTCGCCGCCGAGCGGCTCTCGCCGGCCCTCTGCCGACTCCGGGTACATACCACGAACGCGGGATCCGTGCCGGATCCGAGGACCCCGCGCGACGAGGCGCTGCGCAGTGCGCTCATCGCCACCCACTGCCTGGTCGGCGGTGAAGGCGTGGAGTTCGTCTCGCTGATCGATCCGCCTGCGGACCTGGCCGCGCACGCGGGCAGGTGCCGGAACGAGTTCACCTTCCCCGTCCTCGGCGGTGGGTCCCCGGCAGCCCCGGCCCGCTCCCGCGGCCCGCAGGGGGGCGGCACCGGACACATGGTGCTGTCCTCGCCCATCATCCTGCCCGACCACCCACAGGTGGCGCCGGAGAGCCCGGGGGATCTGCACGACGCGGCGGAGATCGACGAAATCCTCACCCTGCGCACGATGCTGCTGACCGACGAGGAGAAGCGCGAGGCACGCGCCACCGACCTGCGGGCCGCCGAGATCCTCGACCGTGTCGAGACCATGCCCCCGGAGGTCTTCCGACGGCTGCACGGTGCCGTCCGCTCCCTGACACCTGTTGCTCCCGCCACAGCCGCTCCTGTTGCCGCTTCCGAGCGACCCGCATGGTGGCAGGAGGGCGCCGACGACGGCTTCTCCCCGTCCACCGACACGGTCCTCGTCGACGGAGTGGCCCTCGGCGGGGGCAGCCGAGTCCGGCTTCGACCACGGGGACGGGGTGCCGACGCCCAGGACATGTTCCTGGCCGGACGGACCGCCGAAGTGGCCGGCGTCTTCCACGACGTCGACGGCAGCGTGCACCTCGCCGTCACCCTCGACGACGACCCCGCGTCCGAACTGCACACCTGGTACGGCCGCTTCCACTACTTCCGGCCCGACGAGCTGGAACCGCTCGAGCCCGAACCGCTCGAGCCCGCCCGATCCCCGGGACGAGCCGCCGTCACCGGCTCCCGCCGCACCCCCGAGGCGGCGACGACCGACTCCGAGACCCCCAGCAGCGGAGGCCGATGACATGACAACCGACAGCAGTACCGCAGAAGTCAGCAAGGAACCCAGTCGCGCGGAGGACCGGCAAGGTATCGACGAGATCCACATCCTCTGGATCTCCGAGGGCATGAGCTGCGACGGCGACACCGTCTCCCTCACCGCCGCCGGCCAGCCCTCCATCGAGGACCTGGTGCTCGGTCTGATCCCGGGCCTGCCCAAGGTGAACCTCGTCAACAAGGTGCTCTCACCGAGCCTGGGCGGGGAGGACTTCCTCGCTCCCTACCGGGCGGCGGTGCGCGGCGACCTGGCCACCCCGTTCATCCTCGTCATCGAAGGCTCGATTCCCAACCAGAACATCATCGAGGGCGACGGCTACTGGACGTCCTTCGGGAACGACCCGGAGACCGGTGAGCCGCAGACGCTGAACTGGTGGATCGACCAACTGGCCCCCAAGGCCTGGGCGGTCGTGGCCGCCGGCACCTGCGCCACCTTCGGCGGCATCCACGCCATGGCCGGCAACCCGACCGGCTGCATGGGCCTCGCCGACTACCTGGGCTGGGACTACACCTCCCAGGGCGGGCTGCCGGTCGTCAACGTGCCCGGCTGCCCGATCCAGCCCGAGAACTTCATGGAGACCCTGATCTGGGTCCTCTACCACGCGGCCGGCTCCGCACCCCCGCCACCGCTGGATCACATGCTGCGCCCGCAGTGGCTGTTCGGGAAGACGGTGCACGAGGGCTGCGACCGCGGCTCGTACTACGAGCAGGCCAGCTTCGCCAAGGACTACAACTCACCCAAATGCCTCGTCAAAACGGGTTGTTGGGGGCCTGTCGTCAACTGCAACGTGCCCAAGCGCGGTTGGATGGCCGGCATCGGAGGCTGCCCGAACGTCGGTGGAATCTGCATCGGGTGCACGATGCCCGGCTTCCCCGACGCGTTCATGCCGTTCATGGACGAGCCTCCCGGCGGCACGCTGTCCTCGCTGGCCATCAAGCCGTACGGCGCGGTGGTCCGCCGGCTGCGGGGCCTGACGAACGAACTGGTCAACCACGAGCCCAAGTGGCGCCACAACAAGCGGAAACTCACCAGCGGCTACGACCCGCGCTGGCGGCCCTGATGCCACGCGCCGCACGAGCCACCCACACCCACCCACGGAACACCGACAGCGAGGGGCAGTACCGCAGATGACCGCAACCGAGGCCCGGCCCACGGAGCGCAAGCCGCCGGAGCTGGTGGACATGTCCTGGGATCCGATCACCCGGATCATCGGAAACCTGGGCATCTACACGAAGATCGACTTCGCCAACCGGGAAGTCGTGGAATGCCACAGCACCTCGTCGCTGTTCCGCGGCTACTCGGTGTTCATGAAGGGCAAGGACCCGCGTGACGCGGGCTTCATCACATCCCGGATCTGCGGTATCTGCGGCGACAACCACACCACCTGCTCCGACTACGCCCAGCAGATGGCCTACGGCGTCAAGCCGCCCCCGCTCGCCGACTACATCGTCAACCTCGGCGAAGCGGCCGAGTACATGTTCGACCACACGATCTTCCAGGACAACCTGGTGTTCGTGGACTTCTGCGAGGCGATGGTCAAGGCCACCAACCCCGGTGTGCTGGCCCGCGCCGAACGCACCGAAGCGCCCCACGGGGACATTCACGGCTACCGGACGATCGCCGACATCATGCGGGCGTTCAACCCCTTCGAGGGTGAGGTCTACAAGGAGGCCCTGAAGGTCAGCCGGGTCACCCGCGAGATGTTCTGCCTGATGGAGGGGCGGCACGTCCACCCGTCCACCCTGTACCCCGGTGGCGTCGGCACGATGCCGCAGCCGACCACCTTCACCGACTACCTCAGCCGGCTCATGCGGGTCATCGACTTCGTCAAGAAGGCCGTCGCCATGAACGACGACGTCTTCGACTTCTTCTACGAGGCGCTGCCCGGCTACGAGGAGGTCGGCCGCCGCCGCATCCTGCTGGGCTGCTGGGGCGCTTTCCAGGACCCCATGACCGTCGACTACCGGTACGAGACGATGAACACCTGGGGCAAGCAGATGTACGTCACCCCGGGCATCGTCGTCGACGGTGAGCTGGTCACCAACAACCTCGTCGACATCAACCTCGGCCTGCGGATCCTGCTCGGCAGCTCGTACTACGAGGACTGGGTCAACGAACAGCCCTTCGTCACCCACGACCCGCTCGGCAACCCCGTCGACATGCGCCACCCATGGAACCAGACGACCGTCCCGGTGCCGCAGAAGCGCGACTTCGACGAGAAGTACAGCTGGGTGATGAGTCCGCGCTGGTACGACAAGCGGACGGACCAGCATCTCGCTCTCGACACCGGCGGCGGCCCGCTCGCCCGGCTCTGGTCGACCGCCCTGAACGGCCTGGTCGACACCCCGTACGTCAAGGCCACCGGTCACAGCGTGCGCATCTCGCTGCCCAAGGGCGAGTCGCTGCCGGAGACGACCCTGGAGTGGCGCATCCCGCAGTGGAGCAACACCATCGAACGCGACCGCGCCCGGCCGTACTTCATCGCCTACGCGGCAGCCATGGCCCTGCAGTTCCTGGAAGAGGCCATGGGGCTGGTCCGGGCCGGCGAGACCAAGGTGTTCCAGAACTACGAGGTGCCCGACGAGGCGATCGGCTGCGGCTTCCACGAGGCCGTACGCGGCGTCCTCTCCCACCACCTGGTGATCAAGGACAAGAAGATCGCCAACTACCACCCGTATCCGCCCACCCCCTGGAACGCCAGCCCCCGCGACATGTACGGCACCCCCGGCCCGTACGAGGACGCCGTCCAGGGCCAGCCCATCTTCGAGGAGAACGGGCCCGACGACTTCAAGGGCGTCGACATCATGCGCACGGTCCGCAGCTTCGACCCCTGCCTGCCGTGCGGCGTGCACATGTACGTCGGCAAGGGCAAGACGCTGACCACGCTGCACTCGCCGACGTACGGGGCGAACCATGGCTGAGGCGGGCGACGTGCGGCTGGCGGACCCGGACGTGGAGGCCCGGCTGGCCCGGCTCGACGACCTGCTGGAAGGGCTCCAGTCCACGCCCGGCCCCACCACGCGCTCCGCCACCGAGGCGGTCGTGCTCCTGACCGAGGTCTACGGCGAGGCGCTGGCCCGGATCCTGGACCGGGCGGACGGCCAACTGGCCGAAAGCCTGGCCGACGACGAGCTGCTGGGGCACCTGCTGGTGCTGCACGACATCCACCCCGAGCCGCCCGAGCGCCGGGCGGCCCGCGCGGTCGAACGGCTGCGGCCCGCCGTACGCGAACTCGGCGGCGACGTCGAGTGGGCCGGGGCGGAGGGGAACGTGGGCCGGGTGCGTCTGAAGGCGGGCGGCGGGTGCGGTTCCGGCTGCGGCGGCGGGACGGCCGAGGTCTCCGACGCGGTCCAGGAGGCGGTGCTGGCCGCCGCTCCCGAACTCACGGCGGTGGAATCGCTGCCTGACCCCTCCGGCCGGCAGGCGGCTTTGGCGTTCGTACCGCTGGCCACGCTGACGCACCGAGGCGCCCGGTGATCGAGGACGGAGCGCTGGCCCGCCTCGTCCGGGCCTCGGCCGACCGCACGGCGGCGGCCGAGTCGGAGTCGTGCGACCTGTGCGCCGCGCCGGTGCCCGACGAACACGCCCACCTGTACGACACCGGACAGCAGGAGGTGCGCTGCGTCTGCCGTCCCTGCTCGGTGCTGTTCGCACGGGGCGGGGCGGGCGACGGCCACTACCGGCTCGTACCCCGGCGCCGGGTCCGGCTTCCCCGGGTCGACACGGACGTTCTGGGCGTACCTGTCGGCCTGGTCTTCTTCGTGCCCCGGGCGGACGGCACGGTCACCGCCGAGGGCCCGAGTCCGGCCGGGGCCATGCGGTGGGAGGTGGACGCGGCGGCTTGGCAGCGGCTGGCCGCGGCGTGTCCGCAGCTCGCCGGTGTGGAACCCGAGGTGGAGGCACTGCTGGTGAACACCGTCCACGGCCTCGACCACCACTGGATCGTGCCGATCGACGACTGCTACCGGATGGTCGCGGTCGTACGCCGGGAGTGGCGGGGCCTGTCCGGAGGCGGCCGGATCTGGCCGGCCCTCGAGCGGTTCTTCGAGGACCTCACCGAACGGTCATGAGCACGTACTCCGCAGGTCGGAGGAAGAGGAAGGAGATCATCCCATGGGCAGCATCAGAGTGGGCAGGCCCCAGACGAAGCCCGACACGCCGGGGCACATCGCCGGCATGCACCAGGGCAACAGGGGGCGCTACGAGGACCAGACCGGTCACCACGAGGACGGCACCGCCGACGCGCGGCGCTCCACCGGGATCCGCTGGAAGCGGCATGACGCCCTCGCGGACACGATGCCGAACATCTCGCCGGGATGAGCGGGACGAGGAACAGCAGGGAGTCGCCGAAGATGAATGTCCGACGAGCACGAAGGCCGGCTGCCGTGGGCAGGGGAGCCGGGACGACAGGGCGGCGGGTGCTGAAAGCCGAGGCCGTCGTGGCGGGTGGTCTCCTGCTGGCGCTGCTGGTGTGGGAGTTCCCCAGCCTGAGGCGGGAGGCGCGGATCTGGCGGATGGCCGGCGGTTTCCGGGCCGGCCACCGGTACCCGTGAGCCGGCCGTGCACGAACTGTCGATCGCGACCGCGATCATCGAGCGGGCAGGCGAGCTGGCCCGGACGAACGGGACGGACACCGTCGCGGCGGTGACCGTCCGGGTCGGTGAGCTGGCGGGCGTGGTCCCCGACGCCCTCGATTTCGCCTTCGAGGTGGCCCGTGACGGCACCGCCCTCGCCGACGCGAGGCTGGTGGTCGAGCAGGTCCCCGCCCGGGCATGGTGCGGCCCGTGCGCCGAGGAGTTCCCGGTGGGCATGCCGCCGTTCTTCTGGTGCCCGCGCTGCGACCAGCCCTCCACCGAGCTGCGCAGCGGCCGGGAACTCCAGATCACGGGGATCGATCCGTCACCGGTCCCCACCTAGCGCGAGTGGGTCCCGCCGACCCGTCGGCGGGACCCACTCGCGTCCGCGCGCCCGGCTCAGCAGATGCGCGGCAGCTGCTCGCCCAGCGGCAGGTCCACCACCCGCGTACCGCCGAGGCCGGTCGAGACCACCACCATGCCGGGGTGCTCGGCGACGCACTCGCCGATCAGGGCGGCCCCGCCGCCCTGCGGGTGGCCGTGCATCGCTGCGAGGACCTCCTCCGCCGCTGCCTGGGGCACGAAGGCGACCAGCCGCCCCTCGTTGGCGACATAGAGAGGATCGAGCCCCAGGAAGCCGCACGCGTTCGCCACCGCGTCCGGCACCGGGATGGCCCGCTCCCGCAGCCGCACACCTGTTCCGGAAGCGCGGGCGATCTCGTTCAGGGACGCGGCGAGCCCGCCCCTGGTGGGGTCGCGCAGCACATGGATGTCCGGGGTCACGGCGAGCACGGCCGCCACCAGGTCCGCGAGCGGCGCCGTGTCACTGGCGACCTCGACGCCGAACTCGAGCCCTTCGCGGACACTCATGACCGCCACCCCGTGGAGGCCGATCGGACCGCTGACGATGACGGCGTCACCGGGCCGCGCCCGCTGGGGCCGGATGTCCAGCCCGTCGGGGACGAGCCCCACACCGGCGGTGGTGACGTACACACCGTCGCCGTGCCCGGACTCCACCACCTTGGTGTCACCCGTGGCGATGGTCACCCGGGCGGCCTCGGCCGCCGCCCCCATGGCACGCGCGATCCGGTCGACGACCGTCAGTTCCACGCCCTCTTCCAGGACGAAGGCGGCGGAGAGGTACGCCGGCGTGGCGCCGCTCATCGCCAGGTCGTTGACGGTGCCGTTGACCGCGAGGTCGCCCAGGCTGCCGCCGGGGAAGAACAGCGGCCTGACCACGTAGGAGTCGGTGGAGAAGGCCAGCCGCGCGCCGCCCAGTTCGAGGACGGCGGAGTCGGCGAGCCCGGTGAGGAGGGCGTTGCCGTAGGCGGGGACGAAGACCTGCTCCATCAGCTCCGCCGACAGCGCCCCTCCGCCGCCGTGCCCCATCACCACGACCGGCTGGTCGCGCAGGGGGGCGGGACAGGTCCAGTTCGCCGGGTCGACCGTGTCGGCGAGTTGTTCAGGCAACGGGATTCATCTCCTCCCGCTCGGCCCTCTCGGCCTGCGGTGTCGGGGCGTTCATCCGGCGGTACAGGTAGTAGGCCGCGCAGGCGCCCTCGCTGGAGACCATGGTGGCGCCGAGCGGAGTGCGCGGAGTGCAGGTGGTGCCGAACGCGGCGCACTCGGTGGGTTTGATCAAGCCCTGGAGCACGTCGCCGCTGCGGCACTCGGCCGGCTCCTCGGTACGGATTCCGGCGACGTCGAAGCGGTGCTCGGCGTCGTACGCGCGGAAGGCGTCGGTCAGCCGCCAGCCACTGGCGGGGATGGGGCCGATGCCGCGCCAGTTCCGGTCGGTGACCTCGAACACCTCCTCGATCATACGGAGGGCGGCCGGGTTGCCGTCCTCGCGCACGGCGCGCGCGTACGCGTTCTCCACCCGGTGCTCGCCGCGCTCCAGCTGACGGACGGCGAGGCGGATGCCGTCGAGGACGTCCAGGGGTTCGAAGCCGGTCACCACCACCGGTACGCGGAACCGCTCGGCGAGCAGCGGGTACTCGGCCGTGCCCATCACGCTGCACACGTGCCCGGCGGCCAGGAAGCCCTGCACCCGGCAGGCGGGGGCCGTCATGATGGCCTCGATGGCGGGAGGCACCCGCACGTGCGACACCAGGAGGCTGAAGTTGGTCAGGCCGAGGCGGCGTGCCTGGTGCACGGCCATCGCGTTGGCGGGGGCCGTGGTCTCGAAACCGATGGCGAAGAAGACCACCTCCCGGTCCGGGTGGCGGCGCGCCAGTTCCAGGGCGTCGAGCGGCGAGTAGACCACGCGTACGTCGCCGCCCTCGCCCTTGACCCGGAACAGGTCGCGGTCACTGCCCGGCACCCGGAGCATGTCCCCGAACGAGCAGAAGATCACGCCGGGACGCGAGGCGATCTCCAGTGCCCTGTCGATGACCTCCAGCGGTGTGACGCACACGGGGCAGCCGGGGCCGTGAATCAACTCCACCTGCTCAGGGAGGAGTTGGTCGATGCCGTGCCGGATGATCGAGTGGGTCTGCCCTCCGCACACCTCCATCAGGGCCCACGGCCGGGTGGCGGTGGCACGGATCTCGTCCAGCAGGCGCCGGGCCAGACCGGGGTCGTTGAACTCGTCGAGGTACCTCACTGGGCTCCCGCCTCCTTCGCCGCCTGCTCCCAGGCGTCGCCGAACTCCTCCTCCAGCAGCCCCAGCTCCTCGAAGAGCCGCAGGGAGGCCAGAGCCGATTCCTCGTCCAGGCGCTGGAGCGCGAATCCGACGTGCACGATGACGTACTCACCCACTCGCACGTCGCGCACGTACTCCAGACACGCCTGTTTCTGCACACCGCCGAAGTCGACCAGCCCGGTGAGCGGATCGGTGCTGTCGTCGATGGCCACGACCTTGCCGGGCACTGCCAGACACATGGTCACTCCTCCTGTTGTTCGTGCGCCGCGACCACCAGCTGGCCCAGGGCCAGACCGCCGTCGTTCGGGGGGACTTCGCCGTGGCGCAGGACCGCGAAGCCCATGTCGGTCAGCAGGGCCGTGCACTCGTCCTCCAGCAGCGCGTTGGCGAAGACGCCGCCGCTGAGGGTGACGGTGGACAGTCCGGTGGCCCGGCGCGCGCGCCGGCACAGCTCCGCGACGGCCCGCGCCACACCTCGGTGGAAGCGCGCGGCGAGCACGGGGACTTCGGTGCCCCGCCGCAGATCGGCGACCAGCCCCCTGAGGACCGGTGCCGGGTCGAATCCGCCCGCCGTGATGC
Source organism: Streptomyces sp. P9-2 (assembly GCF_051903975.1). Classification (NCBI taxonomy): domain Bacteria; kingdom Bacillati; phylum Actinomycetota; class Actinomycetes; order Kitasatosporales; family Streptomycetaceae; genus Streptomyces; species Streptomyces sp. P9-2. Next base: position 6,889,134 of record NZ_CP192633.1, read on the forward strand.
CGAAGGCGTACGCCGAGGAGTCCGCGTGCCAGGCCGAGCCGGCCGCGGCCTCCAGTTCGACAGCGGCCTGGGCCTCGTATCCCGCGCGGTGGCACAGGCCCACGAGGGACGACACCGCGTCGAAGAGCCGGCCCATGCCGGAGGTCGGCACGCAGGCGACGCCCCGGGACAACTGCCGCTCCAGGAGCATCAGTTCGTCACCCGAGCAGGCGGCGACGCACGGCAGATCCGCGTCCCATCCCACACCGGCGGCCCACAGCCGGGCCAGCGCCAGACGGCACGGGTTGGCCACACCCGCGTCTCCGCCGGGGAGCGGGGCCGGGGTCAGATGAGCGAAGCGTAGGTAGCCCGCGTAGTCGGCGAGCAGGATCTCGCCGCCCCACACGGTGCCGTCGTCCCCGTACCCGGTGCCGTCGAACGCGACGCCGATCACGGGCACGGTGCCGTCGAGGCCGTGCTCGGCCATGGCCGAGGCGATGTGCGCGTGATGATGCTGGACGCGCACGGGTGTGCGCCGGGGCAGGCGTGCGGCTCGCCGGCGGGCCCACTGGACCGAGTGGTATCCCGGGTGCCGGTCGGCGGCGACGAGTTCGGGGCTGACGCCGGTCAGACGCCGCAGGTGCGACTCCGCCCGCCGGGCTGCCTCCAGTGTGGTCAGGTCACCCATGTCACCGATGTGCGGACCGAACCAGGCCTGGTCGTGCTCGCCGACGCACAGCGCGTTCTTCAGGTCGCCGCCCACGGCCACCGTGGGCGGCACCGTCACCGGCAGGCGCAGCGGACGGGGCACGTACCCCCGGGACCGGCGCAGCACCTGCTCGGTACCGTCACGGCGCACGCGCAGCAGGGAGTCGTCGCACGGGGAGGCGATGGGCCGGTCGTGGGCGAGCCAGGCGTCGGCCAGTCCGGACAGCCGGGTCAGTGCCTCGTCGTCGTCCGTGACGATCGGTTCCCCCGAGCGGTTGCCGCTCGTCATGACCAGCACGCGCGGACCTGGGGGATCGCCGGGCAGACCGAACAGCAGGGTGTGCACGGGCGTGTAGGGCAGCATGACCCCGAGGTACGGGCTGCCGGGGCTGACCCCGGGCGCGAGAACCTCCTGCCGCACGCGTCGGCGCAGCAGGACGATGGGACGCCGGGGGCTGACGAGGGCGGCCCGCTCGGCCGCGGAGAGCGTGGCGATCCGCCGCACGGCGTCGAGATCGGCGCACATCACCGCGAACGGTTTGCCGCCGCGCCCCTTGCGGGTGCGCAGCGTGTCGACGGCCCGGACGTCGGTGGCGTCGCACGCCAGGTGGTAGCCGCCCAGGCCCTTGACGGCGACGATCCGCCCGGCGGCCAGCAGAGCCCGTGCCGACGCCAGGGCGTCCGTGCCCCGCGCGGGCCGGATCGCGCTGCCGGGACCGCCCACCAGGTACAGCCGGGGACCGCAGTCGGGGCAGGCCACGGGCTGGGCGTGGAAGCGGCGGTCGCCGACGTCGGCGTACTCCCGGGCACAGGCGGGGCACATCGGGAAGCCGGTCATCGTCGTGACCGCCCGGTCGTACGGCATGCCCGTGGCGATGGTGAAACGGGGCCCGCAGTGGGTGCAGGTGACGAACGGGTGCCGGTGGCGGCGGTCGGCCGGGTCGGTCAGCTCCCGCAGGCAGTCGGTGCAGGTCGCCGTGTCGGGCGGAAGCAGGGTGCGGCCCGCGGACCGCTCGGTGGAACGAATCCGGAAGGTGTCGTCGGCGCCGGTGGCGGGCAGGTCCTCGATCCCGACGCCGGTGACGGCGGCCAGCGGCGGCGGTTCGGCGCACAGCCGCTCGCAGAAGCGAGCGACACCGTCAGGCGGTCCCTCCACCTCGATGAGCACACCGCTCGCCGTGTTGCTCACGAACCCCGCCAGTACCAGGTCGGTGGCCAGACGGTGCACGTACGGGCGGAATCCGACGCCCTGCACCGTGCCGCGCACGGTGACGCGGCGGCGCACCGCCCGCGTGGTGGGCGCCGTCACGGGACGCGGTGGCCGGCCAGGAGGCCGGCTGAACCCTCGGCGTCCTCTCCCGCGGGCTCGTGGCGGTGGCCGTGCGGATGGGGCGCCAGGGGAGGCCGGTGGACGGGCCCTCCGTCGCGCGCGGCGAGCACCCGCTCCAGGAGGGTGTCGACGCCCTCGCCGTCGCGGGCACAGGACCGCACCACCTCCACCCCGGGGTTGACCCGCTGCACATGGGCGTCGAATGCTGTCGCGTCGAAAGCGGCGGGCCCGGCCAGATCGGTCTTGGTGAGCACCACCAGATGGGCGGAGCCGAAGGCGGTGGGGTACTTCAGCGGTTTGTCCTCCCCCTCCGTCACCGCCATGCACACGATCCGCAGAGTTTCGCCGAGGTCGTAGGCCGCGGGGCAGACGAGGTTGCCGACGTTCTCGACGAACAGCAGCGCGGTGGGGTCCGGCAGCCAGCCCTCGACATGGGTGCGGAGCCGGCGGGCCTCCAGATGGCACAGCCCGTCGGTCAGCAGCTGTTTGACCGGTGCCCCCGACCGGGCGAGCCTCAGGGCGTCGTTCTCGGTGGCCAGGTCGGCGGTGAGGGCTGCCACCGGGACGCGCCGCTCCACCGCCCGTGCCAGCACCCGTGCCAGCAGTTCCGTCTTGCCGCTGCCCGGGCTGGAGAGAAGGTTGACCACCATCACTCCGCGCCCGGCCAGTTCCGCACGCAGGCTCGCGGCCAGGCCGTCGTTCTTCGCCAGGACGGCCTGAGAGACCTCGTCCATGGACTCGCACATAGGCGCTGCTCCTCGTGGTCGGTAGGGGGAGGGACCGGGGCGCCGGTCCGCTACCGATCCTCGGCACCGTCGCCGACGGGAAGTGGGAGCCCGGCCGGGGGCAGGCCTGCGGATTCGTCCGGGCGGCTCAACGGGGGCGTGGCCGCGGGGTCGGCGAGCAGCACGGGCACCATGGTGTGCAGAGCCGCCACGGCCCGCTCGACCGCGTCGCGCACCGGTGCGCTGAGGCCCGGAAGGATGTCCTCGTCGCCGCGGGGCCGCACCTCGGGTTCGCAGGCGAGTACGAGGACGCGCGGGAGCGGCTCGTCGCCGAGGTGAGAGGCCAGGGCCAGTACCCTCGCCGGGTCCATGCCGTGCGCTTCGGGTGGCGCGAGGCCGGTGGCGGGGCCGGGGGCGTCCGGCTCGATCAGCGACAGGGTGCCCGGCCGGTGGCCTCGCGCGGCCGCGTCGACCAGGACGGCCGTGTCGTAGCCGTCGAGCAGTTCGTACGCCAGATCCATACCGCGGATGCCGAAGTCCCGTACGCGCACCGCGGGGGGCAGCGGTCGCCGGTCCAGGGCGCGGATCACCTCAGGGCCGAAGGCGTCGTCGGCGAGGAAGATGTTGCCGACGCCCGCCACCAGCAGACGCGTACCGGCCCGTGTCACCGGACGCCCCCGGTGACCTGCCCGACGGCCGTCGACAGAGGCCGTGCGGAGCCGTGCGGCAACTTCCGGACGAAGGCCGACCGCAGGGCGTGGTACGGGGCGTGCGGATCGAAGAAGACGCCGTGCATGCGGGCGAGTTCGGCCCGCCGGTACTCGGCGAGCGGTCGCCGCCGCTCGTCGGCCCGACGCGCCGCGGCCTTCATGGCGATCCGCCGTCCGAGGCCGGGGGCGGCGGCGAGTTCGGCTGCCATGCGCCCGACCTCGGCGGGGAATTCCCGCGCCGGGGCCGGCACCAGACGGTCCGCCAGTCCGATGCGCGCGGCGCTCGCTGCGCTCACCGGCACCGCGTCGGTCGTCAGCCGCTGCGCCGTCTCGGTTCCCACGCGGCGCGGCAGCGAGTACGTCCAGTACTCCGAGCCGTACAGGCCCATGCGCCGGTAGTGCGGGTTGAGGACGACGCCGTCGCGGCACCAGACCTCGTCGGCGGCCAGGGCCAGCATGACGCCGCCGGCCGCGGCGTTGCCGCCGAGCGCCGCGACCACCAGGCGGTCGGTGGTGCGCAGCACCGCCTCGACCAGGTCGTTCATGGCGTTGAGGTTGGCCCAGGACTCGCCCGCGGGGTCGGCCGACGCCTCGATGACGTTCAAGTGGATGCCGTTGGAGAAGAAGTCGCGGGAGCCGCCCAGTACCAGCACCGGGGCGGACTGGGTGAGCGCGTACCGGTAGGCGGCGAGCAGCCGCCGGCAGTGGCTGGTGCTCATCGCCCCGCCGGGGAACGAAAAGGCCAGATATCCGATGTCGCCGCGCCGGCGGTACCGGATGTCGGTCCAGGTCGTGCGTTCCGGGGGCAGTTCGAGAGGGGCGGTGACCTCCGGCAGCCGGGGAGGTCGCTCGCCGGACCGCGGGGGGCGGCCTCTCTCCGAGCCCGTCGTGGTGCCGGGTGGAGCCGGGAAGGAGGCGAGCACGGAGGCCGCCGGGCGGCGGAACGGCGCCGGGTCGCCGGAGTTCTTGCGGGGGCGTAGTTCCAGGATCCACACCGCGCCGTCCCGAGTGGCCCGGCAGACCGCACCGGCCCGCGTCGCGAGCAGATCCCCGGGGCGTCCGCGGAGTTGGTCCTCGGGCGCACCGCCGTGCAGGAACACCTCCCGGCCGAGGAGTTCGTCCAGGACCCCCGGCTGCGAGTCCGCCGCGCGCAGAGAACGCAGTACCGTCTCGGTGCTGTCGTTCTCCCAGTCGATCCTGCGCCGCTCCTGGCGGAAGAAGTCCCGCCACACCACGCGGATCGTGGGATCGCGCTGCGGGGTCGGCTTGAACGATCCGCCGGCGTACCGCTGCACGGCCAGCAGCACGGCGGCGACGGCGGCGTCGGAGACCTCGTTGCGGTACAGGTCGCTCTTGCCGACCGGAGGCACCGTGAAGGACTCGGCAGCCCACACGTCGCCCGCGTCCATCGCCGCCCCGGCCTGGAGGACCGTCACGCCCCAGCGGGGTGCGTCCTCGGAGATCGCCCAGTCCAAGGCGGACGGGCCCCGGTCGCCGGGTGGTCCCGGGTGCACGATGAGACAGGTGTGCTCGCGCCATACGTCGTCCGGCAGCGCGGTTTTCAGCATCGGAGCGATGATCAGTTCTGGGCGGGACTCGCTCACTGCGGCCCGGACGGCCTCGGCGCCGTGCGAGGCGAGAACGACGTCCACCCGGTGCCCTCGGTCGGACAGTTCCGCGAACACACGCTGGGACAGACTGTTGAACGCGGAGGCGACGAGCAAGATGTCCATATCGCGGTATGTTCGCCGGTTCGGGGGAAGTGGGGAAGAACCACGGCGGCGTTTCGCGCGCCTCCGTCAGGTCGCTTCCTCCGTCCGGATCGCATTCCGCGGGTCTGACCCTCCGCAATCCCGAGTGGCCAGCTCGAGGTCGCGCCTCAGCTGCGCCGGCTCCTCGACGACATGCACGACATGCACGACGTGCCGGCGACGGTCCTGCACCGCCGTATGCGCATCCTGACGTGGAACCGTGCGGCTGCCGCGCTGCTGATGGACTTCGGCAGCCTGCCGTCGCACGAGCGCAACTACATTCGCCCGATCTTCCTCCACGAGGACTTCCGCAACCTGTCGTCGACTGGCCGGCGGCCGCACGCGAGTGCGTCGCCGTACTGCGTCTGGAGGCGGGGCAGCATCGCGACGTCGGTTATCTCGACGACCTGGTGAGCGAACTCGGCGCGCGCTCCACGGAGTTGCGTGAGTAGCGGGCCGACTACCGCGTCGCCGGCCCGCGACAGCTCGTCAAGACCCTCGATCACCCCATCGCCGGGAGACGCACCGTCGACGTCCGGCAACGGTTGGTCGACACCGGCCGCGACCAGTTCATGGCCACCCTGCCGGGACACGGCACCGAGTACCGCGCTGCCCTCCGCTTCCTCCTGCAGTGGTCCTCCACGGCCGACCGGCCGGAACCGGCCCGCACGGCGCGCGGGGGGCGGCCCGCGCAGCGAGTGACGGCTCGCTCTGCTTCGCCTTGTGTCCGGGCGCGGTCGGACGGTTCAGACGGTGGTGACGGTGGTGCCGGCGTTCTCGAGTGCGGTGATGTCGCCGGGGGGTGCGGTGGTGTCGGTGACAAGGGTGTCCAGGCGGGCCGCAGGGGTGACGTGGGCGAAGGCGGTGCGGCCGAGTTTGCTGCCGTCGGTGGCGACGAGGGTGCGGCGGGCGGAGGCGATGCCCGCTTTCTTGACGGCGGCGTCGTCGAGGTCGTAGGCGGTCAGGCCGTCGCCGGCGGTGAGGCCGCAGCAGCCGATGACGGCGGTGTCGAAGCGGAGGGCGGCGAGGGAGGCGAGGGTGAGGGGGCCGGTGAGGGCTCCTTCGGCGGCGCGAGGCCGGCCGCCGGGCACGATGAGGGTGGCGGGGCCGGGCGTGGCGCCGAACAGCTCGATGGCCTGGAGGGACAGGGGCATCACGGTGACGGGCCTCTCGCGCAGAAGGCGGGCGACCTCCAGGCAGGTGGTGCCGCTGTCGAGGACCACGCTCTCGCCGTCGGCGATGAGGGCGGAGACCTTGGCGGCGATCCGGCGCTTGGCGTCGACGGCCTCGTGGGCGCGCAGGGCGAACGGAGGCTCTTCGCCTCTGAGCAGCAGGCTGCGTGCTCCGCCCCGGACGCGTTCGAGGACGCCTTGGACGGCCAGGGTGTCGAGGTCGCGCCGGATGGTCATGTCCGACGCCCCGGTCAGCTCGGCGAGCTGCTGGACCGTGGCCTCGCCGGCGTCTCTGACGACCTTCGTGATCAGGGCGTGCCGGTCTGCGTTGCTCATGCCGGAATTGAACACCACCCGCAAACGAACACTCAAGCTGTTAGTTTGCGGGCCTTCCGAACACGTCATGTGTTCGTTACGGTGTGCGGCATGGAACGCTCGCTTCTCGGCGCCCGTATGGCGACGTACGTCTACTTCATCCTGTGCGGCACGTTGATGGGCGCCTGGGTGGTGCACATCCCGGCCGCCGAGGAGCGGGTGGGCATCAGTCACGCGACGCTGGGCGGCCTGCTCGTGCTGCTGGGGCTCGGCGCGTTCGCCGGGATGCAGGTGGCCGGTCCGCTGACCGACCGCCTCGGCGCGAGGGTGGTGGTCCCCGCCACCGCCGTCCTGTGCGGCGCCACGCTGGTGTTGCCGGGTCTCGCCCGGGATCCGTGGTCGCTGGCCGGCGCCCTGCTGGTGTTCGGCGCCTGCAACGGCGCGTTGGACGTGAGTATGAACGCCCACGCCGTGCATGTGGAGAAGGCGTACGGCCGGCCCGTCATGTCCGGCTTCCACGCCACGTTCTCCGTCGGCGGGGTCCTTGCCGCGCTGGTGGCGGCGGGGGCGACGAGCGCGGGGGCGGGCCCGGTCGCCACGATGGCCGCGATCGGAGGCGTGAGCATCGTGATCGCCCTGGTCTCGGTCCGCGCGCTGATGCCCGCGGCACCCGTCGCCCCGCCGGCCGGAGGGAGCGTCGGAGCCGGCGAGTTCGAGAAGACCGGCGACGCGAAGGAAGCATCATCACCCGCCCGCGCCGCGCGGCGCAGCATGACGGGGCGTGTGTGGTTGCTCGCCGTCCTGGCCCTGATGGTCATGCTGTGCGAGGGCGCGGCCAACGACTGGAGCGCCCTGCACCTGCGGGACGTCCTCGGCGCGTCCACCAGCACCGCCGCCTTCGCGTACGGCACGTTCGCGGCAGCCATGACCGTCGGCCGTCTGCTGGCCGACCGGCTTGTCGCCCGGTTCGGCTCGACGGCGGTCCTGCGTCACGGCGCGATCACGGCCGCCGTCGGTATCACGCTGGTGGCCCTCGGCCCGTGGATGTGGACCGCGTTCGCCGGTTGGGCGCTGTTCGGTCTGGGTCTGTCCGGTACGGTCCCGCAACTGTTCAGCGCGGCCGGGCACGCCGACCCGGCGGCAGCCGGCGCGAACGTCTCCCGCGTCGCCGGACTCGGCTACGTCGGCATGCTCGCCGGCCCCGCCGTCATCGGCTGGCTGACCCACGTCGTCGCCCTCAACCACACCTTCCTCCTGCTGACCCTGCTGTGCGTGACCACCGCCGTGGGCGCCGGGGTCCTGCGCACGACGTCCGACGCCGTGCCGCGGGACGAGCCGGCAGACATCGGCCACTGACCGCTTGTGCGGCACGGCCTGACCCCGTGCCGCACAAGCCCCTGCCACGGACGCGCCCTGTTCCGGACGGCGCAGAACGGTGTCCACCGTGCCGCCGCAGTCGGCCGTCATCACCGCCGCCGGGCCGCGCAGACCCATGAGAGCGACGACGACCTTGCTCTCCTACACCTCCCGGGCCGGCCGGTGCCCTGATCCGATCGGCGGGTCCGGGCGGAGTGAGGCTGTGGGCCGGTCCGAGTTCGGGCGTGTGGCCGCTCAAGCCCCGGAGCGGCAGGTTCGTGACGGTCGCCATGCCGTTGAGCAGTACCGTCTTGGCGCCCCGTACGGGGCGGTGATCACGGCGATGGCGGGACAGGCGTCTGCCCGCGATGCCGTGCGCGTCGCATGTCCACTCGTGTGCCCCGCATCGGTGTCCCCTCTTCGGCCAGCAGCCGGGGCGCCTGACCCTGGTGGCACGTCGCGGGCGTGCCGTCGGAGTGGACCACGCGCCACCAGGGCACGCCTTCGTCGAGCAGGCCCATCGCCCGCCCCACCTGCCGAGGGCTCGTGCCGATCCATTGCGCGATGTCGCCGTAGGAGGCGACGCAGCCTGACGGGATGGCCGCCACTGCCTCGCGGACCTCCGCGACGATGTCCGTACTCATCTCACGCGCCTCAGGGTGCGGGATAGGTGAGGCGGCCGTTGCGGACGACCGCGTTCTCGTTCAAGGATGCCGGTTTCGTCGATGTGACGGACATGATGTGCTCGACGTCCGTTCCGGCGACGATCAGCGCGTCGGTGATCAGTCTGCGATGGCAGCGCCACGGCACCGCCTCACTGCACATGATCACCGGCCGCCCGTGCGCAGCAAGGCCGAGCAGTTCGGCCAGCCCTTCCGCGAACTCGCTGCTCGTCATGTGATCGGCATAGTCGCGGAAAGCTTTCACCCGCCACGCCGTGTTGACGCTTTCGACGCCCTTGGGGGTGTGCCGCCTGCCGCCCAGTTCCCGGATCCACCGGTAGTGGATGGACGGGGGGAGGGCGTCGACGATCGCGTCCTGATTCCACTGCGGGTACTTACGCGATGCCGGAAAGGAACGGACATCCACCAGGTGGGTGATCTCGTGCTCCTGCAGCATCGACAGCACCTCGTCGAAGGCACGGGTCGAGTGCCCGATGGTGTACACGCGGTTCGCCATCACATCTCCGAGTCACGCTGCCACAACTCGCGTGGCCTTCCCGGCCGGCGAGGCATCGCCCATGTGGGCGGGCGCGCGAGCCGGCGGCATCGGCTGTTCTCCATTGTGCGTCCCCCTGCCCGGCGCAACGAGATCTGCCTCCTCGTACTCCAGTCAGAGATCGTTGCCCGAGCTGGTTCTTCTCCGGTAGTGACAGCGGCGGGCGACGGCCTGACGCCGTCTTCGCCGGCGGGACCAGTTCAGGGCCTGGGTGATGGGTCCGTCGCGGGGGTGCGGGGCGGGGCAGGAGGGCGTGTTTCACCCTGTCCGGCCGTGATCGCGACGCCCTGGTCGTTTCCCGCGCGCCATGGACACCCAGGCACCCGGCTCGCCCGGGTATTGCAAGAGAAATGCACTCCAACGGCCCTGTTGCTGTCGCTCTTGCTGAGCACGCCGCCACGGCCGCCGTTAGCGTTTTCGCCAGACGGAGCGCCCGTCAAGCACGAACTCGCACGAGACACGTCACCACCAGGGTGAGCGTCACGAGGATGTCTAGTGCCTCCGCCGCCGGGCTTCTCGTACGCACTCGCCCGCCCCGCCCCGGGAACCGCCGGATGCCCCTCCTGTCTCGACCAACCCCACACGCCACCGCCCGGCTGCGTCGACTTCGGACAAGGCCCGGCCGCACCGGACCGGCCCTGTGCCGTCCCATGAATACGGAGGCGACCATGAGCTTCGCCGGCCGACACTTCACCACCCTCGCCATCGCGGGTCTCGGCTGTTGTGCCGGGCTCACCCTCATCGGGCCCGCTTCGGCCGACGTGGTCCCTCCGCAGACAGCTCCCGCTGCGGCACCCCACTCTGACAACGACTCCTTGACGAAGAGCCGCGTCATCCATGTGGAAGCACGGCTGTCCGTCGGCGAGGAACTCGATCTGGGGGCGGCGGGCCGCAATGTGGGCGATCAGTTCGTCTTCGACGGAGATCTGGCGTCGACCGAGGGAGGCGAGGAACGCGTTGTCGGGAGCATCGGTGGGTTCTGCGTCATCACCGACCTCGAACGCAATGCGGGGCAGTGCGTGTCGACCGCGGTGCTGCCGGAGGGCCAGATCACCGTTCAGGGCGAGCAAGCCGGGATTCCGGTACCGGGTCCGGTGGTCAACGCGGTCACCGGAGGCACGGGGGCGTTCCGTCGGGCTCATGGCCAGGTGACACAGCGGGTGTTGACGCCGGCGACCTGGCAACTCACCTTCGAACTCCTCGACGTGAGCCCTCACCGGCCTGAGGACGGTCGCGGTCCGGACGAGGCGCCGACGCCCATGCGTCCGTCACTCCCCGGCAAGTAGCCGCGTCGAACGGCCCTCGTGGTCGACCGTGCCGCGCACCGGTTCGAAGACGGTACGCAGCACGTCGGGACACGCACCCATCACCACACGTGGAGACATCGTGATCAAAAGCCTCCGTACGCTCGCAGGCTGGGGTGTCGTCGTGGCGGCCACCGCCACGGCCGTCACGGCCACGATCGGCGCGACCGCCGGTGGCCCTGTCAACCCGCAGCCGACCGGCCCACAGGCACGCCCCACGGCCGGTCAGGGGCCAAAGACGCAAACCGAGCCCCGGTCGGCGGAGCATCGGCGGATCGCCTCATCGGTCCTCGGCAAGAACGTGAAGTACACACTCACCGCCCTGAGGTCGCGGACCGACCCGCTCGCGGCATCCGTACGCCTCCAGGTCTTCACCTTCGACAAAGGCGCCTGGAGGGAGACGGACCGTGCTCTGGTCGGCGAGGCGGACTCGTGGTTCTGGTTCCCGCTGACCGGCCGCCACGCGGTGTGCGCGTTCTCCACCTCCAGTACGCAACCCGCACCCGTCGCCGTCAGCATGCTGGTCACGCCGTCGGTGGGCTGCTCACCGACGGCGAACTTCCGCGTCGACGACGGCCGGATCGTCCCTGCCTGAACAACGACCTCGGCAGGCGGCCGCACGGACGCGCCGTCCTCCACCGAAGCGGGGCAGCACCTCCGCGTCTCGCACCACCTCACCGCGGGGCGCGGGGAGAGCAAGGGGTGCGGACACCCGCCCGCGCCTTCCGGGCGGCGGCGGTCACCGAAGCCGCCGCAGCCGGGAAGCGGACCTGCGAACCAAGTGCGAAGCGCAGGCTTGAGAAGGCCAAGTGGGCCGCCCGCTTCCTCGATGATCCACTCCGGAGGTGCGGGCCGGTTGCGGCGCGCCGGACGGGCTCCGGAGTAGGCGCACGCCGCCGGTCGCCGAGCAGGCCCCTTCGGCGTAGCGGCTTTCGTCAGTGCTGCCCGGGCCCAGTCTGTGGAGGCACCTGGGAAGGCCACGGGCTGGGTAAAGCAGCGGGGGCAGGAGGTGTTTGCCCTGACCCGAAGGGCGCCGCACCAAGGGGCGTTGGTGCGAACGAGGCCGGAACGGCTGACGGCGAAGCCCCGGCCGAGCGTCCCTTGCGGGCCCCCACTACGACGGAAACGCCCGCGATCTCCAGCGCGATCCCGGCCATACCAAGGAGGATCGGAGTGTGCAGGCCGTCCTCGGTGCCGCAGATCTGCACCGGCTCCTGTCCTGGACTCAGTTCCTGCGCGGCGAGAGCGGCAAGCAGCAGCGCGTTGCCGCGCGGGGCATCACCCCTGCGTACTCGGCGCCGCGTGGCAGCGCCGTCTGGGCCCAGTTCGTCCGAAACGTCTTCGCCGTCATCCCGAAGGGGTCGGCGGAGGTGGTCGCCGTGACGATCCGTACCATCTTCGCCCAGCCCCACGCCGGACTTTGTCCGCACCCAGCTCGACACCGTCGCCGACATGCTCGGCCGACAGTCCCCGGAGGTCAAAGTGACGCTGATGGGGGCGAAGGAGGACCTGACCGCCTTCGTGGGCTTTCCCCACCAGCACTGGAAGAAGATTCAGTCGACGAACCCGCTGGAGCGGCTTAACCGGGAGATAAGACGCCTAACTGACGTTGTTCAGGTCTTCCCGAACCCGCCCGGAGTCCTACGACTCGCGACCGCGGTCCTCGCCGAACTCCGCGACAAATGAATCGCCTTCCCCTGCCTCTACCTCTCGAACGAGAGCATGGACGCCCTCTATCCCGACGACACGATCGTCCTGTCGGCACGTCACACGGCTGATCGCCTACACCACGACAAGGGTCACGACCCGTATCACCGCCGCCTGCAGGAACATGACAGCCCTTGGATCGCGACCAGCTCGACTCGGTCCTCGGCGCCAGCTTCATCTGCTACCTCGGCGTCACCGTCGAAGGGACCCTGATGGGCGTACCGGCCATCTGCGGTTTTGATCGCGGTACCGTGGACGGACCGCCACGGCTCGGTCGCCAGCCGCAGCCTGCTCGTGTCACCCGCCGCCACGGTTACCCACGTCGACGGCCTCGTTCTCGCCCGCTCCGTCTTCGAACACGGCGTCAACTACTGCGGCGTCACGGTCTCCGGTACCGCCCGTCTGGTCACCAACCCCGTTGAGGAACTTGCTGGCCTGCGTTGCCTGACCGAGCAGGCCACGCCTGGCCAGTGCCAGCCACCCGGAACGACGACGCGGTCCACCGCTGGCGCGTTGTCGAGCAGAGGCAGCAGTCGTTGCTGCGTTTGTTTCGACCCTTGCTCATCTCGCAGTCGATGTGCGATCTTAGTCTCATTCCGTTCATGGAAACGTTTCCATGAGGACATGAGGAGGTGGGGCGGATGGCCACGATCAAGGACGTCGCGGCACGAGCTGGTGTCGCGCTCAGTACCGCATCCCGCGTGCTCAGCGGCAGCAGTCAGACTTCGGCCGACTCCCGTGCCCGTGTGCTCGCGGCCGCCGCCGAGCTGGGATACATCGCCAACGGGCCCGCCCGTTCGCTGAGGCGTGCCCGTACGGACGTGCTGGGGCTGCTCGTCTCGGACATCCGTAACCCGTTCTTCTCCGAACTGGCTCACGCGGCTGAGCAGGAGGCGCGCCGCCACGGATACACCGTGCTGCTGGCCAACGCGAACGAGGACGCCGAGCAGGCCGATGAATACCTTCGGACCTTCGCCGCTCAGCGCATCGACGGCCTGCTGTTCTCCCCGCAGAGCACCGTCTCGCCGCAGGTCGCCACCACACTCACGTCCGGATTGCCGGTTGTGTTCCTCAACCGCACGATCGAGGGCGTCGACGCTCCCCTGTACGGCACGGACAACGCTCAGGGCGTGCAGCAGGTGCTTGCCTGGCTGCAGCGCCGGGGCCACCGCGACGTCGCCTTCATCGGCGGCCCGGACTCGATCTCCACCGGCGCCGAACGCCGCGCCGCCTACCTCGCCGGGCGCCAGGCACACGGCATCAGCACCGACGACAGGCTGCTTGACGCCGGTGACTTCCTGGCCGGCGGAGCGGCCGAGGCCATGTCCCGCATCCTCGACCGTGGAGTCACGTTCACGGCCGTGTTCGGCGCGAACGGCCTGACAACCCTGGGAGCTGTGCGCGCCCTGCGTGAGCGACTCGGCGCAGAGCAGGCCGCCCGTATCGAAGTCGTCTCCTTCGACGACCTCGACTGGTTCGAGTTCGCCTCCCCGCCCATCAGCGCGGTCCGCAACGACGCGTCGTCGATCGGCCGACTCGGTGTCCGCGGGCTCGTCGACCTCATCGCCGGCCGCGCCGCACACGGACAACGTGTCCCCACGACCTTCGCCGACCGGTCCACGCAGGACATCCGATGAGCATCCACATCGCCCTCGACGTCGCCCTCACCGAGGACGCTGATTCCCTCAACCATCCGTATCGTCAAAGCGTAGCCCTCGCTGTCCACTCGGCCGGGGCCAGCGTCTTCACCGGCGCAGCCGCCCGGGTGGAAAGCACCCCTCGGGGCCAGGTGGCCGTGCACCGCGACCGGGCCCGGCCCCGAGCGTGCCATGCCCGGCAAGTCTGTCGCCTGCGCTTACGCGATCGTGCGGCGTGCGACCAACGGCCGCACCGTGCACTCACCGCCGCTGTCACACCAGGCCCAGCACCGCAATCTCCGTCCCCGATCCGGCGGAAGGACGGTGCTCCCTTCCTGAAAGGAACCACCGATGAAGGTCGCCCTCGGCGCGGACCACGCCGGATATCCGCTCAAAGATGCCGTCCGCCAGGCCATTGAGGCTCTCGGTCACGAGGTGATTGATTGCGGCACCCACAGCTGCGATCCTGTCGACTTCCCGGACATCACTCGGAGCACCTGCGAGGTGGTGCTCTCTGGCTCCGCCGACCGGGCGGTGCTCGTGTGCGGCACCGGTCAGGGTGCCGTCATGGCCGCCAACAAGCTGCCCGGCGTGCGCTGTGGCCTCGCCCACGAGCCCTACTCCGCCCACCAAGCGGTCGAGCACGACGACGCCAACACCATCGCCATCGGGGCCTGGCTGGTCCCGCACGCACTCGTGCCCGACATCGTCCGTGAGTTCCTCGGTGCCGTCTTCGACGACGACGAAGAGACCCGCCGCCGGGTCGCCAAGCTCAACGCGCTCGACGCCTTGACCCTGGCCCCCTGACAAGCTGCCCCGCACACCCCTTGAGCGGCTGAACTCTTCCTTTCGCTGACACCGAAGTGCCCGCCAGCAAACGACTGCGCCGGGCGCCTGTTCGTCATGCCCAGAAGCACCCAGTCAAAGGATCCGGCCCCCCTCGGCCCCGTCATCCTCACTGCGTAGACGCCGGCTTCCCCGGCGACCCACCAAGGAGATCCCCCATGTCCACCAGTGCCCCCGCCGGACGGCGAAGCGTGCTCGGCTCCCAGGACCGCGTCAAGACAGCAGTCGCCGCGGGCCTCGGCACCAGCGTCGAGAACTACGACTTCATCGCATACGGCACCGCCTCCGCGCTCTACTTCGGAGCGGTCTTCTTCCCCGAGAGCGACCGGTTCGTCGGCACCCTGCTCTCCTTCGCCACCCTCGCCGTCGGTTTCGTCATGCGGCCGCTCGGAGGAGCCATCGGCGGCTACTTCGCCGACAAGGTCGGCCGCAAACCCGTCCTCGTCACGGCGATGCTCGTCATGGGCGCCGCCACCTTCCTCATCGGCGCGCTGCCGACCTACGAACAGGTCGGTGTGCTCGCACCTCTCCTGCTCGTGGCCCTCCGCATGCTTCAGGGCCTGGCGTTCGGTGCCGAATGGGGCGGTGCGATCACCATGGCCTACGAGCACGCGCCGTGGCACCGCCGCGGCATGTTCGCCGCGATCCCCCAGTCCGGCAACCCCCTGGGCATCGCTTTGGCCAGCGGCGTGTTCGCGTGGAGTGACACCCTCAGCGGCAACTGGCAGTGGCGGACGCCCTTCCTGCTCAGCGCCGTCCTCGTGATCGTCGCGCTGATCGTACGTTCCCGTCTCACGGAATCCCCCGAATTCCAGGAGGCCCAGGCAAACGGGAAGACCGAGAAGAACCCGCTCCTCGCGACCCTGGCCGGCGACTGGCGCGGCATCCTTCGCGTCATCGCCTTGCGCGTCGTCGAATCCTTCGCCTACTACTCCACCGCGACCTACCTGCTCAACTACATCACCGAACGCCACCCCGACCTCAGGCCCGTGGCCCTCAGTGCGATCACCGCCGCCAGCGTCCTCGCCATCGCGGTCACCTTCCTTGCCGGCGCCCTCACCGACCGCATCGGACGGCGCCCCATCTACATCGCGGCCTGTACGGCGGCGATCCTCTTCGCCTTCCCGATGTATCTGCTCACCAACTCCGCCCAACCCGCCCTGGTGGTGACGGTGTTCATCATCGGCATCGGCCTCATCCACGCATCACTGACAGGAACCCAGGGCTCTCTGCTCACCGAGCAATTCCGCACCGCCACTCGTACCTCGGGCGCCTCGCTCGGCTACCAAGTCGCCGCGGCCATCGGCGGCTTCGCACCACTGCTCGCCGCAGCCCTGGTAGGTGCCTTCGGGTGGCCGGGCGCGGCGCTGCTCTATCTCGGCGCGGCCTTGATCGGCCTTGCCGGCATCCTCGCGACCAAGGAGACCTGGGGTCGCCAGGAGCGGGAGCGCGTGCTCCGCCTCGTTGCAGAAGAAGGCCATGCTCAGACCGCGGCCGGCACTCGGGTGAGCGCCGCCCTGCCGCCGTCGCCTGGCTCTCGGTGAGCTCGCTTCTGCACGTGGTGCATCGTGGTGTGCTCTCTGTGCCGTGTCGCCACTCGCCGACGGGGTCGGCAGCCGCGTCGCCGGGCTCAGTCCGGTCGTCATCGACCTGGCGGATCCGGACGACACCACGTGTGCCGTACACGCCGCGACCGCCAGACCGTGGGCCAGTGCGGCACGGGCGCGAGCCGTCCGATCCGGCTGGCCCCGTGCGGTTGCGCCTGTCCGTCGACTTGCGGTCATCACTCCAGCAGTCGAACGGAACGGGACAGGACCGGGTCCGCCGCCACGGGGGCAGCCTCGGTGCCTGCCTGTAGTCCACGGCGCCACAGCTGCTCCCCACCCGTGCGGGTAACTGCGGGGCAGTGGAGCCGCCTTGAGTGCCTGAAGCATCATCCACCCAGCTGACGAGCTCGTGCGCGGTAGGCAGGGAGGCGTCGAGGATGGTGGCAAGGCTTGTCGTTCACCTCTGCCGTGTCGGCGTCAGGTCGCCCTCGGCTCCGACACCGGCAGCGAGCCAGGCCTCGGCGCGCTCCAGGTCCATGTGCGAGGCCGGCTCGGGCGAACTCGTCAGGCCAGTCGCATGAACGGGAGCAGGAGCCGTCGTCGGCCAGTACCCGCTCGACGGTGATCCCGGCCAGGGAGAGGTAGGCGTGGGCCCGCTGCACCCTTCGTGTCAAGGACTGGTCGGGGCCGCCTCTACTTGATCAACCCAATAAGGTCGTCGATGCTTGTGACACCCGCGAGTGTGAGTGCAGAGACGGAGAGTCCTGCCATCGTCGTCCAGTACGTGGCGTTGGTGCTCTTTCCGACCTCTACATCTTTACGCAGGTGCTTTCCAGCCGTTGTAAGTACGTAGACGGGGCCGAAAAGGAGAGCCACGGCGGTCGTGATTTCCACCAGTGTGAGGTCCTCGTTCTCCCTTACCCCCATCGCGGATAGCACCTTGAAGGCCAGAACGCCTCCGACCACCACGCCAACCGTCCCCCAGATGTGACTGTCATCTCCACGGGAACCATTATCGTTTTGACTGTTCTTTTCACGTGTCATGCGCGTCCCCCCGGCCACGTCGATCAAAGTCCGAGTGTATCCAGGCTGACTGCTGCGCACCTCTCTGAACCGTTCCGGGTTCGGTAGGGACTCGATCATTTGAGAGGATCGAGTCATGGCACGTCCTTCCCCCTACCCGCTTGAGCTGCGTCGTCGTGCGGTGCGGATGGTCGCCGAGGTGCGGCCCGACTACGACACCGAGTGGGCCGCGATGAATGCGGTCGCGTCCAAGCTCGGGATCGGCACGACCGAGACGCTGCGCAAGTGGGTCCGGCAGGATCAGATCGATGCCGGCACCCGGCCGGGCACCACGAGCGAGGAGTCGGCCGAGCTGAAGGGGGTGAAGAAGGAGAACGCCGAGCTCAGGCGGGCGAACGAGATCCTCAAAGCTGCGGCGTCTTTCTTCGCGGCCGAGCTCGACCGGCCACACACGCGCTCGTAGCGTTCATCGACGAGCACCGGGACCGCTTCGGCGGGGTCGAGCCGATCTGCCGCGTGCTGAGCGCACACGACTGTAAGATCGCCCCTGCCACCTACTACGCCCATCACAAACGACGGGTCACGCCGTCCGCCAGGACCGTGCGGGACGCCGAGCTGAAGGAGCACATCAGCAAGGCCTTCGAGACCAACTACCGTGTCTACGGCGCGAGGAAGATCTGGCGGGAGCTGAACCGGCAGGGCCGCGCGGTGGCCCGCTGCACCGTCGAACGCCTGATGCGCGAGCTCGGCATCACCGGCGCCGTCCGCGGCCGGCGCGTGATCACCACGCTGCCCGGCGGACAGGCCGAGCGGGCCCCGGACCTCGTCGACCGCGACTTCGTCGCCGGCGCCCCGAACCGGTGCTGGGTCACGGATTTCACCCACGTGAAGACCTGGGCAGGTGTCGTCTACGTCGCCTTCGTCGTGAACACCTTCTCCCGCCGGATCGTCGGCTGGTCGGCAGCCGCCGTGAAGGAAACGGTCTTCGTGCTGGACGCCCTGGAGATGGCGCTGTGGCAACGAGACCGCGACCAACGCCCCGTTCAGCCCGGCGAGTTGGTACACCACTCGGATGCCGGGTCGCAATACACGAGTTTACGGCTCGCCGACCACCTGGACGCCGCCGGCATCGCCGCCTCCATCGGATCGGTCGGCGACGCCTACGACAACGCCCTGATGGAGAGCACGATCGGCCTGTTCAACGAACTGATCAAGCCCCGGCGGCCGTGGAAGACGTTGTCCGACGTCGAGCTCGCCACCGCCGAGTACGTCAACTGGTACAACCACCGGCGACTCCACGGTGAGATAGGCCACGTCCCACCGGTCGAATACGAGAACAAGCACTACCTCGCAACCGCGAAACCCCAGGTCACACCCAACGTCTGAGATCTCTACCGAACCCGGAACGGTTCAAAGGCCCATTTGTCCGTCATCCGCTACCGAGCGGGCGAGGATGTAGACGACCCCCTGTTTGGCCGGATCCCTTGGTATCGGGCATGGCTGGTGTGCCAGATGAAGGAGCGGGTAATGTCCTCCAGCGCACGGGCGTGCGCTGTGAGCGCGTTCGGAGAAGCGTGGGCAAGGTGTGTGATTCCTCGTCGGGCGACGGCTGCTTCGTTTTCACACATGCTGCTTGCGCGTGTGAAAGCCTCTTCGATGGTCCCGCCGTGCCGTGCGTGCAGCAGAGTGGGAAGGCTCAATGGCTGCCCGCGCCCTCGCTCCATCTCACGTTCGTAGGAGGCCAGGTCGTTGATCCAGCCTGCGAGATTGGCTACAGCGGTCTCCAGATTGCGTACCGCCGCCAGAGCTCGTTGGGTGTCCGTCAGTTCGTAGCCCAGGAGAATCTCTCCAGCGGCTGTGATGGTCTTGATGAAGACGGTGTGGGGACGCATCGCCAGATAGGTGGCAAGCGCAACCCCCTCTGGTTTTGCGACGTGGTGCGCCTCCCAGACCAGTGCCATGAGAGTGTCTCGCAGGCTTGCCGCAAGCCGGTGGTACGCGGCCGCGCTGGCACGAGCCCGGAACCGGGCAAGCAGGTCGTGCAGGACGGCAGGGAACGGGCTCATGGCGCGAGGCGGATTGCCGCCGGCCAGGACAAGCATCAGCTCGCTGGCGCGGTCGACAAGAGCTGCAGGACCCCCTACTCCGTTTCCCTCGGCGTGGACATCGTCGAACGCCGTGAGCCATAGGAGGAGTTCCGCGAACAGAAGAAGATCGTCCGCGTCCGCGGTGGGGAAGGTGCGCGATGCTCCGTGACTCGTGATGTTCACCAGAACCGCCTTGGCCTTGGCGGAAGGGAGCAGCGGGTGCTCTTCCAGCCAGTCCAGGAGCCGGTGCTCCGTGCGTTCACTGTGCGGTCCCGCCGGGAACGGCTCGGGGAAGGTGGCGGTGAAGTCCGGTAGAGGCAGCATCGTCCCCCCATCGTCGGTGTCGGTCATACAGCCTCCCGGTGGTGGCCGACGGGTGTCCGCGCCTGAGCGGACATGTGGAGCGTGGACGGGTGCAGGGTGATCGCTCCGACCGGCCGGACAGCGGGTCCCGGGACAGGCCGCAGCCGCCAGCGGGACGCGATCAGCGCCGTGATCAGGGTCGCTTCGGCCAGGGCGAACTCGTTGCCCATGCATTGCCGCTTCCCGGCGCCGAACGGTATGAAGGCCCCCTTCGGGGGTTGTGGACGCTCCGGCAGCCAGCGGTCGGGATCGAAACGGAGTGGGTCTGGGTACAGGGCGGGATCGCGGTGCAGAGTGTAGGGGCTCCACACGATATCTTCCCCGACCCGCAGGTCTGTGCCGCCGAGCCGGACGGGTTCGGTGGCTTGACGGGTCACCAGCCATGCCGGGCTGTACATGCGCAGACTCTCGTTGACCAGTCTGCGGGTGAAGGTGAGCTGTGTCAGAGTCTGAGCGGTCACGGGCTCGCTCGTGAGGACGGTGTCGACCTCGCTGTGCAGTTGCCGCTCCAGTTCCGGGTGACGGGCCAGCTCGTGGAAGAGCCAGGTCAAGGTGACTGCGGTGGTTTCCGAACCGGCGGCGAGCAGGCCCGTGACTTCGGACAGGATGTCCTCGTCGGCCAGCGGTGTACCGTCAGGGTCGCGGGTGTTCAGCAGCAGGGACACGACGTCGTCATAGGCGTCCGGGTGTGCCAGGTGGTCTGCGATGACCTCACTCACGGCGGTGCGCATCACGCGGCCGGCGCGCCGGGTCCGACGGTTTCCTGGGGTCGGTAGCCGTTCGAGCAGGGGTAGGGGGAGCAGGGCACGGCGGAGCGCTGCGGCGAACAGGGTGTCGACGCTCTTGAGGATCGCGTGCCCGGTGTCGCGGTTGGGGGTGGTGGAGAACAAGGCCGCCATGACGACGTTCTGTGTGATCAGCTGCATCTCGGTCTTCATGTCCAAGGGGCCCATGCCCTGCCATGCCGCGATCATCGGGTCCACGGTGGTGTACATGGTGCGGATGTAGGTGTCGATCTGCCGATGGTGGAACGCGGGCTGCATCAGCCGGCGGCGGGTCAGATGCCGGCTGCCTTCCGCGACCGGCAGGGCATCCTTGCCGAAGAGCTTCAGCTTCTCGAAAAGGAGCCCTTTGCTGAAGTGCTTCGATTGAGTGGTGAGCATCTCTTGGAGGAGGTTGGGGGAATTGATGACGGTCACGGCTTTCGGGCCGACTGAGATCCGCACGATCGGTCCGTGTTTGCGCAGGCTCTGCAGAAAAGCGAGACGGTTCCTTAGCAGGGGCACCGCGTGTCCGATGAGCGGTACACGTCCTGGCGCGTATGGCGGAACGTGAGGGGTGGCGTTCACGTGAAGTGCCTCCGTCGGTGGATCCGTGCTGAAGAAGGTGAGTCGGGGTGTTTCAGAGCTGGCGTGTCAGCAGTAGCTCGAGCGTGGCGGTCACTTCGGCCTGGGCCATGGCCTGGGGGGCGTAGAGGGTCTTGTCGTGCCAGAGGGCAGGGTGGTGGTGGCCGGACGAGCTGGAGGCATCGCGCAGGATGTGCTCGGCCCGCCTCAGCGCTGCGGTGGCATCGGGCCTTGCCGCGTGGTCCGTGGACTTGAGGAGGATGCACACGGCGTAGGCGGTCTCCTCGGCGGTGCTGTCCCAAACTCCCCAGGAGCCGTCGTCACGCTGGGTGGCCAGGACCCAGTCGGCAGCCGAGCGGACGGCCTCGCGGGTGGTCGGTCCGGTGTGTCCGGAGAGAGCGGTGACACACCGCTCGGTGGCGTAGTAGGGGGAGGTATGCCACTTGTCGTGCCAGGCGCCGTCGGGTTGCTGCCGGGCGAGGATCCAGTCCCGGGTGCCGTCCCTACGGGTCTGGAGCGCGTCACCTGTCGTGGGCCGGTGGCTCAGCCAGGCGGTGAGTGCCTGGAGGACGTGGGCGTTGGCTGTACTGGAGCCGGTGTCTTCGCCTACGTAGCAGTCGTAGTGGTCGCCGGCCTCGAAGGCGGCGAGCGGGGCGGGGTCACGGGGCACGCCGGCGAGGGCGGAAACCAGCACTGCCATGGCGGTGTCGTCGGCGTCGGGCAGCAGGCCCGGCGCACCGCGTACCCCGGTGGCGTCGTAGATCTCCGCCGCCCAGGTGCGGATCGAAGGCACACAGACGGTGGGTAGCCCGGGACGGGCCAGGGCGGTGGCGACCCAGAGCCGTTCGAAGACGGAGATCGGAGAAGCCTCCGGGAAGAGACCGTCATAGCGGTCCGCCACGGCGGTCAGTGCGGTGACCGCTTGTTCCCGGCCGGAGTCGGTTCCGGTGGCAAGCCAGGCGGCGGTGGCGGCGGGGGAACTTCCCAGCAGTCCGCCCGGGACGGAGGGCACCATCCGTCGCAGGTGGCGGGCGATGCCTTCGAAGGTGTGGTGCAGCTTGAGCGGCACACCGCCGGCTGCCCGGCACCGCTCGGCGATGCGCTCAGGCAGCGCCGCCTGGAATCCGCATGGCTGCGGCAGTCGCTGTCCGCGCGCCCACGGGCCGAGCCGGTGCTGGGCAGCGACCTCGGACTGGTTCAGGTGCTCGTTTATCAGGAGGACCAGGTC
Source organism: Streptomyces sp. P9-2 (assembly GCF_051903975.1). Taxonomy (NCBI): domain Bacteria; kingdom Bacillati; phylum Actinomycetota; class Actinomycetes; order Kitasatosporales; family Streptomycetaceae; genus Streptomyces; species Streptomyces sp. P9-2. The sequence goes on from NZ_CP192633.1 coordinate 6,911,486, forward strand.
GGGGACGAGGATTTCGATGGCCGCGGTGTCCGGCCATCCACCCGTGCTGCACAGGTCACGCAGCGCGGTGAGCCCGGTGTCGGCGGCTGCGGCGAGCCGCTGGGGTGAGACGGCTGCTGCCGTGCCATTGCGCAGCGTCGACAGGAGGGCTTCTGTGACGGCGAGTGTCGGTAGCAGCCGGTAGGGTGCGGGACCCTCTCCCCAGCTGCCCGCGGGTGACTGCTGTTCCAGCAGCCACACCAGACGCCGTTCGTGTCCCTCCAGCCATGGTGCCCAGGAAGTGACCCGGGCAGTTTCGTATATCGAGGGACGGACATCGCCCCAAGCATCATTGCTGACCGACGCTACTAACTCTTGGGCCTTTTCCCCGTAGGTGCTGGTGCGGTCGGCCCGAGTTCGTGTTGTCCGGCGGTGTATGGAGTTCATGTGTTCCTTTCCGTAGCCATCCATACGAGCTGGCTCAGCGTTTCGGTGACGTTCTGCGGCAGGTCAGCTGTTTCGAGAGTGGCGAGAGCGGTGTCACGCCGGGATGCGATCATCTTTTCGACTCGGTGCCGGGCGCCGGTCGTCTCCAGGATGGTGCGGACCTGGTCGATGTCCTCAGCCTTCAGGTCCGGTCTGCCGAAGAGGGCTTGGAGTAGTCGCCGGTCGGCCCTGGGGGCGTCCCGGAACGCGAGAGCGAGGAGCACGGTGGCCTTGCCCTCGCGGAAGTCGTCTCCGACCGGCTTGCCGGTCTGTGCCGGATCACCGAAGAGACCAAGCAGGTCGTCGCGCAGCTGAAACGCTTCTCCCAAGGGAATGGCAAAGTCGGTGCACAACTGCAGTAGTTGCGGACCGCCGTCTGCGACAGAGATCCCCAGGTGCAGGGGCCGCTCCACGGTGTACTTCGCTGTCTTGTACCGGGCGACCCGCAGCGCGGCACTGACGTCTCCGGAGATCCGGCCAGTGGACAGCAGGTCAAGATACTGCCCGTAGACCAGCTCGGTGCGCATGCTGTCCACCAGTGGCAGGACTCGGCTTCGCGCACGGGCTTCCAGTCCCGCGTCGGCCAGCATCATGTCCGACCACACGAGCAGGAGGTCACCGAGGAGAATGGCGGCACTCCGGCCGTGTGCCTCGGCCCTGCCGCATTGCCCACCGGCTGTCACGTACACGGCGGACAGCGCGCGGTGGGCCGATGGGTGTCCACGACGGAAGTCGCTGTCGTCCATGACGTCGTCGTGGATCAGGGCGAACGTCTGGACCAGCTCCAGAGCGGCGGCGACGCGGAGGACGGTGCGGGAATCTCCGGGTGCTCCTCCGGCCTGCCATCCCGCCACACACAGCAACGGGCGCAGCCGCTTGCCGTGGGAGAACAGCAGCCGGCGGACGGTGGTGAAAAGGGGTGCGGTTTCCGGCCCGAGCGCTGACTGCTCCTGCTCGTCGACGAAGTCGGCAAGGACCGCGTCTACCTCGTCACGAACGGAAATAGGCGTCGGGATATCGGTGGTGCTCCGTACAGTCCCGGGCATCGATTGGCGTACCTTCCGTGAAGTGTGAACTCCATGCAGAGTCGCCCTTTTCCTTGCGGGCAGGCAGAACGCGGCCCCCGGGGTGTACATCCCGGGGGCGGTCGTTGGGCCAGCTGTTGGTGTTGGTGTTGGTGATGCGGATCAGGCGGACACGAAGACGCTACCCGTCGTTGTCCTCCGGGAATCCGGTGCCTGCGGAGTGAAACGGCAGGGGAGTGCGGTGAGCACGCGGTAGATGGGGCCCGGCTGGTAGGTCAGTGTGGCGGCCGGCACGGTGAGTTCGATGTCCGGCAGTCTGCCCATCAACCGCTCGATGGCCGCGACCGCGACCACAAGCACGATGTTCTCCGCGGGGCACGCGTGTGGTCCGGCAGCGAAGGCCAGGTGCGCCTTGTGGTCGGAGCGCTGTTCGTCGGGCACCTGATTGGCGTGGGGGCAGGTGTTGACCGCAGCGTAGGAGACCATGACAGGGTCTCCTGTCTCGATGGCGCGTCCGTGGAAGGTGAGGGGGCGCCGGGCTCGGTGGAGGCTGTACATGGCCAGGGGAGGGTCTTCCCAGAGTACCTCGTCGATGGCGTGCCGGATGGGCAGACTCCCGGTGGTGAGGGTGCCCCGGTACCGCTGGTCGGAGAGGGTTCGCGCGAGGGTGTTGGCGATCAGGCCGGCCAGCGTGCCGTATGCGGCGCCCTGAGTGATGAGTACTTGGTTGATCACCTCCTCCGGGCTGAGTCCGTGCGGGTGGTCGATGAAGTAGGAGGTGAGGTCGCGGCCGCGCCGGGCACTCTTCATGGCGAAGAGGCCACCCAGGTAGGCCGTGAGGGCCTGCTCTCCTGCCTCCTTTGCTTGAGGGACGGTGCTCATCAGCGCCTCGATTGCCGACATGAGGTGGTCCGCGCCCTCGTCCGGCATGCCGAACAGGGTGTTCAGGACCATGAGCGGCAGCCTGCGGGCGTACTGGGCGACCAGGTCGGCCCGTCCGGTGTGGGCGAATTCGTCGAGGAGGGTGTCGGCGTGGCGCCGGGTCACCTCGCGCAGGTGCTGGGGGTCGAGCAGGGCGAAACTGTCGGTGATGACCTTCCGCAGATGTGCGTGCTCCTCGCCGTCTGCGAAGAACAGACTGGGACGCCACTGCAGGGGCTCCTTGACCGGGCTGTTCGCCGGCACAGTCGTGTCCCAGCCGCGGATGTCCTTGGTCCAGTTGTCGGAGTCCTGGAGCAGGTCGAGGGCGGCCCGGTAGTCGGTGATCACCCATACAACGAGTCCGGGATCAATCTCGGCACGGCCCACCGGGCCCTGCGCTCGCAGTAGTTCGTAGCTGCGCTGGGGGTCGGCAGCGTGTTCCGGTCCGTACAGCGGAACGGCCTCGGGGGCGGCGGTCACCGGCTGCCTCCGGAACGCGATACGAGATGGGCGGCCAGCGCCCGCAGTGCGTTGAGGCTTGAGTCCCAGTCGCGTGCGTCGCATATGACCAAGGGCGTGTGATCCTCTATGTCGAGCTTGAGGCGGAGCGTCTCCGCGTCGTAGGCGGGGGAGTCGGGGAACTGGTTCACGGCGACGGCGTAGTCCAGGCCGCTCTCTTCTATGAGGTCCATGACCTCGAAGGAGTCGGCCAGCCTCCGGGTGTCGACGATGACCAGCGCGCCCAGGGCGCCACGGGCGTAGTCGCTCCAGAGGGGCTTGAAGCGCCGCTGGCCGGGCGTGCCGAACAAGTACAGGACGATGCGCCCTTGGGAGATCGTGAGACGGCCGAAGTCGATGGCCACCGTGGTGGTTTTCTTGTCCGTCACCGAGAGCTCGTCGATGTCGGCTGCCGCGTCCGTCATCACCTCCTCGGTGTGGAGGCTCGGAATCTCCGAGAGCGTCTGGATCATTGTGGTCTTGCCGATACCGAAGGGCCCGGCCACCAGGATCTTCACCCGTTGCTGGTTGGTATTCGGCAGGTAGACCGGTGTGCTAGAGGGCGAGGAGCCCATGCATAACCTCCTCGAGGAGGGCCCTGCTGGGCCGTCCGGCATTCGTGCGGGGAGCAAGGGCGTCAGGAAGCGGTGCGGCAGCGCGCAGGTGGCCGTCCGACACCAGCTGTGCGGCGAGCATCTTCACCACGCCGACCGGAAGACGCAGATAGCCCGCGATCTCCATCACCGTCAGTCCGCCGTCACTGACCAGGTCGAGAAGCCGCTGATGAGCGGGCGTGTGATGAGGCAGCGCGGACCGGCCGGTGCCCGTTAACGCGGTCAGTTCCTCGAGCGCGCTGTGTTCGGGTGCGCTGACGCCTCCGGTCGCCAGGTAGCTGGGGACCAGTCGTCGCGCCGGGCCCGGGCTCATGATGCCGGGCCCTGAGAGCGCGTCGGTACCGACATCAGCGCCTCACCGAGGTTCTTCGCCTGACGTGCCAGGGTGTGCGCGACGATGTTCATCGGCACCTCGGTGCCGAAGGAAGCGGCGATGAACGCGTTGGCTCCGCCGGCGGGCATGACCATGAGTGTTCCGCAGCCGTCGAGCTGGACTGTGACGGTGGAGATCGGGGTTTCCTCCGGGGCTTCGAGCGATACAACGGCCGCCGCCCGTGCGGCACCGTGCAGAGCTGACACCATCGCTGCCATGCCTTCGGACTCGTCCCGGCCGAGGCTGCCCGAGGCCCCCACCACAATGCCGTCGGCGGAAAGAATCAGCGCATGCCGCACGCCGATCTCGGTGATCGGTTCCAGGACCCAGGACGGGTCAGGGATCTGCTGGCTGAGAGTTGACTGGCTCAAGACTTGTCCTTGTTCTCGGAATCGGTGTCGTCACGTCCGGCGGCAACTGCCTGCTCGAAGTCACCCCACGCGGTACCGGCCTCCTCCGGGTCCACCGGTCGAGCCGCACGGGTCAATGAGCGGCTACGTGAGGACCCGCTCCGGCGGCGACGCTGGGGCAGCGCACTGGCGTCTCTCGGAGACGGCGCACTGACATCACGCAATCCCTCCGCGGGCTCTGCCGGTACTGCGGCGACGGGAGGAACCGGCGTGCGGGGGGCGGGGACCGGCATGGCCGCCATCGCCGACGGCGGCTCCGCCGTCTCATCGATCGTGGTCAGCAGGTGCTTCGGAATGGCCAGTACGGCACGAACCCCGCCATAGGGCGAGACCTGGTCCACCGACACGTGGAAGCCGTGGTCGGCGACCAGCTGTCCGATGGCCGCAAAACCCAGAGCCGGTGGGTCGCCCAGCTCAGTGATCAGCAGGTTGGCGGCATTCTCGCCCGACACCAGCCGCGCACCGCGCGCGACTGCCTCGCGTGTCATGCCTTTGCCCGCATCGTCGATCTGGATGCACACACTGCCGTTGTCCGTCTGCAGCAGGGTGACCTCGACCGCCAGATCGCCACGCGAGGACTCCAGGGCGTTCGCCATCAGCTCGGCACAGGCCACCGCCACCGGTTCGGCGGCCCGCCCGACAATGCCCACTCCGCCGGACGGCAGTTTCGTGTGGACCTGGATCCGCTCGAATCCATGCAGACGCGACGTGGCCCCCGCGACGACGTCCGGGAGGTGGGTGTCCGGCCGGACCAACCCAGGCCACGAACCACTCACGATGGCCGCCTTCTGCACGAGACGGAGAACCTGCTCGTTGAGCTGGTCGATGCGGAAGTACTCCTTGAGGACCTCCGGGTCACGGCAGTCGCGCTGCAGCTCGTCGATGAGCGTCTGCAGCCGGAAGCTCTGCGCCTGAATGGCTGTGCAGGCTCCACGGAGCGCAGCCCGAGCAGCGGAGTCGATACGGCCTCGTTCACTGACCAATGTCTCCACGAACAAGTCGTGTACGGCCTGAATCTGGGCCGCGTAATCGCTGCCGTCGTTCAGCAGAGCGCCAGGAACGGGATGGTGATCACTGATCAGGTGGAGAGCCGCAGCCGGAAGTCGGCTGTTCACAAGGTGGCGCAGTTCCTCTAACTGCGCCTTCTCACGGGCCTGGAGGGCCGCCAATGCCTGGTTCTGCTCGTCGTTTTGCCGGCTCAGTGCCGCATAGCGACGTGACAGGACCGCGCGGGATCTGGCCAGAGCCGCCACGGCCACGGCGCCCACGACGGTTGTCGCGCCCAACACCGCAACAGCGGCTTCGGGATTCGAGGTCACGGACAGGAGTCCTTGGAGAGTAGGAGCCAACTGCCTGACGACATCGAACAACGAAGAGATGTCCAGGCTCGACAGGCAGACTTGGCGCTGCGGGCAAGGTAAAGGCACGTCCGTCCGGCCGTCGTGTGAGGCGGCCAGCTTCCCCAAGCACCATGCCCTCAAGACACCTGTTCGTGGCGAGCTCGCACCGAAGGACGGTAAGCGGACACACCAGGTGAAATGGGATTAACGGGATGGAGGACATTACGCTCCGGACGGCAAAGGTCAGCTGATGCGAAATAGTACTCATATAATGATCAGCTGGTGCCGTGTTCACGCAGCGTCCACAACGCTGCCCTGAGCAGGGCGCGCAACTGTCGACGGACATCGCCGTTGAAGACCCGCAGAAGCTCTCCGACACTGACGCGGTGACAGCAGGGCACGGGCGCAACGGGCATGACGGTCAGGCAGCGGGCCAGACGCCCTGCAGCAGGCGGCCCCGCGCGCCGCGTGTAAGGGACGGCGTAGGCGGCGCCGACCGCCGCGAGGCTGCTCAGCGCTCCCATCCCAGCTCGCTGTAGGAGCGGCTGGCCCGGCTGCCCTTCGATCGCGACACGGGTGTGGGGGACGACCGGCTCCGGCAGGTCCTTCAGGCGGGGCACCGGTCGGGTTCGTGTTCCTCGGGGGGTGCCTTACCAGTGGCGGGGGGCGGAAGAAGAGCTGGATTCTCGGCGGGGCCCCGGGCCGGTCCACCGTGTGCACCGTGTGGACGAGCTCAAGGTCGGCCGGATCGATGACCAGCCCGGCCTTCTCGAACGCGTCGCTGGCAAGACCGGCGGCCGCCGCCTCCGCCTCCAGGTGTCCGGCGAGGGCGTGCCACCATCCGCCCGCGTACGCCGAGTCCGGGTGCCGCAGCCCCAGCAGGACCTTGCCGCCGCCCTCCAGGTGGAGGTGAACGCCGACGATGTGCAGCACGGTCCCGGCCGGGGCGTCGTCGGGCAGAGGACGCGCCGCGGCCGGGGGCTCTTCCACGGCGGGTGTTCGGCCGGGTGGCGGCAGACCAGGTCTCCGAGTCCGGTGCTGAGCCGGAGCCGGTCCAGGACCCGTCATCGGCACGCAACCAGCGACCATTGCTGCTGTTCTGCGCAGAGTCCGGTAGCCATCAGGTGTACCCGGAGGGCGATGGCACAGTCCCTTCCGCTTCGCGAGGTTGGCGTGCAGGCAAGCGCTGCAGGCTCGCTTCAAGGTCGTCGAGGGCTTGCCGCGCGGTTGTGATGCGCTCGCGCAGTTCACGGGCCTCGTCCAACGTCGTGGCAGGGGGCGGCTCGGCCGGCGTGCGCGTCTCGTCCTGCACTCGCTCCAGTTCGCGGGCCTCGTCCAGGGAGCTGATGACGACGCCGATGAGGACGTTGACGAGGACGAAGGAAGCGAGCAGGACGTAGGAGGCGTAGTAGAGGATGCTCCAGCGGGAGATTTCCAGGCCGGCGTGGACAGCGTCGCCGAGTCCGTCGAGGGTCATGAGGAGGAAGAGGGTGAGCACGGCGCGGCCGAGGGAGCCGAAGTGCCCGGGGTCGTGGTCGGCGAAGAAGACCCAGCCGACCATCGCGTAGACGTACAGCAGCAGAGCGCCGACGATCAGGAAGCTGAAGGTGCCGGGGAGGCTGCGGCCGACCGCGATCATGAAGGTGCGCAGTTGGGGCAGGAAGCGCGCGGTGCGCAGGACGCGCGCCAGGCGCAGCAGCCGCAGAACGGTGCCGTTCTCGCGGACGACGGGCAGGAATGCCGAGACCACGACGGCCAGGTCGAACAGGTTCCACGGGTCGCGGAAGAAGTCTCGGGGGCGGTCGGCGTGCGCGCAGGCTCGCAAGAGTATCTCGACCGTGAAAGCGGCCAGGCAGAGGTGTTCGGCGAGGCGTAACCACTTGTACCAGCCCTCGGCGACTCCGCTGTAGGTCTCCGCTCCCAGCAGTGCCGCGTTGGCGAGGATCAGGCAGAGCACGGTGAGGGCGAACCATCGCGCCTGCGTGAGGGCGCGGGCACGTGCCGCCAGCCTCCGGCGGGAGGGCCGCCACACCTTGGCCGTAGGGTCGTGGTGGTCGGTCATCTGGCTGTACCTGTTCCTTCGCGCAGCACGGCATTCCCGGCCAACCGGGCGGAAGACGGGCCTGTTGAGCGATTACGCTCCAGGAGAGACTTCTACAGCACTGTAGATGCCCGCGGCGCGCAGGGGGCGGCTCGGCGCGGGACTCCGCCGCTCACACCCCCGAGCACCCGATGCCTGATCCGTCACCGCCCGGCAGACGCTGCGAGGGGGCGGGCATGCTGCCGGCCCTCTCGCAGCGTTCTTCGCCCGGGAGGTCAGGCCGTCTGGGGCTGGAGGTAGCGGGCGAGCAGGTCGTCCAGGCTGACCAGGCCGGTGAGGCGGCCGGTGTCGTCGCGGACGAGTGCGAGTGAGGCGCGGTGTCGGCGGAGCAGATCGATGGCGTCCGCCACGGTGGCGTCCGCGGTCAGCTCGGGCACGGGGCGGGCCAGGGCGCGGGCGCTGACGGTACGGCCCCGAGCGCGGGCGACCAGCGCGTCGCGGGCGTGGAGGGAGCCGAGGACCGTGCTGCCGTCGCGGACCAGTAGCCGGGTGCGGTCGTGGTGGGCGGCGGTGCGCAGGATGTCGTCGATGCCTGTGTCGCCGTCGATCGAGGTGATCTCGGCGGCCGGGACCATGAGGTCGCTCACCGGGGTCTGGGGCTCGGTCAGTGAGCGGGTGATCAGCTCGGAGTCAGATGCGCTGATCAGGCCGAGCCGCTGCGACTCCTCGACCAGGTGGGTCAGTTGTTCGCGGTTGTGGACCGAGGTCAGCTCGTCGCGCGGGCTGACCCGGCACAGCCGGACCAGGGCGTTGCTGACCCGGTTCAGCACCCCGATCAGCGGCCGTACCGACTTCACCGCGGCACGGAAGAGCGGGGAGAGGAGCATCGCGGAGCGTTCGGGGTGGGCGATGGCCCAGGACTTGGGTGCCATCTCGCCGACCACCATGTGCAGGAACACCACGACGATCATCGCGACGGCGAACGCCACGCCGTAGCTGAGCGCGCTGGGCAGGCCCAGGGTGTGCAGCAGCGGGTCGAGTTCGTGGGAGATCGCGGGCTTGGAGACCGAGCCCAGGCCCAGCGTGCACACGGTGATGCCGAGCTGGGCTCCGGCCAGCATCAGCGACAGCTCGCGCATCCCGGCCAGCGCCGCCTTGGCGCCGCGCTGACCGGCGGCTGCGGCCTTCTCCATCCGGTGCCGCTTGGCGGCAACCAGGGCGAACTCCGCGGCGACGAAGAAGGCGCTGCCGATCAGCAGCAGGACGGTGGCGAAGAGCGCCATCGGGAAACTCATGCCTGCTCCTCCTCGCGCTCACGCGCAGGCAGTCGTTCGAGGTGGACCCGCTCCGGTACGTGCCGATCGAGGGCGGTTACGTCGATCACCGCACGGCCGCCGTCGGGCAGGCTGACGGTCAGCCGGTCGCCGATGGCCGGGAAGCGGCCGAGACGGTCGATGACCAGGCCGGCCACGGTGTCGTAGTCCTCCTCCTGGGGAAGGTCGATGCCGGTGGCGTCGGCGATCTCGTCGAGGCGGCGTCCGGCGTCCACCAGCCAGCCCGTGCCGTCGGGGACGGCCAGGTCGGTGACGGTGTCGCTCTCGTCGGCGATGTCACCGACGAGTTCCTCGGCGATGTCCTCATAGGTGACGATGCCCGCCACCCCGCCGTGTTCGTCCAGGACCACGGCGAACTCGTCGTCCAGCTCGCGCATTTGCCTCACGGCGTCCGGCAGCGGCAGCGTGTCCGGCAGCAAAAGCGGCCTGCGGGCGAGCGCGCCCGCGGTGGCGGTGGCGAGGTGGTCGGCGGGCAGCCGCATCAGCTCGCGCACGCCCAGGACGGCGGCGACATCGTCCGGGTGATCGCCCAGCACGGGGTAGGCGGAGTGGCCGTGCTTGCCGATCAGCCCGACCGCTTCGGTTGCCGTGGCGTCCTTGCGGACGAAGACGGCGTCCACGCGCGGCACCATCACCTCACCGAGGGTCCGCTCAGAGAACTCCAGGGCGTGGTCGATCAGGTCGGCGGTGTCCTTGGGCAGCTCGCCCTGCTCGTGGGACTCGCCGACCAGATGGCCGAGTTCCTCCAGGGTGGCGCCGTGGTGCAGTTCCTCGACGGGCTCGATGCCGACCTTGCGTAGCAGCCGGTTCGCCGCGCCGTCGAAGACACGCACCGCCGGGCCGACGACCTTCAGATAGGCCAGCGTGGAGGCGGCCAGGGACTTCGCCAGCCGCTCCGGCACAGCAATCGCGAGGTTCTTCGGCGCCAGTTCGCCCAGCACCATCTGCACGATGGTGGCCAGTACGAAGGCGAGCACGACAGAGACACCGGAGACGGCGCCCTCGGGAATGCCGATGCCGGTCAGAACGGGTCTTGTCAGCGCGGACACGGATGGCTCGGCAATGAAACCGACGACCAGGCCGGTCACGGTGATGCCCAGCTGGGCGCCGGACAGCATGAACGACAGCCGCTCCAGCACCTTCAGGGCGCGGGCCGCCTTCTTGTCCCCGGCCTCGGCTTCGCGGGTGAGGGCGAGCCGGTCGGCGGAGACGTACGCGAACTCCTGGGCCACGAAGTAGCCAGTACCTGCGGTGAGGACGAAGACGGCCAGCAGGCCGAGTACGGCATTCGCGTAACTCATCGAACACCACCCCGCCGCGTACCACGATCGAGACAATCACTTGAAATCCGAGGGGATGGCCGGGGACTGCGCCCCGGGGAGTCCGTCGGTGTGGCGGACACGGGCCTGCTCCTTGAGTCGATGTGCGGGAGGCAAACGATGGTGACGGAGTATGCGTTTCTTATTGTTTCCGCGCAAACCAGACGGGTGGCGTCGGCGGTCAGGCAGCGGGTCGGGCCGGGCCGACCAGTTCGGACAGCACGTCCTCCGTGGTCACGAAGCCGAGGACGGCGCCCTTCCCGCCGGTCACCGCGGCCAGGTGGCTGCCGTCGGCACGCAGGGCGGTGAGAGTGTTGTCCAGGTCGATACGACCCCGGTGACCGGATGCATCGCGTTGCGCGGAAACGGCTGGTTCCTTTCGGTGATGCCGAGGGCTTTCTTGATGTGCAGGTAGCCCAGCAGGGTGCCGTTCGGGCCGGTGACGGGGAAGCGGGAGTAGCCCGCCTCGACCGCGATCCGCTCCAACTCGGCCGGCCGGGGTGACGGTGTGAGGGACCGTGCGCATCTGCCGCGCGGGGACCGGGATCTCGCCCGCCGGCCTCGTGCCCAGCTCCAGAGCATCGCGCAGGCGCTCGCCGTCCGCGGGCGAGAGCAGGCCGGCCACGCTGGAGTTGACGACCATGCGAGCGAACTGGTTGTCGGTGAAGACTGCCTCCACCTCGTCCTTCGGCTCCACCTCGAGTAGCTTCAGCAGCGCGTTGGCGAAGGCGTTGATACCCAAGATCACCGGCCTGAGCGCCCGGGTGAGGGCCACCAGCGGCGACCGAGCAGCAGCGCGGTCGCCACCGGCGCGGCCTGCGCGATGTTCTTCGGGACCATCTCGCCGATCAGCATGTGCAGATACGGCGCCACGCTCAGCGCGATGACGAACGCGACCGGGTGGATGAGGGCGTCCGGGATGCGGCCCGTCTCGAAGCCCGGCTCCCGCAGGTGCGCGATGGCCGGCTCGGCGACCGCGCCGAGCACCAGCGAGGAGACGGTGTTGCGGAGCTGGGCGGTGGCCGTCATCGCCGAGAGGTGCTCCAGGTGCCCCACAGGGTCATCCGGGCCCGTTTGCTGCCCTCCTGCGCCCGCGGCTCGATCTGGCTGCGGCGCACGGAGATCAGGGCGAACTCCCCGCCCACGAAGAACGCGTTGGTCAGCAGGGTCGGAGCACCGATGGCGAGCTGCAACGCGATCATCGGGATTCCTCCCCCGCCTGGGTTGGCACCCGGACCGGTTCGGTGATGCGGACGTGCTCGGCACGGTGGTGTTCGACGTCGAGGACATGAAGCCGCCAGCCGCCCAGGTCGAGCTCGTCGCCCTTGGCCGGGATGCGCGCCAGGCGCGTGGCGACCAGGCCGACCACCGTCTCGTACGGGCCCTCGGGCGCTTTCAGCCCGATTGCGGCGAGCTCGTCGAGGCGGACCGAGCCGTCTGCCTCCCACACCGCGCGCCCGTCCCCCGTCCTGCGAGCGGCCGCCGCGGGCAGGATGAACCTGCCTGGTTTCTCCTCCGCCAGCCAGCCTCGTTCCACCAGCCGCTTCAGCCCGGCTCTCGCGCCTTCGACCCGGGAGGCGGACGCGCTGTCCCTCCCCAGCACCACTGCCGCCCGCCGGGCCCCCAGCCCATCGGCTCCCGCTTCCAGGGCTGCGGCCATCAACGCCTGGTAGTCCAACGACAGCACCTCGATGCTGGCTGCGTCCTGGCGATGGGGCACCGCCCGGCGCGGTCCGGCCTTTTCTGTGAGGCTCCGTCGGTCACCACGGCGGGCGCGTCCGCCTCGGCCAGCGCCTCCAGATACTGCTCCAGGCCGATCACCCGGCGCCGGAGTACCTCTTCTGTCTCCGCCAGAGCCGCCTGAATCCGCGCCAGTTCGGCTTCGAGTTCCTCCACCCGCACCTCCGCGGCCTTCCGCCGCGTTTCCAGAACCGCCCGCATCGACGGCACCCGCCACCCCCACGACATCTCGGCCAGCAGCGGAGCGAGACTCCCGCGACAACCGCGGTCTCATGCCTGACCAGCAGAAATCACACGTGAGGTTCGGAAAGAGAACGGCCTCTTACCCACCCGATTGCGGAGTCCGGGAGAACTCTCAGGGATGGGCCCAGTGCCGGGAGGCCGCCGACGCGGCAGGGTCTCCGGATCGGCGGGCGAGGACGTTGTCGATGCGGGAGGCGTTGACGACACTCACGTTGCGGGGGTCGGCGCTATGAAGCCGAGCACGGTCTGCATGTCGTCCCGGCTGGCTTCAAGCGGCAGGTGCCAGATCCCCCCCCGTGGCGAGGGATGCGGTTACGGTCGCCACCACCGCTCCCGACCGGTGGGTCGGCGAGCCGGTCCGCGTCCTCGACCTGACGCCCTGAGCCCGAAGCCGGATCACCCACCGGTGCCGACGTGGCCCCGGCGGGTCTGGACGAGGTGTCGCCGGCTCGGCCGAGTTCGCGCAGGCGGTCGATGACCGGCACGGACCTCGTCCTGCTCACGGAAGACGGCGTGGTGGAAGGCGTCGACGCGGTGCTGGCGGTCGGCCCGGCCGAGGGGTATGGGTGGTGGCCGTACGCGGCGGGGAAGTCGCCGGAGGGGCGGGCGAGGTGGGCCAGGCTGCGGCCGCCGTCGGCAAGGAGCTACGGAGCCCTGAGGCGGCGGACCGGTGGCCCTGGCTTGTGACCGCCGTCCACGCCCAGCTGAGCTCGGCCGAAAGCCCGCCGCCGATCTGCGCCGTCCCTGGGAGAACCCGACCGTGCCCGTCTCGGGTGGCCCCCGCGAGGGTCTGGTGGGGTTTCGGGACCTCCGCCCGCCCCTGCGCTGCCCCGCCCGTGTACCGACTCCGTCAACACCAGGAGCAGGAAGGCCGGCTGTCTCGAAGGGCCGACCCTCCGCTGCTGGTGACGACATGGGCGGAGGCGACCCGAGACCATCACCGGATGCAGTCGCCTCAAAGCTCGCAAAGGCTGATTAGCGGGTTCAGTGGTTGCCGAGGACGGTCCGCATCCGCTGGTAGTGGTCGAGGTCTTCGAAGGTGTCATGGTCGGGCGGGCTGGGGTTGCGGCGTTCGACGCCCCAGGCCCAGATGCTGGCGGCAAGGCCGGCGGTCATCGGTATGAGCAGCCACAGCAGGGCGTCCATGGTTCAACCTCCTTCAGTGCAGGCGGGATGGATGGCTCGTTTCAGGCGGTGAGCTGCTTGGGCGTGCCGCCGGAAATGGCGATCTTGCGGGGCTTGGCGTGTGCGGCCAGCGGGATGCGCAGGGTGAGGACGCCGTTGTCGTAGGTCGCGTGAGCGGCTGTGGTGTCCAGGGCGTCGGAGAGGGTCAGGCGCCGGGTGAAGCGTCCCGTGGGACGTTCGGTGAGCACGGCCCGGGCGCCGGCCGGGATGGGCGAGGGGCGTTCGGCACTGAGGGTGAGCGCGCCGCGTTCGGTGGTCAGTTCGATGCTGGAGCGGTCCATGCCCGGCAGGTCGAACTGCAGGTAGAGCGCTTCGTCATCCCGCCAGGCGTCCACCGCGATGGCGGCCGTGGCCGGTCCGGCGGCGGCGCGCGCCACCTGGTGCACGAGGCGGTCGATATCCCCCAGAGCGCCGCTACGCGCAAGCATCCCTTCTTCTCCCTTCACTTGTTGGCTGCTGCCCGTGGGTTACCGGGATTTGCGCTCATCTATATAGCTGACCGCAGGTTCCTTGACAAGTAGACGCTTGGTGAAGTTGACAGTGCTCGACTCAATTTTGTACACGTGCAGTAAGCGTTCGGTTGCGCCGACGTGGCCGGGTTCTGCGTGGCCGGCCGGTCGGCGCGGACAGCGGAAGGAGGGCTGTTGGTGACGCAGAGCAGGAGAACTGTCTGGCTGCTGGGGGCCCGTGGTGCGGCTGCGGTCGCCTTCGGGGTGGTGACGCTTATCTGGCCGCAAGTGACGGTGCTGGCCCTGGCTCTGGTGTTCGGCACGTACGCGCTGGTCGATGGCGCCATGCTCCTGACGACGGCGTGGCGCAACCGGCGCGAGCGGTGGCCCGCTGTCGCCTGTGCGGGCGCCGGTGTGCTGAGTGTGGTGGCCGCCGCGGTAACGGCTCTGTGGCCAGGACTGACGGCGCTGGCGCTGGTGGTCATGGCGGGCGCCTGGGCGATCGTCACAGGATGCCTGGAGCTGTGGGCGGCCACCCGGATGCGGCATGAGCTGCAGCATGCGTGGCTGTGGCGTATCTCAGCCGCCGTGTCGGTGGTGGCGGGTGTGCTGCTGTGGCTGCGTCCCGATGCCGGTGCGGTCGCCATAGCCGTGGTCCTGGGCCTGTATGCGCTGGTCGCGGGCGGCATCTGGCTGGCCGCGGCGTGGCGTGAGTACCGCTCGCGCGCCGGTCACGACTCCCGGTCGTGGTGGCGGCCGGCGTCCGACACACGCACGGCCCACTGACAGCCGGACCCTTGTCCGCCCCGGCCTGGGTGCACCGCAGGCCGCCGGCCCGTCGTGCACCCGGCCCTGCGCTGGAAGACAGGTGAGCATCGTGACGCGACTGCACATCGACAACGGCGAACTGACGGTGCGCCTCCCCTGGCGGTGGGCGCTCGCGGCCCGGCGGCGCACCGTGCGGCTGCCGCTGAGGTTCGTGGACGAGGTGCGCGTGGAGCCGAACTGGTGGCGTGCGGTACGTCCCCGGCCGGACCCGGGGTACCGCTTCCGCCCGGGCCGCTGGTGCGTGGGCGAGATCAAGCACACCCGCGGCCGGGACTTCATCGCCCTGCGCGCGCGGGGCCCGGCGCTTGTGGTGTCGACCTCCGGCCGCCAAGCCCCCTACACGCGCCTGGCCCTGTCCACCGCCGATCCGGAAGCCGACGCCGCCAGGATTCGACAGGGCGCAAAAACGTGAGTGTGCATGTGTCAACTTTCTGGCGGCGCGATATATAAGATTTTGGGTGAACGGAGTGAGGAAACGACCTCCAAGGAGGGATGGAAGATGCTGATGCGTACGGATCCCTTCCGCGAGCTGGACCGGCTCGTCGAACGGGTCTGGGGCACGGCCGCGCGCCCGGCCGGCATGCCGATGGATGCCTGGCGCGAGGGTGAGACGTTCTTCGTGGAGCTGGACCTGCCGGGTGTGAACCCGGAGTCCATCGACCTCGATGTCGAGCGCAACGTCCTGACCGTGAAGGCCGTACGCAAGCCGACATACGGGGAGAACACCGAGTCGGTGGTCACCGAGCGGCCCGCGGGAACGTTCAGCCGACAGCTCTTTCTGGGCGAGACCCTCGACACCGAGAAGATCGAAGCCTCCTACGAGGCCGGCGTGCTCAGGCTGCGGATCCCGGTCGCCGAGCAGGCCAAGCCCCGCAGGATCGCCATCCACGGCGGCGAGCTCCGCAAGGAACTCAGCAGCTGACGGCGACCAGGCACCACTAGAGGACCCCAGGCGGCGAAGCCCGGGGTCCTGAGCCGTCCGGCATCGATCCGACCGCCGCCTTCTCACGCGTGACGCACCGGTATGACTGCCTGCTACCACTCGCGGGTGTGTCCGCCGGCCTGTGAGAGGCACATCGTTCGGGGTACGCGGATGCGGCCACGGCGGATCGCCGATCTGCTGCTGACCGGGCGGGTGTGTCGGCCCGGGGCGACGCGGTGGACGGAGCGCTCACGGCCGATGCCGCCGAGGCGACCGCGTCCGACAGTGCCCAAGACCGGTAACCGCCTGCAGGTGGCAAGCCGAACACCCGCCCCTGGCGATTGCCCCGTGGCTGCCGAGGTTCCTCGGTGGCCGCGGGCGCCGCCCTATCTCAGGGAGACGATATGACCGATCAGCTGCCTCCGCCGAACCTCGACCGGCCCGTGGTCGGCTCCTACCCGACCTACGAAGGCGCCCAGCGCGCCGTGGACTTCCTGTCCGACAACGGCTTCCCTGTTGAGCGCACCGCGATCATCGGCTCTGACCTGAGAATGGTCGAAACGGTGCTCGGCCGTCTCACCCGTGGTCGCGCGGCCCTGGCCGGCGCAGGCTCCGGCGCCTGGTTCGGCCTGCTCATTGGCCTGCTGCTGTCGCTGTTCGCCCGCGGGTCCAGCAGCGCCCTCGCTCTCCTGCTGAGCGCTCTCGCCTACGGCGCCGGCTTCGGGGCCGTCTTCGGTTTCATCGGTCACGCCCTCACCGGAGGGCGGCGCGATTTCACCTCCCGCAGCCAGATCATCGCCGGCCGCTACGACGTCGTGGCCGACCCCGACGTGGCCGACGAAGCCAAGAACATGCTGATCAAGCTGGCGTGGCGAGAGTCCTGAACAAGCACACGCCGGACATGGCTTCCCTGGCGTCCATGAACCGGAGGTGACAGAGGATGCAGCACCATGAGTTCCTCGCCCGCGTACGAGAACTTGGCGAATACAGGAGCCAGGACGAAGCCGCAGCAGTCACCGAAGCCGTCCTGACGGTCCTCGCTCAACGGATCAACCCGGGCCGAGGCCGACGACCTCGCCTCCCAGCTCCCGGAGCCCTTGGGACAGCAACTGACCGAAGTCAAGGCGCAGCAGGCCGAGGACTTCGGGATCCAGGAGTTCGATCGCAGGGTCGCCGAGCGGGTCGGAGCCCGGCCCCGCACGGCCGAGTGGGACGCCAGCGCGGTCCTGACCACACGTGCCGAAGCCGTCAGCGGCGGCGAGCTGAACCAGATCCTCAGCCAGCTGCCCTCCGGCTACGCCGTCCTGTTCGGCAAACCGGACCTCAGAAGCTGACATGCCGACGCATTGGGCACACGTAACCTACTCATCGGCTGCGGCGTTGACTCGCTGAACAGTCAGGGGGCATGGTTCGAGCCCCTGAGCTGCTTCCCAGCTTCCAGCCGAACGAAGGCATGAGAGAGGGAAGCTACTCAGCCGCGTGGACCGGCGTCACCACTACGCGGCCGCTGCATCGAATTCACTGCGGCCTACGGCACGAGCGTCCGGGGTGCCTGGTGCGGTCTGCAGCGGTCGGCGAGGCGGCTGGTTTTCAGCATGTGTGCCACCAGATGCCCTGGGAGCGCGCGTTCGATGGCTGGGGTAATGAGTACGGTGTGGCCGTCTGATGGTTGGATGCCGGTGTCCAGTGGTGCGACGGGTCGCTGTGCAAACAGCGGGCCACGGCTTCGTCGTCAGATGAGGCTCGGTTCGAGGGGCACGGAGGGCCGGCCGGTGAGTGACCGCAGTGCGATCGAGTGGACCGAGGCGACGTGAAACCCCACGACAGGCTGCGACCGTGTCTCCCCGGGGTGCGACAACTGCTACGCGTTGACGCTGGCGAAGCGGCTGAAGACGGTGGGATCGCCGAGATACCAGGCCGACGGTGACCCGCGCACGTCCGGGCCCGGCTTTGGCCTGACCGTGCACCCGGACGCGTTCTCCGTGCCGTACGGGTGGAAGAGCCCGTGGACGGTGTTCGTGAATTCCATGAGCGACGTGTTTCACGCGAGGGTGCCGCTCGACTACGTGCGCCGCGTTTTCGACGTGATCGCCGAAATCCCGCAGCACACCTACCAGGTGCTCACCAAGCGGGCCCGGTGTCTGCGGCAGGTCGCCGACCGGCTGGAGTGGCCGGACAACTTGTGGATGGGTGTGTCCGTGGAGAGCGCGAGGGAATTACCGCGCGTGGACGACTTGCGTCAGGTACCGGCGACGGTGAGGTTCCTGTCGCGCGAGCCTCTCCTGGGGCCGCTGGAGGGTGGAGCCGTTCCGGATCGACTGGGTCATCGCGGGCGGCGAGTCGGGGCCCGGGCACCGGACGCTGGACGAGGCCTGGGTGTGGCGGATCCGGGACACCTGCCAGCAGGCCGGGGTGGCCTTCATCTTCAAGCAGTGGGGCGGCCGGATCCCGAAGGCCGGCGGCCGTGAGCTGAAAGGCCGGACGTGGGACCAGATGCCTGTTCCGGCCGCGGTCTGAGACGAGGCGGGCGCGGTCGGCCGGTGGTGCCGGCGGCCGTGGCTGACGCTGTCAGCTCGGTACGGACGGGTGCACGACCAGGTCGCGCGTGTGTTTCTCGCCGATGCCGGTGCTGGGTGTCCTGCCCTCGCTGTGCGGGTACTTGACGGCCTTGCGGGCCACGGGCTCGGTGACCTGTCCGTAGTAGGAGCCGAAGATCTCCAAGGTGTGCTCGACAAGCTTCACCGGCCGGTCTGCGCGGAGCAACTGCTCCAGGTTGGCCGCCATTACCGGTACTGCCTCTGCCTCCTTCGCCACGACGTCTGGATCCGGCCGCAGTACACGTCCGCGCCGCCGTCCGCCCCCAGAAGACGGAGAGTGCGGTAGACGGTGGTCAGGCCGACCATGATGCCTTTGGCCTCGGCCACCGCGTGCAGGAACCGTGCGGAGGCGAAGTCCTCGCCCGCCTGGAACAGAGTCAGCAGCTCGCGGCGCTGCCGTGTCGAGCGCTGGTTCGCGAGAGCGGAGCCGCGCATGGTCACCTGCCGGTGGATGACGCCGGTACCAGGCTGACCGGGCCGGGTGATGCCGTGGCTGCGACCATCACCCGGCCCGGGGTTTTTCAGACGGGCAGCCCCACCTCGTGCTGCTCGTGCGAGCAGGCCTCGTGGGCCTCGGGGACGTCCCAGACAGGGAAGGGATCCTCACCGCCGCTCCACTCGCCGTCCAGCAGGCAGTCCTCCAGCGCCGAGTGCAGAGCTGCCGGCTCCAGTTCGGTACCGATGAACACGAGCTCCTGGGCCCTTTGCCCGGGTGTACCGGCCTCGCTGATACCGGCGGGCTCGAATCGGGCGACGGACCCGGCCTGGGACCACAGGCCGGTCACCCCGGGGCGCCCGGCCAGCGTGAAGAAGCCCTTGCTGCGCAGGACCGTCCCGAACTCACCGCTGTCGAACCGCTCGGTGATCAGGTGCCACAGTCGGCCCGGGTGGAAGGGCCGGTCGGCGCGGAACAGGGTGGAGGAGATCCCGTACTCCTCGGTCTCCGGGACGTGGTCGCCGTTCAGCTCCCGCACCCAGCCGGGTGCCTGCTGCGCCTGTTCCACGTCGAACAGGCCGGTTCCGAGCACGTCCGAGGCGCGCACCTGCCCGCGGACCGTCTCGACGAGGCGCGCGCCCGGGTTGAGCCGGGCGAGGACGCCGCGCAGCCGTTCGGCGGAGACGCCGTCGACGAGGTCGAGCTTGTTCAGGACGATCACGTCGGCGAACTCGACCTGGTCGATCAGCAGGTCGCTCACGGTGCGCTCGTCGTCCTCGAAGGGCGCGAGGCCCCGCTCGGCGAGTTCGTCGCCGGTGCCCAGCTCGGCCAGGAAGTTGGCCGCGTCCACTACGGTGACCATGGTGTCCAGCTGGGTGAGGTCGTCGAGCGTCGCCCCGTCGTCGCGCGTGAAGGAGAAGGTGGCGGCGACCGGCATGGGCTCGGAGATGCCGCTGGACTCGATCAGCAGGTAGTCGAAGCGTCCTTCCCTGGCGAGGCGGTCCACCTCGTCGAGGAGGTCGTCACGGAGCGTGCAACAGATGCATCCGTTGGTCATCTCGACCAGCCGCTCCTCCGTGCGCGAGAGGGCGGCCTCGCCGCCGCGCACCAGCGCGGCGTCGATGTTGATCTCGCTCATGTCGTTCACGATGACGGCGACCCGCAGTCCTTCGCGGTTCGACAGCAGGTGGTTGAGCAGGGTGGTCTTGCCCGCTCCGAGGAACCCGGAGAGGACGGTCACGGGCAGTCGGTCGTGCGGCATGCTCCGTCAGTCCTCCGGGCGGAGAAGGCCGCGCTCGTAGGCCTTCCGCAGGTGCTGGGGCACCAGGTAGGTGCTTCCGTCGACGGTGACGGGGGCGAGCGCCGGGGTGGTCGCGCGCCACTGGGCGCGACGGTGCCGGGTGTTGCTGCGGGACATCTTGCGCTTGGGGACGGCCATGGGGGTCCTTTCGTCAGTGGGGAGCCGGGAGGTGGCGAGGCGGGGGTCAGCGGCTGGCGTAGGGGAGCAGGGCCATCTCGCGGGCGTTCTTGATGGCCGTGGCGATCTGCCGCTGCTGCTGCCGGCTGACCTGGGTGACCCGGCGGCTGCGGATCTTGCCGCGGTCGGAGATGAACTTCCGCAGCAGGTCGGTGTCCTTGTAGTCGATGTACGTGATCTTGGCGGCGTCGAGCGGGTTCGGCCGGTTCTTGCGGGCCAGGGCGGCCTTGGCGGGGCGGGGCATGTGACGTCCTCGGTCGTTCGGCGGGGTGGGTCAGGCGGTGGTGTCGAGCAGGTGGTCGAAGCCGGTGGGCCGGGGCCAGGCGCCGGGCCCGGAGGCCAGCTCGTCATCCGTGAGAAGGCAGGAGTCCAGTAGCGAGAGCAGCCCCGCGCGGTCCAGGTCGGGAGAGGTGAAGACGAGGTGCTGGCAGCGATCGCCGTGCTCGGGGTGCCAGCCGAGGGCGGCCGCGGTACGGCGCTCGGCCGGCATCATCTCCCAGGCGGCGTCCGGCAGGGAGGCCATCCACGGGCCGGCATCCTCCACGCACAGCGCGCCCCCGGCCGCGTCCCAGGCAAGCAGGGTGTCCGGCCGGTCCGCCAGCCAGAACCGCCCTCGGCTGCGGGCCGCGGCACAGCACAGGTCCTCCAGGGCCTCGAAGAGGCGGCCCGCGTGGAAGGGGCGCCGGCGCTGCCAGACGAGGGTGCTCACACCCTCCTCGTCGCAGTCGTGCGGGAGCCGGGCGCAGGCGGGGTGCTGGGCTGCAGCGGCCGCGGCCACGTCGAAACCGGCGACTGCGGCGGCGGCCAACTGCCCGGAGGAGACCCGGACCTGGCGGGCTGCCGGGTGCAACTGCCGCAGCAGCGCGAGGTCGCCCAGTCCGGTTTCGGGGTTGTCGGACACGGCAAGGACCGGTGCGTACTCCAGTTGCCGCGCGAAGGTGTCGCCCACGGTGCGCTGGTCCGTGGGCGCCGCGGCGAGACCGGCCTCCGCCAGGTCGTCGCCGTCGGACAGGCAGGGCAGGACGAGCGCGGGATCCACTGCGGTCAGCACGTTGGTGAGCCGGAAGGCGCCCTGGCCGTGGGCGGCGATGACCTCGGCCATGCCGCGGGGTTCCACGGAGTCCCACAGTTCCACGACGGCGAGGCGGGTGAGACCGCCGTCGGCCAGTCGCTCCAGCTCGGGCACGAGATCCTCGCGCAGGGCGCAGCAGGCGCAGTCGTTGACCAGGGGCATCTCACCCCAGGACGTGGTGCCCGTGGTGTCGCGGACGCTGCGGCGTACCGCGCCGGCCTGGCCGGTGGAAAGGTCGTGGTGCAGGGCGACGCTGCCGGGCACCTCGCGCAGCAGCTGTGCGACCGTCTCGCGGCGGGCGTCGGCGTGCATGCCGCCGACGACCACCACGGGCATCGGTCCCTCCGGGGTCATCGCCGGCCTCCGTCCCTTCCGTAGCGGCGCTCGAAGCGCTCGACGCGTCCGGCGGTGTCCAGCACGCGGGCGGTGCCGGTGTAGAAGGGGTGACTCGCGGAGGAGATCTCGACGTCGACCACCGGGTAGGTGTGACCGTCCTCCCACTCGATGGTCTTCTCACTGGTCATCGTCGAGCGGGTCAGAATGGCGAAGTTACCGGCCTTGTCGCGGAAGACGACCGGGCGGTAGGCGGGGTGGATTCCGGGCTTCATGGGGTGTCCCTGGTTCGGAGTGCGGGCGGGCGGGAACCGGTGCGGTCAGCGTTCCTCGCGGAAGTCGACATGACGCCGGGCGACGGGGTCGAACTTCCTGAGGACCAGCCGATCCGGGTTGTTCCGGCGGTTCTTACGGGTCACGTACGTGTAGCCGGTGCCGGCGGTGGAGCGCAGCTTGACGATCGGGCGCAGTTCGTTGCGAGCCATGCGGGTAGCATACGACAATGATTTCCATTACCGGTACGCCGGTGTAGAGAAAGGCCGAACCCGTATGTCCGCCCACTGCCAGCTGACCGGCGCCGAGCCGGTCTTCGGCAAGAAGATCTCCCACTCCCACCGGCGCACCTCACGCCGGTTCGACCCGAACATCCAGAACAAGCGGTACTGGCTGCCCAGCGAGGGGCGCAACGTGCGCCTGCGCCTGAGCGCGCGAGCCATCAAGACCGTGGACGCGATCGGCATCGAGGCCGCTGTCGCCCGCATCCGAGCCCGTGGGGAGCGTGTCTGATGGCGAAGAAGAGCAAGATCGCGAAGAACGAGAAGCGGAAGCTGATCGTGGCCCGCTACGCTCAGCGGCGCGCCGAACTCAAGGCCGTCCTGGTCTCGCCGAGCACCACGGACGACGAGAAGGCGGCGGCGCAGGTGGAACTGCGCCGGCAGCCCCGGGACGCGAGTGCGACCCGCGTGCGCAACCGTGACAGCGTGGACGGCCGCCCCCGCGGCCACCTGCGCAAGTTCGGCCTCTCCCGCGTCAACATCCGCGAGCAAGCCCACGCCGGATTCCTGCCGGGGGTGACGAAGTCGTCCTGGTGACGGCCGGACAGGAGGGGGCGGCACGGGCGTGCCGCCCCCTCCTCGTCGTGCCTGCCCGCCGCGCCCGGACCGGTCCGGGCGAGCGCCGGGACCGGGATATGGCGTGGCGCACCCAAGACGAGGCTTAGCGGCGCGTGTAGGTGGAAACGACTACCCCCGGAACGATTGTCGTCACCATCAGGCGGCGACACGTGGACGTGGGGAGGGTATGTGGCGAAGGACGCGCCCCTGTATCTGAGGCCGCGGGTGGAGCCGCCGCTCGCCTCGCTGCTCGGGGAGGTGAGCTTCCTGCACTCGCTGGTGGACGCGCTCGGTTCACCGCTGAACGTGCTGCTCCCCGAGGTGGTCGCGGAGAACGCCGCGCGGTTCCTCTCCGTGTACCGGCGTCACCGCCTCTCCGGCCGCGTGTACTTCGCGCACAAGGCGAACCGGTCCAGCGCCTTGGTGCGGAGGCTGGCCGCGTGCGATCCGGCCGCCGTCGGCGTCGACGTGGCCTCCCTGGGAGAGCTTCAACACGCGCTGGGCTGCGGGTTCACGGGGGACCGGGTGATGGCGACCGGGCCCAAGGATCCGCAGTTCCTGTGGCTCGCGGCCCGGGTGGGAGCCACGGTCAACGTGGACTCGGCTGGTGAGCTGCGGCAGTTGGCCGAGCTCGTCCGCGGGCACGGCCTGAGCAGAACACGGGTACTGGCACGCCTGTCGGGGTTCGAGTCGGACGCCGGGTACGGCGGCGCCGGGACGCGGGTCCTGTCGCGCGGCAGCCGGTTCGGCACGCCGGCCGCCGAGGCCGAGGCGCTGTGGTCGGCGCTCGAAGAGCGTCGGGATGCCGTCGAACTCGTCGGCCTGGCGTACCACTTGGACACCAACGGCCTGGAGGAGAAGGCCCGTGCCCTGGAGCGATGTGTCCTGCTGATGGACGAGTGCCGGGCGCGGGGCCTGGCACCGGGCGCCGTGGACATCGGCGGGGGGTTCGGCGTCGGCTACGTCGCCGAGGCCGCCGAGTGGGAGCGCTGGACGACCGCGCTGAGCGAGGCCGTACTCGGGGTACGCCCGCCGCTGACCTGGCGCGGCCACGGCTACGGGCTGCGCGCCGAGGGCGGCACGGTACGCGGCACGGCGGCGCTGTACCCCGCCCACCGGTCCGTCGCAGGGCCCGGCTACCTCGACGAACTGCTCATGCGTCCCGCCCCGGCCCTGGGCCGGTCGCCGGCCACCCTGCTGCTGGAGCACCTGAACGACCTGTACATCGAACCGGGACGGGCCCTCGTCGACCAGTGCGGGGTGTCACTGGCCCGGGTGCTGGAGGTGCGGCCCACGAGCGAGGCTCCCGACCGGTACCTGGTGCGCCTGGGCATGAACGCGGGGGACGTCAGCCTGGAGGAGCACGGCGTGCTCGTGGACCCTGTCCTGCTGCCCCGTGACGGAACCCCGGGGGAGCCGTGCGGTGGCGGGACCGGGGGCGACGGCCCGGTCGGCGTCCACCTGGTCGGAAACCTGTGCCTGGAGGCCGACCTGATCACTCGGCGACTGGTGTACCTGCCGCGGCTGCCGCGCCCTGGGGACGTCCTGGCCTTCGTCAACACCGCCGGGTACGCCATGGACTTCCATGCCCACCGCGCGCAACGGCAGCCTGTCGCACGGTCGGTGGCGGTCACGCAGGAGGCCGGCACGTGGCGCTGGTGCCCTGACGAGGACTACTGGCCGCTCATACACCCGGAGAAAGGGCCGTTTTGAGGTACGACAGCATCACCGATGCCATCGGCAACACACCGCTGGTCCGCATCGACGCGTCCGTCCACGGACTGAGCCACATCGACCTCTACGCCAAGCTGGAGATGCTCAACCCCTTCGGGTCCGTCAAGGACCGCCCCGCCTGGCACATGGCTCGTCCGCTCCTGTCGGAGGCGGCAGGCGGCGACGGCACGGTCGTCGAACTGTCCAGCGGCAACACCGCCAAGGCCCTCGCGCTCCTGGCCGGCCTTAACGGGCTGAAGTTCAAGAGCGTCACCAACCGGATGCGCGTACCCGAGATCAAGGAACTGCTGCTCCTGCTGGGCGCGGAGATCGAGGAGCTGCCCGGGCGGAGCGAGTGCCTCGACCCCACGGACACCGACGATCCGCTGACCAGCTTCCACCAGGCGCTGTCCGAGCCCGGCAGCACCTACCTGCACACCGATCAGTACTTCAATCCGCGCAACGTCGAGGCGCACGCGACGGGGACCGGACCCGAGATCGTCAAGGATCTGGACGGCCGGGCCCCCGACTGGTTCGTCGCCTGTGTGGGCACGGCGGGCTCCTCCACCGGTGTCGCCAAGGTGCTGCGCGAGCACGACCCGCGGGTGCGCGTGCTCGGGCTGGTCGCCGACAAGTCGGACTTCATCCCGGGCATCCGCACCATCGACGAGGTGCACCAGGTCGGGCTGTTCGACCCGGCGACGTACGACTCCATCGCGTCGGTCACCTCCCAGGAGGCCATCGACGGCATGGTCACGCTCATCCGCCGCTGCGGACTGCTGTCCGGGCCGACCGGAGGCGCGGCCTACCAGGGCGCGGTCCGCCGACTCGCCGCGGTCGACGCCGAACTGGCGGGCACCGGAGACCGGCAGACCGCCGTGTTCATCGTCTGCGACCGGGCCGAGAGCTATCTGAGCTATGTCCGTGACCGCCGCCCCGAGCTGCTCGGCAGGGCGCGGCGCGGCCACTCGGCCGCGTCGCTCACCGACGCCGAGGTCCGTGCCGAGGCACGTACCGTCGATGTCGTAGAGGCACAGCGGTGGCTGACCGGTGATGAACCGCGCCCGCTGGTGATCGACCTGCGCGGCCCACACGCCTACGCCGCCCTGCACATCGAGGGATCGACCAACATTGTCGACGAGGTCTTCGACGAACTGGTGCGGACCGGCCTGCCGTTCAGCAAACGCACCCCGGTACTGCTCGCCTGCCCCGTGGGGGAGAAGTCGCTGAGCTACGCCGCACTCCTGACCCGCATGGGCCACCCCGACGTGCGCAGCCTCGCGGGCGGCATCGTGGCCTGGCGGGACGCGGGCGCACCGCTGGTGAGGGAGTGAGCCCGATGCCCGACGAGACGCCCGGCGACGGCGAGGACTGGCAGGCCCTGGCGCGCGCCCAGTTCCCCATCATCACCGCGCACCCGGAGCTGGTGTACCTGGACAGCGCGGCGACCTCCCAGAAGCCGCAAGCCGTCCTGGATGCGGTGCACACCTACCTGACGACGACGAACGCCAACGCGGGCCGCGGCACCTACCCGTGGGCCAACCGGACCACGGAACTGGTCGAACAGGCCCGTGAGCGGGTCAAGTCCTTCCTCGGGGACCCCGCGCCGGACCACTCCACCGTGCTCTTCACCGGCGGGACGACCGAGGGCCTGCGCACCGTCGCCCGCGACTGGCTCACCGGACACCTCACCGACGGCGACGAGATCCTGGTCCCGTTCGCCGACCACCAGGCCAACCTCGAACCGTGGCTGGAGACCCAGCGCTTGCTCTCCGAACGCGGCACCGAGGTGCGGGTGCGCGCCCTGCCACGGCAGGCATCGGGCGACTACGACCACCGCGCCCTCGCCGACGCAGTCGGCCCCCGCACCCGCTTCGTCGCCGCGACCCACGTGCACCATGTCTACGGCGGCGACATGAACGTCCACCGCATCCGTGCCGCTGTCGGCCCCGAGGTGCCGATCTGCCTGGACGCGGCACAGAGCGTCGGGCACCTGCCGCTCCGGCTCGCCGACCCCGCCCTCGACGTCGACTTCGTCGTCTTCTCCGGGCACAAGACCCTGGCGCTGCCCGGCACCGGGGCGGTGTGGGCACGCAACACCCGGGGGCCGGCCCTGCTGCCCCGGGGCTGGCAGGGCACCCCCAACACCGCGGGGATCGTGTCCCTGATGGCGGCGTTCGACTGGCTGGATGCGATCAGCGTCGACCGCATCGCCGCCCATGTCTCCGGGCTGGCCGGCCGCCTGACCGACCGACTGCGCCGACTGGACGCCTACGAGATCCTCGGCTGCCCCGCCAGCCTGGCCGCCGACTCCGCTCTGCCCGCGGCCCAGCGACGGCACGGCATCGTCACCTTCCGGCACCGCGACATACCCTCCGACGACCTGGGCTTCATCCTCTTCAGCCACGGCTTCATGGTCCGGGCCGACAGCCTGTGCCAGGCGGGCGCGGACAAGAAGGAGGGCTCCGTCCGGGTGAGCCTGCACGTCTACAACACCGGCGAGGAGATCGACCACCTGCTGGAGGTGCTGGCTTCCCTAGCGTGAATGGGTATTGATAACCGTTTCCACCTGTAGATTACGCGGTAGTCGTTAGAGGTGGGAGACGGAAGAGGTGCGCAACCGGTGAGCGTGAGCATGGAGACTGCCAGGACCTGGGTCGAGCGCTGGGAGCGGCAGCAGCAGCGGTACGCGCTGGACCGCGAGGAGCGCTTCACCGTCATCTGCGACGTCGTGGAGCACGTATGCGTCGACCGCCCCCGGCCGACCCTGCTCGACCTGGGCTGCGGCCCCGGGTCCCTGTCCGCCCGGCTCTCCCGGCGGCTGCCGGAGGCGGAGATCGTCGCGGTCGACATGGACCCCATGCTGCTGGAGCTGGCGCGTGCGCATCACCCGCACGTCGCGCGCTGGGTGAACGCGGTGATCGGTACGGACGGCTGGACCGACGCCCTCGGCCTGGAGAACGGCCTGGACGGCGCCGTCACGACGACGGCCCTGCACTACCTCCAGGCTCCCGCCCTGCTGAAGACGTACCGGAGCATCGCGGCCCTGCTGCGCCCCGGGGGAGCGCTGATCAACGGAGACCACTTCCCGCCGGACGCGCGCTCCTGTTCCGACCTCACCGCCCACGTGGGACGCCGTCGGGCGGAGCGCGCGGGCGGCATGAGCCACGAGGACTGGGAGTCCTGGTGGTCGGCAGCGGCCGCGGATCCGGAGCTGGCGAACCTCTTCGAGCAGCGTGAGCGCAATCGCCCGTCCTCCGGTGGCGGGGGCGAGAACTGGCACCTGCCGGTGAGCCGCCACGCCCAACTCCTGCGGGAGGCGGGTTTCAGCAGGGTCACGCCGGTTTGGCAGGTGGGGGACAGCTGCGTGCTGGTGGCCTTGAAGGACTGAGAGCGCCGAACTCGCTCATGATCCGGTCCCCTCACAGGGTGAGGCTCATCAGGATCTCGTCCCGGTCGTCGCCGGGGGACAGGCGCAGCGCGCCCGGCCATCTCCCCACTTCCGCCCATCCGGCTTTGCCGTAGAAGTCCTCGAGCCCCAGGCCGGACCGCACCGTCAGCTTCAGCCGTTCCAGGCCCATCTCCTCCCGCGCGATCCGCCGGACGCGGCGCATCAGCGCGGCCCCGACCCCCGAGCCCCGGAAGTGCACGTGCGTCTGCACGTGGTTCACCGTGCCGCAGTGGGCTTCGAGCGGATGCGCCTCACGTCGGACGAGCAGCCAGCCCGCGAGGACGCCGTCCACGGTGGCCACTACGAGTCTGCAGTGTCCGGGCGCCAGTTGCCCGGCGATCCGGTCAACGGCGGCTTCCGTGTGTGCGGAGGTCAGGGGCGGGAGCGGGCAGTCCGCCGGGATGACCGCGCCGCCGGCGTTGACCACCGCGGCCCAGCATGCGGCCAGTTCGCGTTTCACCGAGGAGGGCAGCTCGGACGGACGAGTGAATTGGGTGAACGCTGGTGCGGCGACTTCGGATGCTGTCACGCGCATCAGCTTGTCACGGGGCCGGGCTCCAGGAGATTGCCGACCAGCAGACCCAGCGCGAGGGCGACGGTCGACATGGCCAAGAAGCAGCCGAGAGCGAACCCGCCCACCGCACCGACTTCGGCAGCTTTGCGAACCGAGCCGACGCCCAGCACGATCGTGCAGAAGATGATCGGCGGGATCATCATCCTGATCAGGCTCACGAAGCCCGCGCCGACAGGCTTCAGCGCGAGCCCGGTCGATGGCCGGAGGGCACTGACGAGAATGCCGAGCGCGACGGCGAGTAGCACCCAGAAGTACAACTGGCGGTGCCAGGGTGTGGGTGGTGAGGTGGAGCGGCTGCGGGGCGGAGCGGTGGCGGCCATGAGGTGTCTCTTCATTGACGTACGCAGGCGCGGCGCACCCGGGGAGGCGCGCGCGGCTCCGGGGAATCCGGATCCGAGTCGAGAAGGGTGGGCCTGAGGGCGGCCTCGTCCAGGCTGATGGGACCAGTGGCGCGGTCAGAGAAGTTCGAGCAGCTTTTCGGTGAACTCGGCGGTGCCGGCCGAGCCACCGAGGTCCGGGGTGCGCGCGGAAGTCTTGGCCAGAACGGCGGCGATCGCGTCGGTGATGTCGGCGGCTGCGGCCGGGTGGCCCAGGTGATCGAGCATCATGGAGGCGGACCAGATGGCGCCGAGCGGATTGGCAATACCGCGTCCGGCGATGTCAGGGGCGGAGCCGTGCACCGGCTCGAACATGGAGGGGAACTCACGCTCGGGGTTGAGGTTGGCGGCCGGAGCGATGCCGATGCTACCGGCGACCGCGGCAGCGAGGTCACTGAGGATGTCGCCGAACAGATTCGAGCCGACCACGACGTCGTAGCGTGAGGGTTCGAGCACGAACTTGGCGGCCAAGGCGTCGATGTGTTCCTGGTCCCACACCACCTTGGGGTGGTACTGAGCGCGCTCGTTCACGAGCTCGTCCCAGAAGGGGAGTGTGTGCACGATGCCGTTGGACTTCGTGGCCGACGTCAGTCGGCCGCCGCGTCGTGCGGCCAGGCCGAAGGCGTAATCGAGCACCCGGTTGATTCCGGCACGGGTGAACACCGCTTCCTGGACAGCCATTTCATCGGGGAAACCGCGGTTCATGCGGCCTCCGATCTCGCTGTACTCGCCCTCCACGTTCTCGCGTACAACGACGAAGTCGACTTCGCCGGGTGCAGCGTTGCGCAGTGGACTGGCGACACCTTCGAAGACCCGGACTGGCCGCAGGTTGACGTACTGGCGGAAGCTGCGGCGGATCGGGATGAGCAGTCCCCACAGCGAGACGTGGTTCGGCACGCCGGGGAATCCGACAGCGCCCAGAAGGATGGCGTCGTGGTCCTTGATCTGTGCCAAGCCGTCGTCGGGCATCATCGAGCCCTCGCGCAGGTAGCGCTCGCAGGACCAGTCGAACTCGTCGTAGGCGAAGGTGATGCCGTGTCGGGCGGCGACGGTGTCCAGGACTTGGCGGGCAGCAGGCAGCACTTCAGTGCCGATCCCGTCGCCGGGGATGAGAGCGATGCGGTGGTTGGGCATGTGGGGATTGCAGCAACGAGCGCCGTGTGACGTCCAAGACGGACAATCCATGTGCCTTATAGGGCGCGCCTATTATTTGTCTGTGGGACTCTCGGTCGCGCAGGTGAGGAACGCCTGGGCCGCCGGGGTCAGCGCTTCCTTCCTGCTGACCAGCGCCACATGAAGGTTCCTTGCCGGCTCGATGTCCAGCACGAGTGCCCCCGCCCTCTCGGCGAAGTCCCGCCAGGAGTCGGTCACAACAGCCAGCCCGACTCCGGCCAGCACCAGCGGCACGATCGCGATCCGGTGCTCGGTTTCCACGGCCACTGTCCACTGCGTTCCGGCACTGCGGAGATCGTCGACGTATTTGCGCATCCCGGTGCCCTGCTGGCCGACGATCAGACGCTGCTCGGCCAGCTGTTCGTGCCGCACGGGGGCACCGGGTGGAAAGGGGCCGTCGGGCGGGGCGAGCAGGACGAATTTCTGCTCCATGACCGGGTAGGGCCGCACGTCGTTGGCCGGGAGCGGGGCGGGGCTGGCCACCAGCCCCAGCTCGGCCTGACCGGTGCGCACCATCTCCCTGACGTCCCTTGAGGTGAAGGCCGCCTGGATCGCCACGGAAACCTGTGGGTGCCGCTTCGTGAAGCGACTGATCATGGCGGTGAGCGGTTCGATGGACTGGGAAGGCATCGCGGCGATGTCGACCCGGCCTCTGTGCAGGCCGTGCACGGATTGCACCGTGGCGCGCGCCATCTCCAGACTGCGGACGGCCGCGCGGGCCGGTTCGATCAGGGCGATCCCGGCTTCGGTCAGTACGGCCTTGCGGCCGATACGGTGGAAGAGGTCGCTGCCCAGGTCGCGTTCCAGTGCCTGGATCGCCTGCGACAGGGAAGGCTGAGCCAGGTAGAGCGCCGAAGCGGCACGGTTGAATCCGCCATGGTCGACGACCGCCAGAAAGTACTCGAGCTGCCTGACATCCATGGTTGTACCTCCGCGCTCCGACGCTTCTTATAGGCCACCCCTATAAGCATTGTCGCCGATCAGTGTTGGACCGGGGTTCCTGAGGACTGGTGTGATCGAGGCATGACCGACCTGCTCCCCCCTGAGTTCGCCCGTCGTGTCGTGGACGCCGAGGGCGTGCGCATCCATGCCCGCATCGGTGGTGACGGTCCGCCCGTGCTGCTTCTGCACGGCTACCCCCAGACCCATCTGATCTGGCACCACGTGGCTCCGCTGCTGACAGCCGGGCACACTGTGGTTCTGACTGACTTGCGTGGCTATGGTGACAGCGACAAGCCGCCCTCTGATCCCCACCACGGTGCCTATGCCAAGCGCTCGATGGCGTACGACCAGCTTCTGGTGATGCGGGAACTGGGCTTCGACCGCTTCGCCGTCGTGGGCCACGACCGCGGGGGCCGAGTCGGGCACCGCCTCGCTCTGGACCATCCGCAGGCCGTCTCGGCCCTGGCCGTTCTGGACATCGTGCCCACGCGTCACGCCTTCCAACAGGCCAACACCGACTTCGGGCTCGGCTACTACCACTGGTACTTCCTCGCTGCCGGCAACAACATCCCCGAACACCTCATCGGCGCCGATCCCGACTTCTGGGTCCGTACTCGGATGGATGCCCGCCATCATGGCGGAACCCCCTTCAGCCCTCATGCGCTGGACGAGTACGTGCGCTGCTTTTCGGACCCAGCGGCCATCCATGCCTCCTGCGAGGACTACCGCGCCGCCGCGAGTATCGACCTCGTCCATGACGATGCCGACTACGACGCGGGCCGACGTGTCATCAGCCCTCTGCTCGCCTTGTGGGGGGAACACAGCTTCGTGGGCCGACACTATGACGTGCTTGATGTGTGGCGCTCATACGCCACAGACGTGCAAGGCCAGGCATTGCCCTGCGACCACTACGTGCCGGAAGAAGCCCCTGATCGGACCGCGAAGCTCCTGGAAGCCTTTCTTCAGGGCAGGCAATAGGAACCCGGCCCCCACGGCTCGCAGATCAATCAAACGCAGGTCGGGAAGCGGGCCGGAGCCCTCAAATTCTCGATGACGGGGTCAGCGACTTCAGTGAGCACGTCCGACTCGATCGATGCCGCACCGCTGCGTCCGGCAGGTGGGTGGCTCAGGACGACCATCGCTGCGTCAGCCATGGTCTGAGGAGATCGTGCTCGCTCAGCCTGGTCGCATCCGAGGATATTGCTGACCGCGGAGGTAGCGATGCGGCGACCTGCTGTTCGCACCAAATGCTCTTGCTGTGGTGAGTGTGCCGTGTACCCCATTTCTGGGTCAGCTGAGCGACCAGGAGAAGCCCTCTTCCTCCTTCATCTGCAAGGCGAGCGCGACGCATGTGGGGCGCAGCACTGCTTGTCATGGCCAAGGTGGTCGGTGATCTCGCCTTCCAGGGCGGACTTCAGGAGCCGCTTGGTCAGCCGCTGGAGCAGCCCACCCTCGCCGGTCAGCTGCAGGTCCTCAGCCTGAGCACCGCCGACCAACTCGTCGATGAGCTGGTCGTCCACCTTCTTCGCCGGCTGCGGCTCAGCGGCCTTGACGGTCTCAGCCTCGGTACTGGCGCGGCAGACGTTGCTCCGTCCTTCCCGCGGGTGGTCGCGACGCATGCGATGTTCCGGCGTCGCCCTGAGTCAGCTGTGATTGATCAGCGTTAAGCCAGCAGGGTCGTGCCGATATGATGTGTGAAGCCGTGAGGGGGCTGTACGGAAGGCGCGGGTGAAGGCGTACGAGAATGCGGCCGGCGTGGCGTAGCCGAGCCGTGCAGCGACCTCGGTGACGCTCTGGTGGTGCAGCAGCGGTATCGCGGCGAGGAGCCGGGCGCGCGAGCGCCACGCGGCGGGACTCATACCGGCCTCTTCGCGGAACCGGCGGGTGAAGGTCCGTTCGCTCACTCCTGCTTCGCGCGCCCAGTCGGCGTTCCCGACCGTGAGGTCGGGGTCGGCGAGGTAGCGGCGGCACAGCCCGGTGAATGGCTCTGCGCGCGGGATCGGGATATGCAGAGGCACTTCGGCGAGCCGGGACGCCTCATGCAGGATCAGCTCCAGCAGCGCCCGGTTGCGATCGCCGAGTCCGTCGCGGGGATCGATGTCGGAGGCGGCCAGCAGCAGTTCCCGCAGGAGGGGGCCAACCTCGACGACTCGGCACTCGGTCGGCCACCACGGGGCGGCGGCGGGGTCGATGTAGAGGCTGTTGGTCTCCACGTCGAGCATCCGTACCTGGTGTCGCCTGTCCGGCGGGATCAGCACTGCCCGCTCACCGGGAACCGTCCACGCCCCGTGGTCGGTCTCGACCAGCATGGTTCCCGTCGCCGCGTAGAGGAACTGCGCCCGCCGATGCTCATGCCAGACCAGCAGATGCCCCGGCGGGTAGACCGTCGCGATCGGCAACACGGCCACCGGCAGTGCATCGACCTGCGCAAGCGTCACGTTTCTCACCTGCCCAGACTACTGGCCGGAACTCGATATTTCTTGCCCGACAGTCGAATGTTCGTGAGACGGATCTTCGCTGGAATAGGTCCCGTGACCGTTCTCGTACTCGTCCTCATCGGCGTCCTCACCGGCCTGTCCACGGTGCTCTTCGGCTTCGGAGGAGGGTTCGTCACTGTCCCCGTGATCATCTGGGCCGATGCCACCCTCGGCCCCGCCGCGGGCACCGTCGCGGTCGCGACGTCGGCGCTCGTCATGGTCGTCAACGCGGCCGTCGCCACGGCAGCCACACCGCACCCGATCCTCGCCCGCCTCCGAAGCCGCGGCATGCTCCTGAGCCTGCTCGCCACCGGCGGACTCCTCGGCGCACTGGCTGCTCTGGCTGTTCCGGCGGAGGTGAGCTCGTGGGGGTTCGTGATCTACGTGGCCGTCACGATCATCGACATGCTCGCCCGCCCCGGATTCCTCCGCCCCACCACCTCTGAGCCACAGACTCGCGCACGACGAGCGATCCCGACCACGCTCGGCGCGCCCATCGGCGCGGTCGCGTCGTTTCTCGGCGTCGGCGGCAGCGTCATGACCGTCCCGCTGCTGCGCCGCGCTGGCCTCCCGATGGGGCAAGCCGCAGCACTCGCGAACCCTCTGACTCTCGCGATCAGCATCCCCGCCGCTATCGTGTTCCTCCTCGCCCGCCACACGAACGTGCACGGTGCAGTGTTCGCCGTCGGGATCGTCGACCTCGGCGCCGCAACCCTCCTCCTCGCCGGAGCGATCCCAGTCATCGTGGTGCTCCGCCGCCGCCCACCCCGCATCCCCGACCGGGTACACGCCTGGACCTACGTCGGCCTCCTCGCCGTCGTGTTGTCAGCAGTGGCTCTCCCGCTGCTGACAACAACCGGGGTGTAACCGCTCACAGCGAGCGGCCGTGCCGGGTCTCGATCAAGAGATCCATGCTGTCGTCGCCTACGCGTACCTGCTGACCGAGCCGCGTGGCACGCTTCAACGCCGCCTCCGCGCGGGCGGCGTCGATCCTCAGCGCATCCGACGTCGCGGCCGGACCCAGCGCGTGGTCGTCGGTGACCCGGTGGCGGTTTCGCGGTACGCGGCGACGACCTGCTGGTGCCGGTGCCGGTGCCGGTGCCACCGCGCCGCGACCTTCTTACCCGTCGGTCGTGGGCCGAGTGCGGTCGTCCACGGCTTGCCTTCGTTCAGGTCCCGGTCGGGGACCGCGGCGGCACGTTGTTCGGTGAGCTCATGGCGTTCGGTGAGTGCCTTTCACATCTCGGGGTCCGTGACGCCGGAAGGTTCGGGATAACTGGTCCTCACAAAGCCTTTGGCCGTCCTGGTGCGTGATCGGACAGACGGCGAGGCCGAGGAACGTCTCATGGATGTCGTCGAGTCTCTCCCAGCGGATGCGCAGGCGTCGGAAGCCGTGCAGCCGGGAGATCGTCCGCTCGACCACCCAGCGGAAGGTGCCTAGTGCTGTGACCGCATAGGTACACCGGGTTGGCGGTAGGAGCGGTTGGATGGGCGGTGACGTCCGATCCGACCACTGGAGGTGTGGTGGCCGAGCCTGTCCGTGTGCGCAGACTGACCGACCAGGAGGGGCAGAGGCTGCAGCAGATCGTGCGCCGGGGCAGTACCAGCTCGGTGCGCTATCGGCGGGCGATGATGCTGTTGGACTCGGCCGGCGGAAACCAGGTGCCGGTGATCGCCCAGCTGGTCCAGGCCGACGAGGACACGGTCCGCGACGTGATCCACCGGTTCAACGAGATCGGCCTGGCCTGCCTGGACCCTCGATGGGCGGGAGGCCGTCCCCGCCTGATCAGCCCTGACGACGAGGACTTCGTCGTCCAGACGGCCACCACCCGCCCGACCAAGCTGGGCCAGCCCTTCACCCGCTGGTCGATACGCAAACTCGCCGCCTACCTGCGCCGCGTCCACGGACGCATCATCCGCATCGGCCGTGAGGCCTTACGCTGCCTGCTCCTGCGCCGCGGCATCACCTTCCAGCGCACCAAGACCTGGAAGGAGTCCCCCGACCCCGAACGCGACGTCAAGCTCGACCGGATAGAGCACGTCCTGGAGCATTTCCCGGACCGGGTTTTCGCCTTCGACGAGTTCGGACCGCTCGGGATCCACCCCACCGCTGGGTCCTGCTGGGCGAAGCAGGGCAAGCCCAACCGGCTCCCGGCGACTTACCGTCGCACCCATGGCGTCACCTACTTCCATGGCTGCTACTCCGTCGGCGACGACCGCTTGTGGCGCGTCAACCACCGCCGCAAGGGCACCGCCAACACCCTGGCCGCGCTGAAGTCGATCCGCGCCGCCCGCCCCGACGGCGCCCCGATCTACATCATCCTGGACAACCTCTCCGCCCACACCGGCGCCGGCATCCGCCGCTGGGCGAAGAAGAACAAGGTCGAGCTGTGCTTTACCCCGACCTACGCCTCCTGGGCCAACCCGATCGAAGCCCACTTCGGCCCGCTGCGCCAGTTCACCCTGGCCAACTCCAACCATCGCAGCCACCCTGCGCAGACCTAGGCCCTGCACCGCTACGTGCGCTGGCGCAACGCCAACGCCCGCCACCCCGACGTGCTCGCCGCACAACGCCGAGAACGCGCCCGCATCCGCAGCGAGAAAGGGATCCGCTGGCGGACGCCCGCGCACCGCGGCCGCATGAGGATCCACCCGCCACGGCTCAGCCCTCGTGACAGCGGGCAATGAGCTGGCCACCCTCAGCAGTGAGCAACTGCGGCATGAGCCGACGCAGCGCAGCCGCATGCTGATGGACACGTTTAAGCATGGCTCTCCGGGTCGGGGCCGAGCCGGGAACGTCTTGAGCGGGACCACATCCGCTCACGACGTACAACTCGTCCAGCCATGCCCCCCTGGCCCTCACGCCGTCCGATGCGAACGGGGTGACCAGGGTCGTCACTACGGGCTCGTGCCCGTCCAGGAACCAGACCTCTACCTCCAGGCCGGCGCTGTGGAAGAGAAGCCCATTGTCAGTCTGCTCCGGGCCCGAAAAGCCTGCGTCCTCGACCAGGAATGCGAACTCAACGCCCACCTCCGACCGGAACGCCTCGGCCAGATCCCCCTGATGCCCCATCCTCCGATAATCCAAGATCCTCAGCACCGGCGGAAGCCCCCAGCCCGGCGAACCATTGCGGTCACAGCACTAGGTCAGGTGCGAGTTGTTGGCGCACATGCTCCAGCATGGCCTCACGTTCCTCGTTGGTGAGAAGGACATCCCACGGTCCTACGCCTCCTCCTGCCTCGACCCAATCGGCGTCAGGCGCTGTGACGGACAACTCCATCATTCGAGCGACGGTCTGTTGCCGGATGTCCGTTCCTGGCGGCTCGCCCACAGCGGCCGGTGGCGGCCGGCCTCCCCGCGCGTAGTGCAGTCCGGCCGACTCGGGAACTGCGAGCAGGGCTGTGGCGTCCGACCTGTCGTGAAGGAAGAGATCAAGGGTCTTGCTGGTTTCCTCGTCGCCGGTCTGGGTGCCGCAGCGGCGCTGCTGGCCTGGGCGCCGCTGGCGAGGGTCAATGTGGAAGGTGGATTCGAGGGGAGACACCGGGACCTCAGCGTGCTCTACGTAGACCTGCCGCTCGTCGCCGTGGGGGGCGCTCTGGTGCCGCTCGCCTTCTGGATGCTCACCTTGCGCCGGTTCCATCGCCCGTGGCTCGCAGCCCTGGCCGCCGTCACCGCGGTCGCCCTGGGGATCTGGGGTCTGACGAGTTGGTGGGCTCCCTATCAGGCGCCTGAGTTCGGGTACTGAGATGGCGATTCATGACCTCTTGTGTTTCTTTGTCGTCGCCTGATGGTGTGGGTGCGGGCGGAACCTGCCAGTCCACAGCTGATGGTCTGCTGGTGTGGATGGGTGAGCGAACGCAAGCCGTAACCGAGCGACTTATCGGACGAGCAGTGGGCTCTGATCGAGCCGGTGATCATCGCGTGGAAGGACCGGCACCGCTCGGTCAGCGGCCACCAGGGCGCCTGCGACTTGCGGGAGATCGTGAACGCGATCCTCTACCAGGGGCGGACTGGGTGCCAGTGGGCCTATCTCCCGCACGACCTGCCGCAGAGGAGCGCGACCTACTACTACTTCGCCGCCTGGCGGGACGACGGAACCGACCAGGTCATCCATGAACTTCTGCGCTGCCAGGTGACGGCCTTCCCGCCGGCGCCGGCCGCCGCGTCACCACCGGCGACGGCACTCTGCCCTCACCCCGCCGCAGCCAGCCGCCGAAGGCGGAGGCCGGGCCGCTGCAGGCTCTGCTGAACCGGGCCGCCGCCGCGAACATCGAGGTCGGCCGCCGCCCGCTGTCGGTCTATGACGAGCTGACCGGCGCCCGTCCCTTCACGGCCCCGGCCAAGGAAGCCCGTTGAGCGAGCTGACCAGCACCCGCATCCGCACCACCGCCGCCAAGCTCGGCCTGCCGCACCTGGCCGAGGCCCTGGACCAGTACGTCCAGCGGGCGGACGAGGCCAAGATGGGCTATCTCGACTTCCTCGACCTGGTGCTGGCCGTAGAGTTGGGTGCCTAATTGGGGTGAGCACGCCGGCGCCCGCGTCACCTGGCGCAGTGGTTATTGGGGGAGGGGGGTGACTCAGTGGGGGTGGCGGTGTTGAGCTGGCGCTCGCGAAGCTGCGGGCCGGGAGCTTTTTCCCCGGTCTGGTGGGGCGTCGGGGGCGCATCGGCCGGGCCTTTCTGCGTGGTCGTCATGGGGGCCTAGGGGCACGGCGTTTCCGTCCGCTCGGTCGGTGACCTGGTCAAGGCCCTGGGCTGCGACGCCGGCATCTCCCAGAGCGAGGTCTCCCGGATGTGCGCGGACCTGGGCGGACAGTTGGACGCCTTCCGGACGCGCCCGTTGGACCACATCCGGCTTCCCGGCCTGTTCTTCGGCGTGTGGGTGCTTCGAAGGCAAGATGATGCAGTTGAGTACACGATTTCGATGTCCGCGGGCTTCTGTGTCACCGCATCCTCGGCGGGGCCGTCAGTGGGGATGCTGCTTTGTGTGGGGTTCAGTCCCAGGTGTACTTCAGCGGCTGTATGCAGTCGGTGACGGCGTTGAGTATCTGGCGGCAGGTGGGGCTGAGGGATTGCAGTTGTGCTTCGGGTTCGCTGTGTTCCTGGCCGCCCGGTGTGGCTTCGCATGCGCTTGCCAGTGCGGCCAGTGCGGCCGGTGCGGCCGGTGCGGCCGGCGCGGCCGGTGCGGTGGAGTGGTCGGAGTGGTCGGAGGGGTCGTTCAGGGAGCGGAGGGCGGCGTCCCGCCGGGTGGGTTGGAGGAGGTTGTAGCGACGGGCCGGCCGGGTGGGCAACGGGAGGCGTCTGGGTGCGCGAGCTAGGACGCCGTGGGTGATCAAGCCGGCCGAGAGTTGTTTGTGGGCGCTGACGCTCAGGGTTTTGACCCATTCCGATGTTCTGCGGGGTGTGCGGGAGGACCGGATCCGGGTGAGGACCTCGCGGAGTGCGGGGTCACGCGGGTCTGTGCCGTGGTCGGCGACGATGTATCCGTCGGCGGTGTGGATGAAGCCGCCCAGGGCGAGTTCCATCAGCAGCGCCGCGCTCAGACCGAAGTCGAGGCCGGTGCGGTAGTGGGGTACACGGCCTTGTCCGTCCAGGTACACAGCCAGCAGGAAGTCTTCGGCAAGGCCTGAGCCGGCATCAGTCTGCATTCTTGTTCGCTCCATACCGGACTTCGCCTTCGGTTCCTGGTCCTTGCCGTCCGAGTGGTCGTATCAGGTCCGAAAATCGTTCCCAGCACTATGGGGGATCTTGAGGTCAATTGCCGGACGTTGTCCCTGGCGTGGGCTGTTTGCCGCTGAAAGCGCGGCGGTGTCGGAGACGGCCGCGGCTGCTGTACTGGCGGTCGGTGTTGTCTCCACGGCTTTTACGGGTTCGTCATGGCGGGCAGGCCGGCGAGGCGGCGCACGGCGGCGAGGCCGTCGTCGGTGCCGGGCCAGTGGCGGTTGAGGGCCTGTGGGCCGGTGCGGCGGACGATCGCGCGCAGGACGGCGGCGACCACGATGACGTCGTCGGCGTGGCCCAGGACGGGGATGAAGTCGGGCACCAGGTCGATGGGCATCGCGAGGTAGGCCAGCAGGAGCCACAGCCGGACCCGCACCCCGCGCGGCAGGCTCGGGTCGCGGGCCAGGCGGGGGATGAGCCGCAGCAGGTCGGGCAGCAGCCGGACGGCCTCGGTGAGCAGGCTGCCGCGCGGCCGGACGGTCAGCAGGGCGGCGATGACGAGCAGCCAGGCCAGCAGCAGGCCGCCGGCGGCGGCGAGGGCGATGGAGAGCCAGGTGTTCACGGGCGGTGTCCTTGTCGTTCGGCGGCGTCCGGCTGGAGCGCGCCGTGCCCGGTGCCGGTGTGGGGAGCCGTCTCGGCGGCGAGGGCGGCGGCCTCGAACGCCTTCATGGCCTTGCGGGCGCGGTCGAGTTCGGCGCGGACCTCGGCGCCGATGGGGGCGGCGAAGTAGTCGCGGGCCTCGATCTTGGCTACCCATGCCTCGAAGCGGGCCAGGTCGGCCTCGGATTCTTCGACCTCGGCGAAGGTGGTGTGTCCCTTGGCGGTCTCGGTCTCGATCTCGGTGAAGAAGGCAGGCAGGCGTTGCAGGACCTCGCTGTACTCGGCGGTGACGGATGCACGGAACTCGCCGATCAGCTCGCCGCGCTCGACCGGGTCGGTCAGGGTCAGGTGCAGGCAGCGGGCGGTGCCGCCGCCGGCACGTACCTTGTCCGCCAGCTTGCGTACAGTTGCGGCGACCGGCGGGCGGTCGGGCAGCAGGCACACCGACTGTTGCACGTACACCGCCCCCAGCCCGCGCAGCTTGCGCCACACGTGCACGCGCAGGGAATCCGCGCCGCCTGCGGTGCTCACCGCCACCAGCAGCCAGGCATCCTCGGCTGCCGTTTCTTTCCGCTGCGGACCCGGCCTGTTGTCTTCGTCACCCGTCACGCCCGCAATGATACGTCCGTAACAGCCGCACCGGAGGCGTCTCCTCGCCATTCGGGCCTGTACGGCGTGAAATTCCCGGCACCGAGTGAGGGCCGGCGTGTGACTGCCGTTACGGGTGTAACATGCCGACCGGTCGGTGGGGTCGCGCTCTCCATACGTCCTGACGGACGCCTGGCCGCGTAATGACGCCCCGTCCGGCCGGTTCATCGCGCGCCCGGGCTCGACCGGTCACACCTGCCCGGTGGCACGGGACACTGCCGTCGATGCCGGAGGCAGGTCGCCGTCTGGGCCTTGGCGGCGAGGGTCTCGGGGGTGTTGCCGGCCGAGGCGGCGGCTTCCTCGCGGCAGGGCCTGCACAGGACGTCCCCGAGGACGCGACCGGTCAGAAAGATCCGCCTGCCGCCGTCACCGCCATAGCCCCGCGGCGGACCATGGGTTCCCGTGTCGTCGGAACCACGACAGGACCCTGGATCAGGTCGTCCAACTCGCAGGCGGTTAAGAGGAGCTGACACCATGCTCGGACGCGTCTGTAGGTGATCACGCAGCAGGCCAGCTTGAGGAACGCCTCATGGATGTCATCCCGGATGTCCCACCCGGATCCGAAGCCGTCGGAATCCGTGGATCCATGCGTTCGTGCGCTCCGCCGCCCACCGCACCGTGCCCAGACCGGAGCCGTGTGGCACACCCCGGCGGGCGATCACGGGTTTGATGCCGCGCTTCCACAGCAGTCGGCGGCACTTGTCGTAGTCGTAGTCGTGGGCGTACGACTGCCTGGGTCGGCGGCGCGGGCGGCCGGTCGCCCCTCGTATGTGGGGAATGGCGTCCAGCAGGGCATCAGTTGGGCGTCGTGGCGGTTGCCGCCGGTCAACGTGACGGTGAGCGGGGTGCCGTGAGCGTCGTTGATGACATGGTGCTTCGAGCCGGGCCGGGTGCGGTCGACCGGGCTCGGCCCGGTCTTGGGCCGCCCCGACGGGCCTGGCGGTGCGAGCCGTCGATCACCGCCCGGGACCAGTCGAGCTTCCCGGCGCGGTGCAGCTCGGTCAGCAGTACCTGGTGCAGCTGGTCCCACACGCCGACCTCGTGCGCCAGTCCCGCAGCCGACGCCAGCAGGTCATCCCGGGGCCGAAGCCGAGCTCCTGTGGCAGCCACTCCCACTGGATCCCGGTGTGCAGCACGAACAGGATGCCCTGCAGGCAGCGGCGATCATCCAGCGGCAGCCGTCCAGCATTGCGTGCGCGGCGCTGCCTGACCGGCAGCAGCGGCCCGATTCGCCCCCACAGGTCATCCGACACCACCCACGGCGGACCGTTCCCCTTCCCCAGGCCTCGTTCAACGAGCGCTCAAGGAAGGGGACATGGCTTCAGCGGGGCCTTCTGTCAGCTCCTCCACGGCACCCGACTGGGCCGTGACGGATTGCGTGTTCGGGGCACAGGCCCCTGCTCGATGCGCGGGGCACGTTGCCGGGCCGCGGCACGGCCGGCGGCGGCTTCGACGTACACGTCGCACCTGGGGCCGGTTGGCCGCATCGTCCCGGACGCGCAGTCCAGGTGCCCGCAGCCCCCGCCGCGGCAGCGCCGCCCCGAGCAGCCGCCGGCCCGGGTCGCGGATGTCTGAAGTGCATCACGCCGGCGAACCGGGCGGTTCGGCCGGTGACAAAGCCGCCCAGGGGCATGCCTGGACGCAGACGACGGCCCGCCTCACGGGCGGTCTTCCGCGCGGCGATGCGTTGTCCACCCGCTCAAGACGCAGGCACACCGGCTTCAGCACGGCGTAGATCTGCGCGCTCATGGCCAACCGCGGTCCGTTGTACGGCGGCCGGGCGGAGCCCTCGTTCCTGCTGCCGCGCTCTGTGTTCCGCATCGGCAGCCGACTCCGCCTCGGTCAGCGCGATGCCTCGCTTCCTCGGCACAGGCGATGAGCGCGTACGTGCGCGGCTGCCGGGGCGTGAGGTCTCCCGCGGCCGCCGCCTCCGGCCACACGAACGCCTCCATCAGCGGTGCTGCTCAAGCGCGTCTGCTCGTGCGGCGAGAACGCGTTCGTGGCCCGCGTATACGTTCACGGACGTGCCGCGCAGGAAGCCGGCGAGTGCCGGCCCGCTCTCGGCTGCGAGAGCGACGGCCGGCGAGGAGGGGGCCCAGACTGCGGCCAGCAGCGCGATGCCCGCCGTCACGGCCTTCCTACCAGTTCGAAGGAAACGGCCGCTCACCATGAGGACCCTTCCGCGTAGCGGCAGCATGCCGGAGCGCAGGCCGTGGCCGACGACCCTTGTCGACGGCGTTGTGGCGGCCGGTGTCCTGCCTGAGGCACCACAGCGCGCCCTCGGTGGTGAAGAGAGCCGGCGGTGTGCAGCCCGCCGCTGGTGCCCGGATACGCGCTGCGCCGCCCGCAGGCGTTGGGGTGGAACGGCCGGCGTCTGACGGCTCGGTGCACCGGGCTGTCAACGGCCACGCTCCAGGCGGCGGTGGTGCGCACGGGGCCGGGGCCGGCCCTTGCCGCACAGGCCACAGGAGGACGCGGTGGAGAAGTTCCGCTCCAGTGAGGTGTCGGGAGGTGCGGCCCGTGGGGCCAGGACGGCGTCGACGCTGGTGCAGGTGGTGGCGCCGTCCGCCGCGGCACCTGGGCGGCGGACTTTGGTGCGCTCTGCCGCCGGTACCACGCCTTCGCTCAATCAGGGAACCGGCCGCGAGGTCGAAGTCGTCGCCGGGGGTGCGCAGGGTCACCACGCGCGGGCGGTCGGCGGCCGGTATCTCCATCGGCTCTTCCACGGCCGAGGTGTCCGGGCGGTACGCGGTCTTCCCGCCCCGGGCGCGCAGGGACGCGACGCCGAGCTGTCACCCGGCCCATGCCCCGTCCGCTCCCGTACAGGCTCCGGACGCACGATGACACTCTGAGGCGGGGGGTGTTGCTGGTGTCGGCGACGCTGTCGAGGGGAACCAGGACGTTGGTGGTCTTCGGGTAGCAGGCGGCGGCGGAGCCGGGCGGCGGCGTGGGGTACGAGACGACCGAAAGGCCCGGGGCGAGGCGTTCCACCGCCGAGAACCGTCCGCCTGGTTGACGTTCAGCAGCGTCAGCGCTGTGCGCCGCACCGAGGTCTGCCCCAGTGACTGCTGGATCGCGTGTGTGACGGCGGGTATGCCGGGCGCACACGCCCTGGGCGGCGTGACGGACGGGCGCTCGTCACCAGGGTCTTCGGGTCGCGCTCACCGCTGCGGCCGCTTGCTCCGCCACGTGTGTGAACCTGCTGATGACCGGGTCGGGGCGGAACCGGGAACCGGTGGTAGGGGGGTCCTCAACCGCATGGGGAGGGGCTCCGCTTTCTCCGCCACGTGTGTGAACCTGCTGATGACCGGGTCGGGGGGGAACCGGGAACCGGTGGTAGGGGGGTCTCAACCGCATGGGGGAGGGGCTTTGCTGGTCATGAGTGTGAGGTTTCGACCGGGCGGATCCACAGCCGCTGTCCGAGGGCGGCGGCCTGCTGAACGATACGGCTGACGGAGGCGGCGTCCACGACGGTGGTTTCCACGGGTGTGCCGTCGACGTCGTCGAGCCGCACGATTTCGAAGCGCATGGCCTTTTCCCTTCGTCTGCTCATCCCTCTCGCAAGAGATGCACCGGGCGGGTGACCCATGGCCCTGTTCTGCTGTCAACGAGGTGTGAACGACGACTTCACGACCCTCACGGGCCTGCGTCGACCGTGCCGGGCTGCTTGCGGGCAACCTGAGCCGCCCACCCGGTGTCCGCTCAGCTCAGCACCGGACGGCCCAGCGGCAGCGGCCTGCCGCCCGTCGCGGCAAACAGCGCGCCGGCGAACATGTACACCCCCACCGCGGTGAACGCGAACACGACGTACCCGCCCGCGGCGGCGGCAGCCGCGGAGGCGCTCACCGTGCCGTACAGCACGAGCGCGAGCGCGATGTCGATCAACGTGAACAGCAGTGTGAACGCGGCGGGCAACCGCAGGGTGGCCAGCGTCAGCACGACGATCGTGACGAGCCAGGAGATCAGGAACAGGCCCTGCGTGGCGACCGCCGCGTCGCCGGAGATGCCGAACCAGCCGTGGATCAGGCCGAGTACAA
The DNA here is from genome assembly GCF_051903975.1 of Streptomyces sp. P9-2. NCBI lineage: Bacteria > Bacillati > Actinomycetota > Actinomycetes > Kitasatosporales > Streptomycetaceae > Streptomyces > Streptomyces sp. P9-2. Next base: position 6,955,932 of record NZ_CP192633.1, read on the forward strand.
GTGCCGCGTAGCTGAGCCAGAACCCGCTGAACACGCCGAAGACGGCGGCGGTGGCGTTCTGGCCCAGTGCCGCTGCCCACACCGCGGCGACGAGTTGGCCCAGGCCGGTCGCGGGCAGGATGATCGCGACCGAGGCACCGACGGCGCCGGCCGGAACGTACCCGGTCAGCACCAGGCCGAGCGCGACCGCCCCGACGACGAAGGTGGGCACGCCGATCAGGGCGGGGTCGCCCGCGAGCGCGGGCCGGGCGGGGGCTTCAGCGGCAGCGGTCATCGTGTGCTCCTCGTCGAGCTGCGAGTGATTCCCAGTGCTGTCAACTGGGCGGCGGTCCTTTATCGGCCGGTTGTTGGTGGAAGCAAGGGGACGCCACGGCACCACCCGCTTTCCGCGCCGAGCTCGCTCACCAGCGCAGGGCCGAAGCGAGGGACATGGCTGCAGCCGGCGTCAAGAACGCCCTCGCCCCGCGACGTGAGACCACCTGCGATGCGAGCAGGTGCCTGGGGGTGTCCGGCGAGAGCGTCGTCGCCGCAGTCATGACCGGCCGTCTCGTTCACTTCGCCCGGGGCGGTCTTCGTGAGGGAAGACAGCCACCGTATCGATCCGAGGTCTCAGCCACGGCCACCGGCCCGTGCGTGCCCGGTGAGACCTGCGACCGCCCTACCGGGTGGGCCACATTCCTGACAACTCAGGATGGTCGTCGTCAACCAGGCGATGCGCCAGGGCGATCGCCTCATCCGGATCGATCTGGTCAAAGGCGGAATGCCCCTCGGCGACACCCTCCAAGACGTTTGCCAGCCGGTCTGCCGCGGCCGGGGACAGACCGGTGTCTCGGCTGAAATGCGCGGAGCGCATCCGCAGTACTCCCGCGGCCAGCCGCAGGAGGGAACAGTTGGCCTCGTGCACCCGATCGGACCGCGCACATGACTCATGGGGTTTCACGCCGACTCCCTTTTCCCTCTTCAAGTCTCCCGAAGCGGCTCACCAGAGCCTCATGAACGGCGACCATTTCCGGCTGCCGGCAGGCCGGACAGCTGAAGACTGGTCTTGCTCCATGGCCGCAACCAGATCCAAAAACACCACGAATCAATCGAATCAGAACGGTGCGGAACACGACGCGCCCTGGGCCGTGAAGCCGGGATGCTCAGACCGGTCCGGCACGTTGTGTGCCGGGTTACTGCCCGGCACACAACGTGCCGGTCGTGTCAGGCGGTTGCGCGCTTCTTGAGTTCGTAGGCGGCCGCGGCCGGGTCCGGGGCGTTGTAGATCGCTCCGCCGGCCACGGCCACGGTGGCCCCGGCTTCCCGGACGGAGGCGATGGTGCCGATGCCGACACCGCCGGCGATCGAGAAGGGGACGCCGGCCCGGCGGCCGTCCTCGAGCAGGGTGTCGATCGTGTAGCCGGGCCGGGCCTGCTCGTCGAGGCCGGCGTGGATCTCGACGAACGTCACGCCCAGCTCGGCCACTTCGCGGATCCGCTCCACCCGGCCGTCCACCACGGCGATCATGTCGGCGACGACGCTCTTGCCGTACTTGCGGCCGGCCGACACCGCCCCGCGCACGGTGTCGTCGTCGGCCGCGCCCATCACCGTGATGAGGTCCGCTCCCGCCTCGAACGCAAGAGTGGCCTCCAGCTCGCCGGCGTCGGCCGTCTTCAGGTCGGCGAACACCAGCTTGTCCGGGTGCGCGGCCTTGATCGCGCTCACCGCGCCGATGCCCACGGACTTCACCAGGGGCGTCCCCAGCTCGAGGATGTCCACGTGCTCGGACACCTGATTCGCCAGAGTCAGCGCCGAGGGAAGGTCAAGGACATCCAGCGCAACCTGCAACTGCATTACATTCTCCTCATCGGTGAAGACGGTGCTCCGCACACGTCGGTACACACCTCGGGCTAAGGGCATGGACATCCGCACACCCGCCACCGAGCACAAGATCGGTTACCAACCCTCACAACAATTGCCCACCGCCCAAAACCCGGCAACACCCCGCGTCATGCGAAAGCACAATCCCGTGATGCGCACAATAAATAACCACCCGTCACCGCCGGAGCTTTAGGCTTGGCGTCGTGTCGAACCAACCGTTGATCGCTCCGTCCATACTCTCCGCCGACTTCGCACGGCTCGCCGACGAGGTGGCTGCCGTGAAAGGACCACCAGGTCGAGGAGCGGATTGGCTGCACGTAGATGTCATGGACGCGCATTTCGTGCCGAACCTGACCCTGGGGCTGCCGGTCGTTCAGTCGCTGCTGGCAACCACTGACCTACCGTTGGACTGCCACCTGATGATCGAGAACCCGGATCGCTGGGCGACCGGTTACGCGGAAGCGGGTGCCTACAACGTCACGGTGCACGTCGAGGCCGCCGACGATCCGGTCATGCTCGCGAAGAACCTGCGGGCCGCAGGCTCCAAGGCCGGGTTGGCGATCAAGCCGAACACGCCCCTGGAGCCCTACGTCGATGTCCTCAGACACTACGACACCCTGCTGGTGATGTCCGTGGAGCCCGGTTTCGGCGGCCAGAAATTCATCGCCGAGGTCCTCGGCAAGGTACGCAAGGCCCGAACGATGGTCGACACCGGCCATCTGAACCTGGTGGTGGAGATCGACGGCGGCATCAACACCGACACGATCGAGCAGGCGGCCGAGGCCGGTGTCGACTGCTTCGTGGCCGGGTCGGCCGTCTACGCCGCCAAGGATCCGGCACAGGCCGTGGAACGGCTGCGCAGCCAGGTGGAGGCCCTTGCCGCGCGTACCAAGCGTTGACTGTCATCGATACGGCAGCCGCAGACAGACACTGCTGAGTCATGCCCTCGATCCGTCAGCGACGGGCGATCGCTGACCAAACCGGCGGGGCGCCCGTCATGTCCGAAAAGATCGCGAGGCCGCCGCTTTCCTGCTCCTTGCCGGGGACGACGCCGGCCGTCAGGTGACGGCCGGCAGCTGGGTGAGCCGTCCGCAGCGGACGGTGGACGCCGCTGCCCAGGGCCAGGTCCGCACCATGCGCAGACAGTGACCTCCAGCCTGGCAGGCCACACGGGCAGGCAGGCGGCACAGGCGCACACGCATGGTTTCGGTGCGACGTTCGCCAAGTCCTTGTTGTCGTGCCGAAGGCAGCAGGCGGAGCCGGGCTGGGAGACCGGCCCGGAGGTTCGCGGCGAGCATCGGAGCCATATCGATGTGCCATGACTGCCGGGGGGAAGGTTGTGCCGCCCCATGGCCGTGGCGGTGCGGATGCAGTTGCCGCCCCCGGCGGATGATCAGCCGCATCCCCCAGCCGGCCCCCACGGGCGTTCGGACCGGTGAACTCAGCGATGCGGCAACCATCTTGAAGCCTGCCGTCCTGTATCAACGAGCCCGGCAGGAGGTGCCCACCGTGCCGCCGGCACCTCGGTACGCCTTGTCCGCCGAGCACTTGACGCCGGCCTCGGCGAGCGCGTCGACGATGCCGTGTTCGCGGGCCGCACGGACGTCATGGACGGCACCGGGCAAGGCCGGCGAGGCCCCCAGCAGCCGACCGAAAAGATCTGTGAGGACCTGGCACACCTTGCGGATCGCTGTGACCGGGCCGCTGTGGCCGTCTGAGATGACCAGTCGGACGCCGCACAGCCCGTGTTCGCGCAGGAACTGGGCCCAGAACCCTTCGGTCTCGCTGTCGCCGGCCATGACACCGGCAACCTCGCGGCTGCCGTCCTGGGCGGCCCCCGGCGGCGATGACGATCGCCTGGGGGGCGTTGCGGTGGTCGACACGGGCCTTGACGTAAGTGGCGTCGAGGAACAGGCCGGGAAGCCGGGGTGTGGTCCAGCGGGCGCGTCCGGAAGGTGTCGAGCTGTTCGTCCAGGTCCGCGCAGCTCCGGGAGACCTCGCTCTGGGAGATGCCGGTGTCGCAGCCCAGGGCTTTGACCAGGTCACCGACCGAGCGGGCGGAGACGCCGTGCCCGTAGGCCTCCATGACGACCGCGCAGAGAACCCGGCCGATGCGCCGCCGGCGCTCCAGCAGGCTGGGAGAGGAAGCTCCCGGCCCGCAGCTTCGGGATCGCGAACTCGAGGCAGCCGCCCCTGCGTGGGTCACGGTCTTCTCCCGGTGCCCGTTGCGCCAGGTGGTGCCGGTGGCGGTGTGCTCGTTCCACTGGGCACCGAACCTCACACCCGCCTCGGCCTCGATCAGTTCCTGCAGCAACCGCTCGGCGGCCCCGCGGACGAGTTCAAGACCATCTGCCCAACGCAGCGGCTCACGCAGGCGAAGCAGGTCGTGCTGGGACAAGGCCACCGTGCCCCCTGGAGCGAACTGCCCGTCCACCCCGGACAGTTGCGCGGTGGCCTGCCAGTTGAGCAGACAGCAGACACCAGCAGACGGTGCACCCCAGGGAGCAGAAACCCGCGCACTCACGTGCTGCCGCGGACGAGCGGCCAGGAAGCGCAGGGCAGAGCCGGCACCTCGATGCCCGAGGGGTGGACAAGCAGGCGAAGCCTCTGGTGGAGACGGTTCTCCTGGTCGAAAACCCATCTACCAGGGGCTTCACCACGTTGTCAGTCCAACCACCGAGCTGCCGCACCAGGTTGGGAAGAACTCATTGCGGGGGAGCGGTTAGGGCGGACCAGCAGTACTGATGTCCCTGCATCCGGTTCCGCCCGTCGGGGCAGCGGTAGTTGCCTCGGTCATTGCCCAGTCGTACGTCGCGTAAGCCCTTGTGCCCGTGCCGTCTCCGCATCCGGTGCAAGGCCGACTTCGGCAGCCGGGCGGCGGCTTGATCACGCTCAGCTTCGTGGGCTGGTGACCTGATGGGTGGATGCGGCGTGGGGTAGGTCCGCCGCGAGGCGCGGCTTGGCCGCGGGGGCACAGCTCGTCGGGGACACCGGTCAGTGGTGTTCCTCGTTGCCGGCCCGCTCCTTGGTGAAGTACGGGCGCCGGCCGATCAGGCTCTGCCCGGTGGACGAGGTGAAGGCGAAGTGCACGGCGACCTGGTTCAGGCCCGTGCCGCCGGCCGAGCCCGAGTACTCGAAGTCCGGCTGGAGTAACCGGACACCGAGACCGGGGGGGTCACACACCGAGCATGCGCCTGAGTTCCGGAGCGTGGCGCCGCGAAACGGGAACGACCTCATGGGAACGAGCATTCATGATGAGGAAGAGCTCACCCTTGATGCCCCGCTCCAGTTCTGCCACACGGCGAAGGTTGACCAGAAAACGCCGGTGTACTCGACGAAATCCGTAAGACGTCAGCAACCGCTCGACATTGTCGAGACCGCGGGTCGCAGCTTGGATCCTCCCCCTTTCCGTGATCAGCCACACGATGTTCCGGTCCGCCTCGGCATAGCGGATCTCCGACGGAGCGAGCAGGACCAGCCGATCATTGCGCATTCCGATGACGCGCTGAGGAAGCGGGTTGACCGATGCTTCCGGACTGCCCACGTAAGGTTCACCCTCTTGCACCCCCAGAAAACACAGCATGCCCATCACGTGATTCGAGTCGACGATGGGCCGCATGGTCAGGGGAGTGGCCTCCCCTCCCGGGGACACCGGCAGACACGCGTAGCCGCTCCACTGTTCGCTTCCTTGCGCCTGGTCCATGGCCCACCGCAGCACGTCAGGAAGCCCTGAAATGTCCAGGGTCCAGCGCTGTGCCGGTTCGATCGCAGCCGCGACAACGGAGGGCTCGTCAGTCAGCCCGAGCAGTCTGACAGCTGCTTCGTTTGCAGCTATCACATTCCCTCCACGGTCCATCGCGATAAATGGACCAGTGACCCGGGAGCATTTTTTCCTGAACTCGGAGAATACTTTGTCCGCCTCGTAGACGGCGCGCCGGTAAATCTCCTGTTCGATGCACGCGACTGATTTCGTCAGCCACGATGCAATGGACGTGGGGAGCGGTGCGTTCCATCGCGAGATGTTGATCGACGCGACCGGCGAGCCGGTCACCACGTCGCGTATGGAAATGCCCGCGCAGGACCACTGGTGGAAGGCTTCGCACCAGTGCTCCGGCCCCGTCACAGTCACCGGGCCGGACACCTCGAACGAGGTTCCCATTCCGTTCGTGCCGGTGCACTCCTCCGACCACGACGACCATGGGGCGAGATTGTGCAACTCTGCCCGCCGCTGTGTGGTAGGGTCGCCCCATGCCCCAAGGACTCGCCCGTCCCCGTCCGTAACGGTGACGACGGCGTCGTCCCGTTCCACTTGCTTGCCGGCCATGGCGCCGAGGCCGCCGAGCGCAGTGAAGATCACGCCTGTGTCGGTTCGGTGGACGTCGGCCGGCGCCGCCGGTGCGGCATCCAACTTGCGGTCCACTTCGTACTGGTCACGGCATCGGTACCACGAAGCGAGGATCTCAGGCCGGACGCCCGTTTCAATGTCTTCACCCGCGGCGAAGCGTTCCCATGCACGAGCTACTTCTCTCGCCGATGAGGTAGCCACCAGAGGGCCATCCGCCATACGGCAGTCCTCACTGGGCCGGCTCGGTGCGATCGCCAGCGGTGGCACTGTCCCGGTCATGTGACTCCTTGTTGCCCGGCGTAGCGGTTCCCAACCACTGAGCAGGAAACCGTATGGCGCACGACATCTCAAGACGTGTGTGCGGTCTTCATCGTGTGTATGGGCAGGTCGTGAGAGTGCGGAGGCCTGGACGGCGCGGCTGGCCGGGATGAACGGAACGTGCGGCGCGCAGTGCCCGCCAGGACCTCGATCCGGCGGGGGCACGAGTGCGCGGCGGCCCGGCAGGGGGGGGGCGGACGGCGGTGCCGGGGCGGGCCCGGCCGACCGGGATCAGAACCTGCCACGGGCCAGGCATGCCCGCCAGACGCCGTGGGCGCCGGCTGCGGTCAGGTCGTGGGCGCGTCCTGTGTACCGCACGGGATGACGGTGCCCGTTCGCCGACGAAGCCGCCCTCGTCCGTACCGGCAGGGCTGCTTCATGGGGACTCGGCCCCCCAAGCGGCCAGGGCCTCGAGTCTCTCGTCCACATGCCGCCGGACCGTCGGCTCCGAGACGCCGAAACCCGCCCCTGCCTGCGCGCGAGCCTCACGTGCTTGCGCAGGCAGGGGCACGAATCAACGGGCCTGCTTGTAGCAGCCGGCCGCCAAGTCACAAAGGCGGACAACTCATTTAACGCCTGACCAATCGTCAAAACATCGGCCAGAACAACCTCAAGCCGACGCGAAGGCATGTCGACCGCTCGTGGGTGGATGCCCACCGATGATCTCCGCTTCACGACCGTTCGTAGGTTGTTCGCGCGCACTCATCCCGCTCTGCTTGTCCTCAAAGCGAGGGCCAGTTTAATTTACGTCAAAGGTCAAGCAACGCGGCCCGGCCCGATACGTACAGCACACGAGCGATCATCGGCACCAAACGCCTGTGTGCCGTCCGGGTTGGCAACAGACCAAAGGCGGTCCTACATGGCACAGGTACGCTGGCTCGACCCGGCCTCTCGCAGTCATGGCGAGGCAACGCTGCACAGGGCGTGGGAGCGGTATGCGGGGTGAAGGTGGCCTCCGTGGCCTACCCCCCGAGACAGCGATTTGCCGCCATAGGTCTGACCGCACCAGGGATTAAACCTGGACCCAGGCACAGGATTGACACGAACGGTATCTCCTGCCGGGGGAACGGCGGGCTCGGGCTGGCCGTGGCGACGAATATCGGAATGGCGTGCCGGGGTGGCGTAGCGCTTGAAAGTTTCCGACGTTGCCGTCAACGAGCCGACGCTTTCCGTTGGTGACATGTCCCGTGAAAACCCGTCAGAATTTTCATTTCTTGCTCACGAGGAGGTGAAGTCCGATGACGACTGCCCAGGAACAAGCCGATCTCCTGGCCGAAATCGGCGGACAGAACAAGGCGACCATGGGTGCCCTGCTCGGGACCGGCTCAATCGCCAAGGCAACCGAGCGTGCCGACGGGACGATGGAGGCGACCATCCGCATCCCGGAGGATGCGATGGCGTGGGAGCCCGCGGTCCTGGTGCTGCCGCACGCCGGCACCGTCGAGCTGACGATCATCAACGACGACAAGAACACCCACGCCTGCCTGCTGCCCAGTAACGGCGACAGGAAGTTCATCGGTCTGGTGAACCACTCGAAGGGCCGCGCGACGCTCGAACTGGACGGCCCCGGCTACTACTGGTACGGCTCGCCGGCCGGCAACGACGAGGGCAGGGGACTGACCGCCGCCATCGTCGTGACCGGCGAAGTACCGCCGGAAGCCAAGCTCGACCGACCCGCCCAGCCTCGGCCGTAGAAAGGTAGGAACCACCATGACCGTCGAATACGTCGACGCCGGCGAGGCGTTCAACCACAGCAAGCTCTCCAACATGCCGCACAGCGCTCCGGACGTGACGCGCGGCATCAACTACGAGCGCATCCTCCAGGCGCGCAGCGAACCGCAGAACTGGATCACCTACTACGGCGACTACGACGGCAAGCGGCACAGCCTGCTCGACCAGATCAACGCCGAGAACGTCAAAAACCTGAAGGTCGCCTGGATCCACCAGGCGAGCGCGACCGGCATGATGGCCTCCACCTCGACCTACGCGTTCGAGGCCTGTCCGCTGGTCGTCGACGGCGTCATGTTCGTCACCGGCTGGGACGGCTGGCTCTGGGCGCTCGACGCGACGACCGGCGAGCAGCTGTGGCGTTACAAGCACGCGATTCCCTTCGACGTGACGCTGTGCTGCGCCAACGTCAACCGCGGCTGTGCGGTGGCCAACGGCAAGGTCTACATGGTGACCCAGAACGCCCAGCTGGTGGCGATCGACGCCACCAACGGCCAGAAGGTCTGGCAGAAGACCATCGGCGACGTGCGGGCGGGCGAGAGCGCTTCGATCGCTCCGCTGGTCATCAAGGACACGCTCATCACCGGTTCCGCCGGCGGCGAGTACGGCGTCCGTGGCCACATCGACTGCTGGGACCTGGAGACCGGTGAGCATCGCTGGCGCACCTACACCGTGCCCAAGCCGGGTGAGCCCGGCTCGGAGACCTGGCCCGCCGACGGGGAGGCCTGGCAGCGCGGAGGCGCGAACCACTGGGTCACCGGAACCTACGACCCGGAGCTGAACCTCTACTACGCAGGCACCGGCAACCCGGCTCCCGACTTCGACGGCGAGGTCCGTGAGGGGGACAACCTCTACAGCGACAGCGTGGTCGCGCTGGATGTCGACACCGGCGAGATCAAGTGGCACTACCAGTTCACCCCCCACGACCTGTGGGACTACGACTCCACCATGGAGATGACCCTGTTCGAGCGGGACGGCAAGAAGCTGCTCGCCCACTTCGACAAGAACGGGTACATGTTCGTCCTCGACCGCACCAACGGCGAGCTGCAGCACGTCACGCCGTTCGTCGACCGGATCGACTGGGGCGTCATCACCCGTGACGGCAAGGTGACCCCGCGGAAGTACCCGGACAAGGAAGGCGAGCCCGTCCACTTCTTCCCCGGCCCCGCCGGTGCGAAGGAATGGACGCACGCGTCGTACAACCCGGACCACGATCTGTTCTACGTTCCGGTGGCCGACGTGGGTGCTACCGCCACCCGACGCCGTCGCGAGTTCAAGGAAGGCATGCCCTACTGGGGCGCCGCCGTCGAGGTCGACATCGACAACATGGCCGGGTCGGTCAGCGCGTTCGACTCGCACGGTGAAGAGAAGTGGCGCTACCGGCTCGACATGCCGATGGCCGCGTCGACCCTCAGCACCGCGGGCAACGTGGTGTTCGCGGGAACACCCGCGGGCGAGTTCATGGCGCTCCATGCCGAGACCGGAGAGAAGCTCTGGAGCTTCCAGTGCGGTAGCGGTCACCACAGCAGCCCGAGTACCTACATGGTCGACGGCAAGCAGTACATCACGGTGCCGGTCGGCTGGGGTGGCTGGCTCGAAGGCATCGTGCCCGGCCTGTCCGGTCAGGGCCACGGTGCCGCGGTGATCACGTTCTCCCTGTGACAGGGCGGTGCCACTGACGTGGCACGGACGCGAGACACGAGGTAACTCCCCGGTGGTTTCCCCACTCACCCGCCCGGTGATCGAGTCGTCCCGGTGACGTCGCGATCACCGGGCCAGTGTTTTCGCACCGACGGGCGAGGAGAACGGCTACGCCAGGTCCGCCGTAGTCTCGCCGGTGGTGGATGTTGCGCCCCGCACCTCGGCCGTGGGGAAGCCAAGTTGAGGAAACAAAAGGTGATCTGATGAACCAGCCGCCGGTGCCCCAGCAGGACACTGCCGAGCGTGGGCCGTGCCACTACTGCGGAGAGGCCTACGAACCCGGCGATCACGCGCGGCACACCGAACCGGTGCACTGCGGGCCCTGTATCACGTGCGTCGACAAGCCCCCGTGCTTCAGCTGCCGTCTCATGTACTGCGTGTGCGACGTGCACAGGTATCGAGGCTGAAAAGCCCCCGCAGCCTGCAGCAAGCCGGCTGTGCCGAGCCGTACGTCCCATGCACGGAGAAGGTTCCGGAGAAGAACTGCCTTCCCACCGGGCGGGTGACGGCGGCCGCGGAAAGCCCCCTGACGAGCTCGTGCACGGTAGGCCGTGAGGCGTCGAGTTCCTGATCGTCGACCATCGCCGTGTGGCCGACGAACGCGTCTCGTGCAGCGATCGCGATCATCAGCGACCGGAGGATCACGGGCCTCTCGGCCGGCGCGATCGCCGAACTCATGACCGACCTGGGCCCGTTGTGGCACGAACGGCACCAGGCCAGACTTGCGTCCCGGCCACGGAAGCCGGCGATCGGTGCCGGCACGAAGCACCGGCTGCTCCTCGTCGACGGGCTCCTGGCCACGCTCGTGCACCTCCGTCACGGGCCCCCGCACGACGTGCTCGCCTGCGGGTTCGGCGCAGACCGCTCCACCATCACCCGTGCCATCGGCGCAGTGCGGCCCCTGCTCGCCGAGCGAGGCTGCACCGTCAGTCCCGGCGTGCGGTTGCGGACGCCGGCCGAGGTCGTCGACCACCTCGGCTCCAGGGGGAGGACCGGGATCGTCGACGCCATCGAGATCCCGCCTCCGGGCGCAAGAACCGGGACAGGTTCATCTCCGGCAGGAGCAAGCAGAACGCCGCCAAGACCATGGGTGCTCACGGACGGGGACGGCCGGGTGCTGTTCTGCAGCCCGACCAAGCCCGGAAGCTGCGCGGACATCACCCACGCCCGCCGGTGAGGGCCGGTCAAGCTCCTGGCCCACGGGCCCGCCGTGGAAACTTCTCGCCGATGCCGGCTACCAGGGCCCGGGCGGCGCAGACCAGCGGTCGGGTGCTGACACCGCCGCACCGCAAGTTCAAGAAGAACACCCCCGACTGGTACAAGGAGATACGCGAGCGGCAGCGGAAGGCACAATCCTCACGACGCATCCGCCTCGAGCACAGCATCGCCCACCTGAAGAACTGGCGAGCTCTGACCCGCCGCCTCGGCCGCCGCGAGCACACCAGCGACACCGACCAGACCGTCGCCGGTCTGCTGTTCCACCAGCAGAGCGGGGACCTGACGTCGGCGCGGCAGAGGTGAACACCGAGCCCCCGCCGCCATCGACGCCTCACCGCCTACCGTGCACGAGCCCGCTAGGCGTACTGAGCCGTGAGGTGGGGGACGCGGCTGGCGGGTGGTCGGCTTGCAGGGCGGTGTGCCGCGGTGGTGATTGCAGGTGTGCAGCCACTGCGGGAACCCTTGGCGGCGTTCGGCTTCTGACCGGCAGGGGCGGGCGTAGGCCCACTCGTCGAGCGGGGTGCGGTGGAAGCGTTCGACCTTGCCGTTGGCTGGCGGGCGGTAGGGCCGGGTGCGCTGGTGGGTGATCCCGGCCGCTGCGAGGGTGTCGCGCCAGTCGTGTGAGCGGTAGCAGGCGCCGTTGTCGGTCAGTACCCGTTCAACGGTGATCCCGGCCTGGGTGAAGAACGCTTGGGCACGGCTCCCATAAGCCGGTGGCGGTTTCCTTCCTCTCGTCCGTGTGATCTCGCTGCAGGCGAGGCAGCAGTGGCCGCCTCGGAGGCCCCCCGAGACCGGCACCGGCACCGGGATTGGGCGATCGGCCTTGTCACCGCCGTCGGCACGGACGGCAACGCCACCCAGGCCGCCGGCACCGCGCGGCACGTCCATGTCCGCGCGCTCGGGGTAGCGCTCGGCGGCGATGACGTGGGGATCCGGCGCGGTGAGCGCATCCCGCAAGCCACCAGCGGCGCCGAGGCCGCGTTCTTGACGATGACCCCGATGCCGCGACCTGGCTCATCGCCGGCCGCAGCCTCCAGCACTCACCGAGTCAAGGCGGCCAAGACGGCCGAGGACGTCACCTTGTCAAAGCCGCACCCCGAGCAGCAGTTGACCGCGTGCCGCGCACGCCGCGGTCACCGGCCTCCTCCCCGAGAGGGCATGCCGCTCGTCCTGGACTACCAGGCCGACCTGAACACCGCCGAGCCGACCCCAGCGAGTGACACCCACAGCCTGCAGCCCGGCACCTCCACGGGCCACACCCGGCCTCGCCCCACCCCTGTATCCGACACCGGCACCGCGAACAGGACCGATCTGGTAATCCCGCTCCGCCAGGTCCACCGCTCCGCCGGCGACCCGCTGGCCGAGGCGATCGCCCTCACCCGCCGCGTGACATCCCCTCACATCCGCCGCATCTCGCCGGGCGATCCCCACCGTGAAGGTCCGACGCCGGGACCCGGCCGAGGCCGTGCGCATCCAGCAGGCCGAAGGGGCCGCTGGACGCGACCGCGTCAACCTGCACACCACGCCGCCACAAGCGCGCCGGGTTCCCGTCCCGGGAAGACCTTCGGCGACCGGGACGAACAGGTGTCCTCCGTGCCGCGCGCAACCCGCAGGGCCCAAACGCGCCGGTCACGCAGGCCGCGCACATCCCGCCCCTGCCCCACGTACACACTCGACCCCCGGTCAAGGCGGCTTCGCCCGTCTTCCCCTAGCGCAGGTCGAAGCGGTCGAGTTCCATGACTTTCACCCACGCGGCGACGAAGTCCTGGACGAACTTCTCGCCCGCGTCCTCGCTCGCGTAGACCTCCGCGAGCGCCCTCAGCTCGGAGTGCGAACCGAAGAGGAGGTCGACCCGGCTCGCGGTCCATTTCACCTCGCCGGTGTCCCGGTCGCGGCCCTCGTAGATCGTCGTCCAGACGTGCCCGTTCTGCCTCGGCGCCCACACCGTCCCCATGTCCAGCAGGTTGACGAAGAAATCGTTCGTCAACGACCCCGGCGCCGAGGTCAACACACCCAGGGAGGAACCTCTGTAATTGGCTCCGAGTACCCGCAGCCCGCCGAGCAGCACGGTCATCTCAGGCGCGCTCAGGGTCAGCAGGCTGGCCCGGTCGACCAGCATGTGCTCCGGCGGCATCCGGAAGCCTTTGCCAAGGTAGTTGCGGAAGGCGTCCGCCGTGGGCTGCAACGCGTCGAACGACTCGACGTCGGTCCACTCCTGGGTGGCGTCGGTGCGCCCGGGGCGGAACGGAACGGCGACCTCATGGCCGCTGGCCGCGGCGGCCTTTTCCACCGCGGCACAGCCGCCGAGCACGATCAAGTCGGCCATCGAGATCCGCTTGTCTCCCCGTTGGGAGGCGTTGAAGCGCTCTTGGACCGCCTCAAGTGAGGACAGGACGACAGCCAGCTGCTCAGGTTCGTTGACCGGCCAGCTGCGTTGCGGTTCGAGCCGGATCCGCGCCCCGTTCGCCCCACCGCGCTTGTCGCTGTCGCGGTACGTCGAAGCCGACGCCCACGCCGTGGAGACGAGCTGCGCGACTGTCAGCCCCGATCCGAGGATCTCGCGCTTGAGGGCGGCGACGTCGTCGGGGTCCACGAGCCCGTGGTCCAGCTCGGGCACCGGGTCCTGCCAGATCAGCCGTTCGGCCGGGACGAGCGGCCCCAGGTAGCGCTGGATCGGTCCCATGTCGATGTGAGTCAGCTTGAACCAAGCCCGTGCGAACGCGTCCTGGAACTGGTCCGGGTGCTCCAGGAACCGCCGCGCGATCGCGTCGTAACTCGGGTCCTGCTGCAAAGACAGGTCGGTGGTGAGCATGACCGGGTGGTGTTTCTTGTCCGGGTCGAAGGGGTCCGGCACGGTGCCCTCGCCCTGGCCGTCGCTCGGGACCCACTGCCACAGGCCCGCCGGGCTGAGCTCGACGTCCCACTTGTACTCGTACAACGTTTCGAGGAAGGTGTGGTCCCACTGGACGGGCGTGCGCGTCCACATCCCTTCCAGCCCGGTGGTGACCGTGTCCGCCCCGTTGCCGCTGCCGTACCCGCCGAGCCAGCCCAGGCCCTGCGCGGTGAGGGGCGCTGCCTCGGGCTCGGGGCCGCCGGTCACGTTCGGGTCCGCCGGACCATGTGTCTTGCCGAAGGTGTGCCCGCCCGCGATGAGCGCCACCGTTTCCTCGTCGTTCAGCCCCATCCGTTTGAAGGTCTCCCGGATGTCGCGGGCGGCGAGGACCGGGTCGGGATTGGTGGCCGGGCCCTGCGGATCGACGTAGATCAGGCCCATTTCGGTGGCCGCCAGCGGCTCGTCGAGTTCGTGCAGACCGCTGTACCGTTCTTCGGCCAACCACTTGCGTTCCGGACCCCAGTACGTCTCGTCGGGCTCCCATACCTCGGCACGGCCGCCGCCGAACCCGAACGTTTTGAAGCCCATCGACTCCAGTGCCCGGTTGCCGGCGAAGATCATCAGATCCGCCCAGGATATCTTGCGCCCGTACTTCTTTTTCACCGGCCAGAGCAACCGGCGCGCCTTGTCCAGGTTGCGGTTGTCCGGCCAGCTGTTCAGCGGGGCGAAACGTTGCATCCCGGCGCTGGCACCGCCCCGGCCGTCGCTGACGCGGTACGTACCCGCGGCATGCCACGCCATGCGCAGCATGAGGGGACCGTAGTGACCGAAGTCGGCGGGCCACCAGTCCTGCGAGGTCGTCATCACCTCGTCGAGATCACGCGCCAGCTCGTCGAGATCCAGGGTATTGAATTGCTCGGCGTAGTCGAAGTCCGCGTCCAGAGGGTTGCCTGCGGGTTGGTTCCGGTGCAACGCCTTCAGGTTGACCCGGTCCGGCCACCAGTCGTTGGGATTTCCACTGGCCGTCGGATGATTCCGCCGCCGCGCCGGCTGCCCCTCGTTCAAGACCTTGTCGTAGGTGCGGTAGACGTGGGTGTCGGGATTCTCGGGCATGGAAGTCCTCCCAGGTGTTGCCGAGCCTGAGATGTCGGTGCCTGGGCGCATCGCGTCGGGAGACCGGCACCGCGGCCACGGTTCGCCCGGCCGCCCGCGGCCGACGATTCGCCCTTGTAGATGCTGAACAGGGATGTCGCCCTGACCGGGCGCTTCAGCACCCGGTCAGGGCGAACCCGGAGAACGGGCCGGCGCGGCGGTGGCGCCCGCCGTTCAGCCGTTGAAGGCCAGTGGCAGCAGGATCGCTGCCCCGACGAGTGAGATACCGCTGAACAAGTCGGAACGGATCCGGACAACTTTGGCGGCCATCCGCCCCACGAACAGTCCGGTCAACGACATGACCACCGTCATGGCACCGAAAGTCAGCATCGGGACCACGAGAGAAAACCCGGCGATCCCCAGACCGGTGCCTGCGAGGAAATTGTCGATGCTCAGTGTGAGCGGCATGCCGAAGAGCGTCACCCACGGATGGTCCATCTCTTTCGGCTCCGGATTCCGGATCGCGCTGACAAGGAAGCACAGACCGTACACCCCCAGCGCGGCCGCCCCGATGTATTCCGCCCAGTCACCCAGAAAACCACCCAGGTAGTGGCCGACCAGTCCTCCCAATAGCGGGCCCACAGTGTCAAATATCCCGAAGATGAGGGATATCTGCACGGCGCGGCGCCAGCCGAACGGAATGGTCCCTATGGCGATCGCCGAGCGAAAATTGTCAAGACTGAGCCCAAAAGCGAGCGTTACCAGCGGAATAAATTCGAGAGCCATCTGAACCACCCCAAAGATTCAACGACAATCCAGATTGTTTCGGTAGCCAGAACTCACTTGCTGCTGGGGTGTGCTCGCTCTTCCCGGCCGGAACCCCGGCCACGTGCGGCATTGCTGCGGGGCACCCCGCCTGAGCCCTGCACCTTCGCGGATCCGATCACGGATGCGATTGGCGTTAGAACGTGGCACGTCGAACCCGCTTCCAGCGAATGACGCAAGGCCCCTGGGCTGTCGATGCTCCGGGGCCTTGCGCCAACGCAGACGTAGTCCCGTCGCAGGGTTCAGTCACCTGCCGCGACTACGGGAAATCGGGCAGGACGGCCCGTTGAGTCCGGCTGTCAGCCCCGGTAAAAGTATCCGCTGGCCTCAGCGCAAACCTCGATGACCGTGTATTCCGGAGTCTCCCACGTCATAACTTCCTCCTCTTGCTGGCTGTACCCGAAGACTGGGCGAAAATCGGGCAACGTGATCCGCGCAATTTCGAGGACCGCGTCTCGAAATTCCGCGTTTTCGAAACCGTATCTTTGATTTAACAGAGTTACAACTTGCGTTCCACTAGCGGGCGGTAACCGGTGTCGAACGGCACCCTGGAGCCTACGAACGGGAACCGACGGCACACGGCGCGCGCAGGTCGATTCCAGTGGTCGTCGCAACACCTGGTCGCGGAGGTGTTGCGTGAGAAGACCGACAGGGTGGGCGACGGCAGTGGCGCATGCCGTCGGTCAAGCGCAGCCCGTCATCGGGCCGGTACCTGTCATTCGAGGAGCGCGAGAAGAGCGCGTGGCTCAACGCCCAGGAGGTAGGGGGCGGGAGATCGCGCGCAGGCCGAGCCGGTCGCCGTCGACCGTCTCCCGGCGGTCGGAACTGGCGGTCATCGTTGACACCTGGGGCTCCGGTCACTGCAGAGATCCACAAGCCGACGTCCCCTCCCACCACTCCGCCGCTTGGCCATGAGGCCGAGCGGCGCCTGGCGGCGGTACGCCACGTCCAAGAAGTCAGCGGGAACCGCGCCGGGTCCCTGTCCGCCTTCTGCCGGCACGCTCTCGACAAGGGCATCGCCCGCACCCTGCACCAAGCCCCGCACTCCGCGGCTGAACGGCAAGGTCGAACGCTCTCACCGCATCGACGCCGAGGAGTTCTACCGGCTGCTCGACGGACGTCGTCATCGACGACGCCGAGTCCTCGACGAGAAGCTGCGCGAGGGGAGGACTGCGGCAACTACCCCGCCCCCACGGGGGCCCCGGCGGCAGGGCCCCCTACGAACGCCTCGAGCAGAAGACCACGGCTTTGGCGTAATCGGTCAACGTCAGTGGCACGCTCAAGCGCGAGCTGGTCGCCTGCCTGTGCACCGGGCGTATGCCGCGGTCCCGCGGGCGCCCGGCGGCGCCCCAACGGTCACGCCACATCCGAGGTGATGATCAACGAGCGGCCTGCCGAGGATCGCGCGGTCCCAGGACACGGGGAGGACGACCTGATAACAGGCACCGGCCGGTCCGCGGGCGGTGCGCTCGTGGAGCGCACGACGCGGTTCGCCATGCTGCTGCACCTGCCGCGGATGGACGGCCACGGCGTCGAGCCATGCGTCAAGAAGGCCCGCCGTGGCCGGCCGCGGCGCCGAGGCAGCCGGCCCGCACCCTGTTGCAGAAGTCCGCGATCCACGTCGCGATCTTGAGCCTCGCCTCGCCCGCGTGGCGAAGGTGCGTCGGCCGACGTACTCGACCTCGAGAACCGAGGGGAACGGCTCCACGGCGGCGTTGTCCGGCGCCGGCCCGAGCTGCACCACGCCCCAGCGGCCGGCGGGCCGCTGGGATGCCTGCGATGTGTGTCGCCTGGGACAGCGCGGAATACGGCGTTGGTGGTCGAAGGGGGATACGCGGGCACGGGCAGGGGGCGAGGTTCAGGGCCCGACGGGAAGCGGATTGCCCCAGCTCTGTGCGAAGAAGGTTTCCGCAGGAGGGCGCCGCTCACGGGCGGCGGTTTCGCGGTCCCGCAGTTCCTGCGGGAGGAGTTCCGGCGCGGCCAGGGCTCCTATCGCGGTGATGGAAAGAGGCTGGTAGCCGTCCGGAACACCCAGCGACGTGCGCAGCCGCTCAGGGTCGAAGCCGCCCATCTGGTGGGCGTGCAGCCCCAATGCGCGGGCCTGCAGCGACAGTTGGGCCACCGCCAGCCCGGTGTCGTATGCGGCGCCGGGGTGCGGCGTGCCGCTCTCGAGGCGCTCCGCCGCGACCGCCGCGACCAGCAGCGAGCTGTTGCCTGCCCACAGCCGGTTGCCGGGCGCGAGGGTGGCGAAGATGCGCCGGTACGTCGTGTCGCCACGCCGCCCGACCAGGAAACGCCACGGCTGCGAGTTGCGGGCGGAGGGTGCCCACCGGGCCGCCTCCAGCAAAGACACCAGCTCTTCGTCGGTGATCGTGTGGGTCGCGTCGAACGAGCGCGGGCTCCAGCGCTCGGCGAGAAGCGGGTGGACGGCCACGGCCGTGTTCGCGGTGCGAGGCGACATGCGTCCTGTCCTTCTTCGATTCATGGGGCGCGTACACACCGAGGGACGTCTCCACTCCGCCCCCGGCTGCGTAGCCCGCCGAGTACGGATGCGACTACTGCGAAGCCTGCCAGGAAGACCTGCGCACCGCCTGGACCACGGCCCGCGCCGTCTTACGAAACCCGGTGCAGCTCACCACGGTCTGGCGCCGGACCGAATCTGGCCGGCTGGCAGGTGGTTTCGAGCACGGACATCCACAGGTCACCGTCCGGGTCGACCTGGTTGCGACGGCTGGTCATCAGCGACAACGGGACATGCACGAAGCGTCGCCGCCAGCGCGCGACAGCGGCTTCGGTACGCCCCGACATGGCAGCGTGCACCGCGGCATGGGCCAGACGCAGGCAGTAGACACTGTCATAAGCGTTGGCGGCGACGCTGCGGATTGCGTAACTCGGGTCGATGTAGCGCATCGAGGGGGCAAGGCCGACCGCAGTCAGGTGGGCCGTGATGCTCTCTTTGAGCAGCTCCCCGATGTTGCCGAGTTTGACGTTGCCTGAGGCATCGGTTCCGCGACCGTTGTACTGATGCAGGCCGTGCTTTTCGAAAAGGTCTTGGCCTGCCCCCTCGGCGAGGACGATGACCACGAAGCCCTTGGACCGCACGTGCTGCTCGACGTGGGCCAACAGGCCGTCAGCTCCCCCAAGGGCGAAGGGGATTTCAGGGATCAGGACGATGTCTGCGGAATTGGCGGCCAGCGCAGCGTAGCTTGCGATGAACCCGGAGTGGCGACCCATCAGCTTCACGATCCCGACGCCGTTCGGGCTGGCTGCAGCTTCGACGGAGACCGAGGATATGAAGTCGGTGGCCCGCGCGAACGCGCTTTGGAACCCGAACGACTGATCAGTGAAGGGCAGGTCGTTGTCGATCGTCTTCGGCACCCCGATGACAGCAATGTCGAGACCGCGCATCCTGATCGCCTTGCTGAGGAACGTCGCGGCGCGCATCCCCCCGTCGCCACCGATGACGAACAGGATGTCGACGCCTCGCATGACGAGGCTGTCGACCATCTCGTCGGCGTCCTGGCCACCGCGTGAGCTGCCCAGAATGGTGCCGCCGGCGTTGTGGATGTCGCGAACTCGATCAGGCGTCAATTCGATGGTGTCATTGCGGTGTTCGGCCGTCAGGCCCTTGAGGCCATTCCGGAACCCTAGAATCCGCTTGACCTTGTAATGTACAGAGAGTTCTTGGACGAGACCGCGGATGACATTATTGAGGCCGGGACACAGCCCTCCGCACGTGACGATGCCGGCGGTCACGTTCGCGGGGTCGAAATAGATCTTCCGGCGCGGCCCGGCTGCTTCGAAACTCGGAACGCGGTCGGGAGGAAGGCTGTGCTCGGTAAGCATGGAAACCGTGTCCTCGAGCAGGACGCGGTCACCTTCCGCAACGTAATGCGGAGAGGTCTGCTTGGTGGAGAGCACCTCGGAGAACGGCGAATCGTAACGGCACTCGCCCAGGCGGCGCACGCGAAGGTCGTCCAGGTGCAACGTCACCGAATCTCCTCAATCGTGATGGTGTATGTGCGGCAGCTGCAGAAAGTCGTGGCTGAGCTTCCTTGATCACGGTGCAGTGCCGGCGTCTGTGTGCCCCGCCCTCAAGCCGATGAACAGCGGCGAATGAGCACGGCACGGCTATCTGCAGCGACTTGGTACGTGTCCGCTCGGGAATGGACGCCACGGAGAACCGGAAACCGCAGCGCGCACTATGCGGGAAACGCTTCGAAGGTGGTGTGTGTTACATGGCGAACCTGCCCCTTGGAGATCAGGAGCGACTCGGCGATTGTCGTGCCGTCACATTCCCGAGGACGTCCGAGAAGGGGTCCTCCGCTGACGCCGGTGGCAACGAAGAAGGCATCGCCGGCTACGAGCTCGTCACAGCGATAGACGCGGTCGACAGACATGCCCGCCGCGCGGATGGCCTCCGCTTCCTCGTCACGCTGAGGGGCCAAGCGGCCCACCATGCCGCCACCCAGGGCACGGACCGCCGCGGCGGTCATCACTCCCTCGGGCGTTCCGCCGACTCCGAGGAGCAGGTCAACGTCGAGCGTCGGCAGGAGCACCGCCAGGCTCCCCCCGACATCGCCTCCTGCCGGCGTCTGCACGGCCGCGCCCGCCCGGAGCACCCGTGCGATCAGCTCCTTGTGCCGCGGCTTGTCCATGATGACAACACGGAGCTCGCTGACCTTCTTTCCGAGAGCCTCGGCGACCTTGACCAAGGTGCGCTCGGGAGGGTCGCTCAGATCGATGACGTCCTTCGCCCGGGGAGGCACCACGATCTTGTCCATGTAGAAGCCGGGACCAGGTGACCACAGAGTTCCTGGTTCGCCGAACGCGATCGTGGCCAGGGCACCGGGCAGGTCCTTCGCGCAGAACGAGGTTCCCTCCAGGGGATCGACGGCGATGTCGAAGTCCGGGCCGTGCCCATTGCCCACGACTTCACCGTTGAACAACATCGGGGCGTCGTCCTTCTCTCCCTCCCCGATGACCACCGTTCCTCGCCCAGGTGCATCGGCCAACGCCTCGCGCATGGCCGTCGTCGCCGCTGCATCGGCGGCTTTTTGGTCGTGCCGGCCTACCCAGGCGTAGCTGGCCACCGCAGCGCTGCGGGTAGCCGCCAGAGCCACCGCCTCCAAAGTATGGATATCGACGCAGGCTCGCGGTGCGACCTCACTCCCACACTGCATTTTGGGCTCCCATTCTTGTGTGTAGCTTCAGGACAGAGAGATCGCGGCACATACTCGATTGATCCAAACCGTGCGACCAGCTCGATGAACCGCCTGCTCCTTCTTCCATGCGCCGAGCGCGAATCACACCGTTCCTTCAGCGCCGGCCTCACAGAGTGCGTAGCGGTTACTCGAGATTCGCGTGAAGGCGCCACAGCTCGCGGGCCCGGGTCCCGCTGGTCTTCCACAGCGTGTGAAAAAGCGCGTCAGTGATCAGCAGGACAGACTGTTCGAACAGGCTGCCGGCGTACTGGACGGAGGCAGTACCGTCGAAGTCCTGCTTGTCCGCAGCCGGAATGATGAGTATTTCGGTTGCGGTTTCAGCCAGCGCCGAATCGGCCGCCGTGGTCAGCGCAATCACGTCCGCGCCCTGATCACGAGCAGTCTGAGCCGCCCGCACCACCCGGGCCGTCGACCCCGAGCCCGATGCCGCCACCAGGACGTCCCCCGAGCCGATCGCCGGAGCAGTCGTCTCACCGACGACGTGGGTGGACAGTCCGAGGTGCATGAACCGCATCGCGGCCATCTGCAGGGCGAGCCCGCTCCGCCCGGTGCCGATGGTGAACACCTTCGGCGCCTTGAGCAGCAATTCGCCGGCACGGATCCAGGACGGGGAGTGCACCCCCACACGCACCTTTTCCACCTCGGCGACAACAGCACGCGTTGCATCCACGAAATGACCGACTTCGAGTTCCTTTGATATTGACTGCGTCAACGAGATCGTCCTCCACTTGCGGGGCGGATGGCATTCGTTGGTCACTTGCGCTGCCACGGATCCGGATCCTCCAGAGAGGACCCTTTGCCCGCTGCGGCCAGGACAGCCATCGCACGGATCGTCTGAGAGACACACCGCACCTTCTCCATGGACGGAGTTCCTGCTTCAGCAGGAGACCCGCGGGCCAGAGTGCGGATAATCTACGTGGGCAAAATAATTGTCCATCTGCGTACTGACCGGCAAGGCTTGCGACATTGAGAAACATTATCCTGTGATTAGGATAATGAATGACGGTCGGCATCATTGCTGGTGCTCCGTCTTGCGGGTCGGCGAAGGTGGGGTATGTGCGGGCGCAGCTGCAACAGCATGCTGTGCCCCCCTGCGAAGGCCCCGGCAGCCAGGTGAGGCCAACCCGGCCCAGGACGCCATCGAGGGCGGTCACCGTGCCGTTCACCGACGCTTCGAGGACCGCCGGCCCACCGCCAACCGTTCGCAAGAACCTATTCGCAGGCGATGCGGCCGGGAGCAGACCGGGAAGAGGAAGCGGCCCCGGCTTCTCGCCGGGGCCGCTGGTGCAACCGCTGTCCAGGAGATCCCATCAGCCTCGTCCAGCAGGTTCCGGACTGATCACGGACACCTCCTGCCGCCTGCGGCCGGGCATCAACTCGGCTGCACGGACCGCACACTTCGTCGCGCCGCTTCGACCACGGCCTCGGTGGTGATGCCGAACTGGCTGAACAGGGTCTTGTAGTCTGCCGAAGCACCGAACCGATCCAACGACACGATCTCGCCCGCGTCCCCGACGATCCGGTGCCACGGCTGCGCCGTACCCGCTTCGACGGCGACCCGGGCGCGCACCGACGGAGGCAGCACCTGTTCCCGGTAGGACCGGTCCTGCCGGTCGAACCACTCCATGCAGGGCATCGACACCACTCGGGTGGCAACCCCTTCGGACTCGAGGATCTTCCTGGCCTGAACGGCCAGCTGGACCTCGGAACCGGTGCCGACGAGCACCACCTCGGGGCTGCCCGAGGACGCCTCGGCGAGTACGTAGCCGCCGCGGGCCACCCCCTCGGCGGAGGTGCCCTCCAGTGTCGGCACGTCCTGCCGGGTAAGCGCCAGCCCGGCCGGGCCGCTGGTGTCCTCCAGCACGGCCTTCCAAGCGTGCGCGGTCTCGTTCGCGTCGGCGGGGCGCACCACCGACATTCCGGGGATGGCACGCAGCGAGGCCAAGTGCTCGACGGGCTGGTGGGTCGGGCCGTCCTCACCGAGGCCGATCGAGTCGTGCGTCCACACGTAGATGACCGGCAGCCGCATCAGCGCGGCCAGGCGTACCGCCGGGCGCATGTAGTCGCTGAAGACGAGGAAGGTGCCGCCGTACGGGCGGGTTCCGCCGTGCAGCGCGATGCCGTTGAGGATCGAGCCCATCGCGTGCTCGCGGATACCGAAGTGCAGCGTGCGACCGTAGGGATGGGCCTTCCACGCGTTGGTGGAAATCTCGGCCGGGCCGAAGGAGTCCGCACCCTTGATCGTGGTGTTGTTGCTCTCGGCAAGGTCCGCCGACCCGCCCCAGAGCTCGGGCAGCACCTCGCCGAGCCTGGCCAGTACCGCGGCCGACGCCTTGCGGGTGGCGACTGCCTGGGCGCCGGCCTCCCAGGCGGGCAGACCGTCGGCCCAGCCGGGGGGCAGCTCACGCTTGCTGATCCGGTCCAGCAGCGCCTTACGCTCCGGGTTGTCCTTCGCCCAGGCATCGAACTCCAGTTGCCACTTCTCGTGGTCGGCCCTCCCGCGCTCGGCCACCTGGCGGGCATGGCGCAGGACCTCGTCGTCGACCTGGAAACTCTGCTCCGGGTCGAACCCGACGGCGCGCTTGACCGCGGCGAGTTCCTCGGCGCCCAGCGCGGCACCGTGCACCTTGCCGGAATTCATCTTGGTCGGCGCCGGGTAGCCGATCACGGTGCGCAGCACGATCAGGGTCGGGCGGGTGGTCTCGGCCTTGGCCTGCTCAACCGCGTCCAGGAACCCTGCCACGTCCTCGCCGCCGTGCACCGTGAGGACGTGCCAGCCATAGGCTTCGTAGCGCTTGGCGGTGTCCTCGGACAGCGCGATGCGGGTGTCGTCCTCGATGGAGATCTCGTTGCTGTCGTAGATCACCGTGAGGTTGCCGAGTTGCTGGGTGCCGGCCAACGACGAAGCCTCCGAGGTGACGCCCTCCTCGATGTCGCCGTCCGAGGCGATCACGTAGATCTGATGGTCGAACACGCTCCTGCCCTGCTCGGCGTCCGGGTCCAGCAGGCCACGCTCGCGGCGGGCGGCCATGGCCATACCGACCGCGTTGGCCAGGCCCTGGCCGAGTGGGCCGGTGGTGGTCTCCACGCCCACGGTGTGCCCGTACTCGGGATGACCAGGAGTCAGCGAACCCCACTTCCGCAAGGCCTTCAGGTCATCGAGCTCCAGGCCGTAACCGGACAGGAACAGCTGAATGTACAGGGTGAGGCTCGAATGGCCGGCTGAGAGCACGAACCGGTCGCGCCCCAGCCATTGCGCGTCGTTGGGGTCATGCCGCATGACCCGCTGGAACAGCGCGTAGGCGACGGGCGCGAGGCTCATGGCCGTGCCGGGGTGTCCGCTCCCACAGTGCTCGACCGCGTCAGCGGCCAGCACGCGGGCGGTGTCCACCGCGCGCTGGTCCAACTCGGTCCAGTCCTCGGGGAGTCGCTTGGTAGTCAAGCGAACAACCTCGTCAGTTGATTCGATCGCGTGGTCACTGGAGATCGATTCGTTCGCTGCCATAGACGCGCACTCCTGAATAATTTCGGTTTTTCTCGAATTCGTACCGAGGGGAATCCGTCATGACGGCCGCCAGCAACCGCCCTTTTCGATCGGGCCTGCAAAGGGCGGGGCAAGACCCTGGGAAATGCGCTCAAGCAGATCAAGGACGGCCTGGCGTCGCAGGCACCGCCCCGACGCCGCCGCAGACAGCGCGCCAAGGACCGAAGTCACGATTCAGCTCGAGACTCACTCGGCGCATTCCGGTCAAATTCGAAACTACATGGAATGGGATGCGGTGTTGGGGCGGGTCGTGTCAGGCGGTTGCGCGCTTCTTGAGTTCGTAGGCGGCCGCGGCCGGGTCCGGGGCGTTGTAGATCGCTCCGCCGGCCACGGCCACGGTGGCCCCGGCTTCCCGGACGGAGGCGATGGTGCCGATGCCGACACCGCCGGCGATCGAGAAGGGGACGCCGGCCCGGCGGCCGTCCTCGAGCAGGGTGTCGATCGTGTAGCCGGGCCGGGCCTGCTCGTCGAGGCCGGCGTGGATCTCGACGAACGTCACGCCCAGCTCGGCCACTTCGCGGATCCGCTCCACCCGGCCGTCCACCACGGCGATCATGTCGGCGACGACGCTCTTGCCGTACTTGCGGCCGGCCGACACCGCCCCGCGCACGGTGTCGTCGTCGGCCGCGCCCATCACCGTGATGAGGTCCGCTCCCGCCTCGAACGCAAGAGTGGCCTCCAGCTCGCCGGCGTCGGCCGTCTTCAGGTCGGCGAACACCAGCTTGTCCGGGTGCGCGGCCTTGATCGCGCTCACCGCGCCGATGCCCACGGACTTCACCAGGGGCGTCCCCAGCTCGAGGATGTCCACGTGCTCGGACACCTGATTCGCCAGAGTCAGCGCCGAGGGAAGGTCAAGGACATCCAGCGCAACCTGCAACTGCATTACATTCTCCTCATCGGTGAAGACGGTGCTCCGCACACGTCGGTACACACCTCGGGCTAAGGGCATGGACATCCGCACACCCGCCACCGAGCACAAGATCGGTTACCAACCCTCACAACAATTGCCCACCGCCCAAAACCCGGCAACACCCCGCGTCATGCGAAAGCACAATCCCGTGATGCGCACAATAAATAACCACCCGTCACCGCCGGTTGAGTTTTCCGTTTGGATCGCGTGCGGCCGCAGGGCGGGGGAGCGCAGCGTGTCGTATACCGGAAGTCAGCGCTCCTGCGATGAGCCTTGTCCAGCGTTGTGCCTGTGCAGGGTGGGGACGGCGTTGGCGATGACGGTTGTGCGGTCACCGGCTGATGCGGGGCGGGCTTCGGGCCGTGCCGTGCCGCGTTCGACGGGGCGCTCGGTCCTGGGCCAGTGCGCGGTCGACGGCTGTGGTGTGTGGGGTGGTTCGCCGCCGGGTGGCCGTTCGAGCCCGGTGGTGACCTGGGGCCGGCGCCCTGTCCGGCGCGGTCGGGCCAGGCGGGGACGTCCTGTTGCTCGTGTATCCGGTTGATCCGGGCCGCGGGCCGCGGGCCGTGGTCGGGCCACGGGTGCGGCCCGGCCGGGTCGGCGAGAGCCACAGAAGCCGGCCCTCGGGGTCGGTGACGGCCTGGAGGCGGATATGCCGACCCCGGCGGCGATCTGCCCAAGCGTGTCGTGACGGCGCAGGTGGACCAGGCCGACGAGGGCATGCTGGGGCGGCGGGAGCCTGCAGCGCCGCACCACCCTCACTGGTGACGACGAGCCTTGTGACCCACTTGACCAGCGCATGCGACAGGTCGAGTGCGGCAAACCAGGGGACCAACCAGGCTCCCGGGCCAACAGATTGAGGCTTCGAACCCCGCACCCGTCGGTGTGGGAGCCGCCCTGTGCGTTGCGGGCACCGTGGTCATCACCCGATTCGGTGGCCACGCTGAAAACGCTCAGTGTTTGCAGCAGTCCGCTCGTGGCGGCACGGCAGCCGTCCGTCAGCGGTTCGGTGCCGTTCGTTCGCAGTCGGTTGTCAGGTGGGCGAGGACGAATAAGCTGTGAAAAGAAAAGGTGAGTTCAGGACGACTGTAACTGATGGTCGCCCTGACCAAACCCTCGACAGGCAACGGTGCCTGTTGTTGTACGGCCATTGTCGATGGTCGAACTTGAGGAGGACGCCATGAGGTGGGAAACGCCTGTTCTTTCGGTGGTCGAGGCGTACTCTGAAGCTGGCGACCGCCTGCGCCGGCGTTAACAGATTGTTTTTCATACTGTGTTTATTCATTGCCTCGGGGCGGCGGCAGGCGGAGGTTATCCGCAGTGGAATTGCGCTTGCGCGGGGTGCCGAAAGGCCCGCGTCAAGCCTGAAGTCGCGACGACACACGCAGGGATTGCGGTTTCCGGAGACGGCGAGCGGTGGCTTCTGTTGAATGCCACGCCGGACGTCCATCATCAGATAGCGGCGGATCCTTCTTTGCATCCGGGTCCCGGTATTCGGACGACGCCGGTTGCCGGTGTGCTGCTGACGGACGCAGAGTTCGATCACACGATCGGCTTGCTGATGCTGCGTGAGGAGTCGTCGCTGACGGTGTACGGGACGAACCCCGTGCTGGAGGCGCTGACCCGGCGGTTCCCGGTTCGGGAGTTGCTGAGCGACTACGCGGATCTCTCATGGTGTCCGGTTGACATCGGCAAGCCGGTTGACCTGGACGATCGGTTGCGCGCGACTGCCTTTCTGACGGGATCCAAGCCGCCTCGCTACGTAGGAGGTTCAGGGCTTGGCGGGTCGGAGTGGGAGGTGGGCTTCCGCTTGGAGGACAAGGTGACCGGCGGGACCCTGGTGTACGCGCCGACGCTGCCCCGGTGGGACGAGGAGTTCACCGAGCAGGTTGCGTCGGCTGACTGCGTCTTCCTGGACGGCACGTTCTGGACGGACGACGAAATGTCCCGCCAAGGGGCAGGAAGTCGCACCGGACGTTCCATGGGGCACATGCCCATCAGTGGCGAGGACGGTTCTGCCCGCGCTCTGGCTGCGCTTCCTGCGAAACGGAAGATCTACACCCACATCAACAACACGAACCCTATCCTCGACGAAGATTCCAAGGAGCGGCGCTGGCTGACGGGCTTGGGTATCGAGGTTGGTCGAGCCGGCTTGGAGGTGGAAATATGAACGCTTGGTCTGCTGAGGAGTTCGAAGCGCAGCTGCGGTCGATCGGGGAAAAGCGGTACCACCATCTGCACCCGTTCAACGAGCGAATGCACGCGGGCTTGCTGACCGAGGAGGAGTTCCGAGGTTGGGTGCGGAATCGCTTCTATTATCAGGTGAACCTGCCGGTGAAGGACGCTTTCATCCTGACCAAGCTTCCTGGTCGGGAGGACAGGCGCCAGTGGATTCAGCGCATCATCGATCATGACGGGCGGACGGGAGACGAAGGCGGTATCGAAAAGTGGGTCCGCCTCGGTGAAGCTGTCGGATTGACCCGTCGAGAATTGTTCGACGGCGACTCGGTGCTGCCCGGAGTGCGGTTCGCCGTGGACGCCTACGTCGATTTTTGTCACCGGAAGCCGTGGCTGGAGGCCGTGGCATCGGCCCTGACCGAGCTGTTCGCGCCGGATCTGCTCAGCCGTAGGATTGCCGACGTCCAGCAGCACTACCCGTGGATCGCAACGGAAGGTTTGGAGTACTTCCGTGCGCGACTCACCCAGCAGCCCAAAGACATTGCGCATCTGCTCGACCTGGTGATCAACCACGCGAAGTCCAGGGAGCAGCAGGACGCCTGCGTACGAGCGCTGGAGTTCAAGTGTGATGTCCTCTGGAGCCTGCTTGACTCCGTGCAGCTCGCGTACAGCAAGAAGCCGTGATGGACGAATCCGAGCTGACGGCCATTCCTCGGCTGGCGACCAAGGCGATGCTCAGACACGACAGCGTCCGAGGCGTGGAGTTGCTGTTGCTGCCGGAGAGGGTCGTTCTCCTGAACAAGTCTGGGGCAGCGATCCTGGGGTTGTGCGACGGCAGCCGAACCGTGCGGCAGGTGGTCACCCAGCTTGAGCAAGATTTCGAGGTTGCCGATCTCACGAACGACGTAATGACATTCCTTCATGATGCGCGTGAACGGGGCTGGGTGGTGGTCACATGAACGGTATGCCGCATCCGTACGCCCTGCTGGCCGAAGTCACGCACCAGTGTCCGTTGCACTGCGTCTACTGCTCGAACCCGTTGGCGTTGCTCGGTCGGCAGGACGAGCTCGCGACCGAAGACTGGTTGCGGGTGATCCGCGATGCAGCCGGCCTCGGGGTCGTACAGGTGCACTTTTCAGGCGGTGAACCGCTCGTTCGCGGCGATCTGGAGACGCTGGTCGCCGAGTGCCGTCGCCTCGGCCTGTACACGAACCTGATCACCAGCGGCCTCGGGCTTACGGAGAGCCGTGCGAGGTCGCTCGTTTCGGCGGGGCTCAACAGCGCCCAGCTGAGCATTCAGGGCGACGCCGCTGAGTCGACGAACTTGGTGGCAGCGAGCAAGCGATTCGACAAAAAGGAGCAAGCTGCGCGCATCATCCGCGAGGCCGGACTGCCGTTGAACATGAATGTGGTTCTGCACCGGATGAACCTGCCTCGTCTGGACGCGATCATCGACGTCTGTGTGGCGTGGGGCGCCGAGCGACTGGAGCTCGCCAACACCCAGTATTACGGCTGGGCTCTTCGCAACCGCGACCTGCTGCTGCCGACCAAGGCACAGCTGGAGGAGGCTGTGGGCGTCTACAAACGCCGGAAGGCCGAGCTGGGGGAGCGCATGGAACTCCTCTGGATCCTCCCTGACTACTACGAGCCCTATCCGAAGCCGTGCATGGGCGGATGGGCGCAGACGGCACTGACCGTCGCACCCGACGGCACCGTGTATCCGTGTCCGGTGGCTGCGGAGATCACGACGATGAACTTCTCCTCGGTTCGCGACCACGACCTCGCGTGGATCTGGTCGAAGTCCGACGCGTTCGAGGCATTCCGGGGAACCGAGTGGATGGCTGATCCGTGCCGTAGCTGTCCTCGCAAGGAGATGGATTTCGGCGGATGCCGGTGCCAGGCCTTCGCCTTGACCGGCGATCCGGCGCGCACCGATCCGGTTTGCATGCACTCACCCGACCACCACTTGGTGCAGGACGCTCTCGTTCGCGCCCATCAGGCGGATGTCGCGGCAGACGGCGAAACGATCCGCGAGGAGCTCGTCTACCGCCGCCCGCACGGGTCGGCGCGCGGTAACTGACGTATGCCGGGCGAAGGCCGCGCCGTGTCCAGAAACGTGCTGACGAAGGGAGAGGCGGCAGCGCGTTCGGCCGAGATCTCCGACGTCCACTACGCGGTGGAACTCGACCTGACCGTGGGTGACCGGAAGTTCGCGACGAGTACTGTGGCTCGCTTCCAGGCCTGTTCGGGGGATGCGTTCATCTTTCTCGACTTCGCGGGGGAGGTCGAATCGGTCGAGTGCAACGGCCGTGCGCTCGGGCCGGACGCGCACGACGGGACGCGTGTCCGGCTCGACGTGCGCCCCGGTGAGAACACGGTTCGAGTGGTCGGTTCCGCTTCATATTCGCGAACGGGTGAAGGGCTGCACCGTTTCCGCGACCCGCTTGACGGACAGGTCTACGTACACACCAAATTCGAACCTTTCGCGGCGCACACGGTGTACGCCTGTTTCGACCAGCCCGATCTCAAGGCAACGGTCGACCTGACCGTCACCGCTGACACCCACTGGGTCGTGGTTGCCAACACCGACCACGAGGAGCCGCCGTCGCCCGCAGGCGAGGAGCGTTCGACGTGGCGCTTCGGACGCACGCCACCGCTGCCGCCGTATCTGGTGGCCTTCGCCGCCGGCCCGTTCCGGCGACTGCGTTCCCGTCACAGCGGAGTGCCGCTGGCGCTGTACGCGCGGAACTCGCTCTTCGAGGAGCTCGCCGGCGAAGCGCCCGAACTGTTCGACGTGATCAGCCGTGGCCTCGACCACTACAGCGAGTTGTTCGACCTTCCGTACCCGTTCACCAAGTACGACCACGTCTTCGCCCCCGAGTACGCCTTCGGAGGAATGGAACATCCGGGCTGTGTGACGCTCAACGAGGGACTCCTGTTCCGGCATCGTGTCACTGAGGACGCGCGGCGAAGACGAGCCGACGTCTTGCTGCACGAGATGGCGCACATGTGGTTCGGCGACTACGTGACGATGCGCTGGTGGGACGATCTGTGGCTGAATGAGGCCTTCGCGACGATGATGGCGGTCGTCGCACAGGCTGAAACGACGCGGTACGGGGAAGGCTGGACCGCCTTCGCACACCACGCCCTGCCAGTAGCTCGACATGCCGACCAGCTGCCCACCAGCCACGCGATCCGGGTGGAAACCGCCGACACCGATGCTGCGCGGTCGAATCTCGGCCCGATCGTCTACCTGAGAGGCGCAGCGGTGCTGCATGACCTCGCGGAGCGCTTGGGCTGGGAATCTTTCGTCGCCGGTGTGCGGACATATCTGCGGACGCATGCGTGGGGAAACGCCGGCCTCGATGACTTTGTGGCGGCGCTGCGACAGGTGTCGAACGAAGACGTGGACCGGTGGGTGGACGAATGGCTGCTGCGCCGCGGTGTCAACACGGTGGAGGTGGTCCGCCATGCGGGTGGCGACCGGGTGGCGCAGTGTCCCGATCCCGATGTTCCGCCGCGTCACCTGAATCTGCGGATCGCCGCGTTCGACGACCACGATGCCAAGTTGGTGCTGCGGCAACGCACGCATGTGTCGCTCAGTCCCCGTAGACGCGAAGGTGAACTCGCCGTCTTCGACGCGAGCCCGGACCTGCTGGTGCCCAATGACGATGCGGTGAGTCATGTCAAGATCAGGCTGGACCCACGATCTCGACGGACGGCCTTGTGCAGCCTGTCCGCACTGGATGATCGACGAACGCGGGCAGTCGTCTGGGGAGCATTGTGGGACGACGTGCTCGACGCACGCTTGCCCGCGCGGACTTACGCAGCCGCGGTTCTCACGCATGGAGTGCTGGAGAGCGACGTCGGCGTCCTGCAAGTGCTCCTGGAGCGGGCGGTGCGGGCGGTGCAGGTCTACGGAGACCCCATCAGCAGTTGCCGAATGCTCGCGGTCCTGGCGCGCCACGTACGTGAGCAGTTGGACGGCGCCGCTGCGGGCACCGATCACCAACTGGTCCTTGCCCGCATCCTCGCGGGTGTCCTCCAGGCCGACGGCCACGCTCTGCTGAGCGACATAGTGTGTGGGCGGTCCCCCTGGGCAGGACTCGAGGTCGACCGAGATCTGCGGTGGCGGGCACTGCTCCGCCTCGCGTCGACCGGAGGCGACATCGACGGGCTCTTGCACGTCGCGATGGAAGCCGACCCGGGGGACAGCGGCCGCCGGAACGCCTTGATGGTGGAAGCCGCACGCCCCACCCGTGCCGCCAAAGAAGAAGCGTGGACCCGGCTGTTCAGCGATGGATTTTCCCTTGCAGAACGGAAAGCCATCATGGCGGGGCTGCGGCAACCGGCACAGGAGGCGTTGCTCACTCCGTACACGGACCGCTACTTGCGGGCGTTGCAGAGCATGGCAGGAACCGCCGCGCCCGAGTTCGTGTTGGCGTTCGCCCGCGCGCTCTATCCTCATTTCACCAACGATGAGCAAAGCGTGCTGGCGGGCACGGACGACCTGCTGGACACCAAGCTGCTCTCCGCAAACGTGCTGAAGGCCGTCAGAGAGGAGCGAACCGAGCTCCTCATCATGCAGGCAGCACGAGCGTGCGACGCGGCGCACAGAACGGGCTAGGCGTGGTGTGCCGGGACGTCGGTGACACGCGTGCCGGATGCTGGAACGGGTGAGGGCATTTCCGGGGCCGGTGTGGATGGCGACACCTGCAACCGGCCTCCAGAAGGCCCCCATGTGCCGTCGCAATGCCCCGCTGACGCCGACCGGCCGACCACGTCTGGCCCGGCGTGTCGTGGACGACGGCCGGCCGCTGCGCCAGCCAGCGGAACGCTTCCAGGTCAGCCGCACGACCGCGGCCCGCTGAACGGACCGTTACCGGCAGCTGGGCACCGAGGGCATGCACGACCGTTTCAGCCGTCCGCACCACCATCCCGCGCCGCGCCCCGGCCGCCGTGGAGCCACGGGTCGTACACCTGCGGCGCGAGCACCGCACCGGACCTGCGCGGCCGGCGGCCCGTGCCGGTGTCGCATCCTCCACCGCCTACCGCATCCTGCGCCGCCACGGCCTGCCTGCGCCTGCCGTGCCGGACCGGGCCACCGGCAACCCCGTCGACGTCGACGCTACGAACGCGCCCGCCCCGGCGAGCCGGTCCACATCGACGTCAAAAAGCCCGGCCGCATCCCCGACGGCGGCGGCCACAAGGTCCTCGGCCACCAGGCGGGTCGCGCCAACCGGAAGCCGTCCATGGCAGGCTACGTCTGCCTTCCTTCCCCACCCGCGCCACGGCCTGGTTCGCCGACCAGGGCATCAGCCCTCACTGGACCCGGCCCTGGCGGCCGCAGACCAACGGCAAGGCGAACGTTCCCACCGCACCTGCTCGAGGAACGGGCCCACCAGCGGCCCTACACCTCAAAGACCGAACGGCAGACAGCGGTTCCTGACCGGCTGGACCGGTACAACCACCACCGGCCCCGCACCGGCATCGACAGCCAGACCCCAGCCGGCCACGTCACCAACCTGTCCGGACAACACACCCAGGGCCGGCTGCCACCGGCAGGCGACGCCGGCCTTACGAACAGCAACAACACCGCTATGTCACGGTGTCACCCTCTGTTTCTGCTCGCCGGGCCCCTGCCCGGACGGGCCCACCGGCCAACCCGCGTGCCTGCCAGACGTGGCCTCGCCGCCGCCTCACCCTGCTCCAGGAAGCTCGCGATTCGCCACGTGAGACATCTTCGTACCGGGTCCCGCACGGACGGGCCCGCCCCCCCCGGCACGGGAGGGGCTCGGTCAGGAGCCCTTGGCGAGCAGCTCCCTCAGGTGGGGCGCCTCGGCGGCGAGTGTGGTCGTGTCGCCATGACCCGTGTGGACGACGGTCTCTCCCGGCAACGGCATCAGCCGGTCCCGGATGGAGGCCAGGATGGTGTCGTAGTCGCTGTAGGAGCGGCCCGTGGCTCCGGGACCGCCCTGGAAGAGGGTGTCGCCGGAGAAGAGGGCGCGCAGCGCGGGCGCGTACAGGCAGACGGCGCCGGGTGCGTGGCCCGGGGTGTGGATGACCGTGAGAGCGGTGCCGGCCACCTCCAAGACGTCGCCGTCGGCCAGGGCGCGATCGGCGGGGCGGTCGGGGTGGGTCATGCGCCACAGCACCTCGTCCTGGGGGTGGAGGTGGACCGGGGCGCCGGTGAGGTCGGCGAGGGCGGGGGCGGCGTTGACGTGGTCGTTGTGGCCGTGGGTGGCGACGATGGCGGTCACCCGACGGCCGCCGATGGCCTTCTGGACGGCCTGCGCGTCGTGGGCCGGGTCGATGACCAGGACCTCGTCGTCGTCGCCGATGATCCAGACGTTGTTGTCGACGTCCCAGGTGCCGCCGTCGAGGCTGAAGGTGCCGGAGGTGACGAGGCGTTCGATGCGGGCGGTCATCACAGCACCACCACCGAGCGCAGCACGTCGCCGTCGTGCATCTTCTCGAACGCCTTCTCCACCTCGTCCAACTTGATGGTCTCGGTGACGAAGGCGTCCAGGTCGAGCCGGCCCTGCTGGTAGAGGTCGATGAGCATGGGGAAGTCGCGGGAGGGCAGGCAGTCGCCGTACCAGGAGGACTTCAGCGCGCCCCCGCGTCCGAAGACGTCCAGCAGCGGCAGTTCCAGCTTCATCTCCGGGGTGGGTACGCCGACGAGGACGACGGTGCCGGCCAGGTCGCGGGCGTAGAAGGCCTGCTCGTAGGTCTGAGGGCGGCCGACGGCGTCGATGACGACGTTGGCGCCGAAGCCGCCGGTCAGCTCCCTGATGGCCTCGACCGGGTCGGTCTGGCGGGAGTTGACGGTGTGGGTGGCGCCGAAGCCCTTGGCCCAGTTCAGCTTTCTCTCCTCCACGTCGACAGCGATGATCTTCGCCGCGCCGGCGAGGCGGGCGCCGGCGATGGCCGCGTTGCCGACACCGCCGCAACCGATCACGGCAACGGAGTCGCCGCGGCCGACGTTGCCGGTGTTGATCGCCGCTCCGAGGCCGGCCATCACGCCGCAGCCGAGCAGGCCGGCGGCCGTCGGCGCGGCGCTCGGGTCTACCTTGGTGCACTGGCCGGCGGCGACCAGGGTCTTCTCCGCGAAGGCGCCGATGCCCAGGGCCGGCTCCAGCTCGGTGCCGTCCTCAAGGGTCATCTTCTGTGTCGCGTTCCGGGTGCTGAAGCAGTACTGCGGGCGTCCGCGCTTGCAGGCGCGGCACTGGCCGCACACGGCGCGCCAGTTGAGGATGACGTAGTCGCCGGGAGCCACCTCGTCGACGCCCTCGCCGACGGCCTCCACGACCCCGGCCGCCTCATGGCCCAGCAGGAAGGGGAAGGCGTCGTTGATTCCGCCCTCCCGGT
The DNA here is from genome assembly GCF_051903975.1 of Streptomyces sp. P9-2. Taxonomy (NCBI): domain Bacteria; kingdom Bacillati; phylum Actinomycetota; class Actinomycetes; order Kitasatosporales; family Streptomycetaceae; genus Streptomyces; species Streptomyces sp. P9-2. The sequence continues at coordinate 6,991,077 of NZ_CP192633.1, forward strand.
AGTGCAGGTCGGTGTGGCACACCCCGCAAGCCTGGACCTTCACCAGCGCCTCGCCGGGACCGGGGTCGGGGACCAGGATCGTCTCCAGCGACACCGGCGCCTTCTTGCTCCGGGCGACGACGCCGCGCACCTCGTGAGTCATGTCGGAGTTCCCTCTTTCGCGTGTTATGTCGGGTACGGTCAGCGGAGGACGACCGTACCGGTGCCTTGCGCAGTACCCGGTGTCCCACGTGCCACTGCACGGCGTGGGCCAATGCCACAGACTCCGCGTCACGGCCGGCGGCGGCCGTCTCCTCGAAACCGAGGGCGTGGTCCATCCGGACCATCTCCTGCTCGGTGATGGGCCCTTCGTCGAGATCCGCGGTGACATGGTGCGGCGTGGCGCCGATAGGTTCCCGAATGCCTGCGGGCATGAGGCGAGGGTGCCCAAGGTCCCTTGTATGGACGCGCTTGATTACCCTCGTAACCGCACTGTACTCGCAGTATCGGGCGCGGACGTGCCGTGTTGCAGAAGCCGAGCAAAATCCGCGCGACGGCCGGGCACGGCAACTCCGGGTGGCTCAGCCGCGGTGGAGGGTGGCCGGCGGTGTGGCGTCCACCGCACCGGCGTGCGCCGGACGCTCCGGTCCACCTGCGCCGTCACGACACCCTCGCGCGCGACGCGGGCCGGCCGGGCCGCACCCGTGGCCCGGCCACGGCCCGGATCATCCGGGTCTGCGGGCAACAGGGCGTCCCCGCCTGGCCCGACCGCGCCGGACAGGGCGCCGGCCCCAGGTCACCACCGGGCTCAAACGGCCACCCGGCGGCTACCCACCCCACACACCACAAACCGTCGACCGTGCACTGGCCCAGGACCGAGCGCCCCGTCGAACGCGGCACGGCACGGCCCGAAGTCCGGGCCCGCATCAGCCGGTGACCGCACAACCGTCATCACCAGGCCCCCGTCGCCACCCTGCACAGGTACAACGCTGAACAAGGGCTTATGGCCCGCAGGTAACCATGTGGACACCGTTCATACGCGCTCGGCGCGCGTTCGTGGCCAAGAGATTGACCACTCATTGAGGTCCGTTGCAGGCTTCTTGCACACCGCCTCAGGTGCAGCCGACAACTGTGAGCTCGAGACGGGGAAGGCATAGCAAGCGGATTCATGCGCTTGGCGCGACCAGTTGTGCTGCTGCAGCAATGCGGCACAGCTGTACTCAACCGGTAGACCGACAGTGTCGTCCGGCTTTTCCTTGCGGGACTTGAAGCGTCGCGGGACGCCTGCTTCCGGCACGCTTCGCACGCCGCGCATGCTGACGACAGGTCAGTCTGGAGCGAGAGGTGAAAACATGGTGCTTCCATCAAAGATGCCTCAGCTCGCCGACCTCGATTTGCTGCTGTCGGTCGAGAGCTATGGCAGCGTAGGAAAGGCAGCTCAAGCGCATAACCTTTCACAGCCGGCCGCCAGTATTCGGATCAGAGCGATGGAACGTCGCCTTGGTCTTCGGCTGCTGGACCGCTCTCCTGCCGGTTCGAAGCTCACCGAGGAAGGAGAAATGCTGGCCAAGTACGCCCGTAATCTGATGCATGCGGCACGAGAACTGCTGGAATTTGGGCCCGGGTCCCATTCCTCCGATGTGAAACGTCTACGGATTGCGGCCAGCCCGGCTGTCTCGGAGCACTTGATCCCTGAATGGTTGAACCGTTCCGGGTTCTCGTTCGGCGAGGCACGTGTCGAGGTGCAGACCGGCAGTGTCGACACGCTTCACCAGCTGATCCTTGCGAGCCATGTCGACCTCGCGTTCATCGACGGCTGGTGTCAGGCCGGAAGCCAGGTGCAGAAGAGCTATCGCGAAGACCTGGTCACCCGGTACATATGCGACGACAAGCTGGCCGTGGTGGTCGGCTCGAGGCACCCGTGGGCCATGAGGCCCAGTCCCCTGTCGGTGCAGGAGTTGGCAGACGCTCAACTTGTCCTGCGCGAGCGCGGCTCAGGACTCCGGGAGTTCACAGACGAGCTACTGGGAGCTGCACGCGCCCCGCGAAATTACATTGAGCTTCCCTCTAACGCTGCGATCAAGCAGGCAGTTGCTACAAGCCAGCGGGTGACAGTGCTGAATATTTCCACCGTGAGGTCCGAACTCGCGGAAGGCCGGCTGCATCAGGTGGCCGTTGACCAAGAGATGCCGGCAAAACCCATTTATGCGGCTTGGAGTGAACGCCGGGGTCTCCCGGAGTATGCGCGGGAACTTGTGGAGACTGCAGCGTCGAAGGGTAGTCCGATGCGAGTCGTCAAGACTGGACAGAAAGTCCAGGGTGCTCAACTCGCGGAGGCGAACGTCGCCACAGCGATCTAGCGTCACGGTCTGTTCCCAGCGCGTCGATGACCGGATTGTCGAACCCATCACGAACATGCCACACCGTTCGGTGCCGAGCACAGGAGGATTAACGACAGATGTCAGCTCTGAATGAAATTGCGCGTACACTTGTCTCCAACAGGCGCGGAATCCTTGCTGCCGATGAGAGTATCGGGACGATGTCCTCCAGGCTGGAGAAGGTGGGGGTCGCGGCAACGGAGGAAAATCGTCGGGTGTACCGTGAGCTGATTGTTACGACCCCTCGGCTCTCGGAATCGATCAGCGGCATCATTCTCGCGGACGAGACGTTCCGTCAGAAGGTGTCCAACGGGCGCACGTTTCCAGAGTTCCTCGCCGATCTCGGGATTCTCACCGGAATCAAGGTCGACACCGGAGCGAAGCCGCTGGCGGGAGCCCCGAACGAGACGATCACCGAGGGTCTCGACGGGCTGCGCGAGCGAGTGAAGGATTATGTGCGCCTCGGCGCGACGTTCGCCAAGTGGCGCGCGGTGATCAAGATCGGTGACAATCTGCCGTCGGACCGTGCAGTGCGAGCGAACGTGCACGCGCTGGCGCGGTATGCCGGCCTCTGCCAGGAAGGAGGCCTGGTGCCCATCGTGGAGCCCGAGGTGCTGATGGACGGTGCCCACTCGCTGGCGCAGTGCCAGAAGGTGACGACTGCCGTGCTGGAGTCGCTGTTCGACGAGCTCGACCTGATGCAGGTGCAGCTCGACGGCATCGTCCTCAAGCCCAACATGGTGGTTGCCGGGACCGACAGCTCGGAGCAGCCCTCGGTGACAGACGTCGCCCGGGCCACGGTGGACGCCCTGCGGGAGACGGTGCCGGCGTCCGTGCCGGGCATCGCCTTCCTTTCCGGTGGACAGAGTCCGGAAGTAGCGACGAAGCACCTCGGGGCGATGCAGGGTCTCAGTCCGCTTCCCTGGGAGCTCACCTACTCGTTCGGAAGGGCGCTGGTCGGGCCGGCTCTGGAGACATGGCGGGGCGACAACGCCAACTGGGATGCCGCCCAGAAGGCGCTCTCCGAGCGAGCCATCGCGAACGCCGCCGCCCGCTGACGGGTCAGCCGGCCCGATGCTGCCGGCTCCGTTCTTCGAGCCGGCAGCCCGTCGATGCCTGTTGCTGCACTTCGCCGGCGGCCTGCGTCTCGATGAAGAGGGCGACCGGATCGGCCACGTGAGTCGCCGGTCCGGTCGCCCGCGGCTTGATGTCCATGGTCGTCGTGGCCGAGTGCGTTGCAGACCCTTCGCACAGTCTCGTGCCGTTGCTCGTCCGGTGGAATGGATGCCGATGAGGACTCCAGAATGTGGCGCAGTGTCATCCGCCGGCACCTCGGGACCCGATCACACTCTTGCTCTCGAACTCGTACGTGTCACCGAGGCCGCCGCGATCGCGGCCGACAGGTGGGCCGGACGCGGCGCCAGGAACAGCGGCAAGGCCGCTGCCATCGATGCGATGCACAGACTCATCATGCCGGTGCCGATGCGCGGCGTTGTGGTGATTGGCGAGGGCGAGAAGAAAGATACGCCTGTCCTGTTCAAGGGGGAGCGCGTCGGCGATGGGGACGGGCCGGCATGCGACATCGGGATCAGCGCAGACGACGGCACCCTTTCGATGGCCGCGGCAGCCGAGCGCGGTGCCCTGTACGACCCGTCGCCGGTTCTCCACATGGAGAAGCTGGCCGTCGGCCCCGACTACGTCGACGTCGTCGACATCAGCCGTCCGGTCGTGGAGAACCTGCGAGCGGTTGCCACGGTCAAGGGCGTTCGAGTGCCGGATGTCATCGTTGCCGTTCTCAACCGGCCCCGGCATCACGAGCTCGTGCGCGAAATCCGCGAGGCAGGTGCGCGGGTCCACTTGATGGAGGGAGGCGACGTCGCGGGCGCGATTGCCGCGGCGTGTCCCGAGAGCCAGGTGGACATGCTGTGGGGCACAGGGGGAGCAGCGGAGGGAGTCATCGCCGCGGCTGCCCTGTTCTGCATGGGTGGATCGTTGCAGGCCCGGCTACGGCCCCACGGCTTCGAGCAAGGCGGAAAGAAGCCCGCAGCCGGCCATGACGCCGACACCGTTCTCTGCACCGGCGACCTGGTGCGCGGAGAGAACGTCTTGTTCTGCGCCACCGGAGTGACCGGCAGCGAACTGCTCAGCGGTGTACAGCACCACTCGGGCCGCACCACTACACAGTCCCTTGTGATGTGTTCGAGTCCGCACACAATGCGGTTCGTCAAGTCCGAACACCGGCAGGTGGCGCGAGCACCTCGGGATGGATTCGGGTGAGTGGAAAAGGCCGGCTTCCCGCACTTCTTCCCCGGAAGCCGAGTAGCTACCACCCCGACGATGGCGAGGCTGACGAAAACCGCAAACGCACTCAAGAGGAGCACCGATTCGAATGATGGGTGAGACCACCACGACGTCCGTCCGGGCCGAACCCGTCATCACGCGCTACCGCGGACTGATCTGTGATCTCGACGGTGTGGTCTACCGCGGCGCCACGGCTGTTCCTCATGCGGTGGAGACCTTGAACCGGGTGACGGCGCACGGCGTACCGGTCGTGTTCGCGACCAACAATGCATCCCGCTCTCCCCGGAGCGTGGGCGACCACCTCCGCGGGCTGGGCATCGCACAGCAGGGCTGGTCGGTGGTCACTAGTTCCCAGGCGGCCGCGGCACACCTGGCGGAGCGTCTGGCTCAAGGAGCGCCGGTGTGTGCGGTGGGAGGGCCGGGTGTCGCTGAGGCACTCACCGAAGCCGGGTTGACCCCGGTCCGCGTCGCGGATCTGGGCGACACGCCGGTCGAGGCAGTCGTTCAGGGACTGGGAACCGACGTCACCTGGAGCGAGCTCACGGCGGTGGGCTACCTCGTCGAAGCCGGAACCATCTGGGTAGCAACCAACGTCGACCTCACGTTGCCCACGCCGTACGGGCAAGCGCCTGGCAACGGTGCGCTGGTCGCGCTGGTGCAGACGGCGACCAGCGCATCACCGCACGTGGTCGGCAAGCCGCAGGCAGCCTTGTTCGACCTGGCACGTTCCCGGCTCGGCACCGCTCAGCCGGAGACCCTTGTGTGCGGGGACAGGCTGGACACCGACATCAAGGGCGCCAACTCGGCCGGCCTCGACTCGCTCTTCGTCCTGAGCGGGGCCTCCCGCCTGCGGGACCTGGCATTCGCCGAGCGGTCTTCGCGTCCAACCTATGTCGCCGCCGACCTGAGCGGACTGCTCGCGCCCGGACTGCCACTGCACACCACCTCACCCGACCACCTCGTCGAACTCGGGCCGGACGCCGTACCACGTGTGCCGAGTGTCGGCGACAACGGCACACGGCTGCAATCCGTTGTCACCATGGCGTGGGCCGCTCGCGACGAGGGTCGTGCGGTCTCCGACCATGCCGGCCTGTGGGCAACGATCGAACGACAGCTCGGACTTGTCCAGCCGAAACAAGCCACGCAACAGACGAGCCGATCAGTAGCCGGACATTGAGGCGTGCGGTGCCATCCCGTGAGCCTGAATCAGGACCCCGACACCCCCAGTAGTCCCGACCTGCTTCCCACGCCAATCCACCGAACACCCACCGATCCGCGAAATGAGGAGCACTGTCAGCGTGCGCATCTACCTTGGCTCTGATCATGCCGGATTCGAACTCAAGAACCACCTCGTCAGTAGGCTTTCCGACCTCGGCTACGAGGTGACCGACGTCGGTCCCACCGTCTACGACGCGGACGACGACTACCCACCGTTCTGCGTCGAGGCGGCACGGCGCGTTGTGGCGGACAAGGGCAGCCTCGGTCTCGTCATCGGCGGCTCCGGCAACGGGGAACAGATCGCCGCGAACAAGGTCCCCGGCGCCCGCGCCGCGCTCATTTGGAGCGTGAACACCGCCAGACTGGCCCGCCAGCACAACAACGCACTCCTGGCAGGTATCGGCGCTCGGATGCACACGGTCGAGGAGGCCGAGCGCATCGTGGACGCCTTCCTCACCACCGAGTTCGAGGGCGGCCGTCACCAGCGCAGGATCGACCTGCTGTTGGACTACGAGCTCTCCGGTGAACCGCCCGCTCTGCCAGGAGAATGACCGGCCGGGCAATGATGCATGGGGAACGCCGAGTTCGCCGAGCACGGCGCCGCGGCTTCCAAGGACGGAAGCGGTCGTAGGCTGCCTCGCCACCTCCTGCCACACGATATGACTGCTGCGCTCGTGCACGACCACCGGTAGGCATCACAGGCGCGAGGCGGGACGGTTGCCGGCGCTCACTGCCTGCACCGGAAGCAGTTCGAGGCAGTCGCTGCCGCTCAAGGGGAAGGTTAGGTGGCCGCGGGACCACCACCACCGGCCGGGCTGCCGCGCCCTCGAGCCGTTCGTCCAGGGCCAGCAGCCGCTGACACTGGGGGAGTTGGGTGTGTCCCAGGCGCAGGGCGTCGGGCCAGGTCGGGCGGGCCGGGTGGGGGGCGGCCCTCTCCGCCAGCAGCAGGGCCGCCTCCACGGCCTTGGTGCCGGCTTGGGCGCAGGACGGCGGCGAGGATGACGCGGGTGGCGACGTCGACGGCAAGCGTGAGTTCGGGGCGGCCGGTGGTGCCGTCGTCGAAGACGGCCAGGACGTCCAGGCGGGTGGCGCCGACCTGGACCTGCTCGCCCGGACGCAGCGCCACGGTCGGAGTGAACGCCCGCCCGCCGGTGGGGGAGGGCAGCGTGCAGGCGGGGCGGCGGGGGTGTCCGGCGGGCCCGGCGAACTGGTGGACGAGCCGGTAGAAGGTGGCCTGGGACGGTACCGGCACCGTGCCGCGCCCGTACCGGTCGTCCAGGACCCGCGTGACCATGGGCTTCAGGCCCTTGATGGCGCCCTTGGAACGGCCGCGCTGGCGGCGCAGGGCCTCCTCGATCGCGGTGACGACGCGTTCGTCGGTGCGCCCGTGGGGCTGGCGCGGAGCAGGTGGTGCGGTGGTCGACCAGGCCCCACAACCCCTGTTTGCGGTAGGCCAGGCGCATGCGCTGCACGGTGGTGCGCGATACCTGTCCGAACCCGATCGCGGTCAGCTCCGCGGCCTTGGCCTCCTCACGCTGGGCGAGCGTGAACCGGCCGGGGTCGTACTCCGCCCGCGGCACCCCGCCTGTGCCGGGCTCGCCGGGCAGGCCGGAGTCCACCTCGCGGGTGTGCCGCCGCCAGGCCAGCGCTCTTCGGCGCGCGCTCTCGAACGGCCCTACTGGGCCCGGGCGCGGGGTAGCCGCCCCGCCGCCGCCCAGCCCACCAGCCTGTTCTCATAAACGTGAGGTCGATGAGCACCGCTCCTGAGAGCGGGGCTCATCGACCTCACGCAAATGTGTTCCGGGCTGCCCAGCCCGGGACGCTGCCCAGCCCTTCGCCGTACGCAACCACGTGTGACGATGGCTGGCAGCCAGCTCACGCGACGGCCGACGAGCAGCAGGCCCACGGGGCGGGCAGGGGCACCAGGAGGGTCGGACGCTGCAAGCGGGGCAGGGCCTTCCGCTCGGACCAGGGGGGGGCGGCGTCTGGTGATGGGGGTAGTTCCCACGCCGTTCAGCAGAGTCACCATGTCAGGAGCAACCCCCGCAGGCGCGGGCACGACTCTATGCCTGGCGCGACAGGTCGCCCACCAAGAGATCGAGTGTGACCTCCTCGTGGAGCGCGACGCCGAGGGCGGTCATGGCAGGAGCGAGGCCCGGGTCCCAGGCCGCGCTGACGGGGTGGCCGTCGAGCGGCAGCTGAGGAATTCCATCGGCCTGACTGCGAGCGGCCAGATGCTCGTAGTCCTCGGAGCCCATGCGCCATGGCTGGGCTCCGTAACGGCGGATGATCCGGTTCGCCAGAGCGATGCCCGGCCAGTCGAAGTCGCCGTGGTACGCGAAACGGCAGCCGGTGGCGGCGAGGGCGTCGAGGAGTGCGAGGACCACCGTGGCAGCGCTGCCGGAGGTGCATACCAGGGCATGGACGCAGGCAGCGTCCGCCGCAGCCTCTACTACGCGTGGGTTCTCACAGATGCGGATCACCGTCCCGGCAGGTAGTTGCAGCTGCAGGTCGTGCAGGTCCCGGGAGGTGAGGTGGGCTTCGGCGTGATGGTCGGCCCGCTGCCTCAGGGCCTGCTCCCGCCAGCCCGCGCCGACGGGCCGCAGCCCGTAGGTCAGCACTGTGCTGGAGACCTCGTCCGGTGTGACGGACACCAGACGCCACAGGGCGCGCCGGCCGGCCGCGTCGCCGGGGAACTCGGTGCTGTGGGCGAGGGCGATGCCACGTTGGACGAGGCGTGCGAGCCAGGTGCCGTCGTCCAGGCCGTGTGCGGATCCGGTCGCCAGGGCGGCGAGTTCGCCTCGGCCTCGGGTGCCGCCCCGCTCCGGGCCGAGCAGCACGGTGAGGAGCTGGACAGCCTGCTGAAGCGTTCGTATCGCCGTTTCAGGTGGTACTCCTCTCGGTACGCCGGTACGGCGCAGCAGGTCGTACCATTGGCCAGTCCACTCCTGGCCGGCGAGCGGAGAGGCGTCCAGCGCCGAGGCGAGCGACGACCAGACGTGCTCGCGCCGTGCCGCGATACCCGCGCGGACGGCACGGCGGTCGGTGAGCGGAGGGCCGAGTTCCGCCAAGACGTTCCTGAGCCCGAGTCCGGCCGCGGAGGCGCGCAACCGCGTGTCGAGCGCATCGAGGTGCACAGTCACGACAGCACCCGTGACGGGCTTGCCCAGAAGGAGCGACAGGTCGTTGCGTTCCTGGGTGCTCACCGAGGTCAGTCGGAGGGAACCGGTGGCCTGCACACCATTGCTTTCCAGGCGCTTGCGTACCGCTTTCCAGAGCCTGGCCAGCCCGGGACCGGCCAGCCAGTCCCGTGTCGCCGCGGGCAGCTTGCTCATACGGACACCAGACGCCGGTGCCGACCGTTCCAGGTGTAGTGCAGGGTGGCCACCCCGCGCACGTGCGGATCGCGGAGGCACTCGTAGATGTGCAGGGACGGCACCTCCGGCCAGTTGCCCATGAGTCGTTCGCTGGTGAGGACGAAGTCGAGATCGAGATCGACGAGGATCCGTCCCAGCCTCCCGTGGGTGGGTTCGTCGACCTTGGCGAAGGCGTCGTCGAGCAGGATCAACCGCGGGGCGTGGGGTGCCGACTCGGCGAGGCTGGTGAAGTGGGCGGCGGCTGCGGCGAAGAGCACGAGGTAGGAGAGCACTCGCTGCTCGCCCTGGCTGAGCCCGGTGCGGCCGGTCAGTTTCCGCCGCCGTTTGGGAGCGGCGTCCTCGACCACGAAGGTGTGGAAGCGGAACCAGTCACGGTAGTCCAGCGCGGTCCGCAGGTGGGCGGCGTAACCGGCTGAGGGATCGGCCCGTCGGGCATCCTCGATCCGGCGTTGCAGCACCTCGCGGAGCTGCTCGGTCTGCTCACGTGCGCGCAGGCTCGACGGGCTGCGCAGCAGCTCCACGGCCGCCCGCACGTCCGCGTCGACGTCCTCGTCCAGCTTCCACAACAGCTCCACGCCGAGACCATGGGAGGTGCGCACGGTCCGCAGGGTGTTGTTGAGAGCCGCGACCAGGTTCGCTGCGGTGATGACCTGGACCGAGAGGTGGTCACCGAGCTCGCCGGTCAGGAACCGCTGGAACACCTCACGTTCGCGCTCGGTGAGCCGTCCCCGGGCCTCTGCCGCCTGGACGGCGATCCGCTCGCCCACGGCCGCGACATCGTGGGAACCGTGATCGTCGATCAGGCGGCATACCTTGATCCCGTCGCGTTCCTCCAGTTGCGCGTCGTAGCCGCCGGCCAGCTGATCGCGCAGATCGGTGTGCCGGTTGAGCAGGGTACTGTCCGACACCTCGCCTTTCGGACGGCCGAGCGCCTGCTGTACCGCGTCAGCCAGTGCCTGTAGCGCGCGCAGGCGGCTGCGGACGTCCGAGCCGGGATCGTCCACCACGTCCTCGGACAGTGCGGACCGGTCCAGCCCGGCGCCGCGCACCACCTCCGGTCGGCCGAGTGCGCCGCGAAGGGCGCCGCCGGTTGCGATGACCGCCGTCTCCTGGGCGGTCAGGTCCTCGCGCAGGCGCTTCTCCTCCTCTTCCGCGCGCACGCGCCGGTCGTGCAGATCGTTCCGGATACGTTGTGCCGCCGGGACGGCCTGGGCGGCGTGCGCAATGCGCTGTCTGGCTTCCTGCTCGCGGGTGAGGATCTCTTCTTCGGTCGCCCCGATGGCCTCCTCGCGGGTGCGCAGGTCCTGTTGCGCGGTGCGCAGCCCGGTGAGGCGGAGCCGGTAGTTCTCCTCCGCGGCCAGGCGTTCTTTTCGGGCGCGTTCGTATCGCTCGGCATCGGCGTGATGGGTGCCGAGCCGCTCGCCCGTGCTGCCGACCGCTCGGCGAAGATGCCCGATGCCGGTCAGCAGGGCAGCCAGCGCGGTGCGTACGCGTTCCAGCTCGGCGGGGTCGCTGCGCAGGTCGTGGGCGGAGGCGGTGGCATCCGCCTCGGCGCGGGCGGCTACGGCGAGGCCGCGAACCTCCTCGGCCAGCCGTGCCGCGCGGGTGGCCTTGGCGGTCAGGTCACGCAGTGTCCTCTTGTCCGACTCGGCTCTGCTCCAAGCATCGGCGAGACCGCGTGCCCGGGGGAAGTCCTGCTCCGCGAGCCTGAGGGCCCGGCGCCGGGCGTCGGCCTCGGTGAGTTCGTGACGGGCGTCGGCCAGCCGCTGCTCCGTCTGCGTGAGCCGCTGTTCCAGCTCGGCCAGGATGCGCTGTCGGGTCTCGGCGCGTACGGCGGCCCCCACGTACTCGGCGTCACTCTTGTGGTGCCGGCCGCTGAGGATCCCCAGACGCCAGCTTCCGTCGTAGGACACCGCGTCATGAGCGGTCGTTTCCTCGGCCGGTGCGAGCGCGATGGCGGCCAGCAGGTGTTCCACCTGCTCGGACGTGATCCCGCATCCCGGTTGCGGCGCTGGGCGCAAGGCCGAGGCGAGGGTCGGCCCGGCCGGCAGCGCGGGGCCGGGACGCAGCAAAGTGTCACGAGTGCCGGGATCGACAAGGGCGCCGTCCGCGCCGACCCACGCGTCCAGGATTCCGCTGGCTTCAAGCGCTGCTTCCAGACCGGCCCGATGTGCGGGGCTCAGATCATCCGTGAAGTCCACAAGCCGGTAGAACGGCGCTCCGGTGCCTGGTGTCCTTTCGGCGACGCGGTGGTGGGGGACCGGCGGCTCGGGATCCGTACGTCGCTCCCAGTCACGCTTGTGACGCGCCAGGCGGCCGAGTTCCTCATCGAGCCGGCCGACGGTGAGTGCGAGGGCGTCGCGGCGTCTGGTGAGTTCCTCGCTGTACGGCTCCAGTGCGGCATGGGCGGCCTGCCACGCCTGGCTGTCGGTGTCGGGCGGGAGCGTGCGGTCCGCGAACGGGGCGTCGGCGGAGCTCTCGAGAGCGACCACTGCGTGGACGGCATCCAGCGGCGGGCAGTCGGACCCGACGGCGGCCCGCGTGCGGGTGACCCACTCGGCGACCTGGCGGGCATAGGCACCGCTCTCCTCGGCGACCTTCTCGCGGCCGGCGTCGAGACGGCCGGCGGCCTCTTCCGTCTCGCCCTCCAGCCGTTCCCGCTCGGTGTCGGCCTGCTCCGCCCGGCTTCGGGCCTTCTCGGCCTGCGCGGTGAGACGCGTCACCTCCTGGACCATCCGGGTCCGGTTCTTCACGACTGTCTCGGCGTCCTCCAGCTGACCCTGCCAGGACCGCAGTCCGTCCTGCACCGCCGCCGTGTCCACACGGACGGCCGACCGGTGCTGCACGATGTGCGTCTTTCCGTCCGGAGCGGTCAGCTCCGTCTCGCCGGCCTGGGAGCGGATCGTGCGGGGCAGGGCGACTGCCTCGCCGAGATGGCCGGTGGGAAGCCCGGCCTTTTCCGCCTGCGTCAGCAGTTCCCGGTGATCGGTGCCCAGTTCGGCGAGCCGGCTCCCGAGGCGGTCGACACCGTCGGCCAGGCGCTCGGCTGTGCCCTCCTCTGCGCCGTGTGCGTTGCTGAGGGCGGTGAAGGCGGACACGGCGGCGGTGTGCAGCGCCTCGACCGTGCTTCGGCGTTCCGACAGTTCGCGCAGACTGCGGTAGGCGTGGCTGGCGTGCAGGGCGGCGAGGTCGGTCCGGGCGGCTTCCTCCTCTTCGCGCAGGGTTTCCAGCCGGGCTTCTGACTCCTCCTCCTGCGTCCTCAGCTCGCTGGTCCGCTGCGCGGCGTCTCCGGCCGCCCGGCGTCGCTGCACGAGGACCTCCAGCTCCCGGCTCACCGCCTGCGCGCAGGCGCGCAGGACACCGGACAGGTAGCCGCGGTAACTGGTGAGGAAGGTGCGCAGTGCCGTATCGGTGCGTTCCAGGCGGCCGAGTTCGTCACGTACGGCGTCGAGGTCGTGGAGGTTGCGCGCGACCTTCTCGACCACGTCCTCGTCGAGTCCCGGCAAGGTCTCGCTCAGCAGGGAGGCCAGTCCACCGTGCTCGATGCGGTCCCCGACCGTGGGCCGCCGCAGCCGGTGGAGGAGCTGGGTGAGGTTGCGGTAGCGGGTCGCGTCGGTGATGCCGAACAGCTCCCGGGCCACCCGCGAGCGGTGGACGACCGCGCGGTCGGTGACGTTGTCGGAGCCGACGATCTCCTTGAGCCGGTCGACCGGCAGGGGCCTTCCGCCTTCAACCAGGTGCAGGTCCCCACCGACGCGCAGCGGCGTGACGAAGAACGTCGGCAGCGCCTTCTGTGTCGACTTCGAGGCGCGGATGGCGGCACCGAGGGTGAGGTGGCGATGGTCGCCGCCGTCGGTCGTGCCCCGGAACTCCACCCACAGGTAGCCGAGACGGTTGGTCTGCTCGAACCCGTCCAGCATCAGCCAGGCGAGAGTGGTCCGGCCGGTGCCCGTCGCGTCCAGTGCCCGTGAGTCGCCGTCCAGCAGATACGGGAGCAGCATTTCCAGGGCTTTGGACTTGCCCGCACCGTTCTTGCCGCGCAGGAGTAGCCGTCCGTCGCCGAAGACGAACTCCTGCTCGTCGTACTGCCACACGTTCTGGATGCCCGCCCGGTGCAGCCGGAAGCGGGTGCCGGCGGTCGTCGCAGGGCCGGAACGCGGCAGGGGAACGAGGCCACGCGCATCGGTGGTCACAGCGGCAACTCCTCCTGAACGTCAACGCCCTTGCCGACTGCGGTGGCCGGGCGCACAGTCACGTGGGTGGCGTAGCGTGCCGCCGCGGCCAGCAGCACCCAGCTGTCACCGCCAGGGCGTGCCCTGCGGACATCGGTCACGGTGCGCCCCTGCGGTGCCTCTTCGGCGTACCCCTCCGGCAGACCATCCCCCTCGGAGCGGAGCCGCCCGGTCCGGGCCATCAGCCGCATGCGCGCCAGCAGGTCCAGCACGGCCTCCCGCAGGGCGGGGATGTCCTTCAGGTAGCCGCGCTGCCAGTTGCTGCGCTGTCCGTACTCGGCGATCAATTCGGCCAGCAGCTCGTCCACGAGGCCGTCCGGGACAGCCACGCCGATGACGAGCGTCCCTCCGGTCGCCGGGTGCCCGGGCTCCTGCGGCCGAAGCCGCTCCACCAGCCGTTCCACCAGCAGCAGCGCGGCCTGCGCGACCGTGCCGGTGCCGGGCAGGTGCAGATCCGTCAGCTCCTCCTCTGGATCCACCAGCGCCACTCCCTCGGCGCGGATCTCCATCTCCAGGCCGAGAAGTTCGGAGAACGCCTGCGCTTCGCGGCGCTGCCGGGTGCGCAACCAGTCGCGTTCGGCGTCGGTCAACTCGTCGAGGTAGACGACGGGTGTCTCGACAAGCATCCGGCGCACATAGGTGCGAGGGCCGCCGAACCCCGGGTCCGCTGCCCGCCGGACCAGGTCGGCCCCGTCATGGGCCAGGGCGAGCGGGCCTGCGACGACGACGCGGGCCAGCTCGCGGTCCACTGTGATCAGGGCCTCTCCGCCCGCATCTTGCGCGAGAGCGGCCACATGGCCCTCGGTTTCGATGAGGACCCCCCATTCGACCAACTGGCGCAGGGCCGTTACCAAGGTCCGTTTCCCGGCTGCCCTGTCCGTCCCCTCCAGCTCGATCTCCGCGTCGGCCGCGGCGGCCCTGATGTCGGCCACCAGCTGTGACAGCAGAAGTTGTTCGGGGGCGGTCACCAGCACGGACAGGGCCAACGCGAGGCAAGCGTAGGTGTGCGGGGTGAAGGGGGTGCCGGTGGCGCGCTCCAGTCGGCGGCCCGCGCCTGCTCCCAGCCCCGCCTTGAACAGCCGGGCGTAGGAGCTGTCGACCAGCAGGCGGTAGCCGAGCACCTGCTGGAACCGCTTGCCCAGCCAGTCGGCATGCCTGCGGATCAGCGGGAAGAGGTCGGCGTGCGGGCCGTCCGAGGTGACCAGCGGGTGGGCGAGCAGCAGCCGGGCGGCGTTGCGGCGCTCGGCGGCCAGGGCGACGTCGTGTGTCGAGGGGAGGGTCATGACACACTCACCTCCGCATCGCTGTCGGGCACGTCGGAGGAGGCACGGCCGACGTCCAGCTCCAGGTCGTCCAGCAGCAGGTCGCCGTCGACCGAGTGCAAGACGCACCGGGTGCCCACCGTGCGTCGCACGGTGAGCCGGATCCCCAGCTCGGCGTCCTCGCTGTGCGCCTGGTCGAGGTCGTATTCCGTCGCGCCCGCCCCGTCCGTGTCGGCGCGACGCCTCAGCTGCGCGTTCCCGAGTGCGGTGGCCAGCAGCTCCAGGAGCAGACCGAGCGCTGCGGAGGTGAGACGCACCTCGGCGAACCGGCCCGAGGCGCTGCGCAGTTCGTCCGCCGCTGCTGCCCTGGCCGCCGCCCGCTCACGTGCGGCCTCCCGCAGCCGCCGCTTCTGTGCGGAGTGGTCCTCCACCGTGGCGGTCCGGCCCCGCTGGGCGCGGCTGCCCCTTTCCCGCAGGGCCACCGGCACCTCGACCACCGGCCCGGTCCACCAGCTCGTGTAGGCGGGCACCACCTCGTCGGTGGCCGGAGGTATGCCCAGATGGCGAGCGTCGTAGAGCCCGAAGGCGGCGACGGCGATGTCATGCGCGTCCTGCGGCGCCGCTTCCTCGAACCACCGGGCCAGCCGTAGTAGGTCCTTGCGCCGGGACATCTCCCCGGTGGCCGACCGCAGCATCCGCTTGGCGTTGGCCAGCAGCGACTGCAACGCGCGCAGGGTGGCGTCCCGCAGTTGATCGACCTGACTGCCCTGCCCGTCGGTGTCGCTGAACCAACCGCGCAGGCCCTCCCAGTCAGCGAACTCACGCCCACGGCTGCGCTGCACCCGCGTCTCCAGCCGGCCGTCCCTCCGCGGTGACAGCCCGGTGAGGCCCTGTGCGTGGGCGTCCAGCCGGGCCAGCAGACCCGGGACGTGCGGCCACAGCTTGTTCAGTGCCGCCGAGATCCGGGGCGCGCGGAACGCCACGTCTTCAGTGATCGCCTCGACGTAGTCGAGAAGCAGCTCCTTGAAGCCCTGGTACTCGGCGCTGTCCAGGTCGTACCGGGCCAGAACTTGGCCGAGGTAGGCGTAGAAGTCCCGGATGGAATCCGCGAACTCGGTGAACTGCACGAACAGCGTGCTGACCCGCTCCAGCCCACCCTGCGGTTCGATGCCGCCGGGCGCGGTCACGAGCTCGGCCAGCTCCCTGAGCCCGCGCTCCACCAGGGCGAGCAGCTCGTTGCTCACCTCGCGGGCCGCGTCCGCCTCGGCCAGGACCCCATCGGCGTCCCGCTGGATGCGCTCGCCCAGCTTCGACAGCTGGTAGCGAGCACGGGACCGCTGGTACTCGCTGATGCTGGACGCTTTCACGGTGTGACTGCTGCGCAGTAGGTTGCCCCACTTCACCAACTGTTCGAGCCGGACAGTGAGGGTGTCGGCGTCGAGCCCGGCGGCAGGGCCCCCGGCCTGCCGCAGCTTCGCCAGGACGTCCGAGACGGCCAGGTCCGCCAGCAGGGTCCCGCAGAAGACCCGCATGATCGCGAGGTGCTCCAGCCGCTCGGGCGCGCTGAGGTAGGTGTAGGCGTCCAGCCGGCGGCGAGCTTCGCTGTGGACATCCTGCGTTGCGGCGTTTTGCGCTGCGCCGGGTGCGGGTGCCTCCATCCTGCGAGGTTAACGCGTCGCATCCAGCCGTCGCCGTTGAGTGGCCGAAAACGCCACAGACGTGCGCCGGCATGCGGCCGTTCCCTCGACAGCGGCCTGCGCGGCAAGGGGGTGTGCCGCGCACGATCACGACAACCAGGACTGACAGCACGCAATGACAGGGGTCCTGACCAATTGTCCAGACGTGTGTGGTTCACCTGCTGCTCCGTTATGCCGCCCGTCAGGACTGGGACAAGGTCGCCAAGGCCCTCAAGCCCGTCTATACGGCGCCCAGCGAGGACGCGGCCACGGAGCGGTTCTTGGAGTTCCAGGAGTCCTGGGGCACCAAGTATCCGGCGATCGTGAAGCTGTGGTCGGACGCCTGGGCCGAGTTCGTGCCCTTCCTCTCTTTCGACGTCGAGATACGCAAGGTCATCTGCAGCACGACGGGAGGGCCGCAAGCGGTGGACCATGCGCTGGAAGGCACTCCTGAACGCCTTCCAGATCGCCTTCGAGGGCCGCCTGACCCCGAGCAACATCTGACACCTCAACAACCGAGATCAGCCGTTAAGTTGACACACCCGTCAGCCGCGCCGTCGACCACGCCCTCCTTCAACTGACAGCCGACCAGGGCCTGCATCTGCGCTACGCAGGCGACTTGGACACCGCTGGCTTCCACGTCGCCGCTACTGTGCAGCAGACCTACGGGGCTGAACTCGTCGCCATGAACGCAGACGTCGTCCATGCGGCAGGTGACTCACCCTCAGCTGTTCCTCTCGGTATCCTGCCGGCTGGTTGTGATCCCCAACTGGGAGCGGGGGGACATGTCCTTCACCAGGAACACGATGCCGTGCTCGCCCGTCCCTTCGCGTCGAAGCCATCAGGTCAGAGCATGTCTGCAAGATCGTAAAGGTCCGCGACGTGACAGGCTGGCCCTGGTCCGGTTGCACGGCCTTGACCAGCCGGGACGGACAGGAACCTGACGGAGAAGGGAACCGCAGCCGCAGAGCCGGTCGAGGACCTGGCCGCGATTCGAGGAGGAGCTGGCAGCCGCCGACCTCGAGGACTTCAGGAACGGAACAGATACGTAGCTGTCAAGGTCTTTGACGGGGTGCGACTGTCCCCGACCGCCGGGGGTCACCGGGTATCCGGAGGAAGTCCAGAAGCCCGCCAGAGTTGATCTTGAAGCCCTGACGGGGAGCGGAACTGTGTCACCGGCCGCAAGCTGCGGTGAGCACCCACGCGCTTTGGCCTGCTGACCACCGAGGAAGCCCATGATCGCATCATCGGCCTGAGCTGAAGCGGCGAAGTCGGCCGCCATCACCCTGGCGAAGGTTGTCCTCGAACTACTCGCTCCGCGCCGCATGCTGCTCTGCCAGACTTGAGGGCGTGCCGAAGAGTCGTGGCCGCCGCACATCGTGTGGCGGCAAACAGTCAGTCCGCCGTTCGCCAGGCCCTGTGCGGTTGTCGGACCGTGTGCTACGGCAGGCCCGAACACTGCGCCTTGAAGGCACAGATGTCCTTGCCGCGGAGGCGTGGGCGAGTGGCTGCCTGGGCGAGGCGTGGTCGGGCGCAGGGATGACCGAACGCGAACCGGAACTGGTGCTATGTCGTGAGGTGGCGGGACGGGCTTCGACGAAACCGTCCCCGTCCGGCGTTGCCGCCCTCGCCGCGCTTGAGCGAGTCGGCCCGCACGCCGGCCACGCCATGCTGCAGGAGACGATGGAGGTTCTGGCCGCATCGCAGCCGGTGCCGGCGTGGCATGCGGCCGGCCCGAACCGCCCGGTGGGGGCTTGGTGCGCGGTGGACGTGTGGGACAGCGAGCGGGTGCTGTTCATCGACTACGACGGCCCGGTCCCGCACACGCTGATGGCGCATATCGGCGAGGTCGGCGGCACGCTGGTGGACAAGCTGGCGCTGCTTACGCCACATGCGGCCCACGCCTGGGAGGGGATGCGGGGCGAGGACGAAGTGCCGATGCTGCTTGTCGAGCAGGACGCGGCCGAGGTACTCGCCGATCTTGCCGCGGCGCTGCGGTTGACGGACCTGACCTGGCCTCGCCCCGACGATGAGGAGGTCATCGCCCTGCGGGCACTGGCCTGGGCACGCTGCCGCGACCACCTGCCAGACTGGCCCGAGCACCAGCCGCTTGTACAGGGCGAGCGGGCCCGCGTGCTCGATGCGTTCGCACAGGTGGGTGCCCCTGCGGCGGAGGAAGCCGGCACCGCCCGGTCGCTGGCCGAGCTGTTCTTGGACTACGCGGGGAACTACCTCAGCCGCGGGCCGCTGTGCTGGAGCCCCGGCCAGATCGCCGTCTTCCTGGGGGACTGGCTGCCCCGCAAGACGGTACTCGATCAGGCACACCGCGCTCTTTTGCCCGCTGTCTTGAAGCGATGGGTGACCTTCGCGCTCACCGAACGCGGCGTCCCCACGCCGTGGATCGCTCCCGTCGTCGCCGCGGTGTCCAGGCACGGACCACGCCGTCCCCCCCAGGGGGGCTCGCGACAACCACCCCACAGCAAGAGCAGGCAGGAAGAAGCAGTAGTGGAACACGGTGATTCCCCCAGGGTGCTGCCCCGCATCGCCCGGCTGGTGGCACGCAGCGGGGACCTCAAGAGCGAGCTGGTGGCCTTCGCGCATACTCCGCGCTTCGCCCGGCGGTTGGACGCCCGGCTCGAGGAGGCAGCGGACCAGCTCGGCTTCCTGGATGAGGCGATGGCCGTCCAGACCATCGACCACTTCGTGCTGCAGCACCGGCTGGCGGACGGCTCGAGCGTTCTGGAGCGGTTTGTCGCTCAGCGGCGGCCTCCGCTGGACGAGGACGAGCGGGCGATGCTGCTCGGCTGGCGCGACGTGGTGGAGGCAGTCTTCGAAGTACAGGGCTCTCACGGGGATGCCGTCGTCCTGCACAACCTGCTCGATGACCTCGACTACCAGGTCCACTCCAACCTGGGACGGCGCGCCCTTGGCAAACTGAGCACAGGGATGTTCGTGGCCGGCCGGATCGTGCCCGTCCACCCCGACACCAACGCCTGGCTGGTCAGCGGCAACCTCACCACCTACCCACGCGGCGACGGACCGCAGCTGGCCCAGCTCGCCGTCCAGACGCTCACCGCCCATCCGCAGCTGCTGCGCCGCAATCCCCAGATGCTGCGCAAGGCGTGGGAGATGCAGGCCGAAGCCCGCGCCGACTTCATCGAGGTGTTCGGCACCGACCTGCTCGTCCTGGATGCCGGCGAGGCGCCCGAACGGATGCGGGAGTACCACCGATACCGGCAGGACAAGGCGCTGGCCGAACTCGACGACGAAACCGCCGCCAAGGCGATCAACCCCACGCCCTCTCTCGACGAACTCAGCAGTCTGCCCGAAGAACTCCGCGACGCGGACACCGTCGCCGTGATCTTCGACGAGACCGAAGGCCTGTGCTACTACGCCGACTTCGGCCACCTTGATGCGCTGTTCACCGATCCCGCCCTGGCCCGTGACCGCACCTACCTGAGCCGGCTCAGGCACTACCTGAACGACGACTCCGTCGCTCCGATGGTCATCCGCCGACTGGTCCAGCGGCATCCCGACAACGCCGACGCCGTCTTCCGTGAACTCCTGCGCAAGCCCACCTTCGCCTGGGAGCGCGATGGGGAGGAGCTGCTGCGCCGCCGCAAGGCGAAGCACTTCGCCAACGAGCCCTTGCCCAGCATCACCCCGGTCGGCGCCCGCCTCGCGGAACTCCTACGCAAGCAAGGGAAGAAGAGGCGATGAAGCCCTCAAAGCCCAGGGGTACCCGGCCGAGGATTTCGGTGACCTCACCTCGGCCACGCTCCGGCTCTGGCGCAACCACCACAAGGACACCCCCGGTGGACGCGAGGCCCTCGCGAAGATGCGTACGCTGCTCAGGCGGGAGTCGCGGCTGGCGAAGGGCCTGGCCGCCGAAGGACTGGCCCGCCCGGTCCCGAAAAAGGGCAAGCCGTCCAAGCAGTCTTACCGGCCGTCGAGCGCGACCAGGTGCTGCTGGCCGCCGAGCGGCAGTTCCGGGCCGCGCTGCTGCGGATCCGGGAGAACGGGTGACCTCTATGCCCAGTTTCGAAGGCGCTCTGACCACCCCGTAGGCCGCCGCCAAGTTCCTCGAACGCGATGGCCTCGTGCTCTTCGACAACCCGGACTCCTTTCTCATCTGCGCTTTCAAGCGCGACACTGCCCTGTGTGATCCGGACCCCGGAGCGAGGGCGCCGGACAAGTTCGCCTGCCAGCTCGGCTGCGGCAACGCAGTCCGTCCCGACAGCCACGCACGCGCGGCACGAGAGCATGCCGACCGGCTCGATGGGAAAGCAGCCAACGTGCCCCAGCCTCTGGGCAACCGGCTCCGCCGGACTGCCAACCGCTTCCGCGATCTCGCCGACGCCCACGACTCCGCTGCCCAGACCGCCGAGGAAGCCATCGCATGAACGAACAGCACCATGACGAACGGACCCGCATCCGCGCGGCCATCGACCGCCTCCTGGCCGGACAGCCCACCAGCTCCAATGGCAGCTTCACTGTTGTTGCGCTCGCCGCGGAAGCCGGTGTTCACCGCATGGCTCTGCAGAAGCGCCACGCCGACCTCAAGGAGGAGTTCTACGTGCGGGTCCGCGCGGAAACGCACCAGACCTCCGAAGTCGAAAAGCGGCTTCGCAAAGAGGTCGTCCGCCTGAAGGGAGCTCTTAAACTCCCGGGTCGCCGAGGCCGCATCCCGGCATCGAGCGGAGCGGATGGCCCTCGCGGCAGCCGTCCTCATCCTCCGGCAACCACAGCCAGGACCAGCCTGTCTCTGGCAACGTCATCCCGCTCCGCTCCTCAGGCGGCTAAAGAGAGAAGAAGGAGGCCGTCACGCGGTTACGCCGTGCTCCTTGAGCGGCCGGTAGATGAACCTGCGGCCGGCTGACGTCGCGTTGCCAAGAGGCCGGGGCGGCATCGAACTTGGGGACGTAGTCCTTGTGCCCGACTCGTCTCGGTGTCCTTCTGTTTGCTGACTGACCTGGGTCGGCGACGGCACGGGACGAGAATCCCACGAGCGACTATCTGAGAAAAATCCGAACCACCGAAGTGTGGGTCAGCACTCTGAGGGGACGCGCGCGTTGCGGCTTGCCACGACCGGCGCCGAGACCTCCTGCTCCATCCTTGTCAGCGGCGGCACCGTCGAGTGCAAGCTCATCGAACGCACCCCTTCTCGCGGCCGTCGGGTTCGTTCAAACGCTCGCGTCGGCATCCGTTTGAGGGGTCCGAGACGGATCGTGCGGCAGCCTCCCGGCCAGCTGCAGGATGATCACCTACGGCGCAGTGTGGCTCAGCTGGGGCCCGGTGGTCCCGCCTCTCGCTGCGGACTGCCATTGGCTGGATCCGGGGAAGGCGGTCGGCATTTCACTTCTCGAGTACGAGTTTGCCCGCCCGCCTTACGGGCGTCGGCCCGGAGGTGTCCTGGCTGCCTTTCTTGAGCCGGGGCCACCGGGGGCCGGAGACCCCATCACCACTACCGAGGAGCACGGATGCACCTGATTCCGTCAGAGCAGGAAAAGCTGCTGCTGAGCGTGGCGGGGATGCTCGCCAGCTACCGCAAGGAGCGCGGCATCAAGCTGAACTACCCCGAGGCCGTGGCCTACATCAGCTGTTGGGTCATCGAGGAGGCCCGGGCCGGCAACTACACCGTCGACCAGATGATGAGCGACGCCGGTCGTCCGCTGGAGGAGCGAAAGGGCGACACCCGGGGCGAGGGCGAGAGTGTCCTCACGACGGTCGACGTCATGGAAGGCGTCGCCGAGATGCTCGACATCCTCCAAATCGAGGCGACCTTCCCCGACGGCCGCAAGCTCGTCACCCTCTACAACCCGATCCGCGCCCCGAAGATCACCCCCAGGGCCGCCCCGATCCACTGAGGACGAACCCATGCCGTACTTCCAGCCGCTGCCGGCGAAGCCCACGCCAGTCGTATGTCCGGACCCGTGCCCCGACTGCGCTGCTTCTCCCGAACTCCTGCCGCCCTCCGATCTAGACCCGGGCCAGGACCACTGCTTCTCCCGGTACGAGGTGGGCGGAGTGTGGGTCAAGGACCCGACCGCGGAGCACGTCCTCAACTCCCAAGAGGGCAAGGCCACTGTCTACGTGGTCAACGTCGGTGACCGCGACATCCAGATCGGCTCGCACATCCACCTGGCCGACGTCAACGAGGACCTGCTGTTCTTCACCGACCAGGAGGCCGCCACCGCTGCCGAGGCCGTCCTGACCGACCCTGAGCGCGCCTGGCCTGAACGGATCGCCGAGGCCCGCGAGTTGGCACACCAACGGTCGAAGACGCCGGGAGTGGCCCCCTGGGGCTACCGCCTCGACATTCCTCCGGGGGACTCCATGCGGTTCAGCCCCGAGAACGCGCCCAGCGACGCCATCGAGGTCGTTCCGATCGGCGGGAGGCGACGTGTGCCGGGCCTGCGCAAGGACAAGCAGGCCGGCGACGTCGATCTCGGCTGACAGGGCCCTCGAAACCCAGGAGGAAAGCTATGGCGAACATCACCCGCGAGCAGTACGCAAAGTCCTATGGCCCGACCGTGGGCGACCAGGTCCGTCTGGGGGACACCAACCTCTGGACCGAGATCACCGAAGACCTGACCTTCGGCGGTGACGAGGCGATCTTCGGCGGCGGCAAGACCATTCGCGAGTCGATGCTGCAGGGCACCACCACCAGTGCGCAGGGCGCCCCCGACACCGTGATCACCAACGTGATCATCCTGGATGTCGCTCCCGCCCTGGAGCGGGGAAACAGCAACGCCGTCGTGCGTGCCGACGTCGGAATCAAGGGCGGCCGGATCGTCGCGATCGGCAAGGCCGGCAACAGCGACGTCATGGACGGGGTCACGTCCGGGCTGGAGATCGGTCCCTCCACCGACGTGATCTCCGGCGAGGGCAAGATCCTCACCGCCGGCGCCGTCGACACCCATGTGCACTACATCTCCCCCTCGGCCGTCATGGAGGCCGTGGCCACCGGGACCACCACGCTGATCGGCGGCGGCGTGGGCCCCTCCGAAGGGTCCAAGGCGACCACCGTGACCCCCGGCCCGCAGCACCTGGTGAACCTGCACCGCAGCTTCGACGACCTGCCGGTCAACGTGATGCTGCTGGCCAAGGGCAACACTGTCAGCAAGGACGGCCTGGACGAGCAGGCGCTGGCGGGCGCCGGCGGTTACAAGATCCACGAGGACTGGGGAGCAACTCCGGGAGCAATGCTCATGACTTGTGGATCGGTCTTCGGGACGGCACGCGAAGGGCGTACCTTCCCGAATGATCCTGTATCGGTCACCAAGTCAGGCCCGCGTTCGCAGCGCGGGTCGGGAAGGCACGCCCGTGCTCAGCGTAGTCAACGAAGACGGCTCCACCGCTACCGGTTCGCTGATCGACGAGATCGTGCGGGAAGGCGCCCGCCGGATGCTCGCCGCCGCTCTGGAAGCGGAAGTCGACCAGTACATAGCCGAGTTGGCTGCCGAGCGGGACGAACGCTGCCACCGTCTGGTGGTGCGTAACGGTCACCACCGTCCCCGCACCGTGACGACAGCGGCCGGCCCGGTCGAGGTCCGCGCCCCGCGAGTGAACGACCGCCGCGTCGACGAGGCGACCGGTGAACGGCAGCGGTTCTCCTCGAAAATCCTTCCGCCCTGGTGCCGCAAGTCCCCGAAGATCAGCGAGGTCCTGCCGCTGCTCTACCTGCACGGGCTGTCCAGCGGTGACTTCGTGCCCGCCCTTGAGCAGTTCCTCGGCTCCGCGGCCGGCCTGTCGGCGGCCACCGTGAACCGGCTCACGAAGCAGTGGCAGGACGACCACACGGCCTTCCAGAACCGGGACCTGTCCGGCACCGACTACGTCTACGTGTGGGCCGACGGCGTCCACCCCAAGGTCCGCCTCGGCCAGGCCCACTCCTGCGTCCTGGTCCTGATGGGCGTGCGTCTGGACGGCACCAAGGAGCTGATCGCGCTGGCCGAGGGGCTGCGGGAGTCGACGGAGTCGTGGGCCGACCTGCTGCGGGACTGCCGACGGCGTGGCATGCGCGATCCGGCCCTCGTCGTGGGCGACGGTGCCATGGGCCTGTGGCGGGCCCTGGCGGAGGTGTTCCCGCAGGCCAGGCACCAAAGGTGCTGGGTCCACAAGACCCGTAATGTCATGAACACGCTACCGAAGTCCACGCAGCCCGGAGCGAAGAAGGCCCTGCAGGAGATCTACAACGCCGAGGACCGCACCCACGCCGAGAAGGCGGCCCGCGCGTTCGAGAAGACCTACGGGGCGAAGTGGCCCAAGGCCGTGAAGAAGATCACCGACGACCTGGACGAGCTCCTGGCGTTCTACGACTTCCCCGCCGAGCACTGGATCCATCTGCGGACCACGAACCCCATCGAGTCCACGTTCTCCACGATCAGGCTGCGGACGAAGGTCACCCGAGGAGCGGGCAGCCCGGCCGCCGCCCTGGCGATGGTGTTCAAGCTCGCCGAGGCCGCCCAGGCCCGCTGGCGGGCGGTCACCGCACCCCACCTCGTCGCCCTCGTCCGCTCCGGCGCCCGCTTCGAAAACGGCCACCTCGTCGAGGACCTCGAAGCCGCCTGAAACTCAACTCACCCACAAGTCTTGACAATTACTCCAACTCCGGCGGTTCTGGACGCCGCTCTGAAGGCCGGAGAGGAGTGGGGCCTGCAGGTCACCCTGCATGCCGACTCCCTCAATGAGGCCGGCTTCGTCGAGACCACGCTCGATGCCATCGGGGGGCGCGGCGTTCACGTCTTCCACGCCGAGGGCGCCGGCGGCGGGCACGCCCCCGACATCATGAAGGTGGCCGCCGAGGAGAACGTTCTGCCCGCCTCTACGAACCCGACGCTGCCGTACACCAGGAACACCGTGGCCGAGCACATCGACATGCTGGCCTCCGCCCATCACCTCGACCTCGGCAACAAGAACGACCAGGCGTTCGCCGACTCCCGCATCCGCTCCACGACCATGTTCGCCGAGGACGTGCTGCACGACATGGGCGCGATGTCCATCACCTCCTCCGACGCCCAGGCCATGGGCCGCATCGGTGAGGTCGTGACCCGCACCTGGCAGGTCGCCCACGTCATGAAGGAGTGGAGCCACAAGACCTTCGAGGACGCGCACTTCTTCTACCGGACCGAGCGGGGAGCCGGCGACAACGCCCGTGCACTGCGCTACGTGGCCAAGTACACGATCAACCCCGCCATCGCCCACGGCATCGACGAGTACGTCGGTTCGGTGAAGGTGGGCAAGCTGGCCGACCTGGTGCTGTGGGACCCGCGGTTCTTCGCCGTACGGCCCGAGATGGTCATCAAGGGCGGCGCCATGGTGCTCGGCAACCTGGGCGATCCCAACGGGTCGGTGTCGACGCCGCAGCCGACATTCCTGCGCCCGGCGATGGCCGACGCGCTCGCCTCCCAGCTGTCCTACTCGTTCGTCTCGGACAAGGCCCTCAACCCGCCCTCCGGCACCGACCCGTACGGCACGGTCGGCGGCCAAGGCGTATTCAAGGACTCGTTGAAGGCCACCCTCGGTCTGCGGCGTGAACTGAAGGGCGCCAAGCCCGTCAAGGACGTCAAGAAGGCGGACATGGTCTTCAACGCCGGGCAGTTCGGCATCGACATCGACCCGACCACATTCAAGATCGCGGTGGAGATCCCGGGTCTCGCCACGACACACAATCACAGCCTCACCAAGCACAGGAGCCGTGTGGGCTTCTGGTATCTCGACCAGCCCAATCCGCCGGAGAACCTGCCGCTCACCCAGCGTTACCTGATGTTCTGAGGCGCCCGGTGAGCACCTCCCCGCTCCTGCTCACCCTCCTGGGCGACGCCCGGCTGCCGTCCGGGGGACACGCGCAGTCCGCCGGTCTGGAGCCGGCCCTGCGGGCCGGCACGACAGCTGCCCAGGTTCCCGCCTATCTGCGTGCCCGCCTTCGTACGGTCATCCGTGTCGAGGCGGGGACCGCCGTCGTTGCCCGTGCCGTGGCAGCGGGCGGCGGCGACCTCGGCGAGGTCGAGGCCGCCTGGGCCGCCCGGACCCCCAGTCAGGCGCTCAGGGCCAACGGGCGGCGCCTGGGGCGCGGGTACCTGCGCGTCCTGCAGACGCTCTGGCCCGGCCCCTTCGACGCCCGCGCAGGCACCTGGTCGCGCCCGGTCGTGCTGGGCCTGCTCGCCCACCGCGCCGCGATGGCCCCCGCCGACGTGGCCCGCCTGGTCGGGTACGACGACGTCCAGAGCGTGACGGCGGCCCTGCTCAAACTCGAGCCGCAGGATCCGCTGGTCATCGCCGCGTGGGTGAAGGACCTGCTGCCCGACATCGACGAGATGGCCGCTCAGGTCGCCCCCCTGCACACCCCCGAACAGATCCCGGCCCACGGCGCTCCTCTCATCGAGCGCTGGGCCGAGACCCACGACACCACCACAGAAAGACTCTTCAGTGCCTGAGAACACCACCGCCCCCACCCGCGCCATGCGTCTGGGCGTAGCCGGTCCCGTCGGCACCGGTAAGAGTTCGCTGATCGCGACACTGTGCCAGGCACTCTCCGGCGAACTGCGCCTGGGTGTCATCACGAACGACATCTACACCGACGAGGACGCACGCTTCCTCAAGAGCGCCGGGGTGCTGGACCCCGAACGGATCCGCCCGGTGGAGACGGGCGCGTGCCCGCACACCGCGATCCGCGACGACGTGACCGCCAACCTGCTGGCGGCCGAGGACCTGGAAGCCGACTTCGGCCCGCTGGACCTGGTCATCATCGAGTCCGGCGGCGACAACCTCACCGCGACCTTCTCCCCGGCCCTGGTGGACGCCCAACTGTTCGTCCTGGACGTCGCCGGCGGCGGTGACGTCGTACGCAAGGGAGGCCCCGGCATCGCCCGCGCCGACCTGCTCGTGATCAACAAGACCGACCTGGGCCCCTACGTGGGCGTGGACGTCGAGCGCATGGCCCGCGAAGGCCGCGAAGCCCGCCGAGGCTCCCCGGTGGTGGCGCTGTCCCGGCACGACGCAGCGTCCATCCGGGTGCTGACCAGCTGGGTCCGCGACACCCTCACCCACTACCGCACCGGCGAGCACACCCCCGTCGACCCCGGCCCCATGGCCCCGCACTTCCACGCCGACCAGGACGGCGAGGGCAGTCACCCGCACACCCACGACGACGGCACCGACCACGCGCACTACCAAGCGGCGGCGAATGCAGGGCAGAGCGCGTGACCGGCCCGACCCGCCTGAGCGTCGCCCCCACGGGGAGCCGCAGCCGCGTCCACCACACGACCGGGCACCTCACGGTGCGGGTCATGGACCAGGACGCGGACGGAGCCAGGGTGGGCCTGCTCGCCACCCAGGCACTGCTGTTGTCCGGCGACGACGTCCGCATCGAGGTGGACGTCGCTGCCGGCGCCTGGCTCGACGTCGTGGAGACGACCGGCACGGTCGCCTACGAAGGCGAGGCACCGTCGTCCTGGACGGTCGACGCCACCGTGGGCGACGGAGCCGTCCTGACCTGGGCGGGCAAACCGTTCGTGGTCTCGGACGAGATCGCCACCCACCGCAGGACCCGGATCCGGCTGCACGGCACCGGCAAGGTGCTGATGCAGGAGAAGGTCGTACTGGGACGTGCCGGGCAGTTGGGCGGGGACCTGAGCATGTCCCTGAAGGCGAGCGACGACACCGGGCCGCTGCAGGTGGAACACCTGAACCTGGGGCAGCAGACCCGTCGGATGCCGGGCATCCTAGGAAACCTGCGTTCCATGGACACGGTCACCGCCCTGGGATGGACACCGGTGCCAACCGGTGAACCAGAGGCCGGCACCACCGGGCCCGGGGAGACCTACTTCCTCCTGGACCGGTCCGGGGCCGCACTGCGCTGGATGGGAATCGGCCGATTCCGTGACCAGCTGTGCGACGCCACCTTCGCCGCCTGGCGCGAGGAAGCCATGCGCGACTACCGGCACCGACACGCCGCACGGCACCTGGGTCACGCAGAGGAGGAGACCGGCCTCGGAGAAGCTGATACTGGCCCAACCGTGGACGCAGTGGACGCAGTGGACGCAGTGGACGCAGTGGACGCCGCGGCCGGGCGGCCCCGTGCCGGGACATGCTGCGCTCCCTGACCGGATGGCAGATCGATCCACACGCGGCCCCTCTCGGAACGGACGAGATCGGCGCTGCCCCCTCGACGATGCTGCGCGGTGGGCGGCTGCGAGAACCGACTCGCTCCCCGAACTTCCCGGCCGACCGAGACGAACTGCTGCGGCCCTTGGCTGAACGCGAGGACGCCAACGCACTGACCGTCATGGCCTACATCCCCACGGCCGTCACGGCCGGGCCGGCTACCTCCGCGAGCCCGACACCGAGCTCCCGCTGCCCGGCCACGAGTCCGCCCGCCGCATCAACAGCCTCCTTGCCGCAGCCGACCAGGCGTCAGGACGTCTCGCAACTCGCGTACGGCGTGCTCGCGGGGGTGCTGGGCGGGGATCGCCTCGTACAGGTCCAGGGCGCGGCGGCGGACCAGGCCGGTGCGGTAGTGGACGGGCAGCGCGGTCAGGGCATCGACCGTACGGCGGCACGCCTGCTCGGTATTGCGTCGTGATGGGAGCACGCCGCCGCGTCGATGTTCAGCAAGGTGCGTGTCATGGTGCTGGTCGGGGCGGACAGCTCCAAGGCGCGCTCTTGGCTGATGCGGGCGAGGCGGGTGTCTCCGAGGGTGGTGAAGGCGTGGCTGAGGTGGACGTGGTGCTTCTGCTCGCCGTACGTCAGTCACGTGTCCGACCGCTCGCTCTCGGGGAGCCGGTCCATGAGGGCGTCGGCGTTACCAGTAGTAGAGCAGTACCAGAGGGAAGAACGGAGGAACGAAGCGCCATCAGGATCGCCCGGGCGCAGTCTTGGCCCGGGTACCGCAGGACATCGATAGTGAGGTGGTCTCCGGTCAAGCAACCGCGATCCCCGCGCCCCCGACAGCATCCAGGCCGGGCGGGCGGACACAGAAGGCCGACGCAGTATCAGGGTCGGCAGATGGTGTAGTTCCTTCGGGGCCCTGGAGCCGTATGGCACCAGGGCCCCTCCATGCGTTCCAGAGAGGTGCAGATGACAGCAGACGATTCGTACGGCCGTCTCGACGACGACGATTACCCCGCCTACACCATGGGGCGAGCGGCCGAGATACTCGGCACGACCCCCGCCTTTCTGCGGGCCATCGGGGAGGCCCGGCTGATTACGCCGCTCCGCTCGGAGGGCGGCCACCGCCGCTATAGCCGCTACCAGTTGCGCATCGCAGCACGCGCCCGCGAACTCGTCGACCAGGGCACCTCCGTCGAGGCGGCCTGCCGCATCGTCATCCTGGAGGACCAGCTCGAAGAAGCACGGCGCATCAACGCGGAACTGCAGAGGCACCCCGTCGGCCTTGTGGACCAGGCCGACGGCTGAGACCGCGTCTGCCAGCCGGTCGGTAAAGGCCAGGCGGGAAGCTCGTGCCGTAACCGAGGAGACAGCCATCCGCGCCGATGTGCTACGCCCGGTCCGGGCTAGGGTCCGTCTTCAAACGGATCTTGCCCAGAGCAGGAACGATGCGAGGGTGACCGCCGCTTCCCTAGATCCCCGGCCTCCTCATCCGTGACGTCCGGAGTATCCCTGTCCGCTGGTAGCGGCTGACGGCGGCGGCCCCGGAGCGCGAGAGCGCGGGCGACCTGCCTCGGACGTCACCAGGGAGGTGCCGCAGTCCGCCGCCGGAGGGTCATGGCATCCGGCCCGGAAACTTCGTTGTAGGGGCCGACGTTGTGGGAGATCATGCGCGTTTGTGACCTCGCGAGCAGATGAACCCATTGACGAAGCGGCCCCGCCCGTCCCCGTCATGGCCGTCACCCCCTCCACCCCGGTGCACCGGGACGGCAACGTCCTGCGCTGGCTGATCGCCTACACCTTCTCCGTGGTCGGCGACGCCGCCTACTTCGTGGCGCTTGGCTGGGCCGCGCAGAAGGTGGCCGGACCGGCCCAGGTCGGCCTGGTGATGGCGGTCGGCGCGATACCCCGGGCGATCCTCATGCTCGGCGGCGGTGTGATCGCCGACCGGTTCGGCCCGCGTCGGGTGGTCATCTCCTCCGACGCGGCCCGCGCTGTGGTGATCCTCGCGGCCGCCGCAGCGCTCGCGTTCAGCACGCCCGGCCTCTGGGTGCTCGTCGCGCTCGCCCTCGTCTTCGGCGTCGTGGACGCCCTGTTCATGCCGGCGGTCGGAGCGATGCCGCCCCGGCTCACCGGCCGCGACCAGTTGATGCGGCTGCAGAGCCTGCGCAATCTGGTGCAGCGGTCCGGCCACATCGCCGGTCCGCCGCTCGCCGGGTTCTCAATGGGACTCGGCGGCCCCGCCGCCGCGTTCGCCGTGACCGGCGTCCTCTTCACCTTCTCGCTGCTCCTCCTGGTCGCGATCCGGCTCGCCCCGCTGCCGCCCGAGGAACAGCCCGCCGCGGACTCAACTGCCCGCCGCGACCTGGTCGACGGCATCGTCTACCTGCGCCACGAGCCCGTCGTCGGCCCGCTCGTCCTCTCCGGACTGCTCTCCATGCTCGGCTGCATCCCGCCGATGGCGATCGGCGTCATCGTGCTCGCCGAGGAACGTGGCTGGGGCCCCTCCGGCGGTGCCTGGGTGAACGCAGCCCTCAGCGCCGGCGTCTGCACGACCTCGCTCCTGCTCGTAGTGCGCGGCCGCTTCCCTCGGGCCGGCCACTGGCACAACATCGCCCTGCTCGTCGCCTCCGCCGGCATCGGCCTGATCGGCGTCATGCCGAACCTCGCCCTCGCGGTCGCCGTGGCGCTCGTTTCCGGCCTGGTCTCCGGCCTCTGCGGCGGTCTGGCCCTGGCCCTGATGCAGGCCAACACCGCCCTCGCCTTCCAGGGCCGGGTCGCCTCCGTCCAAGCGCTCAGCGCGGTCGGCATCACCCCAGTGATGTTCCCGCTCTTCGGCCTCGTGGTGGAAGGGTGGGGCGCCGGCCCCACCTTCCTCCTCTTCGGCTGCATCAGCATGCTCGGCGCCACGGTCTCCACCGCCTCCCACGCCGTCCGCCATGCCGACCTGGACTTCACGAAGACCGCGGACTGACTCCGGCTCCCGGCCCGGGCACCCAGGGTCCCCTTCCACAGCCGCTGGAAGCCGTCGGAGGTGCGGTGGCCTGCCCATTCAGCGAGCTGCCAGCCGTTCCTCCTTGTAGTCTGGCCCAGCAGACCGCGGACGTAGTCCCGCATCCGCCACCGCAGATCAGCCCAAGCGAACCGGCCCGCCACCCGGGCGAACACCGACTCCAACTCATCAGCCCAGCAACCGACTTCATGCTGCTGGGTGTCCGTCAGGTGGTAGGTGATTCCATGCTGTCCGCGACCCGGGACTGTCCTCCGTCTGGACGAGGGTCCTCGTCTTTTGGGCGACATCCCTTTAGCGTGGGCGGCAGCTGCCGATTGGGAGGTGCCATGTCGGACGATCCGACGGGGCCGTTGGGTATGGCAATGCGGGAGGTCACGTTCCCGGACCAGTCTCGCGGGATCATCTTGGTGCGGGCGGGAACACCGCAGGACGAGGCCGAGGCAATGGCCGCCCGTGTGTGGGCCGAGATGCCGGAAGATTGACCTGTACGAACGCAGGTAACCCGTATCATCCTCCAGTGCTTTCCTGAGCGTCGACCATGACCGGAACCAGCCGTACGAACCCCGCACCGGTGCATGGCGCCACCTATACGCGTCAATTGCCTGGGGCGGAGGCGCGGTAGTGGTCTCTGCGACGAGGTCGAGGCCGCTCAGGGTGGAAGAGGCCGCGCGCCGCGTTCCGCAGCCTGGTGCGTCTGCTGGCTGTCCACGAGATCACCGAGGGAGGAGTCGTTGGCATCCTGCCTGGCGTGCGTTGCCGGGTGCAGAGCAGGTGGTGAAGGACGGGCTCGCCGAAGGCGACCGAGGTGTCCTCGTCGGTCATCCGACTTACATGGCGTTCACTGACCCAGCGGTGGCAGGCGGGCAAGGGTGGCGCGTTCTTGACGGCAGTACTGCTCCCGCCTGGCGATGCCGGTCTGGCGATGGGAGTTCGGCCTTCGGCAAGGCTGGTTCGGGCAGGCCTCTAGGCTCTGAGGTTGGAGCCTCAGGCCCGCGGATGCGCGCTTGTGATCACTGGTGGTTGGAGCTGAATCTGTCGTCGATGTCTGGGATCCAGAAGCAGCTCCAACGTCTTCAGGCGGTCCCAGTGCCGCACACGGCGCCCGTGTCTGACTGCTGCAGTCAGGCTCACGAGTAGCAGTGCCGCGCAGCACCCCGCCAGCACACGATCGGATCCTACGACGATCTCGATCACCGCGATGAAGAGCGCGAACACCAGGGCGAGGGCCGAGTTCCGCAGCATCAACGCGACGCCTTGAAGCCGAGTGATCTCGCCCGCTGCCTCCTTGTCGTGGAGTTCCACCGCAGCCAACAGCAGAGATGTGTCAGTGCGCACGAAGGCTCGGTCCCGGGACTCGGGCACTCTGGCCACGAAATCAAGACGAGCGTCCTCGACACTCCAGTTCCAACGCGGTGCCACCTTGTCCAGGAGGGCACTCAGCGGATAGGCGAGATGCCCCAACAGGTAACTGGCAACGCCGACTCCGACCACCTGTAGCGCTGACGGTGCCGAGGCCAGACTTGTGAGATCGATGATCTGCAAGCGTGTGAGCACGTAAATGATCAAGGATAGGTGCAGTGCTCCTGGTATCCCGTAGGTGAACAGATCGAAGAAACCCACAGCTAAGGTCACGAAGCTCCCCCTTGACTCTCCAAGGCCCCTGACTCTAGTGAGTAGAGGCTGGCAGTGGTTCTGATGAGTCGAGAGCTTCCCTGCCTGGCCGTGATGCGAAAGCGCCGCGAGCACCGCTCAAGTCGAGCATGGACGAGCACGCTCGGTTCGGCGGAGTGGTGCCCGAGGTTGCCGCCCGCACCCAACCGCGAGCGAGGACGGCATCAACCGGCTCAAGCGCCACCGCGCGGTCGCCACGAGATACGAGCTCGCCGCTACGAGGCGACCGTGCTGATCGCAGTCCTCAACGAGTGGCTGTGACCAGCACTTTCGATACAGGCCCTAACATGATCGGATGATTTTTGATGGTCCCCGCAGGAGCGAGACTGTACGGGGAGTTGGGGAGGGGGAGGCTGTAGCCGGTCTCTTCGGCGGATCACACCGTGGCGATGTCGGGGATGACTCTCGTCCTGTTGCCGACCTTGCCGGGTGGGCGGCGGACCTGGTGGAGCCGGTCAAGCCGAGGCTGCGTGGCTGGCTCCACGCCGCGATGGTCCCGGCTTCGTTGAGCGCAGGCATTGTCCTCGTTTGCCTGGCCCGGACCGGGCAGGCGGTTCTGGCGTGCGCTGTGTACGCCGTGACTGCCTGGCTGCTGTTCGGGACGAGCGCCGTCTACCATCTGGGTACTTGGGGGCCGCTGGGCGAGGCCGTTCTGCGTCGCTTCGACCACGCCAACATCTTCCTGATCATCGCGGGAACCTGCACGCCTTTGGCCGTGCTCCTTTCATCTGACCGGCAGGCTCTGCTGCTGTGGATCGTGTGGACGGGCGCGCTGGCCGGAGTCGCCTTCCGTGTCCTGTGGGTCAACGCTCCCCGCTGGCTGTACACCCCCTGCTACCTGGCCCTGGGGTGGGCACCGGTGCGTTACCTGCCCGACTTTCTGCACGCCGGTGGAGCGGCCGTAGTCACCCTGATAGTGACCGGTGGTCTCCTCTACAGTGCCGGGGCGGTGGTGTACGCGGTCCAGCGGCCCAATCCCTCGCCCCGCTGGTTCGGTTTCCACGAGGTGTTCCACGCTCTGACCGTGGCAGCCTTCACCGCGCACTACATCGCCATTTCCCTCGCCGTCTACTGACCCCAGCAGCGGAATCGCTCCTGTGTCACGGGGCCGTCGCCTCTTGTACCGACCGGAGAGTGCGGTATGCAGTGAGGGCCCGGCCGGCGCGCGCCGGCCGGGCCCTCACTGCTGTTCTGGTGTCGGCGTGCGCCTGTCGCGTCGGTCAGACGGACAGGTGGGGGGCGCCGAGCATCGCGGAAGCCCGCTGCAACGGACTTTCGATGCGCGCGGGGGTGGTCTCGGGCAGGATGCGGCAGGTGAAGCCGAGATGGGCCATGGCCCTGAGGACTTCGCCGGTGCTGAAGTCGCGGCGGTCCTGGCGGGTGATGACCTGGCCCACCTGCTTGGGGGGGTAGTGGCGTCGTCCGATGATCACGGAATCGCCGGTGACCGGTTCGGGTTTGATGCCCTTCATCGATTCCAGTACGCCGCTCTTGGTCAGGTCGAACGGGAAGCGGGCAATGACACAGCGCATGGCGCCTCACGGGCAAAAGGAAATGGGGCTGACCGCCGTGCGGTGGTTCAGCGGGAGAGAGCGAGGAC
Organism: Streptomyces sp. P9-2; assembly: GCF_051903975.1. Lineage (NCBI taxonomy): Bacteria > Bacillati > Actinomycetota > Actinomycetes > Kitasatosporales > Streptomycetaceae > Streptomyces > Streptomyces sp. P9-2. The sequence goes on from NZ_CP192633.1 coordinate 7,025,895, forward strand.
GCCCAGGGCGCTGCCGTGTTCGTCGACCACGGGCACCAGCCCGAGCCGCCCGAAAGGCATTGCGTCCTCGGCTTCTTCCCTCGTGGCCGAGGGTGAGATGAAGGGCCCGCCATCGTCGGTGATGTCACCCAGGCGGAGCCGGTCGGTGTATCCGGAGCTGTCCCGGACGGCGGTGAGCCGGGCCTGGGTGACCAGGCCGACGCACCGGGCGTCGTCGTCGCAGATGATCAGATGCTCCGCACGTGCGGCGGCTATCACGGACAGCGCCACCTCGATGGTCATGTCGTACCAGACCTGCGGGCCGGCCGCGTCCATGACGTCGATCACCGTGCCGGTCAATGGGCGAGGGCTTACGGGGCGATCCTGCAACTGTCCCAGCGTCAAAAGGTGCCTCCTGCGCAGACGGGCGGTGTTCGGACCGACGGCGGTTCTATGCGGCCGCAGCGGCCGTGGGCTGGAGTGCGCCGGAACGCCGGGTTGCCGAGGCGGGGCGGCGTCGGCCGCGAGAGGTGGCGCCGCGCTTCTTGGGACGTTCGGCCACCGGGGCGGTGATGACGACCGGGATGCCGGTCGGGGTCTGCGCTCCGGTGATCCGGCTGAGGGCCTCGTCGCCCGGGTTGACCTGGGTGGTCTGAGGCCGGATCCCGGCGTCCGCCATGAGGCGGACCATGCCGCGGCGCTGGCTTGGTGTGACGAGCGTGACGACGCTGCCGGACTCTCCGGCGCGGGCCGTGCGGCCGCCGCGGTGGAGGTAGTCCTTGTGGTCGGTCGGCGGGTCGACGTTGACGACGAGGTCGAGGTTGTCGACGTGGATGCCGCGCGCCGCGACATTGGTCGCCACCAGCACGTTGACGTGCCCGGTCTTGAATTGCGTCAGGGTGCGGGTGCGCTGAGGCTGGGACTTTCCGCCGTGCAGGGCGGCGGCCCGTACGCCGCTGCTCAGCAGGTCCTGCGTCAGCCGGTCCACGGCGTGCTTGGTGTCCAGGAACATGATCACGCGGCCGTCGCGGGCGGCGATCTCGGTGGTGGCGGCATGCTTGTCGGCGCCGTGGACATGGAGTACGTGGTGTTCCATCGTCGTGACGGCGCCGGCCGAGGGGTCGACGGAGTGCACGACGGGGTCGGTCAGGTAGCGGCGTACGAGCAGGTCGACGTTGCGGTCGAGGGTGGCGGAGAACAGCATGCGCTGGCCTTCGGGGCGGACCTGGTCGAGAAGGGCGGTGACCTGCGGCATGAAGCCCATGTCGGCCATCTGGTCGGCCTCGTCGAGGACGGTGACGGAGACCTGGTTCAGCCGGCAGTCGCCACGGTCGATGAGGTCCTTGAGGCGTCCCGGGGTGGCGACGACGACCTCGGCGCCACCGCGCAGCGCGTTCGCCTGTCTGCCGATCGACATCCCGCCCACGACGGTGGCCAGACGCAGCTTCACGGAGCGGGCGTACGGGGTGAGCGCATCGGTGACCTGCTGCGCCAGTTCACGCGTCGGTACGAGGATCAGCCCCAGCGGTTGCCTGGGCTCGGCGCGCCGCCCGGCGGTGCGGGCGAGCAGGGCCAGCCCGAAGGCGAGGGTCTTGCCGGAACCGGTGCGGCCCCGGCCGAGGACGTCGCGGCCGGCGAGGGAGTTCGGCAGGGTCGCGGCCTGGATTGGGAACGGCGCGGTCACACCCTGCTTGCCGAGTGCGGCCAGCAGTTCCCCGGGCATGTCGAGATCGGCGAATCCCTCCACGGCGGGAAGCGCGGGAGTGATCGTCCGGGGCAGCGCGAACTCACCCTGGACGGCGGCGGGCCGACGGCCGTAACCGCCTGAGCGGCTCGCGCCGGTCGACCGGCGCGGGGCCGGCGAACCGAAGCGGCTGCCGCCCCTGCCGGAGTCGGCACTGCCATTACGGGTGCGGGCGTATCGGTCGTTGTTGCGTGTGCGGTTCATACGGAACCTTCCTCGATACGGCACATAGCAAGGAATTCCCGTAGTGGTGAGCCGCACGGAGAATTGCAAGAATGAACCGATGGGGTGGTGGCTTGCACTCGAACGGCTTTAACCGTCGCAGGATTTGCAAGCGCTGAATCAAGCGGCGCGATGTAGGGTCAATGTTCGTAGCGTCCACTGCGCTGTGAAGGGGTGCGTCTGCACTCACCTGGAGGGCGATCTGTGTGCGGTGAGCCTACAGATGTCCTGGTTGTCTTCCGCAGGCAAACTGCTGTGAAAACGCATGTAGCTGGGGCCCGCACCCCAAGGGATGCGGGCCCCAGCTACCAGTACGCGACAGTCAGCGTCAGGCGAGAACGATGTTCTCAGCCGTCGGGCCCTTCTGGCCCTGCGCGATGTCGAAGTTCACCTTCTGGCCCTCCAGCAGCTCGCGGAATCCCTGAGCGGCGATGTTCGAGTAGTGGGCGAACACGTCAGCGCCGCCACCGTCCTGCTCGATGAAGCCGAAGCCCTTTTCCGCGTTGAACCACTTCACGGTACCAGTAGCCATGTCATTTCTCCTTTGGGGCAGTGCATCGGAGTCCGCACCGTGCAGACGCCGTGTCGCCGCGATGATCACCCCGCCCGGAAAAAAACCGGATACGCAAGAGTGCTTCCAGTGGCGCGATGGCCAACTGGGAGCACTCGAAGTTTCGGGAACCACAACTGCAACTGAGATCGACAGTAGCACACCGCTGCGGCGAGTGCGGGGTGAGAATTCCTCTCGGCTTATTGCGGCAAATAATCTGTCTGCCTGTTCCGCTGAAATCTCAATCCGCGGGCACAGATATTGACATACCCGTGCGACGTCATGTCTGACGTGCCTGCGCCTTTGTGATCCCAGCGGCACGGAGGAGCCGGTGGCCGAGCTCCGGCACCCGGTGCTGACCGGCGAGCCCTGGCCGGTGATCGGCGTACAGGCCCGCAGCGAGGACTACAGCTCGCAGGCGACGGCTACGGCATCCATACCGTTGGTAGGCTCGCCGCCATCTCACCCGCCACCATTCAGCGCCTGCTCGGCGGCAAAGCGGGCCGGACGGCCACCGACCGGGCCTGCGGCATCGACCCGCGCCCCGTCGTGCCCAGGGCCTTGCCCTCCTCCGCGACCGTCCGGCACACCTTCGACCGCCATACCCTGGACGGCGCCACCGTCCGCGCCAGCCTCCTCGAACTGGTCGTGCAGCTGGGGCGGGGGCTGCGCCGCCGCGGCCAGGCCGCCCGCGCCCTGACCCTCACCCTGCGCTTCGCCGGCGGCACCGGCTGGGAGAAAACGCGCCGCCTGACCGAGCCGTCCGCTCACGACGACGACCTGCGCCTCCTCGCCTACCAGCTGATGGGCGCCGTCGGCCTGCAACGCGGCCGCCTCACCGGCATCGCCCCGAAAGGCGACGACCTCGTCGACGCCGACCAGGTCGCCCAGCAGATCAGCCTGGACACCGCCCGCGAGGCCCGCCTGGCCGCCGAAGCCGCCATGGACCGCATCCGCGACAAGTACGGGCCCGGCATCATCGGCCGGCCGCCACCCGCCGCGCCTCCTGAACCCGGCCCGCTTCGACTGGAGCGGCGACTCCGTGACGGTTGTCGGCCATTGCCACTCAGCCGGGTGAACACCCCAGTCCCCTATGAATCGGCCGTCAGTTCGTGGACGTCGACCAGAGCATGAGGCCGATCAGGGATGAACACGTTGCTTGAAGCACAGCCCCTTCAGTCCGGCCGCCGTCCACTCCAGCCACCCTCGTGCCACGGCTGGGTCGGTCGTCGACGGGCACAACGTCAGCGGTGCCTCCAGGCGATGGTCGGCGAACAGCGCCTCCAGCGCCGTGCGCCGCCGCTCGTACGGCGAGCTGGTCAGGTCGGTGTCGCCTTGGTGGACCAGGTCGAAGGCGGAAGCGCGTGGGTTCGCGGATTCTCGGACGGGTCCTTGGACGAACCTGTGTGTCGTTTTGCTCAGATCGCCGACTGGCTTGGTGAGTTCGCCACGGATACACGCCTCAGCGCGCGATTGAAACCAGGGCACCGCTTCGTGTGGTCCGGAACGCGGCCTCAGCCGGGACTGGATCACGGTAAGCGCCCGATGTTGAGCTACTGAGTCGCTGGGATGCGGCACACTGCTGGGTTGAAGTCGCTTGATCACCCGGAGGTGTTCCGGGGGGAGGGGATTGTTGTGGCGATCAGTCTGTCGGAGGCACTGAAGGAACTGCGCGAGGAATTGTACCGTGCGCAGGACTCGGGGGCTGGGCAGCAGGTTCAGTTCGAAGTGGAGAAGGCGGAGCTGGAGGTGACGGTGCAGTTCCGCAAAGAAGGCTCCGGCAAGGTAAAGGTGTCGGTTGGGCCAGCTGGTGTTGAGGGTGGGGGAGGGGCCGAGCACACCAGTACGCAGAAGTTGACATTGACGCTGAACATCCTGGATGAAGCCGTCGGGGGGCAGCGAGCTCGGATCCGCCACAGCGAGCAGGGCTCGCGCGATGGTGGGCTCACCGCAGACGACAGCGCAATGCCGGAGCCAGGGGCATCAGATGCCGGGGAACCGACGCAGGGCGGCAGCCCAGTGGAGAGTGAGACCATGCAGCCGCGTCGGCCGTGGGATCGGTGAGATGGATCCTGCACGTGTGGCCTTGATCCGGGCCGGGTGGACGGCTGCGCCGTCAGCGCAGGGGTCGGGGTACCTGGTGGGCCCGCATCTAGTGCTGACCGCCTTACATGTCGTGATGGACGGGGAGAACCGGTTTTTGCCGCACGTGGTTGTGCGGGTTGGACATCCGCGCTACGGGGACGGGCCGGTGGAGCGAAGCGCGGAGGTGTGCTGGCCTGATCCGCGTCAAGAGCCACCCGAGCCGGGAGGTACGGACGTGGCGCTGGTGTGGCTGCATGAGGCAGTCGAGGTCGACGGGGTGCCGGTCCGTTGGGGAAGGGTAGGCGGTACGGAGCCGGTGCGGTACGAGGGTGCGGGTTTTCCGTTGTTCGCGCGAGAGGCGGGTGAGCCCGAGTTCGAGTATCTGCGTGGAGAATTGCTACCCGTGGCCACCGGTGGCCGGCTGCGGGTGCTGGACACGCGGGCGTGGCCGACTAGTGGTCGGGGTGAGCGGCCGTGGGCTGGTGCATCGGGCAGTGCGGTGTTCTGCCATGGCCGGCTGGTGGGCGTGGCGGTGGAGGATGGGCCGAAACTGGGGTGGCGGCGTCTATACGCGGAACCCGTCGATGAGCTGTTCACGGACCCGGGGTTCACGGATCTGCTGGAGCGCCATGGCGGGCTGGGCCGACTGCCACTGATCGAGGAGATGCAGGCTGGGGACGCCACGGTGGACTGGCCGCGGCAGGTCGGGGTGGTCCCTCAAGTTAGCGGACTGTTTCAGCACCGCGCGGAGGTGGACACTCTGGCCCGAGCCCTGGACGGTGGCCGGCAGGCCGTTCTCGGTCAGCACTCGGTCTCTCTTGGGAGCAGGGCGCAGGTGGTGGCAGGGACCGGCGGAGTCGGCAAGACTCAGCTGGCCGCGCACTATGCCACTGCGGTGCGCCGCGCCTCGGGCTGGCTCACTACCCCTGGAGGCAGTGCCGAGAATGTGGACGGGGCGGACCTGCTCGTGTGGGTGGATGCAGGCAGCCGCCAAGCTGTGATCTCCGCGTTCGCGCAGGCTGCCGCCGTTACCGACCTCGACGCCCCCACCGCAGGCAACGGGGGTGGCGACGAACAGGAGCAGGCCGCCCGCCGGTTCCTGGCCTGGACGCAGACCACCGCCCGTCGCTGGCTGGTGATTTTGGACGACGTGCCGGAACCCGGCGTTCTGGCTGGCTGGTGGCCATCCACGGGGGGACGCGGACGGGTGATTGTGACCACCCGCAGCCGGGAGGCGGCCTTCACTCACCACGGCACCTTCATCCACGTCGGGCTCTTCACCCCTGACGAAGCCCTGAACTACCTGCGCCGTGCATTGGACGATCCCAGCCGGGCCAGTCACACCGATGACGACCAGGATTTGGCGGGGCTTGCCGAAGACCTCGGGCGCCTGCCGCTGGCTCTTGCGCAGGCGGCTGCGTTCCTGCTGGACACCGGCCGCAGCGTGCGCGCGTACCGGGACTTGCTGGCGGACCGGGCAAGGAACCTGCGGGAGATCACACCGGACATCGGCGGGCTGCCCGACGAGCAGCGCCGCACCGTTGCGGCGCTGTGGGACGAGTCAGTCGCACTGGCCGATAGTCGGCAACCCGCGGGCGTGGCCCGACCGCTACTACAACTGCTGTCCGTCCTCGATGGATCAGGCATCCCGGCTCATCTGCCCGCGAGCGAAGCGGCGTTGGCCTACCTGCAGGCCGCCCGCACCCCTGGCCACGGCGCGATACGGAAGGTCGACGCCGAGGACATGCACACATCACTTGCCGTACTGGACCGGCTGAACCTGATCAACCCTGCTGAAGCACCGATCGACGCAGCGCATGGTGCAGACGGGGAGGTGAGCGAGCAGCGCATGGTGCGAATGCACCAGCTCATCCAACGAGCGGTGCGTGAGGCGGACTCTGACCCGTCAGCAACTGTTCGGGCTGGTGCGGACGCACTGGTGGAGGTGTGGCAGGACACTGAGCACAGTCTTGAGACTGGAGGCGCCCAAGCACTCGCACAGCGCCTGCGCGCAAATGCGGCCGCGCTTGAAGAAGCAGATGTCGAGATGGGAACGCTTTGGGAGCCCACTGCCCATGAGGTGTTGTACATCCATGGCAAGAGCTTGGGCGCAGCCGGCGGAGTGGATGCAGCGGCCCAGCACTTCACGCGTATGGCTGAGCAATCATTGCGGCGGTTCGGCCCAGAGCACCCCGATACGCTGCGCACCCGCTTCCACCTCGCCCGATGGCAGGGCGAGTCTGGACAGTTGGGAGGCGCGCTGGCCGCACTGGAGGGCGTGCTGGCCGATCGGCTGCGCCTGTTGGGGCCTGACCATCGCGATACCCTTACTGCACGTAGCGACCTTGCCCACTGGCAGGGGGAGGCCGGAGACCCGGCTGGTGCGGAAGCCGCGTACAAACTCCTGCTAGTTGACCAGCTGCGAGTATTGGGCTCCCACCACCGTGACATCATTACCACTCGCGGCAACCTCGCGCGCTGGCGAGGGATAGCCGGAGACCCGGCCGGTGCAGCAGCCGCCTATGCGAAGCTGCTCCCGGACGCCCGGAGGGTGCTCGGTCCCGACCATCTGCACACGCTACTCACTCGCAACAACCTCGCCCGCTGGCAGGGCGAGGCCGGGGACGCAGAAGGTGCGGTTACCGCCTTTGAGGCTCTGCTGCCCGACATGCTGCGGGTGCTCGGCCCCGACCACCCCCAAACAATGGTCGTCCGCAGCAATCTCGCTTCATGGCGGGGACGGGCCGGGGATCCGGTCGGCGCGGTGGCCGCATTCGAGGAGGTGCTGGCGGACCGACTGCGGGTGCTGGGACCCGATCATCCCAGCACTCTTACCGCCCGCTACAACCTTGCCCACTGGCGAGGAAGAACTGGGGATGCAGCAGGCGCGGTGGCCGCGTTCGAGACTCTGCTCCCCGATATTCTGCGGGTACTCGGCCCCGACCACCACCTCACGCTGACCACCCGCAATAGTCTTGCCCTCGTACAGGGAGAGGCTGGGGATCCGCTCGGCGCAGTAGCCGCGCTCGAAGATGTGCTGGCGGACCGACTGCGGGTGCTGGGCCCGGACCACCCAAACACGTTGATCACCCGCGACAACCTCGCTTACTGGCGTGCTGCGAGTGCAGCGAACGGCGGGGATGCGACCACCTCACGGTCGGTCTGACTAGTCTTGATCGCCGAAGAGCGGGTGTCAGTGGGCGCAAGATCGGCGCGAAGACGCACGAGGCAGACTAGATGCCGCCCATGTCCGGACATGTCCGAGGGCGCGTCGACCGTGACTTCGGCGACCAAGACCGGATCGACCAGCTGTACCGGGAGCTGCTGCCAGGGCGGCGATGAGCGAAAAACGTGACGGCCATCAGCCATCAGAAGGGGCGGGAGGTAGTTGGTTCATCTGTTCAGCGGATTTTTGGCAGGGCCTTGTCCGGGTGTGCGGCGTGTACGTATTTGACGGCGATATTGGGGTGGATACCAAAGAGCCGGACGAGATGGACCGGGTCGGCGGTCTCCTGTGCCTCGTACAGGATGCGGTCGGCCCACACCTGCCGGGGCAGCAGCTCGACCTGGTCGAAGGCGGACCGCAGGGCACAGTAGCTGAGCTGCGGCGATGCCGGATGCCGGTAGGAGTGAGTGGTGATGATCAGGTGCGGGTTGGTGGCCTGGGGCCAGCGGCGTCTGCGCTCGCGCAGCCAGTCGGCCACGAGATGGGCGCTGAGGTCGTCGAGATAGACGGTATGGGTGTGCTCGCCGCGGTGCACCGCAAGCGTCCGCCGGGCCAGGTCGGCATCGGCCAGGTCGAGGCGGGCGACCTCCACAGCGCGCACGGCATGGATGGCGACCAGGCCGACGATGAGCCGAGAGGCTGGCCCATCCAGCCGGTCCAGCACCCCGGCCAGCCGGTCGCTCGACAGCGGCAACGGCAAGTGGACTCCGGCGGACGCCTGGATGCCGGCGGTGGGATTACGGAAGATCAGCTGCTCCTGCTTCAGGGCACGGAAGATGCTGCGTAGCACGCTCAGCAGCCCGCGAGCGACATTGCCCTGGTGCCGGGCCAATTCAGCCCGGACATCGTCGGCGGTGATCTGGCGCAGATGCGCCCCGGCCGCGGCCCAGGAGTTCAGGGCGGGCCAGGCGATGCGCAGATAGTGGCGGATGCGCCGGTAGCCGACCGGAGGATGCTGGAACCGTCCGCGGCCCCGCATGACCCGCACCCAGGTTCGTACCTGGTCAGCCATCGGTTCGGGCAGCTGCGCGATCCGCTCGTACAGAGCCCGTTCGTCGTGGCGGTCCTTCCGCTCCGTACCCAAGTCCGGGACGCGAGGGTGCACCTGGCGCTGGACACCGGTGAGCAACTGGGCCGGGGTCTCGAAGAGTTCGTCCTCCTCCAGCAGCTCTTGACCGTCGAGAAACGAGATCACGCAGCGGGTCGCGGCGGTGCCGGCCTCCACCGTCCCAGCCAGGGAGCGCACATCCCGCTCAAGAATCGGCGCGTGCGGCCCCACCCGGGCCAACAGGGTATGCAGGACCAGCGCCGCACCGCCCACCACGCTGTGCTTGTCGCCAATCCAGGACCTCGGATACCCGGCGGTAAACGCGTCCAAGACCTTCTGCGCCGGGGCTGGCAGCGGGGACAAGGCAGTGGTGGCGTGCTGCTCACGCTGCCAGGTGCGAGGCATAGTGAACAGGGTCAGCTGCCCAGGATGCATCAACGCCGATGTCACTTGTTCCTTGGAAGCCAGGGTCGTCCGGGCTCGATCACGTGCGCGGCTGACGGGGCCGGACCGCATGTGCACCACGAACCCCAGCTCGCCAGACCGCCGTTTCAGCTGGTGCGCGAACACCCCGGCGAAGGCGAGCTGTGTGAAGGACACCGCAGTCAGCTCCGTGCCGCGCTCCCGCACGTAGGCCAGGCAGCCACGGCATAGCCCCTCCTTGTGTAGAGGCAGGTGCTCCCGGCAGCAGCGCGGACACCGGCCCGGCGGGTAGAGGCTGGGATTGTGCCGCCACTCGCCGCAGCCGCCGCATCGAGTCCTGGTGATTCCCCAGCACCCGCAGTCCGTGCATGCCCCTATCGGCCACAAGGCGGGCGGTGGAGCCGTGCGGGGGCGCAGCAAACCGGCCTCGGCGAGGATCTCGGCTGCGGTCACCTTTAGCGGCAGCCGCACCTGGTCGAGCATCTCTGGTGCGACCAAAGCCTCACCCTCCGTATCCCGGATCGCCAGCGCGCACCGGATCAGCCGCATCACCATGTACGGCCAGTTCGCTGCCAAACCTGCCTTCGCCGCCCGCTGTTCGGCGAGTGCGTGGAGGGCTGCTTCCTCGGGCCAGGTCCGGGCGCTGATCCGCCGGGCGTGCTCGCGCTCGATGCGACGACGGAGGGGGAACAGCGTCTGCTGCCCGCGCATCGCCGCCGGGCAGATCCGCGGGTCATCTACCAGCCGCCGTACCGCGTGCGGCCCAAGGTAGGGGCTGGCTGCCCCGCGCGGGCGCGGGAGGTTTCGTCCGCCCTGCTGGCCGAGCCCCGGTACGTAGAGGTGCAGCTGGGTCGGCGCCGGGAAGACGGCAGCGATCCCCAACCGGATCTCCTCCCGTACCGCGATCACGCACGGACGGCACAGGCCATCGCCATCCACATGCCGTGTCCGACGGCATCGGGCACAAACCGCCTGGCCGGGACGCTGCTTGAGCCAGTGGAAACAGCTCCAGCACAGTCCCTCGCGCAGACGGGGTACGCCCCAGTCCAGACACAGCCGGCATTGCCGAACTACCCTCATGGCCACCGCCATCAGTTCGGCGGCCGCAGCCGACGCGGACCCTCCCGCCTTGGCACCGGGCGCACCGGACCCGCCTCGCCGCCGACTACCCGATCCTGTTCCTCCAAGTTCTGCGCGGCGGCTACGGGCTCGGCCTCCAACAGGTCTGCCACGGTGCACTGAAGTGCCGCACAGATCTTGTCCAGGTCGTCCAGCCGCACCGTCACCGGCGTGCCACCCCACAAGGCGGCGACCTTGCTCAGCGACGGCGTGAACCCCACCTTCGCGAACGCCGCCTGCAGATCGACCGGCCGCCAGATGTCACGCTTGGCGGCCGCCCAGCGCAGATTCCACTTCACCGCAAACTCCCCCTATCCGCGACCAGCCGCTGCCCGGCCCGCGCCGCCGACGCCCGCCAGCGATCCGCCTGCTCCGGATCGGCCTGGGCCGTCGCCAGGTAATTCACCGTCGTAGTCGTCCAGAAGTGCCCAAGCAGCCGCTGTACCTCCCACAGCGTCATCCCACGCTCGTAGTTGTGGGTGGCGCACGCGTGCCGCAGCAGATGCGGAAACAGCTCAATCACCGGCCCGGGCAGATACAACCGCGACGCCGTCTTCAGCGCCCGGCGGAACGTCGCCGGGACCACCGCCGGCGCGATGGGCATGTTCAGCGCCGCCACCGGCTTCGGCAGCCGCTCGGAAGGAAACAAGGGCGCCGCAGGGTGCTCCGGGTCATCCCGGAACAGCCCACGGACCTCCTCCACGTACCACCACAGCAGCTCGCGCCCCTCCGCAAACAGGAACGCCTCCCGCGGCCGGGGCCCTGACCCCCGCGCGCCCTTGCCCTGAACCACGAACCGGCCCCAGCGCCCCGACTCCCAGTGCACGTCCCCGAGTGCCACACCGCACAGCTCCGCAGCCCGTACCCCGGACAGGTAGGCGATCTTCCCCATGACGTAGTCCCTGCACGCCACCGCCTCCTTGCGGGCCTGAGGCAGCGCATTTCGCCACGCGGCGAAGAACTCCCGCATCGCCCGCTGTGAAGGCGGCACCCGCAGCCCGAAGTCACCGCGGTGACGCGGCCGGTTGAACAGGTCGACCGGCGACTCCACCACCGAGCCGAACAGCCGGTGGATCTCCCCGGCGTACCGCTGCTCAAGGAACGCGAAATACGCGTCGATCTTGTTGATCTTCGCGCGGACCGTTGAGCGAGCCCGCTTGCCCGGACCGGCGAAGTACCGGTCCAAGGCCGCCGGGGTGAGTTGCCACGGCACGACGTTGTAGTGCTCGCACACCTCGATCACCGGTTTGACCAGCTGATCGATCGAGGCTGGCATCAGCCCGGCAGCATCCCTCGCCCACTGGTACTCGGCCAGCGTGTCGAAGAAGTACGACCGCTCATCCCGCTGCCCCGAGCGGCTCGACCGATAGGTGTGGAGAGAGAAGACCTCCGCCAGACTGGCCGACTCACGGACAGGAGGCAGGGAACGGGTTTCGGATTCCCCCATGAACCGGCAGATTACGAGCGTTGCTCCTGGAATCTGCGAGTGATTGCAGAAATCTCACGCCGCCGTGGGACGCCTCGAACAAGGGTTGCCCACCTGTCGCCTTCCCTCGCTCAGGCCCTCATCCACCAGTCCGGAACCCGTGCGTACTCCAGTAACGTAGTGCACTGGCCACTGACGCGCCGCCTCAGCTGCACCGGTCCCGCGCCGGGCGAGACGCTGCTGCAGCCGCTCGAACTCGAGTCGGCCCTTTTCCCACACGACCAGTTCGCCGTCCAGGCCGGTGCCCGCCGGTAGCTGTGTGAGGGCCACAGTCCGGATCAGGGGAACGAGCCGGTCATATCCGTGTCCTGCCTGGAGCGCAGCAGCACCCGCCGGTCAGCGTGCACGGCGAGCTGGACACGGTAGCCGTCGTTCTCCAGACTTTGCCGTGTCTCATGAGACAGCGGCCCGTCGAAATGACTGGAACCTGCGGTTGCGGAAGTAGGACCGAATACCTCAGCGCCTCGTCGAGTTGCGCGACCCGACGGCGCCCTCAAACAGAAACCAGGGCGATTCGTCTCCGTGTACGCGTGTACGTACGGCTTGCCGCTGGACGTGATCACGCACGGATTGACGCCTGCCGTGCCGGTCCCCAAGCTGTAGAAGGGGCTGGTGGAAGGGGCCGTGGCCGTGAGCGGTAGGCAGAGTGGCCTTTCCCAGCTGCTGACCGCGGTGGAGAGGGCAGCGCCGGTGGATGCCGTCGCGGTGGTCGCTGAGGACCTGCGGCGGCGTTTCGGAGCCACGGAGGTGTCGTTCCTCATCGTGGACCTGACGGGGAAGGCGGTGGCGCGGCTGGCTACGGCCACCGGGGTGGAGGGTGGGCGGGAAGCGGAGCGGATTCCGATGTTCGGCAGCGTCTACGAGCAGGTGATCTGCACCCAGCGGCTGTATCAGGAGGCCAGCGGCCAGGGACAACGGGTAATCGTGCCGGTCACCAACCGGGGGGACGCCATCGGGCTGCTGGAGCTGCTCCTACCCGCCGATCCTGGCGGCGAGGTTCTCGACGAGGTCGGAGAAACCGCCCACATCCTGGCATACGTGGTGATCGCCAACGGACGCTTCACCGACCTCTACACCTGGGGCAAACGCTCCCGGCCTCCCACACTGGCCGCCGAAATCCAGTACCAGATGCTGCCCCCGTCACTGTCGTGCGAGGCAGCGCAGTTCACCTTGTGCGGGCACTTGGAGCCCTCCGAAGACCTCAGCGGCGACACCTTCGACTACGCGCTGGACCGCGACTTCCTGCACGTGTCGATTACCGACCCAATGGGCCACGACATCGATTCTGCCTTGGCCGCCACAGTGCTGGTGAGCGCCCTGCGTGGCGCCCGTCGAGCAGGAGCCGGCCTCGCCGAGCAGGCCCACCGGGCCGACCAGGCCCTGGCCGACCACGGCCACGGTCACGCCACCGGGCAACTGCTGCGCATCAACCTCCACACCGGTCGTGCCCAGCTCGTTAACGCCGGACACCCCTGGCCACTACGCATGCGCGACGGTACTGCGGAAGCGATCAACTGCGAGGTGGACCACCCCTTCGGGCTGTCCGTGTCCGTGCCGCACCCCTACCGCGTCCAGGACATCGACCTACGCCCGGGTGACCGTCTGCTCATGCTGACCGATGGCATGCTCGAACGTCATGGGGAGAAGGTCGACCTGCCCGCCTTGCTGAAGCGCACCCGCGATCTGCACCCGCGGGAGGCTGCGCTGGCGCTGACGTCCGCTGTCCGGGACGCCGCCGGTGGCCAGCTCGCGGATGACGCAACCGTGATGTGCCTGGACTGGCACGGCCCCCAGCAGACCCTGCGGCAGGTCAGCTCCGGCGCGGCCACTCAGCAGGCTTCAGCAAGCCGCACAAAGCAGGAGCGGTGACCCGGGCGCTCTCCTGGACGGGGCAAGGCGACCGGTGCGCGACTCTCGCACCTCGCCCTTCCTCGCAAACCTGAGTTCTTACATCGCCCCGCTGCCAGGGTGCCCGGGGACCTCACCGAATGAGACATCACGAGGTGTCCGCAGAACCGTCCCACTTCGGCTCGGCCGCCCAGCCCGGCGTTAGGTCAGGGCTGTTCACGGCCGTGGCGAGCATGGGCTTGGGCAGCCTCCAGGACATGTCCGGATGCCTTCCCCGTGTCCCGTCAGCCCCCCGGGTGCTGGTGATGGTGTCTGAGCGGCTCAGGCGGCCAGGGCTTCGTGGAGGGTGGGGTGGCATTCGACGATGTCGTCGACGCCGACGAGTTGCAGGACTCGCAGGACGGAGTCGATGGGTCCGGCCAGGCGGAGCCAGCCGCCGACTTCGGTGACGGCCTGGTAGGCGGCGATGAGGATGTTGATGCCGGTGGAGTCCATGCAGGTGACCTGGCGCATGTCGATCACGATGCGGGGCCGCTCTGCGCCGGCGACGTCCAGGGCGCGGCTCAGCTGGCCGCCGGTGTGGTGGTCGATCTCCCCGGCCAGTGCCATCACGCGCACGCCGCCCGTCGCGGTGGTCACGACCGACAGCCCGCCGACCTGTTCGGCTTGCCCGGTGTCTGTCCTTCGTCCCTCGGCCATTCGGTGATACTGGCACACCAAGACCTTCTGCCCGAGGTGCTGCCCTGCACGTCCGGGCGATGCTGCTGTGCCGATGGGGAGCCGGCGCAGGAGAGTGGAGCGTGTGCCGCGCGGGCGCGGGTACGCGCGGGGGTGTGAACGGGGTAGCGAAAGCGGGCCGTAATGGAATCAGCCCCTGTGGATGAGGACGGCACCGCACCAGGCGAGCAGGCCATGCAGACCACGGTGGCCCTGGAAGGTGACGGCACGGTCATCGCCCAGGCCCGTCACCTGGCAACGCAGTTCCTCACCCGGGCCCAGACCGAACAGGGCCTGCCAGTCTCGCAGCGTGCGCTGGACCTGACGCAGCTGGTGGTGAGCGAGCTGGTCACCAACGCCCGCAAGTACGCGCCCGGCCCGGTGCTGATGGACCTGAGCATCGTGGGCGACATGGTCGAGGTGGTGGTGTGGGACTCCCATCCGGTGCTGCCGGTGGCCCGGGCCGCGGACGCCGGACGGGTGGGGCAGCATGGGCTCGAGATCGTGATGGCCGTCGCCCAGGGCTTCGAAATCCAGCGGGAGCCGGTCGGCAAGCGCATCAGCGCCCGCATCGCCTTGCTGGACGACCCTGGCGGGGCCATCACTGGCCGCAGCCCTCTGTAGCGTCGTCGCCTGGGGCACCCGGTGGCGGTCGGCCGCGGAACAAGGCCGCAGGAGCAGTCCAAGATGCCCAGAGCCGTGTCCGGCCGGCAGCGGACGCACGCCGGTACCTGCTGGCGCAGTGCCTCGATCGCCTGCTGCCGGGTGACCGGACGGCACCGGCCCTCTCCCGCTGGACGACAGCCCATGCGGACGTGCACTGGGCGAACCTCACCGAACCGCTGCGCCTGCCGGACTGGGAAGGACGGGGCACGGCCCCGGAGGGGTTCGACGCCGCCACGCTCTACGCCTACTCGCTGCTCCAGCCGGACACTGCCGCCCGCGTCCGTACCGCCTTCCCCGTGCTGGGCAGTCCGGCCGGCCTCGCCGCTGAAGCGACCGTGTGCGCCCAGCTGCTCCAGACCGTGGCCCGCGGAGACAACCTGGTCCTCGAAGGACCGCTTCAGAACTGGGCTGAGGAACTCCGCCGCCGCTGAGCCCGCGTGCTCGCCCCGACCATGAGGTCGACCACGCCGAGTGCGACCCCCGACCACGGCGCCGCACGGGGCGTGCCGAGCCTTGCCCCGCAAGGGATCAAAACCCGACATGGATCACGACCTCACACAGGCCCTAGCCGGATCGCTGATCAGAGCGGAACCAAGGGTCGAATCAGAACCGGGACTCAGAGCTGGAATTCGGCCGGGGACAGCCCCAGCGTCGCGCAGGCCTCGCGCAGGACCGTCGCCTCTGCCTGAGAGAAGTGGCCGTCGGCACCGGCGATGACCATGCCGGTCTGGATCACGGCCCGGGCCTCGGTGGGCTTCTTGGCGGCCTTGGCGACCTCCTGCATGGCCTCGGCCTTGCCGTGCTGGAAGTTCATCGTGAGCTGGTCGACATGCTTGTTGAAACGCTCCCGCAGCTGCTCCGGCGGGAAGTTCTGGAGCACATCGTTGCTGAGGATCATCGACTCGACCTGCTGCCGCTCGGCCGGATCCACCTGCCCGTCGGCCGCCGCGACCAGCGCGCACACCGCCATGCTCGCGTCCCGGTAGGCACCACTCTTCAACTCGGTCTTCAGCGAGCCGAGCTGCGTCTTCAGCACACCGATCAGCTGGGCCTTGCTGCCACCGCCGGACCTCGTCCCCCCGCTCCGCCCACCGGTGGCGCCACGCCCGCCCTGATTCTGCTGAAGAGCCTTGGCCTGGTCCTTGAGCTTGTCCCAGACTGCCATTGAGTCACCTCGGTCATCGTCGGAAGTCATCTCGCGAACCCGCTCCCGCGCGCTCACTGGCCCAACGCCCGCCCCCGGGCAAAGGTTCCGCAAAACGCGCACCTTTTCCATCACCTGTTTCTCCGGCGCCCGAAACGGTGATTGCCCGCACCCGGTGATCGGGGTGAACGGCGTCGGCTACGGCGTCCGCGACGGAAGCGTGCAGGTCGTGGAGCGTCCCGCCGGGCCGGTCCCATATGGCCATCCGCTGATGCCGACCATTCTCGCGTCGCAGATGGTTCGCAGGATTGGCGCCTTCCGGCTGCTCAGCTTGGCCGAGCTCCTCACCGAACTGGAGCGCGCTGCATGAAGCCTGTGCTCGGCGGCCTGTACGTCCAGACCGACCGATAGCGCCGTACGTGACGCCGTTGATGGTGAAAGCTCGCTGGCCGCGCCCGTGACGGTTACCGCCTCCGGAGTCGGACTCGGCGATCCCCGCACGGCCCCGGGCAGGCTCCAGCGATCCATTCCGGCGCGGGACACCTGCGCTGTCGGCTGCGCCGAAGACCAGCAGCCCTCAGCAGGGGCCCTGGGCCTCTCCACCATCTCTCTCGGGGGTGGTCCAACTACCGAAGGAGCAACCCGTGTTGAACACGCTCTCTCAGCCCCAGCAGCCGATCGAGCCCGACGACGAGGGTTTCCCCGTCGACTGGGAGCTGACCACCACCGTCACCAGGTCGCCGGTCCCGATCATCGAGGCCTGCGACTCGGGTGAGGTGACGGCTGCAAGAGCACCTGCGCATCGTCCTGTATCTCGAGCTGACCCGACCTGCGGTGGGGCGGGCACGCATGCCGTGTCCGCACCACCGCGTACCTCCCGGAGGGACACCGGCTGATGAGCCGAAACTTCTATCGCAGGCACGGCTACGTGCTGGTCCTGCACGCCGCCGGCCTACCCGTCGGGGCCCGTCCGGATGAGTGGCCTGACGTGGACTCCCTCGGCGAGGCGGCGCGCGGTGTTGTCGTTGAGGGCGACGGCGGCGAGCTGCAGGGCGCGTGCGATGCCGGGGGTGCCGTAGGCCCGGCACACCAGGCAGATCACCGACACATCGCTCTGCCACAGGGGGGCGGGGCTCGTGCTCACCACCGAACGCATTGCCGCCGACGCGGCACGGCCGGACCTCCGCCACGCCCTGCCTGCGCTGCGAGACCGCCTCACCACCGGGACCCGGCACCATCCGGCGCCCGAGCACACCGGACTGCTCACCGGCGCCCCCGGCGTGCTCCTCACGCTGCACACCCTGACCACCGCCCGCCCCGTTGATCCGGAGTGGGAGACCTGCCTACTCCTCACCCCATGAAAGCGATGTGACAGTGAGCCAGACCCCTACGGCCGACCAGCTCCGCAACCGGCTCGTCGACGCAATCCTCGCCGAGCGGCGCGTACCCGCCACCGTGGAACGGGCCATGCGCACCGTGCCCCGAGACGCCTTCCTGCCCGGCCTCGAGCTCGAGAACGCCTACACGGACCAGGCCGTGACCATCAAGGACAACCCCGGCAAGCCCCTGCCACTGTCCTGCGCTTCCGTGCCGTCCGTCGTCGCCGTGATGCTCGAGCAGCTCGACGCCCGCGCGGCCGACGATGTCCTCGAGATCAGGGCGGGCACCGGCTACACCGCCGCCTTCCTGGCCGAGATCGCCAACCATGGCAGCGTCACGACCGTCGACATCGACCCCGACGTCGCCCTGCACGCCCGAACCCGCCTCAACGCCACCGGCTACGAGCACGTCACCGTGATCGAACGCGACGGACTGCTCGGCGCGCCCGAGAACGCCCCGTACGACGGGATCATCGCCGCGGTCGGCGTCTGGGACATCCCCGCCGCCTGGTGGGACCAGTTGAAGGACGGCGGCCGCCTGGTCCTGCCGCTGCGCTGGCGCGGACAGACCCGATCGGTCGCGCTGACCCGCCGCGGCGACCAACTGGTCTCCGACGGCATGGAGCTGTGCGGATTCGTCCCGGTCATCGGGCAGAACGGCGAGAAGACCTCACCCCTCAACACGGACGACACCCTCCGCGTGCACTACGACGAGGACCAGAACGTCGACCCCAACGGCCTGGCCGCCACCCGGCAAACGGGCAAGTCCGCCCTCGAGGTGCCCTTCGCCCAGCGGGTCGGCGGCGAGGAGCCGTTCGATGGGGTGTGGCTGCGCGCCACGGCCGGCGACGACCGCGTGTGCCGACTGGAAGTCACCCCGAGGGCCCTGGAACAGGAACTGCTCCGCATGCCCGCCGTCCCCGTCCGCAGCCCCGCCCTCGTCGAGGGCAACTCCCTGGCCTATCTGACCATCACGCGCGAGGGCGCCGAGGCAGAGCGCCCGTTCCGCCTCGGCGCGGCTGCCTGTGGTCCGCGGGCCGAGGAGCTCGCACGGGACCTCGTCGCGCAGATTGACGCTTGGGGCTCCGACCGCCTGGCCGTACCGCGGATGACCGTCACACCCGCCGACTATGCCTCCACCGCGAACCACGCGATCAGCAAGCCCGAGAGCCGCATCCTGATGAGGCACGGCCAGTCGTGACGCCGCCTGCACCAAGGCTGCGTGCGACGGTTGCCCATGCTCCTGCTCCACCGCTCCTGGCGCCCCAACAGTGGGGGCAAAAGCCGTGGATGTAACGGCGGGCAGCAAGTTCTCGAGCCCTGGATGACTTCGCTGCTGTCTGCCTCTCCGCAGGCCAACCCGTCAGGCAGTGCGGTCTGACGGTGCGGCGAAGGGCATAACGAGCAGCCAGTGTTGATTTACGCCGCTGTGTTCGCTCCACAGTACCGGCCAGGTGCCGCGCTCTGCGTCATGCGGCCTGTCGAGCACCAGACCGGTTGCGGCGTTCTCAAGATAGTGCGCGCGATGGCCGGGGGCCGGCTTGAGGCGCCACCGCTGCCGTGGCTCATTGGTCTCAGCGCACATCTGCGGGTGGTCCCCCTCGTGGCTGCCGCGGCCGTCGAGGAACAAGTTGTTGCTGAGTGAGACGATGCGTGCTTCGCCTTCATGCCCCGAGGGAATGAGCCGCCACAACTGATGAGCCTGACCGTGTGCTGTCCACAGATGCGGATGCGAACCGTCCTCAGTTCGGAAGGCCGTGTCCATCGCGAGGCCGGAATCCACAGATATGATCAGAAATGGCCCGGTCTGCGTGATGCTGCGCCGACGCCGCCGGAAGATCGCGCCAACATCGGTAGTGGTGATCTTCAGGAAAGGCGGAAAGGGGCTGATTTCCGCGCCGATTCGGCCGTCTGCGTCTGTCACAGAACCAGCCTAGGGAGTGCGTCCCCAGTTGGAGGGCGACGCCTTGAAACTCCCTGCCTGAGTACTCCAAGGGCAGCCGCCGTACTCAGCAGCACATGACCGCCGACAGCCCAACTCCGTGTCAGGAACGTGCCGGTGGTCTCCGCCAAGCAGGCAGGGCGCACTCCGGCCGGCCCCGTGGCGACTTTCGAGCAGCAGCGGGCCAGCCACTCCTACGGCGGTCGTCTGGCTGCGCCGCGTCGCCAGGGCGTATAGGCAGACCATCCTCACTCAGGCGCATGACGCCTTCGCCGCAGCCGGAGCCCTCGCATGACTACACATAACACCGCCACCGACCACCCAACCGCCCGCACCGTCACCGACGTGCTCCAGCCCCGCAACGTCCTCCTCGTCGGCATGACCGGAATCGGGGCCGCCGCGGGCGGCTGGAGCGGCATCCCCTGGGGACTCCTCGCCGCCCTGTGTGCAGGGCTCATCCCCGCCACCTACATCGAGTGGGAGCGCAAGCGCGGCACCTGGGGGGACCGGCACGTCGTCGACCGCGCGAAGCGCACTCCCATCTTCTTCGTCATCCTCGGGTCGATCGGGATCGGCTCGCTCATCATGGTCATGGGCAACGCCCCCGCCGGCATTCTCGTCGCCATGCTCGCGCTGTGGCTGATGACCATCGGACTGCTCGCCGTCAACAACGCCGGCCGCTGGAAGATCAGCGTGGACAGCGCTGTCGCCTCCGCGGTCCCCGCGATCCTCGCGTGCGTCCACTCCCCCTGGTGGCTGCTTGCCTACGCCCTGACCGTGGCCGTGTGCTGGTCCCGCGTCGCCCTGGCCTACCACACCATCGCGCAGACCGTGGCGGGCGCCGCCCTGGGCGCAGCCACCACCGTGCCCTTCCTGGTCGCGTGACGGCCAGTCGCGCCGTCACGGCCTCGCTCGGGACGGCGCGACACAAGCCGCCGACGGGATCCGCAGCTGCCATTGGTGGATTTCTTGATCGGCAAAGCGCGGAAAAAGGGAAGCGTGCCGAGGCCCTGAGCAAGGCTATGGAGGAAGGTCCGTAAGGTCGGCGAGTCTCCTGCTGCGACCGCCGCTGCGCCGCCTGCAGAACTGGTCGAATGGTGTGCTTGTGGCCCCGTGGGCCGGCACCAAAGGCGCGGATGCCTGACCGGGCTGACGAAGTCGTCCCTGCAGCCAGAGAAGCTGCTACGCGGCCGGGCTGTCCGTGGCCGGGGACGCAACCGCTCCTGTCGTAGGCAAGGGAACATGCCCGCTGGACAAGCGCGCCCTTCGCCATGGCAGAAGCAGCGCGCTCGCGATGCACAGCAGGCCGGCGACAAGCAGGGCGCCGCGTACGCCTGCGGCGGTGGCGATGAGGCCGCTGGCGACCACGAAGGCCGCCTGGCATGTCTTCGCGCCCACCGACCAGGAGGTGCCGACCCGGGACATGTACGCGTCCGGTGTGGCCTCCATGCGGTAGGTGGTGAACGACGGGTTGAAGATCCCGGCGGAGATGAGCAGCCCGAAGTCGGCGGCCACGATGACGAACAGGCCGAGGGCACCGGAGGGCGTCAGCGGCAGCAGGATCGTCCACACTGTGCGCGCAACGCCGGACACCAGCAGGATGCGGCGCTGTCCGAATCGCCGGGTGAGGAGCGGAGTCAGGCGTGAGCCCAGTACACCGCCCAGGCACGGCAGTCCCAGAGCGAGTCCGTACTGCCACGGTGCCAGACCGAGGTCGTCCAGCATGAGGACGGCCATCAGCGGCGAGGCCATCATGACGGATCCGCCGAAGAGCAGCGCGTTGAAGAACAGCGGCCGCAGTCCTGGGTGGCGCAGGAGGTACTGCCAGCCGGCCGCGATGTCCCGGCCCAGGGGAGCGGCGGCGGCGCGTGCCGGTGGTGCGGGTTCGGGCTGCCGGATACGACGGATGCCCACAGCCGACCCGAGGAAGGACAGAGCATCGACCACCATCGTGGCCGCCGCGCCCAGTGCCCCGATCAGAAGCCCGCCGACGGGCGGGCCGGCACTGACGCTGATCCAGTTGGTCGTCTCCAAGAGGCTGTTGGCACGTAGTCGGTGCTCGGGCAGGACGAGTGCTTTCAGATGCGCTCCACTGGCCGCGTCGAACGCGACAGACGCGGCCGTCTGGAGAGCGCCGACGACGCACAGCTGGGTGAAGGTGAGCCTTTCGAAAGCCATGGCGAGGGGAATGCTGGTCAGCAGCACGCAGCGGGCCAGATCGGCGGCAATCATGACCGGCCGCTTGTATTGGTGCTCGATACGCACACCGAGCGGCAGAGCGATCACCGCACTGGCCACCGCAGACAACGCAGCCAGCACAGAGACCTGGAACGCCGAGGCATCCAGCACCACAAGGGCGATCAGCGGCAACGCCCCCATGCCGACGGCACTGCCTGCTGTACTGACCGCATAGGCGCCCCACAACCGCCGGAAGTCCTGCCCGAGCGTACTCCGCCGTACCAACCGAACCTCCCGACGCGCGAGGGCGCTCAGCGTAGTCAGTCGGACCAGAGACCACCTCGTGATCAGGCCATCAAAGCCGGTCGGTCACAGGGCCCAAGCCTGCTCAGTCCTGTCGTTGCTGGATGCACACGCCGTATCGATTCGTTGAGGGCGGCCTGGGCCGCGCAGCTGCACGATCCTGGCCACGACCTCCGGTTCCCCGTCTACGTCTCAGGCTGCTGCTTGAGGTCCAGGTAGCAGCGCAGTCGTACGCCTGGTTCGCCGGGCTCGTGGGTGGTGCGGTCCGCCGGCGCGATCGCCCACCGTGTGGCGAGAAGTTCCTGGACGGCGAACGCTGTCTCGTCATCGGCAGCGGCGACTTCCACGACCGCGAGTCCCGGCTTGGCCACGTGCCCGTCGTTGATCGGCTTCATACCCGGCACGACGCACACGCACCTGCCGGGGTTCGCGCGTCCGGGCAGCGTCACCCAACCGGGTACGGCGAGAGGGGCGTGCTGACCATCCGCCGGGAGCTGATGAGCGTGGTGCCGCGGCGATTTCCGGTACGACCATTGCGCCCATACGACTCCGCCAGCGGACCGTCACGAAACATCGAGGCTAATCCGATAGGTAATCTCATCTGGAAGATCCAAGTCAGCGGGGCATAATGGTTCTCATGAACTACCTAGAACCATTGATCAACAAGAACTTGCGTTCTTTCGTGCGGGCGTGGTATGGGCCGCCCACATCGCCTAACGTCACACCAACCCCTTCGCTGACTCCGGAACTCACTGAGTGGCACCACATCTCAAGCCAATGGGATGGGGGAATAACCACGCAAAACTACGCCATCCCCCTTTGCGAGCTGGCGGCGAAGGAAGGGAAGGTGCCATTCTGGGTTGAGAGTCAGGGAAGTCGACTGTGGGCTTTTGACCAAACCGACAAGAATCGCCTCGTCTACGAAAAGGATCCATCCAATCGGAGTAACCCTTGGACTTCGACTAGAGAATCACTGTCGACATTTCTGCTGCATGCCACAGTGGTCGAGGCAATCTTCGGAGCTCCCGTGATGAAGGTTGCCCAAGGTGTCGATGTAAACTGGATTTCCTCGCAAGCTCACGAGATCCCCTTTGTGGCTTGGAATTGGCCGACACGTGATTCGCGGATCCTCGCGAGCGAGGAATGGCTCGCTCTGGTGCATCCAGGCGACTCGAAAGATGAATGCGATCTAATGATCGCGGCAACGACGCCGGAACATCTGGAATGGGTTCGGGGATCAGGTTCGGTCAAGTGGCGAACCTATGTAGCCCCACGACCGTCGACGACATCCGAAGACCCACCTTGGTAGGCGCCCCATGCAGCAGTAGCGGCCCGTCCGGGGACGGACGGGCCGCTAGGCGCCCTGCATCAATCGCCTTCGAAAACCTCAGTCTTACGCGGCGAAATCACCCAAAGTTTGACCCCTTCGGGGAGCATATCCGGGAGAGTTCGACGGCACGTGCCGCACGTACCTGCATCGTTGTCGATGTAAAGCACGGCCTTTCTGATGGCTGGATTCTGCCGCATGAATGCTGCTGTGTAAGTTTCCACGTGATCCTCATTCGCCTTCACTCGCCCAGGAACCCTTACCTTGCTGGGCTTCATGCCGGGTCCGCTGAGGACTGGGATCTGCTCAACGCCGACGTCTATTATTCCTACTGTTCGTCGAGACCAGTCTTTCGGGAGAGACTTAAGCGATGCGCCCTTGGTGTTGGGCTTACCGGACCATCCTCCGCCTTCGCGGTGCCCAAGGATGGCAACGATGGCGCTAGGAACTAGGTACTCATCGCCACCAACATCGTAACCGTAGCTGGATATCCAGTTGTCGAACTGACTTCCGTAGTCACAGCCGACATACCCTGGACCGCCGCCGTCTCGGCAATCTTCATCGAAGATCCATCCGGCGTACTCCGCCATATGGGGGACGTTACTGACGAGCCCGTAGAAGCTTTCCCCGACATCTTTACAAACTCCGGACAGGAAGCCCCATTCGCATCCACCCTTCGGGTTATCGTCGTACTCAAGGATGGTTAGCGAGGACCCTGAACTCGCCGTGCCATCGGCATTCGCGCTTCCGTTGCCGCTACCTCGGCTGTCCGCGCCTCGGACAATCTTCGGCTGTCCCTTCGAGCCCCCGCCTGGGTTCGTGGGGCATGCTTCGCCGGCTCCGCCGGCTCCGCCGCAGGCAAGGCCCATTCCGGTTGGGTCGGAGTGGGTGAGGGGGTTCTGGGCTGCGTATGAGTAGCCGTTGAGGGTTTGGTGTTTGTCGAGTTCGAGGAGGGGGTCGACGCTGATGAACTGGCCGGTTTCCGGGTCGTATGCGCGGGCCCCGATGTGGGTGAGGCCGGTGTTGGTGTCGCGGGGTTTGCCGAGGAAGCCCTTGTCGTCGGGCCAGGGGCCGTACTGCTGCGGGCCGCGGGGGGCGCCGAAGGGTGTGGTGTAGCGCTTCGTCGGGGCGAAGGTGCCAGCTTCGATTGCGACGTTGGATGTGCCGTGGTGGTCGGCGGCCAGGAAGCTGAGCTTGGTCCCTGAGGTTCCCGATACCGCGGTGCGGACGGCGATGGTCTGGCCGTTGGCGGTGTAGTAGCGGGTTCCGCTGACGGTTTTGGTTGTGCCCTTGACGGTGAGGCGGACTTCGGTGTTGCCGAAGTAGAGGATGGTATCGCCGTTGCCGGAGGCGCGACGGATGAGCAGTTCGCCGTTAGCGTCGTAAAGGTAACCGGTCTGCGCGGTGCCTTCCGTCACCTTGGACAGCTCGCCCTCCGCGTCCCAGGCGAGGGTCTGCTGCGCGGCTGGGCCGGGGCGGGAGGTGGTGTTTCCGCTGCTGTCGTAGGTGTAGCCGGCGGTGCGGGCGCCGGTGGTTTTGTCGAGTGTGTGGGGCTTGGTGTCCTTGGTTGTGTCGTTGTAGACGTAGGAGGTGGTTTTGTCGCCGGTCGATGTGTGTGTGGTTTCGGTGGCTCGCTGGCCGGCCTCGTTGTAGGTGTAGGAGGTCCAGTACGGGGCGGAGCCGTCGATGTTGGCGGTGGTGCGTCCAGCCGGTGCGCAGTCTGCGGTCTTGGGAGTCCAGGCCTCGGTCACGCGGCTGTAACCGTCGTAGGTGAAGCACTGGTGGTCGGGTTTGGCGGCACCGCCGAGGGTGGTGGTGTCGAAGATCGAGGTGACGTTGCCGGCGTCGTCCTGGGTGAAGGCGAGGTCCTGCAGCGGGAAGCTGTTGACATCGTCGGTCACTTTGATTCCGGTGAGGCGCCGGGTGCCCTCCTCGTAGGAGTTGGTGACGTAGATCAGCTTTTCGCCGGTGCCGAGCCAGAGATCACGGAGGTCACCCTGCGGGGAGAAGTTGGCTTTTTGCAGGTAGTAGGAGGATCCCCTGGTGGTGATCTGTTGGCCGGTGGCGTTGTACTTGTATTCGACGGCCTCGTACGGCAGCCCGCCTACAGCCGGTGAACCGGTCTGGCTCACCGTGTTGTCGATCCGGTAGGCCGCCGTGGAGGTGAGCGTAGGCCCTACCCCTGCTGCCCGCAGCGAGTCCCCCTCAGGCAGCAGCAGTTCAGTGGTGGTGGCGTTGTAGAGATAGTCGTACGCGGTGATCTTCTTGGTGTACGCCTTGCCCGTGGCGGCGCCGCCGTCGAAGCGGGTGGCCTCGTACGGCTGTCCCTTGGCGGCGGTGTCGAAAGTCCAGGCGGCCAGCTTGTTCGCGTCCGTCTTGTCCTTCTGCCACATGCCCGTCTTGCGGCCGAGCTCGTCGTACTCGTACAGCAGCTTCTTGTTGACGTCGGCGTTGGGAGTGGTGCTCGTGACCTGGTCGAGGTCGTTGTACTCGGTGACGGAGCTGCCCTTGTCCGGGTCGGTGGTAGCGACCTGTCGGCCGAACAGGTCGTAGGTGTACGTCCACTGCGATTCGTCGGGGCCGGTGACGGTCTTCTGCTGGCCGGCCGGGTGGTAGGTGAAGCGGGTGCGCGTGAACTCGGTGCCGGTGGGCTGTGGGCCCGCGTATTCGCGGCGCTCGGTCATCTGGCCCAGGGCGTTGGTGACCACAGCCGTGGCCTGTCCGCCGTCGGGAGCGCTGGTGGACACGGTGTCGCCGGCGTAGGTGGTGGTGGTCGTCCAGCGGGTGACACCGTAAACCTTGGTCTCCGCCTTCGTGGCGCGGCCGGCGCCGTCGTAGGTGGTGTCCGTCTGAATCGGAGCCTGACCGCCGGAGGTGGCGACCGGAGTCGAGGCGGGCAGGGAGGTGCTGTCCCAGATGTCGTTGTGCTGGCTGACCACCATGCCGCGCGTGTCGTAGAGGGTGACCGTGATCAGGCGGCCGCCCTGAGGCGTGGGTGACTGGGTCTGCCGGGGACGCAGCTGAGAATCGTAGAAGGCGTAGGTGGTGTTGTATGCGGATGCGTCGCCTCTGAGGGTGCTGGTGGACACCCAGGACATGCCGGTGCTGGTGACGTTGTAGGCGTAGACGTAGTTGGGCGTCTTGTTCAGGATCTTGAGGCGGTTCGGCAGCCAGACCTTGGTCACACGTCCGAGGCTGTCGTATTCGGACTCGGTGACCCTGCCGTTCGGGTCGGTGACCTTGGTGGTCGCACCAGTGGCGAAATCGACCGTGGTGGTCGTCTTGTGAAGCTTGACGTTCTCCACGGTCGTGGTCGTCAAGGGCCCTGCGGCCGCCGGTGTGTAGGTGGTGCGGGAGACCAGTTGGCCGTGGGTGTCCTTGACGATCAGGGTGCGGCCGAGGGCGTCGTAGGTGGCGGTGGACACCTTCTGCCACACGGGGGAGTCATCCGTGCCGTACCCCTTGACGCGACCCGTCCAGGTCGCCTCCCCTACGGTGGGCTTTTGAGTGGCGGTCCAGGTGGTTGCGGTGGGGTTGTCGTAGACGGTGGCGATGTCGGAGATGACGTCGCCGGGACGAGCGGCGTCGGCGGGCAGGTCGAGGCTCGCGTCCGCGGTCGCGCAGGGCTTGGCCACGGTCCGGCTGCGGGAGACGAGGGAGTTGATACCCGCGGCATCGTTGCGCGCGTACCAGCTGCGGGTGCACTTCTCGTCACCCGTCACGGAGACGTCGCCTGCATCTTCGACGGCTTCGGCCATGCCGTAGTCGTCGTAGGTCGTGCGGACGGTGCGGATCCGGTCGCGGGGGGTGACGCCACTGGTGATGTTGGTGCGGGTGTGTGTGGCACCGGTACGGACGTAGTAGGCCTCGGTGTCCGCGTACGACTTGTGCTGGGTCGCGGTGCGCTTGGACCAGGGATCGTTGACCGTGCCTTCCACTTCGGCGCTGCCGTTGTAGGTCACGGTTTCCCGGGTGAAGCCGGCGTACTGGTCGAGGTCGGTGATCTGGGCGGCCTTGACGCCGGTGACGGTCGCGGTCTTGCGGGCGGTCGGGTCGGGTGTCTTGCCGTCGGTGCCCAGGACACGGTCGCCGTGCATGCCTCGCAGGTACACGGTGACGGTCTTGCTCTGGGTGCCGGTGGACACGCCGGTGAGGTGGGTGACGCGCTCGTAGCCGCGCCAGATGGACCAGGTGCGTTCCTTGGCGGGAGTCAGCGGGTCCTCGTTGTAGTGCCAGGCGCCGCCGCTGGAGGAGTACTGGTAGGAGTGCTGGACAGCGAGGCCGCCGCCGTGGGGGTCGGTGACGGAGACGGCGCTGACGGGGTACTTCTGGAACCAGTCGAGGATCGGCTCGTCTTCACCGTTGGGTGCCCAGTACACCGGGTAGCAGCGCTTGGTGTTGGTGTCGACCTTGGGCATGGTCTGCCCGTATGCGCAGTCGGCGGGCAGGTAGGTGACGGTCGTCTGGGCGCCGGTTTCGGAGGTGATGGTCTTCAGCCGCGGCTTGTGCAGCGGGAGGATGTCGTCGGGGCCGTCGACACGGTTGGCCAGCATCTCATGGCCAAATTTGACCGGGTCCAGGGCGAGGTCGGTGCCGCGTTTGCCGGTGTGGCGGATCTCGTCGAGCCAGAGTGTCTGGTCGGTGGAGTCGCCGGTGTCCCCGGGGTCGAGGTAGAGGTGCTCGAGCGTCCAGGTGTCCACCTCTTCGTATGCCGGGGTGGCGGCGGCCGCGTTCCAGGCAGAGGTGGTGACGGCGGTCAGACGCTTGCGGGTGAAGAACGTGGGCCCGTTGTTGCCTGTGCACTTGACGTTGGCCTTGCACACCGCGTCGAAGGGCACATCGGGCCAGTTGTCACGGGTGGACTCGGTCAGGGAGTCGCAGCCGGTGCCGGAGGCGAGGCAGCGCTCTTCGTAGCTGAAGACGACCCTGTTGGAGGCGGCAGGGGTGGCGAAGAGAGCTCCGGCGCGCTGACCGTAGCGGATCTCCCGGAGGTAGCCACCGCGCACGTAGGGGGTGCCGATGGTGTCGTCGCCGAGCTGGTCGTAGTGGTTGGTGTCGGCGGTGTACCAGTAGGAGCTGGCGTTGCCGTGGGTGTCCTCGACGTAGTCGAGGTTCCACCGCCACGCCTGTGTCTTGACCCGGCCGGAGAAACTGGTGCCGTCGGCATAGCCGGGCTCGCCGGCGTCGTCGCCGAAGACCGGCACGGTCCACACGGAGTTGGTACGGTCGTCGGCTCCCGCTCCGGTGAGCTTGTTCAGACCGAAGACGTACTTGGTGCCGTCGCCGGTGATGACGGTCCAGTGCTCACCGTTGTCGTCGCCGTTCTCGGCGCCGGTCGAGCGGCTGACGGTGGATGCGTCGTCGTTCTTCAGCCGCCAGGTGCCGGTGGTGTCGTCCTTGACGAGTTCGGTGGCCCTGCCGTTGAGGACAAGGGAGGCATTGTCGTACTTCCAGCACAGGTCGAACTTGTCCGCGTGACCGTCGTCGTCGCAGGAGCCGTACTTCCGCTCGATGTACGACGATGTCAGGTCGAAGCCCTCGCCGACCTGACTGCCCTGGTTGTTGGTGCTGGCGGTGCGGCCGTCGATGCTCCCGGAGTCGTAGGAGATCGCAAGATCGGGCGTCGGGCCCGCTGCAGCCGGCGGGACACGCAGGGGGTAGTTCCAGGTGAACGTTCCCGAGCCGCCGCCCGCTTCCCAGGTGGACGACGACGACAGGGGAGTGGCCTTGTAGTCACCTGCGCCCGACTGGGTACCCGCGGCCAGCGCCAGCATCATCGGCGCGCCGTCGGCCGGCAGGCTCAGCGTGGCGGCAACGTTCTGCTCCGCGCGGTTGTTGGTGGATCCGAGCTCGGTGCGGGTGCGGCAGGCGGATTTGGCAGGGGTGGTGTCGGAGCAGTCGGGCAGGCGGAACAGTTTCAGGCGTCCGGCCCAGTCGCCGCCGTAGGCGGAGGCGAAGGCGGAATAGTCCACGCCGACGCGGGTTCGGCCGCCGTCGGTAGCGGCGACCTTGAGTACGACGCCCTTGACGCCCAGCGCAGCAGCGCCCTTCTGGTCCAGGACCTCGACCGTGAGGGAGCGTGCCTTGTTGCCCTTGGCAGGGGCGGTGGCTGTGACGGGCAGGTCGCCTGCTTCCGTCCGGGCTGTCGCATGTGTCGCGAGACGCAGAGTTGCCTTGCCGGCTGTCGGCCAGGTCGTGGTGTGCTGCTGGTCTCGGCGGGCGCGCTTCGCCGCGGTGCGATCAGCCTGGGCGGCCTCGTTCACGATAGCGGCGGTCTTCTTGTTCACCTTCGCAACGAAGGGGGTCACCTTCGCCGAGCGGGGCGCCTCCAGCGTAGGAGGGCCCAGGGGATCGGGCTCGTCAGCGGCGAAGGCGACCGGGGTGAGCAGGCCGGGGAGCAGGGACAGGCCAGTGAGGGTGGCCAAGCGCCGGGTCCAGCGTCTGCTGCTTCCGCTCCCGCGGCCCGGGGTTCGCCGGGGTATGCCGAAGGGATTCACGTGATGTCTTCCTGATTCGGACCAGGCAGCACCAGTGCCTGGTCTTGGACGAGAGACGGGAAATCTCCGCGCGACGTAGGCGCGGAAGGGTGAGGGCTGTGAGGGCGGAAGCGGCACGGAAGGCCTACCGCCCTCACAGCGGGTGAAAGGTCGATCAGGTGCCGGCCGGATCCAAAACCTGGGAGCTGACCTGGTCAAGCGTCATGGCACCGGTCCACACGCGCAGGCTCTCCAGTGCGCCAGGCAGGTAGTGGCCCACCGCACCGGCCGCTGCTCCCCGCCCCAGGCTCAGCTCGCCGCTGCCCTGCTGAGGGTGGGGGAAGCCTGCGTTCTCAACGTCGGGCTTGAGCACCTCACGGACGTATAGATGGAGCTTTCCGTAACGGATTTCACTGCTTCCGTCGTCTGAGATCGACTCCCAGCCTTCTTGGGCGTCGAAGACTCCGGTGAGCGTCACGAAGCTGTCCATGTCCGCCAGGGCGTCGTCGGACACAGTGGCACTCTGGGACACCTTCCCGTCCGGTCCGACCGCCGTTCGTGTGAACTCCCAGAGGTGCACGCCCTCGTCCAGCTTGTTGACCCACAGCGCCCACGAGGACTCCCCGCCCAGACGCTGCCCGGCCACCTGCGCGCGATACCCCGCCGGCTTGCCGGCAAGGGCAGCCGAGTCCAACCGGACACTGACAGCAACGGTGAACGACCCCGTCTCATCCACCACCGGTCCCGCCGCGGAGGCGTAGCCGGCTGTACCGTCGAGCACCAGCGCGTTGTCCTCCTCGCTGACCGTCGTCCCGGTCACCGTCATGGCGGGAACCGGGTAGGCCGACCGTTCCGGAATCTGTGTGCCCGTGGCTGTGGCGGCGTCCCAGTGGGCGACGAGTTCGTTGGCAGGTTCCCCGTCCTGCAGAACCTGAGCGTCCTGCAGGAGGTCTTCCGGGGAGAGCGCACGCTGCCATGCAGCGACCTCGTCGATCAGGCCGACGTGGTAGGAGCTGTAGGCGCCGGCCGACTTGAAGCGGCCGAACTGCAGCCCACCGGTCGCGGTCCACGGGGTATAGGTGCCGGCCGTCTGTTGGAGGACGACAGGCTGTCCCTGCGGACGGCCGTTGATGAACAGCTGGATGGTGTCGTTGGCGGGGTCGGTGTCAGGGAGGTTGTCGTCGCCCTCTGTCTTGAACACCCCCGCGACGTGCGTCCACACGTTCAGCTGTGGGCTTTCCTGGTCCGCGACCGACCGGATGTAGGCCGGGCCGGCCACGTCCTTGTCGATCCGGTTGAAGACCCACTTCTTCAAGGCACTCGAGTAGTACAGCGCGAAGGCACTGCCGTTCGTCCCGGGGGCGGACAGCACAACCCGATTGGCGGACGCGTCGGTCAGCTGCACCCAGGCCGAGACAGTGAAGGAGTCCCGAGTGTTCACGACAGGTGCGGACGTGGCCGCGTAACCGGTCTGAGTAGGCGTTGCCGTGTAGTCGTTCAGCCGCAGCGAATAGTCGTCCTCGCCTCGCCGAGCCCGGGAGGACCACCCGGTACCGGTTCCGTCGAGAGTGGCGTGATTGCGTGTGGAGCCTGCTTCCGCCGTGTCAGTAGCTGTGGTCGTGCCGGAACCGGGGACACCGTCCATATGCCAGCGGCCGACAGCTCCCTCTGCCGGGGCCACCTTGAAGATGAACTCCTGCGGAGCGCCCCATCGGTTGTACACGTCCTTCGCTCTGACGGACAGCACCTGGGTTCCCGCGAGGGGTGGGCTGACGGTGTTCACTGTCGTCGAGAGGGTGGTTCCGCGGGGCACTTTCTGGGCTGCGGTGGACAGCAGTTTCCACTCGTAGGCCGTGATGTCGGTGGTGCCATTGGTGATGTCTGCGGTGTTCGGCTCGAAGACGAACGTTCCCGGTACTCCCGGGCCGCCATTGCCCTCACAGACGGTGGAGCACAGGGTGTACGGCGAAACCGACGTGATCCGCGGTGCCTTCGGCGCGGCCGAGTCCGTCTTGAAGTAGCACCAGGAACTGTAGGCGGACCAGAGGTCATCGGGGACGGTCAGGTATGTCCAGTGCGACTGCGTGCGTGCCTTCAACCGGTACATGTAGCCATCTGCGAGCTGCGGTGTCGCCATTCGCTCAAGGGTGTTGTCAGGATCCCAGCCAGAATCCGGCGCATCACCGACCCAGATCTGACGCCACACGTTGTCCGTGCCACGCCGCTCCAGAGCGAACTCAGCCTGCAGCAGAGCACCCGACGTCGAGGGCACCTGGGTCTGGACCCGAGCCTGAATCGTCGGCTTTTCCATGGTGACCACCAAGGGGTCTGCGGACGTCCTGCAGTACGCCGTCGTGCCCGTACCCGGAATAATCCCGACGTTGGTCGGCACGCCTGGCTTGTACGCGTAGATGACCTGCAGCTCGGCGTTGTCGTCGAAACGCTTCCAGGCGCGGGGCTCGGTCTCGTCGTTGGCGCGCAGCATTAGGGTAAGGCGGCTGAAGGAGCCGGCCGCGAAGGAGCGAACCGTGGGAGTAAGGTTCTCGTCGGTCTCGTTGGGGTTGTCGTGGAACTCAACCCAGGCGTCGGGTTGACTCGGGGAGCACTGAGTGCTTCGGCCCGCGGAGACCTTGCGGTCGCCCAGATGGTCCAGCGTTGACGGTCCGGGCCAGCGAGTGGCTTCGGAGATGTTGTTGGTGCGCTTCAGGTCGACGGTGTGGGCGTCACAGTTGAACGACCACGTCTCGCGGGCACGGAAGGTGGCATCGAGTATCTGCTTGCCGGCCAGCGCGGTGGGTGCGAACTCGAAGTACATCCGGTCGACGTATCCACTGCCGCAGGAGTAGCCGTCCGCGGTGCCGCACTTGCCGACACCCTTGTCACCGTCAAACATCCAGAAACGGTCGCCATCGGATGAAATCTTCGTGCGTTCCTGTGCGCCCAGGCCGATCGGCGGGTCGAT
Source organism: Streptomyces sp. P9-2 (assembly GCF_051903975.1). Classification (NCBI taxonomy): domain Bacteria; kingdom Bacillati; phylum Actinomycetota; class Actinomycetes; order Kitasatosporales; family Streptomycetaceae; genus Streptomyces; species Streptomyces sp. P9-2. The sequence continues at coordinate 7,058,719 of NZ_CP192633.1, forward strand.
GTACACGGGGTAAACGGTCTCGGCCCCGCGTAGGAGTTCGAGGTCGGGCTGCACGATGACAGAGCCCTCCTGCACACGCACCGGGAGGATCGCGCTGGCGTCGCCCTTACCAGGCTCCGACGAGTCTTCGCCCCCGCCCTCGCCGTCCTCGGTGGCAGCGGCTGTATGCAGCAGTTGCGGCTGAGGGCCTGACTCGGCCGTGCCGGCGGAATCCCACATCTGGCCGGCAGGCCCACGGAAGATCGCGTTGCCGTCATCATCAAGGGCGCGCAAACCGCCCCCGGCGCCCGGCACCACCGTCAGCCCGTCACCGCGGGCTGTGAGTTCAACCGACTCCAGCTCCGGATGCTGGGCAGCCTCGGGTGTCTTGACGACCAGAACCTCACGGTAGCCCTCAGCCGTGGCGGTCAGCTGCAGGTCCACGCCGTCCAGAACGTTCGGGTAAGTGGCCGTCGCGCCTTCAAGAACTGGTTCCGGCAGCGCACCCGGCCACCCCAGGCTAATGGACCGACCATTCTTACCCAGGTGCAACATGCCTGCGCCGGGGCCACCACCCGAGAACGACAGATCGACCACTGCCCCCTTCGGACCGATCCGCCCGTCAGGACGCCGCTCGAGTGTCGCGTCGACGGCCTCCCAGGTGCCGTCGTCCTGCTTGACACGTTGGGGAGTTGTGGACTGTGTCAGCGTGAGGGTTCCATCGGGGTTGGCGTGCGTCGTGGTGTACTCGCCGCGAGCCGCCGTCACCTCCACCTGCTGCCCAGAGGCCTTCGCCTCGGCAAGTGCCGTGGCCTCGTCCACCACTCCTGAGGAGGCCTCAGCCGCGGCTGCGGAACTGACTGCCGTCGCCGATACCGGCAGAACAGGCAGCGCCGTAAGGATCAGTGAGGTGGCTACACCCCCCAGAACCCCTGCTCTTAGTGTTCGCAGCCACTGCGACGGCTCCCCGCCCCACCAAGCTTTCACAATCCCCATCCCCAGACCACAGCGTTCACATAGAACGCAGAGAGTAAAGACGTGATAACAGAGCCGGTCAATAGTTGTGACGCAGGCAACAAAACAAATGTCCGAATGTGGCCTGACCAGCCGTTTCGTGCTTCCTGACACACCGGCAGAGAGCGGCCAAAAAACACGGCAACGGGCACATCAGCCGTCTTCTGTCCGAACCGGCCGCCTCGACAAGGAGGAGCCAGCACCTCGGATGTCCCGTGTTCGACAAAGAGCTCAAAACTCAAGGACGAGACCGCCCCAGAGTGGGGCCAGATACTGCCGCGGGAACGGACAAGCACACAGTGCACGCCTGGTCCGCTCCCGGCTGGACGCGATCGAGAACGTCAAGCACGAGAAGCGGCTGGGGGGCGGATCTATCCGCCGACCAGCCAGGAGGGCCTGGTGCTCCTCGCGTTCGTGTCCGCCGACGTCGCCAAGGCGCAGGTCGACAATACGGTGAAGGTCCCCGAGGAAGCAGGCCGCCAGGGCCACACCATCGGAATCGGAGCCGGAGCACGACCGGGAGCCGGGCAAGCCCCGCAGTGGTCTGTTCCGCCGCCGCGGCTGACCGCGCAATGCGTCGCCGCCCCTCCCGCCTGACACGGGCGAGACGGCGACGCCAGCGTCCCGGGTCAGGCGGCGGCGGCAGCCTGCCGCAAGTCCAGGTAGCAGCGCAGCCGTACGCCCGGCTCGCCCGGCTCACGGACCGTGCGGTCCGCCAGCGCGGTTACCCACCGGGTTGCGAGCAGTTCCTGGACGGCGAAGGCGGTCTCGTCGTCCGCGGCCGCGACTTCCACCACCGCGAGTCCCGGTTCCGTCACGTGCGCGTCGTTGATCGGTTTCATGCCCGGCACGACGCTTGGCTGCCTGCTGGAGTTCTCCCGCTCGGGCAGTGTCACCCGGACCGGGTACGGCAGACCGAACATGCTGACATTCCACGACCCAACCACCCGGCCTACGGGGCCCAACCAGGGCCGCTGTCCTCAGGCAAGTCGGGGGAGCCAGGGCAGGGCACGCTCGGAGTGAGGGCTGCGGGGAGGCCGTGCAGCCCGGTTTCCGGTGCGACTATTGCGCCCATACGGGCGGCGCACTCGAGGAACGCCTGACAGCGCCCCCTGAGGGGCCATTACCAATGATTCATGTTCACCGCTGCACTGCGCTGCTTGGCCGCCGCCTCCCTAGCCCTCCTGCCCCTCACCGCTCCTGCGCCTGCTCATGCGGTGGAGACGCTCCCGCTGGCCGAGGCCGTTATTCGTCTGCCGGTGGAGGCCGAGTCCCGTGACGGTTACGACCGCGACGCCTTCCGCCATTGGAACACCGGAGATGATCCGTCCGACGGCTGCAACACACGCGCGGAGGTGCTGCTCGACGAGGCCGTCGAGCCACCCACGGTCGGGCCCCGCTGCCGGCTGTCGGGCGGGCGCTGGTGGTCGTACTACGACCAGGTGTGGGTAACATCCGCCTCCGGCCTGGACATTGACCACATGGTGCCCCTCGCGGAAAGCTGGGACAGCGGGGCGTCCGCATGGACGGCACAGCGGCGTGAGGCCTACGCTAACGACCAGGGATCGGCCACGAGCCTGGTCGCGGTCACCGCCCGCTCGAACCGCTCCAAAGCCGACCAGGACCCCGCCCAGTGGCTGCCGCCGGCGGCCGAGGTGCACTGCCGATACGCCGCGGAGTGGGTCGGCACGAAACTACGCTGGAGCCTCGCGGCCGACGAGACCGAGGTGGCGGCCCTGCGCGAGACGGCGGCCGACTGCCCCGATCAGACCGTCACCTACGAACCCGCAGCATGACCCAACCATGCCACTTCGACCCAGCACCTTTGCCAGTCCGTTCGGCTCCGCCAGTCACAGATCTCATGCTTCGGCCCAATTGCGACTGAGCGCCGTAGTTGGCCACTCCACGCGATAGCTGACCACGCTGAGCGCCCCGGTCGGCCAGCTGATTCCATGTGGTGACGGTCCCTCGGCAAGGGCGGGCGTCACCTTCCGCAGAGTGGCAAGGGCGTACTGAGTAGAGAAACTCATGTGCGGCAGCACACTGGCTGGCAGGCTCCACGGTATGACGAGCAGCAGAGGGGCGCAGATGGCCCTGCATCTCTTCCTGGTCTGGGCGACGATGGTGGCCGCGGTGCCGACGCTCGGCTTCTGGCTGCTGGTGACGGCTTGGGGCGGTGGGGCCGGGGCGGTGGTGCTGGCCCTGGTGTTGGGTGTGCCGCTGACAGTGGGCCTGCTGGCCACAACTGGCATACCGGTGCGGGCCGTGGTGCCACTGTGCGGCTCCGTGTCGCAGCGGCTCGGCTGGGCGGTCCTGGTGTTCGTCCTGGGCACGCTCGGCGTCCTGGCAGGTCTGGCCGCCTACAGCGGGGACGTCGACCTGGGGAGTGCTGGTACCCGAGTCGCGCTGACGGGGGTGCCGTACGCGGTGGCTGCGGCATTCTTCGTACCAAACCGGTGGGTGAGGCTCGGGGCGGTGGCCGCCCTCGCCGCCGCGGTGGCCTACGGAGGCTCCATCGGCCCGACGCAGTCACGCCAGCGCCAGCACGCAGCGGAGGTCGCACGGTACCGGGAGCACCCGGAACTGCTGTACGTGATCGCTACGCCGCCTGGCATGCGGGTAGCTCGTGCCGAGGTCGGTCCCGCCTCCTTCTACGTTGAGTACCACTCCGTTCAACAGGACGCGTACGTGGCCCTCGCGGTGCGCTCGCCGCTCACGCCGAAACTCCAAAGCCCCAAACCCGTGGAGAAGGAGATGACCTGCACGGTGGACGGACACGGCGAAATGCGTACGCTCCGCGATTTCCCCGGCGGCGTCATCACTCTCACCCGCCGCTACCGCAACGCTGAGGTGGCGGTCAGCAGCAAGATGCTGGACGAACCCGGCCTGCGCCGTCTTCTGCACACACTGCACCCACTGTCGGACACGGAGCTGGAGGAACTGATGCGCGAAAAGGTGATCGATCAGCGAGCGGCCGGGTAACGCTCTCGAGAGGCGCTGGGTTGTGACGGCAGAGACTGCGGACCTGCCACGGCTGTGAAGTGCTTGAGCAAGTCAGGCGGCGTGGCCAACTGGCATGCTCAGACTGACCACCTACAGTGCTCAGCCACAGTATCCGGCGGGTCGCCATACAGTGCTCTGGCGGCGGCCCGCTGCCAAATCCACATCACCAATACGAGGCCCGCGATGACCACGCCTTGGCCGCCCCGGTCGGGCTGCTTCTAGGCTTGGTCGGCCCATACGGGAGTGCCGTCCCCCTGCACGTGCAGCGTCGGCGAGTGCTCCCGGTATTCCCACTGTATCGCGTCGTGCGGCACTACCCAGGCTTTTGCCTGAAAGGCCTGAGTGGGTGTCAGCGCAGCGGTGCAGGCGTCAAGACACGGTCTGGGACGTCCTGGACGCCGCCGCGGCCGATCCGTAAAGCTTTGGGCAGTGGAACGCCGACGACCGCGAGGGCGAGGAGGTGCGCCACGCCTCCGTTGGCCAGCTCTCCCTCACCTACTGGGTGAACCGGCCCCTGCGCCGCCTGTCCGTCCTCACCATCACCTGGCTCGGATGGCCACCAGTGATTACGCCCTGTCCCCGGCATTCCAGCGCCGGGGACAGGGCGCCTCGCATGCTAGCCGCGCCTGCCCACCGGGCTCAGCGTCGGATATGGACGGTCACGTTGACGATCGTGCCGCCGGCGAAGACGGCGCCGCCGAACAAGGCCACAGCAGTGATCTGCTCCGGGTGCCCGAGGGCGGCCAGGAGGCAAATGGCGACCATGGCCAAGAGGGCGGTGAGGGCAGGTGCTACCCGTCCGACCTGGGTTAGGCGGGACGTCATTTCCCTTGGTGTACCGTTCCGAGGTGTCGCTGCAGGATTCATCTCTCGTGATTTCACTCGGGCTGGTGCGATCTCAACGCGACACCGGGGAGTCCTCGGCTGTGCCCTCCGCCGACCAAAGCTCGGGCATGACCGTTGGGGCTCCCCTTTTGCGCACTGGGACCACGTGGTCGGGCGGAGAGGTACGTGCCCTGGCTCTGACCGCCACCCCCCGCAAACAGGCCCAGAATGCCGAACGGCACCAGCAGTTGACGTCGGACCCGTCGCTGCGCATCCTGCACCCACCTGCGGCGGTAATGCCAATCCAGCACCCGCAGGAGTCGCGAAAACACCCCTGGGAGTCACACGATCCGCGCGTACCAAGGCGCTGAACAGGGCATTCGAGGACTTCCGCTGAAGGGTTCACGAAGTCGGCGGCTCCGGGTCCGGCTCGTGAAACACCGCGCGCAGCCCCGTGATGGCCTCCCGCACCGCGTCCTCGCCCTGGTCCTCGAGGCAGGCGTCCAGGAGCTTCTGCGCGGCCGCAGCGAGTTCCGGATCGCCGACCATGCCCATCGGCAGGCCGGCCGCGGCGACCTTGGCCGCGTACGGCGCCAGAGCGGCGGCTTCCTCGACGCTGCGCCGCTGCCACAGCTCGATCACCCGTGCCGACGGCGCGAGCGCGGCCACCGCGGCCTCCCAGTCGCCGCCCAACGCGCGCCATGCGGACCAGAACTCGATCGCGGCCATCCCGCCCACGCGCCACCGCGTCGTACGGCTCAGCCACGTCTCCCGGTACAGGGCGCGCGCGGCCATCACTTCGGAGACGGCGATGACCAGCTGCTGCATCTGCGCGCGCCGCTGTTCCTGCTCCGCAGTCGCCGCAAGGGCCCGCTGGTGGCGCTGGGTCAACCAGGCACCGAACCCCGTACCCAAGAGCGTTGTCACTACGGCGAGTGCGGCGCCGACCACTATTTCGATCAAGAGCCCACCCTTCCAGGCGCGCCGGGTACAGGGGAGACGCTTCGCCAGGGACGCGATGTCAGTGGGGTGAGCCATCATCGGTGGATGCCGCAGAAGAAGCCCCTCCCGCCCACCTATACCGAACGCCTGGTGGAGCAGCTCGATGCGATCGAGCGGGACTACCTCGCCGTGCTGGAGGCCTCCGAGATCCAGTACGTGAACCCGAACCACCCGGGAGACAGCCTGATAATCCTCGGCGCCGCGGACTGGGGATGGGCACCGAGCGGCCCGGCGCTTGAGTCCCAGCGGATGGACCTGCTGCGGCGCCTGCGGGACTGACTGGGAGCCGCGGTTCCGGCTGCTGTTCCCGCCCCCGACTCCCGAGGCAGCCAAGAAGCTCAAGGAGAGCCTGGAGCATCTGGAGCGCTGGCTGGTTCGCGAGGGCACGTGGTCCGACTGGTCCGTCCCGCAGCACAAGCCGGAGGCTGTGAAGCTGCTGCAAGCGTCAGTCCAGCAGCTGCGGAGCCTGACCGACCTGCTGCTGCCGACCGACCCGTGGCCGGTGCGCCTGGTGATCGACACAAACGCTCTGATCGACAACCCCGACCTCGCCGCCTACACCGGCCAGATAGGCCCCCGCTACATGGCCCACCTGCTGCCGGTCGTGAACTGGACGACATGAAGCGCGCCGGCCGAACCGACACCCTGCGCGATGCGGCCAAGACGGCCGACCGCCGCCTGAAGGGGCTACGCACCAACGGCGACGTCACCCGAGGCGTCAGGGTCGCCGGCGACGTCCACGCCGTCTTCGAGCACATCGAACCCAAGTCTGACGCGCTGCCCGACTGGCTGGACCTGACCGTGCCGGACGACCGCTTCGTCGCCTCAACCCTGCTGCTGCAGTCCCGCCACCCCGGCTCCGCGTGGTACGTCGCCACCAGCGACATCAACCTGCAGACCAAACTGTCCGCCGTAGCCCTGCCGTTCATCGAGCCCTGATCCCGCTGTCCTCTGACAACGAAGGCGGCGTACCCCTCGAACACGGGCTTGCTGCCCGCCGCTGCACGGCCCGGGTGGGCAACTCCCGGCCTGACGGCAGCATTTTCGGTCGAAATCTGCACACTACGCATACTGGCTGGCAGTGCAGCTCAAGGATGTCGGGGTGAAACTGCCACTGACTTCCCCTGCACAGGCCTTTGTCGGAGCTGGGGCGCTGGTTGCCGCCCTGATGCTGACCGCATGCACCCAGTCCCCGGCGGGACATGATGACCGTCTCAGTAAGGCTGCGGGCCTGGCACGCGTGACCATCGTGTGCCCGAAGGGCCTGTGGGAGGAGACCAAGCCAGAGGGCGCCAATGAGGTCAAGGCCAAGGTCTCGGAGATAACGTCGGGCCCGCGCGCAGGCCGTGGGCTGGTGAGGGTCACCATGACTGGTACCGACCTCGTCTCCTACCTCAAGGAGCTGGACTTCAACGCCCACCCCTCGAAGTGGAACGGCGAGAGAGACAACACTGCCGCATCCCGCCGTGTCTACGATGCCGTCGCCCCGGCCATCGACAAGATCGAAGCTGCTACGAGCCCGGATGACCCGGAACCGCAGATCGTCATCGACGACACCATCAAGGACAAGAAGTAGCTGCCGGCGCACGTTCGCGGGCTGGTCCGGCACGACGTCCACCCGCGCGGCCGTCGGGAATCGTCCGTAGGCGAGGGGGCCTGTCGACGAGGTCCGTTCCTGGAGACGGGCAGCACGGCAAGGGCAGGAAGGGCCCGGCTCAGGCGCATCCGACCGCCTGCTCCTGTGCTCCGTCGTCTTCTCCTGAGAGGCGACACCACCGTCCGGCTGCCGGCCTGAAATCGATCGTACGGGGACGGGGTGTTCGCCGATGGTGGTCGAGCCGCCGGTGACCGCGCCGTGCTGGGCGTCGCGCTGGGCGCGCAGGATGCTGGAACGCGCTGGACGCCCGGCACTTGGGTGAGACCGGGCAGCTCTCGCCAGCGGAGCTCGCCCGCGTCCTGGGGGAGGCCACGTCGGCGGGTGCAGGGCGGTCATCAGCTCCAGGCCGGTCACGGCCGCGTGGCTCCTGGTGAGCGGTCGGGGGAGGCGTCTTCTAGGTCATCCAGAGGCGTAGCGACCAGAAGAGGAGGCCGATGATGCCGGAGCCGGTGCTGTAGGCGGCGCCGCGCAGCAGGTAGCGGGTCAGGGTGGCGCGACGGAGGGGAGGGCTCCTCGTCTGCTGTGCGGGTCAGGCGCGATGGTCCGCCAGGTGGTGGAGGCGGTCGGCGATCTGCCGTTCGGGTCGGCACACCAGGGGCTGGTCGTCACTGTGGTACAGGGCCAGCCGTAGGACCTCGTCGAGCAGGGACGGGTGCGCGGTTGGGGGCCAGTGCTCGTGCATCCACTGGGTGAAGCGGGCGGTGCCGAGAAGGAACTCCTCGTCGAGGTCGATGGCCTGCAGACGGAACTGGTCCAGCCAGTGGATGGCTTGGGCGCGGGCTCCTTGTGCGGTGTGATGCAGGTGGAGGCAGTAGGTGGCGCCGAGGTGGCCTGCACCTGCTGCCAGCTCCCACCAGAACTGGGCGCTCTGGGGGTGGCCGGCGAGGTGGAGCATGCAGCCGAAGAGCTGGGCGCCGTCGATGTCGAGGTCTTCAAAGGGCGGGTGGCGGTTGCCGTCACCGTCGTCGCCGAGGCTGGCGGCGAGTTCCTCGACATGCCGGGCCGCCTGGGCGTCTTTGAGGTAGAGGCGGGTCAGGACGGAGAGCTGGCGGCGGGCCCGCGTAACCAGGGCGGTTTCCTGAGCGCGGGGGAGCGGGGACTTGCGGGCAAGTCGGCGCAGGCCGTCGGCCTCGTTGAACGGGCGGCGGCGGGCACGCAGGGCGTCACCGGCCTTGGCAAGGATCTCTTCGACAGTGTCGGCGGGACGGGATCGGTTGAGTTTTGCTCTGCTCACGGCGTCAGTCCTTCGTGTCCGTCTCGCTGCCATCGCCGGTGATGGCGTCGCTGTCTTTCTTGAGCAGCGTGGGCACGGCCTGTTCGATGCGCTGTTTTCCCTGGCGGCAGTGGTAGTTGACTGTCTGCTCGCTCAGGCCCATGTACCCGCCGATGCGCTGCGCCGAGAGCCGGAGGATGTAGCGCAGCACGACGGCGTCGAACTGCTGGGGCGGGAGACCGGCCAGGGCTTCGAAAACACCCTGCTCGCTGTTGAGGCGGCCCAGGCCCTGCCGGTAGGTGTGAAGGCTCCGGGCTATTGCGGCGCGCTCCTCCGCAGCCTGCCGGTACTCCTCCACGGTCTGGCGCATGATGGCCCAGACCTGCTGCTGCATGTTGCTCTCGACCAGCAGTTCTTCCCAGTTGTCCCGCACCCGCGTCATTGCGGTGTGCACGGCCTCCTCGGCGGCCTCGTCGTCCTCCAGGACGACGAAGGCGTAGTCGTGGAAGGCCTCCTGGTCGGACAGGTACAGCGCCTGGTAGCTCAGGGGCAGGTGGGTGTAGGTGCCGATCGGGTCACCACCGCTGCCAGCACTGGCGTGCTCTGCGTACTCGTTGTCGTTCATGTCTCCTCTTCGCGCGAGGACAGATAGCGCCCCCCTTGCCCGGGCAACAGCGCCTGGGCCGCGCCTACATGACGACTACTCAAGCGCGCCGAACGTCCGATCGCTCATGGACGAGCAGGCGAATTCCGCCCTCATGATCACGGGCAAGACATTCAGTACTAAACTACCGTCTGGTAACACGCAGTGATCTGCTGTTTTCAATTAGCCATATGAACGGTGAGAGGATCGAGCCCCCGCGATTGTGCCCCAGCTCACACCGGCGCGCGTGGGGGGGGTGTGAGCTGGGCTGTGACACGCACGAGCGGAATACGCGGAACTGGTTGACGACCGGGAGGTAGGCAGCCTCACGGACGCACACCGCGCCCGCCCTCGCGGGCCACCGTGGCGTCGAGTCCTCAGCCGTGGTGGCCCGCAGCGGGTCCCCTGTCGCTGGTGCAGCTGCACCGGTCGCGCTCCCGGACGGGTCGGCATAGACCTGGACCTCCTCCTGGTTCCGCCGGTCCAGTCGATGCTTGCCGAGGCCCGCTCCGAGCTGCCGCCCGAGCGGGCGCTGCCGGGCGGTCTGGCCTTCGAGCAGAAACCCGACGGCTACCGCGCGCTCCTCTTCGCCGGACCCGGCGGCCATACGCATCTCCAGTCCCGCAACGGCAGCGGCCTCAGCCCCGCGTTCCCGGGGATGCCTGTCCCTTCGGCCGTCTGACTGTCGTGCACCCGGGCGACCACGGAGCCAGGGTGCACGGCATAGCAAGCATGTTGCCGGGCTGTCAGAGGCGTGAGGCATCATCGGCAGATGGCCGCCACACCAACCCCGCCTCCGGCGATGACGCCGCAAGAGCTCGACGGTCACGTTGATCGCTGTTGTCGCCGGGATCTTCCTCTCGGCTGTCAGTCTCGTGCTGCACACCGGCGACCATGGCAAACGCACAGAACCAGGGGAACCAGTCTCCTCCTCCCCCTCCTCCGCCCCCGCCTCCCTCCAGCCTCACTGACTCCCTCGCCAATCCCGCTCTCGTGGGCACGGAGAAGAGGAACGAAGGCAAACCTCCGCGCCACATGACGGTCGCCAGGGGACAGACCATCGAACGGCGCTGATCCACCGCGAGAAGGCGGCCCCTCGCCGTGACGAGACAGCATGAGACCCCGAGCAACTACCCGCCCGGGGTCTATGCACGCTGGCGTGTCCAAGCTCGCCGCTCAACGCCGGGGCCTTCACGTCGCGTCCGGGCGGGCAGGCCGCTCATCCAGCGTTGTCAGTGGTCCACCTTAAGCTCATGAGCTCATCGCGCTGAGCAAGGAGAGTGTGTGTCCATGGCCATTGACTTCGCTGCTCTACATGAGCCGCTTGTGGAATGGGTCCACGACCAGACGGCCGCGGATGCATCCCAGTACGTGACGATCACCCCCTTCGGTGAACTACACGGTCTCAACGAGGAGCAGTCCTTCCGGCTCCTGGAGACGTGCAAGGAATGGGGCCTGCTGAGCGATCACTACGCCACGATGGGTGACCCGGCGGCCAACCTGACACCACGCGGACTGCAGTGGATGCAAGAACGCCAACGCCAGCGCGCTGACCCCAAAGCGCGCGCCGTAGCCGCGCGCACAGGCCTGCTGACGTGGCTGTGGCATCAGAAGAATGACGGTGTGGGGCACCCCAATGTCGAGGCCATCCTCCAGTCCCCGCTCTCACTCTTCGCGGGGGAGCGACTGACACCAGCCGAATTCGACCGCGCCGGGGCCTACCTGATGTCCAAAGGACTGATCACAGGTATCAAGACCGGTCAGACCGAGGGGCCCGTACGGGCTGAGATCACTGCGGAAGGGCAGGACTGCGTGGAGCACTACGACGGTGACGTCAGCGCCTACGAACGCCGGAACAGCAGCGGCAACACAACGTTCAACATCGGCGAGAACACGGGCAACATCGCCGCCAACAGCCGTGACTTCACCATGAACACCACGACCAGCAAGGACGGGATCGACCCCGCCGCGGTCGTCATGCTCGCCCGCGCCCTGCGCCAGGCCGCCCCAGTGCTGGGTCTGCCGGAGGACGACGCTCAGGAGCTCACCGAACTCGCCACGCGTCTCGAAACCGAAGCCGTCAGCGAATCTCCCAACCCCAGCAGGTTCCGGCGTTGGGGCAGCCAAGCCGTTGGCATCCTCGAATCGCCCGTAGTCAGCGGGGCACTGGGCAGTGTCCTTGCCACATACGCCGGCGTCGCCCTTCCCGGACTTCCTTCCGCCTGAAACCAGGCTCTGCTGCGGTTGCCGGCCGAATCCGCCCGGCAACCGCAGTCGCATTCCTTCCGGGTGCGCTGGAAGGAATGCACTGATCGTCTAGGGTGATCGTGCGGAAGCCGCAGGGGTCACCAGTCGCCATCGTCTCCGAGTTCCGCGAGCCGCTCTTTCTCCGCGAGCCGCCGCATGTCCTCTTCGAGGAGAGCCGACGCGAGCGAGTCCCTTTCGCCAAATCGGATCAGTTGTTCTGCTGGGCTGTAGAAACGGGGTGTGGCGCCGAGGCTGGCGCGGCAACCGCGGCACCGCCACGGCCTGCGCAGGGTGACCCAGTGGGCGCGGACGTACGACGGGCACTCGATGAGATAGGCGCTTGGACCGTATGCTGCGCCCCACCATGCGTGACCGTAACGGGCGCGGTACCCAGGCCGGTTCGGGCTGCGGTGTGAGGGCCAGCCCAGCAGGACCAATTGGCCACCGGGCCACCGGCAGCTGCAGGCACCCTTGCAATGGCAGGCGCGGTTTTTGCCGAGTTCTGTCGCCTTCTCCCGCCGGGGTGTGTTCGGTCCCTTGACCTCCAGCCATGTTCCCACCTCAGGGAGCCAGAAGTCAGGCAGGTACGGGTCTGTGTAGCGAACGGTGGAACTCAGTCGGATTTGTTCAGCGGCGTCCGGCGCTGAGCCGGCCGTCGAAGGCTTGGAGTGCGGCCTTCCAGCGCATGGTCCAGCGTTTGCGTCCGGTGCCGGTCGGGTCCAGGCTCATGACGGCCAGGTAGACGCATTTGAGGGCGGCCTGGTCGGTGGGGAAGTGTCCTCGGGCCCGGACGGCCTTGCGGCGCGCGTTGATGCTCTCGATCGCGTTGGTGGTGCAGACGATCTTGCGGATCTCCACGTCGAACCGGAGGAAGGGCACGAACTCCGCCCAGGCCGCCTCCCAGAGCCGGACGATCGCCGGATACTTCCCGCCCCAGGCGTCGGTGAACTCCACGAACCGCTCGAGCGCGGCGTCCTCGGTCGGCGCGGTGTAGACGGGCCGGAGCGCCTTCGCGATCTTCTCCCAGTCCTGCCGGGCCGCATAACGGAAGCTGTTCCGCAGCAGGTGAACGATGCAGGTCTTGACGATCGTCGCAGGCCAGACGGTGTTCACGGCGTCCGGGAGGCCGGTCAGGCCGTCGCAGACCAGCATCAGGACATCGGCCGCGCCGCGGTTCTTGATCTCGGTCAGGACCTGGAGCCAGTACTTCGCGCCCTCCCCGCCGTCGCCGATCCACAGGCCCAGGATGTCCCGGTGCCCCTCGGCGGTGACCGCTACCGCCATGTAGACAGGCCGGTTGGCGACCTGCCCGTCCCTGACCTTCACGTTCACGCAGTCGATGAAGACGACCGGGTAGACGCTGGCCAGGGGACGGTTCTGCCATTCGCTCATGCCGGCCATCACGCTGTCGGTGATCGTGGAGATCGTGGACTTGGAGATCTCCGCGCCGTAGACCTCGGCGAGATGCGCGGAGATCTCCCCCGTGCGTGAGCCCTTTCGCCGACAGCGACAGGACCATCTCGTCCACACCGCCCAGCCGCCGCTGCCGCTTCTTGACCAGCTGCGGCTCGAACGACCCGGCCCGGTCCCGCGGCACCGCGATCTCGACCGGCCCCGACTCGGTGATCACCGTCTTGGAGCGGTGTCCGTTGCGGTAGTTCTCCCGGCCGCCCTCGGCCCGTTCACCGCGCTCGTGGCCCAGATGATCGGTGAGTTCGCCTTCCAGCGCGGACTCCAACACCCGCTTCGTCAGCTGCTGCAGCAGGCCACCCTCCCCGGTGAGCTTCACCCCACCGGCCTGGGCCCGGGCCACCAGCTCGGCGACCAGCCCGTCACCCACGGCGCCCGTCCCACTCACAGCGGCCTTCCCGGCCTCGCTGCCACTCGTCACGTCAGCCATCAACTGTCGCTTCCAGCTCGGCAGTTACACCGCTCACCGACAGACCCGCTCACGCACGAAAACGGGCCACCGACTCCGTCGGCGGCCCGTCACGAAACTTCGAGGTTAGCATCGCCTCGCACATCCCCCGTGCCAACCCGCGGGGTTCACGCCGGGTGAAGCAGTCCGCCACCGCGGCCATCGCCGCCCCTGTGACATCCATCCACTCACGCTCGGCTATCGCGGCCTCCGCGGCCACCTGGTCCTTGATCGTCGTCACAAACGATCATGATCACGGTGGCCGTTCCTCTGCGCGTAGATACCCGGCGACCACCCGACCAGCATGGGCAGACTGATGATCAAGAACTACAGCTGCCGTGTCTGATCTCGTCCAATAGCCGCTTACTTGGAGGTTCTGGCCGTGAGATGATCTGCTTTCTCTCGGGTTAGGGGGTCCGAGCAGCCATGACCATCAACATCCAGGAAACTGCACTGGCCGATGCGCTCGCTGCCCAAGCGCACTATCGGGTGTCTTCTTTCTTCACGCGCACGCCCCACACTGAAGATGCTGCCTGCCCCTGGTCTCTAGTTTCCCTAGCCCCCGAGGGTACGGAGGAGCGAGCAGCAGTTGCCTGGATCGTCGCGGACGCGGTCATGCAGCAACGTTGCGGCCGCTCTCCCGCTTACGGCCGGTGGAGATCCGCAGCGCTGACAGGCGAACGGCTTGCCGGAGACGAAGCCCGCCAAGTCGCTGCTTGTATGCAGTCAGTCTTCGGGACTCGAGCGCGCCCAAAGAACGCCGAGGACCATGTACCCGGATACGTGGGCGAGTGGCTGTGGTACCTCTTCATGCGCGAGGAAGAACCGCAGGACCGGGAAGTCGCGTTCCTTGAGCCGCCGGGCTGGAGCGTCACTGAAGGAGGCGCTGACGGATTCGTAGTGCACCGGCTCACCGGCGGTGCTGATACCTCGCTGCTGTTCCGGCTCTGGGAGATCAAGAAGTTCACTGGTGCGGGTTCCATCAACGCAACGATCACCAAGGCCGCCTCCCAACTCAATGATCGGGGCCTTGAGTACCTGGCGAAAATCTGCAGCGTGCATGCAGACGCGCCCGGTGATCTTGGCGAATTCATGGCGCAACTGACGGACTTGTGGACCCAGGCCGATCCGCGGGGCGGTGTCGGCGTGAGTGTGTCGACTAGCAGACACTCTGTGCCACGGCAGGCTGCCTTCACTCAGGTGCCCGGCCACCTTCCGCAGCTCAAGCACCCCGGCCAGCTCCAGGGGATCATCGTCGCTGTGGACGACTTCGCTGCGTTTGCCAACCTGGTGAAGGAGTACCTGTGGAGCGCACTCTAAGCCTGCCCGTCCTACGGGATGCGCTGGGGCCATTGGATTCAGCGTTGCTCCCAACCGCTGAGGAGCTAATGCGTCTGATCGCCGACATCGAGGTTCGGGCAATGATGAACCGCTTCGAAGTCGACGACGCGGTTCTGCGCACTGCCTGGTACCTGCACGGTGTGACCGCGCTCCCGGAGGCTGCGGAGCTGTACACCACAACCCGCCAGCGGCATGCCTTCGCAGTCAGCGCACATATCTTCGACCTGGCGCTCGCGAACACGGATCGAGTGGCCGCTGAGCGTCTGTCCCTAGCTTTTGCCGCCCAGATCGGTTACCGCCGTTCGGATCAGGAGCCGAACGCCACGGCAGTCTGGCGTCGCGTTGCTGGCCTGTGCCACGGCCCGGCTCCTACCGGCCTGAACACGGATGAGCAGCCTCCGGCGGTGGGCGCCTTTGAGACACTCGCCGTCGAAGCAGGGGTGGCATTCCTCGGTTTTGACACCGGGCGTCTGTGGGAGCTGCTGCGGCACTGGCGGGGTCAGCTGCGCGAGCTGCAGAACCTGCTCGAACTGGACGACCTGCAGGGCACGTTGTTCGGGCCGACACAGGACGTGGTGAACGCGGTCGCGGACATGACGAACTTCCTGGTCTTCGGGGCGCGTGAGCGGCTGCGGCGCGCAGAGCAGGCTCTGCAGCGGGTGGTGAGCGGACGCAGCGGCCGAGGTGACCTCAACGCGCAGTGGGTTGCGGCTCACCTCCTGCGTCTGCTGGGCGAGCTCAGTGAGGGCAGCCTGCACCAGTTGTTGCCGCCTGATGCACGGCGTGCGGTGGCGCAGGCCTTCACCCTCACCTCGCCGGCGGTTCTGACCTTGTGGCAGCCGCAGCGCGAACTCCTCAGCCGCGGATCCGCCAATCCGCTGGATCCTGCGACCGGCCGACTCTTGGTGAGTGTGCCTACCAGTGCTGGGAAGAGCCTGATATCCCAACTGATCATGTGCTCGCACCTGGCTACCGTCCCTGGACGCGTGGTCTACGTCTCCCCACTGCGCAGCTTGACGCGAGAGATGCGCCGCTCCCTGCGCGGCCGACTGCGAATCTTGGATCGTGAACTGGGAGCGGACCTCCCCGAGTTCCCTGGTCCCTGGGAGCTTCCGGGCCAGGAAGAGCAACTGCCGGACATCGAGGTCATTACGCCCGAGCGTCTAATGCACGCCTTGCGCAATAACCCGGAGCAGGCGCTGAGGGACGTGACATTGATCGTGGTGGATGAGGCCCACCACATCGCCCAGGGACGACGAGGCTTTCTCCTCGAGGGGCTCCTGGCGTTTTGCCAGACCCATCCCGATACACCTCGGTTGGTCCTGCTGTCAGCCGCCGTGGGCAATGGGGCGGCCCTGGCCTCCTGGCTCGACCCAGACAGTCCCGAAGTGCTTTACACCTCCGACTGGCGAGGACCACGACGCCTGCACGGCCTGCTGTCCACTTCGGCCTCCTGGGAAGAGAAGACCACCGTTAGCCGACGCTCCGCCACCTGGCCCTGGGAAACCAGCGTGCCCCTGTCCATGGGCATCAGCCTGCGTCCTGCGGAGTCCATGCACCCCACCTGGTTGTCGACTCACCCAGTCGGCGAGCTGGTCATCAAGCACGGCGCCAGGGACAGCATGAAGAGACGCGAGAAGGACAAAAACAAGAGCACCGCGGCATACAAGATGTTCGCCGCCGCGGCGGCCCTGCTTCTGCCTGCAGGCGCCATGCTGGTGGTCGCAGGCACGCGAGACAGAGCCCAGTCCACCGCCCTGGCCATGGCCGAGCACCTGCCAGAACACGAACCGGCCTTGGAGCTGGCCGAGCTGTTCGGCGAGCAGCTCGGCGAGGAACATCCCCTGGTGAGCTGCACGCGTCACGGGGTCGCTTTCCACCACGCCGCACTGCCCAACGACGTCCTGGAAGCAGTTGAGGACGCATTACGCAGCGGCAGCCTCCTGGCCGTGGCCAGCACCAGCACGCTGACCGACGGCGTGAACCTACCGGTGCGCACCGTGTTGATAACTGCGGAGCTCGAGGACGGATCACAGGAGCCCGCCACCCACACGCCTGGGCTGAACGCCGCACGGCTCCTCAATGCAGTCGGCCGGGCCGGACGCGCCGGCCAGGAGAGCGAAGGGTGGATACTGCTCGCCCTCAACCGCGAAACCAGCGTCGAGGACTACGACCTCTTCTCCCCCAGCAGCGAACAGCTGCAAGTCCTCTCTGCCCTCGCCGATCAGAAAGCCCTGGAAGCCCTGGCAGCCGCAGAAGAGGCTGTAGCATCCAGCGCCGACGGCATCATGGCGGTGGCCCATGGCATGGCAGCCGACTTCATCAGCTTCGTGTGGTTCGTGCTCGACGCCCACGCCCACCTGGAAGCCGGCATACCCGACCCGCTGAGCGCAGTCGACCAACTGCTGGCCATGCAACAGCTTCCATCACCGGACAAGGAACGCTGGCAAGCCCTGGCCGAGACCACTCATCGGCGCTACGAGCGCACCGACCCGGCGACCCGTCGGCGTTGGACCAGTGCTGGCACCAGCCTGCGCAGCGCCCGCACGCTGGATGCGCTCGCCCGCCAGGTCACCGAACGGCTCATGGCCCGCGAGGCGTCCCTGGAGGACCTCGACGTGTGGGCCCAGCTCAGCCCCGTCGACATACCTCTCGCCGGGACACTGCGCATCCTGAAGGAGGAAGAGGTCTTCGAAGCCCTTTTGGAGATGCCCGAGCGCGAAGGCGCCTGGCGGTTCTACGACCGCCGCAGAGGCAGGAACCGCCAAATAGTCGACGTCGACCTTCCTCGGGCAATCAGCGACTGGGTCACCGGCACTCCCATTCCTGAGATGGCACGCCGGTGGCTACCCGGCGCAGCTATCGACTGGGCTCTGGAGCAGACCGTCTCCAACATCAGCATTGCCTTCGAACACTACCTGTCCTGGACACTCGGCGCCCTCATCAACATGATCAACGAACAGCTGACCCGAGAATTCGCCCCAGTGCGCCTACAGGCCACCACCGCTTGGTGCCTGCGCTACGGGGTGGACACCCAGCAGGCTCTGCACCTGCTCATCCACGGCGTCCGCTCCCGCACCCTCGCCTACAAGATCGGCCAGCAAGCAGCCGCCAACGGCATCGCCCCCGACGGACTCCGCGCCTGGCTGGCCAACCAGCACATCCCCGGATGGCAGGAGCGGTACCGGGCCACCGCCCTGGAGATCGACGATCTCATCGAGTACGTCCGCGAACGCCGAAGCAGCCCGCTGCGCACCCTCCTCGCCGACGGCCATGTCGATCTCAGTATCGAACCACGCCATCCGGTTCCGCTCACCCCCATCAGCGTGCACTTGAGCTGGCACGACGCCAAACCAGCACGAGAGATCCTCATCACGGACACCCGGGGCACCACCATCGCCCGCATCACCGCTGGCAACCACGCCGACGTTGAAGCCATCCTGCGCAGCGGCCTGGTGATCGAGACACGCCTGCACAACGGCCGACTGCACATTTCCCACCAGACCGCGGAGCAGTAATCCGGACGTTGCCGCATGCAGTCTCCAGCCTGCGGCAACGTCGGTTCGGGAAGGTGAGGAAGAGTCCCGCCTGCTGCTGCGCTTTGCGGCTTCGCGTGACCCGGTGATGATCGCGGACTGGGTGTCTTTCGACGTGATCGACACGGAGAAGCAGGACTGGGCGCGTGGCTGGGCAGCGCTCAAGAGGTTCACCGAACGTGAAGGTCACGCCCGAGTCCCATACGAGCACAAGGAAGGCGCCTATCCCCTTGGATAGTGGGTCGCAGAACAGCGAAGGGCGTACGGGGCCAGGCAGATGACCGGCCAGCGCGCCCAGCGGCTGGAAAAGCTGGGCATGGTCTGGAGCCCGGCGGACGAGCGGTTCCAGGAGAACCTGGCGGCGGCCCGGATCTACTACGAGCAGCACTGGACGCTGTACGCGCCTCGGACTGCGACCGCGCTGGACAGGCCGATCGGACAGTGGCTGTCCAATCCGCGCTGTCCCGAAGCGCTGGAGGGGCACCCGGAATGGGAGACAGCGCTACGCGAAGTCGACGAGGACTGGAACCCGGCGTGGACAACGGACTGGCAGCGGCACTATGCCGCCGTGCGCGAGCTGCTACGCGAGGAAGACTAGACGGAGGTCCTGCCGGGGATCACAGTCCACGGGATGGACGTCGGGAAGTGGCTGGCGCGACAGAACACCATCTGGCAGGGGCTGATGGACGGACAACGCGGGCACCTAGAGCAGCTCGGTATCGTGCCGCCCTGACGACGAATTCTGAGCGCCCGGAGCGCATGTCTCAGCTACTGAACTTGATTGAGTGATGTCGGATCCGTTCGCCTGACGGTGCCGGGTCCGTTCCGGTAGCCCTTGGGCGTGAGATACGCGCAGGGCGGCGGGCTGACCGACGCCGGGAGGGCCGCGAGAGAGCGGGTCCGGCTGCAGGCCGTGGAACGCTTCGAGGGCAGGCAGAAGAACAGCGAGATCGCTGCCGCGCTGCGGGTCAGTGAGCGGTCGGTAGAGCGGTGGCGCCGCCAGTGGCGCGAGCGCGGCGAAGCCGGGGTCCTGTCGAAGGGATCGCCGGGGCGGCCGAGGCTCAGCGACGCGCAGATCGCCAGGCTGGAACTGGAGCTGGAACGCGGGCCGCTGGTCCACGGCTGGGCGGACCAGCGGTGGACGCTGGCGCGGATCAAGACGCTGATCGGCCGGCTGTTCCATGTGAGCTACACGGTGGAGGGCACCTGGCAGCTGCTGAAGCGGCACGGCTGGTCCTGGCAGCAGCCCGCCCGGCGGGCGATCGAGCGCGAGGACGCGGCGGTCGAGGTCTGGAGGAAGGAGACCTGGCCGCGGGTAAGAGCACCGCGGCGGCGTGCAACGGCTGGATCGTCTTTGAGGACGAAGCCGGACAGTCGATGACGCCGCCGCGCGCGAGAAGCTGGGGCCGCAGGGGTTCCACGCCGGTGGTCCGGGTGCGTGGCCGGGGCTTGGGCCGGGTGTCCATGGCCGGATTGACCTGCTACAAGCCGGGGAAGCGATCGAGGATGTTCTACTCGGTCCGCGAGTACCGGGGCCGCAAGGGCGAGCCGAAGGGCATCGGCTGGCGCGACCTGCGCGACCTGCTGGTCAGGGCCCACATCCAGCTCGGCGGCCCGATCGTGCTCGTGTGGGACAACCTGCGCATGCACCTGGTCGAACCGATGCGCGAGTTCATCGCCGACCATGCGGCCTGGCTCACGGTGTTCCAACTTCCGAGCTACTCGCCTGACTTGAACCCGCAAGAGGGTATCTGGTCGCTGGTCAAGCGTGACATCGGCAACCTCGCCGCGGCCGACCTCGGCCAGATCACCCGTGCCGTCAAGCGCAGGCTCAGGCAGATCCAGTACCGGACCTGGTCGACGGCTGCCTGGCCGGCACCGGCCTGATCATGGACGGCTGACCAAAGGCGGAGTTCGCTGCTGGATCACGCATCCCAGTCCGCGTAGTCCCCGATCGCCACGTCGTCGCAGAACGTCTCCCAGAACCCGTTGTCCGCGAGAGCCGTCTTGTCGATGTCAGAGATGAGATCGCGAAGCTCTTCCGCCACCTCCTCGTACCTGTCCTCGTCGTCGTCCGTGTAGAACGGGAAGCGTGCGATCACCGCGGCCACGCATTGGCTGAATGAGCCGAGATCGCTGTTCACGTGACGGGCCCTCGCTGAGTCGATCGTGGGAATCTGCACCACGTGACCAGTGGCAACGTCGACGGCGATGCGTCCGAACAGGCCACTCGTCGCGAAGGCGATCAGCCCTCGCTCACCGATCCCCGCGAGGAAGACCGGCTTACTCAGCGGCCGGTACTCGTATCCGATCAACCCGGCTGGGATGCCGGTCTCACCGAGATCGATAGCGATCTGGGCGGGCGCCTCGGATGGAGCCTCGACGCGGATCAAGACGAACTCGGGCTTCGGCAACTGCGGCAGAGGCTGGCTCACGGGGAGATCTTCTCCCGAAGGGCTGCCCCGGCAACACCCGGAGGCCCGCGAGACGGGCGCCTCACGTTGGGGGGCCGGGTTCCGGCATCACCCATTCAAGTTCAGTAGCGGGGCGGGCATTGGCGCCACGGCCGGGGCACCCCAGGCGATCCAGGTCGCTGACCGGTGGCACCTGTGGCACAACCTCGGCGAGGCCGCCGAGCGGGCCGTCGCCCGGCACCGCCAGTGACTGCGCGTCCTCGTCCCCGAGCCGGCCGGAAAGGAAACCGATGATCCCACTCCGCTCGAGGAAGCACCCACCTCGCCGTGGAAGAGCGACCGGTTCGCCAACCGCATCCGGGCCAGGCACGCCACCGTCCACGCCCTGCTGGAAGCCGGCCACAGCCGCCGCTCCATCGGGCGCCGGCTCCACTGCACCCCCCGCACCGTCAAGAGCCTCGCCGACGCGGCCAGGCCGGAAGACCTCTTCCGCGGCCAGTGGCAGCACAACCGAACCTCCGTCCTCGACGAGTACAAGCCCTGCCTACGACCGCTGGGACGAGGGCTGCACCAACGCCTGGAAGCTCTGGGAAGAGATCGTTTCCCTTGGGTTACCGAGGAAGCTACGGCAGGGTCAGCGCCTACTGCGGGAAAAGCGCACCTCACCGCGACCGGTCACCGCACAGCCGCCGGCACCCCGCGTGGTGACGAGATGACCGAGGTCCTCTGACTCGGCGGGAGACTGCCTGCGGACACCGCCGAACGCCGTCAGTGGTCAAACGCGATCAGCGAGCGGGTGAGGGTTCACCGATCTGGTTGCTGTGCCAGATCCCCGGGGGTGTCGTTGACCGACTCAATGAGCTGGCGGGGACCTTCTTGAGTATCGGCTCGCCGTACCGCTGCTACTCGCGCTTGAACGACGGCCGATGCAACTCGACGCCCAGCTCAGCGAGTTCTTGCTCGAACACCTTCGAGGCGAAGCCCTTGTCGGAGATGAGCATGATGCCCTTGCCGCGGGCGGCCCGGCTCTGTCGCATACGCCTCGTTGACCGGCTTCATACCCGGCACGATGCACCGGTGCCCGCCGAAGTCTTCGCGTCCCGGCAGCGTCACCCGACCGGGTACGGAGAGACGTGCGTACTGACCGTCCGCCGCGTGCTGCACCAGCGCTATGCCTCGCCGTTTCCGGTACGACCATTGCACCCACAAGGGCGGCGCACTCGAGGAACGCCCGACAGCGCCCCCACGGGGGCCGGTAACAACGGCTCATGCTCACAACTGTGCTGCGCGGCTTGGCCGCCGTCTCCCTCGCCCTCCTGCCGCTCACCCTTCCCGCTCCCGTCCACGCCGCCGAAACACTCCCGCTGACCGAGGCCGTCACCCGGCTGCCGGTGGAGGCCGAGCCCCGCGACGGCTACGACCGCAGTGCCTTCCGCCACTGGAACACAGGGGACATCCCGGACGATGGCTGCAACACCCGCAACGAGGTCCTGCTCTCGGAGGCCGTCGAGCCCCCTGTGGCCGGATCCGGCTGCCGACTGTCGGGCGGGCGCTGGTGGTCCTACTACGACCAGACGTGGGTGACGTCGGCTTCCGGCCTGGACATCGACCACATGGTGCCCCTTGCGGAGAGCTGGGACAGCGGGGCATCGGCGTGGACGGCACAACGCCGTGAGGCCTACGCCAACGACCAGGGCGCCGACGCCAGTCTGGTAGCCGTCACCGCGCGCTCGAACCGGTCCAAGGCCGATCAAGACCCTGCCGAGTGGCTGCCCCCCGCTGCTGATGTGCACTGCCGGTACGTCGCGGAGTGGGTCGCAACCAAGCTCCGCTGGAGCCTTGCGGCCGACGATGCCGAGGTAGTGGCTCTGCGTGGGGTGGCGGCTGGCTGCCAGGCCCAGACCGTGACCTACGAGCCGGCTCCATAGACCTGGGACCATCCCCGCGGGTGCGGGGAGCAGCCGGTGACGTCCGCCCACACGTCGCCCGCGCCGGGACCATCCCCGCGGGTGCGGGGAGCAGGGCGCACCCGGCGTCCCCGGGGCCCTGGTCTGGGGACCATCCCCGCGGGTGCGGGGAGCAGCATGGCTTCCAGTCGGCGGGCGGCGGCGAGGAGGGACCATCCCCGCGGGTGCGAGGAGCAGGTGGCCGTGCGTGGTGTTGCGGGCGACGAGCAGGGACCATCCCCGCGGGTGCGGGGAGCAGCGTGTCGGCGCCGGCGTGGTCAACCCCCAGGCGGGACCATCCCCGCGGGTGCGGGGAGCAGCGACTTCGGTCTCCAGCCGGGCAGCGAGAACGGGGACCATCCCCGCGGGTGCGGGGAGCAGCTCGCCAGCGACACCCCGGCGACCACGAGGCCGGGACCATCCCCGCGGGTGCGGGGAGCAGGGTCCCGCCTGACGGACCGCCGGGGCCGCACCGGGACCATCCCCGCGGGTGCGGGGAGCAGTTTGCCACCAGGGACACCGAATACGTCTTTGAGGGACCATCCCCGCGGGTGCGGGGAGCAGTCGCCGCGAGCTCTTGAGGGTGGCCGAACGACGGGACCATCCCCGCGGGTGCGGGGAGCAGCTGGCCACGGAGAACCCGAACTACCGCTCCGCGGGACCATCCCCGCGGGTGCGGGGAGCAGAATACCGGGTGTGGCTGTCCTGGGCTGCCGGCGGGACCATCCCCGCGGGTGCGGGGAGCAGCCCCGAAAGGGCACCGCCATGTCTCCGTACCTGGGACCATCCCCGCGGGTGCGGGGAGCAGGGTGCTGGAGCCGGGCAGCGGCGCGGGCGTCAGGGACCATCCCCGCGGGTGCGGGGAGCAGGTGTAGCCCCACTGGTTCGTGCGCCGGCGGGCGGGACCATCCCCGCGGGTGCGGGGAGCAGTCATGACGCACATAGTGCCATGCGCGAACACCGGGACCATCCCCGCGGGTGCGGGGAGCAGTACACGGGATCGTCGAGGACCCACACGGAGTCGGGACCATCCCCGCGGGTGCGGGGAGCAGTGGCAGCTCTACACCCTGAACCGCTTCGGGGACCATCCCCGCGGGTGCGGGGAGCAGGCCCGAGCCCTCGCCCTCCTCGAAGCCGCAGAGGGACCATCCCCGCGGGTGCGGGGAGCAGCCCACGCCCACCGGCGCCGAGGCCCTCGCCGCGGGACCATCCCCGCGGGTGCGGGGAGCAGGGCAACATCGGCGGCGGCCCCACCCCGCTCGAGGGACCATCCCCGCGGGTGCGGGGAGCAGGTCGATTCCGCCGATGGCTCCGACCTCGGCCAGGGACCATCCCCGCGGGTGCGGGGAGCAGTCGGCGTGCTTCCCCGCCGGGCACTGCTGCGGGGGACCATCCCCGCGGGTGCGGGGAGCAGCTGTACATCGACTGCACGTCGTGCGAGGCGATGGGACCATCCCCGCGGGTGCGGGGAGCAGGCCGGAACCCGGTTCCTGGAGCGTCTGGCCGAGGGACCATCCCCGCGGGTGCGGGGAGCAGCGAGACCTACTCCGCGACGGTGACGCTCTCCAGGGACCATCCCCGCGGGTGCGGGGAGCAGCCCCGGTGCGGGGGGGACACTCCGCACCGGGGGGGACCATCCCCGCGGGTGCGGGGAGCAGGCCGTTCCGGTACGCGAGCGAGGACCTGACGCGGGGACCATCCCCGCGGGTGCGGGGAGCAGACTGGATGACCTGCTGTTTTAGCCGGGGTGGCAGCGGTTTTCGAGTACTTTCACAGAGTCCGGCATATGGGGTGTAAGACACTTCACCTGCATCAGCCTCTCCCGAAGCGTCTGCGCTTTGCAGCCCTGCTCCAGCCGGGAGGGGGAGCCTGTCCCGTCGTCGTAGTTCCCCGGGAGGGCGCGTTCGGGTCGGGGCGACGGATCAGGGTGACGCCCTCGTGGTCGACGGGGTGCCAGGCGTGCTCGTGCGTGCGGAACGTGAAGCCCTGTTCGTTGTTCGTGGTGTGGGCCAACAGCGCGCGGCCCTGGCCTGCGTACTGCTGGACCTCTTCCCAGAGCACGTCGCGGATGCGGGCCGAGGGGTTGCCCACGAACACGCCTGCGGAGATTTCCAGCAGCCAGCGTGTGAGGAAGCCTCGTAGTCCGGCGGGGCAGTTGGTGAGGACGATGACGGTCACCAGAGTTCGTCTCCGTAGTTCTCGTCAGGGCCGTCGTAGTTGACGCCTGAGGTGACCTGGTGGCCGTGGTCGCTTTGCAGCGTGACCACGTCCCGATCGCGGTCGGGGGCAGAAGGGCCGGTCGTCTCTGGCATCAGAAGGCGTTTGATGTCGTCGACGCACCGGTTGAGCAGGGACGTTTCGTTGATGCGGTCCCGTAGTGCGCGGCGTGTGCGGGAGCCGACGTCCTCCTCGTCCTGTGCGGCGACGTCGAAGGCGACCGGGATGCCGATCTCCGTCTTGTAGAGGTCGGCGATGTCCAGGACGAATGACAGCTCGTGGCCGGAGTGGACGAAGCCGAGTGCCGGGCTGCATCCCAGGGAGGTGACGACGGCATGGGCGATGCCGTACATGCACTGGGCGGCGGCGGTGATGGCCTGGTTGACCGGGTCGCCGCTGGTGAAGTCGCCGGGGACGTAGCGCCGGCCCCGCCAGGAGACGCCGGTGCGGGCGGCCTGGGCCCGGTAGCAGTCCTTGACCCGTCTTCCTTCCCGGCCGAGGAGTTCGTGCCGGGTGAGGCCGGCGGGGTCCTCGTCGGGGAAGCGGAGCCGGTACATCGCGCGTGCCACGGCGAGGCGGCTGCGGGGGTTGGCCCACTGGCGGGCCTGGGCTTCCATGAGGGCGGAGGAGCGGCTGAGGGCACGGCCGGAGGCGTAGTAGCGCACGCCGTGTTCCCCGACCCAGCAGACCGCGGCGCCGGTCTCGCCGAGCACACTCATGGCCTGGTGGGTGACGCGTGTGCCTGGGCCGAGAAGGAGGGTTCCGATGGTCGCCGACGGGATGTGGGTGGTGCCTTCCGCGTCCTGGGCGGTGATCGCGTTGGCGTCGCGGTGGACCGTGCAGCGTTCCAGGTAGACGAAGGAGAGACGTTCGTCGGTGCGTGTCAGTTGCCGGGGGGTCAGCGCCGGGCGGCGTGAGACCGTGCTCATGCGGTGTGCCGGTCGGGCTCTGTGACCGGCGCCAGGGTGAGGAGGCCGCAGCCGTACGCTCTGGCCCGGCCGATGCCCTGAGTGAGGGTGC
Organism: Streptomyces sp. P9-2; assembly: GCF_051903975.1. Classification (NCBI taxonomy): domain Bacteria; kingdom Bacillati; phylum Actinomycetota; class Actinomycetes; order Kitasatosporales; family Streptomycetaceae; genus Streptomyces; species Streptomyces sp. P9-2. Next base: position 7,084,694 of record NZ_CP192633.1, read on the forward strand.
GGCGCAGCAGGTCGGCGTCGGTGACCTCCAGGCGTCCTTCGAAGGTGACGGTGACGACGGTGACCGGCCTGTCCCGACGGGCGTCGGCTGAGCGCGACTTGTCGAAGGTGAGGGACCGCGTGTCCCGTATGGCCAGCTCGTACCGGTCACCGGGGTGAGGCCGCTTCTGGTGGGTGGTGCCCTCGGGCAGGAGCCGCCGGTCCACGGGTTTCTCACAGACGCGGAAGCCGGAGCGCTCCTGGCGCTTCTCGTCGAGCAGCCAGCCCATCTGGTGGACGGGGGTGAGGTGGGCGGTGAGTTTGCGGGGTTCGCCTTCTTTGCGGCGGATGGTGTGTACGGGGTTGGCGGTCAGGCGGAACGCCCAGCGCTCGCCCGCGGCCAGCCGGTCGAGGAGCGGAGCGTAGGGCCGGGTCTGCCAGCCCGGGTTTTCCGGGCCGGCCACGGCGGGCCATCCTGCCTGCTCGACCAGATGTGTCAGGTCGGGGCGGTCGGGGCTGACCACGTACAGCAGCACTTCCGCGCGGGCGAGTTGGTCCAGCCGCCACAGCACGCGCGGGGCGTCGGGCGCCGGGCTGTCGGACGGCAGGATGTGCGGGAAGGACGACATGACGGCTGCGTGCATGGCCTGTGGGGAGGACAGCAGGCGGCGTGCGCCGGGCCGCGCGGTGTTGACGCGGAAGCGGGAGAGGAACATCAGGCGCTCTCATTCTCCAGGGCCTCGAGGGCGGCGAACGGATCGTGTGCCTCCTGTGGACCGCCGCTGCCCGACGTGATCGGAGTGGACACGGAGTCGGTGACGACGGTGCGCAGCGCGTGCCGCCGGCCGGCGGCGTCGAAGGTGACCGGCTGGTCACGCTGGACGTCGGCCGCTGCGGCTGACTCGTCGGAGGCTGTCTCGCGCAACACGGTCAGGGTCTGCGGGGTCCGGCCTCGCTTGCGGTACCAGGTGGAGGCCTGCCAGGGCACGCTCGCCAGTACGTCCTCAAGGCGGGTGTCCTCGTACAGAGCGAGGTCGACCGGTTCGGCGGGCGGGCACGAGCGCCGGCCGAGGTAGGGCGGGTACACGGGGGTACGCAGAGCATCGCGCAGACCGGTGAGCAGGGCGTGGTCGCCCTCGACGGCGGCTACGAAGACGGCGTCGGCGAGGTAGAAGCGTTCGGACAGCGGCATCGACGCGCCGGTGACACCGTGATGGGCGGTGTGGAAGTCCCGGATGCGGGTGCCGGGCTGGTCCATGCGGACGGCGAACCGGAGTGCCGCCAGCGGGGCGAGGTGTTCGTCGTCGCCGCGTTCGATGCCGGCTGCAGCTGCGAGCAGGCCGATGACGCCACTCTTGGTCGGGGCGGACTCGGTGGTGCGTCGGGTGAAACGGGAGGAGGCCCCCCAGGACTGCAGGGGGCCTGCCAGGCGGAGGGCGAGCACGCTCGTCCGGCTCATGCGGGCTTCTCCAGGCGTTCCGCGACGGCCTGGCCGACCGCGGTGGCGAGTTCGCGGAGCGTGCCGGCCTCGGTGCCGAGATCGGCGAGCTTCTGCGTGGCGGGACCGACCCGCAGTACCCAGGTGAGGGTGGTCTCCAGGTCGCCGTAGGCCCGTTCGACGTCGAAAGCGTATGCGGCGAGCCGGTCGGCGGCTTCGCGCAGGTGCCCGCCGCCGTTGCTGCGGACCGGGTCCTCGAATGCGGCGACGCAACTGATCGGCCGGGTGGTGCGGAGCTTGACGACCACGGCATCCGGTTCGGTGTGGTGCCCGAAGGTGTTGATCTTCCCGGTGGGCAGAGAGGCGACGAAGGCCTGCACGAACGCTTCGACGGCGCGGCGTACCGGCTCGGTGCGCGGTTCGTCCTCGCGCAGTCCCTGGCCGAGGTTGGCGGCGAGCTGGTGCACGCCGAGGGCGGCGTAGCGGTAGAGGGTCGCGGAGTTGAAGTCGACGGTGCCGATCATTCCGGCGCCGGTCTCCTCGTCGGTGTTCTCGTCGTCGACGGCGGTGTAGTAGTCGGACTCGTTGTCGACCCGGTGGACGCTGAGCGCGTGCGCCACCTGTACGGCGGCGTCGACGTTGATGTCGGCGATGTCGGCGACCATCCGGCCGAAGAGAGCAATGTCCACGGAGTGGCGGGTGTCCGCGAGCTCCCTGGCTTTGGCCTTGTTCTCCTTCGTCCTCAGGAACGCCCCGATGTCGGCGGCGCCGTCAAGAGCGAGGCGAGCCAGGCCGTCGAGCTGCCGGGAGCTGAGGAAGACCAGGTACTTGCTCTCGGGGGCGGGTGCGGGGCCGCCGTCCTTCTTGGCCTGGTCGGCCTTCCGCTTGGGTACCTCGGTCTTGAAGCCGGCGGCCTTCACCGTCTCGTCGGCGAGTTTCAGCGCCGTTTCCCGTTCGACGGACTCGTCGAGCCCGGTGATCCGGTCGGCCAGGAGTTCCACGATCTTCTTCGTCCGCACGCCGAGTTCGGCGGGGTCGAGCAGGTGCTCGTCCCTGAAGTAGGTGCGGATGGCCCGCTTCCATGCCTGGCTGGAGACCCGGGCGCGCGGGACTCCACCGTAGACGGCCGTCTTGGGCGCGCCCGTGTCGTCCCGGTTGAGATTGCTGGGCGGGACGGTCTGCAGGGCGTGCACGTCCAGGAAGATGCGGTTCACGAGGCGTCCTTGTCGGTGTCCGAGGTGGTGTTGTCGTCGGAGGTGGGCCGGGGCCACCGCTGCTCGTGGAAGGAGCGCCCCCACCGGCGGCGGACGGCAGCCGGGCCGTCCGGCCACTGCCAGCAGTAGAGCTGGCCGGCGAGGAGGGCGTAGTCGAGCGGGATGTCCTCGCGGCGCAGCAGGGCCACGATGTCGCGCAGCCGCTGGGTGAGGGAGACGAGGTCGGGGGCGGTGCCTGCGCGGACCAGGCGCTTGCGGACGGGTTCGTCGATGCCGTCCGCCGGCATCAGGCGCCGGACCGCTGCTCCCAGGCCGCTTGGCCGTTCCCTCGTGTGCCGACGGTGCATGGGCGTGCCCCGCGACTGTTGATGGAAAGCCCAGAGGGTGAGGGCCGCGTGCAGCGCATTCTCGGCACGTCCCAGTTCCTGCTCGCCCAGCGCTCGCGTTCCCGCTTCCGAGGTGTGGAGCGCATCGGTGTCGATCAGATTCCACAGGTCCGGAGTCTCGCCCGCTTCACGGCCTGCACCGCGACGCAGGCGGGCCAGAGCGGCGACAGCCTGAGACCGGTCGTTGAGGTAGCCCTCCTGCCAGGGACCGATGTGAGTGGCGGCGAGCTCCGCGACTCGCTGGTGTACCGGGGCTGTGGCGAGCGGAGCGGATGTGGTTGTCATGCGTGCACCTCCGGGGCGGTCACGGCGTCATCGGTGTCCGACGAAGGCGTCGGTTGGGGCGTATGCGAACCGTCGTCGCCGAATGTGGCGTCCCCTTCGCCGGAGCCCGGGGAGCCGGGGGAACCGGGGTCGCCCAGTGCTCTGGTCAGCCGTGCCCGGAACCACACATCGGCCAGGCTCGCGTTCAGCCAGAGGGTGCCGCCCTTGGTGTCGCTGTGAATCCGACCCTCCCAAGCCGCGTCACCGGCGGCAGCGACAATGCGGTCGCCAAGACGGCCCACCGTCTGCCGAACCTGGCGCTGCCACGCACTACGGTGCTCGAACGGATCGACAACCTCCGCCATCGCGGAGAGCCAGTCACGGTAGGGCTGGTCCAGCGCATCGAACCCCTCGGCACGAGCCGCGGACTTCGGGCCCTCCTCCTCGGATCCGGTGGCTCGGGCCAAGTCGGCCGCGAGGTCACCCAGGACCCGTACGGCTCGATCGGCGTCCTCCGCCGCGGAGATGGCCTGCTGGGCGTACGTGGGATCCTGCGCGTGCAGCATGACGACCGGCATCACCAGACGGTCGTCGACGACCTCGTCGACCACGGACTGCTGCGTCCCGTACCTGACGCCCGCCACCCGGGCACGGACGAGGAAACGGCGCGAGAGGTGGCCTTCGGTCACAAGCCGGGCGACCCACTCCAGGATCCGCGGCCGCAGGCGCAAGGGCCCCTCAGTGCTGCTCGTTTCCTCCAGCCGGTCGGCAAGGAGCGCGGCGATGCCCCGCCAGGCCGAACGGGCCGGATCATGTTCCAGGGGCAGGTACACAGGCGACTGCCCCAGCTTCTTCTCCTGCGCGGGACTGCGCCGCCACGATGTCATCGGCTCGAGACGATGCCTGTTCCGGGAGACGAGCGGATCGCCGTAGCCGAGGACGACTCCGTGGACACCGTCCGCGTCGTAGTGCAGGCGCACCCGGCGCGACTGCCAGGTGTACAGGTCACGCAGACCGGTCGCGGAACGCCCGTCAGAGCCGGGACCGCAGGGTTCACGACGCCAGGCCGGCCGGTCGTCGGCGGAGAAGTCGAGCTCTTCGGTGTCCGCCGCCACCAAGTTGAGCAGCAGCGTCTCACGGAGGGTTCTGCCCTCGACGAAGACGCCGCCGAGTCCGCCCGCCCAGCCGGTACCGAGCGGATACACCTTGCCGCCCTTGACCCGGTCGTCGTCCACCATGCCGGTCTTGATGCCAGAGGTGTCGTAGGCATGGACGTGAACGATCCAGCGGGCGGCCTCGGCAAAGGTCAGCCTGCCCACGTCCGGCAGTCGCGCACTGAAGAACGGCTCACCGGCAGGCACGTCGGCCACGATCCGGTTGAGCGAGAACACTTCGTCCTTCGCCGTGCGCAGGCCGGGTGTCTGGAGGAACGGCGTGACGGGGTGCAGCAGGTCGAACCGCTCACGCTGCTCGGCCAGGTATGTCTTGACGGGAGCGAAGCAGTCGGGGTCCCCCCACAGCTCCGCCCACTTCTCGATGTCGGCGGGGCCGTCCAGGGCGTCGTGGGCGACGGCCAGGAGAAGACGGACCAGGGCGAACTCCTGGGTGGCCAGATCGCCCAGGACATGCCGCACATCGTCGGCCTGTGCGAAGACCTGAAGCAGCGACAATTCGTCCTGCGACCCGTCACTGCGCAGCACCTGGATCCACGGCTGGCCAAGCAGATCAAAAGACCGCACTTCGCTCGTTGCGGCATCAGGTGATTCGGTCGTCTGCGTCACGGGTCACCTCAAGACCGTCTTCAGGGCTGTACCGGAGCGAGAATCCTGCCAGTCGGGTCTGACAGTCCTCATCGAGCGCGAGAATCAGCTGGTCGGACAGCCAAGGGCTGTCCTTGCCCTGCCACTTGGGCAGATACAGCTGCTCCAGTTCCGCGACGGCCCGGTCCATGGTCTCTCCGGAGAACTGCAGGGGAAGCCGCAGTCCGCAACTCGCCGCGGTACGAGCCGCAAACGACGTCGGTGTCGCATCCTGAGGCAGTTCGACACCGGCGCGTTGCCGATTTCTGCGGTCCGGCTTCAGCCAGGGCAGGGTGGTGAGAGCCCCGTCACCGCGCCGTTGGACGACGACGACCTCCAAGCTGTCCCGGCTGTCGCGGACCTGAGCACGACCAGTAGGGGTGTCATCCGTGTCCCCCACCCCGGCAGCGACCCAGCCGAACAGCGGCCGCCCCGGTTTGCCGACATCGCCCAGCCGGAAGACGGCAGCGCGCTCGGCCTGGTCGCTGCGGTGCCGCTCGAACTGTTCGGCGGCCTCCTTCATCGCCTTCTGCCAGTGCTCCGGACCGATCGGTCCCGCCCCGTACGCGCTCTGCACGAGGGGGCTGATGTCCTCCGGGAGCCGCACCGGCTGCTGGGGCCCGCCGTCGAGATGGGGGAGAAGTACCGCAGCTGACCGCAACAGCGCGTGCCGCCCGTACACCGCAACCGACCCCTGCACCGGGGTCGGTACGTCCGCCGTCCAGTCCACTCCTGTCACCAGGCAGCGCGCCGTCCTGAGCCCTGCAGGCCGCCTCTCCTGGCCCTTCCCGCGTCGGTGCCGGTGCAGGCGGCCCATGCGCTGCAGCAGCAGGTCGACGGGGCACAGGTCGCTGACCAGTAGGTCGAAGTCGACGTCCAGGGACTGCTCGGCGACCTGGCTGGCCACCACGATGTGCCGGCCCGACGGCCTGGCGTCCGCCTTCTCCGGAGGTCCGAAGAGGTGGAGCAGTGTGCTGTCCTTGTCCGCCCGGTCGAGATCGACGAAGCACGAGTGGGCGACAGTCACGTTCTCGGCGCCGAACCTGTCGCGCAGCACCCGAGCCGTCGTCAGTACCCGCTTGACCGTGTTGCGGATCACCAGGACGCATCCGCCGTCGACCAGCTCGTTCTCCAGCCGGCCGGCTAGGACGTCCAGGTCGTCGACGAAGGGCTCCACGTGCACGGCCGTCGATCGGGCCGATGCCCGTGGGCGGCGGGCCAGTGGTGCTGTCCCTCCCGGAGTTACGGCCGTCACCAGCGGATAGGCGTCCGGCATGTCCGCGTCCCAAGGAGTGTTTGCACCGGCCTGGCCGGCGTAGGCCTCGACGAGTTCGCGTCTGCGCGTGGCCGGCAGAGTCGCGGACAGCACCACCACGGGCACTCGGTACGCGCCCAGCCAGGACAGCACCTGATCCAGGTACACACTCATGTAGGTGTCGTAGGCGTGCGCCTCGTCGATGACGACGACCTTGCCGGCCACCGCGAGGTGACGCAGCGCCAGGTGCCTGCTCTTCAGCCCGGCGAACAGCAGCTGGTCGATGGTGCCCGCGACGAACGAGGCCAGCATGGCCTTCTTACGGCCTCGTAGCCATGTATGCGCAACGAGCTCGGCACCCGCGCGGTGCCGAGCGTCCGACTTCTGCCCCGAGGCGGGTGCTGCTTCGTCCACGCCGACGGCCGTGACCTGCCCTTTGCGGGACATCAGGCCGGTGAACTCCTCGTTGAGTGCCGCTTTGGAGTGGGCCAGATGCACTGAGTGGCGGGAGCCCGCCACTCCTGGCAGCCGGTCCAGCCAGTCGAGCAGGCGGGGGAACATGGCGTTGCCGGTGGCCATGGTGGGCAGGGCGAAGAACACCCCGCCCGCACCCGAGCGGGCCGCGAAGATCTCGGCAACGGCGAGCGCCGCCTCCGTCTTCCCCTCGCCCATCGGCGCCTCGACGATCATCAGGCCGGGCGTCTCCATGTCCCGGGCGAGCTCCACGGCCGCTTCCTGAACAGGCCGCGCCTGCGCGTTCGCAGGCAGCTCGAACCGGGAGGTGAACAGGTCCCGGGCGCTTCTGTCCGGTTCCTCGGCCAGCCAGGGGGCCGGCAGATCCAGCCCTTCCCAGGCCGCGGCTAGACGGTCCTGGTCGTTGTGGGCCGCCGCCTCGGGGAAGTACGGGAAGAGGTTCGGGTTGCTGGCGATCCAGTCGGAGACGATGACCAGCGCGGTGAGAAGCACCTGCACCGGCTGCGGCAGCTTGACTGCCCGCCATCCCTCCAGCCGCTCGACCACGCCAAAACGCTCGGCGCAGGCATCGAGCAACTCGGTCTGCACCTGCCGCCAGACACGATTGCTCGTACCAGGAGTGCGCAGCAACTCCTCACGCGCGTACAGGGCCTTGATCTGACCGTGCTCGGGCGGTACTCCGTGATGCCCGCCCACGGCAACCGTGAACTGGCCGGTCAGAGCAGGCACCCACCCGTGGCGTTCCTCCAGCCATCCCCCCAGCAGAACCTGCCCCGCCAGACCATGCGGCGCGATCCGGCGATCCGGCCCCATCGCCCTCGCCGAGCGCATCTCCAGCCCTTGGTCGCGCATCACGTCGGCGAGCTGATCCACCTGGCAGGCGAATGCCGGAGTGGCCTTCCCGATGTCGTGGACTCCCGCCAGCCACACGGCAAGTGCGCGTGCATCCTGCTCACCCTGCGGCAACGCCTCAGCGACCAGTCTCCGGACCCCCGTGGGAAGCCACTCGTCCCAGAGCAGGCCGGCCACCGCGGCACTGTCCTCCATATGCCGCCACAGCGGCAACCAACCGTCGCCGTCACGATCATGCTTGGCCCACACGGACCGAGCGGGCTCCCCCAGCCGGCTCAACAGGCCCGTACGAGCACTCCCCCCAACGCTCATGAGGGATTGATACAGGAGAGATGGGCTCCAGTGGGCCGGTATGAGGGGATACAACTGTTCGCCGCTGGAACAGCGTCCCTGAGGAGTACAGTGATCGGCTCGCCTTGATCGAGCGGGGAGTACTCTGCGGTATGGATTTTTACCCAGCATCCCATTTGCCGGAATCCGAGATAGTTGCTGAAAGTGCGCCTCGCCAGCGGTAAACGTGCACGTCATGCAGTCTGCTCCCCGCACCCGCGGGGATGGTCCTGATCGCGTCACCCTTGACGTAGAGATCCCGGTCTGCTCCCCGCACCCGCGGGGATGGTCCCGCGGACCCCGCGAAGGACTGCACGGGCGCGTGCTGCTCCCCGCACCCGCGGGGATGGTCCCCGCGACTACAAGGGCAACGCCGCCTCCCCCACCTGCTCCCCGCACCCGCGGGGATGGTCCCACGCACTACTACGGGTTTGAGGCGGAGAACCTCTGCTCCCCGCACCCGCGGGGATGGTCCCCGGAAGCTGCCGCCGGTGGCACCGGTGCCAGTCTGCTCCCCGCACCCGCGGGGATGGTCCCTGTGCGGGAACCTGGACCAGGCGGTGCAGCTGCTGCTCCCCGCACCCGCGGGGATGGTCCCAAGACCAGAGAGCGCACCACCACACTGGACGGCTGCTCCCCGCACCCGCGGGGATGGTCCCCCCGCTTTTTGCCCGGTACGCAGCCGGTACGCCTGCTCCCCGCACCCGCGGGGATGGTCCCGAGCGACGGCCTCTGCGTCGCGGCCCACAGACCTGCTCCCCGCACCCGCGGGGATGGTCCCCTCCCGGGCCACCCCCGCGGCGAGCATCTCCTCTGCTCCCCGCACCCGCGGGGATGGTCCCGAAGTAGATCCGGGTGACACCCTTGCGGTTGACTGCTCCCCGCACCCGCGGGGATGGTCCCCTGATCAAGCTCGCCGCGATGGGCTACGGCGACTGCTCCCCGCACCCGCGGGGATGGTCCCGTGGTGGCGTAGTCGAACCCCTCGGGCTTGCCCTGCTCCCCGCACCCGCGGGGATGGTCCCAGGTACGCGCACTCATCCGGGCGCCGCTGAAACTGCTCCCCGCACCCGCGGGGATGGTCCCGCCGCGCGTCGCGGCGCTTCTTCCGGAACGTGCTGCTCCCCGCACCCGCGGGGATGGTCCCGGGCACATTCGGGAGCTCAAGCCGGAAAAGGTCTGCTCCCCGCACCCGCGGGGATGGTCCCATCACGTTCGGGGCGACGACGAACTTCGGGGCCTGCTCCCCGCACCCGCGGGGATGGTCCCGCCTGGCCGATGGGCCGGCCGACCTCGTTCGACTGCTCCCCGCACCCGCGAGGATGGTCCTGCGTCCTGGAGGGTGCGGCCGATACTGCTCGGCTGCTCCCCGCACCCGCGGGGATGGTCCCGCTTCCCGGCCGCGTTCCTGGATGCCGCTGACCTGCTCCCCGCACCCGCGGGGATGGTCCCGCAACCCGCCACGCCTGGCTGTCCGCTGCGCACTGCTCCCCGCACCCGCGGGGATGGTCCCCTCCGTGGCCTGGAAGACCACCCACAGGGCGTCTGCTCCCCGCCCCCGCGGGGATGGTCCCACCCCCGACGAACCGGGCATCTTGTTCGAGGGCTGCTCCCCGCACCTGCGGGGATGGTCCCTACAGGTTCTCCGCAGAACCACCTTCATCAGACTGCTCCCCGCACCCGCGGGGATGGTCCCGAGAACGACACCCGGGCCGGTGACGCGAACCTCTGCTCCCCGCACCCGCGGGGATGGTCCCCGTGCAGCCATCACACCCCTCCTAGCCGGTCACTGCTCCCCGCACCTGCGGGGATGGTCCCCAGCCACCATCTCCCGGACCCGCCCATTCACCCTGCTCCCCGCACCTGCGGGGATGGTCCCCAGCCACCATCTCCCGGACCCGCCCATTCACCCTGCTCCCCGCACCCGCGGGGATGGTCCCGAATCGACATGCTGGCCTCCGACATCGGCGACCTGCTCCCCGCACCCGCGAGGATGGTCCCGGCGGATCATTGGGGCTGCGCAGGTGCGCTGCCTGCTGTCCACGAGCGGTATTTCTGATCATTGGGGGGTGGCCTGGGCTGATCAGTTTGGTGTTGCTGGTAGTGGGGGCTCAGGCCAGGCTCGGTGGTGGAGCGTGGCTTGGGCTGTTTCCTGAGCTGTCGCTTTGTCAGGTGGAGTGAGTGTTGGTCAGGAGTGGTCAGTTTTCTTGCATGCTGTTCAGGTTCGTTGACTGTTGGTATGTGGTGTTGCTGGGGTGGTTTAGCCAGTACAGGGCAGCGTCGAAGTCGCGGGCGGTCCAGTTGCGGAGGGGCCCTGGGGTGTCGGCCGGGAACTGGTCGATCGCTTCTGTGCAGCGGCTGTAGCGTCCGGGTGCGTGGCTGAGGGTGATGCCGAGGGTGTGCATTCCGCTGCGGGGTGTAGCGGTCGGTAGATGGCCATGCGGCCGGTGCGGCTGCTGTGAGGACGGCGGAGCGAGGGTGCAACCGGTGCGGAAGCCCAGTAGCCCCAGAGGCTGAGGAGGAGTTCGCCCGTGAGCGTTCGGCGAGGCCGCACCGATCTGGCGAGCGCGGCCTTCTCGACGGCGCTACGGACCCTCTGGTCACCGTGCCCACCTCATTCCTTGGGCGCGTCGCGCGCCTGGGGCGTGGATGTTGGTGTATGTAGACCCGAAGCCCCGCGGCTGCAGGTGCCGAGCGGCGAGCAGGGGATCGGGGGTGGCTCGTGGCAAGCGGGGCTTTCGAGGAGCTGCAGACCGGTGAGTTCGGGCCGGCCACGTTTGATCTGTTGCGGCGGCTGGTTCACCAGGTGCGCCGTGCCTCCGGCTTTCCGCCCCCGGAAGGGCGCACTGCCTGGAGCGATGACGCGGCTTACGACGTGATCAGTGCGATGTTGTCTCAGGAGGGAGCGGGACAACGGTTCGTGACCGTCTGCTTCGCCCGGGCCGCCGACGAGGCCTCCCTGGAGCGACTGTTCCTCACGTCGATCAAGAACTTCCTCATCGATGAGGCGAAGAAGACGCCGCGGGGCAAGCTCCGGCGCCGCATCGCCCGCTTGATGGACGAGGACACGGCCTACCGGAAGAACAAGGGCTCACCGCCGCGCTGGGCGTTGGCCGACCTTGCTGAGGAGGCCGTGTGGCAGGGAGATCTCGACGATCTCATCGCACAGGCGACAAGCGTGACAGGTGTTGGTATCACCCGCTGGAACCATTCCGGCCCCACACCCAAGCAGACGGTCCACGCCCTCAAGACCATCCTCCTGCGTGTGCTCCAGTACGCCCAAGGAGCGGTGCGGGAGGAAGACCTCGCCAAGGTCCTCGAGGCCCGGTTCGACCTCCTGGCGCCGGCCCGCTTCACCGCGCTGTACGCCGATGAAGGGAGCGTCGCCGAACTCGTCGACCAGCACGCGGCCATTACCGCACCGGACCCCACGGGAGTCGACGGAGTGGCCGAGGACATCTGGCAGCGCCTTTCACCCAACGAACGCCTGTTGCTTCCCTACCTCGACAAGGACGCCCATCACGCGGCGCAGCTGCTGGAGACCCGGCAAGCTCACGCGCCTGCCGTCCTGTCGAACCTCAAGACAGTGCTCCGTACCGCCCTGTCTGCGGACAGTGACGCCCAGGCGGTCATGGCCGCCCTGCTGCGGCGCTGCGGCGACGCTTCTTCGTGAACAGCCCCAGTTACGTCGTCTGGATCCAGTGAGAAGAGAATGCGCTGATGGACCACAGCCGAGGAGACGGGGGAGACGGTATGAACTCTGTCCACACCACTGCCTACCAACGGCTGGTGGCTGCCGCAGCGGGACTGAAGGTGCCCGACGCCGTCCGCCAGGTGGCCACCGCACCACCCCAGGACCCGCAGCCGGGCCAGATCTGGCGCGCAGTATGGGAGGACACCATCCAGCTGCTGCTGATCACAGCGGCCGGCGACGATGACACCCTGCGTGCCGTGCCAGCATCCTTCGAACGGTACGCCGACCCCGACACCCTGCTCCTGCCCGCTCCCGCGACCACCCTGGAACAGCCACTGGCCATGTGGTGGGGCCTGGAAGCCACCCTTCCGTGGTGTGTGCTGGACCGGCAGGTCAGCGAGCTGACCAGCCGCGCTCCCGCCCTCGCCGCCCGTACGCTTGCCGCCGCCGTGCCGGGCACGCAGTGGGGGAGCGGCACAGCCTTGTCCGCGCCGACCATCGAGTACCGCGCAGTCCTGGCCGATCAGCTCGCGTTCCTTGCCTCGGCGCAGTGGGCTCCCCAAGGATCGGGAGGCCTCAACCAGCTGTTTCGTGACCACGGCATCACCGCCCCGCAGCTCGGGGCCGAACTGAAACTGCCGCCGCCCCAGGCTCTCGCCGTGTGGAGGGGGCAACTGGCTCTGACCGCTGACCAGGCCGCCACGCTCGCCGACCGCCTCGAGCAGCCAGCCAGCCAGCTGCTCGCGGCCAACCCCGCCTTGCCACCCGCCGTCGTGCACGAACTGAACCGCCCCCTGCGCCGCGAGCAGGTGAAGGCGCTCGCCGCTCAGCACGACGAGACCGAACGCGACGCCCGGCTGCGCGCCGCCTACGGTATCTACACGCTCGCAGCACGTGACGAGGGCCGCACGCAGCCGAACTGGACGGCACGCACGAACCGCTACTTCGAACTGCGTCTGGGCGAATAGGGGGCCCACCGCGTGGTCAACTACGTGCTCGCCGACGCCGCCCGCACCCAGGCCGCCGCGATGATCCAGGAACTCGAAGCGGCCCGGCCCGGCGCGGTCGAGCGCCTGGCGCAAGGTGCCCTCGCGGAGCTGAGAACCTGGCCCGAGCTGACAGTCCTGGAGGTCGACGAGGATCTGACGGAACAAGGGTGCAGCGTCGCCGGAGCCTACGACTTCGGCCCGCCACCCCACCTGTCCGTCGCCACGTCCGCCAGCCGTGCACGGCGGGACTTCACCGCCCTGCACGAACTGGGCCACCACCTGCAGAAGAACAGCTTCGCCCTCATGGAGCCCTTTGACAGGCAACCCGACGGTGGCCTCCTCCTGGAGGATGCAGCCTGCGACGCGTTCGCAGCCGAGATCCTGCTCCCCCCGCCCTTCGTCAACCAGCACCTGGACATCAAGGGACCCACTGCGTCGACGGTCACCCAGCTGTGGCAGGCGAGCAACGCCTCCCGCATGGCGGTCTGCGTTCGAGCCGTCCAGCATCTCTCCGCCCCTGGCCACATCCTCCTCCTCGACGCCACAGGTCACCTCGCCTTCGCCGCATCCCACGGCCTTCCGCCCCTGCGGCGCGGCAGCTTCCAAGGCGACATAGCGGTCATCGACCGCGCGCTCACCGGCTTCGGTCACGCACGAGGGCTGACCCAGGTCCGCTACCGCGACGGCATCCTCGGACGGCAACTTCACACCGACACCGCGCCCATGGACGGCTACCTCGTCGCCGTCCTCGTCACCGACTCCGCCCCCTGGCGCACCTTCACCCCACCCACCCCCGACACCGGACCCCAGTCACGCGACTACATCTGCGCGAACTGCGACGAGGAGTATCGCTCCTTCGACCCCGCCTGCCGGCGCTGCCGCATCCCCCCGTGCCCCGACTGCGGCCGCTGCGCCTGCCCGCCCCGGGGCACCGAGCGCCTCTGCCCAGGATGCTTCATGCGGCACCCGCCCGCGATGTTCCCTGCAGGCAGCGACCGCTGTCTCGACTGCGACTGACGCCTCGCCACTTCCCATCTGCACCACAGTCACCCCTACCCGCGAGTTACGTCGTCCGTCCCAGGCGAAGCACCCCACCCAGGGGTGATCACGGAACCCGGGCGCCGGCCGCGGGCGCCGTCGGAACCTCGCCGGCAGGAACCAAGAACGATGGCTATTCAGATCACCGCGGTGCGCCTGTCGACCGGCGGCACCACGCACGAACACATCACCCACCTGTGGTGGACCGAGCGGGCGTCCGGCAAGACCGGCGACAACACGCGGGCGCAGATCGTCGACTGGATCGAGAACCAGGCCGGCAAGGCCTACACCAGCGACCGAGCCGGACACCGCACGGAAGTCGCCGTGGTGACGCCCGCCCGAGGCGAGAAGTACCTGCGGACTCACGCCGACGGCGTATGGACCAACAACCTCCTCGCCCTTCCCCGGCGCTGACCCGCCACACCAACACGGATGTCCGGCGCGCCGCCCCTGCGGTGACCCGCCGGACGCCCGCCCCGCCCGGGCACCCCCGGGTGGACACACAACCCCCTCACCCAGGAGGACCCATGTCTGAGGACAGTCACGGGCCCGCGCCCGTCACGATCATCGTCAACGCCCGACCGCACACCTGGGAGGCGAAGGAGATCACCTTCGAGCAGGTCGTCGACCTGGCCTACCCCGGCCAGCCGCCGAACGACCAGGACACCTACACCGTCCGCTACAGCCGCGGCCGCGAAGGCCACGGGACGGGCAGCCTCACCGCTGGCCACAGCGTCAGAGTGAAGAAGGGGATGGTCTTCGATGCCTACCGCACTTCTCGCTCGTGACCCGGACCTGGCCCGCCTCCTCGACGACGGCTACGACGTCGTCGTCCACGCAGGCCACATCATCGTCCGCCACATCCCCTACGTCACCGAGAACCGCACCGTCGAACACGGCTTCCTCGCCTACCCCGTGACCGTCAGCGGGGACCGCCTGGTCTCCGGAACCGACCACCGCATCTGGTTCAGCGGCTCCACCCCCTGCACCGAGCACGGCCGCCCTCTGGCCCTCGCCCATCCGGAGAACCGGGTGATCGCCGAGGGCCTGCAGGCGAACTTCATGCTCTCCAGCAAGCCCGGCCCCAACGGCTACCCCGACGAGTACACGAAGATCACCGCGTACGCGAGGATCATCGCCGACCAGGCACAGGCACTCGACCCCTCGGCCACTCCCACCCCTGGCGCGGCATGGCAGGAGATCGAGGATGACAGCCCTTTCGTCTACCGCGACACCGCCACCTCCCGCGCCGGTATCGCGGCCGTCAACCGCGAATTTCGAGGCCACCGCATCGTGATCGTCGGCCTCGGAGGCAGCGGAAGCTACATCCTCGACCAGGTCGCCAAGACCGAGGTCGACTCGATCCTCCTCATCGACGGCGACACATTCGACAACCACAATGCCTTCCGGGCCCCGGCGCCCCCACCCTCGACACCCTGCGTGACCGCCCGCCCAAGGCCACCTACTTCGCCTCGGCCTACGCGAACATGCACCGAGGCGTGTCCGCCTGCGAGGAATACATCGACGAGGACAACCTCGACCTGCTCACCGGAGCCACGTTCGTGTTCCTTGCCTCCGACGACGCCGCCAGCAAGCCGGTGATCATCGACTGGCTCGAAGCCCACGACGTACCGTTCATCGACGTCGGCATGGGCATCGAGGAGATCGACGGTCGCCTCAGCGGACTCCTGCGCGTCACCACCAGCCTCCCGGGCCGCCGAGATGCAGCCCGCCGCCGCATCCCCCAGCCGGCGCCCGAACGCGACGACTACGCACGCAACATCCAGACCGCGGATCTCAACGCGCTCAACGCCGTCCTGGCCGTCATCCGCTGGAAACGCTCCATCGGTATCTACGCCGACGCCACCGACGAGAGCCACACCACGTACTCACTGATCACTAACGAGATCGCCAACGAGGACCTGCCGTGACCGCACAAGACACCCTGCGCCCGGTCTTCACCGAGACCTTCCCCCCAACGATGGACGCAGGGGTGCTGTACGTCTCGATCCCCTATCGCACCTGCGGTCACCTGTGCTGCTGCGGATGCGGCCAGGAAGTCGTCACCCCGCTCTCCCCGGCCCAGTGGTCCCTCACCTACGACGGCGAGAGCGTGTCCCTCACCCCCTCGATCGGTAACTGGTCACTTTCGTGCCGGTCGCACTACTGGATCCGTGACGGTCGCGTCCACTGGAGCCACCGGTACTCGGCGGCGGAGATCGATCAGAACCGGGACCGGGATCGTCGCCTGTTGGCCAGGAATACGAGGGATCCCCGGCCAAGGCGGTGGGTGTCCAGAGTCCGTCACCATCTGCGGTTCTGGCACCCGTAGGCTGGCGAGCGGGTGCCCAACGCGCTGACCTCAGCGATACCGCTCAGCGATCGGACCGTATCGTTCCTGACAGCTGAGCACGGCTGATTCTGCACTGCTGCAGGAACAGCTCAAGTCCCGCGCCTCGTTGTCGCCCCCCTCGGGCCCTGGGGACCGAGTCTGTCGGCATTGTGGCCAGCTTCCACCGCCTCGGGGATGTACCGATAGGCGGTCGTGGTCCCGATGCCGAACCCAGCCGCGAGCTGGGCATACGGGTGGCCGTTGCGGAGATGGGCGAGGGTGAGCAGGGCCTGTCGGCCCGGAGTCAGCCGCCGCCAGCGGGTGCCGATCTCCTCATGGCGTCGGCGGAGCTCGGTGGACAAGAAGCGCAGGGCGGAGCTGGACACGTCCAGCCCGGACGGGTAGACAAGCACACGAAGCCTCTGGTGGGGCGAGGGAATCTTGGTCGTGAACCCGTCTACCAGGGGCTTCACCACGTTTTCAGCCCAACTACCGGACATCAGAAGCAGGCTGGAAAAGGCTTACTGCCTGACAACGGGGCGCCGCCCGCTGGGAGTTCAGCGGGCACCGTTCCACTCTCGGTCGAGGATGGCGTGCACGACCGAGTCACGCCACTTGCCGGCCTTGAACACGTGCTCCCGGATGGTCCCCTCCTTGACCATGCCCGCGGCTTCCATCGTGCGGGCGGAGGCGGTGTTGAGAGGGGACCGTGCACCCCAGACGCGGTGAAGGTCTAGATCGTCGAACGCGATGTCGAGGAGCAGCTTCACCGTTTCCACCCCGTAGCCGACGCCCCAGGAGGCGGGGCGCAGGGCGAAGCCCATGGTGGCGCCGCGCTGCTGGTGCGGGTCGGTGGCCAGGCGGACGAACCCGATCAGCTCTGCCGTCTTCCGCTCGATGACGGCAAGGGCGTACTCGGTGCGGGGTGTTGCGGTGGCTGAGGCGATGGAGCGCGTCACGATCTGTTCGACCTGGTCGCGGCTGCGTGGCTCGAAGCTCAGGTGCTCCGTCGCCTCGGCGCTGCCGTAGATGGCGAACACGGCGTCGACGTCGTCAGGAGCGAGTTCCCGCAGCTCAAGGCGGGTGCTGGAACGTTCTACCGGGTGCATGCCCGGACTTTACCTGTGGGCAGAGCGGGTCGGCTGGCGGGGAAGGCCTTGATCTCTGCGCGCAGGTCCCGCGCGACGACGGCCTCGCGGGCGGGACTGCTGGTCAGGGCCTGGCGGACGCGCATCGCTGACATGACGATGCCGTTGTTGCGGTGCGAGGCGGGCAGGTCGAGCACCGGGCGGATGGTGGAGGCCGCGCCGTCCAGGTCCCCGCCGTAGAGGCGGACGAGCGCCAGGTCGCACTGGGAGCCGGCGAGGTCACCGAAGGCCCAGTTCGGGGCGGTGGGGTCGCTGAAACCCTGCACGGCCTGCTCTGCCTGCTGGGCGAGCTGGGCGCCGCCGTGGCCGAGGACGGCCTCTGCCTCCACGGCGTAGTAGAGCTGCTTCTCCGGGGCGTAGGTGAACAGCCCGCCGAGGGCGTCCAGGTCGTCGCCCTGGTCACGAATCCGGCAGGCCGCACCCTGCCGACCGAGTTCCTGTCCGCACTGCACGCTGTGCCCGTAGAGGCGCTCAACGCTGCAGCGGAGTACAACCCGGGGGAGATCGTGATGTGGGTCGGCGTCGCCGACCAGTCGGCAGACTGAGTCACCACGGGAGCACCATGAGCGAGGTACGCGCCAGGACAAGCCGGTCGTGTCCGGGCCCGTCTCGCCGAAGCTGACGCGCACGGTCCTGCAGATCGTTCTCCGCCGGATCCGGCCCGGGTGTCCGCCGACGGAAATGGAGGTGGGCATTAGCTGTGCGCTCACCAGCAGCCTGCGGATGCCGAGACCGGGGTGGTGCGGCCGCTGTGATGTTAGGAGTGCTGCGTGATGGGGGCCTCCGTGCTGTTCGCCCAGGCGGTGTCGAATTGCTGGAGGGCGATGGTGTAGAGGAGACCCGGGGCTCGTGTGTACAGGCAGGGTGAATTTCTGCCGTGGGCGTCGTCGCTGTAGAAGGTGAGGTAGGCGACCTTGTCGGTGGCGATGATGCGGCATGTGTGGGGGAGGTTGTAGCTGCGCAGCCGGATGCCGCATCGTGCTTGCGCGGCTTGGGTGAGGTAGTCGATGTTGGCTC
This sequence comes from Streptomyces sp. P9-2, assembly GCF_051903975.1. Classification (NCBI taxonomy): domain Bacteria; kingdom Bacillati; phylum Actinomycetota; class Actinomycetes; order Kitasatosporales; family Streptomycetaceae; genus Streptomyces; species Streptomyces sp. P9-2. Next base: position 7,102,902 of record NZ_CP192633.1, read on the forward strand.
GGACCTGGCTTCTGAGCAGGTCAGCGGTGAAGCCCGGATCGAAGCGGGCAACGTCTTGGGATCGGCGGTCGAGCCAGGAGTCGTGCGGTGTGTCAGGGTCGGGAAGCAGGATCTGCACGGATGCGGGCGAGATGTCTCCGGACCACAGGGGAGCGAAGGCTTCACGGGTGAGTATGTTGCCGCGTCCGGCCATGACTTTGACCCACTGGGCTCTGGCGAGGTCCCGGCTCATGTGGTGTTCCGCGGAGGCTTGACGGCGGTAGACGCGGCGGAGCCCGGTTCCGGTGAACCATGAGCAGGCGGCAGTGAGCCACCACAGGGGACGCGAGGCGCGCAGCAGGCTGAGACCGAGCAAGAGGGCGCTGGTCACGAGAGAGCTGAGGATGCCGAGCAAGAAGGCGTTCACGCTGAGGCTCCAGTCTGGAGGTGGTATTTCCTGACGGTGCTCGCGATGCCCCGCGTTGGTCAGCAGAGATAGGGCAGCAGCCGGCTCAGGACGTGGGCAGCGTTCCTGGCGGCGAGTTCGTGATGACTGTGGCCCTTCTCCTCATCAGCGTTGTCGGAGACACCGCGGATGATGACCCAGCCGGGGTTGGTCGAGCCGTCGACTGAGTTCTCCTGCCAGTACTGGCTGAGCCCGCCGGCCTCCATGTCCACGGCCAGGACCTTCTCGTTGTACGTGGCGAGATAGGTCCGGATGTCACTGTCCCGGTCGGCGATGACGGCTTCACCGGAGCCGATGACTCCGGGGTACACCTCGTAGTGGTTGCCGGCGTGTACGGTCGTCTGGCCGGTGATGCGCGCCGGCGTCCCGTGGTCGGTGAAGTAGGCGTTCACGGCGTGAACGACGTGAGCCGGAGCTTGCCTGTGTTCTCCGCGCCGGTGGACGTCCCCACGTGGGTTGATCTTGCGGTTCTCGTAGTAGACGACCTCCGTTGAGACGATCACGTTGCCGATCCGGGCGTGGTCGTCATGGATTCCGCCTCCGACGCCCACGAGGGCCCACAGGCGGGGGTTGTAGTGCCGTCGCAGATTTTCCAGAGCGGCCATGGTGGATCGCTGGCCCTGGCTCTGCGTTTGTGTGGCCACCACGCGTAACGTGGTGTCGGGCACGGTGTGTTCACCCTGGTAGAAGTACAGACCGCTCGGCTTCTTGTGCCGGTGCAGATGCAGCTCGTCGATGACGGACCGGAGTTCCTCGCTGAGGATGGTGACGATCCCGAGGTCCCACCGGGTGTCTGCTTCGAGGGCGGGATCGGCGGAGAGCTGCGGTGCGGTCGCGGCAGTTTGAGCGTTCGTCCCGATCGCGATGTTGCTGAAGTGGTTGTTGTTGCCCCGGCTGATGATGCCTCGGTTGTGGGTCATGGAGTCGCTCCGTTGTCGGGTTGTGCACCTTGGCTTGCGGAGACGCCGACCTGGGCTGCGTCTCCGACGGCATTGTTGATGAAGCTGTTGTTGTCGCCGAAGTTGAAGATCCCACTGTTGATGATCTTGAGTGCTCGGTCGTTGAAGGCGGACGTGTCGACGTCCATGGTCTGCAGGAAGTCGCTGGCGGCGCTCAGCAGCCGCTGCTCTATGGTTTTCAGGCGTCCGAGGATGTCGCTCTTCTCCAGTTGGACCTTGGCCCACGCCTGGGACGATTCCTCCCGTACGCTGACGCGGCTGCCGATGAGGATGTTGCGGATCGGAGTCGTGGTGAGGTCGCGGGGCAGGGCGGAGGCTTTCGCCAGCCGGTAGAGGTATCGCAGGATCCGCCACGAGCGCTGGATGTCGGAGGGCAGCGCGCCCAGTTCGTTGAAGGCCGCCCATATGACGGCTGTGGCGCCGTGGTGGCCGAACTCCTCAGCTCGCTGGAACGAGCGTGGGGTGTGCGCGAGCACGCATGCTGCTGTGGACAGGCTCAGGGTTCGTCCCTGCAGGCTGACGTGCAGCAGGACGGTCGCGACATATTCGGCCCCGTCGGCCGGCGTGACGATCTCGAGAAAGTGGTGCTGCTTCGATTCGGGCGTGTTGATGATGGCGCGCAGCTCGTCCTGGGTGAAGTGATGCGGAAGGAGCGACCGGTCCGCGGCGACATCCGTTTCGGCGACATAGACGCGGTCCCGGACCTGGGCTGGCAGCCGGACGTCATGGCTGTCGGCGTTCAACGGCAGAACGGCTTCGCGTAGATACTCGACGAGTTCATGTGCCTTGAAGGGCGGAACCGAGTGCTCACGCTCGTGCAGTGGCGCCTCGTCGGAATCAGGCCGCAGCAGTTGAATGCTCATCGGCGGATTCCACTGATACACCAGTTCGCCGGCTCCTATGAAGGGTGATTCATCACCGAAGAGCGTGAACATCGTGAGGTCGTCGTCCTCATCGTCGCTGTGCCGGGAACGGCGGTACACGGCGCACATGTGGTGCTGCTGCCGGTCGGCTGCCCGCTGTCGGCCGGACAGGCGGGAGGGACGCAGTACAGCTGCGCGCAGTATGCGATTGAGGATCAGCTGGCGTGTGGCTCCGACGGCCAGGTAGACGCATGTGAGCGCCGCGGCGAGGAGAAGTGCCGTCAGTGCCTGCCGGGGATAGATCAGAGCGATGGCCAGGATGATCAGGGCAAGCCACAGCCCGGCCGTGACGACGCGTCTGACTGCGCGGGCTCTGGGCGTGGTGACGCGCGGGAGAAGGAACCTGAAGAGACAGCGATGGGCCCGTAAGGGATCCGGCAGGCGACGTCTGGACTTACGAGCCGGCACCGGCTCACGCTCGCTGCCCCGAAGCAGCACGGCCAGACGCAGAAGCAGCAGGAGACCGAATCCGCCGGCGATGAGGATGGCCGCGGGAACGGCTCCGGCGAGGACGGGACCGACCACCACGGCGAGCACCGTGGCACGGGGTAGAGCGCTCAGCGCGGCGGCACGCCACGCGTGATGCATGACAGGGACGATGTCGAAGCCGTAGGACGGAGCGACCCTGCGGTGCGGGGCGGTGCAGACTTCGTCGATCACAAGGTCGCGGAATCGCTCGTCCACATACACGCCGGCACTCAGGTGGCGGGTGGCGGACGTGGGCTCGAGCGTTGTCTCCTGTGCTGGTGGCGCGTGGGAAGTGGCCATGTCCCGCCCCCGACTCCTATAGTTATGGTTGCTGTGACCATAAGTGCGGGCGGAGTTTAAGTCAATGAGACCTTTAGGGGTGCGGGTGGATGACTGGCTGAAAGACTCTGAGGAGGTCGGCCCTTCATGGCTGACCGTGGACCTTGCGATCTTTACCGTCAGGGACGACCAGCTAATGGTGCTCCTCGTCGAGCGTGGCCTGGAGCCCTTCCACGGGATGCCTGCGATGCCCGGAGGCTACGTCCAGAAGAACGAGACCCTGCGTGAAGGAGCCCTGCGCGAGCTGGCGGAAGAGGCCGGCATCGACGGCAGCCGACTGCACCTGGAGCAACTCGGCGCCTACGCAGACCCAGGACGCGACCCGCGGGGCCGAGTGGTGACGGTCGCCTACCTCGCACTGGGGCCGGATCTCCCGGCACCCGTCGGCGGGACCGACGCCACACGTGCATTCTGGGCCCCCGTGGCGCACGTCGAGGACGGCAGACTCGACTTGGCGTTCGACCACCGGGCCATCCTGACGGAAGCCCTGGAAGAAGTCCGCAGGAAGCTCGAGTACACCGCTGCGGCCACCGCCTTCTGCGGGGAGACGTTCACGCTCACAGACCTGCGCACGGTGTATCAGGTCATCTGGGGCCAGCAACTTGACCCGAGCAACTTCCGCCGCAAGGTACTCAACACCACGGGCTTCGTGCAGCCGACGGGAGAGCAGTGGCTGCCGCCCACCGGACGTCCGGCCGCTCTGTACCGTCGTGGACAGGCATGGTTGCTCAATCCGCCCCTGATCCGTGCCGAAACGCCCGGTCAGCAAAGCTGAACCGGCTCTGTCCGGCAGGCGGCCGGACGCCAGCCAGTCATGGCGTGCGTGCCTGCTAAGCACTCGAAGAAGACGGCTCATTACTCGACAGGACGCCGACCACCATTGGACTTCGAAGACCTGCGGCACAGGAACCGCAGAGGCAGCAGCGCTGGCCATAGCCACCCACTGCCTGTCCGGATACATTCAGAACCGGATCTTCTCGCTCTCGCTTCCGGGCTGCGGACCGGCGCGATGCGCCCCCCTCGGGGATGAGCCGAGACAACTCGGCGCGCCACGTTCAGGACGTCCTGTCAACCCCGGCGGCTTGGACGCCTCCGCTTGCCACTGCGGGCCGGGCCATGGCAAGGGCGACATCAGCAAGAAGGCGGGTATGGGCCTGGGGCTCTTTCCCGATCCCACGACCGTCATACGGCATCTTTCGGTTCAGTGTCGTCCCGGCCTGCATGTCTGGTGAGGATACGCCAGAGTTCCAGGGCAGGGTCACGCCGGCGATGACGGCGTCACGGTCTCGATCGATACCGGCCACCTGAGCGTGCAGCTGCTCGCCAGTCGTGTCGGAGTCCCATACCTGGGCGGGAAGAAGGTGCACGCACGGCCTGAGGGTCGGTCCGAACACCGACATGATGGCCGCCAAGGTGCCGCTGCGGGAGCGCAACCGGCGCGACCGCTGGTCGGAGGGGGCGAACACCGCTGACACGGTCTACGACCGGACCTACATCGTCCCGGAGGACGACCCGCTGTCGCAGGTGCCCCTTGGCGGCTTCGACGGGTAGTGCAGCACGGCGGGCCTCTCCTCGTGGCCCGCCGTGTTCAGGGTCAGCGGGTGGCGCGGATCATCACGGTGAGCACCGGGGACGCGGGGGACGGCTGGCTTTGCCCGATGTCCTCGTACCCCCACGACCGGTAGAGCGTGTGAACCTTCCCGTCTCCGGCTGCCGGGTTGACCATGAGCGTCACGTACGGCTCGTCACGGGCCGCGAGGAACGCATCGTGCAACGCCTTGGCCGTCCCGGTCTTCCTCCACGCCGGGCGCACGCCGATCTCCTTGAGCGCCACGGCCGGCTGACCGGTGTACTCCTGCGACGGCTCCGGGGCGGTCCGCTGCCAGTACCGGTCACCGTGCTCGATGCGGTTGCCGTAGACGTACCCGACCGGAGCCCCCTCCGCGTACGCCAGGACGGCCACGAATCCGGGCTCGGTGCTGTGCCGGTCCAGCCGCTCCCCGAACGCGGTGACCGCGTAGTTCGGCAGGTGGAGCAGCGGGGCTCGCACCTCGGCGTAGGTGTCGAGGATGTCGCCGCGTATCGGGCCCAGGTCGGTGTGCGTACGGAGTTCGGTTGTCGGTGCGCTGGTCATGCGGCGGCCCTCCAGGCGTCGCGTGTGTGCTCAGTCCAGGCTTGCGCGGCGTCGCTCCTCGGTGCCTTCGCGCGAAGGGCTGCGCCGAACTCCTGCAGCATGCGGGACACCCGGGCGTGCTGGGTAGCGGCGTCGGCGGGAACCTTCATCGCGGTGGCGGTCGCTGTTTCCAGGTCGTCCTGCGCAAGCTGGGCGTGCGCGAGGCGCGTCATGGTGATGGCCTGGGAGCGGCGCATGTGCGGGCGTAGGCCGTGTTTTAGAAGTCGCTGGCCTGCCTGGCTGGCTGTCCGGGGAAGTCGCGGGCGGCCATCCAGATGGTGAGGTCGCGGGCGATGTCGTTGATGCTGGTCGCCGTGGTGACCTCGTGCTCGTCGCGGGTGGTGTCACGGCGGACGATCTCGTAGCCGCCTTCGTCCACGACGGCCACGGAGGCGAACCAGACGGGATCGTCCTCGTCGGGCTGGAAGACGACGAAGGTGTTGTCGGAGTCGTTGAGGTCGCTGATCATCATGAACAGCGCGTCTTCGGAGGGGTCGTCGATGCGGTCGCCGTTCTCGCTGTCGGCGCCGTAGTACTGAGCCGCCATCGTTGCCTTCCCCTCGCTGTCGACCCGGGTCGCGGTCAGCATGGCACGCGGATCCGACGGCTCAGGCCAGGTCACAGCCATTCGCCGATCGCGGCGATCAGGACGGTGGCTTCGAAGCGGACGGCGAGTTTGTCGAACCGGGTGGCGACCGCCCGGTTGCGCTTGAGCCGGTTGATCCCGCACTCGACCGCGTGCCGGGCCTTGTAGTCCTCACGGTCGAAGGCTGGAGGCCGCCCGCCGGCCTTCCCGCGCCGTTTGCGGTGGGCGGCCTGGTCGACAGGCTCCGGGATGGTGCAGCGGATTCCGCGCTTTCGCAGGTAGGCCCGGTTGCCGCGGGAGGAGTACGCCTTGTCACCCCGCACTCGAAGCGGGCGGACGCGGGGCCGGCCAGGTCCGGTGCGGGGCACCCGGATACCTTCCAGGACGGCTGAGAACTGAGGACTGTCACCGCGCTGACCTGCGGTGACCAGCAGAGACAGCGGCCGCTGGCCTTGCTCGCAGGCCAGGTGGATCTTGGTGGTGAAGCCTCCCCGAGACCGGCCCAGGCCGTGGTCGTCGGGCTCGGTGCGGCGGGTTCCGCCCGGCGGTTCGTTCTGAGCCTGGCCGTCGCGGCGGGCGCCTGCGGCGTGCTGATGGGCCCGGCAGATCGTGGAGTCGACGTTGACCTCCCACGTGATCAGCCCGGCCGCGTCCGCCCGGACCTGCAGCCGGGTCAGCAGTTCAGACCAGGTACCGTCACGCTGCCGGCGGCGGAAGAGTCCGTAGACCGTCTGCCACGGCCCGTACTCCGACGGAAGATCCCGCCACGGAGCACCCGTCCGTACCCGCCACCGGATTCCGTCGATCAGCTTCCGCCTGCCCAAAGACGGCCGCCCCCGCACCGCGACCGGCAACAGCGGCTTCAGCACAGCCCACTGATCGTCAGAAAGATCCCCTCGCCCCACACCGAGATCATCACGGCGCAGGGCGGGAGACGGAGCCCACTTCTAAAACACGACCTAGGCGAGCCGGAACACCCCCGCTCCGCATGGGTGTTTCGTGGGCAAGGATGCGCGGCTCGATCTGCGCGTAGTCCTCCCCGCCGACACGGGGAGTGTTCCGTGCTCACAGAACAGCTCCCGCTCGGGCGGAACCTACTCTCTGCCCGACGCTGAAGTGATCAGGGCGATGAGCACCAATAGACATGTGACGAGAGCGATCACCTGCTCGGCCTCCCACCCCTGCTGAAGTGTCAGCATGATCGCGGCGACGACGACGTAGGGCCACGAACGGCGCCTGGGCGGAGTGGTGTTGGACGTGGTCATGAGCGTCTCCACAGTGAGCCTTGGGTACTGACGGCTCAGGTTCGTTCATGATGTGGTTGTCTCCTGTGACCGGCTTCGATCGCTGCAGGTGGCGAGAGGTTAATCCGGAACAACTCGTCCTTGTTCCGGGACAAACTACGGGGGAGGGCGCATGGGAAGACCGTTAGGAGCGCTGAAGGGGCGGACCGAACAGGCCAACGCGTTCGCCCGTTGGTTACGCCAGATAACGCACGGGGTGACCGTACGGACTCTCGAAGAGCACTTCCCGTACGGCAAGTCATCCTGGAGTGGCTTCCGTGATGGCAGCAGATTGCCGCCACCTGACCTAGTTCAGAAGGTCACGGCCCGCTACGTACCAGAACCAGCGATGCGTAAACGGCAGCTCGACCGCGGACTGCAGTTGCTCGACGCAGCCGAGAGCTCTGTGAAAGCGCTGGAAGAGACCGAGCCTCCCGGTGCGCATCTCTCGGCGACACTGGCCGCACACCGACGGACGGACCCACTGACCACAGCACTGCTACGGCTAGACGACGCACGTCTGCGCCAGATCGAGGCGATGCAAAAGCTCGCCGACTCCGAGCGTCGACGCCAGGAGTTGGAGGCCATGGTCACCATCCTGGAGCAACGCATCACCGTCTTGGAAGCTGAACGTGACCGAGCTCGAGAAGAGGTCCGTGCAGAACTTCAAAACGAGCTCGACCTGTCCAGGGAGTACCGGCGTCAAGCCGGCGAGAGGCTGTTGCAGGCCAACCATGCCGTCGAACGGGCCCGTCGCCTGCGGCTAGCGGCAGACAAGCAAGTCGCACACGAGCAGCACGAGGTGCTTAGGGCAGATAGTGACAGCCGCGGAACGAGCGTCCTGCCGCCCGCACCGGCCGGAAACCTGGCCGACGAGCTTCAACTGCCCCCGCTTTACCGCATCCAAGAATTCCTCGATGCGAACCAGGAGCAGATGGAGGAGCTGAACCAAGATCTGGACTACCTGGATGAGGAGCTAGGCCTTCACACACGGCAGACGCCGAGCAACCCTCATGCCGAAACCACCGTGGTGTGGGGGGAAGTCATCGACTCCGGCGAGTCGACTGAGCACCTCCAACAGGGCGGCCCGGACCGCCATGAGGAAGCGCTCCCCGTCACTAGCGGAACCTTCGAACCCAACAACAAGACGCCATCGGCGCAACCGAAGCACTTCCCAGACCCCACCTCCAGCGGAGGGGCGCTCTCACGGAGACTCGTCACGAATCTCAGTGTGGCGAACACGCCAGATGCCCTCGCCGAGGCTCTCACCATGCTGATGCGACGAGGCCATGTCCGGTCAGTGCAACAGCTGACGTCAGCTCTCCCCTCCGGCCTACGGGACGACGTCGTCGACCTGGCCGTCGGACGTTGGATCGACGGCGATGCCCTTCCCGACAAGTGGGCGCATTTAGAAGCGGTTGTGATGCTGCTAGGTGCCACTGAGGACGAGGCCAGAGCATTCGAGCAGGCGTACCGTCGGATCGCCTATCGCACGTCCCCCTCATGGCGCCTGCTTGGCAACGATCTAGCCGACCTCGTTCCGTTCACGAAATGGCGACGTGCTTCCGCTCGAGCCACTCCACCGCGACCGTCGTCCGGATGGATGACCCACATCATCGCGCCGATCGTCGCACTCGTTGCGGCCATGACCTACGCTTCCTGTCTGCACGCATCCCCCACGCCCCACCCGTGGGCCCTAGTCCTCTACGGCATCGGGGCTCTCGCGGTGTGCCTGATCACCATTCGGCTTAACGCTCGCGCCGCTGCGTTGAAGGCTCAGGGACAACATGCTCCCCCGCATAAACGCTTAGCTCTTACGAGCCTTACAGTCAGTGTGCTAGCCATTCCGGCCGGACTGCTGCTTCCCGCCCTCTCAGGGCCCGGCAGCGGCGGACGGTGGCTGGCTGAGCTCATTGGGTTGCTGTAGGCAGGGGCGGAACGGCTGACACTCGGACCACCGTGACATAGACCTCGGGCCGGTAGGCCGTGGCCATCAGACGGCTGCTCAGCGGACTGACCGGCACGCGGTTCCCCGAACGGTTGCTCTAGCGAAGAGTTCCCTCTGGCAGGAGTGCAAGAAGAGCTCGACCGTGGGTTCGTGCTGCTCGGCCACGGAGGCGGGGGCGCTCGCGCTCGACGTCGAAGCGGCCGGCGCGGTCGGCCTTTGATCCCGCATCGCGGAGAGCCCTTCTTGGGGATGCAGATAGTGTGCACCGCTCGAGGGGTGCCTCGCGCGCAGGGCGAGGACCTGCCCCTTGAGGGTCTGTCTAGTTGTGCGGCGGCACGGAAGGGGCGCGCGATCGCCATGTGCGCCCCATTTCACTACCCTTTGCTCATCTTCAGGTCGTTCAGGCCCGTGCGGGCGTGGCATCCTCATGATTCCGGGGATCCGGCCGGTTTCGAGGCGTGTGGCGGCGACCGGCGGGAGCGGAGGAGGCCCTGAGCTGCCGGAGAGGCACACCCACGAAGGGGGAATCGTCCGTGCACGCGTGCGGGACCCCGCCGGGTAGGGTTTAGGCCATCTCGTCCGCGGCGTCGGCTGCCGGGAGGCGGGGGCAGGTGTCCTGCGGGGCAGCTGACCTCGCCTTTCCGTATCCGCCGCAGTGGAAAGGAGGTGGCCGTGCGCTCCGCCCCTGATCCTCCGGATCCCAGGGACGGAGACCAGCGTTGCGTCTGAGCCGGTTCTCTGGGCTCGTATAGCCGGAGAGCCCCCCCGTGGCCGCGGGGAGGCTCTGCGTGACGGTGGTCGCCGGTCCGGGTCCCGCGGATAGCGCTAGCAAACATCCCGCGGGGCCCACCCCTTCGTGGCGGCCTTGGAGTCGTCACCCGTTCGGACTTCAGTGTCGTCGTCCGAAGTGGCTCCCTGGGAGGGGTGGCGCCCATTGATGGCACACTCACCCTGCTCGCGGGCGTGCAGGCAGGACGAATGACCCCCTGTTCCCTGGGTGCAACGCACGTAAAATGTACCGTGCCGAAGCGAGAGGGGCCTGTTGATGGCGAGAGGTTTGGCGACCATGTTTTCCGGCGCCCGCCTGCGCCAGGCACGTGCAAAGAACACTGAGGGCACGCTGAGTGCCGAGGAACTCGCGGACAAGGTCGGTGCCAGCAAGGCCCAGATCCTCGCCTACGAGAACGGGCAACGCTTCCCTGACCCGCCCCGAATCCGGCAGCTTGCCGCCGCACTGGGCGTTCACCCTCTGGAGTTGACAGACCAATCCAACATGCACACTTGGCAGTTGGCGGATCTCCGCCGTGCCAACGGTTTGAGGGCGAGCGACCTGTGCGACGAGCTCGGCTTGAAGCCCCACAGCTACCGCCGCCTGGAGACACTGGGATTAACGGCAGAGGGCGGCTATGGCCTGAGCTTGCGCCTGGCAGCCGTCCTGGACGTGTCCATGCATGCATTGGAACGACACATATCCAACGCGCCCGCAGTGCGTCAGCGCTTGGCCAGCGTCCAAGACCCCCTTGCTGCTCTCATCGAGGCACATGTTGAGCCAGGGCGAACTGATGCGCCAGAGGCAGAAGATCCTTCCGTCAAGGCGATAGCCGCCTGTTACGCGCGCTCAGCCTCGACCGTCGCGCGCGTTCTGCGGCAAGAAACTCAGACCATCCGGGAGATGCGACGCCGGCAGAGCATAGAAGCAGCCACCGCCTTCTACGGCCCCACTGCGCAGGATCAACGGCGCGCCCACCGCCGCATGGAAAGCGAAGAAACCCGGATCAGACAGCTGATCACCAGTCTGCCCCGGCGCCTGGACGTCTTTTTCCGCTCTCAGCTCGCTCCCGGCAGTTGGGAGACCTTGTGCCAGCTCCACCTCGCTCGGTCCCGGGAGCAAGCTCTAGCCTTAATCTCTCCCGGACTCATACAGGATCCCACTCTTGCCCCCTTGACCCGGCCGTTGGCCAGACCCGGCGATGGGTCCGGATCGGGTCTGTGCGACATCTCCAGGGACGGCCAGCACCACTACCTCACCTTCAAACACTGGTACGACGCCCTGTACCCGTGGGTGAACGACAGCGTGCGACAGTTCGAACAACGGACGGCTACGGGCGACCCTCAGGAGATCGCCTGGCTGCGCCAGTGTTTCGCTCAATCGCAGACTGTCCTTTTCAGCTTCGATGGCATCCTGTGCCGGCTGTTCGCCCACAACGTACGGTCGGTGTCCGGTCATTTGGCCCAAGCGGCCAGCCGCCTGCAGCTCAACACCGATCTCAGCGGAACGGTTGACCCTGTGGCCCTGCTCCGCTCAGCAGTTGACCAGGGGTCGCCGCCCGAACAGGTCCGCCGGCTCGATGGGATCCTGACCAACTACGAGACCGCAGCAGCACGTCAAGCGGAGCCATTACCCGGTGCGGCGCAACTCCTGGGCGCACTGAGTCGAGGGCCCTGGCGCTTGGCGGTGGTAACCGATCACGCAACCGCGGCAGTCCAGACGTTCCTCACACACCTGCACCCCGAAACCGGCGCAGCTTCGCAACTTGGGGTCTTCGGGCGCCCCACAGATCCACGGCTGATGAAACCGCATCCACACGCCATCTCATTGGCTACCAGCCGCCTGGGCAGTGACCGCTCCCGAACGCTCCTTATCGGCGAGTCCCTGGCCGACGCGCTGGCCGCACGAGCCGCAGGAGTGCAATTCATCGGCGTCGCTACCCGACGAAGCCATGCGCGAATGCTCAAGGAGGCAGGAGCAGCCAACGTCGTGGAGACACTGGCCACTCTCCTGGCAGCGGTCAGCAAGATCAGGGATGTCCGCACCTAGAAATATGCTGCTCGAGCTCGTGCACGGTAGGCGGTGAGAGGCCGAGCCTGAATGGTTGATCATGGTCGGGTGGTGGGGAACTCGACGCGTACGGCGATCATCAGTAATCGGCGGATCACGGGCCTGACTGCCGGAGTGATTGCTGAACTCGTCGAGGAGATCGGTCCGTTGTGGCAGGAGCGTCACCAGGCGAGGCTTGCCGCTCGACCGCGGAAGCGGGCCGTGGGCGCCGGCGCGAAGCACCGGCTGGTGTTCGTCGACCGGCTCCTGGCCACGCTCGTCCATCTTCGTCACGGGGTCACCCATGACGTGCTGGCCTGCTGGTTCGGAGTGGACCGCTCCACCATCACCCGGGCCGTCGGTGAGGTGCGGCCCCTGCTCGCCGAGAGAGGGTGCACCGTCAGCCCTGACGTGCGGCTGCGGTCTCTGGCCGAGGTCATCGACCATCTCGGCTCGAGCGGGACGACCGGCATCGTCGACGGCACCGAGATCCGGGTTCGCCGCCCGGCCGCCGGAAGCAAGGACCGCGACAAGTTCATCTCCGGCAAGAACAAGCAGAACGCCGTCAAGTCCATGGTGGTCACGGACGGCGAAGGCCGCGTGCTGTTCTGCAGCCCGGCCAAGCCCGCAAGCTGCGCGGACATCACCCAAGCCCGCCAGTTAGGGCTGGTCAGACTCCTGGTCAACGGACCCGCGGTGGAGATCCTCGCCGATGCCGGCTACCAGGGCCTGGGCGCCCAGACCGGCGGCCGGGTGATCACACCACCACACCGCAAGTTCAAGAAGAACGCCCCGGACTGGTACGAGGAGATACACGAACGCCAGCGCAAGGCACACTCCTCACGCCGTATCCGTGTCGAGCACGGCATCGCCCATCTGAAGAACTGGCGGGCACTGGCCCGCCACCTCGGCCGCCGCGAGCATATGAGCGACACCATCCAAGCCGTCGCCGGTCTGCTGTCCCACCAGCAGACCGTGGACATGAAGCCGACACGGCAGACGTGAACCCAGGTCGCACCGAAGTTCGTGACGCCTCACCGCCTACCGTGCACGAGCTCGTTAGCTGGAGGCCGAAGGAAGACTGTGCAGTGCTTGCTCCGCCCTTCGGGCATAGATGTGCTCCCCGCGAGCAATGCTCATGACTTGTGGATCGGTCTTCGGGACGGCACGCGAAGGGCGTACCTTCCCGAATGATCCTGTATCGGTCACCAAGTCAGGCCCGCGTTCGCAGCGCGGGTCGGGAAGGCACGCCCGTGCTCAGCGTAGTCAACGAAGACGGCTCCACCGCTACCGGTTCGCTGATCGACGAGATCGTGCGGGAAGGCGCCCGCCGGATGCTCGCCGCCGCTCTGGAAGCGGAAGTCGACCAGTACATAGCCGAGTTGGCTGCCGAGCGGGACGAACGCGGCCACCGTCTGGTGGTGCGTAACGGTCACCACCGTCCCCGCACCGTGACGACAGCGGCCGGCCCGGTCGAGGTCCGCGCCCCGCGAGTGAACGACCGCCGCGTCGACGAGGCGACCGGTGAACGGCAGCGGTTCTCCTCGAAAATCCTTCCGCCCTGGTGCCGCAAGTCCCCGAAGATCAGCGAGGTCCTGCCGCTGCTCTACCTGCACGGGCTGTCCAGCGGTGACTTCGTGCCCGCCCTTGAGCAGTTCCTCGGCTCCGCGGCCGGCCTGTCGGCGGCCACCGTGAACCGGCTCACGAAGCAGTGGCAGGACGACCACACGGCCTTCCAGAACCGGGACCTGTCCGGCACCGACTACGTCTACGTGTGGGCCGACGGCGTCCACCCCAAGGTCCGCCTCGGCCAGGCCCACTCCTGCGTCCTGGTCCTGATGGGCGTGCGTCTGGACGGCACCAAGGAGCTGATCGCGCTGGCCGAGGGGCTGCGGGAGTCGACGGAGTCGTGGGCCGACCTGCTGCGGGACTGCCGACGGCGTGGCATGCGCGATCCGGCCCTCGTCGTGGGCGACGGTGCCATGGGCCTGTGGCGGGCCCTGGCGGAGGTGTTCCCGCAGGCCAGGCACCAAAGGTGCTGGGTCCACAAGACCCGTAATGTCATGAACACGCTACCGAAGTCCACGCAGCCCGGAGCGAAGAAGGCCCTGCAGGAGATCTACAACGCCGAGGACCGCACCCACGCCGAGAAGGCGGCCCGCGCGTTCGAGAAGACCTACGGGGCGAAGTGGCCCAAGGCCGTGAAGAAGATCACCGACGACCTGGACGAGCTCCTGGCGTTCTACGACTTCCCCGCCGAGCACTGGATCCATCTGCGGACCACGAACCCCATCGAGTCCACGTTCTCCACGATCAGGCTGCGGACGAAGGTCACCCGAGGAGCGGGCAGCCCGGCCGCCGCCCTGGCGATGGTGTTCAAGCTCGCCGAGGCCGCCCAGGCCCGCTGGCGGGCGGTCACCGCACCCCACCTCGTCGCCCTCGTCCGCTCCGGCGCCCGCTTCGAAAACGGCCACCTCGTCGAGGACCTCGAAGCCGCCTGAAACTCAACTCACCCACAAGTCTTGACAATTACTCGCTCCCCGCCCAGGGAGGACGAAAGCTCTGCATGAACGTGCTGCAACAGAGCCTTGGCATGAGAGGCGTCCCCCGCATCGCGGAGCGTGCACCCGAGCCGGTATGCCGTCGACAGGGTCTGAGGGTGCGCCGGCCCGAGAACTCGAGCCCTGGCTGCATGCACATGCCGAAACTGTTGTAGTGCTGTGTCCAACTGACCCTCATCCTGCGCCAAGCAGGCGAGGTTGTGCAGCACGGTCAACGTCCGAGGATGATTGTCTCCCAGGCTGCGTCGCCGCACGTTCAGGACATGCCTGTACTCCCGACGCGCCTCCTCCCAATGGCCCAAGTTGTGTAGCACTCGTGCCAGCTCGTGCCGAGCAGACAGGGTGTGACCATGCTCGTCGCCCTGGGTCCGTCGCCGGCTCTCGAGAACAGCGGACAGGTGCTCCGCGGCTTCGGCCAAGCGCCCTAGGTCGTGCAGTACCCGCCCCAATTCGTGCCGGGCGGTGAGCGCGTGTGGGTAATCCGCTCCCCGAATGGCGCTGTGCCCTTGCCACACCTCCGTATAGATGGCTTCCGCCCGGGTTAGATCACCAATGTCGTGCAAGGCCCCGGCGAGATTGTGTTGCGCTGTGAGAGTGTCTGGGGCCATTGATCCCTGATGGCGCAGACGCCATTCCACCACCTTCTCGAAGACGGCCCCGGCCTGACGAGACAGCCCGCGAGCCTGTAGGTAACGGCCGGCCATCTCCGCGGCTCCGGCTCCGGCGACCAGAACCTCGAGCGGAGCATTATTCAGGGACGCCTCCTGCTCCACCAATCGCAGCGCATGCGGCGCCAACAGCGACCATGTAGCCCACGTGTCGGGTTCCTCGGGCTTGCCCGCTTGCTCGACCGTACAGGCATGCCCCAGCAGAGTGACCATGAGGGGCAAGGAACGCTCCTTGCGGCTGAGGTCCCTGATCAAGGGATGCACGCGCACACTGTCGGGTGGTCCCTCCTCCGACGTGCCTGCACTGGCGCCTTCGCGCTCCCCAGAACAAAAGTCGATCAGGCTCAGCGCAGCCAGAGCGCGCAAGGTGCGCCACACGGCACTGCCATCAATGCCTTCGAAGCCACGCTGCTCGGTGAGAAGCGGAACATGCAGGACACGCGTGTAGGGGACAGGGGCATCGGCGAAATCGGACAACAACTCCAGCACGGCGGAGGCGTACCGGAAGCCTCGATGCTCGAGCATGTCAAGTGCGAGACGCCAGGTGTCCCCAATCACCGGGGCCGGATTCAGCCTCTGGCCGACCGGCTCCTCCAACGCCCGTACTAAGGCATCGAACTCCGCCGGCATGTCAGCGTCACGAAAAGCGTCAGGCATCCCATTCACCTCGGCTAGGTAAGCTCCTGCCATCCGCAAAGCTAAAGGCAGGCCGCCTAATCGACGCGCCAAGCAAACGGCGCCGCTCCACGATCCTGCGTTCGGTCCAGCGTGATCAACCAGTACACGGGCAGCATCCCCCACTGGCAAGGGAGGTACTGGGTGCAGCTGCGCACGTGTACCCCAGACATCTGCCGTTCCGTCATATGTGGTGATCACAACCAGTCCACAGTTGCAGGAGTGGGGCCTGATCCAGCCGGTACCGACAGCCAACTGGCCAGGACCGTCAAGCAACGACGGATCGCTTACTCCATCGACTACCAAGAGCCACGGCCACGTACTATGGCTCAGCCGGTGCCACAGAGCGTCAAGCATCTCCTCGGCGTCGACCACATCGCCAGGAAGACCCAATCGCCGGGCCACTGACCGAAGCCCGCTCTCGAACAGCGCGGACTGCCGGGCATCGATCCACCACGCACAACGGGTGAAAGCCCTTCCGAAGTCTTTCTGAAGCTCGTGTATAAGTTCCAGCGCCACAGCTGTCTTTCCACAGCCGCTCAACCCGTGCAAAACATGCAACCGGCCATCCCCGCCCCCGCCACACTGCATCCGGAGAGCTTCCAGCAGCGCTTCTCGTCCTCGCAACGGATGCTGACGTAACCCCAGCGGAGGCGCGAGCGTCATAACCCGGGACGGGCCGGAGGATGGGGGGGCCATCACCAACTGGCCCACTTCCAAGCGGCCTGCCGCTACCGCACCGTTCTGCGCCACCAGCCTCCCAGCGGCCTCCCGGACTGAAATCAGTCCGGAATCCGCCTCCCGGAAGGAAAAGGGCCAGTCAGGTGCACACCGCCCTCCACCTGCACCACAGCTCCCGCCACCGAGCCGCTGTCTGCAGCGATGCGTACATCTCCGCCCGCAGCCACTCCACCAGGCGAAGCCTGCATCCCGCCCCGGCTCCTCTGGGCAGCAGCGACGAGTTCGGTCAGCTGCTCAGCAGCGGCAGCCCGCCCTTGTGTGTCAAGGGCTTCAAGCAACATCTCCAGGCGGGTCTGCCACACCGCCTCCCACCGCCTCCTTTGATCGACGACGTCGCCCT
Source organism: Streptomyces sp. P9-2 (assembly GCF_051903975.1). NCBI lineage: Bacteria > Bacillati > Actinomycetota > Actinomycetes > Kitasatosporales > Streptomycetaceae > Streptomyces > Streptomyces sp. P9-2. The sequence goes on from NZ_CP192633.1 coordinate 7,119,829, forward strand.
GCACCGTCAGGACGGACTCCATCTGGTCCAGCCGGGTGAGCTCAGCTGTTTCCCTCTCGGCGTCCCCCCGCCCAAGCAACCGGGCAACTGCCTGACGGACCGACTGCCATGCATCCGTCCCAGCAGCCTGCACCACCGCCATGCCACCCGCCGCAGCTAACGCGGCCACTGCCTCTGCAGACACTGCACCCCCCGAGATCCACAACGGGCGACGTCGAGCCGCCACCGACACCGAGAACATTCCTCAAAGCTGCGTACATCACTCCTGGTTCACTGCACGTCGAACCGTATTGATCAAAACGCGCCACTGCTGCGTATTCATAGGTACAGCCCGGGATTGGAAATGATCATGAAGCTGAGCGGACACCGATCGATAAACGCTCGTAGGTCCCCTTCTCGCTACAGTCATCGAGACGCATCTGCAGGGGCGGCCTCCTCAACGCCGACTGCTGCTGGCGTGTTCTTCGGGAGGAGAAGCCGCCTTGATCATCAGTCCACGACGCGAAAAGCGGAACCGGAAGAACCGGTTGGCGGAACTCCGCAACCAGTACAAGAAGCAGGTGGGGCCGCTAAGGCTGTTCCTCCTCTTCGAGTGCGCCCCGCTTGTGATCGACCCATTCGAGATCGCGGACGAAGCGTTCGCTCGCGTCTTCGCGCAGTCCGATCGTACCTATGCCTACTGCGATATTCGGAAGATCGCCGAGGGGATTGTCCGTGAAAAGCGCGTGACTTCTGGCCTACGAGAGTACGCAGATTACAAACTGGAGACAGTATTCGACGAGTACCTCACTGAGGACTTGAAGCCAGTGCGCGAAGTGCTACGTGCGATTGACGCCCTCAGTCTCGGGGAACGCCGCGCCGTGGAAGCCCAACTCATCCACCTACTGACCTGTGAAGGACTCACTGAGGCAGTCGGCGGTGCACCAGCCACGCGAAGGGGCCAAAAGGCGAAAGCTCTCGCCAAGCTGGCCAAGGCGGACGTCAACCTAGACCTCTTAGAACCATTTTTCTCGAGCATGAGAGGAGCATGCAATGGTCAGCAAGACTGATAACGACCTCGCCCCTATGATCTACCGCTACTACCGCACCCTCCAAGACAGAGTGACTGGCAGCGAGGAGGAGCTTGACCGCAGGTTCGACAAGATCATCGAAACCGTCGAACAGCGAAATGCGCAGCACTCCGGGAGTAAGTTCGCCACAGTGCCTCTCATGTCCCGTGCCAGCGGTATCGTGCACAACGTGCGCACGTCTGCGCTCGGCAGGATCGGCACGAGCGGTGCTTGCGCCGCTCTAGCAGCCAAGCTCACCCAGTACGCCCAAGGCTGGGCCAACCTCGCTGCCACGGTCGCCACGGGCGCACTGACAGCAGTGGCCGTGGCAGCAGTGATGGACACCCGAAGTTTCAAACGACTCGGACGAGCACGTCACCAGGAGGAGGCCACCACTTCCGCCCCTCACCCCTGACCTTGCTTGCGTCAATCCACGGGCGGCCCCTCCTGGTGTCTAAGAGGTCCTAACAGAAGTCGCTGATGGTGTGACTGTCGGCTCAGATGCTCGTTGCTCTGTTCGTGGGGAAGAGGAACTCTCGTCCGTGGATCGTGTCGGACGAACTGTGGTCGCTGATCGAGCCGTTGTTGCCGGAGCCGGGTCCGAAGTTGGTCGCCGGGCGGCCGAGGGTTCCTGACCGGCAGGCTCTGTGCGGGATCCTGTTCGTCCTGCACACCGGCATCCAGTGGGAGTACCTGCCCCAGGAGCTCGGCTTCGGCTCTGGCATGACGTGCTGGCGGCGGCTGGCCGCTTGGCACGAGGCCGGCGTGTGGGACCGCCTTCACGTCGTCCTGCTACAGAAGTTGCGGGCTGCGAAGCAGCTCCACTGGTCTCGGGCGGTGATCGACTCCAGCCATGTGCGGGCCGCTCGACGAGGCCCAAAAGCGGACCCAGCCCGGTCGACCGTGCGCGTCCGGGCAGCAAACACCACGTCCTCGTCGACGGTCAGGGCGTCCCGCTCGCGGTGTCGCTGACCGGCGGCAACCGTAACGACGTCACGCAACTGCTGCCCCTCCTCGCCAAGGTCCCGTCCGTTGCGGGCCTGGTCGGGCGGCCGCGTCGGCGGCCCGACGTGGTGCTCGGCGACCGTGGCTACGACCACGACAAGTACCGTCGGCTCGTGTGGGCTTTGGGCATCAAGCCGGTGATCGCCCGCCGCGGCACCCCTCATGGTTCGGGGCTCGGAGTGCACCGGTGGGTCGTCGAACGCACCATCGCCTGGCTGCACGGCTTCCGGCGCCTGCGCGTCCGCTGGGAACGGCGCGACGACATCCACGAAGCCTTCCTCGGCCTCGCGACCTGCCTAATCACCCACCGGCACGTCCAACGCCTTTGTTAGGACCTCTAAGACCGTGTCCTACGTGGTGAGGCGGACGAGCCGCTTGTAGCAGCACAGGGCGGCGGCGAGGCCGAGAAAGGCCAGGTAGTTGCTGCGGGGATCTCGCTCGTAGCGAGGACTCAAGCGGCGGTAGCCGGACAGCCACGACATGGTGCGTTCGATCACCCAGCGGCGACGCCCTAATCGTTCGCTGGACTCGATGCCCTTGCGGGCGATGCGCACGCCGATCCGCTTGCCCCGGAGCCATCTGCGCAGGTCGGCCCGGTCGTAGGCTTTGTCCGCATGCAGGCGCTGGGGCTTGAAGTACCGGCCGCGGTAGGGGTCGTGTCTCGATTGGTGACCCTCCACCATCGGCTTCAGACCTTCGCTGTCGTGGATGTTGCCGGCCGAGACGCCGACGAGGAGGGGCAGTCCGTTCGTGTCCGACAGGATGTGCATCTTGGAACCCGACTCGCCCCGATCCACGGGGCTCGGACCTGTGTGTTCGCCCCTTTTTCCGCCCTCACGTGGGCGGTGTCGAGCACGACGCGGGTGACGTCGAGGAGGCCGGCGTCGTCGAGCCGATGCAGCACGGCCTCGTGCAACCGCCCCCAGACACCGGCTCTCGACCAGATGAGGAACCGCCGATGGGCGGTCGACTTCGATATCCCGAAGCAGGGTGGCAACGCACGCCAGGCGCAGCCGGACACCAGGACGTAGATGATCGCGGCGAACAGCGTCTCATCAGGCGTGTCCTGTGTTCCGCCGCCCTGCGGCCGCGCCTTCGACGGCGGGATCAGCGGCTTCGCGATCCCCCACAACCCGTCCGGAACAATCCAACTCCACGTACCCCGCCCCATGTCGAGTTCAACGACGCCTCACCACGTAGGACACGGTCTAATACTCCAGCAGCGGATCGTGTCCTGAGCTGGCGATTGTCGTTGACCTGGTATGGAGGGCATAACTGAAGTCGATTGCTGGGCTGCGGAGTTGGAGTCGGTGTTCGCCCGGGTGGCGGGCCGGTTCGCTCGGGCGGATCTGCGGTGGCGGATGCGGGACTACGTCCGCGGTCTGCTGGGCCAAGCGGCACGGAAGAACGGCTGGCAGCTCGCGGAATGGGCAGGTCACCGCACGCCGGACGGCTTCCAGCGGCTGCTGAACAGCAGCGTCTGGGACGCGGACGCCCTGCGCGACGATGTCCGTGCCTACGTCGCCGAGTGGCTCGGACCGGACGGAGTGCTGATCATCGACGACACCGGGTTCATCAAGAAGGGCACCACTTCGGCCGGGGTGGGCCGGCAGTACACCGGTACCTCGGGGAAGATCGACAACTGTCAGATCGGGGTGTTCGCCGCCTATGCCACTCGTTCGGGCCGGGCCCTGGTGGACCGGGAGCTTTACCTGCCCAAGGCCTGGACGTCCGATCGTGACCGCTGCCGGGCGGCGAAGATTCCCGACGAACGCGGCTTCGCGACCAAGGGAGAGCTGGCCCGGGACATCGTCCGCCGGTGCCTGGCCGCTGGCCTGCCCGCCACGTGGGTCACCGCGGACGAGGCCTACGGGCAGGACTGGCACTTCCGCCGCCTGCTCGAGCAGCTCGACGTCGGCTATGTGGTGGCGGTGCCCAAGTCGCAGCAAATCAAGTCGCTGGCCGGCATCTGGCGCATCGACCAGCTCATCGAGGACGCCCCTGCCGATGCCTGGCAACGGCTCTCCTGCGGCGGCGGGGCCAAGGGCCCGCGCGTCTACGACTGGGCCGCGGCCAAGCTGCCCGCCAACCTCATCTTCGACCCCGACCCGCCCACCCACCACCGCTGGGTGATGGCCCGCCGCAGCATCTCCGACCCCGGCGAACTTGCCTACTACCTCGCCTACGCACCCGTGGGTGTCGAGATCGCCGAGTTGGCCCAGGTGGCCGGCTCCCGCTGGGCGATCGAGGAGTGCTTCCAGGCCGCGAAGAACGAGTGCGGCCTCGACCAGTACGAGGTCCGCCGCTATATCGGCTGGTACCGACACATCACCCTGGCCATGCTCGCCCACGCGGCCCTGACCGCACTCGCCGCCCAGCCCGGCGAGTCCGCAAAGGGGGTTGCAGAAACGGATCAGCCTTCGTCCCGCTCACCGTGGCAGAGATCCGGAGACTCCTGGACGCTCTCCTGCCCCACCCACGAGCCGACCGCGACCCCGTCAGCCATGCACTGAACTGGTCGGCCTGGAGAAGACACCACCAAGCCGTCGCCCGCCGCTGCCACTATCGAAAACGCAGCTCAGGACACGATCCGCTGCTGGAGTACTAAGACCGGCTGACGAGCCGGCGGTTGGCACCGCCGACTCATCCCGACCAACCGCGGCCCGCCACCACAACCGTGGCGGGCCGCTCCGTCTTTGCCTGCATGGGCCGATTGATTCGGCCGCGTCTCGCGTGCGCGGACGGTGCAATGAGTGGCTATGTGCCAGACCCGGCGGAGTGACGACGGAGCACTCGGACGCTCCCGCAGCAGCCCTGAGCGGGCGCAACAGACCATCCCGCCAGCGACAGCCGTGCACACCCCGCGTCACCGCCAGCCAGAGGGAGACGCCTGGCCTACCGGAACGACATGGCAGGCGCTCCCGACCCAGCGTCTGGCCAACCACAGAAAAAGGCGTCCCCTGAGGGCCGGTGTCTTGAACCCCGGCCTGATGGCAAGGTCACGTGGGTACTTCGGCGCCACCTCCGGCCTTGATGGCATTGAGGACGGTGTCATGGAGCTGTCGCAGACCGCCAGGGTGGGGGAGCGGGGCAGGGCTGCCAGTGAGGGTGTACCACTCGTCGGCGTCGGTGTACTGGACCGCGACGCAGGCCCGGCCGTCGGGCTGGAGGCTGGTGGCGACGGTGAGGTCACCGGTGATGACGCCGACCTCCGCCGGCGCGAGGCCCGCGGCCGCTACACCGCCCTGGCCGTCGACGGCGACATCAGGGAAATCAAGGCCGCCGTCGACCTCATGTCCTGGCTGGATGCGAATGAGATCGACCCTGCAGGACACCACCCAGAGCGACCTGGACAGCTGGCTCGTTGACCACTCTTCTCTGCACCGGACGCCATCCCGGGCGGAGGCCGCCGACCGGACCACAGGAGCCTGCTTGAAGCAGGCCGACATGCGTGCTACAGCCTCAGTTGGCACTACGCAGTGAGCTGATACGCGTCCGTACGGTTGTCAGTGGCAGGTGGCACTCTTTGCGCATGGCCTTCCGGGGAACGTGTTCATATCGAAGATATTCCGACGTATACGGGCGGTGCTCCATGGGCGGTGGTCGGGTGATACGCGTGCATCGCAAGGACCTACCGTCTCCTGACGGCTGCCGCTGGTGTGGCGACGATCCGGGTCACCACGGGTCTCAGTGGGTGGCTTCGGCCGGTCTGCATACGTGGGAGGCACCGACGTCGCAGCAGCGGCTCATGCGCATGAAGGCGCGGCGCGCGGCGCGTCAGACCGGGGCGGCTACCAAAGATGCGGCCCCGCGTCCTGCGCGCGACTGACGAGAGCGTCGAAGACTGTGGTCAGGGCTGCGGGAATACGGTCCTGGGGGAGATGGGCAGCGATGCCGACCATGAGGTCTTCCTTGTTTTTTGGTCCCTCGAGGGAGCCGCTTTTGAGTAGGTTCAGCAACTGCGAGCTGAACTTGCCGGCCCGCAGTTCTTCGATCTCTTGGGGTTGCCAGGGGCCGCGTTCGGCTTTCGGCTTCCACAGCGCGTTGGCTGTCTCGGCCCAGTCGTCGTTGGTGAACAGGTCCTCGAGCTCGTTGGGGGAGCCGAGGTAGAGGCACTCCTGCTTGAGGTCGAAGCCGTGCTCCTTGAGCTTGTCGTCACGGAAGACGTGCTTCTGGTTGGTGCGGCTGTCTTTGTCGACGAGGAAGGCGACGTCGCGGCCGTGATCTTTGAGGAACCGGGCGAATCGGAGCGCACCTTCGTTGCTGCCGCCGGCCCACAGGCAGATCCCGGCGGACTGGATCGGGAAGCCTGCGTGCTTGCGGAAGAGGATGGGGAAAGCGGATGTCTCGGACACCCCCTCTACTGCGACGAAGAAGCGCTCGTGCAGGAGGACGCTGTTGCGGAACCCCAGTGTTGTCGCGATCGTCGACAGGTGTCGGCGCACGTCCTTGTCCGCGCTGTCCTCGCTCAGGACCTCCGCCCTGACCCGGCCCTCCTGGGTACGCAAGTGCACCACGGAGGAGATGTCGACTCCGTCGATCAGGTTGAGCGAGTGCGTCGCCACGATGACGCGTGCGTTGGGCCGTGAGGACTGCAGCTGGATGAGCGCCATGATGCGCCGCTGGTGGGAGTAGTCAAGGTGGGTGTCGGGCTCGTCGTAGACGAACACGACGTCCGACTCTGGCATCTGTGTGGCGTCGTGCTGACCCAGAAGTTCGTTGCTGCTTTCCCACAGGGCCAGAGAGATTCGGCGCGAGCGGCCGGTGCCGGCGGACGACAGCGGGAAGCGGCGGCCCTGGGAGTCCATCACGTTCAGCTCGACGCCGACCAGCGCCGGACGCACCTGTACCTGAGGAGCCAGCTCCACCGACGGCAGGGTGCACCGCTGCGCGATGTGACTGCGAATGCTGTCGATGTCCTCCTTCAGCGACTCGGCGAGATAGTCTTCAAGATCCGTTACTCGCTTGGCCACCTCGTCGGCCCGCGTGTATTCCCGCAGCCGGGAGTTGAGCAGGCTCTGGATCACGGCCTCGGGCGCCTGGACGGAGTCTCCCTTGAAGTACACCATCGTCGGCAGGGCCGCAGCCGCCTCGGAGTCCACCGGCACCCACGCGTCCACCTGCTTCATCTGCTGGGCGAATTCCCGAAGCGGCTGCTCCCAACTGTTTCTGGCATTTGCCTGTCCGACCGGCTCCACCCCGTGCGCGGCCGCGAGCTCCTTCAGCCCCGTCAGCTTCACCGCCGCCAGGTCACGCAGTTGAGCGTCCTGGCAGACACGGCGACGGACCTCCAGGAACATGCCGGCCTCCGGCCGGAAACGCCGCCGGATTTGTACCTGCTCGGGCAGCCCGAGACGCACCTGCTCCTCGGCACTGAGGCTGAAACTGCCCGTCACGACCGTCTGGGGCACACGCGCGTGCGGGGCGGCTGCGTTGCCTGCCGGTTCCTGGAGGTCGCCGTCGCCGAGGTAGGTGAGATCGTGTTCGCTCAGTGCTGTTCCGTGCAGCAGGAAGTTCAGCGCGTCCAGAAGAGCGGTCTTTCCGCCCTCGTTCTGTCCGGTCAAAACCGTCTGGGAAAGGACCGGAACCCCGGCGACGTCCTCAAGGCAGCGAAAGCCTTCGACGGAAACGGAACAGATCTGCACACGTGCCTCAACTCGACAACGATGGATGGGACCTGGATGGATCGACGGGTGCGTCAGCCCGAGACACGGCGGTAGACGTAGCGGCCCTTGATGAAGCGGGCCAGGAAACCGCCCTTGCTGGGAGCCGCCATTAAAGCCGTGTGCACGTCCGCAGGCACGCCGTCGTAGCGGTACACCCCTCCGCTGTGAAAGGCGACCTCAAGCACACGCTCCTGCTGGCTGTAGCCCACCGACCGGACATGCGAGGAGCGAACCTGCTCGTGCAACAAGACGCCTCCTGCGGCCAACGTGTCAGGCGTTGCGTGATCGACCGATAATAGCGCCGCCCGGGTGGAGTTGGCAGAAAACGCCCGCCCTCGACCCGTTCCGGCGCTCGGGGCGAATGCACAGCAGCTCATCGGCGTGAACGCAGAGATCTGGCCGTTTACCCATCAGCGGCACACAGCCACAGGCACTCGCACGCCGAGGACGCTGCCTGCACCGTCAGTTCCTCGTGCTACGCCAGGTCGCGGGGCTACCCGAGACGGTGAGTGCGCTGCGGGTGTGCGATGTGGCGGTGTGGATGAACCAGCGGGCCGTCGGCCATGCCTGCCCCCTGAGGGCGCCTGCCGCCAACATGACCCGAGGGGGCGTTCTGGCGTGTGAGGGTGACGGACTTTACCAACCGTCACCTGGGTGTGTGGGACGTTCGCGTGGAGTGGTCCGTGGGGCCGGGGGAGGGGGGGGTGGACTTGGGGTCGCGAGTGCCGCCAGCGGGGCGGCCCTGGGCCTGGGGGCGGGCGGATGGGTGGTCGGTTGGTGGTGGGCGAGTTACGGGTGCAGGAGATCGTCCGCGGGGACGGCCGGGTTTCCTGCACGGTCGTGGACGCGGACTGCTCGGTGGTGGAGGAGGCGGACGGGTTCCTGCCCAGTAATCCAGCACGGTAGAGCCGCAATGCGGCTGCTGGGGTCCGATCAAGCCGAGATGCCCGTAAAGTGGGTGGTGCCTCCGAGTTGTCGACAGCTCCTCGGAGGCACCCCCTTTCAGGCCTTGGCCGCTGCCACTTCACGCACTCGGCCGGACAGCTCCCGCACCGCACGTGTCTTGGCGTACGGTGTGAGCTCCTTGCGCATCGTGGCGAAGTGGTCGTCTCCACGTACGGACGAGACGTGCTCGTACTCGTCCAGGAACCGCCCCCACGACTCGCACGACGCCTCAACGTGCCCGTACCGAAGCTGCCGCTGCGCCAGGAGAGCGTAGGCGTGAACCCGGCCCTGCCGTTCTTTGGCCGGCTGCACCTTGATGGACTGCCGAAGGGCGGTGATGCTGCCTGGCAGGTCGTTCTCCTCCAGCAGCACGTGGGAGACGTGAAAGAGGTAAGCGGTTTGGTCGTAACCGCCGATCGCGTCGCGCCGGTTGTCGGCTTTGGCGAGGGACGTCTCGGCCTCACGGAGCCGGGCATGGGCCTGGCGACGGTCCCCGACGAGGCTCGCTGCATGTGCTTGCTGCCCGCGCAGGAATGCCACCAGACGCGGACCAGCCGACGGTGCGGCCTCGGCTGCGGAGTCCGCCAGCTCCAACGACATCCGCCCGTGTCGCAGGTTCGATGCCTGGAGAGACATACCGCGCAGCGTGCGGCAGTACGTCACGTGGTCGCTCGCCTCATCAGCGAGCTTGAGAGCTTGAACGTAGTACCTCTGTCCCAGGCCGTGAGCCTTCTCGTACATCGCCATCCACCCGGTCAGATACGTCAGGTCTGACGCGGCGGCGAGCATGTCCTGCTTCACCGGCTCGGATGCCTGCGCCTTGAGCCACGGGCCGACGGTGTTGACGAGGAAGGCGGCCGCCATGGGCCGGGCGTGGCCGGCGCCGAACTCATCGAGGATGTCGGCGATGCGCTCCGTCATGGAGCGAACCGACGCGACTTGAGATGCCCCGATACGGGTGGTCGCTTTACCTGGGATGACAGGATCACTCGCCGCCCGCGCCGTGTGCTGGAACGCGGGAACGGACAGCGCGGCAGAGAACAGAGTCGCGGCCAGGACGCCGCGACGGGATGGGTCCATATCCGCCCTTCCTAGGTCGATCAACTCCTCGACAGTGTCGACTGGTTGGGAGCCGTCGGCGGACACGGCGGGTCGCAAGCCGGCCTCAGCGTGAGTGACCGGCCGCCCTAACCGAGCGGACAGTGCCTCAAGGATCAGGGGCCTGACCTCGGGTTTTGGCGGCGTACCGGCAATCCAGTGCGCAACGGCTGTTCGGTCGTACGAAAGTTGCAGCCCGGCTTGCGGGCCGAGCCTGTTCACCTGCTGGGCTAGCTGCGTGCGCGTCCATCGTGCCTGATCAAGCAGCCTGTCCAAGGCAGGGTTGGGCGTGCGTTTTCTCGTGGCCATGTCCTCAACTCCCGACAGCTCCATGGCGTTCACGGTGTTCACGGTCCCACCTGTTGCTAACGGTACCCGCAGACAGTGACCGCACGGTTACCTCTTACGAGTCAAGCACGATCTCAGCCCTTGGGAGCAGAGGTGACCAGCGCACCACCATTGAGAAGAGGCGCCGACGAGACGGCGGGCGACCTCTGCCGGGAGCGCCAGCCCCAACGTCTTCGTCCAACCGACGACCGAATGAGCGTGTGCTTCGAGGTCCGCCCGCCCCACACTGGGAATGAGATCCCCGAACGGGATGCGCGCCGGGTGGGGATGGCCCGGAAACTGACCGCGGCCCGGCTGCGCTACTGCGGCCTAGAGGCTCTCGTGGACGACGCCACGCTCATCGTCTCCGAGCTCGTCACCAACGCCATCCAGCACGGTGACGGCGATCAGATCACCATGACCATGACGGTGCGGGGCGGGTTTCTGCGCCTGGCCGTCCACGGCGAAACACCCGGCCAACCGGTCGCCCGCCACGCCCCCGACGACGCCGAGTGCGGCCGTGGCCTCTTCCTCGTCGACTGCCTTGCCGCTGCTCACGGCGGCACCTGGGGGACCGAACGGAACGGCAGCACCACTTGGTGCATCCTCGCCGTGGACGGCAAACCGTGACCGGCCCCGGCGCCGTCCCCCGTTTCACTCGCGCCGTGCGACCGTGGACGCCGCCCCTGGACAACGGACAGCTCACCACCGTGCTGAACCGGCTCCGCCGCTGGACAGCGTTCGACGGCTGCGCCTTGCTGGACGACGTCGCCGCCGTCCTGGACGACGTCCCCCCGGCCGAGGAGAACACGACGGAACTCGCCGAGCGGCTCCGCGGACACCTCGCCCGACTGGTCACCATCGCCGTGGCGAGCGAGGCCGAGCAGGACACCGCCGCGGCGCAGCTCGTCTTGCGCGCCCGCGCCCTGCACGCCGATTCCCTGCCCCGCGGTCGTCAGGCGGCGATGGCGCACCTGCGTCGGCTGGGGTGGACCGTCAACGAACTCCACGACCGGCTGGTCGCGATTCGCTGCCTCAAGGAGGCCGTGTGACCACCGCCCGCACCACGAGAGAGACCACCGTGCGCCCCGATTCGCGCCTGATCCCGTTCGTCATCCAGCGCGAGGGGGAGGAAGCCGCCCCGGACAACCTGCGGCTCACCCCGCTCGGCGGCGGCCGTTACCGGCTCGGGTATGCCGACGAGGACCCCCGCGACCGCGACCTGCGGGGCGTGCTGTGGGCGCGCTGCGGCTTCGGCCCGGTCGATGACGTGGAGCAGCCGACGGGACGGCCGCAGTGGCGGCTGATGCATCCCCTGCGGCAGCGCGGCTGTATGCAGACGCTGCGCTGCCAGGTGTGCGCGGGGCTCGCGCGGACCCCGCTCGGCTGGATCTTCCTCGCAGGCCCGGACACCGTGGACCCCAGCGCCGAACCCGTCCTCACCAACCAGCCGCCCGTGTGCCCGGAGCACGCCCGCACAGCCGCGGAGCTGTGCCCGCACCTCACCAGCGAGCCGATGGTGTTCCTCGCCCGCAGCGCCCCGCTGTACGGCGTGAACGGTGTCGGCTACGGCGTCCGCGACGGGAACGTGCAGGTCGTGGAGCGTCCCGACGGGCCGCTCCCGTACGGCCATCCACTGATGCCGACCGTGCTCGCCTCCCAAATGGTGCGCAGGCTCGGCGTCTTCCGGCTGCTCACCCTCGGTGAGCTCTTCACCGCGCTGGAGCACGCCCCGTAAAGCTCCTGCCCGGCGGCCCGGACGTTCCCCCTCGGCCTGGGCCGCCGGAGCAGGTTCAACGCCGACCGAAGGAGGGCTCCATGCCCTGTTCTGCGCACTCGTTACCGTCCGAAAGGGTCGTCATCCTCGGAGCCGGGCCTTGCGGTCTCGTCTGCGCGGACGAACTGAAGCGGCTAGGCCACCCCGCCTGGACGCTGCTGGAGGCCGCCCCGTGCCCGGCGGACTCGACTCGTCCGTGGTCGACCCGGCCGGCTTCGCCTGGGACCTGGGCGGGCACGTGGTCTTGTCCCACTTCGGCGAGTTCGACCGGCTGCTGGCCGAGCTGTTCACCGCAGGCGAGCTGCTGCATCACGACCGCTCCTCCTACATCCGCTTCCGCGACCGGTGGGTGCCCTGCCCCTTCCAGCAGCACCTCCACCACCTCCCGGCCGAGGACGCCGAGGCGTGTGCGCACGACCTTTTGCTCGCCTGCCGGCGGCGCGAACAGCAGCTGCCCGCCGACGCGGACTTCGCCACCTGGCTGCAAGGAACGTACGGATCGAGCTCGGTGGAGCGGTTCTTCGGCCCGGACGACACCTTCAGCGTCGACCAGGGCATCCACCTGCTGCGCTTTACCTCAGAGACCGCCCCGGCCCGGCTGTGCGGGCGGCTCACGCACATCCGCGTCCACCACAGCGAGGACCTCTTCCGCGATCGTGCGGCCTGCCTGGCCGCCGCGCCGTCGGTGAAGGTGGTGCCGTTCCGCGGCGAGCCCTACCTGTTCTCCCGGCCAGGCAGCCCCGGCCCCGCGGACGACGATGCGCTCGTTCTGCGCCGCTCCCCGGACGAGCGGTTCGTCGTCGCCCGCCAGGCCGTGCGCGAGCTGTGCGACATCAGTGTGGTCTCCTTCGCGACGGCCGCGTCCTGACCGCCTGCCCGGCGACTCGGAGACCCCCGAACGGGTCGCCGGGCAGGCTCCCGGCTCTGTCCCAGCTCAGACCCTGCGCCGTCGACGGTGTCGACGAACGGCAGTCCCCGGCCCGGCAGGGCTGAACACCCATCAGCTTCCCGCCCCTCCCAGGTGCGGGCAGGCGAGCCTTCACCGCAGGGCCTGTGGCATCACCGGATGCGGGCAGCCGTCCCGCTCCGCCGTCTCAATGAACAGGAGGAACATCCCATGACGCAGTCCAAGTCCACCAGCGCCGCCATGAGCGCCGCCCAGACGCCGGCCCAGGAGCCCGACGAGGTCACCGGGCCCGTCGTGGTCGCGGTCGACGTGGAGGACGAGGAGTAGCCCTCTCCACTTCCGCGCACTGACCTGGTGCTGCTCCTGCCCGGCCTGGGGCTGGGGGGAGCAGCACCCCCTCGCTCTTCACCCTGGAGGCCTGTGGTGATTCACGTGTTCGTCGGGCCGTCGCTGCCGCGGTCCGAGCCGCAACTCGCCGCTCCCGGTGTACGGGTGTGTCCGCCCGCACAGCACGGTGACTTGTTCGCCCCCGAGATCAGCAGCGGTGACACGGTGGTCCTCATTGACGGCGTGTATCACCAGGCGCCGGCGCTGCGGCACAAAGAGATTCTGGCCGCGATGGGTCGAGGCATCCGGATGGTCGGTGCTGCGAGCATCGGCGCGCTGCGGGCGGCTGAACTGGCGCCGTACGGGATGCACGGCGTCGGCCGCATCTACGCCGCCTATGCACGCGGGGACATCGACGGTGATGACGAGGTGGCTGTCGGCCAGGCCCCTGACGACGCACGCGCCCTTACCTGGCCGCTGGTCAACCTGCGGCACGCCCTTGAGCTCGCGGTCGCGCACGAGGTCCTCGACGCCCTGCGGGCCACCGGACTTCTGCAGGCGCTGCGCGCGGTCTACTACCCGCAACGGACGTGGGCCGCCGTGCGGGCCGTATGCCACAACCGGGGCGAGAGGACGTTCGCGGACTGGCTGGACGAGCGGCGCAAGCAGGACCGGCACTTTGCTGACCTCAAGCGCGCCGACGCGATCGCCGCCGTGACGACCGCACTCGACGGCACCGCCTCGTCGGCGAGCGCGGCCGTCGCCCCGCCGCGGTGGGAGACGGCCTACTTCCGCCGCTGGTCGAACGCCGCCGTGCGGGAGCAAGTCGACGGCCTGAACCTGTCCACCAAGGACCGTCTCGTCTATCAGCAGGTGTTCGATCCCGACTTTCCCGGCAGATGGGCGGTCTACCTCGAACACCTCTCCCAGCACCCCGCCGACGGCGGGCCCGGGTTGCCGCTCGCCGAGCGCCTGACCCAGGCGTGCGGCGGGCGCCTGCCCGCAGACCGCCTGTTCCACCCCTGGCTTGACCTGCGCGACGAGGAGACCGTGGCGCTGGTGCTGGCCGGTGAAACCGACGAGGACCGGCGAGCGGTCGCCCGATACGCCGACGTCCTCGCCCGAGCTCGCCGCCGTCGCCCCGGGATGTCCGCGGCCGCAGTCCGCGACGAGGCGGCCCGCGACCTCCTGCTCACGGTGTGGCGCTGCCCGGAGGAGCACCTGGAGACGGAGGCGGCCGCGCGGGGACTCGGCCGGGCAGCGAGCGCGGTGGAGGCCGCCAAGCGGTTCGTACTCGGGTTCCTGGAAGAGACGCAGAGAATGGAGACGACCTGTGCCGGGCATTGACGAGCGGCTGGTGGCACTGCCAGGCACCGTACGGGCCCGGCCGCCTGAGGACACCTGGGAGGCGGTGGCCGGCCGCCTGGAGGAGTTCGGCATCACCCGGGTCGCAGACCTGACAGGCCTGGACGTGATCGGGCTGCCGGTGTGGGCGGCGATCCGGCCGGCGTCGATGACCTTGTCCGTGGCGCAGGGCAAGGGCGCCACCGCCCTGTTGGCGAAGCTGTCGGCGGTGATGGAGGCGATCGAGCTGTGGCACATCGAGCGGCCGCTGTCCATCGCCGCGGTGGGCCCGGCCGCCGAGGTCGCCCCTGACTGCCCGGTGGCCGCGTTACCGACCACCGCCTCCTACCCCGAGGACGCTCTCGCCGAAGTGGTGTGCGAGTGGACGCACGGCCTCGGCCTGGTGAGCGGCGCGAAGGCGCTGCTGCCGGTCGACCTGGTTCGCCGCCGCGTACAGCGCCGCCCGTGGACCGCAGACGTGTGGCGGGCGACCAGCACCGGTCTTGCCTGCGGCAACACCCGCGACGAGGCGATGGTGCACGCCCTGCTCGAGGTGGTCGAGCGCGACGTGCTGCACCAGGACACGCGGGCAGGTGGACGGCGGCGCACGCTGATCGACCCCCGCACGGTCGACGACCCGTTCAGCCGCGAGGTGATGGCCCGACTGGCCACTACGGGCATCGCGCTGGAGATCGCCCTCGTAGAGGGCCCCTACGGGCTGCCGGTGTGCCTGGCGTATCTGTGGTCGGAGGACCACCCGGCCGTCTTCGCGGGCGGCGGCTGCCACAGCGACCCGGCCATCGCCCTGACGCGGGCGGTAACCGAGGCCGCGCAGTCCCGGCTCGCCACCATCGCCGGAACCCGCGACGACCTCCCCACCGACCCCGGCAGCTTCGACATCCCGCCCTTCCGTCCAAGCCCAGCCCGAACCACAGGTCTTGCTCCGTGGCCGGAGGTGACGGCGCGCTTCACCCCGGCCACCGGCGGCTTCGCCGACCAGGCCCTGAACATCGCCCGCCGCATCGAGCTCATCACCAGCCATGAGCCGGTCGTCCTGGACCTGACCGCCCCCAGCTGCCCCGTCCACGCCGTGCAGGTCGTCTGCCCCGGCACCCACTCCCGGATCAGAAGGTCGATGCCCCGATGAACCCGACGACCACCGGCCCAGCCCCGGAGCCGCTCACACCCGCGCAGGAGGCCCGCTCAGCCCAGTACGACACCTTCCACGCCGCCCGCGGCCGCAGCTCTGTGGTGGCCGGCCTGTACGCCCAGGCGATGGGCGAGGACTACCCCGTGGAGGTCGCCGCCTCCAGCTCCTGCGACTGGCCCCTGCTGGGACTGCTGACCGCGAGGTTGCGCCTGAACCCCGGCCAGCTTCTCGTGGACGCCGGCTGCGGCGCCGGTGGCATCGGCCTATGGCTGGCCCGTGCCCTTGCCGTCCGTCTGACGGCCTTCGACCTCTCACCCATCGCCACCGCTCAGGCCACTGCCCGGCGCGCCCACTTCCTCGGACCCAACGCCGACCGCGCCGTCTTCCGCGTCGGGGAGCTGGAGCGCACCGGCCTGCCCGACGGCTGCGCCCACGGCATCGTGTGCGTGGACGCCCTCGGCGGTGCCACCGACCGCGGGGCCGCTGTGCGCGAGCTCGGCCGCATCCTGGCCCCGGGCGGCCGCCTGGTCGTCACCCGCGCGCTGCGGCGCAGCGCAGAACCGGCGTGGCACGAGCAGGCCGACGCCGCCGGCCTGTCGCTGGAGCACCTGGACGAGCGGCCCGACGAGCCCGCCATGTGGGAGCAGCTCTACCAGCTGTGGATCGCCCACGCCGACCAGCTGCGGCGCGAGCTGGGCGCCTCACCGGCCCAGAACATGCTCCGCGAGGCACACCGCATGCTCCCCAAGGTCCGCAGAAGACGGGCCGTTGTGCTGACGCTGCGCCGCCCACAATCAGCGACGAGCGCAAAACGGGCGGCCGATAGGATGACCGCGCCCGACCGCCACCCCAGCGACATGCCCGCGACCAGCGAGGAGACCCCGCAGTGACCCAGCGCCACACCCGTGCGGCGGTGTTCTCGGCCGGTTCCTGGGGCACCGCTGTAGGCAAAATCATGGCCGACGCGGACACCAACGTGATCATGCACGCCCGCCGCGGCGAGATCGCCGACGCGATCAACGCCACGCACCGCAACCCCGGCTACTTCCCGGACGTCGAGCTGCCCCACACGGTGACCGCGACCACCGATCCGGCCGCCGCGCTGGAGGGCGCGGACTTCCTCGTGCTGTCCATCCCCGCGCAGTCCCTGCGTGCCAGCCTCGCGGCCTGGGCTCCGCACATCGGACCGCACACCGTGATCGTGTCGCTGATGAAGGGCATCGAGATCGGCTCCGGGCTGCGGGCGAGTCAAGTCATCACCGAAGCGACCGGCATCGCCGCCGACCGGATCGCGGTGCTATCCGGCCCGAACCTGGCCCGCGAGATCATGGGCGGCCAGCCCGCCGCCGCCACCATCGCCTGCCCCGACGAGGACGTTGCCCACCGCGTCCAGCGCGCCTGCCACACCACGTACTTCCGCCCCTACACCTCCACCGACGTAGTCGGTTGTGAGTTCGGCGGCGCGGTGAAGAACGTCATCGCCCTCGCCGTCGGCGTCGCCTCCGGCATGGGACTGGGCCACAACGCCCAATCCATGCTCATCACCCGGGGCCTCGCGGAAACCACCCGGCTGGCCACCGCACTGGGCGCCCACCCGGCCACTCTCGCCGGCCTCGCCGGTCTGGGCGACCTCGTGGCGACCTGCTCCTCACCGCTGTCACGCAACCGCACCTTCGGCACCCACATCGGTCAAGGCCTGACCATGGCCGAAGCAACCGCGGCGACCCGCCAGACCACCGAGGGCGTCAAGTCCGCCAAGGCGATCCTCGCCCTGGCAGGCATCCACGGCGTCGAGATGCCGCTCACCGAGATCGTCTCCGACCTGCTGCACGAGAAGGTCACGCTCGACCAGGCCGCGGCCGCGCTGATGCAGCGGCCCCCCAAGCCCGAGCGCTAACAACTGCGGCGCCCGGCCCGAAGGACCGGCCGCGCCTCGCCGTCACCCTCCCCACGGAGGTCTTCACCATGCCCGAATCCATGCTGCCCGCTGCCCAAATCGTGATCACCGTTGCCCTCGTGGCATGGATGATCACCGGTTTCACCCCTCTGCCCGGCCGCTGGCTGCGGTGGAAGATGTTCTGCCGCGCCACCTTCACCATCGTCCAGCTCACCGGCACCAAGGACGGCCACGCCGAGCCGGTCAACGTCTACGACCACCTGTCGCCCGGCAGCTTCATCCTCGGCCCGCCCCAGCTCCAGACGGTCCTCGACCACCTCACCGCCAGCGGCCGCTACGACCGCATCGACGGCATCGGCCGCGTACTGTCCGCCCGCGGCGAGCAGCCCGTGAAGGTGGTGGCCAGCCGTGTGGTTCTTTGACGCTCTCGCCTCCGGCTTCACCCGCCCCACCGACCCCGGCCGGCTGCAGATGTTCCGGATCATCTTCGGCACCGTGCTCACCACACGCTTCGCACTCGCCCTCGGCCAAGGCGGCTGGGACCGCTTCGTCCCCGGCTCCCTCAGCCTCCGCCTCGCCGAACAACGCCTCGGCCCACGCCGATCCCGGCTCCTCGCAGCCGCATACCGGCCCGCCCTGCTCATCCGCACGGCCGCCGCGCTCGCTCTGGCGCTCGGCGCCGCCCCTCGCCTCGCCCTGCTGGTGACCCTGGCCGGAGCCGCCATGGAACTCCTCTACCTCAAGAGCCCCAACGCCGTCCGCTACACCCTGCTGACCGGCGCCTGCCTCGGCCTTGCCGGCGACCTCGGCCACGGATTGCACATCGAGCACACCCCGAGCGCCGCGAACACATGGGCCCTGTGCCTCCTCGTGCTGATCACCACGGACATCTACTGGAACAGCGCCTGGCAGAAGATCCGCAGCGACCAGTTCCGCAGCGGCCTCTACCTCGCGCAGTGGGTGCACACCTACACCCAGGTCCGACAGCACCTCCCGCATCGCCGCGGTCAGTACGCCGTCCCGGCCGTCGTTCTACACCGCCTCGGCAACCTCACTGACCGTGACGTCCGGCTGTGGCGCCTGATCGCCGCCGTCGTCATCACAGCGGAGCTCGCACTGCCGATCGCGCTACTCATCCCGCAGACCATGCCGTACGCCGTTGCCGCCGGCGTTGCGATGCACGCCGCATTCAGCTGCCTCAAGCCGCGGCAGCTGATCACCTTCTCCGGCCTGACAACGGGAACCTACGTCGCCTTCTCCGCCTGATCCTGTGGCTCCACCGTGCCAAAAGGCTCAGCGTCCGTTCGGTACTTCAACTCGCGCACGCCCGGCAGGTGCCAGCCGGTGTAGAACACGGCTGCGGAGCGCAGAGTCGCGGCTATGAAGGAAAGGATCATGATAGTGCCGAGGTGTAGGCCACGCCGTGCGGCCTGGCGACGGCGCTGCCGAGGACGCTGGAGCAGATCGGGTGGATGTACGGTCCACAAGACTGGTGAGGTGCTCGGCTGGTTGCAGATGGGTTCGGCTTGTCGAGCTTCGGGCGTCGGTGGCCGGAGGTCGCGGGAGAGGCCGGGGTGTCGCTGCCGCGGGTGTACGGCGCGCGAACTGGGATGTGGCTTTCGTCGAGGGCGTGGACGAAGACGCATGGTCCCTGTGCGTCCTCGGCGAGATCAAACCCGGCGTGCGGGACGGCGGCTGGGTACCGCGGGAACGGGAAGAAGCGGTCGGCCTGCCGGGGGACCAGGGGGGGCGAGGCGTTCGCCGGTCTCGTGTGGGGGGTCTCGAGCCGTCAGGGGGTGCCGAGGTAGGCGACGAACAGGTTGTAGGTGATGAATCTGGCTGCGTTCGCAGGCCGCGGCGGAGGCGGCGCGCGGGCCGAGGAGGGAGTTGCGCTGGCGCAGTGCCGGCGGCTGCGGCGAGTCAGGCGTGCGGCGCGCTCCGGGCTTAGTTCCTCGGCCGTGAGCTGCAGCGGTGTGCCGGCGGCTCCGGTGCGGCGGGCAGTCCTTCGTTCCCGAGGGGTCCCGCCGGTCGGGCGGGTGCGGCGGACTGTCTGGTGGGGGCGCGAGTACCTCTGTTCCGGGCGTGGAGTGGGGTAGCGGTGTGTGGGAGACAGTGGTGTCTGTGCTTGCCGGGTGCAGGACGGCGAGCCCGGTCCAGGACGGCGAGCCAGCACACCATGTGGTATCCGGCAGTCGTGAACAACTCGGTGTACGGCACGGCGGCTCCCCAGCACTCCTGCGCCGGCCGGGCTGCTCAGGTGCAGGACAAGGCCGACTCCCATGCACACTGCGCAGCGGTCACTTTTCGTGGACGATCCCTCCGGAGCCGCGCCCTCGGGGGTCACAGCGTGTGGCTTGTCGTGACAGTGTGATACCTGCTCAGTCGTCAGGTTTCAGTAAGGGGGGATAGGGCGTGGCGGCGGGGACGGGTGGTGTGCCTCGGCTGACTCGGGCGCATCGGGTTCTCATCGGGGTGGTTGTTTTCGGTGCGGTGGTCATCGCGGGGATCGGCTTCGCGGGTTCGTATGCGGCGGTGCGCGAGCTGGCCCTGAAGAAGGGCTTCGGGAACTTCGCCTACGTCTTTCCGATCGGTATCGATGCGGGCATCTGCGTGCTGCTGGCGCTGGATCTGCTGCTGACGTGGATCGGTATCCCGTTCCCGCTGCTGCGGCAGACGGCGTGGCTGCTGACGGCGGCGACGGTTGCGTTCAACGGTGCGGCGGCCTGGCCGGATCCGCTGGGCGTGGGCATGCACGG
Organism: Streptomyces sp. P9-2; assembly: GCF_051903975.1. Taxonomy (NCBI): domain Bacteria; kingdom Bacillati; phylum Actinomycetota; class Actinomycetes; order Kitasatosporales; family Streptomycetaceae; genus Streptomyces; species Streptomyces sp. P9-2. The sequence continues at coordinate 7,140,077 of NZ_CP192633.1, forward strand.
GGTGATCCCGATCCTGTTCGTGGTGTCCGTGGAGGCGGCGCGGCACGCGATCGGCCGGATCGCGGACATCACGGCCGACAAGCACATGGAGGGCGTGCGGCTGACCCGCTGGCTGCTGTCGCCGGTGCCGACGTTCCTGCTGTGGCGGCGGATGAAGCTGTGGGAGCTGCGCTCCTACGAGCAGGTGATCAAGCTGGAGCAGGAACGCCTCGTCTACCAGGCCCGGCTGCGCTCCCGTTTCGGCCGTGCCTGGCGCCGCAAGGCCCCGGTGGAGGCGCTGATGCCGCTCCGCCTCGCCCGCTACGGCGTCCCCCTGGCCGAAACGGCCCCGGCCGGCCTTGCGGCCGCGGGCATTGACGAGCTTCCGATTCAGTTCACGGTGGAACGGACTCCGGCTCCGGCACAGCGGCAGAGCCCCGAACTCGAGGCCGCCGTCGGCCAGGAGAAGGAGCGGGCTCCGGCGCGCAGCGCCCAGCCCCAGCCGGCGGGGCAGCCGCGGACCGCACCTTCCGAGCCGTCGCACGATCTTGTGGACGAAGGGAACGCCCAGCACCTCGCCGACGCCTACCAGGACTGGATCGCCGCCTTCGGATTCGAGCCCACGAGCTCGCAGTTCGCTGCGTGGCTCCAAGACCAGTACGGCATCACGTCCGCGGCCGGCGGGCCACTGTCCGACGAACAGCTCGAACCCCTGCTGCAGTTCCTCAAGCAGCGCCCCACGCCCGCAGTTGAGGACGGGACCGAATCCCAGGCTCCGAGCGACGCGGACGACGGCTGGGGTGGGTACTTCTACAACGCCTGGCTCGTGTACGCGCAAGAGCACGGGGCGTACCCCGATGCGGACGCCCTCGCCGCGTACGTCTACGAGCGGGACCAGATCACCGGCGGCAACGGCCGGCCCGTCAAAGGCGCAGACCTGGAGTACTTCGTTTCCGCCTTCCGGCGGCGCGAGTTCGACGAGCCCAAGTCGCCCACTGGCGAGGAGACAACAGAGCACGCCGCGCAGGCACCCGCCGACGAGCCCGTCCCGAACCGCGACGAACCTGAGGGGACAATGGCCGGCTCGGGCGCGCACCCCGCCAAGGAGGCGCGCAGCTCCAAAGTGAGCGCCCCCCTCGACGAGCCACCAGGCGAGGACGACGCGACCGGAGAGCCCGCAGCGCTCACCACTGTCGACCGCTACTACCTTGCCTGGACCGAGTACCGGACCGAGCACGGCGAGGAACCCAAGGCCGAGCAGCTCTCCGCCTATCTCGCCAGCACGAAGGGCATGACCGGCCGCGGTGGAAAGCCGGTCAGCCCCTCCACCCTGCGCCGCTACCTTCTGCCGTTCCGCGTCTACACCGTCTGGGCGCAGCAGCGGGTGCACAGCGAGTCCCCGTCGCTCGACGCCGTTGCGCAGGAATGCGCAGCTCACGGGATCACCGCGCAGCACAACCGGCCCCTCACAGCCGACTACATCGCCGAGCAGGCCCACGACTTCGAACGGCGCTGGCAGGCACTGACCCGCCACCACGCGCAGCCACAGCAGTAAGAAGCCGCGCCCTGCCCTGTTGCTGCGCACCAGCAAGCCAGCCAGTACCAGCGGCTGCGTGATCAAGGAAAAGCCGCAGGTCGGCCCAGTATCGCGTAGCCGGGAGGCTCATTTGCGTAGCCAGGGCGCACCGCGGTCTGCGCGCGGCGCACCCGCTATCGGGGCAGGAGGAACCCTGCGCGTGCTGCGCATCGCTTCCGACACCACCGTCCCGGAACTCGACCTGCCCGAGGCCGGTGTGCACTGGCGCGGTCCAAGATCACATTGGAACGGCCAGCGCGGTTGGTCAAGGCGCGTCGCACCGATGAGCCCTCCTGCACATCCACCGGGGGCGGGCATGCGACCAGGCTCACGCAGAACGTCACCGCGTGGGCGCTGGCGAGTGCCTGGTGAGGCATCGCCGTGTACCCGGTTTACGGGCCGGTCATGGGCACCGGACGTGGTCACGACGGGGGAGTCGTCGGCCTCGACGATGATCTGACCCAGCACGCGCACGCGGTTGCGTGGGCCGTGCGGATAACACTCGGGGAGTGGCGTAGCCGATCCCCGGCGTCCAACGGTGCGGCCCTCAGCGAACTGCTCGCCTACACGGCCCGGGACGCTGCCCCCAGCCAGTAGCGCGCACCGTGCGGCCCTGCACACCCGCGGCTACAGGGACCTGCGCGCCGTTGTGCCCGTGCTGTTGAGGAGTTCGTTGATGAGCTGAGATGTCTCCGTCTCCAGCGAGCAGTCCAGATCCCGGTTGATCTGTTGCACGCGAGTGATCGCGGTGTGCAGTCCGGAGCGGTTCCCTCGCGCAGCCTCAAGACGCATCCAATCCCGATAGAGGAGCTCGGCAGTGGGGTCGACGTCGAGGCCGGTTGCAACGGCCTGGCGGGCGGCGCTGAGGTCGTGGTGGGGACCTGCGGGGATGCGGTAGGTGGCCACGGTGTGCGCGACGTCGATGATCCGCGTGATCATTTCCTGCGCGTAGGGCTCAGCCCAGGGCAGCGGCCGGCCGCCGAACGGCCTGCCCCGCACCAGAGCCAGTGCCTTCTCCAGGTCGGTCAGGCCGGACGGGCCGAGCGGCAGCGCCCGCTCGACGAGCTGGAGGAAACGGCTCCAGTCGCAGCGCACGGTGGGGGCGAGCCGGTACGGGTCTTCCCCGGCCTTGCGGCGCGGCACGTAGAGGTTGCCGGAGGAGTCGCTGCCCAGGGAGCTGCGCAGGCCCTGCATCCGCGCGTTGAGGGTGCTCGTCGACCAGGGGCTGACGGGATCCATGTCGGCACACAGGACATCAGCGGTCCGCCCGGGCCGGAAGTACAGCAAGGCGGCCAGCTGCGCCATTCTGGGGCCGTGTCCGGTGCTGTCCACACCTGTCACTTCGACCGGCCCGAGCACCCGGATCTCGGGGGCGTGCGGGTCCTGCGCCTGGCTCTCTTGCGTGTCCGGCGGTGCGGGCTTCTCGACTGCGGTCTCCGGGTCGTCGGATACGGCAGTTGTTGCCGTGCCCATGGGGCCGTCATCGGCTGGGGGCGCCGGTGCGGACGGCTCGGCTGCCTCGGCGCCCGGTCCGGTTGCGTCGTGGAGCCCGGCCGGTGACGTGGCGGGGGAGAGGAGGCGGAGTCCAGACGGGTCGGTGCTGGCGGCGAGCAGGGCCGGGAAGACCTCGTCGTTCGTATCCGGTGCCTCTGCCGGTGCGGGGGTCGGGGCGGTGGCGGGTGCGATGGAGTGCTCCGGCGGTGTGTGCTTGGGCTGCTGCATGTTTTCCGGCTCGTCCGGGACGTGCTGCCAGGGCCCTTCGGCCGGGTGGGGCGGCTGCCCGGACACGTTCAACGCGGTGGTGATCTGAAGGTAGGCGGCGTGTTCCAGGCGCTGCACCGTGATGTCGGTGCCGGCGTAGTCGAGGGTCTGCGGGGTGTTGAGGGAGGCGTTGAGGATTGCCGCCTCGGGGAAGCGAGCAGCCGCTGTACTCGCAGGGGCGATCAGTGTGACGGGCACTGCGCCCGCTTTGTCGATGACGTCGGCGAACTGCCAGGCCGTGTCCTCGTCCAGGGAGGATGCGCACAGCAGCAGATAGGGCTGATGCCGGGTTTCGGGCATCTGGTGTGCTTCCAGCAGTCGTTCGCTCAGGTCGCGCAGCGCGTGCGTGGCCTGACGCATGTGGGCGATCCGCGCGGTGGGCAGCAGCTGCGGCAGGTCCTCACCGAAGCCCAGGGTGACGACCTCGACGTCGGCCGCCCAGGGACTCATCCCGAGTTCCAGCGCGAGCGAGGTGCACAGCTCGGTGATGTGCACCGGGTTGCCGTCCAGCAGCAGCGCAGGCAGCTGCGCAAGGTTGAGCAGCAGCAGATCACCTCCCTCGGTGCTGCCGATCGTGACCAGCCCCGGATACGGGGCCGGTACGTCGCGGGCGGCCTCGTCGTCCAGGAGGGCGGCGTCGGTGGGCAGGGCCCACCAGCCGCCGTGCCCGGACGTGAAGGGCGCCACCGGGTCCTGGGTGAGGTCCTCGGGCAGGACCTCCACCATTCGGGTGCCGATCCGGGCGGCCCGCAGCGGCGGCAGGGCCGCGTCTTCCCTCTGCTGGGCCACGTGGTGGGCGAGGGTCCGCAGTGCAACGTCCAGGCGGGCTGCGCCGCCGGGCTCGGCGGCCGCTGCCAACTGGGCCTCGGCGGCGGAGGTTTCGGAGACGATGGCGATTTTCTCGCCTGGCTTGCGGCGGCGGCGCTGCAGCGTTCTGCGCAGGGCCAGGGCGCCGGTGACGGCGGCGGCCAGCAGCGCGCCGGCGCCGAGCACGATGCGCAGATTGAGTGGGCCGGCGGGGGCCGTCGCCGGGGTCTCGGGTGCGGGAGTGGCGGGGGAGGAGGCTGCAGGCCCGGACGACTCCGATGCCGCCGGGGAGGCGGCAGTGGGGGAGGCGTCGGCGTTGGGCTCGCGTGCGGACGGGGAGGACTGATCCTGCCCGGGCTGTTCGGCGGGGCGACTGGATGGTGTGCTGGGTGCCGACGTCTGTGGTGGAGGCGCCGCGGTTTGGCTTGGCGCAGGTGCCGGCGCATGCCCCGCGCTGTCGTCCGGCTTCTGGTAGCCGTCGGGATCCTGGGTGGCTGGGGGAGTGGTTTCCTGCCCCCCCGACCCTTCACTGCGGTTCTGTTCGTGGTGCGGCTGGTCGGGCCGGGCCTTGGGTACTGTGACCTGCTGCCCTGCGAAAATCATGTCCGGATCGGTGATCTTGGGCAGGCCGTGTGGCTGCGGCTTGCCCCGGCTGGCCTCGAACAGCTCCACCCACGCGTCGCCGTCGCCGAGCTCCTCCTCAGCGATCTTCGACAGGTAGTCGCCCGGGCGGACCGTAACGACGCGCTCAGCCTCATCGTCGACCGTCGGCGGGCTGTCACCCGGCTGCGTACGGACGCCTGCCGCAGCCGCGGCGGATTCGGGCATCTGCAGCTGCCAGCCGGCCTGCAGAAAGCTGTTCGCGCGGAACACCGTGCCGTCGACCATGGTCCGGCCCTCGTTCAGGTCGGCGATCTCCCGCCACCGCTCGCCGTCCCCCAACTCCCGCTCGGCGATTGCCCACAGGCTTTCTGCGGGCCGCGTTTCGCGCACCGTATACGTGGTGCGAGACGCCGGTGTGCTCGCCGCGGAGGCCTGAGCCTGCCGGCTCTTGGCGGCGTGCGGGACGTGAGCCTGCCCCAGGTCGGGGGCCCCGGTGGTGGCCGGGGCGGCCTGGGCGTCGGAGGCCAGCGCCGAACTCGTGGGCAGCAGCACCAGGATGCTGCCGATCAGCAGAGCCGCGGCGCGTTGCGAGGCGCCCATCCCGCGCGGGGCCTGCCAGGTGCGGCACCGCAACTGCGCGATCAGCTCGCGTACCGCGCAGAACGCAAACTGCGCCCACCCGATCCACCCCACGGCCACGAGCATCAGCAAGAACACCCTGCCGGCGTCCTGCCGGTCCAGCAGGTGCAGGACGTCATCGTGGGTGGCCGCCCAGATGACCGGGGTGGCCCACGCCAGCAGCAGCGGCAGTCCGGCGACCGCGACCGCCAAGACCAGCAGACTCAAGCCGGCCTTAACGAGCCGCGCCAGGAAGCGGCCGGCGGTTGCGGCGGGGGAGGAGGTGGTGCGCATCAGTTTCCTTCGGGAGCCGTGACGCCATGGAGGAGGGTGGCCTTGCCGTGGCCGGTCACCGGCAGAGAGCCGATCCCGACCACCGACAAGAACTTCGTGTCGTAGGTGCCGTTGACCGTGACGGTGAGCGTCTTGCCATCGCCGGACACGCTGGCCGTGCCGACGGCCCCGGCGGAGCGCAAGTAGGACTGGGCTGCGGCGGCCGCGGCCTGCGGCTCCACGACGATCGCCTTCCCACTGATCGCATCGGCAGGATCGATGGCCTGCCCGCCTGCCCGCGCGGCTTCGCCGGCGATGAAGTCGGCGCGTTCCGTGGCACGCATCTTGCTGCCGCCGTCGACAGCGACGCCGATGATCCCGATCAGCGCGATGACGCACACGGCGACGAACACGGTGACGCCGCCCCGGTCACCCAACCACCCCCGACCCAGAGTCATCTGACGTAACATCATCAATCCCCACGCTGCCTGTACTGGTCCACTACCGAGGTAGCCGTCGACCTGAGCGTCTTCGCCCCTGGCACACCCGGCAGCAGAAGGTCCGACAGATCGACCGTGCAGGCCACGGTCACGGTGACCGTGCCGACTTGCCCCACCGGCACACTGAGACCGCCAGTGTTGACCTTCACGGACGTCGAAGCGCACGCGATGCCCTGGTCGTCCAAAGACTCGGCGGCCGCCGACTGCGCGGCACTCTGTGCGGCCGCCGCTGTGCGGTGAATGGATGCCTCCCGGGCCGCGTCCTCAGCCGCAGAATCGATCTTCGCCCCGGATATGACGATCCGCCCGCCGGCGATCGCCAGACACAAAAACATGATCAATGCCGGGAGGACGATCGCCGCCTCGATCGCGGCACTGCCCTCATCGCTGCGTACTCTGCGAGCCCAACGGGCCATGGACCGCACCTGGTTCACTCCCCCGGGACTGTCCAGCGCTCCACCGTGCCGGACGCCGACTGCGTGACCTGCAGGCCCGGCACACCCGGGATCACCGACAAGGCCGTGCCGGACACCTGGATACGCACACGCTGACCGTTGCTGCTGGCCAAAACGCTGTAACCGCTCAGGCTGTCACCCGCCGTGCGGCCCAGCACAGACCGCGCCTGGGCCGCGCCGACGGCCTGACTCGACTGGTAGGCACGGGCCGCAGTGACGCCTTCGCGGGCGGCGGTCAGGGCGATCTGCCGCGCGTAGTACCACATGGACGCCTGGATGACGGCCACCGTGGCGAGCAGCACGAACGGAAAGACGATCGCCATCTGGATACTGGTGTCACCGCGGTCCTCGCGCCACCTTCGCCCCTGCCACCAGTCCTTCAGCCGCTCGATCACAGCCCGTTGAGCCTGCCGTTGTACTTCGCGATCACTGCGGCGATAGTCCCCGCGATCAGGACGGCACCGGTGACAGCGGCTACCCAGATGATGACGGTCGTGGTGGAGATGTCGCCGCGATCCGGCCGACGGGCGGCCTCCTGCAGGCCTTCCTGCACGCGCGTGGTCAGGCGCAGGACTGCGCCGTTGGCGCGCGCCCAGGCTCGCGCTCCCCGGCCGCCACGCCCCGGCCCCCGGGACGGGGTGTACGGGCCGGTGCGCATGTGCGTATGCGTGTGCGTGGTCGCCCGGAGCACAGCACGGCGGGCGCGGGCTGCGGTGTGCTTCATGTTCCCTACCTCTCTGGAGAGTTGACGAGGTTGTGGTCTTCAGACGGTCAGCATGCGGATCACGGCGGGGAAGGCCATCAGCAGCATCACCAAGACGGCCAAGAGGGCTCCCGGCGCGGTCATCTTCTCGCTGGCCGCGTTCGCTTCGGCGGCCTGATCGGCCAGCAGTTCGGCGTTGAGCGCGGCGGTGCGGGCCCGCAGCGCCTTGTAGACGGCGGCTCCGTCGGTAGCTGAGCCGCGCATGATGTCGGCGACGTCGTCCAGGATGGGCAACTCGTACTCGGCGGACAGCTCCGCGAGCGCTTGATACGGCGGGATCTTCTCCAGCCGCGCCCGGCGCAGCGCGCCCTGCAGATACAGGAAGGGCCAGCCCGCGCCGACCTCGGCTGCCTTCTCCAGCGCCTCGGCGGGCCCGGCGTCGGCGGCCCGCTTGAGCGCGACCAGGTCGAGGTAGGCGGACAGGGCGTGCGCGAACTCTTCCCGCGCCCGCTTGGCCTGGTCCCGAACCGCGAGATCCGGGGTGATGAACAGCAGGCCGGCGACGATGAGTCCGACACCGGCGGGCACGTAGAACGGCAGGCCCACCCCCGCGATGATCCACGGAACCGTTGCGATCAGCGGGCAGAGCAGACCCAAGGCGGCGAGCGCGGTCTTCTTGAGCATGAACTGGCCCGGCCCCTGCCCGAGCAGGGCCAGGTTCGTGGTGGGAACCCTCACGCCCGGAAGCCGCTCGAGGCGGGCCAGCAGCCACCGGCCCCACACCTCCTCGCGGTCCAGTTCCGGCTCGGGCATCGTCAACGTCGCCGGGGCACTGCGCTTCAGCGCCGGCCCCAACGCCGGCTGAGGCTGCAACAGTTCCCGGACAAGCAAGGCGACGCCGGCGCCGACCGTGCCGCCGCTCAAAACGACGGGGAGCAGGTTCACCAGGCGGCTCCTTCCGGTTCCCGGGCGGCGCTCGGTGCATCCGGCTCCGGCGCAAGAGCAGGCAGCCGGACCGTGCTGGTCGGATCGGTGACCAGGAAGCGGGGGATGCGGGGGAAGCTGCCCAGCTGCCGCATCAGGGCGAGCACGCCGACGAACCCGGCCGTGAGGAAAGCGAGCACGAGCTGGCCGAGGAGCGTGGAGTACGGCCTCGTGTAGCTGGGCACGAAGAACCCGGCCACCACGACACCCACGGTGATGATGGTCATCCACCGTACGGTGGTGCGGGGCTTGGCCCGGTCCGCCTCGATGGCGCGCTTGCGGGCGACTTCCTCGCGGACGGTGCCCGACAGGTCCTCCAGGGCCTGCGCCAGGCCGGGGCCGCGGTCGTTGACCGACAGGATGAGCGCGGCGACCACCTTGTCCGCTGTGACATCGTCCAGTTCATCGGCGAACGCGCGGAGCGCTCCCTCCGGCCGCCACCCCAGGCGCAGCCGGTCGGACAGGTTGATGATCTGCGGGGCAAGTTCGTCCGGCGCCCCCTGACGGCTGGTGATCATCGCCTGTTCCAGGCCCATGCCCAGCCGCAGCAGGCCCGCCAGCCGCTGCGTCCACTCGCTTAAGCCCTCCAGCTGCCCGATGCGTTCCTGCGCCATCTGCGCGGGGGCGATCAGCCAGGGCACGCCGATGACGGCCGCGCCCAGCAGCGCACCGCCGACAAAGTTCCCGCTGATCAGCCACACGGCCACGAACACCACGACGGCGGCGACGATGAAGGTCCGCCGCCGCAGCCGGGCCTCCTCACTTTGGTTCTTCCCACCGCGCAGCACCGCCTGCCAGCGGTGGCGCAGCGGAGCGCGGCGCGGCGCGGTAGTGCCCACGACGCCCACTACGACACCGATCAGCCCGCCGACCACGGCCATGCCGGACAACAGTCCGAACAGCAGCGTCATCGGCTCACCGCCACTTTCAGCGGCAGCGGCGCCGACCAGGCGCCGTACGGCTGCTGCAGCAGCGTCGAGTCGAAGCCGACGCGGCGCAGGTCATCGATGCATTGGGGATCCATTCGCGGCACCGCCCGCAGCTCACCGAACTCGCGGCCGGGGGAGAAGATCTCATTGGTGGCGGGCCGGCCGTTCTCGCCGATCCCGGTCAGTTCCAGGACGTGCGAGACGTAGCGGTGGCGCCGGCCGCCGATCCGCGTCTCGTCCGTCATATCGACGTAGACAATGAAGTCCAGGCCGTTGGCGGTCTGCCGGTAGGCGAGCTGCTCGGACAGATTCTCCTGGGCGAGCGCGTACAGCTCCGCGATCCGGTCGAAGATGATGTCCGGGCGACGCGCGTGGATGGTGCACAGGTTGCCGCCCGACCCGTTCGTCAACGCCTGCATCATGGCGACGACTTCGGGGCCACGGACCTCGCCAACCACAATCCGCTCCAGCGACATCCGCAACGCCGGGTGCATCAGGTCCAGGAGCGTGACCTCACCGGCACCGCGCCCAGTGACGTCCTTCTCCCCGTTGGACTCGCGGCCCACCAGGGACACGACCTGCTTGTGGTAGCCGTTGGCGTGGCAGAACAGCTCGTCCTCGGTCTGGATGGTCGCGAACCGGCACTCCGGGTCGAACTCCCTGAGCATCGCCCGCATCAGCGTGGTCTTCCCGGCCTTCTGCTTCCCCGCGATCATGATGTTCTTCTCCGCGCGCACGCACGCACCGAGGAACTCGCGCAGGATCGGGTCGATGGTGCCCAGCCGAACCAGATCGTCGAGGCCGGCGTGGGAGACCCGGTGCCGGCGGATGACCGCGTACGTCATCGGCCCCAGCCCGGTGATGGCCTGCAGACGGGAGCCGTCCTGCAGGGACAAGGCGAGGGTGGGGTTCGCGGTGGAAATGGTCCGCTCGCTGTGCCCGGATCCCCGCGCCAACTCCCGCAGCAGCTCCAGCAGTTCCTCTTCCGAGTCCGCGATCGGACCCACCCGGCGACGTTCGCCGTCGCCGTAATCGAGCCACACCTCATGCGGACCCTGAATGATGATGTCCTCGACCCGCTCGTCGTCCAGGTACGGCTGGAGCCGGCCGGCCCTGAAGAGCAGGTCGTACACGGCGCGGCGTAGTGCCTCATCCTCTTGGGGCGTCATCGCCTGGGCGTCGGACCAGAGCGCGACGGCCTCGGCGATCCAGTTCAGACAGCGCTGCTCTTCGCTGTCCCGGTCCATGTCGGGCTTGGTCTTGAGGAGTTCCTCGCGCTGCCTGGCGACCTGGGACGCAATGTCCCGGGCCACCCGGTAGTCGACGGTGATCTGAGGAACCGCCGTGCCGAGCACCTGTGTACTCGCGGCAGCGCCGACAGGTGCCGGTGTGCCGTTGGTCTGGTGGGCCCACTGCTGGGGCAGTGGTGCCACCGTGGGGTCGGGGTGCAGGGGCCTAGCCTGCATGGGTCACCTCCCCGCCTGCAGCGCGCAGGCTGCGTGGATCGAGGCGGGCCCGGCGCATGGCGGCCCGCTGGAGAAGCAGCGTGCTGCCCGTGCGGGCGGCCTTCATCAGCGGCGACTTGGTGAAGTGGCGTGGCTGTTCGGCGCCGTCGGACAGCACACGGGCGTCCTTTGGCGCGTACGGCAACGTGGCGATCACCGGCACCTGCAGAACACGCTGCACTTCACCCGCGGGGTAGGGGCCCTCGTTGATCATCAGCACGCTGACGTCACCGACACGTTCCTTCAATGCGCGCACCCGGCCCTCAGCTGCTTGCAGGCAGCGCAGGGTGTTGCGGACCACCACGAAGGTGGCATCGGCCTGCTCGGCCAGGACCCCGGAGGGCCCACACGCGCCGCGGCGACCGAGATCGATCAGCACGTCGTGACCGCTCTCGGCCTCGATGCCGCGGAACATCTGCGCGAGGATCTTCCAGACCGAGGTGAGGCTTGCCGACTGTGAGGGGTCAGTGACGCCGGGCAGCAGCAGCCGGTCGCGCGGAGACTCCTGCTTGCCGTCGTCGCTGCTCAAGTCGATCAACTGGCGCCAGAAGGCATCGCTGAACTCCCCTTTGCGAGCGGCGACCGAGAGGTTGCGCAGCCCGTACCGGTCACCGAGCGTGCCCTGCAGCAAGCCGTGCAGCACGGCCCCGCCGTCCGGGTCGCACTCGGCCAGGATCATCCGGCGGCCCGCCTCCAGCGGCCACGACAAAAGCAGGGCCAGAGCGCTCGTGGTCACGCCGGGCGCACCACTGCAGCCTGCGAGCGCGATCACAGCCATCAGTAACCGTCCGGAGCAGCGAGGACCAGACGCAGAGTGCCGGCCGCCTCCCAAACGGCGGCCGTAGGACCATCGGTGGCGGCTGTGGCCACGTCGACGACCACGATGCCCGTACCGGGGGCGGCGCCGGATGCCTTCACCACCCTGCCGTCGATGGTCTGCGGCGTGACGTCGGACGTCTTGCCGGTATCCGTCGTTCCCTGAGCCGGGACGTGCACCAGCTGCACCTTTTGGCCCGGCACCAAAGCGGTAGCCGGAATCTGCTTGGGCTCCAGGCCGATCGGCACCAACTGCTCGCCGGCCTTCACCAGTGAGTCCCTCGTCACCTGCGAGGGAGCCAGCAAGGAACCAGGCTTGAGTTCCACGGCGGCCCGCTTCCCCACCACCGACTTCAGGTCGTCGGCACGCACCGCCTTGACGGCCGGGTCCAGGGCGACGGACGCCTTGCCCAGGTCGTCCTCGGTGAGGACCTGGCCGACCTGGACGTCGCGGACCACGGTCACTACGTCGGTGCGGTTGCCGACCTGGAGCAGCAGGACGGCAACTCCCGCGCCTCCGGCGGCGATCAGCGCCAGAGACAGGGCGATGACACCTGGTCGTCGCCTGCGAGCCGACACCCGGGGCGGCGCCACCGGTCCGGGCACGCGGCCCTGCTGGGGAACTCCGTTCGAGGCTGTGTCTACTTGGGTTTTGCTCACCGTTCTGTCCTTCCGGCGGCTTTACCTGACGACTTGTACTTCGCCGACTGCCACCTGCACGTTGGTCTGCCGGACCTCGGTGAGCTGGCCGGCCTGTCCGCCGCCTTGCCAGTTGATCGTCCACGTGGAGGTCGCAGTCACCGGGAACTTGCCGTTCTGGGCACCGGCTGAGGTCTTGGAGTACACGTGCCCGCAGGTCGGTGACTGGGCCATGCCCTCGGACGACGTGTAGGGCGTGCCGGGGCCGTTGCACGTCACACTGGCACCGTCGCCCATTTTCCACACGATCTTCGACACCCTCGCGGTCGCAGTGACGGTGATCCCGCCCGCCGACGCCGACGCAGTGTTGGGCCCGTAGGTTGTGGCGCTCCTGTTGACCCACATCCACATCGGAACCCCGACCGTGTACTTCCCGGCCACGCGTGGACTAGCGATATCCGGGCCAAGCAGCGTCATCGAGTCGACCGCCCGCTGCGCCAAGACAGCCGGATCGACAGTCTCTTGCGGAGGTGGATCGGCCAACCAGACCATCCGAACGATGACGTCCCCGTCGACGCCACCCCACCCACATGTCTGCTCGTACACGGCCCCGTCTCCGGGGTCGTGGCCTTGCCAGTCCAAGCTGCCGGCAGGTGGTTGCGGGTCCGCGAGCTTGTAAACGCAGACGGTCTTATCGGTGGGGTCGCCACTATCGGACGAACCGCTTCCACCTGTTCCGTCGGTGCCGCCGCTGCCGCCTGCTTGGCCGCCGCCCTGCCCCGGGACGTCTACCTCGACCTCGCAGTCGTACAGTCCGCACTCAATACCGCCGCCGCCCTCAGGGTCATCCTCCGCGTGGCTGAGGACAGGGACAGAGAGCGTGGCCAAGACGGTTACCGCGGTGATGGCGATGCGGCGCGTCAGCACGACTTCCCCTGGGGCTCATCACGGATGACGCGCCACCCTTCCGGATACTTCTCGACCACGCTGACGATCAGATACTTCGTCAGCCGGTTCTCCGGTTGGGGCACCGGCTTCTTGGTCTCGGCATCGACCCTCCGCCACTTGGAAATGTCCAGGCAGCTGGAGACGGTCGCGTTGGGGATCTTGCCCGAGACGTCCACCTTGGTGACTGTCTGGTCGGTGAGTGCGACGCTGCCGGTGTAGATGCGGCCGCGGTCATGAGCACGCTTGGCATCTGCCTCAGCGTTCTTCAGCGCCGCAGATGCAGCGAACTGATCAAGATGCGCGCTCTTGCCGGTTGGGTCGGCGTAGAGCTTCTCCATCTCCTTCCAGTAGGCCCCGTATGCAGTGATCGCCTCCTGCTTCGCCGTCTCCTTCGGGTCGGCGGGGGCAGGCGACGCTGGGGACTGCGCGACGCTCGGCGACTCGCCTGTCGCCTCATTCTTCCCGCCGGATGAGCTGCACGCGGTCAGGGCGAGCCCAGCGCACAGCGTGATGAAGGCGGCGGTCTTTAAGTGAACAGCGGAGCGATGAACCTGGTGTGCGCGACGTTTCACGATGCCTCCCCGTACGGCGCGTGACATGACCGCTGCCTGAGCCGCCTACGGACGGCAGTCCAGCCCCGCGGCCTGGTCCAGCTGCGGTGATCCGTTTGCGTAGCCGCAAGATTACGCATATGCCAGTCAACTTCCCAGCTCAATCATCGAGTTCACTCGTACATCTCGGGTCGTATCCCGTCACTTTCGGAACCAGATGACGCTTTGTAGCTGTATGCACTCGATGGTTGTCGGCCGCGCATGAACGGGCCCACGGCCCACACGCGCACGAGACTGCGACATTTGCCCGCCCCAGCGGGATGCGGGCGTGTCGTTGGGCGGGTCACTCGTATTCCTCCTTCGCCAGAGGCACGGAGGTGGCGTCAGCTGGGGGCCGCTCGGCGAGGAAGGCGGCGACGCGGCCGATCTGCTCGGCTGCGCGGTCGGTGAGCTGATTCAGTGGGAGAGCACGGGCGTTCGCGAGGGCAGCATGCTCCAGCGTAGGAACCTGCCGCGGGCGGGCTTGGGCGGCGAAGACCGCGTCGAGATGGGGCCCGCGCAACTGCACAGGTCCCACTCGCCGCCCGTGCACGTTCATGGACACGTAGTGCTCGAATCGCTCCATGGTGGCCACCCGGTCCGGGCTGGGGTTGTCGCCCCACTCGGCGGTGATCGGTGCGATCGCGGACTTCGACCCGGCGGTGGTGGCCAACGTGGACGCGTTCTGCACCAGAGACAGCCGAACCGGCGAGGGCAGTCGTGCCAACAGCTGTGTCATGCCGTGAACTTGGCACCTGTACTTTCGGAAGTCCTCGAACATGGCGGCGATGGTCTCCGGCGCCGCGCCCGTCAGGGTGATCAGCTCGTCGAAGTACGCCCGGAAAGGCACTCGCTTGGCCTCCGGGGTGTCACGCCGAGAGCGCACAGCCCGCAGCAGATCGCGGGCCAGCAGCGCGGTCACCAGCCGGTCGGTGGGCCCGTTGCCGCCCGGGCACACCCACACGACCATCCGCGAGTCCATCGCGGCGCGGATGTTGTAGACGCCAACAGGCTGACCGAGGAAGGCACGAGTGATGGGGTTGGCGGCCAGCCGGGCGATCGGGTTGAGGACCACGGCGAACGCGTCCGGCGGCAAGGTCGGGAAGACCACCTGCCACCAGGAACGGGTCTCCTCGTCCAGACGGTCGGCCACCGCGGCGAGCGCTGCCTTGCGGAACGCGGTATCGGTGAGCAGTGCCCGCACGTGGAAGATCGTGGCTTGGTCCTCGGGGCGGCCGGCCTGACAGGCGGCCTCGTTGACGGCGACCAGGACGACCAGTGCGGCGGTCAGGATGGTGATTGCCCGGGGTGCGGTCGCATCGTCCCAGGCCAGTGCGGAGGCGTAGGCGTCGGTGATGGCCTCGACGACCTCGTGCCCCGTCTGCTGGTGGTGCATGCCGAGCGGATTCCACGAGCTCACCCGCGGGTCGGCGCCCAGGCCGTTGAGGTCGACGAGGGCGATCCGCCGCATGAGGGCCTGGTGCGCCAGGAACGTGGTGGCCCGGGGCCAGGAGTCACGGTGCGGGTCGACGAACAGCAGGCCGCCCCCGGCATGCGCCCAGCCGATCGCCTGCGCCAAAGCCCGCTCGGTCTTGCCCCCGCCGGCCTTGCCCACCCCGACCTCGAACAGGGTCTCCTCGGCGTAGGTGGCGACCAGGCGCTCGCGGCCGTCCGGGCCTCGGTAGATGCCCTGAAGCAGCAGCTCCGAATCGCCGAACTCGAACGTCGGTAGGTCCCCGGCGAGTACCGGCAGACGGCAGTGCATGGTGGGCGGCTTGAGCAGGCCCGTCAGCTCTTCCAGCCTCACCCAGTTGGCGCGAGGCGGCTGGCAGTGCCCCAGGTTCCAGCGGCGTTCGAAACCACGCTTGGTGGGCCAGTGGTCGGCGCCGATCCGCCACGGTCCCAGCCGCCATCCGCGCATGGCCCACCTCGAGCGGCCTCCGAACACATCGAGCGCAGCCTGAAGTTGGGCGAGCCTGGCCTGGGCTCGACCCTCGGTGTTCGAGGCGCACATCACCAGCAGTTGCACCCGGACGAGGTGGTCGTCGTCGGCGAGCTTGCCCAGCGCCTCGGTCGGCTCGACCCGGCGGGGCACCGGCGGCATGACCAGCCGCCGGCTGGCGCCAGCAGCGGGCTTGTCGCTGAGTAGCTGCTGCAGCTGCCAGGTGAGGGAGTCCTCGATGCCGCTGGCATCCTGCCGCAGCCAGCGTGCGGCCCGCTGGGCCTCCCGGCGCTCCGCGCGGCGGGCGGCGCTCATCAACTGAATCCGGCGCGCTCGCAGCGCCCATTTGGGGGCGCGCTGGATGTCGAGCCGGATCTCGGCGAGGTCGCCGAGCTCGGCGCGCAGGTCGGACACGGCGTCGATGAGCGGCTGCAGCGGGTCGGGAGTGAGGGGCACCTCACGCAGCGGGGCAGTGGGCTTGCCCCGCAGGATGAACTCCGCGCGCACGGTGTGCGTCCGTGTCTCATCGGCGATCGGCCGGGCCCGGTTGACGGTGACGTCCGGCCCGAACGGGGTGATGGACAAGAGCCGCTGGCCGCCGGCCGGGCCCTCGATGCGGTAGCGCAGCGGGCTAGAGCCGTCCGCACGCAGCCTGATCTGCACGGCCTTCGTCCTGCGGGGCGCCCACCAGGGCATGGCCGTGGAAGCGCGAGCTAGCTGGACGCCGCGGCGGAAGATCTCCTCCAGGCTCGGGTCGAAGTGCCGGCTGGACACCAGCTCCAGGGCCATCCGCTCGGCCGAGGCGCGCACCGCTAGCCGACGTACCACCAGCTCGCCCACCCCCCAGCACACGGCCATGGCCAGGGCGAGCAGATACCAGTGGTTGTAGAGCCAGCCAGCGGCGTCGACCAGGCCGCTGACCAGGCCGAGAACCTGACCAGCGGCCGTGTCATTGGACCGGTCCGTCAGGTACGGGGCTGCGGAGTCCACGTCGCTGCTCCCTTCTTGATAGTGCGGGTGAAGAACCAGTCGGTGATGCGCAGGTCGGTGAAGGTGCCGCCGCGGTCCATGCCGGCCCACACCAGATGGACAACCGCCCTGTTCGGGCTGCCGTCGCGGCGGGCGATCGCGGCCTGGATGCGGAAGCGAGCGGTGGCGAACGCCGGGGCCACCGCTTGTCTCGAGTCGCCGAAGACTGTGGGCCACTTCTCGCGGCCGACCCCGATGGCGTCCGCACGCAGCAGCGTGCGACCGGCGGTGAGCAACGTCCGCTCGTCGGCGGCGGGAAGGTCAGAGGGCCAGGCTGCCTCCAGGTTCCGCTGGATGGCCCGGTCGCCGGCTACACCTTCGCCGTGCGGCGGCAGAACGGACTCGACGGTCGACGGCGTCGACGGAGCCGACGTCGCGGGAGGAGCTGCACCGACGGTCGGGTCGCTGGGGGAAAGCGGAGCAGCCGCCGATGGCCAATCCGTGGCCGCGTGCACGGTCGCCCTCGTCGCTGGGGCTGTCGGTTCCTGACCGTGCGGCATACCGAGCAGAGCGACGCCTGCGACGGCGAGCAGGACGGTAGTCAGCAGCGGAAGGCGTGGTGAGCGCGAGGCGGTGGTCACAGCAGGCGTGCTCCCCCCGCGTAGCCGGACATCGCGTTGACGGTGTCCAGGCGCACCACGGTGCCCGGGCGCGGGGCGTTGACCATCTCCCCGCTGCCCAGGTAGATGCCGACGTGGTAGATCGTGGAATCGTGTCCAGGGGCGGTGGCATAGAAGACGAGGTCACCGGGCTTGAGCGCGCCCGTGCCGAGGCTGGCCGGGATCCGCTTGCCGACACCGGCTTGGGCAGCCGCGGTGCGCGGCAGGCGGATGCCGACCTTGGCGTACGCGTAGGTGGTGAGCCCTGAGCAGTCGAAGCCCTTGATACTCGCGCCGCTCTTGCCGCTGGGCGAGCAGCAGAACCCGTACGACTTGCCGCTCGCGTTGCCGCCGCCCCACGAGTACGGGACACCCCGCTGGGACAGAGCGGCCTCGATGACGGTGCGGACCTTCCCCGTGACGTTCTTCAGGTCCGGGTCCTCGGCGGCCGCCGTGTACTGATCGATCCACCCCAGAACGTTGGCGACGTACTCGCTCGAGTGGTTGTACTGCAGGAGCGCGGCCTTCAACTGCGACCGCCTCGTCAGGTCACGGCCGCCTCCGCACAGGTAGATCGCGGCGCCGAGGGCGGCGTCGTCAGCGTTGTGCGGGTCGGCGCTCTTGTCGCCGTTGGCGTCCTTGCCGTTCCCCTCCCAGGTGGAGGGCAGGAACTGAAAGGGGCCGACGGCGCGCTCCCCGTTCGCAGTGCCGTCCCACTTGCCGCCGTCCGTGTCGGGGAAGACGGTGGTGTTGCCGCCCTGGCCGGAGCCGTTGAGGAGCACCCCATAGATCTTCGGGCGGATGTCGCCGTTGTCGGCGATGCTCCGTCCTGTGGCGTGATTGGACTCGACCTTGGCGATCCCCGCGAGGATCGGCCAGCGCATGCCCTGGCACTTCGGTGAGTACTTCCCGACCTGCCGGACGGCGTTCTTGTAGGCGGTCAGCATCCGCGGAGGGATGTCGGCGGCGCTGCCCCCTTCGGCGATACCGCCGTCGTCCTGCGCACCCGCCTTCAGCGCGACGTACGCGCTGATCGCGTTCCCCACCGGAGCGGCACAGCACACGGCGGCGAACATCAGAAGCGCCACCATGCATCCCCACCGCCCGACGCGGCGTCCCGGCGGCTTCACTCGTCGTCACCGTCCTCGCTTTGCCGCTGGGCCCGGTCCCGGCGCAGACGTTCGGCCTCGGGCGCCGTGCGCCGCATCAGGTCCTGCATCCGGGCCCGTGCCTCATCACGCGCCCGGTTACGGGGGCCTCCGCCCCCGGGAAGGGCAGACCCGCCGACATCGGACCGCGGCGGACCGAGAGGGGTCGCCCGGCGAGGGAGCGGCTCCGGCGGCGGAGCAGCCGCCGTACCGCCCGCCGACGGCGTGGGCCGCGCGGGGGCAGGGGCCGGACGCGCGGGGCGTCCCAAGCGGGCAGGCCGAGCGGGTGCAGCTGGGCCAGGGGTCGGAGTGGCTGCGGTGGGCAGACGGCGACCGACGAACGGACCAGGTCCACCGCTGTCATCGGTGTGCTCCCGCAGGACCCGCGCCACGTGACGCCCGGTATCTGCCCACGCACGGCCGTCCTCGCGGACGGTGTTGCCCCACACCCGCACTTGCTGGCGGGCGTCCTGGGAGTAGCGCGAGCCACCCGCCCGGGCCCGGCGGACGTTGGCCGGCAGACCGACCATCGCCCCGTATGCCGCCCGGCCGCCCCGGTTGAGGATGCGGTACCCGCGGAAACGGACCAGCCGGTTGTGGGCCCGCGTCGACAGCAGCGTGCGGTCGCTGTTCTGGTCGTGCAGCACCTGACCGGTGTTGCGGTCGACGACCTGCCCCTGCTCGTTGCGGTACCGGTCGGGCGGGCCTGAGGGCCGGCGCGGACCTGCGCCGCCGCCTGAACCACCGTCCCCGCCGCCCGACGGACCACCCGCGCCCGCGCCAGGGTCGCCGTCTGCGGTGGGCTTGCGCCACTTGGCCAGCTGATCCTTGTCCGGCCGGCGGCCGATCAGCAGCCAGTGCGCGCCCTTGGTGCCGAGCCGTGTGCCCAGCCCGCCCACGGCCGCGGCCGCGGTGAGCGGGGCCAGGCCGCGCCCGGCTTCGGCGGTGGCATCGGAGAGGATCCTGCCGGTGTCCACCGGCATGCCCGCGCCGTCGAAGAACGAGGTGAGGGCGCCCATCAGCCGCTGCCGGGTGCCGAGCATTCCGAACCTGCCGCCGCCCCCGCCGGTGAAGGCGCGCAGTCCGCCGTAGCCGCCCATTGCGGCGGGGGAGTTCATGGCGAGCGCGGCGCCGAGCTCGGAGGTGTCGCCCGGCATGTGGGTGCCGCCGACCTTGGCGTAGCGCATCCGCATCGCCATGCGCCGGCCGAAGGAGGTGATGCCGGTCAGCAGGCGGCGGTGTCCGGCCGCGCCGGCAATGGCCAGGACGTCGATGAGCAGGATCCGCTCCACCATCAACTGGGGTCCGTTAGTGATGGTGGCGTCCACGGCGATCCCGAAGAACGGGATGAACGCGCAGATCCCGACCACGGCCAGGACCGCGATCCCCCACAGGGACAGCCACCGCCACACGCTCTGCCGTGGCGGTCCCGGCAGCATGGCGGCGATGAACGTGACGCCGCCGGCGGCCGCCGCGGCCGCGCAGATGCCCTGGATGCCGAGCAGAACGATGGCGCTGGACAGCAGCATGCCGCAGATGAACAGGGCGGCGATCAGCAGCAGGAAGGCACCGCCGAGCCGCCACCAGGTGGGCTTCTCGGCGTAGACGGCGCACGACCTGCCGACCGGGCCGGCCTTCTTCATGTCGGCGAGGAACGCGGCGAACGCCTGGTCTTCGTCGGTGACGATCGCGTTCGAGGTGTCGAGGAGTTCGCCACCGGGTGTGAACTCAGGCAGCGCACCCTCGGTTCCGGTCTCCTCCTGGCCTCGCTCGCAGTAGGCCCGGCCGGGCCCTTTGAGCATGTCGCAGGGATCGTTGTCCTTGCCTGTGTCGTCATGGGCGTCGGGCTTGTATCCGCCGGTGACCCACTTCAGATGAACCGCGTAGGCCTTGCGGTCGGAGTCCTTGGCAGGGTTGAGGATGCGCCCGTACTGGAGGAGCATGTAGGGCTTGACGATCAAGGCGTTCGTGATCGAGTCCTGAAGGGGGCGGGCCACCTCTGTTGAGGAGACCGGTCCTTCCTCTTCCCGCTGCTCGCACTCGAATTCGGCGTTGCCGCTTCTGCGGGAACATGCGTCATAGCCGGCGAGCTTCCCGCCCCAGTCGTAGGAGTTGACGCTCTGCTGGGCGACCTCGGCGGCCACCTGCTGGGACTGGCCCAGAGGGCCGTTGGGGCCGAGCAGGGTGTCGGGGCGGATGAGAGCTGAGGCGGCGATCGCCCCGATGAGCAGGGTGAGGAAGATTTCGCCCAGACCGCGGCCGACCCGCCCGCGCACGATCATGAACCCGGCGAAGACGAACGCCCAGGCCAGCAGGAGACTTTTCAGCCCCAGGGTGTCGACCACCACGTTGTCGTAGGTGTCGGCGACCTTCTGCGCAGGTCGGGTGAGGATCTTGAGCAGCGGGAACCGGAAAGCGACCTCGATCACCCACCCGGCCAGACCGACCAACAGCCGGATCAGGGTGAACAGGCCGCTGAGCGCGAAGGCGAGGGCCTGCGTCTTGAAAGCGACGATGGAGCCGCCGGAAGCGTTCAGGTCGTAGCCGTCGATCGGCACACCCTCGGAGGAGGCGATGTTCAGCGGGGCGAGCAGGTCTCCGGTCTCGCTGTTGCCGCTGGCCGCGTACACGACCTGGCTGTTCACCAGGAGAAAGGTGCCGGTGAGCAGCACGACGAAGCCGGCCGAACGCAGGGTCGCGCGGTCGGGACTGAACACGTCAGCGCCGCCTTTGCCCAGCGGCGGACCGAGGCCGACACACCACCAGGGCAGCTACACCGGCCCCGGCGGTGCCCAACATCCACGCTGCACCAGTCACGTCCTGCCCTCCAGCGGACGCGGTGCTGGTGGCGAAGGCCTGTCCGGTGTGCGGCCACCAACCGTCTGGCACGCCCACCCCAAGGGCGAGGATGACCGCGCCCGCGACGACGGCGAGAACGGTGAGGACGCTAGCGGCCGCGGCGACGCGCCGGGCGCGGTTCCAGGAAGACGTGGTCATCGGACGTACTCCTTCGGATGGCCATCCACGGCCTCACCAGCACCGGTTACGGAAGGCGGGGCAGCGCTCGTGCGGCGTCCTGGCGTGGTGGTGATGGAGGTGGTGATGCGTGGGATGCGGGGGATGGAGACCTTGATCCGGCCGGTGTTCTGACGCGGGCAGGTCAGCAGGAACTCGCCCTCTCGCCCCTTCTGGCCGACGGGGGACAGGCCGGTGGTCACCAGCCGCACCAGTGCGTCGTCGTTGGGATCGAGCCCGACGAACTCCAGGCCGCGGCGGGCTCGTTCGCGGTCGGTGGTGCGGGCGAGCGCGCGGTAGGCCATGAGGCCGCGGTCCGGGCCGAGTTCCTCGGCGTCGTGCGAGCCCGCCAGGAGCCCGGCGCCGTGCTTGCGGCCGTCGTGGAGGATCTCGTGGACCAGGGCGGTGCCCTCGGCAGAGGAGGTCAGCCAGTACAACTCGTCCAGGACCACCTGGGTGAACCGCTCGGGGTCCTCGAAGGCGGTCTGTCGGGCGATCGCGGCGATCAGGTAGAGCACCGCGCGGCCGATCAGCGCCTCCAGCGGCTGCTGGTGCAGGACCTCCGGCTTGTCGAACGCTGCCTTGGGAGGCAGTTTCAGCCCGGTCGTGGTGATCACGATCATGTCGGTGGTGCTGGAGGCGTCCAGCCGCACCGGCGGCAGCGTCGGGTCGAAGACCATCCGGGCCAGGGAGTTGCTGGCGACGACGCGGATGAGTCCGGCGAGGGTCGAGGCCGAGTCCTTCCGCTTGCCCACCTCGTGCGTGGCCATCTCCTCGAGGACCTCAAGGACGCGGTGCATGGACGGCTCCGGGCCGGCGGCTGCCTGCTCGACGGCGTGGTGGAGGACCTCGCCGTTGGTGCTCATCGGACCAATGCCGAGCTGCAGGGTGAGGTAGGACAGGGCGTAGTGCCGTCCTTCGGGCCCGCTGAACATGCGCAGCGGGTCGATGGAGACCTCGGCCTGGGCGGCGTCGATGATCTGGGCCCGGCCCTTGGCCGCGCTGCGGGCGAAGGTGGCCCACTCACGGACCGGAGTGCGGTCGATGCAGATTGCGCAGCCGCCGCGCGCCCACACCGCCTCTGCGATCAGCTTCTGCAGCACGCTCTTGCCCGCGCCGAGATCCCCGACGATCCCCATCGACGCGGACGCGTCGACCTTGGGCGCGTCCGCCACGTTGATCATGACGGGGCGGGTGGTACCGCAGTCCAGGTCGATGCCGAGGAACATCCCGTTGGGGTCGCCGACCTGAGCGGTGGTGAAGGCCCCGGAAAGCGCCCAGTCCTCACTGATCTGGTGCTGGGTGAACTCCCGCACCACGCCGGGCCGTACGGTGCCGGGCAGGCCGAGGGTGAACAGAGCTTCCTGCAGGCCGGCCGGGCGCACGGCGCGGTAGTCGGCTCCGCCGAGCAGTGCGGCCAGGGCGCGGGCCCGGGCGTCGCAGACGGCCGCCGTCGGCCCCCACACCGTCAGCACGGTCACCGACTGCACCTCAACCTCGACCGACGTGCGCGACAGGCGGGCATCCAGCTCGCCCAAGTCGCGGGCGGCCTCGGTCAGCGAGGCCGGCATGCCAGTCGGGCGGGCGTCGTACTGGTCGGCCTGGTCGATCAGTTCGTTCTTCTTGCACCGCACCTGATCGCGGGCCTTCTCCGCGGGCACCAGCGTGAGGTCGACCGTGTAGTCGACGGGAAAGTCGAGCAGCTCCAGCTGGGCGAACAGGTCCGCGGCGTCCTGGCTGACCGCGGGCGGGCACTCGGCCAGCGCCAACTGCGCCTGATAGCCCACCCCGGTGTCGGACTCGACCTGCAGCCAGCGCCGCCCCAGCGGCGAGCCGGTGTTCACCCGCCACCAGGCCTTGCGTCCCGACCGGGTGATCCGGCCCGCGGTCTTCAGCTCGTCGACGTCGTCGAGCTCGGGGTCGATGCCTCCCTCCTGCAGGCGGACCTGGCCAAGGTCGGCGTAGCTGGGGGAGCGCAGCACGCCGTCCCGGATCTGCCCGCCGTACAACTCGCTGGTCTCGGCCTCGGCAAGCAGGGGCTCGGCAAGACCGCGGTGGAGCGCGTGCTGGATCATCCACACGATCTCCGCCGGACGGGCGGGGCGGAAGGCGATGCCGCCGGCGAGCGCGGCTTCCACCCGGGAGGCCTGCTCGCGGTAGGCGGTCACCTCACGCCGGGCCACCGGTGCCGGGCGCATGCCCAGCATCGGCGCTATCTCTGCCCACGCCGCGCCGAGTTGCGCGGAGACCTGCAGGCCGCCGGTCTCGGTCTGCAGGGGCACGGCCAGCCACAGGGTGCGGCGGTGCATCTCCTGGTCGTCCAGCAACTCCAGGGTGGCCTCGACGTTCTCCACCCACGGGTGCCGACCCGCACCGGGTGCCGGCTCGGCCGGCTCAATGCCCTCGATCATCTTGAGGGCGATCTCACCCGGATCGACCTGCGCGCACAGCCCGAACAGCCGCGGTGCCCCGGACAGCGACCGCACCAAGTGCGTGATTTTGGCGAGCTGTTCGTCGCGGACGGCGGCGGGCACGTACGTGCCCTGGACGGTCTCCTCACGCTGGCCCTGCGCGTCCGGGCCAGGGTGCAGGCGGTAGACGGCCCACACGCTGCCGTGCGTCGACCACACGAGGTGCCCGGCGATGTGACGGATTGGAACCCTCACCGCGCACCCCCCTGCTGGGCGAGCGCGAGCAGCTGCTGCACACCAGAGACCGGCCCCGCCGGCATGACAGGAGCAATCGGCTCCGTGGGCCGGCGCGCGGACGAGCGACCGGCGGCCGACCGCGCAAGCGGCGCTCGAGAGGCAGCACTTTGGCGAGCCACAGGGGAGGGTGTGGCCTTCGGGTCCAGCCCTGGCGCGCCCTCGACCGTGAAGCCGCCGAGGAGAGGTCGGGCAACTCGGTCGCGGGCGGCCCGCCCACCGATCCGCCCTCCTCGCGGCTGCCAGGCGAGCAGCACCCAGCCCAACGCGGCCTGCATCGGCGCACGGCCCCGGATCTTCGGCCGACGTACCGCCCAGATCGCCAGCAGCCACGCGACGATGGGGACCGGGCCCATCCACGACCACCAGCTGATGGTCTTGATCAGGAGGAAACCGCCGCCGACGGCGACCGCGATCTGCGCGGGCGTGTAGGGGCCGAGCGGGATCTTCCAGTCGGCGACCTTGCCCAGCACCCATGGGTGGCGTCGGGCGGCGGTGTAGAAGCGGCCCACCCGCGCCGCTGCCGCGGTCACAGCCAGCCCCCGACGCCCCGCGAGTGGTCACGAGAGGACGGGAGTTCGGACTGAACGACGCCGGGGACGACGGGTGCGCCCTTGGCCGGGTTCTTCACCTCGTCCTCGAACATGTTCGCGAGACTCTCGCGGGAGTTGTACAGCCCAAGCGCGATGATCATCAGCAGCAGGGCGCCGATCCCCGCCTTGAGACTGAACTTCTGGATCATGATGACGACGACGAGGCAGACGAGACCGGCCTGCAGACCCTTGGTCGCCCACTCCTTGAACATGTTGATCCACGAGTCGCCGAGGTCGTTGAGCTGCCCGGCGAGCACCAGGCTGTGCATCGTGTTCACCGGACACCCCCGCCCTGAGTCCCGGACTGAAGCGCCGCGACTTCCCACCGGCCGGAGCGGGCCTTGAGCGTGAGCTCGTACGCCAGCGGCCACCGACCACCGGCGTCCCGGGCTTCCACCCGGACGAGGACCCGCACCGCCGTGCCGTCGGCCGGCACCTTCTCGGCGGCCGCGTCTTCCTCGACCGCGGACACCTGCTCGACGGAGACCGCCGTGTATGGGGCGGGGGAGACGGCCGACATCTGCACACCGGGCGCGAGGTAGCGGTCGACCTCGCCGGCACCGGTCAGGTAGGCGGCGAGGAACTCCCCTACGGCTGAGGACAGCTCACCCTCCGGGACGTTCACGCCGTACGGCGACTTCGGCACCTCGGCCCGGCCCGGGCCGGCCACCACGCCGGGCGCACGGGGCACCGTGAACGAGGCACCCGAGGCGTCGGCGGCCACCGGCACCGTGTAGTAGCGCACCGTTCCGTTGGCGTACTGCGCAGCCACCGTCACCGACCACGCGCCGTCCGCGCGCTGCGCACTGCGCACCGCGGTCACGGACGCAGGCGACGACTGCGCACCCGCTGCCGGGTTGGGCAGCTCGACGTCCGGCGCCATCGACTGCGCAAGCCGCGCCTGCGCAGTCGTCGCGTCATCGGCGCTGCTGCGCAGCCACGCGCTGACGAACAACTGCGCATAGCCGGCCGGGTTGGCGGCGGCCGCCGCGGTGCGCACGGCGGTGGGCTTGGCCGGAGTAGCCGCCTCGACTGTGGTCGGGGTGGAGGCGACGGCGACGGCCAGGGCGACGGGGCCGGCCGCGATGACCGTCCAGACCGCCAAGCGCGAGAGCCGGACGCGGCGCCGCATCGCCTCCAACCGGGCGCCACCCGCCATCGGAGCAGCAGCCTCGCTCTGTGAGGCCTGCTTGCCAGGAGACATGGTCAAACTCCCAGGTCAGAACGTGTGATTACTGACCTTGAGAAAACCCGCCGACCCCGACCCGACCACCAACCACGAGACCCCGACCACGGTCACGATGGGGACACGAAGCCCGTGGTCGGGGCCATGGTCGGCCCAACCACAGACCCGACCATGGACCCAACCTGGGTCTGTGGGCGCTCACCGCGTCATCCGCCGGCACCCCACCGACGGATGCGCTGGCACCCGTCTGCCGCACCCCGGCCGGCGCCGTACGCGAGCGCGCAGAAGGACACCACCAGACCCGCGGGGGCAGCCTGCGCATCGGCACACCCGACCCTGCGCAACAGGACATCGGGATCCGCGGGCCGTACTGCGCACCCGCGGCACACAACCCGACTGCGCACGACCCTCGATCGGTTGCGCAGGCCCATTGCGCAACGCCCACGAAGGCTGCGCAATCGGGGCTGCGCAACGACTGCGCACCGTGCTGGCACGGCGTGGTCGGCCCGACCACGACCCCGACCACGGCAGCTAGAAGGCTGCGTTGCCGGATCGTGACCGATGGTCGGGGCTCATGGCCGTCAGCCTGGTCGGGGCCGGCGGATGAGCTGACGGCATGGAACGCACGTACGCCTCCGCCTTCGCGCCCACCGGCCGCCCCACCCCGGCGGGCACGGTGCGCTGCCGTGGCCACCGCACGCGGCCTGCGTACCGGACGGCGCGATGAGCGGCTTCGGATCCGGGGTCCGCCGCGGCGTGATGGCGGCCGATCAGTTCACGCAGATCGCCAACGGGTTGTTCCGCGACAGCCGCATCTCGTACCGAGCCAAGGGCCTCTTCGGCTACATCAGCACCCACCGCAACGGATGGCTGGTGACCATCGCCGCCCTCGTCGCCCTGGGCCCCGACGGGCGGGACGCGGTGCGGGCAGGACTGAACGAGCTGGAGAAGTTCGGTTACCTGGTCCGCGATCGCGTGCGCCGCCCCAACGGCACCCTCGGAGAGATCGTCTACAGCATCACCGACCGTCCCGCCGCTCCGGACGTTCCCCCGATCGACCCAGCATCCACCTTCCGGGAAGCCAGCAGCGACACCGACTTCGGCGCGGGCATCCGCCGCGGGGTGATGGCCGGAGACCAGTTCACGCAGATCGCCAACGCGCTGTTCAGGGACAGCCGGATCTCCTTCAAGGCGAAGGGACTGTTCGGCTACATCAGCACCCACCGGGACGGCTGGCAGATCACCGTCGCCAACCTGGCGCGACACGGCCGCGAACGCGTCGACGCGGTGACCACCGGCCTGGAGGAACTGGAGCACCACGGATTCCTGCTGCGCGACCGGGACCGCAACCCCGACGGCACGCTCGGGCAGGCCCTGTACTTCATCACCGACCTGCCCGCCCTGCAAAATCCCAGCTCACAGCCAGAGTCGGGTTATCCAGGATTGGCTGAGCCAGTGTTGGCTGATCCCGGCACTAAGAACACCATCGTTAAGAAGACCAACAAGCAGAAGACCAACCCCCTCCGTCCGTGCGATCGCGGCGACGCGGCGCGCACGAACGCACGGACGGCCCCCTCGCACGCGACAACATCGCCGAAGCCACCGCCTCCGGCGGACGAGATGCACGCGGGGATCCGGCTGCTGCTGGACATCGGGGCGAGCCGTCCCGAACTGCTGCTGACCGGGCCGGCACTGACTGATCAAGGCCGCGTGGCGACCGTGATGCTGGAGGCCGGCTGGAGTCCCGAGCAGCTGCGCCACGTCATCACCGACCGGCCGCTGCCGAACCCGGTGCGCACCTCGATCGGCGCGATCATCGCCGCCCGGCTCCGCGCCGCCCAGGCCTACCCGCCGCCCGCCAGCGTCGCCCGCCCCGCCGCGGCCCCGCTGGACGAACCGTTTGTGGACGCGACCAGGTCATCGACAGCGGCCGCCGCCCGCTCCGTGACCCAAGCCCTCACCTACCGGGCCCTCGTCGAGTGCGCCGGCTGCGGCGTGCCCGCCACCGCCCCCGGCGAAGACCTCTGCCCCACCTGCCTCGGCTGGCCGCTGTGCCGCACCTGCCCCGGCCCGACTCGCAAGCGAGCCCACCCCGACGGCGACGGCCGCTGCACGACGTGCGCCTCCGCCTGACCGACCAACCGGAAGGAAGCAGCCCGTGACCGACATCCGCCGCACACCATCGCCATCCGGGTTCGCGCAGCACCTGCACCCCTTCGCGGCTGCCCCGGGCCGGTGGGAGGCGGAACACGCACGCGCCCCGCGAACCGGCCACGTCCGCGACCACACCTGCACAGCCGAGTGCGAACCCGTGCTCGTCTACGAGCGCACCCGGTGGGGCTGGCTCGCCTGGACGGTCCCGGGCGACGGTACACGGCCTGAACTCCCCCACCAGATCGGAGTCCTCACCCCATCGGCCACACCCACGCAGCGCATGGCCCTGCGCTGGCTGACCAGGCGCCCCGCCCGGCGCATCGGCCTGGCCCTCGGCATCCGCGCCTCGCTGCGCTTCGGCACCGTCGCGGTCGCGTTCTTCAGCCTGGTCGCCGGCCTGTTCGCCATGGCCGATGGCATCCCCGCCGACGTCGCCCTGCCAGCGATCTTGCTCGCCGAACACCTGCCGGCCACGCTGGACGCCCGGGCCCGCGAACACGTCCGCAGCGTCGAAGGAGCCAGCGCCTGCCGCTACATCCGGCGCCTCGCCGCCCCGCACACCTGCCTCATCCAGGCCGCCGCCGGCAGCGACCGCTACGAACTGCGCCGGTCGGCCGAGATCGGCCAGCACCTGCTGTGGGACGCCGCCGACATGCTGCAGACGCAAGACACACGCTCGGCCTCATGCGCACTCATCACCTGCGAACGGCTGATGCTCCAGCTCGCCGACCAGGTCGCCCAGATTCTCAAGCACGCACCTGCCCAGGCCCGGCCGGACCACGCCGACCAGGCCCCCAAGGCGGGGCGGCCGCCTGGCGCCCGATCGACGACACGGCCAGCACCTCAGCACACGCCCGGCACCTCACCACCGGAGGGAGCACTCGTCATGTCCAAGCCCAACACCGCTGCCCGCACCTCAGCCGTCTACCTGCTCTTCGCACACGAGCCCTACTACCCCGGCCCCGGAACCCAGGAGATCAACACCACCGTCGTCGCCGCCGATTCACTGCTCCACCCGCAGGTGCTCCAGCCCGACGGCACCCGGATCCACGCCCTGCTCACCCAGGGACGGCGGCCGGGCGAGATCATCCCGCTGGCCTCCCTCACCCACGAACTGAACGGCGGCGCCGACTGGCCTACAGTCGGAGACTGGGAGAGCGTCACCGTCGACCTGGTGCACCTTGTGCAGAAACAGAGGTGCGACGCCCTCAGCCTCGGACTCCCCGAAGTCGCCCGGGCCCTGATCTGCACCGGCCCCGAAAGCCACGTGCGCGCCTTCGACGCTGCAGCAGGGGAGTTCACCGTCTACGGACCGGACGACCGCACCAAGGTCCTGACCGAGGTCGGCACGTACCTCACCGGCCTCGCGGCCGAGCGACCCTTCTGGCCGGGCGACGGACTCCTGCCGCCGCTGTGCCAGAGCGTCTGACAGCAAGTGGGAGCAGCACGCTGATCAAGCGATCACGATGTTTCAGGAATACGTCTGACGCCCCAGGACCGGTGTCCTGGGGCGTCAGGCTGATCCGCACTTAACGCTTGCGCCGGCGGCTCACAGATCCGTCCACGGGCGAGTCCTGCCGCCGGCCAGAGGCAGCCACACGTCCTGGGAGGGACCGTGCTGCTCCAGGTCTTCAAGCACGGCGGCTCCCAGCCGGACTTCCCGGGCGAGGGCCGCCACGAGCGGGTGCTGGGCGACCATTGCCTGCAGATCGCTCATCCGATTCTCCAGCCTGGCCCGGGAGGCGCCGGTGAGCACGAAGAGCACACGTGGAAAGACCGGATACCAGCGCAGCCAGGCGGGACCTGCGGTGGCCTGCCTCCGTCGGCCGACGGGCTGGGCCTCGTACTGGAACAGGCGGGCGTATTCGATCAGCTTCACGGCCAGTCGCTCACTGCTCATGGTGCTGCGATCGACTTCCACGAACGCGCGCAGCTTTCGCCGGTGTTCGCTCTCGACGACCGTGTAGTACATCACCGCGTCGGCCACGATCCGCTCGCCCTCGCCGATGGAGTGGGACACCTCAGGGGTCCAGTCCCATGGACCGTGCTCGTGCCCGAGCCGGCGGGCGTCTGCGGCGAAAGCAAGGTGAGCGCGAACGACAGCGAGTGTATGCGGGGTCTTCAGAGACGCTGCCGCGGTCGAGGTGATGGGGTAGGGCGGCCGCCCCCGCAGGACGGGCAGGTTACGGGTCAGCCGGGCGCCTTCCTGCGTGAGGTACCAGGCGTTGGTACGGGTCCGGTTCGCGTCCGGCAGCACCGTGCAGTCGACGAAGCCGTCGGAGCGCAGCCTGTTCAGAACACGGGACATCAGCTGTCGCGTGCCGTCCGGGCGCAGCATCCGGCGCAACTGGCTGGTGGTGGCGATGCGGTGCTGGGCGAGCCCCGCCAGCACTTGGTGGGCCAAGGGCTCAGCGGGGCTGGGGGCCGGTTTCGTCGCCGGAGTGCTCCGTGCGGCGCTGCTCATGAGACGTTTCCTTCCGCGGCCGTGGCGGTCTCCGGCGGAGACCTTCCGGTTGCTGCTTCAGGAAACCCGCAGGCCCCGACCAGACCCCCGACCAGGAAGCCCCGACCATGGTCACGAAGTCGAAACAGCCTCGCGCTCTGCGTCTTTGCTGACGTCCATGGCCCCGACCACGGGACGGGCCCGCGCGCCAGAGCAGCTTGCTCCTGCCGGGGAGTTCGACAGCTTTACGGCAAGGGGCTGTGGGTGAACCAGGAAGAGGGCGGCCCCATGAGAAGTTCGGCGATGGCCGGTCCGCAGCAGACGGGGGCTGCTGCGGGGCGTGGTGGCGAGTCACGCCATGCCGGCCATCGTGCGACACCCGGCCCGCAAGGGACCAACGACCCGTAACCGGATGCCGCGTCTATGGGGCGGTGGGCGAAGGGGCGCTCACCGCCGGTTTCTGCCCCGGGGTTGGGCGGCCTGCTCGAGGATGCGCCGGCGCGTCCACCGTCGGCGCCCGCCCTTCTCCGTGAGAGCGTCGGGGGTTTCCAGCAGGGGCAGATTGCCCTGGGACAGGCTGCTGGAGAAGGAGTTGACGCTTTTGAACCCCAGCAGTGCCGCGGCCTGAGTTGCTCCGAGGAGCTCGTCGGGGTCGCCGTCGACAGGGACGTCGGGCAGTGCGGGGGCAGTGCGCTTCGCGCCGGCGTGCTTGCCGCGGCCCGGCCGGGTGGCCATCCAGTCCAGCAGGGTCTGCACGCGCCACAGCTGTCGGCGGTAGGGGTTTTCGGCGGTGCCCAGCTCTTCGACGACGTCCGGGTCGGGGAAGTACCCGGGGTGGTCGCGGACGAAGGTGGTGACCTGGTTGGGATTCTTGTAGCCCAGGAACCTCGAGGCCTCGGCGGCGTTCAGCAGGTCCTGCGGGTCACGGGCGGGCGGTGTGTGCTCGCGCAGGCGTGCCGGCGGGCGGTTCGCGAACCACTCGCTGACTTTCGCGTGGTCCCACAGGCGGGCGCGGCCGCGCATGTCGGCGATTTCGGGGAAGCCGTTCTTGGCGCGGTCGTTGTAGAGGCCGCTGATCCGCGCGGGCGTCAGGCCCTGTTCAGCCGCGATCTCGGCAGCGTCGGCCAGGCGAGGCTCACGGCGCGAGGTCATGGCAGAGGTGTCCATCCTGTCGGAGGTGAGCCGGCCTGCCCGGCTCACAACTCACATAATGGCAGGAGTTTGGGGTGGGGGTCTAGTACGCTGCCCAGGTTTTCCCGGCCGGCGCGAGGAAAAAGTCATTCCTCCGGGATCAGGCACACACCGCGGCGAGCCGCGTCCTGGGCCATCTCCGAGTAGGCCAGGGCCGCCGGAGTCATCTCCCACTCGGCCAGGGCGAGCAGCAGGACCAGCTCGTCGCGGTCCTGGGACGCATCGCACGGCATGCCGGCCGCGGTCGCGGCCGCCACCAGATCCCCGCCGGACAGCCCGGCGAAGCGAGCCGCCACCGTGTCGCGCAGGTCTGCACAACCCTGCTGGTACAGCTCACTCGCTTCGCGCAGGAGCAGCACCAGATCCTCGTCGCGGGTGGCTGGTGCGGCCGCGGCGAGGTCGAGGAGGCGCTGGGTGGTCGTCGTCATCATCAGCAGTATGCCTTTCAAGAAAGATCAGCGACGTGTGGGCCATCTTCAGAGCGGAGCGGCACAGCAATCGCACGGCGATCGTCGTGTCCGCCGGGCCAGGTCGGGCTCCTTGCGGGGCTCCTCCTCCAAGGCCGCGCGGACCTGCTCCTCGAGGGCGGTGAACTCCGGGCCGTCGTCGGAGCAGACCACGCTGGGGTCGGGTGCTCCGCAGGCCGCGGTGTGCCGGATCAGATCGGTGATGCGCCAGTCAGCGCGGAAGCTGTCGCCTCGGACCTGTTCGACCTCGGCGTACAGGGCGGCCAGCCGCGGCCGTCGGCCGATGGAGAGCAGCACGTCGTGGCGGGGGAGGCGAAGACGCACAGCGACACGAGCAGCGGGAGGTTCCGCCCCAGTCGCCCGCACCGGGTGCCCGAATCGTACGTCCAGCAGTACGGCACCGGCGCGTCGGTGTGCCATTCCTTGACCGCATCGGTCGACCAGTCCTTGACGGGCAGCCACTCGTCGACGACACGCGCATTGTTGGCCTGCACCGTACGGAACGCCGCCTGCTGGCGGAGCGCAATACTCGATTCTGCCGGATGGTCTCCAGGCGGAGATACGGACAGTGAGTGACCGTCGTGGGACTTAGCGATAGTGATAGGGGCTCTTTGAAATTCCCCACCCCTCGCTATGGGTGCGGCCAGATCTGCTCGCCCAACTTCCCCACCCGCCACCTGCACGCTGACTCGCGGACAGGCCCGTAAGGGTTCGCGTGTGCCGCCGTCCGAATGATGAGGTGACACGGTGACCAATCATGATAAGCCAGCGACTGTCCGACCGTTGACACTGGCCTGGGTGCGCCGGCACCTGGAGGCCGGCGAGCGGATCGTCGGAGCCGAGGCGCTGCACGGCGGCGCCGCCGCCGACATGCGGAGGCTGACCATCGGCACGCGGGACGGAGGCATCCGGCACCTGGTGCTGCGCTCCTTCGTCGGCCCGACCCGGCAGGGGCCGGCCGAGGACCTCCTGCACAGGGAGACCGACGCCCTGACCACGCTCACCGGCACCGGCGTGCCGGCTCCCGGACTCGTCGCCGTCGACCCAACCGCCGCGCACTGCGAGTACCCCTCGCTCCTCATGACCCACCTGCCGGGCCGGACGGTCCTCGACGACGAGGGGCTGGAGACGCGCCTGCCCCTGCTGGCCCGTCAACTCGTGGCGGTCCACGCGGTGCGGCCGGCCGACCGGCCCCGGGAGTACGTGGCGCTGACGACCGCCGACACGGTCGTGCCCCCCGAGGGCGCCGCCGCCGCAGTCTGGGCCGCCGCCATCGACGTGATCCGCAAGCCCGCGCCACGCTACGAAGGACGGTTCCTACACCGGGACTTCCAGCCCACCAACGTGCTGTTTGACCTGCCGCCCGAGGACCCGGCTGGCGCCGTCGGTGCCCGGATCACCGGCGTCGTCGACTGGGCGGCGGCCTCCTGGGGCCCGGCGGACCTCGACGTGGCGCACTGTTCCACCAATCTCGCGCTGCTGCATGGCCCGGCGTGGGGCCTGCGCTTCACCGAGGCGTACCAGGAGGCCGGCGGGAGGCTGGCCGCGGCCGCGGACGAGCGGCTGTATTGGCAGGTGCGGGAGCCACTAGCGTTCTCGGAGGAAGTGCAGTCGGTGGCGCAGCCGTGGCGGGAGGCAGGACGGACCGAGCTGACGACACGAGCCGTGGAGGAGCGGCTGGATGCCTATGTCACCTCCCTGATGGACGCGCTGGGCTGAGCCAAGGCGGTCCGGCGCGCGGCGTGGCGGCGTCTTCACTCCTTCGGGAGGGTGGTGGGCGCCCGGCTCGGGCGGCGCGGGCGCGTCCTGGTCGCGGGGCTCGGCGTCTCGGAGGAAGTCCTCGGCGGTGTAGCCGGTGTCGCACGTCGGCTTACAGAACTGGCCCGGTGCTGCGCCGCACGTCTCGCACCAGTCGTCGAAGTCTTCGGGGCGCCACGGCCCGCAGCGGGCCGGTCACGCGGGGAACGCCCGGATGTGGTTGACGACCGCCCGGGCGGACAGGACCGGAGACCGGTGCATTGGCTCGGTGCACTGGGCCTGCCAGATACTTGCGGGCCGGGACGGGGTGATCTGGTTGCTGGTGGCCGGGCTGATGCTCCACTCGCGGCCGTGCGCGTCGGTGGCGGTGTAGGTCAGGAACTCGGGCTTGTCCTGGCGGCCGTTGTCCATCCAGGAAAGGCCGGCGGCCGTGAGGGCGCGGCCCAGCTGGGCGCAGCGCTCGCGGGTGATGTGACCGAAGGTGGCCAATGCGCGGTCCCTTCTGTGACTGGCGGCGGTGTGAGGCGGGCGGGCGGCGGGTCAGGTGCGGCCGGACGGCTGAGGCTTGCGGTAGCGGTACAGGAAGCGCGCGGCCCATTTCCGGCTGGCGAATTCGGGGATCCCGCCACCGCTGCCCGGGCGGTTGCCCGGATACTCGGCGACCCACTGGCACACTTCCGGGTCGTGCCAGACGACGCCGTAACTGGTGCTCGGGTCCTGGCGGTCGAGGACCTGGTAGCCGTACGAACCGGTGTTGCGGGGGAACGTGAACTCCTCGGGCATCGCGGCCCTTTCGGTCGGCGCTTGGGTGCGGGAGGGGGCGGTGTGGGGGAGAAAACCCCCTCCCACAACATCCATAATAGTGTGATCTAGGGTGGCGTGAACCCGCCCCTGACCTGCGGCTTTTGAGGCCGAGATCAACGCATGAGCATGCGGGGACCGGCGGTGACCGCGTCGGGCGGCTGGTGGTCGCGGTAGTCCGCGACCTTCACGTACCCGCCCGGCATCGTGTCCAGCCGCAGACCGGGCCCCCAGTCGTCGGTCACGTCCTCGGGGAGGTTCTCGACGTCGTCCGCCTCGACCTGCTCGGCCCAGCCGGTCACTTCGCGGCCGAGGGCCCGCCGCCACGCCAGCAGGACGGGGAAGAGCTGGCCGCAGTCGTCGACCAGGGCGACGGCGCGGGCCTCGTTCGGGCCCGGGCACTCGGCGTAAGTGGGCGTCTCGGGGCGGGTGCGCTCTCCAAGGGTCATCAACCAGCGCATCGTCACGACATCTCCAGTTCCAGGCGCGCCGCGTGCGGGGCAGCGTGCGCGGACGGTTGCGGACGGCGGGCCGGGCGCCGTGAGCGCTGCTGGGCACGCAGGGAGTCGGCTTCGGCCTGGGCGCGGCGGGTGTGCTCGTGTTCTCTGGCGGCCGCGGTGAGGCAGTACGGGGCCCACCACTGCTTCACGGCGACGGTGCGGGCCAGCGAGTTGGGGAGTACCGAGTAGGGGAGGTCGGCCAGCATCAGCAGCAGGACCGGGTGCGGGGAAGCGAGGAACCAGCGGGCGACGGTTCACCAGGCGGCCACGGCGGCGCGCCGCGCGGGGTGGGCTGCGAGTGCCTCCCGCTCCAAGCGGGCGGCTTCGGCCTGGTGGTGGGCTGCCGACCAGGTGAGGAAGCGCAGCAGGGCGGCAGTGTCCCGCTGCGCCGGGAGACGTCCAGGATCACGGGCAGGTCGTCGCGCTGTGCGACATGGGCGGCGCAGGCGCGCAGGACGGCGGTGAGCGTCGCTGCCGTTTTCTCGGGCGGCTCGTGTCCGTCGGCGGACGTCATCGGGTACACGCTGACCTGGGGGCGGTCGGCGTAGTCGTCGGGGTAGAGGGTCAGGCTGCCGTGGTAGCGGGTGCGGCTGCGGGTGAGCCGCGGTAGGGCGTCGTCGGGGGCGGTGGTCTGGTAGGCGTTGACGGGGCCGAGGCAGGCGCGTACGGCGGTGAACTGGTCCCAGTGGTGGGGGTGGTGGGTGCCGGTGACGTGCACGCTGCCGCGCATCGCCCCGCCCAGCTCGAAGACGACGGCGTCGTCCTGGCGGGGGCCGGCGGTGGCGCGCACGGTGCCGGCGGGCGTGTCGACGGTCAGGCTCGGGCTGGTCATGGGCTGCGGCTCCTCGGCGGTTCGGTTCGGTGAGCGGGGGCCTGCCGCCCCGCGCTCGCCGAAGGGGAGGGCGCGGGCGGCGGGGCGGCAGGTCTTCGGCCAGTGGCGCTCTGGCCGGGGCGGGCCGTCCGCCGCCGGGGGGACGGGGGCGGCGGACGGCGTCTGTGGGCTACTCCTGCGGCGGCTTGTGGCGGCGCAGGTTGTCCCGCTCGGTCAGGGACACTTCCTTTCCGCACGGGCATTCGCCGTAGCGGCGGCCGTGCAGGTGGAAGAACTTCGGTCCGGTGCTCTTGGCGTTGACGGTGCGGATGGTGCCGGGGACCGGGGTGGTGTTGGTGCAGTAGCCGTTGGCGGTGACGGGGGGCGTGTCAGCCACGGGGGCCCTCCTCGTCGGTGTCGGTGATCTGGGGCAGGACCGGCGCGTCGTAGACCTCCCCCCGTACGGCGGGGACACCGGGGCAGGGGGTGACGGCCCGCTGGAGCTCGGCGGTGTCCATGGGGTGCAGCCATCCGCCGCGTACGGTCCAGCCGCACGCACGGGGATGTGGCTCGGCGGCCGTGGTGGCGACCAGGACGGCGCCGCGTACGGTGCTGCCTTCCAGAGCGAACACCAGCAGCGTGCGCAGCGCCGCGTAGTCGTCCTCGTTCAGCACGGTCAGGCGCACCGGATCGGTGCCGGTGGAGAGGTCGGCCTGCCCCCGGACGAACGTGTCGTCGGTGCGCTCGGCCACCAGGTTCAGCGTGTGCTCTCCGTCCCCGAGCGCCAGGATGACCAGGGCGAGCGCGGTCAGGGCGCGGCTCATGGCGGCCGCGATGGCGGCATCGGCAGGGCGTATGAGTTCCGGGCGTGCGGGCATGATGCGGCTCCTCACGGATCGGTGGCCGACGTGCTGCGGGCTTCTTGGCGGGGCCGGTCAGTACAGACCGCCGATGGCTTCGGCGACGGCCCGGCCGATGCGCGCGAGGTCGGCGCTGGAGTCGTAGGGCAGGTGGGTGCTGTCTCCTGCGGAGTCGTTGCGCAGGTAGAGGTGTCCGGCCTCGCACACACCGACGGTGAACGGGATGCGGTCGGGGCTGCGCAGGTGCCCGGTGGTCCCCCACGGGCCGGGCAGCGCGGTCCACTGGTCTCCCAGGAACTCAAGGGCGGCGCGCGCCACGGTGTAGGGCGTGTGCGGCTGCTCCCTCGGCTGTTCGAAGAAACTCCTGGCCATGAACGGTGGCTTCCTCTCTAGTTCCCCCCGCAGCGGGGTGCTCCGGGCTGCGCCCGGAGCCAGGGGCCGGCGGTGCTGCGCGCCGCCGGGGTGGGGTCCCCTGCGCTGCGCTGCGGGGACTGGTGGCGTGCGGGCTGCTGCGCAGCCGCGCACGGGCGGACACGGCTGCGCGCTCCCCTGTCGGGCGGGAGCGCTGTGCGCTGTGGTGGTGTGGGGCCCGCGCGGGCCGGGGGAGGGGAGGGCGAGAAGATCCCCGGCCCGCGCGGGGGTCGTGGGGTTAGCCGTGCGCGGCGGCGGCCGTGAGGGCCGGGAGCGCGAGCGCTTCGAGGGCGGCGGCCTGGTCGGCGTCGGTGAGGGTCTGCGCGGTGGAGGTGACGGCGTTCATCACGCCCCCGGCCGTCATCTGACCGCCCCGGATGAAGTGAGAAAGGATCATGTCCTTGGCCTCGGTGCCGATGCTGAGCGACTTGGCGACGTGTTCGATCGTCTTCGTCGGCTCGGCCAGCGCCTTACCGGCGGCGGCCTCCACCTGGCGCACCTTGGCCTCGACGTACTCACGCGACAGGAACGTACGCACTGCGTCGGCGGTCTTGGACGTGATCAGCTCCAGCGTCTTGCGCTGGGTCTGCCCGGACCAGGACACAACGCCCTCGTCGTGCTTGCCTCCGAGGTGCACGGCGCGCATGACGTCCTTGGTCTCGGTCAGGCCGTTGCGGCAGACCTGGATGACAGCGCGCGGGGTGATGGTGTACGCCCCCGAACCGACTTCGCTGTTGCTGATGACGAACCCGGCGGAGATCACGGGCAGTTCGTCACCGCTGCGGCCGTCGAACGGGGAGCGGTAGCCGCGCAGCAGGTCGGGGGCCTGGATGGCGACGGCCTCGGACTCGACGCGCACGTACATGCGCCGGTCGGTCAGGTCGCACCCCGTCACGCGGGTGGGGTGGCCGGACTGCTTCACCCCGTCAAGGGCGGCGAGCAGCATGTCGAAGTTGTCCATTAGCTTGTAGCTGTCGGACAGCAGCGCGCGGGCCACGCCCTCGGCTGGCGGCATGCCGGGGCCGTTCTCGCCCCGGAACGCGCGGAGCATGAAACGGCGCTGCGGCTCCTCACGCAGCCACGCGTTCACGTTCTCGTCCAGCAGCGGGACGTTTTCGGCGCGCATGCGGCGCAGGTAGGCGAGCGGAATACGGAGCTTCTCCGCGATCCCCTCGTCGGCAACGGCGGTGGGCCGGTAGATGCCGTCGACGTCCGTGACACCGTCCTCGGTGATCAGGGACTCGACTCCCTCGACGTGCACGTTGCCCTCACGGAACCGCAGCGCGGACGCGGGGGTGATCACGTCCAGCTTGCGCCGGTTCTGGTCCTCCAGGATGCGGACCAGGTCGGCGAGTTCAGCGTTTCGGGCACCGGTAGGGGCAACGTTCGTGGCGCGTTCGGCGAACTGCTGAGTCATGCGGTGTTCTCCCCTTCGTGTTGGCTTCTGCGGTTCGGGGGGCGGGGCCACCGCCCCCCGAACAAATTCAATAATAGTGTGTTTCAGGGGTGGGTGAACCCACCCCTGACCAGCACACTCAGCCCATGCGGTACTCAGGCAACGGCGTCAGACTCGTCCTGCGCACGTTCGTGACCTTCGGCACCGGTGTGACACCGTGCATCTCACACAGGTCGTAGCGCAGCTCCGGGGCCTCGCCCAACGGGCGCGCGTGGGCGTGAATCGCGCTCACCCAAAAGGTACCGTGACGCTGCGTCACGCTGCCGTGATAGTCGACCTTCTGCCACAGCACCGGCCCGGCGTGCTGCGGGTCCAAACTCCGGGCGACGGCGACAACCATCGGGTCGGCCATTCGCGCGACCCTCAGCAAGACGAACGCGCGCGCCACTGTGACGCGGTCGACCGGCACATCCGCCAGGGCCGGACCCGTGTGCCCGCTGCGCACACCCATTGCCCAACCCAGCTCGAAGAACGGCCGGACCATCTCCAACTGCTCCTGCGGCACCCGCTGCGCCTCCGGGTCACCCGCACGGCGCGCCAGCCCCCGCAGCGCATAAGCGGCCTGCTCCTGCTCCGCCACCGTGAGCGGCGCTCCGGCCTCCTCGGCATGCTCCGCGATCCGCGTGCTCTCCATGACGTCCCTTCCCCTCGTGCTGCTGCCGGATAAAAAGGGGGCGTCCCGGACGGGACGCCCCCAGGCGGACTACTTCAGGAATCCGCGCGACCGGAGGAACTCGGCCGTGATGTGCGCGATGCCCTGCGGCTTGTAGATCTGGGGGAATCGCCGCATTTCCACTTCGGTGCGCCCGTTGTCGTCCGGCTCCGGGAGTTCGTGAACGAGCCGGTAAGGACGGTCACCCGTCGGTATTTCCAGCACCACCGGGCCAACCTTGGTGTCGAACCGAATTCCGGTGTAATTCGCGTCGGAGTTGTGCACGATGTTCGCGCCCACCCGCTGAACGAGCAAGGGCAGGAAGTTCGCGACCGTACGGGCTTGAATTGCAAGGCCGGTCATGGGTGCATCCTTACCGCCGTGCACTCGGCGGACGATTCCGTCAGAGATCTGGATCTCCATGCCTTCCCCTTCGTTGGACTTCTGCGGTTCCCGGGGGTCGCCTCCCCCAGGACTTCAAATAATAGTGGATGTGGCGCTTGATGGGAAGACCTGTTGCACCCCGTGTCGCGTACAGCGTTGCGCCTAATGTTGCGTCAGGTGTTGCGCCGGAGGTTGCGCGGCCTGATGGCCGGCTTCTACGTCATCCCAGGTCAACTGCTCTGCAGGCGCGTGGTCAGCCTGCTGACATCCCCTCTGCTGCCACTTTTCCGGTACCGGTTGAAGGAGAGTGAGGAATGGGGGGCGGGTGTGGTCGAGCGTCGGCGTCGGGGATCGGGAGCAGCCTCGTGGCTGTTGCGCGTCGGCTCCGCCGCCGCGCTTGGCTGGAGGCTGGCAGGCCCTTGGGTTGGGGTCCGTGGGGGATGGTGGGTGGGGTTGTTGGCGGGGTTTGGAGTTGGGGGGTCTCCGCACTCTGGGGGCTGTGGTTATGGGTTGTCGTGTATTTTGCGGCGGGGGTGTTCTGGGCTTTGGTAGGGGAATTGAGGGGAGGTCAGTTCGGTTTATGAGTTGGAGGGTTCCGAGGAATCTGAATCCTGTATCGGTGTTGGATTTTCTGAGGGGGTGTATGTTTCCCTTACGTTCATTTCTAGCCGACCCGCTCCATTCAGCTGCCGCCTGCAGGAATTCGCGGAGCGAATTCCTGCCCGGAATTGCGGAGCAATTCCGGGCCCCGGAACGGAGTGACGGGGCATCAACTTTCCTGCGGAGCAGGAAAGTTGGCCGCCGTCGT